>NZ_CP117517.1:0-3581207 GCF_028621875.1 Photobacterium sp. GSS17 | reverse complement strand
TTGGCGGCAGGCAGCCAGACCCAGCTGGTTCGACTTACCTTCCACGAAATTGTTGAAGTTGTGCTTCGGGTTGACGTTCGAGCGGTACCCGGCCTGCGATTCCGGCTGCACCGGTGACGGCGCAGGCTCCCAGCGACGGGAAGGCGGTTCATCAATAATGCCCGGAGCGGGCTGCAGGCTGGCGGGTATCACCGCCGGTTGCGGCGGCGGTACCGTGACAGGTCGGCTGCCAACCTCAAATCGCAGGATCGGCACATCATTACCGCAAAACTCGTTAAGCAAGCGGTTAATATTGTTGAGGTACTTGTCCCGCACCCAATCCAGGACAAATCGATTCGGTGCGAACAAGGTCAACGTGTTGTCGTTCAACTCGGCTTGAAGCGGTCGAACCCACATACTGAATTCTGTTGCAGGGAGTTCTTCCTGAAGGCGTTGAAGGCACTGCAACCATAGCGAAGATGACAAGCTCGACTCCACACTGAATAACTGAAAACACGAAAGGGATGCAATTTTATACCTGCTGGCGCAGGATCTCCAGCAAAGAGATCGCAGATCCAGTGAATAAGATCGGAGTTATTCACATAGATCGCACAGCAAATGGCAAGATCACCACAATTTTACCCCTCCTTACCCACAATTTCATGAACACGATCTGGATCCATGTCCTAACCTTAGGTTATTTGAAATAACTCTTAGTTATTTAAAAAAGCCGGATATAAGCAGATAGGATTATCAATAATCTGCCCTCTACCACTATCCCTGAGGAGTAAACAGGATGAAAAGCTGGGTTAAAACAACGTTTACGGCGGTTGCACTGACACTTGCGGCCAGCCAGACTGCCATGGCTGCCACTGACGTTAAAGTAGGCATGTCAGGCCGTTACTTTCCGTTCACCTTTGTAAAGCAGGATCAGCTGCAGGGATTTGAGGTGGATGTCTGGAACGAAATCGGCAAGCGTAACGATTACAAGGTTGAGTTTGTCACCGCTAACTTCTCCGGTTTGTTCGGTCTGCTGGAAACCGGTCGTATCGACACCATTTCCAACCAGATCACCATTACCGATGAGCGTAAAGCCAAGTACCTGTTTGCCGACCCTTATGTGATTGATGGTGCCCAGCTGGTGGTACGCAAGGGCAACGACAGCATCAAGAGCACTAACGACCTGGCCGGTAAGACCGTTGGCGTTAACCTGGGCTCAAACTACGAGCAGTTGCTGCGCAAACTGGATAAAGACGGTAAGATCAACATCAAGACCTACGACACCGGCATTGAGCACGATGTCGCCCTGGGTCGTACTGATGCATTTGTCATGGATCGTCTGTCTTCCGTTGAGCTGATCAAAAAAGCCAACCTGCCGCTGCAACTGGCCGGTCAGCCATTCGAGAAGATTGAGAACGCGTGGCCGTTCCTGAAAGGCGAAAAAGGTGAGAAGCTGCGTGATGAAGTTAACCAGGCACTGGCCGCCATGCGTGAAGACGGCACCCTGAAAAACATCTCCATTAAATGGTTTGATGCGGACATCACGGAATAACATTCCACCTCTACACGGCATTTCTTCATATACTTAAAGGCTCACCTCGGTGGGCCTTTGTCGCTTCAACTCTAACCACAAGAAGATAGACCACCCATGGGTTTCGATTTTAACTACATGCTGTCGCTGATGCCGATCCTGTTTAAGTATCTCGGCACCACGATGGGAATGGCACTCTGGGGCCTGCTGTTTGCCCTGATCCTCGCCCTGACGCTGGCGTTGCTGCGCATTTATCGGGTGCCGCTGCTGAATCAGCTCAGTCAGCTGTACATCAGTTTTTTCCGTGGCACCCCCCTGCTGGTGCAACTGTTCCTGCTTTATTACGGCCTGCCTCAGGTCTTCCCGGTATTCGTTGGGATTGATGCCTTTACCGCCGCGGTGATTGGCCTGAGCCTGCACTTTGCCGCTTACATGGCCGAAAGTATCCGCGCCGCCATTATCGGTATCGACCGCAGCCAGCGGGAAGCCAGCCTGGCGATCGGCATGACCGAGCTACAGGCCATGCGCCGGATTATTCTGCCGCAGGCGACCCGTGTCGCGCTGCCATCGCTGATGAACTATTTCATCGATATGATTAAGTCGACTTCTCTGGCGTTCACGCTTGGGGTTGCCGAAATCATGGCCAAGGCTCAGATGGAAGCCTCCTCCAGCTTCAAGTTCTTTGAAGCCTTCCTGGCCGTTGCCCTGATTTACTGGGGGGTCGTCCTGATCCTGACCCGCATCCAGGACTGGGCAGAAGTGAAACTTAACCGAGCGTACACACGATGATTAGCATTCAGAACCTTGCCAAACGCTTCGGCGACAGCACGATTTTCTCCGGGCTAAACCTGACCATAGAGAAAGGGGAAATTGTGGTGGTGATCGGTCCGTCCGGTACCGGTAAATCGACCCTGCTGCGCTGCATCAACTTTCTGGAAACCGCCGACGAGGGCCGAGTGACCATTGACGGTCTCTCCGTCGCCGCGCAGCAGGCCAACAAGGCCGATGTGCTGGCCCTGCGCCGCAAAACCGGCTTCGTGTTCCAGAACTATGCCCTGTTCGCCCACCTGACAGCACGCCAGAACATTGCCGAAGGGCTGATCACGGTCAAAGGCTGGCACAAGGCCGAGGCTCACCAGCGCGCCCAGCAGATTCTGGATGACATCGGTCTGGGTGACAAAGGCGACCATTACCCGGCAGCCTTGTCCGGCGGCCAGCAACAGCGGGTCGGGATTGGCCGCGCGATGGCGCTGGAAGCCGAGTTGCTGCTGTTTGATGAGCCGACGTCCGCTCTGGATCCGGAATGGGTCGGGGAAGTCCTGAACCTGATGCAAAAACTGGCGACCCGGCACCAGACCATGCTGGTGGTCACCCATGAGATGCAGTTTGCCCGGGAAGTGGCTGATCGGGTGATCTTTATGGCGGACGGCGAGTTTGTCGAACAGGGCACGCCAACGCAGATCTTCACTAATCCGCAAGATCCACGCCTGAAAAAGTTCCTGAGTCAGGTTGGGATCCGCGAAGGATCCTTGCACTCATCGCCACAAGAAGTATAATTCAGCGCCCGCAGTTCTCTGCGGGAGTAATCATTGACTATTGAACGTTCAGTGATTACAATTCCGCCTCTTTGTTTGGAGGTCCGGCTGTCCACAGTCGACAACCACAATAAACTTAAAAACTGATCAGTTAATTTAAGGTAATAACCCATGAAACGCACTTTTCAACCTACAGTTCTAAAGCGCAAGCGTACTCACGGTTTCCGTGCTCGCATGGCTACTAAGAACGGTCGCGCTGTAATCAACGCGCGTCGCGCTAAAGGCCGTAAGCGTCTGTCTAAGTAATCGCTCTGATTATTTTGAGTAAGTACGCTTTCTCTCGGGAGTTACGTCTGTTAACTCCCGAACAATATAAAAAAGTCTTCCAGCAAGCCCATCGAGCTGGCTCTCCTCACTTAACTATTCTTGCCCGTCCCAATAACCTTGACCATCCGCGTCTAGGCCTGGCCGTTCCAAAGAAACAGATCAAAACTGCTGTTGGCAGAAACAAGTTTAAACGCGCCGTGCGTGAAAGCTTCCGCCTCAAGCAAGCCGATCTGCCGGCTAAAGATTTTGTGGTCATTGCCAAGAAAAGTGCCAGTGAGCTGAGCAACGAAGAACTTTTTAAGTTGCTAGATAAATTATGGCATCGCCTGTCTCGCCCTTCGCGTGGCTAGTCATTCGACTAGTCCGCTTTTACCAACTGGCAATCAGTCCTCTGATCGGGCCTCGTTGCCGCTTTACCCCTACTTGTTCCCAATATGCCATTGAATCTCTAAAAGCGCATGGAGCGATAAAAGGTTGTTGGTTCGCGGCGAAACGTCTATTAAGATGTCATCCTTTAACTCACGGGGGTTATGACCCCGTTCCGCCAACCAAGCATAACGACAGAGATAATTAACGATGGATTCCCAACGCAATATTCTGTTAATTGCCCTACTGTTCGTCTCGTTCCTGCTGTATCAGCAGTGGAACATGGACAACAACCCACAGCCGGAAAGCCAGGGTGTAGTGCAAAACGTGACTCAAAACGGTGATGTTCCGTCACACTCCGGTGATGGTCAACCACTGACTGACGACAGCACGTCAAATAACCTTATTACTATCAACACAGATGTACTGGCGCTGACTGTCGATACGCTTGGTGGCGATATTATTGATGCCAAACTGCTGGCTTACGACAATGAACTGGGTTCTGAAGACCCGTTTGTTCTGCTGAAGTCCGAACAAGGCCATACCTACACTGCTCAATCAGGCCTGATTGGTGCTAACGGCATCGATACAGCCGCTGGCCGTGCTCAGCTGCAAGCGAGCGCTGACAGCTTCACTCTGGCTGACGGCCAGGACGAACTGCGTGTACCGCTGACGTTTGAAAAAGACGGCATCCAGTACGCGAAAGTCTTCGTTCTGAAGCGTGGCAGCTATGCGGTCGATGTGGCTTACACCATCAACAACCAATCAGACACTGCGGCAAGCGTTCAGATGTATGCTCAGCTGAAGCAGAACCTGATGGATGATGGCGGCAGCCTGACCATGCCGACTTACCGTGGCGGCGCGTTCTCGGCAGATAACGAAAAATACAAAAAATACAGCTTCGACGATATGCAGGACAAGAACCTGAACCTGACTATCGCCGAACAAGGCTGGGTGGCGATGATGCAGCACTACTTCGTGTCTGCCTGGATCCCACGCAGCGGCGAAGCCACCAACCTGTACACCCGTACCAGCAACGGCATGGGCTACATCGGTGTGCGTCTGCCACAGACAACGGTTGCACCGGGTAGTGAGCAGACCATGACCACGACCCTGTGGGTCGGTCCAAAACTGCAAGACCAGATGGAAGCCACCGCGGCCAACCTGAACCTGACCGTCGACTACGGCTGGCTGTGGTTCATCGCCAGTCCACTACACAGCCTGCTGTCATTCATCCAGAGCCTAGTGTCTAACTGGGGTGTGGCGATCATGCTGCTGACCTTCATCGTACGTGGTGCGATGTACCCGCTGACGAAGGCACAGTACACCTCCATGGCTAAAATGCGCATGCTGCAACCAAAACTGCAAGCGATGCGTGAGCGTTTCGGCGACGACCGTCAGCGCATGAGCCAGGAAATGATGGAACTGTACAAGAAAGAGAAAGTAAACCCGCTGGGCGGCTGTTTACCTATCCTTCTGCAGATGCCAATCTTCATCGCCCTGTACTGGGCCCTGATGGAGTCGGTTGAGCTGCGCCACGCGCCGTTCTTTGGCTGGATCCACGACTTGTCAGCACAGGACCCTTACTACGTCCTGCCAGTGCTGATGGGTGTGACTATGTTCATGATCCAGAAGATGAGCCCAACCACAGTGACTGATCCGATGCAGCAGAAGATCATGACCTTCATGCCGGTGATGTTCACCTTCTTCTTCCTGTGGTTCCCATCCGGTCTGGTTCTGTACTGGCTGGTATCGAACGTCGTTACACTGATCCAGCAGACGCTGATTTACCGCTCGCTGGAGAAGAAAGGCCTGCACAGTAAGTGATGCAGCCCTGAACTCTGAAGGCGGCCTCCGGGCCGCCTTTTTTATTTGCTTCCGAGCCGCTCAGTTGCCAGCGCTGGGCAATCGCGGCTAGTCTGTTTACAATTGCAGCGACTTTTACAAGCTAAGCCAACATTATGATTGAACACACAGATACCATTGTTGCCCAAGCGACCCCGCCGGGACGCGGCGGGGTGGGCATCATCCGCGTCTCAGGCCCGAAAGCCAGAGAAGTCGCCCTGGCTGTCGCCGGCCGTGAGCTTACGCCACGTTATGCCGAGTACCTGCCGTTTAAAGATCCGGAAGGCAATGCGCTGGACCAGGGTATCGCCTTGTTCTTCAAAGGCCCGAACTCTTTCACCGGCGAAGACGTGCTGGAACTGCAGGGCCACGGTGGCCCGGTGCTGATGGACATGCTAATCCGCCGTATTCTGCAGATTGACGGCATCCGCCCGGCCCGCCCGGGGGAATTCTCCGAACGTGCCTTCATGAACGACAAGCTCGATTTGGCTCAGGCCGAGGCGATTGCCGACCTGATTGATGCCAGCTCAGAAGAAGCAGCTAAAAGCGCGTTCCAGTCCCTGCAGGGCGCCTTCTCAACCCGCGTTAACGAGCTGGTGGAAGCGCTGATTTACCTGCGGATGTACGTGGAAGCCGCGATTGATTTCCCGGAAGAAGAAATCGACTTTCTGTCGGACGGCAAAGTCGCCGGCGATCTGCAGGGCATCATTGACCGCCTCAATGCAGTACGCCGCGAGGCCAACCAGGGTGCCATCATGCGTGAAGGGATGAAGGTGGTAATCGCCGGTCGCCCGAATGCCGGTAAATCAAGCCTGATGAACGCCCTGTCCGGCAAAGACTCCGCCATTGTGACCGACATTGCTGGCACCACCCGGGACGTCCTGCGCGAGCACATCCATATTGATGGCATGCCGCTGCACATTATCGATACCGCCGGCCTGCGTGAAGCGTCCGACGAAGTCGAGCGCATCGGTATTGAACGGGCCTGGGAAGAAATCCGCCAGGCCGACCGCGTCCTGTTCATGGTCGACAGCACCACCACCGATGCCACCGATCCGGTTGATATCTGGCCGGACTTTGTTGAGCGTCTGCCGGAAGGCCTCGGCATGACAGTGATCCGCAACAAGGTCGAGCTGACCGGAGAAACTGCCGGGATTTGCCATGTGAACAACCCTACCCTAATCCGCCTGTCAGCCCGTACCGGCGAAGGGGTCGAGAGCCTGCGTGAGCACCTCAAAGAGTGCATGGGTTTCAGTGGCACGACCGAAGGTGGCTTTATGGCCCGCCGTCGCCACCTGGATGCCCTCGAGCGCGCTGCCGAGCACTTAGACATCGGTCAGACCCAGCTGGAAGGCTTTATGGCCGGAGAGATCCTGGCAGAAGAGCTGCGCCTGGCCCAGCAACACCTGAGCGAGATCACCGGAGAGTTCACCTCGGACGATCTGCTGGGCCGGATCTTCACTTCTTTCTGTATCGGTAAATAAGCTGTACAAGTGAGAGTGAGGGAGTCTGACCGCCCTCTCGCTCTGTACCATAAACGATTCAGCCTCCGGTCTGCACCGGGGGCTTTTTTCGCACCGTGCTCAGTATTACCGCTCCGTGCTACCGGACGCCCACTCCCGGGTCACCTGCCCGTCCCAGCAGACCATCCTTCCACGGTTATTAACCTCTCCTGTCGCCGCCCTTGCCGTCTCAGTACCCGACTCGGCTTCGTTTCCCCTATCCCCTGTCATGTCGACAACCAGCTTGCCCCAGGTCTCACCCTCAAGCCGCGGCTATCGTTGACAAACAGCAGATCCCAACCTCTCGATCCCTACCCCCAGTCCAGTACGATCTGCCTGAATGATCCATGGCACAGCCTGTGTATAATCCGGGATAGATCCTGACAAAGCCCTACAGATTGGCGCTTTTCTCTTTGGATAAACTCAGTACAATGCCTGTGCATACTTCTATTGTCAGTTCACAGAGAGAGCCCATGAGCCACATAACCCTTATTACCGGCAGTACCCTCGGCGGGGCCGAATACGTTGCCGACCACCTGGCCGATTTGCTGGAACAGGACGGCCACCAGACCGAGATCGTCAATCAAGCCGATCTGGCCACACTGAGTACCGACCAAATTTGGCTGGTGATCTGCTCGACCCACGGTGCCGGTGACTATCCAGACAACTTTGTCCATTTTGCCGAACAACTGGCCAGCGACCAGCCAGATTTAAGTGCACTTCGCTATGGCATTATCGGTTTAGGCGACAGCAGCTACGACACTTTCTGTGCCGCCGCCAAAAACATTGATCAACAGCTGGCCACATTAGGTGCCAGTCGCCTTGGTGAGCGTCTGGAAATCGATGTTTCTCAGGATCCGGTACCGGAAGATCCGGCTGAGGAATGGCTGACAACGTGGAAAACCCACCTTAACGCTTAAAAAACACTCAACATTTACCCACGATTTATCGGATCTTGAAACTTTTTTCTGTGGATAACTATAGATCTAAACGGTGATCAAACGATAGTTATCCATTTAATAACTTCTGAGGCTCCCAGCCCCTGTTAATAACTGCCCATTTTGATCCCAGCTAATCCTTGTAGAGATCCATGCCACTCCACAACTAATGATCCTCCCTAACATCATGATCATTAGGATCATTTATCGGTTATCCACACGATCGGGTGATCTATATAATAGATCCAACAGAAGATCTCTTTAAAAAGATCTTATATATATCTAAGCGTTACCCATTTCATGGATCAAATGATCATCTGGAAAGATTCTCTCTTTTCGTGAAACAGGATAGAATGTTCCCCCTTTGCTCAACGTAACTCACTGGCGATTTTTTAATACCCGAGGTAGTTCCATGTTTTACCAGGACAATTTTGACGTCATCGTGGTAGGTGGTGGCCATGCCGGTACCGAAGCCGCTCTGGCTGCAGCCCGGATGGGTCAGAAAACCCTACTGCTGACACATAACATCGATACGCTGGGACAGATGTCTTGTAACCCGGCGATCGGCGGGATCGGGAAAGGACACCTGGTTAAAGAAGTTGATGCCCTTGGCGGTATCATGGCCCGGGCTATCGACAAAGGTGGGATCCAGTTCCGGACCCTGAACTCATCGAAAGGCCCTGCGGTTCGTGCTACCCGGGCACAGGCAGACCGTGCGCTGTACAAAGCGGCAGTCCGCGAAGCGCTGGAGAACCAGCCAAACCTGACCCTGTTCCAGCAACCGGTCGATGATTTGATCATTGAAAACGACCGTGTCGTCGGTGCGGTCACCCAGATGGGTCTGAAATTCCGTGCCAAAGCCGTGGTGCTGACGGTCGGGACTTTCCTGGGCGGTAAGATCCACATTGGCCTGGAAAACTACAGCGGCGGCCGTGCCGGGGATCCACCATCGATCACCCTGGCCTCGCGTCTGCGTGAAATGCCATTCCGGGTTGATCGTCTGAAAACCGGTACTCCGCCGCGTATTGACGCACGTACCGTAGATTTCAGCCAGCTGCTAGCGCAGCACGGTGATAATCCGACGCCAGTGTTTTCGTTCATGGGTAAAGCTTCGGATCACCCGCGCCAGATTCCGTGTTTCATCACCCACACCAATGAGAAAACCCATGACGTGATCCGTAATAACCTGGATCGCAGTCCGATGTACTCCGGGGTGATCGAAGGGATCGGGCCACGTTACTGTCCGTCGATCGAAGACAAAGTTATGCGCTTTGCCGACAAGGACAGCCACCAGATTTTCATTGAGCCGGAAGGCCTGACAACCCACGAGCTGTACCCGAACGGGATTTCCACCAGCCTGCCGTTTGATGTGCAGATGCAAATCGTGCGCTCTATGAAAGGCTTTGAAAATGCCGTGATCGTGCGTCCTGGCTACGCCATTGAGTATGATTTCTTTGACCCTCGCGATCTGAAGCAAACCTTCGAGACGAAGTTTATCGACGGCCTGTTCTTTGCGGGTCAGATTAACGGTACCACCGGTTACGAAGAAGCCGCGGCCCAAGGCCTGCTGGCGGGTATGAACGCTGCCCTGCAGGCGCAAGGGAAAGACGGTTGGAGCCCGCGTCGTGATCAGGCCTACATCGGCGTATTGATTGACGATCTGTCCACCATGGGCACCAAAGAGCCGTACCGTATGTTTACGTCTCGTGCCGAATACCGTCTGCTGTTGCGTGAAGACAATGCTGATCTGCGCCTGACGGAAATGGGCCGAGAGCTGGGACTGGTTGATGATGAGCGCTGGGCGCGATTTAACCAGAAACTGGACAACATCGAACAGGAACGTCAGCGTCTGCGCAGCATTTGGGTCACCCCGAGCTCTGCTCAGGTTGACGCCGTGAACGCGATCCTGAAATCGCCGATTGCGCGCGAAGCCAGTGGTGAAGATCTGCTGCGTCGCCCGGAAGTCAGCTACAACCAGCTGACCGAGATCGAGACGTTCGGTCCAGCTCATGATGACAGCCAGGCCAGCGAGCAGGTAGAAATCCAGGTGAAATACCAGGGTTACATCGAGCGCCAGAAAGACGAAGTGGAAAAATCCCTGCGTCACGAAAACACTAAATTGCCGCTGGATCTGGATTACAGCGTCGTGAAAGGCCTGTCAAACGAAGTCATTGCCAAGCTGAACGATGCCAAGCCGGAAACGGTCGGGATGGCTTCTCGTATTTCCGGTATTACCCCGGCGGCCATTTCGCTGCTGCTGGTCTACTTGAAAAAACAGGGCATGCTGAAAAAAGGCGAATAAGGAGCGCGCAATGAAAGAACGTCTGACGCAACTGATTGCGCAAACCGATTTGGTGGTGACAGAGCAGCAGCTTAACCAGCTGGTTGGTTTTGTCGCCATGTTGGATAAGTGGAACAAGGCATACAACCTGACCTCTGTCCGCGATCCCCATGAGATGTTAGTGAAACATATCATGGATAGTATTGTGGTGAGCCCTTACCTGAAGGGCAACCACCTGATTGATGTCGGTACCGGCCCTGGCTTGCCGGGGATCCCGCTGGCGATCATGAACCCGGACAAGACCTTTGTGCTGCTCGACAGCCTGGGCAAGCGAATTCGCTTTATCCGTCAGGCGCTGCACGAACTGAGGCTTACTAACGTGACCCCTGTGCAGAGCCGGGTTGAAGAATTCCAGCCGGAGCAAGGCTTTGATGTGGTACTGAGCCGCGCTTTTGCCTCGCTGACGGATATGGTGTCATGGTGCCGTCACCTGCCAAGTCAGGACGGCCACTTTCTGGCCCTGAAAGGCCAGTACAATGAGCAGGAAGTCACTGAACTGCCGTCATGGTGTTCTGTGACTGAAGTCAAATCTTTGCAAGTTCCTGAGTTGGAAGGCGAGCGCCATCTAGTAATCTTGGCTGCAAAGGAATAACGGATGAGGGTTTTCTGTGGGAAGAGTCATAGCAGTCGCCAACCAGAAAGGCGGCGTGGGTAAAACCACAACATGTGTCAACCTGGCTGCCTCGCTGGCAGCAACTCAGCGCAAGGTGCTGGTGATTGACCTGGATCCTCAGGGCAATGCCACGATGGCCAGCGGCGTCGATAAGTACCAGGTCGATGCAACAGCGTATGAACTGCTTGTCGAAGAAACCCCGTTCCAGGATGTTGTCATCCACGAGACCACTGGCGGCTATCACCTGATTGCCGCCAATGGTGATGTTACTGCGGCGGAAATCAAACTGATGGAAGTGTTTGCCCGCGAAGTGCGGCTGCGTAACGCTTTAGAGGTAGTTCGTGATAACTATGATTTCATCTTTATTGATTGTCCTCCAGCCTTAAACCTTCTTACAATCAATGCCATGACCGCCGCTGATTCGGTGCTGGTTCCGATGCAGTGTGAGTACTTCGCTCTGGAAGGACTGACGGCATTGATGGATACCATCAGTAAACTGACTGCTGTCGTTAACAGCGAGCTGAAAATCGAAGGCCTGCTGCGCACGATGTACGATCCGCGCAACCGACTGGCCAGCGAAGTCTCGCAGCAGCTTAAAAAGCACTTTGGCGATAAAGTCTATCGTACCGTCATCCCGCGTAATGTCCGCCTTGCCGAGGCACCCAGCCATGGTCGCCCGGCAATGTACTACGACAAGTATTCGAGTGGGGCCAAAGCCTACCTGGCCCTGGCCGGAGAAATGATTCGCCGTGAAGAACTGGCGCACTCTGCCGGGACGGTCGAGGGATAAAGGTAAACCATGAATATGAATAAGCGGGGCCTGGGCAAGGGCCTTGATGCGTTGCTGGCGACCAGTGCGGTAGCGAGCGTTAAACAGCAACAAGCCGAGCAGGCACAAACCCTTTCTGCCGATGGCACCCTCAAAGAGCTGGCTTTGTCCCAGCTGACTCCCGGCCGTTATCAGCCACGCAAAGACATGTCCGATGAAGCCCTGGCCGAACTGGCCGAGTCTATCCGGGCGCAGGGCGTGATTCAGCCTATCGTGGTGCGTGAAACGGCACCTCAGCAGTATGAAATCATTGCCGGCGAACGTCGCTGGCGAGCGTCGCGTCAAGCTGGGCTTCAGAAAGTCCCTTGTATTATTAAGGCTATTGATGACAAAGCGACCATTGCGGTGGCTTTGATCGAAAATATCCAGCGTGAAGACTTAAATGCCATTGAAGAAGCCCAGGCGCTGGAAAGGCTGCAGAGTGAGTTTTCACTTACTCACCAGCAAATCGCAGAGGCGGTGGGTAAGTCACGCGCTGCAGTCTCTAACCTGCTGCGCCTGAACCAACTGGAAGCACCGGTGAAGCGATTGGTGGAGCAAAAACAGTTGGAAATGGGCCATGCCCGGGCGCTGTTGGCTCTGTCATCGGCGCAGCAACTTGAAGCAGCCCAAATGGTGGTTGCAAAATCGTTAACGGTTCGTGAAGCGGAACGTTTGGTCAAACAGATGCAAAATCCTGCCCCTGAAGCACAGACTTCCCCCGTCAACCCCCAGGTTGAACTGGCAGAAAATCGCCTGAGTGAGCACTTCGGCACCCAGGTGGCGATTAACCAGCGGAAAAACGGTAAAGGAAGCATCGTTATCAGTTTTGATCAAACCGACAAATTGAAGCAAATCCTTGCAATGTTTGGTCAGGAAATGTGACACAAAACGTGGAACTTATGTTGCAAAAATTACAATGACGTGATCAGGTTATTGTGTTGTAAAATCTAACACTTTTTTTTGCTGCGATTAGATTGCATTCAAACTGACGAACCGTATAATTTTCGCAGTTTTCCCAGCACGACGTATGTGCAGTGGAACGGACTCGAGGAACGAATACATGGTATCGGCGCTGGTTAGACCGGGACGCCAGCTGGCGAAGCGGTTGCTCTTGCTACAATCTGGCGTCGTTTTAACAACGGCAATAATGGCAGCGTTTGCTGTCAATGTTGACTGGGGAATCTCTGCATTAATCGGCGGTGGCATCTTCGTGATAGCTAACGCTGTCTTTGCGACCTGTGCGTTTTTGTTTAGTGGTGCCCGCAAGGCACGGCTGATCATGGCGTCATTCTTCGGTGGTGAAGTGCTTAAAATTCTCATCACAGTCATCCTATTTGCCATTGTTTACCTGTATGTCGAGGTGGAACTTGTTCCCCTCAAACTGACCTATTTGCTGGCTCTCGGTATTAATATCTTTGGGCCGGTTTTATTCATTAACAACAACAAATAGGATGAGTTATGGCTGCGCCAGGTGAAGCGCTAACGCCGTCAGGTTACATTGCTCACCACCTGACAAATTTGTCAGTGGGTGAAGGTTTCTGGACGGTTCATATAGACAGCCTGTTTTTCTCTGCCCTAACCGGATTATTCTTCCTTTGGGTATTCCGCAAGGCAGCGAAAACGGCGACATCAGGAGTCCCTGGAAAACTACAGTGTTTTGTAGAAATCATGGTGGAATTCGTTGACAACAGCGTCAAAGAAACCTTCCATGGTCGCAACCCACTGATAGCTCCTTTGGCTCTGACCATTTTCTGCTGGATCTTGTTGATGAACATCATGGACTTAGTGCCAATTGATTTTCTTCCGTATCCTGCAGAGCACTGGTTAGGTATTCCTTACCTTAAGGTTGTACCGAGTGCTGATGTCAACATCACCATGGCAATGGCATTAGGCGTGTTCGCTTTGATGATCTACTACAGCATCAAAGTGAAAGGCGTTGGTGGCTTTGTCAAAGAACTGGCACTTCACCCGTTCAATCATCCGGTCATGATTCCGTTCAACCTGCTTCTTGAAGTGGTGTCGCTGCTGGCGAAACCAATTTCACTAGGTATGCGTCTGTTCGGTAACATGTTTGCCGGTGAGGTGGTGTTTATCCTTATCGCGGCACTACTGCCGTGGTGGGCACAATGGCTAGGTTCGCTACCGTGGGCAATTTTCCACATCCTGGTCATTACGATTCAAGCATTCGTATTTATGATGTTGACGATTGTGTACCTGTCTCAGGCACATGAAGACAATCATTAATCGATAATTTGTAAGATTTTCAATTCTTTACTGGCACTTTGCCGACAACTATAAACTGGAGATAGTGATGGAAACTTTACTAAGCTTTTCTGCAATTGCCGTGGGCATCATTGTAGGTCTTGCTGCACTGGGTACAGCGATCGGCTTCGCCCTTCTGGGTGGTAAATTCCTTGAAGGTGCTGCGCGTCAACCTGAAATGGCACCAATGCTACAAGTTAAGATGTTCATCATTGCGGGTCTGCTTGATGCGGTTCCAATGATCGGTATCGTAATCGCTCTGCTATTCACATTCGCAAACCCATTCGTTGGCCAGCTGGCAGGCTAATAACCGAATACGAACGGACCCATAGCAACCCTTTTTAAGGAGATGCCGTTGTGAATATGAATGCAACTTTGCTGGGTCAGGCGATCGCGTTTTTCCTGTTTGTGGTGTTCTGCATGAAATATGTATGGCCACCAATCATGGAAGCGATTGAAGAACGTCAGAAGAAAATTGCTGACGGTTTGGCAGCGGCTGATCGCGCTGCCAAAGACCTGAACCTGGCGCAGGCGAATGCTTCCGACCAACTGAAAGAAGCAAAGCGCACTGCGACTGAGATCGTTGAGCAAGCTAACAAACGCAAAGCTCAGATCATCGAAGATGCTAAGGCGGAAGCCCTGGCTGAGCGCGATAAAATTCTGGCTCAAGGTCGTGCAGAAATTGACGCCGAACGTAGCCGCGCTCGCGATGAACTAAGAAAACAAGTTGCAACTCTGGCTGTGATTGGTGCTGAGAAAATCATTGAGCGTTCTATCGATAAAGACGCTCACGCTGATCTTCTTAACAAAGTCACTGCAGAACTGTAATTAAAGGGGCAAGCACATGTCGGATATGACTACTATCGCACGCCCCTACGCTAAAGCAGCTTTTGATCTTGCAGTTGAAAAAGGTGAGCTGGCCGCCTGGGCGGAAATGCTCACCTTTGCTGCCGAAGTAGCGCGTAACGAAACGATTCAGGAAATTCTGAGTAGTGGTTATGCAGCTGAAAAACTGACAGAAGTATTCCTGTCAGTGTGCGGCGAGCAACTCAACGAAAACGGCCAGAACCTGATTAAGGTGATGGCTGAGAACGGACGCCTGAAAGCCCTTCCTGCTGTATGTGAAGAGTTCATGCTGCTCAAGAGTGAGCATGAGAAAACTATCGAAGCCGCCGTAATTTCTGCGGTTGAGCTGAATGATAGTCAACTTGAAGCAATTAGCGAGAAACTGGCTAAGCGTCTGGATCGTAAGGTCAAGCTGACTTGCAGTGTAGACGAGACCCTGATTGCCGGGGTTGTGATTAGAGCTGGAGACTTGGTCATCGATAACTCAGTACGCGGCAAACTAAGCCGTCTGAGCGATACTTTGCAGTCTTGATTTGGGGAATTGGAGCATGCAACTTAATTCCACGGAAATTAGCGAACTGATCAAGCAGCGTATTGAAAACTTCAACGTTGTTAGTGAAGCGCGTAACGAAGGTACTATCGTATCAGTAAGCGATGGTATTATTCGTATCCATGGCCTTGCAGATGTAATGCAAGGTGAAATGATTGAACTTCCAGGTGGCCGTTTTGCACTGGCACTTAACCTTGAGCGTGACTCGGTTGGTGCGGTTGTAATGGGTCCATACGCTGACCTGCAGGAAGGTATGAAAGTTAAGGGTACTGGTCGTATCCTTGAAGTACCTGTAGGTAAAGCACTTCTTGGCCGCGTAGTGAACACACTGGGTGAGCCAATCGATGGCAAAGGTCCAATCCAGGCAGAGACTACGTCTCCTGTTGAAGTGATTGCACCGGGCGTAATCGACCGTAAATCTGTTGACCAGCCAGTTCAGACTGGTTACAAGGCAGTTGACTCGATGATCCCAATCGGCCGTGGCCAGCGTGAGCTGATCATCGGTGACCGTCAGACTGGTAAAACAGCCCTGGCGATCGATGCCATCATCAACCAGAAAGATTCTGGTATCTACTCTATCTACGTCGCAATCGGCCAGAAAGCGTCTACTATCGCTAACGTAGTACGTAAACTGGAAGAGCACGGTGCGCTGGAAAACACTATCGTTGTTGTTGCATCTGCTTCTGAAGCAGCTGCCCTGCAGTACCTGGCACCTTACTCAGGCTGTGCGATGGGTGAATACTTCCGTGACCGCGGTGAAGATGCTCTGATCGTATACGATGACCTGTCTAAGCAGGCTGTTGCTTACCGTCAGATCTCTCTGCTACTGCGTCGTCCACCAGGTCGTGAAGCATTCCCAGGTGACGTTTTCTACCTCCACTCTCGCCTACTAGAGCGTGCAGCACGTGTTAACGAGCACTACGTAGAAAAATTCACTAACGGTGAAGTGACTGGCCGTACCGGTTCTCTGACCGCACTGCCTATCATCGAAACTCAGGCTGGTGACGTATCGGCATTCGTACCGACCAACGTTATCTCCATCACCGATGGTCAGATCTTCCTGCAAACCGAACTGTTCAACGCCGGTATCCGTCCAGCTGTTGACCCAGGTATTTCGGTATCTCGTGTAGGTGGTTCTGCGCAGACCAAGATCATCAAGAAACTGTCTGGTGGTATCCGTACTGCCCTGGCACAGTACCGTGAACTGGCAGCGTTTGCTCAGTTCTCGTCTGACCTTGATGACGCAACGAAGAAGCAGCTGAACCACGGTCAGAAAGTAACCGAGCTGATGAAGCAGAAGCAGTATGCACCAATGTCTGTATTTGAGCAGGCGCTGGTAATCTTTGCTGCGGAAAAAGGTTATCTGAATGATGTTGAGCTGGACAAGCTTGCTGACTTCGAAGACGCGTTGCTTTCTTATGCCAAAGGTCACTTTGCTGAGCTGGTAGCTCAGATTGATGAGACGGGTGCTTGGAACGATGAAATCGAAGCCCAGTTCGTGAAACTGGTTGAAGGTTTCAAAGCGACCCAGACTTGGTAATTGGTTGGTGATCGCTTGCGATCACCCACTAACGGAGAGTAACGATGGCCGGCGCAAAAGAGATTCGTAACAAGATCGGTAGTGTTAAAAACACTCAGAAGATCACAAAAGCGATGGAAATGGTAGCCGCGTCCAAAATGCGTAAAACGCAGGACGCAATGGAATCATCACGCCCATACGCACAAACTATGCGCAAAGTGATCGGTCATATCGCACTTGGTAGCCTTGAGTATAAGCATCCTTATCTCGAAGAGCGTGAAGCCAAGCGCGTTGGTTACATCATTGTTTCTACTGACCGTGGCCTGTGTGGCGGCCTGAACATTAACCTGTTCAAGCAAGCCATGACAGACATGAAGAAGTGGTCAGATCAAGGTGCTGAAATTGACCTGGGCCTGATTGGCTCTAAGGCAACAGCATTTTTTAACAGCTACGGCGGTAAAGTTGTGGCTCAGGTTTCCGGCCTGGGTGACAAGCCATCAGTCGATGAACTGATCGGTACTGTTGGTGTGATGCTGAAGAAATATGATGAAGGCCAGTTGGATCGTCTGTACCTGGTTTACAACAAGTTTGTGAACACCATGGTTCAGCAACCAGTGACTGATCAATTGCTGCCTTTGCCTAAGTCGAAAGACGAAGACATGCAGCGCAACCATGCTTGGGACTACATTTATGAGCCTGAGCCAAAACCTCTGCTGGATACCCTGCTGGTTCGTTATGTCGAATCTCAGGTTTACCAAGGGGTTGTTGAGAACCTGGCAAGTGAACAGGCTGCTCGAATGGTCGCGATGAAAGCAGCAACCGATAACGCAGGCAACTTGATTGATGATCTGCAGCTTGTGTACAACAAGGCCCGTCAGGCTGCGATTACACAAGAGCTGTCAGAAATCGTTTCTGGTGCGGCTGCTGTTTAAGGCAAAGATTAAACAAGTTTAGAGGATTAACGATGGCTACAGGTAAGATCGTACAGATCATCGGTGCGGTAGTCGACGTAGAGTTTCCACAGGACTCAGTACCACAGGTATATGATGCCCTGCACGTAGATGCTAAAGAAAACGGTACGCTAGTACTGGAAGTTCAGCAGCAGCTAGGCGGTGGTATCGTGCGTGGTATCGCAATGGGTAGTTCTGACGGCCTGCGTCGTGGTCTGTCTGTTGAAAATACAGGTCGACCAATTGAGGTTCCAGTTGGTAATGCAACGCTAGGACGTATCATGAACGTTCTGGGTCAGCCAATTGACGAATGTGGTGAGATCGGCGAAGAAGAGCGTTACTCAATTCACCGTGAAGCACCAAGCTACGAAGAGCAGTCAAACGCTACTGAACTTCTGGAAACAGGCGTTAAGGTTATCGACCTGATTTGTCCATTCGCTAAGGGTGGTAAAATCGGCCTGTTCGGTGGTGCGGGTGTAGGTAAGACCGTTAACATGATGGAGCTTATCAACAACATCGCCCTGCAGCACTCCGGTCTGTCAGTATTCGCGGGTGTTGGTGAGCGTACTCGTGAAGGTAACGACTTCTACTTCGAAATGCAGGAAGCTGGCGTTGTTAACATTGAGAACCCAGCTGAATCAAAAGTAGCAATGGTTTACGGTCAGATGAACGAGCCACCAGGTAACCGTCTGCGTGTTGCTCTGACTGGCCTGACTATGGCTGAGAAATTCCGTGATGAAGGCCGTGACGTACTGCTGTTCATCGATAACATCTACCGTTACACCCTTGCAGGTACAGAAGTATCGGCTCTGCTGGGTCGTATGCCTTCTGCGGTAGGTTACCAGCCAACGCTGGCGGAAGAAATGGGTGTGCTTCAGGAGCGTATTACCTCTACGAAGACTGGTTCTATCACATCTGTACAGGCCGTTTACGTACCTGCGGATGACTTGACTGACCCATCTCCAGCCACAACGTTCGCGCACCTTGATGCGACAGTTGTACTGTCTCGTCAAATCGCGTCTCTGGGTCTGTACCCAGCGATCGACCCACTGGATTCGACATCTCGTATGCTGGATCCACTGGTTGTTGGCCAAGAGCACTATGACATTGCCCGCGGTGTACAGAGCACCCTGCAGCGTTATAAAGAACTAAAAGACATCATCGCTATCCTGGGTATGGATGAGCTGTCAGAAGATGACAAGCAAACTGTATCCCGTGCACGTAAGATTGAGCGTTTCCTGACTCAGCCTTACCACGTAGCGGAAGTCTTTACTGGCGACCCTGGTATCTACGTATCGCTGAAAGATACACTGCGTAGCTTCAAAGGTCTTCTGGCAGGTGAATACGACGATATCCCAGAGCAGGCATTCATGTACTGCGGCGCGATTGAAGACGTATTGGAAAACGCTAAGAAGCTTTAAGCTAAGTAGGAGGCGATATGGCAGCGATAACCTTCCATCTGGACGTTGTAAGCGCCGAGAAACGTTTGTTCTCTGGCCGTGCTGAAAACATTCAGGTGACCGGTAGCGAAGGTGAACTGGGTATCCACGCAGGTCACACCCCGCTGCTGACCGCTATTACGCCGGGTATGGTCCGTATCACTAAGCAGCATGGCGGCGAAGAGGTAATTTACCTGTCCGGCGGTATGTTGGAAGTTCAGCCTGGCGCAGTAACTGTGCTGGCTGACACCGCGATTCGTGGTGAAGATTTGGACCGAGCGAAAGCGGAAGAGGCGAAGCGCCAGGCTGAGGAGCGTATCCACAATCAGCATGGCGACATCGACTTTGCGCAGGCGGCCAGTGATCTGGCGAAGGCGATTGCTCAGCTCCGTGTTATCGAGCTGACCAAGAAAGCCCGCTAACCAGGCAGATAAGAAAAAAGCGACCTTTGGGTCGCTTTTTTTATATCCGCGGTTTGGGACTGTCAGCTGTGGGTTAATACTCAGAAAAAATTATCTATTTTCCTTAACCCGTCAGTACTGAGTCGATACAATGCAAAAAGTCACATTGAAAATTATGCATCGAGAGGAATAACGCATCATGAGCTTCAGCGCTGTGATCCTGGCGGCGGGCAAAGGAACCCGCATGTACTCCAATTTGCCGAAAGTACTGCATACCTTGGCAGGTAAGCCAATGGTTAAGCATGTTATTGATACCTGTACCGGCATTGGGGCCAACAACATTCATTTGGTTTACGGCCATGGTGGCGAGCAGATGCAGGCTGCACTGGTGGAAGAGCAAGTGAACTGGGTGCTGCAAGCGGAGCAGCTGGGGACTGGTCATGCGGTTAACCAGGCATGCCCGGATCTGGCGGACAATGAGAAAGTCCTGATTCTGTATGGTGATGTGCCGCTGATCAGCAGCGAGACGCTGGAAAACCTGCTGGATGCCCAGCCGGATGGTGGCATTGCGCTACTGACGGTCATGTTGGACGATCCGACGGGTTACGGCCGGATTATTCGCCGCAATGGCCCGGTGGTTGCTATCGTGGAGCAGAAAGATGCCAGCGAAGAGCAGAAGCTGATCAAAGAAATCAACACCGGGGTGATGGTGGCCAATGGCGGCGATCTGAAACGTTGGCTGTCGGCGCTGAAAAATGACAACGCGCAGGGTGAGTATTACCTGACCGACATCATTGAGATTGCCCACGACGAAGGCCGAGCCGTGGAAGCGGTTCACCCGGTGAAAGCCATTGAAGTGGAAGGCGTCAACAACCGTATCCAACTGGCCCGTCTGGAGCGTGCTTATCAGGCGATGCAGGCCGAGCGTCTGCTTGAACAAGGTGTGATGCTGCGTGATCCGGCGCGTTTCGATCTGCGCGGTGAGCTGCAGTGCGGTACGGATGTTGAAATTGATGTGAATGTCATCATTGAAGGCAGTGTGTCACTGGGCAACAATGTCATTATTGGTGCCGGTTCGGTGCTGAAAGACTGTGAAATTGATGATAACAGTATCATTCGCCCGTACAGTGTGATTGAAGGCGCGACGGTCGGCGAAGACTGTACGGTCGGCCCGTTCACCCGTCTGCGCCCTGGTGCAGAGCTGGTGGGTGATTCTCACGTCGGCAACTTCGTGGAAATGAAGAAAGCCCGCCTGGGTAAAGGCTCGAAAGCTAACCACCTGACATATCTGGGTGATGCCGATATCGGCGATCGCGTGAATATCGGTGCCGGTACCATTACCTGTAACTATGATGGTGCGAACAAGTTCAAGACCGAAATCGGCGATGACGTGTTTGTTGGCTCCGACACGCAGCTGATTGCGCCGGTGAAAATTGCCAAAGGTGCCACGATTGGTGCCGGTGCGACCATCAACCGAGATGTTGGTGAAGGCGAGTTAGTGATCACCCGTGCTCCGGCCCGTACCATCAAAGGTTGGAAACGTCCGGTTAAACAAAAGTAATTCCCGCAGAAGGCAGCTTTAGGCTGCCTTCTTTTTATCTCAGCTTCCCTGCCCTACTTTTGCCCTATTCCCGTAACCTCCCCAGCCTATTTTGATGGCTGTGAGCAGCCCTCGTTTTTCTGAAATCACGCCGGCAGCCTTCTTTTTCATAAAAAATTAATTGCACAGTGTTGATCAAAAAAGTTTTGCTCTGCTAAAATTTCTTTCAGTTCGAAACTTATAGCTATCAGTTCGTAATTCCATGTCCAAACGAAATACCCAGCAACGGCGCCATGCGATTGTCCAGATGGTCAATGAGCAAGGTGAAGTCAGTGTCGATACCCTGGCAAAACAGTTTGCCACTTCCGAAGTTACCGTGCGTAAAGATCTGGCTGCACTAGAAAAAAACGGCCAGCTACTGCGCCGCTATGGTGGGGCGATTGCCATGCCAAGTGAAATGGTGGCCGAAACGGAAGAAGATGAAGTTTCGATTCGAAAGATGGCGATTGCCAGAGCCGCCGCCGAACGCATCCGGGATCATAACCGCATCATTATCGACAGCGGCAGTACCACGGCATGCCTGATCGGTTTGCTGGGGGAAAAACATGGTCTGGTGGTCATGACCAACTCGCTCAATGTGGCCAACGCCCTGAACGAGCTGGAGAACGAGCCAACCCTGCTGATGACCGGGGGCACCTGGGATCCGCATTCGGAAGCGTTTCAAGGGCAGGTGGCAGAATCGGTACTACGCTCATATGACTTCGATCAGCTGTTTATCGGCGCGGACGGGATCGATACGGCGCGTGGAACGACGACATTTAACGAACTGATTGGCCTGAGCCGCGTCATGGCGGAAGTCGCCCGCGAGGTGGTGGTCATGGTGGAATCGAGCAAGGTGGGGCGCAAAATCCCGAACCTAGAGCTGCCCTGGCAGCATATCAGTACCCTGATCACCGATGACGGCCTGGACATGGTCGCCAAACAACAGATTGAACAGCAAGGCGTGCAAGTGATCTGCGCGTCGGCAAATTAATTTAGGAGCAAATTAACTATGTGTGGGATTGTTGGTGCAGTAGCACAACGTGATGTAGCAGAAATTCTGGTGGAAGGCCTGCGTCGCCTGGAATACCGTGGCTATGACTCTGCTGGTGTGGCGATTGTTGACGGTCAGGGTAACCTGGAGCGTATTCGTCGCCTGGGTAAAGTGCAGGAGCTGGCGGATGCGGTGGCGAGCGCGGCACCAACCGGCGGTACCGGTATTGCGCACACGCGTTGGGCTACGCACGGTGAACCTTCTGAAATCAATGCGCACCCACACATGTCAGGCGACCACATTGCTCTGGTTCACAACGGCATTATCGAGAACCACGAAGAGCTGCGTGCGATTCTGACCGAGCGTGGTTATGAGTTCTTATCACAGACCGATACCGAAGTGATTGCTCACTTGGTGGAGTGGGAACTGCGTTCTTCGGAAACACTGCTTGAAGCGGTGCAGAAGACTGTGGCTCAGCTGGAAGGTGCCTACGGTACGGTGGTGATGGACCGTCGTGACCCTGAGCGCGTAGTGGTTGCGCGTTCTGGCAGCCCACTGGTGATTGGTCTGGGCGTGGGAGAGAACTTCCTGGCATCGGATCAGCTGGCCCTGCTGAACGTGACCCGTCGTTTTATCTTCCTGGAAGAAGGCGATGTGGCTGAAATTACCCGCCGTGAAGTGAATATCTTTGACACTGACGGTCAGCCGGTGGCCCGTGAAATCCACGAGTCTAACCTGCAGCACGACGCCGCAGACAAAGGCCAGTACCGTCACTACATGCAAAAAGAGATCTATGAGCAGCCAAGCGCACTGATCAACACCATGGAAGGCCGTATCAGCAGTGATGCCGTGATCGTTGAGAGCATTGGTAACGGCGCGAAAGAAATCCTGGAAAAAGTGGAACATATCCAGATCGTGGCCTGTGGTACCTCTTACAATGCAGGTATGGTCGCCCGTTACTGGTTTGAAGCCATGACCGGTGTCAGCTGTGACGTTGAGATCGCTTCTGAGTTCCGCTACCGTCCGTTCGTCACGCGTCCGAACAGCCTGCTGATCACCCTGTCGCAGTCTGGCGAAACCGCCGATACACTGGCAGCGCTGCGCCTGGCCAAAGAGAAAGGCTACATGTCGGCGATGACAATCTGTAACGTGGCTGGCTCGTCGCTGGTACGTGAATCGGATTTGGCCTTCATGACCCGCGCCGGTACTGAGATTGGCGTAGCATCTACCAAAGCCTTCACCACGCAGCTGGTGGCCCTGCTGATGCTGGTGACCGCACTGGGTAAAGAGAAAGGCCTGATCGACTCGGCGAAAGAGAAGCAGATTGTTGATGCCCTGCATGCCCTGCCGACGCAAATTGAGAAAGCGCTGGCTTTCGACAAGCCGATTGAGCAGTTGGCCGAAGATTTTGCCGATAAGCACCACGCTCTGTTCCTGGGCCGTGGCGAGTACTACCCAATCGCGATGGAAGCGTCACTGAAGCTGAAAGAGATTTCGTACATTCATGCTGAAGCCTATGCTGCTGGTGAACTGAAGCACGGCCCGCTGGCGCTGATTGATGCTGATATGCCGGTAATCGTGGTGGCACCTACTAACGATCTGCTGGAGAAGCTGAAATCCAACATCGAAGAAGTGCGCGCCCGTGGCGGTCTGCTGTATGTGTTCGCAGACAGCGAAGCGGGTTTTGAAGAAACCGACGGCATGAAGATCATCACGATGCCACGTGTTGACGAGATCATTGCCCCTATTTTCTACACCATTCCGATGCAGCTGCTGTCTTACCACGTTGCGTTGATTAAAGGGACGGACGTAGACCAGCCACGTAACCTGGCGAAAGCGGTGACTGTGGAATAAGCTCGATGAAAAGAGTGTTTCAAGATTGAGAAAAGGCATCCGACAAGGATGCCTTTTTTATTTTGCCGGTGTCCAGAGGTCTACTATCTAGACTGGAGTGCAGGATTTTTTGCGAAATAGAAAATACAGGCAGGTTGGTTACTTATTGCGAATCAAAATACAACCTCAAAGATAAAGTTGAGTTTTATGTTGTTGTTAATCTTTGATTTTTAGCCGTGTTGGCAAGTTGGCTTATGTTGTGCAACTCCGTAATGAAAGCTAGGCAATGTTCATTGAAGTCGGATTGGAGGTGAGACATGACTGATTCCAAAGCCAAAATCGCAGCCCGTATTAAAGAGGCCCGGGAATGGAAAGGGCTGACACAGGTCCATATGGCCCAGCAACTCAAAGTAGCACGCCAGACCTATCTTGATTTAGAGACCGGGAAGACGGAGCCTAAGGTCAGGGTGCTATCGGAAATCTCAGAAATTACTGAGCGACCGCTAACCTGGTTTGTCTACGGGGACGAAGGGATCGAAATCCTGGAAAGTGAATATAAGGACGAAATTGATCGCCTGCTTCAGTATTTCAGCCGATTACCCCACTCTGCCCGGAATGTAATTCTGCAACAGAGTATCAACCTGGCAGGTTTTATGGCGGAATACACTAAAGCATTGACGCAAAGAGATAAGTAGTGGCAGTTAACTGCGTTTATCTCATTTGTTGTGTCTGAGTTGGACGGCATCTATAAAGGATGAGTGTCTCGTTTTAGTGACACCTGTTGCCCAATATCACACTTTTACTTTTCCAGCGTCGTGCAGGGAGGAACGACAGACAATAATTGACCGTTTTGACAATAGGCAGATCCGTTTGGCGCTGGGCCAGACGGTAAACTGCTGAGATGCCGTATGGAAATTGAGGGGACGGTTTGAATGGTTACTGCTAAACCGCAGATAGCAAAACGGATTAAGGAAGCAAGAGAGTGGAAAGGCTTGTCGCAGGTAGCGATGGCCAAGCGACTGGGCATTGCCCGCCAAACTTACTTAGATTTGGAAACCGGCAAAACGGAGCCCCGCATTACCGTGTTGCTCAGTATCGCCGCGTTGACGGAGCGGCCGGTCAGCTGGTTCATGGTTGAAGAGAGTACGCATACTACCGAGCGGTGTCAGCCGGATATGCAGCCATTGTTGTCACTGTATCGCCAACTGCCGGAACCCCTGCGTTCACAATTGCTGACCAGCCATATTGGTCAACTGAAGGCCTGCCTTGATTACCTGCATCACCACCAGCCCGATGAGGCTGCCTGCGAATAGCAGGCCGTGAGCGAGTTGCCCTCGCCGCCGGCCCGTTACATCCTGGCCCAGATCTGGGCCGCGATGGTTTATGTTGATGATCTCACTGTGCCAGGAAGAATTGGTACGCCTGGTTACCGGTTTCGTCCTTCCAGCTGTAACCCAGCTCGCGCAAGTGGCTGGTGAACGAAAGTAAATCGGCGTCATCCATTTCAAAGCCGCACAGCACTCTGCCATAGTCAGCCCCGTGGTTACGGTAATTGAACAGACTGATATTCCAGCGGGTGCCCAGCGTCGTCAGGAACTTCAGCAACGCACCTGGGTATTCCGGGAACTCGAAGCTGTAGAGACGCTCCTTGAGCGGCTTGGACGGACGTCCGCCAATCATGTAACGGACATGGACTTTCGCCATCTCATCGTCGGATAAATCCACTACCGGATAACCGCCTTTGCGCAAGTCCGCAATGATGTTGTCGAGTTCTTCCTGCCCCTGTAACAGGCGCACCCCGACAAACACATTTGCCAGGCTGTCATCGTTATAACGGTAGTTAAACTCGGTCACCGCACGGCCGCCCAGTAGATGGCAGAAATCGAGAAAAGCCCCTGGTCGTTCCGGAATGGTCACGGCCAGCAATCCTTCCCGTTTTTCGCCCAGCTCGCAGCGTTCGGAGACGTAACGCAGGCCGTGGAAATTGAGGTTGGCACCGGACAGGATAGCTGCCAGCTGCTTGTTTCGGAGCTGGTGCTTATCGACATATTTTTTCAGTCCGGCCAGCGAGAGCGCGCCGGAAGGCTCGGCAATCGCACGGGTATCCTCGAAAATATCTTTGACGGCAGAGCAGATTTCATCGCTGCTGACCGTGATCACGCCATCCAGATACTGCTGGCACAGACGGAACGTTTCCTCGCCAATGCGCTTGACCGCCACCCCGTCTGCAAACATGCCGACCTGATCCAGCGTAACTGGCTCACCGGCATCGAGCGCTGCTTTCAGACAGGCCGAATCTTCAGCTTCGACCCCAATGACTTTGATTTGCGGCATCAGCTGCTTGATCAGAACCGCGACCCCGGCTGCCAGGCCGCCGCCGCCGACCGGCACGAAAATGTAATCCAGGTGGCCGTTCTGTTGCACCAGCTCGACCCCGATGGTGCCCTGCCCGGCAATGACCGCCGGGTGGTCAAATGGCGGAATAAAGGTGTAGCCGTGCTGGCCCGCCAACATCTCGGCATGGGCTTTGGCTTCGTCAAAGTTGCTGCCGTGCAGCACGACTTGACCGCCAAAGCTGCGCACTGCGTCGACCTTGATATCCGGCGTGGTACGCGGCATGACAATCGTGGCCTGAACCCCGAGGTGTTTGCCCGACATGGCCAGCCCCTGGGCGTGGTTGCCGGCTGAGGCCGCAATGACCCCAGCGCGGCGCTGGGGCTCGGTGAGCTGGGCCATCATGTTGTAGGCACCGCGCAGCTTGAAAGAGTGGACCGGCTGGCGGTCCTCTCGTTTGAGCTGAATCTGGTTGCCGAGTCGGGTCGCCAGACGAGGCATGGCCTGCAGCGGTGTGACCTGTGCAACTTCATACACCGGAGCCCGAAGGATGTCGCGAAGGTAATCCGCGCCGTTGGGTAAAGTGACCTCTCTGGCCTGAGTGGCTTCGCTCATCATTCGTTATCCTTCCAGTTTCGATTTATCGCGGACTGCGCCTTTGTCGGCGCTGGTGGCCAGGTTAGCGTAGGCACGCAGGGCGAAGGACACTTCACGCTGGCGATCCAGTGGTTTCCAGCCGCGCTGATCCGCCGCCGCACGACGTGTCGCCAGGGTGGCATCGTCCACCAGCAGGTCGATCGAACGGTTCGGGATATCAATCGCAATGGTATCGCCGTCTTCGATCAGGCCGATGGTGCCGCCGTTGGCTGCTTCCGGTGAGACGTGGCCAATTGACAGGCCGCTGGTGCCGCCGGAGAAACGGCCGTCCGTGATCAGGGCACAGGCTTTGCCCAGTCCCATCGACTTCAGGTAGGTGGTTGGGTACAGCATTTCCTGCATGCCCGGTCCGCCTTTCGGCCCTTCATAGCGGATCACTACCACATCACCGGCTTTGACTTTACCGCCCAGAATGCCTTCCACGGCGGTTTCCTGGCTCTCGAACACAACAGCTGGCCCGGTAAAGGTCAGGATGCTGGCATCGACCCCGGCGGTTTTCACGATACAGCCGTCCTGTGCCATGTTGCCGGACAGTACCGCCAGTCCGCCATCCTGGCTGAACGCATGCTCGTGGTTGCGGATGCAGCCGTTTTCGCGGTCATCGTCCAGGGTGTCCCAGCGGCATTCTTGTGAGAAGGCCTGGGTGGTACGGATGCCAGCCGGTCCGGCACGGTAGAAGGCTTTGACGTCTTCAGACTCGGTTTGTATGACGTCAAAATGCTTGAAGGATTCAGCGAACGTTTCGCCCAGTACGTTGTAGCAATGGCTGTGCAGCAGACCAGCACGGTCCAGCTCGGCAAGAATGCCGTACACGCCACCAGCACGGTGGACATCTTCCATGTGGTACTGCTGAGTGGACGGCGCGACTTTACACAGGTGTGGGACCTGGCGGGACATCCGGTCGATGTCAGTCATGGTGAAGTCCACTTCGCCTTCCTGCGCGGCTGCCAGCAGATGGAGCACGGTATTGGTTGAGCCGCCCATGGCGATATCAAGGGCCATGGCGTTCTCGAAGGCCTGTTTGCTGGCGATGTTGCGCGGCAGCACGCTGTCATCATCCTGCTCGTAGTAGCGTTTGGTCAGAGTGACAATTCGCTGACCGGCGCTGAGAAACAGTTGTTTGCGGTCGGCATGGGTCGCCAGCAGTGAGCCATTCCCCGGCTGGCTCAGGCCCAGCGCTTCGGTCAAACAGTTCATGGAGTTGGCGGTAAACATGCCAGAGCAGGATCCGCAGGTGGGACAGGCGGAACGCTCGATCTGCTCGCTTTGTTCATCAGAAACCGTTGGATCGGCTCCCTGGATCATCGCATCGACCAGATCCAGCTTGAGGATCTGATCCGACAGTTTGGTTTTACCGGCTTCCATCGGGCCGCCGGAAACGAAAATCACCGGAATATTGAGGCGCATGGAGGCCATCAGCATTCCCGGGGTGATTTTGTCACAGTTGGAGATACACACCATGGCGTCGGCACAGTGGGCATTGACCATATATTCCACGGAATCGGCAATTAGCTCACGGGACGGCAGCGAATACAGCATCCCGCCGTGGCCCATGGCAATCCCGTCATCAATCGCAATGGTGTTGAATTCTTTGGCGATACCGCCCGCAGCTTCAATTTCCCGGGCGACCAGTTGGCCGAGGTCCTTGAGGTGAACGTGGCCGGGAACAAATTGGGTGAATGAGTTCACCACGGCAATAATCGGTTTACCGAAATCTTCGTCTTTGACACCGGTGGCACGCCACAGGGCGCGGGCACCGGCCATATTACGGCCGTGAGTGGTGGTGGCGGAGCGGTACTTGGGCATAACAACAATCCTTTTGCAGTTGGGTCTGGCCAGCAGCGGTGAGCGAGGCTGCTGGCCGGGTCTATCAGTTACTTGTCAGTCGGGTAGATGTAATCCAGCCAGCCCCATTTGTCTTCCGTGGTGCCGTTGAACAGGCCGAAATACGCCTCCTGAACGGCTTTGGTGATCGGACCGCGTTTACCGGCGCCGACGGTAATTTGATCCACGCTGCGGACCGGTACGATTTCTGCCGCCGTACCGGTCATGAAGATTTCATCTGCCAGGTACAGGGCTTCGCGGGCAATGTTCTCTTCACGCACTTCGTAACCCATTTCTTTGGCCAGGACCATGATGGAGTCACGGGTAATGCCCGGCAGGATGGCGCTGGTGGTCGGCGGGGTCGACAGAATGCCGTTGCGTACCACAAACAGGTTCTCACCGGCACCTTCCGACAGGTAGCCGTCTACGCTCAGGGCGATCCCTTCGGCATAGCCGTGGCGACGGGCTTCACCGCCAACCAGCAGGGACGACAGGTAGTTACCACCGGCCTTGGCAGCGGTCGGGATGGTGTTCGGTGCGGCGCGGTGCCAGCTTGAGATCATTGCATCCACGCCATTTTCCAGCGCTTCTTCACCCAGGTAAGACCCCCACGGGAAAGCCGCGACCATGACATCCATCTCTGTGCCAACCGGTGGGCAGACACCCAGGCCCACATTACCGACATACGCCAGCGGGCGAATGTAGGCAGAATCCAGGCGGTTAACGCGCAATGTTTCCCGGCACACTTCCATCAGTTCGTCAGTGCTGTACGGAATCGGGAAACGGTAAATCTTGGCCGAGTTTTTCAGCCTGTCCATGTGCTCTTTATGACGGAACACCGCGGGACCGTTCGGGGTGTTGTAGCAGCGGATCCCCTCGAAGACTGACGTGCCGTAATGCATTGCGTGGGTCAGGACGTGTACTTTGGCGTCGCCCCAAGGGATCATTTCACCGTTGAACCAGATAAATTCCGCTGTATTGGCCATGTTTGTTCCTTCCTTAAAAACTAATCTCGGTTATCAATGAGCGTGGTTTCAACGCTCAGGACGTCCCACAGTTTTTCAATTTGATTGATGAGGGTTGAAATGGGACGGTCACTGTCCACAAGAATTGCGATAGTGGCGATCTTGCTTTCATGGTTTTGCGTCGCATTCACTTGCTTAATAATGAAACCACGGTGGCGGATAACGCGTAAAATCCGCTCTAGTAATACTGGCTTATCATCCGCTTTGATGTCGAGTAAATATCGGTCCATTAAGTATTCTCCAGCATATCCTGGTTGGCGGCACCGGGTGGAACCAGTGGCCAGACGTTGTCTTCTTCGGCGATCACCACATGCAGCAGGTAAGCGGTGTCACTGGCCAGCATGGTTTGCAGGGCCGGTTCAACGTCTTCTTTGCGGGTGATGGTTTTGCCCGGAATCCCGAAGGCACTGGCCAGCGTGACAAAATCCGGGTTGTCGTCGAGCAGGGTTTCACTGTGGCGGCCATCAAAGAACAGCGACTGCCACTGGCGTACCATTCCCAGTCGCTGGTTATCAATCAGCACCATTTTGACCGGGATCTGGCGGCGTTTCAGGGTGCCCAGCTCCTGCACATTCATCATGAAAGAGCCATCCCCGGAGATCAGGATTGATTCATCCTCCGGGCGGGCCACTTTCGCGCCCATTGCTGCCGGCAGGCCGAAGCCCATGGTGCCCAGACCCGCAGAAGTGATGTAGTTCTGAGGTTCTCGTGGCTGAATATGCTGTGCGGCCCACATCTGGTGCTGGCCGACATCGGTCGACACCATGGCACTGTCCGGCATCATATCGGAGAGCTGTTTCAGCATTTTCGGGGCGTAGATACGTTCGCCCGGGTGGTCGTAACGCCACTTGAAACGGGTACGCAGGGTATCGCAGTGGGTGACCCATTCACTGATATCTTGCGCCAGTTCCAGCTGCGGCAGCACCTGGTTGATGTCCCCGCGCAGCGGGGCATGGGCATGGCGCAGTTTGTTGATTTCGGCGGCATCAATGTCTATATGGATCACTTTGGCATGCGGCGCGAAGGTTTCCAGCTTGCCGGTCACCCGGTCATCAAAGCGGGCTCCAACGGCGATGAGCAGATCACATTCCTGCACGACCAGATTGGCTGCTTTGGTGCCGTGCATCCCCAGCATGCCAAGATAATGCGGGTGATGGCGCTCGATGGTGCCCAGCCCTTTCAGGGTGCTGACCGCCGGCATTGGGTTCATGGCCAGGAAGGCGCGTACCGTGTGGGTGGCGTGGGCCAGTTGCACCCCGCCGCCGACATACAACACCGGGCGTTGGCTGTCAGCCAAAAGCTGCTGGGCAGCGGCCAGTGCCTCGGTAGTCACTTCCGGGAGAGCGGGAGGAGTGAACAGCGGCAAGGTCGTGACCGGTGCCTCGGCCAGCTGCACGTCTTTTGCGATGTCTACCAGTACCGGGCCGGGACGGCCGGTGCGGGCAACTTCAAACGCTTCCGCCAGGGTCGGGGCCAGTTCATGGATATCGGTCACCAGGTAGCTGTGTTTGGTACAGGCTAGCGACATTCCGATCACATCCATCTCCTGGAAGGCATCTGTACCGATGTGAGAGCTGGCAACCTGGCCGGTGATCGCCACCAGCGGGACAGAATCGAGGAAGGCATCAGCCAGACCAGTGACCAGGTTCGTCGCCCCCGGGCCGGATGTGGCCATGCAGACCGCGACGCTTTGTGTGGCTCTTGCCATCCCGATGGCGGCCATGGCGGCTCCCTGTTCATGACGGCAGAGGATGTGTTCCACTTCACTGCCGTAGAGGGCATCGTAAATCGGCATGATTGCGCCGCCCGGATAGCCAAAAATTGTTGTGATCCCCTGCTGTTGCAGCGCTTGTACGACTAACTCTGCTCCTGTCATCGCTGCTCTCCCTTGTTGTCCCTGTTGGCGATGCGCTGAATTATTCAGCGAATTCTTGGTTATTGTTCACAAAAAAGCCCCCGGAGCTGGTTGGCTGCGGGGGCTGTTTGCGTGTTTGCATGTGATTGCTAATTTACGCCTGCTCGTCCCCCTCGCGATGAAATAATCACCACGATGACGTTAATAATGAGAAGGAGAACATTGGCGTTAAATTGCATTGACTGTCTGTCCGGTTTTTTATGTTTCTATGTTGTGTTTACTAAGTGGTAACACAGACATCGCTCGCATGACAAGCAAAAACTTTCGCTTTTTTGTACAGCGAGTAGACAAAAAAAGGTTACTTAAGCCACATAGTCTATGAATTTCATTAACTTATCTGATTAAAGTATCAACAGAATGGTGATTCATGAACCTTGCTATTGTCCATAGTCGAGCGTGTGTGGGAGTGGAAGCGCCGCCGGTGACGGTGGAAGTCCATATCAGTAACGGAATGCCGGCACTGGCACTGGTGGGGTTGCCGGAAACCAGTGTGAAAGAGGCCAAGGATCGGGTCCGCAGTGCGATTGTCAACGCCGGGTTTGAGTTCCCGTCCCGGCGGATAACGGTCAATCTGGCTCCGGCGGATTTACCCAAGGAAGGCGGCCGGTTTGACCTGCCGATTGCGTTGGGGATACTCGCCGCTTCCGGCCAAATCCCTGATACATCACTGCAAAATACCGAGTTTTTGGGGGAGTTAGCCCTGTCGGGGGAGCTGCGTCCGGTCAAGGGAGCGTTGCCTGCGGCGCTCGCGGCCAAGCAGGCCGGACGGTGCCTGGTCGTCCCGGATCAGAACGGCAATCAGGTGGCGCTGGTGGGGAAGGCTCTCCACAAATCGGCCCCGTCCTTGCTGGCGGTATGTGGCCATTTGTGCGGACAGGCTAGCCTCTCGCTCAGCTGTTCGGCCCCGCATGAAGACCCGCCACCGAGTGGCGTGTCCCGCGACATGCAGGACATCATTGGTCAGCAGCAAGGGAAACGGGCGCTGGAAATTGCCGCGGCCGGCGGGCACAACCTGCTCTTTTTGGGGCCGCCCGGAACCGGAAAAACCATGCTTGCGTCACGATTGTGCGATCTGTTGCCCGACATGACGGTCGCGGAAGCCATGGAAACCGCGGCCGTGGCGTCGCTGACTCAACAGAGCATTCACGAAGGCAACTGGCGGCGTCGGCCGTTCAGAACGCCGCACCATTCCAGCTCGATGGCGGCGCTGGTGGGCGGGGGCTCGGTGCCCCGGCCGGGGGAGATTTCCCTGGCGCATAACGGGATCCTGTTTTTGGATGAAATGCCGGAATTTGAACGTAAAGTGCTGGATTCTTTACGTGAACCGCTGGAATCCGGCGAGATTGTGATCTCCCGAGCCACCAGCAAAATGACGTTTCCGGCTCGCTTTCAGCTGATTGGGGCATTAAATCCCAGCCCGACCGGCTACTACGAAGGCAGTCAGGCACGCACCAACCCGCAGGCGATCTTGCGCTATCTGGGGCGGCTGTCTGGCCCGTTGCTGGATCGTTTCGATATGTCGATTGAGATCCCTGCCCTGCCGCGCGGCACACTGGCGGATGGGGGCGATCGGGGGGAGCCGAGTGTGGTGATCCGCCAACGGGTGGCGCAGGCGCGGGATATCATGCAAGGGCGTGCCGGACGGGTGAATGCCCTGCTTTCGACTCGGGAGCTGGACAAGTATTGCGCGCTGGATAAGCCGGATGCGGAGTTTCTGGAAACCGCCTTGCACCAGCTTGGTTTATCGATTCGGGCCTATCACCGTATTATCAAGGTGGCGCGCACCATTGCCGATTTAGCCGGGTGTGAGCGGATCAGCCGGGCTCATCTGGCGGAAGCACTCGGTTACCGGGCGATGGATCGGTTATTGAAACAGTTGTCAGCTCAAATGGTTTAAAAGGAGCTGTAACGCAACAGGTATCAGCCGCAGAAACAAAAACAGGGCCTGAGGCCCTGTTTTCCGTGGTGTGCGGAGCACTTATTTGGTCAGCAGGAAGTTGACCAGTTCGAAGTACTCATCGGCAGAGCGGATATTGCTGGTTTGCACCAGGTACTTGTTATTGACCACGACGGCTGGCACGCCGGTCAGACCGCTGTCCTTAAACGCTTTATTGAAGCGGTTTACCATGGAGTTGACGGCAAAGCTGTTGAATGCACCGTCAAAGTCTTCCGCTTTTACGCCTTCGTCGATGAAGATCTGGCGCAGTTCCTCGTCATTGCGTGGCGGTTTGTTCATGTCGTGAATGCGGGCAAACAGCACCGGAATCATCTTGTCTTCCACACCCAGAACCACTGACGTGGCGTAGGCTTTACTCATAGATGTGCCCATCGCGCCGCCCATGAAAGAAACATGATTTTTCTGCAGCTTGGCATTGTCCGGCAGGGCTTTTTTCAGCTGCTGGATCATCGGCTCGAAGTTATGGCAGTGTGGGCAGTAGAACGAGAAAAACTCGGTGACGACCGGGGTGCTGGATTTTGGCAGGTCGAGCACTTTGTAGTAGTCGCCTTCGGTGAATTTTGCCGCCTGAACGGATAGTGATAGCAGTGCGATGCTGGCGAAAGCCAGAATTTTCTTTAACATGTTTCTAGTAACTCCCTGAAATAATAACTGAACTTACAGGCGGTGTTGCCCGGTTTGTTGATTTATGGTGATTACCATTGCGGCATCAGCTGCAATGGCGGTTCATTGAGTGCTGCAAGTTGCTCCTTGAACGCCAGTACTTGCCCTTCCCAGTATTTTGCATCCGCAAACCACGGGAAAGCCTGCGGAAACGCCGGGTCTTCCCACCGTTTTGCCAGCCAAGCCATGTAGTGCACCATTCTAAGACCGCGCAAAGGCTCAATCAGTTTCAATTGGTTAACATCAAAATCGGCAAATTCGTCATAGGCTTCCAGCAGGGTATCTAACTGTACCAGTTTATCCTGGCGTTCGCCGTTCAGCAGCATCCATAAATCCTGAATGGCCGGGCCGTTACGGGCGTCGTCGAGATCCACAAACAGTGGCCCGTCCCGCCATAAAATGTTGCCGGGATGGCAATCGCCGTGCAGGCGGATACTTTGCCAGCTGTTGTCCCAGTGTTGTTCGATTTCGCGAATCAGGAAGTCCAGATCATTGAAGAACGCGGCTTTCAGGTGATCCGGAATAAAGTCGGCCTGCTCGAGCTGGCGACGCGGCTGATACAGGTATTCCTCCAGTCCCAGCGTCGGGCGGTGGGCAAAGGCCTGTTTCTGGCCGACGCTGTGCACCCGGCCCATAAAGCGGCCGACCCACTCCAGCTGATCGAGATTATCCACTTCAAACTGGCGCCCGCCCAGGCTGGGAAACAGCGCGAAACGGTGTCCCTGGTAATGATGCAGGGTGCTGCCGTTATGGACCAGAGGCGCGGCGACCGGAATATCCTGCTCGGCCAGTTCGAGGGTGAACTGATGCTCTTCCAGAATCTGGGCATCGCTCCAGCGCTGGGGACGGTAAAACTTGGTGACGTAACGCGCGCCATCTTCAGCCATAAACTGGTAGACCCGGTTTTCATAGCTGTTAAGGGCAAGCAGGCCGGATTCGGCCCGAATCCCGGTGCTGTCGAGGGCATCGAGCAGCAGGTCCGGGCTGAGATCGGCAAAACTAAAACCTTGTGGGGTGGTCATGGATAATTTCCGCAAGCTACAGATGGCACAAGTATACCACCATAATAAGACAGGGCCGGAAAAGGCCCTGTCTGTGTTGCTGTGGCGCGGACGAATCCAGGCGTGGGGGTTAGCGAAGATCGCCGATAAAGCGGCTTTCTGTGCTGATGCTGGTGCCGTCTTCACGAGTCAGCGTGAATGTAATATCGGCAATGCTGCTCTCCATCACATACGGGTCAACCCCCAGGCTGATCGGTAGAGAGTAAACCTCACCAGCCGACACGGTGACCTTGCTCGGGCCATACCATTTGATATCTTCCAGGCCGCTGGCGGTCAGGGTGAAAACGGCCGGCTGTTGCGTCTTGTTCAGAATTTTCAGGGTGTAGGTGTTCTCGACCAACCCTTCCGAGTTTTCCCGGAACAACTGGTTGCGGTCACGCAGTACATCCAGTCCCATAGGCTGAATCGACGCCAGTAAGTAGAAGAACAGGCCCACCATGGCAACCATCACGACCCCGTAGCCGAGCAGTTTCGGCCGCATCACATGGGTCTTCTTGCCTTCCAGCTTGTGCTCGGTGGTGTAGCTGATCAGACGTTTTTCGTATCCCATCCGCTCCATGGTTTCGTCACAGGCATCGATACATGCACCGCAGTTGATGCATTCGTACTGCAGGCCGTCCCGGATGTCGATCCCGGTCGGGCAGACCTGAACACACAGGTTACAGTCGATACAGTCTCCCAGTCCGAGCTCTTTTGGATCTTTCTTGCGTGAGCGCGGGCCGCGGGTTTCACCGCGTGCCACATCGTAGCCGACAATGTAGGTGTCTTTATCGAACATCGCTGACTGGAAGCGGGCGTAGGGGCACATATGGATGCAGACGATGGAGCGCATCCAACCGGCATTGGCATAGGTACAGCCAGCAAAAAACAGCACCCAAAAGCCAGCCCAGAAGCTGGTGTTGAACGTGAAAAAGTCGATAAACAACGCTTTGACCGGCAGGAAGTAACCGACAAAGGTCAGCCCGGTGACCAGCGCAACCGCCAGCCAGGCGATATGCTTGAGTACCTTGCGTCCCATCAGTTTGGCAGTGGGCGCGATGCTGTCTTGCTTGCGTCGTTTGTTGGCCGGCCCTTCCAGCTTTTCCTCAAACCAGATATAGATGAAGGTCCATACGGTTTGCGGGCAGAAATAACCGCACCAGACCCGGCCGAGGAAGGTGGTGACAAAAAACAGGGCAAAGGCCGCGATCATAAACAGGGTCGCCAGCAGGGTCAGATCCTGCGGCCACAGGGTGGTGCCGAAGAAATTAAACTGCTGTTGCCCGATATCGAGCAGGATGGCCTGGCGATCACCGTACGGGATCCACGGCAGGCCCAAAAACAGCAGCATCAGCAGCCAGCCCATACGTTGGCGCAGTTGCTGGTAAATCCCTTTTACGGCCCGGACGTAAATCCGGTTGTTCGGATTGAAGCGATCCGCCTCCCCTTTATGCGTTTTGGGGTTGAACGTGGGCGGGGTGATATCCTTGATCTTGATTTTCTCTTGGCTCATGACATTACTTTCCTTGGGTAGCCCCCTATGGGTAACTATAGTCAGGGGTTGACGGCCGGTACATTGCCGAGCCGATTGTGTCATTCGTAACAGAATGTTATCGAGCGATTATATCTCAGCCGCTGGAGCGATAACTCTAGCAAGGTCATAGTTTGAGCAACAGATACAGAATGGGTGCTAAAGGACTATAACAGAAGGAAAATTAATAAAAGGGAAAGGACAAAAGGCACCGCCCAGTGCCGGCGGTGAGTGGGCACTGGGGGATAAGATTGTGTGATTACTTAATGATGCCACGGGCGCGAAGAATGGCGGTTTTAAAATCTTCCTCGCAGTCTTTAGCGATGCCCGGGATCATCGCCTGCTTGTCCGCATTGCGCATTTTCAGGTGGTAAATCAGCACATCGTCGGTCAGGTCTTCCAGCTTGCCCTGGTACTTGGCTTCTTCCGCCAGCTTAAGCAGAAACTCAACCAGGTTAAGGTCCGGGTCTTTCTGCCATTCCGGATGAAGCAGCTCGATCAGCTCGTTGACGCGATGGGTTTTCATAACAGGCTCCGCAAATAAAGGCTGGGGTAATGTCGTACTTTTTATAAGGGTAAAAAGTATACCATTCTCCGGCGTGATACCAACCGGTGGGACAGAAAAAAGCACAGGCAGCCTAGGCTGCCTGTCGGACCGGTTATGCCGCTTGCTCAGTGCTGGCTGGCATCGGGTTGACGACCGGGGAAGCGGTCGGTACGGCAGTCAGCGTTGTCTGCGGTTGTTTTGGTTTTACCGTTGGAGCGTGAAAGGTACTGCGCAGACGGGAAGGACTGCGTGGAGTGCTGTACCTGACAAAGGAGGTTGGGCGCATGGTTTACCTACAAGTCAGGCTCATCCGTGGCCAGGGTTTATGGTGTATTTCCGCTTGCTCATGCTGGCTGGGCCGTTCCTCAGCGGAAATAAATAAGACATTGTTTTTTTCGCCGCGAGAATAGCAGTTACCTATGCGCAAGTCGAGTATTAATCCGGCATATTGATTAAGGTTTTTCCGTTTTGTCCGGCCGGGATTTTGCACCCGAACTGTTAGCAAGCTCGCCATCTGAGAAGATAAGCCGTTGCACCGGCGCGGCTTTGTGGTCTAATGCGGCTGACTGGCAATAAACGCCTGCTAAAGATTGACAGGCAGGTCAATAACAAGAGCCTCTGGAGGAAGTAAATGGATCACGATCTGCAACGTCAGGTCACCAGCCGTAACCTGTCATATAAACTGGCTGAAGCGATCGGACAGAAGATTCTGCGCGGCGAACCGGCTCCTGGTGAGATCTTGCCCGGCGAAGTTGAGCTGGGAGAAATGTATGGTGTCAGCCGGACTGCCATTCGCGAAGCGATCAAAATGCTGGCGGCCAAAGGGATGGTTCTGCCCCGCCCGCGTATCGGTACCCGGGTACTGCCAAAGCGCAACTGGAATTATCTGGATCAGGATTTACTGGCCTGGCTCAATTTCGATCAGCACGAAGAACTGGTCTCAGAGTTTCAGCGCGTCCGTATCACACTGGAACCGGAAGCCGCGGCGTTAACTGCCCTGAATGCCAGTGAGGCTGATCGTGCGCAGCTGTGTGCCCTGATGGTGGAAATGCATGAGCTGGGTGAGCACTTCGATCAGGAGCGTTGGGTCGATGTGGATACCCGGTTCCATCAGCTGATTTATTTTGCTTCCGGCAATCACTTTATCAGCCCGTTTGGCAACCTGTTCAAGGCGGTGTTTGAAAATTATTTCCGGGTGATTATCCGCGACCGGTTGCTCAAGCTGGAGCTGCACCAGCAAGTGGTTGATGGCATCATGGCGCGGGATCCGGATGCGGCCCGCCAGGCGACCATTGAGTTGCTAAAGTGAAACAAAAAAACGAAGCCACGGCTTCGTTTTTTTATGGGCGTGACGTCGCTTCCATCACGGTGCTTGCAGGCGGCGCCGGTTCGCTGCAATATTAATAGGAATTCATATCGTTTCGGCAGGGCCCAGCACGGCGTTGCCGGCGCAAAGGAGATGCCTGATGTCATTGTTCCGAAAAAGCCTGGCTAGCCTGGGAATAGGCTCGGCCCGGGTTGATACGTTGGTTCACCAGGACGTACTGATCCCCGGCGGTAACCTGCAGGTGGAGATCCAGATACACGGCGGGAAGGTCAGTCAGCAGATCGACAATATTGATCTCTACCTCTGCTGCCACTACCGCGAAGAAGTGGAAAGCAGCCGCGGTGACAACCAGCACCGTAAAGAAACCATCACCCAGGTGTGTAAATTGGCGGAATGGTCCCTGCCCTACGCTTTTGAAATTCAGGCCAACGAAGAGCGCCAGTTTTCGGCCACGCTGGAGCTGCCGTTCAATACGCCGATTACCATCGGGGATGCTAAGGTGTGGCTGGAAACCCATCTGGATATTCCGATGGCCGTTGACCCGAAAGACAAGGATCGCCTGACTGTCCGTCCGGATCCGTTGATGGATGGAGTGTTTACTGCGCTGGAGCTGGCCGGGCTGCGCATTCGCCAGGTCGAGTGCGAGGCGGCGAAAAACTTTGCCCTGCCGTTTGTACAGGAGTTTGAGTTTGTGCCGGTCTCCGGTCCGTACCACGGGCGCTGGCGCGAGCTGGAGATTGTAGCCTACCGCGATGAGCAGGCATTGCAATTGTGGTTTGAGGTCGATCGTCGCCAGAACGGGTTTAGCGGCATGCTGTCGAGCTTGCTGGGGCGCGGCGAACTGAAGCGTTACCTGGAATTACCGACGGGTATGCACCCACAGCAGGCTGGTGAGATGGTGCTGGAATTCCTTGATCAGCACACCTGAACTTCACTCCCTTAGCGTCGGTTCCTGCCCCTGAAAATTTAGCTTACACGTGTAAGCTAAAGTGTGCCATACTGCCGAAAACAATATGCAATATGGCCTTGCCGCAAGCGTGCGGCGGGGATTTTCGGGACAGTGAAAGGGAGCGCGAACATGGCGAAATCATTGACTTTGCGATCCGGCTATTCGGTCGCAGAGGAAGTGGCAAACAGTATCAGTCACGGCCTGGGGATGATTTTTGGCATCGTCGGGCTGGTGCTGTTGCTGATGCAGGCGGTGCAGGCCGATGCTGATGCACTGAGTATTACCAGTCTGAGTATTTATGGCGGCAGCATGATCGTGCTGTACCTGGCTTCGACCCTCTATCATGCCATTCCGTTTGCCCGTGCTAAGCGGGCCCTGAAAACTTTCGACCACTGTGCCATTTACCTGCTGATTGCCGGCACATATACCCCTTTCCTGCTGATCACCCTGCGGACCCCGCTGGCCATTACCCTGATGGCGGTGATTTGGCTGATTGCCCTGCTCGGGATGTTGGTCAAAATTGTTTTTGTGTACCGCTTTAAGCGGCTGTCATTGGCCACGTACCTGGCGATGGGCTGGCTGTCACTGATTGCCGTGTATCCACTGGCAATGTCGCTGGAGACCGGCGGGCTGGTGCTCCTGGCGGCCGGCGGGGTGATTTACTCGCTCGGGGTACTGTTTTATGTCAATCAGCGCATTCCGTTTAACCATGCGATTTGGCATGTGTTTGTGCTGGGCGGCACGGTCTGCCATTTTCTGGCGATTTACTTCTATGTTGACCCGGTCTGAGGGGATGACCATCGAGACGGGAAATTGAAAAGAGAGCCATGCGGCTCTCTTTTTCGTTTGGGGCTTTTTTATTCTGAGGCTCAGTTACGCCAGAAGGCCGGGAAGAACAGCACCAGCACGGTCAGAATTTCCAGACGCCCCATCAGCATGCCTAGGCTCAGGGTCCATTTCGCCATATCCGGTAAGGTCGCGAAGTTACCGGTCGGGCCGATTACCTCTCCCATGCCGGGACCAACGTTGGCCACCGCGGTCATCGCCCCGGTGATACTGGTGATGGCATCCAGCCCTTGCATGCCCAGCACAGCCGCCACAATCACGATGGTCAGAATGAAGGTCAGGGCAAAGGCCACGACAGAGCGTACGATACCGTCGGTAACCGGACGCCCGTTATAGCGCTGGATGAACACCCCGGAAGGATGAATCAGCTGCATCATCTGCTTGCGCAGCAGCGCAAACGCGACCTGGAAACGGAAGATTTTGACCCCGCCGGCAGTGGAGCCGGAGCAGCCGCCGACCAGCATCATGAACGCAAACACGATGGTCGGGAATGGCCCCCAGGAGCTGAAATCGTCCAGACCGAAGCCGGTGGTGGTGACAACCGAGATAATGTTGAACAGCGAGACCCGGAAAGCATCGGCAAACGGGTAGTCGCGCTGCCACGTCAGCCACAGGGCGACCGCCAGACCAGCACACAGCACCAGCAGGGTAAAGCCTTGTACCTGGGCATCTTTGAGCAGGGTTCGCGGGTGTTTTTTCCGCAGCACCTGGACAAACAGCAGGAACGGCAGGCCTCCGGCAAACATGAACACGATGGCCACCCAGTGGGCGGCATTGGAGAAGTGGTTCATGGAGCCATCGGAAGTGGAGTAACCGCCGGTCGACAAGGTGGTGAAGGCGTGGTTAATGGCATCAAAGGTGTTCATTCCGGCCATCAGGTAACCGACAAAGCACAACCCGGTCAGGCACAGATACACGTTGACGATATTTTTGGCCACGCTTTTAGTTCGCGGTGAACTTTTTTCCGACCAGTCGGACGATTCGGTTTGGAACAGCCGCATCCCGCCCACGTTCAGCATCGGCAGGATGGCCACCCCCATTACGATGAATCCGACCCCGCCGAGCCACTGCAATGTCGAACGCCACAGCAGGATACTCGGTGCCATGTCATCCAATCCGCTCAGCACCGTCGAACCGGTCGTGGTGATCCCTGACATGGTCTCGAAATAGGCATCGGTAAAACTGATATGGTTGATGAACACGAACGGCAGTGCGGCGAAGGCGCTGGCGATAGTCCAGACCAAGGTGGTGATCATGAACATATCGCGTACCCCGAGCTTGAACTCGTCGGTCCGGCCAAATGTCAGGCACAGAAAAGCGACCACGTGGGTGATCAGCACCGCCGTCGCGAAGTCGATAAAGCCCGCCGTCCCGGTGACAAACGCCACCAGGGTCGGGACATACATGAACAGGGCGATCTTTGACAGCACCAGCCCGATCACGAAGAGGATGGGACGATAATTGACCATAGTATTACAAGAAGAACGGGCTAGGCTGGAACAGGCGTTCGACGTCCGGGATGTATTTTTTATCCACCAGGAACATCACCACGTGGTCGTTCTGCTCAATCACGGTTCGGTCATGGGCGATCAGCACTTCGTCACCACGGACGACGGCACCAATGGTGGTCCCCGGCGGCAGCTTGATATCACCGACGGCCCGGCCCACGACTTTCGACGTGCTGGCATCACCGTGGGCGATTGCCTCAATGGCTTCAGCCGCGCCGCGTCGCAGTGACGAGACGTTGACGATATCGGCCTTGCGCACGTGGGTCAGCAGGGCCGAAATGGTTGCCTGCTGCGGCGAGATCGCAATATCGATAGTGCCGCCCTGGACCAGGTCCACGTAAGCGCCGCGCTGAATCAGCACCATGACTTTCTTGGCCCCCATCCGTTTGGCCAGCATGGCTGACATGATGTTGGCCTCATCGTCATTGGTTACCGCAATAAACACGTCAATCTGCTCAATGTGCTCTTCGCTCAGCAGTTCCTGATCCGACGCATCGCCACAGAACACGATGGTATTTTCCAGCATTTCCGACAGGTTTTCCGCCCGCTCCGGATTGCGCTCGATGAGCTTGACGCTGTAGCTCTGCTCCAGGCGGCGCGCCAGACCGGCGCCGATGTTACCGCCGCCGACAATCATCAGGCGTTTGTACGGCTTCTCCAGGCGCTGCAGTTCACTCATGACCGAGCGGATATGGTTGCTGGCCGCCACGAAGAACACTTCGTCATCCGCCTCGATAATCGTGGTGCCCTGCGGGCGGATTGGCCGTCCCTGACGGAAAATGGCCGCGACCCGGGTGTCGATGTGCGGCATGTGCTCACGCAGTGCCGACAGGGCATTCCCTACCAGCGGGCCGCCGTAATAGGCTTTAACCGCCACCAGGCCCACCTTGTCTTCGGCAAACCCGACAACCTGCAGGGCGCCAGGGTATTCGACCAGGCGTTCGATATAGCCGGTCACCAGCTCTTCCGGTGCGATTAAATGGTCAACCGGCACAGCATCTGACTGGAACAGCGGATCTTTTTCTTTCAGGTATTCCGGCGAACGGATACGGGCGACCCGGTTCGGGGTATTGAACAAGGTGAAGGCGATCTGGCAGGCGACCATATTGGTCTCGTCAGAGTTCGTGACGGCCACCAGCATATCGGCGTCCTGTGCACCGGCTTCCCGCAGGGTACGTGGGTGGCTGGCAAAGCCCTGTACTACACGCAGGTCATATTTGTCCTGCAGCTCTCGCAGACGCTCCGGATCCTTATCGACGATGGTGATATCGTTGTTCTCGCCAACCAGGTTTTCAGCCAACGTACCGCCGACCTGACCGGCACCGAGAATGATAATTTTCATAGCATGTGCCTGATTATTGGAATCGTTGTAGGTTACTACGCTTCAGGATGAGGGTCATGCTGATCTCTATCCATTTAGAATAACTTAGTTTTCACCCCTGTGGCGAACTGCCTCAAACAGGAGGAAAGCTGCAAAGAAAAAGCGGAACTTGTTAACCAAGTTCCGCTTTCTGATTATGCGTTCGTTTTGCGGATCACCGCATAGTAGAAGCCGTCCATGTCGTGTTCACCCGGCAGGATCTGACGGCCCGGTTGTGCCGGGTCGCTGTCCATCAGGGTCGCTTCCGGGGTACGGGACAGGAACGCTTTGACCTGTTCACTGTTTTCCTGCGGCGTAATGGAGCAGGTTGCGTACACCAGGGTGCCGCCTGGCTTGAGCTGTTGCCACATCGCATCCACGATCTCTGCCTGTAACTGCGCCAGTGCTTCAATGTCGTCTGCGCGGCGCAGCCACTTGATGTCCGGATGGCGGCGGATCACGCCGGTTGCCGAACATGGGGCATCCAGCAGAATCCGATCAAACTGCTCGCCATGCCACCACTGTTCAGGATGACGGGCATCGGCACACAGTACTTCGGCGTCGAGCTGCAAGCGCTGCAGGTTGTCGTAAACCCGTTTGAGGCGCTGTTCATCGCAGTCAATTGCCACCACTTTGGCTTGCGGCTGACGTTCCAGAATGTGCGCGGTTTTTCCGCCCGGAGCAGCACAACAGTCCAGAATCAGTTCACCGGCCTGCGGCTGCAGGTATTCGACGGACAGTTGCGCGGCGGCATCCTGTACCGAAACCCAACCATCAGCAAAGCCCGGCAGTCGGCTGACCTCACACGGGCTGTGCAGTTTCAGGGCATCCGGCGCCTGTGGGTGAATGTCGGTCGCAATGCCAGCTTCATCCAGCAGGGCGCGGTAGCTATCCCGATCATGATGACGGCGGTTAACCCGCAACCACATCGGTGCTTTGGTGTTATTAGCCGTGACAATGGCTTCCAGCTGATCCGGGTAACTGGTTTGCAGCAGTTTCAACAGCCAGCCCGGATGGCCGTAACGGCCGGCATCGTGGCTGGTCGCCTGGGTATCCAGAGCCTCTTGCTGGCGTTGGTAGTTACGCAGAATGGCATTGATCAGGCCCCGCAGCTGTGGCTTTTTCAGGGGCTTGGTGGCATTCACGGTTTCAGCCACTGCTGCGTGCGCCGGGATCCGCATGTAACCGAGCTGGTACAGGCCGACCAGGATCAGATGGTGGAAAACCCGTTGCTTGCCTTTCAGTGGCTTGTCCATCAGTTCCTGGGTAATGGCTTCCAGGCGGGGCAGCCAGCGCAATACGCCGTAGCACATTTCCTGCAGCAGCGCGTGATCGCGTTCTTTGATGTCTTGTTGGGCGGCTGGCAGTGCTGTTGACAGGGACTGGCCCTGATCGACAACCTGATACACCACTTTTGCCGCAGCGGCTCTTACATTCATGCAGTTTTCCTGATGTTATCGCCCCACCCTCGCCGGGACAGCGAGCCGGGGAAGAAAAAACGAAGGCCAGTGCAAGCACTGGCCTGGGGATCCGCGCGCCATGACGAATAACGCGTCAGGCCGCTGAGTCAGCTTATGATGAGAGTACGTTACCCGGGGTGAACCACTCTCGGCGCGAGTTCAGCAGATCCTGTGCCTTCATGGCTTTCTTACCCGGAGGTTGCAGCTCAATCAGACGCAGCGCGCCTTGCCCGGTCGCGACCAGAATACCGTTTTTATCGGCAGCCAGAATGGTGCCCGGGGCTTTGCCCTGGTTGTCTGCTTCCACGGCGGTCTGCCAGACTTTGATATTCTGCTCGGCCACGGTGAAGTAGCTCATCGGCCAGGGATTGAACGCACGAACACAGCGTTCGATCGCCGCGGCATCCATAGACCAGTCGATCTGGGCTTCTTCTTTGCTGAGTTTTTTCGCGTAGTTAGCCAGTGCATCATTTTGTTTCACCGGCACCGCCGTACCGGCGGCAATGTCGTTCAGACATTCAATCAGGGCGACCGGCCCCAGTTCTGCCAGCTTGTCATACATGGTGGCGCTGGTATCGGTCGCTTCAATCGGCGTGGTGGCGATTTTCAGCATGTCGCCGGTATCCAGACCGATGTCCATCTGCATGATAGTCACGCCGGTTTCGGCGTCACCGGCCCAGATGGAGCGCTGGATCGGTGCGGCGCCACGCCAGCGCGGCAGAATAGAACCGTGGACATTGATACAGCCCAGACGCGGGGTATCCAGGACCACTTGCGGCAGCAGCAGGCCATAGGCCACCACGACCATGATGTCGGCGTTCAGCGCAGCCAGCTCCTGCTTGGCTTCTTCAGACTTGAAGTTCTCAGGCTGATAAACCGGAATATTGTGCGCCAGTGCAATGTTTTTCACTGGGCTGGCCGTCAGTTTTTTCCCACGACCGGCTGGGCGATCGGGTTGGGTATAGACGGCAATCACGTCGTGCTCTGAAGACAACAACGCCGCCAGGTGAAGGGCGGCGAAATCCGGAGTACCTGCGAAGACAATTCGTAAAGGCTTGCTCAAGGTAAACGTCCTTAAATCGGGGTTAGGCTTAGTTGTTCGCGTGCTTGTCGTTGAAGCGTTTGATTTTGGCCAGTTTGTCCTGAATACGTTTACGCTTCAGCGGCGACAGGTAATCGACAAACAGCTTACCTTTCAGGTGATCAAGCTCATGCTGTACGCAGATAGCCAGTAGGTCGTCGGCATCAAATTGGTATTCCTTACCGTCACGATCCAGTGCCTTAACGGTCACTTCGGCCGCACGTGGAACCAGGGCTCGGGCGCCCGGTACAGACAGACAGCCTTCTTCAATTCCGTCTTCACCGCGTTTTTCGATGATTTCCGGATTGATCAGTACCATTGGCTGATTGCGCTCTTCAGAAATATCGATCACCACGATGCGCTGATGGATATCCACCTGAGTGGCGGCAAGGCCGATGCCTTCCTCGTCATACATGGTTTCCAGCATGTCATCGACAATTTTCTGGATCTCAGGTGTCACTGCTTCAACCGGTTTTGCTACGGTGCGCAGGCGCTCATCAGGGAATGTTAATACTTGCAATACAGACATAGATACTCGTTAAAAAGACAGTACGGATTACTCAAGATTCGTAGTTGCTCTAATTCTAGTCATTTTAAGCGCCAAATAACAGTCCCTGACGGTCGCGGGGTGCCCTGTTCGCCGAGGATAACGTGCCTTTTTGTGTAACAGAGAAAAAGGAAAGGTGAAGCGTGCCGAAAAGTCGCGGCACGGCGTGGGGAAGCGCTAGACACCTTTTCCCCGCAATGCCAGCCTGATGACCCAGTCAGGTGCTTGCCATGGGGAGCGGCACGGCGAAGTAGAACAGGAAGGGATGTATGTGGCTGCGTGTCATTGTCTTGGTATTGGCCGGATTTCACGGAACGGGGTGGGCTAAGCCGCCGCAGCCGAAGGTCATTGACGGTGCCCCTGAGGTGTATACCGTCAAAAAAGGCGATACTTTGTGGGATATTTCCGCCCATTTCCTGTCCAGCCCCTGGCTGTGGCCGACCCTTTGGCAGGCGAATGATTACATCAAAAATCCGCACCTGATTTATCCGGGCGATCAAATCCACCTGGTGTGGGTGAATGGCCAGCCGCGCCTGCAACTGAAGCGTCATTTGAAACTGTCACCGCAGGTTCGGATTGTACGCACCCCGATCACCACCCTGCAGTCTTCCCTGATGCTGCCATTTCTGGCGCAAGATAAGTTGATGACACCAGCCCATCTGGATCGTCTGCCACGGGTGGTCGGCAGCAGCCGGGCCAGAGATTATATGGCGGAAGAAGATTTAATTTGGGCTGACACGCCGCTGGAAACCGGGGATGTGTGGTGGGTCTACCGTCCGGACAAGCGCTTTGAACGTGAATTGGCAAACGGCGACACTCGGGAAGTGATGGGGTTGAAGGAAATTGCCCGAGCCAAAGTGACGCAGGCCGACAGTGAGAAAAGTGCGCTGACTCTGACCACTTTCCTTGGCGAAGTCAGACAAAATGACATTCTGCTGCCTGCGCCGCTTGGCCGGGAGGATCTCAACCTCAGCTTTGCGCCTTCTGCGCCGCCCGCCGATGTGTCCGGCAGCGTTGTCGGTCATTTAGGGGGCATGCGTTATATCGCGACCCACGATCCGGTTGTGATTGACCTTGGGCACCTTGACGGCGTGCAGGCTGGCCATGTGTTTAACCTGTACCGGGCTGGTGCCGGCGTGGTGGGTGAGAAAGGTAGTTATGATTATCAGGGAGTGAGTTTCCAGCAGCAGAAGTTTGTCCTGAGCCAGGTGCCGGTTGGTGAAATGGTCGTGATTCGGGCATATGAGCATTTTGCCCTGGGAGTGGTAACCCGGGCGACCCAGCCTTTTGTGCCGGGTACCCTCGCCTTGCCTCCACATCACGGCTGAACCACGGCAGTACGTAACATGACGGCATTAGTTGATTGGTTGGTTCTGGCGTCTGCACCGGGTCTGGGCGGCGTCAGGATCAGCCGTATCTTGGAACATGTGACTCCGTCATCCCTGCGTGCGATGTCGGCCGAAGAGTTGACGGGCATCGGTATGACTCCCCGCCAAGTGAGTCACTTTCGCCAGCCTCCGATGGCAAAAATTGATCGTTGTCTGCGTTGGGCCAGCCAGCCGGGCCAGACTATACTCACCTTAGATTCTTCTCATTACCCTGCTTTACTTAAAGAAATCGCTTCACCTCCTCCTTTATTGTTTGTCCGGGGAGAGCCGCACTGGTTGCTGCAGCCACAGCTGGCTATTGTCGGCAGCCGCTCAGCCAGTATCGACGGTCGGGAAGCGGCTTATGAATTTGCGGCTGCACTGGTAGCGGCCGAGTATGTGGTGACCAGCGGATTGGCGTTAGGGGTGGATGGTCAGGCGCATTACGGAGCGCTGAAAAATGGCGGGGCCACAGTAGCGGTACTGGGCTCGGGCCTTGATCGGATCTACCCGGCCAAACACCGTGAGCTGGCGAGCCTGATTACGCAGCAAGGGGCGCTGGTCTCTGAGTTCTGGCCGGATGAATCGCCTCGGCCGCAGAACTTTCCGCGTCGCAACCGAGTGATCAGCGGACTCTCGGTCGGCGTACTGGTGATAGAGGCGGCGCAGAAAAGTGGCTCGCTGATTACGGCGCGGTATGCCTTAGAGCAAGGGCGGGAAGTCTTTGCCCTGCCCGGCCCGATTCATTATCCCGGGAGCCGAGGCTGCCATGCCCTGATAAAAAATGGTGCCAAACTGGTCGAAACACCGGTCGATATCTTTGAAGAAGTCGGGGCGCTGACAAGCTGCGTAAAAAATAGCCATTCGGATGAATCGCTCGCACAACCTGAAAATGAAAAATTGCCATTTCCAGCGCTGTTGGCTAACGTAGGCAGTGAGGCAACACCCGTAGATGTAGTTGCTGAGCGCAGTGGGCAACCTGTTCAGGAAGTCATGATGCAGTTACTTGAACTGGAACTGCTCGGGATGGTCACTGCTGTACCAGGTGGCTATATCAGAGCGAGGAGGGGCTAGTTATGATGGATATCCTTATGTACCTGTTTGAGACCTATATCCACAGCGATGTGGAATTGATGGTCGATCAGGATGAATTATCCGAAGAATTGCTGCGAGCTGGGTTCCATCAGGAAGATATTTACAAGGCCCTGGAATGGCTTGAGAAACTGGCCGCATTGCAAGAAACCGAAAATACCCCATACATGAACACCAGTGCGGTGACATCAATGCGCATTTACACGGCGCAAGAGATGACTCGCCTGGATACCAACTGCCGTGGCTTTCTGACTTACCTGGAGCAGATTCATGTTCTGGGCGCAGACACCCGTGAAATGGTGATTGATCGGGTCATGGAGCTGGATACGGCTGACTTTACCCTGGATGATTTGAAATGGATCATTCTGATGGTGCTGTTTAATGCACCGGGTAATGAAAGCGCCTACAGCCAGATGGAAGAACTGCTGTATGGCATGGAAGATGGCTATATTCACTAAAGCCGGTCAGGTTTACTAAGTGGTAGAGAGTAAGATGTCTGATCGAACGAATGAGCCGTTATTTACCGCTCACGAGCACGCATTAGAGCGGGAAAATCTGTGTCCTCAATGTGGTGCCGCGCTGGTGATGAAACACGGTAAGCGCGGCCCGTTTTTGGGCTGTGCGTCTTATCCCGCCTGTGATTATATCAAGCCACTCCACCATAACGACGGCCATATCGTGAAACACCTGGCAACCCCCTGCCCTGACTGTGGTGAGGAACTGGTGTTGCGTCAGGGGCGTTATGGCATGTTTATTGGTTGCAGCGCGTATCCGGTCTGCCAGCATATTGAGTCACCGGAAAGAAAAGCGCAGGCTACCCAGCTGGGTTGTCCGGATTGTGGCAAAGGGCATCTGGTCGAACGCAAATCGCGTTACGGCAAGGTGTTTTACGCTTGTGACCAGTACCCGTCCTGCCGCTTTGCGGTCAACCTCAAACCTGTGGCCGGGGTGTGTCAGCAATGTGCTTATCCGCTTTTGGTTGAGAAGAAGCTAGCCAGTGGCGTGCGTTTGCAGTGCGCAGACCGACGCTGCCATGCGTATCAGGATGCCGTTTCGCAGGCGCCGGAACATGGTGAAACTGGCGAACCGGATATCGGGTAACAAGCACCACGCCAGTGTTTACACGCTCGCGGTGGCAGGTGAAGCAACAATGGGCCATGTGACAAAATAAAGCCGGCAGTAAGCCGGCTTTTGTGTTTTCTAGTCTGGCCGTATCGCGGCGTTAACCATGTAAGGCGGGAAACGCGTCCGGATCCAGATGGCTGGCTAATTGTTTCAGCGCCTCTTGCAAGGCCGCCGGGGTGTCTGCGCACAGGTTAATGTGCCCCATTTTTCGCCCGGCTCGCTTCTCTTTGCCGTACCAGTGGATATGGCAGGTTGGTTCAGCCAGAATGGCGGTTGGCAGGCGATCTTCTCCTAAGATGTTCACCATTGCTGTCGGACGGATTAAGGCCGTGCTGCCTAATGGAAGTCCGGTGACCGCACGCAAATGGTTTTCAAACTGGCAGGTTTCGGCCCCTTGTTGGGTCCAGTGGCCGGAGTTGTGTACCCGGGGCGCAATTTCATTGACCAGCAACTGGCCGTTTACATCAAAGAATTCAATCGCCAGGACACCCACGTAGTTGAGTGAGTTGGCCAGCGCAGTAAACATCTTTTCAGCCTGAGCCTGCAGCGCGTGATCGCCTTCCTGGGCGACGGACAAGCTCAGTACCCCATTGGTATGCGTATTCTCGGTCAGTGGATACACCGCAATTTGTCCGTCACGACCGCGAGCTCCGATCAGGGAGACCTCGCGATCAAACGGGATGAAGGCTTCCGCTACAATAGCCTGGTTTTCAGTCTGCGCCATGAAGTCAGCCATGTCTTGCCAGACGGCTTCAACCTGACCCGCTTCTTTCAGACGCCACTGCCCTTTGCCGTCATAGCCACCCAGTGCACTCTTCAGCACCATGGGCAGGCCAATTTTGGCGATGGCCGCGTCCAACTCTGCCCGGCTGGTGACGATATGGTATGGCGCATTGGCCACCCCAGCATTGTCCAGCAGGTTTTTTTCCAGACGGCGATCGCCACCGGCTTTTATGGCGGTGGTGGTGGGCTGGAATTTGCCGCTACGCTCGCAAATATCGAGAATTTCATGAGGAATATGCTCAAATTCTGCGGTGATCACATCGGTGTAGGTGAGCGCGGTATCCAACCCTTTCAGCATGACCTGCTGGGTCAGCGGATGCACGACTTTACCGGTCGCCACATCATAGGCAAACACTTCAATGTTCAGCGGTGCCCCCGCCAGGGACATCATCCGGGCCAGCTGGCCGGAACCCAGCACTAGCACTTTCATTGTGAATCCTCAGCCGGGTTTGGATTGCTCAGTACTGCGTCAGTCTGCTCTTTACGGAAGGCATCAATGGCTGCCATGACATCGCTGTCCTGAGTACCGATGATTTGCGCTGCCAGCAGGCCAGCATTCGCAGCACCGGCCTCACCGATGGCCAGCGTGCCCACGGCCACGCCTTTTGGCATCTGTACAATCGAAAGCAGTGAATCCATGCCTTTCAGAGCGCGGGATTGGACCGGTACCCCTAACACCGGCAGGCTGGTAAAGGCCGCCGTCATGCCCGGCAGGTGCGCAGCCCCCCCGGCACCGGCAATAATCACCTTAATGCCACGGGTCTGTGCACTCTCCGCATATTCCGCCAGCAGGTGCGGAGTTCGGTGAGCCGAGACCACCTTGGTTTCATAAGCGATATTGAAGCGATCTAGCATTTCCGCTGCGTGCTGCATGGTTGGCCAGTCAGACTTTGATCCCATGATGATTCCAACTTTCATCCCGATCTCCTTTGGGGTAGCAAAACTATTGGGTTCAGTGCGTGTGGGCTGCATTATACGAAGATTTTTTGTGAAGGAAAACGTTTGCGTCGGTGAAATTGCAACAATCGTTAACGAGCGTGGAGTTGTGGTTCAGGAGTCGGTAAGATAGCAGCACAGAACACTCAAGACAGGCAATGACCTGATAAGCATCGAGGAACGTGTGGAAAACCTGAACCATGTGGTGGCTGCCCTGCGGCAGGAGGAAGTGATCGCCTATCCGACTGAAGCGGTTTTTGGCGTAGGTTGTGACCCTGATAGTGAGCAGGCCGTCATGAAACTACTGGCGCTGAAGCAACGACCGGTTGAGAAAGGCCTGATTCTGATCGCAGCCAATTATGAGCAACTGGCGCCTTACATAGACGACAGTCAGCTGACTGACGAGCAGAAACAGCGAATTTTTGATTCCTGGCCGGGACCGGTTACCTGGGTAATGCCAACCAAGCCTGGGGTACCCCGCTTTCTAACCGGCCAGTTTGACACCATTGCGGTTCGCGTGACTGATCATCCTCTGGTGCAGGCATTGTGTCTGGCTTTCGGTAAACCGCTGACGTCGACCAGCGCCAACCTGACCGGCCAGGAGCCGGGCCGGACGGTCGCGGAGGTTGAGCTGCAACTGGGTGACCGACTGGCCGCGATTTTACAAGGTGACACCGGTGGACGGGAAAATCCGTCAGAGATACGAGATGCCCGTACCGGTCAGATTTTCCGACAGGGATAAAGAAAGATGCAGGAAGTCAATAAAGACGCAGTAAAAGCTTTTTTACTCGATCTTCAGGATCGGATTTGCCAGGCACTGGAGCAGCAGGACGGTCAAGCCCGTTTTGAAGAAGATGCCTGGGTGCGTGAGTTGGGTGGCGGCGGCCGGAGTCGGGTGTTGCGCGATGGCCGGGTGTTCGAACAGGGTGGCGTTAATTTCTCGCACGTCTACGGTACCCAAATGCCAGCATCGGCAACGGCCCATCGTCCGGAACTGGCTGGCCGCAGCTTCGAAGCGATGGGTGTCTCCTTGGTTATCCATCCTCGCAATCCGTATATCCCGACTTCCCATGCAAACGTCCGCTTTTTTATTGCCGAAAAAGAGGGTGAAGCGCCGGTTTGGTGGTTTGGCGGTGGCTTTGACCTGACGCCGTTTTACCCTTTTGAAGAAGACTGCCAGCACTGGCACCAGGCCGCGAAAACGCTGTGCCAGCCGTTTGGTGACACGGTGTATGAGGAACATAAGGCGTGGTGCGATCGGTATTTCTTCTTACCGCACCGTAATGAAACCCGGGGGGTCGGTGGCCTGTTTTTTGATGACCTGAACCAATGGGGCTTTGAAAAGAGCTTTGCTTACATCCAGGCTGTAGGCAACGGCTATCTGGATGCTTATCTGCCGATTGTTGAGCTGCGCCAGAATACGGAATACGGTGAGCGTGAACGCCAGTTCCAGTTGTACCGTCGTGGCCGTTATGTGGAATTCAACCTGGTCTATGACCGTGGGACCTTGTTTGGCTTGCAAAGCGGCGGTCGCACGGAGTCGATTTTGATGTCGATGCCGCCACTGGCTCGCTGGGAATACGGTTTCGAACCGGAACCAGGATCGCCAGAAGCGGTGTTGTATGAACATTACCTTCAGCCCCGCGACTGGTAACCGTTAAAAACGGTTTGTTCCCCTGCGACGGCAATGATAGGGTCAGTGAATCACTGACCCTTTTCTCGTTTTACCGAGCATGGATTTCTTGCAAATGGATAAGTACGTTGTGTTTGGCAACCCGATTGCCCAGAGTAAATCGCCTTTTATTCACACCCTGTTTGCGCGCCAGACCGCCCAGGACATGAGCTATGAAGCCCGATTAGCCCCGTTGGATGGTTTTGTGGCGGCGCTGGAGACTTTCTTTGCTGATGGGGGGCGAGGTTGTAATGTCACTGTGCCTTTTAAAGAGCAGGCGTTCGACTATGCGGATCAGCTGACAGAGCGTGCTCGCCTAGCCGGTGCCGTCAATACCCTCAAAAAGTTGGACGACGGGTTAATCCTGGGGGACAACACTGACGGTGAAGGGTTAGTGCAGGATCTGCTGCAACACCAGATTGAGCTCCAGGGTAAGCGTATTTTGCTGGTAGGTGCGGGCGGCGCGGCGCGTGGCGTGGTCCTGCCGTTACTGGCTCAGCAGCCGTCATCCGTCACTATCACCAACCGGACCGTCGCGAAAGCCGATGCACTGGTCGAGGCCTTCGCAACACATGGCCCGGTGAGCGCGAAGGCACTGGATGAATTGGAGGGTGACCACTATGACATCATCATTAATTCCACTTCAGCCAGCCTGAGTGGCCAGTTGCCGGGGATCCCCGCCAGCCTGATTGAGCCGCATACCGTGTGCTACGACATGGTGTACGGTGCGGAACCTACTGCGTTTAATCAGTGGGCACAGCAGCAGGGGGCTAATGTAGTCCTGGATGGGCTCGGGATGTTGGTGGGCCAGGCAGCGGAAAGCTTCATGCTGTGGCGCGGGATCCGTCCGGGTGCCAGACAGGTACAGCGTGAGTTGCGTCGTTCCCTGCAACCTTAATGTGTTACTAATAGATAAAAGATAGAACATGAACCAAAATATTCTGTTTCCAGACTTACAACAGTGGGATGAGCAACAACAGGCTGTGATGTTTCCGGCGCAGCAAGGCGGTTCACTGATAGCCTGCTGGGTGAGCCTGCAATGGCTTGTTCAACATAGTCAGCAACCGCTGAGTACTGAAGCAGAGATTATGGCTGCATTCGGGCAGTACCGGTTCGATCTGGAAGAAATCGCGGAAGACCTGATTGAAGAGGAAGCCTTCAATCAGGACGGTGAGATCCACATTGATTAACTGTGAGGTGAGTTTTCTCGCTCAGCCAGATACTCGTTTTTCAATCTGACGTAGTTATCCGCCGATACCGTTAAGAAAGCACGTTCTTTGTCCGACAGAGGGCGGGCTTTCTTGATTGGACTACCTATATAGAGAAAACCGCTTTCTAGCGTCTTGTTTGGAGGCACCAGACTGCCTGCACCAATAATCACATCATCTTCAACAATCGCCCCGTCAAGAATGATGGCTCCCATCCCGACCAAAACCCGATCGCCAATCTGGCAGCCGTGCAGCATGGCTTTATGGCCAATCGTCACATCCTGACCAATAATTAGGGGATGGCCGTCAGGATTCTCCGGGGTTTTTCGGGTGACATGCAAAACACTCCCGTCCTGAACATTCGTACGTGCCCCAATGGTAATGCAGTTGACATCGCCACGGGCTGCGACCAATGGCCAGATGCTGGTATCTGCTGCGAGGTGAATATCGCCGACCAAAACGGCAGCGTCGTCAACATAGGTCGATGATGTGAGAGTGGGATAAATGCCTTTATAGGAACGAAGTGCGTTTTGCATGAATGAAAGCCCTGAAATTGAGAGTTTACTCAGTCAGAATAGCGTTACGATGACGTAATTAACATCGATAAATGCCGTGTTTGGGTGATAATTGTACGGTTGAGTTAAGATGACAAAATTATTTCAATTTAGCCCTTGCGTATGTGATCGAACTCTCTATAATGCGACCTCACTGACACGGACTACGGCGAAATAAGCCAGCGACGTGAAAGAAAAGTTCTTTAACAATTTGACCATGCAATCTGTGTGGGCACTCGTGAACTGATAGTCAAAAAGATTTATCGATGAACTGAGTGACCAATTCAAAATAGCTTCGGTTATTTTGGCACAGTCAATTTAATTCAGTATTCATCGAGCCAAAACTTTAATTGAAGAGTTTGATCATGGCTCAGATTGAACGCTGGCGGCAGGCCTAACACATGCAAGTCGAGCGGCAGCGACAACATTGACCCTTCGGGTGATTTGTTGGGCGGCGAGCGGCGGACGGGTGAGTAATGCCTGGGAACATGCCTTAGTGTGGGGGATAACCATTGGAAACGATGGCTAATACCGCATAATCTCTACGGAGCAAAGAGGGGGACCTTCGGGCCTCTCGCGCTAAGATTGGCCCAGGTGGGATTAGCTAGTAGGTGGGGTAACGGCTCACCTAGGCGACGATCCCTAGCTGGTCTGAGAGGATGATCAGCCACACTGGAACTGAGACACGGTCCAGACTCCTACGGGAGGCAGCAGTGGGGAATATTGCACAATGGGGGAAACCCTGATGCAGCCATGCCGCGTGTGTGAAGAAGGCCTTCGGGTTGTAAAGCACTTTCAGCAGTGAGGAAGGCGGTATCGTTAATAGCGGTATTGTTTGACGTTAGCTGCAGAAGAAGCACCGGCTAACTCCGTGCCAGCAGCCGCGGTAATACGGAGGGTGCGAGCGTTAATCGGAATTACTGGGCGTAAAGCGCATGCAGGCGGCTTGTTAAGCCAGATGTGAAAGCCCGGGGCTCAACCTCGGAATCGCATTTGGAACTGGCAGGCTAGAGTCTTGTAGAGGGGGGTAGAATTTCAGGTGTAGCGGTGAAATGCGTAGAGATCTGAAGGAATACCGGTGGCGAAGGCGGCCCCCTGGACAAAGACTGACGCTCAGATGCGAAAGCGTGGGGAGCAAACAGGATTAGATACCCTGGTAGTCCACGCCGTAAACGATGTCTACTTGGAGGTTGGTGTCTTGAACACTGGCTTTCGGAGCTAACGCGTTAAGTAGACCGCCTGGGGAGTACGGTCGCAAGATTAAAACTCAAATGAATTGACGGGGGCCCGCACAAGCGGTGGAGCATGTGGTTTAATTCGATGCAACGCGAAGAACCTTACCTACTCTTGACATCCAGAGAACTTAGCAGAGATGCTTTGGTGCCTTCGGGAACTCTGAGACAGGTGCTGCATGGCTGTCGTCAGCTCGTGTTGTGAAATGTTGGGTTAAGTCCCGCAACGAGCGCAACCCTTATCCTTGTTTGCCAGCACTTCGGGTGGGAACTCCAGGGAGACTGCCGGTGATAAACCGGAGGAAGGTGGGGACGACGTCAAGTCATCATGGCCCTTACGAGTAGGGCTACACACGTGCTACAATGGCATATACAGAGGGCAGCAAGACCGCGAGGTGGAGCGAATCCCACAAAGTATGTCGTAGTCCGGATTGGAGTCTGCAACTCGACTCCATGAAGTCGGAATCGCTAGTAATCGTGGATCAGAATGCCACGGTGAATACGTTCCCGGGCCTTGTACACACCGCCCGTCACACCATGGGAGTGGGCTGCACCAGAAGTAGATAGCTTAACCTTCGGGAGGGCGTTTACCACGGTGTGGTTCATGACTGGGGTGAAGTCGTAACAAGGTAGCCCTAGGGGAACCTGGGGCTGGATCACCTCCTTACCTAAAGACTGCGCTTTGCGTAGTGTCCACACAGATTGCTTGGTTAATAAGTTAAAAACAACAGCAGAAAGCCTTAATGAATGGCGCTCGCTATTGATTAAAGCTGTTTGCTTTAATGCTCTTTAACAATCTGGAAAGCTGACTAGTAATTCGATTCATACGAATCGAAATTATTGTTTCTCGAAAGAGAAACGAGTTCTCAAGCAATACACATTCAAGTGTCTTGTGTAAGAAGAGTCCGGCAAAACAAACTAACCATCTTAACTCAGATGGAAAAACCTTGGTTGTTTGAACATACGAAACCTCTTGGGGTTGTATGGTTAAGTGACTAAGCGTACACGGTGGATGCCTGGGCAGTCAGAGGCGATGAAGGACGTACTAACTTGCGATAAGCGTAGATGAGGCAGTAAGAGCCACTTGAGTCTACGATTTCCGAATGGGGAAACCCAGCTGCATAAGCAGTTATCATCAAGTGAATACATAGCTTGATGAGGCGAACCGGGGGAACTGAAACATCTAAGTACCCCGAGGAAGAGAAATCAACCGAGATTCCGGCAGTAGCGGCGAGCGAAACCGGATTAGCCCTTAAGCGCTTTAGGTGTCAGGCGAATGAGCTGGAAAGCTCAGCGATACAGGGTGACAGCCCCGTAGCCGACAACACATTTGGCGTGAAAACGAGTAGGACGGGACACGTGTTATCTTGTCTGAAGATGGGGGGACCATCCTCCAAGGCTAAATACTCCTGACTGACCGATAGTGAACCAGTACCGTGAGGGAAAGGCGAAAAGAACCCCTGTGAGGGGAGTGAAATAGAACCTGAAACCGTGTACGTACAAGCAGTAGGAGCAGGCTTTGTCCTGTGACTGCGTACCTTTTGTATAATGGGTCAGCGACTTAATTTCAGTAGCAAGGTTAACCGTATAGGGGAGCCGTAGGGAAACCGAGTCTTAACTGGGCGTGCAGTTGCTGGGATTAGACCCGAAACCGAGTGATCTAGCCATGGGCAGGTTGAAGGTGCGGTAACACGCACTGGAGGACCGAACCGACTAATGTTGAAAAATTAGCGGATGACTTGTGGCTAGGGGTGAAAGGCCAATCAAACTCGGAGATAGCTGGTTCTCCCCGAAAGCTATTTAGGTAGCGCCTCGGACGAATACTACTGGGGGTAGAGCACTGTTAAGGCTAGGGGGTCATCCCGACTTACCAACCCTTTGCAAACTCCGAATACCAGTAAGTACTATCCGGGAGACACACGGCGGGTGCTAACGTCCGTCGTGGAGAGGGAAACAACCCAGACCGCCAGCTAAGGTCCCAAAGTTATCGCTAAGTGGGAAACGATGTGGGAAGGCTCAGACAGCCAGGATGTTGGCTTAGAAGCAGCCATCATTTAAAGAAAGCGTAATAGCTCACTGGTCGAGTCGGCCTGCGCGGAAGATTTAACGGGGCTAAGCGATACACCGAAGCTGCGGCAATGCGCATTAGCGTATTGGGTAGGGGAGCGTTCTGTAAGCCGCTGAAGGTGTCCTGTAAGGGGCGCTGGAGGTATCAGAAGTGCGAATGCTGACATGAGTAACGATAAAGGGGGTGAAAAACCTCCTCGCCGGAAGACCAAGGGTTCCTGTCCAACGTTAATCGGGGCAGGGTGAGTCGACCCCTAAGGCGAGGCCGAAAGGCGTAGTCGATGGGAAACGGGTTAATATTCCCGTACTTCTTGCTATTGCGATGGGGGGACGGAGAAGGCTAGGTGGGCCTGGCGACGGTTGTCCAGGTTCAAGGGTGTAGGCTGATGGTTTAGGCAAATCCGGACCATCTTAAGGCTGAGACCCGATGTCGAGGCACTACGGTGCTGAAGTCATTGATGCCATGCTTCCGGGAAAAGCCTCTAAGCTTCAGATAGCAAGAAATCGTACCCCAAACCGACACAGGTGGTCGGGTAGAGAATACCAAGGCGCTTGAGAGAACTCGGGTGAAGGAACTAGGCAAAATGGTACCGTAACTTCGGGAGAAGGTACGCTGCCGGCGGTGAAGAGACTTGCTCTTGGAGCTGCTGGCAGTCGCAGATACCAGGTGGCTGCAACTGTTTATTAAAAACACAGCACTGTGCAAAATCGAAAGATGACGTATACGGTGTGACGCCTGCCCGGTGCCGGAAGGTTAATTGATGGGGTTATCCTTAGGGAGAAGCTCTTGATCGAAGCCCCGGTAAACGGCGGCCGTAACTATAACGGTCCTAAGGTAGCGAAATTCCTTGTCGGGTAAGTTCCGACCTGCACGAATGGCGTAATGATGGCCACGCTGTCTCCACCCGAGACTCAGTGAAATTGAAATCGCAGTGAAGATGCTGCGTACCCGCGGCTAGACGGAAAGACCCCGTGAACCTTTACTACAGCTTGGCACTGAACATTGACCCTACATGTGTAGGATAGGTGGGAGGCTTCGAAGCAGGTACGCCAGTATCTGTGGAGCCGTCCTTGAAATACCACCCTTGTAGTGTTGATGTTCTAACGTCGCCCCCTTATCGGGGGTGCGGACAGTGCCTGGTGGGTAGTTTGACTGGGGCGGTCTCCTCCCAAAGCGTAACGGAGGAGCACGAAGGTGGGCTAATCACGGTCGGACATCGTGAGGTTAGTGCAATGGCATAAGCCCGCTTGACTGCGAGAATGACGGTTCGAGCAGGTGCGAAAGCAGGTCATAGTGATCCGGTGGTTCTGAATGGAAGGGCCATCGCTCAACGGATAAAAGGTACTCCGGGGATAACAGGCTGATACCGCCCAAGAGTTCATATCGACGGCGGTGTTTGGCACCTCGATGTCGGCTCATCACATCCTGGGGCTGAAGTCGGTCCCAAGGGTATGGCTGTTCGCCATTTAAAGTGGTACGCGAGCTGGGTTTAGAACGTCGTGAGACAGTTCGGTCCCTATCTGCCGTGGGCGTTGGATGATTGAGAGGGGCTGCTCCTAGTACGAGAGGACCGGAGTGGACGAACCTCTGGTGTTCGGGTTGTGTCGCCAGACGCATTGCCCGGTAGCTAAGTTCGGAATCGATAACCGCTGAAAGCATCTAAGCGGGAAGCGAGCCTCAAGATGAGTCATCCCCAGAGCTTTAAGCTCTCTGAAGGGTTGTTCGAGACTAGAACGTTGATAGGCAGGGTGTGTAAGCGCTGTGAGGCGTTGAGCTAACCTGTACTAATTGCCCGTGCGGCTTAACCATACAACACCCAAGGGGTTTTACGGACTCCACGAGCACTTGAATGGTGTGCTTGAACTTTAGTCAGTTTTTTCCAAGATTGTGATTTTCGGCCTTCGGGCGGTGAATCAAAGAATTTGCCTGGCGACCATAGCGCTGTGGACCCACCTGATCCCATGCCGAACTCAGACGTGAAACGCAGCAGCGCCGATGGTAGTGTGGGGCCTCCCCATGTGAGAGTAGGACATCGCCAGGCACCGATTCCAGAAAGCCCGTTGGGTCACAACGGGCTTTTCTTTCGCTCTCACCGATGGTGATGTGAGCGGAGTCAACATAAGGTTTTTACTTTCTCGCCGGTTGGCAAAAAAGGTGAAAGTTTTATCTTGACTTAAAAACTGGAACGCGTAGTATACGCCTCCTGACTTGCTGAAGCGCTTCGCGCTAACGCATTGAAAGTCAACGTTCTTTAACAATTTGACCATGCAATCTGTGTGGGCACTCGTGAACTGATAGTCAAAAAGATTTATCGATGAACTGAGTGACCAATTCAAAATAGCTTCGGTTATTTTGGCACAGTCAATTTAATTCAGTATTCATCGAGCCAAAACTTTAATTGAAGAGTTTGATCATGGCTCAGATTGAACGCTGGCGGCAGGCCTAACACATGCAAGTCGAGCGGCAGCGACAACATTGACCCTTCGGGGGATTTGTTGGGCGGCGAGCGGCGGACGGGTGAGTAATGCCTGGGAACATGCCTTAGTGTGGGGGATAACCATTGGAAACGATGGCTAATACCGCATAATCTCTACGGAGCAAAGAGGGGGACCTTCGGGCCTCTCGCGCTAAGATTGGCCCAGGTGGGATTAGCTAGTAGGTGGGGTAACGGCTCACCTAGGCGACGATCCCTAGCTGGTCTGAGAGGATGATCAGCCACACTGGAACTGAGACACGGTCCAGACTCCTACGGGAGGCAGCAGTGGGGAATATTGCACAATGGGGGAAACCCTGATGCAGCCATGCCGCGTGTGTGAAGAAGGCCTTCGGGTTGTAAAGCACTTTCAGCAGTGAGGAAGGCGGTATCGTTAATAGCGGTATTGTTTGACGTTAGCTGCAGAAGAAGCACCGGCTAACTCCGTGCCAGCAGCCGCGGTAATACGGAGGGTGCGAGCGTTAATCGGAATTACTGGGCGTAAAGCGCATGCAGGCGGCTTGTTAAGCCAGATGTGAAAGCCCGGGGCTCAACCTCGGAATCGCATTTGGAACTGGCAGGCTAGAGTCTTGTAGAGGGGGGTAGAATTTCAGGTGTAGCGGTGAAATGCGTAGAGATCTGAAGGAATACCGGTGGCGAAGGCGGCCCCCTGGACAAAGACTGACGCTCAGATGCGAAAGCGTGGGGAGCAAACAGGATTAGATACCCTGGTAGTCCACGCCGTAAACGATGTCTACTTGGAGGTTGGTGTCTTGAACACTGGCTTTCGGAGCTAACGCGTTAAGTAGACCGCCTGGGGAGTACGGTCGCAAGATTAAAACTCAAATGAATTGACGGGGGCCCGCACAAGCGGTGGAGCATGTGGTTTAATTCGATGCAACGCGAAGAACCTTACCTACTCTTGACATCCAGAGAACTTAGCAGAGATGCTTTGGTGCCTTCGGGAACTCTGAGACAGGTGCTGCATGGCTGTCGTCAGCTCGTGTTGTGAAATGTTGGGTTAAGTCCCGCAACGAGCGCAACCCTTATCCTTGTTTGCCAGCACTTCGGGTGGGAACTCCAGGGAGACTGCCGGTGATAAACCGGAGGAAGGTGGGGACGACGTCAAGTCATCATGGCCCTTACGAGTAGGGCTACACACGTGCTACAATGGCATATACAGAGGGCAGCAAGACCGCGAGGTGGAGCGAATCCCACAAAGTATGTCGTAGTCCGGATTGGAGTCTGCAACTCGACTCCATGAAGTCGGAATCGCTAGTAATCGTGGATCAGAATGCCACGGTGAATACGTTCCCGGGCCTTGTACACACCGCCCGTCACACCATGGGAGTGGGCTGCACCAGAAGTAGATAGCTTAACCTTCGGGAGGGCGTTTACCACGGTGTGGTTCATGACTGGGGTGAAGTCGTAACAAGGTAGCCCTAGGGGAACCTGGGGCTGGATCACCTCCTTACCTAAAGACTGCGCTTTGCGTAGTGTCCACACAGATTGCTTGGTTAAAATGTGAAGAGCGAAACGATGCTGGGTCTGTAGCTCAGGTGGTTAGAGCGCACCCCTGATAAGGGTGAGGTCGGTGGTTCAAGTCCACTCAGACCCACCACTTCCTGCCCAAAGGAAGCTGGTGAGGCATCGGAAACGTTGGGGCTATAGCTCAGCTGGGAGAGCGCCTGCCTTGCACGCAGGAGGTCAGCAGTTCGATCCTGCTTAGCTCCACCACTCTTTAAGGGTTTTCCCTGAGAATCTTTAAACAGTGGTGTTATCTCGTTGGAGATAACGACACATGCTCTTTAACAATCTGGAAAGCTGACTAGTAATTCGATTCATACGAATCGAAATTATTGTTTCTCGAAAGAGAAACGAGTTCTCAAGCAATACACATTCAAGTGTCTTGTGTAAGAAGAGTCCGGCAAAACAAACTAACCATCTTAACTCAGATGGAAAAACCTTGGTTGTTTGAACATACGAAACCTCTTGGGGTTGTATGGTTAAGTGACTAAGCGTACACGGTGGATGCCTGGGCAGTCAGAGGCGATGAAGGACGTACTAACTTGCGATAAGCGTAGATGAGGCAGTAAGAGCCACTTGAGTCTACGATTTCCGAATGGGGAAACCCAGCTGCATAAGCAGTTATCATCAAGTGAATACATAGCTTGATGAGGCGAACCGGGGGAACTGAAACATCTAAGTACCCCGAGGAAGAGAAATCAACCGAGATTCCGGCAGTAGCGGCGAGCGAAACCGGATTAGCCCTTAAGCGCTTTAGGTGTCAGGCGAATGAGCTGGAAAGCTCAGCGATACAGGGTGACAGCCCCGTAGCCGACAACACATTTGGCGTGAAAACGAGTAGGACGGGACACGTGTTATCTTGTCTGAAGATGGGGGGACCATCCTCCAAGGCTAAATACTCCTGACTGACCGATAGTGAACCAGTACCGTGAGGGAAAGGCGAAAAGAACCCCTGTGAGGGGAGTGAAATAGAACCTGAAACCGTGTACGTACAAGCAGTAGGAGCAGGCTTTGTCCTGTGACTGCGTACCTTTTGTATAATGGGTCAGCGACTTAATTTCAGTAGCAAGGTTAACCGTATAGGGGAGCCGTAGGGAAACCGAGTCTTAACTGGGCGTGCAGTTGCTGGGATTAGACCCGAAACCGAGTGATCTAGCCATGGGCAGGTTGAAGGTGCGGTAACACGCACTGGAGGACCGAACCGACTAATGTTGAAAAATTAGCGGATGACTTGTGGCTAGGGGTGAAAGGCCAATCAAACTCGGAGATAGCTGGTTCTCCCCGAAAGCTATTTAGGTAGCGCCTCGGACGAATACTACTGGGGGTAGAGCACTGTTAAGGCTAGGGGGTCATCCCGACTTACCAACCCTTTGCAAACTCCGAATACCAGTAAGTACTATCCGGGAGACACACGGCGGGTGCTAACGTCCGTCGTGGAGAGGGAAACAACCCAGACCGCCAGCTAAGGTCCCAAAGTTATCGCTAAGTGGGAAACGATGTGGGAAGGCTCAGACAGCCAGGATGTTGGCTTAGAAGCAGCCATCATTTAAAGAAAGCGTAATAGCTCACTGGTCGAGTCGGCCTGCGCGGAAGATTTAACGGGGCTAAGCGATACACCGAAGCTGCGGCAATGCGCATTAGCGTATTGGGTAGGGGAGCGTTCTGTAAGCCGCTGAAGGTGTCCTGTAAGGGGCGCTGGAGGTATCAGAAGTGCGAATGCTGACATGAGTAACGATAAAGGGGGTGAAAAACCTCCTCGCCGGAAGACCAAGGGTTCCTGTCCAACGTTAATCGGGGCAGGGTGAGTCGACCCCTAAGGCGAGGCCGAAAGGCGTAGTCGATGGGAAACGGGTTAATATTCCCGTACTTCTTGCTATTGCGATGGGGGGACGGAGAAGGCTAGGTGGGCCTGGCGACGGTTGTCCAGGTTCAAGGGTGTAGGCTGATGGTTTAGGCAAATCCGGACCATCTTAAGGCTGAGACCCGATGTCGAGGCACTACGGTGCTGAAGTCATTGATGCCATGCTTCCGGGAAAAGCCTCTAAGCTTCAGATAGCAAGAAATCGTACCCCAAACCGACACAGGTGGTCGGGTAGAGAATACCAAGGCGCTTGAGAGAACTCGGGTGAAGGAACTAGGCAAAATGGTACCGTAACTTCGGGAGAAGGTACGCTGCCGGCGGTGAAGAGACTTGCTCTTGGAGCTGCTGGCAGTCGCAGATACCAGGTGGCTGCAACTGTTTATTAAAAACACAGCACTGTGCAAAATCGAAAGATGACGTATACGGTGTGACGCCTGCCCGGTGCCGGAAGGTTAATTGATGGGGTTATCCTTAGGGAGAAGCTCTTGATCGAAGCCCCGGTAAACGGCGGCCGTAACTATAACGGTCCTAAGGTAGCGAAATTCCTTGTCGGGTAAGTTCCGACCTGCACGAATGGCGTAATGATGGCCACGCTGTCTCCACCCGAGACTCAGTGAAATTGAAATCGCAGTGAAGATGCTGCGTACCCGCGGCTAGACGGAAAGACCCCGTGAACCTTTACTACAGCTTGGCACTGAACATTGACCCTACATGTGTAGGATAGGTGGGAGGCTTCGAAGCAGGTACGCCAGTATCTGTGGAGCCGTCCTTGAAATACCACCCTTGTAGTGTTGATGTTCTAACGTCGCCCCCTTATCGGGGGTGCGGACAGTGCCTGGTGGGTAGTTTGACTGGGGCGGTCTCCTCCCAAAGCGTAACGGAGGAGCACGAAGGTGGGCTAATCACGGTCGGACATCGTGAGGTTAGTGCAATGGCATAAGCCCGCTTGACTGCGAGAATGACGGTTCGAGCAGGTGCGAAAGCAGGTCATAGTGATCCGGTGGTTCTGAATGGAAGGGCCATCGCTCAACGGATAAAAGGTACTCCGGGGATAACAGGCTGATACCGCCCAAGAGTTCATATCGACGGCGGTGTTTGGCACCTCGATGTCGGCTCATCACATCCTGGGGCTGAAGTCGGTCCCAAGGGTATGGCTGTTCGCCATTTAAAGTGGTACGCGAGCTGGGTTTAGAACGTCGTGAGACAGTTCGGTCCCTATCTGCCGTGGGCGTTGGATGATTGAGAGGGGCTGCTCCTAGTACGAGAGGACCGGAGTGGACGAACCTCTGGTGTTCGGGTTGTGTCGCCAGACGCATTGCCCGGTAGCTAAGTTCGGAATCGATAACCGCTGAAAGCATCTAAGCGGGAAGCGAGCCTCAAGATGAGTCATCCCCAGAGCTTTAAGCTCTCTGAAGGGTTGTTCGAGACTAGAACGTTGATAGGCAGGGTGTGTAAGCGCTGTGAGGCGTTGAGCTAACCTGTACTAATTGCCCGTGCGGCTTAACCATACAACACCCAAGGGGTTTTACGGACTCCACGAACACTTGAATGGTGTGCTGAGACTTTAGTCAGTTTTTTCCAAGATTGTGATTTGCGGCCTGCGGGCAGTGAATCAAAGAATTTGCCTGGCGACCATAGCGCTGTGGACCCACCTGATCCCATGCCGAACTCAGACGTGAAACGCAGCAGCGCCGATGGTAGTGTGGGGTCTCCCCATGTGAGAGTAGGACATCGCCAGGCACCCAATTTAGGTTAACGTTCTGAACAAACGTTAATCCTGAGTGGAGCGGTAGTTCAGTTGGTTAGAATACCGGCCTGTCACGCCGGGGGTCGCGGGTTCGAGTCCCGTCCGCTCCGCCACTTATTCAGACAAAGTTAAGTCTTAAAAATAACTACAGGGGTGTAGCTCCAATTGGCAGAGCAGCGGATTCCAAATCCGCGTGTTGGGAGTTCGAATCTCTCCACCCCTGCCACTTTTGAAGCCTCAGCAGAAATGCTGGGGCTTTTTTGCATTTGAAATTTGAAAAACTATTCAGCAGATATTCTCCTATGCTTCTTCTCTTCAGTCTGTCTTTGTTTTTGTCTTTGTACTCAGAGAGTGTCTCAAGGAATGATGCCGGCTTGGCGTAGCGCGATGAGAGACAGTGCAAAGTGCGTAGGATGAAGGAATAATTGAGTAGATAGACGAGCGGAGAGTTGTGCTCATCATCAAATCTGTGAGCAATACCGAAACAATCAGCATTGACCTCTGGCGTTGAGTCGATAGAATAATTTCGTAAACAATATTAGGGGTGTAGCTCCAATTGGCAGAGCAGCGGATTCCAAATCCGCGTGTTGGGAGTTCGAATCTCTCCACCCCTGCCATCTTTATAAGGCCTCAGTCTATGCGTCACGGACGCGAGACAGGGGCTTTTTTACGTCTAGAGTTTCCAAGGCTCAACGGCATCACCGAGGTATATGGTATGACAGAAGCCGCGGGTAGATGACTGGATGGGTAACTGTGGTCAGGGGTAAAGCTTGTCTTGTCTGGCGCGTAAACAAACCTCAGTCAGGGACTGAGGTTGTTGGGATGGATGCTGGAAAAGGTAACGGATTCACTCAGCTTTTCAGTATGAGTTGATAGCCGATAAAGCAGGCGGCTAGGCTGACAGCCACATTGAGCAGGATGTTAATTCCTACTTTGAGAAACTCACCTTGTTGCAACAAGACAACGTTATCCATGGAAAACGTGGAAAATGTCGTCAGGGCGCCCAGAAAGCCTAAACCAATCAATGGGCGGGCCGGGATCGCTTCTAGCCAGCCTTGATTGATGGCTGACATCAACACTCCCATGATCAGAGAGCCAATTACGTTGACGGCTAGTGTGCCATAGGGAAATCCTCGCCCTAATAAGGCCACACACAGCTCAGAGATAAGGTAGCGGGAGCAAGCGCCAAATGCGCCGCCTAAGGCGATCAGTCCCAAAAAAAGTAATTGACTCATAGATATCACAACGGCAGATGAAGAGTGGCCATACTAATACCACGAACACAGGGCAAGGATCACCTTTGTGTCGGGGAAAATCTGCAATCATTGATTGAAGTGATTTGGATTGCATTCAGAGTCTTAAAGGGCTGACATCGAAATGGGTTAACGGAGGAGGGAGCGATGGCACTGTATCAGACAATATTACTGGCGGTAGATCCGGATAACCGTGATGCGCATACCTTGATGGTCAAAGCCGGGGTCATTGCGCAGCAGAACCATGCTGAATTGCACGTGGCGTTTGTCGAGCCGGGGTTGGGGAATGTGAGCTTTCTGGATGCTGAGCTGGGTCTTGAGGAAGCGCACAGGGACTTACAGGCAACCCGTATTCAGCAGTTGTCTGCACTTTCTCAGGCATCGCCGTATAAGGTGCGTGCGCTGCATATTGCCGATGGTGATGTCGCCAAACACCTGGTAGAGCTGGTCACGCAAATTGGTGCCAATCTGGTACTGATTGGTGCACATAAACCCGGTATTCAGTGGTATGGCAATATCAGCCAGATACTGTCGCAGCAGTCGCGCTGTGATGTTCTGATTTGTCAGGCAACGGTCTGACCTGTCACAGACTGAGTGAAATAGACGGAAGGCTGCTTGCTGCCTGTACAATTAGCTCTTATACTCGATGATAACTTGTCGGAGTGCCAATAGGCTGAGACCGCATTGCGGGATCCGTAGAACCTGATCAGGCTAATACCTGCGAAGGGAACAAGAGAAAATCTTCTGTATTGCTGCATCCGCAGCTGCTGTTCCAGATGATGCTGCACACCCTACGTGTAGTCTCTTGTTTACGCACCCATCCGATAAGCAACTTCCCCATTTACGGACATCAAGGAAATTGCTATGTCGAATCGCAAACAAGCGAGACTGGAAGCGAAACAATTTATCGATTCACTGACCACCCAAGCTTATCCCAATTCCCAAAAGGTTTATGTCACTGGTAGTCGCGAGGACATTCGTGTTCCGATGCGGGAAATTACCCTGGCTGACAGCCTGGTTGGCGGTAGCAAAGACGCCCCGATTTTTGAGCCCAATGAGCCTGTCCGAGTCTATGACACTTCCGGTTTCTATACCGATCCTAACTACGCGATTGATATCTATGCCGGTCTGCCAAAGCTGCGTGAGCAGTGGATTGCAGAGCGCGGTGATACTGAACTGCTGGATGAACTGAGCTCGGCGTACTCGAAGGAGCGATTGGCGGATGACACGCTGGATGAGCTGCGCTTTGGTGAGCGTGCCCGCATCCGCCGTGCCAAAGCCGGCGCGAATGTTACCCAGCTGCACTACGCCCGTCAGGGAATGATTACCCCGGAGATGGAATTTATCGCCATCCGGGAAAACATGGGGCGAGCGGAATATCGCGATGCGGTACTGACCCAGCAACACCCGGGACAAAACTTCGGGGCCAACCTGCCGGAAGATATCACCCCTGAGTTTGTTCGTCAGGAAGTGGCAGAAGGGCGTGCGATCATCCCTTCGAACATCAACCACCCGGAATCCGAGCCTATGATCATCGGCCGTAATTTCCTGGTGAAAGTGAATGCCAATATCGGTAACTCCTCGGTCAGTTCCTCGATTGAAGAGGAAGTGGAAAAGCTGGTCTGGTCGACCCGCTGGGGCGGCGATACCGTGATGGATCTGTCTACCGGCCGTAATATCCACGAAACCCGTGAGTGGATCATCCGTAACAGCCCGGTGCCAATCGGTACCGTGCCGATGTATCAGGCGCTGGAAAAAGTGAACGGTATTGCCGAGAACCTGAACTGGGAAGTGTTCCGCGATACGCTGCTGGAACAGGCCGAGCAGGGGGTCGATTACTTTACGATTCACGCCGGGGTCTTGCTGCGTTATGTCCCGATGACCGCCAAACGTGTGACCGGCATCGTTTCCCGTGGTGGCTCCATCATGGCCAAGTGGTGTCTGGCACACCACAAAGAAAGCTTCCTGTATGAACACTTCCGCGAAATTTGTGAAATCTGTGCTCAGTACGATATCGCTCTGTCACTGGGAGATGGCCTGCGTCCGGGCTCGGTAGCGGATGCCAACGATGAGGCCCAGTTCAGCGAACTGCGTACGCTGGGCGAGCTGACCAAGATTGCCTGGGAATACGATGTACAGGTGATGATTGAAGGGCCGGGGCATGTGCCGATGCACATGATCAAAGAAAACATGGAAGAGCAGCTCAAGCACTGCCACGAAGCGCCTTTCTATACCCTTGGCCCGCTGACCACCGATATTGCGCCGGGCTACGACCACATTACTTCCGGGATCGGCGCGGCGATGATTGGCTGGTACGGCTGTGCCATGCTGTGTTATGTGACGCCGAAAGAGCATCTGGGGCTGCCGAACAAGGAAGACGTAAAGGTGGGTCTGATCACGTACAAGCTGTGCGCCCATGCGGCAGACTTAGCCAAAGGTCACCCTGGCGCTCAGGTGCGGGACAACGCATTGTCGAAAGCCCGTTTTGAGTTCCGCTGGGAAGATCAGTTTAATCTGGCTTTAGACCCGGAAACGGCGCGCGCCTACCACGATGAAACCCTCCCTCAGGAGTCCGGCAAAATTGCTCACTTCTGCTCAATGTGCGGGCCGAAATTCTGCTCCATGAAGATCTCTCAGGAAGTCCGTGAGTATGCCAGCGGTCTCGAGCAGGAGGCCGCGTTGACGATCAAACTGCTGGATGATCCGCTGGAAGGGATGCAGCAGAAAGCGCAGGAGTTCCGTGCCCGGGGAAGCGAGCTCTACCATCCCCTTGAAGAGGAAAGCTAATGAACGCGTTGTGTTTACCCGATCACCTGACCCCCTTGTTGATGCATCTTGAGCCGCTGCTGGCGGCGGCCGACAAGTATCAGTTAGGGGAGCCCGTCAGTGTGGGCTGGAGTGAGTCGGCAGTGGTAGACATGGAGGTCGGCGGGTGTACGTTCGCGGTGGCGTTTAACCCCGCCGAACCTGTCGCAATGGGATATGACGTGCGCGATCAATGGATCGCGCCATATCCTGCCGTGGCTGACATGCAGCGGAAAGTGGCTGCCACTCCTAACCTGGTGGTGTGTGGTTTGCCGACGGACAGCGGTTGTGTCGATATGTGGCATCACAACGGCGAGGCCCGTGCGGTTTACTGCCACCATGCCGGGGCCAGTGAGCCGCAACGAGCAATGCTGCTGGCTGCGCTGGCACTGGATTATCCGCTGGAAGATGCCGTGACACTAGCGCGGGCACATGCCCGGGGGTATCTCGAAACCCATGCCAACGGCTATGGTGAGGTCAGCTGGCCGGTGGCCAGAGCGTTGTTTCCGCGTCCGCTGACGGCGAACCACCCGGAAGTACAAGCGCTGGGCTGGACAAGTACAGAAGTCGCGGTGGCACCGTTTGCACCCATGAACCGCGAACAGATGGCGTTGTATCCGGTAGTGGATACGGCCCAGTGGGTAGAAACACTGCTGGCACTGGACGTCAAGCTAACCCAGCTACGGATCAAAGACCCGACAGCTCCAGATCTGGCTGAGCAGGTTGACCGCGTGATTCAGGCCGGTGAGCAGCATCAGGCTCAGGTGTTTATTAACGACTACTGGCAACTGGCGATTGCGCATCGGGCGTACGGGGTACACCTCGGCCAGGAAGATTTGGAAACCGCGGATTTGGCTGCTATCCAGCAGGCCGGATTACGGCTGGGCCTGTCGACCCACGGTTATTATGAAATTTTGCGGGCGGCAGAGTTTGCGCCCAGCTATATCGCCCTGGGTCATATCTTCCCGACCACCACCAAAGAGATGCCATCAAAGCCCCAAGGGCTGAGTCGTCTGGCGCTGTATCAGAAACTGATTGGTGAAGCGTTCCCGACGGTGGCTATTGGCGGCATTGATCTGGAACGGGCGGAACGCGTCTGGCGTACCGGGATCACCAGTGTCGCGGTCGTGCGCGCCGTGACGCAGGCGGCGGATCCGGCGCAGGCGGTGGCGGCGTTCAACCAGATCCTCACGCCGCGGCCCTCACAACAGGACTGACTATGCTAAGCGATCAGGAATTCTTGCGTTACAACCGTCAGATCATGCTGCCGGAAATCGGTGAGACAGGACAGGCGAAGCTCAGTCAGGCGCAGGTACTGCTGGTTGGGGCCGGTGGACTGGGCTCGGCGGCGGCTTTGTATCTGGCCGGTGCGGGCATTGGTCATCTGGTGATTGCCGATGATGACGAGGTGGAAAGCTCGAACCTTCAGCGTCAGGTGATTTACCGTGACAGCGATGCCGGGCTGGCGAAAGCCGAACAGGCAGCCGATCAATTGCGGGCGCTGAATCCTCACATTCGGGTACGTCCGGTTAAGGCCAGACTGGCCGGTCAGCGGCTCGCGATGGAAGTCGCCTTGGCCGATGTGGTGCTGGATTGCTCTGACAACCTGGAGACCCGCCACGCGGTTAATCAGGCATGCCTGGAGGCTCGAAAGCCCCTGATTGCCGGAGCGGCCATCCGCTGGCAGGGGCAACTGATGGCGTTTGATTTTCGCGCCGGTCAGGGGCCGTGCTATCACTGCCTGTTTCCCCGCCGTCCCGGTGCTACGGATCAGCCGCAGAACTGCAGCAATAGCGGTATTGCCGGGCCGGTGGTTGGCACGATCGGCACCTTACAGGCGCTGGAGACAATCAAGTTGCTGGCCGGTGCCGGTGACGTGGGGTTTGCGACCCTCAAGCAGTTCGATGGCCTGAACATGACGTGGCAATCCTTTCGCTTAGCGCATGATCACAGGTGCCCGGTTTGCGGCACAGGAGAGAGCAACGAATGACAACGACAACCGCGATTCAAATCCGGGTCAATGATAAGCCGGTCGAGATCCCGGCAGATGACACCACCTTATCAGCGCTGCTTACCCAGCTGGCAATGCCGCTGGATGCCACCGCGGTGGCACTGAACGATGAGATAGTGGCCCGCAGTACCTGGGATGCCACGGTACTTAGTGCAGGGGATCGTATTGCCCTGTTTCAAGCGATAGCAGGAGGCTGAATGCTTAAGATTGCCGATAAAACCTTTTCATCCCGGTTGTTTACCGGTACCGGTAAGTACGCTAACCGGACCGTGATGGCCGAATCCCTGATTGCTTCGGGTTCCGAGCTGGTGACCATGGCGCTGAAACGGGTCGATATAGATAACCGCGATGATGATATCCTGGCGCCGATTCAGGCGGCCGGGCTTAGCCTGCTACCGAATACCTCCGGAGCCAAGAATGCCAAAGAAGCGGTCTTTGCGGCTAAGCTGGCGCGTGAGGCGTTAGGCACTAACTGGCTGAAATTGGAAATCCACCCGGATCCGAAATACTTGATGCCGGACCCGATTGAAACCCTGGCGGCAGCGGAAATACTGGTGCGCGAAGGCTTTATCGTGTTGCCGTACTGCCATGCAGATCCGGTGCTGTGTAAGCGGCTGGAAGAAGTCGGTTGTGCCGCCGTGATGCCGCTGGGCGCGCCGATTGGTTCCAACAAGGGATTGGCGTCACGGGATTTTCTGGAAATTATCATCGATCAGGCCCGGGTGCCGGTGGTGGTGGATGCCGGGATTGGGGCACCCTCGCATGCTGCTGAAGCGATGGAAATGGGGGCTGATGCCGTGCTGGTGAATACCGCGATTGCGGCGGCGGCCGATCCCATTGCGATGGGGCGTGCGTTCCGGCTGGCGGTGGAGAGTGGCCGGATGGCGTACGAAGCCGGTCTGGCCGGGACGGTAAACCATGCCATCGCCTCCAGTCCGCTGACCGCGTTTCTCGACCAGCCGGTACTGGCGACGGCCTTCGATCCGACAGCCTAAGGGGGCGCCATGAGCTATGTGGATGTATGGCAGCAGCTGGACTGGGATGATGTCCGGCTGTCGATTTACAGCAAAACTGCAACGGATGTGGAGCGGGCACTGCGTAAGCCAAAGCGGGATCTGGAAGATTTCAAAGCCCTGATTTCCCCGGCGGCAGAGCCGTATCTGGAGCAGATGGCGCAGCAATCGGCAGCGCTGACCCGCAAGCGGTTCGGGCGTACCATCTCGTTTTATGTCCCGTTGTATTTGTCGAATCTGTGTGCCAATTCCTGCACTTATTGCGGGTTTTCGATGGATAACCGGATCAAGCGACGTACCCTGAATCTGGCTGAGATAGAGCGCGAGTGTGAGGCAATCAAAGCCCTGAACTTCGACAATATCCTGCTGGTGACCGGCGAGCATGAACGTAAGGTTGGGATGGACTATTTCCGTGAGGCGCTGCCGCGCATCAAGTCCCACTTCAGTTATCTGTCGATGGAAGTGCAGCCGCTGGATCAGGCGGACTATGCTGAGCTGAAAACGCTCGGTCTGGATGCGGTCATGGTGTATCAGGAAACCTACAGCGCACCGACCTATGCCCAGCACCATCTGCGCGGTAACAAGATGGATTTTCGCTACCGGCTGGAAACACCGGACCGGCTGGCCCGTGCCGGTATCGACAAGATTGGCATCGGCGCTTTGATCGGGCTGGAAGAGTGGCGGACGGACTGCTTTTTTGTGGCCAGTCATCTGGATTACCTGGAGCAGACCTACTGGCAGACCCGCTATTCAATTTCGTTCCCGCGGCTGCGGCCGTGTACCGGCGGGCTGCAACCGAAATCGGTGATGTCGGATCGCCAGCTGGTTCAGCTGATTTGTGCTTACCGCCTGTTTAACCCTGAGGTGGAACTGTCGCTGTCAACGCGCGAGTCGCCGCTGTTTCGGGATAACGTGCTGCCGCTGGGGATCACCAGCATGTCTGCCGGGTCAAAAACCCAGCCGGGCGGTTATGCTGATGATGAACCGGAGCTGGAGCAGTTTGCGATCAGCGATGAGCGGGCGGTGGCAGAGGTCGCCAGTGCGGTGAAACACCATGGTTTTGAGGTGGTGTGGAAAGACTGGCACCCGGCCTATTCAGGCTGACGTGTCGGTGAGCGTCAAAGACAAAAACGCCTGCATCATGCAGGCGTTTTGATTTCCGGGCGACGGCGCTATTGCTTTGACGCCGCGCTTGCTTCGTGAGCTTAACGGCTCAGCGGTGCCGTGGCCTGCTGCAGCCAGGCCAGATCGTCACCTTGCAGAGACGGGCTGATCACGGCAAACACCGTTTGATGGTAGCGGTTCAGCCATGCCAGCTCGGTGTCTGTCAGCAGGGACAAGTCAACCAGACGGCGGTCAATCGGGGCACGGGTCAGCGACTCGAAACCCAGCATGGTCATGTCACCGGCGGTTTCCACTTCAACCACCAGTTCCAGGTTTTCAATTCGGATCCCGAAGGCGTCAGCGCGGTAGTAGCCCGGCTCATTTGACAGCACCATACCCGGCAGCAGAGCGGTTGGGTTATAGGCCTTGGCAATCCGCTGTGGCCCTTCGTGGACACTCAGGAAGTGGCCGACGCCGTGGCCGGTTCCGTGGTCGAAGTCAAAGCCGTGCGCCCACAGGTGCTGGCGAGCCAGTGCGTCCAGCTGCGAGCCGGTGGTGCCTTTCGGGAAGCGGGCAGAGGCAAGGGCAATGTGACCTTTAAGGACCAGCGTGAAGGTGTGCTTCACTTCGGCATCCGGCTCACCAACCGCAATCGTTCGGGTGATGTCGGTGGTGCCGTCCGGGTACTGGCCGCCTGAATCCACCAGGTAAACATTGTCCATCTCCAGCACGCTTGGCGCTGGCTGATTGGTGTGGTTGTAGTGGCACATCGCGGCATTGCCGCCAGCTGCCGAAATGGTATCGAAGCTGACATCGGTACAGCTGCTGTCTTCACAGCGGAACGTCCACAGCTGGTCGGCCAGCGTGCCTTCGTCCAGCAGGTTACCCTGAGCAACCTGACGGTCAACCCAGGCCAGGAATTTCGAGACCGCAACACCATCACGGATATGGCAGGCTTTCATACCGGCGATTTCGGTCGGGTTTTTCGCCGCTTTTGGCAGCAGGCACGGGTCGGCCGCCGCGATCAGCGTGGCTCCGGCACTCTGCAGGGTTTGGCTGGCCCAGGCATTGCTGGTGGCCGGATCCACGAGGACGGTTTTACCGCCAAGCTGGGTCAGGCTGGCTTCCAGATGCGCCGGATCCTGTACGCGGACACCGGTGCCGACATGGGCACTGAAGTCTTCCGGCAGGCGGGCCGGGTCAATGAAGAAGTCGACACTCTGATCGGCATGCAGGATCGCGGTGGACAACAGTACCGGCAGGCTTGGGATATCGCTGCCGCGGATGTTCAGCAGCCACGCAATACTGTCAAGCTGGGTCAGTAGCACAGCATCGGCTTTTTGCTTGGTCAGCGCGGCGGCGATTTGAGCGCGTTTGTCGGTGCTGCTGACCCCGACAAAATCCAGACTCATCAGTTTGGCATTGGACAGGGTCGGTGCCGGACGGTCATGCCACAATACATCGATCGGGTTTTCTGCAATCACGGTCAGTTCCAGCTCGCCCTGCACCTGCTCGCGGGTGCGGCTCAGCCAGGCACTGCTGTGCAGGCGCGGGTCGATCGCTATTTTGCTGCCGGTCGCCAGATTATCCAGCGCCCACTGAACCGGTGGCTCGTCAATCAGGTGGCGGTACTCGTAAACCTCGCCCGGCACCTGCTTGCGCACCTGCACGACGTAGCGGCCATCCACAAACATGGCGGCCTTGTCGCGGCTGATCACGGCCATACCGGCAGAGCCAGTGAAGCCGGTTGCCCACAGCAGGCGTTCATTGTGTGCCGGAATGTATTCGCCCAGGTATTCGTCTTCGTGGGGAATAAGAATCGCGTCGAGCTGGTTGTCGATCAGCCATTGGCGGATCTGCGCGACACGTTGCGAAATAGCTGCTTGCATGTGTGTATTTCCTTTCTAAGGGTCACCGTCCCTGTGACGGCATGAGGCCAGCCTGAATAGCTAACGCGGCTGAAAATGCCACGGCAGCGTTAACTGTGCAGGCTGTGATCACAATACGTTAACGCGTTTGCGATATGGCTGCAATTAGCCGACAGGCAAATCACGACAACGGCTGATAATAATCTGGCGTAACCAGCTGTGGCCGTGGTCTTTCTCCTGATGTTGATGCCAGAACAGGGTGTAGGCCATAGGAGGAAGCTCTGTCGGCAGCGGGATCACCACCAGGTCGAGCTGGGAGGCAATGTAGTTGGCGAAATGGCTGGGCGCGGTAAAGACAAAGTCGGTCTGGCTGCACAGGCACGCTGCGCTGTTGAAGTCCGGTACATACATGGCGATGTCGCGGGCAATACCGCGCTCGGCCAGCTTGTAATCCAGCAGCCAGCGGTCGTTACCGATGCAGCGTACCTGAATATGGCGCTGGGTCAGGTAGGTGGCTTCGTCCCAGGTTTGGGTCAGTGCCGGATGGCCTTTGCGGACGATGCAGCATTGGCGGTCGCGGCACAGCTCCTGAAACACTATCCCTTTGGGCGGCATCAAAGTGAGCATGGCGTCGGAGGGATTGAGATCTTTCCCGGTGATGCCGAAATCAATTTCACCGGCCTGGAGCTTGTCGAACGTGTTGGGCTCCCAGGCCTGGGTATCGATCGTCAGGTTCGGGCCTTCCGAGAAAATGTCACCGAGGAACTGGGGCAAAAACAGCGGGTAGGCACTTTCCACCAGTGCCATGGTGAAGTGGCGGTCACTGGTCTGCGGGGTAAAGGTCGGCGGCGCGGTCAGCTGATCGATTTCGTGCAGCAGGTGTTCCAGCATCGGCTGCAGGGCACGGGCGCGCGGGGTTGGCACCAGGCCGTGGGCTGAACGGGTAAACAGTGGGTCATCAAACTGTTCACGCAGCCGGTTCAGGCTTTTGCTGACCGCTGACTGGCTCAGGCACAAGCGTTTGGCGGCATAGGTGACACTGCCTTCTTCGAGCAGGACATGCAAGCACACCAGCAGATTCAGATCCATCCGGGCGAGTTTTTCAAAAGACACATTCACCTCCGCGTGAACAAGTGATATTCCATAAGGGAAATTAGGTGTTGAATATATACCATTTCAATTCATATCTCGAACCACGTAGACTTCCGCCATCACCCAATAGGATAGCTACATGAATACGAATACTTCTGCCGATACCCGCTTGGTCGCCCTGATGGTGATCCTGGTATTGTTTAGCCCGTTAGCCATTGATATTTACTTACCGGCTCTGCCTGTGATGGCCGATAACTTTGCCGTTGATTCGGCACGGGTGCAGGATACTGTGACCTGGTTTATGTTCAGCCTTGGCCTGGGCCAGTTGTTGGCCGGCCCGCTGGCAGACCGCATCGGGCGCCGTCCGATCGCGCTGGGCGGGATCGCCATTTACGGCATGAGTGCCGGGCTGGCGTATGTGGCGCAGACACTGGATCTGCTGCTGGTGGCACGTCTGCTGCAAGGCTTTGGTGCCTGTGCAACGTCGGTGGCGGCGTTTGCTGCTGTGCGTGACAGTTTCGGGCCGGAGAAAAGTGGCCGGATGATCAGCTACCTCAACGGCGCGATCTGTTTTATTCCGGCACTGGCACCGCTGCTGGGTACCTGGCTGACGCACCAGTTCGGCTGGCGCGCCAACTTCAGTTTCATGGCTGGTTTTGCCGTGGTGGCCGGGGCGCTGGTACTGACGTTGTTCCGCGAAACCCGTCCGGCCAATACCGATGTCTCAGGGGCGATGCTGAGCTGGTCGCGCTACCAGTCGGTGCTGCGTGAGCCGACCTTCCTGTACCACAGCACCATGTGCATGCTGGCGATGGCTGTGATTCTGGCCTACGTCACCTCGGCACCGGTCTGGCTGATGACTGAGCTGGGTGAAGATATGGGGCAGTTTACCCTGTGGTTCGGGGTGAATGCGGCGCTGAATATTCTCGCTTGTATGGTGGCACCGAAATATATCGACCGCTTCGGTTCGCGCCGGACCCTGAGCACCGGGCTGGCAATGCTGGTGATTGCCGGGATGGCGATGCTGATGCTAAGCCATATCCGTGAAGCCTGGGCGTTTATGGTGCCGATTTTCATGTCTTCGTTCGGCTTTGCCTTTGTGCTGGGCTCGGCGGCCGGTAAAGCACTGGCTCCGTTCGGCGACCGCGCCGGGACGGCGGCGGCATTGCTGGGACTGTTTCAGATGAGCGGCGCCGGGGCCATGGTCAGCCTGACCCAGCGTCTGGATTTGTCACCACCGGATTTGATGGTGCTGCAGATGTTCCTGCTGGTACCGGGGCTGCTGATTTTGTGGTCACGACTGGGTAAACGCTGGCATGCTCCTGCTGCCGCGTAAGCTGGTCTTACGCCGCATCCTGCGCTGAATGATGATACCAAGCGTGAACACGTACTCTCGCACAATAATTAGACGCCATCCCTTTTAAGGCGCTCGGGTCTCGACAACCCTTACCTCTGTTGCCTGCCACTGTGTGGCAGGCTTTTTTTTTGCCGCTGTTACCGTGCTACCGCCCGCGCCGTTGTGGCTCGGCCAGTGAGGGGGGGATGTGATGCCGGCGCTGGGATACCGAGAAAAAAGAGCCGGGCGGTTAACTGGCGGGTTGCTCGGCTTTCTGTGTTTTGCCTTTCCATTGCTGACAGAGCAGGCCGATGATAATCATGACCAGGCCCAGCAAGGTCGAGGAATGGATCTCTTCGCCGATGATCGTAGCCAGCAGCATCAGGGAAATAAATGGCGCGATAAAAATCAGGTTACTGATCCGCGCGGTGTTGCGGGTCATCTTCAGGGCATTGATCCACAGGACAAAGGTGATCCCCATTTCAAACAGCCCGACATAACTGACGGCGGCCCAGCCTTGCCAGGGGGCGGAAGGCCAACCCTGCAGGTACAGGCTGGCACCGACGGAAAACGGCAGGGAGATCAGAAAGCCCAGCAGCACGCTGATCACCGGATCGGCCTGATTTTTCGTGTTGAGGATCCAGTACATGGCCCACAGCAGGGTCGAGACCAGCGCCAGCGCAACGCCGGTCGGATTGTCAAACTCCAGCGCCAGCACATCCCCTTTGGTGGCAATCACGACGACCCCGGCATAGCCGAGCAGACAGGCTACCCAATCCTGCTTGCGGATCTTGTGGCCGAGGAATACGGCCGCCATCAACGTCAGGGTAATGGCCCAGCTGTAGTTCAGGGGCTGGGCCAGCGAGGCTGGCAACAGGTCGTAGGCCTGAAACAGAATCAGGTAATAGGCGAGGGGGTTGATGAGCCCCAGCGCAAGGTAATACAGCGGGCGGGAGCGTAAGGTGCGCCCCACCAGATGCAACTTGTTCTGATACGCCGCAATTGCCGTCAGAGCCAGGACCGAGACCGTGCTCGCGGCGGCCAGCATTTGCAGCGGAGTGAAAGATTGCAGGGTGATTTTGAAGGCCGTCGCGACGGTCGACCAGAGCAGCACGGCCGTCAGACCGTACCCAAGTGCGTAACGTTCGTTCATTGTGTATCCGTATTCCAAATAGCCAGCCATGGCTGCGCCCGTTGCAGGGGCAGCGGAAGTCCTCAGTCTATTTCATTGCCGCGGGCGGGTCGATGACCGGAAGGGAGGAAGGTCTGGTTTTTCTGCCTGAATACCGGCTTAGCGGGGTTTTGCTGGACATTTATCCAGTGTCATCTTAGCCTTGTGGCAGTGATTTCAGGGGCCAGAGCCCCTTCAACCATCAGGAACAAGCAACATGATAAACGAGTGGTTGTCCGGCTATGGACTGGCCATGGTGGCAGGTGTGTCCGGCTCGGTGCTGGCCGGGGCGATCTCTGCCTGGGTCGTCCGAAATCGCTGGCAGCAGGAGCTGCAGCTCCTGCGTCAGCAGGCCGAATCAGAACTGCGGCTGGCCCAGCACCGGGAGCAGCAGCTCAGCGGGCAGGTAGCAGAACAAACCCGGGATCTGGACGAGATGGATCTCGAACGGGATCGCCTGACGAACGAGCTGCGCCAGATGCACGGCCGGCTGGCGGCGGCGCTGGAAAAAATGCGCTACTTTGAAGCCCTCAAGAACGAAAAACAGTATCTGGCGGAGCAGCTGGACAATGCCCGGATGGCCAACGCCGGGCTGGAAGCCGATCTGCGCGAGCAGGAAGCGCGCCATATGGAAGAGCATAAGGCCGCGGCGGAAAAAATTGCCCTGCTGGAAAATGCCGAAGAGCGATTGCGGATTCAGTTCGAAAGTCTGGCCAACCGGGTGTTTGAGCAGAAAACCCAGCGCGTGGACGAGCAGAACCGGCTCAGCATGGAAAGCCTGCTGAGCCCGTTGCGCGAGCAGCTGGAAGGGTTTCGCAAGCAGGTCAACGACAACTTCAGTCAGGAAGCGCGGGAGCGCCATACCCTGGTGCATGAAATCAACAACCTCAAGCAGCTGAACGAGCAGATGGCGCGGGAAGCGGTGAACCTGACCCAGGCCCTGAAAGGCGATAACAAGGCTCAGGGCAACTGGGGTGAGGTGGTGCTGGCACGGGTACTGACCGAATCCGGTCTGCGTGAGGGTCACGAGTACCAGACACAGGTGAGCCTGGAAAGTGAATCCGGCAAGCGCTTTCAGCCGGATGTGGTGGTGCACCTGCCGCAGGATAAAGACGTGGTCATTGATGCCAAGATGTCGCTGGTGGCTTATGAACGCTACTATCACGCTGACACGGTGGCCGAGCAGGAACTGGCGCTCAGCGAGCATGTGGCTTCGGTACGCAGCCATATCCGCGGCCTGAGCCGCAAGGATTACCATCAGCTGCACGGAGTGAAAACCCTGGATTACGTGCTGATGTTTGTCCCGGTGGAGCCGGCGTTCCAGGCCGCGGTGGCCGCGGATCCGAGCCTGATTCGGGACGCCATGGAGCAGAACATTATGCTGGTCAGCCCGACCACCTTGCTGGTGGCACTGCGGACAATCAACAACCTGTGGCGCAACGAGCGTCAGAACCAGAATGCCAAGCAGATCGCCGAGCGTGCCAGCAAGCTGTATGACAAGCTGCGCCTGTTTGTGAATGACATGGAAGCGGTCGGCGCCTCGTTGGAAAAAGCCAGCCAGAGTTATCAGGGGGCGATGAGCAAGCTGGTGACCGGGCGGGGTAACGTGATTCGCCAGGCGGAAGGATTCCGCCAGCTTGGGGTGGAAGTTAAACGGGATATCTCACCGCTACTGGTTGAGCGTTCCCAGCTCGGTGCGGCTGATGACGAACCGGCATTGGGCGGGGGCGCCGTGCCGCCGCGCTCCCGTCTGACCGCAAATGAATGAGTCTAGTGCTTTGAGCAAACCTCCACCATCAAGTACACTAGGGCCTGTTTTTCTGAAAACGCCTGCTGCCGAAGCGGCCGTGAGATCAACAGGCTTTTGCGTTTCATACAAGTAACCATGACGGATTTAGCATGACGGACACCACACAAGAAACGACCCATTTTGGCTACCGGACTGTAGCCAAGGAAGATAAAGCAGAGCTGGTGGCTGAGGTATTCCACTCAGTCGCGGCGAAGTACGACATTATGAATGACCTGATGTCGATGGGCATCCACCGCGTCTGGAAGCGATTCACGATCGATTGCAGTGGTGTACGCCGTGGTCACAAAGTGCTGGATCTGGGCGGTGGTACCGGGGACCTGACGGCGAAGTTCTCCCGCATTGTGGGCGAAGACGGCCAGGTGATCCTGGCAGACATCAACAACTCGATGCTGAAAGTCGGTCGCAGCAAGCTGCGCGATATGGGCGTGGTGGGCAACGTCGGTTATGTGCAGGCTAACGCCGAGGAACTGCCGTTTCCGGATGATTTCTTCGACTGTATCACTATCAGCTTCTGTCTGCGTAACGTCACGGACAAGGACAAGGCGCTGCGTTCGATGTTCCGCGTGCTGAAGCCGGGCGGTCGCCTGCTGGTGCTGGAATTTTCCAAGCCGGTGTTTGAGCCGCTGTCGAAAATCTATGATGCGTACTCGTTCCACCTGCTGCCGAAAATGGGTGAGATGATTGCCAACGATGCCGAGAGCTACCGTTACCTGGCGGAATCTATCCGTATGCACCCGGATCAGGACACCCTGAAAGGGATGATGGAAGCCGCCGGCTTTGAACAAGCGACTTACCACAACCTGACAGGGGGCATTGTTGCCCTGCACCGTGGTTACAAATTCTGAGGTTCCCATGCCGTTAGATGCGTTGGTCACCGGAGCGATTGAAACCTCGCTCAATGCCCTGCTCAAAGATAATGACGAAAATCAGCGTCGCCTGACCCGCTTGCGCGGCAAAGTGATCGGTGTGACCGTCAACGAATTCGGCAAGCAGCTGTATTTTATCTTCAGCCAGCAAATTGATGTGCTGGCGGTGTTCGAAGGCGATGTTGATTGTCAGCTGGCCTTCAATCTGTCGGTGCTGCCGGAGCTGCGTCAGCAGGCAAACCTGACACAGCTGATCAAAGCCGACAAGCTGGCACTGGATGGCGACATTCAGCTGGCTCAGCAATTCTCTACATTACTCAGCGGGTTAAAACCGGATATTGAAGAAATATTATCGCAATATACCGGTGATATAGTGGCCCACACTTTGGTGAGCGGTATGAAACGTGGCGCTAATCTGGTCCGGCATGGACTGGCGCGTCGCCAGCGCGATCTCGCCGAAGTGATCACGGAAGAATGGCGACTGGCTCCCCAGGCTCTGGAAATTGCCCATTTTGCTGATCAGGTTGATGATCTGAAAACCGATGTGGCCCGCTGCGAGGCGCGCCTGAATCGTCTGTTGGAGCGTCACCCGGCATGATGGGATTTTCTGAACTGAAACGGCTTTATCAGATCACCTCCGTACAGTTGCGCTACGGCCTCGATGAACTGCTGCCGGACGATCCCCGTCTCAAGCTGCCCAAAGCTGCGCGCCAATCCTTGTTCTGGATTAAAAACCAGCACCCAGAGAAACCGCTGGGTGAGCGACTGCGCCTTGCGCTGCAGTCACTTGGGCCTGTCTGGATTAAGTTTGGTCAGATGATGTCGACCCGACGTGATCTGTTCCCGCCGCATATCGCCGACCAACTGGCGTTGCTGCAGGATCAGGTGGCGCCGTTTGACGGCAGGCTGGCCAAGCAGCAGATGGAAGCCGCTCTCGGCGGGCCGCTCGAAAACTGGTTCTTTGATTTCGATGAAACCCCGCTGGCCTCGGCTTCTATCGCCCAGGTCCATACGGCGCGGTTGAAGGAAAATGGCCGAGAAGTGGTACTGAAGGTGATCCGACCGGACATCCTGCCGGTGATTCAGGCGGATATTAAGCTGATGTACCGGATGGCCCGGATTCTGTCTCGCATCCTGCCGGAGGCGCGCCGCCTGCGGCCGGTCGAAGTGGTCCGCGAGTACGAGAAAACCTTGCTCGATGAGCTGAACCTGATGCGCGAAGCCGCGAACGGGATCCAGCTGCGACGCAACTTTGAAGACAGCGATATGCTGTACGTGCCGGAAGTCTTTACCGATCTGAGCCGCGAAAATCTGCTGGTCATGGAGCGGATTTACGGGATTCAGGTGTCGGATGTCAGTGCCCTGCTTGCCAACGGCACCGACATGAAAGTGCTGTCGGAAAACGCGGTGACGATTTTCTTCACTCAGGTGTTCCGAGACAGCTTCTTCCATGCCGATATGCACCCGGGTAATATTTTTGTCTCGCGGGAAAATCCGGAAAATCCGCAGTGGATTGCCCTCGATTGTGGCATTGTCGGCACCCTGAACCGGGATGACAAACGCTACCTGGCAGAAAACCTGCTGGCGTTTTTCAACCGGGATTACCGCAAGGTGGCGGAGCTGCATGTGGATTCCGGCTGGGTACCGCAAGATACCAATGTCGATGAGTTCGAATTTGCAATTCGCACGGTGTGTGAGCCGATTTTTGAAAAACCGCTGGCGGAAATTTCGTTCGGTCACGTACTGTTGAACCTGTTCAACACCGCGCGCCGCTTCAATATGGAAGTGCAGCCGCAGTTGGTGTTGCTGCAGAAAACCCTGCTGTACGTGGAAGGGTTGGGGCGTCAGCTGTATCCGCAGCTTGATTTGTGGGATACCGCCAAGCCGTTCCTGGAAGACTGGATGTCGCGTCAGGTCGGGCCGCAGGCCGTGATCGAAGGGGTCAAAAACCGGGCGCCGTTCTGGGCGGAAAAGTTACCCGAATTGCCGGAATTACTTTACGACAGTTTGCGCCAGGGCAATGCTTTGAACCAGCGAATCGATAAACTCTATGATCACTTCATGGAAAGTCGACGCTATCAGAGCCAGGCAAGGTTCCATTTTGGCATTGGTGCAACTCTGGTTGTATGTTCTGCCATACTTTTTAGTAATCATGTTGAAACCTATCCGGCGGTCAGTGCTGTAATGGGCGTCACGTTTTGGTTACTGGGGTGGCGTGCTTGCCGTAAATAGACGGTAAAGTATGCGGCCATTAAAGAAAACGTTTGGTTATCAACCACAATAAGCTGAGGTAAAACAAGCATGGGTGGTATTAGTATCTGGCAACTGCTGATTATTGCACTGATCATTGTGCTTCTGTTCGGAACCAAAAAACTGCGTTCACTGGGTGGTGACCTGGGCTCAGCGGTAAAAGGGTTCAAGAAAGCGATTAGCGACGATGAATCTGTTGCCAAGAAAGACGCGGACGCTGACTTTGAACAGAAAAAACTGGCAGAGCAGCAAGGTGATCAGGCTCAGAAGAGCCAGAAAGACAAAGAGCAGGTTTAACGCGTGTTTGATATCGGGTTCTGGGAACTGATACTGATCTCCGTCGTGGGATTGGTTGTACTGGGGCCGGAACGCCTACCCGTCGCGATCCGTACGGTATCGCGCTGGGTTGGCGCTGCTCGTAATATGGCGAACTCGGTGAAGGATGAACTGTCGCAGGAGCTCAAGCTCCAGGAACTGCAGGAAAACCTGAAAAAAGCTGAGCAGATGGGGATGAAAGATCTCTCGCCAGAGCTGAGGGACTCCGTCGAAGAGCTGAAGAAAGCCGCTTCTGACGTGCAGCGTCCCTACGCACCGAAAAACGAGGAGCAGCATTCGGCGACGACCTCTCAAAAGCAGGATTAATATACTTCACTATGTCTAGCGTTGACGAAACGCAGCCGTTATTCAGCCACCTTCTGGAGCTGCGTAACCGCCTGCTGCGTTCTATCCTGAGCGTTATTGTGGTGTTTCTTGGCCTGGTGTGGTTTGCCAACGATATCTATGCTTTCCTGTCGGCCCCGCTGGTAGAACGTCTGCCAGAGGGAGCCTCAATGATTGCAACGGATGTGGCATCCCCCTTCTTTACGCCAATTAAACTTACCCTGGTAACGTCAGTCTTTATTGCGGTACCGTTGATTCTGTACCAGGTCTGGGCGTTTGTGGCGCCGGGTCTGTACAAGCATGAGCGCCGCCTGATTATGCCGTTGCTGTTTTCCAGCTCGGTATTGTTTTACGCCGGTGTCGCGTTTGCGTATTTCGTTGTCTTCCCGTTGGTGTTTGGGTTTTTTACCAGTATCGCACCGGAAGGAGTACAGGTCGCGACCGATATCTCCAGCTACCTCGACTTTGTGCTGGCCCTGTTTATGGCGTTTGGCATCGCGTTTGAAATTCCGGTTGCCATCATATTGTTGTGCTGGACCGGGGCGACGGATCCGCAAAGCCTGCGCAGCAAGCGCCCGTACATCATTGTGGCGGCGTTTGTGGTGGGCATGTTGCTGACGCCGCCAGACATCATTTCGCAGACGCTGCTGGCCATCCCGATGTGCTTGCTGTTTGAAGTGGGTCTGTTCTTCTCGCGGTTTTACGTGAGAAGTGAAGATGAAGTGTCGTCTGAGGACTAACCGCGCAATTGGGGCTGAGCCTTTTCTGTGAGCATAAAAAAACCGGCCTTAATGGCCGGTTTTTTTATTGATGGTCAGTGCGAAACGTCAGTGAAAAATAGCATACAGAGCACAGGCTAAAAACACCGCGCCGAACTGACCAAGCTGCATCAGACTTATTGCTTCTGCATGGCAACCATCGAGATGATGTTGCCTTTGCTATTTAAGGTACTGCGGTACAGGACGCCCTGATCCCAGTTCTTACCAGCCGGTGCATATTCCCAGCGGTTGATCTTCGTGTTCTGGCAGGTGTCGTTTTGTAACTCGTCATCGTCACACCAGCGGATCGTCGTGTTCAGCTGAGACAGGGTCGCCTTGCTGTCATTGTTGGCCCCGTTGGTCTTAAACCACCAGTAGTCCATTGCAGCCAGCTCGTCATAGGTGGCGAATTCGTCAAGCGTTTCTGTTTCGCATTTCCCAACGAACTCTTCACCTTTCACGGTGACACCTTTATCGTCGAAGGTAAACGTTGAGATCACTTTATCGACACAACCCGGGCGGCTGGCAACGGCTTTCCAGGTGCCGCGGAAGTCGACGTAACGCTCGGCATCCGCATTGTCTACCAGGTAGGCAAAGCTGACGGCGGTTTCTTTACGGCCTTTGTGCTCGCCGCTCAGTACTTCTTCGTTGCTGACAACGGTGTAGACACCTGTCACCGCATTGTAGCTGGTGTACATGGTCTCTTTCTGAATATCCGAGCCGTCCTGCTCATCGCTGTCATCGAACTGGGTGATTTCGAAACCTGTCATGGCTGACTCAGTACAGTTCTTGTCGGCCAGGCAAGTGAACAGTCGACCGTGTTTTTTCAGCTCATCCCAGCTGAAGGTTTCATCGGCCAGAGTGGTTTCAGACGGATCCTGCAGCGAATAGCTGAATGCTGAGCCTAGCTGGAACTGGCTGTTCATTTCAACTGGCTTACCGTTACAGGTTGCGTAACCTGCTTCGCTGTCATCTTCGCTGACAAAAACACTGTTGATGCCTTCGGCATCCAGGCAGCTCAGGTAAGCCTGGGCATAGCTATCGCTCAGCGTTGAATCATTGGCGCCTTTCAATACCGTCAGGTGTTGTTCGTCAAGACGCAGCGTCATGGCGCTCAGCCCTTGAGTGGCTTTGAACAGCTCGTCGCCCAGCAGTTGGTCAGCGTGGACGTACAGACGCTCTTGAACGTTGGCATTTTTTGCTGCCAGGGTAACGTCAATCGTGCGTAGGTACTTACCAGAGCCTTTCTGCCAGTCAGCCAGAGTAGTGGTGCTGCCCAGTTCAATATCTTTCAGAGAAGCCTGCAGGTGAGCCAGTGCAGCTGATTCATCGACCCACTGGGTGATTTCCAGTGATTCCTTCAGCGGTTGTGCGGAATCCATGTCGCCCAGGTCAACTTGCTTCAGAGCGGTGAGGGTGGCCTCTGAAGGCGCTTTAATGCTCTCTGGCAGGGTGATGGCACCGTCCTCGGCGTTATCCATGCTTTGCAGCATACGCGCCAGGTTCAGGGCTTTCTGGTAGTTACCGCCAGTTACTTCAAACGGAGAAACGACAGCACGGGCTGAAACGCTGCCCAGACGCAGGCCGTTTTCGCCGCCAAGGTAGAATGTGACGGTATCGCCTTCAGTCAGGGAGAAGGTACCGTCAGCATCGGTCAAACCCCGTTTGCCGCTTGGTTGCGCGACGTAGTACAGGCCTTCAACCGGCGCATCAATGAATTTCCCTTGCGTTAAAGGTTGTTCAGTCTGGCCGGAATTACCATTATTGCCGCCATTGTCAGTGCTTGAGTTACTCGATGAACCACCGCCACAGCCTGAAAGTGTGAGGGCTGCAACCAGAGAGGCGGTCAGCATGGAGTACTTGAATTGCATACTTTGTTCCTTGTAATGCTATGAGTTAAAAGACTTATTAGTTATTTTTTATGTGCCGGCGTGCCACCGACGGGGGGAAGTTATAAGGTTTGTTGAGAGTATTATCAATCTTTAAATGCATAAAGTGGCTTATCACTATGATGCGTGTAACACTTTGCACCTAAAAGCAGAATGGTGTTGGTGGATGAGGGGCGGATATCAAACACAAAAAAAGCCAGCACCGGGGTGCTGGCTTGAGAATGCTGCGGGGAACCGCGGTTAGAAAATCAGGTGTGCTACCAGTGCGATCACTGGCAGAGTCACCAGGGTGCGCAGGATGAAGATCATGAACAGTTCCCACGGCTTCACCGGGATTTTACTGCCGATCAGCAGGGCACCGATTTCTGACATGTAAATCAGCTGAGTAACCGACATGGCGGCAATCACAAAGCGGGTCAGGTCGCTCTCAATGCCTGACGCCAGGATGGACGGCAGGAACATATCAGCAAAACCCACCACGATGGTTTCAGAGGCTGCTGCCGCTTCCGGGATTTGCAGCAGTTCTAGGAACGGAATGAACGGCTTGCCCAGAATGCTGAATACCGGCGTGTTTTCTGCAATGATCAGCGCGGTTGTCCCGATCGCCATGACTACCGGCAGAACCCCAAAAATCATGTCTACGGCGTTTTTCGCCCCTTCGGCCAACACGCTGCGCATGCTGGTGACCTGGCTGGCTTTCTCCAGTGCCTGCTCCAGACCATAACCAATGATGGTTTTCCCTTCCGGCACGGCTTCAATGTCTTCTTTCAGTGTTTCACCGTCGATGTAACGGTCTTTCTTCCAGGACAGCGGCGGCAGGCGTGGGACGATCACTGCAGCAACAAAACCTGCCAGACAAACGGTCAGGTAGAAAGGTACGAACATGTGCTCAAGGTTAACCTGAGCAATGACCACCAGACTGAAAGTGATGGAAACCGCGGTAAAGGTGGTGCCGATCACGGCTGCTTCACGCTCGGTATAAATTTTGCTTTCGTACTGCTTGCTGGTCATCAGGACACCGACACTGCCGTCGCCCAGCCAGGAAGCAAAACAGTTCACCGCAGAACGGCCCGGCAGGTTAAACAGTGGACGCATGATGCGGGTCAGCAGCGTGCCGGCAAATTCCAGCAGACCAAAGTTCAGCAGCAGCGGCAGCAGCAGCCCGGCAAACAGAAATACTGAGAACAGGACCGGCAGCAGATCGTTCAGTACCAGACCGCCGGTATTGGCGTGATGGATCATTTCCGGACCCACACCGAAGTAGGTCATCAGGACGAAGATCGCCCCCAGTTGCTGCACGGCGAACCATGGCAGGCTCGGATTGAACAGGGCGCTGAGGAAGCTGTTTTCCACTACGGCTTTAGGTTTCAGCAGCTTGGTGGCTACTGTCGCCACAGCAGTAAGAGTGATAACAAAAGTGACGATAGTGGTCAGCATTCCCTCGAACAGGGCCTGTACCGATTTGGCCAGTACGGCGATCGGGATCGTCAGGGTGTCCTGGTAGTTAATCGGTGCCATGAAGAGAAAGACACCCAGTAGAGACGGCAGAAGGAACATCGTCCAGGTAGCCTTCTTGACCGGTTGTGTTATGACTTGATCCTGCATCTTTGACCTTTAAGTAATTGTTTTCTGTAAAAAGCAATTAAGTGCTTCAGTGTCATTGGAATAAGTATTCATTGATTATCCATAATCAGAAGTTCGAAGATTACAGTTTTTTGCTAAAAAATGAAATACTTTACGGTATTTTTTGTGTTTTTATTCATATTATATCGAGGGGTGGGGAATATTTAGTGAAGTGTGTTGTTGCGAGGTGATCAGCTAAGTGCCCGAAAACACTGGCTCTAACGACCATAGAGCCAGTGGTGTTAAAGAATAAATACTCAATGTTAAGAGATAGTTAACGCATTTTTGGTCGTTGCGTGGTGGGTCGTCACGCTGTAGGTTTTTGCCTTAATATCCGAAAGGAAATGCCAGGTGGTGTCAATTGCGTCGTGACGGATGTCCAGGCGCATGAAGCCGCGCTGCTTCAGGTTGGTCCATTGCAGAGCCGTCACCAGGTTCGGCAACATGAGCTCCATCTGGTTAATGACGGCATCGTCCAGCCCGAGGTAGGTTTCCATCCCCGGCGAGCTGACCGAGTGCGTGGCAAACTCTACCCCGACCGTGTCACCGCTGTGGTTTTTCAGCTCGCTGCACCAGGCGTTATGGGTGTCACCCGCCAGGCAGACAAGCTGCTTGCCCAGCTGCTGCGCCACGCTGTAGAGCCATTCCCGTTCCATATAGAAGCCGTCCCATGCATCGAGGTTGTAAGGCAGCAACAGGGGATCGGACGACGGATCCGTCAGGTAAGCCTGAATGGCCTGATTGAGCGCCAGCATCGCCGCCGGTTTGCTATCTGCCGGAGCCTGATACATGGCCAGCAGGGCCGTCATCACGGTGCTCGGCAGCTCCATTTTCGCCATCAGGATCTGCTGACCAAGCAGGCTCCATTTGCCACTGTGACTGGCCATCTGGTTTAGCAGCCACTGTTTCTGGTCAGTGCCCAGCAACTGACGATCGGCCGCTCTGGCCTGCATCAGCAACCCGGTGATGGCGTCCGGGGTGAATGATTCAAGGGCAAAGTAGTCCAGCGGCTGATCGCGGGCAACCACGCGGGTATCGAGCATGTAGAGATCCAGCAGGTCACCGAAGCGGAAGTCACGGTAGATAATCACGCTGGAGGCCGGGTTTTCGCGCACCGGCATCCATTCGAGCCAGGCAGCGGCAGCGGCAGCGCGGCGTTCAGCAAACACGCCTTCGTTCAGCTGGTGGTTTTCGGCACCGTCGCGCCAGGTATCGTTGGCAATCTCATGATCGTCCCAGACCGCAATCATCGGCAGCGCAGCATGCATGGCCTGCAGATCCGGATCGCTGCGGTACTGGGCGTAGCGGGTGCGGTAGTCATTCATTGTCAGGCATTCCGTGCCGCCGCTCGGCAGCCGTTCCAGGGCTTCGGCATCTTCGGTTGCATAGCCGCCGGTACCGTATTCGTAGATGTAATCGCCGAGGTGGAGCACGGCATCCAGAGGGGCCTGCTGGTGCTGGTTCAGGATTTCGCGGTAGGCGTGGAAGTACCCGGCCGGGTAGTTGGCGCAGGAGACGACCGCCAGTGCCGCTTGCTCCAGGTGTCCGGTGGCCAGGGTTTTGGTCTCACCAACCGGGCTGACGGTATCCTGGCTGCGGAACCGGTAGAAGTAGTGGGTCGCCGGGGCGAGCTGGTCCGCATCGATCTTGACCGTGAAGTCGCGTGACATGTCGGTGAGGGTTTCTCCGGCGCGGACAATCTGGCTGAACCCACGGTCGGTGGCCACTTCCCACTGTACGTTCAGTTGGCGGGCATCGGTGGTTAAGCGGGTCCAGAGAATCACCGCTTCTGCGGTCGGGTCGCCACTGGCAACGCCGTGGTTGAAGGCGATGGAGGCGGTGCGGCCATCGGGAGTGTCATCGCTGCCACAACCGATCAGGGTTGTGGCCACCGCTCCGGACGACAGAGTTTTGATAAAGCCTCGGCGCGACAAAGACATAGCATTTCCTTTTACTGAATGTTCGGGCTGATAAAAATGGAGTAATTGTTCTGGTCAAACCAGTGCGGGGAGACTCACACGCCGAGATGACACTTTCGTGTCAGGCGGGTGATCATTCGTTGACGCGGGAGAAGATGGTAGGGAAACGGGAAAGTGGCACAATGCCGTCGGCCACCCCCTGACCCAACACAGAAAGGCCAGGTAAAAAAAGGCCAGCCTGAGTGGCTGGCCTGAAAGCTTAGCGGTGATTGTGTGCAATCACGCGGTTAGCGCATAGTAACAAACTCTTCGGAGCCGGTCGGGTGGATAGCCACGACGCTGTCGAAGTCGGCTTTGGTTGCGCCCATTTTCATTGCCACGCCGAAGCCCTGAATCATCTCGTCTACGGTGTAGCCGATACCGTGCAGGCCAACGACTTTCTCGTCAGCGCCCGCGCACACCAGTTTCATTTTGCATGGCTGGCGGCTGGTGGTCACTGCGGTGTACATCGCTGTGAAGGTCGAGGTGTACACCTTCACGTTGTCTTCGCCGTATTGCGCGATAGCTTCTGGCTCGGTCAGGCCGATAGTGCCGATTGGCGGGTGGCTGAAGACGACGGTCGGCACCAGCTTGTAATCCATCTTCGCGTCAGGCTTGTTGTTGAACAGGCGCTCAGACAGCTGGCGGCCCGCTTTCACGGCGACCGGCGTCAGTTCGATGCCGCCTTCCATGATGTCGCCGACACAGTAGATGCCGTCAACGTTGGTGCGCTGGTACTCATCAACCTTGATGTAGCCGCGTTCGTTGGTGGCGACACCGGTCGCTGCCAGGTTAATCGCATCGGTCGCCGGGTGACGGCCAATCGCCCAGATCAGCAGATCGGTGTTATGGGACTCGCCGTTTTCAAAATGCAGGGTCAGGCTGCCGTCGGCTTCCTTTACCACTTCTTTCGGTACGGAATGGGTGTGCAGCGTCGGGCCTTCTTTGTCCATCACTTCCACCAGGGTGTCGATGATCATCGGGTCAAAGCTGCGCAGCGGCGATTCTTTACGGACGAACAGGTGGGTGTCGGTGCCCAGTGCGTGCAGTACGCCGGCAATTTCAACCGCGATGTAACCGGCGCCGATCACGGCGGTACGTTTTGGCTGGGCGTCCAGCTCGAAGAAACCGTTGGAGTCGATACCGTGCTCGGCACCTGGAATGTTCGGAATGGTCGGACGGCCGCCCACGGCGATCAGGATGTGATCTGCGGTGTAGTGTTCGCCGTTCACTTCGATGGTTTTGCTGTCGACGAACGTGGCGAATCCGTTGATCACTTCAATCTGGTTTTTGCCCAGCACGTTGTCGTAGGCGGTGTGGATACGGCCGATGTAAGCTTCGCGGCTTTCTACCAGTTTGCTCCAGTCGAAGTTTTTCACATCGACGTCAAAGCCGTAGTCTTTTGCGTACAGGTGCATGGCTTCGGCAATTTGGGCACCGTGCCACATTACTTTTTTCGGCACACAGCCGACGTTAACACAGGTACCACCGAGGGCTTTGGCTTCAACCAGTGCGACTTTGGCACCATACATTGCTGCACGGTTTGCTGAGGCAATACCGCCGCTGCCGCCGCCGATACAAATGTAATCAAAATGCTTTGCCATGACTTTCTCCGCTAGGACTTTACGATTTATTAGCTCGACAGTGTAATAAAGAAAGCAGGGAGATACGAGAGGCGGGAAGGGAGAATGTCGGGACGGAACTGGCAAGACACATGGCCGCCCGGTGACAGGCAGCCATGGAGGAAGGTATTACTCTGGGACAATCCAGTCCACTTTGTAGAAGCCGTGCGTCGGGGCAATGGCTTCCTGCAGCCACGGCAGGATCGCTTGCATCTGTGATTCCAGCTTCCACGGCGGGTTAATCACGATCATTCCGGAGGCAGTCATGCCGCGCTCGTCGGTATCCGGCTCTACTCCCAGCTCGATTTGCAGGATTTTGCGGATGCCGAGATTTTCCAGCCCTTGGATCATCTTGTCGATGTTCTCGCGGTACACCACCGGATACCAGATCGCGTACGTACCGGTTGCCCAGCGCTTGTAGCTCTCCTGAATCGCTTTCACCACGTCCATGTACTCGTGCTTGAGCTCATAGGGTGGATCGATCAGCACCACGCCACGACGCTCTTTCGGCGGCAGGCTAGCCTTCAGGCGGGCAAACGCATCTTCTTTGTAGATACGGACCTGGCGATCGCCGCGGAATTCCTGCAGCAGCAGCGGGAAGTCGCTCGGGTGCAGCTCGGTCAGCACCATGCGGTCCTGCTCACGCAGCTGAGCGCGGGCCACTTTCGGCGAGCCCGGGTAGTAGCGCAAGGTGTCGCCGTCGTTCAGGGCTTTGATCGCGTCGATGTAGCTGGCGATGTCGGCCGGGATGTCGTCACGCTGCCAGATGCGGGCAATGCCTTGCTTGTATTCGCCGGTTTTCTCGCTGCGCTCGTCCTGCAGATCGTAACGGCCCACGCCAGAGTGGGTATCGTGGTAAACGAACGGCTTATCCTTTTGCTTCAGGGCATCCAGGATCAGGCTTTGAACAATGTGTTTCACCACATCAGCGTGGTTGCCGGCGTGGAAACTGTGGCGGTAGCTCAGCATGGCTGGGATCTCGACAGAAAAAAGTGATGAATAAGGCCCGTATTATGGCGATTTGCCAGCGAATAGCCAGTATCCGCCGCAGACTTTCACGGCTGTGATGTTAAATTCAGGTTAAAATGATAGGATTGGTCGGATGACTGACGTGACCAAGGGATTGAATTTACACGTCGGAAGACGCATCTATTACAGGACAATCGATTGAAGGAAATGCGTATGTCTAACCCATTACTTACGATGACGGATTTGCCTCCGTTTTCACTCATTAAACCTGAACATGTTAAACCGGCCGTTGAGCAGGCGATTGCCGACTGCCGGGCGGCAGTGGAAACCGTGCTGGCAAACGACGCCGCCCCGAGCTGGGACACCATTTGTGCGCCGCTGGCGGAGTCTGATGACCGTCTGAGCCGTATCTGGTCGCCAATCGGCCACCTCAATGGGGTACAGAACAGTAATGAGCTGCGTGAGGCATATGAAAGCTGCCTGCCGCTGCTGTCTGACTACAGCACTTGGCTGGGCCAACACAAAGGGTTGTATGAAGCCTATAAGGCCATCAAAGCAGACGAGAGCTTTGACAGCCTGAGCCCGGCGCAGCAGAAATCAATCACCGACGCGCTGCGTGAGTTTGAACTGTCCGGTATCGGCCTGCCAGCCAAAGAGCAGCACCGTTTCGGCGAGATCAGCAAACGTCTGTCTGAGCTGGCTTCGACCTTCAGCAACAATGTGCTGGATGCCACCATGGGCTGGAGCAAGCTGATCACCGATGAGGCCGAGCTGGCCGGATTGCCGGAATCGGCACTGCAGGCTGCCCAGGCGGCTGCCCAAGCCAAAGAGCAAGACGGCTACCTGTTCACCCTCGACATTCCGTCTTACCTGCCGGTGATGACCTACTGCGAAAACCGTGCCCTGCGTCAGGAAATGTACGAGGCGTTTGTGACCCGTGCGTCTGATCGCGGCCCGAATGCCGGTAAGTGGGACAACAGCGAAATCATTGCGGAGAAGCTGAAGCTGAGCCATGAAATCGCGCGTCTGCTGGGCTTTAACACGTACAGCGAAAAATCGCTGGCGACCAAAATGGCGGAAACCACTGAGCAGGTGCTGGGCTTCCTGAACGATCTGGCGAGCCGTGCCAAGCCGCAGGGCGAGCGCGAAGTGGCAGAGCTGCGCGAGTTTGCCAAGACCGAGTTCGGGGCTGACGAGCTTGAGCCGTGGGACTTTGGTTTCTACGCAGAAAAACTGAAGCAGCACCGCTACAGCATTTCTGATGAGCAACTGCGCCCGTACTTCCCGGAGCACAAAGTGGTGTCAGGTCTGTTTGAAGTCCTTAAGCGTGTGTTCGGGATGGACGTCAAAGAGCGTGAAGGTGTGGATACCTGGCACGAGTCGGTCAAGTTTTACGACATCTTTGACAGTAAGGGTGATCTGCGCGGCAGCTTCTACCTGGATCTGTATGCCCGTGAAAACAAACGCGGCGGCGCCTGGATGGATGAATGTATTGTCCGTCGTACCCGCGCTGACGGCAGCCTGCAGCATCCGGTCGCTTACCTGACCTGTAACTTCAACAAACCGGTCGGCGGCAAGCCGGCGCTGTTTACTCACGATGAAGTGGTGACTCTGTTCCACGAAACCGGTCACGGCATCCACCACATGCTGACACAGGTTGATGTCCCGGCAGTCTCCGGCATCAACGGGGTGCCATGGGATGCGGTAGAGCTGCCAAGCCAGTTCCTGGAAAACTGGTGCTGGGAAGAAGAGGCACTGGCCTTCATTTCCGGTCACTACGAAACCGGCGAGCCGCTGCCAAAAGAAATGCTGGAAAAAATGCTGGCAGCCAAGAACTTCCAGTCGGCGATGGGCCTGCTACGTCAGTTGGAATTCGGCCTGTTCGATTTCACGCTGTACACGGAGTACGACCCGGAAATCGGCGCCAAAGTGCAGGACACCCTACACAGCATCAAATCGCGTGTGTCGGTGGTGCCGAGTCCGGAATGGGGCCGTTTCCCGCACAGCTTCAGCCATATCTTCGCCGGAGGCTACAGTGCCGGTTACTACAGCTACCTGTGGGCCGAAGTGCTGTCTGCCGATGCGTACTCGCGCTTTGAGGAGGAAGGTATTTTCAACGCCGACACCGGTGCCAGCTTCCTTGATTGCATTCTGGAGCGTGGCGGCAGTGAAGAGCCGATGGCGCTGTTCAAGCGTTTCCGTGGCCGCGAGCCGCAGATTGATGCGCTGCTGCGTCATTCCGGCATCACCGGGTAAGTACGGGTTGGCCTGGCCATGATCACTTGGCCGGGTTTACCGGGTTCTGCGGTGAAATCGCCGGGCCATAACCGCCACACCGGCAACAGCTAATAAAAAAGCACCCACAGAGGGTGCTTTTTTTTGTGTCTCTTTTTTACCCGGAAGCGGGGGATTAGTCGCTGGCAATAATGGTCAGCGGCCAGCCCATGTCGCTCTGACGGTTGGCTTCCTGCTGCAGCTCCGTATCGGTCAGCGGGTTGGCTGCCAGCCAGTGGGCCGGCAGGGTCAGCGTCAGCTTGTTATCCTCGGCGCTGAGCGCAAAAGGCGGCTGGTGGTCAGTATCCCGGCGATGGCACAGAATCACCGCCAGACGCAGCAGACGCAACAGACGGGTTGCCGTCGGGGCAGACACGGCATGTTGCTCCGGCAGGCTGGTCAGTTGCTCGCGGAAGCGGCGCAGCAGCTCGGCGATCAGGTGCTTCTGGGCACGGGTAAAGCCCGGTAAATCACTGTGGTGGATCAGGTACGCCGCGTGTTCGCCACTCTGCTTGAATTCAATCATGGTACCGATTTCATGCAGCGCGGCACCGGCGTTGAGCAGGTAGTAAGCCTGCGGCTCAACCTGCCAGATCGGGTCACAGGCCGTCAGCAGCGACAGCGCGGTTTGCGCCACGTTGTCGGCATGCTCGGTATCCAGCTGGAACCGAACCTGCAGGCTGCACAGGGTCCGTTCCCGCACATCATGGTGATGACGCATCTGGCTCATCATGTCGTACACCATACCTTCACGCAGGGCGCCGCCGGCTAGGGTCATCGACTCGATACCCAGGGACTCGAAAATGGCGATCAGGATCGACAGCCCGCTCGGGAACACCAGAGCGCGCTCCAGGGTCAGGCCCTCAATATCCAGATCTTCCAGTCGCTCGTACTGCATCGCCTGGCGCTGCAAGCGCTTGAGCTTTTGCAGGGTGATGATTTCGTCCATCCCCTGCGCCAGCATGATTTCCTGCAGAGCCTGCACGGTGCCGCTGGCCCCGACACAGGTTTCCCAGCCCAGCTCCTGGTACGGCTCGATGATCGGCGCAATGGCACCTTTCGCTGCCGCAATGGCCGCGTCGAAGTTGGCGGCCGTCAGGGCACGGTCTTTGAAGTAGCGCTCCAGCCAGGTCACACAGCCGATTTTCAGGCTGGTCAGGGCGTTGTTGTCAAAGCCCTCGCCGATGATGACTTCTGTGCTGGCGCCGCCGATATCGACAACCAGGCGTTTGCCGCTGCCACCGGAGGTGTGGGCGACTCCCTGATAGATGATACGGGCTTCTTCTTCACCGGGAATGATGTTCACCGGGTAACCTAGAATGTGTTCTGCCCTGGAAAGAAACGTGTTGGAGTTTACGGCAGTACGCAAGGCGGCAGTGCCGACAATGCGGATATTGCCAGCAGGAATATCCTGCAGGCGTTCAGCAAACAGGCTGAGGCAGTCCCACCCCCGTTGCATGGCGTCTTCACTGAGCTCGTTATTGCTGTTCAGACCCGCGGCCAGGCGGACTTTGCGCTTAATTTTTGCCAGAGTCTGCACGGTGCCGGCCACTTCCCGGACAATCCACATATGGAAGCTGTTGGATCCGAGGTCGATAGCGGCATATAGGGGAGATACTGTTCTTTCCATGGGCATATCAATCAATTACTGCTGTTTGGCAGCCGGTGCACGGCGTCGGTTACGTTGGCGCGGTTGTCCCTGACGGGATGAACTGCCGCGACGGCCGCTGTTCTGGCGTGGCTGACGCTGAATAGCCAGTGGGGCCGGCAGGTCGTCCAGCAGGGCATCTGCATTGTACTTCGACAGCGGGATCGCATGTTCGATGTACGTTTCAATCGCCGGCAGGTTAATCGCGTACTCTTCACAGGCGAAGCTGATCGAATGACCGCTGGCACCGGCACGACCGGTACGGCCGATACGGTGTACGTAATCTTCGGCATCGTCAGGCAAGTCGTAGTTAAAGACGTGCGTTACCTGTGGGATGTGCAGGCCACGTGCCGCCACATCGGTAGCAACCAGGATATCCACTTCACCTTGGGTGAATTGCTCCAGAATACGGACGCGTTTTTTCTGCGGTACATCACCGGTCAGCAGGCCGACGCGATGGTTATCCGCCGCCAGGTGTGCCCAGATATCTTCACAGCGGTGCTTAGTGTTCGCAAACACGATAGCGCGATCCGGCCATTCTTCCTCGATCAGCGTCTGCAGCAGGCGCATCTTGTCTTTATTTGACGGGTAGAACAGTTCTTCCTGGATGCGGTGACCGGTTTTCTGCTCCGGCTCAACAATCACACTTTCCGGGTTGTTCATGTGCTCGAACGCCAGCTCTTTCACTCGGTATGAAAGGGTCGCGGAGAACAGCATGTTCAGACGCTCCTGCGGCACCGGCATGCGGCGGAACAGGAAACGAATATCTTTGATAAAGCCCAGATCGAACATACGGTCCGCTTCATCCAGCACCACAGCCTGGATAGAACGCAGATCGATCACGCGCTGCTTGTAAAAGTCGATGATACGGCCACAAGTACCGATCAGGATATCGACACCTTCTTCCAGGATTTTCTGCTGCTTCTCGTAAGCTTCACCCCCGTAGGCCAGACCAGCGGTCAGCCCGGTGCTTTCGATTAACGGCTTGGCATCATTGTAAATTTGGATGGCCAGCTCGCGTGTAGGTGCCATAATGATGGCACGGGGGTGGTTCTGTTTGCGGTCCTCTTTTGCTGGTGTCAGCAATAGGTGGTTAAAAGTCGCAGTCAGGAAAGCCAGGGTTTTCCCTGTGCCTGTTTGAGCCTGACCAGCAATGTCACGGCCGGAGAGCACTACCGGCAATGCCAGCGCCTGGATAGGCGTACAATGATGAAAGCCTTTGGCCTCCAATCCTTGTAATACCCGAGGTTCTAACCCCAGGTCGGCAAATTTTTGCTCTGTGATGTGAGTCGTCTTCATTCGTATAGAATATCAGCTTAGGGTTGCAATACGAAACGGATTCCATTCAAATAGAGCACCGATTTGCTGGTTAAAATCAAATCAGCTAAGAAAATCAACCATTGGAGTGGAAGATGAGCGACAAGATTGTGCAGCTGACAGACGCGAGTTTCGAAAGCGATGTGATTAAGGCTGCTGGCCCGGTACTAGTCGATTTTTGGGCTGAATGGTGTGGTCCTTGTAAAATGATTGCCCCAATCCTTGATGAAATCGCCGACGAGTACGAAGGTAAGCTGACGATTGGTAAACTAAACATCGACCAGAATGCAGCCACCCCGCCAAAGTTTGGTATCCGTGGTATCCCGACACTGCTGCTGTTCAAAGACGGTAGCGTTGCGGCCACTAAAGTGGGTGCACTTTCTAAGAGCCAGCTGAAAGAGTTCCTGGACGCGAACCTGTAAGCCGCTCTTATCTCGAACCATGCACAACAATTTCTCAGTTGTGCATGGTTTGGCAACCGTCTATGCTAGACGGATGAGGTCTTTAGTGCTAACTTATTGCACGTTAATTTTAATATCGTTCATTCCTTGACCAGCCTCATTGGTCGACTTTATCTCATTAACATAGAACCCCAATTTTGACTGACAAGAAACCCACCACTATGAATCTTACTGAATTGAAGAACCAACCTATTTCCCAGTTGGTTGCGCTTGGCGAAAGCTTAGGACTGGAAAATCTGGCGCGTTTGAGAAAACAGGACATCATCTTCGCGATTCTCAAACAGCACGCAAAAAGTGGTGAGGACATTTTTGGCGATGGTGTTCTAGAAATTCTTCAAGATGGCTTCGGCTTCCTCCGCTCTGCAGACAGTTCTTACCTCGCCGGCCCAGACGACATTTACGTTTCTCCAAGTCAAATCCGCCGTTTCAACCTTCGCACTGGTGACACCATTTCAGGCAAAATCCGTCCGCCGAAAGACGGTGAGCGTTACTTTGCCCTGCTGAAGGTAAACGAAGTTAACTACGACAAGCCGGACAACGCCCGTAACAAGATCCTGTTTGAAAACCTGACGCCGCTGCACGCGAACGAGCGCATGCGTATGGAGCGTGGTAACGGTTCTACTGAAGATATCACGGCCCGTGTACTGGATCTGGCTTCGCCAATCGGTAAAGGTCAGCGTGGCCTGATCGTGGCACCGCCGAAAGCCGGTAAAACCATGCTGCTGCAGAACATTGCTCAGAGCATTGCGTACAACCACCCAGAGTGTGAGTTGATGGTGCTGCTGATCGACGAACGTCCGGAAGAAGTGACCGAGATGCAGCGTCTGGTGAAAGGCGAAGTAGTTGCCTCGACGTTTGATGAGCCAGCGTCTCGTCACGTTCAGGTTGCTGAGATGGTGATCGAGAAGGCCAAGCGTCTGGTCGAGCACAAAAAAGACGTGGTGATCCTGCTGGATTCCATTACTCGTCTGGCGCGTGCTTACAACACCGTGATCCCATCATCCGGTAAAGTACTGACTGGTGGTGTGGATGCTAACGCCCTGCACCGTCCGAAGCGTTTCTTCGGTGCGGCCCGTAACGTGGAAGAGGGCGGCAGCCTGACTATCATCGCGACGGCACTGGTTGATACCGGTTCGAAGATGGATGAAGTGATTTACGAAGAATTCAAAGGTACAGGTAACATGGAACTGCACCTGTCTCGTAAGATTGCAGAGAAGCGTGTCTTCCCGGCGATTGACTTCAACCGTTCAGGTACCCGTCGTGAAGAGCTGCTGGCGAAGCCGGACGAGCTACAGAAGATGTGGATCCTGCGTAAGATTGTTCACCCGATGAGTGAAACCGACAGCATGGAATTCCTGATTGATAAGCTGTCGATGACCAAGACGAACGACGAGTTCTTTGACGCTATGCGTCGCCAGTAATTCGCGGCTCGAGTCACAGTTTGAGAAACGCCACCCTGTGTGGCGTTTTTTATTACCTTGAGTTTACGGCATAATGTTTTTGAGCATTGTTCAATTGTAGGCTTCAGGCTGGTTTCCAGCTTGGAAACTCCATATACTGTGCGTGTTATCAATATCTAGCTCGTTCGCCAGGAAGGCGGAGGGTTTTTACAATGTTTCCTGAACACCAAGGAGGTGGCATGCGACTAGGACGGTGCATGTTGATAGGATTACTGGCCGCAGTGATGGCAACCACTGCTGCCGCGCAGGAAGTGACGGAGCAGGAAGTTCGTCAGGTTCTTGATTCCCCGCAGGTTCAGCATCAGGTCTCGGTGCTGGCCAAGCTTTATGACGCCAGTGATTTTACAACGCTGGAGTCTCAACTACAGGCATTCTCCGGGCTGGAGCAGGAAGCGGTGCGTACCGGGCTGGTGACGTATGCCGTCGAATCCGGTGCTCTCGATCAGGCCAAGGCCGACTGGCTTCAGCGCCAGGCGGAGCGGACGCCTGCCTACCAGGTGGTGGAGCAGGGTGACGGCTATCTGGTGACCCAGAGTGCGTTCCATTATGGCGCCAAGGCGAAAAGTCTGGTGCGCAAGTGGCAGCACATTCAGCTGGCCGCGGCCATGGTGAAGCAGGCTGAAGCCGGTGAACTGGTCCTGTCTGAATGGATGGCCGGCGAGTTGGCGTCGCAGACCGTACGCCGCGATATTTTCCTGGAACAACTTCCCAATCTGTCAGCGCAGGCTGTCGCCAAACTGGCCGCGCAGTTTACCAGTGACAGTAAGCTGTTGTGGCTGCCGGATAATGCGGTGATCGCCGCGCTGGCGGCGGCTTCCCGTGATAACAGTGTCTACCACCTGCTGTGGCGCCGGCGCAGCGATCAGTTTAGCCTGGCGGAGCTGAATCGCCTGGCGGAGCTGGCTCCGGCCACACACGCAATAGAGCAGCTTAAGGCTGCCACCATCAACCCGTCACTCAAGCGTCAGGCTTACCGAGCGCTGATCACACAGCACCCTATTCCGGTGTCCGCCCGCGACTTTCTGGCTGCCAAGCTGGATGAAGTGGAAGACGGCGAGCTGGTGGCGATCGAACTCGCCCGCATGGGGTATCTGGACTGGCTGCGCCAGCTGGCCGAAGTCAGCCGCAGCAAAGTGATGCAGAATAACTTCCGGGCGGCGGTGGCGCAGCAGCCCTGATTGCGTCAATGACTTGAATTATCGCTGATTTGGCGTTAACAACTCGTTATAATGAGTGAAAATGATTTGCGGTACCCGGCGGCTGGCGACAGTGCCGGGTACCTTTCTATTTTCAATCTTGGGTAACAGTTAACTGATGAAATTCAAGGATCTGCGCGAGTTTATTGCTTACCTGGAGCAAGTAGGCCAGTTAAAGCGTATCAAGCAGCCCGTCGACCCGGATCAGGAAATCACAGAAATCTGTGATCGCACCCTGCGTGCCGGAGGCCCGGCTCTCTTGTTTGAAAACCCGATCGGCTATGACATTCCGGTGCTGGCTAACCTGTTTGGTACACCGGAGCGGGTCGCAATGGGTATGGGGCGTCAGGATGTGCACGAGCTGCGTGAAGTCGGCAAGCTGCTGGCATACCTGAAAGAGCCTGAGCCGCCGCGTGGTTTCCGCGATGCGATCGACAAGCTGCCGGTGTTCAGACAGGTACTGAACATGCCAGCCAAGCGGCTGCGTAAAGCACCGTGTCAGGATATCGTGTGGCAGGGAGAGCAGGTTGACCTGGATAAAATTCCGGTCATGAGCTGCTGGCCGGGCGATGTCGCGCCGCTGCTCACTTGGGGCCTGACCATTACCCGCGGCCCGAACAAAAAACGCCAGAATCTCGGCATCTACCGTCAGCAAAAGCTGGGCAAGAACAAGGTCATTATGCGCTGGCTGGCGCACCGAGGTGGTGCGTTGGATCTGCGTGACTGGATGGAAACCCATCCGGGGCAGCCATTCCCGGTGTCGGTTGCGTTCGGGGCAGACCCGGCAACCATTCTGGGCGCGGTCACGCCAGTTCCCGACACGCTGTCTGAGTATGCGTTTGCCGGCTTGTTGCGTGGCAGCAAGACCGAAGTCGTGAAAAGTATCAGTAACGATCTGGAAGTGCCAGCCAGTGCGGAAATCGTGCTGGAAGGCTACATTGATCCGAACGAGTTCGCGGACGAAGGCCCGTACGGTGACCACACCGGTTACTACAATGAGGTTGAGCGCCACCATGTGTTCACCGTCACGCACGTGACCATGCGGCAGGACCCTATCTATCACAGCACCTACACCGGCCGCCCGCCGGATGAACCGGCTGTGCTGGGGGTCGCGCTCAATGAAGTCTTTGTTCCTATCCTTAAGAAGCAGTTCCCGGAAATTGAAGATTTCTACCTGCCGCCGGAAGGGTGTTCTTACCGGATGGCCGTGGTAACCATGAAGAAACAGTATCCTGGTCATGCCAAACGCGTCATGATGGGGGTCTGGTCGTTCCTGCGCCAGTTTATGTACACCAAGTTCGTGATTGTCTGTGACGATGACGTCAATGCCCGCGACTGGAACAGCGTGATCCGGGCCATGACGACTCGAATGGAACCGCTGCGCGATACGGTGATGATTGACAACACGCCGATTGACTCGCTGGACTTTGCTTCGCCAGTGGTCGGGCTGGGGTCGAAAATGGGGCTGGATGCCACGGTGAAGTGGGATGCAGAAGTGGCCACGCAACCGACTGCGGCCTGCACCCTGACACCACAGTTTGATGGTGATACGCTGGTCCGGACGGTGCGGGAGCAGTTCCCGGAAATCGTAGACTGCTATCTGCCGCCGGAAGCCGACGCAGGCGGAATGGCGATTGTGACCATGCAGAAAACCGAGCCCGGCCAGGCGCGCCGCGTGATGGCGGGGATCTGGTCACTGCTGGACGCGCAGGCCAATACCAAGTTCATTATTGTCTGCGATGACGATGTGAATGCGCGCGACTGGAATGATGTGATTTGGGCGGTGACCACCCGAATGGATCCGAGCCGGGATACCTGGCTGGTTGAGAAGTCGCCAGCAGCAGAGGGAGCAGGCTCTCGCATGGGATTGGACGCCACCAACAAGCTGGAGGGGGAAACCGACCGCGAGTGGGGCACCCCGATTACCAAGAATACGGCGGTAGTTGCCCGGGTTGATGCCATCTGGGATGCGCTCGGTATTCTGAACTAACGTTATACGACGACCCGGCCAGAGAGGCCGGGAATGAGAGAAATCATGTACCAAGTACGCCTGTTGCCTCATGAGATGACCTTTACGGCCGAACACGGCCAGACCGTTCTCGAGGCAGCGCTCAACGCAGGTATTGCTTTCCCCAATCGCTGCCAGGTCGGCGCATGTGCCATGTGTATGTGCCGTAAACTGGCCGGTGAGATTCGTTACCAGCTCGAACCGATGCTCACAGAGAAAGAGCAGGCAGAGGGCTGGATTTTTGCCTGTCAGGCGATGGCGGAAAGCGACTTGGTGCTCGATCTGGATTAGAGGAAGAAAATGTCCATCAAATGTGAAGTAAAGTCAGTGGAATCACTGGCCTGTTATACCTACCGTATCTTGTTGCGCCCGGCGCAGCCTGTGGCTTTCAAGGCGGGTCAGTACCTGCTTGCAGTGATGGGCGAGAAGGACAAGCGTCCGTTTTCTATCGCTAACAGTCCATGCCGTGAAAACGAATTGGAACTGCACATCGGTGCGGCCGAGCACAACCCTTACGCGTTGGAAGTCGTGGAGCACATGAAAGCGGCATTGGCCTCTGGTGACAGCATTGAGATCGAAGCGCCACACGGTGAAGCTTGGTTGCGTGAAGACAGCGAGAAGCCACTGCTGCTGATCGCCGGGGGAACCGGTTTCTCATACGTGCGCAGTATTCTGGAGCGCCTGCTGAGCCGTGGTACCAAACAACCGATCTTTCTGTACTGGGGCGGCCGTGATGAGTGCCAGCTGTATGCCGATGCCGAGTTGCAGGCACTGGCGGGGCAGCACGCGAACCTGACCTATGTACCGGTTGTGGAAACGGCACCGGCAGGCTGGAGCGGCAAAGTGGGCAACGTGCTGGAAGCTGTGAGCACCGATTTTGTCAGCCTGGCAGCCTATGACATCTACATTTGTGGACGTTTTGAAATGGCCGGTGCAGCCCGTGAGCTGTTCACGGCCGAAAGAGGCGCGGAGCGCGAGCGGATGTTCGCTGATGCGTACTCTTTTATCTAAGTGCGCCACTTCTGAGCGGAACAAAAAACGGGGCTGAGTGCCCCGTTTTTTGTGGTTGTCGGTCAGTCTCGGGCCCGCTCAACTTGGCGTTTGACCCAAGTCTCATTGAACCACAGTGACGCCATAATAATGATGCCGCCAATGATCAGGCGCGGGTAATCGACGTCGCGGTTCCAGATCACGATGTTGACGATCAGACCCGCCGGTACCAGAGCATTGTTCATGATCGCCAGCGCCCCGGCGTTGACCAGTGTCGCGCCTTTGTTCCAGATGAAATAGCCTAGACCGGAAGCGATGGTGCCCAGATACAGCAGGATGCCCCACTGGGTGCTCGTGGTCGGCAGTTTCTCGGTATTGCCAAACAACAGGAACATTGGCAGCGCGACACAGACCGCCCCCAGGTAGAACAAACCAAAGACGGTATGCTGCGGCAGATCGGCACGTTCTTGCTCCATGATCCGCTTGTAACCAATCTGGCCAATGGCAAAACAGAGGTTGGCCCCCTGGACAATCAGGAAGCCGAGCACAAAGTCTTCGTTAATCCCTTCAAACTTGATCACTGCGGCACCCAGCACCGCAATGGCCGCTGTCAGCAGGTACCAGGCCGAAAAACGGCGGTGCAGCAGATCGTAGATCAGGGTGACGTAGATTGGGGTAAAAATGGTAAACAGCAGTACCTCAGGAACGCTGAGATACAGGAAGGACTGGTAGTAGAAGCAGTACATCAGGCCCAGCTGAAAGGCACCGACGACCATCAGCTTGATGGCCAGCGCACGGTGCAGGTGGCGGGTACGCAAAAACGGCAGAAACACCAGAGCAGCCAGTACCACCCGGGTCAGTACCGAGAACCAGGCATCCACCTGGCCCGCCAGGTATACCCCGATCAGGCTGAACGAAAACGCCCAGAGCAGGGTGACAGCAGAAAGATATCCCATAATAAAAGTGTTGAGGTCCAGAATTAAGATAGCGCCAGTGTAGCGAAAAATCGCCAGGGGAAATACAGGCAGCGGGTAGGGATAAAGCAGGTCAGAGCTTTCACAAACAAAACGGCCCGGTGATCGCACCGGGCCGGAAACACGTACTTCTGACTGAGCTTATTTGAGCGGAATCATCAGCATATCCACCGGAGAACGGTTGATCAGCTGCTTAGCTGAGCTGAGGATTTTGCTCCAGAAGTCCTGATGGTGACCGCAGACGACCAGTTCGATGTGCAGGTCATCGATGGCGTGGCAGATTTCATCACTTAGATCGCCGCTGCCGACCAGAGTATGAGCGACCGGGTAGTTGGCTTTTGCGGCCAGCGCCTGAAGCTGTTTCTGGGCATCGTCAGCCATGCGGTGCTGGGCTTCTGACAGGTTGATATCAATCAGGCCGGTGTACAGCTCGGCGTAGTTAACGTCAATGTGAATGAGTGACAGTTTTGCCTCCAGAGCTTCGGCCAGTTTGGCGGCCTTAGTGACAAGAACGGCACTGTCTTCAGATAAGTCAATGGCTACCAGAATATGTTTGTAAGCCATAGCATGCACTCCTTAACCTTGGGGTTTTATCTCATGCTAGCACTGCCCGCGGGGAAAAAATATTACCCGGATCGCAACTTGGTAAAGTGTTAAAATTGTTTCATATTGAGTGGCGAGTTTGTTGAATTTCATGTACTTTTTGAAACGCAACGTCGGATTTTACATCGTAATGTCCAGAATCGTCGCTAATCGCCTGTTGAGTTGCATTCTCAGTGTTGCATTGTGACAATGGGAGACAAGCGATTTCATACCAGTTGACGAGATTGGTATACACTAGAATAGAAGGAGTAACGCGATGTTAGCTCAAGCGATGGTTGAAAAACTCAACGAGCAGATTAATCTGGAGTTCTTTTCTTCCAACCTGTACCTGCAAATGAGTGCATGGTGCGAAGATAAAGGCTTTGAGGGTGCCGCAGAGTTTCTGCGTGCTCATGCTCGAGAAGAAATGGAGCACATGCAGCGTCTGTTTACGTATGTCAGCGAAACAGGCTCAATGCCTATCCTGGGGGCAATTGATGCGCCAAATCACGAGTACTCATCGTTAGGAGATGTGTTCCGTCAGACTTACGAGCACGAGCGCTATATCACAGAACAAATCAACAAGCTTGCTCATGTTGCGTTTACTACCCAGGACTATTCAACTTTTAACTTCTTGCAGTGGTATGTTGCAGAACAGCACGAAGAAGAAAAACTGTTCAAAGGTGTCCTGGATAAGATTGAACTGGTCGGCGAAGACGGCAAGGCACTGTTCTTTATTGATAAAGATCTGTCCGCAATGGCCAAAGCTGAATCGGCTTCGATCATGGATACACAGGCTGGCTAACAGGCCGGGGGCGCGCCTTTATTGTGTGCCCCAACCACAGGTCAGCCGCTGAGTCACATTGTTCGGGGGTTGTTATGATCAGTGGTGATGCACTTATTCTCGCTCTTTTTCTGGTCGCGGTCGTCAATGTTTCCCGGTACATCAGTACCTTGCGCACCCTGTTGGCGGTGATGCGCGAGTGCGACCCACTTCTCTATCAGCAGGTTGACGGGCGGGGCTTTTTCTCCTCGCAGGGCAACGTGTCCAAGCAAATCAGGCTGTTTCACTATATTCGCAGTCACCAATACCAGAACCACCACGACCCCATTTTTATGGAAAAGTGCGTTAAGGTCCGGAAACTGTTCATTCTGGCCAGTACCTACCTGATGCTGTTTTTCATCTCCATTTTTGTCGTGGCGTTTATGGGACTCTAGTTTTCTGGTGATAATCCTCTCACTTATGCCGTTAGAAGCTGTTTTCTGTTGCTAACTCAAAGGGTTGGCGGTAGTTTGTCGCCCTTTAATCAGTAATGCGAAACAGGATTCATGAACCGAGTATATGCGTGGTGGCATGCCCTCGAGCGGGGAAGTAGCCAAGACTGGATGACCAATGTTGGCCTCTTACTGTTACTGAGTGCTTGCCTCTGGGCGGCATGGCTGCTGGTGACCCGCCATTTATTACGGGCTGCCGGAAAAACCCGGCTGGTGTGGGATGATGCGCTGATCCATGCCGTGCGCCGACCGGTGAGCTGGCTGATTTGGCTCTGGCCAGCAGCATTTTCCCTCGGGGTCATGATTGATAACCTGACCGACTACCCGACCGCTTTTCTCTCGGTGGTGCGGCATCTGATGCTGGTCTGGACCTTCATCTGGGTGCTGCTGCGCCTGATCACCAATGCGGAAGATGCCATCAGTGCCAACGCCAAAGATGCCACGACCATCAATGCGATCTCGAAAATTCTACGTCTGACGGTGCTGGTGGTGGGTGGCCTGGTCATGATGCAGAACCTGGGCCTGAGCCTGTCTGGGGTGCTGACTTTTGGCGGAGTGGGCGGTCTGATTGTCGGGATGGCAGCCAAGGATCTGCTGGCCAACTTTTTCGGCGCCATCATGATTTACTTCGACCAGCCGTTTAAACTGGGCGACTGGATCCGTAGCCCGGATCGCCAGATTGAAGGCACGGTCGAAAAAATCGGCTTTCGTATGACGGTGATCCGGACTTTCGACCAGCGCCCGCTGTACGTGCCGAATGCCGTTTTCAGCTCCATTGTGGTGGAAAACCCTTCCCGTATGCTCAACCGCCGGATTAAACAGAAGATCAGCCTGCGCTACCGGGATGTCGATCGCATTCAGTCGGTGGTGGACAGTATCAAAGCCATGTTGATGGCCCACCCGGATATCGAAACCACTCATCGCACCCTGATTGTGAATCTGGATCACTACGGCGCCTCCTCGCTGGATATTCTGATTTACACTTTTACCAAAACGACAAACTGGGTGGCGTATCAGGAAATTCAGCAGGATGTCATGCTCAAGGTGGCGGCGATTGTGCAGCAACATGGTGCTGAATTTGCCTTCCCGACCTCGACGCTTCACCTGGCCCAATCACCGGAGCGCTGGCTGGAAAGTGTCAGGATGGAGCAGGCAGCGGGATAATCCATTGCTATTCCCCCTGCCAGACAGGTAAAATTTGCGCTCCTGGTGGGGGGAGCCTGCCAGTTGCCATTACAGGGATGCCGGCCATCAGGCTGCGGCGTCCCTTTTTTATGGTGTAAGGCAGGCTGCGGGCAAGCAGCCACAGGTAGCGTAACGAATAAGCGACAGCGGTGAAGTCATGGCAGAAAAGTTTGATGTGGTAATTATTGGGGCAGGGGCTGCCGGGCTGATGTGTGCCGCCGAAGCCGGTAAGCGCGGGCGCTCGGTACTGGTGGTGGATCACGGTAAAAAGCCGGGGCGAAAAATCCTGATCTCCGGAGGCGGACGCTGCAACTTTACCAATTACGACGTGGCGGCGAACAACTATGTCTGTCGCAATCCCCACTTTGTGAAATCGGCATTGTCGCAATACACCCAGTGGGATTTCATCGCCATGGTGGCCAAACATGATATCGCCTATGAAGAACGCGATCATGGCCAGTTGTTCTGCGAAGACTCGGCCAAAGACATTGTGAAGATGCTGCTGGCGGAATGCGACCTGCCGACAGTACAGCAGCGTTACCAGATAGATGTGCACCATATCGAGAAAACGGAGACCGGCTTTCGCCTGATGCTGAATACCGAAGCGGTAGAGTGCCAGTCACTGGTGATCGCCACTGGCGGTCTGTCGATGCCTAAGCTGGGTGCTACACCGTTTGGCTTCCAGGTGGCAGAGCAGTTCGGCCTGAACATGGTGCCGACCACTGCCGGCCTGGTGCCGTTTACCCTGCATAAAGAAGACAAAGAAGCCTTTGCCGAACTGTCCGGCATCGCTGTTCCGGTGGTCGTGGAGGCCGAAAACGGCACCACGTTCCGTGAAAACCTGCTGTTTACCCACCGTGGTTTATCCGGGCCGGTGATCCTGCAGATATCGTCTTACTGGCTGCCGGGCCAGAAGGTCACGATTGACCTGCTGCCGGATTTGGACGTGGCTGAGACCCTGACCGCCATGCGTGACAAGCACCCGAACCAGAGCCTGAAAAACTCGCTGTCCCGTCTGTTGCCCAAACGCCTGATTGAAGCTTTGATTGAGCGAGGAGATCTGACGGATAAGCCGCTGAAACAGCTGAACTCGAAGGAGCTGGCGGCGCTGGTGAGCTATTTCCATCAGTGGGCGATCGCACCGAACGGCACCGAAGGGTATCGCACCGCCGAGGTGACGCTGGGCGGGGTCGACACTGACGGGCTGTCTTCCAAAACCATGGAAGCCAAGCAGGTGCCGGGGCTGTATTTTGTCGGTGAGGTGATGGATGTGTCCGGCTGGCTGGGCGGTTATAACTTCCAGTGGGCCTGGAGTTCCGGTTTTGTTGCCGGGCAGCACGTTTAACCATTCAGCACATTTCACTAATGACTTCCGATGGGTGGAGTAACACCGCTAGATTAAGTGTGGTTTGCCCCTCATGATCTGTGCCATTAAGAACCTGAGTGCCTCAGACTGGACGTCCCCGAAAGTGCAAAAACTCTTATGGAGTGAACGTCGCCTAGAGCTTTAGTTGCCGAGAGCACAAGTTGCCTGGAGTTTTAGTTGCTTAGAGTGCGTTGCCTGGGATTCAAGCCGCTGATGCCGCCACATGGCACAGCGGCTTTTTTACATCATGTGTCTAGTTGACATTATGTGCCTAGGCGCATTCGGCGAAGGCTGCTCACCGGGCTGCCGGGCTGAAATTCAGCAAAAATCAGAGAGATTTAGATTTCTTTCCTCAGGATTTAGATATAAATCCCTATAATTCATCCGGCTTTTTCGGGCAACCTGGCCCTTATGAACTGGAGTATGTCTACTGATGAAAAAACGCGTTTACCAGGCTGTCGCCTTATCCATTCTGGCGACCACACTGACTGGCTGTATTGGCCAGATGGGTACCTCGCAGCTGGTGACCAAAGCTAACCTGAGTGCGGTGGATAACCGTTATGGCCGTGCGGGTCTGTTTGTTCTGCTGAGCCCGGTATACGGGATTGCCGCAACCGCGGACCTGTTTATCTTCAACACTGTGGAATTCTGGACCGGCAAAAACCCGATTACCGGTAAATCCCCGGCGGTGGCGGATACCCCGGTGAATGCGATTTTCAAGGTCAATAGTCAGCTGGATTCTTCTCTGACCACGGTGCCACTGGCCAGCGTGCAGAGCAGCGATATTGAAGCGGCGCAGTTCCGTCAGCTTGACGATCATACGCTGGAAATGCACGTCGCTTACCGCAATGGTGAGCAAGCGACGTTGCGTGGTGAGCGTAATGGCGAGAAGGTCGACTTCTACCTGGATGATGCCTTTATCACCGCCGTCGGCATTGACGAGCTGGCGCAGTACGCGCGCAATCAGGCCTGAGTCCACCATGACAGGCAGGCTGACGCCTGCCGGGACAATCAGTCCTAACTGACCTGACAAAACCGGGAGCCGTTGTGCTCCCGGTTTTTTTGTATCGGCGGACAGGAACGACGGACAGAGCCAGATAGGCGCAGCTGACACGCGTTGTGGTGATCCGTGCCGTTCAGGTCTCTGTGGGACGTAATCCCTGCCACAGCAACTGGAATGCCCAGTGCTGATAGTCGGGATCGGTGGCCAGCTCAGGTTGATCGACAAACAGCCGGGCAGTCGACAGAAAGTGGTGATGACAGAAGTTGAGCAGCAATGGCAACGGCACCGGTGCCAGCATACCCTGCTGTTGGGCGTCGGTGAGCAGTTCGGCCAGAAACGGCATGGTTTCGAGCATCAGGGCATGGTGGCGGGCCATCGAATAGGCCGGGTCATGGCTGAGCTGCTGCATCAGGCAGAGCTGGCGCGGGTGCAACTTGGCCCAGTTCAGAGAGCGCTGCCAGCACTGCTGCAGTTGGTCGGCTGCCGTGCCTGTCAGCGGGGTGGATGTGAGAGCCTGCGCCAGGCTGGTTTTGGCATCGAGGTACAGCTGATCCACCAGGGCTTGCTTGGTGGCAAAGTGATGGAATAGGGTGCCGTTGGCGACCCCGGCGGCTTTGGCAATGCTGGCAGTGCTGGTGGCCTGAATGCCCTGAGCGACAAACAGGCTCAGGGCGGTATCCAGCAGGTTCGCCAGACGCCGGGGGCGGGCTGGTGACGATACGTGGTTCATCCCTTCCTCCTCGCTAGCGCAGGAAAAAGGCGAGCAGCAGTTTTTGCCACCAGCGGCCATAGGGTGGTTTGATCAGCCCGGTGGTGTGGAACTTGCCTTGGGTCAGCACCGTTTTGGCTTTCGACAGGGTCAGGAACCCTTCCTGACCGTGGTAATGCCCCATACCGGATGGCCCGATCCCGCCAAATGGCGCATCGTCTGCAGCCACATGCAAAATGGTTTCGTTAATGGCCATGCCACCGGAGTGGGTGTGCCGGCTGACGGTTTGCTGGGTGGTCGGATCCAGACTCATCAGGTACAGCGCCAGTGGTCGGGGGCGCTGGCGGATATAGTCGAGGGCCTGGTCGATATCCTCGTAGGGGATGATCGGCAGCAGCGGGCCGAAGATCTCTTCCTGCATCAGCGTGGCGCTCTCAGGCACTTTGGTCAGCAGGTGAGGGATCAGGCGATGGCGGCTGTCATCTCTGGCCTGTGCGTGGCAGGCGTGCACTTCGGCACCCAGCGCGGCGGCTTCGTCCAGCCAGTGGCACAGGCGCTGATACTGGCGCTCATTCACAACGGAGGCGAAATGCGGGTTGGTGGTCCCTCCCGGGTAACGACGGTTGAATTCGGCGGTAAAGGCGTCGATAAACGCGTCTTCCTGACCGCGCGGTAGCAACACATAGTCCGGGGCGACACAAATTTGCCCGGCGTTCATGCATTTGCCGAACAGCAGGCGTTCGACTGCCAACGCCATGGGCATATCCGGCGCGATCAGTACCGGCGATTTGCCACCCAGTTCGAGGGTGACCGGGGTCAGATTGGCCGCAGCGGCCTGCATTACGTGGTGCCCGACCGTGGTGGAGCCGGTAAATAGCAGGTGGTCGAACGGCAGGCGGGTGAAGTGCGCCGCGGCATCGGCTTCTCCTTCAAACACCGCAACCTGATCCGGGGCAAAAACACCTGCCAGCAAGGTGCGCAGGACCCGGTTGGTGGCCGGGGTAAACTCGCTCAGCTTGATCATGGCCCGGTTACCGGCGGCGATGGCGGTGATGAGCGGGCCCAGGCTCAGCATCACGGGGAAGTTCCACGGCACGACAATGCCGACCACCCCGAGTGGCTGGTACTGCACCTCGACATTGGCCGGAGCCAGCAACAGCCCGGCATGACGTCGCGAGGGTTTCATCCAGCGCTTGAGGTGCTTGACGGTGTAATTAATTTGGTTGATGCACGGCAGGATGTCGGCTACCAGAGTGTCCTGCGGATGGCGCTGGCCGTAGTCGGTATTCAGGGCATCGCACAATGCGTGGCGGTGCTGCTTGATGGCATTTTTCAGGGCCCGCAATTGTGCCCAGCGTTGCGCCAGCTCAGGCATCGGGTTGGCGTGGTATGCCGCTTGTTGTGTTGCCAGGGTGGTGTCCATTTCCCGGCAAAGGGCCGGTTGCAGGTGCAGGGTTTCTGCCGCGGTCATGTCGTCGCCTCCGTCTGAATACTTAAAAACCGACTAATCAGTCGGTTTTTAAGTATAGAAGAAGCGGTCAGGATTTGTTGTGAGCGGGCGGCTTTTTCTGATGGCCGCTCTGTTCGGCGTGGAAAATGTCGATAAAGGTCGCGAAATATTCCTGCAACCGGTCGGCATCCGGGGCAAATCCCAGTTCTTGCAGCACGGCAATACCAGCTTCGCAGGTACACAAGTTACCGGGCTGCTGATTACGACGCAGCGCATAGGCTGAGTCAGCCTGAGGGACCAGTGCCAGGCGAGGCAGGGCCGCCAGCCACGGGCTACGGCGCACCATCTTGCGGGCTTCCTGCCAGGTTGCATCGAGAATAATGATCAGCGGGGTTTTGCCGGGCTGGGCCTGAAAAGGGGAAGCCGGGGTGGTGTCATCACCGGGAAATAGCAGCCATGGCTGGTAGCGTGGATCGGCTATCTGCTCGAGCAGAGCTTGCGGCGGATTTACCCGGTCCCAGATCAAACGCTGGCAATCGGGCAGTGTACGTGTCATCAGTTGGCCGGTATTGGTGGTTTTGCCCAGTTCATTAGGGTGGGTCAGCAGCACAAACGGTACGGTGCAGCCCAGGGTTGGTTCAGCATGGCAAATGCAGTTAAAACGCAGTCCGCAGCGGGGACAGGCAGTCGGGTGGGTCATCAGCGAGGTCTTCCGGGCTTTCAGGTGTGCCGAGTGTGGCACACCTGAGAGCGGAAGCAAAGGTGGTGTCAGGTGCAGGGTTATTGCGGTGCGGGCTGCTTACGCAGAGTCAGGCCGCTGTCACCGAGGAAGTAGGTTTCCCCATTGATGGTCTCCTCGTTTGCGGAAAGTTGTTCGCCGTCGCGTACAAATACCCGCTCGCTGATCAGGCGGCGGCCCTGGTACTGGGCCATGGTGACCTTCACTTTGCCTTCACCGGCCTGCTGCCAGAAGCCGCGCTCCTGCAGGCCCGGTTCACCGCTCGGGTAAGTGTAACGGGTGACGGCCGAATGGTCCGGCTTCAGCTCCAGTGTGGTGGTCAGGGTCGGTTTCTCTCCCAGATACGTGGTGCCCTGATAAGTGCCACTCCAGGTGAGGGTCACATCGCGGGCACCGAGGGTCGCACACCCCTGATACTTGCGGCCTTTCCAGCTCAGGGTGGACTGCCAGCCATACAGGCTGTCGCTCATGGTGTCATTGCACTGGGCCTGATTCATGGTCAGTTTGCTGTCGGTGCCCTGATAAACCTGATGTCCAGAACGGATATCCCGGCTGGTGATCGCTTGCTGCTCGGTGGCCTGTCCCGGTTGGGTCAGGCTGATGCGATCGGCCTGAACCTCGGCCATCCAGAACGGCTCGTTGCCAAAGGCGCGGGTGGTCTGCGGCCGTTGCTGGCAGCCGTCTGCCACTTCGGCGGACAGCAGGTTGAGTTGTTTCACCACAAATCGGGCATCAAAATCGGCTTCCCGGCCTTCATCGGCTGCTGGCTCCAGATAACCAATAAACTCACCATACAGCGGCGGCTGGCCATAACGGGAGGCCAGGGCGTCAGCGGCCGGCAGGTTTTTGTCCGGCAGGGTCAGCCAGTACTGCTGCTGGCTGTTACATGGCTGGATATAGCGATTGTCCGCACTCAGCACCACTTGCCCCCGTAGCATGAAGGCCTGCACCTGCGCCGGAGTCTGTACCTCGGTGTCCGGTGTGGTGTCGGCTGGCTCTTCAGGCTTGTCCGGGCTACCGGCACAACCGGCCAGCAGGGCGGTCAGCAGAAGCGATGGGGCAAAGGCATTGGCTGGACGTATCATCGGGTTCCCTCGTTGTGATAGGCTGGGCGTGAGTCAGTTTACAAAAAAAGAGTATCAGGATGGCGTATTGGTTATTTAAGACAGAGCCGGACACTTTTTCCATAGACACCCTGAAACAACAGAAAGTTTCCTGCTGGGAAGGGGTACGTAATTACCAGGCCCGAAATATGATGCGCGATGAGATAAAAGTCGGCGATCAGGTCTTTATCTATCACTCGTCGTGCAAGGATGTCGGGGTGGTCGGTATTGCGACGGTGATCCGGGAAGCGTATCCGGACCATTTCCAGTTTGACCCTGAAAGTCCGTACTTTGATCCTAAGTCAGCGCCCGAAAACCCGCGTTGGGTGATGGTCGATATTGAATACCAGCGTCACCTGCGGCTGGTGTCACTCAAGCGGATGAAAGCCAATCCGGCCCTGGCGGAACTGCCTTTGGTACAGCGCGGCAGCCGCCTGAGCATTATGCCGGTGACGGATGTCCAGTGGCACGAAATCTTGCAGATGACCGGGCAGTTTTAAGACGCGCGCCCGGTTTTTGGGGATGCGTCAGCGTCTGCCTTGGTTTCAATCTCAGGTTTACTTGCATCCTCGGGCTGAGGTGCGAATATCAGGGACAAAAAAGCTGCCTCTCAGTGGGCAGCTTTGTTCATGGTCGTTATGCATTAGCAGGTCAGCAAGGCTGGTTGAGTAACACCAGCGCATGACTGACCTGAGTTCGCCAGCGAAGACCTATTTGATCAGCAGTTCAGCCAGATAGTGGGCTACGGCCTCGTCATCACAGGCTCCGATGATGTCATGCTCCGGCAGGGCACGCTTCACTTTCTCATGCGCGGTGCCCATGATCAGCCCTTTACCGGCCATACTCAGCATTTCAATGTCGTTCATGCCGTCACCAAACGCGATGCAGTCTGCCAGCGTGTGGCCCTTTTCTTTGGCGACCGCTTCCAGCGCGTGACCTTTTGACACTTTAGCATCCATGATTTCCAGACACCAAGGGGTCGAAAACGCCACGTTTACGCGCTCGCCAAACAGGTCATTGAAGGTGTTTTCCCACTCGACCAGTTTGTCGTGATCGCGATCGTCACGGGTGAAGAAGATCTTTGCCAGCCCCTGGAGCGGTGGGTTATCGACATCAAACAGCTTGTAGCTGAAGGTGTCGTGGAATTTCTTCAATTCCTCGTCTTCGACGTTCAGCAGCCAGTCATCGTTGCGGTACAGGTGGATTTTCAGCGCCGGATCCTGTTTCGCCAGAGCGATGATGTCGCTGGCCACGTCTTCGGCCACGTCTTGTTTGAAGATAACCTCACCCTGGCAGTTGTGCACCCGGGCGCCGTTGGAGGTGATCATGTATGCCGGAATGCCCAGCTGCTCACGCATCCCGGCAACATCGATGTGGTGGCGGCCGGTGGCAAAGATGAAATCCTTCCCGAGCTGGTGCAGCTGGTTCAGGGTGGCTTTGGTAAATGGCGCAATCTTGTGATCCGGGGTCAGCAGGGTGCCGTCGAGATCAGAAGCAATAATCTTGTACATGAAACCTCTCGTGGTCAAAACCGCGGGCCAAAACCTCAGGTTTTGGGGAAACTGGTTGGATTTTAAACCAGTTCGCCCCAGAGAAAAGAGGTTAATTTATGCCGGGGAGATTTCCGCTTTCCGAAAATGGCTGATCGCAGCGGCCAGCACCGGCTGGCGGTACTTGTCAGATTCAAACAACAGCTCATGGCGGGCACCGTGGATCACTTTCAGTTCGCAGTCCCGGCTGGCACGGTGCATGGCCTCGCAAAAGCGGCCGTGGGCACGGTTATCAATGATGGTGTCATCGCTGGCCTGCAGCAGCAGAACCGGGGCGGTGATATTGCCGGCCTCGAACATGCAGCGTTTGGCTGCTGCCATCCCCTGCCAGACCCAGCGCGCACTCGGCCCGCCCAGGCGCAGTTCCTGCCTGTGTTCATAAAGGTCCCGGAACCATTGGTAACGTACTTCACTCTGGCACAGCGCGTTATCAGCAAAAGGTTTCGGATAGTAAGGCAGCTGTCCCGGCGCGTAGTCCGGCTGGCGTTTGATGTGCTCGACCATACGCGCCAGCGGTGAGGCGATCGGGCGCATCCAGTTTTTGAGGTGAATGCCGTGCATCGGCGCGCTCAGCACCGCGCTATCGACCACGTCGGGGTGCCGGGCAAGATACAGGCTGGCAATGGTGCCGCCCATGGAATGGGCCAGCATGAAATGTTGCTGATAGCCACGCGGCAGGATGACCTGCTGGATGAAGGTGTCGAGATCGGCGACATAGTCGTCAAAGTGTTCGACGTGACCCAGTTGGGTGTCTTCCGTCAGGCGATCGGACACGCCCTGGCCTCGGTGATCGAGGGCAAACACATCGTAGCCCTGACGGACCAGATCGTAGAACACTTCCTGATATTTCCAGTAGCTTTCTACCCGGCCGTTGACCACGATGATCGCTTTGTCGGCGTTGTGCCCGGTCAGGGCGGCCCAGCCGATATTCAGCTCGGCAGCACCCTGAAACATGCCTTCCTGGCGTTGCTGCCACAACTCGGCAACAGGTCCGGCCATCGTGGCCGCAAAATGGGATTCCTGGGAAAAATCGAAATACAACGGTGGCTTGCTTGTCATGTGCCTTCTCGTTTGTCCGCAATTGACTCCAGTATAACGGATTGTCCGACCAGCCTGTACTTGGTATCAGTTGCTTCCTGCCCGCATCACCTGTTAATTTGTAGTACTTTTCATCCATTCCTGCGCGGCGGCCGCTAAGGCCGGAGTGCCCATATTTGTCAGGAGTCTTAACGTGAGTGTCGATATCTGGTTGGCCTACCTCGCAACGGCCATAGTGTTCAGTCTGGCCCCGGGTTCCGGGACGGTCAATTCGATCAGCAACGGGATGGTGTACGGCTGGCGTAAGTCACTGGCCTCGATCCTGGGCCTGCAAATCGGACTCAGCGTGCATATTGCTCTGGTTGGAGTGGGTCTCGGGGCGTTGCTGGCACAGTCGGCGACCGCGTTCACGGCGATTAAATGGGTCGGTGCGGCGTACCTGGTCTGGCTCGGTATTCAGAAGTGGCGGGATCGTAGTTCCATGGCGGTCACTACCGGCCATGAGCATGTGACCAGTGGGCAACTGTGCCGACAGGCGATTTTGGTGAACCTGACCAACCCGAAAACCGTGGTGTTTCTGGTGGCGTTGTTCCCGCAGTTTCTGGTGCCGACTGAGCCACAGGGACCGCAGTTGCTGGTGCTGGGCATAACCACGGTGCTGGTGGATATGGTGGTGATGCTGACATATGTCACCCTGGCCTCGCGCCTGGCTGGTTACATTCGTTCTGACCGGGTGATGGCAACCCTGAACCGGGTGTTCGGCTCGATGTTTATCGGCTGCGGTGCTCTGCTGGCCACCGCCAAAGCTTGAGCAAGGCACGGGTAATAGGGGACTGACTTGAGAGCCGGGGATGGTGGTATACTCCACGGCTTTGTCGATCCAGAGCGTCGGAGGCACGCCCCGCTACCATGTACTCTTATGTTGCCCGTCAGCCTATCTTTAACCGCCAGCAGAAAACGGCTGGCTATGAGCTGTTGTTTCGCGACGGGGAAAGCAATGCATTTCCCGATATTGAAGAGAACAACGCGACCTGCCGCCTGCTGGTGGAAAACTTTCTGTCCGGTCATTCCAGCCTGGCCGCACTGGGCCAGCGTTGTTTTATCAATTTTCCGCAAAAGAGCCTGCTGCGCCTGCAGCCGTTGATGCTGCCGAAAAAGCAGGTGGTGATTGAGGTACTGGAAAGCTGCGAGCCGAATGATCAACTGCTGGAGGCTATTCGCCAGCTCAGCCAACAGGGCTACCTGATCGCCCTGGATGATTTTGACCTGGATCCCCGCTGGCAGCGCTTTTTTCCGTATGTGCATATTCTCAAACTCGATCTGATGAAAATCGGGGTCGAGGCGGCCTGCGCGTACCTTGCCGACCATCGTCACCACAAGCTGATGTTCCTGGCGGAAAAAGTCGAAACCCATGAAGAGTTCATGCAGACCTATGAAGCCGGTTTCCATTTCTTTCAGGGCTACTATTTCAGTCGGCCGGAGCTGGTGAAACAGCGCCTGATCAAACCTGAGCGAATGGTGACCCTGCGGCTGTTGCAGGAAGTGTGTCGCCCGCAGATTGATGTCGATCGGGTGGAGCAGATTGTCGCCTCGGATGTGTCCCTGTCTTATTTGCTGCTGCGCTTTGTCAACACTGCCGAGCGACGTACCACCGTGCCGATCAATGGGTTTCGGCAGGCGTTGATCTATCTGGGCGAAGAGCGACTTAAGGTGTTTGTGAGCGTGGTGGCGACCGCGCGGGCTGCCCGGCACAAACCCAGTGAGTTGTATGCGTTATCGCTGCAACGGGCGAAGATGTGTGAGCTGCTGGCCGCCGAGGGTGAGGGTCCGATTGATAGCCGGATCGCCTTTATGACCGGGCTGCTTTCCCTGCTGGACGGGCTGCTGGATCAGCCGCTGGCTACACTGCTGCAACAGTTACCGCTGGAAGCTGCGGTGACAACCGCGTTGCTGGCACGACAGGGGGAGTTGGGGATATTGCTAGAACTGGTCACGGCGTATGAGCGTGCCGACTGGGACAGCGTCCGGCATGCCAGCCAGACTCTGGCTCTGAGTGCCGAGCGGATCGGGGACAGTTATCAACAGGCGGTGAGCTGGGCGGAAAGTTATCTCGCGGCTCTGCCGGGCTAAGTGTTTGCCGCCAACTGCCGCCGAGCGAGGGCGGATAAAGTCATGGCGCTAAACAGCAATAAGCCGGGCAATGCCCGGCTTATTTCATCATGGTGTATCAGTCGCTACCCAGTAGCGGCCTGTTAGCCACCGATGTTGTAGTAGGTGGCAGCACCCGGGCCTACCGGGATACCCAGAATGAATACCCACACGTAGAACATCAGGCTCCAACCCACGATGAATACCATCGAGTATGGCAGCATGGTCGCGATCAGCGTACCCAGACCCAGATTCTTCTGGTAACGGGTCGCGACGGCCAGAATCATCCCGAAGTAGCTCATCATCGGTGTGATGATATTCGTCACTGAGTCACCGATACGGTATGCCGCCTGAATGGTTTCCGGGGCGTAGCCAACCAGCATCAGCATCGGGACAAAAATCGGCGCTGTTACCGCCCACTGTGCAGACGCTGAACCAATCATCAGGTTGATAAAGCCACACATCAGGATGAAGGCGAAGAACAGCATCGGGCCTGTCAGACCGATTGATTGCAGCATATCTGCACCGGCAACCGCAAACACCTGGCCGAAGTTCGTCCACTTAAAGAAGGCAACGAACTGCGCGGCAAAGAACACCAGCACAATGTACATGCCCATGGTGGACATCGACTTGGACATTGCATTGATCACATCGCGGTCACTGTTCATGGTGCCCACGACTTTACCGTACACGAAACCCGGAATGGCGAAGAACACGAAGATAAACGCCACAATACCTTTCAGGAACGGTGAACCTGAAATCAGACCGGTTTCCGGGTTACGCAGGATACCGTCTGCCGGCACGATGGTCAGAGCCAGCAGCGCAGATACTACCAGGGCAGCCAGACCCGCGGCTTTCAGCGCTTTCTTCTCCAGCGCGGTCAGTTTACCCATTTTGTCCTGGTCCAGATCATCACTGGCGTCTTCCGGGTTGTATTTGCCCAGCTTCGGCTCAACGATTTTCTCTGTCACGAACGCACCCATGATAGTGATGGCGAACGTTGACGCGAACATGAAGTACCAGTTCACCTCTGGACCGACCGTGTAGGTCGGGTCGATCATTTGTGCTGCGGTTTCAGTAATGCCTGACAGCAGTGGGTCAACGGTACCCAGCAGCAGGTTGGCACTGTAACCACCTGACACACCGGCAAAAGCCGCCGCCAGACCAGCCAGCGGATGACGGCCCAGAGAATGGAACAGCATGGCTGCCAGTGGAATCAGTACCACATAGCCCAGCTCAGACGCGGTATTGGAAATAATACCGGCGAAGACCACCACCAGTGTCACCATGCGGCGTGATGCACCCATCACCAGGCCACGCATTGCGGCAGACAGCAGACCGGAATATTCAGCAATCGCGACACCCAGCATCGCAACCAGCACGGTGCCCAGCGGGGCAAAGCCGGTAAAGTTAGCGACCAGGTTGGCGACGATTTTCTGCAGGCCTTCAGCGTTAAGAAGGCTCACGACATGAATGACGCCATCCGCGGCACGTCCTGGCGCCCCTTCCGGGCGAGGATCGGCAACCGACATTTCAAAATAACCGGCGATACCGGAAGCAACCAGAATTGCGACACAAAATAGAGCGAAAAGGGTAATAGGGTGTGGCAACAGGTTACCCAGCCACTCGACGGTGTCGAGGAAACGAGTAAACCACGTTTTTTTAGGTTTTTGCATTTGATGTGAAGCAGACGTGTGCATCACTACCTCCATTTATCATTGAACCCATCAATGGGTATACCTCTCTCACGGGTCGGGGAGGTTACGCTATTGTTAATGCAACAAACAAGAAATAATTGTGTCTAAATGTGTCAGTTGCTGTTTTTTTGTCTAGATAAAGTTAAGTTTTTGATATTTTATCCTTGTTTTATAAATTCAGTTTGCCTTCGCAATGTCCAGCTCCTATGAATTCGGTTGTTTATTGGCCGGATGTTAACCTTTTTCAAGCTCCTAACATTTCAGTGCCTTAGAGACAGTGGTACTTTATGGGTGTGTCATAGTTCACATCTTTCAACATTTTTTCATACTGAACAGTTTTCATTTAACGCCCTGCTAACATATTTCCGGCTGTTTTCCCGGCAAGATAGAGAGCAAAGGCACATCGGTAGGAAAAAACCACGTGGTCGGCGGCAGGAATTTGCGCTCAGGTGCTGGGATATCGACAGCGGTGATTGACTGGGGTGTGACTGCTATAGTCAAAACACATGGCCGCAATAACTGGTCGTGACCATTGCGGTGACGAGGAGGAGTGGGTGAGGGAAAAAATTCGGTTTTTTGATGTATTGCGCTGCGTTGCCGCACTCGCCGTGGTGGCGATTCATGTTCTGGGGCCTTATCGCGAGCAACTGGGAGAGATTGCCGACAGCGCGTGGATGACCGCCATCACCGTCAACAGTTTCAGTCGCTGGGCTGTGCCCGTCTTTATTATGATTACTGGCGCGCTGATGCTCAGTGATACCCGACCGTTTGAGCTCTCTTATTATGTGCGGCGACGGCTGGGCAAGGTCCTGCTGCCGTTTCTGGTCTGGTCGGTCTTTTACGCGCTATTGTCCGGGCTGACGTTTGATGGGTATGACAGTGTTGTTGCTTGGGATACCCTCAAAGCGCTGCCGGTTCATGAAACTTACTACCATCTGGGCTTCTTCTATTACTTTATTCCGCTGTATTTTGTGGTGCCCTTTTTCCGCTACCTGGTCCAGCATAATGACCGCCTGGCCGTGATTGCGATGACCAGTCTGTGGCTGGGTATTACTGCGTTGTTTTTGTTTAAGATTGACGGGCCGTGGAGCCAGGAGCTGGTGCTTTACAGCGGGTATTTGCTGCTGGGGTACTGCCTGTTTCAGTACCGTTGGCCGCCGGTAGGATGGTTAGTGGTGCTGGGGTGCGTTGCTCTGGTGCTCACGGCTTACATGGTGATCAGCCACAGTTTTGCCAATGGGGAATATACGGTGGGGCGTTGGCTGTCGTATAAAACCCTCAACACGGCGTTGATTGCTGCCATGGTGTTTGCCTTGGGACGGCTGGTTGCGGAGCGGATGAGTGAAGGCTGGCTGGATCGGATAGCGTTTATGAGCCGGTACAGTCTCGGTATCTATTTGTTGCATCCGATCTTTCTGTGGCCGGTCAGGGCGTATGACTGGTACTTTTTCCCGCCGGTGATCATGATTCCCCTGCTGACACTGATCATCACTGCACTGGCGCTGGCGGCGAGCTGGTTGCTGGCCCGCAGTCCGAAAACGGCCTGGCTGGTCCCTTAGGGGACAGCCAGGGCAGGGCATCCCATCATGGCATGGCGGTAAAAACCGAATCAGGGACTCAGTCGCGCTGTAACGCAAAATGCAGAAAAGTCAGCCCTTTATAGGTCATGGTACCGCGGTCTCCGGGATTGAGGGCATGATAGTAATGCACGCCAACCATGAATTCCCGCTTGGGGCCGCCTTGGGTCGGCTGAACGTAAATCCAGTATTCTTCCTGCTCGTCTCCGGGCGGGGCACCAATGATCGGCACACTCTGCTTATCCAGTACGGTGACTTCAATGCTGCGCTCCGGGGCGTGGGCGCCGAGCGTATGGCGGCGGTACGACAAAATGAAATAGCCGACGGCGATGATCAGCAGGGCAATCAGGCCCACAATGACCGAAACAGGCATCCAGAATCTCCATGATAGCGGTGGGATACCCTGCATTATTCCCGATGTTGCCGTAGGCGAGTATGGCGTGGCGGGCAAAGCGTGATCCGCGCCGAAATGTTCATGGCATCAGGCTGTTGGGGAAGGTGTTTGGAAACCTGTGATCCCAAGCCCGCGGGGGAAGAAAACGCGCCCGCCAGGCTTTGTTTTACCGCCAACTCGCGGTAAGTTAAAGCCAGACAGTAAGAGGAAGTGTCTCATATGGCAAATATAGAGTTAGTAGTGACGCGCTCACGGCGAATCGAGCGGTTGCTGCGTGAGCATTATCATGCGGAAGGGAAAGGGCTGCATCAGCTGATTAACAGCTGTGAAGAACGCTTGCCGCATGAAATTGTGCCCAAGCTGCGCTTTATTGCCTCGGTTCGCAATAAGACCGTACATGAAGATGGTTATCAGCTGGATGATAAAAAAGGATTTATCGCGGCGTGCAAGGCGTGTGAAAAAGAGTTGACGCCTCGCAGCGGGCGCTTTGTCTGGAGCGTTGCAGTGTTACTGGTGTTAGGGGTGACGGCGCTGGCGTTGTGGTTCTATTCATTGCATTGGCATCATATTGATTTGACGCCGTGATGGTTGATGATCGGCTTGCGTGATGAGGCAAGCTTGTACAGCGACAGAGCAAGGTTCTGCCTCCGATTCAAATAAAAAAAGGTGCCTTCAGGCACCTTTTTTTATGAAAATTTTCTGCTTAATAAATCACAGGCAGCGTCATTAAACCGACAACCACTGCGATCATCATAAGGCCTTGTTTTTGAGAAGAGGTGAACATGGTAAGGCTCCTTTTTGCTGCTAAGTGAATTTGTATGACTTAGATTAACATCCATTTTATCGATTTCACAAGTGAAATTGTCATATTGTTGTCATAAAAATAATTTATGTAGCCAGGCTTTGGTCTTTATTTGCTAACAAAACGGTGTGTTTTAAGGTGTTTAAAAAACAAACCAAGTGAGGGTGGTGTTTTTAAATAAATATAAGCAATTGATTTTTATTGTGTTGTTATTGGTTTTTTACCGTATGCTGACAGGTTGAATGGGCTTTTTATTAAAAACGTCAGGATATGGCAGATAGGTTTGTCAGGGCTTGGTTAGCGATCTTAATTTTAAGCTTTGTGAGAAAAGTTGAAGCTGGAAAGGCAGACGCTGTATGTATTCTCGCATCTTTGCCAGTAAATTATGCTGGCTAATGGCAACAGGGGAGAGTTTGTCAGGTTAACGTTAGCTGAGCGTGCCTGAGAGACTTTTCTTTGGAGATTTTTTCTTAACAATATGAAAATAATAGAAATTATATTTGTTTTTGATGTGTATGGACACTGTTCAAAAGTCCATTTCTCGGTGATGAAAAATCGTTAACACGTCGCGAATTGTTGCAAAAAACAGGCAAACGTTTGCTAATTCAGCTTGTAATCAAATGGCAAGAAAATGAAAAAAGATGTCCAGTAAGAAGTGTGATAAATATGATTCGGAGCTAGTTATTGACCCTCGCCGCTAGACAATCCCCTTTCAGCTCCTAAACTGTGCCATGCCGTTGACAGGCCCGATGATTTAAAAACATACAACTATAATGACGGTGACTCTATGTGGGTGTGGTTAGCCATTGCTCTTTCAGCGCTTGCGCACATTACTGCTTCATATTACGGCCCTCGCTGGCAGTTTTATTTGTTTAAGCCCTTCACTATTTGCTTGCTTGGCGTTGTAGCCTGGCAATCCGGCGACGGCAGTTTCTACCATGGTGCGATCATGGCCGGACTGATGCTGTCGCTGGTCGGGGATATTTTCCTGATGTTGCCCAAAGATCGCTTTGTGCCCGGTTTGCTTAGTTTTCTTCTGGCGCACTGTGTTTACGCGGCTGGCTTCTGGAGCCAGCTCGATGGCGGTATGGTGTGGTGGTTGCCCGCGATGCTGGCGGCTGCGGGTGTGATCGTGTTTCTGCTTTTACTGCCATCGCTGGGTACCTTGATTGTGCCGGTTGCCGTCTATATCGCGGTGATTGTGATGATGAGCTGGGCGGCCGGGGAATACTGGCTGACAACGCGCAGTTTGCCGGCGATGCTGGCTTTGCTGGGGGCGTTGATCTTCATATTTTCCGACATCTGCCTGGCCATCAACCGTTTTCGCGGCGAGTTCCGTTCGGCGACAACCATGGTGATGACCAGCTATTTTCTGGCGCAGTCGTTGTTTGTCGCGACCTTGATGGTCTGATCCTGCCCTCTCATCATCTATCCTCTTCTTAGCATCCTTTTCTTAGCATCCTTGCCCGCTGGATGAGTTCATCCGGTGGGCAGGGTTGGTTGAATCAACGCGTCAGCTTGACCGGTCTGCTCTCGGTAGAGAGGAGGAAACGATGGACGATATCTGGTGTGAAGTGTACCGCGCGGCCAATGTCCTGGAGGCTCACAGCCTGAAAGGGATGCTGGAAAGTTCGCGTATTCCGGTCCGGTTGCAGGGCGAAAGCCTGAGCGCGGCGGCCGGAGAGCTGCCGGCCGATGTGCTGGAAGTGGGCATTTGGGTGCCGCAGTCATGCTTGATCCCGGCTGCCCGTTTATTGTCTGCCTACGAACAGGCCGAGCAGCCCGGTTGGTGCTGCCCCCGGTGCGGCGAGCAAAACGGGGCTCAGTTCGAACTCTGCTGGCAGTGCGGGCACGATAGAGATGCCTGAGACGGATAAATCAAAAACATTCATTTAAAATGCAATTAATTGTTGTGGGTCAAACAGCCCTTGCTCACCCGGTTTTACAATCAGGCCAGTTCTTACTTTCGGGAGAGTTCCATGACCACCATTCATGCCCATGAAGTCATGCATCTGTTGCTGGATACCGAGACACCTTACACCGAGGAAACCCTGGCTCAGACCGTGCGGAACAAATACGGTGCTGACGTGCGCTTTTACACCTGTAGCCAGCAGGATCTGACGCTGGATGCCTTACTGGCATTCTTGCTGGAACGCCGTAAGGTTCTGCGTGACGGGGAGTTTTTGACGGCCAACCGCGAGCGCATGTGCAATCACTGATCAGATAATTTTGTGAGTGAGGTGGCAAATTTATCGCCACCTTATTGTTCGTTTGTTATACTCTCCGTCCATCGTTCAGCTTTCTGGCTGATCGTTCTGCGTTCTCTTTATTTCTTTCATTAAACACGCTGTCTGAGGTCTGCTCTGTGGAAATTATTTCTGCGGCGGTGATGCTGTTTCTGATCATGGATCCGCTCGGTAACTTGCCGGTGATGTTGTCGATTTTACGACACATCGACCCGAAAAGACGACGCTTCATCCTGATCCGTGAATTGCTAATTGCTCTGTTTATTTTGCTGCTGTTCCTGTTCGGGGGACAGAAGATGCTGAACTTTCTTCACGTCTCTACCGAGACGGTCAGTATCTCTGGCGGGATAATTCTGTTTTTGATCGCGATTCGGATGATCTTCCCGCAACCGGGTGGGGTCACCGGGCTGGCGGCGGGCGAAGAGCCGTTTATTGTGCCGATGGCAATTCCGATGATTGCCGGACCGTCGGTACTGGCGTCGCTGCTGTTGCTGTCGAACCAGGAGCCGGGCCGAACCTTTGACTGGGTCATTGCCGTATTACTGGCCTGGGGAGCCTCGTTTATCATTCTGATGTTCTACGAGGTGTTCAACCGGGTGCTGGGCGAGCGGGGGCTAAAAGCGGTCGAGCGCCTGATGGGCTTACTGCTGATTATGATTTCGACCCAGATGTTCCTGAACGGGATCCGCGAGTTTTTCACACTGTAAGCTCGTCTGAGCCGCGTACCGGACGGACAAAAAAAGCGAGGCGGCGGCCTCGCTTTTTTTATGCTTTTCGCTGTGTCAGATCACACGGAGTCCGCGCGTGCATGGTCTCGAGGCGCTGACAAGCGGTAATCACATCATGTGCTTGCGGCGGATATCCAGCAGCGCAAAGATACCGAAGATGAGGATCGACCATTTTTCCCAGCGCGACATCGAGATTTTATCGCCGAACGCTCCGAGGAAAATCAGCATCTGCAGGCCATGCATCATCAGCAGGAAGCCGGTCATAATATAGAGGGCCATCGCGGCCACACCCGGGAACGGGTAAAAAATGTTCACCAGCAAAACCAGCCAGACGAAACCAATGGCAGCCTTTGCCAGTAAAATCAGTGCTTTCATGCTTCCTCTCTCACAAATAAACGGTAACAGACCTGACCGGCCGTTTTTTCTCGGTGCAAATGCCAGTTTGTCGGAGTCGGCAGTTCACCCAGCTCTTTTTCTGCTTCAATATAAATCATGGCGTGGGGAGCCAGCCATTGTTGTTGCTCGAGCAGCGAAATGACGTCGCTCAGGAGATCTTTGCGAAATGGTGGGTCGATAAAGACCACATCGTACGGCGTTCCCGGCTGCTTGAGGTGGGTCAGGCTGTCGGTCTGCACCACTTTGGCATTGTCGGCGCCCAGTGACTGGCGGTTTTTCTCCAGTTGTTCGGCGGCTTTTTTATCCAGCTCCAGCATGGTGACCAGTTCGGCACCGCGGGACAGGGCTTCGAAACTCAGGCTGCCGCTGCCGGTGAACAGATCCAGACAGCGGGCATCCGGGATATCCGGTGCCAGCCAGTTAAACACCGTTTCTTTGACACGATCGGTCGTCGGGCGCAGCCCCTCAACATCATGCACGGGGAGTTTCCGGCCACGCCAGCGTCCGCTGATGATCCGCACGAAGCCATCGCGGCGGGAAGTGGGCGACTTTTGCCCTGATTGTTGTCTGCGTCTCGTCATAGATTTCTTCGACCGTTGAGAAAATGTTAGTATACCCAAACCCTTTCGCTGTGTGCGCGCAAACGAGCGCCTGCGAACAGGGACAGGGTGAATCAGACCCTGATACGTAGGCCGCAAATTGTACCAATCAAGCGCTAGGATTTGCCAATGGCAGAAAAGAAGAAACGCGGATTATTTTCGTGGCTGGGTTTTGGCTCTGAAGAGCAGACCGAGCAAACAGCACAGCAACAGGAACACCCGTCACACGACGAGGCAGCAAAACAGGCACCTGACGATTCAGTCGAAGCGAAGATTGTCGCTGAACCTGAGAGCGGGACAATAAACGCGGACGCTGACAAAGCGGTAGCGCACGACCATCCGGCCGAGCCGGACGCCGAAGCGGAGAAGCCACGGGAAGCCGCGGCGGCTGAGGCCGTTGCCGAGCAACCGGAGCCGGAAATCGAAGCGGTCGTTGAGCCAGAGGCGGCAGAGCACGCCCCGAAAGCCAGCCCCGATGCCAACGCTGCGCTTGCCGCAGAAGCCGACACCACGGTCGAGGCTGAGTTGCAGGGCGAGCCAGTTGCTGAGACGGCTGCTGAGACAGCGACCGAGCCGGCTCCAGTGGTACTGGAACAGGAGAAGCCAAAGAGTGAAGGCTTTTTTGCCCGCCTGATGCGCGGCCTGAAGAAAACCAAAACCAATTTCGGTTCGGGGTTCTTTGGCCTATTCCGCGGTAAAAAGATTGATGACGACCTGTTTGAAGAGCTCGAAGAGCAGCTGCTGGTCGCGGATGTCGGCATGGACACCACGCTCAAAATTATCGAAAACCTGACCGACAAAGCTGATCGCAAAGATCTGAAAGACGGTGAGGCGCTGTACGGCCTGCTGAAAGAAGAGCTGGCCGACATGCTGACCAAAGTTGAGCAGCCGCTGGTGATTGATACCACCAAAAAGCCGTATGTCATCTTGATGGTCGGCGTGAACGGGGTCGGTAAAACCACGACCATCGGTAAACTGGCCAAGCAGTTCCAGAGCCAGGGCAAGTCAGTGATGCTGGCGGCGGGCGATACGTTCCGTGCCGCGGCAGTGGAGCAGCTGCAGGTTTGGGGTGAGCGAAACAACGTGCCGGTGGTGGCCCAGCATACCGGGGCTGACAGTGCCTCGGTCATCTATGACGCCATCGAATCGGCCCGCGCCAAGCAGGTGGATGTGGTGATTGCCGACACGGCAGGCCGTCTGCAGAACAAAGGCAACCTGATGGAAGAGCTGCGCAAGATTGTCCGGGTGATGAAGAAAGTCGATCCGCACGCGCCGCACGAAATCATGCTGACCGTGGATGCCGGTACCGGCCAGAATGCGATCAGTCAGGCGAAGCTGTTCAGTGAAGTGGCACCGGTCACCGGGATTACCCTGACCAAGCTGGACGGAACTGCCAAGGGCGGGGTGATTTTCGCCATTGCCGACCAGTTCAATATTCCAATCCGCTACATTGGTATCGGGGAAGGGATTGAGGATCTGCGTCCGTTTGCCGCAGACGAATTTATTGAAGCGCTATTTAGTGACGAGGAATAAATTGTGATCCGGTTTCAGCAGGTAAGTAAAGCTTATCGGGGCGGACGTCAGGCCCTGCAAAAGGTCGATTTTCATCTACAGCCCGCAGAGATGGCGTTTTTGACCGGGCATTCCGGTGCAGGTAAGAGTACCCTGCTGAAACTGATTTGCGCCATTGAACGGCCGAGTGACGGCAAAATTATGTTTAACGGGCACGACATTACGCGGCTCGATAACAAGCAAATCCCGTTCTTGCGCCGCAATATCGGGATCATTTTCCAGGATCACAAACTGCTGATGGACCGCAGTATTTACGACAATGTCGCGATGCCGCTGCGGGTAGAGCAGGTCAGTGAAAATGATATCAAGCGTCGGGTTTCTGCCGCACTGGATAAAGTCGGCTTGCTGGACAAGGCACGCTGTCTGCCGGTTCAGCTCTCTGGGGGGGAGCAACAGCGGGTGGGCATCGCCCGGGCGATTGTGAACAAACCGCTGATGCTGCTGGCCGATGAGCCAACCGGTAACCTTGATGCTGCGTTGTCACAGCAAATCATGAACTTGTTTGAAGAATTCAACCGGGTCGGCGTGACGGTACTGATGGCAACCCACGACACTTCGCTGCTGTCGACCCGCAACTATCGCCGCCTGGATTTGTATCAGGGACAGTTGAGGGAGATTCCGTATGGCGCGTAATACCACCGGTTTTTTTGCTGTCCACAAGCAGCAATGTAAGCAGGCACTTACTGATATGATGCGTCGCCCGTTGGGGAACTTCCTGACCCTGGCGGTGTTGGCTTTCGCCCTGACGCTGCCAACCACGTTTTACCTGTTCGCCAAGAACCTGGTATTGGTGGGTCAGGCATGGCAAAACCCGACGCAGCTCACCCTGTATTTGTCGCCGGCCAGCAAAGGCACAGCGGCGGAAAATTTGCGGGATGAACTGGCAAAGTGGCCGGAAATCGCTTCCGTAGACTATATTTCTCCCCAGCAGGGGATGGAAGAGTTTCGCCAGCAGGCTGGCTTTGAGCAGGCACTGAGTCTGCTCGATGATAACCCACTACCTGGGGTGCTGGTGGTGGAGCCGGGGGCGCAGTGGCAACAGCCAGAACAGGCGACGCAGCTGGCTTCCCGTCTGCGGTCGCAGGCCATGATCGATGAAGTGCGGCTGGACAGTGACTGGTTACAGCGGCTGGTGGCTATCAAGCAGTTAGTGGTGACTCTGGCGATGGTGATCTCCGGCCTGATGTTGATGGCTGTGTTCCTGATTGTCGGCAACACGCTGCGGCTGCAGGTGCTGAACCAGCGCGATGAAGTGCAGGTCATGAAATTGGTCGGGGCGACCGACAGCTTTATTTTACGGCCGTTTCTCTATACCGGGGTCTGGTACGGAGTGATTGGCGGCGCGGTGGCATGTCTGCTGACACTGGTGATTACCCTGCTGCTGGATTCGGCGGTCACCTCGCTGGCGGGGCTATACGACAGTCGCTTTCGTCTGGTCGGCCTGGGCTGGGATGAAAGCCTGATTCTGCTGATGCTGGCAGCGTTCCTTGGCCTGCTGGCTGCCCGCTTGTCGGCCGCGCGGCACCTGAAAGAAATTGAACCTGTCTGACATTTTTCGGTCTATAAACTGGGTTAATTGGGCTGCTGACTTGCAATAGTGATCAATTTCTGGGCATTATTGCGTGTTAAAGCTATTTCTCATTGGTAACACACGAGGTTTATTGGATGACACAAGAGATGACATCAATGGCTCTGGTTTCTGCAGATAGTCTGGAAAGTTACGTCCAGAGCGTCAACAGCTATCCAATGCTGACGGCTGAGCAGGAGCGTGAGTTAGCTGAGCGTCTTCACTTTGATGGTGACCTTAACGCCGCGAAGGCGTTAGTTATGTCGCATCTGCGTTTTGTTGTTCATATTGCGCGTGGCTACTCAGGCTATGGCCTGCCAATGGCGGATCTGGTTCAGGAAGGCAACGTCGGCCTGATGAAGGCTGTAAAACGTTTCAACCCGGAAGTGGGTGTGCGTCTGGTGTCGTTTGCCGTGCACTGGATCAAAGCGGAAATCCACGAATATGTGCTGCGTAACTGGCGTATTGTTAAAGTCGCCACCACCAAGGCGCAGCGCAAGCTGTTCTTCAACCTGCGCAAGGCGAAAAAGCGCCTGGGCTGGTTCAATAATGAAGAAGTGAACATGGTTGCTGAGCAGCTGGGGGTTGACGCCAGCGAAGTTCGTGAGATGGAATCCCGCCTTGCCGCTCAGGATGCAGCGTTTGAAATGCCAACCGAAGATGACGATCGCGATACGGCCTACAGTGCGCCGGTTTACTACCTGGAAGACAAGTCTTCAGATCTGGCTCGCAGCTTTGAAGACAACAACTGGGAAGCGCATGCGAACAATCGTCTGTCGACGGCCCTGGCGAGCCTGGATGAGCGCAGCCAGCACATTGTCCGTGCCCGTTGGCTGGATGATAACAAAGCGACTCTGCAGGAACTGGCTGAGCATTACGGCGTTTCTGCCGAGCGGATCCGCCAGCTGGAAAAAAATGCGATGCGGAAACTGAAAGAAGCCGTGGGCGAATTTGCCTGAGGATCCGCAAAAACTATCCACAAAATGTGAGCCACAAAAACCAGCCTCAGGCTGGTTTTTTTATGCCTGAAATCTGGAAGATAGGTCACAGAAAGCTTCCAGGCTGGAATAATTTTCACAAAGTTACCCACAGCTTTTGATCGGATCCGATCTACATATAGTGGATCCTTTTTTGTCAAAACACATTATCAACGCTATTCACAGTTTTTTCCACAGCTGGTGGTAAAGTGTACGATAGCCGGGTGGGCGAAGTGAATGGGGTATCCTCAACCCTTGTGATTGCTGGGGTGGAGCACGGCGGATGCTCCGTAATTACCCTTATTTTTTCGATGGGGTTGTGAGTAACTTGGTGAGGTACAATAGTCGCAGCCGGGTGAGGGGGATGGCGGGATCCCAAACCGGACGATCATCACACTAATTGCGTGACGCGAAGATCCTGCCATCTGATCGTCAATGATAGAGAGACAGTGAACCTTATGGATCAGTTTGAACATATTTCAGTCGAGCAGGCTTTCGAGCTTCTGAATCAGTCTGACAGCAATGCCGTTCTGGTGGATATTCGTGATCCGCAGTCTTTTGCCCTGGCCCATCCGGAGGGCGCATTTCACCTGACAAATGATACAATGGTTGAATTTATGAACCAGGTGGATGTTGAGCAGCCGGTGATTGTGATGTGCTACCACGGGATCAGTAGCCAGGGCGCTGCTCAGTACCTGATCCACCAGGGTTTTGACTGTGTGTACAGCCTCGACGGCGGTTTTGAAGCGTGGCGTCGCCAGTCATATCCGTGTGTGCAGACTGCGTAACGGCGTCATCCGGCCGGCGTAGTATCTGCCCGCGCCGGGGCTTGAACCGGTGCGCCAACTTTGGAGAGTGAGATGCATCGCTTAGCCGGAATCAACAATCCCCGCCAGGCTCAGGCCTTTATTGATTATATGGCCTCCCGCGGTATTACCCTGCTGCTGGCCCCCGAGCCGGAAGGGCAGTTTGCCATCTGGCTGGAAGACAGCCAGCATTTGGTTGAGGCAGAGGCCGAGCTGAATCTGTTTCTGGCCAATCCTTATGATAAAAAATACCTCGGTGCCTCCTGGGATGTTGCAGAAACGCGGACCGCGCGGTTTGATTACCGCAGTCCCAGCATGGTAAAGCTGATCAAATCTCAGGCAGGGCCCTTTACGCTGACGGTGATGGTCGCTTCTATCGGGATTTATATTCTGTGGCTGCTGGGGATGCAGGCACCGCTGTTTTCGCTGATGCATTTCCCGCTGATGCAGGGCGATGAGTGGCAGGTATGGCGCTTTTTCTCCCATGCCCTGATTCATTTTTCCATCCTGCACATTGTGTTTAACTGCCTGTGGTGGTGGATTCTCGGCGGCCAGCTGGAACTGCACAGCGGCAGCAGTAAGCTGATTCAGATTTTCCTGATTTCGGCCTTGGTTTCCGGTTTTGCCCAGTTCTGGTTTCATGGTCCGAATTTCGGCGGGCTGTCCGGGGTGGTGTATGCCCTGATGGGTTACCTGTGGTGGCTGGGCTGGCTGGCACCGGAGCGGGGATTATCGATGCCGCGCTCTTACGTCACTTTCATGCTGGTGTGGCTGGTGCTGGGCTTTGCCGATATGTTCGGCATGTCCATTGCCAATATGGCTCACCTGTTCGGCTTGTTCAGTGGCTGTGCGTTGGCCCTGTTTGATGCCAAGCTGGGGCGCTCGCACGCGCAGTAGCCCCGGATTTTTGCCCCGTCCCAACTAAGGTGAACACCGTCGGTGTTCACCTTTTTTGTTGAAAGCGCAATCAGTGTCATAAAGCGAGAAGAAAATGCTCGTTTTGGTCGGATGTCACGAAGAATAAACCCTCGTATTTGATTTCATTCACATTTTACAACCTTCATTAGAGCAATAATTTGCCTGATTTGAGCGTTATTGAGTATTTTCGCTCACCTTTGTACTCGTTTGTACCCATACCATCGCTAAAACAAGACAATAAGGATCAACTTATGTTTGGGATTTTTAAACCGGCTTTGCATCAGGCGCGATTGCCTGACGCTCAGGTCGACCCCGTATACAAACGCATGCGCTGGCAGCTGTTTGCCGGGATTTTCATTGGTTACGCCGGCTATTACCTTGTCCGCAAAAATTTCAGCCTGGCCATGCCGTACCTGATTGAAGAATATGGCTACAGCCGTGGTGACCTGGGTGTTGCTCTGGCGGCGGTATCTATTGCTTACGGTCTGTCAAAATTCCTGATGGGTAACGTTTCTGACCGTTCGAATCCGCGTTACTTCCTGGCGGCGGGTTTGACGATGTCAGCCATTGTCATGCTGTGCTTTGGCTTTATGCCTTGGGCGACCGGCAGTATCGCGGCGATGTTTATCCTGTTGTTCCTTAACGGTTGGTTCCAGGGGATGGGTTGGCCGGCCTGTGGGCGGACGATGGTGCACTGGTGGTCGCGCAAAGAGCGGGGCGAAATCGTATCGGTCTGGAACGTGGCCCACAACGTGGGTGGTGGCCTGATCGGTCCGATGTTCCTGTTGGGCCTGTGGGCGTTCAACGATGACTGGAGATCGGCGTTTTACGTACCGGCCTTTTTCGCCTTGCTGGTGGCGGCTTTCTCACTGTTGGTAATGCGCGATACGCCGCAATCATGTGGTCTGCCGGCGATCGAAGAGTACAAGAATGATTATCCGGACTCGTACGACGTTTCTCACGAAAAAGAGATGACGGCTAAAGAGATCTTCTTCAAATACGTTTTCAATAACAAACTGCTGTGGTTCATCGCAGTGGCAAACGCCTTCGTTTACCTGATCCGCTACGGCGTGCTGGACTGGGCACCGGTCTACCTCAACGAAGTGAAGCACTTCACCGTGGATAAGTCTTCTTGGGCTTACTTCCTGTATGAGTGGGCGGGTATCCCGGGTACGCTGCTGTGTGGCTGGATGTCGGATAAATTCTTCAAAGGCCGCCGTGCCCCTGCCGGTATCCTGTTCATGGCGCTGGTGACCGTTGCGGTACTGGTGTACTGGTTCAACCCGGCGGGTAACCCGGCGGTTGATATGGCAGCGCTGGTGGCAATCGGCTTCCTGATTTACGGTCCGGTTATGCTGATTGGTCTGTACGCTCTAGAACTGGCTCCGAAGAAAGCGGCAGGTACAGCAGCAGGTCTGACTGGTCTGTTCGGCTACCTGGGTGGAGCCGTCGCGGCGAACGCGATTCTGGGCTACACCGTAGACCACTTCGGCTGGGATGGCGGCTTCATCGTACTGACCGCTTCTTGTGGCCTGTCTATCTTCTTCCTGACCCTGGCGCTGATTGGCGAAAGCCGCCTGCACCGTGAGCGTCTGGCAGAGCAAAACGCGTGATTGCGATCGCCATCATTGGCATCTTGATGGCACCCTAGGTAATATGGCAAGGCTCCGCAGTCGCGGGGCCTTGTTTTTTCCACGCTGAACAGCATAGCGCCCGACCGGAGTGAGATTCTGTTTGGTAAAAGGAGCCGCGTCAGCAGTGAAGCAAAGCAAACGTCATCAGGAAATCATCGATCTTGTGAAAAACCAGGGCTACGTCAGTACCGACGACCTGGTTGAGAGATTCAGTGTCAGCCCACAGACTATCCGTCGGGATCTGAACGAGCTGGCTGCCGAAAATAAAATCCGTCGTCACCACGGTGGCGCTACCATCCCTTCCAGTTCGGTGAACACCTCCTACAGCACACGTAAAGTGATGCAGTTGAATGAAAAAGACAATATCGCTCAGGCGATGGTCCAGCATATTCCGGACGGAGCGACCCTGTTCATTGATATCGGAACCACGCCGGAAGCGGTGGCACGGGCCTTGTTGAACCACAATGATCTGCGGGTTGTTACCAATAACCTGAACGTGGCCAGCATCCTGACCGGTAAAGATGACTTCCGGGTCATTCTGGCTGGCGGTGAAGTCCGTAACCGCGATGGCGGGATTGTCGGCGAAGCCACTCTGGATTTCATTTCCCAGTTCCGTCTTGATTTCGGCATCCTGGGGATCAGCGGCATCGACTTTGACGGCTCGTTGCTTGATTTTGATTACCACGAAGTGCGCGTTAAGCAGGCGATCATTGAGAACAGCCGCTGCGTCATGCTGGGGGCGGACCACACGAAATTTGGCCGCAACGCCATGGTTAACCTGGGCGATATCAGTCAGGTTGATATGCTGTTTACCGATCAGCCGCCACCGGCAGATCTGGCGAAACGGTTAGAAGAGCATGAAATTCATGTCGAAGTCGTGAGCTGATTTTTTCGCTGACTGCGCAAAGGAAAACGGGCTGCCCATTGGCAGCCCGTTTTTTTTCGTAAAAATGCCGTCATGATCATGAATCTGTCATTTATCGAAAACAACAATGATGATCTCGGTCAAACGATCCGCTATTATGTTCGTTATCGAACATTAACGCGCGAATTTGAACTTTTCAGTATTCGGATTGCTCTCCCTAGAGGTGGTGACATGGCAGCAACAACAGAAGTAATGGACCTGATCGTCGTGGGTGGCGGCATTAACGGGGCCGGTATCGCCGCAGATGCGGCAGGACGTGGCCTGAATGTCGGGTTGTATGAAGCGCAGGATTTTGCGTCGGCAACCTCGTCTGCCAGTTCAAAGCTGATCCACGGCGGCCTGCGCTACCTGGAGCATTACGAGTTTCGTCTGGTCGGCGAAGCACTGGCCGAGCGTGAAGTGCTGCTGCGAAAAATTCCGCACATTGCCCGTCCGATGCGCTTTCGCCTGCCACACCGCCCGCATCTGCGCCCGGCGTGGATGATTCGTGCCGGCCTGTTTCTGTATGACCATCTGGGCAAACGTACCACGCTGCCGGCCAGCTGCGGCCTGAAGTTCGGTGCCGAATCTGTTCTGGTACCGGAAATTACTAAAGGCTTTGAGTATTCCGACTGCTGGGTGGACGATGCGCGTCTGGTAATCCTCAATGCGATGGAAGTGGCTGAGCGCGGCGGGGAAGTCCGTAACCGCTGTAAAGTCGAAAAAGCCGTGCGTGAAGACAATATCTGGCGGGTGACCATTCGTGATCAGGTGAGTGGCGATACGTTCGAACGTTGTGCCCGCGCCTTGGTAAACGCTGCAGGCCCTTGGGTGAAAACCTTCTATGATCAGAGCCTGGAAGCGCGTTCACCTCGTAATATCCGCCTGATTAAGGGATCGCACATTGTGGTTCCGCGCGTGCATCAGCAGGAGCAGGCTTACATCCTGCAAAACGAAGATAACCGGATTGTGTTTGTGATCCCTTATCTGGACCGTTTCTCTATCATCGGCACCACCGATGTAGAGTACAACGGCGATCCGCGAGAGGTGGCCATTGATGACAACGAAATCGGCTATCTGCTGAACGTGTATAACAACCACTTCAAACACAAGCTGAAGCGTGACGACGTGGTCTGGACCTACAGCGGCGTCCGTCCGTTGTGTGATGATGAATCTGACTCTCCGCAGGCGATCACCCGCGACTATACGCTGGAGCTGGAGCAAGAAGGGAACGAAGCGCCGCTGCTGTCTATTTTCGGTGGCAAGCTGACGACGTACCGTAAGCTGGCAGAGTCGGCGATGGTGAAACTGGCACCGTTCTTCCCGCAAATGGGTCAGCCCTGGACGGCATCAGCCTGCCTGCCGGGTGGCGAAGCCGGGTTTGACGGCGTGGCACGGGCTCAGGCTCTGCGTCAGCAGTACCCCTGGTTGTCGGCACTGGCGGCAACCCGTCTGGTGACCAATTATGGCACCCGCGTGGTTCATATCTTTGAGGGCGTAAGCAGCGAAGCCGAGATGGGACAGCATTTTGGTGAAGGATTCTACGCCCGTGAGCTGGACTACCTGATGCGCAGTGAATTCGTCCAGCACGCTGAAGATGTCCTGTGGCGACGCAGCAAGCTGGGCCTGTACCTCAGCCGCGAGCAGCAACAGGCTGTGGCGGATTACATCGCCAGCCATGCGGCAGCCAAAGCGGCCTAACCGCGGCTGATATCAGGACGGATGGGCTCAGAGCCAGATTCGTCCCCGAGTAAAAAAGGCGCCTCAGGCGCCTTTTTGTTTGTCGTCATTGGTCTTTGAATCAGCGATCAGCTGCCGACTCCGCTGGCCGACATTACTGGTACAGGTACTTGGTAAACAGTAGTTCGGTCAACAGTTTCTTGTTGGTTTCCATGATCAGCAGCTCATTGACGCGGTTCAGGCATGCTTGGCGAATTGCCTCTCGTCCGGCCAGCGATTTGATTTTGGCCTCCGGCTGCTGGCCGATAATGCTGATAATAGCATCGCGAATCAGCGGGGCGTGATGCTCCACTTCTTTAATATTGGCCGGATCGGCCACCATCAAATCCACCTGCAAGCGCAGATAGCCAATCTTTTTTCCCTGGGTGACGTAATTGGTCGTAATGTCCGGTTCCAGGGTGTAATAGGAATATTGCGGGGTAATCTCAGCCGCTTCCTCAGCGAAGGCCGAGGGCATAAACAGCGGGGAAGTCAGTAGGAACAGGCATCCGGCGCAAAGGGTTTTTAGTTTTGATGACATGGCGTTATCGCTATTTTCAGGCGTTGGTTTGGGATCTTTCGATCGTAACGATATTCGTACCGGTTACAGCTTGCTACAATAGTGTTTCTTCATGGTAATCAATTAACCTGGAACTACCAAGCCCCGCACGGGAAGATTGGCTGGTTTTTATTGGAAAAATGTCGCAATTCAAGCAGTTGTATAAACCCTTATTGGCCAGCGCCCGGTGGCTGGCACCGGCAGACGCCAACATTGAGGACACTGAGTTTGGGCATTGGCTGCTGGAGCCGGACTCATTGTCGCGGCGTTTCGAGCGCCATTGTGAGCAGTTTACGGTGTCGCTGGTGGAGCAGGCACCGATCGATCGTGAACAGTTAACCCCCGACGAGCGTGCGCTGGTTGGCGATACTGCTTGCCTGGTACGTAAGGTTGTCCTTAAAGGGGACGGTGTTCCGTGGGTGTTTGCCCGTACCTTGATCCCGGAATCCACTTTGACCGGGCAAGAGCAAGATTTAGCGCAGTTGGGTGAAATGCCACTCGGTTTTCGGGTGTTCACCGATCAAAGCGCCCGCAGAGATGCCCTGGAAGTGGCAAATGTGGGGACGGAGGCTGAGCCTATCTGGGCTCGTCGTTCTCGACTCTGGATCAACGATAAACCGCTATTGGTCGCGGAGCTGTTTTTGCAGGAAGCACCGATTTATAAGGAGACCGTACCGTGGAAATGACCAAAGCCAGAGCCTATTGGCAGTTGGCGCGTTTTGACCGTCCGATTGGTAGCCTATTGCTGCTGTGGCCGACGCTCTGGGCCCTGTTTCTGGCCGCTGACGGCATGCCGAATTTGCATGTGACGCTGGTGTTTGTGCTGGGCGTGATTTTTATGCGCGCGGCCGGTTGTGTCATTAACGATTATGCCGATCGTAATTTTGATGGTCATGTCAAACGCACGGCGCAACGCCCGTTGCCGTCCGGCGCGCTGTCGGAGCGCGAGGCGCTGGGGCTGTTTGGTCTGCTGGTGCTGGTTTCTTTTCTGCTGGTGCTGACCATGAATTCCCTGACCATTATGTTGTCGGTGGTGGGGCTGTTGCTGGCGGCGGCTTATCCGTTTATGAAGCGCTATACCCATTTGCCGCAGCTGGTGCTGGGAATGGCGTTCGGCTGGTCAATTCCGATGGCGTATGCGGCGCAGTCTGGTGAATTGACACCGCTGGCCTGGGTGCTGTTTGTCGCCAATATTCTCTGGACGATTGCGTACGATACCCAGTATGCGATGGTTGACCGGGATGACGATCTGAACATTGGGATCAAGTCGACGGCGATCCTGTTTGGCCGGTTCGACAAAATGATTATCGGTGTGCTGCAGCTAGGCACTTTGCTGCTGTTGATCGCGGTGGGTGTCATGCAGAACCTGTCGCAGAGCTATTACTGGTTCCTGCTGCTGGCCTCGGCCCTGTTTGTGTACCAGCAAATGCTGATCCGTGAGCGTGAGCGTGAACCGTGTTTCAAAGCGTTCCTGAACAACAACTATGTCGGCATGCTCATCTGGCTCGGCATCGTGATCAGTGTCTGCCTGTAACGCAGCGGCTATAACAACACATCAGTAAGCGCCTTCGGGCGCTTTTTTTGTCTGCGGCAAATGCAGCCAGCCTGGGCGGTTAAAAACGGTCGGGTGAGGAGTGCTCTTTTTCTGTGCCACCGGTCGTAACGGGCACGCTGAAAAAACCAACGCTTGTGGTATCCGCAAGCTTTAGGGCAGCCATAGGCCAATTGCCCGTAAACCTGTGCATGGGATCTCTTCGGGAGATAATCGACCTGTTTACATACATCAGTATGTACACTTAACCAATTGAAATTAAATGTGAATTAGAGAACGTGATCAGCTCGGCAAGCTTTTGGGATATGGGAGCCTAAAAGCTGTACAGTCGTTCAGTTCAGCTGAGTAGATGATTCGGTGTGCGGACGATGAGATCGGTATGGCGATGGCTCAAGTTAAATGAAGGCCATATGGCAGGGGCTTGAATAAACAAAGGCTGCCGAAGCAGCCCTTTCATTTTAATGTGACGTTCTACGTATAGGTCTGGATGGCGCGATGTCCGGTACCGAACATCGCGGTCATTGGCTTAGAGTGTCAGCAGGTTCAGGCACCAGGAGCGGCTTCTTCGATGTCGATACGCTCTTCGCGGTTCATCACGGCCTGAATGGTCAGCTTCACTTCCGGTGACACCAGATTGGTCAGCAGACCGGCGAGCTGGTCAACCGGCTGACTTACCACATGGCAGTCTTCGTTGAGGTAGCCTTCCGCACGCAGGGTTTTAACCAGGGTCGAGAATACCCCTTTGTCGAAAAATTCCGGTGCATTGATACCGTGCAGACGGCTCAGGCGCTGTGCCATCATCTGACTTTGTTGTTCCAGATCGCTCTTCATCAGTTCCGGCTCTGAATTCAGCAGCGTCAGGGCGATGGCATAGCGCTGCAGGGTTTCAGAGATGGTACGGGCCAGCAGATGCAGCGGGCCGATCCGGCTGTTATTGAGGGTAATGACCTCACCGTCACGCAGGATCAGGCGCTGGCGAGCCAGCTCATCCAGCAGTGATTCCACCACGGTTGCCAGCTCTTCCTGCTGATAGCGCAGGAACAATTCGGCTTTCAGGAACGGATACAGTTGCTCAACCTGAGCCAGAATCTCGCGGGTGGTCAGGCGCCCGTGATAAATCACGATATTGGCGATCAGCGACGGCATCGCAAACAGGTGAATGATATTGTTGCGGTAATAGGTCATCAGGATCGCCTGCGGGCGGTCCAGAGACACCATTTCACCCAGGCTGTCGCGTTCGACCACGAATTTGTCCATTTCCATGGCGTGTTTCACCATGGCCTTGGCATCTTCATCCGGAACGGTGAACTGCTCGGAATACGGCACATTGCGCAGCAACTGCAGGTAGCAGTCGATCTGCTGCTCCAGATCTTCGCGGCTCAGGGCGCGCTGACGGGAAGCCAGCAGAGCTACGCCGCAAAGGGTCAGGGCATTGGTGGCTGCCGCATCGTTGATGTGCGTCATCATCTTCACCGCCAGATCGTTCACCACCGGGTTCAGCCATTGCGGGCGCTGTGGTTCAATCGGATCGATACTCTTGTGCCAGTCCGGGACGTGCTCGTTCAGGTAGTGGTTCAGCGGAATCGGCTCACCAAAGTTCACGTAGCCCTGGCCCAGATTACGCAGTTTACGCAGCGTACGCAGAACCTGGCCGACGTTTTCTTTCTCTTTGCGCTTGCCACGTAGCTCTTTGGCGTAAGTGGCCACTTCCATGACGTGTTCATAACCGATGTAGACCGGCACCAGTGTGACTGGGCGATTGAGACCGCGCAGCATGGCCTGAATGGTCATTGACAACATACCGGTTTTGGCCGGCAGCAGTCGGCCAGTTCGGGAACGACCGCCTTCGCTGAAGTATTCAACCGAGTACCCTTTGGCAAACAGCTCAGCCAGATACTCACGGAAGACCGTGGAGTACAGGCGATTTCCCTTGAAGCTGCGGCGGATGAAAAATGCGCCGCCGCGACGGAAAATCGGGCCTGCCGGGAAGAAATTCAGGTTAATCCCGGCGGCAATGTGCGGTGGTACCAGGCCTTCCTGATACAGCACGTAAGACAGCAGCAGGTAGTCCATGTGGCTGCGGTGACACGGTACATAAACGATCTCATGGCCGTCCTGCGCCAGTTTACGTACTTGCTTGGCATTGTGGACGTTCAGGCCCTGGTAGAGGCGGTTCCACAGCCAGCCGAGGAAACGGTCGCCGCGTTTGATCAGGGAATAAGAGAAATCCGCCGCAATCTCTTCCATCATGTCGATGGCTTCCTTGCGCACTTTCTCAATTGGTACATCCCGGCTGGCGGCTTCTTCGGCGACTACTTTTTCAATCGCTTTGGAGGCCAGCAGACGTTTGAACAGCGCCTGACGATCCGGCAGTTTCGGCCCCGAGGCGGCCAGTTGCTGGCGGGAGAAATGGATACGCGCGACCCGCGCCAGCTTGTTGGCGATAGAATCGTCGGTGCCGTGGTTGTCTGCCATGTAACGCAGCGAAACCGGCGGGCTCAGGCGCACCATACAGTCGCGGCCATGCCCCAGCACGGTAAAGAATTTTTCCGGCCCGTTAAGCGGACGCAGAATCGGCTTCTGGTTATCCTCTTTACCCGGTTTCCGGCCCCACAGGATAGACGCCGGCACGACCTGAATGTCGAGCTCGCTGTCCTGTTTATGCTGTTCCAGCAGTGCGGTGAACTGTTCCAGCGATTCCTGAGGCAATTCGCTGTTCGAGCCAAAGACACTCGGGGCGTCAGAAATATAGACATAACGACTGAACTGTTTACCGGCAATGTCCAGCGGTTCAAGCGGATCCGGGAGCCCCAGCTCCAGTGTGCTGCGGCGCAGGGTCATTAAATCGGTGTTGGAACGGAACGGCAGGATGTAGACAATCGGACGTTCCGGGTCGAGCTCCAGATCCGCCACCGGATTGGATGGAATAGAGTGGGTTTTAACCAGCAGAGAAAGCGGCAAATCCAGTATCTTTTGGTAGATTTTCTGCCAACTTGACATATCTTCTTACTCGTCTCGAATTCTTAATGCGCCGCAAGGATAGCAGAAAAAGAGCCGCTAATAGCAGCGAAATAGCACATACTTGCGGTTAAATGACATTTTTATTGTATTTTTAACCGCTTACTTGTTTCAATTTTCCTATCTTTAATTCCGGACATTTCGTACGGCCGAGCTTTTCATCCAAGTGTAGGTGAGGGGGTGGGACGGGGCTGGCGTTTTCTCGCCATAATTGCTGTTTTCATAAACAATTACCTTTTCAAGCGTGTTAACACTGGATATACTCACAGTGAACTGTATAAAAAGACAGGGTGAATGATGAAGCCGTTAACGCCGCGCCAACAAGAAGTCTTTGATTTGATCAAAGCAAAAATTGAAGATACTGGAATGCCGCCTACACGCGCTGAAATAGCCCGTGAGCTAGGCTTCCGCTCGGCTAATGCTGCCGAGGAACACCTTAAAGCTCTGGCCCGCAAGCAGGTCATTGAGATCATTCCCGGTGCCTCCCGCGGGATCCGTCTGATACAGCATGAATCTGGTCAGCAGGAGCAGGGTTTGCCCCTGATTGGCCAAGTGGCCGCCGGTGAACCGATCCTGGCTCAGGAGCATGTCGAAACCCATTACGATGTGGATCCATCGTTGTTCAAACCGCGTGCAGACTTTCTGCTGCGTGTGAACGGGATGAGTATGAAAGACATCGGCATTATGGACGGTGACCTGTTGGCGGTGCATAAAACCCAGGATGTCCGCGACGGTCAGGTCGTAGTAGCCCGCGTTGATGATGACGTCACCGTGAAACGCCTGGAACGCAAAGGCTCGCAAGTGCTGCTGCATGCTGAAAACGAAGAGTTTGCGCCTATCGTGGTAGATTTGAGCAACCAGCACCTGACGATTGAAGGTCTGGCAGTCGGCGTGATTCGCAGCAGCGACTGGATGTAAATTTTCCGGCTTTTCTTACCGTATAAATTTACACCAAAAAGCTTTACAAGTGTTAATGATAGTCATTATCATCTGTTCATGTTATGAAGGAGATGATAATGACCAATTCTGCCCGTTACGACATCCCGCCTGATCTGCTGCAGCCTCTTTGGCTTCGTAGTCGTGAAAGCATGGCAGATGATTGTCTGCTTTATGATCCCATGGCGGCTGTTGCCTGCAGCCAGTGCCATCTCAAACCGGACTGCCTGACCGGTAATGTGTCAGAACAACAGCTGCTTCATGCCAGTCTTGCGCTGCAGTGTGACCGGCAGGTTCAGCATTTCTTGCGCCGCCACCCGAACGGCACCATCATTAATATCGCCGGGGGGCTGGATACCCGATTCTACCGCATTGATAACGGCCGTTGTCGTTGGTTTGATGTCGATGCCAATGAGCATCTGTTGTGGCGCCAGCGCCTGTTTCACCGCAGCGAGCGCTACCGCATGTTACCTGGCTCTATTCAGGATCTCAGTTGGTTGCATTCGCTGCCGCCGCTGATGTCAACCCCGGTTATGCTGCTGTGTGACCAGGCGTTATTGCAGTGTACCGCCGCTGAACTTTCCCGTTTCCTGCAGTCTCTGGCCTGCCATTTTGGTCGGGCGGAGCTGTGTCTGGTCATGGCCGGGGATCGCTGCCACTGGCCGGTAGCCAAAAAAATGGGCGTGGCCCAACCTTATCGGCATGGCTTTCGCAATGCCCTGAGGCAGGTGCTGCAATGGCTGCCGTGGGCCGAACCGGTCGGGCAGTACAGCCCACTGGATAATGCCTGTTCGCGTTGGAGCCACTGGCAACGCTGGCTGGCGAGAACGCCGGGTATGAAATTCAGAATTGTGCCTGTTCTGGTACATATCCGCCTATAAGCCCTCCTAATCGCCGCATTTGGCCACACCTTCATCAATAGTGCTCCGTCGCGCTTATTCCGGCGGGCGACAGATTTTTCCTATCATTTTATTGCGCATTTTTCCTGATCCTGTCCTAAGTTAATTGTAAACAAACTGTTAACTCTTTTATTGCGCTTGAGCCTGCCTGGTTGTTCAGGTGGGCCTGTTACCGAATCATTTTCGTATTGCCATCCGGTGCAGAGTCCGCCCCGGTGTTGTGGCGAGCGGGATTAGGAAGGAGGGAACCGGGTGATGATTCGCCATCTGATGTGCTGTCTGAGTGTTTTGCTGGCTGTGCCGGTACACGCTGATACCCAACCCATGCGCCTGAACATGACACCGGGGGTTACCGAGGTCAGTCAGCGGGTGTTCGATCTCCATATGACCATTTTTTACATCTGCGTTGCCATCGGTTTGGTGGTATTTGGCGTGATGTTCTGGTCTATCATCCATCACCGCCGGTCGAAAGGGGCGCAGGCGGCTTCGTTCCATGAAAGTACCAAGGTCGAAATCGTCTGGACGGTGATCCCGTTCATCATCCTTATCATCATGGCCATTCCGGCTACCCGAACTCTGCTGGCGATGGAAGATACCTCGCAGCCGGATCTAACGGTGCAGATTACTGGCTCACAATGGAAATGGCATTACAGCTATTTCGACGAAGATGTCGGTTTTTATTCTCTTCTGGCCACGACATCGGCCCAAATTGCTAACGAACGTGACAAGCGTGAAAATTACCTGCTGGAAGTGGATCGACCGTTGATTTTGCCGATTGGCAAGAAAATCCGTTTTCTGATCACGTCCCAGGACGTCATCCATTCCTGGTGGGTGCCGGATTTTGCGGTCAAGAAAGATGCGAACCCCGGCTTTATCAATGAAGCCTGGACGCGCATTGATCAACCGGGCATTTACCGCGGGCAGTGTGCGGAATTGTGCGGCAAAGATCATGGTTTCATGCCGATTGTGGTGATTGCCAAACCGCAGGATGAATTTGATGAGTGGCTGCAGGCCACCAAAGTTGCCCAGCAGCAGGCCCGCGAAGAAGAACAGCGTCTGCTGGCGATGGAAATGGATATGGATGAGCTGATGACGCTGGGAGAGCAGGTTTACAACACCCGCTGCGCCATGTGTCACCAGGTGAATGGCCAGGGGTTGCCCGGCGCTTTCCCGGCGTTGGCCGGACAGGGTATCGCCGTGGACCCGTCAGCCAAGCTGGAACATATCAGCGTCGTGGTGCATGGCCGTCCCGGCACGGCCATGCAGGCATTCGGGCCGCAGCTCAGCCTGAAAGAGCTGGCTTCAGTCATTACCTACGAGCGTAATGCCTGGGGGAACAATACCGGGGATACGGTTCAGGCCGCCGAAGTGCAGGCTGTGATCGATGGCAAAGAGCTATAGGGGAGAGTGACGATGACGGACATGTTGCGCGAGCAAACCGGAGTCGAAAGTACCGCGACCGAGCATGAGCATCACGACCATCCTCAGTCCGGTCTGAAACGCTGGCTGCTGACCACGAACCATAAAGACATCGGCTCCCTCTACCTGATGTTCAGCTTTGCCATGTTCCTGATTGGCGGGGCGATGGCCATGGTGATCCGGGCGGAGCTGTTCCAGCCTGGCTTGCAGCTGGTGGAACCGAACTTTTTTAACCAGATGACGACCGTTCATGGCCTGATCATGGTTTTTGGTGCCGTCATGCCGGCATTTACCGGACTGGCAAACTGGATGATTCCTATGATGATCGGGGCGCCGGATATGGCCCTGCCACGGATGAATAACTGGAGTTTCTGGATTCTGCCGTTTGCCTTCACTCTGCTGCTGACGTCGCTGTTTATGGAAGGGGGCGGCCCGAACTTCGGCTGGACTTTTTATGCGCCGCTGTCGACCACGTTCAGTCCGGAAAGTACCGGTTTGTTCGTGTTTGCCATCCATATCATGGGGATCAGCTCCATCATGGGGGCAATCAACGTCATTGTCACCATCGTTAACCTGCGCGCGCCGGGCATGACCTACATGAAGATGCCGCTGTTTGTCTGGACCTGGCTGATCACCGCGTTTCTGCTGATTGCCGTGATGCCAGTATTGGCCGGGGCTGTCACCATGGTACTAACTGACAAGTACTTCGGCACGAGTTTCTTTGATGCGGCTGGCGGGGGCGATCCGGTGATGTTCCAGCACATTTTCTGGTTCTTCGGTCACCCTGAAGTGTACATTATGATTTTGCCGAGTTTCGGCATTATTTCGGCGATAGTCCCTGCCTTTTCCCGTAAGAAACTGTTTGGTTACAGTTCCATGGTTTACGCCACTGCGTCGATTGCCGGGCTCAGTTTTCTGGTCTGGGCGCACCATATGTTCACCACCGGGATGCCGGTCGCGGCGGAACTGTTCTTCATGTATTGCACCATGTTGATTTCGGTGCCGACCGGGGTCAAGGTCTTTAACTGGGTGGCCACCATGTGGCGCGGTTCGCTGAGTTTTGAAGTGCCGATGCTGTTTGCCATCGCCTTTATCGTGCTGTTTACCATCGGTGGTTTCTCCGGCCTGATGCTGGCGATCACCCCGGCAGACTTCCAGTACCACGATACCTATTTTGTGGTGGCGCATTTCCACTATGTGCTCGTGTCGGGCGCGATCTTCTCCATCATGGCGGCGGCGTACTACTGGCTCCCCAAATGGACCGGGCACATGTTCAACGAAAAACTCGCCAAGTGGCATTTCTGGTGCTCGGTGGTGTCGGTCAACATCCTGTTCTTCCCGATGCACTTTCTGGGACTGGCTGGTATGCCGCGCCGGATCCCCGACTATGCCCTCCAGTTTGCGGATGTGAATGCCGTGGTCAGTATCGGCGGCTTTATGTTTGGCCTGTCGCAGCTGATATTCCTGGCGGTCGTGATTAAGTGCGTCCGCGGCGGAGAGAAAGCGGCGGCCAAACCGTGGGACGGGGCGGAAGGGCTGGAATGGACGGTGCCGTCACCGGCGCCGCACCACACCTTCTCGACGCCACCGCGTATCGATTAATCAGGCTGATGAAGGGGGCATGTCATGGACAAGACACCGACACCCGAATCTGACAAATCTGGTGCGACCCAGCGTGATGTGAACAAGCCGGGTGCGAACAGACAGCCGGACCGTCAGAAACGCTCGTTCTGGTCACTGGTCGCGATGGCAGTAGGCATGTTTGGTTTTGCCTTTGCACTGGTGCCACTTTACAACGTGTTCTGCGATATCACCGGCATCAACGGGAAAACCGCCGACACCCCGACAGCTGTCAGTGAACGGGTGGATACCAGCCGTCAGGTTACGGTGGAGTTTGTCGCGTATATCCATCCGGGGATGCGCTGGACATTCGAGCCAGAAGTCCGGCGGATGGTGGTCTATCCCGGCGAAACGCGCACGGTGAGTTTCAAAGCCCATAACCTGACTGCGGTGGAAACCGTGGGGCAGGCCGTGCCGTCGGTCAGCCCGGGGCTGGGCGCACAGTACTTCAACAAAATTGAATGCTTCTGCTTTAACCGCCAGCCGCTCGGGGCAGGGGCAACAGCCAGCCTGCCACTGGTGTTTTATGTGGATCCGGCGTTGCCGGAGGACATTAACACCCTGACCCTGGCGTACACCCTGTTTAATGCCAAGCCGGAAGCGGCGGCCAAAACGCAATGAGGTGAAAGATGGCGAACCCTTACTCTGAGCATGAGCAGTCGGCAACCCCGGGGAGCGAACCCTATTACGTACCGGCTGCCAGTATCTGGCCGATTGTCGGGGCGGTGGCCCTGTTCCTGATTGCAATGGGGGCCGGGGCGACGGTCGGCGGTCTGTTCAACGGTCAGGGCCCCTGGATCCTGATGTCGGGCGTTGGGCTGCTGTTAATCATGCTGTTCGGCTGGTTCCGCGATGTGATTAGCGAATCCATGCGGGGGCTGTACAGCAGCCAGATGGACCGTTCGTTCCGCCAAGGCATGAGCTGGTTTATTTTCTCGGAAGTGATGTTCTTTGCGGCCTTCTTCGGGGCGCTGTTTTATGCCCGGATGATTGCTGTTCCCTGGCTCGGCGGGGCGGGGAACAACGCCATGACCCATGCGGTGCTGTGGCCGGATTTCATTGCCCAGTGGCCACTGCTGATGACCCCGGGCGGTACTGAAACCCAGGCAATGGGAGCATGGGGGCTGCCGCTGTATAACACCATGATCCTGCTGACCTCATCCGTGACGGTGCATATCGCGCACACGGCGCTGGAGCAGGATAACCGCCCGCGCCTGACGTTGTTTCTGTTGCTGACCGTTCTGCTGGGGGCACTGTTTGTTTACCTGCAGGGGGTCGAGTATGCCCATGCCTATGAAGAGATGAACCTGACGCTGGATGCCGGGGTGTATGGCAATACCTTCTTCCTGCTGACCGGGTTTCATGGCATGCACGTGACCCTCGGTACTCTCATTCTGTTCATTGTCTGGCTGCGTATCCTGCGGGGGCATTTTAGTGCGGAGCGGCATTTTGCGTTTCAGGCCGGTGCCTGGTACTGGCACTTTGTGGATGTGGTTTGGCTGTGCCTGTTTGTGTTTGTCTACATTCTCTGACCGAAGCGTGATATTGCTCAGTAAGGGCGGGGATTGGGGGTGATCACCCCGCTCGCCAGTGCCAGCAGCAGGAGCGCAAACAGGATCACTGACAGCAGAATGCGTCGGCCAAGGTAGCGGGACATCGGGTATGCCTGCTTACCTTTGAGCATCACAGGTAGTGCTCTGAACAAGTTGAAGATGATAAAAATCAGCAGGCAAACGATCAGGGCTTTCAGCAACATAGGCCACCTCGGCGGGATAGGGGTCAGTCATGCGAAGGATCGGGTTCATATTGTTTACTGTGGCGGTACTGGTGACGTTGGTCAAGTTGGGTTTGTGGCAAATGTCGCGGGCACAGGAAAAAGAGCAGCTGAACCATGTCCTCCAGTTTCGCAGTGAGCAGATGTATTACAGCATTGCTAGTCTGCCGGCAGACCCTCGCTGGTACAGCCTGACCCTGCGCGGCCAGTTTGATCACAGCCGGGCTGTGCTGCTGGATAATCAGATGTACAGAGGCCAGCCCGGCTATCACGTGCTGTATCCCTTTATGTCGGAAAACAGCTGGGTGATGGTCAATCTGGGCTGGATTGCTGCGCCGCCATATCGCGATCAGATCCCGGTGCTGCCGGAGCTGCACGGGGAAGTCCGGATCAGTGGCATTATCGCCCCGCCGTCAACGTTACTGGAGCTGGCGCCGGAGCAACTGGGGGAGGGGTTTCCCCTGCGGGTCCAGAATATCAACCTGGCAGCACTGAGGGAGCGGACGGGATTGCCGCTGCCGCCTTGGGTGTTGCAGATTGATCCGGACAGTCCGGTGGCGCTGGAGCAGACCTGGATTCCGGTCGTGACCGGTCCGCAGAAGCATTATGCCTATGCCCTGCAATGGTTCCTGATGGCGCTGGCGGTATCCGGGCTGGCGGTGTGGTGGTTAAGACGGAGTAAGGTATGAGTAAACACGGAACGTTGTTGCTGCTCCTGGGGGTGTTTGTGTTGCCGGTGGGCATTGCCAAGCTGGTGCTGGACATGGACTGGTATCACGGTGGGGTAACCAACCGGGGGGATTTACTGGAACAGCCACTGACCTCGGACTGGCTTGGCGAGCGCCATCGCTGGCAGCTGATTTACCTGCTGCCGGATCACTGTGATGACTACTGTCAGGGGGCGTTGTTCAACCTGCGTCAGGTTCCTCAGGCGGTCGGAGCGGATCACTCCCGCCTCGACAGTGTGTTACTGGTGCAGGGCGATGGGCTTGCTGCTCAGCCAGCTGCGATTCGGGCGCAGGCGACGGGCGTGACAGCCCGTCAGGTGCCTGACTATATTGTCGCGAAGCTGAAAGCGCAGGCGCACGGGACCCGGGCGATCTATATCGCCGATCCCATGGGGAACGTCATGATGGCCTATCCGCTGGTCAAAGGACAAACCGCTGTGCTGGCGCAGGGAAAAGACGTCCTGCGCGATCTCAAGCGATTGCTCAAGCTCTCTAAAATCGGCTAAGGAGGCGGCGATGCAACGGAACGGATTCAGACTGTTGGTGCTGGCGGCATTGATACTGTCAGTGTGTGTGATTGGTCTGGGGGCGTACACCCGCCTGACCGAAGCCGGGCTGGGCTGTCCGGACTGGCCCGGTTGTTACGGTTTTGCCGGGGTACCGAAAACCGATGTCCACCAGGAACTGGCTGCTGCCCGCTATCCCCATGCCCCGTTGGAAGTTCACAAAGCCTGGAATGAAATGCTGCATCGCTATGTTGCCGGTACGCTGGGCATCATGATCCTGGCGATTAATGTGCTGGCCTGGCGGCGGCCGGAGCGTCCCCGGGGGTTGCCGGCCTGCCTGCTGGTGACCGTGGTTTTTCAGGCCATGCTCGGGATGTGGACTGTAACCCTTTCGCTGATGCCGGTGGTGGTGATGGGTCATCTGCTCGGAGGCTTCACCACGGCTTCGTTGCTGTTGGTGCTGTGGCTGCGATTGCGGCCGTTACCGATGCCCCGTTCGCCGTCGCGATCCCAGCTGCGTCCATCATCGCCGTTTGCGTCATCAATGGCCTCTGCTGGGGCATTGTCGCTGTTTGCCCTGCTCGGGCTGGCCGTCGTCATCGGCCAGATTGCGCTCGGCGGCTGGACTGCTGCCAATTATGCCGCTGTGGTGTGTACCCAGTTGCCGCTGTGTGAAGTGGACTGGCAACAGAGCTTCGACAGCAGCGCGTTTTCACTGATTCAGCCGGTGCACGACAGCTATCAGTACGGGGTGCTGGATTATCAGCAGCGGGTCACGATTCACGTTACCCACCGGATTGGCGCCGCTGTTACCACACTGGTGCTGTTACTGCTGGCCTGGCAACTGTGGCGGCACCCGGCGTTGCGCCAGCTGGCACTGTTGATGCTGGGGGTGTTGTGCGGCCAGGTTGCGCTGGGCATTACCAATGTTGTGGCCAGCCTGCCGCTGGGTGTGGCGGTGGCGCATAACCTGACCGGGATGGCGTTGTTACTGGTGCTGGTGGCCGTCAATGTGCAGGTGTTCTGGATGCGCCGCCCGACTCGGCACTGGCAGGGCTCTGCCGCCCGGTTGCACTGAATGTGTTGTTTGATGATGTCCCAAGGAAAGGCAAAGGAGGGCAAATATGGCCAAAGCTGAGATTGTTGCCAAACGCAGTACCCGAACCTGGAGTGGACATCGGGTCTGGCAGGATTATCTGACCATGACCAAGCCTAAAGTGGTGGCGATGCTGCTGCTCACGGCTCTGGTCGGGATGTGTCTGGCTGTACCGGGAATTCCGCCGGTCAAAGCGGTGACGCTTGGGTTGTTGGGAATTGGGCTGCAATCGGCCGCAGCGGCGGCTTTTAATCACGTGCTCGATCGGCATTTCGATGCCAAGATGGCGCGTACCTACCACCGGCCGCTGGCGAAAGGCCGGGTGGAGACCTACAAAGCGGTGCTGTTCGCCACGGCGTTGATGGTTGCTGGCTTTGCTGTCCTGTGGCAGCTCAACGCCTTGACGGCCTGGCTGACGTTTGCCAGTCTGGTAGGTTATGCTCTGATTTACACCGTATGGCTGAAGCATGCCACTCCCCAGAATATCGTGATCGGCGGGCTGGCCGGGGCGGCGCCGCCGCTGTTGGGCTGGACCGCCGTCACCGGCCAGTTTGATCCTCATGCGCTGCTGCTGGTGATGCTGGTGTTTACCTGGACACCGCCGCACTTCTGGGCGCTGGCCATTCACCGCCGCGATGATTACGCCAAGGCCGGGATCCCGATGCTGCCGGTCACGCACGGCATCGCGTTTACCAAAACCATGGTGTTGCTGTATACCGTGATACTGGCGCTGGTGGGGCTGCTACCCTGGCTGACGGGCATGAGCGGCTGGCTGTATCTGGCCGGCAGCAGTGTGCTCAATGCCGGCTTTATTGGGTATGCCCTGAAGCTGAAATTTGCGGATCAGCCCGGCCATGCCTGGGCGACCTTCAAATATTCTATCTGGCACCTGCTGGCCCTGTTTGTGGTGTTGCTGGCCGACCACTGGCTGATCAGTCTGCTGGCGCGCTAGTCGCTGTGTGCCTGTTCGAACGCTTTCTGCTGCACATCAGTTTTGCTGCGGGCAGGATGTGCTTGCCATTCCTAAACGCCAAGGCTTCCGCTGACTGAGGCCTTGGCTGTTTCATCTTGTTTTTCCAGGATTGCTCTCCCTGGATTCCTTTACCGTCCGGGTTTCCTCGTATCCCCCTATCATTGGGGCTTGCCGCCGGGTGATCACTGCTGGTAAGCACTTAGCTGATCAGTGGCATAGAGAAGCGTGTGCATGACGGCGCTGACATGCCGGGGCGGCATGCGTTTCAGGCTGAACTCAGTATAATGTGCAGTCTGAATCTAAGGGTCGAGGTGATTGTGCTCAACGCGTTGCGAGATATGTCTTTACACCGCCAGGTTTTTGCCCTGGCGCTTCCTATGGTGCTGTCCAACATCACAGTGCCCCTGTTGGGGCTGGTGGATGCGGCGGTGATTGGTCACCTCGATCAGGCCTGGTATCTGGGCGGTGTCGCGGTCGGCAGCACCATGATTAACGTGACTTTCTGGCTGTTGGGCTTCCTGCGGATGGCGACCACCGGGCTGAGTGCCCAGGCGTACGGTGCATCGGATAAGTCGGCACAGGCCGCTGTGTTCCTGCAAGGACTGGCACTGGCCTGGCTACTGGCACTGGTGCTGATTATTTTCCATAACCCGGTGGCCGATCTGGTGTTCCAGTTCAGTGATGCCAGTGCTGAGGTCAAACAGTACGCGGCGCAGTATTTCTCGATCCGGATCTGGGGCGCGCCGGCTGCGCTGGCCAACTTTGTCATCATGGGTTGGCTGCTCGGCAGCCAGAACGCGCGTCTGCCGATGTGGCTGCTGATCGTCACCAACGTGGTCAATATCGTGCTTGATGTACTGTTCGTGGTCGGACTGAACTGGAAAGTGCAGGGGGCGGCGCTGGCGTCGGTGATGGCCGATTACAGCGGGCTGGCGCTGGGGCTGTGGTTTGTATCCCGGCAATGGCTGGCGCAGGCCCTGCCGCCGTGGCGCGAAAAACTGGGGACGATCTGCGCAGGCACGGGGCGTCTGCTCAAGCTGAACCGGGACATTTTTTTACGCAGCTTGTGCCTGCAGCTGGCCTTTACGTTTATGACGTTTCAGGGCGCAACCCTGGGGGATGATATCGTCGCGGCCAATGCGGTGTTGATGAGCTTTCTGATGCTGGTTTCTTACGCGATGGATGGCTTTGCTTATGCGATGGAAGCGATGGTTGGTAAGGCGATCGGTGCCCGGAACCGACAGGAACTGGGACGCACGCTGGTGGGCACCACTTTCTGGAGCCTGGTGATCTCGCTGCTGCTGACGCTGGTGTTTGCGTTCGGGGGCGGTGCGATTATCGCCCTGATATCTGACATCCCGGCCGTGCAGCAGGAAGCCGCGCTTTACCTGCCGTGGCTGGCGGCGGTGCCGCTGGTGTCGATGTGGTGTTTCCTGCTCGACGGCATCTTTATCGGGGCGACCCGGGGCCGGGAAATGCGCAACAGTATGGTGGTCGCCACCAGCAGCTTTTTTGCGTTCTGGTGGTTGCTGTCTGACTGGGGGAACCATGCGCTGTGGGCGGCGATGCTCGGTTTCCTGGCGATGCGCGGCATTGGCCTGGCTGTAATATTTGCTTACCAATGGCAAAAAAATATTTTCCTGGAACCTTTTAGTGCAAACAAATAGTTAGCTACCACATGTCAAATCAGTTCAATAATTCGGCAAAAAATGCTACCCATGGGCGGGAGTTCATGGTTAAAATGCGAACAATCTTTGCTGTTTAGGAGGATGGATGAGGAAAGCGGTCATTGGACTTTTTTTGACGATTCTGATGCTAGGCTGGGTGGCTCCTGCTTCTGCCAGCATCCAGGGCAAAACCTATAATGTCACCGCCACAGCTTACAATTCAGTGCGCGCACAAACCCAAGGTAACCCGACAGTTGCCGCCTGGGGTGACCGACTTAAACCGGGCATGAAGGCGATTGCGATTTCCCGGGACTTGCTGGGACGGGGTTTTAAGCGAGGCACGAAAGTGAAAATCTCCGGGTTACCGGGTGAGTATGTGGTACTGGACAAGATGGGGCGCCGCTGGCAAAACAAGATTGATATCTACATGGGTAAAGATATCCATGCTGCCAGAAACTGGGGACGTCGAAAGGTCACTATCACAGTGGTGGAAGTGTAGGAACCAGCCACAACCTGAAAAAATAACTGCTCTGCATGCACAATGATACATGATAAAGAACAGCTACTTTTTCAGATTGATGACACAAAAAAGCGAGAGCTCAGGCTCTCGCTTTTTTTATCTAACAATACTTACTCGTGTAAGGCGGAGTAAGATTGCTTAGTAGTAAGAGTGCTCGCCACGGGCGTGCTCAGTGATGTCACGCACGCCGGTCAGTTCGCCTTCGAACTGCGCCAGCAGCTCTTTCTCGATCCCTTCTTTTAGGGTCACGTCAACCATTGAACAGCCGTTACAGCCGCCACCGAACTGCAGAATGGCAACGCCATCTTCCGTAATTTCAGACAGGGACACATTACCGCCGTGGCCAGCCAGCTGCGGGTTCACCTGGGTTTGGATCACGTAATCCACGCGCTCCATCAGTGAAGCATCATCCGACACTTTGCGGATTTTGGCATTGGGCGCTTTCAGGGTCAGCTGAGAGCCCATTTTGTCAGCGACAAAATCGATCTCGGCATCTTCCAGGAATGGCAGGCTCAGCTCATCGATATACGCCGAGAACATACCGAATTTGATTTCGGTGTCTGACGCTTCGATTGCTTCCGGCGGACAGTAGGATACGCCGCACTCAGCACTTTGCGTACCAGGGTTAACCACGAACACGCGGATGTTAGTGCCTTCCGGCTGTTGGGCCAGAAGTTTAACGAAGTGCTCTTGAGCACTTTCAGAAATAGTAATCATAGACACGACGTAATACCTGACTTAATTAGTAAGATTAATTCTATTCTACTCCTTGCTGCTCTTTCTATCACCCCCTAATCGACGTAACTATGATTTCGCCACATAAAACCGTGACTTTGCAGGTTATTTCCCTGCGGGGGTATAGCACAGGCAGTAGATGTCCACACGTTCGACGCCTTCAGCCAGCAGCAGGCGAGTGAGAACCGACAGTGTACTGCCGGTGGTGACCACATCATCCACTAGGGCAACATGGGATGGCAAGGGGCTTGATGGCCGGAAAATGGGCTTTCGTAGGCGAAAAGCATCCCGCAAGTTAGTCTGACGCTGGGCTTTGTTCAGCTGGTGCTGTGCCGGAGTATGCCGTGTCCGCCGCAATAGGCCAGGCTGACACCGGCTGCCGGTGGCCTCCGCAATCGCCGTGGCGAGCAGAGTACTCTGGTTGAAACTTCGGGTCAGCTGACGCCAGGGGTGCAGCGGAACCGGCAACAGCAGAGGGGCTGGGTCGGGGATCGCCTGCGCCAGCAAGGTGCCTAACGGGCGGGCCAACCAGAACTGATGGCCGAATTTGAACTTATGTACCAGCTGGCGCAGTGGAAACCGATATTCGCCCAGCCGGTAACAGCGTTGCCACGGTGGTGGACGGGTCAGGCAGCGACCGCAATACTCAGTCATGGTGAGGGTGGTTGCACCGCAACCGTGGCAGTATGGGGTGCGCGGAAAGCGAGTCAGGCACGGCTGACACCAGTGCTGATCCGGCGTGTCGACCGGCAGCCGGCACAACATACAGCGGTGATGACGGTGCAGAAAGTTGGTGATTTGAAATAATGGCGATACCATCTTGACCATCCCGTGGCGCAACAGAGAAAGGAAGTTTACATGACAGCCAAGCTACACTGGCATACGCAGGGCCAAGGTTCCGATCTGGTTCTCATTCATGGTTGGGGTATGAACGGTGCTGTCTGGCAGCAGATCCTGCCGCAACTGGCTGAGCACTGCCGGGTGCATGTGGTGGATCTGCCCGGCTACGGACACAGCCATGCGCTGCTTGCCGAGCAGATTGAAGAAATGACCGATATGGTGCTGGCCTCGGCCCCCGAGCAGGCCACCTGGCTGGGCTGGTCGTTAGGCGGTCTGGTCGCCAAACAAGCGGCGTTGCGCGCGCCTGAGCGAGTCTCGCGGCTGGTGACGGTGGCCAGCTCCCCCCGGTTTTCCGCCCGGGAAACCTGGCGCGGGATCAAACCGGATGTGCTGGCTGATTTTCGTCGTCAGCTGGATGATGACTTCCATACCACGGTTGAGCGGTTTATGGCGCTGCAGGCGATGGGCAGTCCAACCGCGCGGCAGGATATCAAACGCCTGAAAGAAGCCGTGCTGTCTCGTCCTGCGCCGAATCCGCAGGCGCTGGCCAATGGACTGAAAATTCTGGCAGAGGTGGACTTGCGTGATCAGCTGGCCGATTTGCAGCAACCCTGGCTGCGGTTGTATGGCCGACTGGATGGGCTGGTTCCGGCAAAAGTCGCCCGCGACCTGGACACGCTGGCCCCGCAATCGCAGCGGGAAATCTTCGCGTCGGCGTCACATGCTCCGTTTATTTCCCATCCTGAGGCATTTCTTGAGGTGCTCACCGACTTTTTAGCCGCTAACCACTGATAAGCTGCAACAATGCCGGTGATTCACTGCATTTTTTCGCGTGATGGCCGATAACGGGTAACAAGCGGTTGCTCTTGGTTCCGGAGCGGCCATAATGATAGATGTAACGATAATAAACACAGCCACTTACTTGCGGTTGGCCTGAGTGGGCTGACCGGTGGCATCGTCTAATCACTGGATGGCGGCGCGGTGCTGAAGTGCCGCCCGGCCGTTAATGCCCGGAGCATTGCACCCCGATGATCGTCTCCCCTGTCCAAGTCGGCGCCCCTACGGTCGCGCCGTCTGTGAATCCGCCGACCGAGCAGGTTGCACGGGACAACCGGGTGCGCGAAAAAATTGTGCCGCCGGCCAGTATGGCGGCTGCCGGGCAGGAAAAGCCGGTAACCAGTGAAGAAAAGCAGATGAAAAAGCCGTCCTGGGATCCGAGTGAACACCCGGATTACTCAGACTTGCACGGTTCTGAGCAGCATTACGGTTACCGCGACGAACTGGAGCAGCTGGTGAAAGTGCTGTCGGCAGACCGCTATATGGCGGACAGCAAAGACCTGGGGTATGCCATGCACATCAAATTGCCGCGGGAATTGCTGGAGGCGCTGGCGTTGATCAGCCAGGCGGAACGCACCAAGGGCGTGGTGGCCCATAAATACGCGCAGGCGACGTTGCCCAATCCACCGACGGAGTATCTGGTAAAGATATAGCGACGCAGGCATCCCGCCGCTGATGGACGGAAAAAATAAAAAAGAGCCGACAGGTATGCCGGCTCTTTTGTCGTTTATTGTCGCAGTAACTGGCTGCCGGTAATGGCGTTACTTCTTCTTGGCGTTCGCAAAGGCCGCCGCAAAAGCACCGCCCATGGCGCCATTCGTTGCATTGCCCGCCGCATTGCCTGATGCATTGTGCTGGCCGTTGCCTTGCGACGAACGGGACGGGTTCTGGCGGGGTGACTGGCCTTGCGGTTTACGAGCCGGTTTTTCCTGGCCCGGCTCATCGCTGAGGCGCATCGACATGCCGATCCGCTTGCGCTGCAGATCCACTTCCATCACCTTAACCTTGACGATGTCACCGGCTTTCACCACTTCGCGCGGATCCGCCACGAATTTGTCGGACAGCGCCGAGATGTGCACCAGACCATCCTGATGGACACCGACATCGACAAACGCACCGAAGTTGGTCACGTTAGTGATCACGCCTTCCAGTACCATGCCCGGGATCAGGTCTTTGACTTCATGTACACCTTCGGCAAATGTCGCGGTCTTGAACTCCGGACGCGGGTCACGGCCCGGTTTGTCCAGCTCGCGAATGATGTCAGTGACGGTCGGCAGACCAAACTGCTCATCGGTGTAATCGGCCGGTTTCAGGCTCTTGAGGAAGTCACTGTTGCCGATAATGGCATCCAGCGCCTTGTCGTTCGCAGCGGCGATATTTTTCACCACGGCGTAAGATTCCGGGTGAACCGCCGAGCTGTCGAGCGGGTTCTTACCGTTCATGATACGCAGGAAGCCGGCACACTGCTCAAACGCTTTAGGGCCCAGACGGGCGACTTTCTTCAGCGTGGTGCGGGACTCAAACCGGCCATTTTCATCACGGTAATTCACGATGTTCTGCGCGATCGTGCCGTTCAGGCCAGCCACGCGGGTCAGTAGTGCCGGGGACGCCGTATTCACGTCAACGCCAACGGCGTTTACACAGTCTTCCACCACCGCATCCAGACGCTTGGCCAGCATGCTCTGGCTGACATCGTGCTGGTATTGGCCCACCCCTATAGATTTCGGATCGATTTTCACCAGCTCGGCCAGCGGGTCTTGCAGACGGCGGCCAATTGACACCGCACCACGCAGGGACACATCCAGGTTCGGGAATTCGTTGGCGGCCAGCTCCGATGCAGAGTACACCGAAGCTCCCGCTTCGCTCACCATCACGCTCTGGATCTTCAGGTTGTTGTCTTTCAGCAGGGTCGCGACAAAACTGTCGGTTTCACGTGAAGCTGTGCCGTTACCAATCGCGATCAAATCCACGTTGTGCTTGGCGATCAGGGCCAGTACCGTTGCCGCCGACTGGGCCACCTGACGCTGTGGCTGGTGGGGATAAATGGTCGCGGTATCGAGCAGCTTACCGGTCTGATCGACCACCGCCACTTTACAGCCGGTCCGCAGACCCGGGTCCAGGGCCAGGGTGATGCGCGGGCCTGCCGGAGCAGCCATCAGCAAGTCTTTCAGGTTATCGGCAAATACCTGCATCGCGCCGTCTTCGGCTTTCTCGCGCAGGGCCGCCATCAGCTCGGTTTCCAGGTGCATCAGGATTTTGATGCGCCATGCCCAGCTGATCACCTGTTTGCGCCAGCTGTCTGCCGGTTGGGTACCTGGCTTCACGCCATAATGATCGGCAATGATGACTTCACAGTAAGAGCCGCGTACCCCTTCCTCCTGATTCGGATCGGCGTTCAGGGCCAGTTGCAGCACGCCTTCGTTACGGCCGCGGAACAGCGCCAGTGCGCGGTGGGACGGGATGTTTTTCAGCGGCTCATTGTATTCAAAGTAATCTTTAAACTTCGCGCCTTCGTGCTCTTTGCCTGCCACTACGCGGGAGGTCAGTTCGGCCTGGCCCTGCAGGTGACGGCGGATTTTTTCCAGCAGCGCCGCGTCTTCCGCGAAACGCTCCATCAGAATAGCGCGGGCACCATCCAGGACGGCTTTGCTGTCGGCAAAGCCTTTATCGGCATCAATGAATGCTTCAGCAGCGGTTTCCGGCGTCTGGCTCGGATCTGCCCACAGGCTGTCGGCCAGCGGTTCCAGGCCCGCTTCAATGGCGATTTGACCTTTGGTACGGCGCTTGGGTTTGTAAGGCAGATAAAGGTCTTCAAGGCGGGTTTTGCTGTCAGCAGCACGTAGCTCGGCTTCCAGCTCCGGAGTCAGCTTACCCTGCTCGCCGATAGATTTCAGAATCACCTGGCGGCGGTCTTCCATTTCGCGCAGGTAGCCCAGGCGGGATTCCAGATTACGCAGCTGAGTGTCGTCCAGCCCACCAGTGACTTCCTTACGGTAACGGGCGATAAAAGGCACGGTGTTACCGTCATCGAGCAAGGCAATCGCCGCATTCACCTGTTCCTGGCGAACACTCAGTTCCTGGGCAATCGTCTGGTTGATCGTGTAGCTCATCCGTTGTTTCTCATGTTGTCGTTTAAGGTCCCATTCTACGGGTGAACGGGGCACAGGCAAGGTGTGGCATGTAAGAAGCGTGTCAGTACGTGACGTCAGTGCCGGGTTTACTGATAGCGGATGCTGTTGACGAACCACTCTTTTTTGCCGGTCGGGGTAGTGACTTCGAATTCGTCATCGACTTCTTTCTTGAGCAGGGCTCGGGCCATCGGGGAGTCAATCGAGATGTAGTCATTGCGGCCGTAAATCTCGTCCGGGCCGACGATGCGGAAGGCTTTGACTTCACCGGCCTCGTTCTCAATTTCCACCCAGGCACCAAAGAACACTTTGCCGTCCTGCTGCGGGGAATAGTCCACCACCTGAACCAGCTCCAGTCGCTTGCGCAGGTAGCGTACCCGGCGGTCGATTTCACGCAGGCGTTTTTTGTTGTACTGGTAGTCTGCGTTCTCTGAGCGGTCACCCAGACTGGCCGCCCAGGTCACTTTTTTGGTGACTTCCGGACGTTCTTCTTTCCACAGAAAATCCAGCTCTTGCTTGAGTTTGTTGTAGCCCTCACGGGTGATCAGGTTGGTTTTCATTACCGGCCATGCTCCTGTTGGTTCGCGGCGATGCGGTTGACCTTCAATGCTCTGATCTTCCGTCGCTTGCCTGGGAAGATCAAGGTTCCTGATTCTGAGTTCGTTAGTTTTGGATAGTTCCTTGAATTTCAGGTAGTTTAGGTGGCAGGCATGTCCGGCTGAGCTTGACCATACTAAGTAAAGTGTTGAGCGAGGTTTGCCGGACATAAACGGTAACAATTTTGCGGGTATTTTCGCGGCAAAATTCAGCGAGTCGCAGGGAGGCTCGAGTACACTATGTCCGTGCCTACCGATGTAAGTAAGGTGAGATATGCAGGAAAATTACAAGATTCTGGTTGTTGATGATGATATGCGCCTGCGTGCGCTGCTGGAGCGTTACCTGTCTGAGCAGGGCTTTCAGGTGCGAAGCGTGGCCAACGGCGAGCAGATGGACCGCCTGTTATCACGTGAAACGTTCCACCTGATGGTGCTGGATTTGATGTTGCCTGGCGAGGATGGTCTGTCGATCTGCCGCCGTCTGCGTAATGCCAACAATATGCTGCCGATCCTGATGCTGACCGCCAAGGGCGATGAGGTTGACCGTATCGTGGGGCTGGAAGTGGGCGCGGATGACTACCTGCCGAAGCCGTTTAACCCGCGTGAGCTGCTGGCCCGTATCCGTGCAGTACTGCGTCGCCAGACGGTCGAAGCACCGGGTGCACCGAGTGCTGACAGCAAGATTATCGAATTTGGTGAGTTCCGCCTCAACCTGGGAACCCGTGAAATGTTCCGTGGTGACGAAGCGATGCCGCTGACCTCCGGGGAGTTTGCCGTGCTGAAGGCGCTGGTGACCAATGCCCGTGAACCGATGTCCCGCGATAAGCTGATGAACATGGCCCGCGGCCGTGAGTATTCGGCGATGGAGCGCTCGATTGACGTCCAGATCTCCCGTCTGCGCCGGATGATCGAGGAAGACCCGAGCCGTCCGCGTTATATCCAGACCGTTTGGGGGCTGGGGTATGTGTTTGTACCGGACGGCAATGAGGCGTAAGCCATGCGATTGTCGCCGCGCAGTACCTTTACCCGGACGCTAATCCTGCTGGCTGGCTTGTTAATTGCCAGCCAGATTTTTTCTTACCTGGCCGTGCTGAATTATGCGCTGTTGCCCAGCTTGCAGCAGTTCAACCGCATTCTCGCCTATGAAGTGCGGTTGATGCTCAAAGAAGACGTTGAGCTGGCTGACGGCCATACGTTTCATCTGGATACGCCGTTGCGCCGGCAACTGCTGGAACAGCTGGGGGTAACTCTGCACGCCGAAGACGGCAGTGATCCGATTGCCGATGGTGAGCTGCAGGAGTTCGAGCAGGCCACGGTCATCGAATACCTCAGCGAGGAAATGAGCAACGAGCTGGAATCACCGACTGAGGTGCGGCTGGTGCTCGGGGCTGACAGCTATGTGCTGTGGCTGAAAAGCGATTCGATTCCCGGCTACCTGATGCGGATTCCGCTGTCGGAGTTGCAGGAAGATGACTTTTCACCACTGTTTAACTACAGCCTGATCATTGCCTTTATGGTGATTGCCGGCGGCTGGCTGTTTATCCGTATTCAGAACCGTCCGCTGGTGGCACTGGAGCAGGCGGCGCTGCAGGTTGCCCGCGGTGAGTCGCCGCCGGTACTGCCGGAGCGGGGAGCCTCAGAAATCCGTGCTGTGACCAAAGCCTTCAACCGCATGGCGGAAGGCATCAAGCAGCTGGAAGATGACCGGGCGTTGTTGCTGGCCGGGGTCAGCCATGACTTGCGTACCCCGTTGACCCGAATTCGTCTGGCGACGGAGATGATGTCGCCGGAAGACGGTTATCTGGCTGAAAGCATGATTAAAGACACGGAAGAGTGTAATGCGATCATCAGTCAGTTTATGGAGTACCTCAAATCGACCCAGAAACTGTCTGAGGCTGAAGCGCTGGATCTGAACGGATTGTTGTGTGAAGTGGCCGAAGCGGAAGGCGGTTACGAGCGTCAGATTGAGCTCGCGCTGGACGCGATTCCCGGTGTGGTGCTTGGCAATGGCGTGTCGATTAAGCGCCTGGTGGCCAATCTGGTGGTCAATGCGCTGCGTTATGGCAATGGCTGGGTCAAAATTTCCAGTGGAGCCACTGCGGATCGTACCTGTGCCTGGTTCTGCGTCGAAGATGACGGGCCGGGGATTGAGCCGGATCAGGTGGCCAAGATGTTCCAGCCGCTAACCCGGGGCGATACCGCACGTGGTAATGAAACGGAAGGGACCGGACTGGGGCTGGCGATCGTCAAGCGAATTGTCGATCAGCACGAAGGCAGCATTCAGGTCAGTAACCGCAGTGAAGGCGGATTACGGATTCAGATTGGTTTGCCGCTGGTGATGAAAAAGCACTGATTGCCAGAACCAGAACGAAACGCCAGCCGAGTGTGAAACCGACACTCTGGCCCATAAAAAAGCGAGCCCCGTTGGGGCTCGCTTTTTTTGTCTCCAGTGTTATCTGCAGGCGTTGTCAGCGTCAGGCTCTTTTCAGTTCTTGCGCTCAGTGCTTTTCTTCCGGCAAAACCAGATTCAGCACAATCGCGGTGATACCACCTGCAGCCATTCCGGAAGACAGGATGCTCTTAACGATATCTGGCATGAACTGCAGGATTTCCGGCTTCTGGGCGATCCCCAGACCCATGGAGAACGACAGCGCCATGATCAGGATGGCACGGCGGTCCAGCTCGCAGCGTGAAATGATGCGCACGCCAGAGGCCGCGATGGTGCCGAACATCACGATGGTGGCACCGCCCAGTACCGGTTCCGGGATCAGCTGCACCAGATTGGCAACGCCCGGCAGCAGACCCAGCAGGATCAGCATGCCAGCCACAAAGTAACCGATATAGCGGCTGGCTACGCCAGTCAGCTGGATAATGCCGTTGTTCTGGCTGAATGTGGAGTTCGGGAAGCTGTTCAGCACTGCAGCCAGGGCGGAGTTGATGCCGTCTGCCAGTACGCCGCCTTTGATGCGTTTGAGGTACACCGGCCCGGCAACCGGCTGCTCAGAGGTTTCTGATGTCGCCGTGATATCCCCGATGGCTTCTAGTGAGGTGATGGCAAAGACAATCACCAGCGGGATCAGCAGTCCCCAGTCAAAGCCCAGGCCGTACTGCATTGGCATTGGAATGGCCACCAGATCGGTTTCAGCCATACGGCTGGTATCGACCATCCCGCTCATCCAGGCCAGCAAGGTACCGGCAGCCATGGCGAGCACAATGGATGAAACGCGCAGGTATGGGTTTTTCACCCGGTTGAGCAGCACAATCAGACCCAGAACGGTCCCGGCCAGCATCAGGTTATCCAGGCTGCCGAAGCTGCCACTTTCAATTGCGGCATAGCCGCCGCCCATTGAGGTCAGGCCAATCTGAATCAGGGTCAGGCCAATCAGGGTCACGACAATGCCGGACACCAGCGGGGTGATAATACGCTGGGCATACTGCAGCACCCGCGAGATGAATACTTCGGTCAGCGAGGCCAGCAGAATCGTACCGAAAATGGCGGCCATCATGGTCGGGATATCGGCGCCACCGGCTTTCAGTGCCAGGCCGGCACCGATAATCGGACCGAGAAAGTTGAAGCTGGTGCCCTGGATGGACAACAGGCCGGAACCGACCGGACCAAAGGTGCGGATCTGGATAAACGAGGCAATCCCCGAGGCGAACAATGACATGCTGACGATGGTGTTGGTATCGCTGGCCGGCAGCCCGAGTGCCTGACAGATGATCAGCGACGGGGTGATCACCGCCACAAACATGGCCAGCAGGTGCTGGGTTGCGGCGAACAGAGTTTGGGGAAGCGGCGGACGGTCTTCCAGTCGATAAATCAGATCAGATTTACGCGGCGTCTCAATAGCGCTGTGTTGGCGTGTCATGGCCCTTGGGTTCCTGTGCTGGGTTGCTGTTTTCCCGCCGGTAACGCTGAATGGGTTACCCGCTGTGTGGTTCGGATACTTTCTGTGATTGCTGTTAGTCAGAACCGAAATCCCACAGGGAATCAGAGGATGAATAAAAGTTGGCCGCTATTGTAGAGATCTCTCACTAAAAAGCAAACGTTTGCGCAGTTGCCAAAGGAAACGGCGAACAGAAATGGCGGAACAAAAATGCAAAAGTGAAGTGCAACAGCGTTGTGCAGAAGGAAAGGGCGGCAAGGATTAACGTTGGACACGGTCAGACGGTGGCTGGGCCAGTTGTCAGCGCCAGTTGTCAGCGATTAGCGACTGCGCTGGGTGGCTATGATTGATGACTATGAATGGAAGCCGTGCTCGGGGACAGGGTTTGGGGGCACTGGTCGGAAGGGGGAACGGGTGCCGGGGCAAGCCAGGCACCAGCTATGATCAGGCGTTGGAGTAATTTTCCCGTTGTCCCAGCCAGCGGTCGATAATGGCCTTGGCATTCTCCGGGTAATGGTCGTGCAGGTAGCGCGCCAGCCGCTGAACCTCGGGGATCAGATGCTGATCGCGGACTAAGTCGGCGACTTTAAAGTCGGCAATGCCGGTCTGTTTAGTTCCCAGCAGTTCACCGGGGCCACGGATTTCCAGATCGCGCTGGGCAATCACAAAGCCATCACTGCTTTCCCGCAGGACGCCGAGGCGCTTCTGGGCGGTTTTTGACAGCGGAGCATGGTAGAGCAGCACACAATGGCTGGCGACGCTCCCCCGGCCGACCCGTCCCCGGAGCTGGTGGAGCTGAGCCAGACCGAGCCGTTCGGGGTTTTCGATGATCATCAAGCTGGCGTTGGGGACATCGACGCCGACCTCAATCACCGTGGTAGCCACCAATAAGTGCAGCTCACCGTCTTTAAAGCGCTGCATCACGGCTTGCTTCTCGGCTGGTTTCATCCGGCCGTGCACCAGCCCGATGTTGAGTTCCGGCAACTGGGCCGTCAGCTCATCGGCGGTGTCGGACGCCGCCTGGGCTTCGAGCACTTCTGATTCGTCGATCAGGGTACAGACCCAGTAAGCCTGACGCCCTTCACTGAGGCAGGCGCCCCGAATCCGGTTGATGATGTCGGCGCGGCGTGAATCGGGCAGGGCGACGGTTTGGATTGGAGTACGTCCTGGCGGCAGTTCGTCAATGACCGAGGTTTCCAGATCGGCGTAGGCCGTCATGGCGAGAGTACGCGGAATCGGGGTCGCGGTCATGATCAACTGGTGGGGATAACGGCCCTGGTGGGCCCCTTTTTCCCGTAGTTCCAGTCGCTGGTGCACGCCGAAGCGGTGTTGCTCATCGATGATCACCAGTGCCAGGTTGTGAAACTGGACTTGCTCCTGGAACAGAGCGTGGGTGCCGACCACCATTTTGGCCTCACCGCTTTCAATCCGGCTCAGCTCGCTGTCGCGGGCCTTGCCCTTGAGCTTGCCCGCTAGCCAGCCCACCTCAATCCCTAACGGATTGAGCCAGCTGGCAAAGTTAATAGCGTGCTGCTCGGCCAGCAGCTCGGTCGGGGCCATGAGTGCGACCTGAAAACCGTGCTCGATTGCCCGCAGGGCAGCCAAGGCTGCGACCAGGGTTTTGCCAGAGCCGACATCCCCCTGAACCAGACGCATCATCGGGTGAGGCTGGGCCATATCCCGCTCAATGTCTGCCACGACCCGCTGTTGGGCACCGGTCGGGCTGAACGGCAGTCCGGCCAGCAGTTGTTGCTTCAGGGTATCTTGCGTGGCTAATGGCCAGGCAGCATGGCGCTGGCTTTTCTGGCGCACCGCCAGCATCGACAGGTTCTGGGCCAGCAGCTCTTCGAGGATCAGCCGTCGCTGGGCCGGGTGTTTTCCCTCTTCCAGTTGGTCAAGCGAGACATCCGGTGTCGGACGGTGCATCACATGGAGTGCCTGCGCCAGTGTCATCTGGCGGTCGTACAGCCCTTCCGGCAGCAGCTCGCGTACCGCGGCTTTGTCGAGCAGGCCTAGAGCCTGATCGGTCAGGCTGCGCAGGGTCAGTTGGCGCAGGCCGTCGGTAGTGGGATAGACCGGGGTGAGGGTCTCTTCCACACTCAGCTCGGTAGGCTCGGAGAAGACCCGGTAATCCGGATGAATGATTTCCAGTCCGTACTTGCCGCGTTTGATTTCGCCGTAAGCTTTCACCTGCTTGCCGTCAGCCAGGCTGTTTTTCATCGCGGCATTGAAATTGAAAAAACGCAGGGTGGCGGAGCCGGTCTGGTCGCTGATTTTCACCGTCAGCATTTTGCGTTTGCCGAAGGTGATGTTGCTGTTCAGCACCTCGCCCTGAATTGTCAGGTACTGGCCGGGCATGGCACTGGCAATCGGCCAGATCCGGGTACGGTCCTCATAGCGGAGCGGTAGGTGAAACAGTAGGTCCTGCACTGTGCGCAGACCTATCTTGTCCAGTTTTTCGGCCATTTTTGCCCCGACACCGGAAAGTTCAGTCAGGGCGATGGTATCTAATAGTTGTCCGCTCATCGCTGGGTCCGTCTCAGATCATTGGCGTTTTTTGCGTTTCGGTTCAATCGCCTGAATTTTCTGCCACCAGGCTTCATCGGCCACAATCTGGCCGTCTTCATCCAGGGGCGGGTATGGCATGCCTTTGCGCTGTGCCACCTTGGCCAGCACCGGGTGACCCCGTTCAAACAGAATGCGGTGTACCACGTCGTCAGGCAACAGGGTGGTGTCGCGATCATACATCCCGGCCTGCTGGCGCTGGCGTTGGGCTTCATACAGGATGAGTGCGCTGGCGACCGATACGTTCAGTGACTGTACCATACCTACCATAGGGATGATGATATCCTGATCGGCAAGCGCCAGGGCTTCCGAGGTGATCCCATTTTTTTCGCCGCCGAGGATAATGGCAGTCGGTTTGGTGTAATCCACCTCACGAAAGTCGATGGCGGTGTCAGACAGGTGGGTGGCCAGCACCTGCATGCCCTGGCCTTTGAGGGCAGCAATGGCATCGACCATGGTGTCATGCGTTTCCAGCTCAACCCAGTTGCGGGCACCGGCTGAGGTGTGGCTCAGTACGCGCATGTTTTCTTGCGGCCACACGGCGTGCACCTTATGGACCCCGACGGCGTCGGCGGTGCGGATGATGGCGGAAACGTTATTGGGTTTGTGGACTTCTTCCATGCACACCGTGAGATCCGGCTGGCGGGTGGCAAGGACTGTCTGGATGCGTTGGAAGCGATCTGGTGTCATGGTATTGGTGTCTGTTTAAAGAAAACGCCCGGAAGCGGGCGTTTTACAGTTTATCGGGTTCACAGAACCGGCTCAGTTTTTCTGTCGCGAGACGCGGACCACGTTCGGCATGACCCGGATCCGGCGCATGATATTGGCCAGGTGGATACGCCCCTTGGTCGTCAGGCGTACTGTAATGGTGTACAGGCGGCCGTCTTTCTCTTCGGTTGACAGTCCCTGAATGTTGGAACCGGTCGCAGCAATGGTGTTGGTCAGATCCGCCAGGGCACCTTGATGGTTCTGCATGTCCACTTTCAGGATGGTGACAAACTCCTGCTCGAACTCGTCACTCCACTCCACCGGCATGTATTTGTCCGGCTCTCTCTGGTAACCACGGATGTTGGCACACTCTTCACGGTGAATCACCAGCCCTTTACCCGGGCTGACATGCGCCATGATCGGGTCGCCGTGAATCGGGTGACAGCAGTTGGCAAAGGTCAGCAGAATACCGTCGGCCCCGCGGATTGGCAGGCGCTTGTTGTTCGCCCCACCGCTGACAGCTGGGTCACCGGCTTCTGACGGCTCTTCGACATTGCCCAGCAGGCGGCGGGCAATCACGACGCTCATCAGTTTACCCAGACCAATTTCGGCCAGCAGTTCTTCGCGGTTGTCCAGACGCAGATCGGTCAGTACCTTGTGCAGGTTTTCCGGCTCAATCTGATCAATGTTCAGCGCGCCCAGCGCGTGATTGAGCAAGCGACGGCCGAGAATAATGGACTCTTCCCGACGCATGGTTTTCAGCACTTGACGAATCTTGGTGCGGGCCCGAGAGGTCACTACATAGTTGAGCCAGGCAGCGTTCGGGCGGGCTCCCGGCGCGCTGATGATCTCCACGGTCTGGCCGTTTTTCAGCGGTTTGCTCAGTGGGTATGGCTGACGCTCTACCCGGGCACCGACACAGGCGTTACCGACATCGGTATGCACGGCATAGGCGAAATCGACCGCTGTGGCACCAACCGGCAGTTCAACGATCCGGCCTTTCGGGGTGAAAACGTAAATCTCATCCGGAAACAGATCGGATTTTACGTTCTCGATAAATTCAAAGGAGCTGCCAGCGCTTTGCTGCAGTTCGAGCAGGCTTTGCATCCAGCGCTGGGCTTTGACCTGCGCAGTGGTGCCGGAGCTTTCGCCGTCTTTGTACGCCCAGTGAGCGGCGACCCCTTTGTCGGCCATCTGATCCATATCTTCGGTACGGATCTGCACTTCCACCGGCACCCCGTGCGGGCCCACCAGTGAGGTGTGAAGCGACTGGTAGCCGTTGGCTTTCGGGATGGCGATGTAGTCTTTCATCCGGCTCGGACGCGGCTTGTACAGGTTATGCACCTGACCCAGTACGCGATAGCAGGTATCGAGATCTTTCACCAGCACCCGGAAGGCATAGATGTCCATGATGGAGTGGAAGCGCTGCTCCTTGTTCTTCATCTTGTTGTAGATGGAGTACAGGTTCTTCTCGCGTCCCAGCACCTTGCCATTGATCCCCGCGTCTTCGAGGCGACCCTCGATTTCGGCGTGAATCTTGTTGATCATTTCTTTACGGTTGCCACGCGCGGCTGCCACGACTTCTTTCAGCACGCGGTAGCGGTTCGGGTACAGGGCTTCGAAACCCAGCTCTTCCAGCTCGGTTTTGATGTTGTGAATACCCAGGCGGTGTGCCAGCGGAGAGAAAATCTCCAGGGTTTCGCGGGCAATGCGGCGACGTTTGTCAGGGCGCAGGGCACCCAGGGTACGCATGTTGTGCGTCCGGTCGGCCAGCTTGATCAGGATAACGCGGATGTCATGGGCCATGGCCATGATCATCTTGCGGAAGTTCTCGGCTTGCGCTTCTTTGCGGTCACGGAACTTCAGTTTGTCCAGCTTGGAGACGCCATCCACCAGTTCGGCCACGGTACAGCCAAAACGGCTGGCGAGGTCTTCTTTGGTGACATCGGTGTCTTCAATCACATCATGGAGAAGGGCGGCCATCAGGGTTTCGTAGTCCAGGCGCATTTCGGCCAGGATACGAGCGACAGCAATAGGGTGGATGATGTAAGGTTCGCCGCTGGAGCGGGTTTGCCCTTCGTGGGCATCACGCGCAACGAGATAGGCCTGCCTGAGAGCCTCAATCTGAGTCTCAGGCAGGTATTCAGTTACGACTTCTTTCAGGCTATCAAAAAGATACAATGCGCCCGGTTCCCTGAATTAACGGTTGTCGCCGGCAATAGCGCTAACTGCGGCTAGCTCTGCTGCTTCCTGCTCTTGAATTTCCTGACGCTCACGGGCATCCAGGATATCTTTAGTGATCAGGCCTTCTTCGATTTCACGCAGTGCGATCACTGTGTACTTGTCGTTTTCTTCCGGAACCAGTGGATCCTTACCGCCAGTTTGCATCTGACGAGCGCGGCGTGCCGCAATTTGAATGAGATCGAAACGGTTGCCAATTTTATCAACAGCGTCTTGAACGGTTACGCGTGCCATGGAGGACTCCAGTGGTAATTAAGTAAAGATGGAAAATTGTACAAAAATAGTTACTGTTCTGCCAATAGGGCATTGAGCATGCTGTTATATTTAGCAGCTTGCTTATCTTGCTTCAATCTTTCAGCACGGATAATGGCTTTAAAATCCATCAAGGCAACGTCGAAATCATCGTTAACGATCACATAATCGTATTCGTTGTAGTGCGAGATTTCAGAACGGGCTTCCTGCATCCGGCGCTCAATAATGGCAGCACTATCCTGGCCACGGGCATTCAGGCGACGCTCCAGCTCTTCTTTCGAAGGCGGCAGGATAAACAGGCTTTTTGCTGCTGGCATTTGCTTACGGATCTGACGGGCACCCTGCCAGTCGATGTCCAGGAATACGTCGATTCCCTTGTTCAGCTGCTCTTCAATCCAGAGACGGGAAGTGCCATAGAAGTTGCCAAACACTTCGGCATGCTCCAGAAACGCACCTTGCTCGGCCAGCTCGGTAAATTCTTCTACGCTAACGAAATTGTAATGAACACCGTGGTTTTCCCCTGGGCGCATGCCACGCGTGGTGTGCGACACGGATACTTTCATGTCATAGGTCGGGTTGGTTTCCAGCAGAGCGTTGATCAAACTGGATTTGCCTGCACCACTCGGCGCCGACACGATGTAAAGAGTACCTTTGCTCATTGCCTGTTTTCACTCAGTGATAGAAGGGCGCGCAGATTATCATGAACTGCGGCTAATTGAAATTGGCGGGCTGCTTGAAAAATCATCTTTTTCTGATCTGAACCGCTTCTTATTAATCCTAGATGGCTTTTGCTAAAAAAGGGGAGGTGGCCGGGCTGCGACGTGACAGCCCGGTGTCCGGTGAAGGGCGCGTATGGTGAAGAGGACGAGCCTCCTTCTACTGATACGACGGTGCGAAAGGCCCGCTGGCGTTACCTGTGTTCACCTGGCGCTACAGTGGCACGGTGTCGGCAGACCCGGCCGGAGACGACGCGGCAGCACCCGAGCGGTCAAGCCGCAAGGTCAGTAACCCGAGCGCGGCAATGGCGACCCCGACCCACATGGGGGCGTGGAGGCTGAAGCCCCATTCCAGAACCTGCCCGCTGGCAAAGCTGCCGAACATGATTCCGAGGGTGATCACCGAGGCGTGCACGGTGTTGACCAGCGGCCGCTCGCCGTTCGGGACCTGCATCACCCGGCTGACCATCGCCGGATTCATGCTGATTCCGGTCAGGCCGAGTCCGAGTATGGCGCTGACGGCTGCCCAGGGTTGATGGACCAACAGGGCCAGCAGCATCAGAAACAGACTCTGCAGCACCAAGCCGCCAGCGAGGATGCGCAGGTTACGTTTGCCGGCCAGTCGGGCAACGAGGTGATTGCCCATCAGCATGGCGATCCCGTAGGCAAACAGCAGCAAGGTGACGCTGTGGTGGGTAAAACCGGCCAGCTGGGTCAGGATGGGGACGAAATAGCTGAACGCGGCATAGGTCGTACCAATGACACAGAAACTGGTAGCAAAGACGGCCCAGAGTTGGCGGTTGCCAAACGCCGCCAGCTCCTGACGCAGGCCGATTTTGGGGGCGGCGGGTAAGACGGGGAGCAGTACGGCAGTGCCCAGCGCCGCTAGCATGGTCAGAACGACCACGAGCCAGAAACTGGCGCGCCAGCCGTAGTATTCGCCGACCAGACTCGCCAGCGGCAGGCCCAGAATGGTCCCGACCATGATCCCGGCCAGCACGATGGCGACGGCGCGGATGCCCAGTTCGGGCACCACCAGGCGGTGGCAGGTGCCCAGTGCGGTACCGAAGAAGGCACCGGACACTGCACCGGTGATCAGCCGGGAGACGATCAGCTGCGGATAGCTCTGCGCCAGCGCCCCCAGCACTTCGCCGATGATAAAAAGCGCAAACAGCAGGTAGAGGATTTTCTTCGGTGGTTGGGTTCCCAACCCGAGGGTGAGCAGCGGGCCCCCGAGGGCCATGGCGGCGGCATAGAGAGAGACCAGATAGCCGACCTGAGAGAGGCTGATATCCAGATCCCGGGCCATTTGCGGCATCATGCCGAGTACCTGCAGTTCGCAGTTGATCATGGCGAAAATGCCCAGAGCCAGGACATAAACGGAAACCGGCATGTTCGGCTTGGCAGAGGTGTGCATAAGCGATCCTTGTGATGAAGTTGATGTCACTTGCGTCAGTATCACTTATGCAATAAGTTTGATTAACCCTCTCACTCTCCTTTCAGTAATGAATAAAATCATGGATCTCAATGCTATCCGCCAGTTTCTCAAGGTCGCCGAGTGCCTGAGCTTTACCGATGCGGCGGCCCAGCTCGGGGTAACCCAATCCGGGGTCTCGCGTGCGGTCAGTCGTCTGGAGCAGCAGCTCGGGGTGCGTCTGCTGCACCGCAATACCCGCCGCCTGAGCCTGACTCCGGACGGCATCGTGTTTTATGAGCGCAGTGCACCGCTGCTGGGTGATTTGGAGGCACTCGGCCAGGAACTGCAGGATCGCCGCAGTTCACCATCGGGGGTGCTGAAGGTCAGTGCGCCGTCGGCGTTTGGCCGGGTGGTGCTGATGCCGATCCTGGCGCGGCTGCTGGCAGCGCATCCGCAACTCAATATTGAAGTGGTGATGAGCGATCGCATTGTCGATTTAGTGGAAGAAGGGTTTGATGCCGTACTGCGTACGGGGGAGATCCGGGACCAGCGCCTGATTGCCCGACCGTTGGCGCCGCTGACCTGGCAGACGGTCGCTTCGCCGGACTATCTGGCCCGTCACGGCATGCCGGCGCATCCGGATGATCTGGCGGCGCATAATTGCCTGCAGGTGCGCAACCCGCATACTGGGCGCCCGGTACGCTGGCGTTTCACTGAAGCAGATCAAGAGAAAATGTTGGATGTGGACGGTAATCTGGTGTTCGACCACGGCGATCCGCTGCTTGATGCCGCGCGGCTCGGGGTCGGGGTGGTGCAGGTGATGACATTCTTTGCCCGTGAGGCGATCGCCCGCGGCGAGCTGCAACCTGTCCTGACCGAGTTTAATCCCCCGGCTTACCCGTTGTCGCTGGTTCATCAGCCCTCAAAGCTGCATTCGGCTAAACTGCGGGTGTTCAAGGACGCCTTGCAGGCGGAGTGGGGCGAGGCCGGTGCCGAAACGTATTCAGAAGGCAGCAACAGCCCGCAAATAAACAAGCCCTGAAGGTTCAGGGCTTGGGGCATCGGGTTGCACGTCGATAAGCGGGCTTATTCGATGTTTTGGATCTGCTCACGCATCTGCTCGATCAGTACCTTCAGCTCGACGGCCGCGGCAGTGATTTCGGTATTGATGGATTTCGACGCCAGGGTGTTCGACTCGCGGTTGAACTCCTGCATCATGAAATCCAGACGACGGCCACAGGCTCCGCCTTTTTTCATGATTTTCTGCGTTTCTTTGACGTGCGAGTCCAGGCGGTCCAGCTCTTCGGCGACATCGCTCTTTTGGGCCAGCATGATCAGCTCTTGTTCGACGCGGTTGGCATCCAGCTCGACTTTGGCTTCTTCCAGGCGGTTCAGAATGCGTTCGCGCTGCCAGGTCAACACTTCCGGCATCATGCTGCGTACCATGGCGGCTTCGGTGGAGATGGCCTCCAGACGCTGCTCGATCAGAGCCTGCATATTTGCCCCTTCGCTGGCACGGGCGGCAATGAAGTCGTCAATAGCGGCATCAAAACCGCTCAGCAGGTCCTGATTGATGATATCCAGATCCTGCTCCGGCGCTTCCATGACACCAGGCCAGTTCAGGACCTGGAACGGACCGATATTGCCTTCGCCGGCAGCATTCTTCACCCATTTGGCCGCCTTGATAACCTGATGCGCCAGGTCTTCGTTGATGGTCAGCTCAGTGTTGGTGGCCGGGTTAACATCAAAACGCAGGCTGCACTCAACCTTACCGCGGGCCAGACGCTTGCGAAAACGCTCGCGCAGTACCGGCTCCAGGCTGCGGAACTGCTCTGGCAGACGCAGGTATGTTTCGAGGTAACGTTGGTTAACCGAACGGATTTCCCATACGGCTGTACCCCAGTCGGCTTTGATTTCGCGACGGGCGTAGGCGGTCATGCTGTGAATCATTGGCTGATGGCCTCTAATGTAGAAAGAAGAAAACTGCTTCAGGACGGACAATCCGGAGGCTGTCGGTCCGGTGAATATGGTACGGCGCAGTGTTCGTGGTGCTTTGATTATACTGACCCCTGCGCATAAAAGAAATCTGACGGCCCGGTTCGTCCTCGGGCGATGCGGTCTCAGGGGGCAGATTGCGATGCTGTGCGGGGTTTCGCGTGCACTGGCAGCCAGATGTGGCTATAATCGCCGGTTAATATCAGCCAGCCAGAGGGAACCCCGATGCGTCCAAGCGGAAGAAATGCCAACCAGGTGCGTCCTATTACTATTACCCGTAACTTCACTGCCCATGCCGAAGGCTCAGTATTGGTGGAGTTTGGGAACACCAAAGTCATTTGTACCGCCAGTGTTGAAGAAAGCGTTCCGCGTTGGCTGAAAGGCAAAGGCCAGGGCTGGGTTACCGCCGAATACGGCATGCTGCCGCGCGCGACCCATTCCCGCAACCGCCGTGAAGCGGCCAGCGGCAAGCAGGGTGGCCGTACCATGGAAATTCAGCGTTTAATTGCCCGCAGCCTGCGTGCCGCCGTGGATCTGGAAAAGCTGGGCGAACAAATGGTGACAGTGGACTGTGATGTGATTCAGGCTGACGGTGGTACCCGCACGGCGTCGATCACCGGTGCCATGGTTGCGCTGGTGGATGCCATCAATTACATGCTGGCAAAAGGCCTGATCAAAGAAAACCCACTGAAAGGCATGGTGGCGGCGGTATCGGTAGGGATCTACAACGGTGAGCCGGTGTGCGATCTGGAGTACCTGGAAGACGTCGCAGCGGAAACGGACATGAACGTGGTCATGACGGAAGACGGCAAGATGATCGAAGTGCAGGGCACGGCGGAAGGCGAAGCGTTCAGTCATGAAGAATTACTGGCAATGCTGGCTCTGGCGAAAGAGGGCATTGCCGACATTATCAACGTGCAGAAGCAGGCGTTGAGCAGTTAATGATTTTGAGCGGTTCCTATTGGAGCCGCTTTTTTTTGGGCTACGTATCGCCCTGAGTCCGTGCGGACGCGCACGGGCGTGAGTAAATAGCTATGACAAGGAGAAACCATGAAAGCATATCAGCGTCAGTTCATTGAATTTGCCCTGGAGAAAGGTGTTCTGAAATTCGGTGAGTTCACACTGAAATCTGGCCGTAAGAGCCCGTACTTCTTTAATGCGGGACTGTTTAATACCGGGCGTGATCTGGCTCGTCTAGGCCGTTTTTATGCTGAAGCTTTGGTGGATGCCGGTATTGAGTACGATGTGCTGTTTGGTCCGGCTTACAAAGGTATCCCAATTGCCACGACGACGGCGGTTGCGCTGGCGGATCAGCATGACATCGACACCCCATACTGCTTTAACCGTAAAGAAGCCAAAGACCACGGCGAAGGCGGTAACCTGGTGGGCAGTGCGCTGGAAGGCCGTATCATGCTGGTGGACGATGTGATTACCGCCGGGACGGCGATTCGTGAATCGATGGAAATCATCAAAGCGAATGGTGCGGATCTGGCCGGCGTGCTGGTTGCGATTGACCGTCAGGAAAAAGGGAAGAGCGAGCTGTCGGCAATTCAGGAAGTCGAGCGTGACTTTGGCTGCGCGGTCATCTCGATTGTGTCACTGGGTGATGTGGTGAGCTTCCTGGAAGAGCAGCCGGGTATGGAACAGCATCTGGAAGCGGTGAAAGCGTACCGTGCTGAATACGGCGTGTAAGCGTTACCGCCTGAGCGAATGCCGCAAAAAAGCGAGGGTATCCCTCGCTTTTTTTATTGGGTTGTCCGGTAACTGCCGGTTCGACAGTGGCCGTTAGCCCAGCTGGGCGCTCAGCAGGCGCCAGTAGTCGTCGAAATTAGAGGTCGGCTTGTGCTTAAAACTGGAACGAACAAAACGATTTAGACTGCCTTCCACCTGGCCCAACAGCTGTGCGGCCAGAATATTCTCATCGACCGGAAACCCTTTTCCCTCACGCAGTTTACGCTCACGCAGGATTTGACGCAGCTGCGTTTCAATCCGCTCAAACAGCTGGTTGATGCGGGACTGGAGACGGTCTTGTTCGAACATCAGGGCGTGGCCGGTCATGATGCGGGTCAGGCCAGGGTTGCGCTCGGCAAACCCCAGGATCAGCTGTAGCACCATGCGCAGGCGGTTCAGGGTATCTTTTTCGTCATCAAGGATGCGGTTAATGCGGGTGGTGATCGAATCTTCAATAAACTCAATCAGACCCTCGAACATGCGCGCTTTACTCGGGAAGTGGCGGTAGAGTGCCGCTTCCGAAACACCCACCTGGGCGGCCAGCTTGGCGGTCGTAATACGTTGACTACCTTGAGCAGACTCCAGCATTTGCGCCAGGGCCTGCAAAATCTCTTCGCGGCGGTTGTTTTTCTTGTTGCCAGCCATGAATAACCGTTCCTTTTCAAAATGAGACTGTCACCGGACAGCGTGAAACCCGCCTATCTTAGCTGTGGAGTGGGATTGTGAAAAGCGTTGCGGGTAGATACTGTTTTCTATATCGACAAAAAAAGCCCAACCTTAAGGAATGGGCTTTATATTTGATCTTATTCGCTTAATTCGTCTGCATTTTCAGCACCATGACGGCGGGCTGGAAACGGTCAGGCCGACTCGTGGGTGCGGTACAGTGCCACAATTTCGGCCATCAGCTGCTGGCCTAATTCGGCTTTGCTGCACAGTGGCAGGGCTTTATCACCGTTCGGCCAGTACAGGTGCAGGGCGTTTTGATCGCTGTTGAAGCCTTGGTCCTGCTGAGAAACATCATTGGCGCAGATCAGATCCAGGTTTTTACGCTGAAGTTTATCCTGGGCATACTGGGCCACATCCTGCGTTTCGGCGGCAAAGCCGACAGTAAACGGACGCTGTGTGGTCAGGGCCGCCACGCTGGCGATGATGTCCGGGTTTTTCACCAGCCGCAGCACCATCTCGTCTTCACCATCCTGTTTTTTCATTTTTTGCCCGGCAGCCTCTACCGGGCGGAAATCTGCCACCGCGGCACACCCGATGAAAATCTGGCTGCCCGGTGCATGGGTCAGTGCAGCTGCGTGCATCTGCTCGGCGCTGCTGACATCAATGCGCTCAACCCCAGCCGGGGTGGCCAGGTTGGTCGGGCCGCTGATCAGGGTCACTCTGGCACCGCGCTTGGCAGCTGCTGCTGCAATGGCATAGCCCATTTTGCCGGAGCTGTGGTTGGTCAGGTAACGCACCGGGTCAATGGCTTCGCGGGTCGGACCGGCGGTGATGGTCAGGTGAAGATCCTGCCAGTCAGCCGGTTGGAAAAAGGTTTCAGTCAGTCCGACCAGCTGCATAGGCTCCAGCATGCGGCCGGGGCCGACATCGCCACAGGCTTGCTCACCGCTGGCCGGGCCCCAAATCTGGCAGCCGCGGCGTTGCAGGGTGGCAATGTTTTCCTGCGTGGCGACGTGACGGTACATTTGCTGGTTCATGGCCGGGGCAACGGCAATCGGGGCATCGGTCGCCAGACAGAGGGTGGTCAGCAGGTCATTACCCATGCCTGCCGCCATACGGGCGATTAGATCGGCTGTTGCCGGTGCCAGCAGCACCAGGTCAGCCCATTTGGCCAGCTCGATATGACCCATGGACGCCTCGGCGGCCGGATCCAGCAGGCTGTCAGAGATCGGCTTGCCGGACACCGCCTGCATGGTCAGGGGAGTAATAAACTCCTTGGCTGCCGGGGTCATGACAACGCGCACCTCTGCGCCGCGCTCGATCAGCCGACGGGTCAGTTCGGCACATTTGTACGCCGCAATCCCGCCGCTGATTCCAAGAAGAATGTGTTTTCCTGCCAGTGTTTGCATGGTGTTGCCTGTCTCTCTGAACCTGTAAATCCGGCCCACAAGATAGCACCAAAGCCGGTGAGATTCACGGCTTGGGATCAAGCGCTGCGCATGAGATCAGGAAAATGTGGTAGCTCTCGCGGTCTGTTAATGTCAAAAGTGTTGATGACTTCATGGAATATTGTCATGAAATCCTTAGGGTTAAAGCATACCGCGTTTAAAACAGGATATTGATCAGATGGAGTTACGCTGTCGTAGCAAGCTGTTGCTGCTGGTTTTATTGCCGCTCGTGATTGTGGCGGCCTTGATTAACGGGATTTACCTTTCGGAGCAAAAGTCTGACTTGGCGTCGCAAATTGACACCTACCGCAGCCAGATTACCGCAATGAAAAAGCAGGAGCTGCAAACGGCGCTGCAACTGGCGCGGACGGCCATTGCCGATCTGTATGAAGCCGATATCAACGGGAACAATATTCCGGCCGCGAAAGCCCGGCTGGTGGCGATGCGCTTTGGCGAAGATGGTTACTTCTTTGCTTATAACAGCCAGGGCGTCAATACCCTGCATGCGGCCCAGCCGACGCTGGAAGGTAAAAACCTGATTGATGTGGTGGACCAAAACGGCGTGCGGGTGATTGCCGGTCTGATTGATGCCGCCAAACGCGGGGATGGTTTTCTGAATTTCAGCTGGCATAAGCCGTCGATAAATGCCACCGCGCCCAAGCTGGGGTATGCCGAGTATCTGGCAAAATGGGACTGGGTGCTGGCAACTGGGGTGTATGTCGATGACATTGAGGCCGAAGTCTCGGCATTTCAGGCGAGTGTTGCTGCCAGGTTCGAGCATCAGGTGTGGCTGTCAGTCAGCGTGACTCTGACCGTGGTAGTGCTAGTCGCGGCACTGGTGGCCTGGCTGACAGGGCGGGCGCTGCAGCCACTTAGCCACATGCTGGTTGCCTTGCAGGGTATTGCGGCCGGAGGTGGCGATCTGACTGCTCGGTTGCAGGTGGAAAGCCGGGATGAGATTGGCGAACTGGCTGCCGCGTTTAACCAGTTTATGGCCAAGCTGCAACAGCTGATCGGTGAAGTTCAGCAGGTTGCAAGGCATGTCAGCGATGCTTCCGGTAGTCTGCAGCAGCAGACCGAGCAGGCCGGATTACAGATGGATGAGCACCATCGCCAGACCGAGCTGGTCGTGACGGCGGTGACGGAACTGAGCGTGTCAGCGCGGGAAGTGGCGAACAACACGGTGAACACGGCGACCGCGACACAGGAAGCGACCGCCCAGACGGAGGCGGCCCAGCAGGAAGTAGATGCCGTGGTTAACCGTATCGATCAGCTGGCGGCGCATGTCGATAGTGCCTCTCAAGCCATGGTGCTGCTCAATACCCAGACCACGCGCATCAGCTCGGTGCTCACTGTGATTGGTGACATTGCCGCTCAGACCAATCTGCTGGCGCTGAATGCGGCCATTGAAGCTGCCCGCGCCGGAGAGCAAGGACGGGGGTTTGCGGTGGTAGCAGATGAGGTCCGCTCGCTGGCCGGACGGACTCAGCAAAGCACGGAAGAAATTAATCAGATGCTGACAGAACTGCAGTCGGTCACCCGGGAAGCGGTGCAGGCGATGACGGTCAGTCAGCAGCAGAGTCAGGAAACTCTGGCGGAGTCGCAGCGTATTACGGCCAGTCTGGTGACCGTGACCGATGCGGTGAACAGCATTAATGCCATGGGGGTGCAAACCGCCACAGCGGCGGAAGAGCAAAGTGCGGTGTCGGAGGAAATTAACACGAACATGGTCGCCATTCAGCACATCCTGGATCAGATTGTCGGCGCGCTGGGGCATACCCGAACCACAACCACCGAGCTGGCCGCCGCCGGAGAGCAGATGCGTAGTCTGGTCGGGCAGTTCAAGGTGTAATGAGCATCGGTTTGTTTCGCACTGCCGTGAAAGTGTCGTGAAGTTGCCGGTAAAGAGTGCGAACATTTTCCCATAAGTCGGTCGGCGCTCTTGCGGCTAGGTCCGTCAGGCTCTCTTCTGGGCAGAAAACCAGGAGAGAGCCTGATGTCACTAAAACTGTTACCGTCTGATTCCCGGCCGCGGGAAAAATTACTGGCCCGGGGCGCACAGGCATTATCTGATGCCGAATTGCTGGCTATTTTTCTGCGAACTGGTATTGCGGGCATGAATGCCATTGAACTGGCCACCGACTTGCTTGAGAAATTTGGCTCACTGCGGGCCTTACTGGCTGCCGATCAGCTCACCTTTTGTCAGTACAAAGGCCTAGGCCCGGCAAAATTTGCCCAGTTGCAGGCCGTGCTGGAAATGAGCCAGCGTCATTTTGAAGAAACCCTGAAGCGTGGCGATGCCCTAACCAGTCCGGATCATACTCGGCGATATTTAAGTCATTTATTGCGCGATCGGCATCGGGAAGCCTTTTTTGTCCTGTTTCTGGATAACCAGCATCGGGTTCTGAGCGGAGAAGTATTATTTGAGGGCACAATTGACGCTGCAAGCGTTTATCCGCGTGAAGTTGTAAAAAGATCACTAGAACTTAATGCAGCCGCGCTCATTTTAGCGCATAATCACCCATCGGGCGTAGCTGAGCCGAGTCAGGCAGATCGTCGAATTACCCGCCGCATATGTGATGCATTGGCGTTGGTAGATATTCGGGTTCTGGATCACTTTGTTATTGGAGACGGAGAAATTACGTCTTTCGCCGAAAGAGGTTGGCTATAAAATAGGCCAAAATCGATCAAAATGATGCGAAAGGATCTGCTCGGGACTTGAGCAACTGGTTTTGACTTAGTATAATGCGCGACCTTTGATAGCTATGGTTAGCGGAAATGAAGATTTCCGTTTGGTTAACCATGGTTGATATCGAGCTGAAACGATTTGGAGAAGACAGTAATGTCCCGTGTATGCCAAGTAACTGGTAAGCGTCCTGTAACGGGTAACAACCGTTCACACGCACGTAATGCCACCAAGCGTCGTTTTCTGCCGAACCTGCAAACTCATCGTTTCTGGGTAGAAAGCGAAAAACGCTTCGTTAAACTACGCCTTTCTGCGAAAGGCATGCGTATCATCGATAAGAAAGGCATCGACGCCGTTCTTTCTGATATGCGTGCTCGCGGCGAGAACGTTTAAGAGGATTTGAACAATGGCTAAAGGCATTCGTGAGAAGATCCGTCTAGTATCATCTGCTGGCACTGGTCACTTCTACACTACCGACAAAAACAAACGTAACATGCCAGGCAAATTTGAGATCAAGAAATTTGATCCAGTAGTTCGCCAGCACGTTATGTACAAAGAAGCGAAAATCAAGTAATTGATTTTTTGCCTCTTGGTAAAAAGCCCAGTTTATTGACTGGGTTTTTTTATGTCTGCAATTTGGCGCCCTGCCACCTTTCCTGCTTCTCTCATACACTGATACTCATGGTATGATTTCGCATCTGCATGTGAAGGAGTCGTGTTATGAGGCTGTCCCGCCGAGGCTGGAACAATGTCATCATCATCGGAGTGGTTTGTTTTATCGCGGTGATCCGTCTGCCGGAATTGCTGCAGCAGCGTTTTGCAACGAACGAACCAGAACCGATGGTTGCCAGCGGGCTGACGCGCTTACTGCCCGAGGACACCCCAATGACCCGTTTGAGCCTGCCGCAGGTTGCCCTGAGACAGAGCGAACTGGGTTGGCTGGCGGAACCGCCGGTATCTTTGCCAGCCGCGACATTGGCTGCCCACTGGCAGCGCCTGGAAGGGACCCCGGTTAACCGGGACATGATGGCTCAGTTGCAGCCTACGCTGCAGGCCCCGAGAACCGCGGAGATCTGGCTAGCCAGCCACGAAGAGCCGGTACGGGTGACGATTTACCAGTTACCGCAATTCTGGCTGCTCCAGAACTGGCAGGGGGAGTGGCTGGCCGTCTCGGTTGATGAGGCCTATTTATTTCCGCGTCACATGAATCCGTCTGAATAATCGGACCTGCGGACAACGCGGGGTCTGAACGAGAGAAAAAATGCCTGAATTACCGGAGGTTGAAGTCAGCCGGATGGGGATTGCCCCCCATGTGACCGGCCAGCGGGTAACTGATATCGTGATCCGCAATCCCCAATTGCGTTGGCCTGTCCCGGAGGCGATCCGCCAAATCGTTGGGCAGGAGATCCGGCGGGTCAGCCGCCGGGCGAAATACCTGATGCTGGAAACCGATGCCGGTTATGCCATTGTCCATTTGGGTATGTCGGGCAGCCTGCGAGTTTTGCCGGCAGGGATTTCGCCGGAGAAGCATGATCATGTGGATCTTTGTCTGGCCAGTGGAGAAGTACTGCGCTACAACGATCCCCGCCGATTTGGTGCCTGGTTGTGGCAGGACAAAGGCGGCGAGCACCCGGTGCTGGCCAAGTTGGGACCTGAGCCATTAAGCGAGGCGTTTTGTGCACAATATTTGCAGGAAAAAGCCCGAGGCAAGCGGACCGCAATCAAGCAGTTCATCATGGATAACCATGTGGTGGTGGGCGTAGGGAATATTTACGCCAATGAATCCCTGTTCAGTGCCGGTATCCATCCGAAACGGGAAGCCGGAAAAGTTTCGGCCAAACGGTTGGCGGTGCTGGTGGCGGAAATCAAGGCCGTGCTGGCGTTTGCCATTGAGCAGGGTGGCACAACGCTGAAAGATTTCAAGAATGCGGATGGCAAACCGGGCTATTTTGCTCAGGAACTGCAGGTGTACGGCAAAGCCGGTCAACCTTGCCCGCGCTGTGACAAGTTGCTCAGTGAAGTGAAGATTGGTCAGCGGACCACAGTATACTGCAGCGATTGTCAGAAATAAGCGCACCGTAAAGACAGGAACATCGCTTCCGGTCTGCGTGACATGGGATCCCGGTTGCATGCCTAGTGATAGGTTCGTCAGTGTGAGAGTGCTATGATCCTGTTATCCAATACGTTTTATGTGTGTCGGGAGACGCACGCTGAGAAGGGTGAAACGGATGAAAAAATATCTGGTTACCGGTGCGGCCGGTTTTATCGGCAGCGCCGTTGTTGAACGTCTGTGCGCGATGGGCCATCAGGTCGTCGGGATTGATAACCTCAATGACTACTACGAGGTGTCGCTCAAGCAGGATCGTCTGACCCGAATTCAGCATCCTGGCTTCACCTTTGTGGAGCTGGATCTGGCGAACCGTGACGGTATGGCCGCGCTGTTTGCAGAGCAAAAATTCGATCGGGTGATTCATTTGGCAGCACAGGCCGGGGTACGTTACTCGATTGATAATCCGATGGCCTATGCTGACAGCAACCTGGTTGGCCACCTGACGGTTCTGGAAGGCTGTCGTCATCACAAGATAGAACACTTGGTGTATGCCTCTTCCAGCTCGGTTTATGGCCTGAATCAGAAAATGCCGTTTAATACCGCTGACAGTGTCGACCACCCGATTTCCCTGTATGCGGCGACGAAAAAGTCCAACGAGCTGATGGCGCACACCTATTCCCACCTTTACGGTGTGCCGACGACTGGCCTGCGTTTCTTTACCGTGTACGGCCCGTGGGGGCGTCCGGATATGGCGCTGTTTAAATTCACCAAGGCGATTGTCGAGGGGAAAGCCATTGATGTGTATAACAATGGCGATATGCGTCGCGATTTCACCTACATCGATGACATCGTGGAAGGCATTATCCGGATTCAGGATGTGATTCCGCAATCCTCACCGGACTGGACGGTCGAAACCGGTTCTCCGGCAACCAGCTCGGCACCTTACCGTGTGTATAACATTGGTCATGGCAGTCCGGTGAAGCTGATGGATTTCATTGATGCGCTGGAGTCGGCACTGGATATGGACGCGAAGAAAAACTTCATGCCAATGCAGCCGGGCGATGTGTACGCCACCTATGCTGATACGGCGGATCTGTTTGACGTCACTGGTTATAAACCCCAGGTCTCGGTGCAGGAAGGTGTGCAGGCCTTTGTGACTTGGTACCGTGAGTATTATCAGTGTTAAAACGGTAGTGTTAATGCAGTCGTGTTAATACGACTGCATGAATGTTGCGGCCTGAAAAGCGGTAAGTCGTGAAGGACGCAAAGTAATGCGAATAAAAAAGGAGGCGTGGCCTCCTTTTTTGATATTGCTGGGACTGGTTTTTTATTTTCCCAGTGCCTTGAACTTCTTCTCCAGCGCGTCGGCAATCACCGGGTCGACAAACTGGCTGACGTCGCCTTTGTGCAGCGCCACTTCTTTGACAATGGTGGAGGAGATGAAAGAATTTTCTTCTGACGGGGTCAGGAACACAGTTTCCAGTTCCGGCATCAGACGGCGGTTCATGTTCGCCAACTGGAATTCAAACTCAAAGTCAGACACAGCACGCAGGCCGCGAACCAGCACATTGGCCTGATATTCCTTGGCAAAATCAACCAGCAGGCCGGAGAAGCCGACGATGTCGACGTTGGTGAGGTGCGAAGTAATGGCTTTGGCCAGTGCCACGCGCTCCTCCAGTTCAAACAGTGGTTTTTTACTCGGGCTGTAGGCGATGCCGACGATCACATGATCAAACATCGCGGCGGCTCGCTCGATCAAATCCAGGTGACCATTGGTAATAGGGTCAAAGGTGCCAGGGTAGATAACTCGGGTTGTCATAATGAGTACCAGTCGCTGATGTTGAATTAAGAAATGAGAGTGTCGAGGGTCGCTGTCACCTGCGCCAGACTGATGTCTTTCATCAGCTGATCGCCTTTGACCCGGGTTCCCCACGGCAGGGCAGATACCGGTTTGCCGTGCTGCGCTTCGGCATGCTGGTCGTACACGCTGCAGACTGTTTTCAGACTGTTGTACGGGCCGGTGCGCTGGGGGTTACTGTGGGCGTACAATCCAATCACCGGGGTGCCCTGCGTGGTTGCCAGGTGAGCCGGACCGGTATCGGGTGCGACCACGACGGCGGCCTGTCCAAGCAGAGCCGTCAGTTGTTTCAGGCTGGTCTGGCCGATCAGGTTTTTGACCGGATGCTGGCAAAGCTGTTCGATGGCCTGACCCAGGGTGACTTCGCGCGGTGCCGGTGAACCGCACAGAATCACCTGCATCCCTTTTTCATTCGCATAATCGGCCAGCTGGGCATAACGTTCGGTCAGCCAGTTGCGCTCGTCTTTACTGGCGGCCGGCGAGATGATCAGTGTCGGATGCTGGTTAATCTGCTGCCGGGCAAATGCTGTGTCCTCATCGGACAGTGGGATATTCCAGTGAGGCTGGTCAAACGGCACCCCCAGATAGCGGGCAAAGTCGGCGAAATTGTCCAACACATGGAAGCTGTTGGTGTCAGGCAAATGGCGGTTGGTAAACAGCCACTGGCCTTCTTTGGTGCGGTTTTTGCCAAATCCGACCCGGTAGCGGGCTTTGATCCCCAGTGACAGGGCACTTGCGCGCAGTGCCACCTGCATATGCAGCAGGGCATCAAATTGCTGACCTTTCAGGGCGGCCCAGACAGCTTTCATTCCGGCCCATCCGGCTTTTTTGTCAAACACCACCACCTCAATGCCCGGTAAATCGCCAATCAACTGAGCTTCGATTTTTCCGGTGACCCAGGTGATTTTGGTACTCGGCCAGTGAGCCTGAATCGCTTGTACGACAGCAATGGCATGGCAGACATCACCGATGGCAGACAAACGAAGAATACATAAGGATTGTGGCGGAGTTGAAAATAACGCCATGACAGTTACCTGTTAGTGATTCAGAGAGGAAATTATGCAGTTCACGTAAGTGATTGTAAAATACTCTGTCGCCTCATGCCTGGAGAGAAAGTGTGCAATTGATTACGAAAGACAATCAGCGGATCTGGTTTGACCCGGATTTGTTACGGGAAGAGCCCCTTCGTTGCTTCGACCCGGCCTTCTGGCAACAGGCCGGACGGGTCACCGGCTCGGCACAGGGCCGGGGCACGACCTGGTTTGTCGAGGGCCAAGCACTGCCGATGGCCTTGCGCCACTATCGCCGGGGCGGCCTGTTCGGCAAGCTGGTGAAAGATGCCTACTGGTTTACAGGCTGGGACAATACCCGCGGCGCCGCAGAGTTTCGCCTGCTGGATAAACTGGCGCAGGGTGGCGTGAGGGTTCCGCGACCTGTGGCGGCGCGGGCAGTACGTAGCGGACTGACCTATCAGGCCGATTTGCTGGTGGAAAAAGTGGCTAACGCGCAGGATTTGGTCGCGATTCTCGCCGAGCAGGCTTTGCCGGAGTCGTGTTGGCGCGCGATTGGCGCCATGGTGCGTCAGATGCATGACCTGCAGGTGTGCCATACCGATCTCAACAGTCACAATATCCTGCTGGATGACCAGCAGCAGGTCTGGCTGATTGATTTTGATAAGTGCTATGAACAGCAGGGCGAGCAATGGAAAGAAGGGAATCTGTCCCGCTTGCACCGCTCGTTTGTCAAAGAGCAGGGCAAGCGGGGGATCCGGTTTGATACCTCGTGCTGGCAGTGGCTGCTGGCCGGATACCGGAACGACTAATCTTTCAGCAGAGTGGCCAGTACTGTCAGGGTTTTGTTAACCGCGCCCTGATTCTGCCTGACGACATTCAGGGCGGCCTGGCCCATGCATTGGCGCTGTTCTGGGGCCGCGAGCAATACGGACAGACGCTCGCCCAAGTCCCGGGCGTCCTGGCAAACCTCGAGAGCTCCGGCGTCCCGTAATTGCTGGGTGATGTCGGCAAAGTTATAAAAACTCGGCCCGGTTAGGGTCGGTTTGCCCATTGCGGCGGGCTCCAGCATATTGTGGCCGCCGACGCGATCGCCGATCAGGCTCCCGCCCATGAAGGTGATATCGGCAGCCCCCAGAAACAACAGCATTTCTCCCATGGTGTCTGCCAGATAAACCTGAGTTTCCGGCGTAACCGCCTGGTCGCCGGTCCGGCGAACACAGCGTAATGACTGTGCCAGACAAAGCTGCTCAACCTGATCGAAGCGCTCGGGGTGGCGGGGCACCAGAATCAGCAGACTGTCGGGATGCTGGTGGCGAACCGCGGCAAAGGCTTCCAGCACCTGTTCATCCTCTCCCTTGTGGGTGCTGGCTGCGATCCATACCGGGCGAGCTGAACCCAGCATCGTCCGCAGCTGCTGTGCCTGCTTGCGAATGCTCTCATCAATATGAATATCAAACTTCACTGAGCCGGTAACTGTCAGTCGGTTGGCTGCAATGCCCAATTGGGCGAAGCGGTCGGCATCATCTTGATGCAGGCACAGGATATGGTCAAGATGACGTGCAATCAGTTTAAAGACCGGCTGGAAGCGATGATAACGGGTGGCGGAGCGGGCGGACAGGCGCGCGTTCATCACGATCACCGGAATCCCGGCGCGGTGCACTGTCGCCAGGGTATTGGGCCACAGTTCGGTTTCCATGATCAGCATCGCGGAGGGGCGAACTGCGCGCAAAAACCCGCGGACGCACCAAGCAAAATCGATAGGCATATAGCGGTGTTCCACTAGATCCCCGAGTTTTTCGACTTGCTGGGCCCCGGTGCTGGTGGTGGTGGTAACGACAATGGGGGTGTCGGGGTAAGCCGCTTTAAGGGCTTTAATGACGGGGATCGCGGCAATGGACTCGCCCACACTGACGGCATGAACCCAGATCGGACGCTGACCCCGGACAGGCGGCGTGAAGCCAAAATGCTCTTTCCAGCGGGAACCAAAAGTCGGTTTACCGGGTTTCTTTTTATAAAGCCCGAACAACAGCACGGGAGAGGCTAGGCAGAGCAGCAGGGTATAAAGGGCGCGTATCAACATAATCAAAGGCCAGTGAACGATTTAGGGCTATTATAACGGCTTCTTTCGTCACGAACAGGCGGGGAAAACTCACTATCCACAGCATGATTCGGTTAGAATAACAGTCTTGTTTCATGTACAGACCGGCGACGGGAACCGAGCAGAGAGTCAGATGAAAAAACGTTACTTGATGTATATCGCCCAGAACTATTCGTATGCCATCTTACGGCCGCTGCAACACGCCATATTGGCACAGGGCGGGGAAGTGCGCTGGTTCCTGGAAGGCAATGAAGTCAATCCGGCTTTCCTCGCTCCTGACGAGCAGGTGCTGGCGACCATCGGCGATGTCAAAGCCTGGCAGCCGGATGCGGTGTTCGTCCCGGGCAATGTGGTGCCGAGTTTCGTTCCGGGGATTAAAGTGGGTGTCTTTCATGGTTTCAATGCCGGAAAACTCAACCGCCGCGGTCGCGAGGATCATTTTGAGATACGTGGTTGTTTTGACCTGTACTGCACGCAGGGGCCGGATACCACCGAACGATTTGAACAGTTGGCCGCTGAGCACGGTTTTTTCCGAGTGGCGCAAACCGGCTGGCCGGCACTGGATCCGCTGTTTACCCCAGAGCCTAATAACCCTTACCTGACACCGGCTGACCCGCGGCCGACGGTGCTGATGTGCTCGACGTTTTCCCGTAATCTGACATGTGCGCCGATACTGTTTGAGAAGATCAAACAGTTGTCGCAGACCGGTAAATGGCGCTGGCTGATTCAGTTCCACCCGAAAATGGATCAGGATATTGTCGATAAGTACAAAAGCCTGGCGGGCGAACACCTGCAGTTTGTCGAAACCGACAATGTGATTCCGTTGTTGCAGGCGGCAGACGTGATGTTGTGCGACACCTCATCGGTTCTGCTGATGTTCCTGTTGCAGCGTAAACCGGTTGTGACGTTCTGCAATCAGTCACCGGGGGAGTACCTGCTGGATGTCACTGAAGTGGATGCTGTCGAAGCGGCGCTTACCGAGGCTCTGCAACGCCCGGAAGCCCTGATGGCTGAGATTGAGCGCTATTGCCAACTGATTCACCCGTATTCTGACGGCGCATCCAGTGAGCGTGTACTGCAGGCCACCAACGCGATGATTGCAGACGGCCGGGCCGGGCTGAAATCCAAGCCGTTGAATTTGCTGCGTCAATTCAAAATGCGAAAGAAACTCGGATACTGGAAGTGGTAAGCTCGGGGAATGTAGCCTGCAAGTAGCTGCCCGATACAGAACTTATTCAAAACATCGTTAACAGAAAGGCCCAATTTATGAGAAGGCATTCATTGTCAGTAATTGTGATCACGAAAAACGAAGCGGATCGCATCGAGCCGTGCCTGCAATCGGTCGTAGACATCGCCGATGAAATCATTGTGCTGGACAGTGGTTCAACCGATAACACAGTCGAAATTTGTCAGCGTTATACCGACAACGTGACGATCACTGATTGGCCGGGGTTTGGTAAGCAGAAACAGCGGGCGCTGGATAAAGCAACTGGCGACTGGGTTCTGTCTATTGATGCCGACGAAGCGCTGGATGAAACGATGAAATCGGCACTGATCGCGATGCTGGAGCAAGAGCAGATTGAGCACACGGCGTACCGTCTGCCTTGGGGTGTCACGTTGTACGGCAAAACCCTCAAATATGGCCGCAGCGCCCGTTCGGTTCTGCGTCTGTTTAAACGTGAAGGCGCAAGGTTTACCCTGGATGAGGTTCATGAAACTGTGGTGCCTGCACCGGGCTCGACCGGTGTCATGAAAGGCTTGTTGCTGCATTACACCCACCGCGATTACGGTCACGGTCTGGATAAAGCCGCTAAATATGCCTGGCTGGGGTCGCAGAAATACCATCGTAAAGGGAAAAAATCCCATGGCCTGGTACTTGCCCTGCTACGAGGGATGTGGACGTTTTTCCATATTTATATTCTGCGTCGTGGTTTCCTGGACGGCAGTGTGGGATTCATCGTCGCCATGACGTATGCCCAGGTGAACTTCAATAAATATGTTGGGCTGTGGCTGCTTGAGCAAGAAAAGAACGCATGAAAGAGCTGATACGAAAACTGCGAAAGTACTTGCAGCCGACTCCTGTCATCTCTGAGCAGGATTATCAAAAGGGTCTTGAAGCGCTGTCTCATATTCAGCATCTGGAAATTCCAGCGGGTGATTTTACGAAGACCGTCTGGATGTACTGGGATTCAGGGCTCGACAACGCCCCAGAGGTTGTGCAGATTTCTTATAAAAGCTGGGTAACACAAAACCCTGATTATCAAGTTATTCTCCTGAATGAAGCGAACATCTCTGACATACTTGGCTTCAACTTTAATGATGTCTTCAATTGTTTCACGGTGGATCTTAAAGCTGCGGGCAAAAGTGATTTCCTGAGAATATTTTTATTGTATAAGTTTGGTGGTATATGGGCTGATGCTACCTCATTTTGTTTAAAGCCGCTGGATCAGTGGCTTGATATGGAAAACACTCCGTTTTTCTCCTTTCGCGAAAAGTATTCTGATGATCGTCAATTGGTCTCGTGGTTTTTAGCGGCGCGGCAGGGAGCGGTCATTCCGAAGCGGCTGCTTGAGGTGGCTATTGAGTATTTATACCAGCCGCACAGAAAACAGAAGCTCGAGATAAGAGGGCTAAATACAACCAGGAAACTTGCGGCTCGCCGGAATCTGATCAGCAAAGCCGGTAGCGGATATCCTTTGCTGGAACATATGGAACGAAAAGGGTTTGCGCCTTATTTCTGGTTGTTTTATTTATTCAATGAAGTCGTTAGCTGTGACGACCAGGCAGAGACTTGGCAACAAATTCAACTGCTATCGAATAACTACGCTGAGCTTGATGATGACTTCTCACAGTACAGGAATGCATTCATTGCCAAGCAAACCTATCGGGACAAGTATGTGCAGGGAGAGCGTTACCAGGAAAGGATAACCTTCTTGAAGCAGGAAATATTATAGGATCTTGCTGTTTCGGTATCTCCAGTATGAAGAAAAACCGCCATTTCGGCGGTTTTTTTAGTGGGACAATTTATAAATCAGCTTGCTCAGCGGCAGCTTGAACAGCCGGCGCAACTCCAGTAACAACTGCTGTGCGGTATAGGTCAGCGGCTGGCGGGCATCACAATATTTGCGGTACAGGCGCAGCCAGTCTATATGACTGTATTCATTGGCCCGCTTCAGCTTCCTGATGGAAATTTTCCGCAGACCAATGCCGCTGTTCTCCGGATCGGCAATAATGATGTTGCTGGCCAGGAATGATTCCCAGAATGTGATGTCTTGCTGACGGCTGGTAAACCGGCTGGCCATCAGAGGTGTGCGTTCGGGTAACAAGGCCTTGAGCCAGATTTGGCAGTACACTTGCTCAGCTTCCAGTGCCGGCTCTTCGGCTGACCGGCGGGTAGCCTGCGCCATCAGTTCAGCCGCGAAGGGTTGCTGGGTAAATGGCGGTTGGTCCCAGATTTTCCGCACATCGTCAGTGCGGCCATAATAGAAAAAGTCACTCGGGCTCATGATCACCCGTTGGCCGTGTGAGGTCCGTCGAAACAGGTTCGCGTTGATGACCACTTTTTCGGCAAACACGTGGTGTTCGGCCTGACTGCAAGGGAAGGCTTGCTGCAGTGCCACAAATTCGTTGCCGGTGAGGAAGTTGTCACTGCGCAGCTTCACAGCATAAGGGGTTGTCACGCGTGCTAGGCCTGCTTTGGTCGAGACGATCTGGCGATAGTAATTCACCGGGCAGAAGCCGTCACTGTTTTGCCCCGGATCTTCACTGATCACCAGCAAGTCATAATCCAGACCCGACAAGTCCTGATCCGGCCAGGTCGACAGGATGACCGTCGCTCCCGGTAAATGGGTACGGATACTGTCCAGGCAGCGTTTGGTGATGCCTTCTTCGTGATGGGTCCGGCCTTTATAGTTTTGGACCGGTCCCTGAACCACAACGCTGATGTGTTGGAAATCCTGGCTCAACCTTGTCCCTCCAGAAATTGGTAGTACTCGTCCGGTACGCCACAGAAAATGACGTCATCGGTTGCAATCAAGTGGTAATGGATAGCGTGACCGTCCTGAATCAAGGTGTTATAGAGCGGGGCGATATAGAGCTCACCTTTGGCCCATTCAGCTTGAGGGCGGGCAAGATAGCGTTCATAGGCATACGTAAACAGCACCGTTGAGGCAAAGTAATATAAACCGGTGCTGCACAGATCGGAGATCGGCTCTTTTTCGGTGGTGCGCACCACGCGGGTGGAGTCGGCTGATGCTGGTTGAGCAAATGACCAGTTATCACCACTGCCCTGAAACACTTCAAGGTAACCGTCCCACTGGGTCAACTCGGCTGGGAAAGTGAAGCCGGGACGGAAGGTGTCGATATTAAAGACGGTTATCGGGCCCTGATATTCGGGCAGCGATTGCAGCCCGAGGTACACCGTTTCCGCCTGACCGCGGGTGGCTTCCTCCAGCACAAAAATGTGGGCTTCTTTGATACCCAGGCGTTTTACTTCCTGCTCGACGAATGCCCGGGTTCCGTACACATCGCGAATGATGAACAGAAATGACTCGGTGTCGAAGTAGTGTGAGAAGCTGTTAATGGCGTGAGCAAACAGTGTATCTCCGTGGGCTTTGAGCATGTATTTTGGCTCGGTAAACCCAGCTTGGAAAAAACGGGAACTGAGGCCGGCCATGGGAATGACGATCATACTTCGGCGTCCTGAATCAGTTGGTAAAGGCGAAATGCATTGGCCATCAGCGCTTGCTGGCGGCGTAAATCGTCGGCATGCAGTGGCAGCATAGACAGAAACAGCTGGATCTGCATGGCGTACAGGGCTTTATCGGATAGCTGATACTTCTCTTTCATCAAGGTAATAAACAGCTGCTGAATGCTTTTAATGTGTTTAGGAATATCCAACCGGAAGGTGATCGCACGTTGTACCACGCTAACCTCATAGTAGCCGGCGATAATCCAGTCATACAGGCCGAGTACCGAGTGGCTCAGCTTGGCCAGATCGTAACGCACATCCCCGTACACGGTGAAGTCGCCATGTACATCCATGCCCCGTGGGTCGATGGTTTTTATTTTATCGCTGCGAAAGTCATACAAGATATTGCTAAAGCAGTAGTCGCCGTGCATGACGCTTGGTGGCAATGATGCCGTTGGCAAATATTGCTCGCTGGCCGCCAGTAAATCGGCAAAGGAGGCGCTCAGGTTGTCGTTAAACGTCCACGGTGTTGCCATCTCGCAACCAACGGATTGGCAGTATTCAGTCAGCCGCTGACGTGTTTTTTCGCCGAACAATACCTCCAGAGACTGGATCGGCTGATGGTTGTCAGTGGCCGGGGTGTGTTGTTGGCAGGCGTCGATAAAGTCCAGGCAACTGCTGAGAATTTGCTTCCACACCAGCTCCGGCAGGGTGGAGAACACAAACAGCTCGTTCAGTGCGGTATGGTGCAGGTATTCCAGCTGGTAAGATACTGTCCCGTTTTGTGTCTGAGTACCGAGAAATTGAGGCAGATAGGTGCGAAGAATCGGCGGTACCTGTTCAAACCAATGAGCTTCTGCGGCTATTTTCTGGTTTTTTGTGCTGGACTTACGAATCCATTTGGGCGTGATTTCCAGATGATTAAAGGCCCGCTGGGTCGTGAACTTGGCTTTGGAGGTGTAGTAAGTGTTCAGGTGACCAAAGTCGAGCCAGTTGGAAACGTGAACGCTGTTGAGGCCACATTCCTCGTGGTAATAGTTCAGGCTCTGGATGAAATCCCAGTGCGCCATCGTCAGTGCTTTGAGCAACCGCTGGGGCTGGCTGAATTTGAAATACCCGCAAACCACGTTGTTCTGATCCAGCAGATGGCGATGCTGTGGGGTGTCGAGCCAGTGGGAGTTATCATTGGTGACGATGGCCCAATCGTAGCTGTTTTCGACCTGGGAAATCGTAATGATATCTTCGCCGCCAGGCAGCTCGGAAAACAGGGTGTCTCCGAACAGGATACTGAGGCTACTTTTATGGTCATAATCAGCCAGTGTCAGGGCAGAGACCAGCGAGGCGCCCAGTGACAGGCCATCCGGGATGCGCAGCAGGGCGACACCGTGCTTGCTCAGCCAGGCTTCATCGTAAGTTTCGAGCTGATAGCTTTCCGGCAAGCTGAGGTAAATTTTCTTACCTTCCGGCGCACTGGCGACCTGATGCTGAAACAGACGGCGGTTACCCAGCGGCAGAAACGCCGGTGGAATGGTGCCGAACTCCGACTCTAGCTCCTGACTGACATAAGCAGCGGACATGATCAGAAACATGCTTTTTCCTTGTCGAGCAGGGCATTGATCTCCTCTACTGACAGAGAGGCAAATTCTGATGGGCGTACTGCACGGTCATCAATGTAGAAGCCGTCATGACCGCACCAGGGCTTGCCCACCAGAATCTCATCATAAGGTACCTGATGTTTGTCCAGCCAGGCTGTAATGATCGGTAGGGTGTGAATGTTAATCAGTTCTACATTCCCTTCGTAAGTGCGCATGTTGCGCGCCGTACTGATGGTGATCGTGTAGCCTTGCGCCTTGTAATTTTTCAGTTGCTCAATCACTGCCAGATTCGGCGCGACGTTCTCGTAATCATTGGTATCGGCCAGCGTTATCGTGCCGTCTAGATCAACAACCAGTTTTTTCATATCAGACTGTCCTACTTCGTTGGGTGCAGCAGCTTTTCAAAAAAGGCGATGTGATGGCGTACGGTTTCCATCGCATTGAATTCCGTATCCAGTTTCTTTTGTGCCGCGGCGCTGAATCGGGCAATTTTGTTTTTATCCGTAATCAGCTGGTTCATTGCCTGGCCCAGAGCCTGTGCATCGCCGGCCGGAACGATAAAACCGGTTTCACCGTCATCAACCAGCTCCGGCGAACCACCGGTGGTGGTGACGACAGAAGTGGTTCCGTTTGCCATGGCTTCAATAATGGTACGAGGCAGGCCTTCACCACTGACTGATGGCTGAACCTGGAAATCGGCCATGGCCATGATCGAGGGAACGTCTTTACGGTGGCCGACCAGGTGGATCCGGTCTGCCATAGGGCTTTGCCTTATTTCGTCAAAGTGAGGTTCGAAACCGCTGCCGACCAGCAACAGGTGGAAATTCGGGTTATCAATCTGGTGGGTGGCTTGTACCAGAACCGAAATCCCCTTGCTCGGGCGCACATGCGCGGCGCAGACGGCAATGATGTCATCGTCGGTCAGGCCAAATTCTTCACGCTGGGTCGGTGCAACACTGTACCAGTCCAGCTGGTGACCTTTATAAATGGTGACGATGTTGTCGCGGTTTTTCCAGACGCGCTGGCTGACATCGCGGCGCACGGCGTCAGATACACAAATGATACCGTCAACCCGTGGGTGAAGATGGGTCAGGTAAGCACTGGGATCGTGGCGATACAGGCCGCCTGTTGTGCCCCGGTAAGTCACCATTTTAGCGCGGGTGCCGATGCAGGCAAACGCGGCATTGGGAATGGTTTTGGAGTTAAATCCGTAGCAGATGTCGTAGTCGCCATCTTTCAGTTCGCGATGCAGGGTTTTGATGGTCTTTGAACAAATTTTCTTGGTCGGGTAGCAGTCGATCACTTTTACCCCGTGCTCACGAAAACGGGACACATATTCGGCATCGCCCTGCGTGGCGACCGTTACCTGATGACCCTGGCGAACCATTTCAATAAACATTTCCGCTTCTGGACGAACGCTGTTCCATGCGTGATGGTAGGAGCTGGCAATCAAAATTTTCATAATTCAGGCTTTATTTTTGTTTGATTTTATACAGAGCGTTATGTGTTTCGCGCTTAAAGAGCTCGGTCAGATTAAACCACTCCCGTTTGCAGCGGGTCAGCAGGCTGCGCGGTGGTTTCTGGCTGTCGTAACCGATGTCCGAATCGAAAATCGGGTCGTTGGTTAAACAGGCAGGGGCTGTGCCGTAGCAATCGACCTGGTTGATCCAGAAACGGTCCATATAAATATCGACCGCCATATACCAGCGATCGGAATGTGCCAGGAACTTCCGGGCTCCGGTCGGCGTCAGGTAATAACCGGTGGCACTCATATGTCCCTTGGTAAATTTGCATACAGACGTTGCGCCTAGAGAAACCAATGGGGTGAAGTTAAATGCTTTGCGCTTGTTATCAAACAGGCGGATACATTCAAATTTGGGATCAAGGGTCGGTATAGCCCGGACAAAGTCCGTCATTGGTGCCGGATAAAGCAGGGCATCATCCTCAATTACAATAATTGGCTTATTCAGCTCAACGCACTTTTGCCACAACAGATAGTGGCTGGCATAGCAGCCGAGTTGCCCTTTGCTCAGCGATTTGCCGCGGTATAGCTGACTGAGATGATCATCATAGTTGTCGAACAATGGGTGATGGCCTTCGCGGCCATTCACTGCGGAGAAAACGGAAAAGGGTAATCCGAGTTCGTCAAGCTGCCGAGAGATATTGTGACGGCGCTCAACGGAGGACTCCAGGTTGATGACAAAAATTTCGTACATATCGTTAGTGTTTTCTGCTAGATGTCGTTAAGCAGCTGACCAGAAAAATATACAACAGCAGCGGCTGTGGGTGGCTAAAAGGGACATCAGTTAACGATGCCGTGGCATAAAGAAGAACGATAGAGCTCAGCATATAGCGGTGCTGATGTGAGACGTGTGAGAGGCCGATCAATGGCACTGATAGCAATGTCACTAGTAGTATTACGCCAATTATGCCGCTCTTTACCAGCCGATCCAGGAACTGATTGTGATAATGGGCCGGATTTTCCTGCTTTAAGCTTTCGGATGCCTGCCCTTGTCGGTAGAGTTCGTTGAACTTCTCGTGGTGATATCTGCCAAGTCCCAGTAACCAGTTATCTTCAACAAGTTGCGGAGCGATTGCCCACATCTGCAACCGTAATCCTGCTGATGTATTGAAGTTACCAGACATGATCTGATTCACTTCATATTGTGTTTCATCAATTCGTGCTTCAACAACCGGTTTTAAGGCAAAGCTGCCTACAGCTAATGTAGCTAGAGTAATGAGGCAGGCTTTTCGGGTCATTAGTAAATGGCGTAAGCGTAATGCGACGATCAGCATCACTGTAATAAAGTAACCCAACCAAACTCCGCGGGTCTGACTGATGATGACAGCGGCCATACCAATGAAGAACGCCGCGATAAGAATTTTTTTATTACAAGTGTCATTGCCCGTCATCATGGCTAAGGCGGACAAGCTGATTGCTGCACTCATTGTCGCCTGAGGAATAGCATTGATTGGCCATAGCCCGCGATGCATATCTAGATACAACCCGTAATAGAAAGCCATTCCAAAACACGCAATACTTCCCATCAGGCACAGCCAGCTTAAGAGGCGCTGCGAAATGAGTTCTCGAGGAAAGCAAATCAGCATGACTGACGCCATCAACAGGGCACGAATTTCTCGGGAACTGATGCCGTGATAGAAGTGACTGAAAAGACCATAAGCGGTCAGTGCCAGTACTACCCATAAAACCCGGTTGTGACGGAGGTTGTCTCTGGTCGTCTGAAGTCCATAGTAACTTATTGAGGTAATGGCGGAAATCACAACCAGTGCGACCATCGGCTTATCGCCATCGCCGACAACCAGTAAGCCGCTGAACAGCCAGATAACCGGCAGCAGGATAAGGGTGTTGAATATTGTACTTCTGTTCATTCTGCCCTGATCCTACTTCTTGACGTTATACGGGTTGGCTTCGCCATTTGGTCGCGTTTTTAACAGACGAAGAATCCACATATATTGTTCCGGGCGTTCGGTGACGTACTGCTCGATGCACTCGTTCATCAGACGGGCATCCTGCTCTTCGGTTTCCAGAGGAAACGGTGACAACGGCGGATAAATGTTGATTTCATACTGGCCGGTTTTGCTGTTGTATACAGAATAAAGCGGCACAATTTTCGAACGGCTTAATTTGGCCAGTCGGCCAAGACCCGAAATCGTTGCCTTGGTGGTGGCAAAGAAGTCAACAAACACACTGTGTTCGGGGCCGAGGTCTTCGTCGGGTAAGTAGTAGCCCAGATACCCTTCACGGATCGATTTGATAAAGGGCTTGATACCACCACTGCGCTCATACACGCGACCGCCATACTGCACGCGTTGTTTGTGCATCAACCAGTCGGATACCTCATTCTTTTGCTTCTTGGCCATGGCCGATACCGGCAGGCCGCGGGATGCCAGCAGCACCGCAGGAATATCGATGGCCCAGGTGTGAGGTACCAGCAGGATAGCGCTTTCTCCCTGTTCTTTCAGGGCGGCCAGGTGCTCTTCACCGCGGATGATGGTGTGGCTTTCCAGCCAGGCGCGGCTGCGTACGCTCAGAGAGGCGAATCCCATCAGGAAGCTGCCTGCGGTGATGTAGCTTTCCATCAGCATGGCTTCCCGCTCAGCCTCGTTTTTGTCGGGAAAACACATCGCCAGGTTCACCCGTGCGCGTCGGTTGGACTTGCTGTCAAATTTCATCGCCAGCTTGGCAAAACCGGTCGCGATGGTGCGGCGGACACGGTGTGGCAACAGGCACAGCAGGGATGCAACAGCCACGGCCAGCCAGGTTCCCCAGTATTTTGGGTGCAGGAAATGCCAGTGAAACTCAGGGTTATAAGCTTGTTTGTCGTAATGATCTTTCATGGGCGATAAAATTTAACTGTTGATGATTGCCATGTATTCGGCCACGCCCTCGGCCACCGATTTGAATTCTTCCTTGTAACCGGCTGCGCGTAACTTGGTCAGATCTGCCTGGGTGAAGGCCTGATAACGGCCTTTCAGGTGATCCGGAAACGGAATTTCTTCCACCTGGCCCTTGCCGTGGAACGCGATGACGGCTTTAGCGACTTCGTTGAAAGACTCCGCTTTGCCAGTGCCGCAGTTATAGATGCCGGAAACGCCTTGCTGCCAGAACCAGAGGTTCACCTTGCATACATCACCGACATACACAAAATCACGTTTAAGGTGCTCTGAGCCTTCAAACAGCTTCGGATTATCACCTTGGTGGATTTGTGTATTCAGGTGGAAGGCGACGGAGGCCATACTGCCCTTGTGCTGCTCGCGGGGGCCGTAGACATTGAAGTAACGAAAGCCGGTAATTTGCGACAGCGATTCGCCGTTTGCTTCTGCGTCCTGCCACAAGCGACGGACGTAATTGTCAAACAGCTGCTTGGAGTAGCCATAGACATTGAGCGCCCCTTCGTAGGCGCGCTCTTCAATAAAGTCATGGTCGCGGCCGCCGTAGGTCGCTGCGGACGAGGCATACAGGAAAGGAATCTGGCGCTCCAGGCAGTAGTGCAGCAGCTCTTTCGAATACTCGTAGTTATTGAGCATCATGTACTTGCCGTCCCACTCAGTGGTGGATGAGCAGGCACCCTGATGGAAGACCGCCTCGATAGGGCCAAAGTCATCACCGGCCATGATTTGCGTGATGAAATCTTCCTTGTCCATGTAGTCGGCGATATCAAGGTCGACCAGGTTGGCAAATTTGGTCCCGTCTTTGAGATTGTCCACAACAAGAATGTCGTTATGGCCTTGCTCGTTCAGGGCTTTCACTATGTTGCTGCCGATCATACCGGCGCCACCAGTTACAATAATCATGGCTATTCCAGTCTTCAGTTTGGGCAAACGGTCGCATCACTGCCGCCGTTATGAATTATCTTTATGATAGTATTAGCAGATTGCCAACGTCATGGGCACAGAAGTGAGAAGCAAATGAAGACCCGCGATAGAATTATCCTGGCAGCACTAGAGCTTTTCAATGAAAGCGGTGAGCCAAACATAACCACGAACCATATAGCCGCTCATCTGGGGATCAGCCCCGGCAACCTGTATTATCATTTCCGTAATAAAGAAGAGATTATACACAGTATTTTTGATCAATACGCCCATGATCTCAGGATTCATTTCCAGCCACTTGATCTCCAACAGATCACGGCGGATAACCTACTGGCGTATCTAGACTCTGTCTTTATGCTGATGTGGCGTTATCGCTTCTTTTACGCCAATTTGCCGGACATTTTGCGCCGGGATGCCGAGTTGCAGCAAAAATACCTGCTGGCGCAGGAAGGGCTGCATCAGAACATCATGGCGATGATGAAAAGTTTCCGGGCCAGTGACCTGCTGGCGCTGGATGATACCGAGTTGGGGGCGTTGGTAAACACGCTGAAACTGGTTGTGTCCAGCTGGATTTTTTATCAGAGTGCCCAGGCACCAGGGGCCGAGATCACTAAGAGCGTGATTTATCAGGGCGTGTTGCAGATTCTGGCGATTGTCCGTCCGCTGACGACAGACAAAGGGCGGGATTATGTCCGGGAGCTGGAAGCGCATTACTGTGAACAGGTAGAGCGCAATAGCTAACCGATACTCAGACATCCCCCCTAGGGACTAAGAATTGGGCGCTAGGGTGTGGTGCCGGACGGGGGCTGATCGGCCGCATACAAGGCAGAAAGCCGGACCAGAGTGATCCCTTCTGCCGCCAGCGTCGGTAACCGGTTTTGCAGCGTGGCTAACGTAACAGGGTGAGGGTGGCCTATGGCGATCACTGCCCCCTGCTGCTGTGCCTGATAGATTGCTCGTTGCAACTGCTGGCTGATGAACGTTTCTGTGGGTTGGTGGTCCAGAAAGATGTGCCGTTTCAACGCTGGCACCTGATAGGTGTGCGCGGCCGTCAGTGCGACTGAGTGAACCGTGGTCCGACTGTCCAGAAACGCCAGATGCTGATGAGCCAGCACCTCCATCACCCAGTTCATGGCTTGAGTGTTTTGGGTGAGGGCGCTGCCCATATGGTTGTTGACCGCGAAGGCGTCGGGGACTTTGCGCAGCGCCTGACGAAGCGTTTGCTGGAATTCGGCCTTGGTCATTCGGGAAGTCAGCGTGGTGCGTTCCAGTGGCGCGGCACGGCTTGGCTCCATCGGCATATGTAGCAGGACATCTCGTAGCTGACTAGTTGCTTCGTAGCTGGTGGCGGTTGCATAGGGGGTATCGGGGAGTACCGAAATGCTGATCTCGGCAGGCAAGGTTCGGAAAGTTAGCGGAAGCGGCTGGTAGCCTAAGTCGTCAATCACGATCGCCAGCTGACCAGCCTGAATGGGCGCGGGGAGCAGTAAGCAAGAAGCCAGCAATAAGCTGGCAGAAAGCAGCAAGGCTGCCCTTTTTCTCCTGACTGTCCCTTCGCCGATGAGACGCCCTGCCTTGAGTTGTCTGGCAAAGAGGTGCCTGACAAAAGAACCGGGATATTGCCGTGTCCCTAGCTGGGGGCGTTCAGAGATACTCAGCCACCGAGTCCACGGCGTCGGAACATCATGCTCGCAGTGGTGCGAGTGAAACAGGTGGTGCAAGTGTCGAATCCATGACATTACTGCAAGTTTCTCCTGTTTCGGTCGCGATTAAGGTTGCCCCAGCCAGCTCCTTGGGTTGGTCGGCGTACCTTTGCGACGAATTTCGAAGTAAAGGGAGGACTGCTCCTGCCCGCCACTGTCGCCGACCAGTGCGATAGCTTCATTGGCCTGTACGTTATCGCCCACTTTTTTCAGCAGTGCCTGATTGTAACCATAGAAGCTCATGTCGCCTTTGCCATGATCGATCACCACCATTAGGCCGTAACCACGCAACCAGTCGGCAAACACCACCTTACCCGGGTAGATAGCCTTGACCTGGCTGCCAGCATTCTGGCCGATCACCATACCTTTCCAGCGTAGCTCACCTTGTTGCGGTGAACCATAGGCGTGGACGATTCGTCCGCTGACCGGCCACGGCAGCTTACCTTTGTGCTGGCTCAGGCCGTTCATAGGTGCCCGGCGGCGGGCGGCTTCAGCCGCGGCTTTGGCGCGGGCGATTTCTTTAATCAGGCGCTGCTCGTTCTCTTTCAGCTCGGCCAGGTAACGGTTGTCGGTGTTAATCTGCTGTTTGAGCTTGCTGACTGTGCTTTGACGCTGGCGTCGTTCCGACTCCAGCTTGGCCTGATGTTTTTTTAGCTCGTCGAGTTTGGTTTGCTGTGCTTCTTGCTGCTGGCGCAGGGTATGTTGCTTCAGCTGCAATTCGGTCGTGGTGGCAGCCAGCTCATCCAGCGCCTGAGTGCGCGCTTGGCTCAGTCGTTCGGCATAGACCGTATAGCGATCCAGTTTGTCACGGTTTTCCCCGCTTAAGAGCAGCGCCAGCTGGCTGTGCTGTCCCTGACGGTACTGGGCATCCATCAGCGCTTTCAGCATTTCCTGCTGTCCCAGCTGCTGTTGTCTGAGTGAGGCCATCTGGGTTTGCAAGGTTCGCACAGACTGATTCAGTGACTGAATCTGGCTCTCGGCACGATGGATGGATTTTGCCGTTTCAGCAATGCCAACTTCCTGTTTACGTAAATCTTTCTGGAGTTGGTCGATGTGCTGACGCTGGCTGCTGACCTGTTGTTGTTGGCGTGAAATTTCTTGTTTGACGCCATCAAGCTGGTTCTGGTTTGCCTGGGCTGCCGGAGCGGCAAACGCCAGACATAACAAAGCGCCAGTGCATAATGCACTGGCGCGGATGGATTGGTGAAGGTTACGAATGATCTCCCGCATAGCGGTGATTATTTCAGATCAAACAGCACCTGACCAGTCATCTCTGCAGGGATTTCCATGTCAGACAGCGCCAGCATGGTTGGGGCCAGATCTGACAGTTTCCCGCCATCTTTCAGAGTAATAGATTTGCTGCCCACGTAAACCAGAGGTACCGGCAGGCTGGTGTGCGCCGTATGGATGCCGCCGGTTTCCGGGTTCACCATCATTTCGGCGTTACCGTGGTCGGCAGTGATCAGCAGTTGGCCGTCCATTTCACGGATAGCGTCAACTACGCGGCCGATACAGGTATCTACGGCTTCACATGCTTTTACCGCAGCATCATAAACGCCAGTGTGGCCGACCATGTCACCGTTCGGGTAGTTACAGATAATGGTATCAAACTCACCGCTCTTGATTGCGGCAACCAGCTTATCAGTCAGCTCCGGCGCGCTCATTTCCGGCTGCAGGTCATAGGTGGCCACTTTTGGTGAAGCGACCAATTGACGAGATTCGCCGTCAAACTCATTTTCGACGCCGCCGTTAAAGAAAAACGTAACGTGCGCGTATTTTTCCGTTTCAGAAATACGCAGCTGTTTTTTGCCTTTCTTCGACAGCCACTCACCCAGGGTGTTGGTCAGGCTTTCTGGTGGGAAAGCAGCAGGCAGGTTAATGTCAGCCGCGTATTGAGTCAGCATGACAAAATCGGCCAGTGCCGGGAACTGCTTGCGCTCAAAGCCGGCGAAATCTACTTCGAATGTACGTGTGATCTGGCGGGCACGGTCAGCACGGTAGTTCATGAACAAGACGGCATCGCCATCCTGCATCGCAGCCACAGGTTGGCCTTCGGCACGGATTTCTGTCGCTTTGACGAACTCATCGTTTTCTTCGCGGGCATACGCCGCTTCCAGACCTTCAACGGCAGTGGCAGCGGTAAAGTCAGCATCCGCAGCAGTCAGCAGGTTGTAGGCTTTTTCAACACGTTCCCAGTTGTTGTCACGGTCCATCGCGTAGTAACGACCAACCAGAGACGCAATGCGGCCTTTACCCAGTTGGGCAAACAGGGCATCGAAACGCTCCAGAGAGGCTTGAGCGCTACGTGGCGGCGTGTCGCGGCCATCCAGGAAGCAGTGCAGGTAGATGTGCTCAGCACCGCTATTCGCGGCCATCTCCACGGCTGCGGCAATGTGGTCTTCGTGGCTGTGCACACCGCCTGGTGACATCAGGCCCATGATATGAACGGCTTTGCCAGCTTGAACGGCTTTATCAATCGCGGAAGTCAGCGCTGGGTTTTCGAAGAAATCGCCGTCAGCGATAGATTTGGTGATTCGGGTCAGATCCTGGTACACCACGCGACCGGCACCGATATTGGTGTGGCCCACTTCAGAGTTACCCATTTGACCGTCCGGCAGGCCAACATCCATCCCTGAGGCAGAGATCAGGGTGTGCGCTTCATTCGCCATCAGACCATCAAGAACCGGAGTTTTCGCGTTGGCAATCGCGTTGTCGGCGTTGTCTTCACGGTAACCCCAGCCATCCAGAATAACCAAAGCCAGAGGCTTCTTAGCAGACATATGCTGTCCCTCGTTAAAGTTAGAAATCTGAGTGTAAATTGGATCAATTACCTTAACCCTAAGGCACCGGCAGGATTAAGGTAATTGAACGCTTTAACCGTAATTTTACTACAGTTTCCTGCCCGAACTGTAGGGCAAGATCAAACAATGCTGTAAATGGTTTGTTATCTTCTTACGGAAATATATTCATTTCTGCCTCTTAGTGTAAGCCCTGGCGGGGAGTTTTTTTCATTTTTCTTGTTCCGGATACCGGGGGCGGAAAGATCGTTCAATACTTGTACCAGCGGCCGTAAAATCGAGTGAGCCGTAGCTCGTAATTACTGTCCCTGTCTGTACAACCGGGCTGGCGAAGGTATACTCAGGATCCTTATTTTTGTGGTGGTTAGCCTCCGGAAAGCAGGCTGATATTTAGGAACATAGAGCGTAAATCATGCAGCAATACATCGATTTTGTAACAAGTAATCCAATTCTGTCTCTGGTGTGGGTCGGTCTGATCGTAGCCATCATTGCGTCTTACGTAAAACAGAAGACTGCGGGCTACAAGTATGTGACGCCAAACGAGGCCACGGCGCTGATCAACCGTGAGAACGGGGTGTTTGTGGATATCCGCAGCCGAGATGAGTACCGCGGTGGTCATATTGCCGGGTCACTTCACATTCTGCCAAGCCAAATCAAAGAACAGAACTACGGCGAACTTGAAAATCACAAGAACGCCCCAATCATCGTGGTATGCAAAACAGGCCAGACCGCACAAGAAAGTGCCAACCTGTTGCACAAAGCCGGTTTTGACAACGTCAACCTGCTGAAAGATGGCCTGATTTCATGGAATGAAGCAAACCTGCCGCTGATTCGCAGCAAGGCCGGTAAAGGCAATAAATAAGTCTGTGGCCGGCAGCATGATGCTGCCCGTTACGATGAAATCAGATTTGTGCAGTTGTGATATAAGATCATGGTTGCGATATTGAATGGCTCACTGCGGTGAGTACAGAGAGAAAAAGGACTCTAACATGGCTGAAGCAGCAAACAACGAAGCACAGCAAAACTTCCAAATCCAGCGTATTTTCCTGAAAGATGTTTCTTTTGAAGCACCAAACTCTCCGCAAATGTTCCAGCAAGAGTGGAACCCGGACGTGAAACTGGATCTGGATACTCAGAGCCGTGAACTGGCAGAGGGCGTATTCGAAGTGGTACTGCGTCTGACTGTGACGGTGAAGAATGCTGAAGAGACAGCTTTCCTGTGTGAAGTACAGCAAGCCGGTATCTTCTCTGTGTCGGGTATGGAAGCGCCTCAGCTGGCTCACTGCCTGGGTGCATTCTGCCCGAACATCCTGTTCCCGTACGCTCGTGAAACTATCTCTAGCCTGGTGGTTAAAGGGACATTCCCACAACTGAACCTGGCGCCGGTAAACTTTGACGCACTGTTCATGAACTACCTGCAGAATCAGGCGCAGGCTCAGGGCGACGCTGAAAACACTGAAGCGTAATTTATCTGGGTGACCGTAATGAATCCTGGTAACGAACAAGCCATCACAATGACCGTTCTGGGCGCAGGCTCATACGGTACATCACTGGCGATTTCACTGGCGCGCAACGGTGCCAACGTGATCTTGTGGGGCCATGATCCGGCCCATATTGCGCAGCTGGAAATGGATCGATCCAACGAAGCCTTCCTGCCGGGAGTGGCTTTTCCGGAATCTCTGATCCTGTCTGCCGATCTGGAAGCGGCCGTGAAGGCCAGCCGTGATTTACTGGTCGTGGTGCCAAGCCATGTCTTTGGCGAGGTGCTGCATCAGGTGAAACCGCATCTGCGTTCGGACTCCCGTATCTGCTGGGCAACCAAAGGGCTGGAGCCGGAAACCGGTCGCCTGTTGCAGGACGTTGCGGTTGAGGCGCTGGGTGATCAAATCCCGCTTGCCGTGTTGTCAGGCCCTACGTTCGCCAAAGAGCTGGCGGCGGGTATGCCGACGGCGATTGCGGTGGCATCACCGGATGAAGCGTTTGTTCGTGACCTGCAGGAAAAAATTCACTGCAGCAAGACGTTCCGGGTATACAGCAACAGCGATTTTATCGGGATGCAGCTTGGCGGTGCCGTTAAAAACGTGATTGCGATCGGTGCCGGGATGTCTGACGGTATCGGTTTTGGTGCTAATGCCCGGACTGCGCTGATCACGCGGGGTCTGGCAGAGATGTGTCGTCTGGGTGCGGCGCTGGGTGCTCAGCCGGAAACCTTTATGGGCATGGCCGGCTTGGGTGATCTGGTCCTGACCTGTACCGACAACCAGTCGCGCAACCGCCGCTTTGGCCTGGCTCTGGGTCAGGGGAAAGATGTGGATAGCGCGCAACAGGAAATCGGCCAAGTGGTGGAAGGCTACCGTAATACCAAGGAAGTCTGGGTTCTGGCTCAACGCATGGGCGTGGAAATGCCGATTACCGAGCAGATTTACAAGGTGCTGTATCAGGGCAAAGATGCCCGTGAAGCGGCTAAAGATCTGCTGGCGCGTGAGAAAAAAGACGAATAACGGTCAGGTTGAGCCACAGGCTTAACCGCGCTCCCAACCCTCAAGCAACGCGGGCTGTCATACCCGCGTTGTTTTTTTTTCTGGGGGGAGTAAAGTTATAAGATTGTAAGTACACGACCGGCCCCGGTTTTTGTCGGCCGGCCAGCAAGCCTATTCCAATTCGAAACGATACCGAGGACAACGTGAGGGAATGTCAACAACACGCCGTGTGGCAGTCAATCAAGCAGGAAGCACGGGAGCAGTCTGAACAAGAACCTATGCTGGCCAGCTTTTATCATGCCACGATCATTAAGCACGATAACTTGGCTGCTGCGCTGAGTTATATTCTGGCCAATAAACTGGCAACTCCGTCGATGCCGGCAATGGCGGTGCGTGAAGTGATTGAAGAGGCGTTCAGTAGCGACTGCGCAATCACAGAGTCAGCGGCCTGTGATATTCGTGCGGTGGTCGAGCGAGACCCGGCGGTTGAGCTGTACTCGACGCCTCTGTTGTATCTGAAAGGTTTCCATGCCCTGCAAGGCTACCGGGTGGCGAACTGGTTGTGGAAGCAGAACCGGTTTGCGTTGGCGGTGTATCTGCAAAACCAGATCTCCGTGACCTGTCAGGTGGATGTGCACCCGGCGGCCCGTATTGGCCAGGGCATCATGTTCGACCACGCCACCGGGATCGTGATTGGTGAGACCGCGGTGATTGAGAATGATGTGTCGATTCTGCAAGATGTGACCCTGGGCGGCACTGGTAAAGAAAGCGGTGATCGACATCCGAAGATCCGGGAAGGGGTCATGATAGGTGCCGGTGCTAAAATTCTCGGCAATATTGTGGTGGGCGAAGGGGCCAAAATTGGCTCATGTTCGGTCGTACTGAATCCAGTGCCGCCACATACCACCGTCGCTGGGGTACCGGCCAGAATTGTCGGCCGTCCAAGCAGTGAAAAGCCTTCTATGGATATGGATCAGCAGTTCAACGGCACCAGCCAGACGTTTATTGCCGGTGACGGCATTTGAGTGTCTGATAGGGGCATGCCCTGTTACTCACACCATAAAAACACTCATACCATAAAAAACGAGAGCTCAGGCTCTCGTTTTTTATGGTCGGCAGAAAGGGTCAGACTGCGCCTTTAAAACCCAGCTGGCGCCAGGCTTCATAGCCAATGATCGCTGCGGCATTGGACAGATTCAGGCTGCGGCTGTCTGGGTGCATCGGAATCCGCAGACGTTGTTCCTGCGGCAGGCTGGCGATGAGTTCGGCTGGTAATCCCCGGGTTTCCGGACCAAACAGCAGAATATCGCCTTCGGCAAACTGCGCATTGGTATGGTAGTTGGTGGTTTTAGTGGTGCAGGCGAAAATGCGACGGTCACCCACATGGGCCAGAAAGGCGTCGTAGTTTTTATGACGGAACACATGGGCCAGATCGTGGTAGTCCAGACCAGCGCGGCGCAGCTTTTTTTCTTCCAGATCAAACCCGAGTGGTTCAATCAAGTGGAGGTTGGCACCGCAGTTGGCGCACAGGCGGATGATATTGCCGGTATTAGGGGCAATTTCCGGTTCATACAGGGCGATATCAAACATGAGGCTGATTTCTCGTTATCCGGTTGACTGCAATTGCAGGGGGGTAAAGTTTCAGAAGACGTGTAGCGGACGCTAATGTAGCAGAAGCGACCGCAACGGGAAACGCAGGCACTGTAAATCGATATGGAACAAGCGGAAGAAAAAAGCGAGCCAACATGGCTCGCTTGGTATGGTCAACGGGGACGTTCACCTGGCTCAGGAGATGGCCAGCGGCAGGGTCAGGGTAACGCGCAGGCCGCCGAGCGGGCTGCGGCTGGCCGTGACTTTACCGCTGTGCTGGCGGATGGCGCTGTCGGTGATCGCTAGCCCCAGGCCGGTGCCGCCACTGCTGCGATCCCGAGCTGTCGACACCCGGTAAAATGGGCGGAATATATCGCCCAACTCGGCTTCCGGCACGCCATCGCCGTTGTCATCGACGGTCATGATTAACCGATCGTCGGTGTGGGTAAACTCGAGGCGGATTTGGTCATTACCGTATCGGATGGCGTTGCGAACCACGTTTTCCAGCGCACTGATCAGCAGGTTCGGGTTGCCTCGCAGCGGCCATGCCTGCAGCGGGGTATACTCCAGCTGCTTGCCACATTGCTCGGCCTCAAAGCGGGCATCTTCCAGCATTTCGAACCATAAGGCCTGGGCGTCGCACAGTTCGCGCTGATCATGGCTGTTGACCTGCATGCGAGATAATTCCAGCAGTTCGCTGATCATTTTTTCCAGTCGCTCGGCCTCGGTATCAATCCGGGTCAGCTCTTTGCTTTCGCCCTGTTTGCGCTGGGCCAGCGCCGTGGCCATCCGTAACCGGGTCAGCGGAGAGCGCAGTTCATGCGAGATATCGGACAGCAGGCGTTGCTGCCCGCCAATCATCTGGTTAATGGCTTGCACCATCTGGTTAAAGCTGGCACCGGCCTGTTTGAATTCACTCGGGCCGGCTTCCAAGCGGGGATCGGCCTCAAACTCGCCGCGGGTCACCCGTTCTGCCGCCTGCTGCAGGCGGCGGGCCGGAATGGAAATCGCCCAGGCAAGCCAGAGCAGTAGCGGGGTACTGACCAGCATAGTTACCAGCAGGAGCTGGAATGGCTTGTCCAGAATCTGCAAGAAGAAGGGCGGTGGTTCCCGCCAGATCCGGCCGACATACATCAGCAGGGTGTCGTCGCGATAGCTGATCGGGAAGGGACCGGCCATCATCCAGCGGCCGTACAGCTTTTGCCGCGGGGCATCCGGGCTGTCTGCCATGGTGATGAAGTTGCGCAGTGCCTTGTTTCGTCCGGTCGGCGCAATGATTTCGGTGTCCACCGTGGTGAAATACAGCTGGAATCCGCGGTGGCGCTGGTGATCGGTAAAACGCTGCAGCTTTTGCTCCAGTGCGGCATTGCCCTGATTCAGTTCGTCAGCGACGTCGGCAGCCAGGTCGTGGTAGCGCTGGAGCTGAGGTTCCGGAATCGTGTGCTGGGTACGGGGATCCAGATGCGGCAATAGCAACAGGGTCAGTACCACGATCAGGAGGGTAAGCCAGAAGATCGCGAAAATACGGCCATACAGGCTGGAGAAACGGGGCAGTTTCATTCGCTGTCCTCAACCAGCAGGTAGCCTTTGCCGCGCAAGGTTTTCAGCCAGGGTTTGCCATCCGAGCGCTCCGGCAGTTTCTTGCGCAGGTTCGATACGTGCATGTCAATGGCCCGGTCAAACGGAGCCAGGCGTTTGCCCAGCACTTCCAGGCTGAGTTCGTGCTTGGCGATGATTTTGCCCGGATGCTGAATGAAGTAGCTCAGTAATGCCAGTTCCGTACCGGTCATTTCAATGGGGGTGCCGTGGTAAAGCACTTCCTGACGTCCCGGGTACACTTCCAGTTCCTGATAACGCAGGCAGTCCGGGCCGGATTTGGCCAGTGGGCCGTTGCCCTGGGTACGGCGCAGGATCGCGCGCATTCGTGCCAGCAGCTCACGGTCACTGAAGGGTTTCGGTAGGTAGTCGTCGGCCCCCAGTTCCAGCCCCAGCACCCGATCTATTTCCTCGCCCTTGGCGGTCAGCATTAGCACCGGTGTGGCGTGGTGCTCGCGCAGGCGGCGCAGCATTTCGGTGCCGTTGAGCACCGGCATCATGACATCTAACAGGATAAGATCGATACTGTCGTCGACCTTTGCCAGACCCTGTTCGCCGTTGTTGGCTTCAACAACATCAAATCCCTCCATTTCCAGAATATCGGTTAACAGAGAGGTCAGTTCGGTATCGTCATCAACAAGCAGAATTTTGGCCATAGCAACTACCTTACAAATAAGCGGTTGACGATAGTATCTCTAATATTAAAGGAGCACGCCAAGCGCAAGACCCCCGGCTTTACGCAGTTTTACGTTTCAAAGACAGCCCTTTACCTTGCAGGCGGTAAGCTACACCCATACCGATAACGCATTCGTTATTGCAAGAACAGAACGGAGATGAACGATGAAAGCGATGAAGAAAACTCTGGCCCTGGCTGTACTCCTTCCTCTGACAATGGCCTCTGCATCGGCCCTGGCGTACGGTGGCGGTATGCACCACCATGGCGGGAAAGGCGGCGACTGCGGGATGTATGATGGCAAACGTATGTTCAGCCAACTGGATCTGACGGCCGAGCAGCAAGAGAAGATGACCGCCATGCGCGATGCCAACCGTGAAGCCCGTCGCAGTGAAATGGCGAGCCACCGGACTGAAATGCAGGCCCAGCATCAAAAGATGCAGCAATTGGTCCTGGCAGATAACTTCGATGAAGCGGCTGTGCGCGAGTTGGCAAAACAGATGTCTGAGCAGCAGGTTGAACACCGCGTCACCATGCTCAAGCAGCGCCATGAAATGTTTAAGCTACTGACTCCAGAGCAGAAATCCAAGTTCCAGCAGCTGCAGCAAGATCGTATGGCACAGTGCCAGGCTCGCTGGGCTGAAAAAGCGAAAAACTAACAGACTTATTCGGGTAGCCTTGCGCGAAAACCGTCTCTTTCGGGAGGCGGTTTTTTTATATCTTTGTTATTTAGATCAGGATGTGATTTCAGTCGCTTGCCCGATTTTTGTTATTAATTTTCATCACAAAACAGCTATACTGCGGGTAATGCCCAGTCTGTGCTGCCAATCAGGCGTGATTATCATGGAGGAATTCACATCGCCCGCGGTCGTCACCCTTGCGCACTACTGGAGGCCCTGATGTCAGGATATATACTGGTTATAGTATGTGAGTGAAGGCGTTGTCATGCGTTTGCCCTGCCACTCAACAGGGCCTGTATCACAGCGATAACCCCCGCGGTTGGAGAAAATATCGGCACCGGGGTGAAGTCGCAGGCTATCGTGATATGAATCAACAAATTTTTTTATCAAAATTGTAATACTCCTACATTAGTAGGAAAGTTACAGTTTTATGCGAGCATGAGCCCGGAGCGGGTTTATGGTGCCAAGCAGGGGAACCTTGGCAACTCGTACCGGATTTGAGTTTTCATTTCCCAAAGTCAGAGGGTAACCATGATTAAGAAGATTGGTGTATTGACCAGTGGTGGTGACGCACCTGGTATGAACGCGGCGATTCGCGGTGTTGTGCGTGCAGCATTGTCTGAAGGCCTGGAAGTTTATGGTGTTTATGACGGCTATCAGGGCCTGCATCAAAACCGCATTGAGAAACTGAACCGCTCAAGCGTGTCTGATGTGATCAACCGCGGCGGTACTTTCCTGGGCTCCGCGCGTTTTCCTGAGTTCAAAGATGAAAAAGTGCGTGCTCAGGCCATTGAAAACCTGAAAATTCACGGCATTGACGCGTTGGTTGTGATCGGTGGTGACGGCTCTTACATGGGCGCCAAGAAGCTTACTGAAATGGGTTATCCGTGTATCGGTCTGCCTGGCACGATCGATAATGACGTGGCTGGTACCGACTACACCATCGGCTACCTGACGGCGCTGAACACGGTCATTGATGCGATTGACCGCCTGCGTGACACGTCTTCCTCGCACCAGCGTATCTCTATCGTTGAAGTGATGGGCCGCCACTGTGGTGACCTGACGCTGATGTCGGCGATCGCGGGTGGTTGTGAGTACATCATTACGCCGGAAACGGGCCTGAACAAAGAGCAGCTGCTGGCGAAAATCAAAGAGGGCATTTACAAAGGCAAGAAACACGCCATTGTTGCCCTGACAGAGCTGATGACTGACGCGAACGAGCTGGCAAAATACATCGAAGATGAAACGGGCCGCGAAACCCGTGCAACAGTGTTGGGCCACATCCAGCGTGGCGGCCAGCCGACAGCCTTTGACCGTATTCTGGCATCACGCATGGGCGCCTTTGCGGTTGAGCTGCTGATGCAGGGCCACGGTGGTCGTTGCGTGGGTATCCAGAATGAGCAAATGGTTCACCACGACATCATTGATGCGATCGAGAATATGAAACGCCCGGTTCGTACGGATCTGTACGCGCTGGCTGACAAACTGTTCTGATCGCCGTCGCGATTGTTGCAGAGTGAGAAAAAGCCGGTGTTTGCACCGGCTTTTTTGTGCCTGTTATTTCGGTTTTTGGGCTGCCTGCCGTTGTGCTGCTATCGTATTGGCTGTTTATGATGCGAAGCTCTGGGACGGGCAGTAAGTAACGGGCCGCTTTAATGAAAAATCCACGCATCAGTCGGCATACACAGAAACGCCAGCAACAAAAAAGCCGCCAAGTGGCGGCTTTTGTCATCTGACCGGGGATACCGGCAGAAGAAGATTATTTTTTCGCTTCAGCCGCCGCTTTTGCGATAGCCGCAAAGCTGGTTGCATCCAGAGCTGCACCGCCAACCAGCGCGCCGTCGATGTCAGGCTGGGCAAAGTAAGCGGCCGCGTTTTCTGGTTTCACAGAACCGCCGTACTGGATGACGACTTGTTTAGCCACATCTTCGCTTTTCTCTGCGATGTGCGCACGGATAGCCGCGTGAATGCGCTGAGCGTCATCCGCTGTTGCAGCTTTACCGGTACCGATGGCCCAGATTGGCTCGTATGCGATGATTGCGCCGTTCAATGCGTCAACACCCAGGGTGTTGATCACTGCGTCGATTTGACGGGCACAGACAGCGACTGTTTCGCCAGCTTCGTTTTGCGCTTCAGATTCACCGATGCACAGTACTGGCGTCAGGCCGTGCTCTTTCAGGAATGCAAATTTCTTCGCGACGAACTCGTCAGATTCGCTGTGGTATTCACGGCGCTCAGAGTGGCCGATGATGATGTGGCTTGCGCCGAAGTCTTTTAGCATCTCTGGAGAGATATCACCGGTGAAGGCACCGCTGGCGTTCACGTCAACGTTCTGAGCACCCAGAATGATCTTGTTCTTGGCCTTGCCGATCAGTTGTTCAGCCAGATCCAGGTACATCACTGGTGGAGCAACGGCTACGTCAACACCTTCAACCCCTTCAAGAGCCGCATCAAGGCCCTTAATCAGGTTAGATACCATTTCCTTGCTACCGTTTAGCTTCCAGTTACCCATAACCACAGGATGGCGCATAGCTTTTCTCCAAGTCTATTTGCTGTAAAAAGAATACCTAAGAGCATAGTGATCTGAGGGCGTGGTGCTGGCTGGGCCGGCAACCCAGATGACTATGCTATTGGGTATTCGTGACCGCGGTGATGTTGCGTACTTAAACTGTAACTATATATCAGTTTGTGACAATAATTTACTGCTCTAAATCATTTCTGTGCTCGGTTGTACCTTTTTCCCTGATAAAAGGGAACCGTTACGCGGCATTTTTTTTCAGGCTGGTGAAATTAGCGGCACAATCCGGGCGCGGAGAGAGTGATCGGCCGGGCAAATCTGACGGTCAGGCTTGGCGAGCCGCGCCGCTTTTCGTTACTGTGGCGGGGCGAATGATTTCCCCGGCAGGGTGCCGGGGCTGATTACCTAGGAGGAAAGGATGCCAAATCTCGTCATGGAATACGCTGAACCTGTTGCTGAGCGGGTTAATGTTCCCGGTTTACTGGATGACCTGCATCAAGTGCTGTTGACCAGCGGGGTGTTTGAACCGGCCTCGGTCAAATCCCGCAGTTACTGCTGCCAGAACTGGCTGGTGGGCGAGGCCGCCAATGTGCCCACTTTTATTCATCTTGAACTCAGTCTGCTGTCCGGTCGCTCGCCGGAAACCAAACGGACGATTTCCCGGGCGCTGATGGCGGTGCTGGAACAGCATGCCGGAGGGATCAACAGCCTGACGATTGATATCCGGGATATGGATCGTGAGTGCTTTCTTAAAGTCAGCGGATGATGTGTTTCCACAACGTTAGCTTGCCCAACGATAGCTTTCCTATCGTTAACTTTCCCATCGTTAGCTTTCCTATCGTTAACTTTCCCATCGTTAGCTTTCCCATCGAGAGTTTTTTCAACGAGAGCTTTTGAGCGGTCGCTGTTTCCAACAGCCACTGTCTCTGATACCTCAGCTCCGAAGACGGGCTGATTGTCTCCCTCCGCCTCCTGTTACCGTGTTTGCTTGGGCGTGGTGGCATCCGGTTGGCGGGGCGAGGCCGGAAAGGCACGAATATCAGCCTGTTGCTCGGTCAGGGTATCGGGTGCATTAAGCGCTTGGGCAAAGCGTTTGAGCTGCTGCTGCAATTCGCTCATTAGCAGAATATTGGTGTGGTTGGGGTTTTTGCCCCGGGCAATGACATGATTGATATGACTGAGTTGAGCGCGCAGCCGGGGTTGCATCTCTGCACTGGCATGGCGAATGATCTCTTCGCTCATGGACAGGCGCAGTGCTTCGAGGGCGTCCGGATTGTCCTCGGCCATTTTTTTCAGTTCATCAAACGACGGTAAAGTCTGCATAAGGCCCCCTAACACTTTACAAGTGAAAAACTGTAAGTAGAAACAGCTGGATTGTTGTTATGCAATAAAGTTAGTTGTCAGGGAGGGGAGGAGTCTGCTTCATGATTGAGACACCGGGATCATTGGTGATCCCGGCGGAGAGTCGGATGGCTGTGAGACGTTTTGGGTTACCAGTAATGCTCCATGGTGATTTGGCCCGGTTTGCGGCGCAGATTTTTGGCAAATCCTAGCGCTTCAAGAGTGGCTTTGGTGTCACGCACCATTTCCGGGTTACCGCAGAGCATGATCTGGCTTTTTCCCGGGTTGAGCTTCAGCCCGATGTGGCGTTCCAGCATGCCGTCGGCGATGGCCTGCGGAATACGGCCGGTCAGTGCCAGTTGTGCCGGCTCGCGGCTGACAAAGGGCTGGACAATCAGCTGGTCCGGGTGTTTTTCCAGCAGGGTATTGATCTCCGCCTGATAGCTCAGATCGGCCGCGAAGCGCACCGCGTGGATCAGTATGACTTTGCGAAACCGTTTCCAGACCTCGGCTTCGCGCAGAATCGACAGATACGGGCCAATCGCAGTCCCGGTGGCCAGCAACCAGAGATGTTCGCCGTCCGGCACCTCATCAAGGGTAAAAAAGCCGGTCGCCCGGGCTGAAATCAGGACTTCATCACCGGCTTCCAGGGCATGGAGAGCAGGAGAAAGCTGGCCGTCCGCCACGCGGGTAGCATAAATTTCAATGTGCGGGCTCGACGGAGGATTAACGAAGGAGTAGGCACGCTGAACCCGTTTGCCGTCAATATCCAGCGCCAGTTTAGTAAACTGGCCGGCTTTGAAGGGTTCGATGTTGGCCGTCAGCACCAGGCTAAATAAGTCCTGGTTCCAATGGCGGTTAGTAATAACCTGAGCGGGGATCCAGTCAGCCATAATGTTCTCCTCGTTATGATTTTTTTATGCGATACGTACAGCGCCTCTCGCCAGCAATAATGTGTTCATTACGCTCTACCTGGATGTCCTTACCCAGTAGACGTTGGAAAATGGTGAGTTCGGACCGACAAAGGGACGGGCAGTGCTCGGCGGCATGACAGATAGGACAGTGATTCTCAATCAGGATAAAGTCCTCGCCATCCCGTTGAAGCTCTGCCATGTAGCCTTCCTGTTCCCTGAGTGTAGTCAGAATTTGCAGTTTTTCTTCTAAATTTTCGGCCTGTGCCAGCTCGGCCTGATATTGTTCAAAGGTTTGATTCTCCCGGCGTTCGACGACCTGATCGAGGCCGCTGCGGCCAAACAGTTCTTCGACAGAATCAAGCATTTGAATAATAAGATCGCCGTGACGGTCAGCAAATCGCTTGTGCCCTTTGGGTGTCAGGTGCCAGTGGCGGGTCGGCCGGCCCACTTTCACTTTGACATCCTCAAAGTCCACCAGGCCATCTTCTTCCAAGCCGAGCATGTGCTGGCGCACGCCCATGGTCGTGAGCTTGAACTCTTCAGCCAGCATTTTGGCCGTCACCGGTCCTTCTCGTTTCATCCGGTAAAGAATTCGATCAATGGTTTTCATAGCCACCCGTGTTAAAAAAGTGTTCCTAGTAATTATGTAGTCAGGCTGCTAAATAAAGCAACAACTTTACAAAGTGAGGCGGGGGAGGATCACGGGTAATAAGGAAGGAAAAGGGCGCACTTGTTGTGCGCCCGGGAGATGCGGTTACAGGATGTGGTCTTTGATGGCCTCATCCTTGCGATCCAGGTAGTGGGTCGATTTGATGCGGCGGATCGTGCGGCATTTACCGCGGATCAGCAGAGTCTCGGTCGTCGCCATGTTGCCCTGACGGGTAATCCCTTCTAGCAGGTCGCCTTTGGTGATCCCGGTACCGGCAAAAATCACGTTATCGCTGCGTGCCATGTCATTCATGGTCAGGATAGTGTTCGGCTCAATGCCCATTTCGCGGCAACGGCTGATTTCTACTTCGCCCAGCTCGCGGTTTTCAGCCGTATCGCCTTTGACCTGATGACGCGGCAGCAGACGGCCATGCATGTCGCCGCCCAGCGCGCGGATCGCGGCGGCAGAAACTACGCCTTCCGGTGCGCCGCCAATGCAGTACATAAGGTCAACTTCGCTGTCTGGCATACAGGTCAAGATGGAAGCGGCTACATCACCGTCCGGCACGGCGTACACGCGTACACCCATCGCCTGCATCTCTGCAATCACTTGTTCGTGACGTGGCTTGGCCAGAGTGATGACCACTAGGCGATCCAGGGGTTTATCCAGCGCAGCGGCAACGGCTTTCAGGTTGTCAGTCAGGGATTTGCCCAGATCGATCACCCCTTTGGCGGCCGGACCGACAACCAGTTTTTCCATGTACATGTCAGGGGCTTTGAGGAATGACCCTTTTTCACCGGCCGCCAGAACGGCCAGGGCGTTGTTCTGGCCCATTGCTGTCATACGGGTGCCTTCGATAGGATCCACTGCGATATCAACGGCATCACCGCCAGTACCCACTTTTTCCCCGATGTAGAGCATAGGTGCTTCATCGATCTCACCTTCACCGATGACGATTTCACCGTCAATTTCAGTTTGGTTGAGCAGGGCACGCATCACTTCGACCGCTGCGCCGTCGGCCGCGTTTTTGTCGCCGCGGCCCAGCCATTTGTAGCCAGCCAGTGCAGCGCCTTCTGTGACGCGGGAAAATGCCATCGCCAAATCGCGTTTCATGGTTACTCCAGAAAAAGAAAATCAGTGGGCTAGAAAACTGGCGGCGATTTTATCACAGCTGACAAGGAAACGTTTGCGTTTGCGCAAAAATGTGAAATTCGCAGCGGTTTACGCGCAGAATCGGATCGAAAGCGAAATGTTTGTTCGGGGCGCGCTGGGGATACGGCACCGGGCTGGAGTGTTCTGGTGACGGTCGCGGGCATGAAAAAGGCCTGCATCGGCAGGCCTTGAAAGGGAACGAGTTTGAGGGGATTAGCAATCGTCTTCGTCGATGGCCCAGCCTTTGGCGCACTCCACCGCACGTTTCCAGCCGCGGTAGCGACGGTTACGTTTGTTCTCATCGGCACATGGGATGAACTTGCGATCCAGCACAGCTTTGTCTTTTAGCTCATCGATGTTGCCCCAGAATCCGACTGCCAGACCAGCCAGGTAGGCAGCCCCCAGTGCGGTAACTTCGGTTACCACCGGACGGTGCACCTCAGTATTAAGGATGTCGGACTGGAACTGCATCAGGAAGTTGTTGGCGACCGCGCCACCGTCCACTCGCAGGCTCGCCAGTTGAATGCCGGAATCTGCCTGCATTGCGTCCAGGACATCGCGGGTCTGGTAGGCCACACTTTCCAGCGTTGCGCGGATAATATGGTTTGAGTTCACCCCGCGGGTCAGACCAACGATGGCACCACGCGCGTAAGGGTCCCAGTAAGGCGCACCCAGACCGGTGAAAGCCGGTACCACATACACGCCGTTGGCGCTGCCCACTTTCTCTGCAAAGTATTCGGAGTCTTTGGCATCGTCCAGCAGTTTGACTTCATCACGCAGCCACTGAATTGACGCACCACCCATAAAGACGGCACCTTCCAGGGCGTAGGCCACTTCCCCTTTCGGGCCACAGGCCAGGGTTGTCAGCAGGCCGTTGTGTGAGGTGACTTTCTCGCTGCCGGTATTCATCAGCAGGAAGCAGCCGGTACCGTAGGTATTTTTCGCCTGACCGGCGCTGACACACATCTGGCCAAACAGTGCAGCCTGCTGGTCACCGGCAATCCCGGCGATAGGAATACGGGTACCGCCTTTACCACCGATGTTGGTTTTGCCGTACACTTCAGATGAAGGCTTCACTTCCGGCATCATCGACAGTGGGATATCCAGCGCTTTCAGCAGTTTTTCATCCCACTCCAGGGTATTGATGTTGAACACCATAGTACGTGAGGCGTTGGTGTAATCCGTCACGTGAACACGGCCCTGGGTCATTTTCCAGATCAGCCAGGTATCGACCGTACCGAACAGCAGGTTGCCGGCTTCTGCCTCTTCGCGGGCACCTTCGACGTTGTCGAGGATCCACTTGATTTTGGTACCGGAGAAGTACGGGTCAACAACCAGGCCGGTGTTGTCACGGATGTACTCTTCCAGCCCTTCAGCTTTTAGTTTTTCGCAGATATCAGCGGTACGGCGGCACTGCCAGACGATGGCATTGTAAACCGGCTTACCTGTATTTTTGTCCCAGACAATGGTGGTTTCACGTTGGTTAGTGATACCAATCCCCGCCACCTGATCAGAGCTGATACCGGCTTTTGCCAGCGCTTCGACCAGTGTAGAGCTTTGTGTTGCGTAGATTTCAAGAGGGTCATGCTCAACCCATCCGGCTTTCGGATAGATTTGGGTAAATTCACGCTGCGCGGAACACACAATATTGGCGTTGTGGTCCAGCACCACGGCGCGTGAGCTGGTCGTCCCCTGATCTAGTGCAACAATGTACTTTTGCTCTGTTGTCATGACGGTTTCCTCTATTTTCATTTTATAAGGGTAGTAGAGTGTTTGTTATTCATACGTAGCTGCGGCATGAACGCCATTGACTACGCTTGTGCTGCGCTTTTGTCACCAGCCTCTTCACACTGGTTAGGTAGCGTGCAGCGGTTACCAGGCAGATACACACCGATGGTTTTCGGGTATAGCCAGGCACCGGCACAGGCACCCAGAATTGGGGCTACGAAAGGCACGATAAAGTAAGGGATGTCTTTCCCGCCGGTCAGCGCTACGTCGCCCCAGCCAGCCAGGAAAGCAAAGAATTTAGGACCGAAATCGCGCGCCGGGTTCATGGCAAAACCGGTTAGCGGACCGAGAGAGCCGCCGATCACCGCAATCAGAATACCGATTAGCAGCGGGCCCATGGCACCGCGTGGTGCACCGTTTTTCTCGTCACCGATGGCCAGGATGGCGAACATCAGCACGGCAGTGATCACAAATTCCACCGCAAAGGCTCCGCTGAAAGACAGGGCGGCATTCGGGTATGTCGAGAAGATACCGGCTGTTGCCAGGCTGGCTTCGGTACCGCGCACAATGCCGTTGGCGGTTTCGAAGTTGGTAAACAGGTTGCCGTACAGGCTGTAAATCAACGCGGCGGTAAAGAAGGCACCAAGCATTTGTGCCGCAATGTACGGCAGGACTTTGCGTTTATCGAAACCGTGGAACATTGCCAGTGCGATGGTCACGGCTGGGTTGATGTGCGCGCCGGACACACCGGCGGTGCAGTAAATCGCAATTGCCACACCCAGACCCCACATAATACTGATTTCCCACTGGCCGAACTCTGCGCCAGTCAGTACCAGCGCCGCCACGCAGCCGACACCGAAAAAGATCAGTAATCCCGTGCCTATAAATTCGGCCAGGCACTCGCCGAGTAGAGTGTGTTGTTTCGGGGTAGTCATGGTTCAGTCCTTTTGTTATGTCGTAGGGGTATTGTTATGTTTGTTGTGGGCTAAATGTACTCGATCTCGCAGCGAAGAAAATTGGATTGCGCGAGAAATGTGCGTTCGAGCATAAAAACAATTCTATTTTTGCGAATGCGCGCAAACGATTGCTGGGTGCTGGGGATTTTTCCCTTTGCGAGCATTTTTGGGGTAATTAGATGAGGAGAAATAAAGGTTTTTTTTTAAGTTGATGTTTATAAAATAAAAAATCCGACCTGTGCAGGTCGGATGTGCCAGATTGGGCAAAGTCTTGGATAAATCCAAGAGAGATACGATCAGGACAGAAATTAGCACGCTCACCCTGCATTAAAATAGAGTTTGATCGCAGTTTTACCCATTTAGACGGCGTGTCCGAGCGATTTTTGCACGCATAGTTCATATGGTGGGAAGCTGGCGCGGCGGCCGGAAAAACGGGGTGATCAGGGGGAGATCGGAGTGCGGGTGATCAGGAAAGCAAAAATCTCATCAAAATTGTGTAATTTTTGCCCGTTTGTTGAAAAGCGTGGTATTTGTAGATGTCATAAGCAGGACGCCTCGCTAGAATAGGTGGCATATGAACCGTAAATGTGCCTGTGTAAGGTTGTCTTAATGGTTAGGGCAAACCGATAGGCTGAAGACAGGTGGAAAAAATGTCTCTAGAAATGTTGGAAAAGCTGGAAGCCAAAGTTCAGATGGCTGTTGATACAATTTCTCTGCTACAAATGGAAATTGAAGAACTAAAAGAACAAAATGATAGCCTGGCTAACGAAGCACAGGCACTGCGCTCAGGTCGTGAAGATCTGGAGCAGGAAAACCACAAGTTGCGTGATGATCACCAGGCGTGGCAAGAGCGCGTACGCGCACTGCTGGGCAAAATGGAACACGTCGAGTAATCGACCCGGAATTCGCTTCCGCCGCTGGCGGGGGAAGCGCCCGATCAAAAACAGAGCCGTTGGGCTCTGTTTTTGTTAGTAAGGCATCTGTACCAGCAGCATTGCCGCGGGTTATTCGATGTCCAGAGGTTCCGGCGACAGGATGACCCCGGTGTTGTCCGCGTAGATGTGATCTTCCGGCAGGAAGGTGACGCCGCCGAAATTGACCGCCACATCCACTTCACCGATGCCTTGTTCGTCGGCACCGACCGGGATAGACGCCATCGCCTGAATGCCGATGTCGAGTTCATCCAGGTCATCCACATGGCGGACGCAGCCATACACGATTAACCCTTCCCATTCGTTGCCGGCAGCCAGCTGCGCCAGTTCCGCATCCACCAGGGCGCGGCGCAGTGAGCCACCGCCATCAATCAGCAGCACCCGGCCTGCGCCAGGTTCTTCCAGCACCGTGCGGATCAGACCGCAGTCCTCGAAACACTTGATCGTGGTGATCTGGCCGCCAAACGAGCTACGGCCGCCATATGAACTGAACATAGGTTCGACAACGTCGACCTTGTCGAGGTAGATGTCGCAGAGTTCGGACGTATTGTATTCCATGGGCGCGCTTCTTCTTGTGGCAAATGAAAAGGGTCGCCGGGTTGCCTGCGGGCAACCAGGCATAATTTGTTGAAAGTATAATCAGTTAGCTGGTCAAGATACAAGACCGCCAGCGGTTATACCAGGAAATCACACGGCCGCGAGGACCACACCGGCGGCAAACAGCAAGTTGGTCAGCAAAGCGCACTTCACCATGGTTGCCATCATCGGGCGAAGTGCCGCCCCGTCAGCGGCGGTCAGTACCTGTTTACCATGCTTAAACAGCAACGGCGCACTCAGGATAAACAGCCAGCCATAGGGCGAATGGATTTCCAGGGCGGCAAACAGCGCCAGACACAGCACGCTGCCGACCAGCAGAAACAGGTGGTATTTGCGGCCCCATTCCGGTCCCATTCGAACCGCCAGAGTCAGCTTGCCACAGGCCCGGTCGTTGTCGATATCGCGCAGGTTATTGATATTGAGCACGCCCACGGCCAATAAGCCACAAGCGGTTGCTGGCAGCATGATGATAGAGTCAATCTGTCCGGCCTGCAGATAATAGGTTCCGGCCACGCCCAGCCAGCCAAAGAACATCAGGACGGAAAGATCGCCAAGGCCGCGATAGCCGTACGGCTTGTTGCCGACGGTGTAGGCGATAGACGCGGCGATCGCCATCAGCCCGAGCAGCATAAAGCCGAACATGTCTTGTAGGTTATCGGTCGCGATTGCAATCAGGCTCAGGCCGCTGGCAATGGTCAGGCCGATATTCAGCAGCATGGCTTTGCGCATCGCGGCAGGGGTAACCAGCCCTGACTGGATAGCACGCTGTGGCCCCAGGCGTTGCTCGTTGTCGGTGCCTTTAACGGCATCGCCGTAGTCGTTGGCAAGGTTCGAGAGGATCTGCAACAGCAGCGCTGTCAGCAGAGCAAGACCGGCGATAAGGGCAGAGAAGCTGCCTTGCCAGCCCGCCACGGCACTGCCGCAGACGATAGAGGCGACGGCCAGAGGCAGCGTTTTTGGCCGGCAAGCGTCCAGCCAGATTGCGAGTGAAGATGATTTCATAGTGAGCTTTCGTCAATCAACCGGTGAGTGATCCATTATGGCTGAACTGTGATTATGGGCAACTTTATCGGGAGATTGTTTGTTTAAAAACAAAAAAACGGTGCCTTATGGCACCGTTTGCAGAATCAGCCGGAAGAAACTTACAGGATGAAACGGCTCAGATCTTCATCATCGACCAGTTCACCCAGACGGGCTGTGACGTAAGCATCGTCAATCAACACTTTCTCACCGTTTCTTTCAGTCGCATCGAAAGACAGCTCTTCCATCAGGCGCTCCATCACGGTGTGCAGGCGACGGGCACCGATGTTCTCGGTACGCTCATTAACCTGCCAGGCCGCTTCAGCCAGCTTGCTGATCCCGCTTTCATCGAACTCAATGTTCACGGATTCGGTCGCCATCAGGGCTTTGTACTGCTCGGTCAGCGAGGCATTCGGCTCAGTCAGGATGCGCTTGAAGTCATGGCTGGTCAGGGCTTCCAGCTCAACGCGAATTGGCAGACGGCCTTGTAGTTCTGGGATCAGATCTGACGGTTTGGCAACCTGGAACGCGCCTGAGGCGATGAACAGGATGTGGTCGGTACGAACCATGCCGTGCTTGGTTGAGACCGTGCTGCCTTCAACCAGTGGCAGCAGGTCACGCTGGACCCCTTCGCGAGACACATCAGGACCTGACGTTTCACCGCGCTTACAAATCTTGTCGATTTCATCCAGGAACACGATACCGTGGTTTTCCACTGCAAAGATGGCCTGATCTTTCAGCTCGTCATGGTTAACCAGCTTGGAGGCCTCATCTTCCGTTACCGCCTTCATCGCGTCCTTGATTTTCATCTTACGCTTTTTGGTGGTGTTGCCGGCCAGGTTCTGGAACATGCCCTGAAGCTGGTTGGTCATCTCTTCCATGCCAGGAGGGGCCATGATCTCTACGCCCATTTGCGGCGCAGCGACATCGATTTCGATCTCTTTGTCATCCAGCTTGCCTTCACGCAGTTTTTTACGGAAAGACTGGCGGGTGGCAGAGTTGTTGTCGCTGGACTCGTTCTGGCCCCAGGCGTCACGGGCCGGTGGCAGCAGCACATCCAGAATGCGGTCTTCGGCCAGCTCTTCAGCGCGGAAACGTACTTTTTCCATCGCCTGCTGGTGGGTCATTTTGACCGCCACATCCGTCAGATCACGGATAATGGTTTCGACTTCTTTGCCGACGTAGCCGACTTCGGTGAACTTGGTGGCTTCCACTTTGATAAACGGCGCGTTAGCCAGCTTGGCCAGGCGGCGGGCAATTTCTGTTTTACCCACACCCGTCGGACCGATCATCAGGATATTTTTCGGGGTTACTTCAACGCGCAGCTCTTCCGGCAGCTGCATACGACGCCAGCGGTTACGCAGCGCGATCGCAACTGCACGCTTGGCTTTGTCCTGACCGATGATGTGGCGGTCAAGTTCATGGACGATTTCGCGAGGAGTCATTTCAGACATGGCCGCTTCCCTTATTTTGTGTCGAGCTCTTCGATGGTGTGGAAATGGTTGGTGAACACACAGATGTCACCCGCAATGTTCAGGGCCTTCTCGGCAATTTCGCGGGCGCCCAAATCGGTGTTTTCCAGCAGTGCAATGGCCGCGGCCTGGGCAAAGTTACCGCCTGAGCCAATGGCAATCAGGTCGTGCTCAGGCTGAACCACGTCACCGTTACCGGTGATGATCAGTGAGCCGGTTTCATCGGCTACCGCCAACAGAGCTTCCAGGCGGCGCAGCATACGATCTGTCCGCCAGTCTTTAGCCAGTTCCACCGCCGCTTTTTGCAGGTGGCCCTGGTGCATTTCCAGCTTACGCTCGAAACGTTCGAATAGAGTGAAGGCATCCGCTGTGCCGCCTGCAAAACCTGCAAGCACTTTGTTGTTATATAAACGGCGCACTTTGCGAGCGTTACCTTTCATAACTGTGTTGCCCAGGGAAACCTGGCCATCACCGGCGATAACGACTTTACCGTTTCGACGAACAGATACGATAGTTGTCACGGTGTTACCTCTTTGAGTCTTTCCGGCTGCTGCCGGTTTGGGTATACCTGACGATCTGGGGGTGGGGGACGGTGGTTTCAAGGGCGGAAAAAGAAAAGGATGCCGGGGCATCCTTTTTCTGTGCATGTTCTGCCGCACAGGGCAAACCTGATACAAGCTGGGAAAAACGGCTGGCCGGAGACACTGAGCCTAGTGCTCAGGACTCCCAGAACCAGATGGCACATGGCTCGATGCCGACCCGGCGCAGCTGGTTGCGATCGCTCTCGGCTTTACGCTTTTGCGGATACGGCCCCAGAATCACGCGGTACCAGGTACCTTTTTCACCCTGACTGATCTTGATCTGGCTGGTCAGCCCCTGGAACGCGATCATCGCTTTGCGCTCTTCGGCCTGACTTTGGCTGCGGTAAGCACCACACTGCATCAGATAAGGGCGGGTCGGGACCTGCTCTTTCTTCGCTTCGACCTGTATTTCTTTATTTTCCAGTTCTTCAATGTAGCGCCATTTTTCTTCCGGCTTCGGCGGCAGCGTTTTGGCCTCCGGAGTCGGTTTGGGCTGCACTACCGGTTTGGTGATCGGTTTTACTTCAGGTTTTACTTCCGGTTTTGGTGTCGGCTTTGGTTCAGGCGGCTTGGGCTTAGACGGGGCCGGAGGCGGCGTCTGCTGGGTTGCCTGAGAATGCGCGGGGGCTGGGGAGGTCGACAGGAAATAAAGTCCATAGCCCAACCCGGCCACCAAAATCAGGGCAATGGTGGCCCACTTCACTGGAAACCCGCTACTTGGCGGGGCTTTGCGACTGTTTCGTGCCGGTTTCTTGGGGGCACGACCGCGTTTAACGTAATCTTTTGTAGCCACGATGCTGCTGGTTTATTCGGATGGACAATGGGCCTATGTTACAAACTTGCGCCATAACTGACCAGACCCTGAACGCGTTATGATTCGAAGCCTTACAGCCAGGCGCAGAAGTTTTGTGAGCTTATGTGCAAAACATAAGCTCATATTGACAGCGATCAAGCGTTCGCTGGTGGGGCGGCACTCTCGCGAATCACCAGTTTGGCATCCAGCAGGCGGGAGCCGGAGGCGATGTCTTTGCCTTTGAGAATATCCAGCAGCATCAGCATGGACTGACGGCCGATTTCATAGCGAGGCTGGGACACCGTCGTCAGAGGTGGATCGCAGTATTCCGCAAACTGAATATCATCGAAACCGACAATTGACAGATCCTGCGGAACCCGGAAACCGAGACGTTTGGCTTGCTGCATGGCACCAATGGCCATCACATCATTGTGGCACAGCAGAGCGGTCGGAGGCTCCGGCATCGACAGCAGGGCTGTTACCGCACGGGCGCCACCGGCAAAGGTGAAATCGCTCTTGACGGTGTAGGCCGGGTTCAGCTCCACTCCAGCACGGCGCATGGCCTGCTGGTAACCCTGATTACGGAACTGACACAAAGCGGCAGAATCCGGTCCGGCGATCTGAGCGATACGCTTATGGCCCATCTGGGTTAAGTAGTTCACCGCTTCAAACGCAGCGGTCAGGTTATCGATATGGACAGTTGGCAGCTCCAGCTCAGGGGCAAATTCGCAGGCCATCACCATTGGCGGCAGGTTTTTCTGTTCCGGTTTACTGACATCAAACGGCAGATCCGTGCCGAGTAGCAGCATCCCGTCAGCTTGTTTGGTAAAGACCAGATTAACAAATGAATTTTCCCGGGTTTTCTGCTGTCCGCTGTCGCCCAGCAGCACCAGGTAACCGTGTTCCATCGCCGCTTCTTCAATCCCGCGAATAATTTCCGTGAAATATGGGTCACAGATATCCGGGACAATGGTAACGATGGTTTTTGATTCGTTGCGACGTAAATTCCTAGCCAGTGAATTGGGTGAATAGCCAGCGTCCATGACAGCCTGTTCAACCTTTTTTCTTGTTGAGGCTGACACTTTTTCCGGGTTCATCAGGGCACGGGACACCGTGGCTGTAGACACACCGGCGAGCTGGGCAACATCCTTCATTGTCGCCATATTAGGGTTCCTCTCTATTATTTTTCTCTCTCATGCTGGAGGATCATGGCCAAACAGGGCTGATACCTGTACCAGCGAGCCTGTTATTGTAGGCTGTCTGCCGGGGATTAAACATGCTTAAAACACCATTAATTTCATCCAGCATGTGACGTGAGTCGCATTGTTCATTTTAAGTTAAATCCTGAGGTTCCACATCGATCGACCAGCGGATCTTCTTGCTCAGCGGCAACAGTCCAATCGCCGGTTTGGCCAGAGATAGCAGTTGCTGCAGGGCCTTTCGGCTGGGGGCCTGGATCAGCAGTTGCCAGCGATAGCGCCCGGCCCGGCGAGCCAACGGAGCCGGGTTAGGGCCCATGACCTGGGTATCTTGGTTAAAGACCGGGCTGGCTTCAAAGATTCCCCGGATCTGTTGCAGGAACTGCTCGACCTGATGATTCTCATGGGCTTCTGCGCGCAGCAGGGCCAGATAGGTATAAGGCGGCAGCCAGGCCTGTTTGCGCTCTTGCAGGGCACTGGTGGCAAACTGGTCATAGCCTTTGTACAGCAGCGCCTGCAGCAGGGCGTGTTCCGGGTGGTGGGTTTGCAGGATCACTTCGCCCGGCTTGCTGGCCCGCCCGGCGCGTCCGGCGACCTGGATAAACAGTTGGGCCAACCGCTCGCTGGCCCGAAAATCGTTACTGAACAGGGCACTGTCAACGTCAATCAGGGCGACCAGGGTGACGTCCGGAAAGTGGTGGCCTTTTGCCAGCATCTGGGTGCCAATCAAAATCTGGTATTCGTTGCGGCGGATGGCTTCCAGGTAATTTTCCAGGCTGCCTTTACGGCGGGTACTGTCTCGGTCAATCCGCACGGTTTTGTAGTCGGGAAACAGGGTGGCCAGTTGTTGCTCGAGCTGCTCGGTACCGACCCCGACCGCATGCAACTGGGTCGAGCCACAATTGCCGCACTGCGGCATCACCGGGCGCTGGGTGGCACAGTGGTGGCAGCGCAATTCGCCGCTTTGCTGGTGATAGGTGTAGTAGGCGTCGCAGCGTTTACATTCCGCCAGCCAGCCACACTCATGGCACATGACCGCCGGGGCATAGCCGCGCCGGTTGAGAAACAGCATGACCTGATTGCCGGCCGTGAGGTGTTTGCGCATCTGGGCGATCAGCGGAGCTGACAGCCCGGCTTCGAGATACAGTCCCTTAACGTCCAGCACCCCGTGTCGGGCTGACTGAGCGTGTCCGGCCCGGCGGGTTAGGTGAAGATGGTGGTATTTCCCGCTTTTGGCGTTGTGCAGGGTCTCAAGGGCCGGTGTTGCCGAGCCCAGAATAATGGGGATGTTGCCCTGGCTGGCCCGCATCACCGCCAGATCGCGGGCGTGATAGCGCAGGCTGTCCTGCTGCTTGTACGAGGCGTCGTGCTCTTCGTCGACAATAATGATGCCGAGGTCGGCAAACGGCGTGAACAGGGCAGAGCGGGTGCCGATAATGATCCCGGCCTGGTTATCCCGTCCGGCCAGCCACGCCGACAGGCGCTCGGTGTCGTTCAGGCCGGAGTGGATCGTTTCCAGCGGAACATTGAAACGTCGCTTGAAGCGGTTGATGGTCTGCGGGGTCAGGCCGATTTCCGGGACCAGGATCAGGGCCTGTTTCCCGGCCGCCAGAACCGGTTCGAGCAGATTCAGGTAGACCTCGGTTTTGCCTGAGCCGGTGACCCCTTCCAACAGGTAGCAGGCAAAATCGGGATTGGCGTTCACCGACGCGATCGCCAGTGCCTGCTCCTCATTGAGCTTGGGTTTTTCTTCCGTCACGGCGAAATGCGCTGCCCAGTCGGCCGCAGCCGGTTGCTGTTCCGATGCGGAGATCCAGCCTTTTTCGCTCAGTGTTTTCAGGGTCGCCGCGGAGATGTCCTCGGCGAGCAAAGCATCATGGCTGACCTCGCCCTGGCGCAGGGCATTGAGGACCTGTACCTGACGCGGAGCCCGTGTCAGCGCACTGAGGGGCTGATCATAACCGGCCGGAGTCAGTTGCCAGACTTTCAGGCTGGCCGGGGACGCTTCGCGGCCTTTACGCAGCAGAGTCGGCATGGCGTTGGCGAGGGTGTCGCCGAGCGGGTACTGGTAGTACCGGCTGGCCCAGCAGAGCAGGTTAAACAGCGATGACGGCCACAGGGGCTCGCCATCCAGCACGCTGTTCAGTGGTTTGAGTTGGTCGACCGGCCACTCCGATTCCGTGCTGATCGCCATGACGATACCCACCAGATGCTGGCGTCCGAACGGCACTTTGACCCGTCCCCCGACCACCGGTGTCTGACCGGGTTTGATCAGGTAATCAAACTGTTTATCGAGGGGGACAGGAAGGGCCACTCGGGCAATGTTGGGCGTCATAATCAACCGCAAATCAGCATGTACTAAGATAGAGAAGTGTACCCTGCTAACACGGGTGCGGCAAAGCGGTGAAAAAAGGAGCGTATCTGTTGATTTGGAGGGCGTGATTGATTACTATACGCGGCCTGAATTTGGCGTATTGGCCATACCTATACGCTGTTTGTTATTAACGACGTGTGGTGCCCGGCTTAGGATCGGGAGAGCGACACGGCCTTAAATGTTTGAGGTTATCCCATGAAACAAGGTATTCACCCAGAATACACAGCTGTGAACGCTAAATGTTCTTGCGGCAACACTTTCGTATTCAACTCTACTCTAGGTAAAGACGCTCTGAACCTGGACGTATGCGACAAGTGTCACCCATTCTACACTGGTAAACAGCGTCAAGTGAGCACTGGTGGCCGTATCGACAAATTCAACAAGCGTTTTGGCGCTCTGTCTAGCAAGTAATTGCACGTTGAATTTCGAAAAAAGGGGATGCTTCGGCATCCCCTTTTTTATACCCATTGATCCTTCCTGAGCCTGTAACAGTCACATTCTGTTAGCGTTTCCTTCCCTGTAGTGACACAGAAATTACCCATTTTTACGGATACGGATCATAGCTCACAACAAACCTGACTAATCCGCTCAGGAATCCTTGGCTCGACCAGATGTTCGGTGCTAGGATTTTCTGCTGCTATCGCATATGATTTAGCGTTTCCAACGAACTGAACATTATTATTATTCAGGATCCTGAACATTATGTCTGAAGATTTTCGCCAACAAGCCCTCCATTACCACGCGTACCCTGTTCCCGGCAAAATTTCTGTTGAGCTGAGTAAACCAGCGAACACTGTTGAAGATCTGGCGCTGGCTTACAGCCCAGGCGTTGCTGAGCCAGTACGTGAAATTGCCCAGAATGCTGAGAATGTTTACAAGTACACCGGCAAAGGCAACATGGTTGCTGTTATTACTAACGGTACGGCCATTCTGGGTCTGGGTAACCTGGGTCCCCTGGCGTCTAAGCCAGTAATGGAAGGGAAAGCGCTGCTGTTCAAGCGTTTTGCTGGCCTGGACTCCATCGATATCGAAGTGAAACACCGTACTATCGACGAGTTCGTTGATACCGTAGCCAACATTGCTGACACCTTCGGTGGTATCAACCTGGAAGACATTAAAGCCCCAGACTGTTTTGAAATCGAAAAACGCCTGATTGAGCGTTGTAACGTACCGGTTTTCCACGATGATCAGCACGGTACCGCTATTGTTACTGCAGCCGGTATGCTGAATGCGCTGGAACTGCAGGGTAAAGACATCAGCGAAGCGGTGATTGTCTGTCTGGGTGCCGGTGCTGCTGCGGTAGCATGTATGGAACTGCTGATTAAGTGTGGCGCACAGCGTGAGAAGATCTACATGCTCGACCGCAAGGGCGTGATCCACACTCGTCGTGATGACATTAACGAATACAAACAACTGTTTGCCAACAACACTGACAAGCGTACGCTGGAAGACGTGATTGACGGCGCAGATATTTTTGTGGGCGTATCGGGTCCGGATCTGCTGGCTCCTGAAGCACTGAAACTGATGGCTGACAAGCCGGTGGTCTTTGCGTGTTCAAACCCGGATCCGGAAATCAAACCGGAACTGGCGCACGCGGTGCGTGATGACCTGATCATGGGTACAGGCCGTTCTGACTACCCGAACCAGGTGAACAACGTGATTTGTTTCCCGTTCATCTTCCGTGGTGCACTGGACGTGCGTGCCAGCGAAATCAACGATGAGATGAAACTGGCGGCAGTACACGCGATTCGTGAACTGGCGAAAGAGCCGGTACCGGCGGAAGTGGTGGCAGCGGCGGGTGCTCAGTCACTGGAGTTCGGTTCTGAGTACATCATTCCAAAACCAATGGATCCACGTCTGCTGCCGCGCGTTGCGAAAGCGGTGGCTCAGGCGGCAATTGACTCCGGCGTGGCACAGATCGCGATGCCAGTGGGTTACATGGAAGACAAGTAAGGCATCTGCCTGAAACGAAAAAACCAGCCTGAGGGCTGGTTTTTTTATGGCTGCTGCCAGGGAAATCAGTCGCGAGTGGGCGCCGCGAGAGCACGGTTACTCGTTGATATCTTCGTACTTGATCCCTTTCTCATCCATGATGGCCTTGGCTTCTGCTGGCAGGTCATCCGGGCGATCTTTACGGATGTCATCATCGGTCGGCAACGGCTGGCCGGTGTAGGCATGCAGGAAGGCTTCGCACAGCAGTTCACTGTTGGTCGCATGACGTAAGTTATTAACCTGGCGACGGGTACGTTCATCGGTCAGGATTTTCAGAACCTTCAGTGGGATCGAAACTGTAATTTTCTTTACTTGTTCGTTTTTCTTACCGTGTTCCGCGTATGGACTGATGTATTCGCCATTCCACTCTGCCATTTTTAACCTTCTCAGCGATTTTAAATTGAAGTAATAGAACTAAGACGGATTTTAGCGGGATTTACTGCCATAAGCAAAGACATATGGACGTCTAGAAGTGTTGACGTCCTTTGTGATAGCCGCTATGTTGATGCGTAAAGTTTATTCAGCTGCAATCGCCCAACAAGGAAAGTAACTATGAGTGACAAGAAGCTTGCCACCGTCGCGGTTCGAACCGGCATTGAGTCCGACACCCAGTTTAATGCCGTGGTGCCACCCATCTATCTGACGTCCACCTATGGTTTCCCCCAGTTGGGCGAACTGCCTCAGTATGACTATTCGCGTTCCGGAAATCCAACCCGCAATATGCTGGCAGAAGCACTGGCGGAGCTAGAGGGCGGAGCCGGTGCCATTGTGACGAACTGCGGGACTGCGGCGATTAACTTGCTGGTGTCGGCCTTGCTGGGACCGGGCGACTTGGTTGTGGCACCGCATGACTGCTATGGCGGGACCTACCGCTTGTTCAATACCCGGGCGGAAAAGGGCGATTTTCAGGTCCGCTTCGTGGATCAGACCAACCCGCAGGCGGTGGCTGAGGCGCTGGCACTGAAACCTAAGCTGGTGTGGGTGGAAACGCCGTCCAACCCGCTGCTGCGGATCGTGGATATTGCCGAGCTGTGCGCCGCTGCCGATAAAGTCGGGGCGCTGGTCGCGGTCGATAACACCTTCCTGTCACCTATCTTGCAGCAACCCTTGGCGCTGGGCGCCAATTTTGTTGTGCACTCCACCACCAAATACATCAACGGCCATTCTGATGTGCTGGGCGGGGTGCTGGTCGCCAAGTCAGAAGAGCAGGCGGAGCACCTGGCATGGTGGGCCAACTGTATCGGCGCTACCGGCGCACCGTTTGATGCGTACCTGACGCTGCGCGGTCTGCGCACGCTGGCTCCACGGATGCGGATGCATGAGGAGAACAGCGCGCAGATTCTGGCATATCTGCAAACCCAGCCATTGGTCGGGCAGATTTATCATCCTAGCCAGCCGTCGCACCCGGGGCATGAGATTGCCCTCAAGCAGCAGAAAGGATTTGGCGCTATGCTGAGTTTTGAGATCGCAGGCTCTCAGGCACAGCTGGAAACCTTTGTCCGTGAACTGACCTGCTTCTCGTTGGCGGAGTCTCTCGGCGGGACGGAGAGTCTGATTTGCCATCCGGCCAGCATGACCCACCGCGCCATGTCGGATGAAGCGCAGGCTGCGGCCGGGCTGAAACCGTCATTGTTGCGGTTGTCTGTGGGGCTGGAAGACCCGGCAGATTTGATTGCAGATTTGGCGCAGGCCTTTCAGAAAGCGGCGGAGGTGGCGGCATGAGTGCAGGCAATCCGAGGCAATTGCACAAGTTTGGCGGCAGTAGCCTGGCCGATCCGGACTGTTATCGCCGGGTCGTCGAGATTCTACGGGAATACTCCGGTGACACCGATCTGGTGGTGGTGTCTGCGGCAGGAAAAACCACAAATAATTTAATCGAGTGGCTGACCTTGCTCGGCAAAGATGGCCGTCAGGCCCACGAAGCCTTGCAGGCTTTGCGTCAGTTCCAGCAACAACTGATTGAAAACCTGCTCAGCGGTGAGTTGGCAGATGAACTGCTGACTCAGCTGCATCTGGAGCTGGGCGAGATCGCCCGTGTCGGGGAGCAGTTGCCGCTCAGTGAAGCGCAGTCAGCCTGGGTTCAAGGGCACGGGGAGCTCTGGTCGGCTCGGCTGATGGCCGCACTGCTGAGTCAGCAGGGACTGCCTGCCGTGAACCTGGACTCTCGCCTGTTCCTGCGCACAGAACGCTCGGCGCAGCCGGAGGTCGACAGGGCCCAGTCATGGCCGCTGCTCAAGGCGCAACTGGCGCAGCATCAGCACAAGCGGGTGGTGATCACCGGGTTTATGGCGCGTAACGGCGCCGGGGAAACCGTGCTGCTCGGCCGTAACGGCTCGGATTATTCCGCTACCGTGATTGGCGCACTGGCTGAAGTCCAGCGGGTGACGATCTGGAGCGACGTCGCTGGGGTGTACAGCGCCGATCCGCGCAAAGTCGGGGATGCCTGCCTGCTGCCGCTGCTGCGGCTCGATGAAGCCAGCGAACTGGCGCGGCTGGCAGCCCCGGTACTGCACAGCCGGACCCTGCAGCCGGTGGCGCAGAGTGCCATTGATCTGACCCTGCGTTGCAGCCATCAGCCGGAATCCGGTTCAACCCGGGTTGAGCGGGTGCTGGCCTCCGGACGCGGCGCCAAAATCGTGACGTCACTGGATGACGTCTGTGTGATTGCGTTGTCGGTCCCGCGTTCACAAACCCTGGAGCCGGTGCTGGCGGAGGTCGACCGGTTGCTTCAGCGTGCCCAGTTGTTGCCGCTAGCCCGCAGTGTCGAAGCCGATAAAGGGCGCATTCAGCTGGCGTACACCACCGAAGTGGTCGGCAGCGTTCTGGCATTGCTGCAGGACAGCGGCATTGCGGCGGAAATCAAGCTGCGGGATGGATTCTCGATGGTGGCGGTGGTGGGGGCCGGAGTGGTGAACAATGCCGTGCACTGTTACGGCTTCTATCAGCAGCTCAAGCGCCAGCCGGTGGAATTTATTGCCGAGTCGGAGTCTGGCCTGAGTTTGGTGGGCGTGTTGCGCCAGACTGACCTCGACCGTTTGATCCAGCAGATTCACCAGCATTTGTTCCAGGCGCAGAAACAGATTGGTCTGGTGCTGTGCGGTAAGGGCAATATTGGCAGCCGCTGGCTGGAGTTGTTTGCCCGGGAGAAGGTGGCGCTGGAAAAGCGGCACGGGATGTCATTTACCCTGATTGGGGTGGTGGACAGCCGCCGCTACTGGATTGATACCCGCGGGATTAACCCCGAGCAGGCGCTGACGGCCTATGAGGATGAAGCGGTGGAATCTGCCGCGTCTGGCGAATGGCTGAGTGTGCTGGCCAGCCACCCTTACGATGATGTGATTGTGCTGGATGTAACGGCCAGCAGCGAGTTGGCAGCGCGCTATCCGGCCATTGCCGAGGCGGGCTTTCACCTGATTTCGGCCAACAAGGTCGCCGGGTCGGCTTCCGGCGAGCAGTATCACGCGGTACAGGATGCCTTTGCCAAAAGCAGCCGTTTCTGGCTTTACAACGCCACCGTTGGTGCCGGCTTGCCGGTGAACCACACCGTTCGTGACCTGTGTGACAGCGGCGACACCATTATTGCCCTGTCGGGGATTTTCTCCGGAACGCTGTCCTGGCTGTTCCAGCAGTATGACGGTTCCGTGCCGTTTTCTCAGCTGGTGGAGCAGGCGTGGCAGCAGGGGCTGACCGAGCCGGATCCACGCAGTGACCTTGACGGCAGTGATGTGATGCGCAAGCTGGTGATCCTGGCCCGGGAGTCTGGGTTGGTACTGGAGCCGGAGCAGGTCAGGGTGGAAACCCTGGTGCCGGAAGCTCTGGCTGAGCTTAGTCTGGATGGGTTCTTTGAACAGGCTGCGGTACTGGATAACATCCTGGCGGAACGGCTCAGTAAGGCGCAGAAGGAAGACAAGGTGTTACGCTATATCGCCCGGCTGGATCGCCACGGTAAGGCCGTGGTCGGGGTCGAAGCGCTTTCTCGGGAGCATGCGCTGGCTAATCTGCTGCCGTGCGACAACATCTTTGCTATCGAAAGCCGCTGGTACCGTGATAACCCGCTGGTGATCCGGGGGCCGGGGGCCGGTCGTGACGTCACGGCCGGGGCGCTGCTGTCGGACATCAACCGGATGGCGACTATGCTTTAGGTGAGTGGGAGAAAGTGCGACCGAGACAGGTTATGCGGATCATGCTGCTTGTCAGGTTGCACGTGGTGCGATTCACTGACAATTTAATCAATGGTAGTAACGTGTGCTATCGAGCGCGAAAATAACCGGAAAAGCCCGCAAGTGCGGGCTTTTTGCGTTTTTGGCCTGCTTGAAGATCCTGCAATTATCAGTTGAGAAATATTCATGATCATCGTGTTGACATTAAATTGGTTACAAGACATTCTGTAGACATATAGACGTCTAAATGGATATTTCAGGACGTTACGGTTAAGGGAAAGGCCAAGGGGCCGAAAGAGGAAGGATTGGATTATGGGATATTCTTACGCAGGCCACTTGGATGCACTAAACCAGAATATTGCTGACCTGAATGGCAACATCAATGTGTCTTTTGAGTTTTTCCCGCCGAGCAGCGAGCAAATGGAGCAAACCCTGTGGCAATCCATTCATCGCCTGAAAACCCTGAAACCGAAGTTTGTGTCAGTGACCTACGGGGCTAACTCCGGCGAGCGGGATCGGACACACTCCATCATCAAAGACATTAAAGATCAGACCGGCCTGATTGCAGCGCCGCACCTGACCTGCATCGATGCCAGCCGCGATGAACTGCGGACCATCGCCCGCGATTACTGGAACAACGGTATTCGCCATATTGTCGCTCTGCGGGGTGACCTGCCAGAGAAAGGCATCAAGCCGGATATGTATGCGGTGGATCTGGTGGAACTGCTGCGCGCGGAAGCGGATTTCGATATCTCAGTGGCGGCTTACCCGGAAGTACACCCGGAAGCCAAAAGCGCACAGGCCGATCTGATTAACCTCAAGCGTAAAGTGGATGCCGGAGCAAGCCGGGCGATCACTCAGTTCTTCTTCGATGTGGAAAGCTACCTGCGTTTTCGCGACCGCTGTGTGGCGGCCGGGATTGATGTAGAGATTGTCCCAGGCATTCTGCCGGTGTCGAACATGAAGCAGGCCAAGCGCTTTGCCAGCACCAATAATGTAAAAATTCCGGGCTGGCTGGAGAAGCAGTACGAAGGGCTGGATGATGATCTGCTCAGCCGCCAGATGGTTGGGGCGAGCAATGCAATTGACATGGTGCGTGTCCTGAGCCGCGAAGGGGTAAAAGATTTCCACTTCTACACCCTGAACCGTGCAGAGCTGACCTACGCCATTTGCCATACTTTGGGTGTGCGGGCGGAAACGGCCTGATGTGACACCACATGGCTGACCGTTCGCCAGTGGCGTTGTCCGGGGCGGGGAACCAGCCAGATAAGCATAAAAAAGCCGCTGCATGTGCAGCGGCTTGTGTTTGTGGCGGGCTGCCGTCGGGCGGCGTTCGCGCGATATCGTATGAGCTTACAGGGCTACCGGGCTGTTAGGGGCATCCATGTCTTTCAGCTCGACCAGTACCTCTTCTGCCCAGTCGATCCATGCCTGACGATTATGGATAGCACGGCGCAGTGTCAGTCGGTCAAGACGGGACTGGCGATCCATGTTTTTGTAATCGGCGAAATGGACTTTTTCCAGCTCGGCATAGTGGTTCAGCAGCGTGTGTGATTCTTCAATCAGGCCTTCCAGCTGACGCTGCATCGGCTCAGAGTTGTGCACACTGCATACCACCAGTTTCGCAGAAAACTCATCGCGAATGGTTGGGTTACGTGCCGGCTCCTGGAACCACTCGAACAGCGCCTGGCGACCCAGATCCGTGATCGAGTACACCTTACGGTCCGGTTTGCCTTCCTGAGGTTCAAGCTTGCAAGTGACCTGATCGTTACCGGCCATCTTGTTCAGCTCACGGTAAACCTGCTGGTGGCTGGCTTTCCAGAAATAGCCGATACTGTTGGAAAACTCTTTAGTAATATCGTAGCCCGTTGCGTCGCGGTTGCTCAGCACGGTCAAAATAACGTGTGGTAGTGACATCTCTTCTATCCGTTAAAATACAACAAAAAGATAAAACCAATCAGACCTTTTACCCTTCGCTCTATGGCGTATTTATAATCGTGTTGTTGCAGTGCCTGATCGGGATCACGTAGCATACACATCAATTGACGACATTTCGACATCGGAGCGTGATATCGCAAAATAAAGATGCAACCAATTGTGAGTCTTGTGACGATTGTCTACATATTGACAAGGTTAAGAGTAAAAATGCACTGCACACGGTTTTGCTTCACCTGTGTTCACTGCATAAACATTAGCTGATGAGCGATCACAGGACTTGTCTCAAAGATGAGTCACTGGGCAGATTGACGGGAATAGCAAAAAGAAAAGGCCACATGACTGTGGCCTTTTTTGGATCTTCAGGGGCATTAACCGGTGTTACGCATCCCGGTTGCGATGCCGGCGATGGTAATCATCAAGGCTTCTTCCAGCATTGGTGAACCGCCGTCCTGCTGACGGGTCCGGTACAGCAGCTCAGCCTGCAACATGTTCAGCGGTTCCACGTAGATGTTACGCAGGCGGATAGACTCGGCCCCCCACGGGTTCTGCTCCATCAGGTGGGCGCTGTTTTCCACATTCAGCACCGCTTTAATATCGCTTTGCAGTTGCCCGCGCAGTTTCTGACCCAATGGCCACAGTGACTTGTCGGTCAGACGCTGGTCGTAGTATTCCGCAATGCCGATATTGGTTTTGGTGAACACCATTTCCAGCATACCAAGACGGGTGGAGAAGAACGGCCATTCGCGGCACATTTCCTCCAGCTGAGGTGCGTGGCCTTGGTCAATGGCGTGCTGGATGGCTTCACCGGCACCCAGCCAGGCTGGCAGCAGCAGGCGGTTCTGGCTCCAGGCGAAAATCCATGGGATGGCGCGCAGGCTCTCGACGCCGCCTTGCGGGTTACGTTTCGCCGGACGGGAACCCAGTGGCAGTTTACCCAGCTCCAGTTCCGGAGTGGCGGCGCGGAAGTAAGGCACAAAATCCGGTGTACCGCGCACCACGGCACGGTATGCCTCGCAGGAGACGTCCGACAGCATATCCATCACCTGGCGCCAGTTCTGTTTCGGCTCCGGTGGCGGCAGCAGGTTGGCTTCCAGGATTGCACTGGCGTACAGGCTCAGGCTGTTGATCGCCACTTCCGGCAGGCCGAGTTTAAAGCGAATCATTTCTCCCTGCTCCGTTACTCGCAGGCCACCTTTCAGGCTGCGCGGCGGCTGGGACAGCAGGGCGGCATGTGCCGGTGCGCCGCCCCGGCCGAGAGAGCCGCCGCGACCGTGGAACAGGGTCAGGTCGACACCGGCTTCATCACACACGGCCACCAGTGCTTCCATTGCGCGGTACTGCGCCCAGCCTGCGGCCATTACCCCGGCGTCTTTTGCCGAGTCTGAATAGCCAATCATCACCATCTGGTGATTCTGGATAAAGCCGCGATACCAGTCGATGTGCATCAGTTGCTTGATCACGGCTTCGGCGTTGTTAAGGTCGTCGAGGGTTTCGAACAGCGGGCAGACATCCATCCGGAAGCGGCAACCGGCTTCCTGCAGCAGCAGGTGCACGGCCAGGACATCAGAGGCGGTACGGGCCATGGAAATTACATAGGCCCCCAGCGCTTCGCGCGGTTGTTCGGCAATCGCTTTGCAGGTCTCGATGACTTCGCGAACTTCAGCGGACGGCTCCCAGTCGCGTGGCAGGAGCGGGCGCTTGGACGACAGCTCGCGCACCAGGAAGGCGATCTTATCCTGCTCGTTCCACTGATCGTAATCACCCAGACCCAGATAGCGGGTCAGCTCGGAAATCACGTTGCTGTGACGGGTACTTTCTTGACGGATATCAAGCCGTACCAGGTGGACACCGAAACATTTAATGCGGCGCAGCACATCCAGCAGCAGGCCGTCGGCAATAATGCCCATGCCACATTCGTGCAGCGACTGGTAACAGGCGTGCAGCGGGATCCACAGTTGATCGACATGGTCGATGATACCGGTGCTCGGTACATCCTGCCCTTTAATCCGGGCATCGAGTACGTCACGGGTGTTGGTCAGGCGGGTGCGCAGATCTTTGAGGATGGCACGGTACGGTTCGTGCTCCTCACCGGCCAGGGCGCGGACCGCGTCATTGCATTTGACCATCGACAGCTCGCTGACCAGCTCCTGGATATCCTGCAGATACAGATCGGCGGCTTTCCAGCGCGACAGCAGCAGGACTTCACGGGTCACGTCGGAGGTCACAAATGGGTTACCGTCGCGGTCTCCCCCCATCCAGGAGGAAAAAGTCACCGGGGCGGCATCAATCGGTAGCCCTTCGCCAAATTGCTCGGTCAGCTTTTCGTCGAATTGGCGCAGAAACTCGGGTACGGCCTGCCACAGGGAGTTTTCGACCACGGCAAAGCCCCATTTGGCCTCATCAAGCGGAGTCGGACGCTGTTGGCGGATGACATCTGAGTGCCAGGCCTGAGCAATCAGCTGCTCCAGGCGACGCTCAACCCGCTGGCGCTCACGAGGCGAGAGCTCGCTCAGTTCCAGCTTGGACAGGCAGTTGTTGATTTGCACCAGTTTGTGAATCATGGTGCGTCGGGCAATTTCAGTCGGGTGTGCGGTCAGTACCAGATCGATGTTGAGATCTCGTACCGCCTGAATGGTGTCAAACTGAGAAATGTCCTGGTTGCTGAGTTTGGCAAACAGGCCTTCCAGGGCGTCCGGTGTGCTGACATATTCCTCGCAGTGACGGGAGACCGTGTGGTACTGCTCGGCAATATTGGTCAGGTTCAGGAACTGGCTGAAGGCGCGGGCAACCGGGAGCAGCTCATCGTCAGGCAGGTTTTGCAGCTCTTCGATCAGCTTGGCGCGATCATCCTGATTTCCTGCGCGGGCAGATTTAGACAGTTTTCGAATGGCCTCGACTTTGTCGAGCAACTCTTCACCGTGCGCATCTTTAATGGTGGTGCCCAGCATGTGGCCAAGCATACTGACATTGCTACGCAGCGCGCTGTACTTTTCGTTCATATCGCATCCATCTCGTAAATTAATTACATCCAATTCATCCTGTATGAGGACAATCTAGCTGTGATCCCACTTTAAGGTCAACACGGATTGTATTTACCGGTAATAAAGCAACACTGCTTTGATATTTGTCATGCTATGCGACCTGTTTTGTAACAAATTTCCAAAAAAATGCCGTAATTGAGCACAAAGAACGCGTGCTGCTTATACGATCTGTGGTTTATCTGTCCACCTTGTCATTACGACAGAGCGATCTGCTGAAGCGAAAAGCTGGTGGCTTTGCGCTCCTGCCTGAATATCCCCTCGAAAACAGACTTTTTTTCTTTCAGCGGTTGACAGAGTAGGGAATTATAGGTAAACATACAAATGCAAAATAAATGAATACAAATTCCATTTGTATTTTTTCACGGACAACGTACTGAAGCAGCCACTTTCAGCCCAGTTAAGTAGGAAGTTGTTAACATGAGCCAAGCGAGCCTTCACAATCTGAATTCCCTCCGACGACGCTAAGTCTCATCGCTTGGTGCCATACCGTGCACCCCTCTATCTAGGTGGCAGCCCGTCTGCACATCGACCCGATATACATCATCACAAACGGATTAACTATGTTGAACACCCTGATTATTGGTGCCAGCGGCTATACCGGCGCAGAACTGGCAAAAATGGTGCACGTGCATCCTCATCTGGCACTCGCGGGTTTGTATGTCTCGGCGAACAGCGTAGATGCCCACAAACCAATCAGTGAACTGCATGGCCAGTTGAAAGGCATTGTTGATATGCCACTGCAGCCTCTGACGGATCCGGCAGAAATTGCGACTCAGGCGGACATTGTCCTGCTGGCAACAGCCCATGAAGTCAGCCACGACTTGGCGCCGGTTTTCCTGGCCGCCGGTTGTCAGGTGTTTGATCTGTCGGGTGCATTCCGGGTGCAGGGTGATGATTTTTATCCTCAGTATTACGGTTTCAGTCATCAACACCCGCAGTGGCTGGATCATGCGGTGTACGGCTTGGCCGAATGGAATGGCGCCGCTATTGCGCAGGCTCAGCTGATTGCGGTACCGGGTTGTTATCCGACAGCGTCGCAACTGGCGTTAAAGCCATTGATTGAACAAGGTCTGCTGGACGGCTCCATGCTGCCGGTGATCAATGCGGTTAGCGGTGTGTCCGGGGCTGGACGCAAAGCCAGCATGACTAACAGCTTTTGCGAAGTCAGCCTGCAGGCCTACGGGATTTTCTCCCACCGGCACCAGCCGGAAATTGCCAGTCACCTGGGACAGGACGTGATCTTCACGCCGCATCTGGGCAACTTTAAGCGCGGGATCCTGGCCACTATTACGGCCAAGCTGGCACCAGGGGTGACAGCGGCGCACGTAGCCGACGCGATGCAGAACGCTTACCCGACATCGGCAGACCCGCATGCAGTGCGTTTGCTCGGTGAGCAGGCGGCCAAACTGCAGAATGTTGTGAATACCTGCTTCTGCGATATTGGCTGGAAGATACAGCAAGAACACATCATTTTAACATCAGCAATCGATAATTTGCTGAAAGGTGCATCGTCGCAAGCGATGCAGTGCATAAATATTCGTAATGGTTTTCCGCAATTGACGGCATTGGTTTAGGAGAGTTGGCATGAATCAGGTTCCTTTGGTGATCAAACTCGGCGGGGCAGTGCTGTCTTGTGCTGAGACCCTGGAAAAGTTGTTTGGGGCTATCAGCCAGTATCAGGTAAAGGCACAGCGCCCGCTGGTGCTGGTACACGGTGGCGGGTCACTGGTTGATGACCTGATGACCAAGCTGCAGTTACCAACCGTGAAGAAGGAAGGGCTGCGGGTCACACCGGTTGAGCATATTCCATATATCGCCGGCGCGCTGGCCGGAACGGCAAACAAGCTGCTGCAGGGACAGGCGCTGAAATGCGGTGTCGCGGCAGTGGGCCTGAGCCTGGCTGACGGCGGCCTGTGTCAGGTGACTGAGCTGGATCCTGAGTTGGGGGCTGTCGGTAAGGCGGCACCGGGCAACAGCCAGCTGATTCACACCATGCTGGCGGCCGGTTACGTACCTATCATCAGTTCGATCGGGCTCGACAGCCAGGGACTGCTGATGAATGTCAACGCGGATCAGGCCGCGGTGGCGGTGGCTGCAGCACTTGATGCTGAGCTGGTGCTGCTGTCTGACGTCAGCGGGGTACTGGACGGCAAGGGTCGCTTAATCAGCAAGTTGACTGAGAAGGAAGCGGAAGCCCTGATTGCCCAGGCGGTGATCACCGACGGCATGATTGTCAAAGTCCGGGCCGCGTTTGAGGCGGCCAATGCGCTCGGTCGGCCGATTGAAATCGCGACCTGGCGTTACCCGGATAAGCTGGCGGCCCTGTTTGACGGCCAGAGTATCGGCACCAAATTTACGCCTCAGGCGGCATAGCCTGACCTTTCTTTAGACACGGATTTTTTCAATACCCATTTTAGAGCCATACGCCTGAGCGGGATGACCGCCGAGCGGGCAAGCAGGAGAAGTATTATGAGCAAGGTAAATAAAGTTGTTTTAGCCTATTCCGGCGGTCTGGATACATCGGCCATCATTCCTTGGCTGAAAGAAAACTATGACTGTGAAGTGATTGCGTTCGTGGCCGATGTGGGTCAGGGCGAAGAAGAGCTGGTTGGCATCGAAGAGAAAGCGCTGGCATCTGGGGCATCTGCCTGCTACATCGCTGATCTTAAAGAAGAGATGGTGAAAGACTACATTTTCCCAAGCCTGAAAACTGGCGCGGTGTATGAAGGTAAATACCTGCTGGGTACCTCCATGGCGCGTCCGATCATTGCCAAAGCGCAGGTTGAGTGTGCACTGGAAGTGGGGGCTGACGCTTTGTGCCACGGCTGTACCGGTAAAGGTAACGATCAGGTGCGTTTTGAAAGTGCCTATGCCGCACTGGCGCCGCAGTTGACTGTGATTGCGCCTTGGCGTGAGTGGGATCTGCGTAGTCGTGAAGCGCTGCTGGCGTACCTGGCCGAGCGTAACATTCCGACCACGGCGACCCTGGAAAAAATCTACTCCCGTGATGCGAACGCCTGGCATATCTCAACCGAAGGTGGCGTACTGGAAGATACCTGGAATCAGCCAAATGAGCTGTGTTGGGTGTGGACCAAAGATCCTGAGCAAGCCCCGGATCAGCCGGAGCTGGTATCCCTGACGGTTGAAAAAGGCGAAGTAGTCGCGGTGGACGGTCAGGCGATGAGCCCATATCAGGCACTGGTAGCGCTGAACCAGAAAGGCGCGGAGCACGGCGTGGGTCGTATCGACATCGTTGAGAACCGTCTGGTCGGCATCAAGTCTCGCGGCTGTTACGAAACCCCGGGAGGCACCATTATGATGGAAGCCCTGCGTGCGGTAGAGCAGCTGGTACTGGATAAAGATGCGTTTGAGTTCCGTGAAACGCTGGGCCTGAAAGCCTCTCACCTGATCTACGACGGCCGTTGGTTTACCCCGCTGTGTAAATCTTTGTTGTCTGCGGCAGAAGAACTGGCGCAGGATGTGAGCGGTGAGGTTGTCGTGAAGCTGTATAAAGGTCAAGCTACCGTTGTGCAGAAGCGTTCGGTGAACAGTCTGTACTCGGAAGAGTTTGCGACCTTCGGGGAAGACGAAGTGTATGACCACAGCCATGCTGGTGGCTTCATCCGTCTGTACTCGCTGGCCAGCCGTATCCGTGCGCTCAATGCACAGAAAAAACAGTAATCGCAACCTGACACAATAACAAACGAGCAAGTCGAGCAAGCAGCAAAGGAGAAGTACCATGGCACTCTGGGGCGGACGGTTCAGCCAGGCAGCTGACACAAGATTTAAGCAATTCAACGACTCATTGCGTTTTGACTACCGCCTGGCGGAGCAGGACATCGTGGGTTCCATTGCCTGGTCAAAGGCGCTGCGCCAGGTGGATGTACTGACCGAAGAAGAGCAACAGCGACTGGAGTTGGCGCTCAACGAGCTGAAGCTGGCGGTGATGGAAGATCCGGCGCAGATTCTGCAGTCGGATGCCGAAGACATTCATAGCTGGGTTGAGCAGCAGCTGATCAACAAAGTGGGCGACTTGGGCAAGAAACTGCATACCGGCCGTTCCCGTAATGATCAGGTGGCGACAGACCTGAAGCTTTGGTGCCGTCAGCAAGGTCAGCAACTGCTGCTGATGCTCGACCAGCTGCAAAATCAGTTGGTCACGGTGGCGCGCCAGCACCAGAACACGGTGCTGCCGGGTTATACCCACCTGCAGCGGGCGCAACCGGTGACGTTTGCGCACTGGAGCCTGGCGTACGTGGAAATGTTCGAGCGGGATTACTCCCGTCTGACTGACGCATTGGAGCGACTGGATACTTGTCCGCTTGGCTCCGGGGCGCTGGCCGGTACCGCGTACCCGATTGATCGGGAACAGCTGGCGCACAGCTTGGGTTTCCATCGGGCGACCCGCAACAGTCTGGATTCGGTGTCTGACCGGGATCACGTGATGGAGCTGCTTTCGACGGCGTCAATTTCGATGCTGCACCTGTCGCGGATGGCAGAAGATCTGATTTTCTACAATTCGGGCGAGTCCAATTTCATTGAACTGGCGGATACGGTGACTTCCGGGTCGTCGCTGATGCCACAGAAGAAAAATCCGGATGCCCTGGAGCTGATCCGGGGCAAGTGCGGCCGGGTGTATGGTTCGATGGCCGGGATGATGATGACAGTCAAAGCCCTGCCGCTGGCCTACAACAAAGACATGCAGGAAGACAAAGAAGGGCTGTTTGACGCGCTGGACACCTGGTATGAGTGCATGGAGATGGCCGCGCTGTGCTTTGATGGCATCAAAGTGAATCAGGAGCGGACGCTGGAAGCGGCGATGCAGGGTTACTCGAATGCTACCGAGCTGGCGGACTATTTGGTTGCCAAAGGCATCCCGTTCCGTGAAGCGCACCATATCGTCGGGGTCGCGGTTGTCGCGGCGATCGCGAAGGGATGTGCACTGGAAGAGCTGTCGCTGGAAGAAATGAAGGCATTTTCGGCTGTGATTGATGCGGATGTCTACCCGATCCTGACCATTGAATCCTGCCTTGAGAAGCGTTGTGCGCTAGGCGGGGTGGCCCCGAACCAGGTGGATTACGCTATCGGTCAGGCCGAGAAGCGGTTGGAAAAACGTTACACGCCGGGCGTTAAAGTGCGGGGCGCTCGTCTGACGGATCTGGATGCCATTGAAGGTATGGTGGCGTACTGGGCCGGACTGGGGGAAAACCTGCCCCGGATGCGTAACGAACTGGTGCGGGATATCGGCTCCTTCGCGGTGGCAGAGCATCATGGCACCGTCACCGGTTGTGCTTCGCTGTATGTCTATGACTCCGGGTTGGCAGAAATCCGCTCGCTGGGAGTGGAGGCCGGATGGCAACATCAGGGGCAGGGCAAGGCGATAGTCGAGCACTTGATTGAAAAAGCCGGCCAGATGGCGATTAAAAAGGTGTTTGTTCTGACTCGGGTGCCGGAGTTTTTCATGAAGCAGGGCTTTGTTCCAACGTCCAAAACACTGCTGCCGGAAAAAGTGATGAAAGACTGCGACCGTTGTCCGCGCCAGCATGCCTGTGATGAAGTGGCACTGGAAGTCCGACTGGATCAGGAGCAGATGATTCCGACCGTCAACGTGGCGTGAATAGCACTTTGATTGGTACTGTAAATAAACCACACCCGGCCTTTGTGCCGGGTGTTTTTTTGGTGTGGTTTGTGGGTATGAGTGATCGGCGGGTTTAACGCCAGCCCGGGAGCCGCGTATTTCTCGCCCTTTGGCCTATATTCTCTCATCGCTCACACTCATCTATCAACAGTCACAGCTGCGCCCGGAATTGCACTTGCTGGTCAGGATTCAGGGATGATCGTTGTCTGGTCGTGGCGTTGGGGGTGTACGTGGAGAGGCAGCGTGCCGGGATGCCGCACGGTGTAGTTGGCGGGCCCGAACTCCGTGTGCCAGCAGCAACAGGCTGAAACCGCTGGCTGCGACCAGCAGAGTAATGGCATTCAGGGTATGCGGGGTCTCGCGGTACAGCAGCCACCAGGCCAGCCAGCTGAGCGGCGCCAGCACTGACAACTGCACCATGCACCGGCGACAGCGGCCCAGTTTCTGGAAAAACACGGATGAGCGGCACGGTTGGCAGGCCATGCTGAGTCCTTACAGTGGTAATCGGAAAGCAAAATCCTAGCACTTGGCAACGTGCTGGGAAAGCGATGTCGGGATGGCTGGGGGATTGAGGCAGAACCCGGAACGAAAAAAGCCCTCCGTCAGGAGGGCGTGTCGGTAGTGCAAGAATATTGCAGGAGAGAGGGGGATTAACAGCCCGGACCGCAGTCCAGACAGTGCTTAATCATTTCAGGTCCCAGGTGCAGCTTGGCATTCAGGTCACGCAGGGCGGTACGAACTCCTTCCTCGATAACCGGATGGTAGAACGGCATGTCCAGCATCTGGGCAATGGTCATCTTGTTCTGGTGCGCCCAGGCCAGCAGGTGTGCCAGGTGCTCTGCGTTAGGACCCATCATTTCAGCGCCCAGGAAGCGGCCGGTACCGTGTTCGCCGTACACATGTAGCATCCCTTTGTTGCGCAGCATGACGCGGGAGCGGCCCTGATTTTCAAATGAAACTTCACCGGTTTCGAAACAGCCGCAGTTACCCAGGCGGTTGCTGATTTCGCGGTATGTTTCGCCAACCATTGCAATTTGCGGGTCGGAGAACACGGCAGAGATTTTCGAGCGACGCAGACCGGCGCGGATATCCGGAAAGCGACCAGCGTTGTCACCGGCAATACGGCCTTGATCTGCTGCTTCATGCAGCAGGGGGAGCTGGTTGCTGGCATCGCCTGCGATGAAAATCGAAGCCACAGATGTTTGTAGGGTGTAGTAATCCGCCATCGGGACGCCGCGCTGATCCAGCTCCAGATCCGTGTTCTCAATAGCCAGTTTGTCAACGTTTGGACGGCGGCCGGTCGCTGCCAGCACATAGTCCACGGTGATGGTGTCCAGGATGCCTTCTTTATTCAGGTACTGGATTTCCACGCTGTCGCCGATGCGCTTCATGCTTTCGACTTTAACGTCAGCGTCCAGATAAAACTCTTCATTAAAGGCTTTATCGGCGTAAGCCATGATTGCCGGATCAGTCAGTGGGCCGACCTGGCCACCCAGGCCAAACATCACGACTTCCACGCCCAGGCGTTTCAGTGCCTGGCCCAGTTCCAGACCAATGACGCCAGGCCCGAACACGGCCACTGACTGTGGCAGGTCATCCCACTCGAACACATCATCGTTGATGATCAGGCGATCGCCCAGCTCATTCCAGACTGCCGGGTAGGCAGGACGGGAGCCGGTGGCAATCACAATACGCTCGGCATGAATCAGGGTGTGGTCATCGACCTGTAGGGTATTGTTATCGATAAATTTGGCATAACCGGCAATTTTGTCTTCTGCCGGGATTTCATCCACCCCTTCCAGAACGAAGCCAACGAAACGGTCACGTTCACGCTTCACGCGGTCCATGACTTCACGACCATTGATGTGGATTTCACCTTGCGGGTAAACACCAAAAGCCGGGGCTTTTTCGATCTGGTGAACGCTTTCCGCTGCGGCAATCAGCAGTTTGGACGGCATACAGCCGACGCGGGCACAGGTGGTACCGTAAGGGCCGCCTTCAATCATGACGACATGCGGGGTGTGTGCTTTCGCCGCACGGTATGCGCCCAGTCCGGCAGTGCCTCCGCCGATAACAGCAACATCAACATTCAGGGTTTTCATAACATCTCTCCAATCAAATCTTGCCTGTCGGGCCCGTCGCGGCGGGCCCTGTTATCTTTGTAGGGGGCGCGATTTAGCCCAGGTACGCTTCCAGCTCTTCGCTGCCGCCGATGTGTTTACCACCGATAAATACCTGAGGCACAGTGCTGCGGCCGGTGACTGCGCGCAGAGATACGGTAGTCGCATCTTTACCCAGAATCACTTCTTCAAACTGCAGGCCTTTATCGATCAGGTTCTGCTTAGCTTTGGCACAGAACGGACAACCTGGCTTGGTGAACACTGAAATGGACTCCTGCAGCTGGACGCTCGGGGCGATGTATTTCAGCATAGTATCTGCATCAGAGACTTTGAACGGGTCTCCCGGCTCTTGGTTCTCGATGAACATTTTTTCAATCACGCCGTTCTTCACCAGCATGCTGTAGCGCCATGAACGCGGCCCAAAGCCCAGCTCTTCTTTCTCAACCAGCATCCCCATGCCTTTCGAGAACTCACCGTTACCGTCCGGGATGAACGTGATGTTGTCTGCTTCCTGATCGGCTTTCCACGCGTTCATCACAAACGTATCGTTCACAGAGACACACAGAATGTCATCAACACCGTGCTCAGCAAACACCGATGCCAGCTCGTTGTAGCGCGGCAGGTGGCTGGATGAACACGTTGGCGTGAACGCACCCGGCAGGCTGAAAACAATCACGGTTTTGTTGGCAAACAGATCCTGAGTCGTGACATCTACCCACTGGTCGCCTTGGCGAGTGTGGAACGTGACTTGTGGGACTGCGTGACCTTCTTTTGCTACGAACATAATTCTTATCCTTTTGTTTCAATCAGTAATGAGTGGTTATTGCAACCGGAGACTTATGCATTTGCTTGCTCCCTGTTGATGTGATGATTATGTGTTTTTGCGCTTGATAGTTCTAATCGTTTGCTGCTATGGTTTTGATAGTTTTTATCTATTGATTGGTGGTGAGCGATGAACATCCGCGATCTGGAGTATCTGGTTGCGCTTTCAGAGCATAAGCATTTTCGTAAGGCGGCTGAGGCCTGCTTTGTCAGCCAGCCCACCCTGAGCGGTCAAATCCGCAAGCTGGAAGATGAGCTGGGGGTTATTCTGCTGGAGCGAACCAGTCGCAAGGTACTGTTTACGGATGCCGGACTCAGCCTGGTGGCGCAGGCACAAAAGGTTTTGCTGGAAATAAAGGTGCTGACCGAGCTGGCCAGCCAGCAGGGCGGAAGCATGACCGGACCGCTGCATATCGGGTTTATCCCGACGGTCGGACCGTACCTGTTGCCGCTGATTATTCCGCATATCAAGGCGCAGTTTCCGGAACTGGAGTTGTTCCTGCACGAAGCACAGACTCATCAGTTGGTGCAGCAGCTGGAAGAAGGCAAGCTTGACTGTATCGTGCTGGCGGCGGTGAAAGAGTCGGAACCCTTTATCGAACTGCCGTTGTATCACGAACCGATGGTGCTGGCAGTCCCGGAAGATCACCCGTGGGCCGGGCAGGAGAGCCTGGCGATGGACAAGCTGAATGGTTCGACACTGCTGATGCTGGGTGACGGGCACTGTTTGCGGGATCAGGCGATGGGCTTCTGCTTTGCCGCCGGAGCGGCGGAAGACGGCAGTTTCAAGGCGACCAGCCTGGAAACCCTGCGCAATATGGTGGCGGCCGGCAGCGGGATTACCCTGTTGCCTAAGCTTGCCACTCCGAGTGAACGGCAGCGGGATGGAGTGTGCTACCTGCGGGCGGAAGATCCGGTGCCAAGCCGGTTGATCACACTGGCGTACCGGCCAGGGTCACCGCTCAAGGAGCGTTATGAGAAGCTGGCTGAGCTGATTCAGCAGCACATTGCCGCCAGCCATAATCTCTCCTGAGCCGCTGTGGTGCCCGCTGTGATGTCCGCTATGGTATATACGTAGTGTCTTGAGTTGTGATGCCCGAAGTTGTGATGTCTGTAGGCGCGGTATCTGTAGTGACAACCAGACCTCACAACAGGCTAAGTGGTCGCCGGTAAACTATCGGTCGCAGCGGGTCACAGGTGGAAAGAATCAGAAGCCGAGAATAAAAAAGAGCGCCTTGCGGCGCTCTTTGTCGTTGCGGGATTCGCTTAGTACGAATCGGAGCTGGGTCAGAACAGCTCGTCAGAGGCGTCGGACTCGAAAATGCCTTCTGAGGCGGTATCGCTGACCATTTCTTTCGGCTCGGTGCCTTCTTCGAAGTACTCAAACATTGACGACGCATCATTGCGGTTGCTGAGCTTGCCGCTTTCACGGTCAATCCGAACCTGAACAATATCGTCCGGCAGCTCTTTGCGCTGCTCCGGCACATCTTCCAGCGCCTTCTGCATGAATGCAATCCAGGCCGGCTGGGCGGTTTTCGCCCCTGCTTCGGTGCCTGAGGTCTGCTCTTTGCTCATGTTGTTGTTCCAGGCTACTTTACCCAGCTCACGGCTGTGCTTGTCAAAGCCCACCCAGACCGTAGCCACAATACCCGGCCCGAAGCCAGCGTACCATGCATCTTTTGAATCGTTAGTGGTACCGGTTTTACCGCCGATATCACGGCGTTTCAGCACCTGCCCACGCCAGCCGGTGCCGTTCCAGCCGCTGCCGTTGCGCCAGTCGCCGCCACCCCAGATGTTGCTTTCCAGCATTTCACGAACCAGGAAGGCGTTCTGCTCGGTGATCACCTGCGGTGCGAAGTGCGATGTCGGATCTTCCGGGCTGGTGTAGCCATCGTCGTTGCTCAGGGTCTCTTCACTCAGCGCAATGCCTTGCAGCACAGCACTGGTTGGCGCCGGCGCGGAAGCGGTCTGGCTGACCTGCTCGCGGCGGCAGGATTTGTTACAGGCCAGGCTTGGTGCTGCTTCGTACACGACATTGCCATAGGCATCTTCCACCCGCTCAATAAAGTACGGCTGCACGTAGTAGCCACCGTTGGCAAACACCGAGAAACCTTGTGCCATCTCCAGCGGGGTCAGGCTGCCAGCACCCAGCGCCAGCGGCTCCGCGCGAGGCAGATCTTTGCGTTTGAAACCGAAGCGGGTCAGGTAGCTGATGGTTTCATCCAGGCCGACACTTTGCAGCACGCGAACGGCCATCACGTTTTTCGACTGAGCCAGACCAATACGCAGGCGGGTAGGGCCGTTGTAGGTCGGTGGCGAGTTCTTCGGACGCCATGCGGTGCCCATGCTCTGATCCCAACGGTTAATCGGCGCGTCGTTGACCAATGTGGCCAGCGTCATGCCGTTATCCAGACCGGCAGAATAGATGAACGGTTTGATGCTCGAGCCCACCTGACGGACAGACTGTGTGGCACGGTTGAACTTGCTGTGCGTGAAGTTAAACCCGCCGACCATCGCTTTGACGGCTCCGTCCTGAGGCGATACCGCCACAAATGCTGTGTTGGCTTCCGGTACCTGACTCAGCACCCAATGCTCGTCTTTAGGCTGCACCCAGATCTGCTGACCGGCTGCCAGAATTTCCGTGGCCGAACGTGGCGCGCTGCCCTGGCGGTTGTCACTGATGAATTTACGCGCCCACTTCACACCGTCCCAGTCGAGGGTATGCTGGGCACCGTCTTTGGCAATGACCGCCGCCGATTTGGCGTCGACCTGGGTCACGACCGCCGGCATGAGATCGCCGTAAGTTGGTTGCTTGGCCAGGTGATCAAGAATTTGGGTCTGGGTCCAGGCCTGCTCGCCCTGTTTCCACAGTGTGGCTTCCGCTCCCCGGTAACCGTGGCGCTGATCGTATTCCATCAGGTTGTTGATCGCTGCTTGCTGGGCGGCGGCCTGCAGTTTCGGATCAACGGTGGTGTAAATGCGCATCCCGGAGGTGTAGGCATCTTCGCCGTAGCGGTTCACCATCCAGGCACGGGCCTGCTCGGCAAAGTACGGAGCACTCAGTTCGATTTCTGCCCCGTGGTAGCGGGATTTAATCGGTTCATTGCGGGCCTGATCGTATTCTGACTGGCTGATGTAGCCTTCCGCCAGCATCCGGCTCAGTACCACATTGCGGCGGTGAGTTGCTCGGTCCAGCGAGTAGATCGGGTTCATGGTCGACGGCGCTTTCGGCAGGCCGGCGATTGTTGCGATTTCACTCAGGGTCAGCTGGCCGACCTCTTTACCAAAGTAAACCTGTGCGGCAGCACCGACACCGTATGCACGGTAGCCGAGGTAAATCTTGTTGAGGTACAGCTCTAGGATCTCATCTTTGCTCAGCAGTTGCTCAATGTGTACGGCGATAAAAATCTCTTTCACCTTACGCATGATCTTCTTCTCGTTCGACAGGAAGAAGTTACGGGCAAGCTGCTGAGTAATGGTACTAGCCCCTTGCTTGGCACTGCCGGAAACCGCGACCACGAAGGCGGCCCGTGCGATACCGATCGGGTCAACACCCGGGTGCTCGTAGTAACGGCTGTCTTCGGTCGCGATGACCGCATTGATCATCTGCTGCGGGATCTCATTAAGAGAAAGAGGGATGCGACGCTTTTCGCCAAATTGGGAAATGAGTTTACCGTCGTGACTGAAAACTTGCATAGGTGTTTGTAATTCAACATTTTTCAGTGTCGCAACATCCGGTAACTCTGGTTTTACATAGAGGTAAAAACCAAAAATTGTAGTGACTCCAAGAATTATGCAAATTATTGCAAGTATAAGTAATCGCTTTATGAACTTCACTTGAGATTTCCCGTTACACCAACATTTCAGCGTTCAATAACTTAGCACCAATAGTATAAAGATAACGCTCAAAAATTAACGCTATAACCTGGTGTTTAAATAAATAACTTAGTTTGCTTTTCCGCTTACAGGGAGCATAGCACGGTATGTTTCGAAACCCACTCACTATTGGGATTGATATTGGTCATCACAGCATTAAGGCTGTTGTTTTGCGACAGAAGAAGACCTCGCTGGAACTGGCGGCTTTTGCCGAGGAGGTGCTGCCGACATCGGTGATCAATGAGCAGCATAGCGTGAATGCCCCGGGGTTGTTGTCAGCGATGCGTAAATTAAAAAAGCAGCTGCCGTTTGCTGCCCGTCACACGGTTTTGGCATTGCCGGACAGTGCCGTGATCAGCAAGGTGGTCCAGCTCGACAGTAACCTCAGCGATGAAGAGACGGTGTTTGCCATTGAGCAGGCCATGAGCGCGGCGTCACCGTTTCCGGTGGATGAGCTGCGGATGGACTTTTTCCCGGTCAACACGGACACCTTTGCCGTTGCCGGTCAGACCCGGCCGTATCAGGTCTTTGCCGCCCGGCGGGAAACCGTGGACAGCCGGGTTGATGCCCTGCGTAAAGTACGGCTTCAGCCCAAAGTGGTGGAGTTGCAGACCCATGCCCTGTTGTGGCTGGAGCAGTATCTGGCGGAACAGCTGGCTGTCGAAGGGCAGTGGGGAGTGGTGGATGTCGGTCAGCGGCGGACCGCATTTTGTGTCAACCCCGTTGGCGGCACTGCCTACCACCGCGAACTGGCATTCGGCTGTGAACAGTTTGCCCCTCGCAGTGATGAGCCCTCGCTGGAAGCCCTGTCGCCGGAGCAAATGGAAGTTTTTACTAAGCAGTTGGTCGACAATCTCAAACGGCAGTTGCAGCTGTATCAATCCACCCATCCCCGCGCAACGCTGCAGGGAGTCTGGCTCAGTGGTGGCGGCCAGAGCTGGGTGGTGGCCGATATCGTAGAACGTATGCTGGGACTGGAAGTGCGCTGGATGCACCCGCTGGCTTCATTTAACCGAGGACCCAAAATGGATGCCGAAATTGAACAAGGCAGTCTGGGACAATATGCCGTTGCGGCTGGTCTGGCCATACGGGGAGGACAACCGACATGATAGCCAAGCTGAATTTACTGCCTTGGCGTGAAGAAAAGAAACGGCTTCATCGTCAGCGTTTTGTTGGCCTGCTGGCCGCCTCTGCGGTAGCGGCGGCATTCGTGGTCCTGGGCGCGGGGAGTTTCATTGAGCGCCAGCAATCTATCCAGCACGCTCGCAACGCGCAAATCCAGCAGGAAATTCAGGCTCTTGAACACAAGCTGGCCATGCTGCCGGAAATGGATCGTCAGCGCGAGGCCCTAGTGCAGCGGCTGGCGGTGATCACCGACATTCAGAAAGGGCGCAACCACGTCACCCGGCTGATGAGCCTGATGCCGGGTATCGTGCCGCAGGGCGTGTATCTGGATGGGGTGTCTATGACCGGCAGTCTGGTCAAACTGGGCGGCGCAGGGGATTCCAATGGTCGCCTGGCAACCCTGCTGTCCAATGGCGAAACCTCGGAGTGGGTTGAGGATATAACCATGCACTCGATTGTAACCAAAACAGAAAAACAGAAGGAGCAAACTAACTTTAACGCTTCTTTTATTTTGCTGTCGCCGCCTCAGCGCACTGAAGAGGGAGGACGAGATGGCTGATTGGCAGGATCTGGAACTGGATGAAATGCTGGAATGGCCATTGCCCGCGCAGGGCGTGGTGGTGTTCTTGGTGGCGTGCGTGGTCGCGGCGCTGGGTTACTGGTACTGGATCATCCCGATGCAGGACGAGTTGGAAGGGTTGAAGCAGCAGGAGACCAGCTTGCGTCAGGATTTAATCCGGCGGGCCAACCAGGTGGCAGCCCTGCCGAAAGTGCAGGCGCAGGTTGAAGCGCTGCAGGCGCAATATCAGCAGGTTATTCGTCAGCTACCGGAAGAGCAGGAACTGGCCAGCCTACTGGCTGATGTGAATGACATTGGGGTGCGTAACGGGCTGTCTTTCCAGCGGATTGAGTGGGCTCCCCGGATTGATCATCCATTGTATATCGAATTGCCGATCAGCATCGAGCTGACCGGGGAATATGAAGACATCGGCAAGTTTGCCGAAGAGATTGCCAGCTTGTCGCGAATTGTGTCACTGAAAGATATTGATTTAAAAAGAATTGAAGAACAGCAGGAATTGCTGAGGCTGAAAGTGTCGGCCACGACCTATCGCTTCAAAGCACCGGCCAAGGAGCGCGCATGAACCTGAAATGGAGTGTGTGCAGCCTGTGCCTGTTGCTGGTGGGGTGTCAGGCCAATGATGATTCGATCGCGCAGTTTATCAACCAAACCCATCAACAGGCACAGGCAACCGTTGAGCCTTTGCTGGAGCAGCCAACGTTTGTCGCAGAAGCATTTGTCATGACCAGTCCGCGTTCACCGTTTATTCGTCCTCGGCCAGAACAAAGCGACATGCTTGCAGGTGACGGCGCCTGTTGGCAGCCGGATGAGCGGACCAACCGCTCCGCGCTGGAAAGTTACCCGATTGAACAGCTCAGTATGCGTGGAGTGATGGGAGATACCAAACAGTTGTGGGCATTGATATATACCCCTGAGGGCAAGCTGGTCAAAGTACGGGAAGGGCACTTCCTCGGGCTGAATCATGGCCGGGTATTGTCGGTGAGTCCGAAGAGCATCGATGTAGAAGAAGTATTACCGGATGGCGAAGGGTGCTGGCTGAAGCGGCCAATCAAACTCACCCTGGCGCAGCAAGCAGAAAAAGCAGTTTAAAAAGAGAAGTAGCAGGATATGGCAAGGAAGGCATTGCAAGTCAGTAAATGGGGATGGAGCAGAACGCTCCATTGGGGCGGGCTGATGTTATGGGCCCTGATGCAAAGTTCAGTCTCATTTGCTGCCGCAGAAAACCGAATTCAGGCAATCGACTTTACACGCAGTACGGCCGGGCACGGGGTCCTGAAAGTCGATCTGGCAAACGCCCGTTCCGTGGTCGATATGCGCCGGGCTGGCGAGAAGCTGTATGTTGATGTGCATGACACGGAGATTCCGGAGGACATGATTTATACCCTCGACGTGAAAGAGTTCGCGACCCGGGTACAAACCATCGAAACCTTCCGAACCGAGCGGGGGGTGCGTTTGGTGCTCTCAATGAACGGCACTTATGCCTATGACTACACCAGCAAGGATAAAGTGCTGACGGTGACCGTCGAGAAAGTGGCAAAACCAAGCTCAGCCAAGGCCGCGCCGTCATCGATTTCTTATAACAGCAAACCCATCTCTATCAACTTCCAGGATGTGCCAGTGCGAAACGTGCTGCAGCTGATCGCTGAGTACAACGATTTCAACCTGGTGGTCTCGGATTCGGTGCAGGGCAACCTGACGCTGCGGTTGGACGACGTACCATGGAAGCAGGTGCTGGATATCATTTTGAAATCCAAAGGGCTGGACAAGCGTGAACAGGGCAGTGTGGTCATGATTGCCCCGAAAGAAGAGCTGGCGCGAGAAGAGCAGAAGCAGCTGGAGTCGAAGCGTAAAGAAGAGGAACTGGCTTCACTGCGCTCGGAGATTATCCAGATTAACTACGCCAAGGCATCGGAGCTGGGCGAGCTGCTGCAGGGCAGCGGTGAAGGGGTGAGCATGTTGTCACCGCGTGGCTCACTGCATATTGATGAACGAACTAACTCTCTGATCATTAATGATATTGCTGAAAGTCTGGCGAATATCCGCGATATCGTGACGGCGCTCGATATCCCAGTGCAGCAGGTCCAAATTGAAGCCCGGGTGGTCACGGTGAACGAAGGTGATATTGACGAGTTGGGGGTTCGCTGGGGGATGCTGAGTCGTAATGGCAACAATACGATCGGTAGCTCCATTGAAGGCAATTTGGTGTCGGAAGGGCTGCTTGATCTGGCAGATAACCGGGTGGATCAGGTCGGGGATTTCCTCAATGTTAATTTGGGAGCCACCAAAGCGGGGGCGTCAAGCATCGCTTTCCAGGTCGCCAAAATCGGCGATGTGTTACTGGATCTGGAATTATCGGCCCTGCAGGCGGAGCAGAAAGCGGAAATCATTTCCAGTCCGCGCCTGATGACCACCAATAAAAAAATGGCCTATATCGAGCAGGGAACCGAAATTCCGTACTTGGAAGCATCATCCAGCGGCGCGGTATCGGTGGGCTTTAAAAAGGCCGTGCTCAGTCTGATGGTGACCCCGCAGATTACTCCGGACGGCAAGCTGGTGCTGGATTTGGTCGTTACCCAGGATAAGAAGGGGGATGTCGTAAAAACCGGGACCGGCGAAGCGATTGCGATTGATACCCAGCGTATCGGGACCCAGGTTCTGGTTGAAAATGGCGAGACCGTTGTTTTGGGGGGAATCTACCAGCATTCGCTGACAAACATGGTGCGTAAAGTGCCATTGCTGGGGGATTTACCGGTATTAGGCGCCTTGTTCCGCCATAAGCTGGAAGAGCTGGGCAAGCGTGAATTGCTGATTTTTGTGACGCCAAAGATTATTAATCAATAGGTTACCCCCATTGTTGACGGCGCCGCTACCTGGCTTAGCGGTGCCGACTCGGAATTAATCCCCCTCTAGCTATTGCCAAAAGAGGCTTTGTCCTGAGATAATTTTCGGTCTTAATCACGAATTAAAAGTGAGGAAGTTGGCGCCTCGGGCTTCATTTTGAAATAAGCCTGCGGGCGGTGTCGTTTTATTAACCGCGCGTAAATATTGCTAAACATGGCTGAAAAACGAAATATTTTCCTGGTCGGCCCAATGGGTGCCGGCAAAAGTACTATCGGTAGACACCTTGCACAGCAACTGCACATGGAATTCTTCGATTCTGACACTGAAATCGAGCAACGTACCGGTGCAGACATCAGCTGGGTATTTGATGTAGAAGGTGAAGATGGTTTCCGTGCTCGTGAAGAGAGCGTAATTGACGATCTGTCTCAGAAGCAGGGTATTGTCCTGGCGACGGGTGGTGGTTCGGTCAAGAGTAAGGAGAGCCGTAATCGTCTGTCTGCTCGTGGTATTGTTGTGTACCTGGAGACGACTATCGAAAAACAGCTTGCTCGTACTCAGCGCGATAAAAAGCGTCCTCTGCTTCAGACAGATACACCACGTGAAGTGCTGGAAGCACTTGCAGAAGAGCGCAATCCATTGTATGAAGAAGTAGCTGACTATGTAGTACGCACTGATGATCAGAGTGCTAAAGTGGTCGCGAACGAAATCATTAAAATGCTAGATGAGCGCTAATTCAATATAGAGAGCTGGCCATGGAACGGATCAACGTCAACCTTGGTGACAGAAGTTACCCAATCTCCATCGGCGCCGAGTTATTTGATAACCCGGCGCTCTTTTCCTCTGCCATTCCGGCAGGCCGACGTGTTGTCGTGGTCAGCAATGAAACGGTAGCCCCGCTCTATGCCGAGCAGGTGATCGGGACTATCCGTTCACTTCCTTGCGAAGTGTCCCTGCTGTCTTTAGCAGACGGTGAGCAGTACAAGACCCTTGATACCCTGAACCAAATCATGACTTTCCTGCTGGAAGGCAACTACGGGCGCGATGTGATCATCGTGGCGCTGGGTGGCGGTGTGATTGGTGACGTGGTGGGCTTTGCCGCATCCTGCTATCACCGCGGGGTCGATTTCATTCAGGTGCCAACAACGCTGCTTTCCCAGGTTGATTCTTCGGTGGGCGGTAAAACCGCGGTGAACCACCCGCTGGGCAAAAACATGATCGGGGCGTTTTATCAGCCGAAAGCCGTAGTGATTGACACTCACTGCCTGCGTACTCTGCCGGAGCGGGAATTTGCTGCGGGGATGGCGGAAGTGATCAAATACGGCATCATCGCGGATGCTGAATTTTTTACTTGGCTGGAAGAGAACGTGGAGCGCCTGCAGGCACTGGATACGGAAGCGCTGGGCTATGCCATTGCCCGTTGCTGTCAGATCAAAGCTGATGTCGTGGCTGCCGATGAGAAAGAATCCGGTGTGCGTGCCCTGCTGAATCTGGGCCATACTTTTGGCCATGCGATTGAAGCGGAAATGGGCTACGGTAACTGGCTCCATGGTGAAGCCGTGGCTGCCGGTACGGTTCAGGCTGCCCGTACGGCCCAGATCCAAGGGCTGATGAGCGAGCAGGATGTCGAGCGTATTATCCGTCTGTTGGAGCGAGCGAACCTGCCGGTTTCTGGCCCGCAGGGGATGGATTTTGACGCGTACCGTAAACACATGATGCGTGACAAAAAAGTGCTGGCGGGACAGTTGCGCCTGATTCTGCCAACCGGTATCGGTCAGGCTGAGGTCGTCGCGGGAGTACCTGAAGACGTGCTTCGTCGCGCGATTCAGGTTGCGTAACGATTTTCTATGAGTGCTGCGCTGCACCTCTCATCGTTGGACCTGGACTCCCAGGTCCAGTTGCTTTCCCGCTTACAGTTTCTTACCCGATTCAGTTCCCACCTTGTTCAAGTCACCGGCCCTGAGGGGGCAGGTAAAACCTGGCTGTCACAGCGTTATCTGGAGCACTGGGCGGATGCCGTACATCAGGCTCTGCTGATTTGTCATTCGAACCAAACAGACAGTCAGCATCGTCATTTTATCCTGCAGCAATTGGCACCCCGGGCGGTATTTAATGATCAGGATCCGTTGCAGGACAGTATCGAGCGCATTCTGGGCCACAGCCCGCTGAATGCCCTGATTGTGGTGGATGATGCTCATTTGCTGAGTCCGGTGCTGGTTGCCGAGTTATGGGCTCTGGTTCAGCAGGCAGCGCAGTTGCCCGGTTGGCAGGTCAATGTGGTGTTATTCAGTGTGCCGGGGCGATTAAATAAATCCCTGAGCCAGGTGTCCCATGGTCAAGCTGGTGCGCCGCTGGAGCTGGAAATCAGCCCGTTGGCGGAACCGGAAGTACAGACGTTTGTCGAAGTCATGGTTGCCGATGAGCCGCTGGATGCCCAGGGGCGACGCTGGTACCGAGAACAGGCTGCCCGTTGCCTGCCGCTACCGGGCGAACTTATCAAGCTGGAAGCCGAAGGGAGTTGTGACATGGAAACACAAGATGCACGCCGTTTATCACCCACTGTTATGCTGGTTGCGCTGATTGTTCTGATTGCGGCAGGTACGGCCTGGGTATTCTGGCCGGCTTCGTCACCGGAATCGGAGCGTCAGGCGCTTCCGCTGGATAATGCTGTGATGGTGCCGTTGTCAGACACCCCAGTGACAGAGCGTCCGGTTATCGAGGATGACAGTCAGAACCTGCCGCCGGAAGTCGCCTCTGAAGGGCTGACCGTCGGTCGCAGTGACGGGCAGCAACGTGTTGTCGTCCCGGCGGAGGTGGTGGATGCTATGCTGGATGAGCAGTCACTGGGTGGTTCCGGCGAGCAAGCCGTCGCCGACAACCAGGCCAGATTGCAGCCTGCATTGCCGGAAGGTGCAGTTGCGAGTCAGTCGACACAGGTCGCGTCACCATCGGTACCGACAGCGACAACTTCAGAAGCTTCGGCGCCTGACCAGAATGTTTCCGATGCCAAGCCTGAAGCTAAGCAGGCGGCAGTCCGTCAGCCTGCCAGCCCGACAATCAAGGAACGCGGCCATCAACTGCGTGCCGTTCCGGCGTCCCATTACGCCTTGCAATTGGCGGCCATGCACAGCATGACAGCGGCGAACCAGTTTTTGGCTGACTATCAGGTGGCGAATCTGGCGACTGTGTATCAGACCCGCCGCAGCGGAGAAATCTGGTATATCGTGGTAGCGGGCAATTATCCGAATGTGGCAGCGGCCCGTCGTGCCGTACAGCAGTTGCCGGCTAAAGTGCAAGGCGTGCAGCCGTGGGTAAAATCTTACCGGCAAATTCATCAGGAGATGGATCGGGCAAATTAAGCGGCCCCGATTGGGAGATATTTCCCCTCCAGCGGTATCAGAAACCGTATGAAATGGTGTACAATCCGCCACCTTTCGAAACAAAGTCGGTATTGGTGGTTAGCTGAATGAAAAAGCATCGTGCATTCCTGAAATGGGCTGGGGGAAAATATTCTCTGGTTGAGGAGATAAAGCACCGCCTGCCGCCTGCACGTAAACTGGTTGAACCTTTTGTGGGCGCCGGCTCGGTTTTTCTTAATACTGACTACGAGCAGTACCTGCTGGCAGACATCAATCCCGATCTGATCAACCTGTACAATATCCTGAAAACCCAGCCTGAGCAGTATGTCAAAGACAGCAAAGCCCTGTTTACGCCGGAGTACAACAAAAAAGGGGCGTATCTGGAGATCCGCGCGACATTCAACGCGACTCGCGATCCTTACCTGCGTTCCCTGTATTTTCTGTATATGAACCGCCACGGTTTTAATGGGTTGTGCCGCTACAATAAGCAGGGCGGTTTCAATGTCCCGTTTGGTTCCTACAAACGTCCGTACTTTCCGGAAGAGGAAATGTTTGTGTTTGCAGAGAAAGCCAAGCGCGCGATGTTTGTCTGCGAAGGCTACCAGCAGACTTTTTCTCGTGCCCGCAAAGGCAGCGTGATTTATTGTGATCCGCCGTATGCACCGCTGTCGACGACGGCGAACTTTACCTCGTATGCCGGTAATGGATTTAGTCTCGATGATCAGGCGGCCCTGGCCGATGTGGCTGAACGAGCCGCCACAGAGCGTCAGATCCCGGTCCTGATTTCCAATCACGACACCACGCTGACCCGTCGCCTGTATCACGGGGCCGACCTGTCCGTGGTCAAGGTCAAGCGCACCATTAGCCGTAATGGCAGTGGCCGCAACAAGGTCGATGAGTTGCTGGCCCTGTTTAAACCGACGACCGAAAGCTGACCCTTGCCTGAGGGGCCTGCTTTGTGTTCCTCATACCGACTTCCTCAAACTCAGCGTCATAGCGCCACGGTATCAGGCACTGACCCACTGACTGATCGCGATCAGAATCGCAACAAACAGCGCAATCGCCACCACTCCGGCCACAATAAACGGCAGGGGGTTGGGCTGATTGAAGTCGATTTCACGGTTGCGCTCTGACTGTATCCCAAACAGGGCACCGGCAATGCTCTTGCACAAATTCGGCGAGCGATGAGCCCTCGGTGGCTGGTCACGGGATGACGGCGGCTGGGTTTCTGTCTGGGTTGCTACCTGAGTGGGTGCGGTCGATTTCGTTTTTGTCATTGCTTCGTCCTTAGTTTTATTTCGTCCTTTTTTGGCCTCGTCCTTAGCATTATTGCCTCCTGACTGACGTTCCCCTGAATGCGACCTCTTCTTTAGTGTAGTGCCTTGTGCAGATTGTTTCGGCGAATCCGGTAAGGCAATTGTGGTAAGACAACACTGCCTGGATCGGGTAGAATTGCGCCAATTTCCGATATCGTTTTCGTAAATACCGTATAGAGGCTGAACATGAAGGATTTTTTGATCGCTCCATCTATCTTGTCTGCTGACTTTGCCCGTCTGGGGGAAGATGTTGAGAAGGTGCTGGCAGCGGGTGCGGATGTTGTGCACTTTGATGTGATGGATAACCACTACGTGCCTAACCTGACGTTCGGTGCGCCGATCTGTAAAGCACTGCGTGATTACGGTATTACGGCCCCGATTGATGTTCACCTGATGGTGAAACCGGTTGACCGCATCATTCCGGACTTTGCCAAAGCCGGTGCGACCATGATCACCGTGCACGCCGAAGCGACAGAGCACCTGGATCGCACCCTGCAGCTGATCAAAGAGCACGGCTGTCAGGCCGGTGTGGTGTTTAACCCGGCGACTCCGCTGCACTACTTGGACTACATCATGGATAAAGTGGACATGATTCTGCTGATGTCGGTCAACCCGGGCTTTGGCGGCCAGTCTTTCATCCCGGCCACGCTGGACAAGCTGCGTGAGGTGCGTAAACGCATCGATGCGACTGGCCGTACTATTCGCCTGGAAATTGATGGCGGCGTCAAGGTCGAAAACATCCGTGAAATTGCCGAAGCGGGTGCCGACATGTTTGTGGCAGGCTCGGCGATTTTCGGCCAGCCCGATTACAAAGCTGTGATTGATGAAATGCGCGCCGAGCTGGCGAAGGTGGCTCGTTAATGACGCAGTTCAACGACATTAAGTTCATCGCATTTGATCTGGACGGTACGTTGCTTGACAGCGTTCCGGATCTGGCTGATGCGGCGGAAAAAACCATGCAGGCGCTGGGACGTCCTTCAGTGACCGCCGAGCAGGTTACGACCTGGATTGGCAACGGTGCCGATATTCTGATTGGCCGTTGCCTGAGCCAGTCTCTGGACATCGACCCCGAGTTGGATCCGGCCCTGCACCGGGACGCACGTCAGCTGTTTGATCGCTTCTACGAAGAGGGCGGTCATCAGAAAAGTGCCCTGTACCCGGGCGTTAAAGAGACCCTGGCTGCGTTTCATGCTGCCGGTGTCCCGATGGCCATCGTCACCAATAAACCGGCGCAGTTCGTGCCTCATCTGCTGGAAGAGCACGGTATTGCCGGCTTCTTTGTGGACGTCATTGGCGGCGATACCTTCCCGAAGAAAAAACCGGATCCGTTTGCCCTGCACTGGTTGATGGAAAAACATCAGCTGGCAGCCCGCGATATGCTGATGGTCGGTGACTCGCGCAATGACATTCTGGCAGCTAAAGCAGCCACATGTTATGTTGTCGGTCTGACATATGGTTACAACTACGGCCAGCCAATCAGTGCCAGTGATCCCGATATTGTGCTGGATCACTTTAGCCAGCTGGCAGAAGTGGTTACACTAGGCAGCTAGTACAGTCAGCTGCCCTGACTGATCCCCGTTTTGATTTTAACAGCGGCCTCTGGCCGCTGCTTACTTGAGTGACATAGGATAATCTCATCATGACCAAACCCATTGTATTGAGTGGCGTCCAGCCTTCAGGCGAATTGAGTATCGGTAACTATCTGGGTGCGCTGCGTCAGTGGGAACAGATGCAGGATGATTATGATTGCCAGTACTGTGTGGTTGACCTGCACGCGATTACTGTCCGTCAGGATCCGAACGAGCTGCGTGAAGCGACCCTGGATGCGCTGGCAGTGTGTCTGGCGGTCGGTGTTGATCCGAAGAAAAGTACGCTGTTTGTGCAGTCCCATGTACCTGAGCACGCACAACTTGGCTGGTTGCTGAACTGCTACACCCAGATGGGTGAGCTGAGCCGCATGACCCAGTTCAAAGACAAGTCGCAGCGCCACGCGAATGATGTCAATGTGGGTCTGTTTGACTACCCGGTGCTGATGGCGGCCGATATCCTGCTGTACGGTGCCAACCAAGTGCCGGTGGGCAGTGACCAGAAACAGCACTTGGAGTTGGCGCGTGATATCGCGGTGCGCTTCAACAACATCTATACGCCGGATAACCCGATTTTCACCGTGCCTGAGCCTTACATCCCAACGGTTAATGCCCGCGTGATGAGTCTGCAGGACGCGACCAAGAAAATGTCGAAATCGGATGATAACCGTAAGAACGTGATCACCCTGCTGGAAGACCCGAAATCGATCCTGAAGAAGATCAATAAGGCCCAGACCGACACGGAAACACCGCCGCGTATTGCGCATGACATCGAGAACAAGGCCGGTATTTCTAACCTGATGGGCCTGTACTCGGCCGCGACTGGGATGAGTTTTGCTGAGATTGAAGCAAAATACCAGGGCGTGGAAATGTACGGTCCGTTCAAGAAGGATGTGGGTGAAGCTGTTGTGGCGATGCTGGAGCCAATTCAGGCTGAGTACCAGCGTATTCGTGAAGATCGCGCATACCTGGATGCTGTGATGAAAGCCGGTGCTGAAAAAGCCTCTGCCCGAGCGGCGGTGACGCTGAAAAAAGCTTTCGAAGCCGTAGGCTTTGTCGCTCGCCCGTAAGAGGCGTGCGGCGTAAGCTGGTAAGTGGTAGTGTGTCAGCCGGTATTGTGAATCAGCACCATGATTGTCAGTACCACGCTGATAAGTACCAGAGTTAATCAGTACCAGAATTAAGAAGAACCGGCCACTGGCCGGTTTTTTTTGGCCAAACCTTGCCTTTCTCCCTCTCTGCTGCACAATAGGCGCCTGAATTTTTCAGGGAGCTGATGTACCCATGCTGTTGATGATCGACAATTACGATTCTTTTACCTACAACCTTTACCAGTACTTCTGTGAGCTGGGGGCGGAAGTGAAAGTGGTGCGCAATGATGAAATCGACATCGCCGGGATTGAAGCACTGGCTCCGACGCACCTGGTGATCTCGCCGGGCCCCTGTACCCCGAATGAAGCCGGGATCTCGCTGGCGGCGATTCACCACTTCGCTGGTCAACTGCCGATTCTCGGGGTTTGCCTGGGGCACCAGTCGATTGCGCAGGTGTTTGGCGGCGATGTGGTCCGTGCCCGTCAGGTGATGCACGGTAAAACGTCCCCGGTGGTTCATACCAACCGCAGCGTGTTTGTTGGTCTTAACAACCCATTGACCGTCACCCGTTATCATTCCCTGGTGGTGAAAGCCGAGACTCTGCCGGATTGTTTTGAAATTACGGCCTGGACTGAACGTGACGGCCAACGGGATGAAATCATGGGAATTGCGCACAAATCACTGCCCATTGAAGGGGTTCAGTTTCATCCGGAAAGCATTCTGACCGAGCAGGGGCATCAGCTGCTGGCGAACTTTCTCAGTCGTAAGGTCTGATTATTTTGCCTAGGTAGCATTTTCTGCTGCCTGTTTCCCTTGATTTTCTCCCAAACAGGTTTTTTGTAGTTTTGTCGCACAAAAAACCTTGCTGTTCCCCGCCTCAAATGACGCCTTCGGCGCGATCTTTGTCACCTTTTTTAACATTTGCTTATTTTTTTCAACGCCAAGTGCGGAGAAAGATTATGCAAATATTGACCTCTGTCGCGATTTATTTCCTCGCAGGAAAAACACTTTTCCGCGCATAGGCCTTAATAAGTTTTCCCAAGTAGCGCATAAATATGTCTGAGCCAGAGGAATTGCCAGTCAAATAGCGGGAATAAAAAAATTTTCTGCTATTGGAATTGGTTAATAAAATGTAAATACTATGCTTAGGGCAAAAATGATAGAAGGAAAAGATAATGGCAAAGGAACACAACGTAGATCGTCAGCTATTTGATGAGGTCATGGTGCCTTGTTACGCGCCTATGCAGATGATTCCTGTTAAAGGTAAAGGTTCTCGTGTCTGGGACCAGGACGATCGCGAATATGTCGATTTTGCCGGCGGTATTGCGGTTAGCTGTCTGGGTCACTGTCACCCAGTAATGGTCAATGCCCTGAAGGAGCAGGCCGATAAGCTATGGCATTTGAGTAATGTCATGACCAATGAGCCGGCTCTGCGTTTGGCTAAGCTGCTGACTGAGCACAGCTTTGCCGAGAAAGTCTTTTTCGCCAACTCCGGTGCGGAAGCCAACGAAGCGGCGCTGAAACTGGCGCGTCGTTATGCGGCAGATAAATTCGGTCCGGAAAAATCTGAAATTATTTCATTCAAACAAGGTTTCCACGGTCGTACGTTCTTTACCGTCACCGTTGGTGGTCAGGCGGCATACTCTGACGGTTTCGGTCCGAAGCCGGGTGATGTAACGCATCTGCCATACAACGACCTGGAAGCGTTGGCGAGCCACATCTCTGATCGCACGTGTGCGGTGATGATGGAACCGCTGCAGGGTGAAGGTGGCATTGTATCGCCAACGCCGGAATTTATTCAGGGTGTTCGTGAACTGTGTGACAAACACAACGCGCTGCTGGTGTTTGATGAAGTGCAGACCGGTAACGGCCGTACTGGTGATTTCTACGCGTACCAGGGCCTGGGCGTCACGCCGGACATCCTGAGCACGGCCAAGTCGCTGGGTGGCGGTTTCCCTATCGGTGCCATGCTGACGACTACCGAGCTGGCGCAACACATGAAGGTCGGGACACACGGTTCGACTTACGGCGGTAACCCACTGGCATGTGCAGTGGCAGAAGCGGTGGTGTCTGAAGTGACTAAACCGGAAGTCATGGCTGGCGTGAAACAGCGTGAGCAATGGTTCCGTGACGGTCTGGCTGCCATCAATGCCAAATACCCAATCTTCGCGGAAGTGCGTGGTAAAGGCCTGCTGCTGGGTGCGGCACTGACAGAAGAGTGGCAAGGTCGCGCACGTGATGTGCTGCTGGCTGCAGGTGAAGAAGGCCTGATGATTCTGGTCGCCGGTGCCAACGTTGTGCGCTTCACACCGTCTTTGGTGATTGACAAAGCGGACATCGATGAAGGTATGGCTCGTCTGGAACGCGCTATCGCGAAAATCTACAAGTAATTCTGTAACACGCGTGCAGTGGTTGGCAGGAGCCTGGCCACTGCCAACCCGGCTTCGGCCGGGTTCAATTCTAATACGGTTCGCAGCGTGAGCTGCAACTCGCATCAGGAGGGAATTCGATGCTGGTTATACGTCCTATTACTGCCGCAGATCTGCCGGCGCTTTTGCAGTGTGCTGAAGAATCTGGCCACGGGTTTACTTCCCTGCCAGTGAATGAAGAGATCCTGGCAAACCGGATCAAGCATTCTGAACAAAGCTTTGCCAGTGAGGTAACGCACCCGGGGCCTGAAGGCTACCTGATGGTGGCAGAAGATACGGAAACCGGTGAAGTAGCGGGAACGACAGCGATTGAAGCTGCAGTCGGTCTGGACAACCCGTTTTACACCTATCACCTCAGCACCGTGGTGCATTCCTCTCGTCGTCTGAATGTTCATAATGTGGTTAAAGTACTGACTTTTGGTAATGACTATACCGGGGTTAGTGAGCTGTGCACCTTGTTCCTGCGTCCTGACTGGCGTCAGGGGCTCAATGGTCGCCTATTGTCCAAGTGCCGCTTCTTGATGCTGGCACAGCACCCAGAGCGCTTTGATAAAACGGTTATTGCCGAAATGCGCGGGGTTTCAGATGAGGAAGGTCACTCACCATTCTGGGAATGGCTGAAAGAGCACTTCTTCTCAATCGATTTCACACTGGCAGATTACCTGACTGGGATCGGCAAGAAAGGCTTTATCGCCGACTTGATGCCGAAGCTGCCAATTTACGTCAATCTGCTGAGTCCGGAAGCTCAGGCCGTTATTGGTGAGGTACATGAAAAAACTCGCCCGGCGCTGCGTCTGCTGGAGCAGGAAGGCTTTACCTGCAGGGGTTACGTGGACATCTTTGATGCCGGCCCAACGGTAGAATGTGATATTCGCAATATTGAATCGGTTCGCCATTCTAAGGTCTGCCAGGTCGAAATCGGCCAGCCAAGCGGTGACACTGACTGTATCGTCAGTAACACTTCGTTCAGTAACTTCCGTGCCGCAGTCGATAAAGTCGACGTCATGGATGGCGTGGCGGTGATTTCTGCCGAAATGGCAGCAGCGCTTCAGGTACAACAGGGAGATCAGGTACGCCTGATTGTCCAGTAAGGAGAACAATGATGACTCAATGGATCGCAGGCCGCTGGGTAGCGGGTGAAGGGGAAGCGATGCAGTCGCTGGACCCGTTTACAGGTAACGTGGTCTGGGAAGGCCGCGCGGCAACGGGTGAGCAGGTTGAGCAGGCGGTAGCCAGTGCGCGTCAGGCGCTGCTGAGCTGGCGTCATACCCCGTTTGCGGAGCGTCAGGCGATTGTCGAGCGTTTTGCTGAGCTGGTAAAAGAGAATGCAGAAGCGATTGCAACCGTGATCGCCGAAGAAACCGGTAAACCGCTATGGGAAACCCGCACCGAAGCTGGTGCGATGGTCGGCAAAATTGCCATTTCCCTGCGTGCTTACCACGAGCGTACCGGTGAAAAACAAAAAGATGTGGCGGGGACACAGGCTGTCCTGCGTCACCGTCCGCTGGGTGTTATGGCCGTATTCGGTCCTTACAACTTCCCGGGGCACCTGCCAAACGGTCACATCGTACCGGCGCTGCTGGCGGGGAATACCGTGGTGTTCAAACCGTCTGACCTGACGCCGAAAATCGCGGAAGAGACCATGAAACTGTGGCAACAGGCGGGTCTGCCAGCTGGCGTGCTCAACCTGGTTCAGGGTGCGCGAGCAACGGGTGAAGCGCTGGCAGGATCAAACGGGATTGATGGTCTGCTGTTTACCGGCAGTGCCAATACCGGCCACTTGCTGCACCGTCAGTTTGCTGGTCAGCCGGGCAAAATGCTGGCGCTGGAAATGGGCGGCAACAACCCGATGGTGATCTCCTCCCAGTATGGTGAGCTGGATGCAACCGTCTACACTATTATTCAGTCAGCGTTTATTAGTGCCGGTCAGCGTTGTACCTGTGCCCGTCGCCTGTACCTGCCGAAAGGGGAAGCTGGCGATGCCGTGTTGGCTCGTCTGATTGAAGTTGCCGGCAACATTAAAGTGGGTGGCCAGTTCGATGAGCCGGCACCGTTTATGGGGCCGCAGATTTCGGTTCAGGCCGCAGACAACATTATCCGTGCTCAGGCTAACCTGATTGAACTGGGTGGCAAACCGCTGCTGGAAGCGACTCGCGGCCAGGGCGCCGTGGTGACGCCGGGTATCATCGAAGTCAGTGATATTGCCGTGCTGCCGGATGAAGAATATTTCGGTCCGCTGCTGCAAGTGGCTCGCTATGATGATCTGGAGCAGGCGGTTGAGCTGGCAAACAACACCCGTTACGGCCTGTCTGCTGGTCTGGTTTCTACCGACGACAGCGAGTGGCAATACTTCATTGACCATATCCGTGCCGGTGTCGTGAACCGTAACCGTCAGCTGACGGGCGCAAGCGGTGATGCACCGTTCGGTGGTCCGGGGGCTTCGGGCAACCTGCGTCCAAGTGCGTACTACGCGGCAGACTACTGTGCCTACCCAATGGCATCAATGGAAGGCGACCACACTGAAGTTCCGGCGCAACTATCACCGGGGATCAGCCTGTAAATCCGGGCGCCTGAATTCACTTTAGTTAAGAGGATGGCAAACACATGGAAAGGGTAGAGAAACTGTTTGAAGGGCTGTGGCAGGATTACATTCAGCGTTTGTGTCCGTCAGCGGCGCAGGTTCATGACCTGCTGACCGAAGACGAACCGCTGCTTAATGATCATATTGCGTTGCGGACCTTCAACCTGCCCAAAGTGGGACTGGATCGCCTGGCGGCGCCGTTTATCGCGATCGGCTACAAACCGTGCGGCAAGTATCATTTCGAAGCGAAGAAGCTGTATGCTGAGCACTTTGAGCACCCGAACCCGCGTGCACCGAAAGTGTTCATCAGTGAGTTGATGGTTGGACAATTCAGTTCTGAACTGCAGCAAGCGGTGCGTGAGCTGGTTAACCAAGTACCGGAAGAGGCGCTGAATGATCCTGCGTTCCTGTACGGCGGCCGTTTGTGGGAGCTGGATTTTGCGACCTACGACATGCTGTCAGCAGAAAGTGAGTATGCAGGTTGGGTGGCTGCGCACGGTTACGGGGCTAACCACTTTACGGTCAGCATCAATCAGCTTGAGCAGTTTACCGAAGTGGTTGAGGTGAACCAGCTGCTGCGTCACAACGGGTTTGTCATCAATGAGTCAGGTGGTGAAGTCAAAGGCAGCCCTGAAGTGCTGCTGGAACAGTCATCGACCATGGCTGATCGGGTTGATGTCGGCTTTACGGATGGTGTTCACTCGATTCCGGGTGGCTTCTATGAGTTCGCTAAGCGTTACCCAATGCCTGACGGTGAGTTGTACTCGGGCTTTGTAGAAGCATCTGCCGACAAGATCTTCGAAAGTACGAACATGTAAAACGCCCATTTATCGCAGAATGGGTCACCAAGCCTTGAGGGTCTGACCTTCAAGGCTGCTCTCTGGTCAATAGCGATAACCGATCAGAATCCCAATGAGATGCTTTCCCTTTGCCCCGCAGCGGTTGTTGCAGGGCTTTTTTCGTTCAGGCTCTGCTGTTTCGTACCACATGTTTGTGGGATGGTGTTTAGTGCCAGCGCATGGCAGGCATCGGTTATCAGCGTCAGTGCTGGCAATCCAGCGGTGGCAACGGCAGGGCAGCCGGACAGCCGTCCTGTAAGGTTGTTTGCTCATGGTAATGGCGGTTGCCGCTAAAGCCGGTCAACTCGACGGTGGCAGGCAACGGGGCAATGATAGCCGGGCTCAATGAGGGCTGGTGCGGGGAAAAACGCTCGATATCCATATCTGTTATCCGTGTCAGGACCTTGCATCAGTTGCATAGGCGTCTCTCCTGAATGTAGCACTTGTCCGGCCGGAGGCAAGGGGGAAAAGGGTGAGCGTGTCGGCAACTCTCGGATGTATCGCGCCGCAACGCCGGGCGATCTCTCGCGCTGCTGGGTGTCGCGAGCATTCAAGTCCCGCCAATGTTGCTAAGTACGGTTCCTGGCAACACGGTAATGAGCGAGGGGGACGTCGTGAGAGGGACTCTGAAGCAGGGGGTGCATAAAGGGATAAGGGCTAGTTGGTATGCCGGTGGCTGATAATAAAAAAGCCGCTGAGCGCGGCTTTTTTCACTGACGTTGCAGCGGCATCTTAGCGCGTACCGTAAACCACGATGGTTTTACCGTGCGCAGAGATCAGGTTCTGCTCTTCCAGCATCTTCAGAATACGGCCAACCGTTTCACGGGAACAGCCAACAATCTGACCGATTTCCTGACGGGTGATCTTAATCTGCATGCCATCCGGGTGAGTCATTGCATCCGGCTGTTTTGCCAGGTTCAGAAGTGTCTGAGCAATGCGGCCTGTTACGTCCAGGAATGCCAGGTCGCCGACTTTCTGGCTGGTCACTTGCAGACGGCGAGCCATCTGTGCTGACAAGCGCATCAGAATATCAGGGTTAACCTGAATCAGCTGGCGGAATTTCTTGAATGAAATTTCTGCCACTTCGCATGGGGTCTTCGCGCGAACCCAAGCAGTACGCTCCTGGCCTTCTTCGAACAGGCCAAGCTCACCGATGAAGTCACCCTGGTTTAGGTATGACAGGATCATCTCCTTGCCTTCTTCATCCTTGATTAGGACAGCAACAGAACCCTTAACGATGTAGTAGAGTGTTTCCGCTTTTTCCCCTGCATGGATCAACGTACTTTTTGATGGGTACTTGTGGATGTGGCAATGGGAAAGAAACCACTCTAGAGTTGGATCTGTTTGAGGTTTACCTGGAACCATATTACTAACTTCCTCTGCGTTTGTTGCCCAACAACGACGTCCCTATAAGTTTGAGGCTGGGCCTAACAATAATTTGTTCGCCGTTTAGGATATTCAGTCAACCGCTGGGCTGCAAGCTCACGTGAATAATTAGTTCAGAGTTTATCTTTTTTCGGCGCGTATTTCTTGATATTGATCTATCGGAAAAGGCCATTTCGTGGTCATAAGTGTGCACATGATCACACAGTTGTCAGATAGTGCCAAAACACCCTATTTTAGAGAAGGAGAAAGCCATGCAATCACGAGTGAAATGGGTCGAGAATTTGACCTTTTTGGGTCAGTCAAATTCCGGCCACAGCGTGGTGATGGACGGAAACGGCGGAGAAAAAGCGCCAAGTCCGATGGAAATGGTTTTAATGGCTGCGGGTGGCTGCAGTTCGGTAGATGTGGTTGACGGCCTGAAATCTGCCGGGCAGAAAATCACGGCCTGCGAAGCGCAAATTACCTCAGTACGACGTGAGCAGGCCCCGCGTCTGTTTACTTCTGCCAACATTCATTTTGTGGTCGCCGGCCACGATCTGGATGAAGCGGTGGTCGCCAAAACCGTGGCTGATTCACTGGAAAAATACTGCTCGGTTTGCCTGATGCTGGGGGAAGGGGTAGAAATGACGCACTCTTATGAAGTGATCGCTCAGGATTAATCGGCTATCGTCAGTTAACTGACGAGAACGCCTGATATGTTAAATTGCCGCCCGCCCGGTGCAATGCACTGGGCGGGCGGTGTCTTGTCGGTACCGGGTGCGGCGCTGAGGACGGTTCGTTCACGCTGCTCGCTAAGCCAAGCTCAATAACACCTCGTCGTGATTAGCTGATCTTGCCGGTATCAATTAACTGCTGGATCAGTGGACGCATAATCAGCTCCATCGCAAAACTCATCTTGCCGCCCGGCACCACCAGGGTGTTGTGGCGTGACATGAAAGAGCCCTGAATCATCGCCAGCAGGTAAGGAAAATCGACTTTCTTGATACCGCGGAAGCGGATCACTACAAAGCTCTCATCCAGGCTCGGGATCGCCTTGGCACTGAGCGGGTTCGAGGTGTCGACCGTCGGGACGCGCTGGAAGTTGATATGGGTGCGGGAGAACTGCGGCGTGATGTAGTTCAGGTAATCATCCATTGAGCGGACAATTGAATCCATCACGGCTTCCCGTGAATGGCCGCGATCGCGGGTGTCGCGCACGATCTTCTGGATCCATTCCAGGTTGACAATAGGCACCATGCCGATCAGCAGATCCACATGCTGGGCAACATTGGTGTCGCCATCCACAACCCCGCCGTGCAGCCCTTCATAGAACAGCACATCGGTGTTTTCCGGTAAATCCTGCCACGGGGTGAATGTCCCCGGCATCTGGTTGTAAGGCACCGCCTCATCGAAGGTGTGCAGATAGCGGCGGAATTTCCCGCTACTATCCTCGCCGTACTGGCGGAAAAAAGATTCCAGCAGGGGGAAATCATTCGCTTGCGGGCCGAAGTAGCTGATGTGGCGGCCCTGCTCTTTGGCTTTACGGATTTCCACATCCATCTCCGGTCGGGTGAAGCGGTGAAAACTGTCACCTTCCAGCCAGGCGGCGTTGATGTTCATCATATTGAACATCTTACGAAATGCTTCCGAGGTGGTGGAGGTACCCGCCCCTGAGGACCCTGTTACTGCAATAATGGGATGTTTTGCAGACATGACAAACCCTGTCGTTAACATTAACGGAAAGAGTTATTAACAGGGTGGCGCGGTCAGGTCAAGCTGGATTGTGAAAAATGCCGACCAGAAAACGGAACGCGTAGAGGCAGTTAGCCCAGGTGACGGCGCAGTTTAATATCCACGGTTTCGTGCAGTTCGGAGTAGACAATCACGGCCTCACCCCGTTCCAGTTGCTGGCGAACCCGGCTGACTTTCTCATCCATGCTGAGCTCACGCTCACCGTAATCGGTCCCTTCACGCAGGACAAAATGCTCAATCAGGTTGTTGAGGGTTTCGGGATCAATCTCTTGCCAGGGAATAATCATAGGAAATACTCGGTAGTTGCGAAATCTGGCGAAATTATAGGGGGAATTTCGCCAGTTGTAGAGCGCTGGTGCTAGTCGTGGTCGGCGTCTGCTGGCAGGAAAGGGCTGAACCATTCCGGCACGGTGGTTTCCAGCCAGAAATCCGGTCGCCGCCAGCTGCCGGTCACAAACCCGACATGGCCGCCGTACGGGCAGAGATCGTACACGATGTGCGCCGGTAACGGCTGCGCCGGGATCACGGCCTCGGTCATGAAAGGATCATCTTTGGCGTGGATGATCCGCAGTGGCGTGGTGATGTCGGTCAGTTTGGTCAGGCCGCTGCAGCGCTGATAGTAGTCATCGGCATCCGCGAAGCCGTGCAAGGGGGCGGTCACCATATCATCAAACTGGCGCAGGGTACGGATCTGCTCAGCCTGATCCGGTGACAGCGGCATCGCGCCGGGCAACACGGCCAGTTTTTGGCTCAGGGTCCGCTTCATCGAGCCCAGCAGGTATTGTTGATACACCCGGGAAAAACCCTGTTCGATCCGGGCGGAACAGGCCGCCAGATCGAGCGGTGGCGAGATGGCCTGAGCTGCCAGTAAGTCGGATGAGGTGCCGGTTTCGGCCAGATAGTTAACCAGCATGTTACCACCCAGCGAAACCCCGACAGCAAAAAACGGCTGGCTTGGCAATTTTTCCCGCAGCCAGCGCAGGAAAAAACGGGCATCGCTGGTTTCCCCGGAGTGGTAGCTGCGGGGATGGCGGTTTATTTCCCCGCTGCAGCCGCGAAAGTGCATCATCACGCCCAACCAGCCCTGATTGTGGGCGGCGTGCAGCAGGCCATTGGCATACGGGCTGCGAAAGCTGCCTTCTAGGCCATGAAACAGCACCATGACCGGTTGCTCAGCACGGCAGGTATCCGGTGCTGCGGTCCAGGCCAGATCGAGAAAATCGCCGTCCGGCGTTTCTATCCGCTGCGTGACGGGGGTAAACAGAGGCTTGCGCCGCAGAAAGCGGGGCAGCAGGGTTTGCAGATGGGGGTTACGCAGCCCATTGGCCGGTTCAAACGGAGTCATGGGAAATCCTTCTAGACCTTTTGGGTAAGTGTACGCGCTCCTGACGCGAAAGATCATCTGCCCTCAGACGCTGCTCCCCGCAGCTGGTTGAGCAGGGTATCCGGTAAGCCGAGCTGGCGGGCGTAGTTGGCCAGATTAGGCGGCTGAGGATTGGGCTGATTGTCTGCGGGGTGAGGGACAGGGCAAGACCTTGCCAGCGCCGCCAGCAGATCGCGGTGCTGGCGTTTTTCCAGTGCCAGCTCAAAGTCGAGTAGCTTGCGGTAGGCGGTGGGCGCCAGCCCGGGTTTCAGCTCCCGGCGCAGTTGACGAAAATGGCTGAGCAGGGCGTCGGTATCTGTCAGGGCGGCCAACAAGGCCGGCAGAGCGTCTGCCGGCAGCGCCTGTGCCTGAGTGTCCAGCCAATGCAGCAGCAAGGCCAGGTTCACATTGCCCTGATAGCTGTCCTGTAAGCACAGGCATGCCTGTTCCACACCGAGGCGGGCATAATGCGTCAGAGCAAATTCCCAGAAAGCCTGGGTTTGGTCTGTCAGCGTATCAGGGGCAGGGTTTGGCATCACGGTTGTCCGGTTTAACTGATTAACGGGCCTGAAATTCCGCTTCCATGACTTCCAGCTGCTCATGCAGTTCCATCCAGGCCATTTCCACGTCTTCCAGCTCGGTTTTGGCGCTGGCTTGCAGTTGCATTTGTTCGTTCAGCCGGGCTTTGTTGTCCGCTTCATAGATACTGCTGTCAGAGAGCTGGGCCTCGGCATTCGCCAGTTTCTCGCCCAGCGTCTCCATCTGTTTGTCCAGCTTCTCAATTTGCTTGCGCAGTGGGGCTGTCAGCTTACGAAACTCCGCTTCCAGGCGTTTTTGTTCTTTCCGGGAGGCGGCGCTGTTGTCTTTCGATGCATCCGGCTTAATGGCCTGTTGTTCGCGGCGCTCGGTACGCTGCAGCTCTGTCAGCCATTTGTGGTAGTCGTTCAGATCGCCATTGAACGGCTCAACCTTGCGGTCATGCACCAGATACAAATCGTCAGTGGTCGCGCGCAGCAGGTAGCGGTCGTGGCTGACGATGACCATGGCCCCTTCGTACGATTGCAGGGCCAGAGTCAGGGCCTGACGCATGTCGAGATCCAGGTGGTTGGTCGGTTCATCGAGCAGCAACAGGTTTGGTCGCTGCCAGACAATCAGAGCCAGTACCAGACGGGCCTTCTCACCGCCCGAGAACGGGCCGACGGGCTCCAGAGCCTTGTCACCGATAAAACCGAAGCTGCCGAGGTAGTCCCGCAGTTGCTGCTCAGTGGCCTCTGGTGCCAAACGTACCATGTGCTGAACTGGGGTGTCGTCCATGTACAGGGTTTCCAGCTGATGCTGGGCGAAGTAGCCGATCTTTACCCCTTGCGAGTAGGTCAGCTCACCCGCTTTGGCCGGCAGCTCACCGGCCAGCATTTTAATCAGGGTCGATTTACCGGCACCGTTGCGCCCCAGCAGGCCAATTCGGCTGCCCGGGACCAGATTGAGGCGGATGTGTTCGAGAATCAGTTTGTCGGCATACCCGGCTGATACCTGTTCCATCATCAGGATTGGATTCGGCAGGGCGCTCGGCTCGCGAAACTCGAAGCTGAACGGGTTATCAAACTGGGCCGGCAGCACTTTTTCCATCCGCTCCAGCGCCTTGATCCGGCTCTGTGCCTGACGGGCCTTGCTGGCTTTATAGCGGAAACGGTCGATGTAGGACTGCATGTGGGCAATCTGTTTCTGCTGTTTCTGGAATGTGGCTTGTTGTTGCAGCAGTTTGTCTGCCCGCTGTGTTTCAAACGATGAGTAGTTACCGGTGTAGCTGTTCAGCCCCTGGTTCTCAATGTGAACAATGCGGTTCACGATTGGATCAAGAAAATCCCGGTCGTGGGAGATCAGCAGCAGCGTGCCGCGATAACCTTGTAGCCATTTTTCCAGCCACAGAACCGCATCAAGATCCAAGTGGTTGGTCGGTTCATCGAGCAGCAGCAGATCGGAGCGACACAGCAGCGCCTGCGCCAGGTTAAGTCGCATCCGCCAGCCACCGGAGAACTGGGTCAGGTTCCAGTCCATCTGGTCCTGGGAAAAGCCCAGCCCGTCCAGCAGCTCCGAGGCGCGGGCCCGGATGCTGTAGCCGCCGATGGCATCCAGCTTGCCGTGCAGTTCGGCGACCCGGGTACCATTATTGGCTTGTTCGGCTGCCAGCAGGTCTGCTTCCAGTTGGCGGTATTCCCGGTCACCGTCGATCACGTATTCCAGGGCACTGCGCTCCAGTGCCGGGGTTTCCTGGGCAACCCAGGCCAGCTCCCAGCCTGCCGGGTACTGGCAGTTGCCGGCATCCACGCTCAGTTCATGCTTCAGCAGCGCAAACAGGGTCGACTTGCCGCAGCCGTTCTTGCCGACCAGGCCGACTTTGTCACCCGGGTGAATCGTGGCGGTGGCTTTATCGAGCAGGATTTTGCCGCCGCGCAGCAGTTGAATATCGGAAAACGTGATCATTGATTGTGCCGGGGAGGTCCCCGCTCCGAGAAACTTGATACCTGTAGAGAGATGTGCGGCAGTCTAACGCAAAGCCGCCGTAACTGCTAATCCGTTCCGGCGGGTGAACCGCGGTGATAAATCCCTGCTCATACGAGCGTTATTATGTATTATGTGAGTATCAGGTAAGGTGAACAGGGCAGGCAGCCTCAACCGGTTTGTCTGCCGACAAGGAGTGTTATGACCTCACACGGACCCCCGCGCGTTCTGGTAATTTATGCCCACCCCGATCCTCAGGCCTCTATCGCCAACCGTGACATGCTCCGGGCGATTGCCGATCTGCCTCATGTGACGGTGCATGACCTGTATGCGGCCTACCCGGATTTTTTCATCGATGTTAGTCGTGAGCGGGCACTGGTGCAGCAGCATGATGTCATCGTGTTCCAGCATCCGCTGTATATGTATTCTTGTCCCGCGCTGCTCAAGGAATGGATGGATGTGATTCTGACCAAGGGGTTTGCCCACGGGGAAGGGGAGCAGACCCTGGGAAAGTACTGGCGGTCAGTGGTGACTACCGGCGGGGCGGCAGAAGCTTACACCCCGGATGGCTATAACCGCAGCTCGATAGATGACATTCTCCGTCCTTTTGAATTGTGTGCGGCCTTGTGCCGGATGGAGTGGATTCCCCCTCTGGTGCTGCACTGGGCAAGACGGGTGCCGGTGGCCGAGCGGGATGAGCATGCGCGCCTTTACCGAGCGTGGCTGAACGATCCGCTGGCTATGCTCAGGGAGGTGCGTGATGGCCAGTGATATTTTGTCCAGCAGCGTGGTTTTTCTGGCCGCGGCCGTGGTCGCTGTGCCGATTGCCCAGCGGCTGGGGCTGGGTTCCGTATTGGGTTATCTGCTGGCGGGGATCGCGATCGGCCCGTGGGGGCTGGGGCTGATCTCCGACGTAGACGCCATCCTGCACTTTTCCGAGTTTGGGGTGGTCCTGCTGCTGTTTCTGATTGGTCTGGAGCTGAACCCGAAAAAACTGTGGCAGATGCGTAAGCCCATTCTCGGGCTGGGGGGCAGCCAGGTGGTGCTGACCAGTTTGGTCATTGCCTCGCTATTGCTGCTCGCGCAGTCGTGGCTACCAGCCCTGAGCTGGCGGGATGCACTGGTGGTCGGTATGGGGTTGGCCCTGTCTTCGACCGCGATTGCTTTGCGGGTTATTGAAGAGCAGAACTTGGGCGGCAGCGAAACCGGACAGGCCGGATTCGCGGTGCTGCTGTTTCAGGATATTGCCGTGATCCCGATGCTGGCGTTCCTGCCGGTACTGGCCGGTGGCGGCGGCGGCAGCTGGCTTGATGGTGTCTGGATGCTGGGCGGGATCACGCTGCTACTGGTCGGCGGTCATTTCTTGCTGCGCCCGCTGTTTCGCTGGGTAGTGCTCAGTAACGTCCGGGAGCTGTTTAACGTGGCGGCGCTGTTGCTGGTCATCGGGATAGCACTCGGGATGCAGTCGCTCGGGCTGTCGATGGCACTGGGGACGTTTCTGGCCGGGGTCCTGCTGGCTGAAAGCGAATACCGGCATGAGCTGGAAATTGCGATTGAGCCGTTCAAAGGGTTGTTGCTCGGGCTGTTTTTTATTGCTGTCGGGATGGCGGTCAACCTTGGGTTGCTGTGGGAATACCCGCTTCAAATTGTGCTGGCGGTGGCGTTACTGATTTGCGTTAAAGGGCTGTTACTGTACGGACTGGCCCGGATTTTTGGGATCCGGGCTAAATCGCGCAGCCAAATGGCGGCGATTCTCAGTCAGGGCGGGGAATTTGCCTTCGTCCTGTTTACGGCCGCGCAAGGGGAAGGGCTGCTGGGGCATGAATTGACCTCATCGCTGCTGGTGGTGGTCAGCTTGTCGATGATGACCACGCCGCTGATTTTGGTGCTGCAGGACAAATGGTTTGCGCGCGGCTTTAAAGCCGCTGCCCCGGAGCAACCGCAGAGTGATGTGATTGATCGCGAGCCGCGGGTGATCATCACCGGATTTGGCCGTTTCGGCCAGGTGGTGGGGCGGCTGATGTTCGCCAATAAGATCAAGGTGACGATCCTGGAACGGGATCCCAGTCAGATCCAGTTTCTGCGTAAGTTCGGCTACAAGGTGTATTATGGCGATGCGACTCAGTTGGATTTGCTCCGTGCCGCCGGCGCGGACAAAGCGGAAGCCATTATCATCTGTACCGATGAACCGGATGAGGTGATGGAAGTGGTGGCGTTGTGCCAGCAATATTTCCCGCACCTGAAAATTCTCGCCCGTGCCCGCAGTCGGGTGGAAGCCCACCAGTTATTGAGTCACGGGGTCGAGCACTTTTCCCGGGAAACTTTTGCCGGTGCCCTTGATTTGGGGCGTCAGGCCCTCATATCACTGGGCATGCATCCCTACCAAGCCAAGCGGGCAGAAGCTCACTTCCGCAAGCTCGATACCACGGCGCTGCGGGATTTACTGCCGCAGCATTCAGAAGATGTCCACCTGGCGACGCGGGCCAAAGAAGCCCGCAAGGAACTGGAAGAAATTTTTGACCGCGAAATGCGCGGTGAGCGGGAGCGGCATAACGGCTGGGACTGAGCCGTTCCCATTAACACCCCACCGAGCGGCCGGAAGGCGGGTGCGGGTTGAAGGCAAGGAGCGATAACAATGGCGAAAAAACGGTTTATCGCCGGTGCAGTTTGCCCGTCGTGCAACAAGCAGGACACATTGCGCTGGTGGCAGGAAAATGACGTCGAGCGGGTAGAGTGTGTCGAGTGTGGCCATACCGATGTTCGTGCGCCTAAATCGGTTGAGCAGAGCGAGCAACTGTCTGCCCAGACGAAACAGCAAGTTATTGGGATCTTCAAGCCGGAAGACTGAATCCGGCTAGGAAACCCCACAGAGAATATTGGCATCTGAGTGCCATTATCCGGTATCATGCGCACATCCCTTGATACCCAGTTCAAAATTGGAGTAAACATGAAAGTCGCTAAAGACGTGGTAGTAAGCCTGGCTTACCAAGTGAAAACAGAAGACGGTGTAGTAGTTGATCAGTCAACTGTTGACGCACCACTTGATTACCTGCACGGTCACAACAACCTGATCGTAGGTTTGGAAAAGGCACTTGAAGGCCGTGAAGCTGGCGACAAGTTTGAAGTGACTGTTGCTCCAGAAGAAGCGTACGGCGAGCACATGGACGTTATGGTTCAGCGTGTACCTGCAGACGTATTCCAAGGCGTTGACGAGATCACTGTCGGCATGCGCTTCCTGGCGGATACTGACCAGGGTCCAATCCCGGTAGAAGTGACTGAAGTTGACGGTGACTTCGTGGTGGTTGACGGTAACCACATGCTGGCTGGCCAGACACTGAGCTTCAACGTTGAAGTTGTTGCAGTACGTGCTGCAACTGAAGAAGAAATCTCACATGGCCACATCCATCAGGGTGGCGGTTGTTGTGGCGGCGGCAGCTGTGGCGATCACGACCATGATCATGACCACGATCACGAAGGTGGTTGCTGCTCACACTAAGTGACCCGTCCCTGGCGGACCGCGTCGCTTAACCGCAAATAAAAAAGGAAGCCTCGGCTTCCTTTTTTGTTTTTATTGGGTATCAAACGGCAAGGCTCAGTAATGGGGCGGTGGTGTCTCTTCAGACTCCGAGGCCATCAGCGACGGCTGCATGCCTTTCACCTTGCCGACCAGAAACTGCATCTGGGTATGGATTTTATCAATCAGGAACTGTTGGGCCGTCAGTGCCTGATTCAGCTCCTCAATGGTTTGATCCTGAAACGCCTGCTTCATTTCCAGCTCATCAATCCGGGCCTGGAGTTGGTCAATGTCTTTCATTTACTTCTCTTCCGTCGTCCACAACTGGGCGATACCTGCCGAGGTACCAGAGGTCACGTTGCCCTCAGGTGTAATGGCGACATCATACACCACTGCTGCCGGTGGTCGAGTATCTTGTTGGGCGGCGGCTTCCCAGCGTCCCAGGTTTTGACCGCTACGGGTATCCCACAATTCGACCCGGCGTGCCGGGGTGCCGGTCACCAGGCGGCTGCCGTCATCGGAGAAACGGGCGCTCGACAGGTTCTGCTGCCGCAGCCGGACCGCCAGATCCGATTGTTTTTCGCCGGTGTGCAGATCCCAGATCGCAATGTCGTTGCCGCCGTCAGCCGTCATGGCCAGTTTGCCGTCCCGCTGCAGGGCCACCTGACTGATGCGGTGGGTATGCGGGAAGCGATAGACAATCTGGCCGCTTTGGGTATCCCACAGATAGGCATTATAGTCATTGCCGCCTGACAGGGCGAAGCGGCCATTGGGCGACAGGGCGACCGCATTGACTTTTTCCCGGTGAGCCAGGAACTCCAGCCGTCTTCCGCTGCCCAAATCGACGTAGAGTGCTTTACCGTTCGACAGCGCCAGCAGGACATGCTGGCCGTTGTTGGCTATCGCGACATCGCGAATGGTACCGTCGGAAACCGACCACAGACCTTCCGACTGGCCCCAAGCGAGATCCCAGACGGCAAAGTTCTGCGCCGTGGCAGTAATGGCAAAGCGGCCATTGTCAGCAATGGCACTGCTCAGAACGGTATTGTGATATGGATCTTGAGAACCAAAATCTGCTAACTTTTTGTTTTGCTGTAAATCCCACAGCACGATACCTTGTATGGCTGAGTGATAAAGCGCAAACCGACCGTCACGACTCAGGCTGAAGCTGGTCGCGCCTTCATCGGCCAAAGACCAGCGCTGCTGCTCTGCACCGGAAAAAAAACAACCGCTCAGAGTGAGAAGTGCCACAATGAAGATGGTTATGCATCTTTTTGTTTGCATTAAGGTCTGGTTCCGTTTGGCTTTGTTAAGTAAGCATATAAAGTGAGGTCACAGGGGGCTGTTGGCCAACCTATTACACGGGCCTCACAAAAGCGTGATAAACACGCGGCATACTGAGACCAGCGCTGAACGTCGGTCCGTCTGCACTGTCGCTATAGTAATACAGTTTGACCGGAGACCATACCGGCCCCGGTCGCCCCGGCATGATACCGGACAATATTGAGAGGGAGATCGCTCCCGCACGAACCGTTTTTAGGGGACTTTCCAGCGCTAGGTGGAGAGCCGAGAGCAATACACCTTCCCTCAACACATGATGGAGAAATACATGAAACCTGTTCTAAAGATGTCTGTTTTGGCCGCAACTATTCTGCTCGCCGTCGGCTGTCAAGATGAAAAAACTGCGGAAACGAAACCGGCTGAGCCTGCAAAAGTAGAGCAGGTCGCAACAGAATCTGCTGCACCGGCCACCTTTGCCACGGAAGATGATAAAGCGGCTTACGCCATTGGTGCGTCACTGGCACAATACCTGGCGGCTAACCTGGATCAGCAAAAAGAGCTTGGCCTGTCGCTAAGCCGCGATCAGGTTCTGGCGGGTGTGACTGATGTGTTTGCCGGCAACAGCCGTCTGTCTCAGGAAGAAACACAGCAAGCGCTGCAGGATTTGGATCACCGAGTTTCTGAAATGGTTCAGCAGCAAGCCAAAGCGGAAGCGGATAAAAACCTGAAAGCCGGTGAAGAGTTCCGCGCAGAATTTGAGAAAAAAGACGGTGTAGTGAAAACAGAATCTGGCCTGCTGTACCACGTAGAGACAGCGGGTGAAGGCGACAAGCCAGCTGCGACTGACACCGTAAAAGTGCACTACAAAGGCACACTGACCGACGGTACCGAGTTTGACAGCTCTTACAAGCGTAATCAGCCTGCGACGTTCCCGCTGAATCAAGTGATTCCGGGCTGGACGGAAGGTGTTCAGCTGATGCCGGTTGGTTCGAAGTACACGTTCGTTATCCCGCCAGAGCTGGCATACGGTTCACAGGCCAACCCAAGCATTCCGGCAAATTCAACGTTGGTGTTTGAAGTGGAATTGCTGGATATCGTGAAAGCCGATGCCCCTGCGGCAGAAGTACAGGAAAGTGCGGCACAGTAACACGCCCGCACCCTATTTAATGCGTCACTGGCAGCTAATCTGCTGGTGAACAATCCCAAAAACCCGGCTCAAGCCGGGTTTTTTGTGCATTACAGCAGGATTCGTGGCTATCAAGTATTCAGGCTCCTGTCATTATTCTGATAAACTTGCAAGCAAGATTTGAATTGTATGGTCCACTGCTGCATCAACCGGCAGGGCAGGACTAGCCCATTCTATTTATTTTCGTTTTCCCAGTCGGCAGCTGAAGCTAAATACAATGGGATTGAGCAAGGAAGAAGACGAGTGGTTTCTACAGACAACTTTGGCTCTGAGGTGATGGTCGAGAGTGACCTGATCGAGCCCCGTGCTTTCAGTGAGCATGATTACACGATTTTACGTTCTTACGAGGCGGTGGTAGATGGACTGGCCGCCCTGATCGGCCCGTTCTGTGAGATCGTGCTGCACTCGCTGGCGGATCTGAATACGTCAGCGATTAAGATTGCCAACGGTGAGAATACCGGCCGTAAAGTCGGCTCGCCGATCACAGACCTGGCACTGCGAATGCTGCGGGATATCGAAGGCTCGGAGCGCAATTTCTCCCGCGCCTACTTCACCCGGGCAAAAGGCGGTGCGCTGATGAAATCGATCACCATTGCCATTCGCAATGCGGATAACAGCATCATCGGTCTGCTGTGTATTAACGTCAATCTGGATGCGCCATTCTCGCAAATTCTGCAATCCTTCATGCCAACCGATGAAGCCAAGCAGGCCGCATCGACCGTGAACTTTGCCAGTGATGTGGATGAGCTGGTGGACCAGACCGTTGAGCGAACCATCGAAGAAATCAATGCAGATAAGAATGTGTCGAACAACGCGAAGAACCGTCAGATTGTGATGGAACTGTTCGATAAAGGGATCTTTGATATCAAAGATGCCATTAACCGCGTGGCTGATCGTCTGAACATTTCCAAGCACACCGTGTATCTGTATATCCGCCAGCGTAAAACCGAGGACGGCGAAAAATGAGCCTGACCTACGTGCTGGTCGTGCAGGGGCCGGCGTACGGTACCCAGGCCGCCCGTTCGGCCTATCAGTTTGCCGAGGCCGTGTTGGCGAAAGGCCATAGCCTGTCCCGGATCTTTTTCTACCAGGACGGTGTGCACAATGGGTCGGCACTGACGGCACCGGCGTCGGATGAGTTCGATCTGGTTGCGGCCTGGCAACAGCTAGCCCGCGGCCATGGCGTTGAGCTGCAAACCTGCGTCGCGGCTGCCCTGCGACGCGGTATTGTGGGTCAGCAGGAAGCCACTCAAAACCAGCTACCGACAACCAATCTGGCGGAAGGTTTTGAACAGGCCGGACTGGGCGGCTTGGCTGAGGGCATGCTGACCGCCGATCGCGTGATTCAGTTTTAACGGAACAACACATGAAAACACTGGGTTTTGTATTTCGCACCGCCCCGCACGGCAGTGCCAGCGGGCGAGAAGGACTGGACGCTGTATTGGCCACTTCGGCTTACAGCGAAGATATCGCGGTCTTTTTCCACGCCGATGGTGTGATGCAGCTGCTGGCAAACCAGACGCCACAAGCGATCCTGTCCCGCGACTATATTGCGACGTTCAAAATGCTGGATCTCTATGACATTGAGCAGATTTATGTCTGCCGCCGTTCACTGGAAGAGCGGGGTGTGGAACCGTCCAGTCTGCTTATCGACGTCACGGTCTGTGAGCCGGAAGTCTTTTCTGCCCACTTGCATGCCTGCCAGCGCATTCTGACTTTCTGAGGCCACTATGCTCCATATCTTCACCAGCTCCCCGTTTCAGAGCCGTGCACTTGAACAAAGTCTGTCGACGATCGTCGCGGATGACGCTGTTCTGCTGATTCAAGATGCAGTTTTAGCCATAACGGCGAATTTTGACGCGCTGACCGTCCTGCGCGACCAGGGCATCACAATTTCTGTCCTGTTACCGGATCTGCACGCCAGAGGGTTGGTGGGTCGCCTGAGAGAGGGTTTTGAAGGCGTTGATTATCAAGGTTTTGTTTCGCTAACTGAAGCTCACGAAACCCAGATGAAATGGGACTAAAACCCGCTAAAAACGGGCGAAACAACCACCGAATTAGCCTGCCTAAGAAATGATCATTTGATTGATCGTTGGTTATATCTTGACACGTTTAGGCGCGATGCCTAAAATTTCGCGTCCTCCTGTTGTTGGGAGGCGGATTTTTCACATTTACGAAAGTAATATTTTCAGGAGCTATTTAATGGCAACTATTAACCAGTTGGTACGTAAGCCACGTGCTAAGCAAGTTGTAAAAAGCAACGTGCCTGCACTAGAAGCGTGCCCACAGAAGCGTGGTGTATGTACTCGTGTATACACTACTACTCCTAAGAAACCAAACTCAGCACTACGTAAAGTGTGCCGTGTTCGTCTGACTAACGGTTTCGAAGTTACTTCATACATCGGTGGTGAAGGCCACAACCTTCAAGAGCACTCAGTTGTTCTGATCCGTGGTGGTCGTGTTAAAGACCTTCCAGGTGTTCGTTACCACACCGTTCGTGGTGCACTTGACTGTGCTGGTGTTAACGACCGTAAACAAGGTCGTTCTAAGTACGGTGTGAAGCGTCCTAAGTCTTAATGGATTTCCGTTAAGTAAGGCCAAACACAAATTATTTTATTTTTGAAGAAACTGAAAAGTTTTGGATAACCTGAAGAAGACAACGGAGAAAATCCATGCCACGTCGTCGCGTAATCGGTCAGCGTAAGATCCTTCCAGATCCAAAGTTCAAATCTGAACTGCTGGCAAAATTCGTTAACATCCTAATGGTTGACGGTAAAAAATCTACTGCAGAAAAAATCGTTTACACTGCACTAGACACAATGGCTGAGCGTTCTGGTGAAGAACAGCTAGCTATCTTCGAAAAAGCTCTTGAAAATGTTCGTCCAGCGGTAGAAGTTAAGTCTCGCCGTGTGGGTGGTTCAACTTACCAGGTTCCAGTAGAAGTACGTCCAGTGCGTCGTAATGCTCTGGCAATGCGTTGGTTGGTTGAAGCTGCGCGTAAGCGTGGTGAAAAATCTATGGCTCAGCGTCTGGCAGCAGAAATGCTGGATGCAGCTGACAACAAAGGTTCTGCTGTTAAGAAACGTGAAGACGTTCACCGTATGGCAGAAGCGAACAAAGCGTTCGCACACTACCGCTGGTAATATACCCGGTAATACCGACCAGGCGCAGCAAGCATGGCTTGCTGCGCCTCACCCGTATTCTAAGGTACCCCTTAGTAAGAGGATACTGCCGTGGCTCGTAAAACGCCTATCGAGCGCTACCGCAACATCGGTATTTGTGCTCACGTTGACGCCGGTAAAACGACAACTACCGAGCGTATCCTGTTCTACACAGGCTTGTCTCACAAGATTGGTGAGGTTCACGACGGCGCAGCTACCATGGACTGGATGGAGCAGGAGCAGGAGCGTGGTATCACAATCACATCTGCTGCAACTACGACCTTCTGGCGTGGTATGGAAGCGCAATTCCCTGAGCACCGCATCAACATCATCGATACCCCTGGACACGTTGACTTTACCATTGAGGTAGAGCGTTCACTGCGTGTGCTTGACGGTGCGGTAGTGGTTTTCTGTGGTTCATCCGGTGTAGAGCCTCAGTCTGAAACCGTTTGGCGTCAGGCTGATAAATACCATGTACCTCGTATGGTATTCGTGAACAAGATGGACCGTGCTGGTGCTGACTTCCTGCGTGTGGTCGAGCAGATTAAAAACCGTCTTGGCGCAAACCCAGTGCCGATTCAATTGAATATTGGTGCTGAAGACGAATTCAAAGGCGTTATCGATCTGATCAAGATGAAGTCTATCAACTGGAATGAAAGCGATCAGGGTATGTCATTTACCTATGAAAGCATTCCGGCCGATATGCTTGAACTTGCAGAAGAATATCGTCAGAACCTGGTAGAAGCTGCCGCTGAAGCCTCTGAAGAACTGATGGACAAATACCTGGAAGAAGGTGAACTGTCAGAAGCAGAGATTAAAGCTGGTCTGCGTCAGCGTACGCTGGCGAACGAAATCGTGCTGGCTACTTGTGGTTCTGCATTTAAGAACAAAGGTGTTCAGGCTGTTCTGGATGCTGTTGTTGAATTCCTGCCTGCACCAACGGACGTGAAATCGATTCGTGGTGAAGATGAGCACGGTAACGTAATTGAGCGTCATTCAAGCGATGACGAACCGTTCTCTGCGCTGGCATTCAAAATCGCTACTGACCCATTTGTTGGTAGCCTGACCTTCATGCGTGTTTACTCTGGGGTTGTGAATTCAGGTGATACTGTCTACAACTCTGTAAAAGAGAAACGCGAGCGTTTCGGTCGTATCGTACAGATGCACTCGAACAAGCGTGAAGAGATCAAAGAAATTCGCGCCGGCGATATCGCCGCTGCAATCGGTCTGAAAAATGTGACCACCGGTGACACACTGTGTGATCTTGACCATAAAGTAGTTCTAGAGCGTATGGAATTTCCAGAGCCGGTAATCCAGATTGCTGTAGAGCCTCGCTCCAAAGCTGACCAGGAAAGAATGGGTGTCGCGCTGGGTAAACTGGCTGCTGAAGATCCATCGTTCCGTGTTGAAACCGATGACGAATCTGGTCAGACACTGATTTCAGGTATGGGTGAACTGCACCTGGATATCATCGTTGATCGTATGAAGCGTGAGTTCAGCGTTGAATGTAACGTTGGTAAACCTCAGGTGGCGTACCGTGAAACTATCCGTGGTAAAACGGAAGTGGAAGGTAAATTTGTTCGCCAGTCTGGTGGTCGCGGTCAATATGGTCACGTATGGCTGAAAATCGAACCTTCAGAACCAAATGAAGGCTTCGTATTCGTGGATGAAGTTGTTGGTGGTGTGGTACCAAAAGAGTACATCGGTGCTGTTGCTAAAGGTATCGAAGAGCAGATGAACAACGGTGTGTTGGCGGGCTATCCTGTACTGGATGTCAAAGCGACCCTGTTTGACGGCTCTTACCACGACGTTGACTCCAACGAAATGGCATTTAAGATTGCCGGTTCTATGGCCTTCAAGAAGGGTGCCCTGCAGGCGTCCCCAGTGATTCTTGAGCCATTGATGAAAGTTGAAGTAACAACTCCAGAAGATTGGATGGGTGATGTTGTTGGTGACCTGAACCGTCGCCGCGGCATGATCGAAGGTATGGATGAGGGCCCAGCAGGTCTGAAGATCATCCGTGCTAAAGTACCATTGTCTGCGATGTTTGGTTACGCAACTGACCTGCGTTCAGCGACTCAGGGTCGTGCGTCATACTCTATGGAATTTTGTGAATACGCCGAAGTTCCTAAGAATATCGCCGACGCTATCATCGCAGAGCGTGGTTAATCGCAATATCTGTATTGCGCCAATGGCTGTTGGCGCATAAAATAGCAACTTCTGACGCGCCCCATATTTAATCCGGTGGGGCGTATCACAACTAGGAAGGAACACGATCGTGTCTAAAGAAAAATTTGAACGTACGAAACCGCACGTTAACGTTGGTACAATCGGCCACGTTGACCACGGTAAAACTACTCTGACTGCTGCTATCTGTACTGTACTGGCTAAAGTATACGGCGGCGCAGCGCGTGACTTCGCATCTATCGATAACGCGCCTGAAGAGCGTGAGCGTGGTATCACAATCTCTACTTCTCACGTAGAGTACGATACTCCTACTCGCCACTACGCACACGTAGACTGCCCAGGACACGCCGACTACGTTAAGAACATGATCACCGGTGCTGCTCAGATGGACGGTGGTATCCTAGTTGTTGCTGCTACTGATGGCCCAATGCCACAGACTCGTGAGCACATCCTGCTAGGCCGTCAGGTTGGTATCCCTTACATCATCGTGTTCATGAACAAGTGTGACATGGTTGATGACGAAGAGCTGCTTGAGCTGGTTGAGATGGAAGTTCGTGAACTTCTGTCTGAGTACGACTTCCCAGGCGACGACTGCCCAGTAATCATGGGTTCTGCTCTGGGCGCGCTGAATGGCGAAGCTCAGTGGGAAGAGAAAATTGTTGAGCTGGCTGAAGCACTGGATTCATACATCCCAGAGCCAGAGCGTGCAATCGACAAGCCGTTCATCCTGCCAATCGAAGACGTATTCTCAATCCAAGGCCGTGGTACTGTTGTAACTGGTCGTGTTGAGCAAGGTATCGTTCGCGTAGGTGACGAAGTAGCAATCGTTGGTATCAAAGATACTATCACTACTACTTGTACTGGCGTTGAGATGTTCCGTAAGCTTCTGGACGAAGGCCGTGCTGGTGAGAACGTTGGTGTTCTTCTGCGTGGTACTAAGCGTGACGAAGTTGAGCGTGGTCAGGTTCTGGCTAAACCAGGTTCAATCACTCCACACACTACTTTCACTTCAGAAATCTACGTTCTGTCTAAAGATGAAGGTGGCCGTCACACGCCGTTCTTCAAAGGCTACCGTCCACAGTTCTACTTCCGTACTACTGACGTGACTGGTACTATCGAACTGCCAGAAGGCGTTGAGATGGTAATGCCAGGCGACAACGTATCTATGACTGTAACTCTGATCGCGCCAATCGCGATGGACGAAGGTCTACGCTTCGCAATCCGTGAAGGTGGCCGTACAGTTGGTGCTGGTGTTGTTGCTTCGATCATCGCTTAATTTGCGATTGTCTTAAAGACATACCTGAAAAAGGGAGCTTCGGCTCCCTTTTTTGTATTTGTGCCATATGATTCTTCTTTCTTCTTTCTTCAGCGGTTTTGCTTAGGCTGTAATGGCTGTAATGGCTGTAATGGCTGTAATGGCTGCGTGGCGGTACTCATCGTCTTTGTTACTGATGAATGCACTTCGTTAAAGGCATCGCTGCATGACACATATCCACTCTCTAACTCGCAATTAGGGGCACTTTTTATGCTGATGTTAGACTGATACCGTCAATACCAAAACGTGTCTTGGTTAGTCTACATAGATGTAGTTATATTCTTCTGGGGAATAATTCGGGAGATATCTATCTTAAATAGTATAAAAACTCACCATCCTATAACTAGTAATGAAAACAATTCTTGTTTATATTTGCTGTGTTAATTAAGGCGATGGAGTGAGTATGTACGTTTGTCTTTGCCACGGTATTTCCGATAAAAAAATTATTAAACTGACTCAGCAAGAAGGAATTACTGACATTCGTGGAATCCGTCAGGTGACTCCGCTGGGTTCGCAGTGTGGCAAGTGCATTCGCCAGGCTAAAACGATTATTGAACAGACCTTAACCCCCAGTTATAAAAAAGCCTGCTAATCAAACGGCTGCTTTTTGACACTCAACTGATCGGTTCTATGCTTTATAGAACTGACAGAGGAGTGTTTTGTAATGAAAGCTGATCCGAAAATCATCCAACACCTCAACAAGGTCCTCGGCAACGAACTCGTTGCAATCAATCAGTATTTCCTTCATGCCCGGATGTACAAGGACTGGGGGCTAAAGCATCTGGCTAAAAAAGAATATGATGAGTCTATTGATGAGATGAACCATGCGGATCATCTGATTGAGCGGATTTTATTTCTCGAAGGTATCCCAAACTTACAAGACCTCGGAAAGCTTAATATTGGCGAAGACACTCAGGAAATGCTGGAGTGTGACTTAGCATTAGAGATGGCGGCTATACCTGATTTGAGAGATGCCATCGCCTATGCAGAAGAAGTGCGGGATTATGTGTCTCGCGATCTGTTCCAGGACATTCTTGAAGATGAAGAAGAGCATGTCGACTGGTTGGAAACTCAGCTCGATCTGATTGAGCGGATGGGTATTGCAAATTACAACCAGGCTCAGATTGTCGACGAGGATTAACGGTCAGCCGAGCGACATTGTATTCGTGCCATATAGTCGAATCCAACAGTGGGGCAGGGCAGCGATTATCGCTGCCCTGTTTCTTTATGGCCGATAGCGGTTACTGAGGCGCATTCGGGCAAGGCCTCGTAAGCGATATCCATTGGTTGACGATTATTTTTGCAGCATTACTTGCGTTCCTTTTTGTGACCTGTATAATGCTCGCCACTGCTGAGGTAAACCTCCTAAGTGTGCAGTTGTGAACCAATGAGCGTTGAGGAAGAGGTCGCTAGTCGATCTGGTTAATGTATACTCTGACTTATGTTCGCAGTCATTTAATTGACTGACAATGTGTCCGATATGGATGCTACGTTCACATAAATCAATCGGCATTCTCTCGTCTTAACGAGTCTGAGTGGCGATATTGTTTGTGTAAATTTTTATATTTGGAGCTCTGTCTCATGCAGAACCAACGTATTCGTATCCGCCTGAAGGCGTTCGATCACCGTTTGATCGATCAGTCAACTGCGGAAATCGTTGAAACAGCTAAGCGTACTGGCGCGCAGGTTAAGGGTCCAATCCCTCTACCTACTCGCAAAGAGCGTTTCACTGTTCTTATTTCTCCACACGTTAATAAGGACGCACGTGACCAGTACGAAATCCGTACTCACAAGCGCCTTATCGACATCGTTGAGCCAACAGACAAGACTGTTGATGCTCTTATGCGTCTAGACCTAGCTGCTGGCGTTGATGTTCAAATCAGCCTAGGTTAATGGGGAGATAAGAGAATGATTGGTCTAATCGGTCGTAAAGTGGGCATGACCCGCGTATTTACCGAAGATGGCGTTTCTATCCCAGTAACTGTGGTTGAAGTTGAAGCGAACCGTGTTTCTCAGGTTAAAACTGTTGAAACTGACGGCTACAACGCAATCCAGGTAACTGCTGGTGCAAAGAAAGCTAACCGTGTTTCTAAGCCAGAAGCTGGCCACTTTGCGAAAGCAGGTGTTGAAGCTGGTCGCGGTCTTTGGGAATTCCGTCTAGAGAACAACGAAGAGTTCGCTGTTGGCGCTGAGCTGACTGTTGAGCTGTTCAACGAAATTCAGAAAGTAGACGTTACTGGTACATCTAAGGGTAAAGGTTTCCAAGGTGCTGTTAAGCGCTGGAACTTCCGTACTCAAGATATGACCCACGGTAACTCCTTGTCTCACCGTGCTCCTGGTTCTATCGGTCAATGTCAGACTCCAGGTCGCGTATTTAAAGGCAAGAAAATGGCTGGTCACATGGGTGCTGAGCGTGTAACGACTCAAAACCTAGAGATCGTACGTGTTGACGCTGAGCGCAACCTGCTTCTTATTAAAGGTGCAGTCCCAGGCGCAACTGGCGGTAACGTGATCGTTAAACCAGCTGTTAAAGCGTAACGTCGAGGAGTTAGTAATGGAATTGGTAGTCAAAGGCGCTGACGCGCTAACTGTCTCCGAAACTACTTTTGGGCGTGAGTTTAATGAAGCGCTTGTACATCAGGTAGTTGTTGCTTATGCAGCAGGTGCTCGTCAAGGTACTCGTGCTCAGAAAACCCGTTCTGACGTTTCTGGTGGTGGCGCTAAGCCATGGCGCCAGAAAGGTACAGGTCGCGCTCGTGCAGGTACAATCCGTAGCCCACTATGGCGTACCGGTGGTGTAACTTTCGCTGCTCGTCCACAAGACCACAGCCAGAAAGTTAACAAGAAAATGTACCGTGGTGCGATGAAGAGCATCCTGTCTGAACTAGTACGTCAAGAGCGTCTGGTTGTTGTAGACAGCTTCTCAATCGAAGCACCAAAAACTAAAGCGCTGGTTGCTAAGCTGAAAGAGCTTGAGCTGACTGACGCGCTGATCGTAACTGGCGAACTAGATGAGAATCTGTTCCTGGCTGCACGTAACCTATACAAAGTAGACGTTCGTGATGCTAAGGCAATCGACCCAGTTAGCTTGATCGCTTTCGATAAAGTTGTGATGACTGCTGATGCAGTTAAACAAGTTGAGGAGATGCTGGCATGATCACTGAAGAGCGTATCCTGAAAGTTCTGCGTGCTCCGCACATCTCTGAAAAAGCGACTATGGCTGCAGAAAACGGTAACACTATCGTTTTCAAAGTAGCGATGAACGCAACTAAGAAAGAGATCAAAGCAGCAGTTGAAAAACTGTTCGAGGTTGAAGTTAAGTCTGTAAATACTCTTATCACTAAGGGTAAGACCAAGCGTCAAGGCATGCGTCAAGGCCGTCGTTCAGACGTGAAGAAAGCGTATGTGATCTTGAAAGAAGGTCAAGACATCGACTTCGCTGGTAGTGCAGAGTAAGGCTAGGAGCAAAGAAGAATGGCTATTGTAAAATGTAAGCCGACTTCCCCAGGTCGTCGCCACGTAGTTAAAGTGGTTAACTCTGACCTGCATAAGGGTAAGCCGTACGCACCACTGCTAGAGAAAAAATCTAAGACTGGTGGTCGTAACAACAACGGTCGTATCACAGTACGTCACATCGGTGGTGGTAACAAAAATGCTTACCGTATCATCGACTTCAAACGTACTAAAGATGGCATCCCAGCGAAAGTTGAGCGTCTAGAATACGATCCAAACCGTAGTGCAAACATCGCTCTGGTACTATACGCAGACGGTGAACGCCGCTACATCATCGCGCCTAAAGGCCTGCAGGCTGGTGACGCTATCCAGTCTGGTGAAGATGCTGCGATCAAAGTTGGTAACACTCTACCAATGCGCAACATCCCAGTAGGTTCAACAGTACACTGTGTTGAACTGAAGCCTGGTAAAGGTGCTCAGCTGGCTCGTTCAGCTGGTGCATACGCTCAGATCGTTGCTCGTGCAGGCACTTACGTGACTCTGCGTCTGCGTTCTGGTGAGATGCGTAAAGTTCTTGCTGATGGTCGTGCGACTCTTGGTGAAGTTGGTAACGCAGAACACATGCTACGTGAACTAGGTAAAGCTGGTGCTTCACGTTGGCGCGGTGTTCGTCCAACTGTACGTGGTGTTGTAATGAACCCAGTTGACCACCCACACGGTGGTGGTGAAGGTCGTACTTCTGGTGGTCGTCACCCAGTGACACCATGGGGTGTACCGACTAAGGGTTACAAAACTCGTAAGAACAAACGTACCGACAAGTACATCGTACGTCGTCGTAACAAGTAATTTATATCAGAGGATAAGCCATGCCACGTTCTCTCAAGAAAGGTCCTTTTATTGACCTGCACTTGCTGAAGAAGGTAGAGAAAGCGGTGGAAAGCGGTGACAAGAAGCCTGTTAAGACTTGGTCCCGTCGCTCAATGATCATCCCTCAGATGATCGGTTTGACCATCGCTGTCCATAATGGTCGTCAGCACGTTCCTGTTTTCGTTTCTGAAGAAATGATCGGTCACAAGCTAGGCGAATTTGCACCAACACGCACTTACCGCGGTCACGCTGCGGATAAGAAAGCTAAGAAGCGCTAAGAGGAGTATAGGTAATGGAAGCTATCGCTAAACATCGCTTTGCTCGCATCTCACCGCAGAAAGCACGTTTGGTTGCAGATCAACTGCGCGGTAAGCCAGTTGCACAAGCTCTAGAAATTCTGACTTTCAGCAACAAAAAAGCTGCTGATCTGATCAAGAAAGTTCTAGAGTCTGCTATCGCTAACGCAGAACACAACGAAGGCGCAGACATCGACGATCTGAATGTTGCGAAAATCTTCGTTGATGAAGGTCCTACCATGAAGCGTATTATGCCTCGTGCTAAAGGCCGTGCCGATCGCATCTTGAAGCGTTCTAGCCACATCACTGTTGTTGTAGCAGACCGCTAAGAGACTAGGAGAGAAAGCAATGGGTCAAAAAGTACATCCTAATGGTATTCGTCTTGGCATCGTTAAGCCATGGAATACCACTTGGTTTGCTAACAGCCAAGAGTTCGCTGACAACCTAGACGGCGACTTCAAGGTACGTCAGTTCCTAACTAAGGAACTAGCAAAAGCGTCTCTGTCACGCATCGTTATCGAGCGTCCTGCTAAGAGCATTCGTGTAACTATTCACACTGCTCGTCCAGGCGTTGTAATCGGTAAGAAAGGCGAAGACGTAGAAAAACTACGTGCACGTGTTGCTCAGATCGCTGGTGTTCCAGCTCAGATCAACATCGCAGAAGTACGTAAGCCTGAGCTAGACGGTCAACTAGTTGCAGACAGCATCGCGTCTCAGCTAGAGCGTCGCGTTATGTTCCGTCGCGCTATGAAGCGTGCAGTACAGAACGCTATGCGCCTTGGCGCTAAAGGTATCAAAGTAGAAGTAAGCGGCCGTCTAGGCGGTGCTGAAATCGCACGTTCTGAGTGGTACCGTGAAGGTCGTGTACCTCTACACACTCTTCGTGCTGACATTGATTACGCAACTTCTTCGGCTCACACCCAATACGGTGTAATTGGCGTTAAAGTTTGGATCTTCAAAGGTGAAGTTCTGGGCGGCATGCCAGTTGAAGAGCCAAAGGCTGACAAGCCTAAGAAGCAGCGCAAAGGCCGTAAATAAGGAGTTTATTGATGCTGCAACCTAAACGCACTAAATTCCGCAAGACTCATAAGGGTCGTAACCGCGGTCTAGCGAACGGTACTGACGTAAGCTTCGGTACATTTGGTCTTAAAGCAGTTGGCCGTGGCCGTATTACTGCTCGCCAGATCGAAGCAGCTCGTCGTGCGATGACTCGTCACATCAAACGTCAGGGCCAAATCTGGATTCGTATCTTCCCAGACAAACCAATTACATCTAAGCCTCTTGAAGTTCGTCAAGGTAAAGGTAAAGGTAACGTTGAGTACTGGGTAGCTCAAATCCAACCTGGTAAAGTTCTGTACGAAATGGATGGTGTTCCTGAAGCACTGGCTCGTGAAGCATTCGATCTTGCTGCACGTAAGCTACCTATCAAGACAACATTCGTAACAAAGGCGGTGATGTGATGAAAGCACAAGATCTGCGCGCTAAAAGCGTTGAAGAACTGAATGCTGAGCTTGTGAACCTGCTGCGCGAGCAGTTCAACCTGCGCATGCAGGCTGCAACTGGTCAGCTTCAGCAAACTCACACTCTGAAAGCTGTACGTCGCGATATCGCACGTGTTAAAACCGTTCTGACTGAGAAGGCGGACGCATAATGAGCGAGAAAATTCGTACTCAGCTTGGTCGCGTAGTTAGCGACAAGATGGACAAGTCTATCGTTGTTGCAATCGAGCGTAAGGTGAAACACCCAATCTACGGTAAGTACATCACTCGCACGACTAAGCTTCACGCACATGATGAGAACAACGAGTGTGGCATCGGCGACACAGTTGAGATTCGTGAGTGCCGTCCACTGTCTAAGAACAAATCTTGGACTCTGGTACGTGTAGTAGAAAAAGCTCGCATCTAAGCGGTCTTAGCTACGACATAACTGAGCGGCCCCGAAAATTTTTGGGGCCGTTTATTTTTTGTCTACCCATCGGGCGAAAAGAGTGTTATCATTCGCCGCCTTTGTAGAAAAGGCAAAGCGACCCGTGATGGGTCTAGATGTTTTAAATTAGCGGAGCACTAACATGATCCAAATGCAAACTATGCTGGATGCAGCCGATAACTCCGGCGCACGTAGCGTAATGTGTATTAAGGTTCTGGGTGGTTCACACCGTCGCTATGCACATATCGGTGACATCATCAAAGTTACTGTTAAGGAAGCGATTCCACGCGGTAAAGTTAAAAAGGGTGATGTACTGAAAGCGGTGGTTGTGCGCACTCGTAAAGGCGTACGTCGTCCAGACGGCTCTGTCATTCGTTTTGACCGTAATGCTTGCGTACTGTTGAACAACACAACTGAGCAACCAATCGGTACTCGTATTTTTGGCCCTGTGACTCGCGAGCTTCGTGGCGATAAGTTCATGAAGATCGTTTCACTAGCGCCTGAAGTACTGTAAGGAGTAACTCAAATGGCAGCTAAAATCCGTCGTAACGACGAAGTTATCGTTCTTACTGGTAAAGATAAAGGTAAGAAAGGTAAAGTAACTAAGGTTCTAGCAACCGGTAAAGTTATCGTTGAAGGTATCAACCTGGTTAAGAAGCACCAGAAGCCTGTTCCGGCTATGGGCATCCAGGGTGGCATCGTTGAAAAAGAAGCGGCAATTGAAGCTTCTAACGTTGCAATCGTTAACGGTGAAGGTAAAGCGGACCGTGTAGGCTTCCGATTTGAAGACGGCAAAAAAGTACGTTTCTTCAAGTCGACTGGCGAAACTATTAAGTAATTTTGGAGTAGTACTATGGCGAAACTGCATGATTACTACAAAGAGACTATTGTAAAAGAACTTGCTGAAAAGTTCGAATACAAGAGCATCATGCAAGTCCCAAGGATCGAGAAAATCACACTTAACATGGGTGTGGGTGACGCGATCAACGACAAGAAACTTCTTGAAAACGCAGCTGCTGACATGACTGCAATCGCAGGTCAGAAACCGCTAATCACGAAGGCTCGTAAGTCTGTTGCTGGCTTTAAGATCCGTGAGGGCTACCCTATTGGCTGTAAAGTAACTCTACGTGGCGAACGTATGTGGGACTTTTTCGAGCGTCTAATCACTATTGCTGTACCTCGTATTCGCGATTTCCGTGGTCTAAACCCGAAATCATTCGATGGTCGTGGTAACTACAGCATGGGCGTTCGTGAGCAGATTATCTTCCCAGAGATCGATTACGATAAAGTTGATCGTGTACGTGGTCTAGACATCACTATCACGACTTCAGCTAACTCTGACGAAGAAGCTCGTGCTCTGCTATCTGCTTTTAACTTCCCATTTCGTAAGTAAAAGTAAGGGTTACTAATGGCTAAAGAATCCATGAAGGCGCGCGAAGTAAAACGCGCCAAGCTAGTAGCTAAGTTCGCTGAAAAGCGTGCAGCGCTTAAAGCTCTAATTAAAGACGTGAATGCGTCTGAAGAAGATCGCTGGGATGCAGTGCTAAAACTTCAGTCACTACCACGTGATTCTGCTAAGTCTCGTCAGCGTAACCGCTGTAACCAGACTGGTCGTCCACACGGCTACCTACGTAAGTTCGGCCTATGCCGTATCAAGGTTCGTGAAGCTTGCATGAAAGGCGAGATTCCGGGTCTGCGTAAAGCAAGCTGGTAATTTGTTTACCAAATTTGAATCACGGAGTAATTGACTTATGAGCATGCAAGATCCGATTTCGGATATGCTGACCCGCATTCGTAACGGTCAGGCAGCGAAAAAAGTTGCTGTTAAAATGCCATCTTCTAAGCTGAAAGTTGCTATTGCAGAGCTGCTGAAAGAAGAAGGTTATGTGGCTGACTACACTGTATCTGGTGAAGTTAAGCCTGAGCTAGAAGTGACTCTTAAGTACTTCGAAGCTAACCCAGTTATCGAGCAAATCCAACGTGTATCACGTCCTGGTCTGCGCATCTACAAGAAAAAAGATGCTCTACCATCAGTGATGGGCGGCCTAGGTATTGCCGTTGTATCCACTTCCAAGGGTCTGATGACCGACCGCGCTGCTCGTAAAGCAGGTCTTGGCGGTGAGATTATCTGCTACGTAGCTTAATAGGAGTAGGAAATGTCTCGTGTTGCAAAAGCACCAGTAGTTATTCCTGCCGGCGTAGAAGTTAAGCTTAACGGTCAGGAAATCACTGTGAAGGGTGGTAAGGGCGAACTAACTCGCACTATCCACGAAGCAGTTGTTCTTTCTCAAGAAGAGAACAAGATCTCTTTCGGACCTCGTGAAGGTTTCGAAAAAGCTTGGGCACAAGCAGGTACTGCTCGTGCACTAGTTAACAACATGGTTGTTGGTGTTACTGAAGGCTATACCAAGAAGCTAGTTCTTAAGGGTGTAGGTTACCGTGCTGCTATCAAAGGCAACGCTGTAGGTCTGACTCTTGGCTTCTCTCACCCAGTAGAGCACGAACTACCAGCAGGCATCAAAGCTGAATGTCCATCTCAGACTGAAATCGTACTGACTGGTACTGATAAGCAGCTGATCGGTCAAGTAGCTGCTGATATTCGCGCTTACCGTAGCCCTGAGCCTTACAAAGGTAAAGGTGTTCGTTACGCCGACGAAGTTGTGCGTACTAAAGAAGCTAAGAAGAAGTAAGGTAACACTATGGATAAGAAAGCATCTCGTATCCGTCGTGCGACCCGTGCACGTCGTAAGATTGCTGAACTGGGTGCAACTCGCCTAGTTGTACACCGTACTCCACGTCACGTGTACGCTCAGGTTATCGCACCAAACGGTTCTGAAGTTATCGCAGCCGCTTCTACAGTAGAAAAAGCGATCCGTGAGCAAGTTAAGAGCACCGGTAACAAAGACGCTGCTGCAGTTGTAGGTAAAGCTATTGCTGAGCGCGCGATTGAAAAAGGCATCTCTAACGTTGCATTCGATCGTTCTGGTTTCCAATACCACGGCCGTGTCGCTGCACTAGCAGAAGCTGCTCGTGAAGCTGGTCTGAAATTCTAAGGTAGGCGGAAGATGGCTAACGAAAAAACTCAATCAGATTTGCATGAAAAGCTGATCGCTGTTAACCGTGTATCTAAGACGGTTAAAGGTGGTCGTATTTTCAGCTTTACTGCACTAACTGTTGTTGGTGACGGTAACGGTCGCGTTGGTTTCGGTTACGGCAAGGCACGTGAAGTTCCTGCTGCAATCCAGAAAGCGATGGAAAAAGCACGCCGTAACATGGTTACTGTAGCTCTGAACGAAGGTACTCTACACCACGCTGTTAAAGGTCGCCACACTGGTTCTAAAGTGTACATGCAGCCTGCATCAGAAGGTACTGGTATCATCGCCGGTGGTGCTATGCGTGCAGTGCTGGAAGTTGCGGGTGTTCGTAACGTTCTGGCGAAAGCATACGGCTCTACAAACCCAATCAACATCGTTCGCGCGACTATTGACGGTTTGAGTGGCATGAACTCTCCAGAAATGATCGCTGCGAAGCGTGGTCTTTCTGTTAAAGAAATTCTGGAGTAATCGACATGGCTAAGACTATTAAAGTGACGCAGACCAAGAGCTCAATCGGTCGTCTGCCGAAGCACAAAGCTACTTTGCGTGGCCTGGGCCTTCGTCGCATCAACCACACTGTAGAACTTGAAGATACACCGTGCGTACGCGGTATGATCAACAAGGTTTACTACATGGTTAAAGTTGAGGAGTAATCAGAATGCGTTTGAATACTCTATCACCGGCTGCGGGCTCTAAGCCTTCTGCGAAGCGCGTAGGTCGTGGTATCGGTTCAGGTCTGGGTAAAACTTGTGGCCGTGGTCACAAAGGTCAGAAATCACGTTCAGGTGGTTCTGTACGTCCAGGCTTTGAAGGCGGTCAAATGCCTTTGAAACAGCGTCTACCAAAATTCGGTTTTACTTCTCGTAAGAGCCTGGTAACAGCTGAAGTTCGTCTAGCTGAGCTAGCGAAAGTTGAAGGTGACGTAGTAAGCCTAGAAACACTGAAAGCAGCGAACGTTATCACTAAGAACATCGAAGTAGTAAAGATTGTTCTGTCTGGTGAAATCGCTCGTTCAGTAACAGTGAAAGGTCTACGCGTTACTAAAGGCGCTAAAGCTGCGATCGAAGCTGCAGGCGGTAAAATCGAGGAATAATTAACTCGAGGATGAGGTACAGATGGCTAAACAACCAGGACAAGATTTTCGTAGTGCCAAAGGTGGCCTAGCAGAGCTTAAGTCCCGCCTATTCTTTGTATTAGGTGCGATCTTAATTTTCCGAGCAGGCTCTTTTGTGCCTATTCCTGGTATTGACGCTGCTGTACTTGCCGATCTGTTCGAACAGCAAAAAGGCACCATCATTGAACTGTTTAACATGTTTTCTGGTGGTGCTCTTGAGCGTGCTTCCATCTTAGCACTGGGTATCATGCCGTATATTTCGGCATCGATTATTGTTCAGTTGCTGACGGTTGTTCATCCGGCACTGGCCGAATTGAAGAAGGAAGGGGAGTCTGGCCGACGTAAAATCAGTCAGTACACCCGCTACGGCACGCTCGTTTTGGCAACCTTCCAAGCAATTGGTATTGCAACAGGGTTACCAAGTATGATCCCTGGCTTGGTCATTAATCCAGGCCTTGGATTCTACTTTGTTGCGGTTGTGAGTTTGGTTACTGGTACCATGTTCTTAATGTGGTTAGGTGAGCAAATTACAGAGCGTGGCATTGGTAACGGTATATCTCTGATTATCTTCACAGGTATCGTTGCAGGTCTGCCGCCAGCTATTGGACAGACAGTGGAGCAAGCGCGTCAAGGTGAATTGCACGTACTTCTTCTGCTTTTAATTGCAGTAATTTCTTTCGCTGTAATCTACTTTGTAGTGTTTATGGAACGTGGTCAGCGTCGTATCGTCGTTAACTACGCTAAGCGTCAACAAGGCCGTCGTGTCTTCGCCGCACAAAGCACTCACCTGCCGTTGAAAATCAACATGGCAGGCGTAATTCCAGCGATTTTTGCATCAAGTATTATTCTGTTTCCGGGTACACTAGCTCAGTGGTTCGGTCAGAATGAAAACCTAGGCTGGCTAAGTGATATTTCGCTGGCATTGAGCCCAGGTCAACCACTTTATGTGATGCTTTATGCAGCTGCGATTATCTTCTTCTGTTTCTTCTATACCGCGTTGGTGTTCAACCCTCGCGAGACAGCAGATAACTTGAAGAAGTCTGGTGCATTCGTACCTGGTATTCGCCCGGGCGAACAGACCGCAAAATACATTGATAAAGTGATGACTCGCCTGACATTGGCTGGCGCGTTGTATATCACCTTTATCTGTCTGATCCCCGAGTTTATGATGATTGCATGGAATGTCCGCTTCTACTTTGGCGGTACTTCACTACTGATTGTAGTTGTAGTCATTATGGACTTCATGGCTCAAGTTCAGACACATTTGATGTCTCAACAATATGAGTCTGTGTTGAAAAAGGCTAATCTTAAAGGCTCAAGCCGTTAAGAGTGGTTTATCCTATTTACGGAGTTTAGCAATGAAAGTTCGTGCTTCCGTTAAGAAAATCTGCCGTAACTGTAAAGTTATCAAGCGCAACGGTGTTGTGCGTGTAATTTGCAGTGAGCCAAAGCACAAACAGCGCCAAGGCTAATTAGCAGAAATATTTCTTGCAAATTGAAGGTAGGTTGGCTAAATTAGCCAACCAATCTTTTGTGTGTGCAAAAGAATTGTTCCACCGCTGCGTATCCTAAACGGGCTTTGCAGCGGTTATTCTTGAAAAGTACTAGGAGTGAATAGTGGCCCGTATTGCAGGCATTAACATTCCTGATCATAAACATTCTGTAATCGCTCTTACTGCGATCTACGGTATCGGTAAAACTCGCTCAAAAGCTATTCTAGCTGAAGCGGGTATCGCTGAAAGTGTTAAGATCAGTGAACTATCTGAAGAGCAGATCGATCTACTGCGTGATGGTGTAGCTAAGTACACTGTAGAAGGTGATCTACGTCGTGAAGTTTCCATGAACATCAAGCGTCTAATGGACCTTGGTTGTTACCGTGGTCTTCGTCATCGTCGCAGTCTACCACTACGTGGACAGCGTACTAAAACCAACGCACGTACCCGTAAGGGTCCGCGCAAGCCGATCAAGAAATAATCGGAAGGGTAGAGTACAATGGCTAAACAACCAACTCGCGCTCGTAAGCGCGTACGTAAGCAAGTTGCTGATGGCGTTGCGCACATCCATGCTTCTTTCAATAACACAATCGTAACCATTACTGACCGTCAGGGTAACGCTCTATCTTGGGCTACTGCAGGTGGTTCTGGCTTCCGTGGTTCTCGTAAATCTACTCCGTTCGCTGCACAGGTTGCTGCTGAGCGTTGTGGTGAAATGGCCAAAGAATATGGCGTTAAGAACCTGGAAGTTATGGTTAAGGGCCCAGGTCCAGGTCGTGAGTCTACTATCCGCGCTCTAAACGCTGCGGGTTTCCGTATCACTAACATTGTTGATGCGACTCCGATCCCTCATAACGGTTGTCGTCCACCTAAGAAACGTCGCGTATAACGTTTGCGTTTCTAGGAAAACTGGAGAAAGAACATGGCAAGATATTTGGGTCCTAAGCTGAAGCTTAGCCGTCGTGAAGGCACAGACTTGTTCCTTAAGTCTGGTGTACGCGCGATTGATACCAAGTGTAAAATTGATAATGCACCGGGTATGCACGGTGCGCGTCGCGGTCGTCTGTCTGACTACGGCGTTCAGCTTCGTGAGAAGCAAAAAGTTCGTCGTACTTACGGCGTACTAGAGAAGCAATTCCGTAACTACTACAAAGAAGCTGCTCGCCTGAAAGGCAACACTGGTGAAAACCTGCTGCAACTTCTAGAAGGTCGTCTGGATAACGTAGTTTACCGCATGGGCTTTGGCGCAACTCGCGCAGAAGCACGTCAGCTGGTAAGCCACAAAGCGATCCTAGTTAACGGTAAAGTCGTAAACGTTCCTTCTTTCAAGGTAGCGGCAAACGACGTTGTTAGCGTTCGTGAGAAAGCTAAGAACCAAGCACGCATCAAAGCAGCTCTTGAAGTTGCTACTCAGCGTGAACTACCAACTTGGGTCGAAGTAGACAGCAGCAAGATGGAAGGTACGTTCAAGCGTCTTCCAGAGCGTTCTGATTTGTCTGCCGACATCAACGAACACCTGATCGTCGAGCTTTACTCTAAGTAAGGCTATAGTTAAGAGAGGACACAATGCAGGGTTCTGTAACAGAATTTCTTAAGCCACGTCTTGTTGATATTGAACAAGTTAACACGACGCACGCAAAAGTAACTCTTGAGCCACTAGAGCGTGGTTTTGGCCACACTCTGGGCAACGCTCTACGTCGTATTCTTCTATCTTCTATGCCGGGTTGTGCCGTTACTGAAGTAGAAATCGACGGTGTGTTACACGAGTACAGCACCAAAGAAGGAGTACAAGAAGATATTCTTGAAATCCTTCTAAACCTTAAAGGCCTAGCCGTTAAGGTTGAGGGTAAAGATGAAGTTATCATTACTCTGAACAAATCTGGTGCAGGCCCTGTTGTTGCAGGTGACATCACCCACGACGGTGATGTTGAGATTGCGAACCCAGAACACGTAATCTGCCACCTAACTGATGACAATGCTGAAATCAGCATGCGCATCAAGGTAGAGCGTGGTCGTGGCTACGTACCGGCGTCTGCTCGAATTCACACAGAAGAAGACGAGCGCCCAATTGGCCGTCTGTTAGTTGACGCAACTTTCAGCCCAGTTGACCGTATCGCATACAGCGTAGAAGCAGCACGTGTTGAACAGCGTACTGACCTAGATAAGCTAGTTATCGATATGGAGACTAACGGTACTCTTGACCCTGAGGAAGCTATTCGTCGCGCAGCTACTATTCTGGCTGAGCAACTGGATGCATTCGTAGATCTGCGTGATGTACGAGTTCCTGAAGAGAAAGAAGAGAAGCCGGAGTTCGATCCGATCCTACTGCGTCCTGTAGACGATCTTGAACTAACTGTTCGCTCTGCTAACTGTTTGAAAGCAGAAGCGATCCACTACATCGGTGATCTCGTTCAGCGTACTGAGGTTGAGCTTCTTAAAACGCCTAACCTGGGTAAGAAGTCTTTGACAGAAATCAAAGACGTGCTGGCATCACGTGGCCTATCTCTGGGTATGCGCCTAGAAAATTGGCCGCCAGCATCAATTGCTGAAGATTAATAGTTACTGATATCTAGTTAGAAGGATTAGGTCATGCGCCATCGTAAGAGTGGTCGTCAACTCAACCGCAACAGCAGCCATCGCAAAGCGATGTTCAGCAACATGGCTGGCTCTCTGGTACGTCACGAACTTATCAAGACTACCCTGCCTAAGGCAAAAGAGCTGCGTCGCGTAATTGAGCCATTGATTACCCTAGCTAAGACTGACAGTGTTGCTAACCGTCGTCTGGCATTCGCACGTACTCGTGACAACGAAGTAGTTGCGAAACTATTTAACGAACTAGGTCCACGCTTTGCTCAGCGTCCAGGCGGTTACACTCGCATCATGAAATGCGGTTTCCGTGCTGGCGATAAAGCTCCTATGGCTTACATCGAGCTAGTAGACCGTCCTGAAGTTCAGGAAGAAGCAGCTGCTGAATAAGCACTAGCTACTAGTTAAATATAAGAAGCCGAGTCATCTTGACTCGGCTTTTTTATATAACTCTACTTATCTACTTATCTACTTATCTACTTATCTACTTATCTACTTATCTACTTATCTACTTATCTACTTATCTATCTAGCTATTCATTCCTCTTCTTTCACTTTAGCCAATCCTTTTTCTTTCGGAACAGGGCTTCAGAATGGTTCATCGTTCAAAAGTATTTAAAAGCCTGAATAGGGGAGTGGTGGGCTTTTTGTGTGCTGATTTCAGCTTGTTGCATGTTATTTCGCCTGTTGGCGTTTTTTCTTATTTTTCTTGTTGCCATTTGTTCTTTGCTCTCTATAATGCCGCCTCACTGACACGGAATAACTCGAAGTTAAACGTGTTAGCCGGCAGCAGAATCGGTTGAAAAAAAGTGTTTGACACTGAAGTCTGATTCGCTAGAATGGCTGCCCTGTTCAACGTGATGCGAAAGCAAAGCTTGGATATGTTCTTTAACAATTTGACCATGCAATCTGTGTGGGCACTCGTGAACTGATAGTCAAAAAGATTTATCGATGAACTGAGTGACCAATTCAAAATAGCTTCGGTTATTTTGGCACAGTCAATTTAATTCAGTATTCATCGAGCCAAAACTTTAATTGAAGAGTTTGATCATGGCTCAGATTGAACGCTGGCGGCAGGCCTAACACATGCAAGTCGAGCGGCAGCGACAACATTGACCCTTCGGGGGATTTGTTGGGCGGCGAGCGGCGGACGGGTGAGTAATGCCTGGGAACATGCCTTAGTGTGGGGGATAACCATTGGAAACGATGGCTAATACCGCATAATCTCTACGGAGCAAAGAGGGGGACCTTCGGGCCTCTCGCGCTAAGATTGGCCCAGGTGGGATTAGCTAGTAGGTGGGGTAACGGCTCACCTAGGCGACGATCCCTAGCTGGTCTGAGAGGATGATCAGCCACACTGGAACTGAGACACGGTCCAGACTCCTACGGGAGGCAGCAGTGGGGAATATTGCACAATGGGGGAAACCCTGATGCAGCCATGCCGCGTGTGTGAAGAAGGCCTTCGGGTTGTAAAGCACTTTCAGCAGTGAGGAAGGCGGTATCGTTAATAGCGGTATTGTTTGACGTTAGCTGCAGAAGAAGCACCGGCTAACTCCGTGCCAGCAGCCGCGGTAATACGGAGGGTGCGAGCGTTAATCGGAATTACTGGGCGTAAAGCGCATGCAGGCGGCTTGTTAAGCCAGATGTGAAAGCCCGGGGCTCAACCTCGGAATCGCATTTGGAACTGGCAGGCTAGAGTCTTGTAGAGGGGGGTAGAATTTCAGGTGTAGCGGTGAAATGCGTAGAGATCTGAAGGAATACCGGTGGCGAAGGCGGCCCCCTGGACAAAGACTGACGCTCAGATGCGAAAGCGTGGGGAGCAAACAGGATTAGATACCCTGGTAGTCCACGCCGTAAACGATGTCTACTTGGAGGTTGGTGTCTTGAACACTGGCTTTCGGAGCTAACGCGTTAAGTAGACCGCCTGGGGAGTACGGTCGCAAGATTAAAACTCAAATGAATTGACGGGGGCCCGCACAAGCGGTGGAGCATGTGGTTTAATTCGATGCAACGCGAAGAACCTTACCTACTCTTGACATCCAGAGAACTTAGCAGAGATGCTTTGGTGCCTTCGGGAACTCTGAGACAGGTGCTGCATGGCTGTCGTCAGCTCGTGTTGTGAAATGTTGGGTTAAGTCCCGCAACGAGCGCAACCCTTATCCTTGTTTGCCAGCACTTCGGGTGGGAACTCCAGGGAGACTGCCGGTGATAAACCGGAGGAAGGTGGGGACGACGTCAAGTCATCATGGCCCTTACGAGTAGGGCTACACACGTGCTACAATGGCATATACAGAGGGCAGCAAGACCGCGAGGTGGAGCGAATCCCACAAAGTATGTCGTAGTCCGGATTGGAGTCTGCAACTCGACTCCATGAAGTCGGAATCGCTAGTAATCGTGGATCAGAATGCCACGGTGAATACGTTCCCGGGCCTTGTACACACCGCCCGTCACACCATGGGAGTGGGCTGCACCAGAAGTAGATAGCTTAACCTTCGGGAGGGCGTTTACCACGGTGTGGTTCATGACTGGGGTGAAGTCGTAACAAGGTAGCCCTAGGGGAACCTGGGGCTGGATCACCTCCTTACCTAAAGACTGCGCTTTGCGTAGTGTCCACACAGATTGCTTGGTCGAAATGTAAAAGACAGATGTGTCCCATTCGTCTAGAGGCCTAGGACACCGCCCTTTCACGGCGGTAACAGGGGTTCGACTCCCCTATGGGACGCCACTTTCTAACTGCACTTGTGAGTGTGATTAGAAAGTGGCTGCCGAAAGGCAAACACATGCTCTTTAACAATCTGGAAAGCTGACTAGTAATTCGATTCATACGAATCGAAATTATTGTTTCTCGAAAGAGAAACGAGTTCTCAAGCAATACACATTCAAGTGTCTTGTGTAAGAAGAGTCCGGCAAAACAAACTAACCATCTTAACTCAGATGGAAACCTTGGTTGTTTGCCATACGAAACCTCTTGGGGTTGTATGGTTAAGTGACTAAGCGTACACGGTGGATGCCTGGGCAGTCAGAGGCGATGAAGGACGTACTAACTTGCGATAAGCGTAGATGAGGCAGTAAGAGCCACTTGAGTCTACGATTTCCGAATGGGGAAACCCAGCTGCATAAGCAGTTATCATCAAGTGAATACATAGCTTGATGAGGCGAACCGGGGGAACTGAAACATCTAAGTACCCCGAGGAAGAGAAATCAACCGAGATTCCGGCAGTAGCGGCGAGCGAAACCGGATTAGCCCTTAAGCGCTTTAGGTGTCAGGCGAATGAGCTGGAAAGCTCAGCGATACAGGGTGACAGCCCCGTAGCCGACAACACATTTGGCGTGAAAACGAGTAGGACGGGACACGTGTTATCTTGTCTGAAGATGGGGGGACCATCCTCCAAGGCTAAATACTCCTGACTGACCGATAGTGAACCAGTACCGTGAGGGAAAGGCGAAAAGAACCCCTGTGAGGGGAGTGAAATAGAACCTGAAACCGTGTACGTACAAGCAGTAGGAGCAGGCTTTGTCCTGTGACTGCGTACCTTTTGTATAATGGGTCAGCGACTTAATTTCAGTAGCAAGGTTAACCGTATAGGGGAGCCGTAGGGAAACCGAGTCTTAACTGGGCGTGCAGTTGCTGGGATTAGACCCGAAACCGAGTGATCTAGCCATGGGCAGGTTGAAGGTGCGGTAACACGCACTGGAGGACCGAACCGACTAATGTTGAAAAATTAGCGGATGACTTGTGGCTAGGGGTGAAAGGCCAATCAAACTCGGAGATAGCTGGTTCTCCCCGAAAGCTATTTAGGTAGCGCCTCGGACGAATACTACTGGGGGTAGAGCACTGTTAAGGCTAGGGGGTCATCCCGACTTACCAACCCTTTGCAAACTCCGAATACCAGTAAGTACTATCCGGGAGACACACGGCGGGTGCTAACGTCCGTCGTGGAGAGGGAAACAACCCAGACCGCCAGCTAAGGTCCCAAAGTTATCGCTAAGTGGGAAACGATGTGGGAAGGCTCAGACAGCCAGGATGTTGGCTTAGAAGCAGCCATCATTTAAAGAAAGCGTAATAGCTCACTGGTCGAGTCGGCCTGCGCGGAAGATTTAACGGGGCTAAGCGATACACCGAAGCTGCGGCAATGCGCATTAGCGTATTGGGTAGGGGAGCGTTCTGTAAGCCGCTGAAGGTGTCCTGTAAGGGGCGCTGGAGGTATCAGAAGTGCGAATGCTGACATGAGTAACGATAAAGGGGGTGAAAAACCTCCTCGCCGGAAGACCAAGGGTTCCTGTCCAACGTTAATCGGGGCAGGGTGAGTCGACCCCTAAGGCGAGGCCGAAAGGCGTAGTCGATGGGAAACGGGTTAATATTCCCGTACTTCTTGCTATTGCGATGGGGGGACGGAGAAGGCTAGGTGGGCCTGGCGACGGTTGTCCAGGTTCAAGGGTGTAGGCTGATGGTTTAGGCAAATCCGGACCATCTTAAGGCTGAGACCCGATGTCGAGGCACTACGGTGCTGAAGTCATTGATGCCATGCTTCCGGGAAAAGCCTCTAAGCTTCAGATAGCAAGAAATCGTACCCCAAACCGACACAGGTGGTCGGGTAGAGAATACCAAGGCGCTTGAGAGAACTCGGGTGAAGGAACTAGGCAAAATGGTACCGTAACTTCGGGAGAAGGTACGCTGCCGGCGGTGAAGAGACTTGCTCTTGGAGCTGCTGGCAGTCGCAGATACCAGGTGGCTGCAACTGTTTATTAAAAACACAGCACTGTGCAAAATCGAAAGATGACGTATACGGTGTGACGCCTGCCCGGTGCCGGAAGGTTAATTGATGGGGTTATCCTTAGGGAGAAGCTCTTGATCGAAGCCCCGGTAAACGGCGGCCGTAACTATAACGGTCCTAAGGTAGCGAAATTCCTTGTCGGGTAAGTTCCGACCTGCACGAATGGCGTAATGATGGCCACGCTGTCTCCACCCGAGACTCAGTGAAATTGAAATCGCAGTGAAGATGCTGCGTACCCGCGGCTAGACGGAAAGACCCCGTGAACCTTTACTACAGCTTGGCACTGAACATTGACCCTACATGTGTAGGATAGGTGGGAGGCTTCGAAGCAGGTACGCCAGTATCTGTGGAGCCGTCCTTGAAATACCACCCTTGTAGTGTTGATGTTCTAACGTCGCCCCCTTATCGGGGGTGCGGACAGTGCCTGGTGGGTAGTTTGACTGGGGCGGTCTCCTCCCAAAGCGTAACGGAGGAGCACGAAGGTGGGCTAATCACGGTCGGACATCGTGAGGTTAGTGCAATGGCATAAGCCCGCTTGACTGCGAGAATGACGGTTCGAGCAGGTGCGAAAGCAGGTCATAGTGATCCGGTGGTTCTGAATGGAAGGGCCATCGCTCAACGGATAAAAGGTACTCCGGGGATAACAGGCTGATACCGCCCAAGAGTTCATATCGACGGCGGTGTTTGGCACCTCGATGTCGGCTCATCACATCCTGGGGCTGAAGTCGGTCCCAAGGGTATGGCTGTTCGCCATTTAAAGTGGTACGCGAGCTGGGTTTAGAACGTCGTGAGACAGTTCGGTCCCTATCTGCCGTGGGCGTTGGATGATTGAGAGGGGCTGCTCCTAGTACGAGAGGACCGGAGTGGACGAACCTCTGGTGTTCGGGTTGTGTCGCCAGACGCATTGCCCGGTAGCTAAGTTCGGAATCGATAACCGCTGAAAGCATCTAAGCGGGAAGCGAGCCTCAAGATGAGTCATCCCCAGAGCTTTAAGCTCTCTGAAGGGTTGTTCGAGACTAGAACGTTGATAGGCAGGGTGTGTAAGCGCTGTGAGGCGTTGAGCTAACCTGTACTAATTGCCCGTGTGGCTTAACCATACAACACCCAAGGGGTTTTACGGACTCCACGAGCACTTGAATGGTGTGCTTGAACTTTAGTCAGTTTTTTCCAAGATTGTGATTTGCGGCCTGCGGGCGGTGAATCAAAGAATTTGCCTGGCGACCATAGCGCTGTGGACCCACCTGATCCCATGCCGAACTCAGACGTGAAACGCAGCAGCGCCGATGGTAGTGTGGGGCCTCCCCATGTGAGAGTAGGACATCGCCAGGTTTTATTTGAAGTTTCCATCATTTATAAAAAGATGGGAACATACAAGTAAAGCAATAATAGTAAGACTTTATTTGTAACGCAGAATTGCGTGCTGGTATAGCTCAGTCGGTAGAGCGCACCCTTGGTAAGGGTGAGGCCCCCAGTTCAAATCTGGGTACTAGCACCACGCTTTTGTTCAGCGACAATAGCACAATGGAACCACCTGATCCCATGCCGAACTCAGTAGTGAAACGTTGTAGCGCCGATGGTAGTGTGGGGCCTCCCCATGTGAGAGTAGGACATTGCTGAACACTTCTTCCTAAACCCAGCCTAATGGCTGGGTTTTTTCATTTTAGCCTTTCTCATTTCTTTTTTTATCACATCTCCCTTTTTGATGAATCATGAGTTTTATTCAACTCATGGCACTCAGCTTTAAATCTTTTAATCTTCTTTTGCTTGCGCGGTCGACTAATATTCTATAGTTTTAGTTAGATATCTGGACGTCTACACATCTTTTAATGGGATTGTTCGCTGGATTTTACGTTTAAGGAGCAAACTAAGATGCCGATAAAAATTCCTGATAAGCTGCCAGCCACGGATATCTTGCGCAGTGAAAATATCTTTGTGATGTCGGAAGCGCGTGCAGCTAGCCAGGAAATCCGCCCGTTGAGAGTTTTGCTGCTCAACCTGATGCCGAAGAAGATTGAAACTGAAACCCAATTTATGCGGTTGCTTTCTAACTCTCCGCTGCAGGTTGATGTGGAGTTATTGCGGATTGATAACCGTCCCACGAAGAATACGCCTACCGAGCATTTGGATACCTTCTACCGCCAGTTTGATACGGTGAAGCACCGGAATTATGATGGGCTGATTGTCACTGGTGCGCCGCTCGGGTTAGTGCAGTTTGAAGATGTACTGTACTGGGAAGAGATACAAGCAATCATGAATTGGGCACGGGAGCATGTGACCTCGACCATGTATGTGTGCTGGGCTGCGCAGGCGGGCTTGAAGTTGTTGTATGATTTGCCGAAACGAACCCGCAAAGAAAAGCTGTCAGGCGTGTATTTTCACCAGATTCATGATTGTCATCACCCTGTGCTACGGGGCTTTGATGATACGTTTCTCGCCCCTCATTCCCGTTATGCGGATTTTTCCCCGGATTATCTGGCTGAGCACACGGATCTTGATATCCTGGCAACTTCTGAGCAGGCGGGTGTCTATCTGGCCGCGACCAAGGATAAGCGTAATCTGTTTGTCACTGGTCACCCGGAATATGACGTCAATACATTGCACAATGAATATATCCGGGATGTCGGAGAAGGTATGGAGCCCAATATTCCGGTGAACTATTATCCGGACAATAATCCGGAGAAGCCGCCGGTAGCCAGTTGGCGCAGTCATGGACATTTATTGTTTTCTAACTGGCTTAATTACTGTGTTTACCAGCAGACACCGTATGATTTGGATCATTTCTCTGTGGCTAATTTTACGCGCGACGAGTAAAAAAAAGACCTGCCGATGCAGGTCTTTTTTTGTTGTTAGTAAGGTGCTTTAGCTATTTTTGATTCTGTGCTTCCCACGCTTTGGCTTTTTGAATCAGTGGGGTAATGGTTGAGCCCTGAATCAGGATAGAGAACACCACCACCGCATAGGTCATCACCAGAATGATTTCCCGGACGTCGATGTTTTTATCCGGAATAACCATCACACCAGCCGGAATGGCCATGGCCATGGCCAATGCCAGGCCGCCGCGTAATCCGCCCCAGGTCAGGATCTTGATCGATAGCGGGTTGTAGTCTCGGTAGCGCTGGAAGCCGAAGTAGGAAAACTTGATGCTGAGATAACGGCTGAGCAGTACCAGAGGCACGGCGATAACCATTAGCACCCAGTCTTCTTCATGGAATCGGAACTGCAGCATACTCATACCGATTAATAGGAACAGAACGCCATTGAGGAACTCATCGACCAGCTCCCAGAAGTGGTCGAGGTGGTCCTCACTCTCTTTTGAGAAACCAATATAGCGGGTCCAGTTACCAATCATAATCCCGGAAACCACCATCGCCAGCGGGCCGGAGACATGGATGACTTCGGCAAAAGCGTAACCGGCAGTTGGGATACCGAGTGTTAGCAGTAGCTCCATAGAGTGGTCGTTGGTTGAGCTGATCAGATAATGGAACAACAGACCCAGCGCAAACCCGTAGGCAATACCACCAATAGCTTCCTGCAGGAACAACTGGCTGACGCCCAGCACTGTTGGGGCTTCATGGCCGAAAGCAATGGTGAACAAAGTAACGAAAATCACCAGACCAAAGCCGTCGTTAAACAGCGATTCGCCTTCAATCTGGGTGGAAATTCGTTTGGGAGCATCCAGCTTTTTGACAATTGCCAGTACAGCGATGGGGTCGGTAGGAGAGATCAGTGCGCCGAACAGCAGGCAGTAAATCAGTTGAAGTTGGATTCCGATGGCTTGGCAGATCCCCCAGAGGGCAAAGCCGATGAAGAAGGTCGAGAACAGGGTAGCGAACAGGGCGAGTATTGTGATTTCCCATTTCTGATCTTCGAGGTGAGGGAGTTTAATCCCGAGGCCACCAGCAAAGAGAAGGAAGCCTAAAATCCCTTTAAGCAGGAAGTTCTCGAAGTTGACTTCTCCCAGTTGCTCGGCGGCGATTTCTTCAAGGTGGAACCAGCCATTATGACCAGCGATGATGATACCTAAAGAGAGGATCAATGCGCCGGCGGTAATGGCGATTGTGGTCTGCATTTTTCCTATCTTACTGTTGATAAAGGCGATGAGCATGGCTGCCGCCGCCAGGAAGCAGAGGGTGCTGTAGACTGACATCCCGTGACCTCGATGGTGATTTAAAGTAAAGCGCAAAATTGTGTCAAAATATAAAGCGAACCTGCCTTGATATCTATCACTATTTTCCTACCTGTCCGACATAATTTAATCTTCGAAAAGGCATTTGGACGTCTAGATTTCCATCTGTGCTGTGGTAGGATGTTATTCAGCTGTGAAATATTACATAAGGAAGTAGTGCGGTGTTGAAGGGTAAGGAATTCATACAAGAGCGTTTGGCGCAGCAAATCCTGATCATCGATGGCGGGATGGGCACCATGATCCAGGGGTATAAACTGGAGGAAGCAGACTACCGGGGTGAGCGTTTTGCCGATTGGCCCTCGGATCTGAAAGGGAATAACGATCTGTTGGTACTGACCCAGCCTCAGCTGATTCGTGATATCCATAGTGCCTACCTCGAAGCCGGGGCGGATATTCTCGAAACCAACACCTTTAACGCCACAACCATCGCGATGGCAGACTACGGGATGGAAGCGCTCAGTGCCGAGATTAACCTTGAAGCTGCCCGCCTTGCGCGGCAGGTGGCTGATGAGTGGACGGCAAAAACACCGCATAAACCAAGATTTGTGGCCGGGGTCCTTGGCCCGACAAACCGGACCTGTTCCATTTCGCCGGACGTGAACGATCCCGGCTACCGCAATGTGACGTTTGATCAGCTGGTTGCAGCGTATGCTGAATCGACCCGGGCATTGATTGAGGGGGGATCCGATCTCATCTTGATCGAGACCATTTTCGATACCCTTAATGCCAAGGCCTGTGCCTTTGCGGTGGACACTGTTTTCGAAGAGCTGGGCTTATCCCTACCGGTGATGATTTCCGGTACCATTACCGATGCATCCGGTCGTACGCTGTCCGGCCAGACGACTGAAGCTTTCTATCATTCCTTACGCCACGTCAAACCGATTTCCTTCGGCCTTAACTGTGCCCTCGGACCTGATGAATTACGCCAGTATGTGGAAGAGTTATCCCGCATTGCGGAATGTGCCGTCTCTGCGCACCCGAATGCGGGTCTGCCGAATGCATTTGGTGAATACGACCTCTCGCCGGAAGAGATGGCCGCGCACATCCGGGAGTGGGCACAAAGTGGGTTCCTGAATCTGGTCGGCGGCTGTTGTGGTACGACCCCTGAGCACATCCGTCAGATGGCTGAGGTGGTGGCTGACCTGGCTCCGCGCCAGTTGCCTGACCTACCGGTTGCCTGCCGTTTGTCCGGTCTTGAACCGTTAATCATCGAAAAAGATACCCTGTTTGTGAACGTGGGCGAACGTACCAATGTGACCGGCTCGGCCCGTTTTAAGCGCCTGATTAAAGAAGAGCAGTATGACGAAGCGCTCGATGTGGCCCGTCAGCAGGTGGAAAACGGTGCCCAGATCATCGATATCAACATGGATGAGGGCATGCTGGATGCGGAAGCATGCATGGTGCGCTTCCTTAATCTGTGTGCGTCAGAGCCGGAAATTTCCAAGGTGCCGATCATGGTCGACTCCTCCAAATGGGAGGTCATCGAAGCCGGTCTGAAATGTATTCAGGGTAAGGGGATCGTCAACTCGATCTCGCTTAAAGAAGGCAAAGAAAAGTTTATTGAGCAAGCTAAGCTGATCCGTCGTTATGGCGCCGCGGTGATCGTGATGGCTTTTGATGAAGTCGGTCAGGCGGACACCCGGGCGCGTAAGCTGGAAATTTGTACCAATGCTTACCGGATTTTGGTGGACGAAGTAGGCTTTCCGCCGGAGGACATCATTTTTGACCCGAATATTTTTGCGGTGGCAACCGGTATCGATGAGCACAATAACTACGCGGTTGACTTTATTGAAGCGGTCGGCGACATCAAGCGGGATCTGCCTCATGCGATGATTTCCGGCGGGGTGTCGAATGTTTCTTTCTCGTTCCGCGGCAATAACTATGTGCGTGAGGCAATCCATGCCGTGTTCCTCTATCACTGCTTCAAACGCGGGATGGACATGGGGATCGTTAATGCCGGTCAGCTGGAAATTTACGATAACGTTCCGGATAAATTGCGTGAAGCGGTGGAAGACGTGGTGCTCAACCGCCGTGATGATGCGACCGAGCGCCTGCTCGACATTGCAGATGAGTACCGTGATAACGGGGTTGGCAAGCAGGATGACGGCGCAGCGCTGGAATGGCGCAGCTGGCCAGTCGCTAAACGGCTGGAGCATGCTCTGGTCAAAGGGATCACGGAGTTCATTGTCGAGGATACTGAAGAAGCTCGAGTGAACGCCAGCAAGCCGCTGGAAGTGATCGAAGGGCCGTTGATGGACGGCATGAATGTGGTCGGTGACCTGTTTGGTGAGGGCAAGATGTTTCTGCCCCAGGTGGTGAAGTCTGCCCGGGTGATGAAACAGGCCGTGGCCTACCTGGAACCGTTCATTGATGCTGAGAAACAGAGTGGCCGCTCAAACGGCAAGATTCTGCTGGCGACGGTCAAAGGGGATGTCCACGATATTGGCAAAAACATTGTCGGGGTCGTTCTGCAATGTAATAACTACGACATTATCGACCTCGGGGTCATGGTGTCGTGTGAGCAGATCCTTAAGGTCGCGCGGGAAGAAAACGTCGATATCGTCGGTCTGTCCGGACTCATTACTCCGTCGCTGGATGAGATGGTGCATGTTGCCAAGGAAATGGAGCGCCAGGGCTTTGAACTGCCGCTGTTGATTGGCGGTGCGACAACCTCAAAGGCGCATACCGCAGTGAAAATTGAGCAGAATTACCGCCATCCGGTGGTGTATGTTAACAATGCGTCGCGGGCGGTGGGGGTTTGTACCTCGTTGCTGTCGGACGAACTGCGTCCGGCGTTTGTGGAGAAACTGGATGTCGACTATGAGCGGGTCCGGGATCAGCACAGCCGTAAACAGCCTCGAACCAAACCGGTCTCGCTGGAGAGGGCCAGAGCCAATAAGGTCGCGATTGACTGGGCAACCTATACGCCGCCAGTACCGGCGAAGCCCGGTACTCATGTGTTTGATGATTTCGATGTCAGCATCCTGCGCAACTATATCGACTGGACCCCGTTTTTCATGACCTGGTCGCTGATGGGCAAGTACCCGGCCATTCTGGATCATGAGGAAGTAGGAGATGAAGCCCGCCGTTTGTTCCAGGATGCGAACGAGTGGCTGGATCGCATCGAGCGGGAAGGTCTGATGAAGGCCCGGGGTATGTGTGCCTTGTTCCCGGCGAACAGTATAGGGGACGACATTGAGGTCTATACCGATGAGTCCCGCAGCCAGGTAGCGCATGTGCTGTATAACCTGCGCCAGCAGACGGAGAAACCGAAAGGCTATAACTACTGTCTGTCGGATTACATTGCACCGAAGGACAGCGGGAAGCCGGACTGGATTGGCGCGTTTGCGGTTACCGGCGGCATCGGGGAGCGAGAGTTGGCCGATAAATTTAAAGCCCAGGGTGATGATTACAATGCCATCATGGTACAGGCGGTGGCTGACCGTTTGGCTGAAGCGTTTGCCGAGTATCTGCATGAGCAGGTGCGTAAAGAGATTTGGGGATACTCGCCGGACGAAGCCCTGTCGAATGACGAACTCATTCGTGAGAAATATCAGGGGATCCGTCCGGCGCCCGGCTACCCGGCGTGTCCGGAACATACCGAGAAAGGCACCTTGTGGGAGATGCTCAATGTCGAAGAAGCCATTGGGATGTCACTCACCACCAGCTATGCTATGTGGCCGGGAGCGTCGGTCTCAGGCTGGTACTTCTCACATCCGGACTCACGCTATTTTGCTGTGGCACAAATTCAGGAAGATCAGCGTGATAGCTATGCCGAGCGCAAAGGCTGGGATCTGGTTGAAGCGGAAAAATGGCTGGGGCCGAACCTGTCATTGTAATGCAGCAAAGGCGTAATGACTCAAAGGCCCCGGATGCCACAGCTGCGGGGCCTGTTTTTTTACAGGTGACACCCATCGGGAACACCAACACGGCAACAATCATACGCTGATATGAAAAAGGCGCTCATCATGAGCGCCTTTTTTGTGTCCCGAACTTGGGTTACTTCGCGGCCTCAAACAGGGCGGCGTGGAGGGTTTTAACCACTTCGCGCGATTCGCTGGTTTTGACCAGGAAACACAGGTTGTGCGGGCTGGCGCCAAAGCAGATCATGCGCGGACTGTAGTTGTCCAGCTTGCCAAAGACCTGAGTGGCTGCTCCCGGGGCTTCGCCCAGTTTGTTGCCGATAAGTGCAACCAGGCACAGATCCTGTTCCACTTCCACACGGCACAGCTTGCTGAGAGCCTCTGTTGCTGCGGCTGGCAGGCTTGGTGCACCGCCGCCGGTGTTGGTCTGATCCAGGGTCAGTGAAACGCTGACTTCAGACGTTGTGATCAGATCAACAGACACCTTATGTTCACCAAGGATGCGGAAGACTTCTGACAGGAAGCCGTAGGCATGGAACATATTCAGGCTGGTCAGGGTGACCAGGGTCTGGTTGCAGCGCAGGGCCAGTGCCCGGAATTTTGGTGGCTGGGCCACGTGCTGGCGAATCCAGGTTCCACCTTGTTCCGGTGCTTTTGAAGAACCGATGAACACCGGAATTTGCTGGCGGATGGCTGGCAGCAACGTCGACGGGTGCAGAATTTTTGCCCCGAAGTTAGCCATTTCAGAGGCTTCACTGAAGCTGATTTCCTGGATTGGCATGGCGTTGGCTGTAATACGCGGATCGGTGCTGTACATCCCCGGAACGTCGGTCCAGATCTCCAGAATTTCTGCACTGATAGCTTCGGCAACCAGTGCTGCACTGTAATCGCTGCCGCCACGGCCCAGCGTCGTTGTCTGGCCGGTTTCATCAGAACCGATAAAGCCCTGAGAGACAATAATTTGATCAGACTGGAGCAGCGGTTGCAGTTGCTCACTGGCCAACTGGCGAATTGCATCCACATCCGGTACGGCTTTGCCGAACTGGCTATCGGTACGCATTACCGGGCGAATATCAAAACGGGTAGCTTTAGCCCCCATTTCGTTAAGAATTTGGGTAAAAAGAAAAGTCGACAGTAATTCGCCGTGGGCGACCAGCTGATCGGTCAGTTGCACGGAAGGGGCGCTGGCAGTTTGCTTGGCCAGGGCTTCAACGTCTGTCAGAAGTTGGTCGATCTCAGCTGCTACCGCTTCCGGGTGAGTCAACTGATCAATGATCGATTGGTGAATCGTTCGAAGTTGTTGTAGCCGTTGTGAGCGCTGCTCGTTGTCGGCAATTCCATTTGCTAATTCAACCAGCAGATTGGTTACGCCGGAACACGCACTGATTAATACCACTTTAGCAGCTGGGTTGTCCTTGATAATCGTTGCGCTTCGACTCATGGCGGCATGATCGGCTACACTGGTGCCGCCAAATTTCGCTACAGTAATTGGTGGAGGAACAGTAAAGTTAGTATTTACAAAGCTCAAAACAAGGTCTCCCAATCAGAAGTGTAAAAACGTTCTTAAATTTAGGGGGAATGACCCGGGATCAAGATCCCGACGCAAATGTCAGGAGAGCAATAAGGTAGGATGTAGTCAGGTACAACAACCAGAAGCTCCCCACCTTTCCACTACCTATATCGTCTGGAAAGGTGACAGCCAGAAGGATTCAACCTTCCAAGCCGATATGCCATGCCCCCTGTCACAACATATCTCGGCGCTACTCCCCCTCTCCAGACTGCCTTGGGGTGGGGCCCCGCAATCCTAGATACCTGGGTAACGCTCCTCTTCTGTCTGCCCCTGAGATAAGGTGCATCTCAGGATGAACAAAAAACGTGCTCTATTGAAGCGGATTTGAGAGTCTTTTGTCAATCATGGCGGGGCAGAATATGCAAAATAATTGCAAATTTTTTGTCTTTCCCGGACGGAGGAATCGCAGGGGGCAAAAACAGCGCTGTCACAAGAGACGCAACTTGCGATCAGACCTGATATAGTCAGTACGTACCTTACACCAACAGGCCTTACCATCAGGGAGAAATAATAATGACAATTGGTAGTTTTTATCCGCCACAGCGTACACTCATGGGACCGGGTCCATCAGATATTTATCCGCAGGTGTTACAGGCCCTGAGTCGTCCGACCATCGGTCACCTGGATCCGCTGTTCATCGGGATGATGGATGAGCTGAAACAGCTGCTGCAATATGCTTTCCAGACAACTAACCCGTTCACGATTGCGGTCTCTGCGCCTGGCAGTGCCGGGATGGAGGCTTGCTTTGTGAACCTGGTTGAGCCGGGCGACAAAGTGATTGTCTGCCGCAACGGTGTGTTTGGTGACCGGATGCGTGAAAACGTGGAACGCTGCGGCGGTGTTGCGGTGATGGTGGACAACGCCTGGGGTGAACCGGTTGATCCGCAGTCAGTGGCTGAAGCCCTTGAGGCACACCCGGATGCGAAGATTGTCGCGTTTGTCCACGCTGAAACGTCGACCGGTGCGCTGACTGATGCCGAGGCAATCGCTAAGCTGGCACGTCGGCACGATTGTCTGACTATCGTGGATGCGGTGACCTCGCTGGGTGGCGTACCGCTGCTGGTGGATGAATGGCAACTGGATGCGGTGTACTCCGGCAGCCAGAAATGCCTGTCCTGTGTGCCTGGTCTGTCGCCTCTGACGTTCTCTCCGCGTGCGGTGGAGAAAATTCAGAGCCGTCAAAGCAAAGTACAAAGCTGGTTTCTCGATCAAAGTCTGGTTCTGGGCTACTGGAGCGGCGAAGGTAAACGCAGTTACCACCATACAGCGCCGGTAAACAGCCTGTATGCCCTGCATGAAGCGTTGGTGCTGCTGAAAAATGAAGGGCTGGAAAATGCCTGGCAGCGTCACCGTGACGTCCATCTGGAATTGCGTGAAGGATTGGAACAACTGGGTATCGAGTTTGTGGTTGATGAGGCATACCGCTTACCACAATTGAATGCGGTGCATATTCCTGCCGGGGTAGATGATGCGCAGGTGCGTAAAACCCTGCTGGAACGTTATAATCTGGAAATTGGTGCCGGACTGGGCGCGCTGGCAGGTAAAGCCTGGCGGATTGGCCTGATGGGCTATGCTGCACGCAGCGAGAACGTTGCGCTGTGCCTGAAAGCGCTGGAGTCGACCCTGAAATAAGTGTCGGCCTGTTCAGTCAGGCTCTTTCGTTTTGCTACTGTTCGGGCAGGCGCTGCCCGGAACAGGCAGGTCGAGACCAAAACGGCTACCTTCCGGTAGCCGTTTTTTATGGCTGTGTCCTATGGAGCGGATGCTTGCTCCGGGGGCACCTAGTCAGTGACTGCGGGAGGAGCCGTCAGGACGACCGCACCCGATGTGACAGGTTCTGCTTTAGCGGCTGGCGCAAAAATCTGCCCTGGGAACAGGTAGCGGGCTTCCTGTTGTACCTGCTCGGCCAGCGCGGTTTCACCGAGATGCTGGTACGCAGCAATCAGGTTTTGGTACAGCGTGGGGCGTGGCCAGATCAGGGCTTTTTGGCGAGCCCATGCAATATACGTCTGAATCAGTGCCGGGTTGGCGGTGGCAATCCCAACCTGCAGCTGGGTGACGTGCAGATCCCACTCAAATCGATCCTGCCAGGCCCATGGATTGTTGACCTTCAGCAGGTAGTCAATATTGGCCGGTTGGCGGGTCTCAAACTGGGTTAATTGATGGCCCGAGTACAGGGTAGTGGTCATGAAACCAGTGGTGAGCACCGGCAGGATCAGAACCAGTCCCCGAATGGACAGCACATACTCCACCTGACGGCGGTAGTATTTGGCGGTCAGATTGTCCACCCAGTAGATCAGGATAATGAACATCACCCAGTGCGGTAGGGAGTGGTAAAACGGATACTCCAGCTGGGTATGTAGGGTAATCGGCAAGAACAGGCCAACCAGTGCTAATTGGGTGCCAGCCCGGGCTTTGCGGATTTTCAGAAAGACGGCGGCGGCGGCCAGCAACAGTCCCAGTAACGGCAGGATGCCCCCTTCTGCAGCCCAGTAAGCCAGTTCATTATGCGGGTGATCCAGCGAAGGCATACCATAGGGCTTGCTCGGGTCCTGATGGTGCCACTGCGCTGTTTGGGTCACATAACTGGTTTCGAACCGGCCATAGCCATAGCCTGACAGCGGTTTGGCCAGGAACATATTCACGGCCTGAGGAATGTGCATGGCACGCGGGCTGATCAGGCTGAGGCGTTCTTCCTTGGGGGCCCAGCCGGTGTGCTGGTTTACCTGCCAGGAAACACTCAGTCCCATTACCACCATCAGCAGCCACATTCGCCACTGGGCTTTGGCGGCAAACCGGCGCAGGTAAGGAATCATCAGCACCACACCCACGGTGGCTCCCAGCCAGCCGGTGCGGGAACTGAGTACCACCAGGATAGGTAGGGTAACCACCGGCGTCAGTAGCAAGATCAGCTGCAGCCAGGACCATTTCCCCCGATACATAGGCAGCCTTGCCAGCAGATAAGCCGAGAGCACCAAGCCGGTTGCCAGAAAACTGGCCATCACATTGGGTTGCTGAAAAATACCGTACGGGCGGTTTTCTAGCGTGTTGTAGCCGATCGGGTTGCCCGGCTCCAGCCACAAAAACTGTACCCAGCCAAAGCCCGCTTCGAGCCAAACGCCCAGCAAAATCAGCCACAGCAGACGCTGCCGCTGTTTATGGGAAAACGCAAACTGCTGCAGGCCGACAAAAAACAAAAAGCCGGCCCATAAGCCAATCAGACGAGGCAGGGCAGTAGCGCTATTGGCCTGCGGAAACAGCACCGGAATAGTCAGCAGCAAACAGCAGACGAACAGCACCAGGGTTAGGCGGGAATAGCGCCATACCCGCTGGCGACAGATTTCCAGCAGGCCGAAGGCGATAGCAAAGCTGAACGGGATCCAGCTCATCGCATTGAATGGCAAGTTCAGGCCAGCACCGCCCGGGTTGTGCTGAAAATAATGCATGGCCAGCAGGAACAGGAAGCCCAGTGAGGCCAGAAACGGTTTGACCATGGGTTTGCTGATCCCCTGCTCGGCAAGTCGCGTGCCTTTTACATGTAAAACAGTCATGGCTGTTCCGTCTGTCACAGGGTGAAAGAAATAAAACCGGGCATCATGGGCCCGGTTGTCCTATCTGAATGTTGGAAGCGGCCAGCTTCAGCTCGCCGCAGTGAGTGCCGGTAACAGCGGCTTCAGGAAGCGGGCGGTATGCGAGCCTTCAACCAGTGCCACCTGCTCCGGTGTCCCGGTTGCAATAATTTCACCGCCGCCACTGCCGCCTTCTGGTCCCAAATCGATGATCCAGTCTGCCGTTTTAATAACATCAAGGTTGTGCTCAATCACCACGATGGTGTTGCCGTGATCTCGCAGGCGGTGCAGCACGGTCAACAGCTGCTGAATATCATGGAAATGCAGGCCGGTAGTCGGCTCATCCAGAATATACAGTGTTTTACCTGTATCGCGTTTGGACAGCTCACGTGCCAGTTTGACCCGTTGGGCTTCCCCGCCGGATAAGGTGGTCGCGGCCTGACCGAGACGGATATACGATAACCCGACATCGATCAGCGTCTGTAATTTTCGCGCAATCGCTGGAACTGCATCAAAAAATTCGCGGGCATCCTCGACGGTGAGCTCCAGCACTTCATCGATGGTTTTGCCTTTATAGCGAATTTCCAGGGTTTCGCGGTTATAGCGCTTGCCCTTACAGACATCACACGGCACATACACATCCGGCAGGAAGTGCATTTCCACTTTGATCACCCCGTCGCCCTGGCAGGCTTCACAGCGTCCACCTTTCACGTTAAAGCTGAATCGACCTGGCTTGTAGCCGCGGGAGCGGGATTCCTGCGTACCGGAAAACAGCTCGCGGATCGGAGTGAAGATCCCGGTGTAGGTCGCCGGGTTGGAGCGTGGGGTCCGGCCGATCGGGCTCTGATCAATGTCGATCACTTTGTCGAAGTGCTCCAGATCGCGGATCTCGCGGTAAGGAGCCGCATCGCCACCAGCTGCGCCGTTGAGCTGGTGGTGAGCGATCTTAAAGAAGGTGTCATTGATCAGGGTTGACTTGCCGGAGCCGGAGACCCCAGTCACGCATGTCAGCAGACCGACCGGAATCTCTGCGTCGACCTGCTTGAGGTTGTTGCCGCTGGCCCCCAGCAGTTTTACGGTGCGGGCCGGATCCATCTCCACCCGCTGTTTGGGCACGGCGATCATCTTTTTGCCACTCAGGTACTGGCCGGTCAGCGAGTCGGCGTTGCTGAGAATGTCATCCAGTTTCCCTTCGGCAATGATGTTGCCGCCGTGCACCCCGGCCCCCGGGCCAATATCTATGATGTGATCGGCAGTACGGATGGCATCTTCGTCATGCTCGACCACGATCACGGTATTGCCGAGATCTCTGAGATGAGTCAGGGTTTTGAGGAGTCGCTCGTTGTCGCGCTGGTGGAGACCGATAGACGGTTCATCAAGGACATACATGACACCGACCAGACCGGCACCAATCTGGCTGGCCAGGCGGATTCGCTGAGCTTCCCCGCCCGACAGGGTGTCGGCACTGCGGGACAGGTTGAGGTAGTTCAGTCCGACGTTGACCAAAAAGTGCAGGCGATCTTTGATTTCTTTCAGGACTTTTTCGGCAATTTTCGCTTTCTGGCCGGTCAGGCTCAGCTCGTCGAAAAATGTCAGCGCGCCGTTGATGCTCATCTCACTGATCTGAGGCAGTGTGGTGTTGGCGATGAACACATTGCGGGCTTCCAGACGCAGGCGTGAGCCGCCACAGCTGCTACACGGTTTGGTGGAGACAAATTTAGCCAGTTCTTCTCGGACGGAGTTGGATTCGGTCTCGCGGTAGCGGCGCTCCATGTTGTTGAGGATACCCTCAAACGGGTGGCGGCGAACCGTGATATCTCCGCGATCATTGATGTATTTGAATTCGATCTCGGTGCGCCCGGAGCCGTTCAGAATGACGTCCTGCACTTTTTTCGGCAGCTCACCAAACGCTGCTTCCACATCAAACCCGTAATGATCCGCCAGCGATTTCAGCATCTGGAAATAATAAAAATTGCGCTTGTCCCAGCCGCGAATCGCACCGCCGGCAAGGCTCAGCTCATCATTCTGGACGACCCGGCCCGGATCAAAAAACTGCTGTACGCCCAAGCCGTCACAGGTGCCGCAGGCACCGGCCGGGTTGTTGAAGGAGAACAGGCGGGGCTCCAGCTCCTGCATGCTGTAACCACAGTGCGGGCAGGCAAAATTGGCAGAGAATACGATTTCCTCATGTTCACCGTCGGTCATCGGGCTGACCACGACGGTGCCGCCGGACAGCTCCAGTGCGGTCTCAAAGGATTCTGCCAGTCGCTGCTGCAGATCGTCGCGCACCTTGAAGCGATCCACCACCACTTCAATGGTGTGTTTTTTGTGTAACTCCAGGGTCGGAGGATCGGACAGATCGCATACCTCGCCGTCGATCCGTGCCCGGATGTAGCCCTGAGCAGCCAGGTTGGCGAGGGTTTTAACGTGCTCCCCCTTGCGCTCTTTGACTATCGGGGCCAGCAGCATCATCTTGCTGCCTTCCGGCAGTTCCAGCACTTTATCGACCATCTGGCTGATGGTTTGCGCGGCCAGTTCGACGTTGTGGGTCGGACAGCGCGGCTCACCGACGCGAGCATAAAGAAGGCGCAGATAATCGTACACTTCCGTGATGGTGCCAACAGTAGAACGCGGGTTATGGGAGGTCGATTTTTGTTCAATCGAAATCGCCGGCGACAACCCCTCAATGTGGTCGACATCCGGTTTTTCCATCAGTGACAGGAACTGGCGGGCGTAAGCCGAAAGGGATTCGACATAGCGGCGCTGTCCTTCGGCATACAGGGTATCAAAGGCCAGAGAGGATTTCCCCGAACCCGACAGGCCGGTAATAACAATCAGCTGATCCCGTGGCAGAGTAAGGGAAATGTTCTTCAGGTTATGGGTCCGGGCACCCCTGACTTCAATTTTGTCCATAATGATGCGCTTAGTGACTGACGTAGTTGTCCGGCATTATTGCATAGCCGCCGGGGGCTTAAAAGAGAAGGCTGTATAAAGATACAGTGAAGTGTATGCAAATCCACCGTTCGTCTGGTATGCTTAGCAGCTAGAATTTGCGGCGCAATACCCAGCTTCAGCCCTGTTCGCAATGGGGGGAAGCATGATAGACTGCGCGATTAAGTATAAACTTTCAATAACGGTGCTTGTGGTAAAAGCAGGCCCGATAATGAGATCGGAGTGAACTATGGCCAGTCGTGGCGTAAACAAGGTTATCCTGGTTGGTAACTTGGGTAATGATCCGGAAATCCGTTACATGCCGAGTGGTGGTGCAGTTGCAAATATTACCGTTGCCACCTCTGAGACTTGGCGTGACAAAAACACCGGCGAGCAGCGTGAAAAAACAGAATGGCACCGTGTAGTGCTGTTCGGTAAGCTGGCGGAAGTGGCGGGTGAATACCTGCGCAAAGGTTCGCAAGTTTACATTGAAGGTCAGCTGCAAACGCGTAAATGGCAAGACCAGAGCGGCCAGGATCGCTTCTCGACTGAAATCGTCGTGCAGGGTTACAACGGCATTATGCAAATGCTGGGTGGCCGTCAGGGTGGCCAGGGTATGGGCGCCCCTATGGGTGGTCAGCAGCAGCAAGGTGGTTGGGGACAGCCGCAGCAGCCAGCTGCCGCACCACAGCAGCAGAGCTACGCGCCTCAGCAACAGTCTGCCCCACAACAGCAGCCTGCGTCTCAGCCTCAGTACAATGAGCCGCCAATGGATTTCGATGACGATATCCCATTCTGATTTAGAATGTGCGAGCCATACAAAACCCCGTTACGACGGGGTTTTTTGTTATCTGGACAAGAGAAATTCTGAGGTGCTAGGTGCTAGGTGCTAGGTGCTAGAGGCTGATTTTGGCTTCTGGCTCACCGATTTTCGGTTGACGACTCACTCAAAGAAAATGAAGTAGCCATACGCTACCACCAGAGCAGGAACCGATGAGTAGAGAGTTGCCACCAAAGCGGCTTTGGGGGCCAGTGCAATGGCAGGGAATAAAGCATCCCCGTCATTGCTGATGGCGTTCCCAAGCTGTGCTGAGAGCGGAATGGAACCGGACAGATACAGACTGGTGACCAGAATCTGTGGGCCACAGCCGGGCAGCAGGCCGATGGCTACGCCCATCAGTGGCAACAGCAGGGCCCAGTTAGCGAAGATCTCTGACAGATTGATACCGGTCCAGTAGATAGTGAGCTCAAACAGCAGGAAAGCGCCGATGACCCAGCTGGTGACAAAGTTGGTGTCCTGTGCCACGCGCTGAAAAAGGTTGGCGGTTCGCGCTTTGGGATCCTCAGAAACGGCGGACTCATAGTCGGTGATATCGCGGCTGGTGGCCCACAGCAGCATGGCGCAAAGTGCGGCTGCGGCTCCCGCGATATTGGTGGTGTTGGCTGGCAGGCTGAACAGCTGATCCGGGTCGATCTGCAGCGATCCCAGGATAGCAATGGCGCTGGCTGGCAGTAGCAACCACTGCCAGAACCGGCCTTGCAGGCGGCTGACCGGTTCGCTGATTGGGGCAATGTGGCGTGAGTGGCCATCAGCCGTTGACTGTGTATCACGAACCGGACGCATAAATGCGGTGCCGTGCAGGCGATCGACAATCATGCCGGAAATCAGACCCACCACAAAACCGACGGCGATGACAGCCAGCGCAGTAGACGGCTCTGCCGCCAGTAACAGGAAGGCGGCATCGCCCATGGTCGCAGTCAGCACCGCCACGACCGCCCCAAAACTGAGTTTGCCCCTGACAAACTGGGTGATCACCACAATGGCGCCACCACAGCCGGGTAAGGCCCCCATCGCTGAGGCAAACAGCACCTGAAAGCGGGCGCTCTGGGCCAGCATCAGACTCAGTTGGTTATTGTCTTTGTTCAACCTAGCGGCAATGGCGTGGTACAGCGTCAATGTAGCAGCTACATACGCTGCTACCTGCCAGAATGCATCAGCCATGACTCCGACAGTGATTGCTCGGGTGGTGGGCGAAGCGGTAAGTAATGCGATCAGAATCACCGGAAGGATCAGGCGTTTGTTGGCCAGTCGCCATGAATGCTGCTGTATGTGCCGACTGAGTGTCTGCTGAAAAGATGTCATTGCCGCCTCCGGAGCCTGTTTGTGATTCCTTATCATTTAAACGCAACTGATAATTATTATCAATTGGTTTTTGTGGTTATTGTGTCGAATAACGGGTCGCCCTGTTGGTGAGCAGGGCTCTATCACAAATTGTAGGGGCTGGTGGGCGAACAGGCCGATTATTCCTGGTCTCTGAGCCTGTTTTACCGACGTCTGAGTGTCAGTGATCACGACCGGCTCAGACTCGGACGGCATGGCTTCAGTCAATCTATTGATTTACCCATGTATCCATTTATTCATAACCGGTTATCTGTTACTGGATGACTGGCATTACTGCATCATGCGAACTGGTACTGGGCTAATTAGCCGGATTGGCTTTGGCCTTGATGAAGTCAATGAACAGCTTTGTTTTGACATGGTTATAGTCGAGTTTGGGGTAATAGGCATACGCGGAGCTGACCGGCTGCTTCAGCTGCGGCAGTACCGGCACCAGCAGGCCCTTACTCAGTTCACGGCGAACCGTATTTTCACCAATCAGAATGATCCCCATCCCGGCGACTGCTGCGGCAACCAGGGCTTCCGGATTCTGGGTGGTGAAATTGCCCGTCAGCCGCAGACGCAGGTTGTTCTCGAACACATGCTCCTGTTCATGGCCGTGCGTGCCGAACAGCAGGCAGTTATGCTCTGCCAGTTGTTCAGGAACCTCGATGGCCGGACGACCTTCCAGATAGCTCGGGGCGGCATAAAAGCCGGGCTGGAAATCAAACAGTCGGGTTGCGATATAGCTGGAAGAATTAAAGTCCGTCAGTGCCTTACTGATAAAAACATCCAGATTGAGGTCCGGCAGCTGGCCCGGGGTCACGGTATGCAGCTCCACCTGAATTTTCGGGTAGGCCTCAATGAACTCAGCCAGGTAGTGCACCAGCAGGCGGCTACCGGTTGCCAGCGGCGCCCCGATGCGTAGCACCCCGCTGACTTCACCATAGGTTGAGGTGGTTTCTGCCAGCAACTGGTGCCAGTCATCCAGCAGGCGGGCGCTGCGTTGATAAAACAGCTTTCCGGCGTCGGTCATGGTCAGGCTGCGGGTGGTGCGCTTGAGCAGTTGCACGCCCAGCTGTTTTTCCAGCCAGGACAGGCGTTTCGACAGTGCAGAGCTGGAGGTGTTGAGCTTGTTCGCGGCCTGTGCCAGAGAACCCTGGTTAACGACCATGACAAAGCTGTTGGTGCAGGTGATCCAATCCATGTTTTGACGTACCTATTTTGACGTAGCTATGTTGACATTGCTATCTGACGGCGAGCGGCCGGGTGGTTGCGGGAACGGAATGGGGAACGATTTGCCTATTCTGTGCGGGCAACTATAGTCTGTGCGGCAACTATAGCATGCGTAAGCACAACCTGAACGCGGCTTCCGGTGCCGGAAGTGAACGCCGCATGCATTTCGCGTCAATCAACCGGATAAAGTATTAATAAATTGTTAATTTGTCGACCGTGGCACTGACAAATTGACCATGATAATGGTACTTTGCACGCCAGATCCTGCTTGATGCTGACCGGAACCAATGTCGAGCAACCCCTTCTACAACTTACTGATATTTATCTGCCTATGAGAAAAGCGTCAGGAATGAGACTGACCAACCGGTTGGTTGCTTTTGTTACCGTCATTGTGATCTGTGCGATGTTCGTCATTTTTATCGGCGGCGCCGTCAGTTTCCGTAAACTGGGCCAGGACTACCTCACCCACTACCTTGATGGGGTGGTGGAAGTGATTGATCAGGAAATGGCCGATCCTCAGGGAGCGCAGTCCCTGTCGCGCTGGCTGCCTAAATTGCTCAAAGCCAGCAATGTAATGGAACTGGAAGTCAGCAGCGAAGCCGGGGTGATCTACAGTTTTAAAGGGCTGCAGACCTTAAACGATCCCTCCATTCTGTATCGGAGCCGGTATGAGCTGCAGCACAACCCAGGCTACTTCGTGGACATGAAGTCTATCCCGCCATACACCGAATTTACCTATTCTATCGGGGCGATGTCGTCCATCAGTCTGGCCATCGCAATTATTATCGCCGGGCTGATATGGGGCATGGACTGGCTGCGTCGCCAGCTGCTCGGCTCTGAATTACTGGAGCACCGAGGCCGGATGATTCTGGCCGGACGGGTCGAAGAGAACGAAATTGGCGATGAGCGGGAGTGGCCGGCCACGGCCAGTTTGGCCCTGGATAAGATGATAGCCGAGCTGAAAGATGCCCGGCAGGAGCGTAGCCGGTTTGATACTTTTATCCGTACCCATACTTTCCTGGATCAGCTGACGGGCGCGGCCAACCGGGTGATGTTCGACAGCCGTTTGCAGTCCATGCTGCAGGATCAGGAAACCCACGGGGCCGTGATTTTGGTGCGGATTGCAGACTGGGAAGAGCTGTTGGCGGAGAAAGGCAAAGAAGAAGCGGATGAACTGATTCAGGACGTCGGCGGCATCTTGTCGAACTTGGTGCAGCGCTATCCCGATACCGTACTGGCGCGCTATTTCGATGCCGAATTTGCGATTTTGCTGGGACAACAGTCGGTGAAAGAGGTTAAACAGTTCGCCAATACCATGATGAACGCCCTCGACCGGCTCAGCCCGCCCACACCACTGGACAAGGAAAATTGGTGCCACATTGGTGTGACTTCCTGGGTCAGCGGGGAGCGGCGAGGCCGTATCATGGACGAAGCCGACATGGCGCTGCGCAGTGCCCAGCTGCAGGGCACGAATGGCTGGTTTGCCTTTAAAAAGGATCAGCAGGTGGAAGACGCCCGCGGCAGTGTGCGCTGGCGGACTCTGCTTGACAGTATTTTCAGCAGCGGCGGTCCACTGCTGTACCAGCAACCGGTGATCATGGCTGATGGCACGACGCTGCACCGTGAGCTGTTGTCCCGGATCCGGGATGAAAACGGCATGCTGATCAAGGCCTCGCGTTTCCTCAGCGCGGTGGAGCAGGTGGGATTCAATGCCCGCATGGATCAGCAGGTGATCAGCAAGACGTTAAATATGTTGCGCAATGAACCGGTAGAAGATGCACTGTCGGTCAATGTGAGTGTGGAGGCGCTGCTCGACAAGGCTTTCGTCAAATGGCTGCGGGACGAGCTGCTGCAGACGCCGCGGACGGTGCTGAACCGGCTGTCGTTTGAGATCCCGGAAAGTGGCCTGGTTAAGCATCTGGATGCAATTCGTCCGGTGGCCCGAATTCTGGTCGGCCTTGGCTGTAAGCTGGTGGTCGATCAGGCCGGACGCACGATTGTCAGTACCCATTACATCAAGGATATCAAGGTCGATATCATCAAGTTGCACCGTGGGCTGGTGCGGGAGATTGACTTGCGGCAGGAGAACCAGCTGTTTGTCCGCAGTATGCTCGGTGTTTGTGCCGACTCGGCGGTGCAGGTGGTTGCGGTCGGGGTAGAAAATCAGAATGAATGGCAGGTATTAAAGCAGTTGGGCGTCAAGGGCGGCCAGGGACGTTATTTTGCCGCAGAGTTGTCACTGGAAAAGCCGGAAAGTCCCCGTAAACAAAAATAGACAAAAGACTTAATAAAAGTGTTTCTATTAATTAAAAAACACTATTAAATCAATATAATTTATTTATAATGGTCAAATAATTGACGCAGGTAAGGCAAATTTATGCAAGTCGCAAAATTTGCCGTTTTTTTTTTGGGGCCGTTTATTACGGCCATAGACATTGAATATGTTAGTTACCCAATTTTTTAAAAAGAAAAGCAAGCGCCAGACAGCCTGCATTGCGCTGTTTTCTGACACGCTAGCCCTCGCTTACCAATTCGAAAATCAATGGCATACCGATGAGCACCCTGTCGCTGACAGCCATCAGTGGGGCGATGCCATCAAGGCGCTGATCAGTCGCAACCAACTTAAGGGAGCGGCCCTGCGTCTGGTACTCGAACACGGCTACTACCAGAGCATGATGATCGAAAAGCCGGAGTTGCCGCAGGAGGAATACCCGACCGCGTTGCCTTTCCTGGTCAAAGAATTGGTCAATGAATCTCCGCAGGAGCTGGTGGCGGATGGATTTCTGGCACCGCTGAAGCAGCGTTTGCAGGTGTTTGTCGCTAATCGGCGTTTACTCGAAAAACTGGCGGCGGCCTGCCGCGATGCCGGTTGTGACCTGACTGTGGTATCCGCGGAAGACGTGGTCTGGGGTCAGTTGACGGCGGCGACGCAGAGCCAGGTGATTCTGCATCGTCGCAGCCAGGGGAATTTACAGTTAACGGCGTTCAAAGAGCAGGTGTTGTGTTTTCAGCGCCAGCTGCGTGGTTTCGCTGCCCCTTTACTGGTCGGGCAGGCGGATGATTTGTCCTCCGGCTTGCAACTGGACGGCCTGGCGTTGGAGTTACAGCGCTCGCTGGATTTTCTGAGTGCGCAGCTGCGTGAAACCCCCGTGACTCAGATGCTGGTGTCCTGTGATGATGATGACGATAGTCGATTGGCGCAGGCGCTGGGTGAACGTTTGAGTGTGCCGGTAGTGGCACTGACACCGGCGCAACCCGCTCTGCTCAGTAACGCACTGCGGGTCGCTCAGGCCGGTGCCGCTTACGGAACCGGGGCGATCAACCTTTACAACGAGACCCTCAAACCCAAAACCGAATTGCTGACCCTGCCGAATATTGCGGCCAGCTGGTTGGCAATTGCCATTCTGCTGGGGGCTTTCAGCGGTTGGTGCAGCTGGCAGAATCACCAGCAGCAACTGGCCCTGCAGGCGGAACAACGTCAGCTGGATGAAAAGCGCCAGCAACTGGATCGGGCGAAAGCCGCGTTGGCACGGCATCTGCCGAGCGTCCTGAAAGTGGAATCCGCAGACGGACTGGAGCAGCACCTGGCAGCCAAGCAAGCGACGCTGGCAGCGATTGCCCAGCATGATGACAGCCTGAAGGTAGGCTACGCCGGTATGCTCCAGCAACTGTCGGATGCCGCCAGCGGGGATATTTCCCTGCAGCGGATCAGTGTTGCTGGCCGTCGCCTGGATCTGGAGGGTCTGGCTCGTTCACCGGACTCCGTGCCGAGCTGGCTGCAGGCTTTCAAAACCTATCCGGCGCTGTCTGACCGTCGCTTCGAGCTGATGTCGTTGGGCCGCACCGAAGACAACATTGTGACGTTCAAACTGCTGGCAGAGCGGAGCCAGCCCGGCTCCGTGGCACCATCCGTGAAGCAGGGGAATCAATCATGAATCGCTGGTACGCGTTGTGCGATAAATTTGCGGTGCTGACCGAACGTGAGAAATGGCTGATCGCGATTTCCGGCTGGGTGGCCTTGATCTTTGCCGGTTATTTGCTGGTGGTTGAGCCGGTCCTGATGAAACAGGAATCACTGCAGCGGCAGCGAGCATCAATCAGTAATGTACTGACCGCCAGCATGGACCAGATTCAGGTGATTGAGCGCAAGCTCCGGACCGATCCGGACCAAGAAATTGATGAGAAAATTGCGCGCCTGACCCGTGAAAACCGGGCACTGGACGATGAGCTGGGCGAGCGTGTGGCGAGCCTGGTCAGCCCGGTGCAGATGTCGGCGCTGATGGAGCAGGTTCTGCAGCGCACCAAGCAGCTTAAGCTGGTGGCGCTGACCTCGCAGCCGCCGGTTCAACTGATCAGCGGTAACGATCAGGGGTACTACATTCATCCGGTGAGCCTGACCCTGCGTGGACGTTACTTCGATGTGGTGGCGTATCTGCAGCAGCTGGAGGCGTTGCCGGTGAAATATTACTGGCGCAGCCTGAATTATCAGGTCGATACCTATCCATGGGCGGACATTCAGTTGGATGTTTATACCCTGGGCGAGAGTAAGGACTTTATTGGTGGCTAAATCTCTATTTATTGCTCTGGGTCTGATGGTTCTGGCCGGTGCGGCCAACGCCACTCAGGACCCGACCGCTCCGCTAGGGTGGCAGGCACCGGCGGCCAAACCGTCTGTATCGCAGAGCCGGTTACCGAGCCTAGAAGGCATCTTCTGTGACAAAGCCAGCCAGGATTGCACTGTGGTTCTGAGCGGCAAAATGGTCAGCCAGGGTGGCAGTGTTAATGGTTATCAGGTCGCGGCTATTTACGATGATGCGGTTATCGTAAAACGCGGCGGTCGGCAGTGGCGGCTGGAAATGTTTGCCGACAACATCAAGTCAGATTTTTAAATAAGTGGTTAAGATGCGTGGATTAGTTGTAGCAGCGGTCATTGCCTCCCTGGTCGGATGCTCGACCAACATGGGGCACCGTGACCCGGTTGAGGTGAAAGGGGCGTTAAACGAGGCGGCCAATCAGGCGAACAGCCGACCGTTGATGGATTTGCCGGCGTCGGTGAATGCGGATCTGATGCCAAGCCTGGACGGCAGTGATTATGTCAGTCCGGTGGCGGTGGAGAAGCGATTCCGGGTCAGTGCCCGCAATGTCGATGCCAAAGCCTTTTTTGGCAGTTTGGTTAAAGGGACGCCGTTTAACATGGTGATCCATCCTAACGTGCAGGGCCGTATTTCGCTGACGCTGCAGGATGTCACGCTGGATGAAGTGCTGGAAGTGGTCTCTGACATTTATGGATACAGCACGACCCGCAAGGGCAATATCATTCAGATTTTGCCGGCGACCCTGCGCACTGAAGTGATGCCGGTCGATTACCTGCAGCTGAAACGCCGTGGGATCTCGCTGACTTCTCTGACAACTGGCTCGATTTCGGATACCGGCAGCGACAGCTCCCGGAATAACCGCTCAAGCAGCAATCGTAATAACAATAACGATTCCGAGCAGAACAACAGCAGTTCCAGTTCCAGTAAAGCGACCGGCGGGACACAGATTGAAACCTTGTCGGAAAGTGATTTCTGGCAGCAGCTGGAGCGTGCCGTGCAGGCGATGATCGGCAGTGGCCAGGGACGCAGCATTGTGGTGTCACCGCAGGCCAGCCTGATTTCGGTGCGTGCGTACCCGAATGAGTTGCGTGAAGTGAAGGAGTTCCTCGGGGTGTCGCAGCAGCGCCTGAAGCGTCAGGTGGTGCTGGAAGCCAAAATCATGGAAGTAACCCTGAGTGACGGTTATCAGCAGGGTATCAACTGGAGCAACATCACCAAGAGTATCGGCGGGACCGATATTACGTTTGGCACCGGTCAGGTGGTCAGAGATCTGGCGGGCAACATTGTGCCTCAGCTGCTGCCGGGCGGAAATGAAATCTCTAACCTGCTGAACGGTCAGACTAACGTGACGATCTCAGACGGTAACTTTGATGCGGTACTGAGCTTCCTTGATACTCAGGGCGATCTGAATGTGCTGTCCAGCCCTCGGGTAACGGCGGCTAACAACCAGAAAGCCGTGATTAAAGTCGGCGGTGATCAGTACTTTGTTACCGATATCTCCGGCGGCGAAGTAAACAGCGATGGCGGTACGGCATCGCCGGATATCGAACTGACCCCATTCTTCTCGGGTATTTCCCTGGACGTGACGCCGCAGATTGATGATGAGGGCGGCGTGCTGTTGCACGTGCATCCGACCGTGGTGGATGTGAGTACCGAGATCAAAGACATCGCCTTGGGCGATACATTCGGCACCTACAGACTGCCATTGGCAAAGAGCTCGGTACGTGAGTCAGATTCTGTCATCCACGCCCGCTCCGGCGATGTGGTCGTGATCGGCGGCCTGATGAAATCATCGGTGCACGATCAGGTCAGCAAAGTGCCGTTACTGGGAGATATCCCTATGCTAGGCCATCTGTTCCGTAACGTGAATCAGCTACAGACTAAAACCGAGCTGGTGATTTTGCTTAAACCAACCGTGGTGGGTGAGCAGACGTGGCAGAAGGAAATTGAGCGTTCGCGTGCCCTGGTTAACGAGTGGTTTCCTGAAGAGGGATAATCATGTACCAGTCCCATTTTGGTCTCACGTCAGCGCCGTTTGCGCTGACGCCCAATACCCGGCTTTTTCATGCTTTGCCTCCGCACCTGGAGGCAATTGAAACGACTTTGGCGGCACTGGCCATGGGAGAAGGTATCATCCAGATCTCCGGTGAGGTCGGGACGGGAAAAACGCTGGTGTGTCGGATGCTGATTAACCAGCTGCCGACGCAGTTTGAGCTGGCCTATCTGCCGACACCGGCCCGAAGCGGCAAAGAGCTGCGAATCGCACTGGCCCGGGAGCTGGCGCTCGAGACCGATGGTGACGAGGCATTACTGGCTGACGGTCTGCAGCAGGCGCTGCTGGCCCGAAAAGCGGCCGGGAAAACCGTGGTAGTGCTGATAGACGAGGCGCAGGCCCTGCCGGACGATGCGCTGGAAGTGGTCCGCTTGCTGGGCAACCTAGAGACCGAGCAGGAAAAGTTGCTGCACATCATTCTGCTGGGGCAGCCTGAGCTGGATACTCGGCTGGCGCAGCACCACTTGCGTCAGTTTCGTCAGCGAATCACGTTCCGCAGTTGTCTGCGGCCGCTGGATCTGTCTGAAACCGCAGCCTATATCATCCACCGTCTTGCCGCTTCAGGCTGTGAGACGGAACTTTTTCATCTGGCCGAGATAAAAGCGATCTGGTCTGCCAGCCGGGGGATTCCGCGGCTGATTAACCAGTTGTGTCATAAGTCTTTACTCGCAGCCTGTAGTGAACAACGCCAGCACATTGATCGTCAGGACGTGCTGCTGGCAATCCGAGATACTTTGGGCGCGCGCCAGCCTCGCTGGACGTTTCCGGTATTGTGGGGATGGCAATAACACCCATGAGTGAACTGAATAAAAAATTAAGTGCGTTGCACCAGCAACAGGCGCAACAGACATCCGCTGCGGCAACGCTGCAACCTGCCGCTGTGACTCCGTTGCCGCAGCAGAAACCTTGGCGCTGGGGCGTGGTCGGTGTTTGCTGCCTGCTGGCAGCCGGTGGTGTTGGTTGGTGGCTGGGAAGCGGTCAGGTACAAACTGTTACCGATAAAACAGCCATGGGCATCGCTGCTACCGACGCAACGGTTGATGATTCGGTTGCCACGGCTACTGAAACGACAGCGAAAACAGCGGCAGTTAAAGCCCCGGAAGCTAATGTCCCAGAAGCTAATGTCCTAGAAACTAAAGCCCCGGCGGGCAAGGTAACAGCGACCGAGGACGAGGCCATCGAGGAAATAGCCGTCGGGGAAACCGCTGGCGGAAAAATAGCTGCACAGAAAATGGCGGCGAAAGATAGCGCCATAGCAAAAACCACGAGCAAGAGCACGGCTCAGGCCGAGGATTCGGCGACCGTGGCGCAAGTTGTGAACTCCCGTGTTGCCGCTGGCCGTTCGGCGGTGACGCCTGAGCCGGAAGTCCAGACAAAGCCGGCCCCACTGGTGGCCGTGCGCCAAGCGCCGGTGTCTCGACAGGTGAACGACGAGCCTGTGACGGTGGCCAGTGCGTATGATGACGAAGACGTTGACGCGTTTGAGTCTTATGACGACATGCCGGACACGGACGAACAACCAGCCGAGCTGGAGATTGAAACCGTTGAGCTGGATGCCGGCCAGCTGGCACAGGTGGAATACAACCGTGCCCAGAAGGCCATGAAAGAAGGGAATACCCGCAAAGCCATCGGCTATTACGAAGCGGCCCTGAAATACCAGCCGGAATGGGTGTCGGCTCGTCAGAAACTGGCGGCGCTGTACTATGGCCGAGGCGATGCGCGCCATGCCCTCAACACGCTGCAAAAGGGGCTGGAATTCAACCATACCCAGCCGGACCTGCGTCTGACGCTGGCCAAGCTGCTAATGAATGAGTCGCAACCCCAGGCCGCACTGAATGTGCTGTCGGCGATGCCGGAAAAAGATCACAGTGGTTATCTGGCCATGCGCGGGGCGCTGGCCCAGCAGTTACAGAACAATGCGATGGCGAAAAGCAGTTATCAGCGCCTGAGCCAGACAGAGCCGTATGACGGACGCTGGTGGCTGGGACTGGCCATTGCGCTTGAGCGCAGTCATGACGCCGAGCAAGCACGTGAGGCCTATCAGCAGGCATTGCTGATGGGGCGGATCTCCGCGACCTCGCAACAGTTTATTCAGCAGCGCTTAACCGTGCTGAGCCAAACAGAGGGTTAACCATGCCGATCAGACTTCGAAAACGCCTGGGTGACCTGCTGGTCGAAGAAGGCATTGTGGATCAGAGCCAGCTTGAGCAGGCACTGGATCAGCAGCAAACGACCGGCCGCAAGCTGGGCGCCACCCTGATTAGCATGGGGTTCCTGACCGAGCAGCAGATGCTGCAATTCCTGTCCCGTCAGCTGGATATCCCGCTGGTGGATCTCAACCGGGTGACGGTCGAGATGGAATCCGTCACTTTGCTGTCAGAAGTGCATGCCCGCCGGCTGCGGGCACTGGTTATTGGCCGCCGGGACGACACGGTTCGGGTGGCGATGAGTGACCCGGCAGATCTGGCAGCACAGGAAGCGGTCTACAACCAGCTGGCGCAATATCGGGTGGAGCTGGTGATTGCGCCGGAGCGCCAGCTGATTGCGGCGTTCGACCGTTACTACCGCCGGACTCAGGAAATTGTTTCTTTTGCCGAGCAGCTGAAAGCCGAGCATCAGCAGGAATCGGATTTCCGGTTCGGGTTTGATGATGCCGATAACGATGAAGTCACGGTCGTCAAACTGATCAATTCCCTGTTTGAAGACGCGATTCAGGTCGGCGCATCCGATATTCACATTGAGCCGGACAGCGATGTGCTGCGTATCCGTCAGCGTATCGACGGGGTGCTGCATGAAACTCTGCTGAACGAAACCAGCGTGGCTTCGGCACTGGTGCTGCGCCTGAAACTGATGAGCGGGCTGGACATTTCCGAGAAACGCTTGCCTCAGGATGGCCGTTTTAATGTGAAAGTGCGTGGCAACTCCGTCGATGTGCGGGTCTCGACCATGCCGGTCCAGCACGGTGAATCGGTGGTGATGCGTTTGCTCAACCAGTCGGCGGGTATTCTGAGTCTAGATCAAATCGGTATGCCGGAGGCGATCCTGCATCGCTTCCGCCGTCAGCTGAAGCGCCCGTACGGCATGATTCTGGTTACCGGGCCAACAGGCTCAGGGAAAACCACCACGCTGTACGGCGCGCTGAGTGAACTCAATAAGCCGGGCAAGAAGCTGATCACGGCGGAAGACCCGGTGGAATACCGCCTGCCGCGGGTCAATCAGGTGCAGGTGAACACCAAGATTGGCCTGACGTTCTCGTCGATTCTGCGGACGTTCCTGCGCCAGGACCCGGATATTATTCTGGTGGGTGAGATGCGTGATCAGGAAACGGTGGAAATTGGTTTGCGTTCGGCCCTGACCGGTCACCTGGTCTTGTCGACCCTGCACACCAACGACGCGATTGACAGTGCGCTGCGCATGATGGACATGGACGCGCCGGGCTATCTGGTTGCCAGTGCTGTGCGCGCCGTGCTCGCACAGCGTCTGGTTCGCCGGGTGTGTCAGGATTGCGCTGAAAGTGTGATGCCGGATGCCGCTAAACAGCAATGGCTGATGGCTCGATTCCCGCAGCATGCCGGGGTGCCGTTCCGTCAGGGGCGGGGCTGTCAGAGCTGTAACTTTACCGGCTACAAAGGCCGGGTTGGCGTCTTCGAACTGCTGGAAATGAATACGGACATGATGGATGCCCTGCGTGCCGGAGATGCGGTGCTGTTTGCCCAGATCGCCCGTCAGACACCGGGATACCAGCCTCTGATTGAATCTGCGATGGCGCTGGCTCAGGACGGGGTCACCAGCCTGGAGGAAGTGCTGATGCTGGGTGAAGGTGATGACCACGACGGTTTTGTACTGTAACCGGCACTGGTGCTGTGAATAAAAGGATCCGGGTATGCCTGTATTTAACTACCGCGGTCGTGGCGCTCAGGGCGAACTACGACGCGGACATATTGAAGCGGCCAGTCAGGATGCGGCGGCCGACCTGCTGCTGAGACAGGGAATCATCCCGCTGGAACTCCGTCAGTCGAATGCCCGTAGCAACGGGCTGGATCTGAACCAGTTGTTTAAGAGCACCATCCCGCTGGAAATGCTGGTGATTTTTTGCCGTCAACTGTACAGCCTGACGAAAGCCGGGTTGCCATTGCTGCGATCCATGAAAGGATTGGGACAGAGTGCGACGCATCCCTTGATGAAAAGCACACTGGAATCCGTTGTGGCGGAAATGACCAATGGTAAGCCGCTGTCGGTGGCGATGAAGCAGCATCCACGGGTCTTCAATACCTTGTTTGTCTCGATGATTCAGGTCGGGGAAAACACCGGTCGGCTGGATGACACCTTGCTGCAGCTGGCGCATTACTACGAGCAGGAAATGGAAACCCGTCGCCGCATTAAATCCGCGATGCGTTATCCGATGTTTGTCATGAGTGCCATTATGCTGGCGATGGTGATCCTGAATATCAAAGTGATCCCGCAGTTTGCATCTATGTTCAGCCGGTTTGGCGTGGAGTTGCCGTTGCCGACCCGCATCCTGATTGCCAGCTCGAACTTTTTTGTCGGTTACTGGCCGTTGATGCTTGGGGGATTGGTGGTGGCTTGGATGGGGGTGCGCCTGTGGCGGCAAACACCGGCGGGTAGTGAAAAGTGGGATCTGTGGCGTCTGAAAGTGCCTATTGTGGGCGATATTGTTAATCGCGCCCAGTTGTCCCGTTTTTCCCGCACTTTCTCATTAATGATTCGGGCGGGGGTGCCGCTTAATCAGGCGATTCAGATGTCCGCGGAAGCGCTGGGCAACCGCTACCTGGAAACCCGGCTGATTGACATGAAAATGGGGATTGAATCCGGTAACAGTATTGCGGCCACAGCCAGTCAGTCAGGGGTCTTTACCCCACTTGTCCTACAGATGATTGCGGTAGGGGAAGAAACTGGTCAGGTTGACGAATTGCTGTTTGAAGCGTCGGAATTTTATGATCGCGAAGTGGACTACGACCTGAAAACTTTAACGGCGCGTATTGAGCCTATCTTGTTGTTAATTGTGGCAGCCATGGTGCTGTTGCTGGCACTCGGCATCTTCCTGCCGATGTGGAGTCTGCTCGATGTGGCCAGAGGTGTATAAGTGGCTTCAGCAGCGGCGGCTCTATGTCTTTTTGTGGGGGAGTTTGTTGCTGCTTACGGTCACAATATTAATGGTGCAGGGTGAACATTTTGTTGATCGGGCGGAAGAGATCCAAGTCAAAGTTTTGACTCAAACTATGGTGAAAAGTGCGGCCTCCATTCGTCAGAAATGGGAGCTTGAAAACCGCCCTGAATACAGTTCAATTAACGGAATAAATTACGGCTTTACTCAATATGGCTGGCCTATTATTCGTTCTGAAAGGGGAATTGATTGCTCCCAAACGTGGAATTTGCTGTCGTCGAGAAATTCGGAATTGGAATATTTAAATTTCGAACGTAAAAGTACTGTTACATCATATTCTTATGACTCGTGTTTTTATCAAATTAGCCATGGAAAATGGGTGGCATTATTTTATGAAAATGAGACAATACGAATTAACGGTTTTTTGACGCATTACGAAAAGTGATGACGTTGATTTGACAAAAAATAATAAAAGGTAAAGCCCAAGATGAAAAAGCAAACCGGATTTTCCCTGGTGGAATTAGTCATCGTAATTATCGTTGTCGGTTTGTTGGCTGTTGCTGCATTACCACGTTTTCTTAACGTGACCGACGAAGCGAAGAAAGCGTCCATTGAAGGGGTTGCTGGTGGTTATGCCACCGCTGTGCTGTCAGTACGCGCCCAATGGGAAGCGTATGGTCGACCAAAAAGCGATAACCGTAACATGGTTAACTATGACGGTACTGATATTTACCTGACTCAGGCCGAAGATGCGAACAACCCGAGTGTGGGATACCCGATTGCCCTGACAAATAAAGCGGTTGCCGCTTTGTCAGCAACCGACTGCGTCGCTTTGATGGATAACCTGTTACAGAATCCGCCGAAAGTGACCAGTGACAGCAGCGAAGCGCAGGGCGGTAAATACCTGTTCTTTGTATCACTGACTCAGGAAAATAACCAGAATGCTTGCCGCTATTATCAACTGGCCTCTGCCAGCAGTAACGGCGGTGGTAACTCAGATGTGACCTCCGGTCACTACTTCACTTACCAGCCTGCCAAAGGTCTGGTGCAGACTGTAATACGTTAATCGTATAGAAACATAAAAATTAGGAGAAACTTATGAAACGTCAAGGCGGTTTTACGCTGATTGAGCTGGTTGTGGTTATCGTGATTCTGGGTATCCTGGCCGTTACTGCAGCCCCTCGTTTTCTGAATTTGCAAGGTGATGCTCGTCACTCTGCGCTAACCGGTCTGGAAGGTGCAATGAAAGGCGCTGCGGGCATTGTTTACGGCAAAGCGGCCATTCAAGGTCTGGAATCTCAGGCAAGCGATTCTGTAAGCGCAGCAGGTAAGACAGTTTCAACCGTATATGGTTATCCGGCGGCGACTGAAGCGGGTATTGTGGCTGCGCTGACTGGCTTTGAAGCCAACGGCGACTGGGTTATCGTGAAAGACAGCGCTAAAGATAAGGCCATTCTGCTGACTTTCTCTGAGTACAAAGATCAAAATCAGAAAGATTTAGACGATAACAACCGTAAATGTTACATCCAATACACAGAAGCTGCAGATAAAAATAGCGAGCCGACAATCACGCTATCAGCTGACGCTTGTAAATAATATTTCATATAGAGCTCTGCGGAGCTCTATTTACTCAGGGCATTCCCGATGTATGTCCTGAGTAAATAGCCTGTCCTTCCCAGTTAGATTTTCAGGGTGCACTTATGCCCGCCAGTCAACGTGGCTTTACCTTAATTGAGCTTATTGTGGTGATTCTGCTGGTCGGCATCCTTGGTGCCACAGCGGCTTCTCGCCTCTTTGGTCGCAGCCATTTTGATGCCTTTGTCGCCCGCGATCAGGCCATGACCATTACCCGTCAAATCCAGTTAAGTGCGATGCAGGCGCAAGACTCGGAAATCCAGCGTATCCGTTATCCGCTGCGCATCATTGCGGGGAGCAGTGAGAAAGATTCTTGTCTGGGGCGAATGGTGGACACCGTCTGTCCTACAGCGTCCAGCCTCAACAGTGACGTACTGTTAGGAGCAACCAGCCAGACCCAATTCACGGTAACGAGCCCGCATCCGACCCCTTCAGTTTTGTATTTTGACCTGCTGGGCCGTCCTGTCGATAGCCTGGGGCGTATTGTCTGCGATCAGGGGTGCGAAATTTCGCTGACAGCCAGGGATAACACTCAACTGAGTTTTTGTATTAATCGTGAAGGATTTATCGGCAAGGGAAGCCTGAGCGAAGGAGCTTGTCAATGATCCCGTATCAACGCGCCAGAGGCTTTTCGCTGATTGAGGGGATCATTGCCATTGTGGTAATGGGAATCGCCATGGTCACGTTAACCAGCTTCCTGTTTCCTCAGGTGGAACGGTCTGCGATTCCGCAATATCAGGCCCGGGCTGCAGCTATTGGCCATGCCATGCTTAATGAAATTCTGGCCCGGAAATTTGACAGTCGCTCAGATCCGAATGGTGACAGCCTGATTCGGTGCGGGGAAAAATTGCCTGTCATAGACACATTTATCGAATGTACGGCACCGGAGCTGCTGGGGGCTGATAGTGGTGAAACAGACCCTAAGGGTAGCCTGAATACCGCCCTTGCTGATGATGTGGATGACTTTAAAGGATGTTGGGGCACGAGATCTCAATGTAAAGGAAAAGTCTGGCGTGGTTCGCTCAGTCAATTTGTGCCTGGTGATGAATATGCCAATATCTGGGCTGAAGTCGATGTCTTTTATGATGAAGGCTTTGTCGGAACGCCGCATGAGCAGGTAACTGCTCATAAGCGAATCACTGTCACCATCAAGACAACACGCTATGGGGAATATGTTTTCATTGCCTACAGGAGTAACTACTGATGCGGGCAATGAAAGGGTTTACGCTCATTGAGTTACTGATAGCACTGGTGATACTAGCCATCATTTCACTGGGGATAGGCAGTTTTCTGCGCTTTGGCGCTGATGGTTATGTCAGTACGGTTGAGCGTGAACGGTTACAGTCCGAGGCTCGATTTGTCACGGAACGCCTGAGCCGTGAAATCCGTCATGCCGCTCCCAACAGTGTCGCGGTCAAGGATGGTTGCCTGTCGTTTTTCCCTATTTACCTGAGTAGCTTTTATCTGCAGCAACCTACCGCATCAAGCCATTCGATTGGGTTCATACCACGGCAGCAGGACGTTTCAATGTGGACAGCAGAAGCGGACGGCCAGCCAGCGATTAAAAATCTGGGGGTGGCCGTGGGCTTGATGAATCCCGCTCAGTATCAGGAAGTTTTATTACCGCGAGCTGAGCGGGCAATGATAGCCAATGGCCAGGGAACGCTGACCTATAAGCATTCACTGACGACGCAGTCTCCAGGAAAGCGCCTTTATCTGGTTGGAAAACAAGTGGCGTTTTGTTTTGATGGTGTGTCGCTGACGCGTCAGGTGCAGGGAAGCGATGCCTACGTAATCAGTAAAAAGCTGACTCAATTTGCAGCGGTATCAGAAGGCGCGGCGCTAAACAGTAATGGGTTGGTGCATTTAGAAATGACGTTTACCGATCCGCGCAGTGGCGAAAGGGCGCATTACAATCACAGCGTACAGGTGATCAATGTTCAGTAATTCCCCTCGACATAAACAACATGGCAGCGCACTTATTGTGTCGCTGTTTGTGATTGTTGTGATGTCTTTATTGGCCGCCGCCATGATTCGAGTTGACTGGGCCAATCAAGATATCACCACCAAAGAAGTGTTGGGTACCCGCGCCTGGTTCACTGCGCACTCCGCCAATGAAGTAACGTTGAGCGAGCTGTTCCCGTTAAATCAACCGCCTAATACGGCAGCGTGTACAAATACCCATTTTGCACCGGCAAATAATTTTCATTGCAGTGCAGACGTGGCCTGCACGCTGCACGCAGTATCTGGTGCCGAAGGCACAATCAACACCTTTTATCTTGTCAGTACCGCCACGTGTGGCAGTGGAAAAGTGCAAGTCAGTCGTACTCAGGAAGCCTGGGCGAAGGAAATACAGTAATGTTCAGACATATTTTCGTTGTTTTGTTTCTGCTTGCAGGCTTTTTTAGTGTATCGGTAGAGGCATCACCACAGTTTGAATTCGGTAAACTGGATTTCCAAGACTGTTTAACTCAATCTTGTACCATCAAGTTTAAAACGGATTTTAAAACGGTTCCTTATGTCTTTGTCATGCCGACGATTGGCATGAACGATTGGCAAAGCGCTCCTTCATCGGTTCGAATCATGAGCCGAACCCAAACAGAAGCTTCATTCAAACAGTTTATTGCGCCATACAGAGCGGTCCATAACTCCTCGAATGGTCACTACCGTTCAATTAAGCCCACCAAAATGACTGGCTTCCATTATCTGGCGATTGAAAAAGGGGTCATTGATCTGGGTACTGCCGGTAAAATTGTCGCAGGTGAGGTCAATACTACCGGTTTTTATTGGCAGGGCGTGAAGTGGAATGACATCAATAAAGACAATAATGACTATGGCGTACCAGCGATAAATTACTCCGACTTTGGCTTCAATAGCCGGTTTGATAATCAGCCGGGAATTTTGACGCAAATCCAGTCTACCCATAACACTTATCAACAGTCACTTTTGCCTTTTTACCATGAGGGGGAGCCGATTTGGCTGACGTCATTGGGGTGGCATTTAGAAACGTCAGGAAATCGCCAAAAAATCAAAATAGCGATGGATACCTCAGAGGTACATACCAATAAGCAGACGGCAAAACCACCTTTGGCTTTTCGTCCTCAGGTGCCTGAGACGATTGCCTTTGTGGCTGCTGAAGGGAGCGGTTTTGTTAACGGTAAAAAGTTTTGGATGGGGAGCATCGAAACGAAAAATACGCATAAAGATCCCGAGAATGGCTATAAAGACCTCACTAATACGCCTCAGGATAATGTGCAAAAACCGACTACGATTGCATGTAAATACAATAGTCTGGATTTCGTTGAAGACTTCCCGTCAGCACCCGTCGTACTGATCGGGAAAAACTCCCGAAAAGGGCCCAATGGTGGCTGGATTCGCCGATGTCAGCTAACTAAAGATAAAGTAACGGTTCAAATTGAAGAAGATTTGGATCGCGACTCTGAAAGAAAACATGCTTCGGAGTTAACTGGCGTTTTTATTTTCGAAGGCAGCAAGCAAGCCCCTTACTGTGATTTGTTCCCAGGGCCGGCACAAACCTGGCGTCACAAGCAATCTCTGAAATATATAGCACCTGCGCGAGGGGTTTATATTGCAAACAATGCGCAAATTCTGGGAGCCAGAAAGGTTAACAATGAGCGTGTTCTTGGCTTTGAAAGCATTTCAGGCCAAGGTGTTGCGTCAGGGTGTGATGGGAGTGAGTGTACGTTAAATGACGGTTTGATCGTCTCTGCGACTGAATTAGGTACATTCCCGGCGCTACCCAATGCTTTGTATCCGGTTGATGGCAATATGACGTTTACTCAAGCCGAACACGGAGTGTTGGGCGCGGTATCCGTGAATAAGCATGCGACGCTGTATTTAAACTCTGGCACATACTGGTTTGATAGCTTGGATGTCAGGGGCGACATACGTATTAGAAAAGGGCAGAAAGTTATTATTCATACCAAAGCAATGGCTGTGAATAATAACAGTGTGGTCATGATGGATGATGATTCATCGCTGGATAATTTACTTATTTATGTCCATGACAAACCTTTCAGTACTTCTTGGTCTAGAATTCATCGCCGTGTTGATTTCAACAATAATGCTGTATTTCGAGGGTTAATCTATAGCGAAATAGAGACTGCGTTGAGCAACAACGTACATGTCTATGGGGCTATTACGACTCTCAGCCTGGACATGCATAACAACTCGATCATTCATGGTGAAAGTGCCTGCTTTTCTTCTGTTGAAGACTACCAGATTTCCGTGACACCAGACGTTGATTTCTCCCTGACCTGTGATGCACAAGAAGTGACATTTACTGTGACTAATGACGGCAGTGTGGCAGAAAACTTCGATGGTCAGGTACGGATTTCCACCAGTTTAACCAAGCAAGGGTTGGCTGCCTGGCATGAAAATGCCGGCGGAACAGGCGCGGGCTCTGATGCCTCATTAAGCTACACAACGACTCCCCAAAATGGTCAGGTGACACTCTGGCTGAAGAGTGACTATGTCGGCACTATCAATGTGCAAGGTGAAATTGTTAATGACGATGCCGAACCCGCGACAGCCGCTTACACCTTTGTGCCGTTCAAGTTTGATATTGATAATGCCAATGTCAACGTGGTCGCCGGAAGGCCGAAACCGATAGTCATCACGGCTCGCTCGTGTAAAAGCAGTATCCGGTCAGATGTGGCTAAAGGTTATCAAGGTAAGCGAACACTTATCCTTAATACCCGTTACCTGGCTCCTGAAAATGGCCAACAGCCCGCAATTCAGCTTTCCTCGTGCTCGACCAGTGCGTGTGATGATGCAGAAGATTGGAAAGGTGACCGAATTGATTTGCGCTTCAGCGAAGGAGTGGCTCATGCCAAGCTGAAATATGAAGAAGCAGGCAAAACCGAGCTGACAATAGCGGATGAAAACTGCACCGTTGAAAAAGGCTGTGAACTCCTTCCGGCTACTTTCAAGGCTGCTAAATCTGACTTAGGTGACTGGAAGCGCCTTGAGGGCAAACGAGAGGTCTGGGCTCGGCCCTATACGTTTGCGTTGTGTAAGGTTGCCGGACAGCGAAGCATCGAAGAGGCCAGCGGTACTTCGGCGCAAGGTGCGGCATTTACTGCTGCCGGCCGCGAGTTTCAAACGCAGATCAGACCGGTAATCTGGATGGCGAGTGATGGTTTTACAACGGTAAACAGCAGCATGAATGCCCTCACAGATGTTGATAGTAGCGCTATGTGTCAGCGTCAGGAAACTCGCAACTTCTATCACCCTGATGCTCCTAAGACATCGGTACGACTGACTCACCAATTAGCAACACCAGCTGCAGGGGAGCAGGGAGTGTTGAGCGGTATGACAGAGCTCGCCCATACTCAGTTAAGTGATCCCGTTTCACTAAGCTGGAGTGAAGTCGGAAGTATTCGATTATATGCCGATACCGCGGGGAATTACCTTGATATGGATGTCAACGCAGGGTACCGCGAGGTTGGCCGTTTCTACCCAGCGTATGTTGAAATCCAAAATGGCAACAGCTACGCCTATCCATCAGGACAACGTGGTTTTGCCTATCTGGGGCAGGAATTTGATGCCCGTTTTTCGGTACTGCCCAAATCACAAGATGGCGCGCTTGTGCAGAATTACGCCAAGTTTAGTGAAAGCCTGCAGGTGAGACTTGGGCTGGATGCCATTGATAAGAAAGGCATCAGTTTTGGTGATCGCCGTAAACCGCTTAGTACCTGGCGTGACTGGAGCAATACGACCACTGAGATGCCCTGGAAGCTGGAACGTGCCGGTTTTAACTCGGCTCCCCTAACCACGATACCGGAAGCGCCTTGGCATGAAAGCAACAGTCATTGGGGGCTTTATATTGCGGAAGGGGTCGATCCTACCGGGCTGAAAGCGCAAAACGGGGCAACGGCGTTGCCTGTAAATGGCAGTGCGCTGACTGAGGAAATTGTCCCGTTTGCCAATACGCCTGAGCTGCGCTATGGCCGGATGACCTTAGAGGACGCGGCGGGGAGAAATGACTCGCCGATTGCGATTCCGCTGAGGGTGGAATATTGGGATGGCGCGCGCTTTATCACTAACAAAGACGACAGTGTGTCTTGGTTTGACGGCCAATATTACTGCCGCCAAGTGGTGACGCAGTCTGATACTTCCGTAATCAGTACAAGTGACACTCAGGGAGAAGGTCAGGTTAAGGATGGAGAGACCCGCTCCGGTGACTTTATTGCGCGGCCGACGCCGGGGGTTAACTATCGGGAGCAGGTACGTTTTTGGCAAAAACTGATCGCAGATAAGCCGTCGCAAGCTGTGTCCGACGATGGCGATATTCACTGTGAGAATGGGTTTAGCGGAAGCAATGAGCAACCCTGGCTGACCTATGACTGGCGCGGCCTGGGCGATGAAAACCCGTCAGCTTTGGTGACGTTCGGGGTGTATCGCGGGAACGATCGCGTCATCTACCGGGGCGAGAAAGGTATTAATACAATGCTCAATTAAATAAAATGCGGTTCTGAAGCAGGTTTGACAATCCTTGCCTTGTCTCGATCCGTGCCCCCTGATACATTTAGCGCAATTTAACGAATTTGTGAGCTTGCAGGATTAGCCGGAGACTATGTTTAAAAAACTTCGTGGCATGTTTTCTAATGACCTGTCCATTGACTTGGGTACCGCCAATACCCTGATTTATGTTAAAGGCCAGGGCATCGTTCTTGATGAACCATCAGTGGTTGCGATCCGTCAGGATCGTGCCGGAGCAACTAAAAGTGTGGCCGCTGTCGGTCATGAAGCCAAGCAGATGCTGGGCAGGACTCCGGGAAATATCGCGGCAATCCGTCCAATGAAAGACGGGGTTATCGCAGATTTCTACGTCACTGAGAAAATGCTGCAGCATTTCATCAAGCAGGTTCACGACAACAGTCTGTTACGTCCAAGCCCACGAGTTCTTGTTGCTGTTCCTTGCGGTTCTACTCAGGTGGAGCGTCGTGCTATCCGTGAATCGGCGCAAGGTGCCGGTGCTCGTGAAGTGTACCTGATTGACGAGCCAATGGCGGCGGCAATCGGTGCGGGTATGCCTGTATCTGAAGCAACCGGTTCGATGGTGATCGATATCGGTGGCGGTACTACAGAAGTGGCCGTTATCTCGCTGAACGGTGTGGTTTACTCATCGTCTGTCCGCATCGGTGGTGACCGTTTCGATGAAGCCATTATCAATTATGTGCGCCGTAACTACGGTAGCCTGATTGGTGAAGCAACGGCTGAGCGTATCAAACACGAAATCGGCTCGGCGTACCCGGGTGATGAAGTGCGTGAAATTGAAGTGCGCGGTCGTAACCTGGCTGAAGGTGTACCTCGCAGCTTTACGCTGAACTCGAATGAAATTCTGGAAGCCCTGCAAGAGCCTCTTACAGGTATCGTTTCTGCGGTGATGGTTGCCCTTGAGCAATGTCCGCCGGAACTGGCTTCAGACATTTCTGAGCGCGGTATGGTACTGACTGGTGGTGGTGCGCTGCTGCGTGACCTTGACCGTCTGCTGACTGAAGAAACCGGTATTCCTGTTGTGGTTGCCGATGAGCCGTTAACATGTGTTGCCCGTGGGGGCGGTAAGGCTCTTGAAATGATCGACATGCACGGTGGCGATCTCTTCAGCGAAGATTAATGCCCGTTCGGGCATGTCAACAAACAGGTTATAGCGTTACATGAAACCTATCTTTGGCAGGGGGCCTTCCCTGCAACTGCGCCTGTTTCTTGCCATTTTACTGTCGGTTGGCTTAATGCTGGCCGACAGTCGTCTTGATGCTTTTGCCAATGTCCGCTATTTGCTTAACTCTGCGATTGCACCGCTGCAATACGCGGCCAATCTGCCCAGAGAGCTGTTGGGTGGGCTGTCAGGCCAACTGAGCTCTCATCAGCGTTTGCTGGCAGAAAACAAAGCGTTACAGCGGGATCTGCTGGTTCAGCAAAGTGATGTACTGCTGCTCGAGCAACTGAAGCAAGAAAACCAGCGTTTGCGGGAGTTGCTTGGCTCGCCGTTTGTTCGTGATGAAAAGAAGCTGATTGCCGAAGTGATGGCGGTTGACTCGGACCCTTACAGTCATCAGGTGATGATTGATAAAGGCCGGGTGGACGGTGTATATGAAGGCCAGCCGGTGATCAACGAAAAAGGGATCGTCGGTCAGGTTGCATACGTAGGTGCCCATAATAGCCGGGTGCTGCTGCTGATTGACCCCACTCACGCCATTCCGGTTCAGGTGGTGCGCAACGACATTCGGGTTATTGCCTCCGGCAGTGGCCAAATCGATCAAATCCAGTTGGAACATGTGCCGAGCAGCACCGACATCGAGGTCGGGGATCTGCTGGTCAGCTCCGGGCTGGGCGGTCGCTATCCGGAAGGGTATCCGGTTGGCCGTGTCACGGAATTCTCATTCGACAACAAACGGCCGTTTGCGCAGATCAAAGCCCGCCCGACGGTGCAGTTTGATCGCCTGCGCTACTTACTGCTGGTCTGGCCGACGCCGCGCGAAACCTTGACTGAAGGAGAATTCGACATTGGTAAACAGTAGAGCCAATGGCCGGCTGTGGATATGGCTGTCTTTTATTGTTGCCCTGATCTTGCAGGCTGCACCGTGGCCGGGGGAGCTGGAGCCGTTTCGTCCGTCCTGGGTGATCCTGATTACCTTTTACTGGGTACTGGCGTTGCCGCACCGGGTCAACGTCGGCACTGCACTGGTGCTGGGCTTGCTATGGGACCTGATGCTGGGCTCCACGCTCGGGGTTCGTGGCCTGATGATGGCCGTGCTGTGCTATATCGTCGCGCTGAATTTTCAGGTTCTGCGTAACCTGTCGCTCTGGCAACAGGCGATGGTGGTGGCGCTGCTGACGCTGGGCGGGAAACTGGTGGAATTCTGGGCCGAATATCTGGTCTCTGTAGTGGCGTTTGAACCGGACCGGCTTTGGTCTGTGTTGCTGAACTTCCTGCTGTGGCCATGGCTGTTCTTATTGCTGCGACGCATGCGTCGTAAGCTCTCAATTCGTTGATTTAGTTTCCCATTACGATCTGTTCAGTGCTAGTGTGTAACCATATCCATCGAGCCTGCCTGAACAGATCGCATTGATTTATCTGACTAAACCATAGACCGAAACGAAAGACCGAAAAATCAAAAAAGATTGCTAACATGTCGACACCGCAACTGTATTTAGCTTCCGGCTCACCTCGCCGTCAGGAACTTCTCACTCAACTGGGCTACCGCTTTGAGCGTGTGATTGTTGATGTGGAAGAGCAGCACCAATCTGGGGAATCACCCGCTGAGTATGTCTGCCGTTTGTCGCTGGACAAGGCGATGGCTGGCGTTGCAGAAGCCGCCCAACCTTTGCCGGTACTGGGGGCGGATACGATTGTGGTGGTGGATGACACCATTCTGGAAAAGCCGCGTGATATTGACGACGCAAAGCGGATGTTGGCACTGTTGTCAGGCCGCAAGCATCAGGTCATGACTGCGGTGACACTGGCAACCGCGCTGCGTCAGCAAACCCGTCTGGTGGTGACGGACGTCTGGTTCAAGCCATTGTCGGAGCAGGAAATAGAGGCCTATTGGGCCAGCGGTGAGCCACAGGATAAAGCAGGAAGTTATGGCATTCAGGGAATTGGCGGCAAATTTGTCGAACGCATCGATGGCAGTTATTACGCTGTGGTGGGGTTACCCTTGATGGAAACCGACATCATGGTTCAAGAGTTTTTAAGCTTAGCATTGTAGAGGCAACCATGAGCACAGAGCTGCTGATTAACGTCACGCCCAGCGAAACCCGCGTGGCAATGATTGAGGCGGGCGTCCTGCAGGAAGTCCATATCGAGCGTGAATCCAAGCGCGGAATTGTCGGTAATATTTATAAAGGCCGGGTCAGCCGGGTTCTGCCCGGGATGCAGGCGGCTTTTGTGGATATCGGGCTGGATAAAGCCGCGTTCCTGCATGCCTCCGACATTGTGCCGCATACTGAGTGTGTCGCGGAAAACGAAAAGCAGCAGTTTCAGGTGCGTGATATTTCTGAACTGGTCCGTCAGGGCCAGGATCTGGTGGTGCAGGTGGTGAAAGATCCGCTGGGCACCAAAGGCGCCCGCCTGACCACCGATGTCACCTTGCCTTCCCGTTACCTGGTGTTTATGCCGGGGGCCAGCCACGTTGGTGTCTCGCAGCGTATCGAAAGTGAAGATGAGCGCGAGCGCCTGAAGTCGATTGTCAGCGAATATTGTGATGAGCTGGGCGGTTTTATCATCCGTACCGCCGCCGAAGGGGCCACCAATGAAGAGATGGCTCAGGATGCGGCCTTCCTTAAGCATCTGTGGCGCAAAGTGCTGGAACGCCGGGCCAAGTACAAGCCAAAATCTATGCTCTACGGTGAGCTGGGACTGGCTCAGCGTATCCTGCGTGACTTTGTCGGCACGGAGCTGGACTCGATTCTGGTGGATTCCCGCCTTGGCTATGAAAAGCTGAAGGAGTTTACTGACGAGTTCGTGCCTGAGCTGAGCGACAAGCTGGAATACTATGCCGGTGAGCAGCCGATTTTCGATCTGTATGACACTGAAAACGAGATTCAGCGCTCGCTGGACCGCAAGGTAGAGCTGAAATCAGGCGGCTACCTGATTATCGACCAGACCGAAGCCATGACTACCATCGATATCAATACCGGTGCGTTTGTAGGGCGTCGTAATCTGGAAGAGACCATTTTCAATACCAACATTGAAGCGACCAAAGCGATTGCCCGTCAGCTGCGCCTGCGCAACCTGGGCGGAATTATTATCATCGACTTTATCGATATGGCGCTGGAAGACCATCGCCGCCGAGTCCTGGTGGCGTTGGAGCAGGCGTTGTCCTATGACCGGGTGAAAACCAATATCAACGGCTTCACGCAGTTGGGGCTGGTGGAAATGACCCGTAAGCGGACCCGTGAGAGTATCGAGCATGTGCTGTGCGATACCTGCCCGACCTGCGAAGGACGCGGCACGGTGAAAACGGTCGAAAGCGTGTGTTACGAGATCCTGCGTGAAATCACCCGGGTCAACCGTGCCTACGACGCCGATCGCTTTGTGGTGTATGTGTCTCCGGCGGTCGCCGAAGCGCTGGCGGGGGATGAATATCACGCACTGGCTGAGCTGGAAGTGTTCATTGGCAAGCAGGTGAAGATCAAGGCGGAACCACTGTATGTCCAAGAGCAATTTGACGTCGTCATGATGTAAACGAGGCGTTTGAGTGATCCCGCTTTCTGTTCGCCTGGCGCGGAGTATCATGTGGCTGGTGCTGGTAATACTGGTGCTGGCCGCTTTTGCTATCAGTGGCCTGCGTTTTGTGCTGCCTCATTTGAATGAGTATCGCGAGCCCATTCGGCAATGGGTGTCAGCCCAGGCCGGCATGCGGATCGAGTTTGACCACGTTGAAGGGCAATGGCGGAGCCTAGCACCGTCGCTGGTGTTGCAGAAGGTTAGTGTTAACTTACCTGATGAGCCCGATTCCGTGGTGAAAATGGGCGACATTTCTCTTCAACTGGATATGCTGGGCTCGGTCATGGCATTGAGCCCGGTATTCAGTGACATGCGCATTGACCGCATGAGCCTAGATCTGACCGCTCTGGGCAATCTGTCTGCGCCCGCTGCGGGCGACAACAGCAAACTGGCCACCATTTCCCGTCTAGAAGACATTCTCTTCGTGCAGCTGGGGCAGTTTTCACTGCGCAATTCTGACATCACCATCATGTCTCCGGCCGATGAGCGAATGACGCTGGCTATCCAGGAGCTCAAGTGGGTGGCGAACAGCAAAGAGCGCCGTGCCGAAGGCATTGTCAGCGTGCGTGACACCCATTTCAGCCAGATGCAAGTGATGGCTAACCTGTCAGCAGCCCACTCGCTGCGCGATCTGACTGGCCAGGTGTATGTGCAGACCCGCAACCTGTCGATGACGCCTTGGCTCAACAAGGTGCTGTTGCAGGAAGGCAAAATTCTCAGCAGTAATTTAAATACCCAGGCCTGGCTGACGCTGCAGGAAGGGCAGCTGAAACAGGCTCGGGTAAAACTGGACGACAGCTACCTGCGCTGGCAAAAAGGTGACACGAAACACCGTTTCCGGGTGCGCAAAGGACTGGTGGATCTGAAACCTTATCCTCAGGCTGATGGCCGGGCTGGCTGGCGCCTTGATACCGACCAATTTGTGTTCCAGACGGATAAGCAGCAATGGCCAGCCTTTGACCTTGCCGCAATCTGGCAGCCTGACGGCTGGCAACTGGCACTGAACCAACTGTCACTCACCCAGCTGCGGCCTTTCCTGGACTTTCTGCCGCCGGATTTTGCCGGTACCGAAGTGCTCACTGCGCTGCAACCCGGTGGTCTGGTGCAAAACCTGCGTATTGCTGCGACAGCCCAGAATTCCCCCCGTTTTTCTTTCTCGCTGACCGATTACACGATGAACCAGTGGGAGTTGCTTCCGGGTGTCCATAACCTTCACGCTGACGTGGCCGGGGATTTGGGCGGCGGAAAAGCCGTGCTGTCACTGCAAGATGATGACCTGCCATACGGGAATGTCTTTCAGGCACCGTTGAACATCGGGCAAGGAGAGGTAACCGCCTATTGGCAAGTGGGCAAAGACGGCTGGCGTTTGTGGAGTGACCATCTGAAGGTTTCGAACCCGCATCTTGAAGCCGCGGGTCAATTCCGGTTGGACTTTCCGGCCAATGCGCCGGCTTGGTTGTCATTTTACGGGGAAGCGACGGCTAAGCGGGCTGGCGAAACCTGGCGCTACCTGCCTACGCTGGCACTGGGCGATGCCCTGACCGATTACCTGTCAGCCGCGATCCGGGGTGGGCAGGCAAAAGATGCGCAGCTGCTCTGGTATGGCGAGCTGGCAGATTTCCCGTATGCCGATCATAACGGGGTGTTTCAGGCCAAGGTTCCGCTGCGCAACGGCAAATTCAGTTTTGACACCGCCTGGCCGGAGCTGACAGATCTGACGCTGGATTTACTGTTTGAAAATGACTGGATGTACCTTGATGCCAGCCAGGCCCACACCATGGGAGCGAGAGCCTCCCGGGTCAGCGGCGCGGCAGAGCTGAGTGACAAGGGACACCTGAAGCTGGCCATTGATGTGGCGGCTGATGGCGAGCAGGTCCGGGATTATATGCTGGCCACTCCGCTGGTGGATTCCGTGGGGGCGGCGTTGACCACGGTACAGGTGAGCGGGCCGGTAACGTCGAGTTTTCAGCTCGATATCCCCTTTGATGGCAGTGATGTGCGCGCCTGGGGTAAGGCATCGCTGGCTGACAATCAGGTCATGCTGGATGCGCCGCCTATTCCGCTCGAGCGGGTCAGCGGGGATGTTCAGTTTGACAATGACATCGTGCAGGGCAAAAACCTGACCGCGACCATGCTGGGCCAACCGGTGACGCTGGGCTTTGACGGCCATAGTGTAGCCAAAGGATATCGGGTTGATGTGAATTTTGGCGGTGACTGGGACATAGCATCGCTGCGTAAAGCCGTTCCTCATCCGTTGCTCGACCAGGTATCCGGCACCAGCCGCTGGGACGGAAAAGTCGGTGTCGATTTGCATGACACCGGGTTTGATTATCAGGTGGGCCTGACCGCCGGGCTGGGTCGAATCACCAGTACGCTTCCGTACCCGCTTGGTCACCCGTCCTTGAAAAGCCCGTCTCAGAAAAATCCGTCTCAGAAAAATCTGACCCTGAGCGCTCGGGGGAATCAGCAAAGCCTGACCGGGACGCTGAAAATGCAAGACGCCGCTTATCAGGCGCGCATCAAACTGCAACCGCAGAAAGTGAGTATTGCGGCCAGCGAGCTGGTGGTGGGCCGCGCGCCGATGCCACCGCTAAAAAATGGCGAACATGGCGTCACAGTGATGGCCGATCACTTTGATGCTGACCGCTGGATTGCCCTGCTGGATACGGCGTCCACTTCGGGCAGCTCAAAACCGGCTGTGTCAGCCACTGTCGCAACTACTGCGAAAACCACAACTGGGACAACCACTGCTGCGAAAACCACTGCTGCTACAAGCCTCGCCACCGGCACGGCCACGGCACCACCCAGCAATCAGACTGCCAGTGTCGCTACGCCGGTCAATCAGGTGCCTGTAAAGACTGCCACCGCAAGTGCGGCGTCTGGCAATGGGATGCCTGAGCTGCCGGTGCCAAATCGAGTAACGGCAGAGATTAAACAGCTTACGCTCGGCACGCTGGACTGGAACCGGGTTAGCCTGACGGCGCTGCGTCAGCAAGCGGCTCAAGCGTTAAGTAAACAGTCAGGTCAACCGCCAGCGAAACCGTCGGCTAGAGGGGCGGCGATGAATGAGTGGCAGGTGACGGTCGACAGCCGAGAGCTGAAAGGGAAGGCCGTGTGGCCGACAGGCCAACCAATCCGGCTGGATCTGGATGAATTCCACCTGAATCTGCCGATACTGGCTGAAGATGCTGCTTCGAGCGAAGTGCCTTCGTCCGGAGAGCTACTGACCGCGTCCGCAAACGCGCCAGCGACAGTGAAGCCCCGGCAACCTTATCAGCCGCAGCCAGTGATTCCGACGGCAACGGCGCTGGATCGCCGTCTGATGGCCAGTATTCCGGAAGTCGACTTGACTCTGCGTGATGGCTGGCTGCAGGGGTATCGTTTGGGCAAAGTGTCCGGCCAGCTGCGCCGCGGAAAAAACATGCTGGAGCTGGTGAATTTCACCATTGATTCCGGTACCACGACCCTGAATCTGGATGGCCACTGGAGCTTGCGGGGAGCCCGCAATGAAACCCAGCTGGCTTTTGATATTGATGGCAAGAACAGTTCGGATCTGATGGGGCGCTTCGGGATCTCCGGCGGTATTCAGGGGGCGGAGTTCAGCACCTATGCCTCGATTCAGTGGCAGGGCGCGCCGTGGTCCATGCACCGGGAGACCCTGAGCGGGGAAGTGAAATCAGAAACCGGGCAAGGGGTGATCAGTGATATCGGCGGTGCCGGTAGGTTACTCGGCCTGTTCAGCTTAGATTCCATCATCCGCAAGATGAAATTGGACTTCTCCGGCATTTTCGATGACGGGCTGGCCTTTAACTATATTCGCGGTACCGGTCGCATCGAAAATGGCCTGTTTACGACGTCAGACATCAGAATGGAAGCGTTGGCCGGGGATATGTTTATTCAAGGAAGTGCTAATCTTGTCAAAGAGACCGTTGATGCCAAAGTGAAGTTTATTCCGGACTTCACCTCAGGCATTCCGGTGCTGACTGCCTTTGCGGTCGCCCCACAGACAGCGCTGTATGTTTTTGCCATATCCACGGCTCTCTCACCGGTTCTGGATGTCTTTACCCAGGTGAACTATGTCGTTCAGGGACCAATTGATGCACCACTGGTGACTGAGCAGTCTCGTTTTACCGGCGAATATAAAGTGCCGGAGGCAGTAAAAAGCCAGGAAAACCAATAATCAGCAATGGAAAAGCGGCAGAGCCGGAAACGTTGGGCTCTGGTGTCAGGAAGGAGAAAATGATGGCAAAGATTGGCGTGGTACAGATGAACTCGGGAGCGGATCCCGAGCAGAACCTCAAACATCTGGAACGCAAACTCAAGGGGCTGCAACTGCAGGGAGCCAAGCTGGTGGTGACACCGGAGAACTGCCTTGTTTTCGGCACACGTGAGGATTATCACCGCCATGCAGAGCCACTCGGGCAAGGCCCGATACAAGAGACGGTCGCGGCGCTGGCCAAGCGACTGGGACTATGGGTACTGATTGGCTCTATGCCGGTTCGCCAGTCGGACGGCTCGATTACCACCACCGCAATTCTGTTTGATGATCAGGGTGAGATTCGCGGCCATTACGACAAGCTGCATATGTTTGATGTGGAAGTCGCGGATTCGCACCACAGCTACCGTGAATCCGCCACGTTTCGTCCCGGTCAGGACGTGAAAGTGATAGCGACCCCGTTTGGTAACATCGGTATGTCGATCTGTTATGATATCCGGTTTCCGCAGCTTTACAGTGCCTTGCGTGAGCAGGGGGCCGACATTATTGTCGTGCCGGCAGCGTTCACCAAGGTGACAGGCAGGGCCCACTGGGAACTGTTGCTGCGTGCCCGGGCGATTGAGACCCAGTGTTGGGTAGTTGCACCGGCGCAATGGGGAGAGCACAATGAGTCACGGGAAACCTGGGGCCATTCCATGGTTGTGGATCCCTGGGGGCAAGTGGTTGCCTGCCAGCCTGAGGGAACCGGGGTCTTGCTGACAGAAATTGATCTGTCCCTGAATCAGACTGTAAGAACAAACATGCCGCTGGCTGAACATGCCAGATTCAGTGTTCAGCCGCGTGACAACTGATCGGTAACGGCCGGTCGGTAACGAAGACAAGAGCAGAGTAAATGACGCTGGAAATTGTAGAAAACACCATGCTGGCCCAGTCCGGGCTAAGCCGTGACGATCTCAACCGCACACTGGGGCTGATTGCCACCCGTGATGTGGATTATGCCGATATTTTTTTCCAGTCATGCTGGCATGAATCCCTGATCCTTGAAGACAGCATTATCAAGGACGGCTCCTTTAACATTGACCGCGGGGTCGGTGTCCGGGCGGTATCGGGTGAGAAAACCGGTTTCGCTTATGCTGACCAGATTGACGAGATTGCGCTGAAGCAGAGCGCTAAGGCAGCCCGTGGCATTACCCGCAATGGCGGCAACGGGAAAGTGCAGGCGTTTTCACCAATGTCAGCCTCCGGCATTTATGCCCCGATTAATCCGTTGGACAGCCTGGATAAACACCAGAAAATTGCCCTGCTGAAAGAAATCGACACTTACATTCGTCACAAAGAGCCACTGGTCAAAGAAGTGTCCGTCAGTATCAACGGCGTGTACGAGCAGGTGCTGGTCGCCGCGCTGGACGGTACTTATGCCGCAGATGTTCGTCCGTTGGTACGTCTGTCGATCAGCGTGCTGATTGAAAAAGACGGCAAGCGTGAGCATGGCAGCGCCGGTGGCGGTGGCCGCTTTGGCTATGAATATTTTCTGACCGAACAGGACGGCAAATCCATTGCGCTGCAATATGCTGATGAAGCCATTCGCCAGGCGCTGATCAACGTGGACGCTGATCCGGCACCGGCTGGCACCATGCCGGTCGTACTGGGTGCGGGCTGGCCGGGCGTGCTGCTGCATGAGGCGGTGGGACATGGCCTGGAAGGTGATTTTAACCGTAAAGGCTCGTCCATGTTCTCTGGTCAGATGGGGCAACAGGTGACCTCCAGCCTGTGTACGATTGTGGATGACGGCACATTGGAAAACCGCCGTGGCTCCCTGAATATTGACGATGAAGGTGTCGCCAGTCAGTACAACGTGCTGGTGGAAAACGGCAAGCTCAAAGGCTACATGCAGGATAAGCTCAATGCCCGTCTGATGGGTGTGGCACCAACCGGTAACGGCCGTCGTGAGTCCTATGCGCATCTGCCGATGCCGCGAATGACGAACACTTACATGCTGCCGGGTGAACACTCGCCGGAAGAAATCATTGCCAGCGTTAAGAAAGGCATTTATGCCCCGAATTTTGGCGGTGGCCAGGTAGACATTACTTCCGGGAAGTTTGTGTTCTCGGCTTCAGAAGCGTATCTGATTGAAAACGGTAAAATAACCCGACCTATCAAGGGCGCAACCCTGATTGGCAGCGGCATTGAAGCGATGCAGCAGGTGTCAATGGTGGGGAATGATCTTGAGATTGACCGCGGGGTAGGCGTGTGCGGCAAAGCCGGACAGAGTGTGCCGGTTGGCGTGGGCCAGCCAACCCTGAAACTGGAGTCCATGACTGTCGGCGGTACCCAGTAAAACCGGGTGGCGACAGAAAGAAAAATGCCAGCATGATGCTGGCATTTTTTTGGGTTCTTCCCGCTCCGGTCAGGAGGACGGGCAGCGCCTGATCAGTCTTTAAGGTACAGCTCTTTCAGGTACTGGAAAATTTCGCGGTAAGCTTTGGCTGGCTTTTCCTGCTCTTTTTCCTTCTTCGCCTGGCGAACCAGCTGACGCAGACGCTGGCGGTCCGCATTCGGGTGATCGGCCATGATCTCATTGATCATGCTGTCGCCCTGAGCGATCAGATCGTCGCGTCTGTTCTCTAGCTTATGTAGCTGGGCAGTCGACTGCGCGTGCTTGTTACGCAGTTTATCCAGAGCAATCTGGATCGGTTCGATGTCAACCTGACGCATCATTTTACCGATGAACTGCAGCTGACGACGGCGGGCTTCGTTTTTGAAGCGCTGGGCATCTTTCACAGCAGCACGCATGTCATCATCCAACGGGATTTTGGCCAGCGCGTTTGGTTTCAGGTCAACCAGCTCTTCCCCGAGCTTTTGCAGCGCTTCCATGTCGCGTTTCATCTCGGTTTTGCTAACCCAGATGATTTCTTCTTCCTCTTCCCATGGGGCTTTTTGATTTTTACGGCTCATAACAGGCTCATCATCAATTCATTTGGGATTTATTTTACCAGTTTAATCATGATTTGGGGCGCAAATTCGCGCGTGCCAGTGTTATCCTAAGAGTAATACGATTATCACGAATCTTCACTGGCTCTCTTGGTGTGATTTGCCGGACCGCAGTTCTGGGGCGGCAAATTGGTGGCGGGAAAGGCGGCGGAGCTTCTCCATAAAATGATGACAGACGTCTGGCGGCGGGCAGTGATGGCCGGGGCAGCCAGTATCGAGACGATAACAATGATGGACGTGAAAGAACAGGTGGCTCAACAGCGCGTTGAGCTGGAAGCCGCTGTTGCCAGGGCTTTGGAGCTGGCTGGCCAGCAGGCTGACGCGGCAGAAGTCGCGATCAATAAGACGACCGGGATCAGTGTCTCGACCCGTTTGTGTGAAGTTGAAAACGTTGAGTTCAACAGTGACGGCGCTCTGGGGATCACAGTGTATCGCGGCCAGCGTAAGGGCAGTGCGTCGACTTCGGATCTGAGTGAAAAAGCGATTGCCCAGACTGTGGCTGCTGCACTGGATATTGCTCGCTATACCTCGGAAGACCCGTATGCAGGTCCGGGGCCGGTCGAGCTGATGGCCAAGAACATTCCTGATTTGGATCTGTTCCACCCGGATGAGCCGGAGCCGGATCATGCCGCGGAAATCGCCGCCCGTGCCGAGCAGGCCGCGCTGGATTTTGACCCTCGCATCAAACAGAGTGACGGGGCCAGTTACGACAGCCATTACGGTATCCGGGTTTACGGGAACAGCCACGGTATGCTGGCAAGCTATGCCTCCAGCCGCCACAGCACCAGTTGCTGCGTGATTGCCCAGGGTAAAAACGGCGATATGGAGCGCGATTACAGCTATACCACATCTCGCCGGGTCAGTGACCTGTGGACGCCGGAAAAAGTCGGAGAGCTGGCAGCCAAGCGGACGGTTGAGCGTGTTGACCCGCGTAAGCTGTCGACCCGCGAAGCACCGGTGATGTTTGCTGCCGATGTTGCGACGGGGCTGTTTGGTCATCTGGTGATGGCGATCAGTGGCTCGAACCTGTACCGCAAGTCTTCTTTCCTGCTGGATAAGCTGGACGAGCAGATTTTTCCGGAGTGGCTGTCTATCAGCGAGCGCCCGCATATCCTGCGTGGTATGGCGAGTACCCCGTTCGACAGTGAAGGTCTGGCGACGTATGACCGTGAAATCATCGAGCAGGGCATTTTAAAAACGTACCTGATGACCAGCTATGCTGCCCGTAAACTGGGACGTCAGCCAACCGGCCATGCTGGCGGGATCCACAACTGGCTGGTTAACTCGACCGGCGAGAGTTTTGAAGCACTGCTTAAAAAGATGGATCGCGGCCTGCTGGTGACTGAGCTGATGGGTCAGGGAGTGAATGTGGTGACTGGGGACTATTCCCGTGGTGCTGCCGGTTTCTGGGTGGAGAATGGACAAATCCAGTATCCGGTCAGTGAGATCACGATCGCCGGTAACCTTAAAGACATGATGATGAACATGGTGGCGATTGGTACGGATACAGAAACCCGCAGCCAGATCCAGACGGGATCGATTCTGCTGGATACCATGAAGATTGCCGGTGAGTAATCACGTCACTGATGATTGCGTCTGAAAAAAAAGCGAGAGCCTGGCTCTCGCTTTTTTGTGTGTGAGTGTGTCTGTTTTCTCTGGTGAGAGGTAGCGTGAACGTGAAATGGTTACTGCTTTGATTACACCAGAAAAACCGTAGCCAGCCCCAGAAACACGGACAGGCCGACAATATCGGTGATGGTCGTCAGCGCCATCCCGCCCGCTAGTGCCGGGTCGATTTTCATCTTCTTTAGCATGATGGGGATACACACGCCGGCAATCCCGGCAACCAGCAGGTTGGTCATCATCGCACTGGCGATAATGGCGCCGAGTAATAAGTTGCCTTTCCACAGTACGACCACGCCGCCGATGATCAGGGCCCAGAGAATCCCGTTCAGCAGGCCAACCCGGGCTTCTTTACTGAGCAGCCAGCGGGTGTTGGTGTCACCGATGTGCCCTACGGCCAGACCACGGATCACCAGTGCCACGGTCTGATTGCCCGCAACACCGCCCATGGACGGCACTATGGTCATCAAAATCGCAATGGCAGCCATCTGTTCAAGGGTATCTTCAAACATGTTGGAAACAGAGGCGGCAGCCAGCGCTGCGAGAACATTGACACCCAGCCAGATGCTGCGGCGTTTGGCGGATTTAATGACCGGGGCAAAGGTATCTTCGTCATCATCCATACCGGCCATGCTCATCATCGAGTGCTCGGCATCTTCTCGGATGATATCGACCACGTCATCGATGGTAATCCGCCCGACCAGCTGATTATTGCTATCCACAACAGGCGCTGACAGCCAGTTACGGCGCTCAAACAGGTTCGCGACTTCGCCATCGTCCATATCGACCGGGATCGCTTCGTCGGCATCGTCCATCACATCGTGGATTTCGATATCCGGCTGTGTGGTGATCAGGGTGGCAAGCGACAAGTGACCAATCAGTTTGTCATCCTGGTCAACAACGTACAGGGCGTCGGTAGCTTCCGGCAGCTCACCTTTCATGCGCAGGTAACGCAGTACCACGTCAGCCGTGACATCGCCGCGGATGGTGATGAAGTCGGTACTCATCATGCCGCCGGCGGTTTCTTCCGGATAAGCCAGGGCTTTCTCGACCCGATGACGATCCATCGCGTCCATCTGGGCCAGTACTTTTTGGTATTTGTCATCAGGTAGGCTACGCAGGACGTAGGCGACGTCATCGCTCTCCATGCCCTCTGTCACGGCGGCCAGTTTATCTGGTGCCATCTGGGCGACGATCCCGTCTTTGACGTCCTCAGACAGCTCGTCGAGGATTTCCCCTTGATCTTCCGGGTCGGTCAGTTGCCAGAGGACCTGACGTTCTTTGGGGGGAGAGGCTTCCAGCAGGTGAGCGATGTCTTCCGGCTCCATGTCCTGCAGCAGACGGCGGACATGGACAAACATGCCGTTTTCGAGGGCCTGATTGACTTCCTGAAGAGTTTGGTGCGTGTTGTCTTGTTCTATGACATCGGCCATTACTTGCGATACCTCTAATGACTCAGATGCGAAATACCGTCGCTAGTCGTACGTATGTATTACTGTGAGGTATAACACGATGCAATAAGTTGAATTTTAACGCAATAGATGGGCCGTTGTCTCATCAGATCTGATAAATCAGCACAAGGTCAGCTTTCTTCGTCAAATCCGGACTCAATCAGTTCGCTGACCGCCGTTAATGCCTGCTCGGCATCGGCTCCTTCAGCGCTGACCTGCACTCTTTGTCCCTGAGCCGATTCCAACATCAGTAACCCCATGACACTGTCGGCCGTGGCGTCTTTCTCGCCATTGCTGATGGTAATTACGGATTCAAAGCTCTGAGCCAGCTCAACCAGTTTGATGGCCGCCCGGGCATGAAGGCCCAGGCGGTTTTTGATAAAGAGTTCCCGTGACAGTAAGCTCATGACTTACTTTCCAGTGTTCGGTGGCGAACCTGCACCTGATGGCCTTCGTAGCGGAAATGCTCGGCCAGTTTCTGCGCCACATAGACTGAGCGGTGCTGACCGCCGGTACAGCCGATGGCCACGGTGAGGTAGCTGCGGTTATTCTTTTCCAGCATTGGCAGCCAGGTTTCAATGAAATTGCGGATCTGGTTGATCAGCTGATTCACTTCGGGATGACTGGCAAGGTATTCCTTGACGCCCTGATCCAGACCGGTCAGTGGTTTCAGCTCCGGAATCCAGTGAGGATTTGGCAGAAAACGAACGTCGAAGACGAAGTCGGCATCGGTCGGCAGGCCGTGCTTGAAGCCAAACGACTCGAACACCATGATGAGCTCGCGGGCATCGCGACCCAGCACCCGGGAGCGTACCGTTTCACTCAGGTCATGAATGGACTTGCTGGTGGTATCTATCACCAGGTCGGCCCGTTCTTTGATGGGGGTCAGCAGAGCGCTTTCTGACTGAATCGCTTGTTCCAGACTCATGTTATCGCGCGAAAGCGGATGCAGGCGGCGGGTCTCGCTGTACCGTTTGACCAGCGCCTTATCGTCCGCATCCAGAAAGATGACATTGACGTCGACATCTTCACTCAGCGAGTCGAGGGTATTGCGGATATCTTCCGGCTCGGCGGGCAGGTTACGGACATCGATACTGACCGCGACATTCTGCTGACGGCCTTCCAGCGTTTCCACAAATTGCGGCAACAGGCTGACCGGCAGGTTATCGACACAGTAGTACCCGAGATCTTCCAGTACCCGAAGGGCGATGGATTTACCTGAGCCCGAGCGGCCACTGACGACCATTAGCATCATGGCTGGCATTCCTTAACAGTCTGGGTGAGTGTGATCCTCATTATGAATCACGGGTAAGGATTTGATAAAGCTCTTCGTCGCTTTTTGCGGTACGAAGCTGCTTACAAATCTGCTTGTCGCTCAGTTTTTCTGCAATACAGGAAAGGGTTTTGAGGTGCTCTTTACACTGGGCATCAGGGACCAACAGGGCAAATAGCAAATCGACCGGCTGATTGTCGATGGCATCAAATTGGATGGCGTCCTGGCATTGGATCAGGACAGCGATGGCTTGATCGCTATTGCTGATTCGACCGTGAGGGATGGCGATTCCGTTACCTATCCCGGTACTGCCCATTTTTTCCCGGTTTAGCATACACTCAAAAAGTGGTTGCGGGTTCTGATCCAGATGACGGGCAGCGATTTCACTGATGATTTCCAGAGCGCGTTTCTTGCTGGAGCAAGGGACTGCACTTTTAGTGCAGTCCAGGCTCAATACGTTACTCAGTTGCATGATTCAGTGGCTATTGAGTTTATCTTTGTGTTTGTTTAGTTGACGCACCAGTTTATCAGTTAATGCATCGATAGCGGCATACATATTTTCCGAATCCGCTTTAGCGTGGATTTCCCCCGCGTTAATGTGCAACGTTGCTTCGGCGATTTGCTGAAGCTTTTCGACATTCAAGACCACATGCACATTATTAATTTTATCGAAAAACCGCTCTAGCTTATCGAACTTCGTCTCCACGTAATCACGCATGGCTGGAGTAATTTCAACATGGTGCCCAGTTAGATTAATTTGCATAGACATCTTCCTTCTGTTGTCGCCTGTTAGAGCAGACGTTTTCGCTGATTAGAAGGCGGAATACCCAGTGACTCACGGTATTTGGCGATAGTCCGTCTCGCCACCATGATGCCTTGTTCCGCCAATAATGTCGCTATTTTACTGTCACTCAGCGGTTTGGCCTGGTTTTCGGCCGCGACCAGCTTTTTCACCAGAGCGCGAATTGCAGTGGACGAACATTCGCCACCGTTATCGGTACTGACGTGACTGGAGAAGAAGTATTTCAGTTCGAAAATCCCGCGAGGGGTATGCATGTACTTTTGGGTGGTTACCCGAGAGATTGTCGATTCGTGCATATCAACCGCCAATGCAATGTCATTGAGCACCATTGGCTTCATGGCTTCTTCGCCATATTCAAAGAAGTCCTGCTGGTGTTCAACAATGCAACGAGCGACTTTCAATAACGTTTCGTTCCGGCTTTCGAGGCTTTTGATCAGCCACTTGGCGTCTTGCAAATGGGTACGGATAAACTGGCTGTCTGCCGTATTGCGCGCACTTTTGCTCAGCGCGGCATATTGTTCGTTGACGCGGATGCGCGGGACACTGTCCGGGTTGATGGTCACGACCCATTTGCCGCTGTCTTTGAAGACCGAGACATCCGGCACCACGTATTCGGTTTCGGAGGCCACTACGCGGTTGCCCGGACGCGGGTCTAGCCCGTGGATCAGTTGCATAACCTGCTTGAGTTCGGCTTCCTTCAGCTTGGTGTCGCGCATCAACTGGCGAAAATCGCGGTTGGCAAGCAAATCGATATAGTCGGTCAGCAGCATGCGCGCTTCTTTGAGCCATGGGGTGGCCGGATCGAAGGTTGCCAGCTGCAGCATCAGGCATTCCTGCAGGTTACGGGAGGCCACGCCCAGCGGGTCAAATTGCTGGATGCGCTTGAGCACGGCTTCGACCTCGTCCAGCTCGACTTCTTCGTCGCCCAGACTTTCCAGAATTTCTTCGGTAGAGCAGGTCAGGTAGCCTTTCTCGTCAATGGCATCAATGATCGCGGTGGCGATAGTCCGGTCCGTTTCGCTAAATGGCGTCAGCTGAACCTGCCACATCAGGTAGTCCTGCAGGCTTTCGGTGGTTTCGCCCTGGTAAACCGGCATGTCATCATCCATAGCCAGGCCGGTGTTGCCGGTGCTGGCGCTGTAGACATCGTCCCAGGTGGTATCAACCGGCAGATCTTCCGGCATTTCCCGTTGTTCAATGACATCGGAGGTATCATATGCGTCCGCATCGTGCTCGCCCAGCTCATTGTCGCTGTCTGCACTCTCTGAGGCGTCCGTTTTGCTGTTGCCGTCCATGTCCTTCGGCTCCGTGTCGCCATTGAGGGAATCATGTCCGGTCTCATCCAGCTCCAGCAGCGGGTTGGCATCCAGTGCCTCTTGGATTTCCTGCTGGAGATCCAGGGTGGATAACTGCAGCAGGCGAATCGCTTGCTGAAGTTGCGGCGTCATTGCCAATTGTTGGCCGAGTTTTAGCTGGAGCGAGGTTTTCATAGATTCATATGTACCTTGTTGTTATCGTTGGTGTTCGCTTTAAGGCGCCGGGTGAGAAACGTCCTCTTTCACCGTGGCGCTCGCGTCTGGTACGTCCTTACTTCTAACTATAGACGGAACTGGTCGCCCAGATAGACCCGTTTCACATGTTCATCGTTGAGTACTTGTGTCGGGGTGCCATGGGCAATCAAACGCCCCTGACTAACGATATAAGCCTGCTCACACACATCCAGGGTTTCCCGGACATTATGGTCGGTGATCAGTACCCCAAGCCCGCGATCCCGCAGGTGTTCAATAATCTTTTTGATGTCGATCACTGAAATCGGATCGACCCCGGCAAACGGTTCATCCAGCAGGATGAACTTCGGGTTGGCCGCCAGTGCCCGGGCTATTTCGACCCGGCGGCGTTCCCCCCCGGACAGGGCCATGCCAAGGCTGTTGCGAATATGCTGGATATTGAATTCATCCAGCAGTTCTTCCAGCTTGTCCTGACGCTCTGCCTTGTTGAGATCGGCGCGGGTTTGCAGAACCGCCATCAGGTTGTCATGGACAGAAAGGCGGCGGAAAATCGAGGCTTCCTGCGGCAGGTAACCGATACCCATTCGGGAGCGGTTGTGCATCGGCTGCAGGCTGATATCCGTCCCGTCAATGGTAATACTGCCTTCATCACGGGCCACCAGGCCCACAATCATGTAAAACGAGGTGGTTTTACCGGCACCATTTGGCCCAAGCAGGCCGACGATCTTGCCGGACTCTACTTGCAGGCTGACGTCCGAGACCACTTTGCGGCCGTTATAACTTTTTGCCAGATGCTCTGCTTTCAATACTGCCATATCGGGCTTACTTCTTACTCTTGTTCAGCTGGTTAGGCTGCAAAATGGTGGTGACACGTTTCTTCTCGCCACTTTCTGCGACCAGCTTCTGCTCGTCAATCTTGTAGCTGATCATCTTGCCCTGAATCTCGCTGCCTTCCTGAACCAGAACGGCGTCGTCAGTCATCCTCAGGTATTCGGTGTCAGTTTCATAGCGCATTTTTTTCGCCGCGCCGTCAATCGGTTTACCGTTGTCCATCAACTGGTGGAACGTGGCCGGATTGCCGTAGGCATCGATGGTCTCTTTACCTTCCTGACCGTTTGGCCGGGTCACAACAATTCGGTCCGCACGGATATCAATGCTGCCCTGGCGAAGGACCACACTGCCGGTAAAGGTGACGATATTCTTTTGTATATCAAGCTCTTGTTTTTCAGAGTTGATATAGATTGGCTGCTCTGTATCGTTGCTCAGGGCCCAGCTTGGGCTGCTGAGGCAGAGACATAGCAAAGTCGTCAATTTATAAAGCTTCATATCTACCTTTTACGTTCTTCAGTAAGGTGGCGATGCTACGGTCCATGTTACCTTGCAAACCCGTTCCTTCATTCTGGAAGGCGTCACCGGTAATGGTGACATGGTCTGGGGTATCGAAATCTTTGCTGACCAAATCCAGGCGCAGGGTCTCTGTCTGGATCACCTTGATCGCGGATGCGGGCAACAGGTTAAAAATGCGTACGTTGCCGGTCATTTGCAAGACGTGGTCTTTGTCCAGACGGGCCTCGCTGGCGCTGATCCGCCACTCGGTCTCTGTGCCTTCACGATAGACCCAAAGTACCGGTTCGACAAAATTGGTATTACCGCTCTGGCTGAAATGCTCCAGGTAGCTGGCATCAATCTGGTAACTGCGCTGGCCGGACTCGTTATAGGTGGTGTTTACCACTGCGCTGCCGGTGAACAGCGGCTTTTCGGCATCCGGAGTAACCTGTACGTCTTCCTGCCAGTGTTTATCCAGCAGGTAGTAGCCGGCCCAGCCGCAAACAACCAGCAGTGCTACATACAGCAGCCGTTGTAAGGTCATATACTCAAGCCTTTATGTTTATCTAATTCCCCTTTGGCTTCAAGGATAAGGTCGCACACTTCCCGTACGGCCCCATTGCCACCCGGGATGCGGGTGACAAAATCTGCGCGGCGGGCCAGCAACGGGTGGCCATCAGCCACACAGACGGACAAGCCGACTTTTTCCATGACCGGCCAGTCGATCAGATCGTCACCGATATAGGCGGTGTGAGCCGGGTCAATGCCAAGATTGGCGTGGATATCCTCGTACGCCGCCAGTTTGTTATCCTGCCCCTGATAGACATGGCGGATACCCAGCGCCCGCATACGGTTTTCCACAATGGCTGATTTGCGGCCGGTGATAATGGCCACTTCAATCCCGGCATTCATCAAGGATTTAATGCCATAGCCATCTCGGGTATGGAACGTTTTCAGCTCTTCGCCGTCGTTGCCCATATAAATGCGGCCGTCGGAAAAGACCCCGTCCACATCACAAATCAGCAACCGGATGTGCTGTGCACGCTCAAACAGGCCGGCGTCCACCGGGCCGTAAAGGGTATCTACCTGCATCACATCACCCCGGCTTTTAGCAGGTCGTGCATGTTGAGCGCTCCCACTAATTTACCTGCATCTGTTACCAGCAGGCCATTGATTTTTCTGTCTTCCATCATTTTCAGCCCTTCGGCTGCCAGCACGTCGGCGGAAATGGTGGCCGGATTTCGGGTCATCACATCGCCAATTGTGGTGTTATGGATGTCAATGCGCTTATCCAGAAGACGGCGCAGGTCACCATCGGTGAAAATGCCGCTTAGCTGCTGATTACTATCAATGATAGCCGTCATTCCCAGCCCCTTGCGAGAGACTTCCAGCAGGGCGTCTTTGATGCTGGCTTCCTCATATACCATCGGCAGCAGATCCCCGGTGTGCATGACATCGCTGATTCGCATCAGCAGTTTTCGGCCCAGAGCGCCACCCGGGTGGGAGAGGGCAAAATCATCAGCCGTAAAACCACGGGCTTCCATCAGGGAAATAGCCAGTGCGTCGCCCATCGCCAGTGTGGCGGTGGTGCTGGATGTGGGAGCCAGATTCAGCGGACAGGCCTCTTTGGCCACCGTGATCTGCAGATGGATCTGCGACAGTTTGGCCATACTGGATTCCGGTTTCCCGGTCATGCTGATCAGCGGGATGCCCAGACGTTTGATTACCGGCAGCAGCGTCAGAATTTCCTGCGCTTCACCGGAGTTGGAAATGGCCAGCACCACATCCCCTTTTTCGATCATCCCCAGATCGCCATGACTGGCTTCCCCTGGGTGCACAAAAAAGGCCGGGGTTCCCGTGCTCGCCAGCGTGGCGGCAATTTTGTTCCCGATGTGGCCGGATTTGCCCATCCCCATCACAATCACTTTCCCGCTGGCGGCGGCGATCAGTTCGCAGGCGCGGGTGAAATCCCCATTAATATATTGGGTCAGTGTGTGCAGGGCGTCGGCTTCAATTTCTATTACTCTGCGGCCAATGGCGCAGTAATCAAACGTTTCAGACATATCTTGGCTCTCCGTTAAGCCCCCAGATTATAAAATAGATAACCTTGATAGGCGACAAAGCATACCAGCAGAATCAATCCTTCCACACGATTGATTCGACGGCGTTTTCCAAGAGCCATCACAACCAGTAATACAGAAATACCCAGCATGACGTAATAGTCACGCCCCATCGCCAGCGGGCTGAGCTGCGACGGGTTCAGCAGGCCCGGCAGACCCATGACCGCCAGGATGTTAAACACGTTGGAGCCAATGATGTTACCGACCGCCATGTCATCTTCGCCTTTAAACAGGCTGGCAATAGAGGCGGCTAGCTCCGGCAGGCTGGTACCCACGGCAATGATCGTCAGGCCGATCACCAGATCGCTCATGCCGAAGTGCTTGGCAATGATGACGGCGGAATCAACCAGCATACTGGCGGCGTAAGGCAGCAGCAGCAGACCGACTACGGTCCAGATCCCGGCTGCCATGTTACTGACACCCTGCGGGATTTCGGATTCTTGCTCATCAACCAGTGGATCGCCCGTTTCTTTGGCGCTGCGGCTGATTTTTAGCATCGCCAGCAGGAAAATCACGAACAGCGCGATCAGCAGTACACCTTCCATGAAGCCCAGGTGGCTGTCCCACAACAGCAGGCCCGCTACTAGTGTGACACCCATCATCAGCGGCAGTTCACGACGAATGATCGCAGAACTGATCGACAGCGGCTTGATGAGGGCGGTCAGACCCAGAATCAGAGCGATGTTGGCAATGTTGGAACCCAGTACGTTACCGACTGCGGTATCGGTTTTGCCTTCCAGTGCCGCAGTTGCTGAAACCATCATTTCTGGGGCGGATGAACCCATGGCCAGGATTGTCATACCAATGACCAAAGGGGTAACCCCCAGATTTTTTGCAAGCGCCGCAGCGCCAAAAACAAGTCGATCTGCACTCCATACCAGTAACGCCAGACCAATACAGAGCAACACGATGGCTTCGAGCATTGTTATCCCTTTTATCTTCAGATAGTGGATTTAACCGCCGTACCATGTCGGGCTGGCAACGACGGAAGTGTAATAGTGTGAATTGTTTAAAGGGCTAATTTTGACGGTTCAGGCTGTAAAAAGAAAGCAAAAGGCGAGATAAATTAGTCTGACTTGGCGGAATTGGACGGGGACTATCCGTACGTGACAAAAGCTGACAAATTCGACACAAAATAGGGCGGAAAATAGACGGTTTTCCGTTATTATTGCGTCCTAAAGGAGCGAGAAATAACAGACTTCTAACAGTTATTTCCTTGAGTTGGTTGCATAATCTTCCTATCATCAAGGCAACATTCAGGTAATATCTTAAATATTTCATTCTATACAAATACATCGGTTTGCGGCGAATAGGGCGGCAGACCAGTATGGCTTTTGCGCCAAATTAGGGTAGCTATGAAGCAAACTGAATCGCTGGTATCAATCCGGCATATGACTTTTTCCCGCGGCGAGCGAAAGATTTTTGACGATGTCTCGCTGGATGTACCCAAGGGAAAAATAACGGCGATCATGGGGCCGTCGGGGATCGGTAAAACCACCCTGTTGCGCCTGATTGGCGGCCAAATTCTGCCAGATAGCGGGGATATCTGGTTTGAAGGCTGGAATATCCCGACGCTGGGTCGTCAGGAACTGTACCAGGCACGAAACAAGATGAGCATGCTGTTTCAGTCCGGTGCGCTGTTCACGGATATGACGGTGTTTGATAATGTGGCGTTCCCGCTGCGTGAACACACGGATTTGCCGGATGACCTGCTGCGTACGCTGGTGCTGCTGAAACTCGAGGCCGTGGGCCTGCGAGGCGCGGCACAGCTGATGCCAGCAGAGCTGTCTGGCGGGATGGCACGGCGTGCCGCACTGGCAAGAGCGATCGCGCTGGATCCCGACCTGATCATGTATGATGAGCCTTTTGTCGGCCAGGACCCTATCAACATGGGGGTGCTGGTGAAGCTGATTCGGGATCTGAATCAGGCGCTGGATATCACCTCGGTGATTGTGACTCACGATGTCCATGAAGTGATGGGGATCGCTGACCATGTTTACCTGCTGTCGGGCGGTAAGATTATTGGTCAGGGCTCGCCTTCCGAACTGCAGCACAATGCTGATCCTAGGATTCGCCAGTTTCTGGACGGCAAGGCGGATGGTCCGGTGCCGTTTAAGTTCCCTGCGGGTGCAATAGAAGATGAATTGTTTGATGTTAATAGTAAGGGGCGCTAACACATGATTGCGGATTTTGTCGCGCGTCAGGGGCGTCTCGCACTGGATAAATGCCAGACCCTGGGACGAGCCTCGCTCATTTTGTACGGGGCGCTGGTCAGCCAGCCGCAGCCGGGGAAAATGTTCCCGCTGCTGCTGCGCCAACTGTACTCCGTCGGGGTGCTGTCGGTCGCGATTATTCTGGTTTCCGGCCTGTTTATCGGGATGGTACTGAGCCTGCAGGGCTACATTGTCCTGGTGGATTTCGGGGCAGAGACCAATCTGGGGCAAATGGTGGCACTGTCGCTGTTGCGGGAACTCGGGCCGGTAGTGACAGCCTTGCTGTTCGCGGGCCGGGCGGGATCGGCGCTGACGGCGGAAATTGGCCTGATGAAAGCCACCGAGCAGTTGTCCAGCATGGAAATGATGGCCGTTGACCCGCTGCGCCGGGTGATTGCGCCGCGCTTCTGGGCTGGGGTGATCTCAATGCCGCTGCTGGCGATGCTGTTCTGTGCCGTGGGCATCTGGGGCGGCCAGCTGGTAGGGGTCGACTGGAAAGGGATCGACCACGGCAGCTTCTGGTCGGTCATGCAATCGTCAGTGGATTTGGGCTACGACATTGGTAACAGCCTGATCAAATCACTGGTGTTCGCGATCACAGTGACCTGGATAGCGGTATTTAACGGGTACGATGCCGTACCTACTTCGGCGGGAATCAGCCGGGCCACGACCCGCACTGTGGTGAATTCATCACTGGCGGTACTTGGATTGGATTTTGTATTGACGGCTCTGATGTTCGGTAGCTAGGGCGAAACGGGAAATTTCTGATGCAGCAAACAAGAAAACTAGAATTATGGGTAGGTAGCTTTGTCCTGGCGGGCATTGCTGCCATCCTGGTGCTGATTTTTAAAGTCGCGGATGTGCAGAACATCGGCGGCAATGAGACTTACACCCTGAAGGCGAATTTTGACAATATCGGCGGGCTGAAAGTCCGCTCACCGATCAAAGTGGGCGGTGTGACCGTAGGTAAGATTACCAGCATCACGCTGGATACCGAGAGTTACCTGCCGGTAGTGACAATGGCGATTGAGAAAAAATACGGCTACTTTCCGGAGACCAGTTCGGCGTCAATTCTGACATCCGGTTTGCTGGGTGAGCAATATCTGGGGATTTCTCCTGGGTTTGTGGATGACGACGTTGCCATGCTGCAGGACGGTGATCTGATTGAAGACACCAAGTCTGCACTGGTACTGGAAGATATGATCGGCCAGGTGCTGTACAGCATCGGCGGTGACAGTAAATAAGAGGACAGGCTAATGAAATGGTTGAAATACGCATTCTTTTTGCTGGTGAGCTTGCCAATGGTCAGCCAGGCAGCCGTGGATCTGAAAGATCCGTACCGCATGATTGATCAGGTCTCACAGAAGACATTTAGCCGACTGAAGTCGGAGCAAAACCAAATTCAGCGCAACCCGGAGTTGCTGCGCCGAGTGGTGCGCGAGGAATTACTGCCATACGTGAATACCCGTTATGCAGCATACAAAGTGCTAGGTCCGCACCTGAAACAAACGTCACCGTCACAGCGTGACAGCTTTGTGTCTGCGTTCTCTGACTACCTGGTTGCGTCTTACGCGCAAGTACTGACTCAGTACACTAATCAGGATATTCAGGTTGAATCGGCCAAGTCAGTACCGGCTAACCGTAATATCGTATCGGTTCGCGTCGATATTCTGGACACCAAACGTCCACCAATCCGCCTGGATTTTAAACTGCGTAAAAACAATAAAACCGGTGAGTGGCAGGGCTATGACATGGTGGCCGAAGGGGTCAGCATGATCTCAACCAAGCAGAGCGAGTGGAGCGGACAGCTGCGCAGCGAAGGGGTAGAGGCCGTCACTAAATCACTGCGTGACCTGGCTGCCAAGCCAATTCGCCGCGAGGCCGAAAAACAATGAGTAAGCCCAAGATTGAGTGGCGAGTTCAGGAAAATGGGTATTACTGCTTGTCAGGGGCGTTGGAACGTGACACAGTTCCCGCCTTTTGGCAGCGAAGACAAGAGTGGATGCCGCGTGATGGCTCGGTCACTATCGATCTGAAAGCGGTCAGCCGGGTGGACTCCGCAGGCATGGTTATGCTGTTGCATGTCAATCAAGTGCTCAGCCAGAAAGGGACTGAGCTAAAACTATTAAATGTGCCGGAACAGCTGATGACGCTGTTGCGCCTGAGCCACGTTGAATCAATGTTCGCTGCTTGCTTGGCGTGAGTAGTAAAGAGGATAGCTTGTGGAAATCTCTGAAATCAAAAACATCCTGGAAAATGCCGTAGAGCTGGATGAAGTCATCGTGAAAGGCGATGGCAGCCACTATGAAGTGATTGCAGTTGGCGCCCTGTTCGAAGGCATGAGCCGAGTGAAAAAACAGCAGACTATTTATGGTCCGCTGATGGGACATATCGCGACCAATGCAATTCACGCCCTGAGTATTAAAACGTACACACCGGAAGAGTGGGCGCGAGACAAAAAGTTAATGTCGCTGTCCTAAGAGGTAAATGATGCAGAAGTTTCGAATCCAGGGCGGTGGCCCACTGAGCGGCGAAGTCTCCATTTCTGGTGCTAAGAATGCAGCATTGCCTATTTTGTTCGCCTCCCTGCTGGCCGAAGAGCCGGTAGAAGTGGCGAATGTGCCAAAACTGCGTGATATTGATACCACCATGGAGCTGCTGAGCCGACTGGGTGCGAAAGTCACCCGTAATGGTTCTGTCCATGTTGATGCCGGCCCGGTAAACGAATTTTGCGCGCCTTATGATCTGGTGAAAACCATGCGCGCGTCTATCTGGGCATTGGGCCCGCTGGTCGCTCGCTTTGGTCAGGGACAGGTTTCCTTGCCGGGCGGTTGTGCCATTGGTGCCCGTCCTGTGGATTTGCATATCCACGGTCTGGAGCAGCTGGGTGCAACCATCGCGCTGGAAGAAGGGTACGTGAAGGCGTCGGTTGACGGTCGCCTGAAAGGTGCTCACATTGTCATGGATAAAGTCAGTGTTGGCGCGACCGTGACTATCATGTCTGCGGCGACGCTGGCTGAAGGGACGACCGTGATTGAAAACGCAGCCCGTGAGCCAGAAATTGTCGATACGGCGATGTTCCTGAATACACTGGGTGCGAAAATCACTGGTGCTGGCTCTGACACCATCACCATCGAAGGTGTGGAACGTCTGGGCGGGGGCTATCACAAAGTTGTGGCTGACCGTATTGAAACCGGGACATTCCTGGTAGCAGCAGCGGTTTCCGGCGGCAAAATTGTGTGTCGTAACACTAAGCCTGCGTTGCTGGAAGCGGCACTGGCGAAGCTGGAAGAGGCGGGAGCCGCCATTGAAACCGGTGACGACTGGATCAGCCTGGATATGACCGACCGTGAGCTGAAAGCCGTGAATATCCGTACTGCGCCGCACCCGGGTTTCCCGACAGATATGCAGGCTCAGTTCTCATTGTTGAATCTGGTTGCCAAAGGTACCGGGATCATCACCGAGACCATTTTCGAAAACCGTTTCATGCACATCCCGGAACTGATTCGTATGGGAGCAAAAGCGGAAATCGAAGGTAACACCGTGATTTGCGGCGATACCAAAGGTCTGAGCGGCGCTCAAGTGATGGCGACTGACCTGCGCGCATCAGCCAGTCTGGTGATTGCCGGCAGCATCGCGAAAGGTGAGACGATTGTGGATCGTATCTACCATATCGACCGCGGCTACGAGCATATCGAAGATAAGTTCCGCGCGCTGGGTATGAATATCGAGCGCTTCAGCGAGTAATCTCTCTGAAAGTGACCCAACAAAAAGCGAGAGCCAAGGCTCTCGCTTTTTTTATGGGGAATGCTTTGAGTGGCGACCAGATCAGTAATCCTGCGGGTCATCCCCAATCAGCACACTGAGCTTGGTTGGTTGACCATTTCGCAGCACGGTCATTTCCACCCGGGTTCCTGGGCGTAACTCGGTCACAATATCCAGCACATTACGGCGGTCAGTCACCGGCTTGCCGTCTATCTCCACCAAAATATCTTGCACCTGGAAGCCGGCTTTGGCTGCCGGGCCATTCGGGTCCATGCCCATTACAATGATGCCGCTAATCTGGTCTGCATCGTACAGGCGAGCCATCACCGGGTTGATATCTCTGGCTTCTAGACCGATATAACCGCGAATTACCCGGCCATCCGCAATCAGCTTGTTCATGATCTTATGGGTCAGCTCATACGGAATCGCGAAAGAGATCCCATAGGTTTCGATATCGGTCGCTTGTTGGAAAGAGGCGGTATTAATACCAACCAGCTCGCCGCGCGTATTGACCAGCGCGCCGCCGGAGTTCCCCTCGTTGATGGCGGCATCCGTTTGCAGGAAGTCCTGCCGACCATAGAAGCTCATGCCGGAACGCCCGGTGGCAGAAATGATGCCGTAGGTGGTGGTCTGGCCGAGGTTGTAAGGGTTACCGATAGCCAGAACCACATCCCCTACCGCGGGTTGGTAATCGGTGCTGAGCGGAATGACCGGTAGATTCTCGGCCTGAATTTTCAGTACCGCCAGATCTGTGCGCTTGTCTTTACCAATGAGCTGGGCAGTCAGAATGCGTCCGTCCTGAAGGGCTACAATTACCTGATCGGCTTCCGCGACGACATGATAGTTCGTCACGATATAGCCTTTATCGCTCATGATGACGCCGGAACCCAGTCCCTGCGTGCTGAGCTGAAGGCGATCGTTGGCGTTATACCGGCGGTTGTAAATATTGACGACAGCAGGAGATGCTCGCCGGACAGCGTAGTTGAAGGATACCTGAGTTTGATCATGCTGTGCCGGAACCAGAACCTGAGGGGTTTCTAGCATCTGGGTTCGAAGATCAGGAAAAACGGCCAGCAGAGCTGCGGCCGTGACCACACCAAGCAGAATGGATCGGCTAAAAAAAGCCAGCATGTATGCTCCCCTGAACACGAAACGGCAAACTTAGCCGATGAGAGTATCACTACCTCAGTGAGATACCAAATTTCGATGTTATTTTGTTGAATATAGCGGTAATTGCCGTAGGCGCAAAGCAGCCGGACACTGCCGGCTGCTTGGGATGTTGCGAGGGGAGGGAATCAGCGGATGATCAGATACAGGATGTTGTCACCGCGTTTGACTTCAAGCGCCATGACACCAGCGCTGCGGTCAAGCGCTTTACGCAGTTCACCCAGGTTACGGATGGCCTGACGATTCACGCCCAGGATAATATCCCCTTCCTTCAGACCGTAACGTGCCGCCAGCGAATTGGCCTGCAGGCTGGTAACTTTCACGCCTTTCACACCATCGTCGGCGGTGGTGTTGGCAAATTCAGCCCCGGCAAGATTCTGGTGCAGGTTGTCCGCCTTCACTTTATTCAGTGACGCTTCCTGAAGGGTCACGTTGACGCTTTGTTCTTTACCGTCGCGCACGATACCCAGGCTCACTTCTTTACCTGCGCCTAAGGTTGCAATTTTTGCTCTCAGCTCGGCAAAGCTGCGGATCTTCTTACCGTTGACCGTAGTGATGATATCCCCGGCTTTGAGTCCGGCTTTGGCCGCCGCAGAATCCGGCATTACCTGATTCACGAAGGCGCCGTAATTTGTGTCATAGCCGAACGCTTCGGCCAGCTCAGCGGTCAGTTCGCCCCCCTGAACTCCCAGAACACCACGTTTGACTTCGCCGTATTCAAGAATTTGCTGGGTCAGGTTCTTGACCATGTTGACCGGAATGGCAAAGCCAATCCCGACGTTGCCGCCGTTAGGGCCTAGAATGGCGGTGTTGATACCTACCAGTTCGCCGTTCAGGTTGACCAGTGCGCCACCGGAGTTACCGCTGTTAATGGCGGCATCGGTCTGAATGAAGTTTTCGAAGTTTTCGATATTCAGACCACTGCGGCCCAACGCTGAAATAATACCGGAGGTGACCGTCTGGCCGAGGCCGAATGGGTTACCGATCGCAACGGCAAAGTCACCGACCCGCAGTTTGTCGGAATCCGCCAGTTTGATTTCAGTCAGGTCGTCGGTTTTCTTGAGTTTCAACAGGGCAATGTCAGACATTTCGTCACTGCCAATCAGTTCGGCAGCCACTTCGCGGCCATCATGCAGCTGCACCATGATTTTATCGGCACCGCCGATCACATGGTGGTTCGTAACCACATAGCCTTTATCCGCATTAATAATGACCCCGGAGCCCAGGCCGCGGAACGGACGCTCACGAATTTGCTCTTCCGGAAAGTCCGGGCCAAAGAAGAAGCGGAATGTTTCCGGAAGGCGTTGCTTCGAAACCTGCTTGCCTTCGACAGCAATACTGACAACGGCAGGGGTCACTTGCTCAAGCATCGGGGCGAGGCTTGGCAATTGTTGGCTATTCACCGATTGAGGAAGGGCGGCAGACGCAGTTACAGGAGAAAGAACAGAACTGATGCCTAGTGCCAGAGCACTTAATACAAGCAAAGGTTTTTTCATTATCACTAAACTCCGATTTTCAAGTCCAATGGCAGGCATGGGCCTATTGTGTTGATATGCCTGCTTTATCTCAGACTTGAAAATCAGTGTTTAGTTCCTGAGAAAATGATTAGCCGGCTTTGGGCGCCTCAACCACTGGCTCAGGGATGTCTTTCAATAGGCCACTCGCACCGTTGGCGTAATCGCGAGGCTGATCTTGCGGAGCCTCCACGTTTTTTACGGCTTCCAGCGTGCTGATGCGGCGGGCAAACGGATTATCCTGCTCCGGCAAGTTCGGCATTAGCTCTGTCGAGGTTTTCGCCATATGCTCGTACAGCTTGCTGTAGTCTTTCGCCAGGTTATCCAGCAACTCAGAGCTTTGGGCGAAGTGATCAACCAGCTCCTGACGAAACTGCTCGAGTTCGTATTTTGATTTGTCGAGCTCTTTTTTCAGCTCCTTCTGATTTTTAAGACTCTTGGTGCCCAGGCGAGCCGCAAAAGCCCCGACTGCCGCACCGGCGATAAAGATAAGAAGCGCGTAAATCCAAGCCATGAAGTACTCCTTTTGACTTAAGTAGCAGGGCCGCGACGGGTCTGGCAGGTTACATTGTTCCTGCAGTCTTGGAACATCGTGACACCGTTTATAACTGGCCGTTGTATAACAAAAAGATTAATTGGCGCTGAATCGTGACCAAGTTAATCAGATTCGTATAGATACTATACATGGTCACGCGCTGGCATGGTACTATCTCGGTCACTGAAGGGAGATGATTAGGTCTAGTTAGAAGGATGACGCCGCTACAAAAATACCAGGAAGATCTTAAACGGGACGACTTTATGGCTGACCCGGCTCAGGCAATGGCCGTTCGTCACCTTGATGATCTTTATCACCGGCTGCTTAAGCCGAAACCGGTCGCAGAACGAACCATGATGGATCGGGTGCTGCGCCGCTCACCGCCGCCTCCGCCGCCTGAAAAAGGGCTTTATTTCTGGGGTGGGGTTGGTCGTGGTAAAACCTATCTGGTGGACACGTTTTATGACTGTCTGCCGACCCAGCGCAAGATGCGGGTTCACTTCCATCGCTTTATGCAGCGGGTTCATGATGAATTGAGAACCCTGGAGCAGCAGGCCGACCCGCTGCAGGTTGTGGCCGATCGGTTCAAGCAAGAAGCTGACCTGATTTGCTTTGACGAATTCTTCGTCTCAGATATTACCGATGCCATGTTGCTTGGCACCCTGTTTGAAGCCCTGTTTAAACGCGGTATTACGCTGGTGGCCACCTCTAACATTCCACCTGATGAGCTGTACCGAAATGGCTTGCAGCGCGCGCGCTTCCTGCCGGCCATTGCCCTGATCAAAGCGAACTGCGAGGTGGTGAATGTCGATTCCGGGGTGGATTATCGGTTACGTACCCTGGAGCAGGCCGAAATCTACCATGCTCCGCTTGATGCGGCGGCCGAGCAGAATATGCTGCGGTATTTCGAACAGCTGAGTGTGGCACCACGTTTCAGTGGCAAGAACATTGAAATTAATCATCGGACGTTGCCGACGTTGCATGAGGCGGAAGGGGTCGTGCATTTTAATTTTGCCACTCTGTGTCAGACCGCGCGCAGCCAGGCCGATTACATGGAGTTGGCCCGGCTTTACCATACGGTTTTACTGTCTGAGGTAAAACAAATGGGTGAGGCAGAAAGTGATGCCGCACGGCGCTTTATCGCCCTGGTCGACGAGTTCTATGAACGTAACGTCAAATTGATCATTTCTGCCGAAGTAAACTGGGAAAACCTGTATCAGGGACAACGCCTTGCATTTGAGTATAAACGCTGTTGCTCACGGCTTGTCGAGATGCAAAGTCACGACTATCTGGCTCGTCCTCACCTTGCCTGATGTGGGGCTTTTCCTGCCGTAAAACAGGGGAAATCCCGAAGTAAAATGGTGAATTTGAGGCAAAAATGCTCAGAGAGAAAAAATCGCAATTTTTTTTCAAAAAAAGGTGATTTTTTCTCCACCCTTCCCTATAATCTTGCGACCCACCGTACCTGTAACGGCAAAAGCCGGGAGTGCCAACCACTCGAAGGGGTGATGACTGGGCTCTGTACAGAGATGGAGCAATATGCTCCAGTGAAGTGAAACTATTTAATTTTGGGTAAGAATTAGCATGAAAACTTTCGTTGCTAAACCAGAAACTGTAAAACGTGACTGGTATGTTGTAGACGCTGAAGGTAAAACACTAGGCCGTCTTGCAACTGAAATCGCATCTCGTCTACGTGGCAAGCACAAGCCTGAGTACACTCCACACGTTGACACTGGTGACTACATCGTAGTTATCAATGCTGAGAAAGTTGCGGTAACTGGTGCTAAGCGCACTGACAAGATGTACCACCACCACACTGGCTACATCGGTGGTCTGAAGTCAATCAGCTTCGACAAGCTGATCGCTAAGAAACCAGAAATGGTTATCGAAATTGCTGTTAAAGGCATGCTTCCTAAGGGTCCTCTAGGCCGTGCAATGTACCGTAAGCTGAAAGTTTACGCTGGTGCTGAGCACAACCACGCTGCACAGCAGCCTAAAGTTCTAGACATCTAATTGGGGAAGATGACAATGGCAGAGAATCAATACTACGGCACTGGCCGTCGCAAAAGCTCAGCTGCTCGCGTTTTCATTAAGCCGGGTACTGGTAACATCGTAATCAACAAGCGTAGCATCGAAGAATACTTCGGTCGCGAAACTGCTCGCATGGTTGTTCGTCAGCCACTTGAGCTTGTTGAAATGACAGAGAAACTTGACCTGTACATCACTGTTAAAGGTGGTGGTATCACTGGTCAATCAGGTGCGATCCGTCACGGTATCACTCGCGCTCTGATGGAATACGATGAGACTCTACGTCCTGCTCTACGTGCAGCTGGTTACGTTACTCGTGACGCACGTCGCGTTGAACGTAAGAAAGTTGGTCTGCGTAAAGCACGTCGCCGTCCACAGTTCTCTAAGCGTTAATTTCAACGCTCCAGATTTTATCTGGTTTCTGTGGTCAAAAAGCTCAGCCTTCGGGTTGGGCTTTTTTTATATCTCAAAGCTTTCCCGCCTCCGCTATCACTCTTATCAGTAATAACCAGATATTTGTTTTAGGAATGTGTTAGCTTGGTCACACCTAAGCAACAAACTTATCTGAATCAGATAATTATCAACCTAGTTTTTTGTTTGGTTGAAACCCGGAAATTTCCCATATAACAGCAATTTGCATGATGGCAAGTAACAAAAAGAACATACCTCTCACATTTGTTGCGAAAAGGTAGCTTTATCTTGTCATAAAGTAGGGTTTTCTTTATCATTTGGCGTGATAAGCAACAGCTTTAAAATGAATTAATTCTGCCGCTTGGGCAGGAGTAACTGTTGTTTCTTTCCGTTGAAAGTTAGCCGTAAGCTCCAGGGACGCAAAAGGACATAATAATAATCCAGAGCGGGAGCACATGGGAGAATGTTGGATGAGCAATGCGCCAGTAAGTAACGGCCGACGCCGCTTCCTGACTGCGACGACTTCGGTTGTTGGAGGCTTAGGTGCAGTCGCTGTAGCCGTGCCTTTTATCAAATCATGGAACCCGAGCGCGAAAGCAAAAGCCGCCGGTGCGCCAGTTGAAGTTGATATCAGCAAGTTGGAAGTAGGCCAGATGGTTCGCGTCGAGTGGCGTGGTAAACCTGTCTGGGTTGTCCGCCGTAGCGATGCGATTTTGAAAGAATTGGGTGGCCATGACGGCCAGCTGCGTGACCCTTCATCAGAAGAGCCACAGCAGCCGATGTATGCCCAGAATGAATATCGTTCTGTTAAGCCTGAAATTTTTATAGCCGTAGGTATCTGTACCCACCTTGGCTGTTCCCCTACCTATCTGCCAGACAGCTTCAGTGAGCAGGTCAGTGGTGTGTCGGCAGGTTTCTTCTGCCCGTGTCACGGCTCGAAGTTTGACATGGCGGGTCGTGTCTTTGCTGGGGTTCCGGCACCACTAAACCTGGTTGTGCCGCCTCACACGTTCCTGGACGACAACACCATTCTGGTTGGTGAAGATGGGGAGACTGCCTAATGGAAGCCTTACTCGGTTGGATTGAAAAACGTCTGCCTGCGATGAATGCTTATCGCAAGCATATGTCTGAATACCCGATGCCGAAGAACTTTAACTTCTGGTATATCTTCGGTTCGTTGGCAATGCTGGTACTGGTTAACCAGCTACTGACGGGTATCTGGCTAACCATGAACTACGTACCTTCTGGTGATGGTGCGTTTGCGTCTGTTGAATACATCATGCGTGATGTGGAATATGGCTGGTTGCTGCGTTATATGCACTCAACCGGTGCTTCAGCATTCTTCATCGTGGTGTACCTGCACATGTTCCGTGGGCTGATCTACGGTTCTTACCAGAAACCACGTGAGCTGCTGTGGTTGTTCGGTATGCTGATCTTCTTGGTACTGATGGCTGAAGCCTTCATGGGCTACCTGCTGCCATGGGGTCAGATGTCATACTGGGGTGCTCAGGTAATCATCTCGCTGTTTGGTGCTATTCCTGTTATTGGTGATGACCTGACATTGTGGATCCGTGGTGACTACGTTATCTCGGGCGCTACACTGAACCGCTTCTTTGCCCTGCACGTGATCGCTCTGCCGATTGTTCTGCTGCTTCTGATTGTGCTGCACATTCTGGCTCTGCACGAAGTTGGTTCGAACAACCCGGACGGTATCGAGACCAAACTGCCGAAAGGCAGCAAAGGCGAAGATTACAAAACGCAGTTCAAGTTCCACGAGTACTACACCAAGAAATACGACATCATCGACTCTATCCCGTTCCACCCTTATGGTACGGTGAAAGATCTGGTTGGTGTGGCGGTGTTTGCATTCCTGTTCAGCTACGTGATCTTCTTCAACCCGGAAATGGGCGGCTACTTCCTTGAGCCACCTAACTTTGAAGCGGCGAACCCGCTGAAGACTCCTGAGCACATTGCTCCGGTTTGGTACTTCACACCGTTCTACGCCATCCTGCGTGCGGTTCCGGATAAGCTGCTGGGTGTTATCGCAATGGGTGCGTCGATTGTTGCGCTGTTCCTGTTGCCATGGCTGGATCGTTGTAAAGTTCGTTCGTACCGTTACCGTAGCAAGCTGCACTTGGGGAACATTGTTCAGTTCACCATCTGTTTCATTGCTCTGGGAATTCTGGGTGCTCTGCCTGCCACGCCGGTGTATACACTGATGGCACAGATCTTCAGCTTCGGCTACTTCATGTTCTTCGTCCTGCTGTTCTTCTACAGCAAGAACGAAGCAACTAAGCCATTACCAGAGAGGGTAACATTCAAATGAAAAAGTTGATTGTCATGTTATTTGCCCTGCTGCCATCTCTGGCTATGGCAGCGGGTCCTGCAGTACCACTGGATGCAGCCAATAACGATCTGAGCGATAAAGCATCGCTGCAGAACGGGGCTCGTACGTTCATGAACTATTGTTTTGGCTGTCACGCCACGCAGTACCAGCGTTATGAGCGTGTCGCGACCGATCTGGGTATTCCGGCAGAGTTGATGAAAGAGAACCTGATCTTCGATCCTAATGCGAAGATTGGTGATCTGATGACCAACGCGATTCCAACGGAATATGCGGCGGCATCATTCGGTGCGCCGGCACCAGACCTGACAATGGTTGCCCGTGTCCGTGGCGCTGATTGGATCTACACCTACCTGCGTTCATTCTACGCGGACCCAAGCCGTCCGTTTGGCGTGAACAACGTTGTCTTCCCAAGTGTTGGTATGCCGCACGTTCTTGAAGAGCTGCAGGGTGTGCCAAGCAAGGTTTACGAGACGCGTCTGGTTGACGGTAAAGAAGTTCAGGAATTCGTTGGTATTGAGGCTGATGGCAGCGGTGAACTGAATAAAGAAGAGTATGATGCAGTGGTTCGCGATCTGGTGAACTTCCTGGCGTACTCTGCTGAACCGATGAAACTGGAACGTCAGCGTATGGGTTACTGGGTGATGGGCTTCATCGTCGTATTCTTTGTACTAACCTTACTGTTGAAGAAAGAATATTGGCGTGATGTCCACTGATCGGGTAATCTAGTGGGTTAGAATCTCGCAATGGGGGCAGAGGCCCCCGTTGCTTTTTGTGTATTGCTATAATACTGGAGGGGTTAATGGCTGTTGCTGCCAATAAACGCTCTGTGATGACTCTGTATTCTGATGCTTCTGACATCTACAGCCATCAGGTGCGTATCGTACTCGCGGAAAAAGGTGTGAGTGTTGAAATTGAGCTGGTTGATCCAAACAACCTGCCGGAAGATCTGCTTGACCTGAATCCGTACAACTCCGTGCCGACCCTGGTTGATCGTGAGCTTGCTCTGTATCAGGCAAGTATCATTATGGAGTATCTGGATGAGCGTTTCCCTCATCCGCCGCTGATGCCTGTATATCCGGTTGCCCGTGGTAACAGCCGCTTGATGATGTACCGTATCGAGCGTAACTGGTACAGCCTGGCTGACAAGATTAAGGGCGGCTCTGCCGACGAAGCTGACAAAGCTCGTAAGCAGCTGCGTGAAGAGCTTCTGGCTCTGGCACCAGTGTTTGCTGAATTCCCGTACTTCATGAGCGAAGAGTTCAGCCTGGTCGATTGCTACCTGGCTCCACTATTGTGGCGTCTGCCTGAAATGGGCATCGAACTGGCTGGTGCCGGTGCGAAGGAAGTGAAAGCGTACATGACCCGTGTGTTTGAACGTGATTCATTCCTGGCTTCTCTTACCGAAGTTGAGCGTGAAATGCGCCTGGCTGGTAAATAATGGATATGGATCGCATGACGCCACGCCGTCCGTATATTCTTCGGGCGTTTTACGACTGGTTGGTGGATAACGATTTGACCCCGCATTTGGTGGTTGATGCGACCCAGCCTGGCGTGCAAGTTCCGATGGAATTCGTGAGCGATGGTCAGATCGTGCTGAATATTGCCCCGCGTGCGGTAGGCAATCTGGAACTGGGCAACGAGGCGATCAGCTTCAATGCTCGTTTCAGCGGTCGTCCTCATTCGGTCATTGTTCCACTGTACGCAGCACTGGCAATCTATGCCCGTGAAAATGGTGCAGGGACGATGTTCGAGCCAGAACCGGCTTATATGGCTGACATTGAAGAGCTGGATGACATCGAGCTTGAAGATGATGCGCCGATGGCATTAAGTTCTGTTGAGGTTGATGAAGAGCCTGAGCTGGTGAGTGAGTCAGATTCTAATGATGAGCCGCCTCGACCTCGTGGTCGCCCAAGCCTTCGTGTCGTCAAATAACGCGAAACCAATCCACAAAAAACGCAGCTCAGGCTGCGTTTTTTTATATATGTGTTTTGGGATGGGCGCTGAACCAAACTGCCGGGCAGGGAGAATATCCGCGGTTTATTGCGGCGGGTACTCAAAGACTTTCACGACCTTTTTCACGCCAGATACATTGCGCGCGATTTCGGCGGCCACATTTCCCTGCTCTGGGGTGACATAACCCAGCAGGTACACTTCCTGCCCCGCGGTATACACCTGGATGGTTGCATCGCGAAGTTTCTTGCTGCCAATGAGCTGAGTTTTGACTTTGGTGGTCAGCCAACTGTCTTGGCTGACTTCGCTCAGAGCGGCAGGCGGACGAATTTGCAACTGGTTAAAGACGGTTTTCACCCGTTTGAATTCGCGAACCTTACTTTCCAGTTGCTGGCTGGTGGCCTGATCCGCGGCCTGACCAATCAACAGTACCTTGCCATCTACCGCGATGGCATTGGCTCGTACTTGTTCGCGAAACGGCGGCTTGTTAACCAATCCGCCGATTTCCATCTCAATCTGTTGGTCATACCATTGTTGCGTAGTGGTACGGGTATCTGCCGGGTTGGTCAGGGCGCACGCCTGAAGAGCCAGTGACAAACACGCAATGAACAGGAGGCGACGCTTCATGAATATATCTCCCCTCATTAGGCTTCGTGATGAGGGAACAGGACTTTATCAATCAGATCGCACAGGCAGTGTACGGCCAGCAAGTGGCCTTCCTGGATGCGTGCGGTACGCTGGGAAGGAATGCGGATTTCAACATCCTGCGGGCCAAGTAGGCCGGCCATTTCACCGCCATCCATACCGGTGAGGGCTACAATGGTCATGTCACGGGTCAGGGCCGCTTCCATCGCTTTGATGATGTTTTTGCTGTTACCGCTGGTAGAAATCACCAGCAGGATGTCGCCGCCTTGTCCCAGTGCTCGTACCTGTTTGGAGAAGATTTCATCCTGGTGGTAGTCGTTTGCGACAGCGGTCAGGGTTGTGGTATCTGCGGTCAGGGCAAGGGCTGGCAAACTCGGACGCTCAGTTTCAAAACGGTTGATCAGGCAAGAAGCAAAATGCTGGGCGTTCGCTGCTGACCCGCCGTTGCCACAGCAGAGGATTTTGTTACCGTTAAGCAGGCTCTGGACCATGAGCTGGGCCGCTTGAGACAGCGCGTCGGGCAGAGCCTCGGCGGCGGCAATCTGGGTTTGGATGCTTTCGGTAAAACTTTCTTTGATGCTTTCTAGCATGGATCAACCTTCAACTAGGATGTTGGTAAACCATTCGATTTGCGGTGGGGTTCCTTCCAATGACACCACGTCAAACCGAAACTCAGTATGCTCAATGGCATGGCCCTGTTGTTGGAGCCAGAACAGCGCGGCGCGTTTGATTCGCTGTTGCTTGCGCCAGTTTACCGCTTCTGCGGCCGAACCGTAATGGTTGTGTTGCCGGAATTTGACTTCAATGAAGACCCAGCAGTGACGATCGCGCATGATCAGATCGATTTCACCGCCCCGACACTGGAAATTCCGGGCAACGGCAACGAGGCCATGGCGACGCAGATGCGTCTCAGCCATGACCTCGTAGGTTTTGCCTTGCTGGCGTTTATTGAACAGGTTCAATGCCTTCGCCAGAGAAGACGCCCCAGCTCAGCTCGCGCTGGACGACACACTGATCATTCAGGCTCAGCTGGCCGGTATGACCGGTAATGGAGTAGTGTTCAACTACCCGCATCTGAGGCAGTTCAGTGATCATCTTGTACGCATCCATTCCGAACGCGTGTAGGCGCATATCTGTATTGCTGGCGTTAGGCCACTGTGTTTCAAACTGGCTCATGAACCCCGGGTCCGCATTGACCAGCATCGGGATATCGCTGAACTCGACGCCTTTAATGTCCATGTGGCTGATATTGCGATCCGGGTAGCTGCGTGAGCTGGCGTACAGCTTCGGCGGTGTCACGCCCGGGTCGACGGCCACATCCACAAACGGCTTCAGCAGCTTCAGCTCGTTGACATTGCCGATCACATACACGGCATCGGTATCACGACGGCTGCGGGATTCGCTTTGGGTATCGCTACCCAAGATTTGCTCCATCTGACGGATACGGGCTTTGCTGTCATTCTGACCAAACACTTCCGTCATGACCTGTTGGATGTTTTTGCGCGAGCTAAACTGGCGGGAGGTCGGGGTGTGACCGGTCAACTGTTCCCATTGCTTAACAAAGGCATCACTGACCCGGCGGCCATAGCTGTTCGCGGGTGCCAGGACGATAGGGAACTGGTGGCCATTGGCAAACAGATGCTTGGCTGCTTGTTCTGCTTCCTGCTCCGGTGACAGCGAGAAATAACAGGTGTTGGCTTGGCTTACGCTGCCGGCATCCGGTTCGTTCAGGGCCAGTTGCGGGATCTGATCGCTGTTCATGCGCTGGAATTCCGTGATCTTCTCTTTGCGCAGCGGACCAATCACCAGCTCAACATTGTTTTGCTTCAGCTTCGCCAGAATGGCTGGCATTGGCTCGGCATCGGTATCGTACAGGGTCAGCTCGGTGTTGGCATCGCGGCCGGAATCGTCCAGCATCGCGTTAAGGAAGCCGTCACGCACCGCTTTCCCGGACTGCTCGAAGCGACCACTAAGTGGCAACAACAGTGCCACATTGTTCAGCTGGGTGATCTCCAGTGACATGATGGCCGTCAGATCGGCAGGCAGGTACTGGTTAGCCGGGTGGTACGGATTTTTGGCCAGCCAATCTTCAACCATGGTTTTCAGTTTGGCCGGGCGTTGCCCATACGTGTTTTTCAGTACGGCCAGCTGTACCCAGCCGCGCAGCACCTCTTCGTTGCTGCCCAGAGACAGTGACTGCAGTTGGCTGTTACTGTAATGGCTTAGATCCTGCCACAGGTTCTGCCAGTTCGCTTGTTTTTGCTCGGCGATCAGCAATTGATCCAGAGCCGTGCGCTCACGGGCCGCCAGCAGATACTGGTTGGTTTGCCCAAGCAGTTCGGCGCGCAGCATGTGATAGCGCAGGTACTGGCTGTCAGCCAGCGTCCACCATGGCTGGAAGTTCAGGGTATCCAGCGCTGCCTGAGGCTGGCCTTGCTGGTAGCGCAGTGTCGCGTTGGCTAGCTGCCATTCCGCCATCTGAACCGGATCCAGGTTCATGCGGCTCAGTCGGTTAGACTGCTGCTCGGCCTGTTCCCAGCGACCTTCTTTAATGAATGCTTTTAAGGCAAGGATGTGCCAGTTGATACTGGTGGCACCTTCGGTAGATTCGGCTTTAATCAGATAATTGGCCGCGGTATCGGTAGCAGCGACAGTGATATCCGTGCCCACGACCTGTTGCTGATTAGGCGCACTACAGCCAGCTAGGATGACAGCAAGGGCTACAGGGGCTAACAGTCGTGATACACTTTTACGCTTATGGGTAAAATTGATCATTGAATTCATTCAACTATGACAAATTACTCTCTATATTAATTGCAGATGAGATCTTAAACAAATGAGTGAGACCAATTCATGCACGGTAGATGCCGCAACTTTGTACATCGTACCTACACCCATCGGTAATCTGGCAGATATTACACAGCGTGCATTGGACGTGCTGGCCAAGGTGGACTTGATTGCTGCGGAGGATACTCGCCATACATCACGCCTGCTGACCCATTTTTCGATCTCGACCCGCACCTTCGCGCTTCACGATCACAACGAACAGCAGAAAGCTGACTTCCTAATCGAAAAACTTCAGGCAGGTAACAGCATTGCATTGGTTTCTGATGCCGGTACGCCGCTGATCAGCGATCCAGGATATCATCTTGTCAATCGTTGTCGTCAGGCGGGTGTTAAAGTTGTTCCGCTTCCGGGACCTTGTGCGGTGATTACTGCACTCAGTGCTGCCGGTCTGCCTTCAGACCGATTCAGCTTCGAAGGCTTTTTGCCACCGAAAAGCAAGGGCCGTCGGGATTGTTTTCAGGCGTTGGCTGAGGACGAACGCACTCTAATTTTCTATGAATCACCACACCGTATTATGGAATCGCTGGCTGATATGTTGGCGGTACTGGGGCCGGAGCGGGATGTTGTCCTGGCGCGTGAGCTGACCAAAACCTACGAGACCATCCACGGCGCGCCGCTGGCGGAGCTGATTGAGTGGCTGAAGCTGGATAGTAACCGCATTCGTGGTGAGATGGTGCTGCTGGTGGCCGGTCATCGGGCAGAGAAAAATGCGCTGCCGGCCGAAGCGTTGCGTACTTTGGCGCTGTTGGTCAAGGAACTGCCGCTGAAAAAAGCCTCGGCACTGGCGGCGGAAATCCACGGTGTGAAGAAAAACGCGCTGTATAAGTGGGGGCTGGAAAATCTGGAGTAACCGGTGCGCGTTGCTGGCTTTTTAAGCGTTATCACGTCGGGCAGGATATTTCACTGGTAACCGCGTGCCAACTTCTATACAATCGCTCGCCTGAGTTGGCCAGGTAATCGCTGCTTCGTTGATGTCCTTAGGGAGACTGACGAGGGGGAGGAAAGTCCGGGCTCCATAGGGCAGGGTGCCAGATAACGTCTGGGGGGCGCAAGCCTACGACCAGTGCAGCAGAGAGCAAACCGCCGATGGCCCATTCTTCGGAATGGTGCACAGGTAAGGGTGAAAGGGTGCGGTAAGAGCGCACCGCGCGGCTAGTAATAGTTCGTGGCACGGTAAACTCCACCCGGAGCAAGACCAAATAGGTCCCCAGTGGCGTGGCCCGCGTTGGGGACGGGTAGGTTGCTTGAGCCTGTGAGCGATTGCAGGCCTAGAGGAATGATTACCACCGCGCAAGCGGTACAGAACCCGGCTTATCGGCCAACTCACCTCTTTCCGCATAAAAGGTGATGAGAGACGCCTCCTGGCATGTCCCTCATCACCTTTTGTCGTTTATGCCTCCCCGTTGCCTGTCTGGCAAAGCATTCTGAGGTCATTGAAAATTATCAATTGATTGTCAGAAAACGAGACCTTGGCTTGACATCTTTTTTGCCAAATACGTACACTTTGCGATGGGAATTTGCAGTAAATGCTTTTAAAACAGTGTTTTAATTGCTTAACTGAATGAATTCCTTCACGAATCAAATTTATCCCGCAGACGTCACCAGTCACGCTGACGTACGGGCAGCTTTTTAAGAGCCAATTAAATTATTATGTCTGAACAGTTTGAGCACGTTTCCGTGCTGTTGCACGAGTCTGTAGATGGCCTGGCGATTAAGCCTGATGGTATCTACATTGACGGCACGTTTGGTCGTGGCGGTCACAGCCGGTTAATTCTTTCACAGCTCGGAGAAAACGGGCGTCTGTACAGTATTGACCGTGATCCCCAGGCTATCGCTGAGGCTCAAAAAATTGATGACCCGCGTTTTACTATTATCCATGGCCCGTTTTCTGGCATGGAAAAATACATGGTTGAGCGTGATCTGATTGGCCGCATTGACGGCGTGCTGCTGGATCTTGGTGTCTCTTCGCCGCAGCTTGATGATGCCGAGCGCGGCTTCAGCTTTATGCGTGACGGCCCGCTGGACATGCGGATGGATCCAACATCCGGTATTTCGGCCGCTGATTGGCTGGCGACAGCGGAAGCGGACGACATTGCCTGGGTTCTGAAAGAGTTTGGTGAAGAGCGTTTCGCCAAGCGTATTGCCCGTGGCATTGTGGCGCACCGTGAAAATCCGGAGAACGAGCCACTGACCCGTACCACTCAGCTGGCCCGCTTGATTGCTGAAGTGTCGCCGTTTAAAGACAAGCATAAGCACCCGGCGACCCGTAGCTTCCAGGCCATCCGTATCTACATCAACAGCGAGCTGGAAGAAATCGAGACCGCGCTGAATGGCGCGCTGCAGGTGCTGGCTCCGGGTGGTCGTCTGTCCGTGATCAGCTTCCATTCGCTGGAAGACCGCATGGTGAAGCGTTTCATCCGTAAGCAGAGCAAAGGGCCGGAAGTGCCTGCTGGTCTGCCGCTGACCGATGAGCAAATCAAGGCGCTGGGCTCGGCGAAGCTGAAAGCGGTAGGTAATGCAATTAAACCATCGAATACCGAAATTAACGTGAACGCCCGTTCACGCAGTTCGGTTCTGCGTTTGGCTGAGCGTCTATGAAGTCTGCGCCGGAACCGACAGACAATCTGGCCCGCCTGATTGGGCGGGACCTACTCTCTGTAGGACGGTTTCCGCTGTTCCTGCTGGTTCTGGTGCTGATTTCTGCATTGGGGGTTGTTCTGATCACCCATCATTCCCGTCAGTTAATTGCCGAACAGGAGCAACTGTTGATCGAGCGTGATCAGCTGGATATTGAATGGCGTAACCAGATCCTGGAGGAGAACTCCCTTGCCGAACACAGCCGGATTGAACGGCTGGCTGAAAAGGACATGGAAATGAAACGCCCATCCCGTGATAACGAAGTCATTGTTCACGAATGAAGTTGATGAAGAATATCAAGCGCGATAATACGCCCAATCAACGTCGACAAAAAGCGCCACCGGCTTTTATCCCGTGGCGCTTTGGCGTTATTTGCGGCTTTGTAGTACTTGCGCTCGGGGCACTGATTGCCCGTGCCGCTTATATTCAAGTCCTGGATCCCGGCAAGCTGATCCAGGAAGGCGACATGCGCTCACTGCGAGTGAAGGCGCTGCCGTCAGCCCGAGGCATTATTTCGGATCGCAACGGTGAACCGCTGGCGGTCAGTGTGCCGGTTCAGGCGGTGTGGGCCGATCCGGTTCAGATTTTCAAAAACGGTGGCCTGGCTCAGGTGGATCGCTGGCACGCGCTGGCGGATGTGTTGGGGCTCGATCGTAAAGCGCTGCTCAATCGCCTGGAGCAAAATCAATCCCGCCGTTTTATCTACCTTCAGCGTCAGGTCAGTCCGGCCATGGCGGCATATGTCAATAAACTTAAACTGCCAGGCATTGGCCTGAAAGACGAATCCCGTCGCTTTTATCCTTCCGGCGAAGTCAGCGCGCACCTGATCGGGGTGACCGGTATCGACAGTCATGGCCTGGAAGGGGTTGAGCGTACCTACGACGGCTGGCTGACCGGTGAGCCGGGACGGCGCACCGTGCGTAAAGACCGTTACGGCCGGGTAGTGGAAAATATCTCTCTGAAACAGCGTGAACCGGGTAAACCGCTGAGTTTGAGCATTGATCAGCGCCTGCAGGCGGTGGCCTATCGTGCCGTGAAGCAGGCCGTTGCGGATTATCAGGCGACCTCAGCCACTGTCATTATGGCGGATGTCCGGACCGGGGAAATTTTGGCGATGGTGAATGCCCCGTCTTATAACCCGAATAATCGCGATCAGCTGCAAAGCTTCCGAATGCGTAACCGCTCCATAACCGATGCGATGGAGCCGGGTTCAACAATTAAGCCCTTTGTGGTTCTGGCCGCCCTGGAAAATGGGGTGGCGGATGAAAATACAATAATCGACACCGGCAACGGCCTGATGCAAATCGGGGGCAGCCGGGTGCGAGATGTGTCCCAGGTTGGTAAGGCGGATCTGGCGCAAATCCTGAAAAAGTCCAGTAACATCGGCGTCAGTAAATTGTCGCTGGCGATGCCGGTGGATGCGGTGCTGGGCATGTACAGCGGAGTCGGGCTGGGGGATGCTTCCGGCATCAACCTGATTGGCGAAGCGCAGGGCTTTTTCCCTGACCGCCGCCGCTGGTCTGATTTCGAACGTGCCACGTTGTCATTTGGCTACGGCATTTCGACGACCCCGATCCAGTTGCTGCGGGCGTATGCCACTCTTGGAGGGATGGGGGTCAACCGTCCGCTGTCAATCCTGAAGACTGAGCAGGTGATCCCGGGGCGTCAGGTTGCCTCGGTGGAAAACACCCGCAAGCTGCTCAATATGCTGGAAACCGTTACGCAGAAAGGTGGTAGTGCCTTCCGCGCGGGTGTGCCCGGCTATCGGGTTGGGGCAAAAACCGGTACGGCGAAAAAAGCCGTGGCGGGCGGATACAGTGATGAATACATCGCAATGACAGCCGGCCTGGCGCCGATCAGCAACCCGCGTCTGGCGATGGTTGTGGTGGTTAACGAGCCCCAGGGCGACAAATACTATGGCGGTCTGGTCGCCGCACCGATTTTCGCGGAAGTGATGGAAAGCGCCCTGCAAATTTTGAATATCCCGCCTGACGCGGGAACCCGAGAAGAATTAAAAGTAGTAAGTCACAGGGGCAAAACGCATGCCGGAACTTAATCAGAATACTTCAGTTGGCGCCTTGGTTGCGCCGTGGCGTGATGCCCTCTCGTTACCGGAGCGCCTGGCGGCGTTGACGGTCACGGGAATGACTCTGGACAGCCGCAAGGTTCAGGCCGGTGATCTTTTTGTCGCGGTCAACGGACACCAGGTGGATGGTCGGCGTTTTATCTCATCGGCCATTGAATCCGGCGCTGCGGCAGTGCTGGCTGAAGCCGACGATGGCAACCCGGCGCTGTGCTGGCAGGATGAGGTGGCGGTTATTGCGCTGCCGGAGCTGGGCCAGAAGCTGTCGGCGATTGCCAAGCAGTTTTACGGCGCGCCGGATCAGGCTCTGGAGCTGATCGCGGTGACCGGAACCAACGGGAAAACCACCATCAGCCAGTTACTGGCGCAGTGGGCACAGTTACTGGGCCACACCAGTGGCGTGATGGGAACCACCGGTAACGGGCTGCTGGCGAACATTCAGCCAGCCGCCAATACCACGGGCAGCGCGCTGGACATTCCTTGTGAGCTGGCGACGATGCACCGTCAGGGCGCAGATTATGTGGCGATGGAAGTGTCCTCACACGGTCTGGTTCAGGGGAGGGTGAAGGCGCTGCAGTTTGCGGCCAGCATTTTTACCAATCTGAGCCGGGATCACCTGGATTACCACGGTGACATGGCAAGCTATGCGGCGGCGAAGCAGACCCTCTTTACTGAGCACCACAGCGGGGTTGCGGTCATTAACGCTGACGATGAGGTAGGCCGTCAGTGGCTGGCAGGATTGCCTGATGCTGTTGCCGTGGCCACTGATGCTGCCGGTGTGGCGGAACATTCTGGCCCTAAACTGTGGCTGGATGAGGTGGCGTACAGCACCCAGGGCGTTAAGATTGCGTTTGACTCCAGCTGGGGAGCCGGACAGTTTGAGGCTCCGCTGGTCGGGGCGTTCAATGTGATGAACCTGATGCTGGCACTGGCCACGTTGCTGGCTACCGGGCGTGATAAAGCTGCGCTGCTGGCTGCCGCACCGCAATTGCGTGCCGTGACCGGGCGGATGGAAGTTTTTCAAGCGGCTGACAAACCTATGATGGTTGTTGATTATGCTCACACCCCCGATGCGCTGGAAAAAGCGCTGCAGGCACTGCGCGTACACTGTGAAGGCCGCTTGTGGTGTATTTTCGGCTGTGGCGGCGATCGCGACAGCGGCAAGCGCCCAATGATGGCAGCTGTGGCGGAGAAGATGGCTGATCGGATTGTGCTGACTGACGATAATCCGCGCTCTGAATCGCCGGTACAAATCGTGGAAGACATGCTGGCCGGGCTGGCACAGCCAGCGCAGGCGATAGTGGTTCATGACCGCCGTGCTGCCTGTGAGTGGGCACTTACCCAAGCCGGGGCTGACGACATCATTCTGGTGGCGGGAAAAGGCCACGAAGATTACCAGATTCTTGCGGATCGGACGATTCATTACTCTGACCGTGAAACCGTACAGGCGTTACTGGAGGCACACGCATGATAAATGTTCAACTTTCCCAGCTGGCCGAAGTGCTCGATGCTGAGTTGGTCGGTGAGGATATGGTTATCAGTGCGGTGTCGACCGATACTCGCCAAATCGGGGCAGACACCTTGTTTGTCGCCCTGATTGGCGAACGTTTTGACGCTCATGATTTTGCGCAGAATGCCTGTGAACAAGGGGCTAAGGCATTGCTGGTAAGCAAACACTTACCGATTGCCTTGCCTCAGCTGATTGTGGCAGACACACATGCGGCACTGGGCCAGCTGGGCGCCTGGCTCAAAGCCCTGATGGAGCGCGAGTACGGGTTACAGACTGTGGCCCTGACCGGCAGCTGTGGGAAAACCACCGTGAAAGAGATGACGGCAGCCATTCTGGCGGAAAAAGGCAAGGTGCTGGCGACCGGTGGCAATTTTAATAATGACATCGGCGTCCCTCTGACCTTATTGCGTTTGGAACCTCAGCATGAATATGCGGTCATTGAACTGGGTGCAAACCATCAGGGTGAGATTGCCTACACCACTGATTTGGTGAAACCGCAGGTCGCGCTGATTAACAATCTGGCCGCAGCGCATCTTGAAGGGTTCGGCTCGCTGCAGGGCGTGGCCAAAGCCAAGGGTGAGATTTTCCAGGGGCTGGCAACCGGTGAAGCCGGTACTGCCATCATTAACCTGGACTCCAACGATCGTACATTGTGGCAGCCGCTTCTGGACGGGCATCCGGTGATGACTTTCTCTGCAACCCGAGAGGATGCGGACTATTACGCCACTGATATAAATATTAACAATTTGGGGCGTGCTTGTTTTACAATGCGCACCCCCGCCGGGGAGTTCCCGGTGTCGCTGACGCTGGCAGGGGAGCATAACGTTGCCAATGCTCTCGCCGCCGCGGCGCTGGCCATGGCGCTGGGCGCCACGCCTGCACAGGTTCAGGCCGGACTCGGCCAGGTGGCAAACGTCAAAGGCCGGGTGGATATCACCGAGCCGCGAACCAATCTGCGGCTGATTGATGATACCTACAATGCCAGTGTGGCCTCAGTGAAGGCGGCGATTGACCTGCTGGCCGGTTTTGCCGGACAGCGCTGGTTTGTACTGGGGGATATGGCTGAGCTGGGTGATGACAGCGCTGCTCTGCACCGGGAAGTGGGTGAGTATGCGCAAGGCAAAGCACTGGATCAGGTGCTGACCTTCGGCGTTGCCAGTGAAGTCGTGAGCTCGCTCAACGGCGGCAAACATTTTAATAACAAGACAGCATTGATTGAGACGCTGAAACAGCAACTCGAACCATTGCTCAATGACGATAACATCCAAGTGACAGTGCTGGCGAAAGGGGCTCGCAGCTCCCGCATGGAAGAGGTAATTGTCGCACTGCAGGACAACAAAGAATGATTTACTGGTTAGCCGAATTACTAGAACCCACGTTTCCATTTTTTCGACTATTTGAATACCTGACGTTCCGGGCCATCATCAGCATCCTGACGGCTCTGGTGATTTCGCTGTGGATGGGGCCACGTCTGATTGCCCGTCTTCAGATGCTGCAAATTGGTCAGGTGGTTCGCCACGACGGTCCGGAGTCTCACTTTAGCAAGCGTGGTACGCCGACCATGGGCGGGATCATGATCCTGGCCGCGATTACGATCACAGTAATGCTGTGGACGGATCTGAGCAACCCGTATGTCTGGGCCGTGCTGACGGTCATGCTGGGCTACGGGGCTGTTGGCTTTGTGGATGACTACCGCAAAGTGGTACGCAAGAATACGGACGGTCTGATCGCCCGCTGGAAATACTTTTGGCAGTCAGTGATCGCGCTGGGTGTGGCGTTTGCCTTGTATGTACATGGTAAAGACACGGTGGCGACTCAGCTGGTGGTGCCATTCCTCAAAGACGTGATGCCACAATTGGGGCTGTTCTATATCGTCTTTACCTATTTTGTGATTGTCGGTACCAGTAACGCCGTTAACCTGACCGATGGTCTGGACGGCCTGGCTATTATGCCAACGGTTATGGTGGCCAGCGGCATGGCGTTTATCGCCTGGGCAACCGGCAACGTGAATTTCGCGAACTATCTGCATATTCCTTACCTGAAAGATGCTAGTGAACTGGTGGTCGTCTGTACTGCGATAGTCGGAGCCGGACTAGGCTTTTTGTGGTTCAACACCTACCCGGCACAGGTCTTTATGGGCGATGTCGGCTCTCTGGCACTGGGCGGTGCGCTGGGTACAATTGCGGTGCTGGTGCGTCAGGAACTGCTGCTGGTACTGATGGGCGGTGTGTTCGTGATGGAGACCGTTTCGGTGATCCTCCAGGTAGGCTCGTACAAACTGCGTGGCCAGCGTATTTTCCGCATGGCCCCGATTCACCACCATTATGAATTGAAAGGCTGGCCGGAGCCGCGAGTGATCGTCCGTTTCTGGATCATCACCCTGATGCTGGTTCTGATCGCGCTGGCAACACTGAAGGTACGATAAATGAAAGGCTTGGAAGGCGTACAAAATGTTGTGGTAATTGGCCTGGGGATGACCGGTTTGTCGGTTGTGAACCACTTATGCCGATTGGCGCAGCCGTTGGATATCAAAGTGATTGATACCCGGGAGACGCCTCCGGGCCGAGAGCAGCTGCCACCAACCGTTGCGCTGTGCAGTGGTGAGTGGCAGATGGACTGGCTACTGGCCGCCGATTTGATTGTGGCCAGCCCGGGGATTGCCCTGGCAACGCCGGAGTTGGTGCAGGCCGCACAGGCTGGCATTGACATTGTCGGCGACATTGAGCTGTTTGCCCGGGCGGTTACCAAGCCGGTGGTTGGGATTACCGGCTCTAACGGCAAAAGTACGGTAACCAGTCTGGTCGGTGAAATGGCGAAGGAAGCCGGTATGAATGTCGGCGTCGGAGGCAACATCGGCTTTGCAGCGCTCGATATGCTGGCCGAAGATCATGACGTCTATGTTCTGGAGCTGTCCAGCTTCCAGCTCGAAACTACTGCTTCGTTGCCGCTCAAAGCCGCGGTCTACCTCAACCTTTCTGAAGATCATATGGATCGCTACACCGGGCTGGATGATTACAGCCTGGCAAAAATGCGTATCTTCCGTCATGCCGAACTGGCAGTGTATAACCGCAATGATCTGGCAACCCGTCCGGAATTTGCAGGCCCGATGACCAGCTTTGGTCTGGATGCCGGTCCATATGGGCTGGTCGAGTTGGATGGCCGGGAGTGGCTGGCGGTGAACGGTGATGCTGTGATGCCAAGTGATGAGATTGCGCTGGTGGGCCGTCACAATGTCGCCAACAGTCTGGCGGCACTGGCGCTGGCCGATGCCTTGGGCGTCGATCGTGGCGCTGCCTGCCGAACACTGCGTCGTTATACCGGACTGGCACACCGTTGCCAGTTGGTTGCCGAGCAGCACGGCGTGAAGTGGGTCAATGACTCCAAAGCCACTAACTTGGCGAGCACGGTCGCGGCCCTGAGTGGTCTCACCCTGCAGGGCAAGTTGCATCTGCTGATGGGCGGGGATGGCAAAGGCGCTGATTTCTCTGAGCTGGCGCCCGTACTGGCGGCGCTGAACGTTCAGCTGTACTGCTTTGGTCGCGACGGCCACCTGATGGCTGAGCAGGTATCAGGTGCGGTGCAGGTTGAAACGATGGCACAGGCCATGACAATGGCTGCCGCTTCAGCAGCCTCTGGCGATATGGTGCTGTTGTCTCCTGCCTGCGCCAGCTTTGATCAGTTTGCCAATTTCATGGCGCGCGGTGAGGCGTTTGCCGCACTGGCCGGTGAGCTACAGCATCAGGTCGGTGGGGCTGGATAATGCTGGGCGTACTGAGAGACAGTGTGGAGTCGCTGTTTGACTGGCTGACCCGACCGGCCGCACAAAGCAGTTACGATCGTCAGCTGGTGTGGATTGCGCTCTCTTTGATGGTAACCGGTCTGGTGATGGTGACTTCCGCCTCGGTGCCGGTGGCGACCCGCCTGACGGACATGCCGTTTTATTTCGCCCTGCGCCATGCATTCTTTTTGGCCGGGGCTCTTGTGATCGCTGGCTTCGTGGTCATGGTGCCGCTGGAAAAGTGGCGGCAGTACAGCGTACCGATGCTGATCACCTCGTTGGTGCTGCTGGTGGTTGTGTTGCTGATTGGCCGTTCGGTCAATGGTGCTTCCCGCTGGATCCCGCTCGGGATCTTTAATTTGCAGCCAGCCGAAGTGGCCAAGCTGTCTCTGTTTCTGTTTTTGTCCGGCTATCTGGTTCGTCAGTATGAGCAGGTACGTGAAAGCTTTCGTGGCTTTCTAAAGCCGCTGGTCGTACTGGGCGTGCTGGGCGTGCTGCTGCTGGCGCAGCCTGACCTCGGCTCCTTCGTCGTGATGTTTGTTACGACAGTTGGCATGCTCTTTATTGCCGGGGCCAAGTTGTGGCAGTTCATTGCCATGCTGGTGATGGCGATTGGCGGCATCGGCCTGTTGATCCTGCTGGAACCTTACCGGATGCGCCGGGTAACGTCGTTTCTTGACCCGTGGGAAGACCCGTTTGGCAGTGGTTACCAGCTGACGCAGTCACTGATGGCGTTTGGCCGCGGTGACTGGCTGGGACAAGGGCTGGGGAACTCCATTCAGAAGCTCGAATACCTGCCGGAAGCTCACACGGACTTTGTATTTGCGGTATTGGCGGAAGAAGTTGGCCTGATTGGCGTGACAGTCGTCCTGCTCCTGATTTTTGCTCTGGTGTTCAAATCACTGATCATTGGCCGCCGTTGTCTGCAGACCGGGCAACTGTTTGGCGGTTTCCTGGCGTTTGGTTTTGCCTTCTGGTTTGCGTTCCAGACGCTGGTTAACGTGGGGGCTGCTGCCGGTATGGTACCGACCAAAGGTCTGACCCTGCCGCTGATCAGTTACGGTGGCTCCAGTCTATTTATTATGGCAACCGCTGTTGCCATCCTGATCCGGATTGACTTTGAGCAGCGCCTGGCTGCCCGTTATGCCCCGGATCCTGAAAAAGAAGATACAGAGAATGAACAAGAATAAACGCTTGCTGGTGATGGCTGGCGGAACCGGTGGCCATGTATTTCCCGGGCTGGCGGTAGCCAAGAAGCTGCAACAGGAAGGCTGGGAAATTCGCTGGCTGGGTACCGCGGATCGTATGGAAGCGGATCTGGTGCCGAAACACGGTATTGATATCGATTTTATTAAAGTCAAAGGCCTGCGCGGACAAGGGATCCTGTGTTTGCTGTCGGCGCCGTTTAAAATCGTCGGGGCGATTCTGCAGGCCAGACAATACATCAAAGCCTGGCAGCCGGATGCGGTGTTGGGCATGGGTGGTTACGTGAGTGGCCCGGGCGGCGTGGCAGCCTGGCTGTCGGGCGTACCGGTGATTTTGCATGAGCAGAATGCCGTGGCCGGGCTGACAAACCAGTGGCTGTCCCATATTGCCAGTGGCGTGCTACAGGCGTTCCCGGGAGCGTTTAAAGGGCGTGATGTTGTCGGTAACCCGGTGCGCGAAGATGTGACGGTGCTGCCAGCGCCGGCAGTACGTTTTGCGGAGCGCCAGGGGCCAGTGCGTATCCTGGTGATGGGGGGAAGTCAGGGGGCACGTATCCTGAATCAGACTCTTCCTCAGGTGGCAGGGATTCTGGGTGATAAAGTCACTATCTGGCATCAGGCCGGTAAAGGGGCGCAGGCCGAAACCCAGGAGGCCTATGAAGCTAACACCACGGTGCCACATAAAGTAACCGAGTTTATCGACGATGTGGCCGCGGCTTACGCCTGGGCCGATTTGGTGGTATGTCGCTCCGGTGCACTGACAGTCTCTGAGCTGTCAGCGGCGGGACTGGGGGCCATCTTTATTCCGTTCATGCACAAGGACCGCCAGCAGGCGCTGAATGCCGACCATTTGGTAGCCTGCGGTGCCGCAAAAATGATTGAGCAGCCGGATCTGACCGTTCAGGGGCTGGCTGATGAGATTGCACAACTAGACCGTAGTCAGCTGACGGCGATGGCCGAGGCGGCACGGAATGCAGCGATTCTTGACGCGGATGTCCGTGTCGCAGAAGTGATTAAATCGCTGGCAAAACAATAACAAGACGAGACAAAGTGATGAGTAAACTGGATAACCAGCAGCTAGCTAAAATTCGTACCATGGTACCAGAGATGCGCCGCGTAGAGCGTATTCACTTTGTTGGTATCGGCGGCGCCGGAATGAGCGGAATCGCTGAAGTACTGGTTAATGAAGGCTATCGGGTCAGCGGTTCTGATCTGGCGCCGAATGCGGTGACAGAGCGGCTGACCAGCAAGGGTGCTGAGATCTTTTTTGGTCATCAGGCATCAAATGTTCAGGGCGCGAGTGTGGTGGTGGTGTCGACCGCAATCCGTCAGGACAACCCAGAGTTAGTTGCAGCCCGTGAGCAGCGTATTCCGGTGGTGCGCCGTGCCGAAATGCTGGCCGAGCTGATGCGCTATCGCCATGGGATTGCAATTGCGGGAACGCACGGCAAAACCACAACGACGGCCTTGGTCACTCAGATTTATTCTGAAGCGGGGCTGGATCCGACGTTCGTCAACGGCGGTCTGGTGAAAAGCGCAGGAACCAATGCCCGTTTGGGTTGCAGCCGTTACCTGATTGCTGAGGCGGATGAAAGCGACGCGTCTTTCTTGCACCTGCAGCCGATGGTTTGTGTTGTGACGAACATTGAAGCGGACCACATGGATACCTATGGTGGTGACTTTGAAGTTCTGAAGCAGACGTTTATTGATTTCCTGCATAATCTGCCGTTCTACGGGCTGGCTGTAATGTGCATTGACGATCCTGTGGTTCGTGAACTGCTGCCGCGGGTCGGCCGTCCGGTGATCACGTACGGTTTCTCAGAAGATGCTGATGTTCGCCTGGTGGATTACACGCAAACGGGTCAGCAAGGCCACTTCTCGATTCTGCGCAAAGGCAAGCCTGCACTGAAAGTTACCCTGAATATTCCGGGGAAACACAATGCGCTGAATGCAACAGCGGCAGTGGCTGTTGCCAGTGAAGAAGGCGTAGAGGAAGATGCCATCATTCGTGCATTGGTAGAATTCCAGGGCACCGGTCGTCGTTTCGACCATTTGGGTGAGTTTGAAACCGGTAACGGCAACGTCATGCTGGTGGATGATTATGGTCATCACCCGAGCGAAGTGGATGTCACCATCAAAGCTGCGCGGGCCGGTTGGGCGGATAAGCGCCTGGTGATGGTGTTCCAGCCACACCGTTACAGCCGTACCCGTGACTTGTATGAAGATTTCGCCAATGTGCTGGAGCAGGTTGATGTTCTGGTAATGCTGGATGTCTATTCTGCCGGGGAAGCACCGATTGCCGGAGCGGATGGGCGCTCTCTGTGCCGCACTATTCGCGGGCGCGGCAAAATTGATCCGATTTTTGTGCCCAACGGTGAAGCATTGCCGTCAGCGTTGGCCAATATTCTACAAAATGATGATTTAGTTCTGACACAAGGCGCCGGTGATGTTGGCAAAATTGCACGCCAACTTGCTGAAATGAAACTGAATATTGACATGATGCGTCAGAAGTAGTCAGCGGAGGCGCAAGTCTGGCGTAAATCTTGCCTGAGTATCAGGTTCAGTGATGTTTGCCGTGATGTTTGCCGTAAAAAGCTGTGCAATAGGTCTCTTAAGTGTCTTATTGCTATCAGTAATTGCAAGGAATCATGAGACAAGTGTTGGAGTGCCAGAGCTTGCTCGGTATAATCTGTCAACTTTGCTCGCAAGATGCGGTCTGATTTAGAGCGGTTTAGGCTGCCAGTTCCGTATCTTGCCGGTAAATGTCGGCTATTAGGGTTTTGAATGTATGGCTGATACGGTTTTAAATCGCATACCGCTACCTTCCCCTGTGGCCAGAAAACACTGGGGTGGGTTGGCTTTTTTTCTTTTTGTCATCAGCTTTATTGTCTGGCTGTTCAGTGCCGCAATAGACTGGATGACCGATGCCAACCGGTTGCCATTATCGCAGCTCATTATTCAGGGGGAGCTGCATTACCTGACGCCGGATGATGTCCGAAACGGAATACTCCAGCTTGACAGTCTGGGCAGCTTCATGACGCAGGATGTGGATGATATTCAGCATACGCTGGAAGCCATGCCCTGGGTAGCCAGAGCGGCAGTCCGCAAGCAGTGGCCGGATACGGTGAAAGTGTATCTGGTTGAACAGGAGCCCGCGGCCTTTTGGGATGATGAGTTTCTGCTGAATACGTCTGGTGACGTATTTTATGCCCCGAAAGAGCAGGCCGGACAGGCGTTTGTCGCGCTATCCGGACCGGAAGACAGCAGCCGACAGGTATTGGCTGCGTTGCATGAAATGCAACCCAGATTACAGCGAGCCGGCTTTGAAATTGCTAGGCTGGTATTGAACGAACGTCGTGCCTGGCGCGTGTGGTTAACCAACGGCATCAGGCTCGAATTAGGGCGCAAGGAAAGAATGGAGCGGCTGGAACGTTTCATTACCTTGTTCCCGGAGATAGAGCAGCAGGGAAAGGCCATCGAGTACGTAGACTTGCGCTATGACACCGGGGCTGCTGTAGGCTGGACTACAGATCCAGAGTAAGCGAAACCAAATGGGACGGCATCGCCGCTTTCTGTTTGGCTTGGTAGAACTATAAGAGCGTGCGCTAATGACGAAGGCAGCAGATAAAAAACTGATAGTGGGCTTGGATATTGGTACATCCAAAGTCTGTGCTTTAGTCGGGGAAGTGTTGCCGGATGGTGAAGTAAACGTCATCGGTGAGGGTAGCAGTCCTTCTGGCGGAATGGACAAAGGCGGCGTGAACGATCTTGAGTCCGTCGTAAAATCGGTTCAGAGCGCTGTTTACAAGGCCGAACTGATGGCTGACTGCCAGATTTCCTCGGTTTTCCTGTCTTTATCAGGTAAGCATATTCGTTGCCAGACAGAAGAAGGTATGGTGCCGATTTCTGATAAAGAGGTGACACAAGACGACGTTGATAATGTTATACATACAGCGAAGTCAGTAAAAATTAGTGATGAACATAAAGTTTTGCATGTTATTCCTCAGGAATTTGCTATTGATTACCAAGAGGGGATAAAAAATCCTGTTGGTTTATCAGGGGTGCGCATGGAAGCCAGTGTTCATCTAATCACTTGCCATAACGACATGGCGCGCAACATCGTGAAAGCGGTTGAGCGCTGTGATCTGAAAGTCGATCAGCTGATATTCTCTGGTCTGGCTGCCAGTTATGCTGTTCTGACACCGGACGAGCGCGAGCTCGGCGTGTGTGTCGTGGACATCGGTGGCGGTACAATGGATATCGCGGTCTGGACCGGTGGCGCACTGCGCCATGCTGCCGTCATCCCGTATGCCGGCAATGTGGTGACCAGCGATATTGCTTATGCCTTTGGTACACCGCTCGGTGATGCGGAAGAAATCAAGGTCAAATATGGTTGTGCACTGAGTGAAATGGTCAGCAAAGATGCGAAGGTCGATGTACCGAGCGTCGGCGGACGGCCTTCACGTAGTCTGCAGAGCCAGACATTGGCGGAAGTGATCGAGCCTCGTTACAGCGAATTGCTGGGGCTGGTGAATCAGAAGCTAATCGAAGTACAAGAACAACTGCGTAATGCGGGCGTCAAGCACCAACTGGCAGCAGGTATTGTCCTGACCGGTGGTGCGGCTCAAATGGAAGGGCTGGTTGAATGTGCCGAACGGGTATTCAGCAATCAGGTCCGGGTAGGATTGCCGCTGGATGTGACTGGACTGACAGAACATGTCCAATCACCGCATTACGCGACAGCAGTCGGTCTGCTGCATTACGGAAAGGATAGTCAGACATTTGACGATAGTGAACTGGAGCCGAAACGGTCTGTCTCCAGTATTTTCACTAGAATAAGTGGTTGGCTTAAAAAAGAATTTTAAAACCTGATGCGAACAGGATGAACGGAGAGAACACATGTTTGAACCGATGATGGAAATGTCTGACGAGGCAGTAATTAAGGTCATTGGCGTTGGCGGCGGTGGCGGTAACGCTGTCGATCACATGGTACGTGAATCTATTGAAGGCGTTGAGTTCATCAGTGTAAACACTGACGCTCAGGCACTTCGTAAAAGCAGTGTCAGCACTGTAATTCAGATTGGCGGCGCGATCACTAAAGGTCTGGGTGCCGGTGCCAACCCACAGGTTGGCCGTGATTCGGCGCTGGAAGATCGTGAAGCAATCAAAGCTGAGCTGGAAGGTTCGGACATGATTTTCATCGCTGCCGGTATGGGCGGCGGTACCGGTACCGGTGCGGCCCCGATTATTGCGGAAGTCGCGAAAGAGCTGGGTATTCTGACGGTTGCTGTAGTTACCAAGCCATTCAGCTTCGAAGGTAAAAAGCGTATGGCTTTTGCCGAGCAAGGTATCGAAGAACTGTCTAAGCACGTTGACTCGCTGATCACGATTCCGAATGAGAAGCTGCTGAAAGTGCTGGGCCGTGGCATCACTCTGCTGGACGCTTTTGCGAAAGCGAACGACGTGTTGAAAAACGCGGTACAGGGTATTGCCGAGCTGATTACTCGCCCGGGCATGATCAACGTCGACTTTGCAGACGTACGTACAGTGATGTCTGAAATGGGTCACGCGATGATGGGTAGCGGCGTTGCGACCGGTGATGACCGTGCAGAAGAAGCCGCTGAAATGGCGATTTCCAGCCCACTGCTGGAAGATATCGACCTGGCGGGTGCTCGTGGCGTACTGGTTAACATCACCGCGGGTATGGACATGCGTCTGGATGAGTTTGAAACCGTTGGTAACACCGTCAAGGCATTTGCTTCTGACAACGCGACCGTGGTTATCGGTACATCACTGGATCCGGAAATGTCTGACGAGCTGCGTGTAACAGTAGTGGCAACGGGTATTGGTAAAGACACCAAGCCTGATATCACTCTGGTTACAACCAGCAAACCAGCACCAGCAGTTGCACAGGAAAAAACGGTTCAGCCTACGCCTGTGATGGAAGACACGAAGCCAGCTCCGCTGACTCAGTCTGCCCCAGCCGCTGAAGGTAACGCTCAGGCAGCAGCGAAAGCTAAACCACAAGCGGACCACGACTACCTGGACATCCCGGCGTTTTTGCGCAAGCAAGCAGACTAATTGCTTAGCTGTTGCAAATTATTTGGGAAACAGGTAACAAAGTGGTATGATGTCTGTCCTTGTCCTATTTTTGAACAAGGATAAGGGCCGACATTAGGCATTTAAACAGTTGAGAAACGCAGATGATCAGACAACGTACATTGAAAAGCATTGTCCAAACGACCGGGGTGGGTTTGCACTCTGGACGTAAAGTCACGCTGATCCTTCGTCCTGCTGCGGCAAACACCGGTGTGATTTATCGTCGTACGGACTTGAATCCACCTGTTGATTTTCCAGCGAACGCCGACTCAGTGCGCGATACAATGTTATGCACCGCTCTGGTGAACGAAGAAGGTGTGCGTATCTCGACTGTGGAACACCTGAATGCCGCATTGGCAGGTATGGGTATCGATAACGTGATTATCGAAGTGGATGCGCCGGAAATTCCTATTATGGACGGCAGTGCCAGCCCGTTTATTTACCTGCTGCAATCAGCCGGTATTGAGACGCTGAATGCGCCTAAGCGCTTCCTGCGTCTTAAGAAAACTGTTCGCGTCGAAGATGGTGACAAATGGACCGAGCTGCGTCCATACAACGGCTTCCGCCTGGATTTCACTATCGAGTTTAACCATCCGGCGATTGATGCGGATCAGCAGCGTTTGGTTCTGGACTTCTCAAGCCAGTCATTTGTAAAAGATATCAGCCGCGCACGGACCTTTGGTTTCATGCGTGATATCGAGTACTTACAGTCACAGAACCTGTGTCTGGGTGGTAGCTTTGATAATGCCATCGTACTGGATGATTACCGTATCCTGAATGATGACGGCTTACGTTTCGACAATGAACTCGTGACTCACAAAGTACTGGACGCCATTGGTGACCTGTACATGTGCGGCCACAACATCATTGGTGAGATGGTGGCTTATAAATCAGGCCACGCGCTAAACAACAAATTGCTGCGTGCTGTTCTGGCTGACCAGGAAGCTTTTGAATGGTCGACCTTCGATAATGAACAGCAGGTGCCTGTTACTTTTGCCCAGCCGGGCATGGTACTTGCTTGATACCCAATCAGATTGAAAAACGCCGGACTCTGTCCGGCGTTTTGCTTTTCTGGCTTCGTGAATCTTGCCTCGAGAAATACTTTACTATTTTCGGCAATAGCCACTCTCAGTATTCGCTTCTTTAAGCAATAGCTACTTTAAACAATAGCTACTTATGCCGTGTTATTTTGAACGATTTCGGGCTTCAGCCATAGCGGCGATACGTTCCAGCCGGGCCTTAATTTTATCGGGGGCATCTGCTGCGGTTTGACGCAGGTAACCTGCTGCCTTATCCGAGATGGGCTTGCGAACGATATCCGGGGTCTTTTCTGACGGTGCCGGAGCGACCGCAGCTAAAGCCGGATTGACCCGAATGTCAATTTGACTGAGATTCGGGAGTAGTTTTTCCCGGAGCTTCTGCATCAGCGTATTGCGCTCGTAGTTCAGGCGCATTGACCAGGCCGCTGAGGCCGTTTCAATAATCAGGACTCCCTGGCGGTAGTTACTGACTCGACAGTGTTCAGCACAGTTCAGGTGTGCCTTCACCGCTTTATCCAGCTTACTCAAGGCGATAGCACGCTGCTGAATATTCCCCATCTGGCTGTTGTCCAGCAAAGTCGCGGGTGTTTGAGGGCGGTGATCACGCATGTCTGGCAATTCCTGGCTCTGAATTAGGGGATAAGTTCTAATTTTTCGGATATGGTAAACATCGCCGGGGGATTTGCCATAGGCGACACTGTCAATATGGCTTATTATATCAGGCTTGGGAACCTAATGAATAACACGACATAACTGTCTTGTGGCTCCCAAAATGAACACCGGTGAGCGGAAAATGTGGGTATTTTACGGTTTCGACTTGAAATGGCGGAGATAGGCCACAATATCTTTCTTAACCACTATTTTCCGGTCGGCTTGTTTCGCCACTTGTGTGGTGGATTGAAACGGGACAGGGACGAAGACGTTCAGGCCATGACCTCGATTCCGTCTGGTAGTATCCCGGTGAAATATTCAGATTGAGTCATCAGCCCGACCTACTGGCTGACATAACAAAGAGAAAACGGCAACGCCATGTTATCAAAACTACTGACTAAAGTTATCGGTAGCCGTAACGACCGCACACTGCGTCGTATGCGCAAAATCGTTGACCAAATTAACAAGCTTGAACCGCAATTTGAAAGCTTACAAGACGAAGAACTGAAAGCCAAAACGGTTGAGTTCCGTGAGCGTTTGGATCAGGGCGAAAACCTGGATCAGCTGTTGCCAGAAGCGTTTGCCACGGTTCGTGAAGCGTCGAAGCGTGTGTTTGGCATGCGCCATTTCGATGTTCAGCTGATTGGCGGTATGGTACTGAATAACTGCCAGATCGCAGAAATGCGTACGGGTGAAGGTAAAACGCTGACGGCGACGTTGCCGGCTTACCTGAATGCACTGACCGGTAAAGGTGTGCATATCGTTACGGTGAACGACTACCTGGCTGCCCGTGACGCCGAAACCAACCGACCACTGTTTGAATTCCTGGGGATGACCGTTGGGGTGAACATCCCGAATATGCCTCCGCATGCGAAGAAAGAAGCGTACGCGGCAGACGTACTGTATGGTACCAACAACGAATTCGGTTTTGACTACCTGCGTGACAACATGGCTTTCCGCCCGGAAGACCGTGTACAGCGTGAGCGTTTCTTTGCGGTTGTCGATGAAGTCGACTCCATCCTGATCGATGAAGCCCGTACCCCGCTGATTATTTCTGGTCCGGCTGAAGACAGCTCTGAGCTGTACATTAAGATCAATGCTCTGATTCCTCAGTTGGTGAAGCAGGACAAAGAAGATAGCGAAGAATACCGTGGCGAAGGCCACTATACGGTTGATGAAAAATCCAAGCAGACTTACCTGACGGAGAACGGTCAGGAATTTGTGGAAGAGCTGCTTAAACAAAACGGTATGATGGACGAGGACGATACATTGTACTCGCCAGCCAACATCAGCCTGCTTCACCATGTGAATGCCGCATTGCGTGCCCATGTGCTGTTTGAGCGTGACGTCGACTACATCGTGAAAGACGGCGAAGTGATCATCGTTGATGAGCACACAGGCCGTACGATGCCGGGCCGTCGCTGGTCTGAAGGCTTGCACCAGGCTGTTGAAGCCAAAGAGGGTGTGAAAATTCAAAATGAAAACCAGACTCTGGCTTCTATCACTTTCCAGAACTACTTCCGCCTGTATGAGAAGCTGTCAGGTATGACAGGTACTGCGGATACTGAAGCCTTTGAATTCCAGACAATCTACGGTCTGGAAACCGTGGTTATCCCAACCAACAAGCCGATGGTTCGTGATGACATGGGTGATTTGGTTTACATGACAGAACGTGAAAAGTTCGCGGCGATCAGTGAAGACATCAAAGCGCGCGTCAGCAAAGGTCAGCCGGTGCTGGTGGGTACCGTCTCGATTGAAAAATCAGAAATGCTGTCAAACGCCCTGAAAAAAGAAGGGATTAAGCATCAGGTTCTGAATGCGAAATTCCATGAAATGGAAGCTGAAATTGTGGCGCAGGCGGGTAAAGCCGGTGCGGTGACAATTGCTACCAACATGGCGGGCCGTGGTACGGATATCGTGCTGGGCGGCTCCTGGCAGAGCGAAGTGGCGAAGCTGGATAACCCGACAGAAGAACAAATTGCCGGCGTGAAGGCCCAGTGGAAAGAAGCCCACGATGCGGTACTGGCAGCCGGTGGCCTGCACATTATTGGTACAGAGCGTCACGAATCCCGTCGTATTGATAACCAGCTGCGCGGCCGTTCAGGTCGTCAGGGTGACCCGGGTTCCTCGCGTTTCTACCTGTCGATGGAAGATGGCCTGATGCGTATCTTCGCGTCTGAGCGTGTTTCCGGGATGATGAAGAAACTGGGCATGGAAGAAGGCGAGGCCATTGAGCACCCATGGGTGACGAAGGCGATCGAAAACGCCCAGCGTAAAGTAGAAAGCCGTAACTTCGACATCCGTAAACAGCTGCTGGAATTCGATGATGTGGCTAATGATCAGCGTAAAGTCGTTTACGAACTGCGTGACGAGCTGATGAATGCCGAAGACATCAGCGATATGATCGAGCAGAACCGTGAGGATGTGCTGCAGGCTGTGATTGACGAGTTTATCCCGCCTCAGTCTCTGGAAGAAATGTGGAATATTGCGGGCCTGGAAGAGCGCCTGAAGAACGATTTCGATCTTGAACTGCCGATTCAGGAGTGGCTGGACAGCGAAGAGAAGCTGTACGAAGAAGCGCTGCGTGAACGTATTGTCGAGAAAGCGGTGGAAGTTTACCGTCACAAAGAAGAAGTGGTTGGCGCGCCTGTGCTGCGTAACTTCGAGAAGACGGTCATGCTACAAAATCTGGACATGCTGTGGAAAGAGCACCTGGCTGCCATGGATCACCTGCGTCAGGGTATCCACCTTCGTGGTTATGCACAGAAAAACCCGAAACAGGAATATAAGCGTGAATCGTTTGAGCTGTTTGAGGGCATGCTGGAAAGCCTGAAGTCTGATGTGATTGCCATCCTGAGTAAGGTTCGCGTCCAGCAGCAAGAAGAAGTCGAGCGAATGGAAGCGGAGCGTCGTCGTCAGGCCGAAGAACTGGCCCGCCGTCAGCAGTTCCAGCATCAGGAAGCCGAAAACCAGGTGGCGGACGAGAGCCATGAAGATGGTGTTCCACACCGTGCTGAGCGTAAGGTAGGTCGTAATGAACCTTGTCCTTGCGGTTCAGGTAAGAAATACAAACAGTGTCACGGTAAAATCAGCTAACAACTGACCGTGTTATAGAATAAAAGGCCGCCAACGCGGCCTTTTGTTTATGCGCACAATGAGGCAAGATAACACAGAGACGCAGCATTACCGTTTGATGATAGGGTGAAGAGTGGATAAAAAACGCGTGTGGATCTCTGCGGGGATCATTCTAAATGACAGTAAAGATTCGGTCTTTATAACCCGACGTCCGGCCAAGGCGCACAAAGGCGGCTTCTGGGAGTTTGCCGGCGGCAAAGTCGAGCAGGGCGAAACGGCAGAGCAGGCGGTGATTCGTGAATTGCATGAAGAAGTCGGCATTGAAGCGACGGCCCTGGAGCATTTCATGGCTCTTGAGCATGACTATCCGGAAAAGGCGTTGAAATTTGATTTCTTTCTGGTGACTGCGTTTGAAGGGGAAGCCTTTGGTAAAGAAGGTCAGCCCGGGGAATGGGTCGCTCTCTCAAACTTGCGTGACTATACCTTTCCGGAAGCCAATGAGGTGGTTCTGGACAAACTGATGGGTCTGTAGTGCTGCTGGTTATAAGCGTATGACAGAGCCTATGCTCGGTGTTCTGTGGATTGAGATACGATAAGGCCCGGCGAGATGCCGGGCCTTATGCTGTCAGTATCCCATGTCTTCTGACCAGCCATCAGAATCGGACATGTCCGGAGCGCCGGGAATGGATTTTTCCTCGTCCGCCCACTCACCCAAATCAATCAGTTGGCAGCGCTTGGAGCAAAAAGGTCGGAATGGGCTTTGCTCTCCCCATACCACGTCGGTGCGACAAGTCGGGCACTTGACCACGGTGAGATCAGATTGGGTGGATTTGGCTTGTGTCATGGTGAACCTCAGCATATCGCCAGTTTAAACTCGAGCAATTCCGCGATGCCGGTTCCTTCCTCAAAAGGTAGGAAGCGAACAGCAAAGCGGCTGCGATGGCCCGATATCATAGGGTATACCCCATGGCTTGAGCAAATATCAATCCTCAGCATGTTAGCCGCTTCGGCGTCATGCTGGAAGAAGCCGCCCCGAGCGACCTGCGGGCGGAATTGCCCTGACTCCCTGATCAGCTTTAGCCACAAGTGCAGCGCCACGCTCAGTTCGCTGATGTGATTGAGCCAGTTTTGCATATTGCTTTGTTTGTGCGCCAGCGGCAGGTGCAGCCAGTGATGCAGTGTCGGCAAGTCAAAGCTGCAGCTCCCGCCGGGAATTGACAGGCGCTGTTTAATACTGCTCAAGAAGCGATCTTCACGCAGCTCCTGCCCCAGCCGGGTGGCTGTCAGCAGTTGATGGTGAGCAAGATCCAGCTTATCCAGCAGCTCCAGCAGTGCGTTTTGGTCCACTCCGTCAATGTTCAGCCACTGCTTGAGTTTACCGCGTTGTTTTTCTAGATCTTTGGCCAGCTCTGATTTCAGCTGTATTTGATCCAGGATTTCCAGCATATCAAACAGGGCACGAAAAAAGATCTGATGTTGCCAGGGGTCAGTAAGCTGGCTGGCATGCGTCATTTGGCGGATCAGGTATTCCAGCCGCAGGTAGATCCGGACTTTCTCGCTGAGAGGGTGTTCATAGCGAATCATTTGCATATCGACTTACCCAAAAATGTTCGGTTAATTTGATGCCGCCGGAGACTGGCTTAATGTCAGGTAATAGGCGTGCAGTTCCGCCACTTTTTGTTGCAGGCTCTCTGCGTCACCGTTATTGGAAATCACATCATCGGCAGCGGCCAGACGCTGCTCCCGGGTTGCCTGTGAAGCCAGGATTTTACGGACCTGCTCTGCTGCAACATTGTCGCGTTGCTGTGTACGTTGGACCTGTACCGATTCATCCACATCCACCACCAACAGACGATCTGTCATGGTTTGCAGGTTATTTTCCACCATCAGGGGGATGACCAACAAGCAGTAGGCGGATGTCGTCTTTTCAATGTCGGCTTTCATCTTTTCCCGAATCATCGGGTGCAGCAGATCGTTGAGCCATTGTTTGAGTGAGTGGTCATTGAAGATGGCCTCTCGCAGCTTACTGCGGTTGAGAGAACCATCTGTCAGTAAGATGTCAGATCCCAGTTTGTCAGCGATAGCCTGAAGGCCGGGCGTTCCCGGTTCCACGACTTCCCGGGCAATAACATCAGCATCAATAATATCAATATGGTAGGCGGCAAACAGATTGGCAACGGTTGTTTTACCGCTGCCGATGCCGCCAGTCAGGCCAATCACCATGGTCATAGCATTACATTCCCAGATATGAAGTCAGGTACCAGTTGAGCAGTGGCTCACCCCACAAGATGGCTATCCAGCCTGCAATCGCCAGATAGGGGCCAAATGAAAACGGTGTTTGGCTGTCGGAACGCTGCACCCGCATCAGAATGATGCCGCAGATTGCCCCAACCAAAGAAGAAAGCAGTACGACAAAAGGCAGCAGTTGCCAGCCAAGCCAGGCTCCCAGTGCGGCGAGAAGTTTAAAATCCCCGTAGCCCATTCCTTCTTTGCCGGTCAGCAGCTTAAACGTCCAGTACAGGCTCCACAGCGACAGGTAGCCCGCCATGGCACCGATGACGGCATCGGTCAGGCTGACTGGCGAAAAGCCAAGCAGCGCCATCAGCAAGCCAGCCCACATCAACGGCAGCGTAATTTGATCCGGTAGCAGCATTTTGTCAATGTCGATAAACGTCAGGGCAATCAATGCAAAGCTGAAAAAGATAACGGCAAGCGCCCATTCAGAGTGCGGTAGCGTCAGCGCCACTGTCGTAGCAATGGCGGCAGTAAACAGCTCGACCAGCGGGTAACGGATGCTGATTTTTGCCTGGCAATTCTTGCAGCGCCCCTTGAGCAGCAGCCAGCTGACAACCGGGATATTTTCCCACATGCTGATGGGATGCTGGCAATGTGGACAGCGCGAGCGGGGAATGCTGAGGTTGAATGGGCCGGTTTCTTGAATAGAACCAAATTCCGGAAAACACTCGGCGCAGTCGGCTTTCCACTGCCGCTCCATCATGATAGGTAGGCGATAAATGACGACATTCAGGAAACTGCCGACAAGCAGTCCAAAAACAGCCGCAAAAACAGGAAAAAGCCAAGGATAGAGGATCAGCAGTTCCATGAAAACATTCTCATATCAGTCAATGGGATTATTGTAGGGGATTCGCAGTTCGGATCATAGCGGTCGCTGGAGGAGTGAGTCACAATGGTGCTCGCGTGCCGCGAAACGCCAGACCCGTACAGCGCAAAGTGATGTCAATAAAAGCTAAGCAAAGGCAAATGGGGCAAAGGTAATGAGGCAGAAGCAACAGCTTGTGGCAGAAAGCAGGGAAAGCTGATTTGGCCATGGCTTTCCCTCTCCCTTTCAGTTGTGTATAACAAGCCCACAGGTACTCAATCCACAGCTGCCCAATCCACAACTACCCAATCACACTCATCAGTTTGAATATCGGCATATACATGGCTACGAGTAATCCGCCAACAACCGTTCCCAGGAAAATAATGATCAGGGGCTCAAGAATTTTTCCCAAGTTGTCGACGGTATTATCGACATCATCTTCATAAAACATCGCCATTTTATTGAGCATATCGTCCAGAGAGCCGGACTCCTCGCCAATCATCGTCATTTGCAGCATGAGTTCAGGAAATACATCGCTCTGGCGTAACGCAATATGCAAAGGCATGCCTGAAGCTGTGCTGCTGTGGGCCTCCATCGCGGCTTTTTCGATATACAGGTTACCGGCAGTTTTTGCCGCGGACTGTAACCCGCTGAGCAATGGGATACCTGCACTGAAAGTGGTTGCGAGGGTGCGGGCAAACCTTGCGACTGTGGCTTTCAGTAATACCTCGCCAATCACCGGAATCTTGAGCATAGAGCGGTGCCAGCGATAGCGCAAAGGGGCAGAACGCTGGTAGCTGTAACGTAACGTGATAAATCCCAGCAACATCAGGATGGCCAGGTATTTCCCGGAATCAACCAACCAGTCAGAAGCCGCAATGACCTGACGGGTAAACCACGGCAACTCTGCACCAAAGCTATTGAAAATACCAGCGAACTGCGGAATGACAAACAGCAGCATCATGACCGTTACGCCGACGGCTGTCAGCGTGACGATGGATGGATAGATCATGGCTTTGATGACTTTTTTACGCATGGCTTCATTTTTTTCCCGATAGGTCGCGATCCGGTCAAATACCTGGCCCAAATGGCCGGTTTGTTCGCCGGTGCTGACAAGGTCGCAATAGAAGGTATCAAACAGTGGGGAGCTGTTTCGCATCGCCCGGGCGAGAGAGGAGCCAGACTCGACCTGGACGGATACCTGGGTCAGTGTGGCGCGTGCTTCTGCTTTGTGATGGCTGTCGGCCATGAGCTTGAGCGCCTGAACGACGGGAACGCCGGCGTTGATCATGGTCGCCAGTTGACGGGTAATGGTCGTAACATCGGTTGGCTTCAGCTGATTTTTTAGTTTACTGAACGTAGACGGGTTACGATGGCGAATTTTTTTTACCTGGATCATCTGCTCTGTGAGCTTGGCCCTGACTTCCTGATCCTGGAAACCAAGGATCACCCCGGAGAGCTTTTTGCCTGACGGGTTAACTCCCCGCCAGTGGTAGTAACGGATTTTTCCGGCTTGCGCCATGGTAAGGTCCCTCAGATGGTTCAATCGGTCTGACGCAATCAGGCCCGGTGGTCTTAACTAAAGTGCAGTACGCGTTGTAACTCTTTTAAACTGGTGATGCCTTCGCATAGCTTCTCGATACCTGACTGTTGCAGGGTTCTCATGCCTTGCCGACAGGCAATGTCTTCCAGCTCCAGTGTATTGGCTCCTGCCATTAAGGCTTCGGCGAGCTCTCGTGAAAAGGGCATGACCTCGTAGATACCGACCCGTCCCAGATAGCCTTTGTTACACTCATCACACCCTGTTGGGCTGGCTTTGAAAATGGTGGCATTGTCGGGAATCGCGAGGGTATCTCTGATAAAACGATCCGGGTCATCAGGCTGCTTGCAATGTCCGCAAAGGCGGCGGGCCAGCCGCTGAGCAATGATCAGGCTCAATGACGATGCCAGGTTGAAGTTCTCGATCCCCATATTGGTCAGGCGGGTAATGGTTTCTGCCGCCGAGTTGGTGTGCAGTGTCGACAACACCAGGTGGCCAGTCTGAGCTGCTTTCACGGCAATAGAGCCGGTTTCCAGATCCCTGATTTCCCCGACCATGACGACATCCGGATCTTGGCGCAAGAATGAGCGCAGTGCTTCGGCAAACCCAAGCCCGACGGTTGGGCGAATCTGTACCTGATTTATGCCCGGCAGGTTAATTTCCACCGGGTCTTCGGCGGTGGAGATATTGCGTTCCTCGGTGTTCAGGATCTTGAGGCCGGTATACAGGGAGACAGTTTTGCCACTGCCCGTCGGTCCGGTCATCAGAATCATGCCCTGAGGGCGCTGAAGGGCACTCATGTATGCGGCTTTTTGGGGCTCGGTATAACCCAAAATATCGATATCCAGATTGGCACTGGAGCTGTCAAGAATCCGCAGCACCACCTTTTCACCCCACAGGGTCGGCAGTGTGGAAACCCGCAAATCCACGGCCACATTTTCGGACAATTTGAGCTTGATCCGGCCATCCTGAGGCTGGCGCCGCTCGGCAATATTGAGCCTGGACATGACCTTCAGCCGGGTGGATAAGCGACGGGACAAATTGGCCGGTGGGGAGGCGTGCAGATGCAAAATCCCGTCGCAGCGAAAACGGATCCGATAGCTCTCTTCATAGGGTTCAAAATGGATATCGGAAGCGCTTTTACGCAGGGCGTCCAGCAGCACCTGGTTGATATAGCGGGTTACCGGGGCGTTATCACTGGTGAGATCTGTGGCGTTGTCAGCCAGTTCAGTGTCGGTCAGATCCACCAGCTCCATCAGATCCGCATCACTGACACTGCGCTGTGTTTTGTTGGAGCCAGCCCCTTTAATGTCACTGCCGTATACCCGGCGGATCGCCGCTTCCAGCTGCTTATGATCCAGCAATAGCGGCTCAATGTTTTTGCCGGTGGCAAAGCGGAACTCATCCAGCACATCAATGCGGGTTGGATCGCTCAGGCCAATAAAAATACTGATGTCCGTGTTGTACAGCGGCAGCACTTTGTGGCGTAACACCAGATCCCGTAGGTTTAGGCTTTTGCAACATTCCGTGTAATCGTACTGATGGACATCAACCAAAGGCAGGGCGAACAGCTGTTCCAGTTGCCGGGCCAGTTCGGCGCTGCCGATGATGCCCAGTTGTAACAGTGCAGAGGGCACCGAAATGCCCTCTGACTGAACCTGATCCACCACTTGTTGTTGCTCCACCAGACTGAGCAGGTCTGCCTGATGAAGGATGGAGGCTAGGTTGGTGTGCATTAGTTACCTGAACAGTCAATACTACGGCCAGCGGCTGTACAGCCAGTACCTGCTAAGTTCCAATCGACAACACCATTGGCAATAGTAGGAGTTAAGGTGACTACTAAGTTGGTACCAGCGCCATCATTTCCTGTTGAAGTAACCGTAATCACGCCATCGGCAGTTGCAACGCCATCGACAAAAGCAATTGTTGCACCGTCGTTACCTGCGCCTACATCAGCAGGAATATCGTTACTTGAACCATTACAGCCGGTCAGGGTGCCTAGATCTTGAGCACATAACGCAACAGCTGTTTTAAAACCTGTTACACCAGCTACAGCTCCAGCAACACGGGTACGCTGGGTATAGTCAGAGTAAGCCGGGATCGCGAAGGCTGAGATAATCCCGATAATCGCCACCACAATCATCAGTTCAATCAGCGTAAAGCCGTTTTGTTTTTTCATTTCTGTTTCCTTTCAAAATAAAGAGATGCAAATAAGCCCAAATAATTGGTGGAGCGAGGATATGCCGATTGCGCAACGTGCTGAATTGGCTACAAATGATTGCTCGGCCCAGTCGAAAAAAAATTCAGGAGACTTGCATGGTTTTCAGTGGCTTTGCGAGTGAGTAGACGTAATGTCATTGGGGATTTTGTCAGTGAGGGATAGGGGATCGGCTCAGCGGCATTTTTATCCGGAAATACAGGACTTGGGCTTTGCCTGGTCAACAAGGTAAAACCGGGTGGGAGAGGTGAGAAAATGGTATGTGGAATAGAGGGTGCACAAAAGCGCAGGGAAAGGGTGTATTGGTGTGGATATGGTCACGGGCTGCTTATCTGAACAAGCTGCTCAAACAAGTTATTCACACAGGTAAAGCAAAAAAGGCAGCGGATACTGCCTTTTTGTATGAACAGATTATGAAGAGTTACGCTGTATTATTTGAAACGCATTGACAAGTCCAGTGCCTTCAGGTGCTTGGTCAGTGCGCCGACCGAGATATAGTCCACGCCGGTTTCAGCATATTCCCGGATGGTGTCGAGCGTGATATTGCCGGAGTTTTCCAGTGCCGCACGGCCGGCGTTGAGCTTGACAGCGTCACGCATCATGTCAGTGGTAAAATTGTCGAGCATGATGATGTCTGCACCGGCATCAATGGCTTGTTGCAGTTCATCCAGGCTTTCGGTTTCCACTTCAACCGGTTTACCGGGAGCCAACTGCTTGGCGGTTTCTATCGCCTGACGAATCCCGCCACAGGCGATGATGTGGTTTTCTTTGATCAGGTAGGCATCAAACACCCCGATACGGTGGTTAAAGCCGCCGCCGCAGGTCACGGCGTATTTCAGGGCGCTGCGCAGGCCCGGAATGGTCTTGCGGGTATCCAACAGGCGGCATCCGGTGCCTTCAAGTTGCTTGGCATACGCTGCCACTGTGGTCGCACAGCCAGACAACGTCTGAATAAAATTCATGGCGTTGCGTTCACCGGTGAGCAGAATGCGCGATGGTCCGCGCAGGGTGCAAAGCGTCTGATTTGGCTCTACCTTATCGCCGTCCTGGACATGCCAGGTAATGTCCACTTCGCCACCCAGTTGTTTAAATACCTCGTCCGCCCACAGTTGGCCGCAGAAAATACCGTGTTCACGGGTAATGATAGTGGCTTCGCCCTGGCTATCGACCGGGATCAGATTGGCGGTGATGTCGCGGTTCGGATCAACCTCGCCACCGAGATCTTCTCTGAGGGTATCGGCGACCATGCGGGTAATTTCGGTCGGAAGCTGTTGCTTGAGGTAGTTCAGGCGCGACGCGCTGTCGTGCATCTTTTCCATTTGAGTCATCACACGTCCATACAAGTGAGCATATATTGGGCAAAGCGAAAGCACGGTTCTGGGCGGCTTTCGGGGCCGTCTGGGCTGGCCGACGGTCACATAAGGATCATACCTTGGCTTTTCCGGAGATCCTAGGAGGGAGATCGGAGTTCTGGTGTTCGCTTTGTCGCTAAGCCAATTTGGGCAGTAAAAAAATGCTTCATCTATATATAAAGAAGAATAAGCCAGGTGCTTGACCTGACGGCAGTTCACGCTACCCTTGCGACATTATGGTAAACCGGGATCGCACAGATGCTCACGATTAACGCACAACACTGGCTGGAAGGTGTCCGGCATGTTCCTTCTCCCTTTCATGATCCGCGTCCGGATCCGGCAGATATTTCGCTGCTGGTGGTGCACAACATCAGTTTGCCGCCGGGGCAGTTTGATGGTCCGTACATTGAGCAATTGTTTACAGGGACGTTAAATCCGACAGATCATCCCTATTTTGAAGCAATTTCAGGCATTCGTGTTTCGGCCCACTGTTTAATTCGGCGTAACGGCGATATCATCCAGTTCGTTCCCTTCGACAGCAGGGCCTGGCATGCCGGAGTATCCCAGTTTGCCGGACGCGATAAGTGCAATGACTACTCGATTGGTATTGAGTTGGAAGGAACCGACAATCTGCCTTATACCCAGGTTCAGTACGACGTTCTGGCCGAGTTAACACGGGTTTTATTAAACCGCTATCCGCGATTGGACAGCCAGCGCATCACCGGGCATGAGTTTATTGCTCCGGGACGGAAAACCGATCCGGGGTTGGCGTTTGACTGGTTGGCTTATCGACAAAAGCTGCAAGCCGACATTGAATCGTGAAATGGATATGAAGTGGCGAGATTGTGACCGATCAAATTGGTCAGACCATTGATTTTTTTCTTGCCGCTCCTTGCCCACAAGTCAGTTGACGACTATTTTTCATCTTGTTTTAACAAGTTTTCATATCTTGAAATTTTTGTTAAATCCCCCTTCGTTCTATGATTTCCATCAAGTTGTCGGTGGACATCTTCAATTATTTCTGTAAACTTTGCTGCTATCGTTAAATTGGTAATACCAATTGTCCGAACACAGACTGTCCAGAAGCGCGATAAGTACTCAGAAGAAATAATAAAAAAATGACTTATAAACGAATTCGCCAGCCCAAACTGTCTGATGCGATCGAGCAAGAGCTTGAGCATCTGATCCTCGAGGGCATTCTGTCTCCGGGACAGCAGCTCCCCCCTGAGCGTGAGCTGGCTAAGCAATTCGATGTTTCTCGCCCGTCTGTTCGTGAAGCTATTCAGCGTCTTGAAGCCAAACATTTACTGACGCGTCGCCAGGGCGGCGGCACATTTGTAACGGAAAAACTGTGGCAGAGCTTTTCCGAGCCGTTGTTGGATCTCTTGTCCGCCCATCCTGAAACCCAGCTAGACTTGCTGGAGTCTCGCCACGCCCTTGAAGGACTGGCTGCGTATTATGCAGCCCTGCGAGGCACCGAAGAAGATTTTACCCGTATCCGCGACTGCCACGGTCGGATACAGGACGCTCAGCAGCAAGGTGATTTACCGGCAGAAGCTGCCGCTGTTATGCAGTACCTGATTGCGGTCACCGAGTCCGCACACAACGTGGTTCTGCTTCATATCATCCGTAGCCTTGCCCCATTGCTAGAGCAAAACGTATTACAAAACTTTGAGCTCCTGAACCGTCGCCCTGAGGTGGTGGAAAAGGTGCGAAATCATCGAGCCAACATTGTCCAAGCGATTGTTTCTGGCGAGCCGGAGCAGGCCCGAGAAGCATCGCATGCACACCTGGCTTATATCGAGGAAACCTTGTTGGATTTATCGCGTGAAGATAGCAGACGTGAACGCTCTCTTCGTCGTATTCAACAACGCAAGGATGGGCTGGATTAGTACCCCTCATATAAGCCTGGGGCGCTAGTGAACAGTCGCGACATTGTTAGTTTTGTAGATTATCAACGAAAGGATAGATCGCATGTCTGAAGTCATGAAAAATGACGTGGACGCACTAGAAACTCAAGAGTGGCTTGAAGCTCTTGAATCAGTCGTTCGTGAAGAAGGTGTAGAACGTGCCCAGTACCTGCTTGAGCAAGTAATGGAAAAAGCGCGTCTTGATGGCGTAGATATGCCAACTGGCATCACTACTAACTACATCAACACCATCCCTGCCGCACAGGAACCAGCATATCCTGGTGACACGACTCTTGAGCGTCGTATCCGTGCTATTATCCGCTGGAACGCAGTAATGATCGTACTGCGCGCGTCTAAGAAAGACCTAGACCTGGGTGGCCACATGGCATCATTCCAGTCTGCGGCAGCGTTCTACGAGACCGGTTTCAACCACTTCTTCCGTGCGCCAAATGCGAAGGACGGCGGTGACCTGGTTTACTACCAAGGCCACATCTCTCCGGGTATCTATGCACGTGCCTTCGTTGAAGGTCGTCTGACTGAAGACCAACTGGACAACTTCCGTCAGGAAGTCGACGGTAAAGGTATTCCTTCATACCCTCACCCTAAACTGATGCCTGAATTCTGGCAGTTCCCGACCGTATCTATGGGTCTGGGTCCAATCTCTGCTATCTACCAAGCTCGCTTCCTGAAGTACCTGGATGGCCGTGGCATGAAAGATACGTCTGAGCAGCGCGTGTACGCGTTCCTGGGTGATGGTGAGATGGATGAGCCAGAATCACGTGGTGCGATTTCTTTCGCTGCGCGTGAGAAACTGGACAACCTGTGCTTCCTGATCAACTGTAACCTGCAGCGTCTGGACGGCCCGGTAATGGGTAACGGCAAGATCATCCAAGAGCTGGAAGGCCTGTTCAAAGGTGCTGGCTGGAACGTTGTTAAAGTTATCTGGGGTAACAACTGGGATTCTCTGCTGGCGAAAGATACCACTGGTAAACTGCTGCAGCTGATGAACGAAACCATCGACGGTGACTACCAGACGTTCAAGTCGAAAGACGGCGCTTACGTTCGTGAGCACTTCTTCGGTAAGTACCCAGAAACTGCTGCTCTGGTTGCAGACATGACTGATGACGAGATCTTCGCGCTGAAGCGTGGTGGTCACGAAACATCTAAGATCTTCGCTGCGTACCAGAATGCGAAAGAAACCAAAGGCAAGCCAACTGTAATCCTGGCCAAGACCGTTAAAGGTTACGGCATGGGTGACGCTGCCGAAGGTAAGAACATTGCGCACCAGGTTAAGAAGATGGACATGACTCATGTTCTGCACCTGCGTGATCGCCTGGGTCTGCAAGACCTGATCTCTGACGAAGATGTGAAAGCTCTGCCGTACCTGAAGCTTGAAGAAGGTTCAAAAGAGTACGAATACCTGCACGCACGTCGTCAGGCTCTGCACGGCTACACGCCACAACGTCTGCCTAACTTCACTCAAGAATTCATCGTTCCTGAGCTGGAAGAATTCAAACCTCTGCTGGAAGAGCAGAAGCGTGAAATTTCTTCAACTATGGCTTACGTTCGTGCACTGAACATCCTGCTGAAGAACAAGAACATTGGTAAGAACATTGTTCCTATCATTGCTGACGAAGCGCGTACTTTCGGTATGGAAGGTCTGTTCCGTCAAATCGGTATCTACAACCCACACGGCCAGACGTACACGCCTGAAGACCGTGGCGTTGTGTCTTACTACAAAGAAGACACTGCGGGTCAGGTACTGCAGGAAGGTATCAACGAACTGGGTGCGATGTCATCTTGGGTTGCAGCAGCAACTTCATACTCGACAAACGACCTGCCAATGATTCCGTTCTACATCTACTACTCTATGTTCGGCTTCCAGCGTGTTGGCGATATGGCGTGGATGGCGGGCGACCAGCAAGCACGTGGTTTCCTACTGGGTGCAACAGCCGGTCGTACTACGCTGAACGGTGAAGGTCTGCAGCACGAAGACGGTCACTCGCACATCATGGCGGGCACGGTTCCTAACTGTATCTCTTACGACCCAACATTTGCTTACGAAGTTGCGGTAATCATGCAAGACGGTATCCGTCGCATGTACGGCGAACAAGAGAACGTGTTCTACTACCTGACGCTGATGAACGAGAACTACGAGATGCCAGCAATGCCAGAAGGCGCTGAAGAAGGCATCCGTAAGGGTATCTACAAGCTTGAGTCTTACGCGGGCGACAAGTCTAAAGTTCAGCTGATGAGCTCTGGTACGATCATGAACGAAGTCCGTAAAGCTGCTCAGATCCTGAGCGAAGAATACGGCATCGCTTCTGACGTTTACTCAGTAACCTCGTTCAACGAACTGACTCGTGACGGCCAGGATGCAGAGCGTTTCAACATGCTGCACCCAGAAGCAGAGCAGAAAGTACCTTACATCCAAACTGTAATGGGTACTGAGCCTGCAATCGCTGCGACTGACTACATGAAGAACTACGCTGACCAAGTTCGCGCATTCATCCCAGCTGAATCTTACAAGGTTCTGGGTACAGACGGTTTCGGTCGTTCTGACAGCCGTGCGAACCTGCGTCGTCACTTCGAAGTTAACGCTGGCTACGTAGTTGTTGCTGCACTGACTGAACTGGCTAAGCGTGGTGATGTTGAGAAATCTGTGATTGTTGAAGCAATCAAGAAATTCGACATCGACGCTGACAAGATCAACCCGCTATACGCGTAAGAGGCATAGAAACAATGGCAATCGAAATTAATGTACCTGACATCGGTGCGGATGAGGTTGAAGTAACTGAAATCCTTGTAAGCGTTGGCGACAAGGTTGAAGAAGAGCAGTCTCTGATCACTGTAGAAGGCGATAAAGCTTCTATGGAAGTGCCAGCTTCTCAGGCGGGTATCGTTAAAGAAATCAAAGTTGCAGAAGGCGACAAGGTTTCTACCGGTTCTCTAATCATGATTTTCGAAGCCGAGGGTGCAGCAGCGGCTGCACCTGCTCCTGCGGCAGAGGCAGCTCCAGCAGCTGCATCTGCTCCAGCAGCAGCGGCTCCTGCTACTTCTGAACTGAAAGAAGTTCACGTACCGGATATCGGTGGCGACGAAGTAGAAGTGACTGAAATCATGGTTGCTATCGGTGACAGCATCGAAGAAGAGCAGTCACTGATCACTGTGGAAGGCGACAAAGCGTCTATGGAAGTACCAGCACCTTTCGCTGGCGTTCTGAAAGACATCAAAGTAGCGGCTGGTGACAAAGTGTCTACTGGCTCTCTGATCATGGTCTTCGAAGTAGCAGGTTCAGGTGCTCCGGCAGCGGCTCCTGCAGCAGTTGAAGCTCCAGCAGCAGTGCCTGCGGCAGCAGCTGATAAAGAAGTTAACATTCCAGATATCGGTGGCGACGAAGTAGAAGTGACTGAAATCATGGTTGCAGTTGGCGACATGGTGGAAGAAGAGCAATCTCTGATCACAGTGGAAGGCGACAAAGCTTCTATGGAAGTTCCTGCTCCATTCGCAGGTAAAGTAAAAGAAATCAAGATCGCAGCGGGTGACAAAGTGTCTACCGGCTCTCTGATCATGGTCTTCGAAGTAGCGGGCGCAGCGCCTGCGCCAGTTGCAGCAGCTCCGGCGGCAGCAGCACCTGCTCCGGCAGCGGCGCCAGCGGCAGCGCAAGTAGCGGCTCCGGCAGCGAGTGATTTCGTTGAGAACAACGAATATTCACACGCTTCTCCGGTTGTTCGTCGTCTGGCTCGTGAATTCGGCGTTAACCTGGCGAAGGTGAAAGGTACTGGTCGTAAGAACCGTATCCTGAAAGAAGACGTACAGAACTTCGTGAAAGACGCGCTGAAACGTCTTGAGTCTGGTGCTGCGGCATCTGGCAAAGGCGACGGTGCAGGTCTGGGTCTGCTGCCTTGGCCGAAAGTTGACTTCAGCAAGTTCGGTGAAACTGAAGTTAAACCACTGTCTCGCATTAAGAAGATCTCTGGTGCGAACCTGGCACGTAACTGGGTAATGATCCCTCACGTGACTCAGTGGGATAACGCAGACATCACTGAGCTGGAAGCATTCCGTAAAGAGCAGAATGCTATCGAAGCGAAGAATGACTCTGGCATGAAGATCACTCCACTTGTGTTCATCATGAAAGCGGCTGCTAAAGCACTGGAAGCGTTCCCGTCGTTCAACTCTTCTCTGTCTGAAGACGGTGAGAGCCTGATTCTGAAGAAATACGTGAACATCGGTATCGCAGTAGACACGCCAAACGGCCTAGTTGTTCCTGTCTTCAAAGACGTGAACAAGAAAGGTATCTACGAGCTGTCTGAAGAGCTGATGGTTGTGTCTAAGAAAGCACGTGCCGGCAAACTGACTGCTGCTGACATGCAGGGCGGCTGTTTCACCATCTCTAGCCTGGGTGGCCTGGGTGGTACTGCGTTTACTCCAATCGTAAACGCGCCAGAAGTAGCAATCCTGGGTGTATCTAAGTCTGAAATGAAGCCTGTGTGGAATGGTAAAGACTTCACTCCACGCCTGCAGCTGCCACTGTCTCTGTCATACGACCACCGTGTGATCGATGGTGCTGAAGGTGCACGCTTCATCACTTACCTGAACGGTTGTCTGTCTGACATTCGCCGTCTGGTGCTTTAAGGTATCCAATCGCAACGTCCATGCCTGCAACAGCAGGCATGGATTCTGTTGTGTAGCTCACAGGCTCCGGGAATTTACTTTTCAGTTTGTTAACACCTCTGTAAAATCGTTGGCCAGCTGAAACAAAAAGAAGAACATACCCGATAGCCTGAAAGGGATAAAAGACTTACAACGAGGTCATGATGAGTAAAGAAATTAAAGCCCAGGTAGTGGTGTTGGGTTCAGGCCCTGCTGGTTACTCTGCGGCGTTCCGTTGCGCTGACTTAGGTCTGGACACGGTACTAATCGAAAAATACAGCACCCTGGGTGGTGTATGTCTGAACGTGGGTTGTATCCCATCTAAAGCTCTGCTTCACGTAGCGAAAGTTATCGAAGAAGCTAAAGCGATGGCCGACCACGGCGTAGTATTCGGTGAGCCTCAAACCGACATCAACAAAATCCGTGTTTGGAAAGAAAAGGTTATCAACCAGCTGACTGGCGGTCTTGGCGGTATGGCTAAGATGCGTAAAGTTAACGTTGTTAACGGTTACGGTAAGTTCACTGGCCCTAACTCTATTCTGGTTGAAGGTGCTGACGGTGAGCAAACTACCGTTAACTTCGACAACGCGATCGTTGCTGCGGGTTCTCGTCCAATCGAGCTGCCATTCATCCCGCACGAAGACCCACGTATCTGGGACTCAACTGACGCACTGGAACTGAAAGAAGTTCCTGAAAAACTGCTGGTTATGGGCGGCGGTATCATCGGCCTGGAAATGGGTACGGTTTACCACGCACTGGGTTCTCAGATCGACGTTGTTGAGATGTTCGATCAAGTTATCCCTGCAGCGGATAAAGATATCGTTAAAGTCTTCACTAAGCGCATTCAGAAGAAATTCAACCTGATGCTGGAAACGAAAGTGACCGCGGTTGAAGCGAAAGAAGACGGTATCTACGTGTCAATGGAAGGCAAGAAAGCACCTGCTGAGCCTGTACGTTACGACGCGGTTCTGGTTGCAATCGGCCGTGTACCAAACGGTAAGCTGATTGACGCTGAGAAAGCGGGTATCGAAGTTGACGAGCGTGGCTTCATCAACGTTGATAAGCAAATGCGTACCAACGTTCCTCACATCCACGCTATCGGCGACATCGTAGGTCAGCCAATGCTGGCTCACAAAGGTGTGCATGAAGGTCACGTAGCGGCTGAAGTTATCTCTGGTAAGAAGCACTACTTCGATCCTAAAGTGATTCCTTCAATTGCATACACTGAGCCAGAAGTGGCATGGGTTGGTCTGACTGAGAAAGAAGCAAAAGCACAGGGCATCAACTACGAAGTAGCGACGTTCCCATGGGCAGCTTCTGGCCGTGCAATCGCTTCTGACTGTGCTGACGGTATGACGAAGATGATCTTCGACAAAGACACTCACCGTGTGATTGGTGGTGCAATCGTTGGTACTAACGGTGGTGAACTGCTGGGTGAAATCGGTCTGGCGATCGAGATGGGTTGTGATGCCGAAGATATCGCGCTGACTATCCACGCTCACCCAACACTGCACGAATCTGTTGGTCTGGCTGCTGAAGTGTTCGAAGGTTCGATCACTGACCTGCCTAACCCGAAAGCAGTGAAGAAGAAAAAATAATTGTCGTCTCGGAATCACTTCCGCTACGAATTGCTGAAAGCGCCCCTCGGGGCGCTTTTTTTATGTCTGAGATCTTCCGGTTAAACCGATAGCACGCATTGTGGTCTCAAGGTTTTAAGCCAACCAGGTCTCAAGTCAACAAAGTCTCAAGCAAACAAGGTTTCAAGCCAAAACGAGCTGTATTTCACATTGGGCTCTCTCTGGGCCGGTGCTGGCTAAAATTTGAACCATGTCACACAGTGGTACGATGAGAATGTCTTCCGATCTGCTGAAAACGAGATTTTGATATTATGCAGAACGGTGTTATGCAGGCACATTCTGTCACAGCGTCTCAGATTGGCAGGCTGCATATCACCGACTGACTGTATTGACCCTTATTTTGAACCTGCTGTTAAGCATGGAATCCATCGCCAATGACCCGAACCCTGCGATTACAACCACTGTTTCTCTTACGCTCATTGCTGGCTGCGCCAGTCCGTTCACTCGCTGGGTGTAAGTGGGCCACTTGCATGTTCGTGACCTGTTTGCTGACGACCTGTTTGTTGGCAACTCAGGCTGTACAGGCGGCGGTCCCCAACCTGGCGGCGTCTCAGGAAAGGCCGAAGATCGGTCTGGTATTGGGGGGCGGGGGGGCCAAAGGGGCTGCCCATATCGGTGTGCTGAAAGCGTTGGAAGAAATGCAGATCCCGGTCGATTACATTGCCGGGACCAGTATGGGCGCCTACGTGGGGGGACTGTATGCCACCGGCATGAGTGCCGACGAAATCGAGTCGCTGCTTAACACCGTCAACTGGGATAAAGGCTACAAGGACAGGGTTGAGCGCAGCGAGCGGCGGGTCAGGGAGAAGCAGCAGGAAGATCGATTCCAGATCAGCAGTGAAATCGGTTTTGACTGGTGGGAGATCAAAGCGCCGAAAGGGTTTGTACAGGGCCAGACCATGGGAGAGATCCTGCGCTCGACGTCCGGCAACCTGCCGGTCTTTGACAGCTTTGATCAGCTGCCGATTCCGTTCCGTGCGGTGGCGACGGATATTGAGCATTTGGTGCCAGTCGTGCTGGATCACGGCGATCTGGCGGCCGCCATGCAGGCCAGTATGTCGATTCCGGGCCTACTGCCGCCGATGGCACTCAATGATCGGCTGTTAGTGGATGGCGGTATTACCAATAACCTGCCGATTCAGGTGGTACGTGAGATGGGGGCTGACATCATCATTGCGGTGGATATCAGTAATGAATTTCGCCAGCGGGATGAGCTGGACAGCTACTTTTCGGTGATGGATCAGCTGACCGACTACATGGTACGTGATAACGCCAACCGGCAGATCGAGACCCTGACTGATAAGGATGTACTGATCCGGCCGAATATCAAAGGGATCCGGACTGCCGACTTTGCTCAAATGCCGTTAGCGTTTGAGCGCGGCTATATTGAGACCAAAGCCCAGTCAACTAAACTCAGCGCGTTGGGGCGTTCGACCTGGTATCAGCGCTATATCGATCATAAACAGAAACGCCGGCGTCACATGCAATATCTCGACGAGCTCAGCGTGGAAGAAATCCGTCTGGTTAACAACAGCGCTTATTCGGACGATGTGTTGCTGGACAGGCTTGAGTTGGAAGCCGGCTCGCAGATTACGTCGGAACAGCTATCGTCGAGTATTCGCAGCCTGTATGCCCTGGATCGGTTTGAGCGTATCGATTACCACATCGAAAATGATGACGGCCACAATGCAATTTTTCTGAATGTCCGGGAAAAAAGCTGGGGACCTAACTTCATCGATTTGCGCTTCGCGCTGGAGGATGATTTTGAAAGTAATACCGATTTCTCTATTGGGGCGGCATTTAATGTGACCGGCTTGAGCCGGGCGGGGGCTGAATGGCGGACCGAGCTGGAATACGGCTCTGACAAGCGTATTGCCACCGAATTCTACCTGCCGTTCTATCAGAATCAGGACTGGTTCAGCCTGCTTTCGGCGGAGTACAAGATTGCGGATAAAAACGTGCGCCTGTTTTTCGGCGAAGAGCCGGAGCTGGAATTTATTGATAACTTCCTGCCTGCTACTTATACCGATGTGACTCTGGATGCCTCGTTTGGCTGGCAGCCTCAACTGTGGCAGGAGTTTCGGGTGGGGATGCGGTACATTACCGGTGAAACCGAGTACATCGGGTTTCCTGATGCCGGCCGGGATAAGCGGGAGAACAGGGTGGGATACCTGCATTACAGTCTGGATACTCTGGATAACCTGATGCTGCCGTCAACGGGGAATCTGCTGGAAATTGAACTGGCGGCGTCAGACGACAACATCCGCAACTTCGGCATTGAGTATAATGGTACCTCGATTCATCTGGATGCTTCCTGGAAAGGGGCGTACACGTTCGGACGCCACACCCTGATGGGGAAAGCGGAATACGGCAGGGTCGATTCGGATCTTGAATTGCGTCTGGATCCCAAAGAGCTGGGCGGTTTTTTAAACCTGTCCGGTATTCCGAAGAACAGCCTGACGGGCAACAACAAGCTTTTCACCGCCGGGATATACCGTTATCACCTGACGGATCAGGACTTTGGGTTGTTTAAATCGTCGATATATCTGGGCGGCTCCATGGAATACGGCGGGGTATACAACAACACCAGCCTGAGTATCAGCGATCTGCCGCTGTATTTTGCCGGCAGTGCATTCACCGGGATGACCACCCCGATTGGCCCGTTGATCCTGGCATATGGGCAGACCGAACAAAATAACAAGACCTTCTACGTCTTTTTTGGCGGGGCATTGTAGGTGGATTTTGAGAATACCCTCGATATTTATTCGAAATTTGTGAATGTTGTAAAAAACGGGCTGATTTTAATTTTACGTTAAAACTGGTATGCTGAGCGGACGGTTTTGGTCTCCCTTGACGAAAATTGAGGCAGCTACTGTCTGGTCTGCACAGCACCCGTCGCCTCATTGTAGCGTTCGAGAGATCAATCACTTCCAAGGATGTTCGGTCAGTGCGGCCGAACCAACAATGAGGAATATGTCGTGCTTGAAGCCTACCGTAAACACGTCGAAGAACGTGCCGCTGAAGGAGTGGTGCCTAAGCCCCTGGATGCTGAGCAGGTTGCCGCTCTGGTTGAACTACTGAAAAACCCGCCAGCAGGCGAAGAAGCGTTCTTGCTGGATCTTCTTGAAAACCGCATTCCGCCGGGGGTTGACGAAGCAGCATACGTGAAAGCCGGCTTCCTGGCCGCGGTAGCGAAAGGGGAAGCCCAGTCACCGCTGGTCAGCAAGGAAAAAGCGGCAGAGTTGCTGGGCACCATGCAAGGTGGCTACAACATCGAGCCTCTGGTTTCTCTGCTGGACGATGCCGAGCTGGCTCCGATCGCCGTTAAAGCTCTGTCTCACACACTGCTGATGTTTGATTCTTTCTACGATGTGGAAGAGAAAGCCAAAGCCGGTAACGAAGCGGCGAAGCAGGTGATCCAGTCGTGGGCGGATGCCGAATGGTTCCTGTCTAAGCCTGAACTGGCTGAAAAAATCACCCTGACAGTGTTCAAAGTAACCGGTGAAACCAACACCGATGACCTGTCTCCAGCCCCTGATGCCTGGTCGCGTCCGGATATCCCGCTACACGCCCTGGCGATGCTGAAAAACGAACGTGAAGGGATCACACCGGATCTGCCGGGAACGGTCGGCCCAATCAAACAAATCGAAGCCCTGAAAGAAAAAGGTCACCAGCTGGTTTATGTTGGTGATGTTGTGGGTACCGGTTCATCACGTAAATCGGCGACCAACTCCGTCCTGTGGTTCATGGGTGAAGATATTCCGCATGTACCAAACAAGCGTGCCGGTGGTTTCGTACTGGGCGGCAAGATTGCTCCAATCTTCTTTAACACCATGGAAGATGCCGGTGCATTACCGGTTGAGCTGGATGTGTCCAAGCTGAGCATGGGCGATGTTATTGATGTGTACCCACATAAAGGCGAAGTGCGTCGTCATGACAGCGATGAAGTGGTTTCCACCTTCAAGCTGAAAACCGATGTACTGCTGGACGAAGTCCGTGCCGGCGGCCGTATTCCTCTGATCATCGGTCGTGGTCTGACTGACCGTGCGCGTCAGGCGCTGGGTCTGCCGACATCTGACGTGTTCCGCCGTCCTGCGGGTGTTGCTGACAGCGGTAAAGGTTACACCCTGGCTCAGAAAATGGTTGGTAAAGCCTGTGGCGTGGAAGGTATCCGCCCTGGCACTTACTGTGAGCCTAAGATGACGACCGTTGGTTCTCAGGATACCACGGGCCCAATGACCCGCGATGAGCTGAAAGACCTGGCGTGCCTTGGTTTCTCGGCTGATCTGGTGATGCAATCATTCTGTCACACGTCGGCGTATCCGAAGCCGGTTGACGTGAACACGCACCACACCCTGCCTGATTTCATCATGAACCGTGCCGGTGTCTCACTGCGTCCGGGTGACGGCGTGATCCACTCATGGCTGAACCGTATGCTGCTGCCAGATACCGTCGGTACGGGCGGTGACTCGCACACCCGCTTCCCGCTGGGTATTTCGTTCCCGGCCGGTTCTGGTCTGGTGGCGTTCGCGGCAGCGACTGGCGTTATGCCACTGGATATGCCGGAATCTATCCTGGTGCGTTTCAAGGGCGAAATGAAGCCGGGCATCACCCTGCGTGACCTGGTACATGCGATTCCTTACTACGCGATTCAGCAGGGTCTGCTGACGGTTGAGAAATCTGGCAAGATCAACGAATTCTCTGGTCGTATCCTGGAAATCGAAGGTGTTGAACACCTGACCGTTGAGCAGGCGTTCGAGCTGTCTGATGCCTCTGCAGAGCGTAGTGCTGCGGGCTGTACTGTGAAGCTGTCTGAAGATTCAATTGCCCAGTACCTGAAGTCAAACATCACCATGCTGAAGTGGATGATTTCTGAAGGCTACGGCGATGTACGTACCATCGAGCGTCGTATCAAGGCGATGGAAGCGTGGCTGGAAAATCCAGAGCTGATGAGAGCGGACAACGATGCAGAATATGCTCACGTGATCGAAATCGATTTGGCGGAAATCAACGAGCCAATTCTGTGTGCACCTAACGATCCGGATGACGCGCGTCTGCTGTCTGATGTACAAGGTACAGAAATTGATGAAGTCTTCATCGGTTCTTGTATGACTAACATCGGTCACTTCCGTGCGGCCGGTAAACTGCTGGATAAATTCAAAGGCCAGCTGGAAACCCGTCTGTGGGTGGCTCCGCCAACGAAGATGGACCGCGATCAGCTGACTGAAGAAGGCTACTACGGCATCTTCGGTCGTGCCGGGGTTCGTATTGAAACTCCGGGATGTTCACTGTGTATGGGTAACCAGGCTCGCGTGGCTGACAAAGCAACGGTTATGTCGACTTCTACCCGTAACTTCCCGAACCGTCTGGGTACGGGCGCGAATGTCTTCCTGGCTTCGGCTGAGCTGTCTGCGGTTGGCGCTATTCTGGGCCGCATTCCTACGGTTGAGGAGTACATGGAATACGCGAAACAGATCGATGCCACGGCAGCCGATACGTATCGCTACCTGAACTTCCACCTGATGGAGCAGTACACCAAAAAAGCGGACACGGTTATTTTCCAAGAGCCGGCATAAGCACTGCTTTGAATCATCATTAGCAAAACGCCTCCAGACGGAGGCGTTTTTTATGGCTGATTGCTGCACCTGAATCCTGTCGGAGTCAGGCACCTCTGGACTCAGGCCGAAAACTGGCGGGCCAGAGCAAGTGATGCCGCGACATTGCGCGCCGTCTGACGTACGTTGAACGCGGCTTCCTGCAGGGCTTCAGATAAAGGCATCGCTCGCGGTACCACACTAAACACTGCATCAATACCGTGCTGGTGGACCACATGGCAGTCCGGTGCGACGCAACCGGCAATCCCGATAACCGGCAGCTGATACTGCTTGGCGATCCGGGCAACCCCCATCGGGGTTTTACCGTGAATGGTCTGGCTGTCGATACGCCCTTCACCGGTGATCACCAGATCTGCATCTTGCACTGCGGCTTCCAGTCCGGCTGCTTCAGTGACGATCTCAATCCCCGGACGCAGGCTGGCATTCAGCAGACCCATCAGCGCCGCGCCCAGTCCTCCGGCGGCACCGGCTCCCGGGATATTTTTCACGTCACGTCCAAGTTGTGAATGGATGACTGCGGCATAGTGCGCCAGATTGGCATCCAGCTGTGCCACCATCTCTGGTGTAGCCCCTTTCTGCGGACCAAACACGGCTGAGGCGCCTTTGAGCCCGCACAGCGGGTTATCGACATCGCAGGCCACTTCCAGTTTCACTTGTGCCAGACGCGGGTCGACTTTTTGGGTATCGATTCGGTTCAGGGTTGCCAGTTCGCCACCGCCGAACCCCAGGCTGCGGTTGTCGGCATCCAGCAGCTGAAAGCCGAGTGCCTGGGCCATCCCAATCCCGCCATCATTGGTGGCACTGCCGCCAATCCCGATAATGATGTGCTCGACGCCGCGATCCAGCGCCGCGGTGATCAGTTCACCGGTGCCGTAGGTCGTGGTCAGCAGGGGATTGCGCTGATCCGGCGCGACCAGGTGCAGGCCGGATGCCGCCGCCATTTCAATCACCGCGGTTCGGCCATCGCCCAGCAGGCCATAAAACGCTGAAACCGGTTCGCCTAACGGTCCGGTGACCGTGTGCTCGACGATGGTGCCCTGGGTCGCGTCGACCAGTGACTGAACCGTCCCTTCGCCACCATCGGCCATCGGCAGCTTCAGGTACTGTGCATCAGGCCAGATGTCCTTGAATCCTGCTTCAATGGCATCAGCGACTTCCATCGCGGTCATGCTTTCTTTATAAGAATCAGGGGCAATCACAATTTTCATACATTTATCCTTACACGAAGAAACCGAAGACACCGAAAATCAGGGTCGACACAAAAGCAATGATCAGACCTACCGCAGATTCGTAAGGGATCAGCTTCAGTCGTTCTTTAATGTCCATGTGCAGCGCGCCGCCGGTGGCGTGGAAGAAGCTGCCATGCGGCATGTGATCCATCACCGTGGCACCGGCGTGGATCATGGCTGCGCCAGCCAGAGCAGGCACACCCAGCTCCAGGATGGTATGGCTGAACACGCCAGCTGCGACCGCGGTACCAGCGGTCGTGGAGGCGGTGGCCAGTGACATCAGGGCACCCGAGATTGGCGCCAGCAGGTACGACGGCAGACCGGAAGCCGTCAAGACATCAATCAGACCTCCTTTCAGCCCGGAGTTAGCGATGATCCCTGCCAGGGTTCCGGTACCGAGCAGCATCACGGCGACCGGCGCCATGCGCGTCAGGCCGGAGACGGCAAAATGGTTGGTATCGCGAAAACGGCCCATGGCCAGAGCGCCCATCAGGCCACCCAGCGGCAGGGCAATCAGCGGATCGACCTGAATCCCGGCCAGCGGACGCAGCGCCAGCAGGGCAATGGCGACCAACGGAGCCACGATGGCGGCACCAAAGCCTGGAAGACGGCTGTGATCAACGGCAACCACTTCGTGCTCTTGTACTTTACTGCCGCGGTTCACCAGTTTTTTGGCGATCAGGTAGGCGACTGCCATGCCGCACAGACCGGGAATCACCCCGGCAGCCATCACGGATGTCAGCGGCACGTTGAAGGCATCGGCCGCGGCAATTGCATTCGGGTTCGGCGACATCACGTTACCGGCTTTGCCGCCACCGACCATGGCCAGCAGGATCGCCATCTTGGACAGATCGGCCCGGCGGGCAATTGCCAGGGCAATCGGTGCCACGGTGATCACCGCCACATCCACAAACACCCCCACGGCGGTCAGGATCATGGTTGCCACTGCCAGCGCCAGCAGGGCACGGGTTTCCCCCACTTTTTTCACGATGGTTTCGGCAATTGAGGTTGCCGCACCGGATTCAATCAGCACCCCGGCCAGCACCCCGGCCGCGAGAATACGCAGGACGGCGGTCACAATGCCCTGGGCACCGCCAATCATCAGGCCGACGGTGTCGCTCAGCGAAACACCACCAATCACCCCGCCGACCAGTGCACCTATGATCATGCCGTAAGCGGGCGGGACTTTTCTTAATATCAGGAATATCGCGACGACCAGTGCCGCTAATGCCCCGAGGGTAGAGACTTCTGCCATGTTTTGTTCCACGTAAAATTATAAAAAGAAATTATCAGCAGGCAGGAATGTACTGCGGGGCGGCAGGTTTGGCTTTAGGCGAGATGACAAAAAAGCCTGCCGAGAGAAAGGTTGATTTGTGCAGATGCACAAAATCAGAGTTTTTCGGGGAGACAGGTCACCGCCAGGTATAGCCGGGTCTTGTCATTTATATTGTTGATTTTTAATTGAGTTATCTGTTCTATCCGCTCCAGGCGATAACGTAGGGTGTTACGATGAATATGAAGGGTTTGGCAGATTTGCGCCAAATCACAATTCTGAGCAAAAAATGCCTGCAGGGTTCGCATCAGGACACCCCGCGGATCCTGACTGCGCAGTGCCTGTATTGGCTGCATCAGTTGTTCATGACGCCAGCTGTCCTGTTTCAGGCCGCTAAGCAGGACTTGCAGGATATGATCCTGATAGAACACAACTCGGGTGGTATCCAAGGCCGCTGCCGGAGTAGCATCGAGCGTGGCTTCGAGGGTCGCTTTGGCGGTCTGGTACGAGCGGGATAATCCCTGCAGACCCGGAAAATAGTCACCAATGGCAATCCGTATGGAAAACTGGCGTTCTCTGGCAACCTGACGCATCAGCTTGTCGAGCCGTTTCTGAGTCCGGGCTTTCGACCAGCCATCAGAGGTCAGGGTGATGGGTTTCAGTACCACGATTTCATTATGGGAAACGGAGACGATGCCGACCAGGTTATCCCGTTCCGGGTGCTCCAGCAGGTGAACCATCCGTTGCAGGTGTTCCAGCGATAGGCTGGCACCTTCTGCGGGCAGCACTTTGACGATGGCGGCGACGCGGGGCTGATCCAGATCCAGTGCCAGTTTCTGGGCGATGGACAGGCGCTGGGACTCACTCAGTTCGGTGCCGTTGATCAGTTGCAGCACCAGCTCTTCACGGTGGCGCTGGTTCCATTGTACCTGCGCCATCAGGGCTTCCTGCTCGATGATCAGCTCGGCAGTCATTTTGACCAGCTCACCGTAGTTGCGCACTTTGTCGGGCTCGCCGGAGATCCCCACCACGCCGATCACCCGGTGCTGAAACACGATCGGCAGGTTGATACCGGGTTTGACGCCCTTGAGTTGCTGCGCAGTCCCCGGATCGATCTCAACCACCCGATTTTCATTGATGGCAAGGATTGCACCCTCATGGCGTTGGTTCAGGCGGGTCGGATCGCCGGACCCGATGATCCGGCCATACTCATCCATCACGTTGACAGAGTAGCGAATGATTTTCATCGCCCGCTCGACAATTTGACGGGCCAGTGTGGCATTGAGTTGCATTTCTGAATCAGATCCTGACAATGTGCGCTCCGGCGTGCGGCTGTCTGTGACAGTGCAGCCATCTTATTGGTCGCCAGTGTATCACCAAGATGAACGAATGAGTGAAAGAGGATAGCTATGGATTACGAGTTTAAGAAAAATACCCTGGATGGTAGCTATCATGCCAACTTCTCAATGGGCCACGAGGCGCTGGGGCGCTGGCTGACGGAGGAGGTGGGCAAGAACTTCGCACTGATGGACGAGGTGGTGTCCCAGCTTGGTGCACTAAAAAACAGCACCCGGGAATGGCGGCGGATTGGTGAGGAGCTGACCCTCAGCCTGCAGGAAAATGAAGCGCTGATTCAGGCTAACTACCTGTTTTCTGAAGACGATACTGAGCTGGAAGAAAACATGGATTTTTATGATGAAGAAGCCGTAGCCATCTGCGGATTTGAAGATTTTGAGCAGGTTCTGCAAGCCTGGCGTGCATTTGTGACCCGTTTTTAGGTCATTATGCTGTTCTAAGAGCAAATTTGCTTCGTTTTAGTGAAAGGGCTGCACCCAATTGGTGCGGCCCTTTTTGCATTTTGGCGCGGATATTTATCAAGTTAATGAAAATTAAGAAATAAAAAAATTGGCACAGTGCTTGTTTATTCATCAGTGGTGACTGAGAAGGAATTCTGAATTGAGGAGCAGGCAATGAAAATAATTAGCGCAATCATTAAACCGTTCAAGCTCGATGATGTTCGTGAAGCACTGGCTGATGTCGGCGTCGAAGGGATGACGGTCTCGGAAGTGAAAGGGTTCGGGCGGCAGAAGGGCCACACCGAACTGTACCGTGGCGCGGAATACCAGGTCGACTTTCTGCCAAAGGTAAAGCTGGAGATCGCGACTCAGGCTGACAACATGGAAGCCATTATTGAGGCGATCACCAAGGCGGCCCAGACCGGCAAGATTGGCGACGGCAAGATTTTTGTGTACGACCTGGAGCATGCGGTTCGCATCCGTACCGGGGAAACTGATTTAGAAGCCTTATAACAAACAGGATTGAAGTAGGGGACAAAGATTATGGAATTATCAACTACCGTTACCGAGCTGCGTTATGCGCTCGACACCTTTTTCTTCTTAATGTCAGGTGCCCTTGTGATGTGGATGGCCGCCGGGTTTGCCATGCTGGAAGCAGGGCTGGTGCGGTCGAAAAACACCACCGAAATCCTGACCAAGAACTTCTGTCTGTACGCGATTGCCTGCACCATGTACCTGATTGTCGGTTACAACATGATGTATGTCGACAACGGGGAAGGTGGCTGGCTGCCTACGTTCGGCACATTGATCGGCACGCAGGCGGACGGAGCTGATCACTCGCTGGAATCGGATTTCTTCTTCCAGGTGGTGTTTGTCGCGACGGCGATGTCGGTGGTATCCGGTGCCGTTGCTGAACGCATGAAGCTGTGGTCGTTCCTCATTTTCTCAGTCATTCTGACGGCCTTTATCTATCCAATGGAAGGGTACTGGACCTGGGGCGGTGGCTTCCTGTCTGAAGCCGGTTTCAGCGACTTTGCCGGCTCTGGCATCGTCCACATGGCGGGTGCGGCTGCAGCGCTGGCCGGGGTACTGCTGCTGGGCGCTCGTAAGGGGAAATACGGTAAGAACGGCGAGATCTACCCGATCCCGGGTTCTAATATGCCGCTGGCGACAGTAGGGACCTTCATCCTGTGGTTCGGCTGGTTTGGTTTTAACGGCGGTTCACAGCTGATGTTGTCTGACTTTGAAAACGCCACCGCTGTCGGGAAAATTTTCCTCAACACCAATGCCGCGGCGGCCGCGGGGGCGATTGCGGCACTGGCGGTGTGTAAAACCACGTGGGGCAAAGCGGATTTAACCATGATTCTCAATGGGGCGCTGGCTGGCTTGGTTGCCATCACGGCAGACCCGCTGTCACCGTCACCAATGGCGGCAGTGATTATCGGGGTAGTGGCTGGTTCACTGGTGGTATTTAGCATCATTGGTCTGGATAAAGTGAAAATCGATGACCCGGTAGGAGCGATTTCGGTCCACGGTGTGTGTGGCTTCTTTGGCCTGATGGCGGTGCCATTTAGTAATGCCGATGCCAGCTTTGGTTCACAGTTGCTGGGCGCGGCGGTGATTTTCGGTTGGGTATTTGCGACCAGTCTGGGTGTCTGGGCGGCACTGAAATACACCGTGGGCATTCGCGTGACCGAAGAAGAAGAGCTGGCAGGGATGGACGTACACGATTGTGGTATTGATGCCTACCCAGAGTTTGTCAGTGTGAAATAGTTAACATATATATAGATCACAACTTTACAAAAAACGCTGCCAATAAGGCAGCGTTTTTTTATCTCAACGGCAATGACGCATTGTATTGATGAACTGCTACAGTATAATTGAGCGAAACTGATAACTGTTATCATTCTATTTTGCGTTTAAGGGAAGTAAAAATGAAAAAGCTGTTGGCATCGGCAATTCTATTGGGTCTGGCTGCTCCTCAGGCGGCAATGGCGGCGGAAGAAGTGAACGTTTATTCTTACCGTCAACCTTTCCTGGTTGAACCTATGTTCAAAGAGTTCACTGCAGAGACCGGTATCAAAGTAAACGTGAAGTTTGCAAAAGAAGGTCTGGCAGAGAAACTGCAGCAGGAAGGCGAATACAGCCCGGCCGATGTCCTTCTGACAACAGATATCAGCCGTCTGGTTGAACTGGCTGACAAGAAGCTGGTTCAGTCCGTTGACAGCAAAGTGATTGAGCAAAATGTTCCGGCTCAGTTCCGTGATAATGAAGACGAGTGGTTTGCGCTGACTATGCGTGCACGTAACGTGTATTCGTCTCGTGACCGTGTGGGCAAACTGCCAGCGGAATTTGATTACAAAGATCTGGCCAAGCCGGAGTGGAAAGGCAAGATCTGTACGCGTTCAGGTAAGCACCCTTACAACATCTCGCTGGTTTCTTCGATGATTGCTCACTACGGTGAAGCAGAAACGAAAACCTGGCTGGAAGGCGTGAAAGCGAACCTGGCTCGTAAGCCACAAGGCAACGACCGTGCGCAAGTTAAAGCGGTGAAAGAAGGTCTGTGTGACCTGGCAATCGGTAACAGCTACTACCTGGGTAACATGCTGAACGATGAGAGCCAGAAAGCATGGGCAGAGTCGGTATACATCAACTTCCCAGGCCAGCAAGCAAACGGCACACACGTAAACGTGAGTGGCATGGCAATGGCTAAATACGCGCCAAACAAAGCTAACGCGCAGAAGCTGATGGAATTCCTGACAGGCGACAAAGCCCAGCACATGTATGCAGAAGTGAACTACGAATACCCGGTTAAAGAAGGCGTAGAGCGCTCTGAGCTGGTAGCTTCATGGGGGGACTTCAAGTCCGATACGCTGTCACTGGAAAAAGTGGCTGAATACCACACTGCCGCCATCAAGCTGATGGACGAAGTGAAATTCGACCTGTAATACACCAAAAAATGGGGCCACAGGCCCCATTTTTGTTTAAGGATCGGGGAGCAGACAATCGGGCTTGATGTTGGAAAACGAATGAAAAATCCTTAGATCCTTGTACTTTTTCCAATGACTTGTGGTAGCTTCACTTCCCTACTCAGAGAAAGGATTTATCAGGCTCTGACAGTGGTATGGCGTCGTACCAGGGTTAAGTTGCAAAAGGTACTAAGTTGTAAGCAATGAAAGAAAGATATCTTTGTTGGCAAACCAGTGGCTGGGTGTTTTCCCTGCTGCTGGTTTTGCCTATTCTGGCCATTTTTTACACCGCAGCCGGTGAGAGCGATGAAGTCTTCTCTCACCTGATGGACACGGTGATGGCCACCTATACCACTAATACCTTCCTGCTGGTGGTCAGTACCAGCGTGCTGGCCTTGCTGTTTGGCTTGCCTGCGGCCTGGATCATGGCGATGTGCCGGATTCCGGGGGAGCGGGTGCTGCAGTGGGCGATGGTACTGCCTCTCGCCATGCCGGGCTACATTGTCGGGTACATCTACACGGACTGGCTGGACTATGCCGGGCCGGTGCAGATTATGCTGCGTGACTGGTTTGGCTGGCAGAATTACCAGGACTACTGGTTTCCGGATATCCGCTCACTGGGCGGTGCCAGTCTGGTACTGGCTCTGGTGTTGTATCCCTACATTTATCTTCTGGCCCGGGCAGCGTTTATGGAGCAGAGCACCAGCTTGCTGCAATCAGCCCGTCTGCTGCGCTGCTCACCGTGGGAAAGTTTCCGCCGTATTTCTTTGCCATTGGCTCGCCCGTCCATTGCGGTCAGCCTGTCGCTGGTGGCCATGGAAACTCTGGGGGACTTTGGTACGGTCAGCTATTTTGCCGTGAACACGTTGACCACCGCGGTTTACGATACCTGGCTGGGTTACTCCAACCTCAATGCTGCCGCGAAAATTTCCGCCATTATGCTGCTGGCGATCTTCCTGCTGATCAGTGCCGAACGGTTCAGTCGGCGTAAGCAGAAGCTGTTCCAGCAGGAGTTTGAACACGGTGATGACATTCGTTACCCGCTCAACGGCGTGAAAAAGTGGGCAGCGGTGATTTGGTGCTGGGGACTGGTCGCTTTTGCCTTCGTCCTGCCGCTGCTGCAACTGAGCTATTACGCCTGGCATTACTTTGCTGCAAGCTGGACGCCGGAATTTCAGCAATACGGTCTGAACAGCCTGAAAGTGTCGTTGATGGCAGCGGCTGTTGCCGTCGTATTGGCCTTGATCTTTAACTTTTACCGCCGTCTTGACGGGCGCCGTACCACGGTTGTGCCGTCGCGGATTTCCTCGCTGGGGTATGCGGTGCCGGGTACCGTGCTGGCAATTGGGGTGATGATTCCGCTGACGGGGGCTGACCACTTGCTTAATGATACGACAATCGCGCTCGGTTTAGGGCGTCCTGGGCTGGTGTTCTCCGGCACCATGTTTGCCATTATTTTTGCCTTTGTGGTGCGTTTTGCTGCGGTGGCTGTCGGCAGTATTGAAAGCAGCCTGGCCAAGATTCCGCCGTCACTGGATATGGCTTCCAAGACTATGGGGTATGCCTCGATACAGATGCTGCGTCGGGTTCACCTGCCGCTGATCCGCCGCGGTTGCCTGATTGCCGGTCTGTTGGTGTTCATTGAGTCGATGAAAGAGCTCAATGCCGCGCTGCTGTTGCGCCCGTTTAATTTTGAGACGCTGGCAACCTACGTATTCAATTTCGCGTCTGATGAGCAGCTGGAGATGGCCGCTCTGCCGGCGATACTACTGGTCATTGTTGGCCTGATCCCACTGGTGATGGTTAACCGTTCTTTGGAGCAGAAACACTGATGAGTCATGCATTATCCGTAACCAACCTGACCTGTAAGTACAATGGCCAGGCCGTGCTGGAGAATCTGTCGCTGCCGGTTCAGGACAACGAAATTGTGTGTCTGCTGGGGGCCAGTGGCTGTGGCAAGACGACCCTGCTCAAAGCTATTGCCGGTCTGCTGCCGCTCGACAGCGGTGAGATTCACATTAACGGCCGGGTGATCGCTGATGGCAAAACCTGGCTGCCGCCGGAGAAGCGTAACATCGGTATGATCTTCCAGGATTACGCCCTGTTTCCGCATCTGACGGTGGCGGAGAACATCGCCTTCGGCCTGAGAAACTGGGACAAAGCCCGGGTTCAGAGCAAGGTGCAGGACATGCTGGAACTGGTGCACCTGAGCGGACTGGATGACCGCTATCCGCATCAGCTGTCAGGTGGTCAGCAACAACGGGTGGCGATTGCCCGGGCCCTGGCGTGCGAACCGGATCTGATCCTGCTGGATGAACCGTTTTCAAATATTGATACCCAGGTGCGCTACAGCCTGATCCGTGAAATTCGCCGGATTTTTAAAGCGCAGGGTGTGACAGCTATTTTCGTGACCCACAGCCGCGAGGAAGCGTTTGTGTTTGCCGATCGGATGGCGGTGATGAACCACGGTGTGATCGAGCAGTTTGGTTCTGCCACGGAGCTGTATTACCGACCGAGCAGCCGATTTGTGGCGGAGTTTCTCGGAACCGGTACCTATCTGCCGGTGACCATGGGGAATGACAAAACGCTGGCCACCCCGTTTGGCCCGATTAATGTCGGCAGCCCGATCATGATGGAAGCGGGCAGCAGCAACGTGGAATGGCTGCTGCGCCCTCAGAATCTGAAGGTGATACCGGCAGCAGAAGGGGCCGGGGTGATCATTGATCAGCTGTTTATGGGAGACAGCTGCCGGTATACCGTCGATTATCAGGGACACCACCTGATGGTCTACTCTCACCTGATTCTGCAGATGGGTGAGCGGGTAGAGGTCAGTGTTGAGCCTCATGAGCCGGTGGTGTTTGCTTCTGCCTGCTAGCGCAGGGTTTTTGATACTGAACCTGGTGCAGCGGCTTAGTACTGGATTATGCCGAGCAGCAGGACAGAGATAGCTGTTGGCGCTAAATAATCAGGCCGGCATATTGCCGGCCTGATTGGTTTGGATTATTTTTCCAAGAGTGCCTGGATATGCAGGGTGGCTTTTTCCTGCATTGCATCGCGATCCGGATTAATATTGGTCTGCAGGTACAGCACGTAGCACAGGCCCTGAAACTGCCAGGCACGCTCCTGGCCAGACAGGGCACCGTCAATCTTCGCGGCTTCAAACTGTTCAGAGATGAAGGCAAAATTCTGTTGGTTGTTACTGACAAACTGTGGCCAGATCTCGTCGCGAACTGAAGTGCTCCACTCGAACCAGACTTTGACCCAGTCCTGCTGCTCGATCACTTCGTCGATCAGTCGATGGGAGATCTGAGTCAGTTGCGCCTGGAACGGCTGGTCGTTGTCAAACGACTCGGCCAGCATGGACTTGAAGCATTGTTCCACTTGTCCCAGTACTTCTTCAACCAGTGCTTCGCGGGTAGGAAAGTAATTGAATACCGTCGCGACCGAGACATTCGCCATTTCCGCAATATCAGCGTGCCCGGCACGACCGATGCCGCGACGGGCGAAAACGTCCATAGCAAAGTTGAGTAGTTGTTCCTTCCTTTTTTCCGGTGACAGGCGTGTTCTGGTTTTTTTTAGGATGGTATCCATATCACTGATTCCCTAGCTCCAAAGTATTTGTTTTGGTTATCATTTGTTCTTGCGGGATAACTTTACAGGAGCAATCGGTTGTATTCAAACCAGTTTTTAATCAATGTGTATCATATCATTGACAGGGCGGATAAAATAACCATTACAATTGAAGGAATGCTAGAATAGGCGTCCGTTTTACCGCAAGCCGACAGCCGACGAAGACGGTCGGACTGATGGAGAATAAAATGAAACACACTATTGAAGTAATGATTTCTGAGCAGGACGTTCAGGCACGTGTTAAAGAGCTAGGAAAGCAGATCACAGAACACTATAAAGATTCAGAAAACCTGGTAATGGTTGGCCTGTTGCGCGGCTCCTTTGTGTTCATGGCTGACCTGGCCCGTGCCATTGAACTGCCGCATGAAGTCGACTTCATGACCGCATCAAGCTATGGCAACACCATGGAAAGCAGCCGTGATGTACGTATCCTGAAAGATCTGGATGACGACATCAAAGGTAAGGATGTCCTGCTGATCGAAGATATTATCGATACAGGTAATACGCTGAACAAAGTGTGTGAAATCCTGGCGCTGCGTGAGCCAAACTCTATCCGTATCTGTACCCTGCTGGACAAGCCTGAACGTCGCGAAGTGAAGGTAGATGTCGCTTGGATCGGTTTTGAGATTCCTGACGAGTTCGTGGTCGGTGTGGGTATCGACTACGCCCAGAAATACCGCCACCTGCCGTTTATCGGCAAAGTGGTGCCGCAGGACGGCGAATAACCAATAGGAAAAAGCGACTGATTTCAGTCGCTTTTTCTTTATGGCATCAATTTACTTGTGGGTGTTGCCCGGCAGGATTTCTGCCATGGCTGCCTGATACGCCACTTCCAGGCTCTCGCGGCTGGTCGCTGTCACGCCCAGGTTCCGCAGCTTGCCGTCACCGATACCATAAATCCAGCCGTGCAGTTTCACCTGCTGACCGCGCTCCCAGGCACTCTGCATAATGGTCGAGTTACCCAGGTTGTAGACCTGACTGGCGACGTTAATTTCGCATAGCTTGTTGTCCCACTCTTCGCGAGGCAGCTGGCCCAGGTCTGAGCGATACTTCATGAACAGGTCGCGGATGTGTAGCAGCCAGTTGTTGATCAGGCCCAGCTGAGGATTATCAATCGCGGCACTGACCCCACCACAGCCGTAGTGGCCGCAGACAATCACGTGGCGAACTTTCAGCACGTCTACGGCGTACTGTACAACCGAGAGACAGTTGAGATCGGTGTGGATGACCTGGTTTGCCACGTTACGGTGGACAAACAGTTCACCTGAGTTGAGGCCGGTCAGGCGTTCTGCAGGAACTCGGCTGTCTGCACAGCCAATCCATAGGTATTCCGGGTGCTGGGCTTTGGCGAGATGAGAAAAAAACTCCGGGTTTTCATCCTTAATGTTCTCTGACCAAGCCAGGTTATTTGCAAATAGCTGTTTGATATCTGCCATTGTTGTGCCTTTCTCTGATACATTCGTATACCCGCAACGGCGGTGCCATTGCGTCTGGTGTCATATGGTATGGGTTACCATTCACATATCTGTCAGCACTGTAGCAATACTGGCAGATATACGAACCCGGCATCACTATACACAAGTTAACAACTTATCAAATCGGAGTAGTTATCCGACGAAAGTTTCTAACATAAAGATCGCATTTTATGAACGCATTGGAAATAAAAAATTTAAGCAAAACCTACAAGGGTGGTGTTAACGCCCTGAAAGATATGAGCTTATGTGTCGAAGAAGGTGATTTTTTCGCACTACTGGGGCCAAATGGTGCTGGTAAATCAACCACAATCGGGATTATCAGCTCTTTAGTCAATAAGAGCGCCGGGGAGGTTAAAGTCTTCGGCTATGACTTAGATACTCAGTTGGTGGACGCCAAGCGTCAGCTCGGTCTGGTGCCGCAGGAATTCAACTTTAACCAGTTTGAGACCGTGGAGCAGATCGTGGTCAATCAGGCCGGGTACTACGGTGTACCGCGTCTACTGGCCAAAGAGCGGGCCCGTAAATACCTCAGTCAGCTCGACCTGTGGGAAAAACGCAACGAGCGTGCCCGTAACCTGTCAGGCGGGATGAAACGCCGTCTGATGATTGCCAGGGCGCTGATGCATGAGCCAAGACTGCTGATTCTCGATGAGCCGACGGCCGGTGTTGATATCGAGCTGCGCCGCTCAATGTGGGCGTTCCTGCGCGAGATTAACCGTCAGGGCGTCACGATTATCCTGACCACGCACTACCTGGAAGAAGCGGAGATGCTGTGCCGCAATATCGGTATCATCAACCACGGTGAATTGATTGAGCACACCTCGATGAAAGCTTTGCTGAGCAAGCTGGAAATGGAAACCTTCATTCTGGATATCAAGCTCAACGGCAATCATCCCGAGCTGGAAGGGGTGAACTGGCGGCTGCCGGACAACCATACCCTGGAGGTGGAGATCAACCGGGGATCGAGCCTGAATCAGGTGTTTGTCCAGCTGACCCGTCAGGGGATCGATGTGATATCAATGCGTAACAAGGCCAACCGCCTGGAAGAGCTGTTTGTGACGCTGGTATCGAACAGTAAGCGAGCCAAACAAGGAGAGCAGGCATGAACCCGATTTACTGGATTGCTTTTAAAAGCCTGATCACCAAAGAAGTGAGCCGCTTTGCCCGGATCTGGATCCAGACCATGGTGCCGCCGGCGATCACCATGACCCTGTATTTCATTATTTTCGGTAACCTGATCGGGAGCCGGATCGGGGAGATGGGCGGTTTCAGCTACATGGAATATATCGTACCGGGACTGATCATGATGTCGGTGATCACCAACTCGTATTCGAACGTCGCTTCGTCGTTTTTCAGTGCCAAGTTCCAGCACAACATTGAAGAGCTGCTGGTGGCGCCGGTGCCGAACTATGTGATCATCGCCGGTTACGTGGGCGGCGGGGTACTGCGTGGACTGGGCGTCGGATTCATTGTTTCCGTGGTGTCGTTGCTGTTTGTCGACTTGCAGATTGCGCATCTGGGCATTGTGGTGGCGACGGTGGTGATGACCTCGGTGGTTTTCTCGCTCGGCGGCCTGATCAATGCGGTGTTTGCCAAGACATTTGATGACATCAGCATCATTCCGACTTTCGTGCTGACGCCGCTGACCTACCTGGGCGGGGTGTTTTATTCGCTGAGTCTGTTACCGGAATTCTGGCAGGGCGTGTCGAAGCTGAACCCGATTGTCTACATGGTCAATGCGTTCCGCTATGGCTTCTTAGGTGTGTCGGATGTGGGTATCGGGACGTCGTTTGCGGTGCTGGGACTGTTCACGGCGATCCTGTACGGGATCTGCTATTACCTGATCTCCCGTGGGATCGGTCTGCGCTCATAATCGACCCGTCACGTTGTAGCCCTTCTTGCGGCAAATAATGACGACAAATTAGGTATAAAAAATCCCGGCACAGGCCGGGATTTTTTGTTTTTCGTCTCACTCGTTGCGGATACCTGCGGTGGAGATCGGTGCAGGATTTATTCTTCGGTCGCTGCTGTTGGCGGGTTCAGATCCACAACCTGATTATCGATCAGGCGGGCTTTACCAAGGAACGCCGACATCAGGATCACCGCTTGCTGTGATTCGTCGCTGACCGGTAGCAGAGAGGCGGCGTCGCGAATGTAGATTTCATCCGGCTGCAGACCGGCGGCACGCAACTGATCATTAGCATCCATCACCAGCTCGGCATAGTCGTTACGACCACCGCGCATCTGGCTGCTGATCCAGCGCATGGTGCGGGCAAGGACCGGGGCACGCTGACGTTCGTCAACGGTCAGGTAACCGTTGCGGGATGACATGGCCAGGCCGTCCATTTCGCGTACGGTCGGTACGCCAATGATCTCGATGTCCATCGCCATATCGGCCACCATCTGGCGGATTAGTGCCAGCTGTTGATAATCTTTTTCGCCGAAACAGGCGACATCCGGCTGAACAATGTTGAACAGCTTGGTCACTACGGTGGACACCCCACGGAAGTGGCTCGGGCGCAGGGCACCCTCCAGCATGGTCGACAGGCCCGGTACGTCCACGAGCGTGTGGCGATCCAGTCCTTGCGGGTACATGATGTCCGGGGTCGGAGTAAAGACCAGATCAACGCCTTCGCTGTTCAGCTTGGCCAGATCGTCATCCATGGTGCGCGGATAATTGTTCAGGTCATCGGCTTTATCAAACTGCATCGGATTGACAAAAATGCTGACCACAACCACATCGGCGACTTCGCGGGCTTTGCGAACCAGAGTCAGGTGGCCATCATGCAGGTTGCCCATGGTTGGCACGAAAGCAATCCGGCGGCCTTCACGGCGCCAGACGCGAATCTGCTCGCGGATTGGGGCAATCTCAGCGAATGTTTGCATCTTTATTCCTTATTCAAAGGTATGTTCTGGGCCAGGGAAGGTTCCGGCCTCAACATCTTCTAGATATTTAGTGACGGCTGCGCGCATGTCGCCGGTTTCTGCCAGATAGTTCTTGGAGAAACGTGGCATATAGTTTGCGGAAATCCCAAACATGTCGTGCATGACCAGAATCTGGCCATCGGTAACATTACCGGCACCAATGCCGATAACCGGGACTTCAACGGCTTTGGTGATACGTTCTGCCAGACTGGCAGGTACACACTCCAGCAAAATGATCTGCGCACCGGCATTTTTCAGCAGAATAGCATCTTTCACCATCTGCTCAGCGTGGTCGGAATCACGTCCCTGCACTTTGTAACCGCCAAAAATATTGACGGATTGCGGCGTCAGGCCAAGGTGCGCACAAACCGGTACGGCGCGCTCAGTCAGTTTGCTGACCGTTTCTGCCAGCCAGGCTCCGCCTTCCAGTTTCACCATGTTTGCCCCGGCACGCATCAGGGTAGCCGCGTTTTCACACGCTTGCTCTGGCGTGCTGTAGCTCATGAACGGCATGTCAGCCATCAGCAGCGAATTCGGGCTGCCGGCACGGACGCAGCGGGTGTGGTACGCCACATCGTCAACGCTGACTGGCAGGGTGTCAGGTTTACCCTGCAGCACCATCCCCAGCGAGTCACCGACCAGCATGACCGGCACGCCCTGTCCTTCGAACAGTTGGGCGAAGCTGGCGTCATAGGCGGTGACGGAGGCAAATTTACGACCTTCTTTCTTCCATTTCATCAGGTCGTTAATCGTGATCTTTTTCATTTTCTCTCCCTCTGGTGCCTGAACGTCGGGATCAGTTAGACCAAACGGTCAAACCGTTGCGATCGACCTCAGCCAGCAAGGATTGCAGGCGGGTGTGATCGGGCAAAATCAGTTCAGGCGCAATTTCTGCAAGTGGGTATAAGACAAACTCACGCACCTTCATGCCATAGTGAGGCACGGTCAGGCGTTCACACTGATGGATCAGATCGCCATACAGTATGATGTCGAGATCCAGCGTGCGGGGTCCCCAGCGCTCGGCTTTACGGACCCGGCCATGTTCCTGCTCGATGGCCTGCGTGCAGTCCAGCAGTGCCAGCGGCGCCAGTTCGGTGTCTACAGCGACCACGGCATTGATGTAATCCGGTTGATCCTGCGGGCCCATCGGGGCGCTGCTGTACAGGGACGAAACCGCCACCACCGTCAGATCCGGATGCTGTTGCAGGGCATCAATCGCACGGCGAGCCTGGCTGACGGGATCAGCCAGGTTGCTGCCAATGGCAATGTAGGCGCGGATCATGACGATTTGGCCTGTGGTTTCTTACGGCGCACCGGACGACGACGGCGACGGCGGGTCGTTGCACTTCCGCCATCGTTGATGATCTGCACCATCTTGTTGCGTTGGTTGCGATCGCCCTGTTGGAACTCGTCCCACCATTGGGCCAGTTCGGTCACTTCCGGTCCTTCGAAATGCCCTCGCATTTCCAGGAAGTCGAAAGCCGCGCGGAATTTCGGATGTTCCATCATCTTGAACGCACGTTTGCCGGTACGGCGGCTTAAGCGCATCTGTTGCTGCCAGATATCCCGGATCGTGGTGGTGAAACGACGCGGAATCGCGATGTTTTTCACCTGCTCGTCAAGAATATCGTTGGCCGCCACCATGAAGGCGTCGTAGTAGCCCAGGCCGCTGGCAAATGCAATTTCCTCGGCACGGGTCATGGCCGGGTACCATAGCATAGCTGCGTACATGAAGGCCGGGTTGACCCGCTTGCCTTCCTCGATTCGGGCGTCGGTTGCTGCCAGAATATGCTCAAGCATTTTCTCGGTCAGGCTGCTCTCGTCTTCGGTAAAGTGCTCCGCCAGCAACGGAAAGAGTTGCTGGAACAGGTTGTACTGACGCAGCAGCTTATAAGTTGCCAGACCATTGCCGGATTGAAGCAGCTTGAGGCTTTCTTCAAACAGGCGGGCCGCCGGAATATCCTGAAGCAGGCTTGCCAGCAGCTTGATCGGCTTGGCGGTCTCCGGCTCGATGGTCATATCCAGCTTGGCGGCGAAACGCACGGCACGCAGCATCCGTACCGGGTCTTCGCGGTAACGGGTTTCCGGATCACCAATCAGACGGATCACGCGATTGTCGAGATCTTCAACACCGTGGGCATAGTCTGCTACGGTGAAGTCCTGAATATTGTAATACAGGGCGTTGATGGTGAAGTCACGACGCTCGGCGTCTTCCTCGATGGTGCCGTAGACGTTATCACGCAGCAGCATGCCTTCCTGGCTTTGCGCCGAGATCTGCTTCTTGTCGTTCAGCGGCTGGGTATCAGCGTGGTGGCCCCTGAATGTGGCGACTTCAATGACATCGCGGCCAAACAGGATGTGGGCCAGACGAAAACGACGGCCAATCAGGCGGCAGTTACGAAACAGCTGCTTGATTTCTTCCGGAGTGGCATTGGTGGCAATGTCAAAATCTTTGGGTTGTTTTCCTAACAGGAGATCGCGAACCCCGCCTCCCACCAGATACGCGTCGTAACCGGCTTTGTTTAGGCGGTAAAGGACTTTCAGCGCATTTTCGCTGATATCTTTACGTGAAATACCGTGCTCTTGGCGCTGATAAACTTGCAAAGCGAGTTCCTCGGTGTCGAGCGTACTACTATCGCGATTCAATACCTTACGGCAAAAGCTGGCGACTCGATTAAAGATAATACACCTCATTTATGTGGTTCGGATTCGATAAACGGCCGCTTATGATATATCACGGCAAGGAATTTTAGAATCCTATGACCTGTTTCGTCTGTTTTACCCGCAGATAGGGCTGATGTCGGCCAACATTCAGGCTGGTTGAATCCTGGTTTGTGCTCAGTTCTGCAGCGCCGCTCCGGATTTCTCGGCCCGGATGAAAGAAGTAGACCTAGTGGCCGGAGAGATGGCCCACCGGGCGGCGGCAACTTCCGGAGCGAGCACTACGGGATGCCCGCTTCGTGACGCAGAGTGATCGCCGTGGTGCGGGGGAGCTGTTCGACCTGCCAGTGTTGTGTTCCCCAGCGCAGAATCTCGTCCAGCGAGCAGGCGGCCAGATCGGCCGGCGGCTGCAGGCCGAGAAAACGCATTGCGGCGAGCAGGGCCGGTTTCGGGGCGGCCTTGTCGATCGCTGGCGCGTGATTCTGTTTTGACAGCTTGTTGCCGTTATCGGTTACCGCCAGCGGCAGGTGCAGGTAGCGGACTTCCGGTTGCCCCAGCAGGCGGTACAGACCAATTTGGCGGCCGGTCGGCTCTATCAGATCTGCGCCACGGACAATTTCTGTTACGCCCTGCTCAATATCATCCAGTACCACAGCCAGGTTATAGGCGTACAACCCGTCGCGGCGGCGGATAATAAAATCTTCCTCTGCCAGTGCCTGAGGGATGGACATGGTGCCATGGAGCTGGTCGGTAAAAGAGGTGACCGGTTGATCAACCCGGATCCTCACTGCGCTATCCTGAGCCGACAGCCGTTTATCACGGCAGGTGCCGGGGTAAAAACCACCGGCTTCTTTAATTTGCTTACGGCTACACTGGCAGTAATAGGCCTGCCCGTCGGCCAGCCAGGTATCAATCCAGTGCTGATAGGCCGCATAGCGGGTACTCTGGTACATCACCTCACCGTCCCAGTGCAGGCCGTAGGCATCGAGCGTACGCAGAATATCGTCTGCGGCACCGGGCATTTCGCGCGGCGGATCGACATCTTCCATCCTGACCAGCCAGGTGCCCTGGTGAGAGCGGGCCTGCAGGTAGCTGCCGAGCGCGGCAATCAGTGAACCGAAATGCAGCGGACCGGACGGTGAGGGCGCAAAGCGGCCAATGTAATGTTCGAGTGTACTCATAAGCAAATCAGTGAAATGAAAGAGGGAGCGTCTGCTCCCTCTTCGGTAGAATGGTGTGGTTTAGGGGATTAGCCTGCCATCTGTTTTTCTTTGATTTCTGCCAGTGTCTTGCAGTCGATGCAAAGTTCTGCTGTTGGGCGAGCTTCCAGGCGACGGATGCCGATCTCAACACCACAAGAATCACAAAAACCAAAGTCATCGTCTTCGATGCGTTGCAGCGTTTTTTCGATCTTTTTGATCAGCTTACGCTCGCGGTCGCGGTTACGAAGCTCCAGGCTAAACTCTTCTTCCTGGGCTGCACGGTCAACAGGATCTGGGAAGTTTGCTGCTTCATCCTGCATGTGGTTTACGGTGCGGCCAACTTCTTCGCGTAGCTGGTTGCGCCAAGCTTCAAGAATTTTACGGAAGTGAGCCAGTTGCGCTTCACCCATATATTCTTCGCCAGCTTTTTCCTGGTAAGGCTCAACCCCAGCAATAGCCAGGATGCCCAGCGATTTTTTAACTTTGCTCTCTGGCATATAGCATCTCCTAATATACCTACATTAACCGTCACTGGTTAATTTGGGGCGGTATCTATAGCAGAAAGGGTGTGGAGTGGCAATTGCTGCATATATTCAATTTTATACCAATGTGAAGAAAGCATCACTTTGGGAAAACTAGCGATTGAATTTTATGCAGTGGCCCAGATAGAGCTCTTCCTGGGTCAATACCGCTTTGTAACACAGGATCTCTACGCCTGCCCTTTCTGCTTCCCGGATTAATGAAAAATAGTCCGGGTCTATATGGTGCGCCGCCGAAACATTTTCAATCCCTGAATGCAAAATTGCGAAAAAAAGTATGGCACGCTTTCCGCTTTCTGCTATTTCCTTGAGCTCTCTCAGGTGTTTTTGTCCCCGAGTTGTGACGGCATCCGGAAAATAGCCTCGACCATCCTGCAGCAGGGTCACGCTTTTTACTTCAATGTAGCAGTCGGGCTTACTTTCGTCCTGAAGAAGCACGTCTATCCTGCTGTTTTCGCTACCATACTTGACTTCGGTGCGAAGTGAGGAATAACCGGTCAATTCTGTGACGATCCCCTTGTTTATCGCCTCAACCACTAATCGGTTAGCCTGCGCGGTATTGACGCAGATGGTGTGGCCGGCTGCGGTTTCACTGAGTTCCCAGCTGCAAGGGTACTTGCGCTTGGGATTATCCGAGGTGGAGTACCAGACGCGGTTGCCCGGCTCGGCGCAGCCGGTCATGGCCCCGGTGTTGGCGCAATGAATGGTGGTGACTGACCCGTCAGGCAATTCAATATCGGCCAGAAAGCGCTTATAGCGCTTAATCAGCGTGGCGGGTTGCAGCGCCGGGGAAAACTTCATGCGGTGTCCTTTGTCGTGTTGTGTTGGGTGGTTCGGGGCCCTGGCTCTAATCTGGGGCTCAGATCTGGGATTCAGTTCAGGCACTCAACTCAGAGACTCTGTAAAGCTATGGGGACAGCGGCCATTGCCGAAGGCAGCGGTACACAACCCCCTGGCGGCCAGGCTGGCTGACAGACTGGGAAATATACAGGCCAAAGTGAGCAAAATGAAAGTGCAGCGGCGAGATTGCCGGAAAAGGCGCTGGTCTGACCGGAACCGATTTGGCCAGTGTCAGGTGGGGGCGGTAGGGCCGTTCTTCCTGTGGAATCCCGCATCCGAGAGCCATATCGCGCAGCAGGGTGGCCAGCAGCGGCAAGTCCGGAGGGGGCGTTTCCGGCGCCAGCCAGATCACCTTGCTGCGCTTCCAGTAACCGAGTTGATCAAACCCGATGGAAAAAGGCGCGACGGTCGGCAGGTGAGCGGCAGCGTCCAGCAGCTGATCCCGTTGGTTAGCGGTGACGTTGCCCAAAAAAGCCAGAGTCACGTGGAGATTCTCGGGTGGCACGGTGCGGCCATAGTGCCGACACTGGCTCACCAATTGGCAGAGGCGGTGGAAATCGGCGGTGTCGTGACGCAGGCCAAGGGCAAAAAACAGGCGCTGTTTTTTCTCTTTCATAGCAGTCATGTACAATAGCTCAGCGTAAATTGAATATGACACAAGGTGTTTCCATTGTCACAGCTGCCTATCGATGAAGTGCTGACTCCGCTGCTGGATAAGCTGGGTTCCAGCTCTCAACTGATCCTCAAAGCCCCGCCGGGGGCGGGTAAATCAACCCGCCTGCCGCTGGTGCTGCTGCAACAAAAGGTGGTGCCAGGGCGGATTGTGATGCTTGAACCTCGCCGCCTGGCGGCCCGCAACATTGCGACGTACCTGGCCAGACAGCTGGGGGAAAAGGTCGGCGAGACCATCGGGCTGCGGGTACGCGGAGAAACGCTGATCAGTCGGCAGACCCGGCTGGAAATTGTGACAGAAGGGGTGATGACCCGGATGCTGCAGCAGGATCCGGAACTGGACGGCATCGATCTGCTGATTTTCGATGAATTCCATGAGCGCAGCATTCATGCTGATACCGCGCTGGCACTGGCGCTGGAAGTGCAGGAAGCGTTGCGTGACGATCTTAAACTGCTGGTGATGTCGGCGACCCTTGATGAAGCGGCACTGTGCAGCCTGCTGCCTGCTGCCGGTTACCTTGAATCGGCTGGCCGCTGTTTTCCGGTGGCCTATCGCTATCAGCGCCTGACAGACAACAGCCACTGGCTGGATGAGGCAGCCAAAGCCATTCTGCGTTTACTGGCCCAAGAGCCGGGTTCGATGCTGGTTTTCCTGCCCGGCGCCGGGGAAATCCGTCGTCTGACCGAACAATTAGCGCATTCGCTAGCGACTCAGGCCGGGAGTGTGGGGGAGGTGGAGCTGTGTCCTTTATACGGTCAGCTGTCACCGGCACAGCAGCAGCAGGCCATCAGCCCGGCCCCGCCGGGCAAGCGTAAAGTGGTGCTGGCCACCAATATCGCGGAGACCAGCTTGACCATCGAAGGGATCCGGCTGGTGGTGGATGCCGGGCTGGAGCGGATTGCTCGCTGGGATCCGAAAACCGGCATCAGTCGGTTGGAGTCGGTTCGTATTGCCCGTTCATCGGCCGAGCAGCGGGCGGGGCGGGCCGGTCGTCTGGAGCCGGGGATCTGCCTGCGTCTTTACAGCGAAGAGCTGTTGGCACGGCAGCCTGCGACACCTCAGCCGGAAATTTTGCGGGCTGACCTGACTGCGCTGGCCATGGAGCTGGCACAGTGGGGATGCCAGTCTGCGACCGAGCTGCGTTGGCTCGATGTACCGCCGGATACCGCGTTGCAGCAAAGCCGCCGCCTGCTGACCCTGCTGGGAGCGCTGGATGAGCGAGGACAGCTGACGGACATCGGCCGGGCTATTCAGGCGCTGGGCGCGGATCCGCGCCATGCGGCGATACTGGTGATGGCGCGGGATCAGGGGCGCGAGGCGATGGCGACAGCGGTGATGCTGGTCGCGTTGCTGGAAGACCCGCCGCGGGGGATGGATAATCCGGATCTGCATTTTCAGCTCAACCTGATGGAAAACGGCAAGTTACCACGCAGCCAGGCTTACCTGCAGCGTGCCCGGCAGCATCTCGCTAAACTGGGGGCGCAGAATGTGCCGTTACAGGTGGCCGGAACATGGCTGGCACCGCTGATGGCGGCCGGTTTTCCGGATCGCATTGCGCTTTCCAGAGGACGAGACAGCCGCTACCAGCTGGCAAACGGGCAAGGGGCGATGCTCCTGCCGGATGAACCGTTGGCGGACAATGAGCTGCTGGTGGTTGCCGATATCGTGAAGACCCGTCAGGGAGACAGCCGGATATTCTCGGCGGTGGCGGCGGAGCTGCATGCCCTGCGGGATGTCTTACCGCACCTGTTCGCTGAGCGGGAATGGCTGGACTGGGATGATCGGAAAGGTCGGCTGACGGCGGAGAAGCAACTGTGTTGCGGCAAGCTGGTCTTGTCTCGTCAGCTGATGGGCGAGCCTGATCCGGCCAAAGCCAGCGAAGCGCTGCTCAATGCCGTGGTCCGAAAAGGACTGGCGGTGCTGCCGTGGTCTGATAAAGCAGTCAACCTGCTTGAGCGGGCGCGTTGTGCCGCGGAATGGCTGCCGGAGCTGGCGCTGCCGGCCATGGATGATGACAGCCTGCTGGCTGATGCCGCGGACTGGCTGCAGCCGTATATGAACGGTATGACAAGCCTGAAAGCGCTGGAAAAGCTGGATGTGCTGGCGGCCTTGGAGGCCCGGCTGGGCTGGGACAAGGCGCAGGCGCTGGATGCGGCATTGCCGACCCATTACCAGGTACCGACCGGCTCGCGCTACGCCATTCGTTACCAGCAGGGCCAACACCCTGTACTGGCAGTCAAACTGCAGGAAATGTTCGGGGAAAAAAGCTCTCCGCTGATCGCCAACGGGAAAGTGGCGCTGGTGCTGGAATTGCTTTCTCCGGCCCAACGTCCGTTACAGATTACCCGGGATCTGGCCGCATTCTGGCAGGGATCCTACCGGGAAGTACAGAAAGAGATGAAAGGGCGCTATCCGAAGCATCCGTGGCCGGATGATCCTGCGAATCACGCCCCGACTCGTAAAACTAAAAAATACATGTAGATAAGATAATAATGATGAAAATGTTGCCTGTCCGCCAAGCGGCACCAGCTTCCCAGAGACCCGAATCGGGCAAAGGGGACGGGAAAAGAGGGGACGGGAAAAAAGCCCCTGTTCGCCGCAAGTCGACCACGGCGAAAAAGCGCCCGACGAAGACTACGCGGAAGCGCAAAAGCACCAAGAAATCACCGGGATCGGGCTTGCCGTCCTGGCTGAAATGGCTGCTGGCGTTTGGGGTCAAAGTTGCGATTGCGGTCCTCGCCGTGCTGGTAGTGGTCGGGATTTATCTCGATACCATTGTCCGCGATAAGTTCGAGGGCCAGCTCTGGAACCTGCCTGCCGTAGTCTACGGGCGGGTGCTGGACCTGCAGCCGGGCCAGGCGATTTCGCTCAATGAAGTGCGGCGCGAGCTGGATTTGTTGCAGTACCATAAGGTGCGAACACCGCAGCGAATCGGCGAGTACTCATCGTCGTCTACCCGGATTGAACTGATCCGCCGCCCGTTTGAGTTTGATGACGGCCCAGAAGGGGCGCGTCACATCATGCTGACTTTTGACGGCAACGAGCTCAAGCAGATCGAAGAAGCCGAGACCAAGCGTGCGCTGGGCTTTCTGCGGATCGAGCCGAAAATGCTGGGAATGCTCGGGACCAATGAAGCAGAACAGCGGATGTTCATGCCGCGCGAGCAGTTCCCGGAAGTGCTGGTGGATGCCCTGCTGGTAACAGAAGATCGCGACTTTTATCACCACGACGGCGTTTCTCCGCTGGCGATCATCCGGGCCATGGCGGTGAACCTGCGTGCTGGCCGGACCGTGCAGGGTGGCAGTACCCTGACTCAGCAGCTGGCTAAGAATATCTTCCTGACCCGTGAGCGAACCCTGTGGCGTAAGCTCAGCGAGGCCTATATCGCGGTGATTATCGATTACCGCTACAGCAAAGATCGTATCCTCGAAGCGTACCTGAATGAAATCTACCTGGGCCAGAACGGCTCACAGGAAGTGCACGGATTTGCGCTTGGGGCACGCCTGTACTTTGGCCGTCCGCTGCAGGAGTTGCGTATCGATCAGCAGGCACTGCTGGTGGCGATGGCAAAAGGGCCATCTTATTACAACCCGTGGCGTAATCCGGAGCGGGCCCGCCAGCGCCGGGATCTGGTTCTGCGCCTGATGATGGACAATGGGATCCTCGACGGCGCTCAGTATGAACAGGCCGCTTCCCGTCCGCTTGATGTGCAGGACAGGCCGATGATTTCCAGTCGCCAGCCTGCATATTTCCAGCAGTTGCAGCGTGAACTGCAGGATAAGGTCGGTGATAAATTTACCCCGGGCGTGGGGCTGCGGGTATTCAGTACCCTGGATCCTCTGTCTCAGCAGGAAGCGGAACAGTCAGTGCTCAGCATGGTGCCGCAGCTGAGCAAGAAGGCCGGGCTCAGTGTTGAGACGGCTCTGGTGGCAGCTGATCGCCACAGCGGGGAAATCCGTGCCATGATTGGTGGCAGCCGACCGGGTTATGCCGGATTTAACCGGGCACTGGATGCCAGCCGTCAGATTGGCTCGCTGGTGAAACCGGCAGTTTACCTTGCGGCGTTACGCCATCCGGAAAAGTTCTCACTGGCGACCACGATTGATGACAAGCCGATTGCCCTCAAGGGCAGCAATGGTAACCAGTGGAAGCCGCGCAATTATGACCGCCGCTTCCGGGGGGAAGTGCCGCTTTATTACGCTCTGGCCAAGTCGCTCAATGTGCCGACGGTCAATCTCGGGATGAAGGTCGGACTGGATGAAGTGATCGATACCATGGTCGAGCTGGGCGTCAAGCGGGATGAAATTCCCCGTCTGCCGTCGATTCTGCTGGGCGCGTTCACTCTGTCGCCGCTGGAAGTGACCCAGATGTACCAGTCGGTTGCCAGTGGCGGTCGCCGTGCTGAGCTGACTGCGCTGCGCAGTGTGGTGGATCTCAATGGCAGCGTCCTGTACCGGGCGATTCCCAAAGCGCGTCAGGCGGTGCCGGAGCAGGCAGCGTGGCTGACGACGTATGGCATGAAGAATGTTGTGTCACAAGGTACCGCACGATTCCTTCAGCCGCAGTTTGGCTGGGCGGCCCTGGCCGGTAAGACCGGGACGACAGACAAGGCGCGTGACAGCTGGTATGTCGGGATCGACGGACGGGAAGTGGTGACGGTGTGGATGGGACGCGATGATAACAAACCGGTCAACCTGACTGGCTCGGCCGGTGCCCTGCGTCTGTACAGTGACTACCTGCAACGGCGTCAGCCTGAGCCGCTGCGTCTGGCCTGGCCGCAGAAGCTGACAACAGCCAAGTTTAATCAGCTGCCAAATGGCACACTGGTGCGCGACTGTGGCGGCAAGCACTCTTTGCCGATGTGGGACAAGGACGGTTCGGTGAAAGCATACTGTGACCGGAAGCAACCGGCTGGCTGGATTAAAGACATGTTCAGCTGGTAGCGCTTTGTCGAGTACCCGACTGCAAAAGCAGACTGCAGCAAAAGGATCCTGAAGTAAAAGGATCCTGCAGAAAAGGGATTCGCTTACTCGTTCCCACTTCGAAATCCCCCGGTTACCGGGGGATTTTTTTATCCATGCGGTAACGATCAGTCGTCCGGGTCGAAATAATAGGAAATTCGCACCCGCGGGTTGAGGTAGGTATAGATCTTTTCCGGCAGTTTGTTCGGGGCGATTGCCTGCTCAATCCGCAGATCACTGCCTTCCAGCTCAATAATCGGGGCTTCATTGGATGGAACGGTCGGATCGTACAGCAGCACATTGGGGTACAGCAGGCTGTCCGTGTTCACGGAAATCACCAGCCCCAGCTGCTGATTCGACAACTGTACCACGCTGCCGGGAGGATAAACGCCAAGTAGGCGGATCAGCAAAGCCAGATAGTCATTGTTGTACGCCTCTTTCTTGTGTTTAAACAAGTAGGAGAGGGCGCTGTACGGAATTCTGGCTCGGGCCGGGTCCTGCGGGTGGCAAAGATTGTCATACGCGTTCACCACGGCGACCAGCTGCGCCATCGGCGTAATCTGATCGCCTTGCAACTGCTTGGGATAACCACTGCCGTCCAGCAGTTCATGATGCTGAGCAAGAATCGATTTAGCGTCTTCCGGAAAGTCTGCAGTCAGGTTGGCCAGATCGGTGCTGTAGCGGGTGTGCATCCGCAGATAGTTTTCTTCCGGCTCGGTCAATGGCGTGGTTTTGCGCAGGATTGCCGTCGGAATTTTCAGTTTACCCATGTCGTGGAATAGCGCACCCATGGCAATGGTTTTGATATCTTCGTGCGCCATGCCACACGAACGTGCCAGCATCATCGACAGAACGGCCACGTTCAGTGAATGGCAGTAGATATCCTCGTTCTCCTTGCCTTCATTCATCAGGTGCAGTGCCACGTTGTCGGATTCCAGCAAGGCATCGACCATTTCCTCTACCAGCATTTCAGCTTCGCGAATTGCGGTGACCGGGCGGCTTTTGATTTTGCCGGTGATCGAGCGCAGCTGCGCCATGGAGCGATTGAAGTTTTTCTCGCAACGTTGCAGCTTGCGTTTGTAATTCTTCAGCCGGGCGATGCGTCCTTGTTTCTCTTGCCAGAGCTTTTCGGCCTGTTGTTCGAGAAACTTGCTTTCCTGTGAGCTGATGACTTCCTGTTCGGTTTCCGGTTCCAGAGGCGGATTGTCACTTTTTTCCGGGATCAGGTAGACATAGCGGATACCCAGATTCCGGATCAGGCGAATCTGCTGTTGGTCTTTGATTTTGAAGTGATTCAGCAGAAAAGGATGGTCTGTCCATTGCAAGGGGAGCTTAACATATAGACCTTCGGTTAAGCGCTCTACTGAAAGTTTGATACTGGCCATATGTCAGCTCAACCTGTTGTTTTTATTCTTACTCATGAGGTCGTCCAAGACCTGAAACACAAATCCAGACACAGTGCATGGCGGTGGTCTGGGAAAAATACCGGCCGGTTAAGTAACTGACTGGTAATAGAGGCTTTTTATTGTAACCATAATTGAGTAAACACCCAATATGAAAGGCGGAGAGTAGTGAACAACAGGCGAAAAAAAACCTCATCATGTGATGAGGTTTCAAAGATGGTGCCGACTACCGGAATCGAACTGGTGACCTACTGATTACAAGTCAGTTGCTCTACCTACTGAGCTAAGTCGGCAATTTATTCTTATTATTCGAGATTAAGCGGTGAAGCTTAAACTGAAAGTGGCTCCCCCTGCTGGACTTGAACCAGCGACATACGGATTAACAGTCCGCCGTTCTACCGACTGAACTAAGGGGGAATTGTTTGCTATCGGACGCGATAATTACGCATCTGATGAAATATGGTGCCTCGAGGCGGAATCGAACCACCGACACGAGGATTTTCAATCCTCTGCTCTACCGACTGAGCTATCGAGGCAAAAGTAAAGCGTTGCTTTACTTTGCAAATAATGGTGCCGACTACCGGAATCGAACTGGTGACCTACTGATTACAAGTCAGTTGCTCTACCTACTGAGCTAAGTCGGCACACGTTATTTTTTGTCCATCAGGGTAAACCTGATTGGAAATTTGGCTCCCCCTGCTGGACTTGAACCAGCGACATACGGATTAACAGTCCGCCGTTCTACCGACTGAACTAAGGGGGAATTGTTTGCTATCGGACGCGATAATCACGCATCTGATGAAATATGGTGCCTCGAGGCGGAATCGAACCACCGACACGAGGATTTTCAATCCTCTGCTCTACCGACTGAGCTATCGAGGCAAAAGTAAAGCGTTGCTTTACTTTGCAAATAATGGTGCCGACTACCGGAATCGAACTGGTGACCTACTGATTACAAGTCAGTTGCTCTACCTACTGAGCTAAGTCGGCACACGTTATTTTTTGTCCATCAGGGTAAACCTGATTGGAAATTTGGCTCCCCCTGCTGGACTTGAACCAGCGACATACGGATTAACAGTCCGCCGTTCTACCGACTGAACTAAGGGGGAATCAACTTTTTACGTTATGTTGCTACCAGAGCACCACAATCAGAATTCATGGTGCCTCGAGGCGGAATCGAACCACCGACACGAGGATTTTCAATCCTCTGCTCTACCGACTGAGCTATCGAGGCAACGGGGCGCATTAAATAGTTTTTGCCGCTGTGCGTCAATGGTTTTTTCTGAAATCCAAACCAAAGTGGCTTTTTTTGTTCTGATTGCTGTGTTTTTAAACTTTTCGCCGTCAGGACGGTGCTCTGTGATACGCAATTCTTGCCGTTTCAGGTGTTACCAAGGGCGCGGGTTTCCCGCTCAAGCGCCCGGGAAAGAGCAGGACGTCGGCTGACATACTGGCGGTATTTTTCTAGCTTCAGAGGCAGTTTCTGATCAAATTTGACGGCCCAGTTGAGGGTGTGTGCCAACAGAATATCGGCGACGGTAGGGAAATGGCCAAATAAGTACCCCTGCTCCGGGATTCGTGCCTCGGCCGTTTGCAGGGCTTTCTTGAATTCCCAGCTGGCGACGGGGAGCATTTCCGGCAGGCGGATCGATTCCGGCAGGGCAAAACGGTGTTTTCCCATGGACCACAGCGGCTGCTCCAGTTCGGTAATGATAAAGCTGGTCCATTCATGGTGAGTGGCGGACTCAGCCGTGCCGGGCTCTGGCAGCCAGTGATGGCCATAACGCTCGGCCAGGTAAAAGCAAATGGCGGCCGATTCCGTGACCACGGTATCGCCGTCAATCAGACAGGGGACTTTCCCTTGCGGGTTGAGTGCCAGAAACTGGCTGGAGCGGTGCTCGCTTTTATTAAAGTCAACCAGATGGTACTGCCAGTCGACACCCAGTTCTTCCAGTAGCCAGGAAACACGTAGTGAGCGAGTACGGGGATAGCCATAGAGTGTAATCATTCGTCATCCTTGAAACGTGACCAGGGGATGTCATTAAAGTTAGCTCAAAAAACACCGCCCGGCAGTGCCGGGCGGGAGGCTTATTGTTGTTGCCATGGGCCGCCTGAGGTGGGCTGATCCCCCTGCGTCCACCATCTGGCTTTATAGGACTGGCCGGAAAAGGTCACGATGGTACCTGCCTGATAGGCTTGACCGGTCTGCCACGCCGGGATGCTGTCGTTGTGTTGGGCTTCCCACACGGTTGACTGACCGGGTTGTTCGCCTTTGGTCCACCATTTGGCCACATATGTCACCCCCTCATACACCACGCTATCACCGGTATTGTAGACACGGCTGGCTTCCCAGGTCGTTGTCTCGCCCGGCAGTGTTGGCGGGATCGGCTCTTCAGCCTTCACCTCCAGCCGGAAGGTGTAACCGGACTGCTGGAGGTACACCTGATTGGCATACAGATCGGCAGGATCAAAGGCGATCGTGCGGTCTGTGCCCTCGCGACCGATCCGACCACTGTCACTGGCGTGGCGATTAACGATGTCTGCCAGAGCGGCTGCCCACACTGCTTCATCCTGATTTGCCACTGTAATTGCCATTTTTTCAAAGAGTTGCTCTTGGCCTTGGGCATTGAAGATGCGGAACCACACGGTATCACCAGCACTGGCATCGGTGGTGGCTTTCAACAGCGGACCGGCTGATGTCCAGATTGGTGCGGGCACTTCCGGCTGGGCTGGTCCTTCACCAAATGAGATATCACTGCAGTTATAGAAGCCTTCACCGGCCGGGTCATGGCGTTGCCAGCGGGAATAAAGCACGGCATCGCCCTGACGGTCTGTCGGCAGGGTAATGGTGATTTCATAGTATTTCAGGCCGTTGATCGTGGTCACCGGGACATCACCGGCCTGATCGACCAGCGTCAGATCGGCCCAGGTCAGTGGCTGGCTGGCAGCATCAAAGCCGGGTTTGGTGAGGTAAAACTGCCAAAAACTGGGGTTGTGCGGGGTTTCTGCACGGTAGCGAAGGGTCAGCTGACCATGAGTGTCGAGGGTTATCGGGGTTTTTTGCCAGTCAGGGGAGGGAATGTCCATCCCGGCTTTTTTCTTGTCGGCGGCTGAACACAGGCTGCCGTCAGGAATGGCCAGTTCGACGGCGGCCTGATTCTGATAGTCAGAGACCAGACGGGCGAACTCCGGCTGCTGGACGAAGGGATACCAGCCCGACTGAATAAAAGCCGCGCGGCAGGCAGCATTTGGGATCTGGGAACCGTCACTGGCTCCCCAGTATCCGCCGTCCAAATGGCAGACGTGCTGACGGGCCGGGGGATATTCCATGTAACCGTGGCTAAAGGCTTGTGGGGCAATGCTGAGCGCGAGCAGGCCTGCGGTACTGGCCAGCCCGAGAGAATTGAGTTTGCGCATGACGATCTCCGTTGTAGTTGCTCAAGGTGTGAGGGCAAGGTGTCACTGTGTGGATGTCGCTCAATATGTGTGTGCTTGCAATGAGAAGGGACAGGGTTTGCGGTCGGCTTCTAGGCCGGAAATGAATGTTTTCATCAGCCTCACCGGAAATGAGATGCGCCTTCGGATGTTTTCGTGTGTTTTTTAGCCATGTGGTAAAGGGATGTTCACCTTGTTGCGTGATCAACATCACAAAATGTCGTTATCACAATCAGGTTGATGATATTGATAATTGATCTCATTTTCATTTGGTCGCATGATTGCGGCCACTTTACGGGTAGAATTTTGCTCTGCCTTTTCTTCTCTGGCCGGATAGTGCTGTGTTAAATGAACGCCTAAGTCTCATTTAAGACTGGATTTTTGCGGCGTTTGGTTTTTGTCTCTGGCGAGTTCGAACGCAATCGCGATGGAAATGAGCGCTTTGTTTGCTGAATGCCGGGGTTGGTTGCGGTGCGTTGCCATGGTCATGAGCATGGCCATAGCCAAGTGGTGTGGTGGTGTGGTGGTGAAAATGAAAACCGGAATGCGGACGTTGATTGGAATGCTGATCATTGTCGGCTGCGTGCAGGTAAAGGCCGCAGATTCTGATGTTCGCGTTGTGACGGATACGACAGGCACAATACCCCTGAAAGGCGGGCCAGCAGACCCCACCTACCAGTGGCTGCGTGATGACAGTCGCCAGTCGCTGGCGGTGCGTCATTTTCTGGAGCAGGAGAACAGGCATACCGAGCAGGTTTTGCTGGAGCAGGCGAGTCTGGAGCAGACGTTGCTGACCGAATGGCAAGCCAGAACTAAACAGCCTGCGGAGCAGCCGTGGAGCCTACAAGGCCGTTTTGAATACCGCCTGGAGGTGGGGCATGCGATTGTGCGCCGGGAGGTGGGTTCCGCGCAGGCGCCACAAATTCTGGTGGATCTGGCGCAACGTGCGGCTACATCGGCGTATTACCAGCTTGGCAACTGGTCGGTCAGTCCGGACCATCGTTATGTGGCATTGGCTGAGGACCGGCGCGGCGATCGTCACCACAGGATCACGCTGCTGGATACCCATACCGCACGGATGATCGACACACCGCTACAGCAGGCGGCGACGGATCTGGTCTGGGCCAGTGACAGCCGGTCTTTATATTGGATCGCAAACGAGCGTGAGACCTACCGACCTTATCGTGTGATGCGCTGGGATCTGGGGACAAAGCAACAGCAGGAAGTGTATCGTGAGCAGGATCCTGCCTGGCTGGTGTCGCTATACCATACCAGCGACACCGGTTTGGCGATCATTCAAAGCAACAGTCATAACGCCAGTGAACAGTTTCTGTTGGATCTGACTACTGGCCACCGTGGTACGTCGCTGCGTCCGCGTCAGGCCGGGATGGAATACTACGCAGATGTGCGCCACGGTCGCATGTACCTGTCGAGTAACTTGCACGGCGAGTTTGCCTTGTATCAGCGCAAGCTGGAATCAGTCACCCTCAACAGGAATGACGGAGATGAAGAGTCGGCCGGACCGACCGCCCAGGACTGGCAGCTTATCTGGCAGCCCGCGGTCGGTGAAGAGATCCGCAACTGGTATCTCTACCCGCAGCACATTGTGATCGAGACAGCCGTGCAGCAACACCATGATGTGGTGGTGCTGGATTATCAGGGGCGGGTGTGTTTTCGGCAGCGTATTACGCCGGAAGGCGGCGTGGCTTGGGTGTCAGGCAGCAAAACTCCGCACGATACCAAAGTGTGGATCCGCCGTATGTCGCTGTCTCAGCCCGCGCAATGGCTGACGCTGGATCTGGCCAGTGTGTCGCGGCCAGTGGTTCCGGGAGAGTCGGCGCCGCAACTGCGCCTCGAAGCTGAAGACCATTATGCCGGGCTTGATCCCCGTCTGTATCACAGTGAGCAGATCGTGGTGCACCATGCTGGTGTCGCCGTGCCTGTCTCGCTGGTTTATCGGGCGGATGCCCTCACACCGACCTCCGCAGTTGTGTTGTACGGGTACGGCGCTTACGGAACGCCGATGCGGCCATATTTTATGCCACAGATTCTTAGCCTGCTGGATCGCGGTATGGTTTATGCCATCGCTCATGTACGAGGCGGCGGTTATCTCGGAGAAGAGTGGTATCGGCAGGGGCGTGGCACCCTCAAACAGAATGGCATTGATGATTTTCGCGCGGTGGCCCAGACACTACGGCATTACCAGGCTGGTCGGCAACGTCCGGTTCTGGCAATCGGCGGCAGTGCCGGTGGCACACTGGTGGCGGCCGCATTGAACCAGGCTCCGGCGCTGTTCCGTGCAGCGGTACTTCAGGTGCCTTTCCTGGATGTGGTCGCGACCATGTCGGATCCGGCTTTGCCGCTGACCCGACAGGAATACGCCGAGTGGGGCAACCCGGCCGATCCTGAGCAACGCCGTGCCATGCAGGCGTACAGTCCGCTCGACAACATTAAGCCGCAGGCGTATACGCCGATGCTGGTCAGTGCCGGGCTGTATGACAGTCAGGTGCCGTACTGGGAAGCGGCCAGATGGGTCGCCAGAGTTCGCGAGCTGAGCCTGACGAAAGCGCATTATCTGCTGAGTACCAACATGCAGGGCGGGCACCAGCAGGACAGCCGTAAGGCGGCCGGCCAGCAGGCGCGGGAGTATGCCTTTTTGATCCGTCAGGCGGCAAAAGCCGCGCCACACACTCAGTAAAACACATTTATCCCTTTATTTGCTTATCTGGCTGCCTTGGCAGCCGGAGGGGGCTGTTTTGTCCCATTTTCTGTTTATCCACGATATTGAATTCACCTGGAGAACCACCATGCAGTTGAAGCCTGTCCCTCTGGCTCTGATGTCGATTTTTGGCTTGTCAGGCCCGGTTATCGCCGCCGGGGACGTTGTTGAGATCGCCCCTGTGATCGTTACCGCCAATAAAATTGAGCAGCCGCTGTCGCAAACACAGGGGTCAGTCGCTGTGCTGACCAGTCAGGACATTGAGCGGGAAGGCGCCACTGAGCTGTATGACGCGCTCAGCAATGAGCCGGGAGTGAGCGTAACCGGGGGAGCCGGCCGACCGCAGAACATCGTGATCCGCGGTATGACGGGGAACCGGATTGCGGTGGTGAAAGACGGTGTGCGGGTCGCCGACGGCTATGGCGCAAATGACATTAACGATGTCGCCGGTCGCAACAGTTTCGATCTGGGCGATATCCGGCAGGTGGAAGTGGTCAAAGGGGCGGGCTCATCTTTGTACGGCTCGGGCGCGATCGGCGGTGTGGTTGTCCTGACGTCCAAATCACCGCAGGACTATCTGGGCAAAGAGGACGGTTACCTCAGTGCTGAGGCCGGTTTTGCCGGGATCAGCGACAAGTACACCACCACGGTCACGGCAGCCAAGCGTCTGGGCGACACGGAGCACCTGGCGCGGGTCAGTTACTGGAACGGCAACGAAACCAAAAATTTTGCTGAGGATCTGTACCTGCGTGATATCGAGGGGTACAGCGCGGCGTTGACCAGCGAATGGTTCATGACGGATGCCTGGCTGCTGACCGGAAAGATCAACGTGTTCCGCGAAGAGATGATCCGTAACGAAGGGATCCCGCCGGTTCAGGAAGACGGCAATGGCTGGTATTCCAAGTCTTTCCACGAAGAAGCCGTGACACGGTCAGTGGAAGGTCGGATGGGCGCTGAATGGGAAGGTGACAGCCTGCTCGCGGATACTGCGGCTTTCAACATCTATTACCGCCGGACCGAGAGTCGGGATGATCTGGACGTTGCAATGAGCCGCCAGAGCCAAGATCTGGAGTATAAACGTCGTCTGAATGATTCCCGTCAGTTTACCGATACCCTTTACGGTAGTTCGGCGACGATGCAGAAGCAGTTTGAGACCGGTGCGGTCAGGCACAATCTGGCATGGGGGGTAGAGCTGGAGTGGCTGGAGCATGAACGCCCGATCAATAAGACCGTGAGTGACTCGAATGGCGTCAATACCAAAGTGTACAGCCCATTTGCGGGAGCCACGACGCAGCGGGGCGGTGCGTATCTGCATGACGTGATCGAGCTGGGCCAGTGGCGTGTTACCCCCGGTCTGCGCGTTGACTATCAACGGGTAACGGCAACGGATGCCAAGGATATCGGTGGTTTCTCGCTGCATGATGCGACCAGCAGCGAGGTCTCTCCAAGCCTGTCAGTCGGATACCTGTGGACCGACACTTTCAACACCTACCTGAGCTATACCCATGGCTTCCGGGCGCCATCGTATGACAAAGCCTACGGTTACGTGCCGCATTTCAGCAGTGGCCTGAACAACTTCGTCATTATCCCTAACGCCGATCTGAAGGCGGAAACCAGCGATAACCTTGAGCTGGGGGCGAAATACGATGACGGTGTGCTGTCGTTGTATGGCGCGGTGTTTTATTCCCGTTTCGATGATTTCATCGGCCATAAGACCGTCAACTGGGATGATGAACTGAAAGCATCACAGGTGCAGTACGTCAATCTGGATGGAGTGAAAACCTATGGTGCCGAGCTGATGGCCGGTTACTGGTTTAACAACCACTATCAGTTGGTGAGCAAGCTGGGGATTGTAGATGGGGAAGATGATAACGGTGAGCCGATCCGTTCGCTGACTCCTCTGGAAGGCAATACCCAGCTGAATTATCACAGCGACAAGCTGGATGCATTCGTGCGGGCGAATTATTCCGGCGCCATGAGCCGGACACCGACCTGTCAGGACAGCGCTAAGGTGGAACAGGAGTGCGCCACCACGTCCGGCTGGCTGACTATGGATCTGGGTGTCGGGTATCACTTCACGCCGGATTTGCGAGTCAACCTGACCGTGCACAACGTGCTGGACGATGAATATACCCGATACCAGGATGTGGCAGGCCTCGCCAAGAGCAACACGCTCTATTCCTCTGAACCAGGGCGCTATTTCAACGTAAATGCCCGATACAGTTTCTAGGAGATGCCGTGATGAGAACCTTTTTCCTTGCGGCAGCCGTTGCCGCCAGTTACCCGGCCTGGGCCAATGACGCTCAACCGCACCTGATTTACCCGACAGAGACGCCGGTCATTCTCAATGCAGAAGATGCCCTGCGTCTGGCACAGAGCCGTTTTCCCCACACGGAAACCCTGGTGCATCGCTACACCCGCACCAGCCTGCTGGGGACTCATTATAACTTTGTACAGCACAACAGCGCCGATCAGCCATGCGTTGGCGCCCTTGTTGTCACCACTGATCAACAAGGGCAGCTGTACCGGATTTTCAACAACCTGATTGACGATCCGGACGGCTGTGAACTGAATCTGCCGTTGCTGCCACGAGCACATCAGCTGGTGGCACCGCCGACCGGAGAGCCGGTGACGGCCTCAATGCGGGTGTTCGATCCGGATCCGCGTACTGCAACCGGTCAGGCCCTTGAAGCGCAAGCAAGCAGCTCTGCGGATGAGGAAAGCCAGGGCAACCTGGAAGGGATCGCGATCCCGGCGCACGCCTACCATCAGGCTGACGGGGTCGAGGTGACCCAGCGGGACGGCAGGCTGTATCTTGCCAACAGCCGGGTGATAGCCGTTGACCTGACGGAGCTAGCCGGCGAGGCGCAGACGCCGCTGCAAGGGCTGATCTCGGTTACTGAGAATGAAGATTTCCTGTTTAACCGTGAACAGGCGGCATTTCGTGACGTTAATGCTTTCTTTCATCTTGATCACTCGCTGCAGTATCTGAATGAGCTCGGTTTTAGCGGGGAGAGGGCGCTGTTTAGCGCGCCGCTGAAAGTGGATGCTCAGGGGGAATCGGGCAACAGCTCGACCTACCTGACGGATATCGGCGTCCTGACGATGGGGATCGGCGGGATCCCGGACAGTGAAGACGCGGATATTGTGCTGCATGAGCTGGGCCACGCGATCAACCATCAGCTAGTGCCGGACTGGAAAGACGGTGACAGTGACGGGATGGGCGAAGGATTCGGGGATTACTGGGCCGGTGCTTACAGCTTCTGGGCCCAGCGCGATCGGGCTGACAAGTTTGAACTGGATGTGTTTGCCAACTGGGACGGGTTGTCTGGTGTGCTCAAATCGCAGCGCTCACTCAACGATCAGGAGGCCCGTTATTTTCCGGCGTTTGATTATCGAGCCCATGTCTCGGTAATGGGGACGCTGAGCGATCAGCTGTGGTCAACGCCTCTGTTCCAGGCCCTGAAGCAAGCTGTGGCGCAGTACGGTGAACCCGCATTCGATGAGTTTAACCGGATTGTGCTCGAAGGAATGGCGGGCATGGGATACGGCGTGAAGATGTATGACCTGGCGCAATCGACCGTGGACGCTGCCAACCGCCTGTATCCGGGAAAAGCCTACGCCCGTTTGCTGAGCGCGCAATTTCAGTATCACCAAATCCTGCAAGATGACGTGGTTGTCGCGCAGCGCTCCACACTACTGAGCAGCGAGGAGGGGCACACGGCGGTGTTGCCGGTGTCACTGGCAAACGTCAGCGGGCAGCCATTGGTCAGCTACCGCGCCGAGTTGTCGCTACCTTCGCTTGGCTGGCGGCAGGTGATTGAGCGGGAACATATTCCGACGGATGCGAGCGAGGCGCTGGCACTGGATATCCCGCTGCCAGTCGGGTTGCGGTGTGGCAGCCCTCTGGTGCTGGACGCCGAGATCAGGGTCAGCAAAAACGCCGATCAGCAACCTCTAAACCTGCACCAGCAGCTCTCGTTTATTTATGGGCAACCTGTCTTTGCCTTGCCGCTGCAGACACTTAATCGGCCTCTGACCGATGCCCGGCTGTCAGCGCAACACGACAAGTTACTGCTGGGCGAAGATTTCTTTGTCATGACGGTTCCGATGACGGTACCAGGGGAAAGCAGCGTGGTTGACGACCACTTTGCGATTTATCTGGATCTCGCCCACCCGCAGTTTGCCGATCTGAAAGTGGTGGTGCGAACCCCGTCGGGACGCAGCCTCACGCTGTTGGATTATCAGCGCAAGCCTGTTGCTCAGCATGAACAGCTTTACACCCTGGCCAATACCCCGGAGCTGGAGAACTGGCTGGGCGAGCCGCTGAGCGGCAACTGGACGCTGGAGGTGACCGATCGGGTTGCCGGTCACCAGGGGCAGATTCACCGCTGGGGGATTGGACCTGTAACCACGTTCCGCTGCCCGGAAGCGGACAAAAAAGAAAGTAAAGAGCCCACACCGTCAGTATCGGGCTTCTCCGGTGGCAGTGTCGGACTGTACAGCCTGCTGGCTGGCCTGGTTCTGGCCGGGGTACGACGCAAGGCCAGACATCATCGATAACGACAGAGAGATTTTTATGAAAACAATGCAATTTGCGTTACTGCCGGTTGCCATCACCTTCGCCCTGGCGGGATGTGGTGGTTCGGGTGGTGGCAGCAGTGATGACAGCAACCAGAGCGGGAAAGATCATGGCGCGCCGACCTACGAGGTAGCCGGTGTGCTGCCATCGGCGGTGCTATCAGCACCGTTCACCGCTTGTGCGGATTTCAACCGCAACTGGGAGTGCGACAGTAACGAGCCAACTGTCCGTTCGGAACAACCGACGTTTACGCTGGTAAGCACAGATATCAAAGTGAAAGCTTCACCGCTGCTGGTGAAGGCAACTATGAACCAGGCCACGGACCATGCCGGAGCGGCGGTGCTGCTGGTTACTCCGGCGGTGGGTGAGCGGCAGTCTAATCCGGTGAACGGCATTACAACCCTGGTAATGGGCGAGATGCTGATGGGCAGTCACAAAGAGCAGGCCATCGCCTCGGTGGCTGCCAGTCTCACCGCGTTGGGGCTGACGCCACCGGCTGATTTACTCGGAAACAGCGATGATGCGGCATTGGCGGAACTGGATGAGCAGCTGGTGACGGTGCTGGCGAAAATGGCGATGCGTACGGAGCCTTACGACAAACTGGTCGGCAATGTGGCCAAGGGGCTGGCGATGTACGGCCGGGATATTCTGGCCGGTACTCTGACTGATGCGCAGTATGACGAGCTGGCGAGGCTGGGGGTTACTGCCGGTCAGGCCCTTAATGATACCGGTTTGAGCCGGCATTTGAATCTGGCGACGGGGCAGATGACCGCAGAACCGGATCCGGGGGCGCCGGGACAGGATGCCAGTTATGGTCTGGATGTGACGGATGGCGGTTTTCAGTTCACCAAGCTGGACAGCAAGGGTCAGCCATTGCCCGTCAGCAGTACAACCTGGCAGTGCGTCAGAGATGAGCGTACCGGACTGATCTGGGAGCATAAAGCTGATGACGCACGTTCCTACCGCGATAAAAACCGGATGTTTGCGTTTGAGACCGCCAGCCATCAACCGCACCAGAAAGAGATCGCGGCGGCTTCATGTCAGACCGATGGTGTGAGTGTGTGTACAACGCAGGAATATGTCACCCGGCTGAATCAAGACAACGTCTGTGGTAAGAGCAACTGGCGCCTGCCCACGCTCAACGAGCAGTACGACCTGCTGGATTTTGGTGAAACGGCGAAGGATGAACACGGTAACGTATACGGCCTGGACGTGGCCTATTTTGATGATCTGGTAACAGGGGCTGGTGATTTGCCGTACAGCATTTACTGGTCAGCAACAACCATTCACTCCGATCCGTCTTATACCAGTGGCAGGCAGATTCCGTTGTTATCGCAAATGTCCCTGATAGAAGACCAGACAATGCTGGGGGATATCAATGCTGGCTACTCAGTGTGTGACGCTGGCCAGACGGATGATGAATGCTCGTCGCCGACTGTGATTCTGGCTCGTATGGTTGCTCAATAGGAAATTGAATATGATGAAGAAAACGTTGATTGTACTGTCCTCTTTCCTCGCTGTCGCCGGACAGGCCAGTGCAGCCATGCAGTCTTGTTATACCGATGAGCCGGGGAGTGCGGCAGATATCCGTTTTCAGGATAACCGCAATGGTACGGTAACCGATTTAAAAACCCGCCTGGTTTGGCGTCGTTGCTTGGTTGGCACCACCTGGAATCAGGCAGACCAACGCTGTGAAGGCGAACCGACCGGATTTAAATGGAAAGCGGCGTTGTTCCATACTGAATACAATGAGCGAAATACTCAGTATGGCGGTTTGAATAACTGGCGTATCCCCAATATCAAAGAACTGGTTAGCCTGCGTGAAGTGGCCTGTATTGCACCGGCGGTCAACCTCAAGGCGTTCCCAAGTTTTATCAATACAGATAATGATAAGTGGGATCCCAAGCGAACCGTATGGTCAGCAACGCCGAATCAGACGAGTCAGGAAATTGCCACATTTGGCCTAAGTGAGGGGCTGGTGGTGCACTACGGTTTTCAGGATCATGAACTGGGTGTGTTGTTGGTCAGCGATGGGCAATAAAGACGGGCAATAAACAACGAATAAGCCGCAGCAATACGCTGCGGTTTTTTTGTTCTCTGGCGTTGGCTCTCTTTCGCCATTTATATTTATGATTTCTAGGCTTCTTTCTTGAGGCATCTTTTTCTGGGTTATTCAATTGTGTGGAGACGGCTGCAACTGAGGAGGAGAGATGGGCAGAAGTGAGGATATCACTGAGTGGTTGTTAACAGGCATAAAAAAAGCCTCGTCCGAAGACAAGGCTTTTTAAAGTGGCTCCCCCTGCTGGACTTGAACCAGCGACATACGGATTAACAGTCCGCCGTTCTACCGACTGAACTAAGGGGGAATTGTTTGCTATCGGACGCAATAATCACGCATCTGATGAAATATGGTGCCTCGAGGCGGAATCGAACCACCGACACGAGGATTTTCAATCCTCTGCTCTACCGACTGAGCTATCGAGGCAAAAGTAAAGCATTGCTTTACTTTGCAAATAATGGTGCCGACTACCGGAATCGAACTGGTGACCTACTGATTACAAGTCAGTTGCTCTACCTACTGAGCTAAGTCGGCACACGTTATTTTTTGTCCATCAGGATAAACCTGAGTGGAAATTTGGCTCCCCCTGCTGGACTTGAACCAGCGACATACGGATTAACAGTCCGCCGTTCTACCGACTGAACTAAGGGGGAATTGTTTGCTATCGGACGCGATAATTACGCATCTGATGAAATATGGTGCCTCGAGGCGGAATCGAACCACCGACACGAGGATTTTCAATCCTCTGCTCTACCGACTGAGCTATCGAGGCAAAAGTAAAGCGTTGCTTTACTTTGCAAATAATGGTGCCGACTACCGGAATCGAACTGGTGACCTACTGATTACAAGTCAGTTGCTCTACCTACTGAGCTAAGTCGGCACACGTTATTTTTTGTCCATCAGGGTAAACCTGATTGGAAATTTGGCTCCCCCTGCTGGACTTGAACCAGCGACATACGGATTAACAGTCCGCCGTTCTACCGACTGAACTAAGGGGGAATCAACTTTTTACGTTATGTTTAAGAGTTGAATCAGCGAAAGGATTGGCTGCTCGAGGCGACTGAATCGAATCACACGATCAACTTTTTACGTTATGTTGCTACCAGAGCACCATAATCAAAATTCATGGTGCCTCGAGGCGGAATCGAACCACCGACACGAGGATTTTCAATCCTCTGCTCTACCGACTGAGCTATCGAGGCAACGGAGCGCTATTAAACGGGTTTTCACTCTTTTCGTCAACCTCTTTTTCAGAAATTTTTGTGTTTATGTTTCGTTTGGTTGTTTTCTGAACGTTGTGGCCGATTTGTTGCTATTTCCTTGTCTATTAATCAAATTTTTCCCTGATTGAACTCTTTCTGAAAGCGCGTCACTTTCTGTAAATACCGCCTGGCTTCGGCTTTGGGATGCTTGTTGGTCAGTGCCCAATAAACCTGATTGGGTTGCAGGCGGTTTAAGTCGTTCATCGCCCGTTGCCGATCGCGGTGGAACGTATTTAAGACGCCGCCGGTACCACCGTTATAGGCGGAAATCATGCTGTAATGGAGCGACAGGGGATCGTTGACCGCTTTCAGGTACCGGGTTTTCAGCAGGTAAAAATAGGCCGTGCCGGTATCAATGTTTTTCGCCGGATCAAACAAATAGGCCGGGGTGGGTTTGCCCGATTTGTTCTTGACCAGCTTGAAGACATCAGCGCCTGCGGTATTCGGTACAACCTGCATCAGGCCATAAGCATTGGCATGGCTGACAGCATAGGGGTTGAAACTGCTCTCCGTTTTGATGATGGCGTAGATCAGATCTTCGGCAATGCCATAGCGGCGAGAGGCATCGCGAACTATGCTCGCGTACTTGTAACCGCGCTGATTGACGTGATCCGCGACCATCGGAATTTCCACATAGTAGACCTGATGAAAGCGCTCGGATCGTTTCTGCAGTTTGGCGTCGATCAGGTAGTCAGCAAACCGGTTCGCGCGCCAGCTCCATTCGATCGGTTTGCCTTCCTGATCGAGGATCTGGCCATAAAGGAATGGTTTTCCGTGCAGATCAATGGCGGAATCGGAGTACAGATCGACCCCGGCAGGATCATCCGGAGTCAGCAGGGTCGTCGCAATAGCGTCTTTCAGATGGCGGGTCGGATCTGTTTTGGCCACGGTTTCGACGATCACCACGCCGCGTTCAAAATCGACATGGGCCCGGCTCTGGTAGCCGTCGGTATATTTGACGTACTGACGCTTACTGGCGATGAGTGAATCATTGTCACCCCAATGGCGTTTGACCTGGCCACTGAACGAGTTGATCAAGCGGTCCAGAGCCGCCTCGTCCTTGGTGAACTGGCCGGGCAGCGGAGCCAGATTTTTAGCAAACCGGTTTGTGGTGGTGTAGTCGACGTCGTAAATTTTCTCGACAAACTCCCGGCTACAGCCGCTTAACAGCAGGACAGACAGAATTAGCGCGCGTACTTTCATGACACCCTGAAAATAAAAATGGCACCATTTGGAGATGCAAATGATGCCATTATCAATATGTTAGCGATGTTTGGCGAGCGAAAATGCCCGCCAAGGGCTTCAAATGTGACGCGATTTACTCGCTTGGCGGAGTGTAACCGTCGATGATCACATCCTGGCCTTCAAACAGAAACTTCACCATCTCAGTTTCCAGCAGCTTACGGTGCTCCGGATCCATCATGTTCAGCTTCTTCTCGTTGATCAGCATAGTTTGCTTGCCTTGCCACTCGGCCCAGGCTTCTTTCGAGATGTTGTCGAAAATACGCTTGCCCAGTTCGCCCGGGTACAGTTGGAAATCCAGGCCATCCGCTTCTTTCTTCAGGCGGGCGCAAAATACAGTACGGCTCATCGGGAAGCTCCTTAGTTAAATCTTTTTGAATTCGTCGCTCTTTATACCAGAGTGCAGCGACAGCATCTAGTTTTGCTGCCTGAGCTCGTAGCGCAGGCTTTCCAGGATCTGTTGCACCGGTGCCGCCAAGCCGATTTCGGCGGGTTGATTCAGGTTATACCACTGGCCGTGATACGCTTCGCTGACCATGTCAGGCAGTTGCGACAGGTGCATGCGAACCGGGACGATATCCAGGTGATAGTGACTGAAAGTGTGGCGGAAAGCGTGCAGTTGCTCGCTGGCACTGATCAGCGTGGTTTGCTGGCCTAAGCGCTGATCGACGATCTCATTCAGCTCATCGCTGTCATGCTGCGGGAAACACCACAACCCGCCCCAGATACCCGCCGGCGGACGTTTCTCCAGCCATACCTGTTCGCCATGCTGAAGAATGGCAAACCAGGCCTGTTTTTCAGGCAGGGTCTTCTTGGGCTTTTTGCCCGGAAAATCAGCCTGACGTCCCTGAACTTTAGCCTGACAAAGGTGCGCGACCGGGCACAGCTCACATTTGGGCTTGCTGCGGGTACAAATCATCGCCCCCATGTCCATCATCGCCTGGTTATAGCGTTCGACACCCGCCGCCGGGGTGTTGGCTTCCGCAATTTCCCACAGGCGATTCTCAACCGGTTTTTTGCCCGGCCAGCCTTCTACCGCGTAACAGCGGGCGAGGGTGCGCTTGACATTGCCATCAAGGATCGGATGGTGCTGCTTGAGTGACAGTGACAACACGGCCCCGGCGGTAGAGCGTCCGACACCGGGAAGTGCCATCACCTCTTCCAGCGTGGTCGGGAATTGGCCCTGATGGTGGTCAACGATATGCTTTGCGGCTTTGTGCAGGTTACGCGCCCGGGCGTAGTAGCCCAGCCCCGTCCACAGGTGCAGCACTTCGTCCTGCTCTGCCGCCGCCAGATCGGCTACCGTCGGGAAGCGTTCGAGAAAGCGTTCAAAATAGGGAATGACCGTCGCTACCTGAGTCTGCTGGAGCATAATCTCCGACAGCCACACTTTATACGGGGTTTTATTCTGTTGCCAGGGCAGGGTCTTCCGGCCGAATTTGTCATACCACGTTAAAATGGCATCTGAGAAGGTTTTGGTCACAGTTTCAAGCTCACTTTACTGACAGGCATGTTGGTCTGCCTTATTTTGAGCGTGATTGCACCACAAAGTCAGGTCGGCCGCAAACGATAGACTTGCACTTGCGCGATATCTTTGGATAATGCCGACGCTTAGTTTCTTTTCAGTTCTAGTGTAGGTATTACGATGAGCAAAGTTTCAAAAACCTCAGGCGAAGTCACCGTGTCTGAATTTAACGAAGACGGCAAGCTGATACGCAAAGTTCGTAGCTTTGTTCGTCGTGAAGGTCGACTGACAAAAGGGCAGGAGACGGCGCTGGAAACCAACTGGTCAGCAATGGGTATTGATTTTGCCAAGCAAATGCTGGACTGGAAAGAAGTCTACCACCGTGAAGCGCCAGTTGTACTGGAGATCGGTTTTGGTATGGGCGCATCGCTGGTAGAAATGGCGAAGAACGCACCGGAAAAGAACTTCATCGGCATTGAAGTGCACAGCCCGGGCGTGGGCGCATGCCTGATGGGTGCAGAAGAAGCGGGTCTGACTAACCTGCGCGTGATGTGTCACGATGCAGTAGAAGTGTTTGATTACATGATTCCGGACGGCAGCCTGGATACCGTTCAGCTGTTCTTCCCTGACCCATGGCACAAAGCTCGTCACCACAAGCGTCGTATCGTTCAGCCTGAGTTCGTTGAAATGGTGCGTAAAAAGCTGAAAATTGGTGGCATCTTCCACATGGCGACGGACTGGGAAAACTATGCCGAGCATATGGTGGAAGTGATGAACGTTGCGCCGGGTTACCGCAATACGGCAACCGATGGCGATTACATTCCGCGCCCGGAAGACCGCCCGCTGACCAAATTTGAAGCCCGTGGCCACCGTCTGGGTCACGGTGTGTGGGATATGAAGTTCGCGCGCACCGAATAAGCCGTAGAATGCTATTCCCGCCCGATAGTAGCGGGCGTACAATGATGAAAGAAGCCAACCTCGGGTTGGCTTTTTTAGCCTTGGAGAACCTGTAATGAAGCCTACTGAGCAGTTGCTTGATGAAATTCTGGATGAAGTTCGGCCGTTGATTGGTCAGGGGAAGGTGGCGGATTATATTCCGGCGCTGGCCGAGGTACCGGCGAATAAGCTGGGCATCGCGGTGTGTTATAACGACGGGGAAATTATCCAGGCAGGCGACAGTGAAGAAGGTTTTTCAATTCAGTCAATCTCTAAGGTGCTGAGCCTGACGCTGGCCATGACCCTGTACGAGCCGGAGGAAATCTGGCGCCGGGTCGGTAAAGAGCCGTCCGGTCATGCGTTTAACTCCATGATTCAGCTGGAGCTGGAAAACGGCATTCCGCGTAATCCTTTCATTAATGCTGGTGCCCTGGTGGTGTCGGATTTGCTGCACAGCCGCTTGTCGGCGCCACAATACCGCATGTTGGAGCTGGTACGCAGCCTGGCGCAGAACCCCTGCATTGTGTACGACAAGGTGGTGGCCAATTCGGAGATGCAGCACAGCGATCGCAACGCTTCGATTGCCTATCTGATGCGCTCGTTTGGTAACTTTGACAATGAAGTGATGCCGGTACTGACCAATTATTTCAGTTATTGTGCGCTGAAGATGAGTTGTGTCGATCTGGCGCGAACGTTCAGCTATCTTGCCAACAAAGGGCTTCCTTTAGGCGCAAAAAAAACGATCATCACCCAGACTCAGAGTAAGCAGATCAATGCGCTGCTGGCGACCTGTGGGCTGTACGACGGCGCAGGTGAGTTTGCGTACCGGGTCGGGATGCCGGGCAAATCCGGGGTCGGCGGCGGGATCATTGCGGTGGTGCCGGGCGAGATGACGATTGCTGTATGGTCGCCGGAGCTGGACCCATCCGGCAACTCGCTGGCCGGAACGGCGGCACTGGAGCTTCTGGCTGAACGGATTGGCCGTTCTATTTTCTGAGTTCAGTCACCTTGGCTGAACCTGTTTGGGGGATGCCTATGCTGTGTCTGAAACACGTCTGTTGTTCTGTTAACCAGCCTGAAAACCTGCGGCATGGACTGTCGCGCCGCGGGTTCTGTCTTTATCCTGTTTTCTCAGTTTTTGCATCGACTTTGGGCTCTTTCGGCCGCTGTGCTGAATTGCGTCCTGCTGCGGATGTAAGAGCTGGCTTGGCTGTGGTATCGCTGGTACTGGCTTTGTTTTCTGTTCCTGCAACGGCTCAGGGCGCAGAGGCGCTGGAAGACAGTCGCCAACCTGCTCTGAAGAGCAAGGTTGAGGACAAGAGCAACCCCCCGCTTTGTCAGTTGCAGTGGCACAATCCCGTTAGCCTGCAGGACGACAACCTGACTCTCGAACTGGGTGGGGAAACCTTCAAGATCACATCCACTGGCCAGCTCTATTTTGGTATCCATCCGGTTAAACTGAATCCGCAGCAAACGACGGTACTGGCTGAGTATCACCGACTGATGCAGGATGATTTGCCGTTTGTTCTGTCACATTCGCAGCTGATAGACGACGAGCTGTGCACGCGGATAGCGGCCAGACAAGCCAAAGAAGGGGAAATTCAGTCACTGATTCCGGCGCTCAGGCGCTGGCAGAGTGTTTCGCTCGGGGAGTAACAGAGCGGGTATTGCAGCTGAGCACACGCATCAGCTGCAATGATCCAGAGAAAAGTCCCTGAAAGGGATTACGCGTCGTCTTCGTCGTCGACAAAAGCGGCGAGCAGATCATTGAGGAACAGTTTTCCTTGTTCCGTGATTTGCCAGCTGTCGCCGTGATCCGCCAGATAGTTTTTCTCCAGCGCCCACTCAATCGGTCCGGCAATGCTTGCCAGCGGCAGGCCGGTTCGCTCCACGTAATCTTGTTTCGGGCACGCTTCAAGCAGCCGGAAACGGTTCATAAAGAACTCAAAGGGACGCTCGCCGGCGGCAACCTGAGTCTCCTGATCCAGGTATGGCTTGGCCTGATTCAGGTAGCCGCGCGGGTGCTTCACCTTGACCGTACGGGTAATCGTGCCGTCAGGGAAACTGATCTTCCCGTGGGCCCCACAGCCAATCCCCAGATAGTCACCAAAGCGCCAGTAATTGAGGTTGTGGCGGCATTGCACGCCCGGCTTGCTGTAGCCGGAAATCTCATATTGCACATAGCCAGCTTCGCGCAGCAACTCATGGCCCTGCTCGAAGATATCCCACAGATCATCATCATCCGGCAGTACCGGAGGCTTGGAGTAGAACAGGGTGTTCGGCTCAATGGTCAGCTGATACCACGACAGGTGCGGCGGGTTGAGTGCGATCGCCTGGCGCAGATCCGACAGGGCGTCTTCGACACTCTGATCCGGCAGGCCGTGCATCAAATCGATGTTGAAGCTGTTGAGCCCGGCCTCTTCGGCCAGCCCTGCCGCCCGAATGGCTTCCTGGCTGCCGTGAATGCGACCCAGGCGTTTGAGCTTCTCATCCTGAAAACTCTGCACCCCGATAGAAATGCGGTTGACCCCCGCTTGGCGGTAGGCCGTAAACCGTCCGGCTTCCACCGTCCCCGGGTTGGCTTCCATGGTGATTTCAATGTCGTCACTGAACGGAATGCGCGCTTTAACCGCCTCAAGTAACCGGCCGATTTCAGCCGGTGCGATCAGGCTTGGCGTGCCGCCACCAATGAAGATTGAGTGCAGCGGGCGCGTGCTGTTCTCCAGCCCGTACGCGGCCAGATCTGTGTCCAGATCGTCGATCAGGGCGTCGATGTAATCCAGCTCCGGAATGTCAGCCTTGAGGGCGTGGGAGTTGAAATCACAGTACGGGCATTTCTGCACACACCATGGAATGTGGATGTACAGGCTCAGTGGCGGTGGAACAAGCATAGCGTCAGGCATCCTTCAGGGCAGCGAACAGCTTCGACAGAGCCTGGCCGCGGTGCGAAAGTTGTTTCTTGCGTGCCGGAGCCAGCTCGGCTGAGGAGCACTGATCTTCCGGTACCCAGAAAATCGGGTCGTAGCCAAAACCGTTTTCGCCGCGGGTCTCGGTCAGGATGCTGCCTTCCCAGGTTCCGTGGCAAACCAGCGGTGTTGGGTCGTCAGCGTGACGCATCATGACCAGCACGCAATGGAAACGGGCGGTGCGCTGCTCTTCCGGCACGCCGTCCATTGCTGCGAGCAGCTTTTGCAGGTTGTCTTCATCAGAGGCCTCTTCTCCGGCAAAGCGCGCGGAGTAGATCCCCGGTGCACCCTGCAGGAAGTCGACTTCCAGGCCAGAGTCGTCGGCAATAGCCGGCAGGCCGGTTTCTTTGGCAGCGTGACGAGCCTTGATAATGGCATTTTCGATAAAGGTGGTGCCGGTTTCAGCGACTGATGACACGTTGTAATCGCTCTGGGCAACAACATCAAAACCAAAGTCTGCCAGCAGGCTGGCCATTTCTCTGACTTTGCCCTGATTCCCGGTAGCCAGTACCAATTTGCTCATCACAGTTCCTCGCAAGGGTTGAAAGAGGCGCTATCTTATCTTACTGCCCGGAAATTGAAAGGGGCCGTTGCGGCCCCTGTCGTGGATGTGGTTCAGTCAACAAAGAAGGTTTGCTGGAAGGCCAGGTTGCCGCTGGCGCCAGTGGCATGAATTTCAATCGAGAAATTAAAGCTTTCCTCGTTGGCGTGCTTGATTTCCGCGATGTAGTAAATGGCCTCGCCCTCGCGCACTTCGCGGAAAGAGAGATTTTTCACGCTGCCCAGTAGGTTTTTGGCAGTCCCGCTCAGGACGGCCTGAACCGCGGGTTTACCCGGCTGGCTGCTGTCGAGCACGGTAATGTTGATGACGGCAGAGTAGCGGCTGCGCTGAATCTTGTAAGTGCTGGCGATATCCGGTGTGAGGAAGGTGGAAGGAAAGCTGGAGTAATGCACTTCCAGATTACGGATTTGCTTGGTTTGTTCGGCACTGGCTGGCAGGGCAGTGAGTAGAGAGGCCAGTAAAAGTGCCATCAGGCTGAAAAATCGAGTCATATTATTATCCTTCTTGAACGCCACAGGTGGGAACCGAACCCTACCAGCCATGTGGGCATGTGTCCTTTAGTATAGTTGAGATAGCAGTCAGCCCGGCGCCGAAACGGCCGCCGGGCTGACTGGATAAGCAGTGTTACAGCAGGGTGGTGATGGTGTCGGGGATTTCTCGTGGCGCTTCAATCAGCACCTGCTTATGGCGTCCGAGTTCCCCTTTCTCGATAACGACCTGTCCCTTGGCGACGCGGAACAACTTGGCCAGGTACTTGGTCAGGTGGGCGTTGGCCTTACCATCAACCGGTGGTGCTGTAATGGCCACTTTCAGCTCGTCGCCGTGCAGGCCAACCAGCTGATCGCGGCTGGCTTTCGGCTGAATATACAACCGAAGCCGCAAATCATCACCACTGCGTGTTACTGCCTGCGTGGTCATAGTTGGTACCAGATTGGCCCCACCATGTCACCAATCAGCATATTGGCGAACTGCAGACCGATAAACAGAATCAGTACACTTAGATCCAGGCCGCCCATCGACGGAATCACCCGGCGAATCGGTGCGGTCATTGGTTCTGTCAGCTGGTGCATGACGTATTCGATCGGGCTGCGGCCCTGGCTTACCCAGCTCAGGATTGCGCGTAGCAGCAATACCCAGAACACCAGGCCACCGGCTGCTTTAAGGAGCGACAGCGCGCCGACCCACAGGTATTCGGGGGTCAGGAGCAGACCACCGCCGAGCACCAACTGGAGCACCACAAATTTCGCCATACTCAGGAGATAAGCCAGCAGCAGGGTTGCCATATCCAGCGAGCCGATAGACGGGATCAGGCGGCGCAGCGGGCCGACAATCGGCTGAGTTGCTTTCACGATGAACTGGGAAAACGGGTTATAGAAGTCCGCTCGTACCCACTGAAGCCAGATACGCAGCAGGACCACCATGATAAAGAGGTCGAACAGAGTACTGACGAGAAAACCAAGTGCATTCATAATTTACTAAACCTTAAAATAGCTTTTCCATCTCTTGGGCGCGGGCTACCGCAGCACGCATTGCTTTGGCTACGGTATCACTAAGCTGCTCTTCATTAAATGTGCGGATTGCTTCCGCCGTGGTGCCGCCTTTTGACGTCACCTGCTCACGCAGGGTCGACAGTTCAATATCCGGATTCGCGACGACCATTTCAGCGGCGCCCAGGGCTGCTTGCTGAACCAGCAGGCGGGCTTGCTCAGAACTGAACCCTTGCTTGACGGCTTCAGCCTGCATCGCTTCCATGAACAGGAAGAAATAAGCCGGTGCACTGCCTGCAGCAGCAATAATACCGTTGATTGCTGATTCTTGCTCTACCCAACAGATCTCACCGACAGCTTTCATTAAGTTACCGGCAAATTGGCGATCGTTCGGATTCAGATCCGGTGAGGCGTACAGGCCGCTCATGCCTTTGCCGATCAAAGACGGCGTGTTTGGCATCACACGGACCAGATTCAGACGGGTGGCCAGCATCTCATTGAGACGTGCTGCGCTGATCCCGGCGGCGATCGATATCACCAGCTTGCCGGAAAAGTCGAGGATCTGAAGTGGGCGGCAGACATCTTCCATCAGCTGCGGTTTCACGGCCAGAACAATCACGTCGGCCTCAGAAGCCGCCTGCAGGTTATTGTCAGTGGTGTGAATTCCATAATCGCGGGCCAGCGGCTCACGTCGCTCAGGGCTGGGTGCTGTCGCGGTGATTTTCTCCGGTGCGTAACCGCTAACCACCAGACCGGCAATGATAGAGCGGGCCATGTTACCGGCGCCGATAAAAGCAATGGTGCGTTGTTCCATGTTCATTCCTTATGAGGGTGCTGGACCGGGAAGGGTAAAACGGGTGTCCTTCCTGGACGAATTATACCTAGATTGTTTCTGATACGGTTTGCGGATGCGACGGCGTGTGACCTTTGTCCTTTCCCGTTTGGCTGACGGTGCCGCTTGGCATCTGCTGTTCCATCCTTTGTTTGCATCAGAGCTTGCGGGAACACGTTCCTTTCAGCCGTTTTTGTCTGTGGCGTTTCACAGTAAAACGCCACAGTCAGGGCGTTACTGGGACGTCTTCTCGCCGTAGTCACGAGCGCCGAAAATGGCGGTACCGATACGCACTATGGTACTGCCGGCCGCCACGGCGGCGTCCAGATCGCCGCTCATTCCCATCGACAGGGTATCCATCTGCGGATGGCGCGTTTTCAGGGTCTGCATGGCATCCGCCAGGCTCTGGAACGCAGTCAACTGGCTGTCATAGTCATCCGCTTTTTCCGGAATCGACATCAGACCGCGCAGCACCAGATTCGGCATGGCGGCCACTTCATCGGCCAGGGCGGCCAGTTCAGCAAAGGCCAGGCCGGACTTCGTGGTTTCACCGCTGGTGTTAACCTGCAGCAGGACATTCAGCGGAGCCATGTCAGCCGGGCGTTGTTCACTCAGGCGGCGGGCAATTTTGGCGCGATCGACGGAATGGACCCAGTCAAAATGCTCGGCAATCGGCCGGGTTTTGTTGGACTGAATCGGCCCGATGAAATGCCAGCTCAGTGCCGCTGCGTTCTCGCTATCGGCAAAATGCTGAATTTTTTCAACACCTTCCTGGACATAGTTTTCACCAAATGCCCGCTGACCGGCGGCAATGGCTTCTTCGATTGCGGCAATAGGTTTGGTTTTGCTTACCGCCAGCAGTTGCACGGAATCGACTGGTCGACCGCATTTTTCTGCCGCCAGGCCAATCTGAGAGATGACCTGTTCAATGTTTTGTTTGATACTACTCATAATTGATTCTGTTGGGAAAATTTATGGATATCACCGAACTACTGGACTTTAGTGTAAAGCATAATGCCTCGGATCTGCACCTCTCTGCGGGAGTTCCGCCGATGATTCGGGTAGATGGCGATGTTCGTAAACTGAGCTTGCCATCACTGGAGCACAGTGAAGTACACCGCTTGGTGTTTGACATTATGAACGATGCCCAGCGGCGCGAGTTTGAAGAAAAGCTCGAAGTCGATTTCTCGTTCGAGCTGCCGGACGTCGGGCGGTTTCGTGTGAATGCCTTTCATCAGTCACGGGGATGCGCAGCGGTTTTCCGAACCATCCCGGTGCATGTGCCGACACTGGAATCACTGAAAGTGCCGGACATATTCTATCAGATCGCCCAATGCCAGCGCGGGCTGGTGCTGGTTACCGGGGCAACCGGCTCCGGTAAATCCACCACGATTGCTGCGCTGGTCGATTACATCAATGAAAACTATAACCGCCATATCCTGACGATTGAAGATCCGGTGGAGTTTGTTCACCACGGCAAACGTTGCCTGATTAACCAGCGTGAAGTACACCGCGATACCCACAGTTTCCACAATGCACTGCGATCTTCCCTGCGTGAAGACCCGGATGTGATTGTGGTGGGGGAATTGCGCGATCAGGAAACCATCAGTCTGGCGCTGACCGCGGCAGAAACCGGCCACCTTGTGCTGGGCACTCTGCACACCAGCTCGGCGGCCAAAACCGTCGATCGGATCATTGATGTCTTCCCGGGGAACGACAAGGCGATGGTGCGTTCTATGTTGTCTGAGTCGCTGCGGGCGGTGGTATCGCAGAGCCTGCTTAAATGTACCAGCGGAGGCCGAATTGCGGCTCATGAAGTCATGATGGCGACCCCGGCTATCCGTAACCTGATCCGCGAAGACAAAGTGGCCCAGATGTATTCCATGATCCAGACCGGCTCATCCGTCGGGATGCAGACCATGGAGCAAAGTGTCCGGATGCTGGTGGCTCAGGGGCAGGTTGAGGCGGAAGAAGGACGCCGGGTCGTCGACAACGCGTTTGCGCAGTTTTAATCATTTCGTTTCCCGGGAGGGGATATGACATTACAGGATGCGCTGAATGAAATGGTCAGCAGCAAAGCCTCCGATTTGTACATCACGGTGGAAGCGCCATGTCTGCTGAAAATCGACGGTAACCTGCACCCGCTGGGGCAGGCGCTGGATCGCCCGGCGATTGACCGGATGTTCAGCGAAGCCATGGACGATGCGTTGTATCAGGAGTTTTGTGCCACTAAAGAAGCAAACTTTGCGCTGGTACGCGGCGAGTATCGGTTCCGGGTCAGTGCCTTCTGGCAGCGGGAACTGCCGGGCATGGTGATCCGGCGGATTGAAACCGATATCCCTGACATTTTTGCCCTTAACTTGCCGATGGACATGCAGAAGATGGCACTGGCGAAACGGGGGCTGGTGCTGGTGGTCGGGGCGACCGGCTCGGGCAAATCTACGTCACTGGCGGCGATGACCGGCTACCGTAATGCCAACCGTAGCGGTCACATTCTGACGGTGGAAGATCCGATTGAGTTCGTGCACAAGCACAATAAGTGCATCGTGACCCAGCGCGAAGTCGGCCTGGATACGGAGAGCTACGAGGTGGCGCTGAAGAACTCGCTGCGCCAGGCTCCTGACATGATTCTGATTGGCGAAATCCGGACCCGGGAAACCATGGAATATGCCATGAACTTTGCCGAAACCGGGCACCTGTGTATGGCGACCTTGCATGCCAATAATGCCAACCAGGCGTTGGAGCGTATTCTCCATCTGGTTCCGAAAGAGCGGCGGGATCAGTTTCTGTTCGATTTATCACTGAACCTGAAATGTATTCTGGCTCAGCAGCTGATCCCGGATGCCCACGGTATGGGACGGCACGGTGCCTTTGAGCTGTTGATCAACACGCCACGGGTTGCGGATCTGATCCGTCGGGGTGAGCTGCACGAAATCAAGGACACCATGGCGAAATCAGCCCAGTCGGGGATGATGACGTTTGATCAGTCTCTGTATGACCTCTATAGCGCCGGCAAGATCACGGAGCAGGACGCTTTGCACCATGCCGATTCGGCCAACGATCTGCGACTGATGATTAAAGTCGGCAACAAACATCATCAGGCAAACAGCAGCTTGGATGGGGTCACGATCGATATGGACTGAGTCGGTATTAAAAAGCTTACTATGTGCAAAAAGCTTTAGGGTTACTATGATCCTAAAGCTTTTTTTATTGCCATGATGTTTTTAATTATCTGATTTTAAAGATTTTGTGTTGTTTTTTATTTTGGCTGTACAGCTTGTGGAGCTTTTGGGTTCCTGTAGTCAAAAAGCTGTACAGGCTGATCAGGCCGCAGAACACGCGGGATCAGGATGATCGGTGCAGATCCATTTTTTCGCTGTGTGGCTAGAGGGTGAGCAAAGTGAGAAAAGCTGTACACTGGGGTTTGTGCTCGATCAACCCGCGTTTGAGATTGAACATCAAAGACGAGTATTTGAAGACGAGCTGACTGTTGCGATTAGGCTGAGACTGGGTGAGTAACCATTTGGGTAGGGCGTAATCTGGGAGTGAGAGAAGTGGTGGCCGCTGAGCGCAGCGATAACAAACAGGCCCTGATGGGCCTGCAGATAGTCAGTGTTAGCGGGGAGTGCGAAAGCAGAATGCGGGGATTAGCCGTACTGTTGTTCAAACCAGCTTTCGAGGATCACGACCGCTGACTGAGAGTCGATATTTCCTTTGCTCAGGTTACGATAGCCGCCACGATCGAACAGATCCGAGCGGGCTTCAGCGGTGCTCAGGCGCTCATCGTGTAACTCGACCTGGCAACCGAATCGGCCGTGCAGGCGGTTAGCAAATTTTTTCGCGCGCGGTGTAATGGCTTCCAGTTCGCCACCGTGCATATCCAGCGGCAGGCCGACGACCACTAAATCCGGTTGCCACTCCTTGAGCAGCTTTTCAATGTCATCCCAATTAGGGATGCCGTCGCGAGCCTTTAGAGCTGCCAATGGATTGGCAGTACCGGTCAGTTCCTGGCCGATAGCCACACCGATGCTTTTGGTGCCGTAGTCAAATGCTAAAACAGTACGAGACTGGCTCATGCATGTCCTTTATCTGTCGAGAGGTGAGTAGAGGTAATGCCCAGTTTGGCAATGGCTTTATTCCAGCGCTCATGAATCGGGGTGTTAAATACCAGATCCGGATCGGCTTCAATGGTCAGCCAGGAGTTGTCAGCCAGCTCTTGTTCCAGCTGACCGGCATCCCAACCGGCATAGCCGAGGGCAACCAGAAAGTTGTCCGGCGATTCGCGGGTACCCAGCAGCGACAGGATGTCTTTGGAGGTCGTGACGGACACCTGATCGGTAATGTTTATGCTGGAGCTGAGATCGTCGCCAATCCGGTTGTGCAACACGAAGCCACGGTCAGCCGCGACCGGACCGCCGTTGAAAACCGGTTGTTCCAGGCTGGCCGGGTTCTGAACAGGCAGCTCGCGGTCAATGTCAATTTGTTCAAGCATGTTGCCCACGGAAATCTCAATAGGCAGGTTGATCACAATCCCCATCGCGCCTTCATCGTTATGCTCGCAGATATACACGACGCTGCCTTTGAAGTTTGGATCCTGTAGTTGGGGCATCGCAACCAGAAAGTGATTGGTCAAATTCATTGGAGTACCTATTACTTAAGCTGCTTCTTTAAAGTATGCCGAGTAATTGACAGAAATGGTATTTAAATGACGAGGTGAGAGCCGGCCTCACGCAGCCCGTGGGCTGCGTGGGAGTGCGAAAAGGAGGAGCTTATGCCTGGTTCAGGCGGCGCTCAATCGCATCCATCAGTTTGCCGGTGATGGAGATATCAAAGGCCGCTTCGATTTCTCGAATACAGGTCGGGCTGGTCACGTTGATTTCTGTCAGCTTGTCGCCAATCACGTCCAGACCGACAAAGATCAGGCCTTTTTCTTTCAGCACCGGTGCAACGGTTTCCGCAATCTTGCGGTCTGTGTCGCTGATTGGACGTGGTTCGCCACGACCACCGGCGGCCAGGTTGCCACGGGTTTCGCCTTCGGCTGGAATACGCGCCAAGCAGTATGGCATTGGCTCACCGTCAACCACCAGAATACGCTTGTCACCGTTACTGATGTCAGGCACGAAAGTCTGCGCCATGCAGTAGTTCTGACCGTGGTTGGTCAAGGTTTCGATGATCACCGACACGTTCGGGTCATTTTTCATGACGCGGAAGATGGATGAGCCACCCATGCCGTCCAGCGGTTTCAGGATCACGTCACCGTGCTCCTGCTGGAATGCACGAATCTTGTCGGCGCGACGGGTTACAATGGTGGTCGGGGTTAGTTCCGGGAACCAAGCGGTGAACAGCTTTTCGTTGCAGTCACGCAGGCTTTGCGGTTTGTTGACAACCAGTGTGCCTTGTTCTTCTGCTCGCTCCAGAATGTAGGTCGCGTAAATGTATTCGGTATCGAACGGCGGATCTTTACGCATCAGTACCACATCCAGCTCAGACAGGGCAATTTCCTGCTCGCCGTGGAATTCGAACCAGCCGTTCGGATCTTCTTTCAGGCTAACCACACGGGTACGGGCAATGGCCTTGCCTTGTTCCAGCGACAGGTCGTTCATTTCCATGTAGTGGATTTCCCAGCCGCGGCGCTGGGCTTCCAACATCATGGCAAAGCTGGAATCTTTCTTAATGTTGATGGACTCGATAGGGTCCATCACGATACCCAGTTTGATCATTGGTTTCTCCTAAGTTTGTCTTCCCGAGGGTTAGCCGAGATCGCCGAAGCGAACCTGCAGGGCTGTAATGGCGGTCATGGCAGCCGTTTCAGTGCGCAGGACACGAGGACCCAGCAGGATTTCATCAAATTGGTAGGTTTCTGTCATGCTGATTTCTTCAGCGGACAGACCGCCTTCCGGACCAATCAGCAGGCGTACCTTACTGACAGGTGCTGGCAGGGTGTTAATTGAGTAACTGGCTCGTGGGTGCAGGTTCAGCTTCAGGCCGTCGTACGGCTCGCTGCACCAGTCTTCCAGTTTCATGATCGGGCGGATTTCCGGCACGCGGTTACGGCCGCACTGCTCGCAGGCGCTGATGGCGATCTTCTGCCATTGCTGCAATTTTTTATCGAAGCGATCGGCGTTAAGTTTGACGCCGCAACGTTCAGAAATCAGCGGGGTAATCGTGTTGACCCCCAGCTCGACAGATTTCTGAATCGTAAATTCCATTTTTTCACCACGAGAAATCACTTGGCCGAGGTGGATATCCAGCGGGGATTCCACGCTGTTTTCACGACGTTCCTGAATGTCGACTTCCACACTTTTCTTGCTGGCGTTACTGATAATGGCTGGAAACTCAGCATTGCTGCCATCAAACAGCAGGACTTCCTGGCCAACTTGCATGCGCATGACCCGGCCAACGTGGTTGGCGGCTTCTTCACTGAGCATGATGATACCTGAAGCCGGCAGGGTTTCAGGGTGATAAATTCGTGGGATTCTCATGGCTGATTGGTCATCGTTTTCATCTAGTCTGGCAGCATTATACGAAGGATTGCTGCCTCATGGTACAGAGATGGATGCCGTGCCTCGGAAAAACAAGGGCAAAGTGGATTTGTTTTTGTTGTCCGCCATCTCCCGTGCCATCAGCAGGAAAAAAGGCCAGTGTATTCACGACGCTGGCCCTGATGCGGTTTTTCGACTCGCCAAAGGCGGTTTCAGTCTCGCTGAGCGCTGGCGGAGCGGGCGGTTACAGTCCTTTTGCCTGACACAACGGCTGAACGTAAGGGTTGTGGTTACTCTGGATTTTGGCAATTCGACGGTCGCGTTCACATTCCCATTCGGTCACGGCGTACTGTCGGTTCCAGGCTTCCATCAACTGGCGCTGCTGGCGGGACAGACGGAACGGGTAGGTGTCACTCATATAGAGATAAGTGCGGGCAATCGGCCCCCGACTGGCTGGTGGTGGATCGGCTCGTTTCTGGCTGAAGTCCACCTTCATCTCACACTGGCCGTAATTGGCGCCGTTGGTACCGTTCCAGGGCATAAAGCTGAAGTTGGAACGGTCACCGTTCACTTCGCCGATTGCCGGAGTCAGGTTATGCAGATCGGCTTCCATCCGGCGGAACTGGGCGCTGCTCTGGCAGGCTTTGCGGCCGCCTTCTTGCCAGCACTGAAGCTGGTGGCCAAATTGCCAGGCCGGCACCACGTGTTCCCATTCGATACGGTTTGCCCGGTTGGGTTGTTTGCGGACTTCATAGCCGCAGCTGGCTAGATCCGGAATCCCTTTTTTGCCCTGCCAGGTGATGTCACAGCCGCAGTAAAAGCTGACCGGATGATCCTGATAAATGCCGATAGCCAGTTTTTTGGCTTGGCTGAATGAGGTTGGATGGGCTGCCAGTGCGGAAACTGGCGCAAGCAGGCTGATCAGCAGCCAGGAAGAGGGACGACGCATGCCTTTCCTTATTCTGAAAATGAGGGCGACAAGCCTATCATCTGGCTGATTTTTTGGAACTACTTCACAGTAAGTTTTGTGTTATTTACATTCGGCAATAGCAATAGCAATAGCAATAGCAGCAGGGGGGCTGAGTGGCAGAACATCCGCGGTGGTTTGTATACCTACGCTTATCGGAATTACGGAATAACCGGAAGGGATAGCTTAATGCTGTCACAGACGGCTTTTGACACCAGGTGTGATAACGACAACTTTTCAGCTCAGGCGCAGTTGGCTGCCGCATCGGCGACAGTGATATACCGCCTGACCGCGGACGATTTTGTTGTGGCGGCGAACGGTCATCTGGTGCTCGCTGCACTGACAGCGGTAGATAAAAGTCTGCCCCTGCAAGGAAGAAATATCAAAGCTGTGTGTGGTGCGGGGGGCAACGCCAAACACGTTGTGCATGACGCCTTGCCATTCCCGGCCATGCGGACGGACCCGGCCAAACAGCTTAAAGACCACCAGATGAGCCACTTCGTGCGGAACGACTTCATCAAGAAAAGCCTGTGGATTTTCAGCCAGCAGCACAGGGTTAAACCTGACTTCCCAACCCTGTAACCTCGCACTTCCTGCGATTTTTCCCCGTTGTTTGAAATTGACGACGGGCAGGGGGAAATGCTGGTTAAGGTGCCGGTTGGCCTGATGGATACAGGACTCGACCTTGGCGATCACCGTTTGCTGTAATGGGGTCATAACAATGGGCTATTAGGCGGTGTGCGTTAACGAATCTACGCGGGAGTATAGGGGAGAGGATAACAAAAAAGGAAGCCTAAGCTTCCTTTTCGTATCTTTCCTGTGTCGGAGACTGCTGGCTCCGGAGTGACATGCTTATTTGATGTTTGCGAACTCGCGCAGCATCTCAGCTTTGTCAGTTTTTTCCCATGGGAATTCTTCACGACCGAAGTGGCCGTAAGCCGCCGTTTTCTTGTACATTGGCTTCAGCAAATCCAGCATTTCGATCAGGCCGTATGGGCGCAGGTCGAAGTGTTGACGTACTGCTTCAACGATGATGTCGTGAGCCACTTTCTCAGTACCGAACGTTTCGACCATGATCGATGTTGGATCTGCGACACCGATAGCGTAAGACAGCTGGATTTCACAACGGTCAGCCATGCCGGCCGCAACGATGTTCTTCGCCACATAACGAGCCGCGTAAGCTGCAGAACGGTCAACTTTCGATGGATCTTTACCAGAGAATGCGCCGCCACCGTGACGAGCTGCACCGCCGTAGGTATCAACGATGATCTTACGACCAGTCAGACCACAGTCACCCATTGGACCACCGATAACGAAACGGCCGGTTGGGTTAATGAAGTATTTGGTGTCTTTCGTCAGCCACTCGCTTGGCAGAACCGGCTTGATGATTTCTTCCATCACCGCTTCCTGCAGCACTGGCAGTTCGATGCTGTCACAGTGTTGAGTTGACAGAACAACGGCATCAATACCCACGATTTTGCCTTGGTCGTAGGCAAAAGTGACTTGGCTTTTTGCATCCGGACGAAGCCATGGCAGGGCGCCGTTTTTACGCACTTTCGCCTGACGCTCTACCAGACGGTGGGCGTAAGTAACCGGTGCTGGCATCAGCACGTCAGTTTCGTTACAGGCATAGCCAAACATGATGCCCTGGTCGCCAGCACCCAGTTCACGTGGGTCTTCACGGTCAACACCCTGGTTGATATCCGGAGACTGTTTGCCGATTGCGCTCAGAACGGCACATGAGTTTGCATCGAAGCCCATGTCAGAGTGAACGTAGCCGATTTCACGTACGGTATCACGGGTCAGTTCTTCGATATCAACCCAAGCAGACGTTGTGATTTCACCAGCAACCATTACCATGCCGGTTTTTACGTAAGTCTCACACGCAACACGTGCTTTTGGATCTTGTTCTAAGATCGCATCCAATACTGCATCCGAAATCTGATCGGCAATTTTATCTGGATGGCCTTCTGACACAGACTCAGAAGTAAACAGGTGCTTCGCCATGAGCGCTCCCACAAAGTAATGTTAAAAATGGATGATGTTGGGCTCTATACCGCAGGTTGGAGATTGACATCGTATAAGGATGTACGTTCGTATGTATAGAGCTACCTCCGTCTAGACGTCTATGATACCTCTGCTCGCCGTAGAAAATCAACAATACGAAGGGTATGGGTTTGCGTTTATTCGCAGGCAAACGTTTCCGTGTTTAGGGTGAAATTACAGGTGGTTGGCCATTAGTATCGCCCATTTTGTTGATATTCGTGTTTATTTTGGCAGGAAATCGTTTGCAGATAGCCGCCAGACTTTGCGACAATACATGCCCGCCGAATACCGGTTAGTCTGGTTACCCTAAAACCAGGCTACTCCATCATAACGTCTACGAATTTCTGGAGCAGACATGTCTTCTCGTAAAGAACTTGCCAATGCAATCCGCGCCCTGAGTATGGATGGTGTGCAACAAGCTAACTCTGGCCACCCGGGTGCCCCAATGGGGATGGCTGATATTGCTGAAGTCCTGTGGCGTGGCCACCTGAACCACAACCCTCAGAACCCTCAGTGGGCTGATCGCGACCGTTTCGTCCTGTCGAACGGCCACGGCTCGATGCTGATTTACTCTCTGCTTCACCTGACCGGTTACGATCTGTCTATCGATGATCTGAAAAACTTCCGTCAGCTGCACTCGAAAACCCCGGGTCACCCTGAGTACGGTTACGCACCGGGTATCGAAACGACGACTGGTCCGCTGGGTCAGGGCATCACCAACGCCGTAGGTATGGCGATTGCGGAAAAAGCACTGGCTGCGCAGTTCAACAAAGACGGCCATGACATCGTTGACCACTTCACCTACGTGTTCATGGGCGACGGCTGTCTGATGGAAGGCATCTCTCACGAAGCGTGCTCACTGGCCGGTACTCTGGGGCTGGGCAAACTGATCGCATTCTGGGATGACAACGGCATCTCTATCGACGGTCACGTGGAAGGCTGGTTCTCCGACGACACACCAAAACGTTTTGAAGCATACGGCTGGCACGTTATTCCAGCGGTTGACGGTCACGATTCTGACGCGATCAACGCGGCAATCGAAGCGGCGAAAGCCGACCCTCGTCCAACCCTAATTTGTACTAAGACCATCATCGGTTTCGGCTCACCAAACAAAGCAGGCTCACACGACTGTCACGGTGCACCACTGGGCCACGACGAAATCGCGGCTGCCCGTGAATTCCTGGGCTGGAACCACGGTCCGTTTGAAATCCCGGCAGACATCTACGCTGAGTGGGATGCAAAAGAAGCGGGCGCTGCCAAAGAAGCAACCTGGAACGACAAGTTCGCGGCGTACCAAGCGGCTTACCCTGAGCTGGCTGCCGAGTACAAGCGCCGTGTCAACGGTGAGCTGCCAGCGAACTGGGAAGAAGCGACCAGCGCAATCATTGCTGAGCTGCAAGCCAACCCAGCGAACATCGCATCCCGTAAAGCGTCTCAAAACGCGCTGGAAGCGTTCGGTAAACTGCTGCCGGAATTCATGGGCGGTTCTGCAGACCTGGCACCGTCTAACCTGACCATGTGGTCTGGCTCGAAGTCTCTGGAAGCGGGTGACTTCTCGGGTAACTACATCCATTACGGTGTACGTGAATTCGGCATGACTGCGATCATCAACGGTATCGCCCTGCACGGCGGTTTCGTGCCTTACGGTGCCACCTTCCTGATGTTCATGGAATACGCCCGTAACGCAATGCGCATGGCCGCTCTGATGAAAATTCAGAACATCCAAGTGTACACGCACGACTCTATTGGTCTGGGTGAAGACGGCCCGACGCACCAGCCGGTTGAGCAAATGGCGTCTCTGCGCCTGACGCCGAACATGAGCACATGGCGTCCGTGTGACCAGGTTGAATCTGCGGTTGCCTGGAAACTGGCTATCGAGCGTAAAGACGCGCCATCAGCGCTGATCTTCTCGCGTCAGAACCTGGCGCAGCAAGAGCGCTCTGAGGTTCAGGTGGCTGACATCGCGAAGGGTGGTTACATCCTGAAAGATTGTGCCGGCAAACCTGAGCTGATCCTGATCGCGACCGGCTCTGAAGTGGAGCTGGCTGTGAACGCAGCAGCGGAACTGACTGCCGAAGGCAAGCTGGTTCGCGTGGTCTCTATGCCATCGACTGACACGTTCGACAAGCAAGACGCGGCATACCGCGAAGCGGTGCTGCCATCTGACGTGACAGCACGTATCGCTATCGAAGCGGGAATCGCAGATTTCTGGTACAAATACGTCGGTTTCGACGGCCGCATCATCGGTATGACCAGCTTCGGTGAATCTGCACCGGCTGGCCAACTGTTCGAAATGTTCGGCTTTACCACTGAGAATGTCGTCAGCACAGCGAAAGAGCTACTGGCGTAATTTAGCGGGTAAATATACGGTGGCTTAAGGGCTACAGTATTTATTTCGAAGGATGAAAAAAAGACCTCTTCACGAGGTCTTTTTTTATATGAATTGAGATCTCACTCACAGTGGATTGTGTTGAAAAAGTCATCACGCCAAGCGTGGGAATTATCTTAACGTTTTGTTTTATTTTGGGTTTGTAAGTCAGGGTGATGCCCTTCACAATTATCGTGATTCTCACAATCGCTTGGTATACACTAACCCCGCTTAATAATTTTGTAGCACGGATATGACACTAAGAGTCGCAATTAATGGATTTGGCCGTATCGGACGCAGTGTGCTTCGCGCCCTGTATGAAAGCGGCAAACACCACCACATTCAAGTCGTGGCAGTCAACGAGTTAGCTGAGCCTGAAGCCATGGCTCATTTGCTGCAGTATGACACCAGCCATGGCCGCTTCCATAAGTCTGTCAGCCATGACCAGGAGCATCTGTTCATCGGCGGGGCGGATAATCAGGATCAAATCCGGATCCTGCACCAAAGCGACATCCACTTGCTGCCTTGGAAAGACTTAGCCATTGATATCGTGCTGGACTGTACCGGCATCTTTGGCTCCCGAAGCGACGGCGAAGCCCATATCAAAGCTGGCGCGAGAAAAGTCCTGTTTTCCCACCCTGCTGCAAACGACATCGACAATACAATCATATACGGTGTTAACCACCAGACCCTGACCGCCGACGACCTGATTGTGTCCAACGGTTCCTGTACCACCAACTGTATTGTCCCGGTTATTAAAGTGCTGGATGAAGCCTTTGGCATTGAGTCCGGCACCATTACCACCATTCACTCGGCGATGAATGACCAGCAGGTCATCGACGCCTACCACACTGACTTACGTCGTACCCGAGCTGCCAGCCAGTCAATTATCCCCGTTGATACTAAACTTCATCTGGGCATCGGTCGTATCTTTCCGGAATTTTCTGACAAATTTGAAGCTATTTCTGTGCGTGTACCGACAATTAACGTCACAGCGATGGATTTAAGTGTCACCGTGAAAACAAATGTGAAAGTTAATGACGTAAATCAATCACTGGCAGAAGCGTCTCGTTGTACATTAGACGGTATTGTGGACTATACCGAAGCGCCCCTTGTCTCCATTGACTTCAACCACGATCCACACAGTGCGATCGTTGACGGGACGCAAACTCGGGTCAGTAACCAGCATTTAATCAAGTTGCTGATCTGGTGCGATAATGAATGGGGATTTGCCAACCGGATGCTTGATACCGCGTTGGCAATGCAGGCGGTTGATGACAGCCGTGCTGCCTGTAACACAACTGAGCAGTAAGAATTAGCGGGCCTGGCAGTGACGCCGGGCCGACAAAAACTTTGACTTTAAATTAATCACTGTTGAGAGGACAAACCATGTCTGTAATCAAGATGACTGATCTGGACCTTGCAGGTAAACGCGTATTCATTCGTGCGGACCTGAACGTGCCAGTAAAAGACGGTAAAGTAACTTCAGATGCGCGTATCCTGGCATCTCTGCCAACGATCAAGCACTGCCTGGAAGCGGGTGCCAAAGTAATGGTTACTTCTCACCTGGGTCGTCCGACTGAAGGCGAATACGCTGACGAGTTCTCTCTACAACCAGTAGTGAACTACCTGAACGACGCTCTGGATTGCGAAGTGAAGCTGGTAAAAGACTACCTGGACGGCGTGGAACTGAACGCTGGTGAACTGGTTGTTCTGGAAAACGTTCGCTTTAACAAAGGCGAAAAGAAAAACGAAGAAGAACTGTCTAAGAAATACGCCGCACTGTGTGACGTATTCGTGATGGATGCATTCGGTACAGCTCACCGCGCACAAGCGTCTACTCACGGTGTAGGTATGCACGCACCGGTTGCTTGTGCGGGTCCTCTGCTGGCTAACGAACTGGAAGCGCTGGGTAAAGCGATGGACAAACCGGCTCGTCCGATGGTCGCTATCGTTGGTGGTTCTAAAGTTTCGACTAAACTGACAGTACTTGAGTCACTGTCTAAAATTGCCGACCAACTGGTTGTGGGTGGCGGTATCGCTAACACCTTTATTGCGGCGGCTGGCTACAATGTAGGTAAGTCTCTGTACGAAGCTGATCTGGTTGATACAGCGAAGAAACTGATGGATGAGTGCGCAATTCCGGTTGCTACTGACGTGGCATGTGCAAAAGCCTTCGACGAGAATGCGGAAGCAGAAATCAAACACGTTTCTGAAGTACAAGACGACGACATGATCTTCGACCTAGGCCCTGAATCAACAGAAGCGCTGGCGAAAATCCTGAAAGACGCGAAAACTATCCTGTGGAATGGTCCGGTTGGCGTTTTCGAGTTCAAGAATTTCGAAGCGGGTACGAAAGGCATCTCTGAAGCGATTGCTGCGTCTGACGGTTTCTCTGTTGCAGGTGGCGGTGATACGCTGGCTGCCATCGACAAATTCGGCATCAAAGCTGACGTATCTTACATCTCTACTGGTGGTGGTGCGTTCCTTGAGTTCGTTGAAGGCAAAAAACTACCAGCAGTTGCTATGCTGGAAGAGCGTGCTAAAGCTTAATCAAACAGGGCGGGAGCGTATGGCTCCCGCGCTTTAATTGTTTGTTAACAAGGTGCCGTTTTTGTAGAATACGGCGGTAGCAAACGATTGCAAAGATTTCCATTTATACAGACAACAAGGCAAATAGGACTATTGTTATGTCTAAGATCTTCGATTTCGTAAAACCTGGTGTGATTTCTGGCGACGACGTACAGAAAGTATTTGAAGTTGCAAAAGAAAACCAGTTTGCACTTCCAGCGGTAAACGTAGTTAACACTGACTCTATCAACGCTGTACTGGAAGCGGCTGCGAACGTTAAAGCTCCAGTTATCGTTCAGTTCTCTAACGGCGGTGCTGCATTCTTCGCTGGTAAAGGTCTGAAACTAGAAGGTCAGGAAGCACAAATCAAAGGTGCGGTTGCTGGCGCGAAATACGTACACGCTATCGCTGAATCTTACGGTGTGCCTGTTATTCTGCACACTGACCACGCAGCGAAGAAACTGCTGCCATGGATCGACGGTCTGCTGGATGCGGGTGAAGAGTACTTCGCTCAAACTGGTAAGCCTCTGTTCTCTTCTCACATGATCGACCTGTCTGAAGAGTCTCTGGAAGAAAACATCGAAATCTGTGCGAAGTACCTTGAGCGCATGGCGAAGATGAACATGACTCTGGAAATCGAACTGGGTTGTACTGGTGGTGAAGAAGACGGCGTAGACAACTCTGACATGGATCAGTCTGAGCTGTACACTTCTCCAGAAGACGTTGCTTACGCTTACGAAAAACTGAGCGCAATCAGCCACCGTTTCACTATCGCAGCATCTTTCGGTAACGTACACGGCGTTTACAAACCAGGTAACGTTGTTCTGACTCCGACCATCCTGCGTGACTCTCAAGCTTACTGCTCTGAGAAATTCGGTCTGCCAACTAACACGCTGAACTTCGTATTCCACGGTGGTTCAGGCTCTACACTGGAAGAAATTCGTGAGTCTATCTCTTACGGTGTAATCAAAATGAACATCGATACTGATACTCAGTGGGCAACTTGGGACGGCGTTCGTAAATACGAAGCGGATAACCACGATTACCTGCAAGGTCAAATCGGTAACCCAACAGGTGAAGACGCGCCGAACAAGAAATACTACGACCCACGCGTATGGCTGCGTGCTGGTCAGGCTTCTATGGTTAAGCGTCTGGAGCAAGCGTTCTCTGACCTGAACGCGATCGACGTACTGTAATCTGTCGTTCTTTCTCCAAAGATTTAAAAAGCCCGCAATCGCGGGCTTTTTTATATCGTCAAAAAAATGACGTGATCTATGTCATATTTTTGTTGGTCTTTTTTGCACCCGCAGGTATTATCGCGGCACGGCGATACTTGGGAATGACTAACCAATTCAATGAAATCACTGTTATAGTGGTAGTTGCATAAGTCATTTATCTGAGTACTGCACGATAATAATTATGCTCCCGGACGATGTGGTATCGCAACGGGAACCACGTAGATAACCTATTTAGCAGAGTAAGATACGTATGAGTGAAAGTGTCGCAAATAGTGTCGTAGAGACGATTACGGATAACGATTTAACTAATGGTGTGCTGAATGCTGGTACATGGATTTCTGATAACCAGGATTTGCTGATTCAGTATGGGGTTAACCTTTTATCTGCCCTGCTGATCCTGTTTATCGGTAACATTATTACTAAAACTATCGCCAATGGCGTAGCGCGCATGCTGCGTAAAAAGCAGATGGACGATGCAGTGGTGGAGTTCCTGCATTCACTGGTTCGTTACCTGCTGTTTGTGATCGTACTGATTGCCGCTCTTGGCCGTGTTGGCGTTCAAACGGCGTCTGTGGTTGCTGTTATCGGTGCCGCGGGTCTGGCCGTTGGTCTGGCCCTGCAAGGTTCTCTGTCTAACTTTGCGGCTGGTGTGCTGATTGTTGCTTTCCGCCCGTTCAAATCTGGTGACTACGTAGAAGTCGGCGGTGTGGCTGGTTCGGTAGAATCCATTCAGGTGTTCTCTACGGTTCTGAAAACGCCAGACAACAAGATGGTTGTGGTTCCTAACGCATCGGTGATCGGTGGCCCAATCACAAACTACTCACGTCATGAGACCCGCCGTATCGACTACGTGATCGGTGTGTCGTACAAGTCTGATCTGAAGAAAACCAAAGCGGTTCTGGAGCGAGTGGTTGCTGCTGAAGCGCGCGTTCTGAAAGACCCAGCGCCAACCATCGGTGTGGTAGCACTGGCTGACTCTTCCGTTAACTTCGTGGTACGTCCATGGGTGAAAACGTCTGATTACTGGGGCGTGTACTTCGACCTTTTGCAAGCGATCAAAGAAGAGCTGGACAAAGAAGGTATCGAGATCCCATTCCCACAAATGGATGTTCACCTGAACAAGATCGAAAAGTAATCACCGATTTGGTATTACTGACTGATTAAAAAAAGAAAATGGAGCCGATTGGCTCCATTTTTTATGGCGGGTGCTGTGCGGCTGAGTTATGCGCTGTGCACCTCAGGCAGCGGGATCACTGTGTTCGGCAGGGCCGCCAGCAGCGTATCAAGGTCCGCACTGGCAAAGGCGAAAGTAAACTCCGGTTTGCCCGGGGTATACATCAGCTCAGGGTGCTGATACAGCACCGGGTCGACCAGCAGGGTAATCTCTTCGGGCAAGCCGAACGGGCAGACTGCACCTGGCACACAACCTATCGCGGCAGCCATTTCATCATGGGTGCACACGGATACCCGTTTCCCCAGCGCTTGTTTGACTAGCTTACTGTCCAAGCGGCTGTCTTTATGTGTCAGGAGCAGGCTGTGGCCGCCTCCCTTCATTTTCATAAACAGACTTTTGGTGGGTGCCGCTGTCCAGCCCAGCTCATCGGCCAGTCTGGCATCTGTCTCATAATCCAGTACCGGTTCGTGTTCCCATGCCTGATAAGCAATCCCAGTATGGCGGAACAGCGCCAGGTTACTCTGGTAAATTGTGTCTACGTTTTTCCCTAAAGCTAAAATTTCCTGCTGCATAAAGACTACCCCAATGTTTTTGTCCAGAGTTCCTGGCTGAGATGGAATGCAATGAAGAACATCATACCGGCAACGGCCAGATCGATTCCGCGCTTGACCTTTGGTTGGGACAGTGTGGGCCCGAGCTTGGCAGCGCCGATGGAAAGGGTATAGAACCAGACGAAAGATGCCATGATCGTACCCAGGGCAAACGCGATTCTGTCATGTCCTTCAAACTGACCGCCAATCGACCCGAGAATCACCACGGTATCCAGGTACATGTGCGGGTTCAGCACTGTCACAGCCAGGGCGCCGAGAATAACGGCACGTCGACCACGCGCCAGTACCTGCGTCGAGGCTTCCTCGGCGGATGCTGAACGCAGCGCGCTGCTGAGTGACAAAGCGCCGTAAAAAGTCAGAAACAGAATACCGCCAATGGTGACACAGGTCAGCAGGGTTTCATTGCTGGACAGCAGGGCACCGCCGCCGAAAATGCCCAGGCTGATGAACAGGGTATCAAGCAGACTGCAGATCGTCGCCGTGGTCAGGTGATGGTTACGCTTTATTCCCTGATTCAGAACAAACGCGTTTTGCGCACCAATCGGGATGATCATCGAAGCGCCCAGTCCAAATCCTTGCAGTAAAACCCAGATACTCATTGTTTTGCGATTCCTGTCATTATTACAAACACCGAGTGGGCTTTGCCCACGTGATGGCGTGGTGAAAAAGATGGAGGCAGCATACAATCGCCATATAGCCTGGGTACAACTAATAATATTTATTGATTATTAGAGTTTCTAATAATAGTGGGCGCGGTGTGCTGAGCTTGAGAGTGTCAGCCTGTAGGTCTGCCGCCAAGGCTGGACCGCAATGGAGAAACTCAGTAACGCAGACACCGCGCTGAAGTCGACCACCCAGCCGGAACGACAGGAGAAAGGAATGCGGGGACTGGATTATCGCTGGATTGAAGCACTGGATGCGGTGATTGCTCAGCGCGGGTTTGAACGGGCCGCTGAGCATTTGTGCATCACCCAGTCAGCGGTCTCGCAACGGGTGAAACAGCTGGAAAAACTGATGGCTCAACCAATGCTGGTGCGGGGACAGCCCCCAAGAGCCACCCCGGCCGGTCAGAAAATGCTGGGCTTATACCGCCGGGTTCGCTTGCTGGAGCAGGAGCTGCTGCCGGCGCTGGCGACCGATGCTGACGATCAGCCGATGTCGGTTGCCATCGCCACGAATGCAGACAGTCTGGCGACCTGGCTGCTACCGGCACTGAGCCCTCTACTGAAGTCGCGTCGCATTGAGCTGAATTTGCTGGTGGAAGATGAGGCCCGAACGCTGGATAAACTACGCAGCGGTGAAGTGGTCGGGGCGCTCAGTATGGAAAGCCGCCCGCTGCCGGGATGCGTCGCTGAGTACCTGGGGCGGGTTGACTATCTGTGCGTAGCCAGCCCTGAATTTGCCGCCCGGTATTTTGCTGCCGGGGTAAGTCGTGACAGCCTGCTGGCGGCTCCCGGCGTGACCTTTGACCAGCATGATGATATGCATGAGCAGTTCGTCCATCAGCATTTTAACCTGCCGCCGGGCAGTGTGATGAAGCATACCGTCCGTTCGTCGGAGGCCTTTGTACGGCTGGCGCTGGAAGGGATTGCGTTCTGCCTGATCCCCCGAGTGCAGATAGAGCAGGAGCTGGCGCAGGGGGTGTTGGTAAACCTGACCCCCGAGATAATGCTCAGTCGACGGATGTACTGGCATCACTGGGCACTGGAGAGTGGGGTACTGGCCGAGCTGACCCGGCAGCTGACGGAGTATGCCCGGCGTATACTGCCGCAATAGCGGCTGTGCAGGACGATCGTTAGTGATAAATAAAACAATGTACAAAAAAATTCACTCGAATGGGAATTTTTTGTGGTGACGTGTTGTCGAAAGGATATATTTCGTAAAACGAACAGGAAATCACGATGAAAAAACCACTAGTTGCTGCAATGCTGGGTATGAGTTTGATGGGGATGAGCGGCGTGGCATCTGCCAACGTTTCGGTTCCTCACCTACAAACCACCGGTCACGGTGAAGTGACGGCACAGCCGGATATGGCCGTTTTTTCTGTCGCGGTGGAAGAGCTGCGTCCGACAGCTAAAGCAGCCAAAGAGGCCGTAGATAAAGCGGTAACCGCATTTGTGGATCGCCTGCTGAAAGAAGGTCTGGATCGCAGCCAGATCCAGAGCGCCAATATTAATCTGCAGCCGCAGTACCATTATCCGAAAGACCAAGAGCCAGAACTGAAAGGCTACCGTGCCAGCCGTTACATCACGGTCACCGTGAACTCACTGGATAAGCTGAATACCTATCTCGACAATGCGTTGGGCGACGGCATCAATCGCATCAATAATATCGAGCTGAAAGTCAGCAATGAAAAAGAGTATCAAGATCAGGCGCGTCAGGCTGCGGTGAAAGATGCGATGGAAAAAGCCAAGTCTCTGGCTGATGGATTTGGCGAGAAGCTGGATGGCGTTTGGCAGATTAACTACCAGACCAGCTACCCGCGTCCAGTGATGATGCGCATGGCGATGGATGCTCCGGCAATGGAAAAATCCATGGGCTATCAGGATACTCAGATCGTGATCCGCGATCAGGTGGATGTCACCTTTAAGCTTCAGGATTAATTACGTTGCTGACATGCTGCTAAAGCGGGGCTGAAATGCAAAACACGGAGTGATGGCTGACGGACTCTGCGTCGTCAGGTAACAGAATCAAAAAGCGAGAGGCTGGCCTCTCGCTTTTTTGTTTCAATCGCTTGTCGGACGGGGCTGGTTGTCGCGTTTATCCCCGTCACGCAACTCAGTCTCAGTGACTTAGTGCAGGATACGGGCGCGGATTGTGCCGTCGATCGCTTTCAGTTTCGTCAAGGCTTCTTCTGCGCGCTCGGTTTCGACATCAATTACCACGTAGCCGATTTCCGGCCCGGTTTGCAGGTACTGCGCGGCAATGTTGATGCCGTCTGAAGCAAAGATCGTCGTGATCTGGTTCAGGATACCCGGACGGTTTTCGTGAATGTGCAGCAGGCGCGAGCAGTTGCGGTGTTCAGGCAGCGATACTTCCGGGAAGCCAACGGCCGACAGGGTCGAACCATTGTCTGAGTATTTCGCCATCTTACCGGCAACTTCGATACCGATATTGGCCTGGGCTTCCTGAGTGGAACCGCCGATGTGCGGCGTCAGCAGTACGTTGTCAAATTTGCTCAGTGGCGTTTCGAACGGATCGTTGTTGGTCTTCGGCTCTACCGGGAAGACGTCGATCGCCGCACCAGCCAGGTGGCTGCTTTCCAGCGCAGAGCACAGCGCGTCGATGTCGACAACGGTGCCGCGAGCAGCATTGATAAAGATTGAGCCCGGCTTCATCAGTGCAAATTCTTCCGGCCCCATCATATTTTGAGTATCGTGCGTTTCCGGCACATGCAGGCTGATCACGTCACACATGTTCAGCAGTTCAGTACGGGACGCCACCTGTGTTGCATTACCCAGCGACAGCTTGTTTTCGATGTCGTAGTAGTACACGTGCATACCCAGGTTCTCCGCCAGAATACCCAGCTGTGTACCGATGTGGCCGTAGCCGATAATACCCAGGCGCTTACCACGTGCTTCGTAAGAGTTATCCGCTGATTTCAGCCACTCACCACGGTGAGCTTTGGCATTTTTCTCCGGCACGCCGCGTAGCAGTAGCAAAATTTCACCCAGTACCAGTTCTGCGACACTACGGGTATTAGAGAACGGTGCGTTAAAGACCGGAATACCGCGCTTGGTCGCTGCATCCAGATCTACTTGGTTGGTTCCGATACAGAAACAGCCTACCGCGGTCAGTTTCTTCGCCGCTTCGAAAACTTCGTCAGTCAGCTGAGTGCGGGATCGGATCCCGATAAAGTGAACGTCTTCAATGGCAGTCAGCAGTTCCTCTCCGGAGAGGGAGCCTTTGTGGTACTCGATGTTGGTGTAGCCAGCCTGCTGCAACACTTCGATTGCTGAAGGGTGGATGCCTTCGAGCAGCAGAATTTTTATCTTTTCTTTATCCAGTGAAACTTTTGCCATTGATACTCATCCTTAACAACACTTGGGGCGAAGGGAGGGGCTCATGGGAGCGAGGCAGAGGCAGGAAAAGGAAGGAACAGATTTCCTGTATGCGGGCCATCCATGAGCGCCACAAATTACAATTGCTTACATGCAGGCTTTTACGTTACCAAAAAATGCGCAGGAAGGGTAAGAATATTACAGGATTGATAAGAAAAAACGGCATATATTATGCCGTTTTGAAACTCAATAACGAGATGAAAGCCAAATCGCTTATTTTTCGAAAGTTTTCACGCCTTCCGGAGAACCAACCAGCAGGACATCAGCGCCGCGGTGCGCAAACAGACCGACCGTAACGACACCCGGCAGGGCGTTAATTTGGTCTTCCAGCGTTTTCGGGTTAGTGATCTGCATGTTGTGCACATCCAGAATGATGTTGCCGTTGTCGGTAACACAACCTTCACGGTATACCGGATCGCCGCCCAGCTTCACCAGCTCACGGCCAATGAAAGAACGGGCCATCGGAATCACTTCAACCGGCAGCGGGAACTGGCCCAGCACATCGACCTGCTTAGTGTCATCGACAATACAGATGAACTTCTTGGCAATCGCGGCAACAATTTTTTCACGGGTCAGAGCGGCACCGCCACCTTTGATCATGTCGAACTCGCCGTTGATTTCATCTGCGCCGTCAACATATACGTCCAGGCTGGACACTTCGTTGGCATCGAAGACAGGAATCCCGATTTTTTCCAAACGCTCTGTCGAAGCGACGGAGCTGGATACTGCGCCCTGAATTTCTTCTTTACGGGTCGCTAACGCATCGATGAAGTGATTAACTGTCGAACCGGTGCCGACACCCACGATACTGCCTTTTTTGACATATTCCAGAGCAGCCCAGCCGGCAGCTTTTTTCATTTCATCTTGTGTCATGCTTTTCTCCTAATGATGACAAACGTTGCGCGGAGCGACGATTATAGCCAAATGATGGCCTGCCGTCAGTCCTTATCTCCCAAGCGATATGCTGTGTTATTCGCCGAAAAAAGATAATTCTTTTAATAACATAGATTTAAATTTTGACCAGGGGCCGTCTGTCCCACAATGAGGAGCCAATCGTTTGCCTGATGCGGCGTGAGCGGACAGTGATAGTTGCCAGGTACTACCAATGAAAATGGTAAGAGGGGGTGATGATCTCCGGCAACGGCACGTCCCAGGCCTCAACGGGCAGGGTGTCGACCTGCTGGCAGTCGTGGGCAAGGCCTATCGGGCGGGGCCCTTGGCGCTCCTGGTGCCAGCGGTTTAAGGTGCGGTCGTAGTAGCCGCCGCCCATGCCCAGACGCTGGCCGGTGTTGTCAAACGCGACCAGCGGGGTCGCAATCACATCCAGTTCGGTAATCGGCTTCACCAAGCGAATATCCAGCATCGGCTCTCGGATCTGGTAGCGGTTCGCGGTCATTCGGGTGTCCGGGGTGTAGTGCAAAAACAGCAGATTGCCTTTGCTGAAGGGGTGCAGGACCGGCAGGTACACCGATTTTCCCTGATGCCAGAGCCAGTCAATGACCGGTTGGGTATCGAGTTCGCCGTCGTTGGCCAGATAGAGGGCAATGTGCTGCGCGTGGAGCAGGGTGGCAGACTGCTGACAATGCTCAAGTAAATCTTGTGCGGCTAGTTGCTGCTGGTCGGGAGTAAGTGCCCGGCGATGTTGGCGAATAATCTGGCGAATGTGCTGACGGGTAGCATCCGGGTGAATTGCTGATCGCATAGGTCATCCATTGACGTTGTTGGAGAGCGATCGTTAAGAGTGACAGAAAGTGACTCGCGACGCTCGTCACAAAATGTGGAGGTACCCCAAGGTGCCGTTGCGAATTGTGGCCCTTGAACCAGATGTTCAAGGTGGATCAGCAACATTAACCGTAGGCTTCTCGGTACATGCCGAGCATGCTCAATAGCTAATAAAAGCAGATCCTGGTTTTTTGCTTATCGGCTCGGGGACGTTAATCCGCTGACGCACACCCCAGGGTCAATTCATTATCAACGCTCAGGCTGATATTGCAATGCTTTCTCCAACAAATCTTCCATCTCGTTGATTCTGTTGGTTAGTTTTTCTTCATTGCGCTGCTGTTCATGGCGTTCGTTATGCAGTTCGTTACAGACATTCAGGCCGGTAAACATCAGCAGCTGCTCAAGATTGCTGATTTTCGTTCGCTCAGACAGATCATGCAGGCGCTGATCAAAGTCGGCGGCCGAAGCACGCAGCGCATCTTCTTGCCCGGAAGGACAATTAACTTTAAAGACACGACCATAAACCTTAATTTCTACTGCCTGGTTACTCATAACCTTTTCATCTGCTCCGTGCCAGTCATAAACATGGCATTCCGCTTGCGATACACGTGTGGGCTCAATATAGAAAAAGCCCGAGAAACATGCAAGTTGGCGCATCACGCTTTGCCCTGAAAGGTGATTAACTAATCAGATCTTAACCAGATTGGGGCAATCCTGTCCCAGAGGCGGGAAATGCCGAGTGACTGCGCTTTCGTATAAGTGGTAGCATACCACAATTAAGATTGACACCCATGACATGAAGGCGAACAACGCATGAGCGAAGTAAAATTGCCCACCTATGAATCCCTTGAGCCAATGCTGAAAGAGCATGGGCTGACCGCCACCCCGGCCGAACTTCACGGTCTGCTGAGTGGGATGATCTGCGGCGGTCTCGAGCTGGACGGCGAACAATGGCTGGCTCCGGTGTGCGATTATGCCAATCAGGGCGAACCGCTGACCGATGGCGCGAAAACGCTGGTGCGTGCGGTGTACGATGCTGCGGCTCATGAACTGAGTGGCTTACTCAATACTCTGTTTACCTCAACAGGCGCAGAGCTGAACGAGGTCGAACTCACTGTGTCGCTGTTGCTGCCGGAGCAGGACGGCGATCTGATGCTGCGTGCCGAAGCCCTGAGTGAGTGGGTGACGAATTTTATTTCCGGCCTGGGATTGATGGGGCTGGATAAGAAAGCCTTATCGGAAGATGTGACCGAAGCAATTGAAGCGCTGGAAGAAATTGCCAAGCTCGGGATTGATGATACGGAAGATATGGATGAGCAGGCGATGCTGTTCGATAACATTGCGGCATATGTGCCGGAGTGTGTGATGGTGTGCCTGATTGGCCTCAGCCAGCGCCGCGATGCGAGCGAGGCGGGCAGTGATGAGCCGGTGAATGGCGACCTGGCTGATGATGCCGCATCAGCGCAAAAACCGACCTTGCACTGAGGGGCGGGGCAGTAACATAAGGGACAGGATGTGAAGCAGTACGATGTCGTCATTGCGGGCGGTGCGATGGCCGGGGCAACCCTGGCCATTGCGCTGCACAAGCTGACCGCCGGTCAGCTCCGTGTCGCGGTGGTTGAAGCCGTGGCGCCAAATCTGGTGGATCACCCGGGTTATGATGCCCGAAGTATCGCCCTTTCTCAGGGGTCAGCGAACCTCCTTGAAAAGATCGGCTGCTGGGACACGCTGGCACCGGTGGCCACCCCGATCGAGCATATTCATGTGTCGGATCGCGGCCATGCCGGACTGGTTCGGATCGATCGGCGGGATATCGCCGTGGATGCGCTGGGCTATGTGATTGAACTGGCTGATGCCGGGCGGGTGTTTCACCATCAGCTGGCTGACCTGACAAACGTGGACTTGCTTTGCCCAGCCATGATCACCGGCATTACCCGTCATCAGGATGCAGTGGATCTGGTGCTTGATAATGGCGACAGCCTGCAGGCCAAACTGCTGGTGGCGGCGGATGGCGCGTTGTCCGGTTGTTGCGAGATGCTCAATATCGGTCGCAGCGAGTATGATTTTGACCAGATTGCGGTGATTGCCAACATCACCACTGCCGAACCGCATCAGGGGCGGGCGTTTGAGCGCTTCACCCCACAAGGACCATTGGCCCTGCTGCCGATGACCGAAGGACGCAGTTCACTAGTGTGGTGTATCCGCCCGGAAGCCCGTGACGAAGTGATGGGCTGGGATGACGAGACTTTTCTGGCACAGCTGCAACAGGCCTTTGGCTGGCGTTTGGGCGAGCTGGTGAAAACCGGTCGCCGCAGTGCCTATCCGTTGCTGCTTCGCCAGTCTGAGCGCCTGACATCACACCGGGTGGCCGTGGTGGGCAATGCCGCGCAAACCTTGCACCCTATCGCGGGACAGGGTTTTAACCTCGGCCTGCGTGATGTCATGAGCCTGGCCGAAGAAATCGCAACGGGTGTGGCTGCCGGTGAGGATGCCGGGAGCGCAGCCGTTCTCAGCCGTTATCGTCAGCGCCGGGAGGCAGATCGTGATGCCACGGTGGCTATGACCACAGGGCTGGTCGGGCTGTTTGCCAATGATAGTTTTCCTCTTGTGGCCGGTCGCAATGTCGGCCTGATGGCCATGGGAGCGATGGATGTAGTGAAAGGCCCGCTGGTTCGCCGGGCAATGGGACAGGTAGAAAGATAACCATGATGCAGAGTGTGGATGTTGCCATTATCGGCGGCGGAATGGTCGGGCTGACGCTGGCGGCGGCCCTGGCTGAGACAGAATTACGAGTCGCTGTCATTGAAGGGCATCAGCCTGAACCGGAACTGTCGGCCCTGCCGGACGTGCGGGTCTCTGCGCTCAGTCGGGCGAGTGAGCGAATTCTGCGTCGTCTGGGAGCCTGGGAAGGCATCGCCGGACGCCGGATGGCGGCATATGACAAAATGCAGGTCTGGGAGCAGGACAGCTTTGCCCGTATCTCGTTTGACGCTGCCCGTCTGGCACAGCCTAACCTGGGACACATCGTGGAGAACCGGGTGATTCAGCTCGCTTTGCTGGAGCGGGTGAAACAATTACCTATGGTCAGTCTGATGATGCCGGAGCGCTGTCAAAGCATCGCGTTTGGGGAAACCGAAGCATGGCTGACGTTGGCTTCGGGCAAACACCTGACGGCCAAACTGGTGGTCGGGGCTGACGGCGCTAATTCCTGGTTGCGCCAGCAACTGGATATTCCTCTGACTCACTGGGATTACGGACACAGTGCCATTGTGGCCAATATACGCTGTGAAGAACCGCATCAGCAGACCGCGCGACAGATTTTCCGCCCGCAAGGCCCGCTGGCCTTCCTGCCGCTGTCAGACAGCCATCTGTGCTCGATTGTTTGGTCAGTTGCCCCGGAAGAGGCAGAGCGCTTGTGTGCACTGTCTGACGAAGCATTCAATCGGGAGCTGACTTCGGCGTTTGACGGCCAGTTGGGGCTGTGCCGGGTTGAAGGCGAACGTCAGGCATTTCCGCTTAAAATGCGCTATGCCCGGGATTTTGTTCGTGATCGAGTGGCACTGGTCGGCGATGCCGCGCACACCATTCATCCACTGGCGGGGCAGGGCGTCAACCTTGGCCTGCTGGATGCGGCCAGTCTGGCCCAAGAGCTGAAACAGCTCTGGTTGGCGGATCAGGACATCGGCAAAAAGGCCAAGTTGCGTCCGTATGAGCGTTGGCGTAAGGCCGAGGCCGCGAAAATGATCACTGCGATGCAGGGCTTCCGCGACCTGTTTGACGGCAGCCATCCGGCCAAGAAACTGGTGCGTGATTTGGGCATGTTGCTGGCTGACAAAGCCCCGGGGCTGAAAGACGAATTTATGCGCCGGGCGCTGGGTTTATCCGGCGAGTTGCCGGAGCTGGCCAGGTATTAATCCCTCGCGGTCTCTTCTGAGATCACAAACGCCGTGAAAAAACCGCTCTATGAGCGGTTTTTTTATTGGGTTGTTTCTGTATAAAAAACCACCCGTTTTTTGTATTCCTTTTTCGGATTTTTCTCCTACAGTAAATATCAGGAAAAAATTGAGTCTATGTCACTTATTGCAGGATCTTTTTGACCGGGCACTCCTGACTCCAGGCTCATAACCTGAAATTAACGATGCTGCACGGTGCGACCGGAAGGCGACGCTTTGCAGGCTTTCATAAGGAAGTTTCGTCATGAGCTATATTCCGTCTGAACTGAAGTTTACCAATACCCATGAGTGGGTCCGCCCGGAAGGGGACGGTATTTATACCGTAGGGATCACCGATCACGCGCAGTCGCTGCTGGGTGATATGGTGTTTGTTGAGCTGCCGGAAGTGGATGCAGCGACCGAAGCCGGGGAAGACTGCGCTGTGGCAGAATCGGTGAAGGCGGCGTCGGATATCTACGCCCCGCTGACCGGCTTTGTGGTGGCGATCAATGAAGAATTAGAGGGGGCGCCTGAGCTGGTCAATAATGATCCGTACGGGGATGGCTGGCTGTTTCAGATTAAAGTGGATGACGAGAGCGAATTTGAGGATCTACTGGACTCTGACAGTTACATGGATCTGGTGGCCGACGAAGACGATTAAGCCGGTTGTCAGTATTGCTCTCCGTGGCCAGACTGTCTGGCGTTGTCATTAAAGCCCACCGGTTGCACCGAAGGTGGGCTTGTTTTGCCGACGGGAACGGCTTTGTTATCGTTGATTATTTTCCCGCATCCGCCGGATTTCACCGTTAATTTCGTTAACGGTGTCGTAGTGACGTTGCTGTGCTTTGACCGGCACCAGCAACTGGCCGTTGTCAAATTCATACCCGCCCCGGCCGTCAATGTAGATCCTTCCACTGAATAAACGACTGACGTGCTTTGCAATCATTTTAGGCACGTAGCGTTTGAACATTCGCATAATTAGCCAACCTTTCCTTATGTTTTTGACGGCCTGAAGTATAAAACAACATGCATGACGCTTTTGTGATAGCTTCAGCATAATAACAAAGTTAAATAGATCTTCATTTTGAAAATCTGTTGCATATATGGTCAGTGTTGGAGTTTTATTCTGTTTATTATCAATGGTAATTAAGTTTTCTGACAGTGGGTTGGCGGTTCCTGGTTTGCATTTCTTATAAATATTTCTGCTTTATTAGTAAGTTATCGCGAAATTTGGAAAAAGAGATGGGTATTGAGTTTATGCGCAGCAGTATCAGGCGATTACAGGATTGATAGAATTCCTATCAGATTTTTATACCGGACAGAAGAAAATGCTGAAAATGTAAAAAGGTCTGATCTCTCAACCGGTTTCCTGCGCCAGATCAAAGCTGGTTATTGGCATATGCCAATAATAATGGCGTTGATTAATGACGGAGTGCCAATGCCCAGACCTTTGAAACCCCGCCGGATCGGTTGTCGTCCGGCTTACCAGTGCTTTAAACCCAATGGCGTCCCGATGTCGGCGCTGGCCTGTTTGCCGCTGGCGGCTGATGAACTGGAAGCGCTCAAGTTAGTGGACTTGCAGGGACTGCAACAGCAGGCTGCTGCCACTGAAATGGGCATTTCCCGGCAGACCTTGGGGAACATTCTGGCCAGAGCGCGCCACAAAGTGGCCCAAGCGCTGGTACAAGGAATGGCATTAGAGCTGACTCCGTCTCATTGTGAAAAGGAATAAGCCATGTCAGTAGCAATAGCATTAACCGCTCATTCAGATGTTGCCGGCCACTTCGGTAAAGCCGCCGTTTTTGTCATTGTCGATGAGCAGAACCGGGAAGTCGCACGGCTGGAGAATCCGCAAGGGCGAGCCATGGGCTGCCGCCATAAAAAGCAGCTTCAGCAGGCCTTACTGGCGCAGGGGGTGACGACGCTGATTTTAGGCAATGTGGGACAACGCTCGCTGGCGAGGTTGCTGCAGGCCGGATTGACCGTGATCCGCGTACCGGCCCGCTCGTCGCTTGCGGCTGTGCTCAATGGTGAGGTGCCAAAAGAGACGCTGACTGAGCCGTCTCAGGGGCGTCCCTGCAAGCGGGAAAAAGGCAGTTGTGGCTGCGGTTGTGGTAAACCCAAAGGCGCAGTAACCGCTAAAATTGGTATGACAGGAGCGGCAACCATGACAGGACTGACGCGTCTGGGAGGTGTGAAGTTATGACCTATCTGCTGACTGTACTGATTTTTTTTGTGGTGATAGGGGCGATGGCGATTGGCTGGATCGTGAAGAAAAAAACGATTCAGGGGAGCTGTGGCGGCTTGGCCAACGTCGGCATCGAGAAAGAGTGCGATTGTGACTCGCCCTGCGACGAGCATAAGCTGTATCAGATTCAGGAGCCGGGCAGCCACGACAAGCCGTAGCCCAAGTCGGGGTTGAGCCTTGATTGTTAAGCGTTGATTGTTAAACGTTGAAGCCAATCTGGCTTAACGTTTTTACAGCGAAGAGCAAAGCAATAAGGCTCTGGCCACTACGCCTCGTAATTGAGTCAGTCTGGTTGTCTGAGCTCTGTGACCCGCGCTGTGATGGTCTGACGCACACACTGACGCAGCCAGGCGAGGCGCGGATGGCTGGCATTGCGCTTCAGCCATACCATATTGATGTCAAAATCGGGAATGGTGACCGGTGGCGGGCACTGGCTGAGGCTGTCATTGAACATATCCAGCCGGGCCATCAGGGTCGAGACGACACACAGCAGGTTGCGGCCGGTCAACAGGTGGCGGATCGTCAGAAAATTACTTGAGCCAACGGCAATGTGGCGCTGAAAACCTTGCTGCTGCAGTTGCTGGTCAACCTGGCTGGCCAACTGCCCATCCGGAGACACCAGCGCCTGCGGGGTCTGGATATAACGCGCTAGATCAATCGGAACTGACAACCCGGTCGCCTTGGCATCAAACAGGCACACATGATCTTCGGTATAGAGATACTGTGAGTCAAACTCTCGGGGCAGGTTGGTCATCGAGCCGATCAGCACATCGATGCCGTGGGTTTCGGCCGCTTGCTGATAATTGTTGCGATCGACGTGATAAAAGCTGAGTTGGCTGCGGGGGGCAGCCTGCTGAATGGCATCAAACAGGGCCGGTGCAAACAGCAGTTCGGCGTAATCGGTCAGGCCAATTTTGAACAGCCCGGTGTAGTGCTCGGGATCAAACGCCCCCGGCTGGAGTATTTCTGTCGTGATCAACTGCAGGATCTGATCGACCACGGGAGCCAGCTCCAGCGCTTTGGCCGTGGCGATCATCTGGTGGCCGTTTCGTTCAAACAGCGGGTCATCGAGCAGAGTGCGCAGCCGTGACAGGTTGTGGCTCATGGCCGACTGGCCAATCGACAGCTTGTTCGCGGCCTTAGTGACACTGCGGGTTTCCATCAACGCTGAGAATGCGATCAGCAGGTTGAGGTCGACACCGCGCCAGTTAATATTGCTCATGCCCGGCACTCCTAGCGGCAAATATCCGCAAACAGGGGATCGCAGAGCAGGAGCAGATCTTCGGTATCGAGTTCGATCCCGGCCATCCGGTCACCGCTACTGATATTGACCCGTTGCAGGCGGGTGATACTGTGATCAAAAATCACCGGCAGCGGTTGTTTCAACCCAATGGGGGCAACTGTCCCGATCACCAGTCCCGTGACTTTTTCGACATCCCTCGCATCAGCACAGGTCATCCGGCGGCAGCCGAACATGGCCCGGACTTTTGTCGGGTCGACCTGAGCCAGCCCCGGAACACAGGCCAGCACATGAAAGCCGCTCATATCCCTGAGCAGGATAGACTTAACCATATGGCGGGGATCAACCCCGCGCTCGCGGGCGGCTTCCTCAATGGTTTTGGCCGGCTGCTGGTGGGGCAGCAGCCGGTATGCCACCCCTTCGTGATCCAGAAAAATGGTGACGGGGGTTTGCATAACTTACGCGTTTTCTTCCAGTGAGTAAGGCAGTGGCAGTTTATGCCAGATACCCTCTTGTTCCGCCAAACGGAACTGCGTGTCTTCTTCCAGATCGTTTGGCAGGCCAACCAGGGCAATCGCGGTACCGTTATTGAACAGGTAACCCGCGATAATCGTGCCGCCTTTACGCCAGTTCTCACCCACACTGCGCTCCAGCGCATCGCCTGCCTGCGGACAGCGTGCAGCCGGGCCACTGACGATGTACATCGCACGTTTGTTGATGCCGCGGTATTTGGCGCGTGCTACGGTTTCCTGGCCTGTGTAACAGCCTTTCTTAAAGCTGATGCCGTCCAGCGCCTGCAGGTTCACTGCCTGCGGGATAAACTCCAGTTCTGTGGCGCCGTCAACCCGAGGGATCGCGGCACGAATGTCGTACAGATCCCACAGCGTATCATCACTCAGGATTGCGTCGCTGAGCTGCTCCGCAAGGGTCTGTGCCTGAGCTGGTTCCACGGCCAGTAACCAACGCTGGTCATCAACTTTGACGGCGGTACCGCCAGGGATTGGGCGCACATCACCGCTACTGCCAAACAGGCTGTCGATGCGGGCCGTTGCGTCGCTACCGGTCAGGCCGAGCAGCACATCATTACTTTCGGCAATGTCTACTTTCGAAAATACCGCGTACTTTTTCAATTCCGGCAGTTGCGTGGCCATGACGCTACGGCGCTGAACAAAGCCATAACCATCATGATGATGGAACAGACGGAAAATGGTGCGCATTTTGCCTTTGGCATCACAATGGCCGCCCAGCGTAGACTGATCCGCAGCCAGAGAGACCACATCGCAGGTAACTTGACCGTGCAGGTAAGATTTCTTGTCGTCGCCGACCAAAGTCACCAGAGCCCAGCTGGCCAGATCAACCAGTGCCAGGGCCGGCAGAGGATCGGCTGGGGCCAATGAAAGCGTGTCAAAATGTAAGGTTTCAGACCAGGTGCTCATAGGATATCCGTGATTTGCTGCACCGACGAAAACAGCCTGAAATGCGGCTTCGGCGGTGGGTGAAATTGACAAGTATAGGTGACCCCAACTGCCTGCCCGTAAGATCTTCAGACGGCCCGGGCTGGCACAGATCATTTCTGGCTATGTTAAAGACCTTATTGGCATTTGTCAGCATCAATACCTGAGGTTATTGGTCGGAATTGGTTTACTGGCTGGATGAAATGTCGCGAATGCTGCCGGAAAATTGATCCTAGCTCTCAACTTGGCGGTTTGCTTGCGCTGGCGCATAGTCGGCGGCGGGGCTGGCTGCTAGTATTGGGCGCATTGTTAACGACCGGCTAGGCGGGGGCCACACCCTGTTGTTGTGGTGCTGCAGGCCGGCTCAGAAAATCAGCTTGAGGTTGTAACATGTTGAGTGCAGATGAAAAAGCACGAGTAAAGTGGGCATGCCGCCGTGGTATGCTGGAGCTGGACGTGATCATTATGCCGTTTTTTGAAGAGTGTTTTGACGCACTTACCGAGCAGGAGCAACTGGACTTCGTTTCTCTGCTGACCTGTGATGATCCGGATCTGTTTAACTGGGTTATGCAGCACGGCCGCAGTGATAACCCGGCACATGCTGCCATGGTGGACAAGATTGTTGCCCACAACAACAGCAAGCTTCGCTGATTTTACGCTGAGACCTTCCGCGTTACTGATGACCGCACTGGCATTGTTGTATGCCAGTGCGGTTTTTCTTTTGCTGCTTTCTGCCTGGTGGCTGTCGGTGCCGCACTCACTGGTTGTGGCATGGCTGCTGTTGCTGTTTCACGAAGGGTGGCACCTGGCACTGGCACACAGTCAGGATTCTGGCCGGATACAGCTTTTTGCTGGACGTAAGCTGCATTGGCAGGGGCAAGACTGGCTGTTGGTGAATGCCAAAATCTGTACCGCCTGGATCATGGTGTTTAAGGTTCGGGGCGCGGCCGGTAGCCGCTGGCTGGTCATCGCGCCGGATCGCTGCGATTTCGAAGCCTATCGCAGCCTGGCCCTGTTCGGCCGTTATCCGGATGCGCTTGACGGCTGAGCGGCAACATCCGGAGGTTCGCGGCAGGTACTCTCCGTGCGCCGACTGTTTGGTCTTTAAGCCGTCGGCGGCGGCTTCTCATCATTTTTGCCTGCATCGTTTTTGTCTTATATCGCTTCCTGTTTAATCTGTTTCCTTTTTCGTCAGTCTTTCCTGCCTGTCTTTATTTTCAGCTGTTTTTGTCCGCCTTTCACTGCATCCTGATGGATAAATGTGCGTTCGGAGCAGGCTAAGCGAATAATCGTCGCTTGGGTGCTTCAGGATTTGCGGCGCAGGCCGACACTGGGAGCAGGCGCAATGTTGTGGACGCGTCAGACGGAGTAGAAAGGGTAACAATGAAAATAAAACATAAATTGGTCGGGTTGACAGTACTGTCAGCTGTCGCCCTGACGGCTGTGCTGTTTATGAGTTGGCTGGCCAATGAACAGGTTGTGCGTATCAACCAGTCTGTGACAACCGTCAGTGAGATGGAAGTCTCGCTGCTCAACCTGCGTCGGAACGAGAAAGATTTCCTGATGCGGATGGACACCAAATACCGTACCCGGTTTGAAGAAAATCTGGCGAATTTTCAGGTGCTGGAACAATCATTGCTGCAGGATGTGCGCGAGCTGGATCTGGCGTTGCCGGAACAGTCAACGCTGACTTCGGCGATGCAAAGCTATGCCACGGGCATGATGAACCTGATCGCGGCCTATCAGCAACTGGGGCTGAGTCATGAGCAGGGCATGCTGAAAACGTTTTTTGCTTCCGCTTCTGCGCTGGTCAATGCTGCCGGGGCCTATCCTGAACACTATGACACGGTTTTTCGCCTGACTTTGGCGGGCAAAATGCTGGTGTTGGATGCCAGCCCGCAAAATGCCGATGAATTCCAGACCCTGCTGACTCAGTTGCAGCCACGTTTGATGCCGGCAATGGGCACCGCGTTTACCCAGTATGAGATGGTTGCCCGCCGTGTTCTTGATCAGTTGCGTATGATTGGCCTCGACCATAACAGCGGACTGCGCGGAGAAATCCGCAGCCACTCCCATCAGGTCGAAAGTACCTTTGCTGGTCTGAAAACCCATTTGCGCGAAGAAGTGGTCACCGCGCAGCGGACAACCGTCACTGCGACCCTGGCAGCGGTTGTGCTGGTGGTCATTGCTTTGCTCGTGCTGTCCGGTTGGATCAGTCGTTCGATTCAGCAACGGCTGTCTTCACTGGGCGATTTGATGCGTGAAATTGCTGCCAGCCACGACCTGCGTAAAACGGCTGACACCCAAGGTAACGATGAATTGGCGGACATTGCTGCGAATTTCAACTACCTGCTGGCAAACCTGCGCAAGTTGATAGGTGAAGTGCAAACCGCGATCACGGAACTGGGCCCGGCGTCAGTGCAATTGCAGCAACGCAGTCAGGACTCGGAGCAGGCAATGCTGCAGCAACAGGGTGAAACGGACTCTGTCGCAACGGCAATCACCGAGATGGGGGTGACAATTCGTGATATCGCGGCCAACACTGAAACGGCCGCGGCCAATGCCGATAACTGCTATCGCGGAGCGGAAGCCGGGCTGGCAGAGGTCAGTGCGACCAAACAGCAAATCGGTGTGCTGTCTCAGGATTTAAGCCAGGCCAGTGACGAAGTGGCCAGCCTGTCGACCCTGTCGGATAACATCGGTTCAGTGCTGGATGTGATCAAAGCGATCGCCGAGCAGACTAACCTGCTGGCCCTGAATGCCGCGATTGAGGCGGCCCGAGCCGGTGAGCAGGGGCGGGGTTTTGCCGTGGTGGCTGATGAAGTTCGCTCGCTGGCACTGCGTACCCGCCAGTCGACGGAAGAGATCACCACTATTATTGGCTCGCTGCAAGGGCAAACGGATCAGGTGGTCGAACATATCAACCGCTGCCGTTCGCTGGGCGAAAGCAGTGTGTGTCAGGCGGACAGTGCCGAGCTGAAAATTCAGCAAATCATGGCCGATATTCAGCAGATCATGGATACCAGTACCCAGATTGCCACAGCGGTGGAGCAGCAGAGCATGGTATCGGAAGAGATTGGCCAGAACGTCACGGCGATTCGGGATATCACCAGCCTGAATTCCACGGTAGCCCATGAAAATGCCCAGGCTGCTGAGGCGGTAGCCAGTCAGGCGCACGGACTGGAAAAAGCCATCGAGGTTTACCGCGTCTAGCGGGTTCCGCACGGTTAAACGGCTATCAGGTGTGAGATCGCTGCTTGGTATGAGATAGCGGTTTGGTATGAGATAGCGATCTGGCATGAGATAGTGGTGACGGAAGCCAGAAAGTAACAACAGAGAGGGGCCTTGAGTGCCGGCCTCCCGCTGCGGATAGCAAAAAGTAAAAAGCGAGAGGCAATGCCTCTCGCTTTTTTATTGGTCATCATCGACGGGTGTATCAGCAAGGCTGATCCGGGATCAGAATGGTCGGAACTGGCGTACCGGACGCTTCCGGGTAATCCAGGGTGTAATGCAGCCCCAGACTTTCTTTTCGTTCTAACGCACAGCGAACCATCAGCTCGGCAACTTGCAGCAAGTTACGCAGCTCCAGCAGGTTGTTCGACACCCGGAAGTTGCTGTAGTACTCGTGGGTCTCATCCTGCAGTAACTGAATCCGGCGCATCGCCCGCTCCAGACGCTTGGTGGTACGGACAATCCCCATGTAGTCCCACATGAACAGGCGCAGTTCGTGCCAGTTGTGCTGAATCACGACTTCTTCATCAGAGTTGCTGACTTTACTTTCATCCCAGCCTGGCAGGCTGTCCGGCAGGCTGACCTGATCGAGTTGCTCGGCGATGCTGGTTGCCGCTGCCCAGGCATACACCACGCATTCCAGCAACGAGTTGGAAGCCATGCGGTTGGCGCCATGCAGACCGGTGTAGCTCACTTCCCCGATCGCGTAGAGGCCATCCAAGTCGGTTTTGCCGGATTTATCCACCACGACACCCCCGCAGGTATAGTGTGCAGCCGGAACGATAGGGATAGGCTCTTTGGTAATATCGATGCCAAACGTCAGCAACTTCTCGTAAATGGTCGGAAAATGCTTGGCCACGAAATCAGCCGGTTTGTGGCTGATATCCAGGTACATGCAATCGGCACCGAGACGTTTCATCTCAAAGTCGATAGCCCTTGCCACCACATCACGCGGGGCCAGCTCGGCGCGTTCATCGAAGTCCGGCATAAAGCGGCTGCCGTCCGGACGACGCAGATAGGCACCTTCGCCGCGCAGGGCTTCGGTCAGCAGGAAATTACGGGCTTCCGGGTGATATAAGCAGGTTGGGTGGAACTGGTTGAATTCCAGGTTGGCGACCCGGCAGCCTGCGCGCCAGGCCATTGCGATGCCGTCACCGGATGAAACATCCGGGTTAGAGGTGTACTGATAAACTTTGGAGGCACCGCCGGTCGCCAGCACGACGAATTTAGCGCGCACGGTTTCAACCGCTTCCCGATTCCGGTTCCAGATATAGGCACCCAATACCCGGTTAGGCTGCTCTGTGCGGCCCAGTTTCTGGTTGGTGATCAGATCCAGTGCATTGTGGCGTTCAAGCACTTCAATATTGGGATGGTTGAGGACATTTTCCTGCAGAGAGGTCTGCACTGCCATGCCGGTGGCATCTGCGGCATGCAGAATACGGCGGTGGCTGTGGCCGCCTTCGCGGGTGAGGTGATAGCGAGGCTGGTCGCTGTCGCCGCTGTCTTCACGATCAAACGGTACTCCGCCGTCAATCAGCCATTGCACACAGTGCTTGGCATTTTCGGCGATAAACCGCACCACGTCCTCGTCACACAAGTGGGCGCCGGCAATCTGGGTATCCTCAACGTGAGAATCAACGCTGTCATCTTCATCAAAGACAGCGGCAATGCCGCCCTGGGCATAATAGGTGGCTCCTTCACTGCGCGGTCCTTTGCTCAGCACAATCACTTTGCCCAGTGGCGCCAGACGCAACGCCAGTGAAAGTCCTGCAGCACCACTTCCGATCACAAGCACATCACATTGATGTTCGCGGTTTTCGTTCATAATGATTTCATATCCCTGTGGTAGTCACGCCATCTTAGCAAATTCTGTCCAAATTGTTCATTTTTGACCAGTGATTCACACATCTAAGCAGTGAAACGCTATAATGCCCGTTTTGGCCGAATGGCCAATATTGCTTTATCACAGTCAAAAAATCGCGCACTATTGATGAGAAATAATTTCTCGCCGGGGAACTTTGCTTTGTCCTCCGTGTCTTACATAGTGCTCACGCTCATAGTGTTTTATCAAAAGTTTTGGAATGGGCATGCAGGCTTTCCCCTTGCTGAGTCGAGGCGGTTGCCGCATCAGGCATGGGGAAGTTAACGCAGTGCAAACGACCAATACGGATGAAATATCGAGTGAAACAGATATAGGAGTACACGCTCGGATGAGCGAGCAGCAAACTGATCAGGTATTAATCGAGCGGGTACAGCGAGGCGACAAGCAGGCTTTTAATTTGCTGGTTATGAAATACCAGAATAAGGTTTGCAACTTAGTGGCCAGATATGTCGGTAACTCCGGTGATGTGCCGGATGTTGCTCAGGAAGCCTTTATTAAAGCGTATCGTGCTCTGCCGACGTTTCGCGGGGAAAGTGCTTTTTATACATGGTTGTACCGTATCGCCGTGAATACGGCTAAAAATTATTTGGTGGCCCAGGGGCGCCGTCCGCCGGCAACGGATGTGGATGCTGACGACGCGGAATATTTCGAAAATGGCAATGCCCTGAAAGAAATTTCGAACCCTGAGAATCAAATGTTGTCTGATGAATTAAAGCGGGTTGTTTTCAGTACCATTGAGGCATTACCTGACGATCTGAAAACAGCGATTACGTTGCGCGAGCTTGACGGCCTGAGCTACGAAGAAATCGCTGAAGTGATGGATTGCCCGGTTGGAACTGTGAGATCTCGGATATTCCGTGCGCGAGAGGCGGTCGAGAAACGTATTCGTCCCCTTTTACAGCGTTAGTGTTGGGCCAAACGGTGAACAAGATGGCTGATAAAGAAAAGATTTCGGCATTATTAGATGGCGAAGAGCTGGATCAGAGCATTATCAATGCATTGGCAGTCGATGACGACAGCCAGCAGACCTGGCAGCATTTCAACCTGATTGGTGATGTGATGCGCGGGGAAGCACCGCAAAACAAGGATTGGGATATTTCGGCAAGGGTTGCACTGGCACTGGATAACGAGCCAGCCCACACCGGCGTAGCTGAATCTGTTGCAGAACCAGCACCTGTGGTGCAGATCGCAACGGCACGTCAGGCGCGGGAAGTCGAGACTCAGCCATCTCCTCAGCAGGCAAAACGTACCTTGCCAGCCTGGTTTACTCAGGTAGGGCAAGTGGCCGTCGCCGCGTGTGTGTCGCTGGCGGTGATTGTTGGGGTGCAGCAGTACAATGGCGGGGAAGAGAACCTGAGTGCAGGTGATTCTCAGCTATCTGTGCTGGAAACCATCCCGTTTGCCGGTACAGCCGAACCGGTTAGCCTGACAGCGGATTCAGTAAACCGTCGTCACGCAGGTCCGACAGAAGAGCAGGTCATGGAACAGCGCCGTCGTATCAACGCTATGCTTCAGGATTATGAGCTGCAATTACGCCTGAATGCGGAAGACGGTACCATTGACCGTACATTGCTTGAATCGAATTAAGCTTGAACCGAATTAAATTGTTGGCGGGTAAATGAAAAGATTTCTGGTCGGTGTGATGACACTGGTCAGCCTTGCGATGCCATTGCAAGCCTCTGCTGAAGAAACCGCTTCTTCGGCCGAGGCTTTGTTGCATCAAATGGATGAGGCTAGCCGTGAACTCAGCTATGAGCTGTCGTACATCCTAATCAAGAAAAACAGTATTGAACCTCTGCGCTATCGTCATGCGCTGGAAGATGGCGAGGTTTTTGCGCATCTGGTGTACCTCAGCGGCCCGCCGCGCGAAGTGATTCAGCGTGGGCACGAAGTCAGCTACTTCGAGCCCGGACTGGATCCTTTCACGATCGAAAGCAACAAAATGGTGGCACCTCTGCCGCCGATCATGCGTACCAACATTGACGAACTGGCCAGTTACTACGATTTTATCTCTATGGGACGGGCCCGTGAGGCCGGTGTCGCCTGCGATGTGGTGCGAATTGCGCCGAAAGACGGGGCTCGTTACTCCTACCTGTTGTGGATTGATACCCGCAGTAAGCTGGTCATGCGTGCCGACTTGCTGGACCGTGACGGTGAGCCGCTGGAGCAGTATCGCGCGGTGTCTTATGTGATCAATTCCAAAGTGGGCGACGTATTGAAAAGCTTGAAGACGGTGGAACTGCCTGCCGTGGTTCAGTTGCCGCCGCAACCTCAGGCGGAGCTGGACTGGAAAGTCAGCTGGCTACCGCAGGGATTTGAATCCGTGTCCCGCAACCGCCATCGTCTGATGATGACCGAGCGTCCGGTTGAGAGCAAAATGTACAGCGACGGGCTGTTCAGTTTCTCGATTTATATTTCAGCCGCTGACCATTTTACCGTGCGTGAGCAACTGGTTCGTCAGGGGCGTCGCACCTTGCACAGCTACATGCTGCAGGACAAAGAAGTCACTGTGGTGGGAGATATTCCCCCTGCGACGGCCCGGCGGGTAGCAGAATCCGTAGTCTTTGCCGACGGCGGTAAAGCACAATGATGCGCTCTCTGGCGACGGTAGTGGCTGTCGAGACCGGGCGGATCACCGTTAGTTGCCAGCAGCAGACCAGCTGCGGCAGTTGCGGGTCCCGTGACAGTTGCGGAACCGGCATCGTCTCCAAGGCATTGCCGGGGCGGCGTCACGAAATTACGATCGCCACCCGGGAAAAAGTCAGCGTCGGGGATACGGTTGAAATCGGGCTGTCTGAGCGCAGTATGCTGCAGTCGGCTCTGTTAGTGTATGTGTTGCCGCTGCTCGGTCTGGTACTGGGTGCCATTCTCGGGCAGTGGTGGTTTGTGTCGCTGGCCGGCGGCGGTGAGCTGGGTGTGATTGTGACTGCACTGGGATTTGCCGGGGCCGGGTTATGGCTGGCGCGTCGTCAGGCCACCCGCCTGGAAGGCGACAGTGCCTATCAGCCGACCCTGATTCGCGTGTTGGGGACACCGGTTTCAGCCAGCCTGGCGATAAATGCTATACCGAAAGATAGCGACTAGCGGCGAAATTCTGTAGAATCCTCCAACTTGATCGTAGGGTCGGTTTACCTTTGGGGTTATGGAACGAAGCCAAAGGTAAACGGACTCTATGTCTCATTCATTTTAATCACGAGTTAGTCACGCCAATTCATGAAGCACATTCGTAACTTTTCGATTATTGCACATATCGACCATGGTAAGTCGACCTTATCCGACCGTTTGATTCAAGTCTGCGGTGGCCTTTCCGATCGTGAAATGGCAGCCCAGGTTCTTGATTCCATGGATCTAGAACGTGAACGTGGTATTACCATCAAGGCCCAGAGCGTGACGCTCGATTACAAGGCCAAAGATGGTGAGACCTATCAGCTGAACTTTATCGACACCCCAGGACACGTTGACTTTTCATACGAAGTATCGCGTTCGCTGGCAGCCTGTGAAGGGGCTCTGCTGGTGGTGGATGCAGGCCAGGGGGTGGAAGCCCAGACATTGGCGAACTGCTACACCGCGATTGAAATGGATCTGGAAGTTGTGCCGATCCTGAACAAAATCGACCTGCCAGCGGCGGATCCTGATCGTGTAGCCGAAGAGATTGAAGAAATCGTCGGCATTGATGCGATGGAAGCGACCCGCTGTTCCGCTAAGACCGGCCTGGGTGTAGAAGATGTACTTGAGAACATCGTTTCTGCGATCCCGGCACCGGAAGGCGACCCGGATGCACCACTGCAGGCGCTGATCATCGACTCCTGGTTCGATAACTACCTGGGCGTTGTTTCTCTGGTTCGCATCAAGAACGGCGCACTGAAGAAGAACGACAAGATCAAAGTCATGAGCACTGGCCAGACCTGGGGCGTTGACCGTCTGGGTATCTTCACACCGAAGCAAGTAGACAAAGACGTGCTGAAGACCGGTGAAGTGGGCTGGGTGGTTTGTGGTATCAAAGACATCCTGGGCGCTCCTGTAGGTGATACCCTGACGCTGGCGAAAAACGGTTGTGACAAACCGCTGCCGGGTTTCAAAAAAGTGAAGCCGCAGGTTTATGCCGGTCTGTTCCCGGTTTCGTCTGATGACTACGAGAACTTCCGTGACGCACTGGGCAAACTGAGCCTGAACGATGCCTCGCTGTTCTACGAGCCAGAAAGCTCGGCGGCACTGGGCTTTGGTTTCCGTTGTGGTTTCCTTGGCATGCTGCACATGGAAATCATTCAGGAACGTCTGGAACGTGAGTACGACCTGGACCTGATCACCACGGCTCCAACCGTAGTGTACGAAGTGAAGAAAACGGACGGCACAACGATTTACGTCGACAGCCCGGCGAAATTGCCAGCGGTGAATGATATCGATGTAATCGGTGAGCCAATTGCCCGTTGTAATATCCTGGTGCCGAGTGAATACCTGGGTAACGTCATCACGCTGTGTGTTGAGAAGCGTGGTATGCAGGTAGACATGGTTTACCACGGTAACCAAGTGGCACTGACTTACGACATTCCAATGTCTGAAGTGGTACTGGACTTCTTCGACCGCCTGAAATCGACCTCTCGCGGTTATGCGTCTCTGGACTACAACTTCCAGCGCTACGAAGAATCCGACATGGTACGTGTGGATATCATGCTGAACGGCGACCGTGTTGACGCTCTGGCAATTATCACGCACAAAGGTAATGCGCAGAATCGCGGTCGTGATCTGGTTGAGAAAATGAAGGAATTCATTCCTCGTCAGATGTTCGATATCGCGATTCAGGCCGCTATCGGTAACCATATCATTGCTCGTTCAACGGTTAAGCAGCTGCGTAAGAACGTTATCGCCAAGTGTTACGGCGGTGACGTGAGTCGTAAGAAGAAACTGCTGCAGAAGCAGAAAGAAGGTAAGAAACGTATGAAGCAGATCGGTAACGTCGAACTGCCTCAGGAAGCTTTCCTGGCAATTCTGCACGTGGGCAAAGATAAGTAATACTCGTAACCCATTGTTATTGGTGGACGCATATTCTAAACGATTGCTACCATTAGCGGTGTACACTAGTAACAATGACAATGCAGCAGGCTCCTCTGCTGCATTGTCGTATCGAGCGGACGCGTGCGTTCTCATCACACGCGGCAGCCTGATAGCAAGTTAAGTAGGGAATAGAATGGCAAATATTTTTTCGCTTATTCTGGTGCTGGCGACGCTGGTAACCGGAATCATCTGGGCTTTGGATAAATTTATCTGGGCGCCGAAACGTCAATTAAAAATTGAGGCAGCGGCGGTCAATGCCGGCGGACAGGTTGATGCTAAAACCCTACAGACCGTGGCACCGCAACCGAGCTGGGTCGAATCTGCCAGCTCTATGTTTCCGGTGATCGCGCTAATTATGGTATTTCGCTCATTTATTTATGAGCCGTTCCAGATCCCATCCGGTTCAATGATGCCGACATTATTGGTCGGGGACTTCATCCTGGTTGAGAAATTTTCTTACGGTCTGAAAGATCCGGTCTTCCGTCACCAACTGGTGGAAACCGGTGAACCTGAGCGTGGGGACATTGTGGTATTCAAATTCCCGCCTCAGCCGAATATCGACTACATCAAGCGTGTTGTTGGCCTGCCTGGCGATACCGTGCGCTACAGTGCTCACAAGCAACTGTGCGTGGCGGTGAAAGGCTCTGCCGAATGTCAGCCGGTACCGCTGACTGACATGACCGACAGTGAATTCAGCCAGGGCATGACTCGTCTGGTCCAGTTCGATGAAAAGCTGGGTGAACACGAGCACAAAATTCTGGTGCATCCGCTTAAGCGTGATCGCACGCTGGCTTACCAGCCACGTCCGGGCGTGAATGAGTGGGTGGTGCCTGAAGGACACTACTTTGTGATGGGTGATAACCGCGACAACAGTGCTGACAGCCGTTACTGGGGCTTCGTGCCTGAAGCGAACCTGGTGGGCAAAGCGGTCGGGATCTGGATCAGCTTTGAGTTTGAACGAGGTGCGGACAGTGCACTTCCATCTTGGATTCCTACCGGTGTGCGATTCAATCGCATCGGTGGCATAAACTGATCGGGAAAAAATGACCACTCCTGTAAACAGACTCCAGCGCAAGCTGGGCTATGAATTTAACAATCTTGATTTACTGACTCTGGCACTGACACACCGCAGTGCCAACGGAACACACAACGAGCGTCTGGAATTTCTGGGTGACTCGATCCTGAGTTTTGTGGTGGCTGATGATCTGTATCACCGTTTTCCGGCGGTAGACGAAGGCGACATGAGCCGGATGCGTGCCACGCTGGTACGCGGCAAAACCCTGGCCGAGCTTGGACGCGAGTTTGAGCTGGGCGATCACCTGCTGCTGGGCCCGGGCGAACTGAAGAGTGGCGGTTTCCGCCGTGACTCGATTCTGGCGGACTGTGTGGAAGCCATTATTGGTGCGATTTACCTGGACAGCGACATTGAAAATGTCCGTGCGATTGTCCTGCGCTGGTATCAGTCTCGTCTGGAAACGATCAAGCCGGGCATCAACCAGAAAGATCCGAAAACCCGCCTGCAGGAATGCCTGCAAGGCCGTCGTCAGCCCCTACCGGCTTACACGGTCACTAAGGTACAGGGCGAAGCTCACAATCAGGAATTCACGGTACAGTGTGAAGTGGCAGGCCTGGATAAGCCTGTTATCGGTAAAGGCGGCAGTCGGCGCAAGGCAGAGCAGGCAGCGGCAGAAATTGCGCTTAAGCAGTTGGAATCATGACAGAGAAGACACATTGCGGCTTTATTGCCATCGTTGGCCGGCCGAATGTCGGTAAATCAACGCTTCTGAACCGTCTGGTAGGACAAAAACTGTCTATTACCTCTCGTAAGCCTCAGACGACGCGCCACCGTATTATGGGGGTGGACACTCGTGACGGCTATCAGGCTGTCTACGTTGATACTCCCGGGCTGCACATCGAAGAAAAGCGTACCATTAACCGTCTGATGAACCGGGCGGCCAGCAGCTCGCTGACCGACGTGGAACTGGTCCTGTTTATGGTGGATGGCACCATCTGGACCCCGGACGATGAAATGGTGCTCAACAAGCTGATGAAGTCTCAGCTGCCGACCGTGCTGCTGGTCAACAAGGTTGATAACGTCAAAGAGAAATACGATCTGTTCCCGCACCTTCAAGAGCTGGCGAACAAGATGGAATTCGTTGACGTAGTACCGGTTTCTGCCAAGCATGGCACAAACATTGAGGCGGTCGAGAAGATCGTGCGTAAGCACCTGCCGGAATGCGAATACTACTTCCCTGAAGAATACGTGACGGACCGTTCACAGCGCTTTATGGCGTCAGAGATCATCCGTGAGAAACTGATGCGTTTCACCGGTGACGAGCTGCCGTATTCGGTGACGGTGGAAATCGAGCGCTTTGACTACAACCCAGATACCGATGGCTTTGATATCAATGGCCTGATCCTGGTTGAGCGCAAGGGCCAAAAGAAAATGGTGATCGGCAAAGGTGGCGATAAAATCAAAACCATCGGCCGTGAAGCCCGTCTCGATATGGAAGATCTGTTCGAGCGCAAGGTGTACCTGGAACTGTGGGTGAAAGTGAAGTCCGGTTGGGCGGACGACGAACGCGCACTGCGTAGCCTGGGCTATATTGACGATCTGTAAGGGCCGCTATGGAAGGGCTTCAGCGCTGTTTTGTCCTCCACTCTCGTCCTTACAGTGAGACGAGCCTGATCCTTGATGTCTTCAGCGAGGACTCAGGCCGAATTACCCTCCTGTCAAAAGGGGCGCGCCGTAAGCGCTCCAACCTCAAAGGGGCGTTACAACCGTTTACGCCCCTTTTTATGAAATGGTCGGGACGCGGCTCCATGCCCGTACTGACCTACGCCGAACCTATCAGTATCGGTTTGCCGATGCGCAGCTATATCCTGTACTCTGCGATGTACGTCAACGAGTTACTGGCTCGCGTCTTGGAAACCCATACACCATACCCGGTGCTGTTTCTGGATTACCTGAATGTGCTGCGTGAGCTGGCACAGGCGGAGAATCCAGAGCCAGCATTGCGACGCTTTGAATTGGCCTTACTCGATCATCTGGGCTATGGCATCGATTTTCTGCATTGTGCTGGCAGCAGCCTGCCGGTTGAAGATACGATGACGTATAACTACCGCGAGCAGCGGGGCTTCATTGCCTCATTAACTATCGGGCAACTGACCTTTACCGGCGAACAGCTGAAAGCGATTGCCGCCCGGCGGTTTGAAACCCCGGAACAGCTGCGCGCGGCCAAGCGTTTTACCCGCATAGCCCTGAAGCCATATCTTGGCGGCAAACCATTAAAAAGCAGGGAATTGTTTATCCCTAGAGGAAGGAGTACCGGAAAATGAACAACATCTTACTCGGCGTGAATATTGACCATATTGCGACCTTACGTAATGCCCGTGGTACCCGTTACCCGGATCCGGTGCATGCGGCGGAAGTCGCAGAGCGCGCCGGGGCTGACGGGATCACGATTCATTTGCGTGAAGATCGCCGCCATATTACCGATCGCGACGTACGCATTCTGCGTGAAACCATCCAGACCCGCATGAACCTGGAAATGGCCGTGACCGACGAGATGGTGCAGATTGCGCTGGAAACCCAGCCGGAATTTGTTTGTCTGGTACCGGAAAAACGTGAAGAGCTGACCACTGAAGGCGGTTTGGATGTGGCTGGCCAGCTGGAAAAAATCAAAGCTGCGACCGAGAAACTGACTGACGCAGGGATCAACGTGTCACTGTTCATTGATGCTGACCGTACCCAGATTGATGCGGCGGTAGCCTGTGGTGCTCCTTATATCGAGCTGCATACCGGCCACTATGCCGATGCGGAAACCGAAGCTGAGCAACAGGCGGAGCTGAAGAAGATCGCTGCCGCAGCCAGTTATGCGCACGATCAGGGCATCAAAGTGAATGCCGGTCATGGCCTGACTTACCACAACGTGAAGCCGATTGCGGCGCTGCCTGAGCTGTATGAACTGAACATCGGTCACGCGATTATTGGCCGTGCGGCGTTTGATGGCCTGCAAAAAGCTGTCGCTGACATGAAAGCGCTGATGCTGGAAGCTCGCGGCTAATGGCGATTGTCGGGCTGGGAACGGACATTGCTGACATTGCGCGCATCGAGGCGGTGTATGCCCGCAGTGGTGCGCCGTTTGCCGAGCGTGTGCTGACCCAGTCTGAGTTGGCGATTCTCAGTGGCTTGAAACAGCCTGCGCGCTATCTGGCCAAGCGGTTTGCGGTGAAAGAAGCTGCCGCCAAGGCGCTGGGAACCGGGATTGCCTGCGGTGTGTCGTTTCAGGATTTTACCGTCAGTAACGACGAGCGGGGCAAGCCGGTGCTGACCCTGTCCGGTAAAGCGGCGGAACTGGCGGCACGGATGGGGGCTAACCATGTGCACCTGACTATTGCTGACGAAAAGCAATATGCCGTGGCAACCGTCATTCTGGAGTCCTGAATCACTCCCGTCTGCCAACAACGGCAATATGCCACGAGCAGCCAGCCAACAGCATGGCAACCCCAATCAAAAAGAACCCCAAACAAAAAGCGAGCCCTCGGGCTCGCTTTTTTATATCACGGCTGACAGAGGCCGGGTTCAGTCGGCTGTCTGCCAAATGTGGCCAATGGCGACGCGCTACGGCCGGTAGCGCTTTGACGCTTTGACAACGTTGTTCATTTCATCCACCAGTTCAAACAGCTCAGGCTCGATGTCTCTGATGCTGGCTCCGGCTTTCAGCTCCGTCTCAATCCTATGGCACAGGTTCTTCAGGCGCGGAACCCCGCTGTAGGCGCAGCTTCCATGCAGTTTATGAATAGGCGGCCAGAGGTCGATTTCCTTGCCGTCCAACGCCTCGTTGACCAGCATTTCCACTTCCGGCATGAAATCCAGCAGCATCTGGAGCATGTCTCGCGCCAGATCTTCTTTGCCAGCCGCTTGCTTGAGGGCCAGATCCCAGTTCCAGCTGATATTGGGGTCTGCGGTGACTGCTTGTTCGGTACTGCTTTCCGGATGGTGCGCTTGCGCTTCCGTCAGGCCAGTGCCGTTAGCCAGCCCGTTGTCTGGGTGGCTATCGTGCGCGCTGGTCCATTTGGCCAGCATCTGCTCCAGAATCGGCTCTTCAATAGGTTTGGTGAGGTAGTCGTCCATCCCGGCTTTAATCAGGCGTTCGCGCTCCCCGGCCATGGCATGGGCGGTAACTGCAATCACCGGTGTTGTGTGGTTAAGCTCTGTCTTGTGAATTTCCTGGCAGGCGGTCACGCCGTCCATCTCCGGCATCTGGATATCCATGAAGACCAGATCAAAATGCTTCTGGTGGGCATACTCAACGGCTTTTCTGCCGCCGGTGGCAGTGATCACTGTCTCGACCCGCTCGCTCAGCAGGGCAGAGATCAGCTTCAGGTTCGCCGGGTTATCATCCACCGCCATGACCGTGATCGGCAGAATGCGCGGGGCCGCCTGTGGAATCGGCAGGCCTTCCGGCTCGCCCAGCATATCCGGCTCGGTCACCAGGGTTTCGTACAGCTTGCGGTGGCCCAGCGGTTTCGGCAGGCAGGCGGTCACCCCGGCATTGAGCAGCCGCTCGGACAGAGCCAGCTCGGTAGTTGGCAGGGTGACAATCACTTTGTCACTGATTTGCTCAGCTTTGAACACCATGTCCAGCACACTGGCCAGCGGAGGCTGTTCACCCGGCGACAGGTTCAGCAGGGCAAAATCGTGGTGCTCAGCCTCGTCCGGCATGGTCGAACGATAGGTTACATGGATGCCGGCACGGATCAGGCGTTGCTGAATCACCGAGGCCGCCTGCATGTTAGGCTCGATCAGCAGCAGCTTGCGGTTCATCAGTGAGCTGGTGTCGATAGGCTGCGAGACCGGCAGATCGGTCTTGGTCAGACGCAGGCTGAACCAGAACGTGGAGCCCTGGTGCAGGCGGCTGGTCAGGCTGATCTCGCCGCCCATCTGGGTGACCAGTTTCTGGGTGATTACCAGCCCCAGACCGGTTCCGCCGTAACGACGGGAAATGCTGGCATCGGCCTGGCTGAATGCCTGGAACAGCTGGGCCTGCTGGCGTTCGGAAATCCCGATCCCGGTATCCCGGACCATAAACTGCAGATCGATGTTTTCTTCACGGTCAGCTTTCACTTCTACCGCGACATCAATGTTGCCGCGTTCGGTGAATTTCACGGCGTTACCGATCAGGTTGGTCAGAACCTGCTGAATACGCAGCGGATCGCCAATCAGGCCGGTCGGAATCCGGTTATCGACTTTCAGGGTTAGTTCCAGACCTTTCTCATGAGCACTTGGAGCCAGCAGTTTCATGACTTCATCAAGCGCATCGGTGAAGTCGAACGGAATGTTTTCTAGCAGCAGCTTACCTGCCTCAAGTTTCGAGAAGTCGAGGATGTCATTGATAATGGTCAGTAGATTGTTAGCTGATTTTTCAATGGTTTGTAGGTAGTCCTGCTGGCTGGTGCTGAGCCGGGTCTTGAGCATCTGACGGGTGAAGCCGATGACCCCGTTCAGCGGGGTACGCAGCTCGTGGGACATGTTAGCAAGGAATTCCGATTTAACCCGGGCGGCCTCCTGGGCACGTTTTTTGGCAATATCCAATTCGACGTTCTGGATTTCCAGCTGCTCCAGGGTTTCCCGTAAATCCGAGGTCGCCTGGTCAATGCTCTGCTGCATTTCAATGTGGTATTCCGACAGCGAAATGGCCATCGCATTGATCCCGTTTTTCAGGGTATCGAGTTCGCCCAGCAACTGGCCTTCAATCCGGACATCAAGGTGACCGCGGCGGATCCGGTCGACCACGCTCACCATGTGGGAGATAGGCCGGGTCACGTCTTTCATCAGCCGGTAGGCAAACAGCGACGAGAGAGTCAGGCCGAATAGCAGTACCATCAGCGCGGTGAAAATTTCCTGGTATTGCTGCAGGCGCAGGGCGCTGAGATCCAGCTCCAGCGCGATATAGCCCAGCGTTTCTGCCTGATAGCCCGGCAAGGAGGAGTTGTTAAACTGGCCCTCGCGCAGGATCGGTGCCCGCAGAATCAGGTTGTTCTCATTGAGCTGGGTTTCAAGCAGCATCGGGAACGGCTGGTCGTCAGGGTACATCAAGGCTTCGAAATTGCGGTGAAAGTTTGAGGTGACAAACAGCTCGTTATTGTTGGTGAAGACCGCAATGCTGCGCACAATCTGGGAATGCTTGCGGTGGGCGTAGCTGATCAGGCGACGAACTGCCTCTCGGTTGTGATCGGCCATGCCGTATTCCGTGGAGATCGCCAGGGGTTCGATGATGCTGGCACCGGTTGAGATCAGCTGATGCTCCAGATCGCGATAGCGGCTCATGGTAAAAAAGGCACTCAAAAGCAGGCCAATAATCAGCGTCGGTGCTAATGTCAGGGTGAATACCCTGGCACGAAGTCCATATTTGGTCATGGTTCTCTTAATTACAAGAATGCGATTCTGTGGGAGAATTGTCGCCCAACTATGGTCGTTAGCTTAATGAAACCAAGGCTGTTCGACAATCAACGAATTCCAAACTGTCGGAAATATCACTCAGTTTGGCGAATCTGATCCGTGAGTCCGAAACAATGGCACGCTTTTTCAAGCCTCAGAAACGAAAATTAACTGATACCAAACACAAAGAAATCACTATCAGCCGTCTGGATCACCTGGGGGCGGGTATCGGCCACCTCGATCGCAAGCCGGTGTTTGTTCCCGAAGCCCTGCCGGGCGAAAAGGTGGTTATTCAGTTAACCGAGGACAAAAAACAGTTTGCCCGCGGCAAAGTGATGCGTCGGCTGAATGACAGTGCGTCTCGGGTGAAACCGGCCTGTCCGCTGTATGCGCAGTGCGGTGGCTGTAATCTGCAGCACCTGTCCCATGAGGGGCAAATCGCGGCCAAACAGCAGGCGCTGGGTGAACTGATGGGCAAATTTGCTAAGGCGGGTAGCATTGAGCAGGTTGCGCCGATTGTCAGCCAGCCGTGGCACTACCGCCGTTGTGCCCGGTTTAGCGTGATGCCGGCGGGTAACGGCCTGCAAATCGGGTTCCGTAAAAAACAGAGCAAAGACATTGTCGATGTGGCGCATTGTCCGGTTCTGGCTGAATCTCTCAACGCGCTGTTACCGGCGCTGCGCGAACTGCTGACGTCGCTTAAAGGGCGCAGGCATCTTGGCCATGTGGAACTGGTGGAGGCCGACAACGGCCGGGTTGTGTTGATTCGTCACCTGCAGCCATTTTCTGACACAGACATGACGGCACTCCGTCAGTTTGCTGATCAGCACCAGCTAATGTTATACCTGGCACCAACGTCCGATGCTGTAGATAGCATTTCTGGCCCGGTTCCGTATTATGAACTGGACGGCCAGCAGCTCTTTTTCTCACCGAAAGACTTTATTCAGGTAAACCGGGATGTGAACCAGCAGATGGTGGCACAGGCGATTGACTGGCTGGATCTTCAGCCGGGTGACCGGGTGCTTGACCTGTTTTGCGGGCTGGGGAACTTCAGTCTGCCGCTGGCCAAGCGGGCCCGGGCGGTCGTCGGGGTTGAAGGTATCGATGAAATGGTGGAAAGGGCAGGGGAGAACGCGGCGCGCAATCAGTGCGACAATGCTGCATTCTACCAGGCCAATCTGGAAGACGACGTGACTACAAAGAGTTGGGCGCAAGAACAATTCAATAAAATTCTGCTCGACCCTGCGCGTGCCGGTGCAGCCGGTGTGATGCAGCATGTCGTTAATCTGCACCCGGAAAAGGTGGTGTACGTTTCTTGTAATCCGGCGACGTTGGCCCGAGACAGTCAGGTCTTGCTGGAGCAAGGTTATCAGTTGGAAAAACTCGGTATGATGGACATGTTTCCGCATACCGGGCATTTAGAATCAATGGCGCTGTTTACCAAGCGGTAGCCGCCATTCACGTAAAACACAGGATAGAAAAATGGTCGCAGTTCGCGGTGCGCACTTAAAGGAAAATGATACATTTGAGCTTTCATCTTGGGTCGAAAGCCTCAAGCAGGACGCCGGTGTGGCGGAGCGGATCAAGCAGACTTATCAGCGTTGTACCGATCTGACCGCTAACATCGAGTCAGCGCCACTGCTGTTATGGCGTGGCCGTGAGATGGTGGAGATCCTGGTGACCCTCAGCATGGACAAGGATACCCTGACAGCGGCATTGCTCTTCCCGCTGGTGGAGGCGCGTGTCTATCCTCTGGACAAGTTGAAGGAAGATTACAGCAGCACGATTTTACAGATGGTGACCGGGGTCCGTCAGATGGCGGCGATCGGTCAGCTCAACGCGACTAAGGATGGCGCGGAGCAGTCGGTACAGGTTGATAATATCCGCCGGATGCTGCTGTCGATGGTGGATGACTTCCGTTGCGTGGTCATCAAGCTGGCTGAGCGAATCTGCCACTTGCGCGAAGTGAAAGATGAGCCGGAAGAGGTTCGCCGTGCTGCGGCGAAAGAGTGCGCCAATATTTATGCCCCGCTGGCTAACCGGCTGGGTATCGGTCAGCTCAAGTGGGAGATCGAAGATTACGCCTTCCGCTACCAGCACCCGAATACTTACAAGCAAATCGCCAAGCAGCTGTCGGAGCGCCGCATTGACCGCGAGCACTATATTGAGCATTTCGTGACGGATCTGCGTGAGTCGATGAAGGCGTCGCACATCAAGGCTGAAGTGCAGGGGCGCCCAAAGCACATCTACAGCATTTGGCGGAAGATGCAAAAGAAAAACCTGGCCTTTGATGAGCTGTTTGACGTCCGTGCGGTGCGGATTGTCGCGGATGAAATCCAGGATTGTTACGCCGCGCTGGGTATTGTGCATACCAAATACCGTCATCTGCCGAAAGAGTTTGATGACTATGTCGCCAACCCGAAGCCGAACGGTTACCAGTCTATCCATACCGTGGTGATCGGCCCGGAAGGCAAAACCATTGAAATCCAGATCCGTACCAAGCAGATGCACGAAGAGTCGGAGCTGGGGGTAGCGGCGCACTGGAAGTATAAAGAGAGCGGCTCTTCATCCGGCGGTGCGCGTTCTGCCTATGATGAGAAAATCAACTGGTTGCGTAAACTGCTGGCGTGGCAGGAAGAAATGTCCGATTCCGGCGAAATGCTGGAAGAGCTGCGCAGCCAGGTTTTTGATGACCGCGTTTACGCCTTCACCCCGAAAGGGGATGTGGTGGATCTGCCGCTGAACGCTACCCCGCTGGATTTCGCATACCATATTCACTCGGAAGTGGGCCATCGCTGTATCGGGGCCAAGGTGGAAGGGCGTATCGTACCGTTCACCTACCACCTGCAGATGGGCGATCAGGTCGAAATCATTACCCAGAAAGAGCCGAACCCCTCGCGGGACTGGCTGAACCCGAACCTGGGCTTTGTTAATTCCAGTCGGGCGCGGGCCAAGGTACATGCCTGGTTCCGTAAGCAGGATCGCGATAAGAACATTGCCGCCGGACGGGAAATTTTGGAAACCGAGCTGGTGAAAATCGGCGCGACTCTGAAAGATGCCGAAGCCTATGCCCTGAAGCGCTTCAACGTGAATTCGCCTGACGAGTTGTATGCCGGGGTCGGCAGTGGTGATCTACGTATTAATCAGGTGATCAATCACATCAATGCGCTGGTCAACAAGCCGACGGCTGAAGAAGAAGATCAGCAGTTGCTGGAGAAGCTGGTGGAAGCCGGTAACAAAACCAGCAAGAAACCGCGCCGTGATGCGGTGGTGGTGGAAGGGGTGGATAACCTGATGACCCACCTTGCCCGCTGCTGTCAGCCGATTCCGGGCGATGACATCCAGGGCTTTGTGACTCAGGGACGTGGCATTTCGGTGCACCGCAGCGACTGTGAACAGCTGGAAGAGCTGCGCCATGTGGCGCCAGAGCGTATCATTGACGCGGTCTGGGGCGGCGGTTTTGTCGGCAGTTATAACATTACCGTCCGGGTTGTGGCTTCTGAGCGCAGCGGTTTGCTGAAAGAGCTGACCAACACCTTCTCTAACGAAAAGGTCAAGGTGGCCGGCATGAAGAGTCGGGTCGACTTCAAGAAACAGCTGTCGATCCTCGACTTTGATTTGGAACTGACCAATATCGACGTCCTGGGCCGGGTGCTTAAACGCATCGAACAGGTGAAGGATGTGGCTGAAGCCAGACGTCTGCACTAACACTCAGCAATCAAAAGCGGGAAGCCACGGCGGCCCGCTTTTGTTTTTAACCGTTCCGCCGTCCCAGGGCCATGTGAGCGGCGCTTTATGACGCGAACCTGCTCACTCAGCGCTCTTCGGTTTAGTCAACGGAGCTATGTTACGGAGCTATGCTACTGATCGTTCTATTGAGTTATTCCACCGATTTATTTAACAGCACCGTTCCACTGAACCATTCAACTAAACCATTCAACTGAATCATTCAACCGAGACTCCAGCTACCATGAGTAACGTAAAACCTGCTCCGATCGAGCAACTGATTGACATTATGGCCACCTTGCGCGACCCGCAGCAGGGATGCCCGTGGGATCTGAAACAGACCTTTGCCACCATCGTGCCGCACACACTGGAAGAAGCATACGAAGTGGCGGACGCCATTGCCCAGCGAAACTGGGATGACGTGCGAGAGGAGCTGGGCGATTTGCTGTTTCAGGTGGTGTTTTACAGCCAGTTGGGCAAAGAGCAGGGGTTGTTTGATTTTGACCAGGTTGTGGCCGGCATTAACGATAAACTGATCCGCCGTCACCCTCATGTGTTCAGCCAAACCGAGTTTGCTGATGAGTCGGCCATTCATGCTAACTGGGAAGCGGAAAAAGCCAAAGAGCGTGCTGCCAAAGGTGAGGATCACAGTGTGCTGGCAAATATTCCCCTGGCGCTGCCGGCGCTGAGCCGGGCAGAGAAAATCCAGAAGCGCTGTGCCAGTCATGGCTTTGACTGGGAGACACTCGGGCCGGTAGTCGACAAAGTGCGTGAAGAGATTGAAGAAGTGATGGAAGAAGCCGTTCAGGCCTCGCGGGATCAGGATCGCATTGAAGAAGAAATGGGGGATCTGTTGTTCGCGGTGGCCAATTTAAGTCGCCACCTCAAGGTCAAACCGGAGCAGGCGCTGGCCCGAGCTAACCAGAAATTCGAGCGCCGGTTTCGCCAAGTTGAGCAAACTGTGCTAGAACAAGGAAAGCAACTTGACGACTGCAGCCTGGAGCAACTGGATCGCATCTGGGATGAGGTAAAAGTGCGGGAGAAAAAGGGCACACGGTAAGTGCAAACAGGGCTTGCCATACGGGGAATCAGGGCGTTATCTGATCAACATAGTTATTATTAACGCCCCTGACAGGCAGAATTGATTTGAAACAAAAAAAAACCAATCCTGCTGTGATAGTTTTCACGTTGTGGCGATAAAGTGTGTCTGGTATACTAATTTCCCGTCCAGATACTTTTTATATCCTCTATACCAATCTTCCAGGTAAAACATGACAACGAATTACATTTTTGTTACGGGCGGGGTCGTATCCTCACTAGGTAAAGGTATTGCTGCAGCCTCTCTTGCGGCTATTCTAGAAGCTCGTGGTCTGAAAGTGACCATGATGAAGCTTGACCCTTACATCAATGTTGACCCAGGCACAATGAGCCCAACTCAACACGGTGAAGTATTCGTAACGGAAGACGGTGCAGAGACTGACCTAGACTTGGGTCACTACGAGCGTTTCATTCGTACCAAGATGACGAAACGCAACAACTTTACAGCAGGTCGCGTGTATGCCGACGTACTGCGTAAAGAGCGTCGTGGTGACTACCTGGGCGCCACTATTCAGGTTATCCCTCACATTACCAATGCCATCAAAGAGCGCGTGATCGCAGGTGCGGAAGGCCACGACATCGCAATCGTTGAAGTTGGCGGTACTGTTGGTGATATCGAATCACTGCCGTTCATGGAAGCAATTCGCCAGTTGGCGGTTGAACTGGGCCGTGAGCGCGCCATGTTCACTCACCTGACACTGGTGCCATACCTGGCAGCAGCAGGCGAAGTGAAAACGAAACCAACTCAGCATTCTGTAAAAGAACTGCTGTCTATCGGTATTCAGCCAGATGTGCTGATCTGCCGTTCTGACCGTATGATCCCAGCCAACGAACGTGCCAAGATTGCACTGTTCTGTAACGTGCCGGAGAAAGCGGTTATCTCAATGAAAGACGTAGATTCAATCTACAAGATCCCACAACTGATTAAAGCTCAGGGTCTGGATGATCTGGTATGTCAGCGTTTTGGCATTACAGCACCAGAAGCCGATCTGTCTGAGTGGGAACAGGTTATCTACGAAGAAGCCAATCCGACCGCTGAAGTGACCATCGGTATGGTGGGCAAGTACATCGAACTGCCAGACGCGTACAAGTCAGTGAACGAAGCGTTGAAGCACGCCGGCCTGAAAAACCGTCTGTCAGTGAAAATCAAATACATTGATTCTCAAGACGTAGAATCAAAAGGTACTGAAGTACTGGAAGGCCTGGATGCAATCCTGGTTCCGGGTGGCTTCGGTAACCGTGGTATCGAAGGCAAGATCATGACTGCCAAGTATGCTCGCGAGAACAAGATCCCTTACCTGGGTATCTGTCTGGGCATGCAGGTTGCTCTGATCGAGTTCGCTCGTAACGTCGCTGGTCTGGAAGGTGCGCACTCAACCGAGTTCAACCCTGAATCAGCGAACCCTGTTGTTGGCTTGATTACTGAGTGGGTTGATAACGAAGGTAAAGTTGAAGAGCGTACTGAGAAGTCTGATCTGGGCGGTACAATGCGTCTGGGCTCACAGCTGTGTCACCTGATTGATGGCACGAAAGCGCGCGAGCTGTACGGTAACGCGACGATTCACGAGCGTCACCGTCACCGTTATGAAGTGAACAATCACTACATCCCGCAGTTGGAAAAAGCGGGTCTGAAAATTTCTGGCCTGTCGGCGGACAAGAAGCTGGTGGAAATTATCGAGAACCCTAACCATCCTTGGTTTGTGGCTGCTCAGTTCCACCCTGAGTTCACTTCAACCCCTCGCGACGGTCACCCGCTGTTTGCCGGCTTCGTAAAAGCCGCTGGCGAAAACCAGCGCGGTGAGCTAAACAAGTAAGGATTACGGATAGCTGTAGCGGTAAGAGCTACAGCTATTTTTTTAGCTTTTAAATTGAAGATAAAGCAAGAGGAAACACAATGTCTAAGATCGTTAAAGTTCTAGGTCGTGAAATTATCGATTCACGTGGTAACCCTACTGTTGAAGCGGAAGTTCACCTGGAAGGCGGTTTCGTAGGTATGGCGGCTGCACCATCTGGTGCATCAACTGGTTCTCGTGAAGCTCTTGAGCTGCGCGACGGTGATAAGTCTCGTTTCCTGGGTAAAGGTGTACTGAAAGCTGTTGAAGCAGTTAACGGCCCAATCGCTGAAGCCCTGATTGGTAAAGACGCGAAAGCACAAGCTGACATCGATCAGATCATGATCGACCTTGACGGTACTGAAAACAAATCTAACTTCGGTGCGAACGCAATTCTGGCTGTTTCTCTGGCGAACGCTAAAGCAGCAGCTGCTGCTAAAGGCATGCCTCTGTACGAGCACATCGCTGAGCTAAACGGTACTGCTGGTCAGTTCTCTATGCCTCTACCAATGATGAACATCATCAACGGTGGTGAGCACGCAGACAACAACGTAGACATCCAAGAGTTCATGATCCAACCAGTTGGCGCGAAAACTCTTAAAGAAGCTCTACGTATCGGTGCTGAAGTATTCCACAACCTGGCTAAAGTTCTTAAGTCTAAAGGCTACAACACAGCTGTTGGTGACGAAGGTGGTTTCGCTCCTAACCTTAAATCTAACGCTGAAGCTCTAGAAGTTATCGCAGAAGCTGTTGCAGCTGCTGGTTACGAGCTAGGCAAAGACGTTACTCTAGCTATGGACTGTGCGGCTTCTGAGTTCTTCGACAAAGAAGCTGGCATCTACAACATGAAAGGTGAAGGAAAAACTTTCACTTCTGAAGAGTTCAACCACTACCTAGCTGGCCTAGTTGCGCAATTCCCAATCGTATCTATCGAAGACGGTCTAGACGAGTCTGACTGGGATGGTTTTGCACACCAAACTCAACTTCTAGGCGACAAGATCCAACTAGTTGGTGACGATCTATTCGTTACAAACACTAAGATCCTAGCTGAAGGTATCGAGAAAGGCATCGCTAACTCTATCCTGATCAAGTTTAACCAGATCGGTTCTCTGACTGAAACTCTGGCTGCAATCAAGATGGCGAAAGACGCTGGCTACACAGCGGTGATCTCTCACCGTTCAGGCGAAACTGAAGATGCAACTATCGCTGACCTGGCGGTAGGTACTGCAGCGGGCCAAATCAAAACCGGTTCTATGAGCCGTTCTGACCGTGTTGCTAAGTACAACCAGCTGATCCGTATCGAAGAAGCACTGGGCGAACGTGCTCCTTTCAACGGTCTGAAAGAAGTGAAAGGCCAGGCGTAATCGTCTGTCTCTGACACCCGGGCATCTTGCCTGAGATGGAAACCGCCTCACTGAGGCGGTTTTTTTATGGGCGAATAAGAGCCAGGCGCTAGAGTCAAAGTGCGCTTTGTGGGATTATTACAGGCTGACTGCCTGTCTGATGAATCGTATGAAGCAACCGCATTTCAGGCTGTTAGCTGAGAGGGGTTGCTTCATATTCTGATTTAACAATCGTTGCCGGAGAGAGGAATGCGTCTGTTTACCTTGCTGCTGCTGATGGTTCTCGGCTGGTTACAGTATGATTTCTGGCTGGGTAAGAACGGGATGATGGACTACCTGGCGGTACGGGATAACGTTGTACTGCAAAAACAGGCGAATGCTGAGCTGCAACAGCGTAATCAGCAGATGTATGTCGAAATCCATGATTTGAACCGCGGTCAGGAAGCCATTGAAGAACGTGCCCGTAACGAGCTGGGCATGCTTCGACCGGGAGAAACCTTCTTCCGAATCGTGAGTCCGTAATCGGTGCCGCCGTTCTGGCAGTGCCTGCGTCAGTGAAAGATACCCATGAAAGAAAGTTTGATTGCAGTCGTACCGGCTGCCGGGGTCGGGAGCCGGATGGCCGCTGACCGTCCGAAACAATACCTGCAGATTGCCGGTAAGACGATCCTGGAACACACGGTTGACCGCCTGCTGCAACATCCGCAAATCACTCGCGTGGTGATTGCAATCAGCAAAGATGACCCTTATTTCCCAACGTTGCCGCTGGCAACGGACCCGCGTATTGAACGTGTGAACGGTGGGGCTGAGCGGGCCGATTCGGTGTTTGCCGGATTAGCCTCCGTGGCAGATCCAGCGGCATGGGTACTGGTGCATGATGCTGCTCGCCCGTGTTTGCATCCGGAGGATCTGCAGCGCCTGATTGATAAAGCTCAGGCCAGCCCGTACGGGGCGATTCTGGCCGCGCCGGTACGCGATACCATGAAACGGGGCAATGGCGATGGCGCGATCTCGTCAACGGTCGACAGGGCTGATCTGTGGCATGCCCTGACGCCACAAATGTTTCGGGCCGGTGTCCTGAAGCAGGCGCTGGAACAGGCTTTAGCGGCTGGTGCCGTCGTGACGGATGAAGCGTCGGCGTTAGAATATTGCGGTCAGATGCCCATCCTGGTGAAAGGGCGCGCCGATAACCTGAAGGTCACCCAACCTGAGGATCTGGCACTGGCGGAATTTTATTTAGCAAAACTACTGGGGGATCCAGCATGATGCGAATCGGACATGGCTTTGATGTACACAAGTTTGGTGGCGAAGGGCCGGTTATCATTGGCGGGGTGGCGGTGCCTTACGAGCAGGGGCTGATTGCTCACTCTGACGGTGATGTCGCCTTGCACGCTGTGTGTGATGCACTGCTGGGCGCAATAGGGGCCGGAGATATTGGTCGCCATTTCCCGGATACAGATGCCGAGTGGAAAGGGGCGGACAGCCGTTTTCTGCTGCGTGATGTATACAGTAAAGTGAAGGCCAAGGGCTATCGCCTTGGCAACCTGGACGTCACTATTATCGCCCAGGCACCCAAAATGGCACCGCATATTGACGCGATGTGCCAGGCAATCGCTGACGATCTGGAAACGGATATCAGCAACATCAATGTGAAAGCGACCACTTCTGAGCGACTGGGTTTTACCGGGCGCAAAGAGGGTATTGCCTGTGAAGCAGTGGTTCTGATCATTCAACAATAATGACTGTAATGAGGGGGTCGCTGATTGGGTGGCCGGCGCCTCATTGCAACGCGATGGTATTACTATGTCTGGTATTATGGACAACTTCAGCTGGCTTTACGGTAAACCCAGCTGTCAGGGTCGGATCAAAGTTGAACCTGAAGACTTTATCGTAAACGAAAATCTTGGCTTTGATTTCGCTGGTCACGGCGAGCACTTCATGGTGAAAATCCGTAAAACCGGTGAGAACACCAAATATGTTGTGAACGAACTGGCAAAAGCGTGCGGCGTGAAGTCGCGCGATGTCAGCTGGGCGGGCCTGAAAGATCGCCACGCCGTAACGGAGCAATGGCTGAGTGTTCACCTGCCGGGCAAGCCGGATCCGGATCTGACTCAGTTTGTGGCTGAGCACCCGGGAGTCGAAGTGCTGGAAACTGCCCGCCATGATAAGAAACTGCGTCCAGGCGATCTGAGCGGCAACTGGTTCCAGTTACGCCTGCGCGATTTGGATCAGCCAGAGGCGGTGCTTGAGCGCCTGACGCACATTGCCGCTCACGGGGTTCCCAACTATTTTGGTGAGCAGCGCTTTGGTCATAGCGGCAATAACGTAGTTAAAGCCCGTGCCTGGGGTAACGATGAGTTCCGGGTACGCGATAAAAGTAAGCGCAGTTTCTACCTGTCTGCAGCACGCTCCTGGCTGTTCAACATGATTCTGTCGGCGCGTATTGAACAGAAACTGGTACATACTGTTATGGCAGGCGACTGGCTACAGCCGGGCTCTGATGCCGGGCTGGAAAGCGGTATGACGGGTCACTTAGTGGAAGACGTGGCCGCTGCGCAGCAGGCTGTTGATGACAGCAGTTGGCTGCTGACCGCCCCAATGATGGGAGATAATGCCCTGCCGACAACAGGCGAGGCTGAAGCGTTTGAAATGGCGCTGGTCGAACAGGAACCACTGTTGCTGAAACTGATCCGGGATAACCGGATGCGCCATGAGCGTCGCCCATTGTTGCTGAAGCCAACGGATATGGCTTGGGCGCAGGAAGGCGATCAGGTGACAGTCTCATTCTCTCTGCCTGCCGGTTGCTTTGCCACGGCGGTTGTCCGGGAATTGATGCTGGAGCCGGAGCTGGAGGACAAGGAAAATAACAATGAGAATTCTGATCAGTAACGATGACGGGATTTTTGCCAGGGGAATTAATACCCTGGCATCAGTGCTGAGTGAGCTGGGGGAAGTGACAGTTGTGGCCCCGGATCGCAATCGCTCGGGGGCGTCTAATTCGCTAACCCTGGATTACCCGTTGCGTATTCGCGAAGAGGGAGAGCGTCGGGTGTCTGTGGAAGGCACCCCGACCGACTGTGTGCATTTTGCCCTCAATGAGTGGTTGGCATACCGGCCTGACGTTGTCGTGGCCGGAGTCAATCACGGTGCCAATCTGGGGGATGACGTCCTCTATTCCGGTACCGTTGCGGCGGCAACCGAGGGGCATTTCCTCGGGGTGCCGGCGATTGCGGTTTCACTTGTCGGCGATACACATTTTGAAACGGCAGCGCAGGTCGTCAAACAGATATTGCAGAACATGCAGACGCGCCCGCTGCCGACCAATAAAATTCTTAACGTCAATGTTCCTGACGTACCGATGAATGAACTGGGTGATTGGCAAGTGACTCGCCTGGGGGCTCGCCACCGAGCGGAAAACATGGTTAAAGGTGTGGATCCTCGCGGCAAGCCGCTGTATTGGCTGGGCCCGCCGGGAGCCTGCCAGGATGCCGGGCCGGGTACCGACTTCTACGCGATCGAACAACGGTGTGTATCGATTACTCCATTACAGGTAGACCTGACGGCGCATGATTCGCTCGGGGCCATCCGGGAGTGGATTCATCAGGAGAAAAATTGAGGATGCGCTATGTGGAAAAGCGGAGTTCGCTGCTGAATTATTTGCGCCAGCAGGGAATCCGTAATGACAATGTGCTGCGTGCAATGGCAGCCGTTCCCCGTGAGCGGTTCATTGACGAAGCACTGTCACACAAAGCCTATGAAAATAATGCCTTGCCGATTGGCAGCGGGCAGACGATCTCACAGCCCTACATTGTGGCCAAAATGACGGAACTGCTGGCGCTGACCCCGCATAGCCGGGTGCTGGAAATCGGCACCGGTTCGGGTTATCAGACCGCTGTTCTGGCCCACATGGTGGATCAGGTGTTTTCCGTCGAGCGCATCAAGGCACTGCAATGGCAGGCCAAACGTCGACTCAAACAGCTGGAGCTGCATAATGTCGCCACCAAACACGGTGACGGCTGGCAGGGCTGGGCCAGTAAAGGGCCGTTTGATGCTATTATCGTCACCGCTGCGGCCTCGGATGTTCCGGCTGCGTTACTGGCGCAACTGGCGGAAGGCGGGCGGCTGGTGATCCCGGTTGGGGTACACAGTCAGGTGCTCAAAGTCATCACTCGTGAGGGTGAACATTTTTCATATCAGGATGTCGAACCAGTCCGGTTTGTGCCGTTGGTGGCGGGAGAGTTACGGTAGAAAATTATGGGGATGGAGAATAACCAAGCGAAATGGTGGCAATGGGTGACGGTGGTCGCCAGCTTGTCGCTGTCAGCATGCAGCAGCCATCCTCCGGCTCCCGTAACCAGTCTTGGTAAGGATTACAGTAGCATTGAGCGGGGCAGCTATCGGGGCAGTTATTACGAAGTCAGGAAGGGAGATACCCTTTACTTTATTTCGTATATTACCGGCCGTAATGTTGATGAAATTGTCAGCGCGAACAAGCTGAAGGCACCTTACACCATTTTTCCGGGGCAAAAGCTGACTTTGTGGAAGCCTAAATATGATGCTCCGCAATATGGCAAAGGTGCACCGAATGTGATCGCCGCGGGTTCCACAGGCTCACAACGCACATCCGGTACCACTTCTGTAACATCTTCGAAACAAGCTGCTGCAGGCCAAACGACAAACAAAACGGCTGCCCAGAATCAGCCGACAGCGAAACCTACCACAAATACGCCGTCTCAGTCCCAGAAGACAGCGTCTACGCCTAAAGTTGAACAAAAAAACAGCGATAAAAACGTTGATCCGTCTCGCACAAAAGGGTACTCTCAAGACACTAAAAGTAACAAAGTTGTTACAACTCAGCCGAGTTCCAGTAACAACAAAGTTGCCGAGTGGGCATGGCCGGCGAAAGGTCGCATCATTGCCAAGTTCTCAAATACTGAAAACGGGAACAAGGGTATAGATATTGCTGGAAACAAAGGCCAGCCTGTGACTGCGTCAGCCAGCGGTGTTGTGGTGTACGCTGGTAACGCATTGCGAGGGTATGGCAACTTGGTCATTATCAAGCACAGCGAAGATTACCTCAGCGCCTATGCCCACAATGACCATTTATACGTCAAGGAGCAGCAGAAGGTTGTGCTGGGTCAGAAGATAGCTGCCATGGGTAGTTCTGGTTCCAGTAACGTGAAGTTGCATTTTGAGATTCGTTACAAAGGTAAATCCGTCGATCCGATGCGCTATTTACCGCGATAGTCAACATGGCATAGTCAGGTTGGTAATGTTTTTTTGCTAACTCGCCATCTGGGAGGCGCTATGAGCAGAAGCAATACGGCTACAGATATCGAAGACTTTGATTTTGAAGAAGATATGGAGATTGACTCCGAAGATATCGACGTCAAGGCCGAAGAGGTAGAAGTTGGCGATGAGGAGATGGATATCTCCCACTACGGAACATCGCAAAAGGCACTGGATGCGACGCAACTCTATCTGGGCGAGATTGGTTTTTCCCCACTGCTGACCGCTGAGGAAGAAGTGCTGTACGCACGGCGTGCCCTTCGCGGAGATGAAGTGGCTCGCAAACGGATGATCGAAAGTAACCTGCGACTGGTGGTGAAGATCTCCCGCCGTTACAGCAATCGTGGTCTGGCACTGCTGGATCTGGTTGAAGAAGGTAACCTCGGCTTGATCCGTGCGGTTGAGAAATTCGATCCAGAACGTGGATTCCGCTTCTCGACCTATGCGACTTGGTGGATCCGCCAGACCATCGAACGTGCAATCATGAACCAGACCCGTACTATTCGCTTGCCGATCCATGTGGTCAAAGAGCTGAATGTGTACCTGCGTACCGCCCGTGAACTGGCACAGAAGCTGGATCATGAACCGACGGCGGAAGACATCGCCCTGAAACTGGATAAATCCGTCGATGACGTCAACCGGATGTTGCGCCTCAATGAGCGTGTCGGCTCTGTCGATAATCCGATTGGCGGGGATTCTGAAAAAGCCCTGCTGGATATTATCCCGGATGAGAAAGGTGGTGGTCCGGAAACCTCTACCCAAGATGACGATATCAAAACCTCGATCGTACACTGGCTGCAAGAGCTGAATCCGAAACAGCGTGAAGTGCTGGCTCGACGTTTTGGCCTGCTGGGGTATGAAGCCTCGACCCTGGAAGATGTCGGTCGTGAAATCGGTCTGACCCGTGAACGAGTCCGCCAGATTCAGGTAGAAGGTCTACGTCGCCTGCGCGATATGCTGACCCATCAGGGGCTGAATATCGAATCTCTGTTTAACCATGGCCAGCTTTAAGTCAGCTTTAAGTTTTTGTTGAGCAACCTTTTGGGACAGTATTGTCCAAGCTGAACAGCAATGGGTTAAGTAGAATAAATCAGACAGAAACAACCAGAACGTTTTGATACGACATTGATGAAAAAAGGGAGATGCCTGGCATCTCCCTTTTTTGCGTCTGAAACCAATCTCCGTAGCTTACAGCAAGGCCTTCAGGCGATACAGCTCATCCAGTGCCTGACGCGGTGTCAATTCATCCGGGTTCAGGTTGGCCAGTGCTTCTTCGACTTCGCTTGGCTCAGGGATCAGGCTCAGTTGCTGTTCGGCACGCGGTGCATTGCTGGCCGGTGCCAGAGCCTGCTGATGGCCGCTGGCTTCCAACTGCTGCAGCTTGATTTTAGCCCGCTTAATGACCGACTTCGGTACCCCGGCCAGACTGGCGACTGCCAGACCGTAGGACTTGCTCGCGGCCCCTTCCTGCACGGCGTGCATGAAGGCGATATCGTCGCCGTGTTCAACCGCATCAAGGTGAACGTTCGCTAAGCCGTCAATCAGCGATGGCAGTTCGGTCAGCTCAAAGTAGTGGGTCGCGAACAGGGTCATGGCCGCAATTTTGTCTGCCAGCCACTCGGCGCTGGCCCAGGCCAGTGACAACCCGTCATAGGTGCTGGTACCCCGGCCAATTTCATCCATCAGGACCAGACTGTTCTGGGTAGCATTATGGAGAATATTAGCGGTCTCAGTCATTTCCACCATGAAGGTCGAGCGACCGGATGCCAGATCGTCCGACGCGCCGATACGGGTGAAAATGCGATCCAGCGGGCCGATTTTCACGGCTTCTGCCGGTACAAAAGAGCCCACATGCGCCAACAGGGCGATCAATGCCGTTTGCCGCATATAAGTGGATTTACCGCCCATGTTCGGACCGGTAATGATCAGCATGCGGCGATCGCGGTGCAGGGAGATTGGGTTGGCAATAAACGGCTCGTCCAGGACCTGCTCAACCACGGGGTGGCGGCCGGCAGTGATTTCAATGCCTGTGGTGTCCGTCAGCTCAGGACGGCAGTAGTTAAGGGTGTCAGCCCGCTCAGCCAGGTTGGTCAGGACATCCAGCTCTGACAGGGCGCTGGCGGTATTTTGCAACTGCTCCAGGTGCGGCAGCAGCTGATCGAACAGCCCTTCCCACAGCTGTTTTTCCAGAGCAAGTGCCTTAGACTTGGAGTTCAGAACCTTGTCCTCGTGCTCTTTCAGCTCAGGAATGATGTAGCGTTCGGCATTCTTCAGGGTCTGACGGCGTACATAGTGGCTTGGCACCAGGTGGCTCTGACCGCGGCTGACCTGAATATAAAAACCGTGCACCTGGTTGAAGCCCACTTTCAGGCTGTCAATGTCATGGCGTTCGCGCTCACTGGCTTCCAGCTCTTCGAGGAACTTGGTTGCCCCGTCTGCGAGATCACGCCATTCGTCCAGCTCGGCATTGTACCCCGGTGCCAACACGCCGCCGTCACGGATCACGACCGGCGGATTTTCAATAATGGCACGTTCCAGCAGTTCACACAGTTCATCCATCGGGGCTGCCAGGGTGGCCAGTTCACTGATGCGTGACTGGTTCAGCTCGGCCAGCAGTTCGGCCAGCTCCGGCAGGTGTTGCAGAGCCGTACGCATTCGTGCCAGATCGCGAGGACGGGCAGAGCGCAGGGCAAGACGGGCCAGAATCCGCTCCAGATCGCCCATATGGCGCAATACACCCGCAATATCCAGGAACATGCCGGTATCTTTCAGTGTCCCAATGGCATCCAGGCGGCCATTGAGTTGCTGGCGATCACGAATCGGCTGATGTAGCCAGCGTTTGAGCAGGCGGCTGCCCATTGGGGTCGCAGTTTTATCCAGCACCGCGGCCAGGGTATTGTCGAAGCCTCCGGCCAGGTTCTGGGTCAGCTCCAGGTTGCGGCGGGTTGCGGCATCGAGGATGACCGCATGATCTTTGCGATCCAGAGTGATCGCGCGGATGTGCGGCAGGGCGGTACGCTGGGTATCTTTGACGTATTGCATCAAACAGCCGGCTGCGCACAGGCCACGCTCGGCATGTTCGACACCAAACCCGACCAGATCTCGGGTGCCAAACTGCATGGTTAATTGCTGGCGCGCTGTTTCCAGATCAAATTCCCAGACCGGACGGCGGCGGCTGCCTTTGTAGCCTTGCAGCAATCCCGGCAGCGCAAAGTCTTCCGGGTACAGGATTTCTGCCGGACTGGTACGCTGTAGTTCGGCTTGCATGGCTTCTTCGGTCTCTGGCTCGGTCAGCATGAAACGCCCGGACGTAATATCCAGCGTGGCGTAGCCGAATGTTTCGCCATTGTAGTAGATAGCTGCGATCAGGTTATCGTGGCGTTCATTCAGCAGCGCTTCATCACTGACAGTACCCGGTGTAATGATCCGCACAACTTTTCGCTCAACCGGCCCTTTGCTGGTTGCCGGATCGCCAATCTGCTCGCAAATCGCGACCGACACCCCTTGCTGAACCAGACGCGCCAGGTAACCTTCAACGGCATGATACGGCACGCCCGCCATAGGGATTGGCTGACCGTTGGATGAGCCCCGTTTGGTCAGGGAAATATCCAGCAGTTGTGATGCCCGCTTGGCGTCGTCAAAAAATAGTTCGTAGAAGTCACCCATCCGGTAAAACAGCAGGACGTCAGGGTTTTCCGCCTTGATCCGTAAAAATTGCTGCATCATTGGGGTGTGCTGTTCTATGCCTTTTACTGTCACGATTATGCCTGCTACATTGTGCCGGTCGGAGTGAGTTATTCCGCACTGTCCGGAGAAATTTCTGGTCGCCTAGGATACGTGAATCATGCCGGTCGGCAAAGGGTCAGCCGTGAATTTTCCCGCGTTGAGGTGCGGGGAATTCGGGGGTTGAACTGACGGTCTGTACAAGGTGAATACCTGTCCGGCGAAGGGCTTGCAAGGCAGAACACGGGGAGATGAAGATGGAATTAGCAACAGAAGTGGGACAGGCGTTAGCCCGCCAGCAATGGATGGCGACAACCGCAGAATCATGCACCGGTGGCGGCGTATCGACAGCCATTACCGATATTGCCGGCAGTTCCGGCTGGTTCGACCGGGCATTTGTTACTTATAGCAACGAAGCCAAGCAGCAAATGCTGGGGGTGCAGGCTGATACACTGGCCACTTACGGTGCCGTCAGTGAGCCGGTGGTACGGGAAATGGCAGCAGGCGCACTGGCAAATTCGGCCGCCAATATCAGTGTTGCGATCAGTGGTATTGCTGGCCCGGGGGGCGGCAGCGCAGAAAAACCGGTTGGCACCGTGTGTTTTGCCTGGGCCGATGATAGCGGTTGGATGACGGTTAAAACCTGCCATCTGCCCGGAGATCGGCAGCAAGTCCGGCAACAGGCTGTTGAGATCGCACTGACGGGGTTATTGGATCGTCTGAATCAGCTGACCGATTAGGGCGGGTGCGATAGAGCGGTCAGGCTCGTAAAAAAATTTCATCCAGTGCTAGACACTGTATGAATAGACAGTATACTAGTCATCATTATCAGTACTTAATTGAAGCATCCCTTGGAGAGTCGAATGGACGACAACAAGCAGAAGGCACTTGCCGCCGCGTTAGGTCAAATTGAGAAGCAATTCGGTAAAGGCTCGATCATGAAATTGGGCGACAACCGCGCAATGGATGTAGAAACAGTGTCTACTGGTTCTCTGTCTCTCGATATCGCCTTGGGTGCTGGCGGCCTGCCGATGGGTCGTATTGTTGAAATTTACGGTCCGGAATCATCAGGTAAAACCACACTGACTCTGGAAGTGATTGCCGCGGCGCAACGTGACGGTAAAACCTGTGCGTTCATTGATGCTGAGCACGCCCTGGATCCGGTATATGCGAAAAAACTGGGTGTTGATATTGACCAGCTGCTGGTATCCCAGCCGGACACCGGTGAGCAGGCCCTGGAAATCGCTGATGCACTGGCGCGTTCAGGCGCGGTAGATATCCTGGTGGTTGACTCCGTTGCAGCCCTGACGCCGAAAGCGGAAATCGAAGGTGAAATGGGTGACTCGCACATGGGTCTGCAGGCACGTATGCTGTCTCAGGCGATGCGTAAGCTGACCGGTAACCTGAAGCAGTCTAACTGTATGTGTATCTTCATCAACCAGATCCGTATGAAGATTGGTGTGATGTTCGGTAACCCGGAAACCACCACCGGTGGTAACGCCCTGAAATTCTATGCCTCTGTTCGTCTGGACATCCGCCGTACCGGTGCGATTAAAGAAGGCGATGAAGTGGTGGGTAACGAAACCCGTATCAAAGTGGTGAAGAACAAGATCGCGGCACCGTTCAAGCAGGCTGATACCCAAATCCTGTACGGACAAGGTTTTAACCGTAATGGTGAACTGGTGGATTTGGGCGTTAAGCACAAGATGATCGAAAAAGCCGGTGCCTGGTACAGTTACAAGGGTGACAAGATCGGTCAGGGTAAGGCGAATGCCTGCAAATATCTGGCTGAGAACACTGAAATTGCGGCGGAAATCGAGAAGCAACTGCGTGATATGCTGCTGAACACTGAAAACGTGCAAGGCGGCGAATCTGCTCCAGCGTCTGAAGACGACGTACTGGAAAACATGGATGCAGAAGATCAGGCGTTCTAAGTCCGTCTGGCCGAAAACTAGCAAACCAGTGTCAATCTATTGAGAATTAGCAAAACGGGCGGGTAGCAGTACCTCGCCCGTTTTTGTTTATCACCCGTTTGCCGAGGGGAAGAACATGAAGAGCAAGCAACCACCCAGACAAAGTGCCAAAGAAGCGGCGGTCGGCTACTTGTCGCGGCGTGATCATGCCGAAAAAGAGCTGCGGCTGAAGCTGAAAAACCGCGGTTACAGCGGTGCGGATATTGATGAGGCCGTGGCATTCTGTCAGGACTATAACTGGCTGGACGATGCCCGCTTTGCCGCACTGATGCTGCGTAATGGGATTGCCAAAGGCTGGGGGCTGATGCGCATTCGGCAGGAAATGAAAATGAAAGGGGTGCACGACGCTATCGTCAGTCAGTTGCTGGAGCAGGATGAATTCGACTGGTTTGAGCATGCCCGCGAAGTGGCGCAGCGAAAATTCGGTGGCAGCCCGATGGATACCCCGAAAGAGCAGGCCCGCCGGTTTCGCTTTATGCAGTACAGGGGGTTCGACTTCGAGCAAATTAAATACGCGCTGAATGCCGAGGAAGAATATTAACGCCTGTGCGTGACGGTCTGTTGACGGCAGCGCCGGACAACGACCGGATGCGCAGCAAACAGGGCGCTCAAAGCACAGAAAACACCCCATTTTTGAACATAACATTTCCAGTTATGCCTACCGTTGTTTTACAATAGCCGCCAAAGAATTTATGTTAGTTTCATTATCCCTGCTTATTCTGTCCGGCCAAGGGCATGGCGGCTATTGCACAGGCAGGCGATTCAACAGTTAATTCGATTATTCCGTTTACAGAAAAGCATTATTCAGGATTTGCCAATGTACATGAGCACTGATGAGATTCGCCGTGCGTTTCTTGCGTTTTTTGAGAGCAAAGGTCACCAAATCGTCCCGAGCTCGTCTCTTGTACCTGCTAACGACCCAACGTTGTTGTTTACAAACGCAGGTATGAACCAGTTTAAAGATACTTTCCTCGGTCTAGAGAAGCGCAGCTACACTCGAGCGACCACAGCTCAGCGCTGTGTGCGTGCAGGTGGTAAGCACAACGACCTGGAAAATGTAGGCTTTACAGCTCGTCACCACACGTTTTTTGAAATGCTGGGTAACTTCAGCTTCGGTGACTACTTCAAGCAAGACGCCATCAAGTACGCATGGGAATTCCTGACTGACGTACTGCAACTGCCTCAGGATCGTCTGCTGGTCACCGTGTATGAAACCGATGACGAAGCATTTGACATCTGGAACAAAGAAGTGGGTATCCCGGCTGATCGCATCATCCGTATCGGTGACAAGAAAGGCGGCAAAGCTTACGAGTCTGACAACTTCTGGCAGATGGGCGATACCGGTCCATGTGGTCCATGTACTGAAATTTTCTACGATCACGGTGAGCACATCTGGGGCGGTCGTCCGGGAACACCGGAAGAAGACGGTGACCGTTTCATCGAGATCTGGAACAACGTATTCATGCAATTCAACCGCCAGGCTGACGGCACGATGGAGCCACTGCCGAAACCGTCGGTTGATACCGGTATGGGTATTGAGCGTATCTCTGCCATCATGCAGGGCGTTCACTCAAACTATGAAATTGATATTTTCCAGACTTTGATCAAAGAAGCGGCAGCAGTGATCGGTCACGATGACCTGAGCAATCAATCGCTTCGTGTTGTTGCAGACCACATCCGTTCATGTGCCTTCCTGATTGCCGACGGTGTGATGCCATCCAACGAAGGCCGTGGTTATGTACTGCGCCGTATCATCCGTCGTGCTGTTCGCCATGGTAATAAGCTGGGCGCGAAAGGTGCCTTCTTCTACAAACTGGTTGGCCCGCTGGCTGAGGTGATGGGCACGGCCGGTGAAGAGCTGAATAAACAGCAGGAAATGGTTGAGAAAGTACTGAAGATCGAAGAAGAAAACTTCGGTCGTACGCTTGACCGCGGTATGACGATTCTGGCGGAAGCGCTGGATAGCCTGGACGGTAAAGTACTGGACGGCGAAACCGTATTCAAACTGTATGACACCTACGGCTTCCCGGCTGACCTGACAAACGACGTTGCGCGTGAGCGTGGTTTCACTATCGATGAAGAAGGCTTCAACGATGCAATGGAAGCCCAGCGTCAGCGTGCACGTGAAGCAGGCCAGTTTGGTGTTGATTACAACGACGCGATCAAAGTAGACGCTGACACAGAATTTTGTGGCTACAGCGCGACTGAAGGCGAGTCGACGGTAGTGGCGCTGTACCGCGAAGGTGAGCAGGTTGATACCGTGAATGCCGGTGAAAATGTGCTGGTGGTTCTGGACAATACGCCGTTCTACGCAGAGTCAGGCGGCCAGTGTGGTGATACTGGTGTGATGCAGGCAGACGGTGTGCTGCTTAACGTCACTGACACGCAGAAATTTGGAGCGGCAATTGGTCACTACGGTGTGGTGAGCGAAGGCTCACTGAACGTGGGCGACAAAGTGGCGGCGAAAGTGGATGCCAAACGTCGTGAGGCAATCAGCCTGAACCACTCAGCGACTCACCTGCTGCACGCGGCACTACGTCAGCTGCTGGGCGAGCACGTGACTCAGAAAGGCTCCCTGGTGAAGCCGGAAGGTCTGCGTTTTGACTTCTCTCACCTGGAATCGGTGAAGCCGGAGCAACTGCGTGAAGTTGAGCGCCTGGTGAACGAGCAAATCCGTCGTAACCACGCGATCAAGACCGATCTGATGGACATTGAGTCTGCCAAACAGAAAGGTGCCATGGCGCTGTTTGGTGAGAAATATGACGATGAAGTGCGCGTGCTGAGCATGGGCGACTTCTCGACTGAACTGTGTGGTGGTATCCACGCCAAAAATACCGGCGACATCGGTCTGTTCAAGATCGTATCGGAAGGCGGTATTGCAGCCGGTATCCGTCGTATCGAAGCGGTGACTGGCGAAGCGGCGATTGACGCCCTGCACGCACAGGAAGCCCTGCTGACAGAAACGGCGGGCCTGGTGAAATCTGACGCGGCTTCCGTAGCCAGCAAAGTCAGTGCCCTGGTTGCACACAGCAAGCAGCTGGAAAAAGAAATTCAGCAGCTGAAAGACAAACTGGCCGCACAGGAAAGTGCGGGACTGATCAATCAGGCGAAAGACATCAACGGTGTGAAAGTCCTGATTGCGAAACTGGACGGTGCCGACAACAAAGGCCTGCGCGGTATGGTTGATGAAATGAAGAACCAGCTGGGCAGCGGCATTGTGGTTCTGGGTAATGTCAGCGATGACAAAGTCGGCCTGATCGCCGGTGTCACCAAAGATCTGATCGGTAAGGTGAAAGCCGGTGACCTGATCAACATGGTGGCACAGCAAGTTGGCGGTAAAGGCGGCGGCCGTCCGGATATGGCTCAAGCGGGTGGTACAGATGCTGCGGCATTGCCAGCAGCACTGGAATCTGTCACCCCTTGGTTGGCAGAGAAGCTGTAATACTTGGAGTGGTGATGTGGCACTATTAGTGCAGAAATTTGGTGGAACATCGGTCGGCAGCATTGAGCGAATTGAAGCTGTCGCCGATCGCGTGATTCAATCACGCCTGCAGGGTCATCAAATTGTTGTCGTCGTTTCGGCAATGGCGGGGGAAACCAACCGCCTGCTGGGATTGGCAAAACAGATCGATGAGGTGCCAACACAGCGAGAGCTGGATGTGTTGCTATCGACCGGGGAGCAGGTAACCATTGCGCTATTGGCAATGGCCCTGAATAAACGTGGCTATCCTGCCACCTCCCTGACTGCCGATCAGGTCGCCATCCGCACGGACAACGCATTTAATAATGCCAGCATCACCCAAGTTGATACGGACACGTTGCAACATTTTCTCAGCCGCGACCACATTGTGGTGGTGGCTGGGTTCCAGGGGCGTGATAGCCTGAACAATATCACGACACTGGGACGTGGCGGCTCTGATACAACGGCTGTGGCAATTGCCGGGGCGTTGAATGCAGACGAATGCCAAATCTTCACTGACGTTGACGGTGTCTATACCACAGACCCCCGTCTGGTCAGCGAAGCGTGCAAGCTCAGCGCCATTCATTTCGATGATATGACGGCAATGGCACGGCACGGAGCAAAAGTGCTACAATTACAGTCAGTTGAATATGCTGAGTCACACCGGGTGCCTTTGAGGGTGGTGTCATCGTTTGATGACGGCGAAGGAACTCTGGTGAACTTTGAGCCATCTTCGGCGGCGGGAGCTGTCGGCGTGGCGATCAAGGCACAGCAATCACTGCTGAATGTGGAACAGCCGATCCATGAGGTTGAGCAACGATTGCAGTTGCTCGGGTTTGATGTTTGGTGTTATGCCGGCGACAATCACTCCACCTGGATGGTGACGGCGGCGGATGCACTGGCCAGACTGAAACTGATAATGGGTGACCTAGCGGTAGTGGAAGAAAACGTCGCTACCGTTACCATTGTTGGGGAAGGGAGCGGGCAGATGTGGCCACATGTAGAAACACTGTTGCTCGAACATGAGCTGGCTGTGTATCAACAGACGTCAACCGTGCGATGCTTGTCACTGTTAGTGCAGGGACAGGATGTCCAGCGGGCCACAGCGATCCTCCATAAAAAATTTGTGGTCGAGGCAGAAAGTCTGGATAATCGGCCACTTCTCGCTGTTTCTTGAGCAGTGACCATTTACGATAACGTAAAATTTGTTGGATAATTAACCGTAACTCTTATAAGACAGAGATTACTCAAGGAGCACACGAATGCTAATTTTGACACGTCGCGTAGGTGAAACGCTGATGATCGGTGATGAAGTAACTGTTACTGTTCTGGGCGTTAAAGGTAACCAGGTTCGTATTGGTGTAAATGCACCAAAAGAAGTTTCTGTGCACCGCGAAGAGATCTACATGCGTATCCAAGCTGAAAAAGAAACGGGTACCCAAGGTTCTGGTAACTACTAATTCGAAGAAGGTCGGCCTGATGAGCTGGCCTTTTTTGTAGTCAGACAATTTTGCCATTTTATTGAAATTAAGTGCTTTCCTGTGCTTGTGCGTCCGATAATGTGCCGAGTTGGCTACTTAGTGCGCACACGCGCAGCTGATGTCGTTTTTTGATAATAAAGTGTTTGACTTATTTTGGGGGCGAAGTAATATGAGCCCCCGCAAGACGGTGAGGTGGCCGAGAGGCTGAAGGCGCTCCCCTGCTAAGGGAGTATACGGTTTATAGCCGTATCGAGGGTTCGAATCCCTCCTTCACCGCCATTCTTTCTTAACATAGTTTAAGTAAAGAGTTCTCTTGCAAATAGAAATGCCTGCGCGTCCGTAGCTCAGCTGGATAGAGTACCTGGCTACGAACCAGGCGGTCGGAGGTTCGAATCCTCCCGGACGCGCCATGATTGATTTGCATTGCCCAAATGGCGGTGCGAAATAAAAACCGAATTAAGTGTGCGCTCGTAGCTCAGCTGGATAGAGTACCTGGCTACGAACCAGGCGGTCGGAGGTTCGAATCCTCCCGAGCGCGCCATTATTCGTGTGGTGAGGTGGCCGAGAGGCTGAAGGCGCTCCCCTGCTAAGGGAGTATACGGTTTATAGCCGTATCGAGGGTTCGAATCCCTCCTTCACCGCCATTCTTTCTTAACGTAGCTTAAGTAAAGAGTTTTCTTGCAAAAGAAAAGCCTGCGCGTCCGTAGCTCAGCTGGATAGAGTACCTGGCTACGAACCAGGCGGTCGGAGGTTCGAATCCTCCCGGACGCGCCATTATATTGATTTACATTGCCAGGTGGGCGATGTGAAATAAAAACCGAATTAAGTGTGCGCTCGTAGCTCAGCTGGATAGAGTACCTGGCTACGAACCAGGCGGTCGGAGGTTCGAATCCTCCCGAGCGCGCCATTATTCGTGTGGTGAGGTGGCCGAGAGGCTGAAGGCGCTCCCCTGCTAAGGGAGTATACGGTTTATAGCCGTATCGAGGGTTCGAATCCCTCCTTCACCGCCATTCTTTCTTAACGTAGTTTAAGTAAAGAGTTTTCTTGCAAAAGAAAAGCCTGCGCGTCCGTAGCTCAGCTGGATAGAGTACCTGGCTACGAACCAGGCGGTCGGAGGTTCGAATCCTCCCGGACGCGCCATTATATTGATTTACATTGCCAGGTGGGCGATGTGAAATAAAAACCGAATTAAGTGTGCGCTCGTAGCTCAGCTGGATAGAGTACCTGGCTACGAACCAGGCGGTCGGAGGTTCGAATCCTCCCGAGCGCGCCATTATTCGTGTGGTGAGGTGGCCGAGAGGCTGAAGGCGCTCCCCTGCTAAGGGAGTATACGGTTTATAGCCGTATCGAGGGTTCGAATCCCTCCTTCACCGCCATTCTTTCTTAACGTAGTTTAAGTAAAGAGTTTTCTTGCAAAAGAAAAGCCTGCGCGTCCGTAGCTCAGCTGGATAGAGTACCTGGCTACGAACCAGGCGGTCGGAGGTTCGAATCCTCCCGGACGCGCCATCATTCCTTAAGTATCAACGGACTGTTACTTAAGCCAATGTCTACAAGGCATTGGCCGTTAGGTGTTCCTGACGATTGAAAACAGATTCTGCGCGCTCGTAGCTCAGCTGGATAGAGTACCTGGCTACGAACCAGGCGGTCGGAGGTTCGAATCCTCCCGAGCGCGCCATTAATCCCGTATTCTGGATCATAAAGAATACAGCCTGCGCGTCCGTAGCTCAGCTGGATAGAGTACCTGGCTACGAACCAGGCGGTCGGAGGTTCGAATCCTCCCGGACGCGCCATTATTGATAAGCATTGCCTCGGCAGTGTGAAACACCCGGAATTAAGCGTGCGCTCGTAGCTCAGCTGGATAGAGTACCTGGCTACGAACCAGGCGGTCGGAGGTTCGAATCCTCCCGAGCGCGCCATTATTTCCATATTCTGCATTGTCAGAATATAGCCTGCGCGTCCGTAGCTCAGCTGGATAGAGTACCTGGCTACGAACCAGGCGGTCGGAGGTTCGAATCCTCCCGGACGCGCCATTATTGAAAAGCTCAGCTTCGGCTGGGCTTTTTTCATTTCTGCGTCCTGCCTTCTAATGACTGTGACGGGGACCTCTCCTCTCGGCTTTTGGCTACAGCCAGAATTGCCGCTGTTGGACAACACCTAATTCCCGCAACCTTTATCCATCCGCTTTGTCGTTTCCCCGCGTTGTCTGTTACCAGCCCTTCAAACTTAATCTGTGTGCTTACGTTGCTGTCTGCGTTGCTGTGTACCTGGCTTTGGCCGTAGCTTTGGACTTAGCTGTGGATTTAGCAATGTACAAAACGGTTTCGGTTTCGTTAGCTTGCTGCGTGTCTCATTCCCTTTGTTCGCATCTGGGTTAGATTAAGAATGAGAGAAAGGGGTAGAGACGGGTCGCCCAATCTCTTTTTTGATGTGATTTGTTATGCTTTAAATGTAAATACATATCTCACTGTGGGTGATGAGTGAAATGCGGCGCAACATCGGATCTTTTGCTGGGAACTGTTTCACTTTCCTGTCACTAATGTTTCTTTTTGATTTTAATGATCTTACCTTTACGTAAGCGATAAGGTTTTAGTTAAAAATTAGGATATTCAAGGATCTACAACCTCCAAAATGAGAGGTGGCGCGCTGCATACAGTGGAATATCCAAGCAAAATACAGGCAAATTTTGCTGATTGAGTAAATTTTTGCTTTCAGCGTGCCAAAAGCAAGAGACAAAATTTGCTGGTGTGTCGCATTGTTAATCAATTTGACATGATTTTGTGCGGCGTGATATTTGTTACATCGCCTATTACATCATCAAGGAAAGGAAGCATTATGGCCGATTTAGGAAGTTTGCTGTGGGAGGCCGCCACGATTATGGTCACCGGGATGGTGGTCGTGTTTTTATTTCTCAGTGTGCTGATTGTCCTGGTACAGCTGTTGGCCAAGATAGCCCCTGAGGACGCACCACCCATTCAGAGTACTCTGCGCCAGGCCCCTCCCGCACCGGGCAATGGCGTTCAGCCTGAAGTCATCGCAGCTATAACGGCTGCCGTTCATCAATATCGCAGCCAAAAAACCTAAAGTTGTACCACAAAGCCTGCTTACAGGGGGCTCTGTACCGAGCCAGCAGGACATTGTGGTAATTAGGACCTATATTAAGACAAGGAGTTTGAGAGCATGTCTAAGCCATTAGCCATCACCGACGTCGTGTTACGTGATGCCCACCAATCTTTATTCGCTACCCGTTTACGTATCGAAGATATGCTGCCTATCGCAGAGCAGCTGGATAACGTCGGCTACTGGTCACTGGAAACCTGGGGCGGTGCCACCTTTGATGCGTGTATTCGTTATCTTGGTGAAGATCCCTGGGAACGTCTGCGTTTACTGAAACAGGCAATGCCTAAGACCCCGATGCAGATGTTGCTGCGCGGGCAGAACCTGCTGGGATATCGTCACTATGCGGACGACGTGGTCGAAAAGTTTGTGGAGCGCGCCCATGCTAACGGTATGGATGTGTTCCGTATTTTTGATGCCATGAATGATGTCCGCAACTTTGAAAAAGCCGTCAAGGCGACGGTGGATGTCGGCGCACATGCTCAGGGTACCATTTCTTATACGACCAGCCCGGTACATAACCTGGATACTTGGACGGATCTGGCCAAGCGTCTGGAAGATCTAGGCTGTCACTCTTTGTGTATTAAAGACATGTCTGGCCTGCTTAAGCCGTATGAAGCGGAAGAGCTGGTGAAACGCATTAAAGCGTCCTGTGATATTCCGCTGGCCCTGCATTGCCATGCGACAACCGGTCTGTCGAGTGCGACGGCAGTGAAAGCGATTGAAGCCGGACTGGATATTCTGGACACCGCGATTTCTTCCATGAGTCAGACCTACGGGCACACTCCGACAGAAACTGTGGTCGCGATGCTGGAAGGCACACCGCGCGATACCAACCTGAATCTGCAGCAACTCGAACCTATCGCATCCTACTTCCGTGATGTCCGTAAGAAATACGCCAAGTTTGAAGGCAGTCTCAAAGGGGTGGATGCCCGTATTCTGCTGGCTCAGGTGCCGGGCGGTATGCTGACGAACATGGAAAGTCAGCTCAAAGAGCAGGGTGCTGCAGATCGCTTTGATGAAGTGCTTGAAGAAATCCCGCGTGTGCGCGAAGACCTCGGTTACATTCCTCTGGTCACCCCGACCTCTCAGATTGTCGGTACGCAGGCGGTACTGAACGTCCTGACCGGTGAACGCTACAAGAGCATCAGCAAAGAAACCGCCGGGGTGCTGAAAGGTGAGTACGGGGCCACTCCGGCACCGGTTAACACGGCGCTTCAGCAGCGTGTACTGGAAGGACAGTCACCGATTACCTGTCGTCCGGCCGATCTGCTGACTGCCGAGTTGCACATTCTGACGGACGAACTGCTGGCCAAGGCTAAAGCAGAAAACATCGCCCTGGCTGAAGCGCAAGTCGATGATGTTCTCACTTACGCCCTGTTCCCACAGGTCGGGCTTAACTTCCTGAAAAACCGCCATAGTGCCGAAGCGTTCGAGCCAGTACCCGGCAGTGAGCCGGTGGCAGCGGCTGCGCCTGTGACGACAGGGTCAGCCAATGGCACAGAAGCTTACAGCGTGAAAGTGAATGGCCAGATGTACCATGTGGAAGTGGGGCCGGGTGGCGAATTGGCATCGGTTGAGCCGGTGGCAGCAAATTCTGGCGCGGCAACCGCTCCTGTGGTTCCGGTTGCTTCCAGTGCCGAACCGGTGGCGGCACCGCTGGCTGGTAATATCTTTAAAATTAATGTGCAGCCCGGCCATCAAGTAGCAGAAGGGGACGTTCTGGTGATCCTGGAAGCGATGAAGATGGAAACCGAAGTGCGTGCCTCACGCAGTGGGGTGGTGCAGGATCTGCATGTGAAAGAGGGTGATTCGGTCGCCGTCGGCTCGCCAATTCTCAGTCTGGCGTAAGAGGGGACCATGGAAGGTTTGTTAATACTCTGGAGTGAAACCGGACTGGCGAACTTTGAGTTCGGCCAACTGGTGATGATGCTGGTCGGTGCCGGTCTGCTGTTTCTGGCCATTCGCAAGGGATTTGAGCCCCTGCTGCTGTTGCCGATGGGCTTTGGCGCGATTCTCGCCAATATCCCCAATGCCGGTTTTACTGAGCCGGGGGGATTGCTCTATTACATCTACCACATCGGGATCGAAACCGGGGTTTTCCCGCTGTTGATCTTTATGGGGGTCGGGGCGATGACGGACTTTGGAGCCCTGATTGCTAACCCGAAAACCCTGTTATTGGGGGCGGCGGCGCAGTTTGGGATCTTCTTTACCCTGTTTGGTGCGATTTTGCTGAATGTCGTGCCGGGAATGGAGTTCACCCTAGCCGATGCTTCATCCATTGCGATTATCGGCGGTGCCGATGGCCCGACGGCGATCTTCTTGGCAAGCCGGTTGTCGCCGGATCTGCTGGGGGCGATTGCGGTCGCCGCTTACAGCTACATGGCGCTGGTACCGATCATTCAGCCTCCGATCATGAAAGCATTGACCACCCCGGAGGAGCGCAAGATCCAGATGCAGCAACTGAGGCATGTCAGCAAAGGGGAGAAGATCCTGTTTCCGCTGGCAGTGTTGCTGATGACTATACTGTTTCTGCCGTCGGCCACCCCACTGGTCGGGATGTTCTGCTTGGGTAACCTGATGCGGGAATCCGGCGTGGTGGATCGTTTGTCCAACACGGTGCAGAATGAGCTGATTAATATTGTCACCATTATGCTGGGACTGGGAGTGGGCTCCAAGCTGGAAGCTGACAAGTTCCTGCAGTTTGAAACCCTGGGTATTCTGGTGCTTGGTGCTGTGGCCTTCGGGGTCGGTACCGGCGGTGGTGTACTGATGGCCAAGCTGCTCAACCGCTTTAGCAACGAGGATATCAACCCATTGATTGGTGCCGCCGGGGTGTCAGCGGTGCCTATGGCGGCGCGGGTCGTGAACAAGGTCGGGCTGGAAGCAAACCCGCAAAACTTTCTGCTGATGCATGCTATGGGACCAAACGTCGCTGGCGTGCTGGGTTCGGCGGTTGCGGCGGGTATTCTGCTGGCTCTGGTCGGCGGCTAAAGGTGCCTGGCACGATAAGCGTTTACCGGACCTTATTACATCCGGTAACAGACGGTAACGGGTAGCCATTCGGCTACCCGTTCTTTTTGGCCGGAAATACGCTATTGTACTTATTCACAAACCAGCATGATAAAAGGAAAAGGAAATGACTTATCAGCAACTTGCTATCACCGAGTTTGGCCCGCCGTCAATGCTGGCGCTGCAGTGCGCCAATTTACCGGAGCCGCAAGCCGGGGAGGTCGTGGTGAAGGTGCACTTTGCCGGAGTGAATCCTATTGATGCCAAGACCCGGGCGGGATTGGGCTGGGCTGCACAGCAAAATCGCGACAAGTTGCCCTGGGTGCCTGGGTATGACATCGCCGGTGAAGTGGTCGCCTGTGGCGAAGGGTGTGAATTGCCGGTCGGTGCGCGTGTTGCTGGGTTTATTGGTTTTCCTTTGCAAGGTGGCGGTTACAGCGAATACTGCCAGGTTCCGGAAACCGCACTGAGCCTGGTGCCAAAAGGCGTGGAGCTGGCGCAGGCTGCCGCATTACCGCTGGCCGGACAAACGGCTTGGCAGGCACTGGATAAAGCCGGTGTCATGGCAGGCCAGCGCGTTCTGATTCTGGCCGGTGCCGGTGGTGTCGGCCATATCGCGGTGCAGCTCGCCGCCGCTCGCGGGGCGGAAGTGTTCGCCACTTGCTCGGCAGACAACAAAGCCTTTGTTGCTGCGATGGGAGCGCAGGCCGTGGATTATCGTGCCGGTGCCCTCGACAGCCAGATTGCGCCGGTGGATTGCCTGATTGATCTGATGGGGGGCGATGTTGGTTTGCAGGCTCTGACTTGCGTGAAGCCCGGTGGCATGGTGGTTACGGTGCCGACGATCACGGCCGAAGCGGTGTGTGAGAAAGCGATTAGTCTGGGATTGCAAGCGGAAGGCATGCTGGTGTCACCGAGTGTGGCGCAGAACGGTGCGATGTTGACCATGCTGTCCGAAGGGCAATTGGTCCTGAAGGTGGCTGCTGTTTTCCCACTTGACGACGGTATCGCCGCCCATGAGCAGATTGAATCGGGCCATACTCAGGGTAAGTTGCTACTCATGATGCCGGCTGCGGCAGTCGAGGCATAAAGTGAGGCACAGATCAGGGCAGATGTCATGATCAGTCTCAGCCAGCCGCGATAAAGGATGACGGACAAAACAGAACACAGGCGATGTTGTACTCATGCAAGCATTATTAGAGGGAGGATCAGCCTTATGGGTGCTGTTTTCAACCGGATTTTTAAGCGCCACCTTGCTGCCGGGTGGGTCGGAAGCCAACCTGATTGCGGCACTGAAGCTGGGAGATAACCCGGTCTGGCAGCTGGTTGGCGTGGCGACGTTGGGCAATACGCTGGGCGGAATGACCAACTATTGGCTGGGACGTATCCTGCCGGATAAAACTTCTGACCAAAAACACGGTCATAAAGCATTGCAATGGCTAAAAAAATACGGTTATTGGACGCTCTTGTTCAGTTGGCTCCCTGTCATCGGGGATCCATTGTGTCTGGCGGCCGGGTGGCTGCGGATGAGGCAGGGGCTCTGTCTGATGCTGATCCTGATCGGAAAAGCGATCCGGTACACCGCGCTGACACTAATCGTAACAGGATTACTATAAGGATGGCTCTAGTGCATAAATGGTTTGTAGGGGTTGCGCTGTTCTCGCTGGCAGGTTGTAGCCAGTTTGCAACGCAATCGGAATCGCCCGTCTTGCCCCAAGGGGTAACGTTTGTCGAGCAACTGAAAGCGGATCCAACGGCTGACACGCCGGTGATCCCGTATCAAAAATACCGGCTGGCCAATGGCTTGACCGTGATACTGCATGAAGATCATTCAGATCCGCTAGTGCATGTGGATGTGACCTACCATGTAGGATCGGCGCGTGAGGAGCTCGGGAAATCCGGCTTTGCCCACTTTTTTGAGCACATGATGTTCCAGGGCTCGGAAAATGTCGGGGATCAGGAGCATTTCCGTCTGATCACCGAAGCTGGCGGCACCCTGAACGGCACGACCAACCGCGATCGCACCAACTATTTTGAAACCGTGCCGGCCAATCAGCTGGAAAAAATTCTGTGGTTGGAGTCTGACCGCATGGGCTTCCTGCTGGGCGCGGTGTCGCAGCGTAAGTTTGAAATCCAGCGCTCGACCGTGAAAAACGAGCGTGCCCAGCGCTACGAAAACCGTCCTTACGGATTGGTCTACGAACAGATTGGGGAAGCGCTTTTCCCACGTACCCACCCGTATTCGTGGCAGACCATCGGTTATGTTGAAGATTTGGACCGGGTGGACGTTAATGACTTGAAAGCCTTCTTCTTGCGCTGGTATGGCCCGAACAATGCGACCCTGACTATTGGGGGAGACATTGATGCGGCGCAGACGCTGGAGTGGGTGAATCAGTATTTTGGTTCTATCCCTCGCGGGCCGGAAGTGGCCAAACCGTCTAAACAGCCGGTCACGCTGGATCAGAACCGGTTCATGACGCTGGAAGATAATATCCAGCAGCCGATGCTGCTGATGGCATGGCCGACGTCGTACAACGGAGCCGAAGATGAAGCCTCGCTGGATCTGCTGTCACGAGTGATTGGCGGCGGCAAGAACAGTCTGCTGTATCAGGATCTGGTGAAAACCGGGGAAGTGGTGGACGCCGGTGCCTTCCATGATTGTGCGGAGCTGGCCTGTACTTTTTATGTGTACGCTATTGGTCAGAGCGGCGACAAAGGCAATCTGAACACCCTGCGCGGTAAAGTCACCGGTATCCTCAAGGGGCTGGAACAGCGCGGCGTAAACACCAAAGAGCTCAATGAGATCAAAGGTACCGTGGAAGCCAGTGCAATTTTCGGTCTGCAAAGCGTAAGCGGTAAGGTGTCTCAGCTGGCAGCGTACGAAACGTTCTATGATGATCCAAGTTACCTGAAAACCGAGTTGGGCAAACTCCGGGCGGTGACGACCGACAGCATGGAGCAGGCTTACATGCGCTATCTGAAGGGCCATCCGTCTGTGACCCTGAGCGTAGTGCCAAAAGGCCGCCCAGAGCTGCAGGCCGCGGTACCGAACTATGAGCCGGCGCCACGCATTATTCCTGAGCACAAAAAGATGAGTGAAGCGGAGCTGCAAAAGCAGATGCGTATCGCCAAGGACGACTTTGATCGTACCGTGATGCCGCAGCCGTCTTCGCCGGTAGAAGCGGTAATGCCATCGCTCTATCGCTTTGAACTGGCAAACGGCATCAAGGTGCTGGGAACCGAGTTCCGCGAAACACCAACGGTTGAGCTGCAGCTGGTGGTACCGGCCGGACGCCGTTTCGAGCCTGCGGGCAAAGACGGTCTGGCTCGTCTGACGGCCAGTATGATGGAAGAGGCCTCGCAGAAATCGACTGCCGAAGCCCTGTCTTCGCGTCTGGATACCCTGGGCAGTACCATCGGCTTTACTGCCGGTCAGTATGGCACTGTGATTTCCGTGACGTCACTGACCAAGAACCTGCCGCAGACACTGGCAATTCTGGAAGAGCGTCTGTTCCATCCGGCGTTCAATGCCGACGACTTCGCGCGAGTGAAGCAACAGGCGCTGGAAGGCATCATTTATGAGCATCAGCAGCCATCTTGGCTGGCAGCGCAGGCAACCCGTGAAGTGCTGTATGGCGGAACCACGTTCAGCCGTCCGCCGGAAGGCACCAAAGCGTCACTGGAAGCGATTACACTGGGTGACGTGAAAGCCTTCTATTCGCGTTACTACACCCCGAATGGGGCGGATATCGCTGTCGTGGGTGATATTGATCAGGCGCAGCTGACGCCGCAGCTGGGTTTCCTGGCTAGCTGGCAGGGACAGCCTGCGCCTGTGTACCAGACGCCGGCCCTGCCTGAGCGGAACTCGCAGACAGTATGGCTGGTCGACAAGCCGGGAGCGCCACAGACGGTGGTACGTCTGGTGCGTCAGGGACTGCCTTATGATGCTACCGGAGAGTTGTACCAGACCCAGTTGGCGAACTTTAACCTGGCCGGTAACTTTAACAGCCGGATCAACCTGAACTTGCGTGAAGACAAAGGCTTCACTTACGGTGCGGGTGGTTACCAGAGCGGTGGTAAAGAAGTCGGTTTATCCGTGTTCTACGCCCAGGTGCGTGCTGATGCCAGCCTGGCATCGGTGAAAGAGTTCCTCGCTGAAATGCAGAGAATCGCCACGGAAGGGGTCACCGATAAGGAAATGGACTTTATGCGTTTGGCGGTAGGTCAGAAAGATGCCCTGAACTATGAAACCCCGGGCAAAAAAGCCCAGCTGCTGGGCCAGATCCTGACCTATTCGCTGCCGGATAATTTTGTTGAGACCCGCAACGACATCGCAGCCTCGATCTCTAAAGCGGAGATCAATGAACTGGCGGCGAAATGGTTCAATCCGGATGATTATCAAATCATTGTGGTGGGAGATGCCAAGACGCTGCAGCCTCAACTGAAAACGTTGGGACGGCCGGTTAAGCGCCTGACACCGGCGTTGTAAGGCCAATAAAAAAAGCCGGCAGACGATGCCGGCTTTTTTGTCACTGACGGCGGCGCGTGATCCTGTAATCTGCGTTTTTTTCAGTGCAATAATCGTGGTAATCGCAAACAATTATGTTTACCCTACCGGACTAAGTTGTTACAAATTGAGAAGCACCTTGATGGATTTTTCACAAAGGTTGCAGCAAATTGCTGCGAATCCCGATGCCCTGACCCAAATGGGACGTGGCCTAGAACGTGAAGCGCTGCGTATTACGCCTCAGGGGCAGTTGTCGGCCAAGCCGCACCCTGCCGGGTTGGGTTCGGCGCTGACCAATAAGTGGGTGACCACTGACTTTGCTGAGCCGCTGCTGGAGTTTATTACCCCGGTATCGCATGATGTCGAGCAATTGCTGGCGCAACTGAGTGATATCCATCGGTTTACTTACACCAAACTGGGTGATGAAAGCCTGTGGCCGATGTCGATGCCGTGTTTCGTTGGCTCGGAAGATGAAATCAACCTGGCGCAGTACGGCAGTTCAAACACCGGCCGTATGAAAACCCTGTACCGTGAAGGTCTGAAGCACCGTTACGGCAGCGTGATGCAGGTGATTTCCGGCGTTCACTTCAACTTCTCTTTCCCAAATGCATTCTGGGACCAGTTGTTTGGTGAGCAGTCCGAAGAAGCCCGTCAGGCCGCTGTGTCGGACGCCTATTTTGGTCTGATCCGAAATTACTACCGTTTCGGCTGGCTGATCCCTTATCTGTTTGGTGCCTCTCCGGCACTGTGCGGATCGTTCCTGGATAAATCGGCGTCACCGCTGAACTTTGAGCAAGTCGGTTGCGGAACCTATTTCCTGCCGAATGCCACGGCATTGCGCCTGAGTGATCTGGGCTACACCAACCATGCCCAAAGCTCGCTGAAAATCGGCTTTAACAGCCTGTCGGAATACCTGGATGGCGTACGTCGTGCTATCCGTACGCCGTCTGAAGAGTTTGCCGCAATTGGGGTGAAAGTAGACGGCGAATATCGTCAGCTGAATGCCAATGTCCTGCAGATTGAAAACGAGCTGTATGCACCGATCCGTGCCAAGCGTGTGACCCGCAGCGGTGAAAAACCGTCGGAAGCGCTGGAGCGTGGTGGCGTGGAATATATTGAAGTACGCTCGCTGGATGTGAACCCGTTCAGCCCGGTAGGGGTGACGGCGGAGCAAATCCGGTTCCTGGATCTCTTCCTGACCTGGGCTGTGCTCAGCGACTCGGCACCGATGGATGAATCAGAACTGGCTTGCTGGCGCGACAACTGGAACCGCGTGGTACTGGATGGCCGTAACCCGGAGCTGCTGCTTAAGATTGGCTGTGACGGTGAACGCCTGACAGTGCAGCAGTGGGGTAACCGAGTGTTTGCTGAGCTGGCTCAGGTCGCTGACGCGATGGATAACGCCTCTGGCACCAGTGATTACCGGGATACGTTGAGCAAGCTACAAACCTGGATTGACGATCCGTCATTGACCTTGTCAGCGCAGCTACTTAACCAGATCCGTGAACAGCAGGGGATCGGCAAAACCGGGCGGGCACTGGCCGAGCAGCACACCTCGGCATTGCAAACGCAGGACTACCTGTTCTATCAGGAGCAGGAATTTGAGCAGGAAGCCCGTGAATCGGTGGCTCGCCAGCAGGCAATCGAAGCCGCTGACACGATGAGCTTTGATGCATTCCTGGATAGCTATTTTGCGGATATCCGGTAACGTAAAAGAGAAATAAAAAAAGGGCAGCTACCATGCTGCCCCATAAGTCATTTCGCAGGGATGATGGCAGCGCATAATCGCTGCCAGTCATTCTTTAAGACCATAAGGATGGTGAAGAGTTCCATGGCTTCCGGAAAAAAGCGACGTCTTTCCCGTCTGCTCGGGATGTTAGCCGCAGGTGCTTTGCTCGCCGGTTGTGCGACCCCCCCTCCCAAAGATCAAACTAACCTGTGCAATATTTTTCGTGAACACCCTAGCTGGTACGAAGCGGCGGTGGATATGGAAAAGGAATGGGGGACACCGATTCAGGTGGCCATGGCCATCGTCAAACAGGAAAGCAGCTTTCGTCACGATGCCCGCCCGCCCAAAGACTATGTGCTGGGGTTTATTCCCTGGGGCAGGGTAAGCAGTGCCTATGGTTATGCCCAGGCGCAGGATCCGGCCTGGGATGACTATAAAAAGGCAACCGGGAACGGCGGCTCGCGCAGCGATTTTGCAGACTCACTGATGTTTGTCGGGTGGTACACCCATGAAACTCAGCGTCAGCTCGGAATCTCGAAATGGGATGCCTATCGCCAGTATCTGGCGTATCACGACGGCCGGGGAGGCTATCGTCGCGGTACCTATAAAGCGAAACCGACGCTGCTGAAAGTGTCGCGCAAGGTTGATCAGCAAGCCAAAAATTATGGCTGGCAACTGAAGCAGTGCCGGCAGGAGCTGGAAGATAACCGCAGCTGGTGGCCGTTCTAGCTGTGGCCCCTTGCTCACCAAGCTGGTTGCAGGATAAGCAGGGGCTATATAAGGTTTATGTACGTATGTGCTTCCGACTGTGAGTGGAGGGATTACCTTCTGTCTGTCGGGAGTCTGACCAAGGAGTAAGGAAACATGCCACTGTTAGATAGCTTTACCGTAGATCATACCCGTATGCATGCACCGGCGGTGCGGGTCGCGAAAACTATGCAGACGCCAAAAGGCGATACCATTACGGTGTTCGACCTGCGTTTCTGCCGCCCGAATGCCGAAATCCTCAGCGAGCGTGGTATTCATACCCTAGAGCACTTGTTTGCCGGCTTTATGCGCAACCACCTCAATTCCGATCAGGTGGAGATCATCGACATATCACCGATGGGGTGCCGGACCGGTTTTTACATGAGCCTGATTGGCACGCCAACTGAAGCGCAGGTCGCACAAAGTTGGCAAGACGCCATGGCTGATGTACTCAAGGTCGAATCGCAGGATAAAATTCCGGAACTCAATGAGTACCAGTGCGGGACATACAGTATGCACTCCTTGGAAGAAGCGCAGGCAATTGCCAAGCATATTCTTGAGCAGGGCATTGCGGTGAATAAAAACGATGAGCTGGCGTTGCCGGAGTCGATGCTGAAAGATCTGAGTGTGAAATAATCCCAGCGAATGCTGCAGCCGTTAAGGTTGGCTGCCTGTACAATCCGCCGACATTAAAAAAGCCGACATTGCTTTGATTGCAGTGTCGGCTTTTTCGTTTAGGGCCGGTCATTGGCGATGGCCAGTCCCGTTTGTAACTGTTAGTCGAGGCTTAAGGTTGGTGACAGTTGCGCACCGGGTGCCGCGATTGTTGTGGCGCATGTCGCTTTGGTGACAGTGGACTCGGCGACAGCGGAATAGGCATGTTCAGCACAACCGCTCGTCTGAATCATGCCGATCAGCCGGTCTTTTTCAGCCGGCTGGGCAGAACCCGAACCAGCTTAATCATGTTGTCTGAGATCTCCATGATTTCCATCTTATATCCGGCTACCCGAATGCTGACCCGGTTTTCCGGAATGTCTTCCAGATGCTCTAGAATCAGGCCGTTCAGCGTGCGAGGGCCGTCAGTCGGCAAGACCCAGTTCAGGCTCTTGTTCAGATCGCGGATGTTGGCGCTGCCTTCAATCAGCAGGCTGCCGTCGTTCTGCGGGGTGATCTCTTCTGCCAGCGTCGGGCTGATCGAAGTGGTGAACTCACCGACGATCTCTTCCAGAATATCTTCCAGCGTGATGAGACCCTGAATATCACCGTATTCATCGACAATCAGGCCAATACGCTGCTTGTTGCGCTGGAACTTGAGCAGCTGGACATTGAGTGGTGTCCCCTCCGGGATAAAGTACACTTCGTCGGCCGCGCGCAGCAGGTTTTCTTTACTGAAGTCATTTTTGTCCATCATCAGGCGGTATGCTTCCCGCACCCGCAGCATTCCGACGACTTCATCAATGTTGTCGCGGTACAACACGATCCGACCGTGCGCTGAGTGGCTGAGCTGGCGGACAATCGACTTCCAGTCGTCGTTGACGTTGATACCGGCAATCTCGTTGCGCGGTACCATCAGATCCTCAACGGTGACGTTTTCCAAATCCAGAATCGACAGCAGCATGTCCTGGTGGCGTCGAGGGATCAGCCCACCCGCCTCGTTCACAACGGTACGGAGTTCGTCGGAACTCAGTTTGCCGTCGTGTACGTTATCGACTTTCAGGCCGAGCAATAGCAGGAATCCGTTGGTAATGCCGTTGACAAACCAGACCAGCGGGTAGAGCAGCTTCATCAGGATTTGCAGCAGGACGCTGCTGGTGTAGGACACCCTTTCAGGGTACAGGGCAGCCAAGGTTTTCGGCGTAACCTCGGAAAATACCAGAACTACCAGGGTCAGGGCACCGGTGGCGATTGCGACCCCCATATCACCATAGAGGCGCATCCCGAGGATAGTTGCGATAGCAGAAGCGAGAATATTGACCAGGTTGTTGCCGATAAGAATCAGGCCGATCAGGCGATCGGGGCGCGAAAGTAATTTTTCGACCCGTTTTGCCCCCCGGTGTCCCTGGTTGGCGAGGTGTCTCAACTTATATCGGTTGAGGGCCATCATGCCGGTTTCTGAACCGGAGAAATATCCCGAAATGACGAGAAGTAATATCAGGAGGGAGAATAAAATCCCCGTAGATATATCGTCCAAAAAGCTCTTTCCTTCATGTTCCGGTTACTTGAACTTTGTACCCAGAGTGGCTGGGTGTCAATGAAATAGGCAACCTAATTACGCACCAATAATGATTTCTTTGACAAAGCGACTGCCAAAGTAAGCCAGTGTCAGCAGGAAAGCGCCGACCAGGCTGAACCAGATGACCCGACGACCTCGCCAGCCCTTCTGATAGTGTCCCCACAGCAGGACGCTGTACACACACCAGGCCATGAAAGAAAGCACGGCCTTATGGGTTTTTCCCTGAGCCAGCATATCATCAATAAAGATGAAACCGGTGATCAGAGTTAGGGTTAACAGAGAGTTTCCGACCAGAATTATCTTGAAAAGCTGACGTTCCACCATCATTAATGGAGGAATGTTAGGGTTTATCAGCAGGCTTTTCTTATGCTTTAGTTTGTGATCCAGCCAGGCTAGCTGAATGGCATAGAGCGTGGCGATCATCAACGTCGAATAGGAAAATAGAGCCAGCGATATATGCAGCAATACCTGAGGGTGTGCCTCAAGGTGCGTAATAAATGCACCAGACAGCAAGGTTGCCGCAGATAAGTTTATGGCGGCAAAGCTGTAAACTACGGGCAACAGGAACCAGACCCGCATCCGCAGCATCGCACCTGTGGTTATCGCCGCAATCAGCAAGCTGATAAGTGATGCGACGTTGAGAATACTCAGGTTTTGCCCGGTACCGCCAAGGATTAAGTCCTTCAGTAACAGGATATGCAGCACAATGGCAGCCAGCGCGGCAAAAAATACCGGCTTGGTTTTGATGCCATTACTGTTGGTCAGCCCGGGAATAACCAGTCCCAGAGCGAGAAAATACAGGCAAGCAGCCATCAATGCGATCAACATATCCATAGCAAACTTAACAAATTAAGATGGTAAGAACAGGCAATTATACCCTGCAACTAGGCTCGCTGCTATGCCAAACCCGGGTTTCAGTGACTGCTGACAACGGTTTTGTCAGGTCAGGTCACAGTGAAAGTCATGGTGAGGGCATGAAAGCAGACTAAGGATTGCGGTATACTAGCCAAATCTGACAGTTTTTATCGATTAGTTGCGTAACGAGCGAGTAGCACATGTTCGAAAATTTAACGGAGCGTTTATCAAGAACGCTTAAGAATGTCAGCGGTCGTGGCCGCCTGACGGACGACAACATCAAGGATACGCTGCGTGAAGTACGTATGGCGTTACTTGAGGCGGATGTTGCGCTTCCCGTCGTTCGTGAATTCGTCAAGCGTGTTAAAGAGCGCGCTGTTGGCACTGAAGTTTCTAAAAGTCTGACTCCGGGGCAGGAGTTCATTAAGATCGTTCAGGCTGAACTTGAAGCCGTTATGGGCGAGTCGAATGAAGACCTGAACCTGGCCAGCCAGCCGCCAGCTGTTATTCTGATGGCTGGTCTGCAGGGTGCCGGTAAAACGACCAGTGTCGGTAAACTGAGTAAGCTGCTGAAAGAGCGCAAGAAGAAAAAAGTGCTGGTGGTGTCGGCGGACGTTTACCGCCCTGCGGCGATCAAGCAGCTGGAAACCCTGGCCAGCGATCTGGGCGTGGATTTCTTCCCGTCAACAGCGGATCAGAAGCCGGTTAACATTGCTAAGGATGCGCTGGCCCATGCGCAGCGTAAATTCTACGACGTACTGATTGTCGATACCGCAGGTCGCCTGCACGTCGACAGTGAGATGATGGACGAAATTAAAGACGTCCATAAAGCGATTGATCCGGTCGAAACCCTGTTTGTGGTCGATGCCATGACCGGTCAGGATGCGGCGAATACCGCGAAAGCTTTCGATGAAGCGCTGCCGCTGACCGGTGTGATCCTGACCAAAGTAGATGGTGATGCCCGAGGTGGTGCGGCACTGTCTGTTCGTCATATTACTGGTAAGCCAATTAAATTCCTGGGTGTTGGTGAAAAAACTGATGCGCTGGAACCGTTCCACCCGGACCGTGTGGCATCCCGTATTCTCGGCATGGGTGACGTCCTGTCGCTGATCGAAGATCTTGAGCGCAACGTCGACAAAGAGAAAGCGGAAAAACTGGCGCAGAAGTTTAAAGATAAGAAAGGCTTTGACCTGGAAGACTTCCGCGGCCAGCTGCAACAGATGAAAAATATGGGCGGTATGATGGGCATGCTGGACAAACTGCCGGGCATGTCACAGCTGTCGGACGACGTGAAGAATCAGGTCGACGATAAAATCTTCGTGCAGATGGAAGCTATTATTAATTCCATGACGGCGGCAGAACGCGAGCGTCCGGAAATCATCAAAGGTTCGCGCAAAAAGCGTATTGCTATGGGTTCCGGTACTCAGGTACAGGATGTAAACCGTCTGCTTAAGCAGTTCACCCAAATGCAGAAAATGATGAAGAAAATGCAGAAAGGCGGCATGAAGAACATGATGCGCAACATGAAAGGCATGATGCCTGGCGGCGGTATGTTCGGCCGTTAATCGCGGTTTCTTCTGTCTCGCCGGGGGCTCTCCGGCGGGCTAAGTGGCGGGAAAGGCTTATTACTGGTGAAAAATTAGCTAAAGCGGTTGCATTCGTCAGTTTTAAGAGTAAAATTCCCGAGCTTAATTTGGCACGGGCCCCGTTATTTTGGCGGGGCCAATTTAATTTACAGTAATGCAAAGAGGACGATATGGTAACCATTCGTTTGGCACGTCACGGCGCGAAAAAGCGTCCATTTTATCACATCGTTGTTGCTGATGCTCGCGCTTCACGCGACGGTCGTAACATCGAAAAAGTTGGTTTCTTCAACCCGCTAGCTAAGGGTCAGGAAGAGCGTCTACGTCTGGACCTAGACCGTGTTAATCACTGGGTAGGTCAAGGCGCAACTGTGTCTGACCGTGCAGCTAAGCTAATCAAAGACGCTGCTAAAGCGGCTTAATTGGCATGTCAGGTAATAGAGAAGCTATGAGTAATCAAGACCATGTCGTCGTTGGCAAACTCGGTTCGTCATACGGTATCAAGGGCTGGCTCAAAGTTTTTTCTTATACCGAGGACGCTGAAAGTATTTTTGCCTATCAGCCTTGGCTAATTAAAGTCAAAGGCGAGTGGAAAGCGTTCCATGTTGAATCATGGAAACGCCACGGGCAAGGGTTAGTCGCGAAGTTGGAAGGCTTGAACGTCCGCGAGGACGCTCAGAAATACACAAACGCGGAAGTCGCTGTCATGGCTGAACAACTACCAGCCCTGTCAGATGACGAATTCTACTGGCGCGAACTGTACGGAATGACGGTGGTGACAACTGAAGGTTACGACCTGGGTAAAGTCACTGACATTCTGGAAACAGGCTCTAACGACGTGCTGGTGGTAAAAGCTAATCTTAAGGATGCTTTTGGCCAGAAGGAACGTTTAATCCCGTTCCTCGATGAGCAGGTTATCAAGTCGATTGATCGCTCTGCTCAGCGGATCGAAGTTGACTGGGATCCTGGATTTTAATCCCCGGTAATAGGTAGACAAATGAAGGTAGGCATTATAAGCCTGTTTCCTGACATGTTTAACGCCATTACCAATTTTGGGGTGACAGGCCAGGCGGTAAAAAAAGGCCTTTTGTCGGTAGAAACGTGGAATCCTCGTGATTTTACGCACGACAAACATCGTACGGTTGATGATCGACCATACGGTGGCGGACCGGGCATGTTGATGATGGTACAGCCTTTGCGCGATGCCATTCATGCTGCCAAAGCGTCTGTTGAAGGTCAGGCTAAAGTCATTTATCTCTCGCCTCAGGGCCGTAAGCTTGATCAAGCGGGTGTTGAGGAGCTGGCACAGAACGAGAACCTGATTCTCATCTGTGGTCGCTATGAAGGGGTCGATGAGCGCATTATCCAACAAGAGGTAGACGAAGAATGGTCTATCGGGGATTTTGTGCTGACGGGCGGTGAATTGCCGGCCATGACGCTGGTTGATGCGGTCGTTCGGTTTGTTCCGGGCGTACTGGGTGACTTTGCTTCGGCAGAAGAAGATTCTTTTGCCAATGGTCTGCTTGATTGTCCGCATTATACGCGTCCAGAGGTTTTGGACGGGCAGGAGGTCCCTAAGGTCTTGCTGTCTGGCAACCACAAGGACATTAGCCGCTGGCGGTTGAAACAATCGCTGGGCCGCACTTGGTTAAGAAGACCAGAGCTCCTGGAAAACCTAGCTCTGACTGACGATCAGGAATTCTTGCTGGCGGAGTTTATCCGTGAACATAAAGCAAGCAATTAATTTATTTAGTATCAGTTTATTCTAGGGTATTTACCAATGAGTAATATCATCAAAGCTCTTGAGCAAGAGCAAATGAAACAAGACCTGCCAACGTTCGCACCAGGTGACACTGTTGTTGTTCAGGTTAAGGTTAAAGAAGGTGACCGCTCACGTCTTCAGGCTTTTGAAGGCGTTGTTATTGCTAAGCGTAACCGTGGTCTACATTCTGCATTCACTGTTCGTAAGATCTCTAACGGTGAAGGCGTAGAGCGTGCGTTCCAAACTCACTCTCCAATCGTTGACAGCATTACTGTTAAACGTCGCGGTGCAGTACGTCGTGCCAAACTGTACTACCTGCGTGAGCGTTCTGGTAAAGCGGCTCGTATCAAAGAGAAGCTTTCTAAATAATTACGCCTGGCGTAAGACGTTTATGAAAAAGCCCACCGCAAGGTGGGCTTTTTTTATGCCTGTTAAACCGTCCAGAGTGTTACGGAAAGCCGTTATGCTCAAGCAGGCGAAAGCGAAACCACTCGTGTTGACAGTCTGTGGCTTGAACACGACAACTTAGAGACGGAGTGTGTGTTGAAAGCGCATCAGCCTTCGTTCCTCCCAATGTTTACCCATTTCTGTTGCTGGCCTTGGCCTATCGATTTATTGCTTTGTGATGTTTATTTTCGGTTTGTCTGTCTTCGCCGCAAGCGTCGGAAGAGCGCTGACAATTGTGTATTAGCATGCATTAGTTCAGGCGACTGTATAATCGCCTTGGGTCAGCCTGCGGCAAATCAGGGGGCAAGGTTACGTGACATGAGCCCCGGAGAGGTTATCACCCTGACATTGCCATAAAGGATATGGCCTTTATGACATCCCCTCATGGCCTAGCTCTTATGACATAGCTCTTATGACATAGATTTTATGACAAAGCTCTTATGACAAAGCCGCATGGCACCGTTTTAAAGATACAGGGTTATGAAGCAGCGTCAGTCGTTGAACATGCTGTTCGATCGTTTGAAAAGGTAAAGCACTGCCCGCTTTAAGACTCAGAGTAGAAGGTACAAGATAAGTACGATATACAGCAATGAGTATATCGCTCTTGGCTTTATCAGCCAGAGGATTTGGCTAAGCCGGGGAGAGATTGAAAGGGGAAAACAATAATGAATGGTGGTAAATGATGGGAAACTGGGCTGGAGTATGGCTGGTGATAAACAAAAAGAAACCAGCCCGGAGGCTGGTTTCGTTATACAAGGCGCTGCGATTAAGCTGTTTCAGCGTTCGCGTTGACGTCGCCATCTTCGTCGGCCAGCTCGGTATCTCCTTTGCCTTTCGAGATTTTAATGACGTAGCCAGTAATAGCCAGGGTTGTCACGATACCGGCAATGGTTGATACCATCATTGGCAGGCCAAAGCCCAGCTGTGCGTTGTTCAGGATGAAAGTAATACATACTGTGGTCATGAACATCGCAGGAATCGTGGTGATCCAGTGCAGTTTGTTGTGGCGCAGCAGGTAAGCCGACGCAGTCCACAGCATCATTACCGCAGTTGTCTGGTTGGCAAAGCCGAAGTAGCGCCAAATCACACCGAAGTCTACCTGAGTCAGGATGCCGCCGATAACGAACAGTGGTACAGCCATCAGCAGGCGGTTACGCAGTGATTTCTGCTCCATGTTGAAGTATTCAGCCAGAATCAGACGACTTGAGCGGAACGCTGTATCGCCTGACGTGATAGGCAGGATAACCACACCCAGGAAGGCGATGATACCACCGAACACACCCAGTAGACCGACAGATGAGCTGTAAACCACGTTACCTGGGCCACCGTTAGCAACAGCGTCAGACAGACCTTCCACAGAGCCGAAGAAAGATAGGGCAACCGCACACCAGATCAGGGCAATCACACCTTCCCCAATCATTGCGCCGTAGAACACGAAGCGGCCGTTCTTCTCGTTTTCCATACAACGTGCCATCAGCGGAGACTGAGTGGCGTGGAAGCCGGAAATGGCACCACAGGCGATGGTGATGAACAGGGCAGGCCACAGAGGCATGTCTTTCGGGTTCATGTTAGTCAGCATTTGGCTAACTTCGTAGTCGCCCAGCAGCGTGTGCTCGCTTGAGAAAGCAATCGCCGTGATCAGGCCAACAGACATGAAAATCAGCAGGGCACCAAACAGCGGGTAGAAACGACCGATGATTTTATCAACCGGAACAATGGTCGCGATGATGTAGTAAGCGAAGATAATCACTACCATGGTTGTCATCGACAGACCAATGTTGGTTTGCTCGTTAACCAGGTTAGTGATCATACCCGCCGGGGCAGAAACGAATACCACACCAACCAGCAGCAGCAGGACAATTGCAAAAATGTTCATGAAATGTTTTGCGCCGTTGCCCAGGTAGCGACCGGTAATGGTTGGTACGGATGCACCGCCGTTACGCACTGACAGCATGCCAGAGAAGTAATCGTGCACCGCGCCGGCAAAGATACAGCCGAGAACAATCCACAGCATGGCCGCAGGACCATACAGCGCACCCATGATTGGACCGAAGATTGGGCCAACACCGGCAATGTTCAGCAGCTGAACCAGATATACTTTTTTGTTCGACATTGGCACGTAGTCAACACCGTCCTGCTTGGTAAACGCAGGGGTTTGACGTTTTTCATTGATGCCAAAAATTTTTTCAATGAAAGCACCGTAGATGAAGTAGCCACCAATCAGTGCTGCAACGCACGTCAGAAACCAGACCATAACTTGTCTCTCTATTTCTATTGGAGTGAGTAGGGTTGCTTTGCGTTCCTTGCTTTAACACCCTCAGCAATCGTCGCAAAACTTTTATCAATGGGTGCCATCTTAACCTTTCGCTGACCAGATTCACCTTCTATTCAGGTCAGTGGTTGTATGGCGTGGTGAGTGGTCAATAATCGGATTAAGTGGTTTTTCCTTCCCCTGAGTGGTCATAGACCGGCCTGAATGGTGGGCCGGGAAAATAATCAAACTGTGACCCCGGCACGGAGGCGGTGTGATCCGTGTTGGCCTATTAGTGTCTGGCTTTTCGTATTGTAGGTCATGGCAATCAGGCAGAGGTGAAGGATGAACAACAAAATAAGGCTGGGCGCTAAGGGAAGTACGCTGGGGTGTGGCGGTCAGCAGGCAGTGATGCCAGTCAGACACCGCGTCATTGTTGCCGGACTGCTGACTTGGCTAATAGGAGTGGCAGCAGGGTGCGCAGCGGTGGTCACAGAGGATGAGTTGATTCGGGCAGAAAACTGGTATCAGCTTGGATTTAATGACGGCAAATGGGGAGAAAAGGCAATTTCTCCGCCAACGCTGGAAGCGCAGGTCAGTAATGTGAGTAAAGACTTACAACCTGATTATTCGCTGTACCAGGAAGGGTATCAGGTCGGGATCGAAAAGTATTGCAATCTGGATCGGGTGGAGCAACTGGGACTGGAAGGGAAAACGGATTGGGGAATCTGCGCATTTCGCCAGGCTGAAGGCGGTTTGTACCAGAGCTTCTGGCAGCAGGGATTCAACAGGCGCATGCATGTGGATGGCCCGGGCGATTTCTGACCGGGCCGACTGGCTTAGCTTAGCCCAAAGCGGTCCTTGAGCTCTTTCAGATACCGGCGACTGACTGGCACCTGGTAGTGATTCAGCGTGGTGATTTCGGCCAGGCCGTTTTCCAGCAGCTTGATTTCCCGTATGGCCTGTGGGTGGATCAGGTACTGGCGATGACAGCGAATCAGCGGTGTCTTTTCCTCCAGGGTCTTGAGGGTGAGTTGGGTGGTGGCTTTGGTGTCTTTGGTTACCACGTGTACTCCGCTCAGGTCAGAAAATGCCGTTTCAATTTCCGCCGGGCTGAGCAGCAGAATCCTGTTGTGGCCACTGCAGGGGATCAGCTCCAGCATTTCGTTGACCAGCGGTGAATAGTCGGCAGGTTGGCACTCGCGGCTCAGGCGTTTGATGGTTTTGTTCAGGCGCACGGTTTCCACAGGTTTGAGCAGGTAGTCAAACGCATTGTCCTCAAATGCCTTCAGGGCGTATTCATCATAGGCTGTTACGAACACCACTTTGGGCATGGTTTCAGGATCCAGCATGCTGAGCAGCTCGATGCCGGTAATCTGTGGCATCTGGATATCCAGGAAAATCACATCCGGTTTCAGACTGTTGATTTTCTTCAGGCCTTCAATGGCATTGCTGCATTCGCCGATGACTTCAACCTGACCCGTTTCTTCCAGCAGGTCGACTAATTCTTCACGGGCGTAGCGTTCATCATCAATCACGAGCGCCTTTATCATGCGGCGTGTTCTCCGTTATTTTTACTGTATTTCTGAGTCTCAAAGGGCATTCTGATGGTTGCCCTGGTCCATTGTTGTGGCTCAGAGGTCATGGTCAGGCCGTACTGACTGCCGAACATATTTTTCAGTCGTTTATCGACAATTTTCATCCCGAGACCGGTTTCCTCGCCGATCGGCGCATAATTGCCGGCATTGTCTTCCACTTCCAGAATGACCTGACGATGGGCAACCCGGCCTTTGATGGTGATTTTACCATTTTCGAGCAGGGACGAGGTGCCGTGCTTGATCGCATTTTCCACCAGTGGTTGCAGGGTGAAGGTTGGAACCTGTAATTTCAACAGCTCAGGTTCGACATCGACATCGACACTGAGCCGATCGGAAAAGCGCGCCAGCTCGATTTCCAGGTAGGAATGGACGTGTTCCAGCTCTTCCTTAAGTGTCACGGTTTCGATATTTTGCTTCAGGTTGCGGCGGAAAAACTGCGACAGATGCTGAATCAGTTGGCGGGCTTTGTCTGGGTCCCTGCGCACCACTGAGTTGATGGTATTGAGGGCGTTAAACAAAAAGTGCGGGTTCACCTGAGCCTGCAGCAACCTTAACTCCGCTTGAGTCAGCAGGTTTTGCTGCTGGTTGAAACGACCGGTCAGAATCTGGTTGGACAGCAGCTTGGCGATCCCTTCCCCTAGTGTCAGGTTCACGGTCGAAAACAGCTTGCGCTTGGGTTCGTACAATTTGATGGTGCCCAGGACTTCCTGATTCCCGCCAACCAGCGGGATCACTAGGGCCGAGCCCAGCTTACACTTATCATGCAGGGAGCAGCTGTAGGGGATGTCGTACCCGTCGGCATAAACCAGCTCGCAGTTATCAATTGCCCGGCGGGTATAGCCGGATGAGATCGGGGTGCCAGGCAGGTGGTGATCATCCCCGATACCGATGAACGCCAGAATTTTATCCCGGTCAGTAATGGCAACGGCTCCGACGCCGGTTTCTTCATAAACGATTTCAGCAATCTTCCGGGTGCTTTCCTCATCGAACCCCTGGCTCAGGATTCCCACCGAACGCTGGGCAATTTTCAGGGCCCGGCTTGAAAAGGCGGCTGAATACTTTTCATAAATGGTTTTTCGATCCTGAATAATGCTCATAAAGAACGCCGCGCCCACCGAGTTGGCAATGACCATCGGCAGCGCGATCGCACTCACCAGTTGCAGGGCTTTATCGTAAGGTTCGGCGACGGCCAGGATGATCAGCATCTGGATCACTTCGGCGACCAGAGTAATGCTAAACACCACGATCGGCCGGAAAATCTGATCCGCCTGTCCCCGACGGACAAAGTAGCTGTGCATCAGGCCGCCAATCAGTCCTTCTGCCGTGGTGGAGATCGCACAGGCCAGATCGGTAAAGCCGCCAAGCGAGTAACGGTGCAGCCCACCGGTCAGCCCCACCGCCAGCCCGACCACCGGGCCGCCCATCAAGCCACCCATCACGGCACCGATGGCGCGGGTATTGGCAATGGCATCATTTATGTGAAGACCAAAGTAAGTGCCTAAAATACAGAAGAGGGAGAACAAAATATAACAGGTAAAGCGCTGTGACAGCCGGCCAGATATAGAGGTAAGCGGCATGAACAGCGGTGTCTTACTAAGAAGGTAAGCCAACACCAGGTAAACACTGAGTTGTTGTAACAGGGAGAAAATCAGTTCCATCGCGGTAATACGGCAAGTCGGTATTGCCATTATGGTAACTGGGTTTTGATCTGAGTACCAAAAAATACACGGTGTAAATTTAAATTTACAAGTGGTGTTTTTTCTTTACGTGGTGTTGAAATTCACAATGGAACCCTGTTATTGTCGGGTTGTAACAGGGCAGCTCCTGTTCTACCTCAAACTAAATCGTATTAAAAAATTTACAGGGAAGCCCTTATGCAAAAAGATCAGTTGAACAATGTCCATATTGAAAATGAATCAGTATTGATCACCCCTCGGGAGTTGCGCGAAAAGTTACCCGTGAGTCAGTCCGGACTGGAGTTTGTTCGTCAGTCACGACAAACCATTGCTGACATCATTCACAAACGTGATCACCGACTGCTGGTAGTGTGCGGCCCATGTTCCATTCATGATATTGAAGCCGCCAAAGAATATGCGGTGCAGCTCAAGCGTTTATCTGATGAGTTAAGTGATCAGCTGTACATCGTGATGCGGGTGTATTTTGAAAAGCCGCGGACGACTGTCGGCTGGAAAGGCCTGATCAATGACCCTCATCTTGACGGCTCCTTTGAGGTAGAAGAAGGTTTGCACATTGCCCGTCAGTTACTGATTGATCTGGTTGAAATGGGGATCCCGCTGGCGACTGAGGCGCTGGATCCAATCAGCCCGCAGTACATCGGCGATTTGTTCAGCTGGGCTGCAATCGGCGCGCGAACCACTGAATCACAAACTCACCGCGAAATGGCCAGTGGCCTGTCGATGCCGGTCGGGTTTAAAAACGGCACAGACGGCAGCCTTGCCACTGCCATTAACGCGATGCAAGCTGCCGCATCCGGCCACCGTTTCATGGGGATTAATCCGGATGGTCAGGTCGCGTTGCTCAATACTCAGGGCAACCCGGATGGCCACGTTATTTTGCGTGGCGGTAAGCAAACCAACTATGACTCAGTATCGGTCAACGAGTGTGAAAACGAGATGAAAGCGTCAGGTCTTTCACCGTCTCTGATGGTAGACTGTAGCCACGCTAACTCCCGTAAGGATTACCGCCGTCAGCCGCTGGTGGCTGAAGATGTGATCCATCAAATTCGGGAGGGGAACTCATCGATTATCGGTCTGATGCTGGAAAGCCACCTGAATGAAGGGAATCAGAGTGCGGAACTGCCGCGCAATGAGATGGCTTACGGCGTATCGATCACCGATGCATGTATCAGCTGGGACAGCACGGAGGAACTGCTTCGTCACGCCCATCAGGAGCTGACGCCGTTTTTGCAGCAACGCAATGTCCGATAATGTCCGAGATTACAGAGAGCCATAGATGGTTGCTGAACTGAGTAAATTACGAGATCAAATTGATGACGTTGACCGCCAGATGGTCGAGCTGCTGGCTCGCCGTCTGTCACTGGTCGAAGAAGTGGGCCATGTGAAAAGTCTGCATGGTCTGCCAATTTATGCGCCAGATCGGGAAGCCGCGATGCTGGCTTCCCGCCGCCAGGAAGCGGAAAGTAAAGGGGTACCGCCCGATCTGATTGAAGATATCTTGCGCCGCACCATGCGTGAATCATATGCCAGCGAAAATGATTCGGGTTTCAAATGCCTGAATCCTGAGTTGCGCCCGATTGTCGTTGTCGGTGGATACGGTCAGCTGGGCGGGCTGTTCTGCCGTCTGTTCGAGCTGTCGGGCTACCAGGTGCGTAAACTGGGCAGTCAGGATTGGGAGCGTGCCGATGAAATGTTGGCGGATGCCGGTATGGTTGTGGTGTCGGTGCCGATTAATCTGACGGAACAAATTATTGCCAAGCTGGATAACCTGCCGGAGGACTGCATTCTGGCGGATCTGACGTCAGTGAAAAGCGGGCCGCTGCAGGCGATGCTGGAAGTGCATAAGGGGCCGGTGGTGGGGCTTCACCCGATGTTCGGCCCTGATATTGCTAGCCTTGCTAAGCAAGTGGTTGCTTACTGCGATGGTCGTCATCCGGAAAGCTACCAGTGGCTACTGGAGCAGATGCAGATCTGGGGCGCCAGCCTGAACCGGATCAGTGCAATTGAGCATGATGAAGGCATGACCCTGATTCAGGCGCTGCGCCACTTTACGTCGTTTGTGTATGGTGTCCATCTGGCGGAAGAAGACCCCAAGCTGGAACAGCTGCTGGCGCTCAGCTCGCCGATTTACCGGCTGGAACTGGCAATGGTGGGCCGTTTGTTTGCGCAGGATGCCCAGCTGTACGCTGACATTATCATGTCCTCGCCGCAGAACCTGGCGATGATCAAGCGTTTCCATCAGCGTTTTGGGGAAGCGATTGAGATTCTAGAGGGGCAGGATAAGGCGGCCTTTACGCAGGCGTTTGCCCAGGTAGAAAGCTGGTTTGGAGATTATGCCCAGCATTTTTTAACCGAGAGCCAGGGATTACTTAGACAGGCGAACGATTCTACTCACCGGAAATAATGGTATCGCTCAAAGAGCTGTACGGTTAGATAAACAAAGCCCACGCTATGCGTGGGCTTTGTGTTTTCGCATTCTGCTTCCTGATGTTGGCAGCTTAGCCTTCAATCTCAACTTCAGTTGGCTTGACGTTTTCGATCGGGTAACAGCCCAGCACTTTGATGAAACGGGTCAGGCGGGTCAGCTCTTCCAGTGCCTGCTGCATCACCTCCGATTTGAGGTTCACTTCGACATCCACATAGAACATCTCTTCCCATGGGTTGCCGATGACCGGACGGGATTCCAGCTTGGTCATGTTGATATTGAGGTTACGCAATACCAGCAGACATTCCACCAAAGAACCGGCTTGTTGCGCAGTGGACATGATCAGCGTGGTTTTGGCCGGAATGAGTGAAGTAACATCCACGGGCTTGCGGGCAACCACGATAAAGCGAGTGAAGTTCTCTTGCTGGTTGGCAATGCCGCTTTTCAGTGGTGTCAGCCCGTACAGCTCGCCACTGGAGGCATTGCCAATGGCGGCCACGTTCGGCAGTTTCAGTTCGGCCACTTTCATCATGGCTTCCGCGGTGCTGGAGCAGTACTCCTGGGTAATGTTGCCCATAGTGTGCAGGTACTCACTGCATTGCTGATGCGGTTGAGGGTGTGAGTACAGGGTGTCAATGTCTTCCAGGCGGGTATCCACTGCTGTCAGTAGACAGTGCTCAATCGGCAGGGTGATTTCCCCTACAATCGACAGGCTGGTGTGCTGCAGTAAGTCGTACACTTCATTGATTGAGCCGGAGCTGGTGTTTTCAATAGGTAGCACGCCGTAATCGGCCTGCCCGGTTTCGACCAGGCTGATGACATCACGGAAGGTCGAACAACTCATTTCTACCAGCTTGGTTTGCTTCTTACTGAAATAGCTGCGGCTGGCCAGATTGGAGTAGGACCCTTTCGCTCCTAGGAAGGAAACCCGCGCGACAGGTTGCAGGCTGTCAGGATTCGCCAGTTTTTGCAGGTAGGCTTGTTGAAACAGTACAGAGTCTTCAATGATGGTATGGAAAATCTGGGTGACGTACTGGGCATCCAGCTGGTGGGACTTACCCACCTCAATCAAACGCAGTAGCAAATCCTGCTCGCGTTCCTGATCCCGGACTGGTTTCGCTGTCTGAATTTTGCTTTTAGCCACTTCAAGGCTGAGCTGGCGGCGTTCAGCCAGAAGTTTGAGAAGCTCGTTGTCGATACGGGTGACATTTTGTCGAATGTCGTCCAGTGAATATTGTGGCTCGGTCATTGTCGCTCCCTGTCTGTCTGCAACCCATACAAAAAAGCCCCCGGTGAAGGAGGCTTTCTGTTCGTCATTTGCTGTTTTTTCGCGTAACGAATTGCCTCCACTAAAGTGAGGTAAAAAAGAAACGAAAGAAAAACAGCTGAGTGACGGTCATAGGAATATATTGAATATTTTGTGTCTGATATGGTTCCACATTATGCAGGTGGTGTTGGCTTGTCAAGCAGAAAGTCAAAGCCCCGCCTGGGCGGGGCTTTGACTAAAAATCCTCTGGTATTATTCAGTTTCTTCTTCGAGTTCTTCCAGCTCAGGCTTATCGCAGTGACTTGCACGGCGAGAAGTTGGCTTGTGCGCTTGTTTATTCAGTTGTCTTTCCAGTTTCTGGTACACTTCTGCAATGGCACCGTACATGTCTTCATGCTCTGCTGAGGCGACGAGTTGACCTCCTGGAATGGCAGCAGAGGCTTCTACTTTGAACTGCCGGTTTGGCTCGGTGCTGATGACTGCGTGTTTGCTGATAAAAGGTACCTGATACTTCTCCAACTTCTTGAATTTGTACTCAATGCGCTCACGGATAGCAGGGGTGATTTCAAGGTTTTTGCCTGTGATATCTACTGTCATATTAGCTTTCCTTCTTTTGCTACCCTTCGTTGGGTTGACTTCAGATTACTAAAACCAGTAACTATTAATGTGATACAGATCACGTTTGTGTTGTTAAGAAAAGAATGGAAATGATTCTGTGATCAGGTTTTATTTGTTGCAAAAAAAGTCACAGAAAGTGCTTGTCGAGCCTGACATGGGTAGGGCAGTATGGAGGAATAGTGTTGACTGGCGGCCAGTGCTGTTCAGGGGACAAGTTCGGTTTATATTTCGGGCTAGTGTGAATTTTCACCACTTGTTTTATGCAGCGTTAACAAAAGGTTGAATATCACCAAGTGGTCATCTGAGCCAAAACAACAACAGAATACATAAAAAAACAGCAGCCTTAAGGCTGCTGTTTTTTTTAATGCTTGTCTTTAAATCGGGTTGAGCGTTTTCAGCTTCTGAGTGTGTTCAAGAGGTGCCGCTAATCCCAGCTCTTTATAAGCGCTTTCCATGATAGCGATCGATTTACGCGCGGCTTGGGTATCAGCATATTCACGCTGGATCAGCTGTGAGCGATTAACCGCTGCCACCCAGGCTTCTCGACGCAGATAAAAGTCGGCGACAGCCAGTTCGTAATCCGCCAGGCGGTTTTTCAGGAACACCATGCGAGCTTTCGCATCATTGGCATAGCGGCTGTTCGGGTAACGTTCCAGCAGACGTTTAAAATCACGGAATGCTTTGCGGGCCGGTTCAGGATCACGATCGAAACGATCGATGTTGAAAAGATCGTGCATAAAGCTGCGATCCTGAGCCATGCTGGTCAAGCCACGCATATACAGCACCCAGTCTGATTTTTCATGCGCAGGATTGAGGCGATTGAAGCGGTCAATAGTGGCTTCACCCAGTGCCAGGTCATCGTTTTTATAGTACGCGTAGATCAAATCCAGTTGTACTTGCTCGGAATACGCCCCAAATGGGTAACGGGAATCCAGTGTCTCCAGCCGCTCAATGGCGGTGGTCCAGCTGCCGTTTTGTAGCGCTTTCTGAGCGGAGGCATACAGTTCTGCCGGTGGAATGTCCGGGACCACCTCTTCCGTGCTTGAACAGCCTGAAAGCAGGGCAACGGCAAGAAGAGTCGTAAGAGTCAGGCGTTTCATTGCGGCGTTAGTTTCCTTGCTTAAAATTTTATTTCGATAGATCCATTACGGTCAGAGCCGTTAACAGATACAATGACACTAATCGGTTATTGTACGCAGCGTTTGACGTTTAGTCCCACGCTTTTTAAAAAAGTTCGCTATGGCACAGCAGATAGAGTTAACAAATACAGTAAATGATAGCCAATTAGGTCTTCGTCTGGACCAGGTTATCGCTGAGTTATTCCCAGATTACTCCCGCTCACGGATTAAAGAGTGGATTCTTAATGGTATGGTATCGGTCGACGGAGAGGTGATCACCAAGCCACGTACCAAAATGATGGGCGGTGAGGAGCTGCTGGTAAAAGCGGAGATTGAAGATGAAGTGCGCTGGGTTGCGCAGGACATCCCGCTGAACATTGTCTATGAAGACGAATACATTCTGGTGATCAATAAGCCGCGCGATTTCGTGGTTCACCCGGGTGCCGGTACGCCGGACGGGACGGTACTGAACGCCTTGCTACACCATTGTCCGACGCTGACTGAGGTTCCTCGGGCCGGTATTGTTCACCGTCTGGATAAAGACACGACCGGTCTGATGGTGGTGGCGAAGACAATTCAGGCGCAAACCCGTCTGGTTCGTGCACTGCAAAAGCGCAAGATCACCCGTGAATATGAAGCTATTGCAATTGGTAAGATGACGGGCGGCGGCACGGTTGAAAAACCAATTGGTCGTCATCCGACTAAGCGTACTTGCATGGCAGTCAATGAACTGGGTAAGCCGGCGATCACCCGTTTTCGTGTGGCTGAGCACTTCCGCGAGCATACCCGTATTGTGCTGCGTCTGGAGACCGGTCGTACGCACCAGATTCGTGTGCACATGGCCTACCTGAATCACCCGCTGGTGGGTGACATTATCTATGGTGGCCGTCCGCGTCCACCACGCAATGCGTCAGATGAATTGGTCATGGCACTTCGTGCGTTCGATCGTCAGGCGCTGCATGCGCGTATGCTGCGTCTGGAGCACCCGATTACCGGTGAGCTTATGGAATGGCGTGCGCCGATGCCAATTGATATGATCGCGATGATTGATATTCTGCGCAAAGATAAAGAAGCGCACCAAGAGGAAGATTACTGACATGTGGATTGTCCCTGACTGGCCGGCACCGGCCAATATCAAAGCCGTTTCCACCACCCGTAGTGGCGGGATCAGTGAGGGGCCTTATCTTGGCCTCAATCTGGGTGCGCATGTCGGGGATAAATCAGAGCATGTTGAGCACAATCGGGACTGGTTGCAACAGCAGCTGGGGCTGGATGTGGCTCCGGTCTGGCTGAACCAGATTCACAGCACGCGCGTGATTTCCCTGCCGCAAGCGGAGTTGTCTCCGGCACAGGCCTCATCGCCGGATGCCGATGGCAGCATGACCGAGCAGCCGGGTATTGCCTGTACTGTCATGACAGCTGACTGCCTGCCGGTCCTGTTGTGTGACCGTGCCGGACGTCAGGTCGCCGCAGTCCATGCCGGCTGGCGTGGGTTGGCTGATGGCATTCTGGAAGAGGCTGTGGCTCAGTTTCATGTTAAAGGCCGGGAGATACTGGTTTGGATGGGCCCAGCCATTGGCGCGTCGGCGTTTGAAGTCGGCGGCGAAGTGCGCGAGCAGTTTATGGCGCAGCACGCTGATGCCTCCGAAGCGTTTCAGCCTTATGGCGACAAGTGGCTGGCTGATTTATACCTTCTGGCCCGCCAGCGTCTGGCGCAAGTGGGGGTAGAACACGTCTTCGGTGGCGATTTGTGCACATTTAGCGACCCGGCTCGTTTTTACTCGTACCGGCGCGACGGCATCACCGGACGTCAGGCGACGCTAATCTGGATCGAATCCTGATAGCTTCGCTCCCGATGCGCCTGAAAGCAGGTTGAACTGGCTCGGAGCGGATAAGCATTACAGCATCCGAACCTGGCCATTTTTCCTTTTCTACACAGAGCCCGACGGCTAATCCCGTCGGGCTCTGTTTCATTTCCGTTGCATAGCATCTGCAATTTGCTTAATCAATATTGAGCGTCAGCAAGGCTTAAAGGCATTGCGTGATGTCGAGAGAGTCATGTTCCTTTTCCTGAAATAGCAAAGTCACGGCATCGTAGCCGCCCGAAAAACGGGCTTGCAGGGTAATTACCAGGTTTTCTCTTTCCTCCTCCGCGTCTGCCCGGTAGCGGGACAATGTTGCTTTGATCGTGCTGGTTTCTTCAAAGGCCGGATGGGACATGATTGCCTTTAATTGGCTGACCCGGTGTTTCAACTGTGTTCCCGCGGGATGTTCTGCTGTCATATGGTCAACAAAAATCAGGGTGGCCTGGGTCGTGAAATCTTTCGACGGACAACCGGCGGCAAATGCTGAGTGACTGACCATCAATGACGTGCTTACCATAAACCAGGCTGTGATAGCGCCTCTCCAATTGATCTTCATGTGTGCCTGCTGAACTTGCTGAAAAGGATGTGTGGTGCCCCATATTGTCCATTCAACAGCTGTACAGGCCGATTACAACGGACACGTCCTGTGAATCGTTTCGCCTGAATACGTGAGCCCGCAGAAAAATGCGACAGGAAAAACCGACTAAAATCACACTGTTTAAAGGGCTAATGCACCGTGCTCATCAAGGCAAAAAGCGGCGATGACAGTGGGCTAGTGCATTAAACCAGGCTGGGGGTACCAATGGGCGGGCCACCGCTACCGGTGGCAAAAAGCAGAGTTCAGTGACTGTCATTGGTTGAAAATTTCTCGATTAACCACCATATCTGAACCTGAGAGATGATTAGGAGGACTTATGCGTCTTGACCGTTTTACTAGCAAATTCCAGATGGCTATCTCTGATGCGCAATCGCTAGCATTAGGACGAGACCATCAGTATATCGAGCCGGTTCATTTAATGACGGCGCTGCTGAATCAGGATGGCAGCACAATCCGGCCGCTCCTGACATTATTGAATGTGGATGTGGCCCAGTTGCGTTCAGGACTGGCTGAACAATTAGATCGTTTGCCGAAAGTCAGTGGTATCGGCGGAGACGTCCAGCTTTCACATGGCCTTGGCGTGCTGCTGAACATGTGCGATAAGCTGGCGCAGAAACGAAAAGACAAATTTATCTCGTCTGAGCTGTTTATTCTGGCGGCGGTGGACGACAAGGGGCCGCTCGGGAAATTGCTCAAAGATATGGGCATGACGGCTGACAAAATTGAAAAAGCGATTGAGAAAGTGCGCGGCGGCCAGAATGTGGATGATCAAAATGCCGAAGAGAACCGCCAGGCACTGGAAAAATACACCATTAACCTGACGGAGCGTGCCGAGCAGGGCAAGCTGGACCCGGTTATCGGTCGTGACGATGAAATTCGCCGTACTATTCAGGTACTGCAGCGTCGTACTAAAAATAACCCGGTGTTGATTGGTGAGCCCGGGGTGGGGAAAACGGCCATTGTTGAGGGGCTGGCGCAGCGAATTATCAATGGTGAAGTACCGGAAGGACTGCGCAACAAACGTGTTCTGTCACTGGATATGGGCGCACTGATTGCCGGGGCAAAATACCGTGGTGAATTTGAAGAGCGGTTGAAAGCGGTACTCAATGAACTGGCGCAGGAAGAAGGCAGCGTCATTCTGTTTATTGATGAGCTGCACACCATGGTGGGTGCCGGTAAAGGTGAAGGTGCCATGGACGCCGGTAACATGCTTAAACCGGCGCTGGCTCGGGGTGAGCTGCACTGTGTCGGTGCGACAACCCTGGACGAATACCGTCAGTACATTGAAAAAGATGCCGCTCTGGAGCGTCGTTTCCAGAAAGTGCTGGTGGATGAGCCGAGCGTGGAAGATACCGTGGCAATTCTGCGTGGTCTGAAAGAGCGTTACGAGCTGCACCACCATGTCGAAATTACTGACCCGGCCATTGTGGCGGCTGCCAGTTTGTCACACCGCTACGTGTCCGATCGCCAGCTGCCCGACAAAGCAATTGACTTGATTGATGAAGCGGCATCCAGTATCCGGATGCAGATCGATTCCAAGCCGGAATCGCTGGATCGCCTGGAGCGCCGAATTATTCAGCTCAAGATTGAGCAGCAAGCCATTGCTAAAGAAAGTGATGAAGCCAGTAAAAAGCGCCTGAGTGATCTGCTTGAAGAACTCGACAGCAAAGAGCGTGAATATGCTGAGCTGGAAGAAGTCTGGAATGCAGAAAAAGCGGCACTGTCCGGTACGCAGCATATTAAAGCGGAATTGGAGCAGGCACGTACCGACATGGAAATTGCCCGCCGGGCTGGTGACCTTAACCGGATGTCGGAACTGCAATACGGCAAGATCCCTGAATTAGAAAAACAGCTGGATCTTGCAGCGCAGGCTGAAATGCAGGAAATGACACTGCTGAAGAACAAAGTCACTGATGCTGAAATTGCAGAAGTGCTGTCGCGTCAGACCGGTATTCCGGTGGCAAAAATGCTGGAAGGTGAGCGTGATAAGCTGCTTCGTATGGAAGAAGCATTGCATAAACGAGTGATTGGTCAGAATGAAGCGGTGGATGCAGTATCCAATGCGATTCGTCGTAGTCGTGCCGGTTTGTCTGATCCTCATCGTCCGATTGGGTCTTTCCTCTTCCTCGGGCCGACCGGGGTTGGTAAGACCGAGTTGTGCAAAGCGCTGGCGCATTTCATGTTCGACAGTGACGATGCCATGGTACGTATCGATATGTCAGAGTTCATGGAGAAACACTCTGTGGCTAGACTGGTGGGTGCGCCTCCTGGTTATGTCGGTTATGAAGAAGGGGGTTACCTGACCGAAGCGGTTCGCCGTAAACCTTATTCAGTGATCTTGTTGGATGAGGTGGAAAAAGCCCACCCGGATGTCTTCAATATTCTGCTGCAGGTACTGGATGATGGCCGTTTGACGGATGGGCAGGGCAGAACGGTCGATTTCCGTAACACCGTCGTTATTATGACCTCGAACCTCGGATCCGATCGTATTCAGGAGCACTTTGGTGAACTGGATTACGAAGGTATGAAGCAAACGGTAATGGAAGTTGTCACTCATCACTTCCGTCCGGAGTTCATCAACCGGGTGGACGAGACAGTGGTCTTCCATCCTTTGGGTGAGGAGCACATTAAGAACATTGCTTCGATTCAGGTTACTCGTTTGGTGAAACGTCTGGAAGAGCGTGACTACCAGTTAGATATGAAAGACAGCGCGCTAGAGCTGATTGCCGAAGCTGGGTTTGATCCTGTCTATGGGGCGCGTCCGCTGAAACGGGCTATCCAGCAGTATGTGGAGAACCCTCTGGCGCAGGATATCCTCTCTGGGAAGTTTGTACCGGGTAAACCGATCATCCTGGAAGCGGTAGACGGCAAGATTTCGGCGCACCAATAAGGTTGCGGGAATGCGACAACCTTCGCCGTCAGTGTCTAACGCTAGCTATATACACTAACAGGTAATGGCAACATCACGCCGCTCTTTTCAAGAGCGGCGTTTTTTTTCTCAATTGTGACACTACGTTTTGCCTCACCCTTATCGCTTTTCGGCTGCGGTTTTGATCTCTCAGGATAATCACAGGAGAGAAATGATGGGAGATAAGGTGAATCCCTTTATTTTTCTGCGAAAGATTATTTGCCTTATCGGCTTCTATTGCTCATGAGACACAAAAGATAAGAATGTTGGGTGGAATAAATGACCGTTACTGGGTGTTTTTGGCGAAATAATATTCAGTTGGATCGGTTTTATGAAAATAATGCATTTTGCCTATTGCGATGCTGAGCCAGGTCTCTATAATGCCGCCTCACTGACACGGAGCGCGGCGAAATAAGCCAGCGACGTGAAAGAAAAGTTCTTTAACAATTTGACCATGCAATCTGTGTGGGCACTCGTGAACTGATAGTCAAAAAGATTTATCGATGAACTGAGTGACCAATTCAAAATGACTTCGGTTATTTTGGCACAGTCAATTTAATTCAGTATTCATCGAGCCAAAACTTTAATTGAAGAGTTTGATCATGGCTCAGATTGAACGCTGGCGGCAGGCCTAACACATGCAAGTCGAGCGGCAGCGACAACATTGACCCTTCGGGGGATTTGTTGGGCGGCGAGCGGCGGACGGGTGAGTAATGCCTGGGAACATGCCTTAGTGTGGGGGATAACCATTGGAAACGATGGCTAATACCGCATAATCTCTACGGAGCAAAGAGGGGGACCTTCGGGCCTCTCGCGCTAAGATTGGCCCAGGTGGGATTAGCTAGTAGGTGGGGTAACGGCTCACCTAGGCGACGATCCCTAGCTGGTCTGAGAGGATGATCAGCCACACTGGAACTGAGACACGGTCCAGACTCCTACGGGAGGCAGCAGTGGGGAATATTGCACAATGGGGGAAACCCTGATGCAGCCATGCCGCGTGTGTGAAGAAGGCCTTCGGGTTGTAAAGCACTTTCAGCAGTGAGGAAGGCGGTATCGTTAATAGCGGTATTGTTTGACGTTAGCTGCAGAAGAAGCACCGGCTAACTCCGTGCCAGCAGCCGCGGTAATACGGAGGGTGCGAGCGTTAATCGGAATTACTGGGCGTAAAGCGCATGCAGGCGGCTTGTTAAGCCAGATGTGAAAGCCCGGGGCTCAACCTCGGAATCGCATTTGGAACTGGCAGGCTAGAGTCTTGTAGAGGGGGGTAGAATTTCAGGTGTAGCGGTGAAATGCGTAGAGATCTGAAGGAATACCGGTGGCGAAGGCGGCCCCCTGGACAAAGACTGACGCTCAGATGCGAAAGCGTGGGGAGCAAACAGGATTAGATACCCTGGTAGTCCACGCCGTAAACGATGTCTACTTGGAGGTTGGTGTCTTGAACACTGGCTTTCGGAGCTAACGCGTTAAGTAGACCGCCTGGGGAGTACGGTCGCAAGATTAAAACTCAAATGAATTGACGGGGGCCCGCACAAGCGGTGGAGCATGTGGTTTAATTCGATGCAACGCGAAGAACCTTACCTACTCTTGACATCCAGAGAACTTAGCAGAGATGCTTTGGTGCCTTCGGGAACTCTGAGACAGGTGCTGCATGGCTGTCGTCAGCTCGTGTTGTGAAATGTTGGGTTAAGTCCCGCAACGAGCGCAACCCTTATCCTTGTTTGCCAGCACTTCGGGTGGGAACTCCAGGGAGACTGCCGGTGATAAACCGGAGGAAGGTGGGGACGACGTCAAGTCATCATGGCCCTTACGAGTAGGGCTACACACGTGCTACAATGGCATATACAGAGGGCAGCAAGACCGCGAGGTGGAGCGAATCCCACAAAGTATGTCGTAGTCCGGATTGGAGTCTGCAACTCGACTCCATGAAGTCGGAATCGCTAGTAATCGTGGATCAGAATGCCACGGTGAATACGTTCCCGGGCCTTGTACACACCGCCCGTCACACCATGGGAGTGGGCTGCACCAGAAGTAGATAGCTTAACCTTCGGGAGGGCGTTTACCACGGTGTGGTTCATGACTGGGGTGAAGTCGTAACAAGGTAGCCCTAGGGGAACCTGGGGCTGGATCACCTCCTTACCTAAAGACTGCGCTTTGCGTAGTGTCCACACAGATTGCTTGGTCGAAATGTAAAAGACAGATGTGTCCCATTCGTCTAGAGGCCTAGGACACCGCCCTTTCACGGCGGTAACAGGGGTTCGACTCCCCTATGGGACGCCACTTTCTAACTGCACTTGTGAGTGTGATTAGAAAGTGGCTGCCGAAAGGCAAACACATGCTCTTTAACAATCTGGAAAGCTGACTAGTAATTCGATTCATACGAATCGAAATTATTGTTTCTCGAAAGAGAAACGAGTTCTCAAGCAATACACATTCAAGTGTCTTGTGTAAGAAGAGTCCGGCAAAACAAACTAACCATCTTAACTCAGATGGAAACCTTGGTTGTTTGCCATACGAAACCTCTTGGGGTTGTATGGTTAAGTGACTAAGCGTACACGGTGGATGCCTGGGCAGTCAGAGGCGATGAAGGACGTACTAACTTGCGATAAGCGTAGATGAGGCAGTAAGAGCCACTTGAGTCTACGATTTCCGAATGGGGAAACCCAGCTGCATAAGCAGTTATCATCAAGTGAATACATAGCTTGATGAGGCGAACCGGGGGAACTGAAACATCTAAGTACCCCGAGGAAGAGAAATCAACCGAGATTCCGGCAGTAGCGGCGAGCGAAACCGGATTAGCCCTTAAGCGCTTTAGGTGTCAGGCGAATGAGCTGGAAAGCTCAGCGATACAGGGTGACAGCCCCGTAGCCGACAACACATTTGGCGTGAAAACGAGTAGGACGGGACACGTGTTATCTTGTCTGAAGATGGGGGGACCATCCTCCAAGGCTAAATACTCCTGACTGACCGATAGTGAACCAGTACCGTGAGGGAAAGGCGAAAAGAACCCCTGTGAGGGGAGTGAAATAGAACCTGAAACCGTGTACGTACAAGCAGTAGGAGCAGGCTTTGTCCTGTGACTGCGTACCTTTTGTATAATGGGTCAGCGACTTAATTTCAGTAGCAAGGTTAACCGTATAGGGGAGCCGTAGGGAAACCGAGTCTTAACTGGGCGTGCAGTTGCTGGGATTAGACCCGAAACCGAGTGATCTAGCCATGGGCAGGTTGAAGGTGCGGTAACACGCACTGGAGGACCGAACCGACTAATGTTGAAAAATTAGCGGATGACTTGTGGCTAGGGGTGAAAGGCCAATCAAACTCGGAGATAGCTGGTTCTCCCCGAAAGCTATTTAGGTAGCGCCTCGGACGAATACTACTGGGGGTAGAGCACTGTTAAGGCTAGGGGGTCATCCCGACTTACCAACCCTTTGCAAACTCCGAATACCAGTAAGTACTATCCGGGAGACACACGGCGGGTGCTAACGTCCGTCGTGGAGAGGGAAACAACCCAGACCGCCAGCTAAGGTCCCAAAGTTATCGCTAAGTGGGAAACGATGTGGGAAGGCTCAGACAGCCAGGATGTTGGCTTAGAAGCAGCCATCATTTAAAGAAAGCGTAATAGCTCACTGGTCGAGTCGGCCTGCGCGGAAGATTTAACGGGGCTAAGCGATACACCGAAGCTGCGGCAATGCGCATTAGCGTATTGGGTAGGGGAGCGTTCTGTAAGCCGCTGAAGGTGTCCTGTAAGGGGCGCTGGAGGTATCAGAAGTGCGAATGCTGACATGAGTAACGATAAAGGGGGTGAAAAACCTCCTCGCCGGAAGACCAAGGGTTCCTGTCCAACGTTAATCGGGGCAGGGTGAGTCGACCCCTAAGGCGAGGCCGAAAGGCGTAGTCGATGGGAAACGGGTTAATATTCCCGTACTTCTTGCTATTGCGATGGGGGGACGGAGAAGGCTAGGTGGGCCTGGCGACGGTTGTCCAGGTTCAAGGGTGTAGGCTGATGGTTTAGGCAAATCCGGACCATCTCAAGGCTGAGACCCGATGTCGAGGCACCACGGTGCTGAAGTCATTGATGCCATGCTTCCGGGAAAAGCCTCTAAGCTTCAGATAGCAAGAAATCGTACCCCAAACCGACACAGGTGGTCGGGTAGAGAATACCAAGGCGCTTGAGAGAACTCGGGTGAAGGAACTAGGCAAAATGGTACCGTAACTTCGGGAGAAGGTACGCTGCCGGCGGTGAAGAGACTTGCTCTTGGAGCTGCTGGCAGTCGCAGATACCAGGTGGCTGCAACTGTTTATTAAAAACACAGCACTGTGCAAAATCGAAAGATGACGTATACGGTGTGACGCCTGCCCGGTGCCGGAAGGTTAATTGATGGGGTTATCCTTAGGGAGAAGCTCTTGATCGAAGCCCCGGTAAACGGCGGCCGTAACTATAACGGTCCTAAGGTAGCGAAATTCCTTGTCGGGTAAGTTCCGACCTGCACGAATGGCGTAATGATGGCCACGCTGTCTCCACCCGAGACTCAGTGAAATTGAAATCGCAGTGAAGATGCTGCGTACCCGCGGCTAGACGGAAAGACCCCGTGAACCTTTACTACAGCTTGGCACTGAACATTGACCCTACATGTGTAGGATAGGTGGGAGGCTTCGAAGCAGGTACGCCAGTATCTGTGGAGCCGTCCTTGAAATACCACCCTTGTAGTGTTGATGTTCTAACGTCGCCCCCTTATCGGGGGTGCGGACAGTGCCTGGTGGGTAGTTTGACTGGGGCGGTCTCCTCCCAAAGCGTAACGGAGGAGCACGAAGGTGGGCTAATCACGGTCGGACATCGTGAGGTTAGTGCAATGGCATAAGCCCGCTTGACTGCGAGAATGACGGTTCGAGCAGGTGCGAAAGCAGGTCATAGTGATCCGGTGGTTCTGAATGGAAGGGCCATCGCTCAACGGATAAAAGGTACTCCGGGGATAACAGGCTGATACCGCCCAAGAGTTCATATCGACGGCGGTGTTTGGCACCTCGATGTCGGCTCATCACATCCTGGGGCTGAAGTCGGTCCCAAGGGTATGGCTGTTCGCCATTTAAAGTGGTACGCGAGCTGGGTTTAGAACGTCGTGAGACAGTTCGGTCCCTATCTGCCGTGGGCGTTGGATGATTGAGAGGGGCTGCTCCTAGTACGAGAGGACCGGAGTGGACGAACCTCTGGTGTTCGGGTTGTGTCGCCAGACGCATTGCCCGGTAGCTAAGTTCGGAATCGATAACCGCTGAAAGCATCTAAGCGGGAAGCGAGCCTCAAGATGAGTCATCCCCAGAGCTTTAAGCTCTCTGAAGGGTTGTTCGAGACTAGAACGTTGATAGGCAGGGTGTGTAAGCGCTGTGAGGCGTTGAGCTAACCTGTACTAATTGCCCGTGCGGCTTAACCATACAACACCCAAGGGGTTTTACGGACTCCACGAGCACTTGAATGGTGTGCTTGAACTTTAGTCAGTTTTTTCCAAGATTGTGATTTACGGCCTGCGGGCGGTGAATCAAAGAATTTGCCTGGCGACCATAGCGCTGTGGACCCACCTGATCCCATGCCGAACTCAGACGTGAAACGCAGCAGCGCCGATGGTAGTGTGGGGCCTCCCCATGTGAGAGTAGGACATCGCCAGGCACCCAATTTAGGTTAGCGTTCTGAACAAACGTTAATCCTGAGTGGAGCGGTAGTTCAGTTGGTTAGAATACCGGCCTGTCACGCCGGGGGTCGCGGGTTCGAGTCCCGTCCGCTCCGCCACTCTTCAATAAGCCCAGTCGAAAGACTGGGCTTTTTTACATTTTACGCTCCCGAAAGTGCTATGCACTTTTTCGCGAGCCGGAATGCCGGACCATCGATTCCCGTCCGCTCCGCCACTCTTCAATAAGCCCAGTCGAAAGACTGGGCTTTTTTACATTTTACGCTCCCGAAAGTGCTACGCACTTTTTCGCGGGCCGGAATGCCGGACCATCGATTCCCGTCCGCTCCGCCACTCTTTAATAAGCCCAGTCGAAAGACTGGGCTTTTTTACATTTTACACTCCCGAAAGTGCGTAGCACTTTTTCGCGGGCCGGAATGCCGGACCATCGATTCCCGTCCGCTCCGCTACTCTTTAAGAATCCCAGTCGAAAGACTGGGCTTTTTTACGTTTAAATACAATGTGTTCGCCCTGCGGTCGAATGTGTCCCGTGGATCGACAGCCCGGTAGCTCCGCCACTTATCTGACTCCTAAATTGAAAACAGCCGGTTTTTGCTCGTTTAAAGCTTTTCTGTTTGACCTCAGGCCAAGTGGATTCTGTAGATACGCTAGCCATGCCGCTACTCTATGGTCATTGGAGCCGTCTTAATCAGAGATGCTTCCCTGCTTAGAAACATTGTGTTCGTCACACCCATTTACAACTCTTTGAGATTAAGCAGTGATTGAAGCTTGAGTGAGACTGCTGGCTGTGAGAGGGTAGGCAGCATCTGAAAACTGTTGAGAATGCTGATGAAATTCTTTTTTGAACGAACTGAAACTGAGCGCGAGATTGCGATCACGCTGAAACCTCATTCACTGTATTTGATGTTGTTGATGCTGGCATTCTGGCTGGTTAATGATTTTGTCTTACAGTCAGCATCGATAGCACAGTTCATGATGCCGATTTTTATGGTGTTTATTGTGATTCGTTTCTTTTCGCTCATCCGGGTACAGAAAGAGGTTCTGGTTGCGATGAAGCAAGGCAAAGTGAAAACGCAGGGCAGCAAATTTTCATTTGCGAATCCGTTTACTTACACCATCTCGAAGTAATTCAAACTTTATTTCCCAAATGGAAAGAATCTCTGAAGCTAATGCTGCTTATTGTCTCTTCACATCCAGTGCATAATAAGGCATTGATGCGGAGGCGTAGGAGAAACAATGGCAGCATTTCAATGGAAACCTCTTTTACTGGCGTGCATGATCGTAAGTATCGGTCAGCTGAGCCTGGGTCTTATCTTCCCGTCTCTGCCATGGATCGCACAGGATCTTTCTTTATCGACTGAACAGGTACAACTTCTGGTTTCCGGCTACCTGTTAGGATTTGGCACTTCGCAACTCGTGTACGGACCACTGTCTGATGTGTTTGGGCGGCGGCCGGTACTGCTTTCTGGTCTATTGATTGCGCTGTTTGGCTTGTCGCTGGCGATTCTGCATGCTGAATCCTTCTCCTGGTTACTGGCCGGACGGGTGATTCAGGGGATGGGAGCCGGAAGTGTGGCTGTCATGGCCAGGGCGACAATCCGTGACAGTTATCAGAGTCATAACCTGGTGCGGGCCATGACCTGGCTGGCGATTGTCGCGGCACTGACGCCAATTGTTGCACCGGTCATTGGCGGAATGGTCAATCACTATGCCGGTTGGCTGGCTGTCTTTATACTGCTGCTGGGCTATATCGCTGTGATCTGGCTGGTTTTGTGCGTTAATTTCCCGGAAAGTTTATCAGTGACTTGCCGTGCGCCGTCAGTGATAACACTGATGAAGGACTATTCGTCGCTTGCGCGATCCAGCCATTTTCTCTCGTTTGCCGGTGTGGGTTGGGTGAATTTCTCACTGGTGGTTTTGTCCATCTCCCTGATGCCTTTCATCATGCAGGTACAAATTGGGATGACATCGGAAAAGTATGCGCTCTGGGCGATGATTCCGGCGTTCGGCCTGATGTGTGGCGGGCTGCTCTGCCAGCGGATACGCCCAAAAATTGGCACCCGACGTATGTTGCTGATCGCCCCTTGGCTGCACCTGCTGGCAGGAATGATTTATATTTTTTCGCCGGTAGAACCAGCGTGGATGATCGGTGGTAACTTTGTACTGGCCATGGCCAACGGGATCGCATTTCCGTGTGCTCAGTCTTTGTTGCTTGTGCCATATGGTGACAAAGCCGGCACTGTGTCTGCTTTGTCTGGAGCTTGCCAGATGGTGTTTGCTTCATTGTTCAGTAACACTTTGCTGAAAATCGGAATCAGTCAGCCGTGGCAACTGGGTGGCGTGATGCTGTTGGGAGCCGGGATCGGATTCGGGCTGGCATTTTTTGGGACGCAGACGGAAAGTGGTCGTCAGGCAGTGGCGACCCTTAACGGATAAACCATACTTAGAATCAGTGGGTTTACCGGAGAAGCGAACATGTGGGAATGTAACTGGCGCTCTTTAATCTGTGGATTACTGATTGCAGCCTGTGCGGCCTGTACGAGTCCTTATGAAGAAAACCTGGCGCACGACAGGCAATGGGACAAGCTCGGCAGCTATCATGGTGAGCAAGGCTACCGTGAGTGGGATGAAAAAGAACTCACCCGGCGTGGTGCGCTCAGTGAAACGGATTATGAAGCTTACCGGGCCGGTTACCTCAAAGGTCGATTCGAATATTGTAGCGAAAAACACACGGTAGATACGGTGATCAATCCCGGTTACCCCAACGATTGCCGGGAAGGTAAATCCAGCAGCAGTTACGGACTGGTTGAGCGGGGTTACTAGCGTCTGCTGTTTTTGTTTTGGATATCGGCTTGCTGACAACAATTCCCCAGCAAGCGGGAAAGAAAAAAGGCTGCCTGAATGGCAGCCTTTTGGCTATTTCACAGGGAGCACAATCAGTTATTGCTGTGCAGCTCGCTGTTCAGCTCAACCGCCGTTTTGTTGGTCAGGCACTCAATCTGGCCTGTAACAGAATTGCGGCGGAAAAGCAGATCCGGCTTACCGGCCAGATCACGTGCTTTCACGACTTCTACTTCCTGGCCGCTGGCATCCAGCATGCGCACTTTTGAACCTGCGGTCACGTACAGACCTGATTCGATGGTACAACGGTCACCCAGCGGGAAGCCCAGACCGGCATTTGCACCCAGCAGGCTGTTTTCACCGATAGATACAACGACTTTGCCGCCACCGGACAGCGTACCCATAATAGACGCACCACCGCCGATATCAGAGCCATTGCCGACAACCACACCAGCAGAAATACGGCCTTCAACCATGCTCACGCCGGTGGTACCTGCGTTGAAGTTGATAAAACCTTCATGCATCACGGTCGTGCCTTCACCCACGTGTGCACCCAGACGTACGCGAGACGTATCAGCGATACGCACGCCCGCTGGAACCACGTAATCAACCATTTTCGGGAACTTGTCGACACAGTCAACCGTCAGCACTTCACCGTTCAGGCGTGCTTCCATTTGGCGGTCAGCCAGCTCTGGCAGATCGATTGGCCCCTGGTTTGTCCAGGCGATGTTGTGCAGTAGACCAAAAATACCGTCCAGTACCAGTCCGTGTGGCAGAACCAGACGATGAGAGATCAGTTGAAGTTTCAGGAAACCTTCGGCTACCGAGGCTGGCGCTTCATCGCTTGCCAGTACCACCAGTACCAGAGGCTGCGCAGACTCAGCCGCTTTCGTCGCGAACTGAGCGCTGGCTGCTTCCCCAGCCGCTGCAAATGCAGCCGCAAGATCCGTACATTGGGCCGCTGTGACTTCAATGGCCTGATTACCTTCTTTGTACTCAACGACCGCTGCAATTGCGCTGACCAGCGCATCAGCCGGATTCAGAATTGGGGTTGGGAAGAAAGCTTCGATGATTTTGTTATCGCGGTTTTTGGTCGCAGTACCTAGGGCGAGTGCAAAGCTGGCCATGATTGATCGTTCTCCATGTAAAATGATTGAGCCCGGTCCGGCAGTACCGTCAGGTTCCCGCTACTGGGGCTCAATAAGAAAATGCATAAAACCCATCATAATGACACTTGTCACGATATTGAAGACCTAACCGAAGATTCGGGTAAAAATGACCAAATATTTGCCGGTAGCCGGGGTGGAGAGTCAGTTGCCGGGTGGAACGGGGAATGAACTTGCATAAAAAAACCTCCAGGAAGGAGGTTTATTCGAAAATGCGCCTGTGAAAACAGAAATTATGCAGCTAGCTTAAGCCGCTTCGTCAGCATCTTCCTGGTCGGAATCGGCATCAGCAACGATTTCCGGTTTAGTGGCTTTCTTTTTTGGAGCGGGTTTCTTTTTCGCCCCCAGTGCAACCAGCACTTCTTCGCGTTTCTGCGCTAGGAACAGTGATAGTTCTTCCTGTTTGGCTTCATCTTCGAACAGCTCGCTTTCACCCAGTAAAGCAAACATATCGTCAGCCATATCCAGCATCTTGTCGTATGCGTCGGCTTCGGACTTAGAGGTGAAAGTCATCTTTTCTTCTCCGTTGCGCTCAACCACATATTTGACGATAACAGCCATGGTCACCCTCTCCGAAATTGATTTACTGGCTGTTTATACAGTAGCATGGTAGGCATTGTCCAGTGATAAGCGTGTGAATGTGATGGCGAGAGAAAAATTTGCCCAGATCTATGCCAGGGCGGCAGAGCGAAAAGGCGGGGATGCGGCGCTGGAGAGTTTGCTGACAACTCCCCTGACAAATGAACAACTTAAGCAAATCAGCGATGACCGCTGGTTATCTGCTTTTTCGCAAAAGGTGTTCCAGTCAGGCATGAGCTGGAAAGTGGTACGCAGCAAATGGCCGAACTTTGAAGAGGTTTTCTTTGGCTTCGATATCGAGAAAATGCTGCTGATGCCGACGGATATGTGGGAGCGAAAAGCCACAGACCCGGCCATTATTCGCCATTTGGGGAAGGTTATGACCATTCCGGCCAATGCCCATATGATCCACGACGCGGCGACGGAGCATGGCTCTTTTGCGGCCATGGTGGCGGACTGGCCAGCCAGTGACATTGTGAGCCTGTGGCAATACCTCAAAAAGCATGGTCAGCGGCTCGGCGGCAATACCGGCCCGTACACGCTGCGGATCATGGGGAAAGACACTTTTATCATCAGTCAGGATGTTGAGGCATACCTGCGCCAGACAGGGGTCATTGATGGTGGCCGCGATACCCGTAAATCGCTGACCGCGGCTCAGGAGGCTTTTACCGCCTGGCAGCAAGAATCAGGCCGACCGCTGTGCCAGATCAGCCAAGTGATTGCGTTTAGCTCAGGTGATAACCGGGTCTGATACTTTGTCTGGCCAGCGCTGACAAAACGCCAGAAACAGTTTCAGCAGCGGGCTTTGGTATTTTTCCCGGTGGTAGAGCAGCCAGTACTGGCGCTGCATATCCAGTGGCAGGTCGAGAATCACCAGGCGCTGATCTTTTACGGCGTGAGACACGGCCCGGCGAGATAGGCAGGTAATGCCCAGTCCGGCTGCGGCACAGTTAATGATGGCTTCGGTATTGTTCAGCTCAAAGGCCTGGTGCCAATGCTCTAATCGCGGCGACAGGCGGCTGAGAAAATATTCCCGGGTGCCGGAGCCCGGCTCGCGCAGGATCCAGTGGCTGTGCTCCAGGTCAGCCAATGTCAGCGACGGGCTCTGTGCCAACGGGTGGGCAGGGTGGCAGGCCACGACCATTTCATCGCCCAGCCAGGGAATAGCATGGAGCTCTTTGAGGTGCACCTTGCCTTCGACTAACCCGACATCGAGTTCAAATTCTGTCAGCATCTGGCAGATCTGCGCTGTGTTGGAAATAAAAAGCGACTGGTCTGTGTGGCCAGATTCGGCGCGGAAATCTCGCAGTAAAAACGGCGTCACCTGATTGCCGACGGTATCGCTTGAGCCGATTTTTAGCTTTCCGGTAACCGGCCCTTCCTGACAAAACAACTGCTCTATATCCTGACTGCGGGCCAGCAGTTCGTCCGCCAGCGGTAGCAAACGTCGTCCCTGATCGTTGATCAGCAATCGGTTATTGTTACGGTCAAAGAGTTTATGCCCCAGCTGTTTTTCCAGCTCTGACAGCGCCATGCTGACTGCGGGTTTGGATAAAAACAGTTTCTCCGCCGCGGCGGTGATAGTGAGTTCCTGGGCTACTGTCACAAACACTTTAAGCTGGCGCAGCGCAATGTTCATAAAGCGTCCTGTTAAGTCATTCTTAAAATAAGATTCAATCCTTTCAAATATCCTAAACCTTTTTCCAGCGATACACTACGTCTGTTGTTGATGAACACATCGGAATACAGGCAGTGACGGATTTTTAACTGCGTTGCTGTACGTGGAGATAACATCATGATTCAGGCTACAAAGAAAACTGTGTTGGGCGCGCCAACGCAAATGGCGGGACTGGCGCTGGGTATTGCGTCGCTGGGCTGGTGCTGGGAAAACGCCGCTGATCTTAACGGGCTGGGACAGTTGACCGGGGCCGGGATTGCCAGCCTGCTGCTGGTGATCCTGCTGGTGAAATTCATCTGCCATCCGGGCTCGCTGTGGCAGGATCTGCGTCATCCGGTCGCGGGCAGCGTGGTACCAACTTTTTCGATGGCTACCATGGTGGTGTCAAAAGCGCTGGGGATGTATGCCCCGCAGGCAGGTCAGGCTCTGTGGTTGCTGGCGGTTATGCTGCATCTGGTGTTTCTGGTTTTGTTTGTTTATCACCGGGTGGTGGATTTTGAGCTGCACCACATGGTACCCAGTTGGTTTGTGCCGCCTATTGGGATCATCGTCGCTGATGTGGCCTTTCCGGGCGGGGCTCTGCGTCCATTGGCCGAAGGCTTGCTGGTGTTTGGTCTGATGGTGTACGCCGTGATGTTGCCGCTGATGATTTATCGCCTGATCTTCTGCCATGAGATCCCGGATGCCGCTAAACCGACCATCGCGATTCTGGCCGCACCAGCCAGTCTGTCGCTGGCAGGGTATCTGACAGTGGCCGAAACGGTTTCGCCGCTGGTGGTGAGCCTGTTGGGCGGGATTGCCGTTCTGATGACCGGGATCATTTATGTGGCATTTTTCCGCCTGCTACGGCTGCCGTTCAGTCCGGGCTATGCTGCGTTCACGTTCCCGATGGTGATTGGCGCGACGGCCTTGTTCAAGGTGGTCGGCTGGATGGCAGCGCGAGGCTTTGCCGGACAGGATATTGCCTGGGTCAGCGGGCTGGCGTATCTGGAGCTGGCCGTGGCGACGCTGGTGGTCAGTTATGTGGCCATCCGTTATCTGGCCTATTACCGCCCGGTTACTCGCTGGTTCAGACCGCGGATGAGCGAAGCGTAACAGCCGTAAAATAATAAAAAGATTAATAAAAAGCCGTTCGGTGATACCGGGCGGCTTTTGCTTTATTTGAATTTGCAGCGATGCAGTGGATGGTAGACAATCAGAGCATGTCCTCAGCCTGCGAGAAAGCTGCGTGTTTACTGTTTATCACTCGAACCAACTGGACTTGCTCAAGTCCCTCCTTGTTGAACTTATCCGCCTCGATCCGCTCGATAATCCGTTTGAACAGGAATGTATCCTGGTACAGAGTCCCGGCATGTCGCAATGGCTCAAGCTGGAGCTGGCTAAATCGCAGGGTATTGCCGCGAATCTCAAATTTCCGCTGCCAGCGACGTTTATCTGGCAGATGTTTACCCAGGTGCTGAGTGATGTACCGGTGCGCAGTGCATTTAACAAAGAGGCGATGACCTGGAAACTGCTGCAGGTGTTGCCGGAACAGTTGCACCGTCCGGAATTTGCCCCGCTGGCCAGTTATCTGGAAGACGATGAGCATCAGGTTAAGCGCTATCAGCTGGCGGAGAAAATTGCCGATATTTTTGACCAGTATCTGGTGTACCGGCCAGAGTGGATTCAGGCATGGGAAGCCGATGAGATTGATCCTGAGCTGGTGGCCGAGCACCCGTGGCAGCCGCTGTTGTGGCAGGCGCTGTACGACCATACGCTGGCGCTGGGGCAATCGCCGTATCACCGTGCCAATCTGTATGAGCATTTTATTGAGACCCTGAACGGGTATCTGCAAAGCGGCTCGTCGTTGCCGATCCAGTTACCCAAGCGCCTGTTTGTGTTTGGTATTTCGGCGCTGCCGCCGCGCTATCTGGATGCCCTGGCGGCACTCGGCAAACACATTGATGTTCATCTGATGTTTACGAACCCGTGTCGCCACTATTGGGGAGACGTGCGCGATCGTAAATACCTGGCTCGTCTGGCAGCCAAGCAGCGTCAGCAGCTCCAGTGGTGCGCAGATCACAGTGAATTGGGCGGGGTGATCTCGCCAATCAAAGGGGAGCTGGAAGACAATATTGTCGACGAAACCCACGAAGGCGCGGTCGGCAATACGCTGCTCGCGTCCCTCGGTAAGCTCGGGCGTGACAACCTGTATCTGTTATCGGAAATGGAAGCCTACGAAGTAGAGGCGTTTGTGGATATTGAGCCGAACAGCCTGCTGCATGCGATTCAGGCCGATATTCTGAACCTCGAAGATCGGGTAAACGATGACATCACCGAATCGAGTGAGCATAAGTTTGCGATTGCCAAAGACGATCGCTCACTGACCCTGCATGCCTGTCATTCACCCATGCGTGAAGTCGAAGTGCTGCATGACAACCTGCTCGCTATGTTGGACGCCAATCCAAAGCTATCGCCGCGGGATATCGTGGTGATGGTGGCGGATATCAACAGCTACAGCCCGTACATTCAGGCGGTGTTCGGCAATGCGCCAGGGGATCGATTTATTCCGTTTTCAATTTCTGACCGCAGTGCGGATCAGGAGAATCCGGTTCTGCTGGCCTTCCTGCGTTTGCTGGGGCTGCCGGAAAGCCGCTGTCAGGCATCGGAGCTCTTAGAGTTGCTGGAAGTCCCGGCTGTCATGGCTCGGTTTGGTTTTGACAGTGACCGCTTTGAGCGGGTGAAGCAGTGGATTGAAGAGGTAGGTATTCGCTGGGGGTTGGATGACGATACGGCGGCGCAGTTTGCTTTGCCGCGCCAGCAACAGAATACCTGGCTGTTCGGTTTGCACCGTATGTTGCTGGGATATGCCATGCCGCAGGAGGCCGGGTTGTATCAGGGCGTGCTGGCCTATGACGAAGTACAGGGACTGGAAGCGGAACTGGCTGGTCAGCTCGGTCTGTTTGTTGAAACCCTGATGCACTACCGTCAGGCACTGGCGGTTGAGCAGCCGGTAGAGGGCTGGATCCGAGTGCTGAATCAGCTGCTGGATGATTGCTTTGCCGTTGATACTGATGGTGAAATGGTGCTGCGGATGATTCGCGATAAGCTGCACCAGCTTGAGCAGCAGCTGGCAGATGCCGGTTACCGTTCCCCGTTGACCCCGGCGGTCATGCGTGACTACCTGCGCGCTAAGCTCTCCGGAGAGCGGGTCAGTCAGCGTTTTCTTGCCGGTCAGGTGAACTTCTGTACCTTGATGCCGATGCGTTCGATCCCGTTCAAAGTGGTGTGTCTGCTGGGAATGAATGACGGGGTTTATCCGCGCTCCATTGCACCGGAAGGGTTTGACCTGATGGTTGGCCGTGGCAAGCACGGCGATCGTTCCCGTCGCGATGATGACCGCTACCTGTTCCTGGAAGCGCTGCAATCTGCGCAGGAAACCCTGTATATCAGTTATGTCGGCCGTTCGATTCAGGACAACAGTGAGAAAGTGCCATCCGTTCTGGTCAGTGAACTGCTGGAATACTGCCAACAGGGATACTGTCTGGAGGGTCATCAGTCGCAACCGGCGGACGAATCTGCCAAAGAATTGCTAACAGCACTGACTTTTGAGCACCCGCTGGTTCCGTTCAGTCCCAAGGCTTTTGAGGGCGATCAGCCCAGCTATGCCATTGAATGGCTGCCTGCGGCCCGGCGGGATCCGCTGTCGGTAGCGCCGTTTATCAGCCAGCCATTGCCGCCGCAGGTGGATGATAATGGCGGGATACTGGAGCTGGCTGAACTGCTTCGTTTCTGGCGACTGCCGGTGCAGTATTTCTTCAACCGTCGACTGAAAGTGTTCTTCGATGCCGGGCCGGGCGCGGTCGAGGATGACGAGCCGTTTGCTCTGGATAATTTGGAACGTTATCAGCTGCGTGAGTCCTTGTTGAACACCTTCCTGCAGGATAGCAGTGCCTTGTCCCCTTCGGGACAGCATCCGTCACCGGATCGGGAAGCACTGTTTGCGCAGTTTACCCGTTATCAGCAAGCGGCGGGGCGTCTGCCGGTGGCGCAGTTCGGTGAGCTGGAGCTGGTGGAAGAGCGCGGCGTGATTGAAAGCCTGGCGCAAACCATCGCGGAACATATGACTGATCGCCGACCGGATCAGGAAGTCGACTTGCCGCTGACGATTGATGGCCGTGCCCTGCGTCTGCAAGGCTGGCTCAAGCATCGTACATCGCAGGGACTGGTGCGTTATCGTCCGGGGAAAATTCGCGCTCAGGATATGCTGTCGGGCTGGATTGAACACCTTTGTGCCTCGGCTGAGCTTAACGGCCCGACCACCACACTGATTGGACTTGACGGAGCGTGGCAGTTTGAGCCGGTCAGTGCCGAGACAGCGCTGCAATACCTGGAAATCCTGGTACAGGCTTATTACCTGGGGCAATGCCAGCCGCTGCCGTACCTGCCCAAAACCGCGTATGAAGGGATCCTGGCCGGGCGCGATAAGCAGGGGGACTGGTGTGAAGACAGTGAGGCACTGGAGAAAGGTGCAGACAGTATGCAGGCCATGTTTAACCCGGCATACATGCGCAGCGGAGAAGGTGAAAACAGTTACATTGCGCGGGTCTGGCCACAGTGGGATGAAGCGTTAGCCGCCGAGGTCATGCATTGGGGTACACAAGTGCTCAAGCCTGCACTGCTGCGCTTGCAGCCGGTTGAATAGCGGTGGTGGTGTAAGCTGGAGGGCGGTGGAAACGTCGCGGTAAAACCAGGAAAGGTGTAGTGTGGCCGCCAGCAAAGTAATTATTTTATGTAGGGCTTGCTGTACGGCCACCGGTCCAGAGGTGACCCGATTTCGTGGCCGGGATAATAACGAAGCCGATGTTACAAAACCGTGAAACATCTCTCATATTGATATAAGACATAGTGGCGATATTCGATATTTTTATTTGGATATGGGCCAGTTCACAAAAAAATATCTGGAACGGGCACGGCTTTGTTTACAAAACGTGGCTGGGTTCCAGCACGGGAATCTGCGTATTCTATGACTCAACAAACGATGACAACGACACCGGAGCCGTTGGAAGCGATGACCTTTCCGCTTCACGGCAACCGGCTGATTGAAGCCTCTGCCGGTACCGGTAAAACCTTCACCATTGCCAGCCTGTACCTGCGCCTGCTGCTGGGACATGGGGACAGTCAGAGCCGTTTTCCCCGTGAACTGACAGTGGATCAGATTCTGGTGGTGACGTTTACCGAAGCGGCGACTGCCGAGTTGCGAGATCGTATCCGTCGCCGTATTCATGATGCCAGAGTGGCGTTCAGCCGTGGTACCAGCCAGGATCCGGTGATCGCTCCGCTGCTGGAAGATCTGCCGGATCATAAGGCGGCTGCAGCGATCCTGTTGCAGGCCGAGCGCCAGATGGACGAAGCTGCTATCTATACCATTCACGGTTTTTGTCAGCGGATGCTGACACAAAATGCGTTTGAGTCCGGCAGCCTGTTCAACAACGAATTTATTACCGAAGAGAGCCAGTTGCGGGCGCAGGTGGTGGCCGACTACTGGCGCCGGAACTTTTATCCGCTGCCGCGCACGCTGGCAGAAGAAGTACGTCGGCACTGGAAAACACCGGCCGCTCTGCTGGGGGCGATCAACACCTTCCTGTCCGGTGCGGAAGTTGAAGTCCGGGCACCGGCGCTCGGCGACAGCTTGCAGGCTCTGCATGACAGCAATCTGGCGCGGATCAATCAGGTGAAGCAGCTCTGGCGGGAGCATGCCGGGGACTTTCACGACCTGATCGCCAACTCCGGCGTCAATAAACGCAGTTATACCAAAACCAGCCTGCCTAAAGCCCTGGCGGAAGTCAGTGAGTGGGCGAATCAGGATAACACCGGGTACGCCCTGCCCAAGGCGCTGGCCAAGTTTGATCAGCAAGAGCTGGCGGAGAAAACCACGAAAGGGGAAGTGCCGACCCATGCGGTTTTTGAGGCGATCAGTGCGCTGCTTGCTAACCCACCGACCATCCGGGATCCACTGCTGGCTCACGCTATTCAGGAATGCCGTCAGCTACTGACTGAAGCCAAGCAGCGCAAAGGCTGGCTGGCGTTTGACGATCTTCTGACCCAGCTGGCTGCTGCGCTCAGCAATGATGAGATGGGGATGCTGGCGAGCCGGATCCGGCGTCAGTACCCGGTCGCGATGATCGATGAATTTCAGGATACCGACCCCCTGCAATACAGCATTTTCAATACCGTTTATGGTGATTCCGCTCAGGCCGCCGGGGAGTCAAGCGCCGAGTTTGCAAAAACAGCATTGCCCGCAGAACCTGATGTCTGCGGCCTGTTTATGATCGGCGATCCCAAGCAGGCGATCTATGCCTTCCGGGGAGCCGATATTTTTACATATATCAAAGCGCGGCGGCAGGTGTCCGCCCATTACACGCTGGGCATCAACTGGCGTTCCACTGCCGAAATGGTGGCGGCGGTCAACCGGATTTTTGAGCACCCGAACAAGCCGTTTATTTACGATCAGGACATCACCTTCCTGCCGGTCAGCCACAGCCCGAAAGCGGCGGAGCGCGGCTGGGCGCTGGACGGACAGCGACAGCCGGCGGTCAGTTTCTGGCACCAGCAGGCCGACCAACCGGTGTCGAAAGGGGAATACCAGCAGGTAATGGCGCGAGCCACCGCTGCGGAAATTCAGCGTATCCTGACCCTGGCTCAACAACACAAAGCCACGTTGATTGACGGTGGCGAGCCTTCGCGCGCCATTGAAGCCTGTGATATTTCGGTGCTGGTGCGCACCGGTACGGAAGGAGCGCTGATCAAAGAAGCGCTGGCCCAACAGGGGATCGCCAGCGTGTACCTGTCTAATCGCGACAGTGTCTTCGCCTGTAATGAAGCGGCGGATGTGCAGCGTCTGCTGCAGGCGGTGCTGACCCCGGAAGATGATCGCGCCCTGCGCGCTGCCTTGGCCTCCGGGCTGTTCGCGCTGACCATCGGTGAACTGGATGCGCTCAATGCCGATGAAGGCAAGTGGGAGCAGTATGTTTCTGAGTTTCGTGAATACCGCAAACTGTGGCAGCGCCGGGGCGTTTTGCCGATGCTGCGCCATCTGCTGACGGCGCGGAAGATCCCGGAGCGGCTGTTGAGTGAAAACGGCGGTGAGCGTCGGCTGACAGACTTGCTGCATATTGGTGAACTGTTACAGCAAGCCAGCCAGACCCTCGACAGCGATCATGCGTTGCTGCGTTGGCTGGCCGAGCACATCGAAGCCCCGAACGGCAATGTCGATGAGCAGCAGGTGCGATTGGAGTCGGAGCGTAAACTGGTGCAAATCGTCACGATTCACAAATCAAAAGGTCTGGAATATGACCTGGTGTTCCTGCCGTTTGCCTGCAGCTATCGCGAAACTGACACCGCGCTGTTCCACGATGAACAGACTCAGCAGGCCGTGCTGGATATTACCGGTGCGGAAGAGAGCCTGACGCTGGCGAAAAAAGAGCGGCTGGCGGAAGACCTGCGCCTGATCTACGTTGCCCTGACCCGGGCTGTGTACGGCTGTTATATCGGCATGGCACCGGTTCGCAACGGCCGCAGTACTAAAGCGCCTACCGGTCTGCACCACACCGCCATTGGCTGGCTGGTGCAAAACGGTGAAGAGGGAGGCCCGGCTGAGCTGGCGGCGGCACTGGCGACCGTGTGCGGGAAAAATCCGGCCATGGCGGTCGTCTCGCCGCCGGAGCGGCCGGAGGATATCTGGCAGCCGAGCGACGACACCCCGCCGGTTCTGGAGCCAAGAACGTTCACCAGCCAGTTTGAGAAAAACTGGTGGATCACCAGTTATTCGGGGCTGATCAAGCAGGGCCACAGCCATGTGGATGCCTCGTTTGAGCTGCCGGGGTTTGATACAGACTCGTCCGGGGATGAAACGCTGGCAGACGGTGAGCTGGCGGCAACACCCGCACGATCCATTTTTACCTTCCCGAAAGGCGCGCGCCCGGGAACCTTCCTTCATAGCCTGTTCGAAAACATCGAGTTTACGGCACCGGCAGATAGCGCGGAAACCCGCGAGGCGATTCTTGAACTGCTGCGCCTGGAGAACTATGACGAAGAATGGCTGCCGGTTCTGCAGACCCTGATTGCGGAAGTGATGAACTGTCCGCTGGATGGCGACACCCTGCGGCTTGGTGCTCTGGGGCCATCGCAGCGGCTGACTGAAATGGAATTTATGCTGCCGATTACCCTGCTTTCGGCACCGCTGCTCAATAAAGTGATTGCCCGCCATGACAGCCTGTCTGCCAAAGCGGGAGAGCTGGGTTTTGCCACCGTTAGCGGGATGCTGAAAGGATTTATTGACCTGGTGTTTGAGCATGATGGCCGTTATTACGTGCTTGACTGGAAATCGAACTGGCTGGGAGATGATCCGGAGCGTTACCGTGGTGCGCAGCTGGCAGAAGCCATGGCTGAGCACCGTTATGACTTGCAGTATCAGCTCTATGCGCTGGCGCTACACCGGTTCCTCAAATCCCGGAAGCCGGACTATGACTACGACACCCACTTCGGTGGCGTGTATTACCTGTTCCTGCGTGGTGTGAAAGCCGACAGTGACAGCGGTATTTTCCATGCCCGGCCTAGCTTGGCGTTGCTGGCTGACATGGAAGCCCTGATCGACGGAGAACCTCTGGATGCTTAACCGCCTAGAAAAACTGGCCCGGCAGGGTCACCTGCGGGCGCTGGATTATCAGTTTGCCAAGTTTGTCTGCCAATCCGCCGGGCGGCTGGATGATGCGCTGCTGGCCCTGGCGTCAGCACTGACCAGCTACGAGCTGGGTCAGGGGCATGTCTGCCTGATGCTGGATAAGGTGGATGTCCAGCGGTTGTTTGGTCTGCCGACCGAACACAGCCAGCAACTGCTGGGGGACGTGGCTTCGCCTGACTCCTGGGCGGTACAGCTGGCCGATTTACCGGCCGTCTCTGACGGCAGCGCGCCGACACCGCTGGTGTTGGCGCAAAACCGTCTTTACCTCAATCGATATTGGCAGTTTGAGCAACGTGTGGCCGCTTATCTTCGCCATGCCGCTGCCAGTGCGGCAGATCACGTGGTGGTAGATCAAGCGCAGGCTGACTCAGCCTCGCAGGCTTTGGCTGCGCCAATGGCGGCACAGCTGAATGAGTTGTTTGCCAGGGATTACCGTTTTTTGCATCAGGCACTGAGCGCGCTGGACGGGGAGGCGAATACTCCACAGGCGCGTCAGCAGGAAGTTTGCGACAAACTCGATGTGGTTGTCCCCGAAATGCTTGACTGGGCGGCGATTGATCAGGTGTTGCAGTCCGCTACTGACGTGGCGGCGCTGGCCCGGCTGGATACTTTAGTGCCGCTGGCTGCCTGCCTGAACTGGCAGAAAGTGGCGGCGGCGGTGGCGTTGACCCAGCAATTTGCGGTGATTTCCGGCGGACCGGGTACTGGTAAAACTACCACCGTAGCCAAACTGCTGGCAGCATTGGTGGCGCAGGCGCTGCACCGAGATGAGCGGGACGAACAGGGCAATCTGGTGATGCCGGATATCAAGTTGGTGGCGCCGACGGGCAAAGCGGCCGCCCGCCTGACCGAGTCCATCGGTGCTGCGGTGAAATCGTTGCCAGTCGGTGAGAATGTCAAATCTCATATTCCGACGCAGTCGAGTACGATTCACCGATTACTGGGCGCGATTCCGAACCGGGTTGGGTTTCGTCACAACCGTGATAACCCGCTCCATCTGGATGTGCTGGTGGTGGATGAAGCCTCGATGGTAGATCTGCCGATGATGGCACGGCTGCTTGAATCGCTGCCGCCTCATGCCAAACTGATTCTGCTCGGAGATCGGGATCAGCTGGCTTCGGTCGAGGCCGGCGCGGTGTTGGGGGACATCTGTGCGTTTGCCGGACAGGGCTACAGCCAGACCCAGAGTCAGCAGCTGAGTGCCCTTACCGGTTTCAGATTTGCGGCGGGAAACGTGCAGAGTGTGGTGAACGACAGTTTGTGTATGCTGCAAAAAAGTTACCGTTTCCATGCCCAGTCCGGGATTGGGCAGTTGGCAAAGGCCATAAACAGCGGCCAGCCGTCGCAGGTCGAAAAAGTCTGGCAGCAGGGATTTCGTGATATCAGCTTTTATCCGCTGAGTAGCGAGAGCTATCAGACGCTGCTCAACCGGACGGTGACCTTTTATTACGACTACCTAGATGCCATCGCTGAGCGCCAGACACCGGATGTGGTGCTGGCGCAGTTCGCCAAAGTGCGGTTGCTGTGCGCCCTGCGCGAAGGGGACTTCGGGGTGACCGGCCTGAATCAGCGCATCGAACGGATGTTGGAGAAGAACAACAAAATCAAGTGCGGCTCCGAAGACGTCTGGTACGAAGGGCGCCCGGTGATGATCACCCAGAATGATCACGGTCTGGGGCTTTATAACGGTGATATCGGGATCACGATGCTGGAGGCCGAGCCGGAGGCGGGCAGTGAACCGCGTTTGCGGGTGTATTTTGAGATGCCAGATAAAACGATTCGTTCGGTGTTGCCAAGCCGTTTGCCGGATCATGAGACGGTATATGCCATGACCATCCACAAATCGCAGGGCTCGGAGTTTGCGGATACCCTGATGGTACTGCCGCCGGATTACAGCCCGATCCTGACCCGTGAACTGATCTATACCGGGGTTACCCGGGCAAAAAGCCGCCTGGCTCTGTTTGCGACGCCGGAAGTGGTGCACCGGGCGGTGCGGCTGCGTACCGAACGGGCAAGCGGGCTGGCCACTTTGCTGAGTGTGCCCCAGCGATAATGTGAAAAGCCGGCGTAATGCCGGCTTTTTTATTTGGGGTGTTCTGGTTCTGACATGGCTTGATTTAGTACGGCAGCGTCCGTGGTCGCCTTACAGATCCAGAATCAGGATTTTGGAGCGGCGCTGGAAGTTATACAGCGCTTGTTTGGCCATCGGCAACTGATCGACATTGGATTCGGTGAACCCCTGCTCCCGGAACCAGTGTACGCTGCGGGTGGTCAGCACAAACAACTGGCGCAGTCCGAGCTGGCGGGCTTGCAGCCGGATCTGGCTGAGCAGGATGGCGCCGCGATCACCATCACGGTAATCAGGATGAACCGCTACGCAGGCCATTTCTGCCATTTTCTCATCCGGGAAAGGATAAAGGGCCGCGCAGCCGATGATCAGGCCATCCCGCTCAATAATGGTGAACTGACTAATTTCCTGTTCCAGTTGCTCTCGGGAGCGGCGGACCAGAATGCCATCTTGCTCCAGCGGACGGATCAGAGCCAGGATGCCGCCAATATCATCAATACCGGCCCGGCGCACCTGTTCGGCACTTTCCATGACGATCTGGGTACCGATGCCGTCAAACGAGAACAGCTCCTGGATCAGGGCACCGTCTTCTTTGTAGCTGATGAGGTGGCTGCGCGGCACGCCGGCCCGGCAGGCGGTAATGGCGCCCCGCAGGAAGCGGCCGGTGCCTGAACTGTCAGTCTGTTCGGCAATGAGCCGTTGCAGAACCTGCTCGGCTTGGGCTGGCAGCATTTCGGAGATCACATCGCCTTCGGTGCTGAGGACGCCCTGTTCGGAACAGAACCCGATCAGCTTGTCCGCATTGAGCTTAATGGCTAGCTGGGTGGCGATCTCCTCCGAGGTCAGGTTAAAGCATTCACCGGTCACTGAGCTGGCAATCGGACCCATTAGCACAATGGCATCCTGATCCAGCTGGCGGTGAATGGCATCAATATCAATCCGGCGCACTTTGCCGCTGTGGGCGTAGTCAATCCCGTCATCAACCCCCAATGGCTGGGCGATGATAAAGTTGCCGCTGATCACGTGAATCTGGGCACCTGCCATAGGGGTATTATTCAGGCCCATCGAAAAGCGGGCGGTAATATCCAGCTGCAGTTGACCGGCAGCCTGTTTGGCAATTTCCAGCGCCCGCTCGTCGGTAATGCGAATGCCTTTATGATAAGGAGTCGGATAGCCGACCTGCTCGGTCAGTGCGGAAATCTGGGGACGAGCGCCATACACCAGAACAATCCGTAACCCCAGGCTGTTCAGCAGGGCAATGTCGTTGACTATATTGGGGAAATTGCTGTCAGCAATGGCTTCCCCGCCCAGCATAATGACAATGGTCTTGCCAATATGGGCATGCAAATAGGGGGCTGACTGGCGAAACCCTTTCACCAGGGCGGTACTTCTGATCTTCACGGTGACTTCCTTGCGGCTGCGTGACAGCCATAGCCGGTATGATGGACGTAGTATTCAGGTACGATTAGCGAATCGGTATGTCACCAATTTATTAATGATTATGCGTTTTAAGTCAATAAAAATTCCATTGGTGGCATGTGTACCGTCGTTGTTCTGTTGCGCTTTGTCAGCCTCCGAAAGGAAGGTTTATTGACAGAGTTCGTCATTCATGCCGGAAAATTACGTTATAGTGAGAGCAGATTAGTAAGAAGTTTGTCAGTATGTCCGAACCGCGTCCGTCTTCATCGCCCGTGCCCCAAAAAACAACATCCCGCCGGTATTGGATAGGTGGGCTGATTTTGTTGGGTACGATGGTATTTGGCGTAGAGCTTGAGCAAAAAATGTTTCAGCCTGAACCACTGCCGGATATTTTCGGGGTGTGGACAGAGCAAGAGGTCGCTCCCTATGCCGCAGACAGTTTTGAAGTGCGTCCGAGTGGAATTTTTGTTGATGGCCGTCAGGTGAATACCCATTATCAGTGGGATGGCCATGTGCTGGAATACACACTGGGTGAACAAACGTACACTTATACCTTTCTGGCTGATCAGCTGATTCGTCAGCGACCGGCACATTACACTTCTGCTTTTTCTCGTCAGGCGCTGATGCTGCGCCACACTCTCTGACGATGCCTGAACTTATGGGCGCTCCGGCATGGCGGTCAGGCAACGGAGCAGTTGATTGATTGGCACCTGGCGCATAGCCACCTGGCGCATCGTATCGGCCAGATCCGGATTTCCTCCCAGACAGCGCTGAATCACATCATTGATTTGTCCCGGTGAGTTACCGTCGCTGGCGAGACTGCGAATCCACTGATACTCGACAGAATTAATGTCCAGAAGGGTATCTTTCCCTATTTTGAGCGGTTGGTTCATGGTGCCTTCCCTGTTGGTTCAGATGACGTTTGTGTGACGTTTTTATTAAAGCTGACAAATGTGACACAAATATGACAGTAGTGTCATATTGGTCAAGATGCAAGCACGAAACGCGTGGCACAGCAAATGAACCGAAAACCAACAGAAGGCTGACATTTTCTGCAGCCGGATCCGCCACAATCAGACATCTGAGCAAAGTGCCTTGGGTTTCACCTGCGAGCTGGGTAAACTTGGGGACTCGCTACATTTATTATCAACTCTGTATCATAGGTTTCACAGTGTTTCGTAAAGCAACCATTGCGCTTTTAATATTAGGGCTGGCCGGGTGTGCCAAGCCGACAGAACGGGGACAGCAGTATCTTGACGGTGAGTTCAATCAGATACTGAACCGGGTTGAAACTGTGGAATCGGATAAATCCCGCGACTACAGCCAGTTCCAGGCTCAGGCGGAAAAGGTGATGGAACGCTCACCGCGCATGGCATCCAAGTACCAGTCGCTGTATCACCAGATTCAGCTGTGGGTTGCACAAGGCGGTGATCCGAAAGAGCTGGCGAATTACGGTATTCAGATCGCTCAGATGGGCGGTGGGGACAGCCAGGGGAATGTGATGTTCACCGGTTATTTTTCACCGGTGATTGAATTACGCCATACGCCGGACGAAACCTACCGTTACCCGGTGTATGCGATGCCTGAGTGCCCGTCCCGCTGTCCGAGTCGGTCGGAAATCTACGCCGGGGCTCTGGCAGGACAGGGGCTGGAGCTGGGCTACAGTGCTTCCATGCTGGATGTCTTCATGATGGAGGTGCAGGGCAGCGGGTTCGTCCATTACGAGGACAACGATGAGCTGCAGTATTTTGCGTACAGCGGTAAGAATGGCCACCGCTATGTCAGTATCGGTCGTATTCTGATCGAGCGGGGCGAAGTACCGAAAGAGAAAATGTCCCTGAAAGCCATTGCTGACTGGGTGAGCCGTCAGGATGAAGAGACAGCCCGTGAGCTGCTGGAGCAAAATCCGTCGTATGTGTTCTTCAAACCGAAAGACAACCTGGATGTGATTGGCTCGGCAGGCATTCCGCTGCTGGCACATGCCTCGGTCGCCGCTGATCGTGACTACCTGCCGATGGGCAGTGTCTTGCTGGCCGAAGTGCCTCAGTTGGATGAAGAAGGGAACTGGAACGGTAAACATGTGCTGAAATTATTACTGGCGCTGGATACCGGCGGTGCGGTGAAGAAAAACCACCTCGACCTGTACCACGGGATGGGGAATCAGGCAGGCATTGATGCCGGTCATTACAAGCACTTTGGCCGGGTCTGGAAGCTGGGTCTGCAGGACACGGCTACTGAGCAACCGTGGCAGACAAACTAGCGACGGCGTTCAGTCGTGTCACTGGTCCGGCGGCGCTGGACAATTCCAGAAAGAGTGCGTATAAATCGCACTCTTTCTGTATGAACGATTGAACAGAGCGCGAGCAGGCCATGCGAGAACTAGATACCCCAGCATCAGACAGTTATAACCAGCGGTTCGGCGGAACACGCCGTCTCTACGGTAACAGCGAAGTGGAAATTTTGCGGGCGGCGCACGTCTGCGTGATCGGTATCGGTGGCGTGGGTTCCTGGGCGGCAGAAGCGCTGGCGCGTTCTGGGGTCGGTGAACTGACCCTGATTGATATGGACGACGTGTGTGTGACCAATATTAACCGTCAAATCCACGCGATGACAGGCACTGTCGGCCAGAGCAAGATTGAAGTCATGGCAGATCGCATCAAGCTGATCAACCCGGAGTGTCAGGTGAACCTGATTGATGATTTCATTACCCCGGAAAATATTCCGGAGTACATCGACAGCCGTTTTGACTATGTACTGGATGCGATTGACAGCGTGAAGCCGAAGGCGGCGCTACTGGCTTACTGTAAGCGAAACAAGATCAAGGTCATCACGACAGGTGGTGCCGGTGGCCAGGTTGATCCGACCCAGATTCAGGTGGCTGACTTGTCTCGTACCATTCAGGATCCGCTGGCGGCAAAAATCCGTAACATGCTGCGCCGCTTTTATAACTTCAGCAAAAATACCGATCGCAAGTTCGGGATTGAGTGCGTGTTCTCGACGGAGCAGCTGAAATACCCGCAGGCGGACGGCACGGTTTGCAATGCCAAAGCCTCAGCGGAAGGGCCTAAGCGCATGGATTGTGCCAGCGGCTTCGGCGCAGCCACCATGGTAACGGCTACATTTGGTTTTGTGGCGGTATCCCGAATTCTGCAAAAGCTGATTGAAAAGCACCGCTAATCAGTGGCTGCGGTAAAGTCAGGTGGCCAAGGATGAAGCCGCAGGAATGAAGCGGCAGAAATGAAGCTATAGAAATAAAAAAAGCGAGCGCCCGAGGTGCTCGCTTTTTTGTATCCAGAGATCAGTACCGGCGGTCAAGGGCCAGGTGCCAGGGAGTCCCTGTGAGCGATAGCCCTTATGAGTGAGAGTCCCCGATTGTGTTAATTACGCTGCGGCCAGCGCTTTGATCTGCTCAACGATGGCTTTCAGGCCGTTGCCGCGTGACGGGCTCAGGTGCGCCATTAACCCAAGGCTGTCAAAATAGCTGTCGATGTCGAATGCCTGGATCTGCGCGGCTGTTTTTCCGTCATAGGCGGCGAGTACTACGGCAATCAGACCCCGCACGATACGTGCGTCGGAATCAGCAGCAAAGTGAAAAACGCCGGCTTCCTGCTGGTGGGCCAACCAAACCTGGCTTTCACAGCCACTGACTTTCAGCTGATCCTGCTTGAGCGCTTCCGGCAGCGCCGGCAGTTGTTTACCCAACTGAATCACGGTCCGGTAGCGATCTTCCCAGCCACTGGCTGCCGCCATCTGGGCGCTGATGCTATCCGCAGTGATTTCGCGGCCAAAAGGGTGAGTCGGCAAAGTCATGGCATTCTCCTACAGCAGGCTGCACGCTTTGTGCAGCGCAGCAATAAAACGTTCTACATCTTCTTCAGTATTATACAGCGCCAGTGACACTCGCAGTGTTCCGGACAGTCCGAGTGCATCCATCATCGGGTGGGCGCAGTGATGACCAGCACGCAGCGCGATGCCCTGCTGATCAAGGAGGGTGGCGATATCCTGATGGTGGACGCCGTCGACCACAAACGAAAACAGGCTGGCATGTGGTTGCAGGCCGATAATTCGCAGGTCTTCTATATCCTTGATGCCATCGAGTGCTTTCTGGCGTAAAGCCTGAATATGCTGCTCGGCGGCGTCGCGATCCAGGTTATTCAGCCACTTGATCGCTGCGGCCAGCGCCAGGCTGCCTGCTACGTTAGGGGTACCGGCTTCAAATTTGCCCGGCAACGCGGAGAAGGTCGTACCCTCAAACGTGACTTTTTCGACCATCTTGCCGCCGCCATGCCAGGGGGGCATGGCTTCCAGCAGGGCCTGCTTGCCGTACAGCACGCCGATACCGGCCGGAGCAAACATTTTATGGCCGGAGAAGACGTAAAAGTCAGCATTGAGTGCCTGCACATCAATGGTTTCGTGAACCACGGCCTGCGCGCCATCGACCACGACCACAGCCCCGACCGCATGAGCCGCAGTAATCATCGCCTCGATTGGATTTCGGGTGCCGGTCACATTGGTGACATGGGCAACCGCAACTATTTTTGTTCGCGGGGTCAGCAGCGTGTGGTAGGCCTCAAGATCCAGGGTACAGTCCGGGCGCATCGGAATTTTGACCACCCGGGCACCGGTTTGCTCGGCCACAATCTGCCACGGCACGATATTGGCGTGGTGCTCCAGCTCGCTGACCAGAATGTCATCGCCCGGCTGCAGGGTATTGCGGGCATAAGTCTGCGCGATCAGGTTCAGCGCCTCGGTTGCGCCGCGGGTCCAGATGATCTCTTTGCTGCTGGCGGCATGCAGAAACTGCTGAACCGTTTCGCGGGCCTGTTCAAACTGGGCGGTCGCAGCCGCGGTCAGGGAATGACTGCCGCGATGAACATTGGCATTGTGGCCACTGTAGTACTGCCGGATGGTTTCGATAACAAGGTGGGGTTTCTGGGCCGTCGCCGCGCTGTCGAGGTAAACCAGCGGCTGACCGTTACACTCCTGGGCAAGCGCCGGGAACTGCTGACGGATGTCATTGATATCAAATTGGGCAGTCATGGTGTGTCACATTGCAATTAGACAAGGGGGGAGATCATGCGGTTAAATCACAGTAAGAGCAAGTGTTTCTCCCGTTGCTTACAGTATAACGGGTCGTGATTCGGATCTGAGGATCAAAAAAAAGCACTGCGTTGGGGCGCAGTGCCAAGAATGAATTTTGACAGACAGGTCAAAAATACAGGAAGTAAAATCGGTAGATTGACTACCCATCCGGAACAACCCGGATAATATGCAAACACAACATCGCAACTATGCTGAGGCCAAAGTGCCTGAGGGCGAAAAACTTGGCCTCCCTCACCGTTGCGGGGTGAATCATATGGTTTATGTAGCACTTGAACAATGGACAATTTATAATGTTTCTCATAAAAAAAACTAATGCAGGAAAAGTATGTCTAGACGTCTGCCACCGCTCAACTCCTTAAAAGTCTTTGAAGCGGCTGCCCGCCATCTCAGTTTTACCCGCGCCGCGGAAGAGTTATTTGTCACACAAGCGGCGGTAAGCCACCAAATTAAAGCCCTCGAGGAGTTTTTGGGGCTCAAATTATTCCGTCGTCGCAACCGCTCACTCCTACTGACCGAGGAAGGCCAGAGTTATTTCCTCGACATCAAAGATATCTTTTCAGCCATTTCAGATGCGACCGACAAGGTTTTGGAACGTGGTGCAAAAGGCGCATTAACCATTAGTTTACCTCCTAGTTTTGCGATTCAGTGGCTGGTACCTCGACTGGCCGATTTCAATGAGCAACATCCTGATATTGATGTCAGGATTAAAGCGGTGGATCTGGATGAAGGTTCGCTGACTGAAGATGTGGATGTGGCAATCTATTACGGGCGTGGCAACTGGCCGGGTTTGCGTGCTGATAAGCTGTATCAGGAGTTTCTGCTGCCGGTGTGTTCGCCGATGCTGCTCAACGGAACCAAGCCGCTGCGTTCACTTGACGATCTGAAATACCATACCCTGCTGCACGATACGTCCCGCAAAGAGTGGAAAAATTTTGTTCGTCACCACGGCATCCACGGCACCAATGTGAATCAGGGGCCGATTTTCAGCCACTCTACGATGGTGTTACAGGCGGCGGCCCATGGTCAGGGGATTGCGCTGGGGAACAATGTGCTGGCGCAGCCGGAGCTGGAAGCCGGGCGTCTGGTTTGCCCGTTTGATGAAGTGCTGATGAGTAAGAATGCGTTCTACTTGGTGTGTCAGGAGCGTCAGGCGGAAACCGGCCGGATCCAAATTTTCCGTGACTGGGTACTGGCGAAAGCGGCCCGCGAGCAGGAAGACCTGCCGGACGTCGCGGAAGCTGAATAATCAAAAAACCAAGTACAAAGACACAAGTACAAAGACACAAAAACCAAAAATAAAGCTCAACGCAATTAACTGAAAGTATTATGTCAGAGTATTTAATCGATTTGCCCGCCGACGGGCAGTATGAAGCGACGTTTCTGTTTGCCCATGGCGCGGGAGCTGGGATGGATCATGCGTTCATGACGACTATTGCCAAGGGCCTGACTCTGCACGGGATTCGGGTCGTCCGGTTTGATTTTCCTTACATGGTGAAACGGCGTGACGACGGCAAGAAGCGGCCACCGGATCGCCAGCCTAAGCTGTTGCTGGATTTTCAGCGCCATATCCAGGCTTTCGCTACGGATGGTCCGCTGGTGATTGGTGGAAAGTCGATGGGCGGGCGTATGGCCAGCCTGATGGTGACTGAGATTGCCGCCGAGACTCCGGATGTGAGTGACTGCCGGGCGCTGGTCAGCGGCGTGGCGTGTCTGGGCTTTCCGTTTCATCCGCCGGGGAAACCGGAAAACTTCAGGGGGGATCACTTGCAGACTATCGCGATCCCGACTCTGATTTTGCAGGGAGAACGCGATACCTTTGGTACCCGCGAAGAAGTGGAAGGCTGGCAGTATGCCGAATGTGTCCAAACCGCTTTTCTGCCGGACGGCGACCACAGCTATAAACCGCGCAAGGTATCGGGTCACACTGAAGCCGGTAATCTGGCGCAGGCGGTGGGTGTGCTGGCAAAATTTATTAAGGAATGTGTTGCAGGGAGAGGATAAATGAACAATCAATTCAGTCGCTGGATCTTGGTGCTGGCGGCGCTGAGCGGTGCTGTCGCTGTGGCATTGGGGGCATTTGCGGCCCACGGGTTAAAAGCGCGTCTGGACCCGTATCTGCTCGATATTTTTAAGACAGGCGTACAGTATCAGGCCTGGCACAGCCTGGCTGTCATCGGGTGTGTAATATTGGCACGCATTCTTCCTTCAAAAGCGGTATTATACGCGGCCCTGTTTTTTATCGCGGGTATTCTGATGTTCAGTGGCAGCCTGTATGGCCTGGCGCTGACCGGAATGAAGTGGTTGGGGCCCATCACGCCGATGGGAGGAGTCTGTTTTATAATTGGCTGGGTGGTGCTTGCTGTGGCAGCCTGGCGATCAGCGTAAGGGGTGAATGTGAATCACGTTCTGTTGTACTGCCGTCCCGGTTTCGAGAAGGAATGTGCCGGTGAAGTTCAGGATAAAGCCAATGCATTGGAGCTGTTTGGCTTTCCGCGGGTAAAGAATAACTCCGGTTTTGTTCTGTTCGAGTTTTATCAGCCGGGCGATGCGGATGCGTTCATTCAGCGCCAGCCTTTTTCTGAGCTGATTTTTGCCCGTCAGATGGTAGCCGTCATGCCTCTGCTTGAAGCTTTGCCATCGGATGATCGTATTTCGCCGATCCTTGAGCAGGTCGAAGCGTTCCCGCGTTGTGGCGATCTGCGGGTGGAAACACCGGATACCAATGAAGCGAAAGAGCTGCTTAAGTTCTGCCGTAAGTTTACCGTGCCGCTGCGTCAGGCACTGCGTAAGCAGGGCGTGCTGTATACCAAGGACAATCCCAAGAAACCGGTTCTGCACTTGTGCTTTATCGCTCCGGGCTGCTGTTATGTCGGGTATTCCTACTCGCACAATAACTCTCAGTTCTTCATGGGCATCCCACGCCTGAAGTTCCCGTCAGATGCGCCAAGCCGTTCGACGCTGAAGCTGGAAGAAGCCTTCCATGTGTTTATTCCGCGTGAAGAGTGGGATGAGCGTCTGGCATCCGGCATGTGGGGGGTGGACTTGGGCGCTTGTCCGGGCGGTTGGACTTACCAGCTGGTGAAACGCTCAATGTTTGTCCATGCGGTGGATAACGGTCAGATGGCACAGAGCCTGATGGATACCGGACAGGTCAAACACCACGAAGCTGACGGGTTCAAGTTTGAGCCACCGCGTAAGAACGTGACTTGGCTGGTGTGTGATATGGTGGAAAAACCGGCTCGCGTGGCGCACCTGATGGGTGACTGGCTGATTAAAGCCTGGGCCAAAGAGACGATTTTCAACCTGAAGCTGCCAATGAAAGGTCGCTACGATGAGGTACTGCAGGACATCGAAAACCTGAAACTGTACCTGATCCAAAACGGGGTGAAATTCAAGCTGCAAGCCAAGCACCTGTATCATGACCGTGAAGAAATCACGGTGCACATCCAGCGCCTTGATAACCGCGCGCCGTATTAACGGCCCGGTTGGTCACGGCAGCATTGTGTCTCGTGGCCAATCGCTTGCAAACAGGCGGTTGGGTCGGACACATGATGTTATGAGCTGAGTCTGAACCTGAAAAAAACGCCATCATTGTGATGGCGTTTTTTTGTGCGAGGGAAAAGCCAGGCAGAGGTGGATTTCAGCGTCAGCCTGTTAAGCGTCTTTTTTACGTTTCCGCATCTGCCGTGGTAGCAGGCTGAAAGCGAATGTCTTGCAGGTTAAAACCCAGCTGCAGGTCTGTTTTCAGACTTGCCACCTGTTTACAGGCCAGAGCTTGCTCACCGTGGGCCGCTATTTTTTTTTGCCATTTCGTCGGCAGGTCATTGGCAGCCAGAATGGCTTCTAGATTCGGATACTGGGTAAGCAGTTCCACCGCAGCTTTTGGCCCGATACCCGGCACGCCGGGAATTTTGCTGGAGCTGATCCCGGCCAGTCCCCAGTAATCGGTTAATTGCTCCGGCTTTACGCCGAACTCTTTTTCAATAAACGGGCTGTCGAGCCAGCGCTGTTGAAAGTAATCCCGAATGCGCAGGGTAGGCTGCAGTAGCTGGCAATAGCCTTTATCGGTCGAGACAATGGTTACCTGATGGCCGCCAGACGCCACTTTCAGCGCCAGAGTGGCGACCAGATCGTCCGCTTCGTCCCCGTCTGACAGTAGGGAATCAATGCCCATCGCCATGAAGGCATCCTGAATCAGCTCCATGCCGTGCATCAGCTCTTCCGGCATGGGCTTGCGGCCTTCTTTGTAGTTCGGCAGCAACTGTGCCCGCCATCCCCGATCGTCACCGTGGTGATCAAACACGGCAACAATGTGAGTCGGCTGGCTCATCTGGATGATTTTTCCCAGTGCCTGACAACAGACATTGGCAGTATTCCGGACATCCGGCTCGCCCGGTTGGGCGGCGTGAACCCGACGGATCAGGTTGAGGGCATCAATAACGACAAGGTGGATCGACGACATGCGTTAACCATTTGAATAGAAAAAAGGGCCTTCAGGCCCTTTATTGTACGCATGGATGGCGGGTGGTCTCAACCGCAATGCCGCCCGAGCGGTTAAACGGACGGGGGATGCGGGTGATGACACCGGCTTACCGACGATCATTTGGCAATCGGCGGGGCGGCGGTGATGATGTCATAGCAGGGTTCATAACGGCTGCCCGGCAGCTTCATCCGTTGCTGCTCCACAAATTGTTTCAGCAATTTGTCCATGCGTTTCATCAGTGACAGGTCACCGTTAATCTGGAACCGGCCTTTGCGCTCAATTTCCCGGATCCCTTCTTCCTTGACGTTACCGGCAACGATACCGGAGAACGCCCGACGCAGGTTCGCGGCCAGATGCTCCGGACGTTGGTTCATGTGCAGATCCAGGCTGGCCATGGATTCATGGGTCGGCTCAAACGGCAGCTGGAATTCCGGCGGAATGGCCAGTGACCAGTTGTAACCGTAGGCATCGCCGGTGGCCAGACGGTGCTCTTTGATGATCGGCATAGCCGATTTCATTACTCGGGCAACCCTGGCCGGATCATCAATAATGATCTGGTAGTGCTTGGTTGCGGCTTCGCCCAGCGTGTCACGGACGAAACTGTCCAGGGTGCGGAAGTAGGCCTCACTTTCCTTCGGCCCGGTCAGCACAACCGGGAAAGGCTGATCCGCATTGGCCGGTTCCATCAGGATCCCCAGGATGTAGAGCAGCTCTTCCGCCGTACCCGCCCCGCCGGGGAAGATCACGATCCCGTGGCCGAGCCGGACAAAGGCCTCCAGACGTTTCTCGATATCTGGCATGATCACCAGTTCGTTCACAATCGGGTTTGGCGGCTCGGCGGCGATGATCGACGGCTCGGTCAGACCGATAAAGCGGCTGTTTCGGTAGCGCTGTTTGGCGTGGCCGATGGCAGCGCCTTTCATCGGGCCTTCCATTGCACCCGGGCCGCAGCCGGTACAGATATTCAGTTCGCGCAGCCCCAGTTCACTGCCGACTTCCCGGGTGTACTGATATTCCACTGGGTTGATGGAGTGCCCGCCCCAGCATACGACGATGTTCGGGTCTTCACCTGAGCGGATGGTTTTGGCGTTCCGCAGTACGCTGAACACAAAGTTCGTAATGTGCGGCGAGCTGGTCAGGTTCAGATCGCGTCGTTGCTGGATGTGTACGTTCACATACACGATGTCACGCAGTACCGAAAACATATGTTCCTGGATACCGCGAATAATTTTCCCGTCGACAAATGCATGTTCCGGCGGGTTGGTCAGTTCGAGCTTGATGCCGCGCTCACGTCGCATGACGTTCACATCAAACGATTTATGTTTTTCCAGCAGCTCTTTCGAGTTATCGGTATGGCTGCCGGAGTTTAGTACGGCCAGCGAGCAGTTACGGTACAGGCGATAGATATCGCTGGAGGCGGTCGCTTTCAGCAGGTCGACTTCGTGTTGTGACAGCAGGTCCATGGTACCTACTGGGTTGATATGTGTGATCATGGTTACCTCCCTGGTCATGATGAGGCGGCGGTCATCACAATTAATTCATTGTAGGAAGAAAGGGTGAAGACTGCCGGAAGAAAGCAGATGGCTTACCGGAGGGTACGGACATTCTGTTTCCAAGGGATCAGTCGTGTTGTGTGCCTGACGTGCAGGGGTAATTAAGTGACTGATATATAAACAACCATACACAGTGTTGCCCGATTTTGCCAGAAATGACAAGCAGGATGCTGATTTAGCAGAAGAAAAATGTCAGGCAATCCACAAGATCCGGTTATTTCCGGCACTGCGGGCACTGATCAGGGCTTTTTCTGTCCGCTCGATAATATCCGGCGGCGTATCATTGGCCTCAAACAGCGTCGCGCCAATTGATACGCTGATGGTGACGTTTTTGTCCCGGAAGCGGAAGGGAAGCTTGACGATCGCTTCACGTATGCAACCCAACCGTTTATTACGGGTTTCTTCGTCGGTTTCCGGCAGGATAAGCATGAAAGCGTCATCGGAAAAACGGGCGATGAAATCCGTCGGCGACAGTTGCTGGCGGATGGCGCGGGCGATGATTTTCAGGATTTTGTCACCGGCAGCATGGCCGAAGGAGGTGTTGATCTTCTTGAATTCATCAATGTCGACCAGCGCAACGCACAGCGGGTGCTGATTGCGCAGCCAGCGCTGGTATTCGTGGTTCAGCCGGTCGTGGAAAGCTGCCCGGTTGTACACCCGGGTCAGGTTATCCAGAAACATGCGCTGTTCCTGATCCTGCAGGCGTTTCCGGTAATCCTGGGTTTGCTCGTACAGGCTGATGATCTTGGATTCGTTGTAGTGCAGTTGCTCCAGCAGCGCCTGCTCCCGTTTTTCCAGAGCCCGGTTACGTTCCGCCAGAATCAGCAGTTCCTTAGTCATAGCCGTCAGCTCCGGCCGCCAGCTGTCCAGACTCTGCCGTTCTTTCAGGCCGGTACGGATCTGTTGGGCGAGATCGGCCAGCTCCGTGGTCATGCCGCTGCGGTGCTCGTAAATGGTCTGGCTTTGCTCTGCGCTCTGCTGGGTGGTTTTTTGCAGGGTGGCCAGCTCGCCGTGAACATTGTCGAGGAACTGTTGCGACGCACGACGTTCCTGATGGGTGCCATCAAGCACTAGCCGTAGGATATCCAAGACAATTTCCAGCAGTGCAGATGGAGTCACGCCAGTCAGCAGACGATTGCGGATGGTTTGTAGCTTGTCACCGGCTTCACCGTCGAAGTCCAGTTCAGTGATCAGATGTTGAAGGTCATGCGTGAGTTTGAGCTGAACATCCAAATCCACCGCTGTCTGGCTGGCATCTGACTCCTGAGTCGACAGTAACTTAACGGCGCGTTCATAAAACGCCAGCAGGCGATAGACTTGCTGGTGGGTCTGGCTGAGGGATTCTCCCGGTTGCGACAGCGCCTGGGTCAGTTCCCGTTTGAACTGGGCCGGCAGGCTGTGCATCTGATGCAGAACTTCACTGCTGCGGCTGATATGGCGGCTGAGATCCTGGTTTTCGCGCTCGGCAAAATTGGCCAGGCGGGAAACCAGACGCTCGACCACGGCCAGGCGCGGTAAAATTTTGCTGATGTCCTGATTTTGCTCGAGTTCCTGACGCAGCGCGATGAGCTTCTGATCCAGCTCGTGATCCAGCCCGCGACAGGCGGCGGAGAGGCGGCTGATCAAACGTTTTAATATGACAATTTCCCGGCGTGATTTTAAAGCAGCATCCCGGTAGGAGAGTTGAGCTTGGTCTAAACGTAGCTTTAATTTACTCACTTCAGAAGCTACGGCATTCAAATCAGTCACGGTGGTCGTCACATTGTACTCAATGTCAAACTCATTGCTTATCATGGGGTTAATTGTGGTCAAGCAAGTATCATGCTAGCAAATCCACTTTTCACTGCCATGATTTATCGGCCATTGCGCTGGAAAATTCACACCCTTAACTGACATTTTTGTCAGAAACGTGATCATCATTCCAGCATATTTCGTGCCGGGATGAAGATTGCACTTTTACCAGCCCATTATCAATACCTTGGATGCACGCCCGGCGAATATTATCGCTGGCAAAACTGGCGGCCGGTGCGGCGTTGATGGCACTGAGGTGAACCCACTGGCTGCCGGACTCCAGTTTACTCAGTTCGCGCGCGGCATTCGTGGCCATCAGCAGGATATCTAGCAGCTCATGATCGTTGATTGCGGTGTAGGCGCGGGGCAGGAACGGGTACTCCGCCATACCGATGCGTACCCGGTTATCAATGTGTCGTTGCTCGACAAACCGGTCAACCAGTTCTTGCAGGGAATTGGCCAGTTGCTCCGGTGCTGAGTCCAGGCGTGAATTGGGCTCGATGTAGAGGAACATGGCATCGGAGAAGTGGTACAGCCTGGCAGGTTCACACACCTGTTTTTTAAGGTATTCGCCGAACTGACGTTCCAGCTCCAGTCCCTGTTGGTAGCCGTGCTTGAGGTAGATATGCTTGAGGAAAGGCACCTCAAACAGGGCAAAGCGCAGGCGGTCACTCAGCGGTTCGCTGATGATTTCCCCCAAGTGCCACTGTTCGAAGTTGGCACTGCTTTGCTGCAGCGAATTCGGCAGCTTAACGGTTAACATCCGCAGATTCCGCAGCCCGCTGCGGGGATGGGTGTAAAACTCGGTACGCAGCCGCATCAGCCGTGAGGTCAGCAGTTTCGCCGTGCGGTGACGGCGCAGCAGGATAATGATGGTAATGGCCAGCACCGACAGCAGAAACACGGTCACTTTCTGTTGTTTGTAAAGGGCTTTCTCACTATCAAACTTCTGGCGTTCCAGCTCTTCGAGGTGCAGCGCCCGCTCAAGCATGCGTTGCTGCTGCTTGAAGACTTCCACGTTGCTTTCAACCTGAGCCAACTGCTTGGTGCTGAACAGCTGTTCGTAGCGGCGCTGGCTGAGCAGGGCATTGTAGTAGTCTTTTTTCTGTTCAAAGGCCTGTGACAACAGCTGTTCGCCTTCCATTTGCAGCTCACGGTTGCCCAGACGGCTGGCGGCGATCAGGCCGTTTTGCAGGGTGGAAATGGCATTGTCTGTTTTGCCTTCGGCCAGCTCCAGCCGCCCCTGCAGCAGCTGGGCATCCGTCAGGATGCTGTCGTTGCCGCTTTGGGTCGCCATCAGACGGGCATGGTGCAGGTATTGCTCTGCCTTCGGGTAGTTGTACAACTGCAGGTAAACCCGAGCGATACTCAGGCGCAACTGCGCCGAGCGCACTTCATGCTTGAGCTGGTTTTCCTGATCCAGTGCGTTGAAATAGTGCACCAGTGCCAGATTGTAGCGCCCTTGCTGCTCGTAGATGTCGGCAATCAGCCCCAGGGTTTGTGCTAACGGCAGGGTACGCTGGTAGTGCTCAAAGAAGTCTCCGGCCTGAGTTGCGTGTTCGAGCGCTTTGTCGAACACCTTGCGTTGTTCAAACAGGGTGGCCAGCTCGTAGTTCGCCATCGCGATCTGCGGTTTGTCGTCGAGCTCCACAGCCAGCCAGTAACCGCTCAGCAGGCGATCCAGCGCCAGCTCGTAATGGTCGTGCTCAAGGTAGTGTCTGCCGACGACCAGCTGGTAGTGGATCTGCTCGGGTTTATCATCCAGCTCGGTCAGAAAGCGTTTGGCTTTCAAAAAGCGCTTTTCGGCTTCGGTTTCCAGTCCGGTGTGAGATTCGATCACCGCGCGCTGCATCAGCGAGTCGTATTGCAGCCGTTTGATCTGGCTGTCCATCATCAGGTGGCGGCTATCTGTCAGCTGTTGATCAATGGCGTCGAGTGTCTTGAGCGCCAGAGTACTGTTTTTCAGGTTTTCCCAGAAAATTCGGGCGTGGATCAGCTGGCTTTCCAGGCTGCTGAACGTCAGGGCGTGCTCGTTGGCCAGCGCTTCCGCGGCTTTGATGGTTTGCATCGCCGCATCGATCTGGTTGAGCAGGGAGTAGGCCTGCGCTTTGATTTGCAGGGCATTGACGGTGCTCAGTGGGGTGCGAATCGTGTGATCGGTTTCATCATTGATGTGTACGCGCGAGGTTTCTTTGGGCGTACTGAGACGGCGCTGGGCAAGATAGCGGTCGGTGATCTCAAGGGATTGCTCCGGGCTCAGCGGCAGCAAATCGTTGGCCTCCGCCAGTAATGGCGTAGTGAAGATTTTGGCCTGTGCACCCAGAGATGTGACGCAGAGAAACAGGTAAGGAATCAGCCAACGGCGAGGAAACATACTTTCAGAAACCCAGTGAAACAGTTCACTCCATATTAATGGCTTAGCATAGCAAGTCCAGCAAACTCTTCGAGTTTGCCGGACTTATCGCCGATCTCACCGCTTATTGGCGAGCCATGCGGAAGTTGTCGCTTGGGGTTTTGCCCATGTTGGTGCGATATGGGTTGATATCCAGCCCACCACGGCGGGTGTAGCGAGCATAAACCGTCAGCAGCTCTGGCTGGCAGTATTTCATGATGTCAGTGAAGATGCGCTCAACACACTGCTCGTGGAACTCATTGTGGTTACGGAAGGACACAATGTAGCGCAGCAGCTTTTCACGGTTGATTTGCTTACCTTTGTAAGAAATACGCACGCTGCCCCAGTCCGGCTGGCTGGTGATCAGGCAGTTGGACTTCAGCAGGTGGCTGTGCAGCTCTTCTGTCACGATTTCGCCCTCGGCTGCTCCTTCCAGATACGCCGGGTTAAAATCGAAGCTGTCGATTTCGATATCCTGCTCATCGATGCACTGGCCGCTGAAGTTGACGATTTGCTGATCATCAAAATCAGTCAGTGGCTGGATGGTGACATCAACATCAGCCCCGGCACAGTTGCTCAGGTCTTGCTGAAGCTGATCTGCCACTCGCTGCCAGCTCTCGAAGCGCGTCTGGTTAAAACTGTTCAGATACAGCTTGAAAGATTTGGATTCAATCAGATTCGGGCTGGAGGCAGGCAGGCGAACTTCACCGATAGCGACTTGTGGCAGACCTTTGCTGTTCAGCCAGGACAGCTCGTAAAGCGTCCAGATATCGTAGCCGGTAAACGGCAGGCTGTCGCCAAGGGCCAGGTCATCACGGTTCAGGCTACGCGGTACCGGTTGCAACAGGCTTGGGTCATACTGATCTTTATATTCCGTCGTTTTACCTAGGGTCAAACCGGCTAATTCTTTTGCGTCTTGATATTTGCTCATACTGTCCTGGACACACTTGGATTAGAATAGCCAAAGTTTACTGAATCTTTTGAGAGGTTGCGAATGAATCATCCGGTTGCGGAGGCGTTATCTGAGTTTTCTTCCCGGTTTTTACAAGCATGGTGTGACGCCGATCAAGGTTTTCCCCGGAGCGAGGATCTGGTCGGGCTCGCTTCACCGTGTACGCGGGCTGATGACGGCTATGAAGTATCCTGGCAACCGGTCGCGCGTCAGCCTGTAGGCGATTTGGCCGCGGTCGAAAAAGGTATCGAATTGCGCCTGCACGAAGACATTGTTGCATTTTACGGCGCGCAATTCAGCGGAGACATGGCTGCCCGTTTTTCGGCGGTCGGTGGTCCGGTCGAGTTTGATTTGCTGCAGGCCTTTAATGACGACGATGTACTGCGCCTGCAGGAAAACATTTTGGGGCATCTGGTGACACAGCGTCGCCTGAAATTGAAGCCGACGGTTTTTATTGGGGCGATGGAGGCCGAAAATCAGGTGATTTCGGTGTGTAACCTGACCGGGGAAGTGGTAGTCGAAACCCTGGGCAAAGATGAACGCGAAGTGCTGGCCTCTGACTTAACCAGTTTTTTGCGTGCACTTGAGCCGGTAGTAAAGGCAGGTTGATCGATGTACGTAGTAGAGCTGCAGTTTGAATGTTTCGATAACACGACCGTGTCTGCGGTCGATATGGCTATCAATGGCCTGATGGATGCCCTGCGCTACAATGGTCAGGTATTGGGGCGGGAGTTTCCGATTGTGATGGATGACGGCATTTTTAAAGTGCGCGCCGTGTGTCCGGAGCAGGACAGTATGCATTCGAATTTCCACAGTCCGCAGGTCAAAGCCAGCCTGAACCGCCTCAGTCAGGCCAGTTTGCTGGCCCCGAAAGTGAAATTGCTGGGGCGCGATCTCAATTCCGAAGCTGCTGCAGAGAATTTCACGCCGTCATGGCAGGTGATTTACACCACATATGTTCATACCTGTTCGCCACTGCGCTGTGGCGAGACACTGATGCCGATCCCGCTGTACCGGCTACCGGACGCCACGCTCAACGGTGACCATAAAGCCGTGGTGAAATGGCAGACCGAATGGCAGGCCTGTGATGAACTGCAAATGGCCGGCGGGTGTAAAGCGGAGCATGCGGCCTTGCATGAGATTCGTGATGCTGACAGCGATCTGTTCCGGCGCGGCTGGGATATTCGCGGGCGTATTGAATTCATGACAAAGATCCCGACCTATTACTATCAGTACCGGGTGGGAGGAGTCAGCCTCGAAAGCGAGCTGAGCCGCCGGTGTCCGAAATGCGATGGCGAATGGCGTCAGGCTGAGCCACTGCATGGTATCTTCCTGTTTAAATGTGATGACTGCCGGATTGTTTCAAATCTGTCGTGGGATTTTCAGTAGCGCCGTTCGGGCAAAAGAAGCCAAAAGAAAAGCGCGGTTAACCGCGCTTTTCCAGTTTTTCCAGTCGGGCTGTCAGTTCAGCCACTTGTTGTTCCAGTTGGCTGATGCGAGCATCAGCACTTTGCGGTGCCGCGAGCTTTTCAATTTTCGGCACCCGCGCGCTGGTTTTCCAGCTTTGCAGGGCCTTGATGATCAATGGCATGGGCAGTGGGTCTGCCAGCCGGGCTTTGATCAATGCGACCGAGGGCTCTTTCCCTTCCTGAATCAGGCTATCAATGACGTTTGTCAGCGTCTGCGTGATGTTCTCTGACATTGTGTATCCTTTCTGTGTAGCCTTAGCTCTGTAGTGTATTGTTCAGTACGGTGATGCTCTGTGCTGGCTTGGACCGTGTTAGCGGCTATTGTCGCTGATTTCGTGTCAGCTGCCCAGCTTCATTCCGGAAGGCGTTATCCAGAGAGAAGGTCTTTTTGATAAGGGGCTGTTCAGCGATTTCAGTTCTGAGTGAGGCAATTGGCGGTAAACACTCCACATAGGCGAAAGCCCCCGCCAATGCCTTTTAGTTCAGGGCTATTTGCGCAGCATGGCATCAAGCTGGTCGATGACTTCACACCAGTCGGCATCCTGTTCATAGGATTCGCGCAGGAATTTTTGTTGCGACGGCTCCCAGAACCGGGCCTCCGTTAATTGTTCATGCTGCTCCAGACAGTGCTCCTCGAGAAAGTTATCGATGTATTCTTTAGAATTATTCAGCCCTAACTGGCTGAAAAGCGAAGCGAGGTTATGTTCAAACGTTTCCATTGTGTACTCCATGGCAAAAATGCGACGGGCGCAAAGAATGGTTGAAAGGCGTCATCCACTAAGTATAGAGAAAATTGATCTTGGGTGAGGTCAGGAGACATCGATTTCCATTTTGTCGATTCACTTTGTAAGAGATCTCTCACAAGCGTGTGGGAAATATGGTTAAAATCGCGGGTAAACCTCCCTTTAAATGAAGATAAGTAACTGATTTTTATTGTTTTAACCTGTCTCATTCTGATGGTGCGATATATCGGTGTAAAAAAGTGAGTCATCGATCACTGGTTTTGGCCAGTGAAAAACGTAATCTTACTGGTGTCGGAAGGAACTGACGGAACGGAACAGGAACATAGCCAAGGATTTGGGTAGTCTCAGGATGAGGCCGGTGTGCCAGGAAGGTATATCGAACAGGGACTGTGAAGGGAATGCCGAGGAACGGCAAAACAGTAAACAGGATGTTTGCTGGTCAGGACGACGAAAAGGACCCCTTCAGGAAGAAGGTATGGACCCCTCCAGGATGGATGTTGAGAGTCAGGACAGGATGAACTGACGGGTCAGGAAGGCCACAGGACAACTTCAGGATGAAGTCACAAGGACAATGCTGACGGATACAGCAGTCAAAGGAATGATGCAGGGAGCACCTTAGTAGCGGGAATGCTGCAAGTAAGACCTAAGGGCGCAACGCAAGTTGCGCCCGTTCTTTTTTCTGGCCCCTGAACCTGTAGGCAAGGTTACTTCTTACTCGCCAAATCTGCCTTTCGGGTACAAATTGCGTGGCGTTTATACCTGACACGAGTCCCCCGTTTTCTTCTTCACTTTTTCTCTGTGTCAGTCTCTTCAATCCGTTTCCCAGAACGCGGCTCTTGCCATCGTTTTCGGAATATTCAGGTTTTCGGAATATTCAGGTTTTCGGAATATTCAGTTACATTCTCGCATTGATTAATCAGCAATATTTTAACTTTCTGTTTTGCCTTGTTTTTACGGGACTGAAATCGATTACTGTTTTTTCCCGATGCTTTGTGAGAGATCGCTTACAAGCGTGTAAGACTAAATCCGTTTATAACGCAGTGAAATGCGATGCATAATTTATCTTTTCCTTAATTTACAGAGTCTTGCGTTTTAATGGTGTTTTGAAGAGCCAAACAGCGTCAGCGAACGGAATCACGTTATCTTGTTCCGGTTTGGAATCGGCGTAATATGGGCCTTGTCGACAGGGAGACGACGCAGGAATTCAGAAAATCGGTAGGACGCCGAAACCTCAGGATGAGGTGTAGTTGACTGGAGGTCAGCTAACCAGGAAGGTTGGACAGGGTAAGGAAACCTTAAAGCAGGCAGGATGTCTGCTGGTCAGGATGACAAAGGACAGTTTCAGGAAGAGACAGGGACACCCGAAGGAATCGGGCTAAGGAAGTGCTCCGGGAAGGAGTCGGACCTCTCAGGATGAGTCATCAGGAACTCCTTCAGGATGAAGGGAAAGGACACCTCCAGGACGGATTGAGAGCGTGAGTTCAGGATGAACTGACAGGTCAGGGAACCACCGAAGGACAGTCCAGGACGGGACTTAGGGATTGCTGCAATAGGGATATTGTATAACAAGGATGACAGCAGGGAGCCATCAAGTAGCCGGATGCTGCATGTAAGACCTAAGGGCGCAACGTAAGTTGCGCCCGTTCTTTATTTGGGGGTAAAAACACCCGAGCTAATTTCCCCTTCCTTTATATTTCATCTGCTTATCGCTAGCCTTGGCACTCCACCTCCGATTCACCCCGGGCCTTTGTGAGAGATCTCTTACAAACTTGTAAGACATTACGCGTTTTTAACCTGGCTATCGGCCTAAGCATCTTGTTTAAAATATTGAATTTAAAGTATTTTTGTTTTTGTTTGGTGCAAATTTCATGCATTGAGACGAAAATTTCTGTCCGAGTATGCTCCCAATCCGATGGGAAAATCGTATTCTTAGGGTGTCGGAAGGAACTGACGGAACGGAACAGGAACATAGCCAAGGATTTGGGCAGTCTCAGGATGAGACCGGTGTGCCAGGAAGGTATATCGAACAGGGACTGTGAAGGGAATGCCGAGGAACGGCAAGACAGTAAACAGGATGTTTGCTGGTCAGGATGACTAAAAGGACCCCTTCAGGAAGAAGGTATAGACCCCTCCAGGATGGATGTTGAGAGTCAGGACAGGATGAACTGACGGGTCAGGAAGGCCACAGGACAACTTCAGGATGAAGTCAAAAGGACAATGCTGACGGATACAGCAGTCAAAGGAATGATGCAGGGAGCACTTTCGTAGCGGGAATGCTGCAAGTAAGACCTAAGGGCGCAACGCAAGTTGCGCCCGTTCTTTTTTGGGCACCGTAAAAGTTTGCTTGCCTGCTTACGGTACTTGCACTTTTCGGTGTGCTACCTTTTCTCACTAACCAGCCAAACCAGCCAAACCAGCCAAACCAGCCAAACCAGCCACAAAACAATGTCACAGTCAGAACTGCCTGCTATCTGGTAAATGATTGAGGTGAAAGCGTCGGCGACGCCTCAGCCCATACTGAATCTCATGCTCTAACATATTTGGCGTGATTTTCGCGTTGCCATGGAGGGGCATGCTGACAAGCGCCGCACGCCATTGACGTTTGTGTCGCTGGAGTTTATGTGGCGGTGAAGGAGCGATGGGGGCGTTAGCCGGGCATTCGGTGCGGCGGAACATGAAACTGCACCGGTCGGAACCCTTTCATGACCACATAGCCCTGATAGGCATCTTCTCCGCTGGCTGAGAATTCGAATAAATAAACGGTGTGCCAGTGCCATTGCCCCTGAGAATCGCGCAACTTGTGGCTGCCACTGGCAACGGTCAGTAACTGCAGACCTAAATGTTCACAGCGTTGGTGAATGAAAGTCTGAGCCAGCTCCGCCTGACGACGTTGTTGCCAGAACAGAAAGCCCGCCACGGCCAGCAGCAGTATTCCCAATAAATTATCCATGTTTTTTCCTGTCGACATCCTTGATGTTGCCTGTCCATCTATGTGTATTTTCGCCAGCCTGACGACGTGATGTGTCAGGCCGGCAAACGGCACAGTGGTGTCGGCAAGCCGCTCTCACGGGTAGGCTAAAAGAGGAGAACCGTCTGGCGATTCAGTCTTCTCCCCGGGCGTGTTGCTGCAGTTTGGTGATGGCTTCAATCAGCGCCGTATTTGCCGGACTGTGCAGCAGTTGCAGCATGATTCCGCGCAGGTTTGGTAGCATCACCAAATCGGCAAAGAGCTGATTAAACAACGTCTGATCTTCGGTTTCGGCCAGACGCAGCAGGAACAGCCCGGCCAGTTCACTGTCCGTCAGTCCTTGCCAGCAGCGACCGGCAATTGCCACCAGGATTTCAGGATGGCTCAATGCTGACTGCGCCAGCAGATCACGCAATGCCTGACTCAGGGTTGCGGTATCGGCACCGGACAATGCCCGGATCAAGGCTGAAACCAGGAACAAATCCGGAGTGTCGACAGCGGCTTCTTCATCGAGGCGCTCTTTCAGGCGTGTCGCCAGGGCTTCCGGCAGAGTGCAGTGCTCAAGGCAACCCAGCAGGGCGTAGAGCGGAGTCAGCGGCAGGTTGTTGACTGCTTTACGCAGCTGAGTGGCGTTGTTTTCCTGCTTCATCCGGGCACAAACATCGGCCAGTCCCTGCAGGCCTACGCCCTGCCATTTATCCCAGCCTAAATCGCCGGTCAGGTAGTGCTGGGCGTGCTCATAATAGTGACTGGCAGGAAGATGCAGGCGTTCACGTAACTGGGCGTGGAAGATCGCCATCTTGTCGTCGTTAGGTTTGAAGGTGTACGGGTTTGCCGCCAGCTTTTCCTGCTCTTCTTCGGTTGGGGTCGTGTTCAGTGTCGCCCCCATGGCTTCAATCACGTACTTGATAAAGTCACCGACCGCTGCTTGCTTGAGCAGGCCACGCTCATCCAGTGGCAGACGAAGGAACCAGATCCAGGGTGGGTTCCCTGGCTGCCAGAAGGAAATAGAAAGGTGGGCGTGCTGTTTCAGCGGCCATGGATACGGCTGACGGTTTTCCTCAACAGCCTTGAAGTGTTCAATGTCGATTTCACACACACGGCGGCCGAGGTCGAAAATTTTATACTGGCAACCGGCGTTATCTAACAGTTGGGTAAGGTGATGAAATTTATCCATGGTCAGGTTCTGTGCTCCTCAATCAGAAGCGGGAGTATAGCACGTTCACCACGCTCGGCGATGGGCGGGGCGACAGTCTGAAGCGGTTGTCGTCTTCATTTCCGGCTTCCCTGACTGGGGCCATGTCACACTTGGGTGTCCTTGGGCAAGATGGTATCCTTCGCCGCCAGACTTATTGGCCGGGCCTGTTCGGGCTTGGTATCAGAGAGATGAGGGTATGACAGACATGCACCAGCAATGTCGGCTGCTGCTTGAGCAGCTTGAAGCAACCATGAAATCGGAAGGGATGTGGGAAATCATACCGCCCAGCTCGTCTGCGTTGCAAAGTACAGAGCCGTTTGCGGTCGATACCCTGCATTGCACGCAGTGGCTGCAATGGATTTTTATTCCGCGTCTGCTCTGGATCCTGGCAGAGAACATGCCGCTGCCTGCCGCCATGGCGATTTCCCCTTACGTTGAGGAATCAATGAAAGGACTGGCTGGGCTGCCGGCGATTTTGTCGGTGACCCGCCAGCTGGATGAACTGTTTAAGAAGTGAGTGCTATGGAACTTGAAATCCTGTATCGCGACGAATACCTGGTCGCTGTCAATAAACCCGCCGGAATGCTGGTTCACCGTTCCTGGCTGGATCGCCATGAAACGCGGTTTGTGATGCAGACTTTGCGCGATCAGATTGGTCAACATGTGTTTCCCCTGCATCGCCTCGATCGCCCGACGTCGGGTGTTTTGCTGTTTGCGCTATCAAGCGAGATGGCCGCACAAATGATGCCGAAGTTTGCCGGACGCGACATAAAGAAAACCTACCATGCGGTTGTCCGGGGCTGGATTCAGGAAGCCGCAGTGCTGGATTATCCGCTCAAGGAGGAACTAGATAAAATTGCTGACAAGCAGGCTAACCAGGATAAAGAGGCGCAGGAAGCTGTCACTGCGTACGCCCCTTTGGCTCATGTTCAGACTGACATTGCGATCGGCCGTTATCCGACCAGCCGTTACACGCTGGTGGAAATGAAGCCGGAAACGGGGCGTAAGCATCAGCTGCGTCGTCACATGCATCATCTCAGCCACCATATTATCGGGGACGTGAATCACGGTGATGGCCGTCATAACCGTAGTTTCCGGGATAACTATGACTGCCACCGCCTGATGCTGCATGCTTCGCGATTGCAGTTGCTGCACCCGGTCAGTGGCGAGATGCTGGATATCCGGGCCGAGGTGGATGCGCCCTGGCGCCGGGTCATGGCTGCTTTTGGGTGGGCGGAATCCCTGATGGAAGGCGCATAATCAGATAAAAGTTGCACCAATTCCGTCTGCCAGCCACAGTTATGTTATCGTGGATTCATGGATTTTCTGTCGCAAAGGAAGGTATTGAAATATGGCAAAGATTGGTGTTTTTGTGGGAACCGTATTCGGCGGCGCGGAAGAGGTGGCTGAGGAAGTCACACGTTTTCTGGTTGGCAGTGGGCATCAGGCCGAACTGTTTCTGGAATCCTCATTGGAGGAATTTCTGGCTTATCAGCAGGACATCGCGCTGGTGATCACCTCAACCACAGGTCAGGGAGAAATTCCGGACAACTTGCTGCCGTTGTTTCTGGCGCTGAATGATACCTTTCCGATGCTACCTCAGCTGCGTTACGGAGTGGTAGCGATGGGCGACTCCAGCTACGGCGAAGATCGTTTCTGCGGTGCCGGGCGGCAGTTTGATACGTTGTTGCAGGAGCTGCAGGCACGACCCATGGTTGAGCGGTTGGATGTAGATGCCAGTGTTAACTTTGATGCGCTGGAAGTGGTCATGCCCTGGCTGAAAAGCTGGGCCAAGCAGGCTGATGCGGCCTGAGCCGAATGACTCTTCAGCCGCAGAAACTGGGCGGGTTACCGCACCTGAATAAAAGGTTCCGGTAAATGCGGGTGTTTGAAGCGCGATTTCTCTGAGATAGCCGCCTTTATGCTGAGGGCCGATACGGGGATTCACGCTAAACAGAGATACACCGGGCAGCACAAAATGTGCTGCCCGGTTTTTTTATGGCAAGAAAGGGCGAAGCGGTTATTTCAGTTTTTCCAGATCGGCTTCAATTTCAGCGATTTTGTGGCTGACCACCTGCTCCAGGTGGCGCAGGTCGCCCAGGATCTTCTTCTTAATATCGATCTCAGTGTGCTTTTTGTTGGTGATACGATCCAGCTCATCAATGATGAACGTCAGCGTGCGGTTGATCTCGGTAATTTCTTTGTATTCCCGGTTACCGCTGTTGACCACCACCGATTTACGTTGGCGCGGGAACTTAAATTTCACACTTTTGGCAAAAAGTTCACCTTTCTGCTTGGTGAAATAGATCTTCAGGATATCGTTGGCCGCTTCCTGACGCAGGCTGTAACGTTCGATTGTTTCTGGGTGTTCGATGCCGATGGCAGAGAGGTTTGGGTACATATACGCCTCATGTTAACTACAAGTTTAAAAACAGGGGGGCAGTCACTGGTTATTGTTTTTCCAGACGGGCAATCAGTGCGTCTTTCAGACGCGTTTGCTCATCTGGGGTTAACTGCTCACCGTCCTGGTTTGTGACAATGAAAAAGTCTTCCGCGCGTTCACCTATGGTGGTGATTTTGGCCGCCTGCAGGCTGATCCCCTGACGGGCAAATTCGGAGCCGACCCTTGCCAGCAGTCCCGGCATGTCGAGGGCTACCAGTTCCATCAAGGTTTTCTTACCGGATTTGGTCGGCAGGAAATCAACCTGGGTCTTGACCGTAAAGTGGCGCAGCTTGTGCGGTGGCCGTTTGCGTTTACGCTCTGACTTCATGTGGGTCAGGGCGTTGATTAGCGACCGTCGCACTGCATTCTGGCGCATATCGCTCAGGGCCTCGCCGTTGTGGTCCAGTACCATAAAGGTATCCAACGCATAGCCGTCTTTGCTGGTCATGATCTGGGCATCGTGGACGCTGAGGTTTTTCTTATCGAGCTCGGCAACCACAATGGCAAACAGTTTGGCTTTGTCCTGGCAGTAGACGAACACTTCCGTGCCGCCACGGGTGGCTTTTTTGCTGACCAGAATCAGCGGCTTGTCCTGTTCTTCATGGGTCAGAATGGCTTCTGCGTGCCAGGCAATTTGCTTGTGGGTATGGCGCAGGAAATAATCGGCCTTGAAACGCTGCCACAGTACATCAATATCCCGCTGCGGGAATCCCTGACTGCGTAGCAGGGCAGAGGCCATTTGTTGGTTGTGGCGGATGCGCTCGCGCATATCCGGCGGGTTTTCCAGCCCGCGCCGCAGGGCTTTCTGGGTGGAGTAGTACAGCTCGGCCAGCAGGGTCCGCTTCCAGCTGTTCCACAGCTCCTGGTTGGTGGCACAGATATCGGCTACGGTCAGGCAGATCAGGTTATCCAGCCGCTCTTCGTCGCGGACTTCTTTGGCAAACGCGGTGATCACTTCCGGATCATAAATATCCCGGCGCTGGGCGGTGACCGACATCAGCAGGTGCTGATTGACCAGCCATTTCACCAGATTGGCCTCCGGTTTGGACAGGCCGTGCAACAGGCAGAAATCGTAAGCATCTTCACCGCCTAGCTCGGAGTGATCACCGCCTCGTCCCTTGGCGATATCGTGGAAGATGGCCGCGAGCAGCAACAGCTCTTTTTTCGTCACTCGCGGATAAACCTCACAACAGATCGGATGCTGCTGGCGGTTTTCCGGGTTGCTGAACTTATACAGATTCTTCAGCAGCCGAATAGTGTGTTCATCCACGGTGTAGACGTGGAACAGGTCAAACTGCATCTGACCGACGATCTGGCTCCATTGCGGCAGATAGGTCGACAGCACGCCGTGCCTGTGCATCAGCGGAAAAGCGCGATGCAGGCAGTTGGTCTGGCGGATCAGCTCCATGAATTTTTCCCGCGCCTCGGGAATATCGACCAGGAAGCGGTTGAGCCGCCGCCGCGCGGTGCGCAGCTGGCGCAGGGTCGGGGCGGCAATGCCTTCGATCTGCGAGTTGCGGGCAATGTGCAGGAACATATCCAGAATGGTTTCCGGCCGGGCTTGGAACAGCGCCGGTTTGGTTGCCTCAATGAGCGGCCCCCGTAGCTGGAAGTCTTCATCCAGGATAATTGGCTCCGGCGCCGCCCCTTTGTTCAGGATGGCCTGATCAAACAATTGCAGCAGCATCTTGTTGAGTTCAGCCACCCGGCGCAGGGTACGGTAGAAATCTTTCATCATCATTTCAACCGGCCGGTTACCCTCACCCTGGTAGCCGAGCAGTTCAGCTACGGAAGCCTGATGGCCGAAGGTCAGCCGGTTGTCATAACGGCGCAGCTCGACATGGAGCGCGAAGCGGATACGCCACAGGGCGTCCTGGCATTCGACCAGCTCGCGGTATTCGGCATCGGTCAGAAAGCCAAAACGGCTCATTTCCAGCAGGCTGGTGGCCCCGAAGTGGCGGCGTGCGACCCAGCTCAGTGTGTGAATATCGCGCAGGCCGCCCGGGCTGGATTTAATATCCGGCTCCAGGTTGTACGTGGTGTCGTGATACCGGGCATGTCGGGTACGTTGCTCTTCCAATTTGGCCTGATAAAACGGTTTGCTGGGCCAGAAATGACCGTCGTTCAGGCGCTCTTCCATATGCTGATAAGTGTCATGGTTACCACACAGCCAACGTGATTCGAACAGGTTGGTAGCAACGGTCAGATCCTCGCGGCCAAACGAAATACATTCGTCGACAGTGCGCACGCTGTGGCCGACATCCAGCTTCAAATCCCACAATAAGGTGAGGAACGTACTGATGGTGTTGCCGGTGGCTTCATCAACCGGTTCTTCGCTCAGCAGCAGGATGTCGACGTCGGAGAGCGGGTGCAGTTCGCCGCGGCCATAGCCGCCAACCGCGATCAGGGCCAGGGTCGGGTGCTGATGCAGGTTAAAATGGTGCCAGAGCGATTCCAGCAGATTGTCGATATAGCGAGAGCGGGCTTCCACCAGAGCCGTCACCGGGACTCGGTCGATAAACTGGCTTTTCTGGTGAGCAGTAAACTGTTCCAGCGCCTGACGCAGGCGATCCGGGGTTTGCGTGTTGTCTTCTGGCAGTACGGAAGAGATTGGATCTGTCATTGCTGTCCGTGCAAAGTTGGAAGTCTTATCCATAACCCTATCATGACCGTGAGCAAACGCCCAGCCTGCTTTCTCACGGGATTGAGCATCAACACGGCGAAGATTCAGGCATAAAAAAAGCCGACGCAATGGTCGGCTTCAATTGGCTTAGGCGTTGTGCATCAGGCGAGGAATCGATTCTTCCTCGCGCAGGGTCAGCACTTCGCAGCCGGTTTCGGTAACCAGCAGGGTGTGTTCCCACTGAGCCGACTTTTTACCGTCTACGGTGTAAACCGTCCAGCCGTCTTCGTCATCAACCAGGCAACCGAATTTACCGGCGTTGATCATTGGCTCGATGGTAAAGCACATACCGGCTTTCAGCACGGTACGGTCGTTGTTCTTGTAGTGAACAACCTGTGGCTCTTCATGGAACTCGTTACCGATGCCGTGGCCACAGAAATCTTTAACGATAGAGAAACGGCTGTTGCCGTTCTTCACGAATTTTTGGATAGCCGTACCGATTTCACCCAGCTTGGTACCCGGCTTCACTTTTTTCATGGCCAAGTACAGGCTTTCTTGCGCCACGCGGCACAGACGTTTGTCTTCCAGAGACACTTCGCCCACTTCGAACATCTTCGATGTGTCGCCGTGGTAGCCGTCTTTGATTACTGTGATATCGATATTGATAATATCGCCGTCTTTCAGTACCGCCGGTTTGTTGAACTTGTCGCTGACCGGCTCATCGTTTTCAGCCGGAATACCGTGACAAATCACGTGGTTGATAGAGGTACAGATAGACTTAGGGAAACCATGGTAGTTCAGAGGCGCAGGAATCGCACCTTGCTCTTTGGTGATGTACTCATGGCAGATACGGTCCAGCTCTGCGGTGGTCACACCTGGCTTGACATAAGGCTCGATCATTTCCAGCACTTCTGCCGCCAAACGGCCAGCAACGCGCATTTTTTCAATTTCTTCAGCCGTTTTGATCTTGATGCTCATTCGCTCTTCTCTGCAATGAAAATTTGCTCTCCCCTACATGGTAACAGTGAGGGCGCTGGATGGAAACCCGATTCACGGTTGTACCGCGGTCACGGCAATATTTAAACTGGATTTTAGTGGCGAAATTATGGTATAAAGCGCGCCGTAATTGGGTAATGTCATCTCGATGTTGTTGCTCACATTACACAAACACTTTTATTAATCACTCACACATATCGGCACGTCTTCCGGGGTGCCCAGCGACTTTTCGCGAAGTTGTAACGCACAGGCGTTAATCTGGGTCGGTAAGATGGGGTATGTGGACGCCTAACCCCATAGAGGAATATTCAATGGCAACTGTATCAATGCGCGACATGCTGAAGGCTGGTGTTCACTTCGGTCACCAAACTCGTTACTGGAACCCTAAGATGAAGCCATTCATCTTCGGTGCTCGTAACAAGGTGCACATCATCAACCTAGAAAAAACTGTACCAATGTTCAACGAAGCTCTGGCTGAAATCACTAAGATTGCTGGCCGTAAGGGTAAAGTTCTGTTTGTTGGTACTAAGCGCGCAGCCAGCGAATCAATCAAAGAAGCTGCAATCAGCTGTGACCAGTACTACGTAAACAACCGTTGGTTGGGTGGTATGCTGACTAACTGGAAAACAGTTCGTCAGTCAATCAAGCGTCTGAAAGATCTGGAAACTCAGTCTACTGACGGTACTTTCGACAAGCTGACCAAGAAAGAAGCGCTGATGCGTACTCGTGAAATGGAAAAGCTTGAGAAGTCTCTGGGCGGTATCAAGAACATGGGTGGTCTGCCTGACGCTCTGTTCGTAATCGGCGCTGATCACGAGCACATTGCAATCAAAGAAGCAAACAACCTGGGTATCCCAGTATTTGCAGTTGTAGATACTAACTCAAGCCCAGACGGTGTTGACTTCGTTATCCCAGGTAACGACGACGCAATCCGTTCTATCCAGCTTTACACTAACGCTGTAGCTGCTTCTGTAACTGAAGGTCGTAACCAAGACATCGTTGCACAAGCTGAGCAAGACGGTTTCGTAGAAGCTGAATAATAGCCGGCTCCTTTGAGCATCTTAAGTTACCTTGTGTAAACTAAGAATGGTTACCAGGGGCCGATCATGGCCCCTGATTTTTACACCAAGTATTCAAAACTGAGGATATAACAATGGCAACAGTTACAGCTGCCCTAGTTAAAGAACTGCGTGAGCGTACTGGCGCAGGCATGATGGAATGTAAAAAAGCGCTTGTTGAAGCGAACGCTGACATCGAGCTGGCGATCGAAAACATGCGTAAGAGCGGTGCTGCTAAAGCTGCTAAAAAAGCAGGTAACGTAGCCGCTGAAGGCGCAATCATCATCAAAGAAGGTGAAGGTGTAGCTGCACTTGTGGAAGTTAACTGCCAAACTGACTTCGTAGCGAAGGATGGTAACTTCCTGGCATTTGCAAACGAAGTAGCTGAAGCTGCTGTTGCAAACAAATCTGACGTTGCTGCTCTGCAAGCTGACTTCGAAGAGAAGCGTGTTGCTCTGGTTGCTAAAATCGGTGAAAACATCTCTATCCGTCGCGTAGAGTACATCCAAGGTGAAAGCATTGCTTCTTACCGTCACGGCGACCGCATCGGTGTTGTTGTTGCAGGTAACGGCGACGCTGAAACTCTGAAGCACATCGCAATGCACGTTGCTGCATCTCGTCCAGAATACGTAAACCCAGAAGACGTACCAGCTGACGTAGTTGCTAAAGAGCGCGAAGTTCAAGTTGAAATCGCGATCAACGAAGGCAAGCCTAAAGAAATCGCTGAGAAGATGGTTGAAGGCCGCATGAAGAAGTTCACTGGCGAAGTGTCTCTGACTGGCCAGCCATTCATCATGGAACCTAAGAAATCTGTTGGTGAAATCCTGAAAGAGAAAGGCGCAACTGTTTCTACTTTCGTCCGCCTGGAAGTGGGTGAAGGTATCGAGAAACAAGAAGGCCTGAGCTTTGCTGAAGAAGTAGCACTGGCGCAGAAAGGTTAATCTTTCGCGAATTGCTTAAAAAGAAGACCGTGGCCAAGGCTGCGGTCTTTTTACAACTCCATATCTCTATTTTGTAAGCCTGGAAGGTATCACTAATGACCACGAATCCTAAACCGACTTATCAACGAATTTTGCTTAAGCTGAGCGGTGAAGCACTGCAGGGCGAAGAAGGTTTTGGTATTGACGCACAAGTTCTTGACCGTATGGCTCAGGAAATTAAAGAACTGATTGAGCTGGGTGTGCAAGTTGGCCTGGTTATTGGCGGCGGTAACTTGTTCCGCGGTGCTGGCCTTGCAGAAGCAGGTATGAACCGAGTTGTAGGCGACCACATGGGCATGCTGGCAACAGTCATGAACGGCCTGGCAATGCGTGATGCGCTGCATCGTGCCTATGTGAACGCCAAAGTGATGTCAGCAATTCCTCTGAACGGTGTCTGTGACAATTACAACTGGGCTGATGCGATCAGCCAGCTGCGTCAAGGCCGTGTCGTGATTTTCTCTGCAGGTACGGGTAACCCATTCTTCACCACCGACTCTGCAGCGTGTCTGCGCGGTATTGAAATCGAAGCTGATGTTGTACTGAAAGCAACAAAAGTTGATGGCGTGTTCACAGATGATCCAGTTAAAAACCCAGATGCAGTGCTTTGTGATAAGCTTAGCTATCAAGATGTTCTTGAGAAAGAACTAAAAGTGATGGATCTGGCTGCATTTACCCTGGCTCGTGATCACGGCATGCCAATTCGTGTTTTCAACATGAACAAGCCTGGTGCTCTTCGCCGTGTGGTGATGGGCGAGCAGGAAGGCACGCTGATCAACAACCTGTAAGTTTCAATGGCAAGGTTGCGGCCTTGCCCTGTGGGAGCCAGACTCCCTCGTCAACCGAATTATTAAGGGTTTAAATCGTGATTGATGCAATTAAACAAGACGCTAAAGAGCGTATGGGCAAAAGCGTTGAAGCGCTTAAAAACCAACTGGCAAAAGTACGTACTGGCCGTGCCCACCCAAGTCTGCTGGACGGTATCCAGGTTGAGTACTACGGCTCAAACACGCCGCTGCGTCAGGTTGCGAACGTAATCGCTGAAGACTCACGTACGCTGGCAATTACTGTGTTTGACAAAGAGCTGACTCAGAAAGTTGAAAAAGCGATCATGATGTCTGACCTGGGTCTGAACCCAATGTCAGCAGGTACAGTTATTCGCGTTCCACTGCCACCGCTGACAGAAGAACGTCGCCGTGACTTGGTGAAAATCGTACGTGCTGAAGCAGAACAAGGCCGTGTTGCAATCCGTAACATCCGTCGTGACGCTAACGCAGACGTTAAAGGACTGCTGAAAGACAAAGAAATTTCAGAAGATGATGATCGTCGTGCACAAGACGACATTCAGAAGCTGACTGACGCAGCAGTGAAAGAAATCGATCTGATCCTGGAAACGAAAGAAAAAGAGCTGATGGAAGTTTAAGGCGCTCGCCTTTCCATTTGCTTGAAACTGATCTGAGCGCTGTGCGGGCAGCACAGCGCTTTTTTTTGAGGGAGATGTATGGCAGATCATACAATCGATACTGCACTTTGTGCTGAGAGCTTGCCAAAGCACGTCGCTATCATCATGGATGGTAACGGGCGGTGGGCAAAGGCCAAAGGAAAGCCTCGAGTGTTCGGCCACAAAGCTGGCGTGGAAGCCGTACGTAAGACTGTCTCGACTGCCAAACGCCTCGGCATCCAGGTGGTGACCCTGTTTGCGTTCAGTAGTGAAAACTGGCGACGTCCTGAAGACGAAGTCTCACTGCTGATGGAGCTTTTCATGACGGTGTTGGGCCGTGAAGTGAAGCGGCTGCACAAGAACAATATCCGCCTGCGTATTATTGGTGATACCTCTCGTTTCAGCCCTCGTTTACAGCGCAAGATTGCCGAAGCCGAAGTGCTGACCGAAGGCAATACCGGTATGATTCTGAATGTTGCTGCCAACTACGGAGGGCAGTGGGACATCATGCAGGCGACTCAGCGTTTATTACACAAGATGGCTGAGCAGGGACTGACAGCGTCCGATATTACGGAAGATATGCTGGCGAGCGAATTATCGACTGCCGGGCAGCCGGATGTTGACCTGTTGATCCGCACCAGTGGTGAGTGCCGGGTCAGTAACTTTATGTTATGGCAAACCGCTTACGCAGAAATGTATTTTTCTGAGCAGCATTGGCCGGACTTCGATGAAGCCAGTTTTGCAGATGCTGTCGCGTGGTTTGTAAACCGTGAGCGTCGCTTTGGCTGTACAGGTGAACAGATCCAGGCATTACTGGAACGTTAAATATTACAACGCAATAATTTGGAAGTATTTTTAGGCATCTGGTTAATGGTCATCAGACCCTGGATGCCTTTTTGCTGGTTACCAGGTATGGGAACCACGCGGCCAACAAACACAACTCAGGCCGACCGAATTACAAAAAGAATTGAGAGGACGCAGTTTGCTGAAGCAACGTATTATTACCGCCCTAATCCTCGCCCCTCTGGTAATCGCAGGAATCTTTCTTCTGCCTTTTCCTGCCTTTATAGCTGCGCTGGCAGTGATCACCTTGCTGGGGTTTTGGGAGTGGACACAATTTCTGGACACAAAATCTAAGTGGATGGCTATGTTGGTGCCGGTTGCGGCACTGGGGGGAACATTGGCCGCCATGCCGACAGAGCCGGCAGCCCTGGCTGCATTGGCATCATCGCATCAGTACATGCTGCTGGCCGGTGGTTTGTGGTGGCTGAGCGCATCAGCGTTAACGATCAGCTATCCGCGTAGTACAAAATTGTGGTCGACTTCCCCTTCTTTAAAATATCTGTTTGGCCTTTTGACCCTGCTCCCGTTTTTCTGGAGCGTTTTGATGCTTCGTGCGGTCCAGTACACAGACAATCCTTACCACGGTGCTAAGCTGGTGCTGCTGGTGTGTGTCTTGGTCTGGGCGGCGGATACCGGCGCGTATTTTTCCGGCAAACGCTTTGGTAAGCATAAGATGGCCCCGGCAGTCAGCCCGAATAAAACCATTGAAGGCCTGATTGGCGGTGCCTTGCTGGCGGTACTGGTAACTTGGGGCGGCGCGTTTGTGCTGGATATCCCGTTTGTCAGTGTTGGCAGCCTGCTGCTGATTGCTGTCGTGACTGTGATTGCCTCCGTGATGGGGGATCTGGTCGAAAGTATGTTTAAGCGCGTTTCCGGAATCAAAGACAGTGGCAATATCCTGCCTGGTCACGGTGGTATTCTGGACCGTATTGATAGCCTGACGGCTGCCCTTCCTGTATTCGCCCTGCTATACCTGTGGCTGGTGTAAAATAGCAGGTCCTTTCCGGCCGGTATCAGTAAGCGATATCTTGCTTGTTGCCGGCCGGAATGCCATGCTCCACTGGCCCGATGAAATTTGAACTGCTGTAAAGTGAGACTATGCGTAAGTTAACAATTCTTGGTGCAACCGGCTCAATTGGTAGCAGCACCCTGGCGGTTGCTGCTCAGAACCCTGATCTGTTTGACGTTGTGGCCCTGGCGGCCGGAACGAACACAGAGAAAATGTTTGAGCTTTGTCTGCAATGGCGACCGAAGTATGCCGCTATGGCTTGCGAAACGGCTGCACAAGAGCTGTCGGCACGATTAAAGCAGCATCAGATTACCACTGACGTGCTGGCCGGTGAGGCCGGTCTGTGTCAGGTGGCGGCGCTGGATGAAGTGGATACGGTGATGGCCGCGATTGTCGGTGCTGCCGGTCTGCTGCCGACCATGGCCGGGGTAAAAGCCGGTAAGCGAATTTTGCTGGCGAACAAAGAAGCGCTGGTCATGTCCGGCCAGATGTTTATTGATGCCTGCCGGGAGTATGGTGCGGAGTTATTGCCAGTCGACAGCGAGCACAATGCCATTTTCCAGAGCCTACCAGCTGAGGTACAGCGGGCAATGGGCTACTGCGATCTTGATGCCGCCGGGGTCAGTAAAATTTTGCTTACTGGGTCAGGCGGGCCGTTCCGTTACACCGACGTCAAAGATCTGGCTGCTGTAACACCGGAAATGGCAATCGCGCACCCGAACTGGTCCATGGGGCCAAAGATTTCTGTTGATTCTGCCACCATGATGAACAAAGGGCTGGAATACATTGAAGCCCGCTGGCTGTTCAATGCTCGGCGCGATCAGATGGATGTCATCATCCATCCGCAATCGGTGATTCACTCTATGGTGCAGTATAAAGACGGTTCCGTGCTGGCGCAGATGGGATTGCCGGATATGAAAACCCCGATTGCCTGTGCCATGTCCTATCCTGAAAGGGTAGATGCCGGAGTGGCACCCCTTGATTTCAGCCAAGTGGGCGAATTTACGTTCCTGAAACCGGATTTTGCCCGCTATCCGTGCCTCAAGCTGGCGATGGATGCCTGCTATACCGGTCAGGCTGCCACCACCACACTGAACGCCGCCAATGAAGAGGCGGTTGCCGCGTTCCTGGCGACACAGATCGGGTTTACTGATATAGCCCGTATCAACCGTCAGGTACTTGAACAAGCCGCCTTGCGCGAGCCAACTGACTTGGAAAGCGTGATTGAGCTAGATAGAATGGCTCGAGGCTTAGCGCAGGAAATCATTCGTAAGGTATCGTTATGATGGGAGTTTTGTGGAGTCTTGGAGCTTTTTTACTGGCTCTCGGGATACTGATTGCGGTTCATGAATTTGGTCACTTCTGGGTAGCGCGACGTTGCGGTGTTTACGTTGAGCGCTTCTCCATCGGCTTTGGCCGCCCGTTGTGGCGTAAGGTCGGTAAAGACGGCACCGAATATACCCTGGCGATGATTCCGCTGGGTGGGTACGTCAAAATGCTGGATGAGCGGGTCGAGGATGTTCCGGCAGACCGTCGCCATCAGGCATTTAATAATAAAAATTTGTGGCAGCGCAGTGCCATTGTCGCCGCTGGGCCACTGGCTAACTTTCTGTTTGCCGTGGTGGCTTACTGGGTCGTTTACCTGATTGGGGTACCGGCGGTACGCCCGGTGATTGGTGAAGTTGCGCCTCAGTCTATTGCGGCAAATGCCGGAATTACGAGCGGAATGGAACTTAAAACCATTTCGGGAATCAAAACCGCAGATTGGGAATCGGTTAATATGGCCATGATTTCCCATATTGGTGATAAAGAGATGGTGCTGACCGTCACCGCACCAGATGCCGACTACGAAGTTGAAAAGCGTCTGGAATTGCGTGGCTGGTCGTTTGACCCGGAAACCGAACGGGTACTGACGACACTTGGTATCACGCCTTACTCACCGAAAATAACCTTAACCATCTCACAACTTGTTGAAGATGGCGCAGCAATCGCGGCAGGTTTACGGTTAAATGACGAAATTATCGCGATTGATGGTCAGCCTGTTACGCAGTGGCAAGAAGTTGTGCAGGCGGTTCGCTCACACCCTGCTCAGGCCATGCAGCTTGATGTTAAACGTGACGGTGAAGCTGTTACCCTGACGCTGGTGCCTGGCTCAAAGCTGGCCGACAACGGCGACATGATTGGTTATGCTGGCTTTGCCCCGAAAATTGAGCCTTGGCCAGAGTCGTACCGCATCAACCTGCAGTATGGACCGGTTGAAGCTGTCGGCAAAGCAGCAGAGAAAACCTGGCAGCTGGTTACCCTGACATTTGATATGGTAACTAAGCTGGTGACCGGGGATGTGGCAATTAAAAACCTCAGTGGCCCGATTTCGATCGCCAAAGGGGCGGGGATGACAGCGGACTACGGTCTGGTGTATTTCCTTGGCTTTCTGGCGCTGATCAGTGTCAACCTGGGGATAGTTAACTTGTTACCGCTACCGGTACTGGACGGAGGCCATCTGATGTTCTTCGCCATCGAAGCGGTAACCCGTCGTCCTGTTTCTGAACGAGTTCAGGATATAGGCTACAGAGTGGGATCAGCCATTTTGGTTGCGTTAATGGCGGTTGCGCTATTCAATGATTTTACCCGCCTTTAATAAGTGCGTTTAGCAAGGAATAATCAGAACACTAATGGCGATGAAAAAACTGTTGGTCGCATCGCTGCTGCTCGGAAGCAGCGTTGCGCAGAGTGCGGAACAATTTGTAGTAGAAGATATCCGCTTTGAAGGCCTTCAACGTGTCACGCTGGGTGCGGCGTTGCTGAAAATGCCCGTTCGGGTTGGCGACAATATTGATGACCGGGATGTATCAGAGATTATTCAGTCTTTGTTCGCGTCCGGTAACTTTGAAGATATTAAGGTATTCCGTGACGGCAATGCCCTATTGATTCAGGTACAGGAACGGCCGACCATTGCCAGCATCACGTTTTCTGGCAACAAGGCGATCAAAGAAGAGCAACTGCGCGAGAACCTGGACGCTTCACGCATCCGGGTAGGCGAGTCGTTGGATCGTACAACCCTGAGCAAGATCGAAAAAGGGCTGGAAGATTTCTACTACAGCGTCGGTAAGTACAACGCCTCGGTGAAGGCCGTTGTCACTCCGCTGCCACGTAACCGTGCAGACCTGAAATTCGTCTTTACCGAAGGGGTATCGGCGGAAATTCAGCAAATTAACTTTATCGGCAACGAAGTGTTCTCCGATGAAGAGCTGCTCGACAAGTTTAACCTGCAGGCCGAAGTATCCTGGTGGAACTTCCTGGCGGACAAAAAGTACCAGAAACAGGTACTGGCCGGAGACTTGGAAACCCTGCGTTCCCTGTACCTCAATAACGGTTACCTGAAATACCGTCTGGATGCGACTCAGGTGGCGATCTCACCGGATAAGAAAGGGGTTTATATCACCCTGAAAATCGATGAAGGTGAGCAGTACAGCGTTAAGGATGTCCAGCTGCGCGGTGAGCTGTTGGGTAAACGTAGTGAGCTGGAGTCGCTGATCAACATTACCGGTGGTGATATCTACAACGGTGCTCAGGTTACAGCGCTGGAAGAGGCGTTGAAACGTAAACTGGGCGAGTTGGGCTATGCGTATCCGCAGGTTAACACCCTCCCTGATTTTGACGACGACAACAAACAGGTGTCGCTGATCATCAACGTTGAGCCGGGCAAACGAATCTACGTGCGAAATATTGCCTTCTCTGGCAATACCTCCACTAAAGATGAAGTACTGCGTCGCGAAATGCGTCAGATGGAAGGCAGCTGGTTGAACTCTCGCATGGTTGAACGCGGTAAAGAGCGTTTGAGCCGGACCGGTTTCTTTGAAACCGTGGATGTTCAGACCGTGCGTGTGCCGGGTACCGATGATCAGGTGGATGTCAAATACACCGTGAAAGAAGCCAATGCCGGTAACGTAAACTTCGGTATCGGCTACGGTACAGAATCTGGCATCAGCTTCCAGGCGGGTATCCAGCAGGACAACTTCCTGGGAACCGGTAACCGTTTCGGTATCAATGCAATGATGAACGACTACCAGAAGAACATCAGCATGGAATACCGTGACCCTTACTTTACCCTGGATGGTATCAGCCTGGGTGGTAAGGTGTACTACAACGAGTTTGAAGCGTCAGACGCGAACATCTCGGATTATACCAACCAGAGCTATGGCGCAAGCCTGACCTGGGGTTTCCCGTATGATGAACTCAACTTCTTCGAGTTTGGCCTGGGCTACGATCACAACAAGATCTCCAATACCCAGGAATACTACCAGATCGAGAAGTTCAAGCTGATCCATGGCTTCAACGTGGGTGATAACGTAATTGAACTGGATGATTTCAACTGGTCGGTGTCGTGGACCCGTAACAACCTGAACCGGGGTTATTTCCCGACGGCCGGCAACCATCAGCGTGCTTCGTTCCGGATGACGATTCCGGGGTCAGACGCCCAGTTCTTCAAAGCTCAGTATGATGTTCGTCAGTACTTCCCGCTGACGCAGGATCATGATTACAGTTTGTTGCTGCGTGGTCGCTTAGGTTATGGTAACGGCTATGGTACAACAGACAACGGTAGTGACCAGTTGCTGCCATTCTATGAGAACTACTATGCCGGTGGTTTCTCAACGCTGCGTGGCTTCCGTTCAAACACGGTAGGTCCGAAAGCGGTTTACCTGAACTACTCTGGCGGTAACAACCCTGAACTGATTGGTTCAGATGATGCTGCCGGTGGTAACGCCGTGGCGCTGGCCAGTATGGAACTGATTGTGCCGACGCCGTTTGCGTCGGATGAGGTACGTAACCAAATTCGTACCAGCTTCTTTATCGATGCTGGTTCGGTCTGGGACACGGAGTATGATTTGGATGACAGCGATGGCAAGTACATCCAGGATTACTCTGATCCGTCTCTGATTCGTGCGTCATATGGTGCCGCGTTACAGTGGATGTCACCAATGGGACCACTCGTTTTCTCAGTCGCTCGTCCGATTAAGAAATACGAAGGGGATGATGAAGAATTCTTTACCTTCACCATTGGCCGAACATTCTAAAATTTATGAGGAGATACCTTTTGAAACAGTGGATTAAAGCGGCAGGTCTGAGCCTGGTCATTCTGTCTTCATCAATGTACGCCCAGGCTGCTCAAGCGGCACAGAAAGTGGGTTATGTCGCAACGGGCCAGGCGATGGCCCAGTTGGCGAAGCGCTACAATGTGCCAGAGAAGCTGCGCAATGAGTTCAAAGATCGTATCGACGAGCTGCGTGGTATCGAAAACCGCATGAAGACGAAAGTCGACAAAATGAAGCGTGACGGTGAGCTAATGAGCGCAGCGGATCGTACTAAGCTGCAACGTGAAATGGCTTCGCTGGAATCAGACTACAAACTGAAAGCGAAAGCCCTGGCGGAAGACCAACGTCGCCGCGGTTCAGAAGAAGAGCAGAAACTGGTACAGAAAATCCGTCAGGCCATCCAGGACGTTGCTAAGCGTGAAGGGTATGACTTGGTGGTAGATGCAAACGCAGTACTGTATGCAAATCCGAAAGATGATCTGTCATCGAAAGTGATTTCTGCCGTTAAGTAAGGCTTGTGCCAAATCGGCAATAAAAGTCTGAACATAAGTCGAAAGGATGGGGATTACTTTGGTAAACTTCAGACTTTCGACTTGTTTTATATTGGAGTATTGCCAGTTTCACTGGTCTTACCAAATATCATGCTAGTCTGGCGATAGCCGGCAGTATGACAGGGGATCGGTCTTGGCCGTACTGACAGAAGATAAAGATAACGATAGGTTAAGAATGGCTGCATTTACTCTTGCTGAATTAGCAGACAAACTGGGCGCAGAGCTTCGAGGGGAAGGTTCTGTTGAAGTACATTCGATTGCCAGCATGAGCAAGGCGGGCGAAGGACAAATTACGTTCCTTTCTGATAGCAAATACCGCAAGCTGCTTGCTGACTGCAATGCGTCTGCAGTAATGCTACGAGAAGGGGATGTAGAGCACTTTCAGGGCAATGTTCTGATTGTGAAAGACCCATATCTTAGCTACGCCCTGGTGGCTCAGTTGCTGGATTCAACGCCAGCCGCTGCTACCGACATTGCGGCTTCGGCTTATGTGGACCCGACGGCGGTCTTGGGCAAAAATGTGGCCATCGGCCATAACGCGGTGATTGAAGCCGGAGCCCAGATTGGCGATAACGTCCAAATCGGTGCCGGTTGTTTCATCGGCAAAAATGCCCGCATTGGTGCTGGTACTAAGCTGTGGGCGAATGTGACCATTTACCATGAAGTGGTACTGGGCGAGCAGTGCCTGGTGCAATCGAGCACCGTGATCGGGGCTGATGGTTTCGGCTATGCCAACGACAAAGGCGAGTGGGTGAAAATCCCGCAAGTGGGTACAGTGCGTATCGGTAACCGTGTGGAAATTGGTGCCTGTACAACCATTGACCGCGGCGCACTGGATGACACCATCATCGAAGACAATGTGATCATCGATAACCAGATGCAGATCGCCCACAATGTGCAGATCGGATATGGTACGGCCATGGCTGGTGGTACTATTGTCGCGGGCAGCACCAAAATTGGTAAATACTGTATCATTGGCGGTGCGTCTGTGCTCAACGGCCACATTGAAATTGCCGATGGCGTGACCATTACCGGTATGGGAATGGTGATGCGCAGTATTGAAGAGAAAGGCATGTTCTCTTCCGGCATCCCGCTGCAGCCAAACAAAGAGTGGCGTAAAACAGCGGCACGTGTCATGAAAATTGACGAGATGAATAAACGTCTTAAGTCAGTTGAAAAGAAATTGGCGGAAAAAGGCGAATAACGCCTGAGCCGTCATATATGATTTAAATGGCCTGCATGCGATATGCAGGCCAGTTTGCGTTTCAACTGAACGCCATTTTAAATTTTTATCAGACAGGAATTCAGTTTTGACTAGCGAAAATAAAACGCTGAATATCACCGAGATTCAAGAGCTACTTCCACACCGTTACCCGTTTCTGATGATTGATCGCGTAACTGATTACGAAGAAGGCAAAACACTGACCGCCATTAAAAATGTGTCGGTGAATGAGCCACAGTTTACCGGCCACTTTCCGAAACTGCCGGTATTCCCGGGTGTGATGATTCTGGAAGCTATGGCTCAGGCAACCGGCCTGCTGGCATTTAAGACCTTTGGCGCTCCTGCAGAAAACGAACTGTATTACTTTGCGAGCATCGATAATGCCAAGTTCCGTAAGCCGGTTGGCCCTGGTGATCAAATGATCATTGAAGTGGAATTCCTGAAAGAGCGTCGCGGTATTGCTATGTTTAACGGTGTAGCGAAAGTTGACGGCGAAGTCGTATGTTCAGCTGAACTGAAGTGTGCAAGACGAGAGTTTTAATGATCCACGAAACAGCACAAATCCACCCGTCTGCGGTCATTGAGGAAGGCGTTAAAATCGGCGCCAATGTTACTGTCGGTCCGTTCACTTACATCGCAAAAGATGTGGAGATTGGCGACGGTAATGAAATCATGTCGCATGTGGTCATCAAAGGGCCTACCAAGATCGGTAACGATAACCGTATCTTCCCGTACGCCATCATTGGTGAAGAGTGCCAGGACAAGAAGTACAACGGTGAGCCAACGCGCCTGGAAATCGGTGACCGTAATGTGATCCGCGAAAGCGTGCAGATCCACCGTGGTACGGTTCAGGACAAAGGCGTTACGATTGTCGGCAACGACAACCTGCTGTGTGTGAATGCCCATATTGCCCATGACGTTGTGGTCGGTAACCATACCCACATCGGAAATAACTCCATTCTGGGCGGCCATGTCACGGTTGGCGACCACGCCGGTGTGATGGCATTGTCTGCGATTCACCCGTTCTGTACTGTGGGTGCTTACAGCTACGTGGGTGGTTGTTCGGCCGTTGTGCAGGATGTGCCACCTTATGTGCTGGCGCAGGGTAACCATGCCACACCGTTTGGCCTGAACCTGGTCGGTCTGCAGCGTAATGGGTTCGAAAAGCCGGAGCTGCATGCTCTGCGTCGTGCCTACAAAGAAATTTACCGCTCAGGTAAAACGCTGGCAGAAGTGAAGCCGGTTCTGGAAGAAATGGCAAAAGACTGGCCGTCAGTCGGCTTGTTCCTGGATATGTTGAATAACACAACACGCGGTATCATTCGCTGATGACGAAGCCACTTCGAATAGGAATTGTCGCCGGAGAAATCTCCGGCGATATTTTAGGTGCCGGTTTTATGAAAGCGGTCAGGGAGCAATACCCTGATGCGGAGTTTGTCGGTATTGCCGGTCCCCGTATGCAGGCCGAAGGCTGTGACACCCTGTTTGATATGGAAGAACTGGCCGTCATGGGGATTGTTGAAGTCCTGGGCCGACTGCCGCGCCTGTTCAAAATCAAGGCCGAGCTGGTTAAGTTCTTCACCGATAATCCTCCTGACGTGTTCGTCGGCATTGATGCTCCGGACTTCAACTTGCGCCTTGAGCGCGATTTGAAGCTGGCCGGCATTAAGACCGTACACTATGTCAGCCCGTCGGTCTGGGCGTGGCGCCAAAAGCGGATCTTCAAGATTGAAGCCGCCACGAATCTGGTGCTGGCTTTTCTGCCGTTTGAAAAAGCGTTCTACGATAAATTCAATGTCCCGTGCGAGTTTATCGGCCATACCATGGCCGATGCCATTCCGCTCGAAACCGATAAGGTCGCGGCTCAGCATCTGCTGGAGCTGGACAGTAACAAACGCTGGCTGGCAGTGTTGCCGGGCAGCCGCGGCGGTGAAATGGAGCTGTTGGCAGCGCCGTTCATAGAAACCTGTCGGTTGCTGAAACAAACGCATCCTGAGCTGGGGTTTGTGGTCGCGCTGGTGAACCAGAAGCGCCGTGAGCAGTTCGAAAAAGCGTGGCAGGAAACGGCTCCTGATCTGGATTTTGTCCTGGTCGACGATACTGCCCGTAACGTGATGATCGCCTCTGATGCCGTGCTGCTGGCATCCGGCACCGTAGCGCTCGAATGCATGCTGGTGAAGCGGCCGATGGTAGTCGGTTACAAAGTGAAACCGCTGACCGCCTGGCTGGCCAAACGCATGCTGAAAACCAAATATGTGTCGCTGCCTAATATTCTGGCGGATCGGGAGTTGGTACCGGAGTTGTTGCAGGATGACTGCACCCCGGAGAAACTGGCGGCGGAAGTTAACCGTTTTCTGGAGGCTGATAATCAGGCTCTGATGGAAGAATTTACCCGACTGCACCAGCTGATTCGTTGTAATGCCGACGACAAAGCGGCGGCAGCGGTACTGAAATTGCTGGAGAGCCAATAGGCGACCGGCTGAAAAGATCGAAAAGTAAAATGGCAACAGAATTTGAACCTTTTGAGTACCCGGCCGCGACATGTATCGCCGGGGTGGATGAAGTTGGCCGTGGCCCGTTGGTCGGCGCCGTGGTGACCGCCGCCGTGATTCTGGATCCCGCCAATCCCATTGCGGGATTAACGGATTCCAAAAAACTGTCGGAGAAAAAGCGCAATCTGCTGTTCGATGAGATCAAAGAAAAAGCGCTGGCTTGGTCACTGGGTCGCTGCGAGCCGGAAGAAATTGATCAGCTGAATATCCTGCAGGCGACCATGGTGGCGATGCAGCGTGCCGTAGCTGGTCTGGCCGTGCAGCCTGACTTTGTGCTGGTGGATGGCAACAAGGTACCGCAACTGCCGATGCCGGCTCAGGCCGTGGTCAAAGGTGACCTGCGAGTGGCTGAAATCAGTGCCGCTTCTATTCTGGCCAAAGTGACCCGTGACCGGGAAATGGAAGTGCTGGATGCCGAGTATCCGCAGTATGGCTTTGCCAAACACAAGGGCTATCCAACCAAGGCACACTTTGAAGCGCTCGCCGAGCACGGGGCGATTGAGCAGCACCGCAAGAGCTTCAAACCGGTCAAACGTGCATTGGGGCTGGACTAGCACCTCATTGGCCTTAGCTGCCTTCAGGGTTACTGAAGGCGGTAAGGCTTCACCCGTGTTTAGGCGTCTATTGTGTTGCCGTTGCAGCCGGGTTTAAGTTCTTGCTGTGTTTAAGTTCAAGCTGCGCTTAAGTTTCCGCAGGGTTTACGTTACCGCCCCGTTTAAGTGGTGGTGTTTTACGCAGGTGGCCAAGCACTAACGGCGTTGTCAACAGTGATGCGGTGAGTGCTTTGGGCTATAATCATCACTTTGTTTTACAATCCTCAATTGCTGGTTAGTCATGGCAGAACCTCGTTTTATTCATCTTCGCGTCCACAGTGATTTCTCTATGGTTGACGGCCTGTCCAAGGTGCCACCGCTGGTTAAAGCTGTGGCCCAGATGGGCATGCCGGCGATGGCACTGACGGATTTCACCAACCTGTGTGGTCTGGTGAAGTTTTACTTTGCTGCCCACGGTGCCGGGATGAAGCCGATTATCGGGGCTGACTTTAAAGTTCAGTCCGAAGAAATGGGCGACGAGCTGTTTGACCTGACCATTTTGGCGGCCGATAACGACGGTTACAAAAACCTGACTCTGTTGATCTCGGAAGCCTATCAGCGTGGCCATGTGCAGCACATGCCGGTAATTGACAAAGACTGGCTGGTGAACCACAAACAGGGGCTGATTCTGCTGTCCGGCGGGAAAACCGGTGATGTGGGTAAGGCGCTGCTCAAAGGCAACCAGCAACTGCTCAACAAATGCGTCAGCTTTTATCAGGAGCACTTCCCGGATGCGTATTACCTTGAGCTGGTGCGGACCGGCCGGCCGGATGAAGAAGCTTACCTGCACTTTGCCATTGAGCTGGCGGAAAATGTCGGCTTGCCGGTGGTGGCCACCAATGACGTACGTTTCCTGACCCCGGATAAATTCGATGCCCACGAAATTCGGGTGGCGATTCACGATGGCTACACGCTGGCAGATCCTAACCGGCCGAGACTCTACAGTGAGCAGCAGTATCTGCGTAGTGAAGAGGAAATGTGCGAGCTGTTTGCCGACATTCCTGAGGCGCTGGAAAACTCCGTAGAGATTGCCAAGCGCTGTAACGTCACCGTGCGTCTGGGCGAATATTTCCTGCCGAATTTCCCGACTGGCGATCTCAGCACCGAAGATTTCCTGGTGAAAAAATCCAGAGAGGGCCTGGAGCGCCGTCTAGAGTTCCTGTTCCCGGATGAGGAGGAGCGGGCCAAGCGCCGTCCGGAATATGATGAGCGTCTGGAAATTGAACTGGACGTTATCAACCAGATGGGATTCCCGGGCTACTTCCTGATCGTAATGGAGTTCATCCAGTGGTCGAAGGACAACGGGGTGCCGGTGGGGCCGGGCCGGGGTTCAGGTGCCGGTTCGCTGGTGGCTTATGCGCTGGACATCACCGATCTGGATCCGCTGGAATTTGACCTGCTGTTCGAACGCTTCCTGAACCCGGAGCGGGTATCGATGCCCGACTTCGATATCGATTTCTGTATGGACAAGCGGGATCTGGTCATCGATCACGTGGCCGAAATGTACGGCCGTGATGCGGTATCCCAGATCATTACGTTTGGTACCATGGCTGCGAAGGCGGTTATCCGTGACGTGGGCCGGGTACTGGGACACCCGTACGGCTTTGTGGATCGGATCTCCAAACTGGTACCGGCAGAGCCGGGGATGACGTTGGCGAAGGCGTTTGAAGCTGAGCCGCAGTTACCGCAGATTTATGAGTCTGACGAAGAGGTCAAAGACCTCATCGACATGTGCCGGGTGCTGGAAGGGGTGACCCGGAACGCCGGTAAACACGCCGGGGGGGTTGTGATTTCGCCTACGGCGATCACGGATTTTGCGCCGCTGTACTGTGACGCAGAAGGTCATCACCCGGTGACCCAGTTCGACAAGAATGACGTCGAAACTGCCGGTCTGGTGAAGTTCGACTTCCTCGGCCTGCGTACCCTGACCATCATTGACTGGGCGTTGGGGATGATCAACCCGCGTCTGGAGCTGCTGGGGCAAGAACCCATAAACATAGCCGCGATTCCGATGGACGATGCCAAGTCGTTTGCCATGCTGCAGCGTTCGGAATCCACCGCGGTATTCCAGCTTGAATCCCGTGGGATGAAAGATCTGATCAAGCGCCTGCAGCCGGACTGCTTTGAAGACATGATCGCACTGGTGGCCCTGTTCCGTCCGGGTCCGTTGCAATCGGGCATGGTAGATAACTTTATCGACCGTAAGCACGGCCGGGAAGCGATTTCCTACCCGGATGAAAAGTGGCAGCACGAGTCGCTCAAAGAAATTCTCGATCCGACCTACGGCATCATCCTGTACCAGGAACAGGTGATGCAGATTGCTCAGGTTCTGGCGGGCTATACCCTGGGTGGCGCGGACTTGCTGCGTCGTGCTATGGGTAAGAAAAAGCCGGAAGAGATGGCCAAGCAACGGGCGATCTTCGAAGAGGGGGCGATCAACAACGGCATCGACGGTGAGCTGGCGATGCGTATTTTCGACCTGGTGGAAAAATTTGCCGGCTACGGCTTTAACAAATCCCACTCCGCAGCGTACGCCCTGGTGTCATACCAGACGCTGTGGCTGAAAGCCCATTATCCGGCCGAGTTCATGGCTGCGGTAATGACCGCGGATATGGATAACACCGATAAAATCGTTGGTCTGGTGGACGAGTGCCACCGGATGAAACTCCAACTGCTGCCACCGGATGTGAACAAGGGGCTGTACCGTTTCAACGTCGATGACAACGGGGCCATTGTATACGGTATCGGTGCGGTGAAAGGGGTTGGTGAAGGCCCGATTGAAAATATCATATCGGCGCGGGAAAAAGGCGGTCACTTCAAGGATCTGTTCGATTTCTGTGCCCGTATTGACACCAAGAAGGTGAACAAGCGAGTACTGGAGCGGCTGATCAAATGTGGCGCGATGGATCGTCTGGGACCGAACCGTGCCGCGATGATGGCCTCGTTGGATGACGCCCTGCGAGCAGCCAGCCAGCACCATCAGGCGGAAGCTTTTGGTCAGGCTGACATGTTCGGCGTACTGACCGAAGCGCCGGAAGAAGTCGAACACGCTTACGCCAATATCCCGGAATGGCCGGATAAAGTCTGGCTGGAAGGCGAGCGGGAGACGTTGGGTCTGTACCTGACCGGCCACCCGATCAATGCCTATCAGAAAGAGCTGAAGCATTACACGACCTGGCGTCTGAAAGATGCTCAGCCGACCGGGCGTGATAAAGTTGCCACCGTTGCCGGGCTGGTGATTGCTGCCCGGGTGATGACGACCAAGCGTGGAACGCGCATCGGGATTTTAACGCTTGATGACCGTACCGGACGGATGGAAGTCATGTTATTCTCTGAAGCGCTTGAACGGCACCTAGATCTGATTGAAAAAGATAAGATTCTGGTGGTATCCGGACAGGTCAGCTTTGATGATTTTAATGGTGGCCTTAAAATGTCCGCCCGTGAAGTGCTGGATATCTCAGATGCCCGAGAAAAGCACCTGCGTGGACTTGCTATCTCAGTCACTGAGAGGCAAATTGATGAACAGTTTTTTGAGCGTTTCAGCAAAGTGCTGGAACCCCATCGGGCAGGGACTGTCCCTGTTAACGTGTATTATCAGCGCTCGAACGCGCGTGCCAAGCTGACCCTGGGGACAGAGTGGCGCGTTACCCCGGCAGATCAACTCATTACCGATCTAAAAATATTGCTGGGTGAGAAGCAAGTCGAGCTTGAGTTTAATTAATGAAGCCATAATTATTGGCATTTGAATAATTATGAGCAAAAGGATTGAAGTGGTATGAGCCTGAACTTCCTTGAATTTGAACAGCCGATTGCTGAGCTGGAAGCGAAAATTGAAGCACTGCGTGACGTGTCACGCCGTGATGAATCAGCATCGGTTGATTTAGATAAAGAAATTGAGCAACTGGAATCAAAAAGCCTGGAGCTGACCAAAAAGATTTTTGGTGATCTGGGTGCATGGCAGGTTGCCCAGCTGGCGCGTCATCCACAGCGTCCGTACACGTTTGATTATGTCGAGCACATGTTCACCGAGTTCGATGAGCTGGCGGGTGACCGTGCGTTTGCTGATGACAAAGCGCTGGTTGGCGGGTTGGCTCGCCTGGACGGCCGTCCTGTGATGGTGATTGGTCACCAGAAAGGCCGCGAGACCAAAGAAAAGGTACTGCGTAACTTCGGCATGCCAAAGCCGGAAGGTTACCGTAAAGCCCTGCGTCTGATGAAAATGGCTGAGCGTTTCAACATGCCAATCATCACCTTCATTGACACCGCGGGTGCTTACCCGGGTGTAGGTGCGGAAGAGCGCGGCCAGTCTGAAGCGATTGCCAAAAACCTGAAAGAGATGGCTGGCCTGACCGTGCCGGTGATTTGTAACGTGGTTGGTGAAGGCGGTTCCGGTGGTGCACTGGCGATCGGCGTGGGCGATTGCGTGAACATGCTGCAATACTCGACTTACTCTGTGATTTCACCGGAAGGCTGTGCGTCTATCCTGTGGCGTGACTCCGACAAGGCCCCACAAGCGGCGGAAGCGATGGGTATGACAGCCCCTCGTCTGAAAGAGCTGGAGCTGATCGACAACGTGATCGAAGAGCCTCTGGGCGGTGCGCACCGCAACGTGGTGGCGACGGCCGAAAGCCTGAAGCAGCAAATTCTGGCGACGCTGGAGGAGCTGGATCAGATGGATACCGAAACGCTGCTGGAGCGTCGCTACCAGCGTCTGATGAGCTACGGCTACTGCTGAGTGTCATGAGTGGCAATCTGAGCCACTCAGGGAGTGCATTCATTTCGGTTGATGTAACTTCAAAAGTGAATGCGCCCTCATAAACAGAATCGACGTAAACGGGTCAGCCTGAACAGGCTGGCCCGTTTTGTTTTGTGCTGCGGCTAACTGACCGGGCTTGGTATACTTCCCCGCAGGTATCAGGCTGGCAAATTATCAGGCGGAAAATCAGATATGTTGTATTCCAGGCTCAGAACCCGGCTCAAGGCCAGGTTGCAGGCTAATGATGGCGCTGCCTCGCGCATCGTTCTGGCATTTAGTGGCGGGTTGGACTCCCGGGTGCTGCTGCATCTGCTCGGCCGCTTTCAAACGGAGCATCCCGACGTTGTCTGCCTGGCTGTTCATGTCCACCACGGATTAAGCCGCCATGCCGATGACTGGGCGCAGCAATGCTTAAACTGGGCGGATGACGCCGGGATCGCCTGCCGGATTGAGCGGGTAACATTGCAGCTGGGCAACCGACTCAGCCTTGAACAACAGGCCAGAGAGGCACGCTATCAGGCGCTGGCTCACCACCTTCGACCGGGAGATTTGCTGCTGACGGCGCAGCATGCCGATGATCAGCTGGAAACGGTATTACTGGCGCTGAAACGGGGGAGTGGCCCAGCGGGACTGGCGGCGATGCCTGAGGCGATGACATTTGCCGATGGTATCCATTTACGCCCCTTGCTCGATTGCCCGCGCGACGAACTGGCTGTGTATGCGTACCGCCATGGTCTGGAGTGGGTTGAGGACGAAAGCAACCAGGATGAACGCTTTGACCGGAATTTCTTGCGCCACCAGATCGCCCCGAAGCTGACTGAGCGCTGGTCGGGCATCCGCAAGGCTGTGGCCCGCAGTGCGGCGCTGTGTGGCGAACAGGAAGCGCTACTGCAAGAACTGCTGGCAGATAAGCTGAATGCGGCGCTGGCTCCCGATCACAGCCTCTGTGTGGCCGGTTTAGGCAGTGCACTGCAGGGCAAAGCCCTGATTCGCCAGTGGCTGGCTGGTCAGAAAGTCAGAATGCCGAGCAAAGCCCAGCTTGATCAAATCTGGGAGAGCGTGGTGCAGGCCAGGGAAGATGCCAATCCGTGCCTGAAAACGGAGGGCTATGAGGTGCGTCGTTTCCAGCAGCGTCTGTACCGGGTTGCGTCTTGGCCTGAACTGACGGATAGCCGGATACCATGTTCATTGGGAACGCCTTGCCAGTTGCCACAGGATTTGGGCTCGTTGACGCTGAGCCCGGCGGCCAATGGCTGTTTGCGCCTGCCGCGTGCCGATGAGCCGGTTTCGGTCCGGTTTGAGCCTGCCGGACTGCATGTGCAACCGCTTGGGCGAGTCGGCAAGCGCAAGCTCAAAAAGCTGTTTCAGGAATACGGTGTGCCAAGCTGGAACCGGCGCCGGACACCCTTGGTGTTTTACGGTGAAGAACTGGCGGCAGTGGCCGGGCTGTTCGTGGTGAGCGGTTTTGAAGGACGGGAGTGTGACCTGAAGTGGCACAATTGACCATTCTATATGCAATGCAAGCTGAAAAAAGGCACAATGAAAATGCGTTTTCTGGCAGTGGTTTTCAGAAAACAGTATGGATATCAGAAAAATAAGAAGAGGACCTGATGAAGAAAGTTCTTGCATTGACCCTGTTAGCAACTGTGATGTCTGCCCCGTCCCTGGCGGCTGGTGATGCCGAGGCCGGGAAAGCTAAGGCTGCCGTGTGTGCGGCCTGCCACGGTGCCGATGGCGTAGCCATGATTCCGGGATACCCGAACCTGAAAGGCCAGAATGAGCAGTACCTGGTCAGCGCCCTGAAGGCGTATAAAAACAAGGAACGCAACGGTGGCATGGCGGCAGTCATGCAGCCTCAGGCTGCGATGCTGAGTGACACCGATATGGTTAACGTAGCGGCTTATTTCTCGCAAATGAAGTAACGCTGGCCCGGTAGGCACATAGCTTGCCGACCCAATCTGGAGCGCACTGCGGATCGTCGTGATCTTCAGTGCGTTTTTTTATAGCTGCAAGGTGGCACGCGATTTCCTGCTGGTTGGTTATCTTTTGTCCAATCAGATTTTCTGCAGTTGCGAAATAACGCAGTTAATATTATTGTACTAGCACGCTGATACATTAGGTGCGAGTTTATGGCAGGAAACAGAGAACATTTTGGCTCACGGATGGGGTTTATTCTGGCGGCAGCTGGTGCCGCTGTTGGGCTTGGAAACATTTGGGGGTTCCCAACCCAAGCCGCGAGCAATGGGGGCGGGGCATTTTTGTTGGTGTACCTGCTGATGATCCTGGTGGTGGCTTTCCCGATGCTGATTGTGGAAATGGCTATCGGGCGTCACGGTCAGGCCAACCCGATTGACAGTATGCGCAGCCTGTCTGCCAATCCGCTGGCCAAGAAAGCCGGCGCGGTGGTGGGCAGCATCGGGTTAATGGTGCCATGTCTGGTGCTGGCGTTTTACAGTATCGTTGCCGGATGGCTGATCACGTTTCTGCTGGCAGCCATTACCGATATTATCGGTCTGCAGGCGGCGACTGAGTGGCTGAAAGGATTCTCTGTTTCCCGTAATCTTTTTGGTGCGGCCATCTTTTATCTGCTGACGATTCTGATCGTCCAGAGCGGGGTAAAGCAGGGAATTGAAAAATGGTCAACCCGACTGATGCCGGCCTTGTTTGTGCTGTTTGGCCTGATGTTCCTTTACATCATGACACAGGATGGCGCGATGGAAGGACTGAAGCATTACCTGGTACCGGATTTCAGCAAAGTACTGGAGCCGAAACTGTTGCTGGCCGCGATGGGGCAAGGTTTCTTTTCACTGACGATCGGTGGCTGTTCCATGCTGATTTACGGCTCATACCTGAGTAAACAGGAAAACCTGCCGAAAATGGCTATGAGTGTGACGCTGGTGGATACCGCGGTGGCGTTCATTGCGGGTCTGGTTGTGCTGCCGGCGATGTTTGTCGCGATGCAGAAAGGCGTGGCGATTTACGCTGAAGATGGGTCACTGCTCAGTTCAGATACACTAGTGTTCACTGTGCTGCCGATGCTGTTTGACAGCTTGGGATTTGTCGGCCAACTGCTGGCGGTCGTGTTCTTTGTGCTGATGACGATTGCGGCGCTGACCTCGTCCATCTCGATGCTGGAATGCCCGGTGGCACTGGTGAGTGAACGTTTTAACACAGCCCGTAAACCGACCAGTTGGGTGTTGGGCGGTGTGATTGCTCTGTTCAGTGCGGTAATCATCTTTAATTTCGGCGCACTGTTCGGCTTGGTTGCTACCGTAGCAACCCAGTACTTCCAACCGGTTGCGGCACTGTTGTTTACCTTATTCGGTGGCTGGGTATGGTCTCGCCACAGCAAGCTGAAGGAACTCAGCGAAGGCTGTCCAGATCTGGAGCGTAGCCTGTTCTGGAAAATCTGGCCGCTGTACCTGAAAGTGGTGTGTCCGATTTTGGTTGCTACCGTCCTGTACGCCTCTTTCAGTTAGACGCTCTGGGCAGTTAGCCGCCCTGAATAGTTAGCCGCCCTGAACAGTTGGCCACTCAGGGGAGTGAGCTAGCTTGAGACGGCGGGTTAGTACGAGAGTTAATGCATTAAAAATTGACTATCAAAAACGGAAGCCTTGGCTTCCGTTTTTTGTTGGGGAATTGCCTGCCGAGCCGTATGCGGTAGCTAAATGCAACCTACTGCAGTGATGGTCGGTGGTGTGGCTAGTTGGGTCTTAGCGAAACTGTTTTGCTTCTGGCAGATAATCAAACCCGGCCGCTGCCAGCTTGGCGACCAGCAGGTCTTTATCAATGTCGTAGTAGCGGACCAAGGCATCAAGATCACCGAATTCGTCGCGGATTTTCATGTTCACGATGCTCATCAGCATCACCGGATCCATCTTTTCAAAGTTACTCAGGTTCATTACGCGTCCTCGTGATCACTCATCAGAAGATTTGCCGCCGCAAAGGCCGCTTTTTCCCGCATGTCCTGCGGCAGTGTTTCATTGGCCGCAATGTCATTCAATGCCAGTACTGCACAGTGGATGGCATTCGGGATATAGCCCAGCTCGCCGCCGCCAATCTGGGCATAGGTCATTCGAACCAACTCGCAACACTCATAGACTTTCATGGTTTGTACCTTAATCAAATGCATCGAAAATAGGGTTTTCGTCTGCCAGCGCTGCCTGAAGGAAGAGGAAAGCCCACTTTGATTGGATTCTCTCACTATACCAAACTCGGTTTGGGAAAGTCAGTGGGGTTATTTGCCGCGTTTATGGGCGTAAAGCTGGCGATCGGCACGATCGACCAGAGTGGTGCTGCTATCGCCATGACGGTAGGAGGTGTAGCCGCATGAGCAGCCAATATTCAACGGGCGCAAAATCGGGTCGTCGCTGATCATTTGCTCGACGCGGTAATAGACCTGAAGCGCGGACTCGTCGGTGGCCGGTTGCAGCAGCACCGCAAACTCGTCACCGCCGATTCGGTAGCAGCGGTCAGAGGCACGGACGGATTTTTTGAGTAGCTGGCTGAACTGTCGAATCACTTTGTCGCCATCAGGGTGGCCAAACCGATCATTAACCTGCTTGAAGTTATCGAGGTCAAACAACACCAGCACCAGGCCGACATTACGGCGTTCGCTCATCGCAATGGCCTGACTGACATCCTGCTCGAAGCAGCTGCGGTTGCCCAGACCTGACAGGTAATCCTGCAGGGCCATGTTTTTTACGCGGCGGTACTCAATGGCATTCATCAGTGGCCCGGCAAACAGGCGGTGATAAGTATGCAGCAGGCTGATTTCATCGTTGTCCAGCGGGTAGGGCGTAATGTACTGCAACTTGCCCAGTTCGTGCTGACTAAAACGCAGTAAAAAGGTTTTTCGGTGCTCGGTGGCGGGGCCTCGTCGGATCGGCAAGGTGGTGTTGTCACACTCCCATACCAGACGGCTGATATCGATCTGTTTCTCGACTTCCCGGGTGAAGATTTCAAACAGCAGCGCTAAATCCAGTTTTCCCTGCAGCTTCTGCAAGATCAGCAGACGTTGATCAGCACCAAGTGGTTTAGCCCTTGGTTTGCTGTGTTGTTCTGCGATCAGTTTCTTCCGTAGGATCGGATCCATATCAGCGCTATAGAGGAGTTAAGAGGCTTACTATAGGCAATAATGAGCCTATTTCAATAGGTTAAGCGAAAAATCTCTTATCAATTCACTGAGTTAGTTTAAAAAATTGCGCAAGATCGCTTCTTTTTCCTGGGCGTCCTCGTACCCCATTTTGATCAGGGCGCGCACGTAGGCGGGTTCGAACAGAATATAGCTGGTGATCGCAGCGTCATCCCGCGGACTGAGTCCGGTCAGCCGCATCAGGGCCCGAGCCATGGGAGGTAAGTGACTGTAATAGCGGCGGGCTAACGGTTCAAACGACTCGCTGGGATAGAGATGGACGTGTTCTATCACGCGCATTCCCTGTTCGCGGCGGGCGTCTTGAGGCAAGCTGGCCAGCAGGGAGTTCGTCCGTGACAGGTTTTCCAGATCTGCCGTCAGGGTATCACTGAAAATGGTGTCCATCAGGTGGCCGCCCAGAGCGGCCAGCCCCGGGGCACTGGTTTGATCCGCTTGCTGCAGTTTCTGGTTGATCAGGTCAATGATCAGGATTTTATCTGCTCCCATTTTCAGTGACGGGCGCAGCGGTGCCAGCTGGTGGATGGAGCCGTCACCGTAGTAAGCGCGGCCGATCCGGGTAGCGGGAAACACCAGCGGGATCGCAGAAGAGGCCATCAGGTGATCGGTGGTCAGCATCGCTCGGCGGCCTTTCGATTTGGCTCTGTCCCACTCGCGAATTTCCTTCTGACCCTGAAAAAAACTGACAGAATGACCGCTCTTGTAGCTTGAGGCTGTGATGGAAATACCGTGCAGATTACCGGCTGCGATCTGGGTTTCCAGCCGCTGATAGTTATTGACCTGATTGAGCAGGTGGCGCAGCGGACGGTTGTTGAGCAAGCCAAACGGCGGGCGTTCGTGATAGGACGATTGCAGTCGGGCCATACCTTGCCCCAGCAGATAGCTACTCATGCCAAGCGAGCTGGCGGCAAAAATGCGGCGGCTGTGCAGACGCGACCAGATCCACTCCAGCTTTTTGACTCCCAGCCGAAAGCAGGAAGCATAGCTGGCAATAGAAATGGCGTTAATGGCCCCGGCTGAAGTGCCGCAGTAAATGGCAAACGGGCTGTGGTGAACACGGGGATACCACTCCGAAATGGCTTTCAGCACCCCGACCTGATACGCCGCCCTGGCTCCACCGCCAGTCAGCAATAAACTGATTTTTGGCTTATCCTTTGCCATGGCAATCCCTTTGTTACTGCTTTGCTATAACTATATCCCTTTTTGTTCTAATGGGTAACCCTACCTGTCCGGAATGGGGCCGCGGAAGCAGAAACAAAAAAGCCTCCCGTTCGGGAGGCTTAGCAACAGACCCTGAAGATAAACAGGGACAATCAGAACCGGATTAAGCCAACTTCTGTTTTATGAACTCAACGATGTCAGTCACAGCCACACCTTCTTTGGTGCCGGCACGACGGTCTTTGTATTCCATCTCGCCGTTTTCCAGGCTGCGGTTACCGATCACGATGGTGTGCGGAATACCGATTAGCTCGTGGTCAGCAAACATAACACCCGGACGTTCGTTACGATCGTCGAACAGGACTTCGATACCGGCTGCGGTCAGTTCCGCGTACAGCTTCTCAGCGGCATCGCGTACTTCTTCAGACTTCGCCATGTTCATCGGAACGATAGACACATGGAACGGTGCAATGGCGTCAGGCCAGATGATGCCGTTTTCGTCATTGTTCTGCTCAATCGCAGCGGCAACCACACGGGTACAACCGATACCGTAACAGCCCATTTCCATGATGACGTTTTTGCCGTCCGGACCAAGCACTGACGCGTTCATCGCTGCTGAGTAGTTGTTACCCAGCTGGAATATGTGACCTACTTCGATACCGCGTTTCAGCATCAGGGTACCCTTACCGCATGGGCTTGGATCACCTTCAACAACGTTGCGCAGATCTTCAACCTGACCCAACTCAACATCACGGCCCCAGTTGATGCCGAAGTAGTGCTTACCGTCAATGTTCGCACCAGCACCGAAGTCGCTCATTACCGCCACAGAGCGGTCAACGATGAATGGGACTGGCAGGTTTACCGGACCCAGTGAGCCAGGACCTGCGTTAACCAGGGCACGGATCTCTTCTTCAGTCGCGAATTCCAGCGGAGATGCTACGCAAGACAGGTTTTCTGCCTTGATTTCGTTCAGCTCGTGGTCGCCGCGGATGATCAGGGCAATCAGCTCAGCTTCAACGTCATCCGATGCTTTCACAAACAGAGTTTTAACGGTTTTCTCGATAGCAATATCGAATTGCTCAACCAACTCAGCGATGGTTTTCGCGTCTGGCGTGTCAACCAGCGTCATTTCCATCGTTGGTGCCGCACGCTCGGTGGCCGGTGCCAGGGCTTCAGCTTTCTCGATGTTGGCCGCGTAATCAGACTCGGTCGAGAATGCAATCAGGTCTTCACCGCTCTCAGCCAGCACGTGGAACTCGTGTGAGCCGGAGCCACCGATAGAACCGGTGTCAGCCAGTACCGGACGGAAGTCCAGACCCATGCGGTTGAAGATATTGCAGTATGCCTGATGCATGGTTTCGTAAGTTTCAACCAGGCTTTCTTTGTCCAGGTGGAAAGAGTAGGCATCTTTCATGATGAACTCACGAGAACGCATCACACCAAAACGCGGACGGACTTCATCACGGAATTTGGTCTGGATCTGATACAGGTTCAGCGGCAGCTGCTTGTATGAGCGAACTTCGTTGCGAACCATGTCGGTGATCACTTCTTCGTGCGTCGGACCCAGCACAAACGGTCGGTCGTGACGGTCAGCAATACGCAGCAGCTCGGGGCCGAATTTGTCCCAGCGACCTGTTTCTACCCACAACTCTGAGGGCTGAACCACGGGCATTAGCGTTTCGACTGCACCTGCTTTGTTCATTTCGTCACGAACAATATTTTCGACCTTACGCAGAACACGCAGACCTGTAGGTAGCCAGGTGTATAGACCTGAAGCCAGCTTACGGATCATACCTGCACGTAGCATCAGCTGATGACTGACGATTTCTGCGTCGTTTGGAGTCTCCTTCAGTGTTGAAAGAAGATATTTACTGGTACGCATTGATGGTATCCGTTGGTTGAGATGAAAATAAAGTGATTCGGGAATGCCCCGAACGCCAGTATTGGCGGTAACCGCATATACTACCAGCCATTTGCCGGTTCGCCAAAGAGAACAGCCGTATTGCCCGTTATTTTCGGATGGGTTTATCCAGGGCTGTGACCGTCACCCGATCGTTTTGGACGATAAATTTAACGTTATAGTCGAAAAGGTGAACCGCGTACTCTTTTTCGTCCTGTTTGCCTTTTTTATAAGCCGGACGCGGATCCTGCGCCAGCACTTCTTCAATGACCGCACGCTGTCGCGCCAGTTGTTTTCCCGTTAGCTGGCGTTCCGCCTGTTCACTGAACTCGACGGCCAGAGTGTCTGGTTGATCATGGGCAAATCCCCCGCGAGCCTGAGTCAGGCTATCGGAGTAGGGGATGTAGGGCTTGATATCAATGATTGGCGTGCCGTCGACCAGATCGACGCCGCCGAGATCAAGGATCACATCACTGCCTTTCTGGCGAACGCCCAGCAGCTCCACCGCGGACATGCCAATGCCATTCGGACGGAAGGTGGCCCGGCTGGCAAACACGCCGATACGCTCATTTCCGCCCAGACGCGGTGGCCTGACGGTCGGCCGCCAACCGGCTTCCAGATTCTGATCAAACAGGAAAAGCAGCCACAAGTGGCTGAATTGCTCAATCCCTCTGACAGCCTCAATGGCGTTGGCTTCCCCTTGCAGGATCAGCTCGGAGCGGGCACTGGGTACCAGACCTGGCTGACGCGGGACGGCAAATTTTTCTTTGTATGGAGAGCGGATCACTCCGACTGGGGAAATCTGATAGTTCATAGATTGCTTGGGTTGCACAACATGAAGCAGACGATAGCACAAAATAGTACTTGATCTTTTGTTGAGAATTGATGTCAAATATTATGTTATAACATAACAATTATTGATGGGGACAAGCTAACTCGTTTGGTCACCAGCAAGCTGCGTTACTACCAGTAGCGCTAATCGCTGTAGCGCCAATACCGGTTTGCTAATACAGCCTCGTCAAATAAGCGTTGTGGAATTCGTTGACTAACAGGAGAACAACATGAAACCCGGCATCCATCCGGAATACCGAAAAGTGGTATTTCACGACACCAGTGTTGATCAGTACTTTGTGATTGGCTCAACCCTGAAAACTGATCGCACTATTGAATGGGAAGACGGCAACACCTATCCGTACTTCACACTGGATGTGTCTTCCGCTTCGCATCCGTTTTATACCGGTAAGCAACGTGTGGTCAGCAGTGAAGGGCGCATGGCGCACTTTAACCGCCGTTTTGGTCGTTTCGGGGCGAAACAGGAGAATCAGGAATGAAAGTGCTCAGCTCACTCAAAAGTGCGAAACAGCGCCATCGTGATTGTCAGGTCGTGAAGCGGCGCGGGCGTATTTATGTGATTTGTAAATCCAACCCACGCTTCAAGGCTGTGCAGGGACGCCGTAAAAAGCGCTAGTGGCCAGTGACAAATAAAAAAGCCCCTGTCAGACAGGGGCTTGATTCGATGGGAGGTTTTGACTGGCGATATTACCAGCCTTTAACGATCCCGCCGTTGAAGATTTCCATCGCTGCGTTGTAAACCGCATCAGACTGGTAGGCTTTCACGAAAGTTTGCACGTTCTCTGCATTGACGTTGTCTTGACGCGCCACAATCAGGTTGACGTATGGTGATTCTTTGTCTTCCACAAAGATGCCGTCTTTTTCCGGCGTCAGATTGATGCTGCTGGCATAAGTGTTATTGATAATCGCCAGTTGAACGTCATCCAGCGAGCGCGGCAGTTGCGCGGCTTCCAGTTCAACAATTTTCAGGTTCTTAGGGTTTTCAACAACATCCAGTACCGTGGCCGTCAGGCCAACACCGTCTTTCAGCTTCAGCAGCCCTTGTTGTTGCAGCAGCAGCAGAGAGCGGCCCAGGTTTGTTGGATCGTTTGGCACAGCCACCTGATCACCGTCGTTCAGCTCCGCAATGGACTTGATTTTGCTTGAGTAAGCCGCAATCGGGTAGACAAAGGTGTTACCGGCAACGGCGAACTTGTAGCCGCGGTCGGCAATTTGCTGATCCAGGTATGGCTTATGCTGGAAGGCGTTGGCGTCAATTGATCCTTCTTCCAGTGCGGCGTTTGGTGAAACGTAATCAGTGAAAGTGATTAGCTCAACATCCAGACCGTATTTGTCTTTGGCTTCTTTTGCTGCCACTTCAGCCACTTGGGCTTCGGCACCGGCCATCACCCCAATTTTCACTTTGTTTGTAGCGGTGGCTTCTTTTTCGCCACAACCGGTCAGCACCAGCGCAGAGGCAAGGCCGGCAACGGCAAACAAGTTCTTCAAATTAAACGCCATGTTACTTCTCCTTAGAATTGGGGTTTTCCGTAATACTAGTTGTTAATTATGTTTGGTGTTGATTGTGTGCTTGGTGTTGATCGTGTGGCTGTGATGATTAACGGTGGTCCACGCGTTTCACCAGGTGATCGCCCAATGATTGAATGAGCTGCACTAAGATGACCAGTAGTACAACCGTAATCAGCATGACCGTGCCGTCAAAGCGCTGGTAACCGTAGCGAATACCGACATCGCCCAGGCCGCCACCACCCACGGTACCTGCCATGGCAGAGTAGCTGACCAGTGTCACCAGGGTTATGGTCACAGCATTGATGATGCCAGGCAAAGCTTCCGGCAGCAGCACTTTGCTGATGATCTGGCGCGGTGTTGCCCCCATTGCTTGGGCGGCTTCAATCAGGCCCGATGGGACTTCCAACAGCGCTCCTTCAACCAGACGGGCGATAAACGGAATCGCGCCCACGGTAAGCGGAACAATCGCGGCGGCGGTACCGATGGAGCTGCCGACCAGAAAACGGGTAAATGGTATGATCGCTACCAACAGGATAATAAAGGGGATAGAACGACCAATATTGGTAATGGTGCCCAGCACTTTATTGAGGGTTGGGTTGGCCAGCAGGCCGCCTTCTTTGGTCAGGTGGAGCGCGACACCGACCGGAATCCCGACCAGAAAGCCAATCAGACCAGAGGCAAAGACCATAACCAGAGTTTGGCCCAGCGCCTGAATAAGCAGATCAATCAGACGCTCGTTAGTCGTCCACCATTGTGCAATCGATTCAAGCAACATAACCCAGTACCTCTACATTCACTTTGTGATCACGAAGGAAGGCAATGGCTTGTTCCGCTGCCTGCTCGGTGCCGAAGATCTCGGCCAGCATCAATCCAAATTTGACGCCTCCGGCGTAATCCATGTCTGAGCTCATGATGCTGATATCGATGTTGAACTCACGGGCAATCTGGGAAATCAGCGGGGCATCAACAGACTCGCCAGTAAATTCCAGACGTACCAGCGGGTAACTGTTTTCAACCCGATGTTCTACCAGGCGAGTGCGATATTCTTCCGGAATGGACAGATCCAGCGTGGAACGGATGAACTCACGCGCCAGGTCGGTTTTCGGATGGGCAAAGATGTCACCCACCGGGCCTTTCTCAACCAGCTCACCGCCGCCGATGATAGCCACTTCAGAACAGATATTTTTCACCACGTCCATTTCGTGTGTAATCAGCAGGATCGTCAGGTCCAGCTTACGGTTAATTTCTTTTAGCAGAGCCAGAATAGATTGTGTTGTGGCCGGGTCCAGGGCGCTGGTGGCTTCATCACACAGCAGCACTTTCGGATCGGAGGCCAGAGCCCGGGCAATCGCCACACGCTGTTTCTGACCACCACTCAGGTTGGCCGGATACACATCTCGTTTGTCTGTAAGGCCAACCAGTGCCAGCAATCCTTCCACTTTGGCTTTGATCTCGGCTTTTGGGGTGCCAGCCAGCTCCAGAGGAAGGGCTATATTGGCAAAAACGGTGCGCGAGGCCAGCAGGTTAAAATGTTGGAAGATCATGCCGATTTTGCGGCGTGCCTGAGTCAGTTCCTGATTCGAAAGTTGGGTAAGATCAACGCCGTCGACAACCACGTGTCCGCTGGTTGGCTTTTCCAGCAAGTTGACGCAACGGATCAGGGTACTCTTGCCGGCACCGGATGCGCCGATGACCCCAAAAATAGTGCCTTGTTCAATCTTCAGGTTGATATCACGCAGGGCGTGGATCTCCCTTTCCCCTTGATAGAACACTTTGTTAACTCTGCTTATTTCTATCATTCTTCTTCCTGAATCATATTGCGTCAGTCGGTAAACTGATGCTGACGACGACCAATATTTTGTTATGTTATTTGCTGTCTTTGCATCATGTTAACGAGGTGTGTCATAAAATGACTAATCGTATCGTTTGACTTGATGCTATGGGTTAACATAAATGAAGTCAATAGATATTTTTACGTCTGGACGGCTAAACGGCTTTATTTCTGGATTTCCCAATTTTGGCAGCAATTCCGGCGTAAGAAGGATGGCTAAAATGGGGATAAAGCAGATGAATCCCGGTGCCAGCCGTGCCATAATTCGAGACATTGACACAAACTTCGAATAACAGAGGGCTGACGCTTGGCCAAACCAGCAGTTTTTATCGACCGTGATGGCGTAATTAATATCGATCGCGGTTATGTTCATACCGTAGATGATTTCGAATATGTCGAAGGCGTATTTGAGGCCTGTAAGAAGCTGAAAGCGATGGGCTATCTACTTGTGCTGGTGACGAACCAGGCGGGCATTGCTCGCGGCATGTATACCGAAGATGAGTTCCTGACCCTGACTGAATGGATGGACTGGAACTTTGTGGACAACGGGGTAGAGTTTGACGGTATTTACTATTGCCCGCATCACCCGACCGAAGGTCAGGGTGACTACCTGCAGGACTGTAACTGCCGCAAGCCAAAACCGGGTATGTTCATTTCTGCGCGCGATTTTCTGAAAATCGATATGGCCAACTCTGTCATGATCGGTGATAAGACCGACGACATGCTGGCAGCACAGGCGGCTGACGTAGGAACCCGAGTGCTGGTACGCACCGGTAAACCGGTCACGGAAGAAGGCACTCAGTTGGCCGATGCCGTTCTGGACAGTATTGCCGATGTGCCTGCCTGGCTGGCAGCACGCTAACGAAAGTATTCTCTGGTTGGGCTTAGCCCGCTGTAAAAGGTCGCTCAGGCGGCCTTATTTGTTTTCTAAGGCGGAAAAAAAGGCATTCGCACCGGCGACAGGCTGTGACGAAATGGCGCGCCGGATTCAGGGTAGTGGGAGAGCGTATTGGTTGCAGCGATACATTCGGCACTGAAATCATGCCGGGTTAGCGGCAGATGTTTTCTTTATTTAGGAATCAGGGATAGGTGTATCGGGTGCCAGAGTCAGTGAGTTAGTGAGTTAGTGAATTTGGCTAAAATGCGTACAAATTTGCCATCTTGAAATAACAAAATAATGCTGCGTTTAAAGGGTTTTTATTAAGCTATTGAAAAATGTTGAAATAAATTTTGGCACGCGAGCTGCAATACCTGTTTAGCACCACCAAGCCATTCGGGCTGACACCACAAAGCATAAGTACAGCATAAACAGGAGAACACTATGAATACGATCGCGAAGCACTTATTGGCCACTCTGTCTTTGGTACTGGCATGGCAAGCGTATGCAACCGAACAAGAGGCTGGGCCATCCGGTGTTCTGACGTTGGATAAAGCACAGTGGCATGCTGAACTGGATGAGACCATGCAGGCCCAGAAGCGCAGTGTTCTGAATTCGCTAACCCATGAACAGTCTGCCCAACTGAAAGCTTCAGCCTTGGACAGCAACAGTATGATGATTGCCGATGTTGAGCAACTTCACTTGCAACAGCAGCTGAGTCAGCCGGACGCACACAGCGAAACCAAAGCGATTTTGGTCAGTACCCGTAAACTAATGCCGGAGCAGACACCCTAACTTGGCCTCTGCTGTCGGTAGCAGTGTGAAGGCGGTAGGCCTTGTGAAATCGCATGAGCGCATGGTGTTAAAGATGAAACGGCTTGGTGGGGCTGTCCGGTCGTGACATCAACCGCGCGGAGAGAAAAAAAGGGAAGCGGATGCTTCCCAAAACCGTGTGACTGACTCACACATAGATCACAGGTTAGAGTGGGTAAGCCCGCCCCGAGCGAGACGGGCAAAAAAGTAAAACGTATGAATATCAGCTTTGCTCTTGCAGGAAGGCAATCCACGGACTGGCCATGGCTTTCATTTCCTGAGACTGCGCTGCAGTTTTCATGGCTTGCAGGGCATTACCCGGCTGGTTCAGCTCGAAATATGCCATGCCTTGCAGGTAGGCCAGCTCAGCACGATCATTGCCAGAGGCATTGCCTGCCGCACTCTGGGTAAACTGCGTTGCTTGCTTAAACTGTTTAGCCTGAAGCATCAGACGTACAATCATCAGCTGGTTTTTCGCCGTTGGCTTAAAGTCATAGGCTTTACGATAAGCCATAATGGCTTCGTCCAACTCTTTGGCCTGATGCCAGAAGCTGCCTAGTCGTTCCAGATTATCCTGCGTGTTGGCGATTCTGCCTTTGGCCATTTCCGTTTCAAGCAGTTTGGCAGCCCGGTATGGAATACCACGGTAGGCCAGGAAGTTGACCAGACGCATCAGCTCTTTTTCATCTTCCAGCAGGCCCATTTTGTACGCCATTTCCAGTGTTGCCAGAGAGTTACGCTCTTGGTTCAGTTCCATGTACACCCCAGACAGCTGCATCCAGTACTGTTTCTTGGCTGGATACTTCGTCGTCAGGGTTCTCAGGACTTCCGCCACACTTTTCAGCTGGCCCAATTCATAATGAGAGGCCATCAGTAGCAGATACCAGGACTCACTGGGCGTTTTGCTCATCGCGATGGCTTGCTTCGTCGGCGGAATCGCATTGCGATAATCTTCCAGCTGAACATAAGCACTGGCCAGGGTGATGTAAGCATGTGCCTGTGGTTTTTCACCGGTTGTCTTGGCAACATCAAACCACTCTTTCATGGTCTGGACTGACTGCTTGTACTTTTCCTCGGCCAGATACAGCTGTGCGAGGCTGTAACGAACTTGTTGTGCGACCGGTACCGGCAGCGCATCCATCTTCAGGGCGTCGGAGAAGTACTTGGCGGCTTTGGGATAGTTATCCTTCAGCGAGTACAGAAAGCCCATCTGCTGAAGCAGCACAGCACGATCGTATTTACGCGAATTCGTGCCTTCCAGTGCGCCGTTCAGTTTTTCGATAGCCTCACTGTAACGTTCCGTAGCAATCAGTTCCTGTACTTTATTGACCGTTCGGAAAGTGCGATCACTGAGCTCCGGGCTCTCTGCGGCCATAGCCGGTGCCGCAAGGGCACCGGTTACCAGAATCAGCGAAGCCAGCAGGTGTTGATAATATTTTGGCATTGTTGACTCCTTAGTTAACAGAGAACTCGATTTCCTGAGCTAAGCGGGCACTGATAGGTTTTCCGTCAACTTGCTTAGGTTTGAAGGTCCATTTGGAAACCGTATGAACTGCCGCTTTCCCCAGACCGAGACGACGAGGGTCTTCTTTCAGCACCTTGACGTCTTCCACTCCACCCCGAGCGTTAACCGTAAACTCCAGCAGTACCACCCCGCGCTCAAGCCCAGCCTTAGCCGCTTTACGAGGCATTTGTGGCTGGAACGTGGCCAAAGGAACCGGGCCTCCGCTACCTGCCATCTGAGCCCCGCCTCCCTGACCGTAATGGCCAAGCACGGAACCGCCGGTCACGTTGACAGGCAGATCCAGTTTGGGCATGTCCATCGGGATCTGCTCCATCACCGGTTTGACTGTCGATGCCACTTTCATTTCAGGTGGCGGTGGCGGCCGTTTCGGTGGCGGCGGCTTAGGCAGCTCGCGTTTTTTCTCCTGTACTTTTTCTTCCGGTTTGACGCGAATGAAGTCCACCATGCGGAGGTCATCATTCGACGCCAGTTCGTGGCGCTCTTTGTTTACCAGCTTGTCCATCCCCCAGAACAAAGCCAGGGAGACAACGAGCGCCAGTGCTATTGAGGCCAGATACCGCATAGGCTTAATCCTTATTGGTTGCGGCGATGGAGATGCTCTGAACACCAGCCATACGGATCTGGTCCATGACCTTCACGACAACACCGGACTTCGCTTCTTCATCCGCCTGAATCACCACGGCACCATCCGGGCTCTCCGCACGCAGACGTTCGATATTTGCACGAACGGCATCCACTTCAACACGACGTTTGTCGACCCACACATCACCGGCGGCGCCAACGGCAACCATGATGTTACCTTTCTTGACCGTCTGAGCCGTGTTGGCGCTCGGACGGTTAACGTCGATACCCGCTTCTTTGACAAACGACGTCGTAACAATGAAGAAGATCAGCATGATAAATACGATGTCTAGCATCGGGGTCATATCGATAGCTGCTTCGTCGCTGCTGTCGCTGCTGTAGCGTCTTTTCATGACCTATACCTCTAAATTCCGTTTACTCAGGCAATATGTTTCAACTTGTCTTCCAGCTTCTGCGTGGAGACTTTGGCCAGATGGTCCAGTCGCGAGCTGAAAAACAGCCCCGAGAGGGATGCCACCATCCCGGCCAGCGTTGGGATTGTTGCCTTTGAGATCCCCGATGCCATGGCTCGGGGGCTTCCTGTTCCGATCACAGCCAAAATATCGAAGACCTGGATCATCCCGACAACTGTGCCGAGCAGACCCAGTAGCGGACACAGGGCGATCAGCACTTTGATGATCGGCAGGCCGCGTTTGTTTTCGATATCCTGCCGGGAGATGATTTCCTGGCGGATCATTTTGGCGTTCCAGCTTTGGTGATCCGGGCGTGCCGACCATTCAGCAACGGCTTTTTTCATCGCCCGGGGCAGGACTGCCGCATAGTAGAACCAGCGTTCCAGCAGCACAGTCCATAACATAAAGCTGAGGACGAAGATGGCCATCAGAACGTCTCCCCCCATTCCGAGGAAGCGTCTGATTGACTCTAATTCTTCAAGTAACCACCACATAGTGCCTCCTTAGCTGTCGGCAGCGTGCAGTTTTTCCTGGTAGCGAGCGATAAAGCCTGCACTTTGCTCTTCCAGCGTCTGCACCAGACGGCGGCTCTTACTGTGAACAAGGGTGTAGAAGAACAGCAGCGGGATAGCGACAACCAGACCCAGCATGGTGGTGACCAGTGCCTCGGAGATACCGCCGGCCATCAGTTTTGGATCGCCGGTACCAAACAGGGTAATCGCCTGGAAGGTGCCGATCATACCCATTACGGTACCCAGCAGACCCAGCAGCGGTGCCACTGATGCGAACAGCTTGATGGAGCCGACGAAACGCTCAATGCTTGGTGCGTTACGCAGAATCACTTCATCCAGTTTGGCTTCCAGATCTTCCAGGTTATTGCCTTTATGACCCAGGTACGCTTCCATGATTTCGCCCAGCGGGTTGCCTTTGATCACCGTGTCGGACTTAGCTTGCTTACGCATCTTGCCGCCAATCAGTGTCAGGCGCAGGTAGCAGAACAGGGCAATCAGTGCACCCACGGCACCCATGGCCAGAATGACGTAACCCACGATACCACCCTGGTCGATACGCTCTTGAACGGTCGGGCTCTGTACCAGCAGAGACAGGATGACGCCGCGAGACGGGTCGATAAACAGTGGTTCGTAAGTACCAGACGCGGCTTCGAAGCCTGGAACATTTGCCATGATGGTGTTTGATGGCTGACGGGACAGCTCTTCAAACTTACCGGTCTGCGGAACATAGGTGACGTACTTGCCGTCAGCGATAGCATTGAACTCACCGATCAGAGTGACGTTGCGCACGTCTTCTTTACCTTCACCATAAACCACGGTAGCAGGCGTTGAAGTGGTGTTACCGGAGACAACGATCTGCTGCAGGATGGTGTGCCAGAAGGCTTCCAGTTCTTCCGTCGAGGGCAGTTCTTTACTCTCGGCCAGTTTGGTCAGGGTTGCATCTCGCTCAGGAAATTGCACCGCATTCTGAGAGGCGGAAAACAGCCCTTTAAATTCGCCTGCATACTGACGAACGACACCGAACATTTCACCCAGCGTACCGGAGCGCTGACGCAGTGTTTCTGACAGATCGGTCAGCTCTTTATCATTTTCGTCAAAAGTGGCTTTAAGCTGATCACCTTGTTCAGTGACTGACTGCAGCTCGGCACGGGCTTTTTGCAGCAGTGCGGCTTGTTGATCGCGGTTTGCGCGAAACTCTGCTTCACGCTGTTTGTTTTCTTTTGATTCGACAATACTTTCAGATTTTACTGATTTCAGTAATTCAGACAGCGAAGCCGGTGATTCAGCCTGAGCCGGTGATGCCATCACTAGGCCGGCCAGCAGGGCTGCTGCCAGTGTTTTGAATCCGTTCATTATCCTTCCTCCCCGGCAAATACTGGTAGCTTAATCAACGCTGGTGGTGCCTGTTTCTTCGCAATACGCAGACCTTGCTGGACGGCGATACGGTAGCTTTGCGGCAGGGTTTCCCACTGGCGGGTTTGCTGGTTCCACATACCTGTGTCACCACCGTCCGGAGACTGGTAAAGCAGCGCGGTGCGGCCAATGCGCAGGAAGTCGTAAGTCACGGTTTCACCATTACGATCCAGGCTGGCTTTGTAAGATTCAATGGAGCGAGAGAAGCCTTCTTCAATCTGGTAGGCTTCCATCACTTTCCGGAATTTTTCTGACGTGGTGACATCGGCGCGATCCATCAGCTGTCGCAGCTCCGTAATACGCTTGGTACGTTCGTCATGCTGGAACGGAACGTCCAGGGCAACGAACTCATCCAGCGAGTCGACCATCTTCAGCATCAGCGGCACGATTTCCATCGCGGTCTGATCGATCTGGGCGATCTGGCGGTTCAGGGAATCCAGCTCATCTTTTTGAGAATTGACCATACGGCCGATTTGCTCGTTGTAGACCTTCAAGCTGTCAATTTGACGCAGTAAACCTTTGTATTCAGCAAGCATCGACTCAGTACTGTCAGCATATTTGTCGACTTGGACCTGAGAGGCTTCCGCTGATTGGTCAGTTTTGGCTTGGGTCGCAATGACAGTGCCCGAGTCAGCAGCCACAGAGGCTGCACTGATAGTGAGCATGGCGGCAGTGAGTGCACTTACGCCAAAGTCCTTTAACGTCATAGTTGCATCCTTGTATTTGTGTTAGTCAGTCGGGAAAAGGCGCGGGCTGAACCCGCGCCTGGATTGTTATTAGAAGTCGTAAGAACCTTCGATGTATAGCTGGCGACCGATAGGATCGTCATACTTGTTCGCGTAGAAAGGCGAAGTATCACTTAGCGGATCTGCTGGCGGAGTCTTATCAAACATGTTGATAGCACCCAGCGTGACACGGCCGTTCTCGTTGAACTGGTAAGATGCTGTCAGGTTCCAGGTCGTCATGCTGGCGATTTCCGCCTTGTAGCCTGCATCTTTGGCTTCCTGACACGTATCGAAGTAGTAACGGTTCGCATACTCAGAACACATGCGATCACGGTACTTACCGAACAGGTTCAGAGAGTAGTCGTCATAGGTCCAACCAAGGTTCAGAGTGGCGGTGTACTCAGGCATGAAATCCGTTTCATCGATAACTGCTTCACCTTTGTTTTCCTGGTACTCAGCAACCAGAATCTTGGTCAGCGACACACGCGTCGAGAACGAGCCCAGAGAGTTGGTGTCGTAGGCATATGCCACAGACAGGTCGATACCCGAACGTTTCTCTTTTGCCTGGTTTACCGGGCCGTAAGATACAGTGTTAATGGTGCCGTCGGCATTACGGGTAACTTCTGCGCCCGGGTATTTACCTGGTGCATTGATAACATCCTGGTAGGTTGGTGCTGTGACCACGTCTTCCATTTCGATGTGGTACCAGTCAACAGTAATGCCCAGATCATCAACCGGCTCCCAGACCAGACCCAGGTTAATATTGGTACTGGTTTCTTCTTTCAGCTCAGCGTTTGGACCGTTAGAAATGTCGAAGTACTGAGTATCACACTCTGGAATGCTGGCATTCGGACCCGTACCCCCCACAGAGGCACACAGTTGCGGGTCAAAACCGGAGCCAAAGCCACGGGTTGCGTTACCGAACAGACGCTTCAGATCCGGCGCTCGGAAGCCCAGACCGTAGCTACCGCGCAGCAACAGGTCGTCTGTCGGGCGATAAGCCAGAGCGACTTTCGGGGTAAATGCACCGCCGGTTGCAGAATCATCAAAGTAGTGGTCGTAACGGCCAGCGATTGTCATTTCGAGTTGTTCGAAAATTGGCACCATTACCTCGACACCCAGGCCGACCTGATCACGGTCACCACCGCCAGAGGTACCGCCAAGACCGGCAAATCCGCCAGCTGCGGTGATTGCATCAATAGATTCATCGTACTTGGTGCGGTTCCACTCACCGTAGATGGCAAAACCTGAAGTCCCGGCAGGCAGCTCGTACAGATCACCGGAGAACGAGCCGTTCAACGAGATCAGTTTTGAGTAAGCGTCTTTTTTGGATACGCCGGAGTATTTATCGACCACCGATTGAGGAATAGTATTCAGCAGATCCACTTCACCGTTCTGAACGGCTTGTTCCAGAGTGGCGAGAACGGCAGGGTTATCTGTTTTGACTCTCTGCTCAGAGTAGCTTGCGTAGATTTCCCAGTCGTAGGCATTGTTCAGTGAGCCGTATAGACCGGTGGTCAGGCCGTAAGACTGTGCTTCAGTGTTACTTTCACGCGGTCCGAACTCGACCAGGCGTCGTGTGTACTCACCGGCGCCACGGAAGTGGTTGGCATCCACTTCAACTGATAGTGGGTTTGGTTCGAACGTGGAGTCTGTTGACTTGTAACCGTAACGGGCTTCAGCCATCGCGGTCAGGCCATCGTTGATGTCCATTTCACCACGCAGCAACAAGTCAGCTTGCTTGTTTTCCGGTTTCAGGGCACGGTCGCCTGAGCGGTTATAGCCACATTTGCCGTCAGCACGATCCAAACCGTTGCTGCCAACCACTGCCTGACAGTCATCAGGGCGCAGAAGTGTGCCGTTTTCACCGACGAAGTTGGCTCCGTAGCTAGAGCTGGCGCTAAATTGAGAGCGGTTTGAAGTATCATCGCCCGCCCAGTTGCGGTCTTGCTGCATCAGCATTTCGTTACCCGCGAACTGGCCGACAAACAGCACGCGCTTGTCTTCGAAGTCTTTACCGGCAACGATATCGACACGACCGTTTTGGAAATCGCCATCAGTGGCATCACCATAACGGGCTTTCACTGATACGCCGTCGAAATCTTTCTTCAGGATAAAGTTAACTACACCGCCGATAGCATCGGAACCGTAGATCGCAGAGCCGGAGTCCGTCATGACTTCTACACGCTCAATGGCGGCAACCGGAATCTGGCCGATATCCTGAAAGTTTGAGGTGCCGTCTTGTGCCAGTGGGTACTGAGGCATACGTCGACCGTCGATCAGAATCAGGGTACGTGATGCACCCAGACCACGAAGGTTGACTGACTGTGCGGCAGGGGTAAAGGTAAATGAGTCTGTTTGGGACAGTGTACCACCGGTGTTCTGAGTCAGACTGCCGAGAATGTCCTGTGCACTGTTAAAGCCTTTTGACTCAATGTCTTTGCTGGTGATGACGGTAACCGGCGACGGACCTTCCATATCCGTAGTCGAAATACGAGAGCCCGTTACTTTCATCTTTTGAAGTTGTTCAACTTGTTGTTCTTCAGCGTGTGCTGCCGAGGTCAGGAACCCGGTTCCCAACGCAAGACTAATTGCAACAGATAGCGCTGTTGTCTTTCTATTCATCCTTGCTGCTCCATTATTCTTCTTCCTGTTATTCGGCTGAATACCGAATCGAACATTAACTTTTTGTTAACGTCCGAGTCCGAAGGTATACATGAAGCAAAAAGATGAAGTCAAACCAGTGACTTTTATGTGTTAGAAAATTTAAAACGGAATAAAAAACTAGCTTTGCTGTGAATTTGTTTTTTTATTCTTTGTAATTGATTTGGATCAAATCAATTGACTGAGTTAGTGTCAGTTTTTATTTGAAATGCGTGAGTGCGCATATGTGTTGTGATTGAGTGGTCAATAAGATGAATAAACCAATATAACTAAAAATAACCGGTTAAATATTCTAAGTTTGCAGGTGGTGAAAAAGTATGCTGTAAAATGCCAATTAGGTATTATCAGATTTATCTCATCCGGCCACTTAATAAAAGAAAGTGAGCTCTTTTTATTCCAAAATGGAATTTGACGGAGGGGGCTGAATATTCATATTTGGGTGATAATAATGGTAGGGGAAGGGGAGCAGAAGGCTGCTATATTGTGTTGAATTTTCGTGCAAATTGGATTTTTATCATTTTTTTTTGTGTGATATCCCATATTTGAAAAATGTGACAATCCTGGGTCAAAATCGTTAACCGTGCTTGATGGTAGGCAGATTTAACTGTAATTATGATGTTACAAAAAATAATCGGTGTCTTAACTAGGACATCTATAAAGTGAAAATGTTCAGGACGAACAAGAATATTCGCTTTTGGTGACAACGAAGTGGCAATTACAGCAGTAATGGCCTTTTGCTTTTACCATCCTGACGAATGGACATGGAGTTGATTGAGACATGTTGTCATATTTTTTACGTCGTATGGCGTTGGTTGTTCCAACGTTTCTGGGTATTACGGTACTCATCTTTGCCATCACCCGGTTTGTGCCTGGCGGCCCGGTTGAACGGATGCTGGCCAATATGCAGGCTCAGGGAGACGGTGGCGGTGCTGCGATGACGTCTGCTGGCGGTAACTCCGCCTTGTCAGAAGAACAGATGGCAGAGCTGAACGCGTTCTATGGCCTGGACAAGCCTGTGGTCGAAGCCTACACCGAGTGGTTAAGCCGACTGATGGTGCTCGACTTCGGCGAATCCACCCGTTACTACGAACCTGTCTCAGAGATGATTGCTGAACGGTTGCCGGTCTCTTTGTTTTACGGCGGCATGACGTTTTTTATCAGCTATTTTATCTCTATCCCACTTGGTTATTACAAAGCCCTCAAGCACGGTTCGGTGTTTGATTCGGGCTCTTCAATATTAATTTTCGTTGGTTATGCATTGCCCGGTTATGTGGTCGGCGTTTTGCTGATCACGTTATTCAGCTATCACCTTGAATGGTTCCCGATGGGCGGTTTTGTCGGTGACGAGTTTGACGATTATGAAACCTTCTTCGAGCGGGCGAAAGATGTGATGTGGCATGCGGTGTTACCGTTGATCTGTTATTTGATTGGTGACTTCGCCACATTAACCATGACCATGAAAAATAATTTAATGGAGAACTTGTCATCGGATTATATCCGGACCGCGATTGCTAAAGGGTTACCTTTCCGTAAAGCCGTTCGTAAGCATGCTCTGCGTAACAGTTTAATTCCTATTGCCAGCCACTTTGGTAATTCATTGTTATTTTTCATGACCGGCTCTTTCCTTATTGAAGTTATTTTCAATATCGATGGTATTGGTCTGCTGGGTTATGAATCCATTATTGAACGCGATTATCCCGTGGTGATGGGTATTGTTGCCATTAATGCTGTGATGTTGCTTATCGGAAATATTCTTTCAGATATTTGTGTTGCCATCGTGGACCCGCGCGTGAAGTTTGGAGCCTGATATGTTGAATCTAAATCCTTTAACACTGAAAAAAATAAAACGCTTCAAAGAAATAAAACGTGGGTACTGGTCATTTTTAATTTTGTCTGTGCTGTTAATTTTGTCACTGTTTGCTGAGTTGCTTATTAACAGCAAAGCGCTGGTGGTGAAATATAACGGTCAATACAGTTTCCCAGTCATTTCTGATGTTCGTCTGGGGCATGAATTCGGTCAGTCATCTTCCAGCGAAGCTGACTACCGTCTGTTGCAGAGTACCTTTGCCCAGGAAGGCGGCGACAATTTCGTTATTATGCCGTTGGTTCCCTGGAATCCGTACGAGCAGGATTTTTCTGGTAATTATCCGCCTAACCCGCCGAGCACGGCTGATAAACATTATCTGGGAACCGATGTGATTGGCCGCGATATCCTGGCGCGTTTGGTATACGGCTTTCGTACCGCGATGGGTTTTGCCCTGATGACTATGGTGATCTCTTATGCGATAGGGACCGCGGTGGGCTGTGCGATGGGGTTCTTCGGCGGTAAGTTCGACCTGTTCGTTCAGCGCCTGATTGAAGTGTGGTCAATGGTGCCTTTCTTGTACGTGATCATGATTCTGGTCTCGATTACTCAACCAACCTTCATGCTGTTTGTCGCGATTAACGTGCTGTTCGGCTGGCTCTCGATCACCTGGTATATGCGAACCATGACCTACAAGGAATCGGCCCGTGAATACGTGATGGCGGCCAAAGCGCTGGGCGCTTCCACCCCGCGGATCCTGTTTAATCATATTTTGCCTAATACTATGGTTATGATTGTGACACTGGCACCGTTCACGATTGCGATGAATATTACTGCCCTGACGGCGCTGGATTACCTAGGGTTGGGGCTGATGCCGCCGACGCCGAGCTGGGGTGAGTTGCTGCAGCAGGGCAAAGCTAATCTTGATTCGCCATGGATTGTCACCTCGGTGGTTAGCTCCATTGTCCTGGTACTGGTCATGGTCACCTTTATAGGTGAAGCGATTCGGGCCGCGTTTGACCCGAAAAAATTCACACGGTATGTCTGATTGTCTGCCGCAATTGTTGGAATAAGGATATTAAAACAATGAATATGAAGTTCACTTTTCCGGCCTTAGCGGTCATGGCCGCGCTGACACACTCAGCCTATGCCGCTGATTTGCCGGCCGACCTGGAATGGATCTCGAACATGAACGAGCCGCTGTTTGCTTCTCCAGAAGCGAAGTTTGGCGGCACGTTGCGTACTTACATGGCCAGCTTCCCGCAGACTCTGCGTAGCGTGGGGCCGGATGCTAACTCAGGCCTGCGCCATTATTTTATGGATGGGGTACCGAAACTGGCCGCCCGCCATCCCAATACCGGTAAATGGATTCCTCAGCTGGCTGAGTCCTGGGCGTTTGATGAGGACAACCAGACCGTCTACTTCAAGCTGAACCCGAAAGCCAAGTGGTCTGACGGTGAGAAGGTAACCGCGGATGATTACCTGTTCATGCTGAAATACTACCGTTCGAAAGACATCATCGACCCGTGGTACAACGACTTTTTCACAGAGAAAATCGAAGATGTGGTGAAGTTTGATGAGTACACCATTGCGATAAAATCTGCCGTGAAAAAATCGCATGATGAGCTAATGGTGCAAATCAACCTGCCAAGCAATGGCCTCCAACCTCGTCCTGAGCATTTCTTTAAACCGCAGAAAGATGACAACAAAGACGGAATCGATGATAACTTCGTCCGTCGTTACAATTTCAAAGGCGAGCCGACTACCGGTCCATACTTCATGGACAAGGTTGAGAAAGGCAAGAGCGTGACATTTAAGCATGTCGGGCAGGACTGGTGGGGATACGGCAATCCTTATTACCAGCACCGCTACAATGTGGAGAGAGTGCGTATTACCGTGATTCGCGACAGTGATATCGCGATGAAGCATTTCGAAAAGGGCAACCTGGACGTATTTGGCGTTATCTTGCCGAACCTGTGGCATGACAAGACCAATACACAGCCTTATAAAGATGGCTATATCGATAAGTTCTGGGGCTATAACCAGGTGGTGCAAGGCGCGGGCGGCCTGTGGATGAACACTGCGCAGCCGTTGCTGAATGACCGGAATGTTCGAGCCGGGATCACGTATGCGACTGACTTTGATGGCATGATTTCCAATGTGTTGCGCGGCGATTATGTCCGTAAACCACACGGTTTGGGAAGCGGGCACGGTGGCTATGATTTGCCTGACGTGAAAGCGCCTAAGTTTGATCCTGAGCTGGCAGCGAAATACTTTGACCAGGCTGGCTTTACCCAGATTGGCCCTGACGGCATCCGGATGAACAGCAAAGGTGAGCGCCTGAGTTTTGGTATCACTTACGGTTACCAGCCGAATACCCCGCGTATCGCGTACCTCAAAGAACAGGCCAAGCAGGCTGGTCTGGAGTTTACGCTGAACCTGGTTGATGGGTCTTCTGCGTTCAAGTACGTGCTGGAGAAAAAACATCAGCTGGCATTCCTGACCATGGGTGGCGGTGAGATTCCGGCATATTGGGAATACCTCCATTCTGACAACGCCAAGCCACAAACCAATAACCATACGAACTACCAGTCACCGGAAATGGACAAGCTGATCAATGCGTATCTGGCCGAATTTGACGTGGCGAAGAAGCAGGACATTTCACACGATATTCTGAAGAAGGTCTCGGATGAGTTCCTGATTGTACCGGGATACATGGTGCCTTATACCCGTGAAGCCTACTGGCGCTGGATGAAATACCCGACGCCGGGGATGACCAAGCAAACTGAAGTGATGTTCTCGGTTGTGGATTTGGCGACATTCTGGATTGACGAGAAAGTCAAAAAAGAAACCCTGGCAGCAATGGATAAAGGTCAGACGTTTGATCCGGTGACCGTGATTGATGATACCTACAAGCTGTAAGGTCGGTTGATATGCAAGATGATGTAATTCTGAGTGTTCGCGATCTGGAAACGGAGTTCGCTACCGATGACGGTGTAGTGAAGATCCTTCATGGTGTCTGTTTTGATGTGCGAAAAGGGCGGACGCTGGGGCTGGTGGGGGAATCCGGTTGTGGTAAGAGTGTGACCTCCATGTCGATCATGGGGCTGTTGCCAAAGCCCTATGGCCGAGTAACGAAGGGACAGATCCTGTACCGCGGTACGGATCTGGTAACGCTTCCGCCGGAAGAAATGTACGCGATGCGTGGCGATCGGATCTCAATGATTTTTCAGGATCCGATGACAGCTCTGAATCCGGTGCATACTGTCGGTCGTCAGCTAAATGAAGTACTGGAGCTGCATCGCCCGGATTTAGACAAACAGGCTCGCACGGCCTATTCGCTGGAGATGCTCAAGAAAGTCAAAATCCCGATGCCGGACAAGCGACTGAAAGAGTACCCGCACAATTTATCCGGCGGTATGCGGCAGCGCGTCATGATTGCGATGGCACTGGCTTGTAAACCTGACATACTTATCTGTGATGAACCGACCACAGCGCTCGATGTGACTGTTCAGGCATCCATTCTGGAATTGATGAATGAGCTCCAGGAAGAAACCGGGATGTCGATGATTTTTATCACCCATGATTTGGGGGTTGTTGCGGAAATTTGTGACGATGTTGCGGTGATGTATGGCGGTAAAGTGGTGGAGCATGCAGACGTGTTTGATCTGTTTGATAATCCGCAACACCCTTATACCGAACGTTTGATGGGGCTGATGCCAAGCTTGGACAATGAACCTAAGCAGCCGATCGAAATTAAGCCGATTGATGTCACCTTATTCCCTGAGTTCAAAGGGTAATCATCGCTGAGGTCGAGAAAGAGGACGCTATGACAGAAGTATTACGGATAGAAAACCTCAAGCAGCATTTTGTCTCTGGCAAAGGCATTTTCAAAAAAGGCTACACGGTGAAAGCCGTGGATGGCGTGTCGTTTTCCGTTTCAAGAGGCGAGACCCTTGGGCTGGTGGGTGAATCAGGCTGCGGTAAAAGTACCCTGGGACGTACCATTCTTAAACTGTACGAACCGACAGACGGGAAGATTATCTTTGAGGGACAGGACATTACCCGACTCTCCACCAAAGAAATGCGGCCGTTGCGAAAAGATCTGCAGATTGTTTTCCAGGATCCAATGGAGTCGCTGAATCAGCGTCATACCATCGGAATGATTCTGGAAGAGCCTTATATTATCCATAACATCGGAACTCCGGCAGAGCGCCAGCTGTGGGTCAAAGAACTACTGGTCAAAGTCGGCTTGCCGGAAAACGCGGTGAACCGTTACCCCCATGAGTTCTCCGGTGGCCAGCGTCAGCGTATTGGTATTGCGCGGGCAATCGCGCTGAAACCTAAGCTATTGATCTGTGATGAGTCTGTTTCAGCTCTGGACGTGTCGGTACAGGCTCAAATCCTCAATTTGCTGTTGCAATTGCAGAAAGAAATGAATCTGGCGATTATCTTTATTTCCCATGACCTGTCGGTTGTTAAACATATCTCTGACCGGGTGGCAGTGATGTATTTCGGCAAAATTGTGGAGATGGGGGAATCGAAGGACATTTACGCCAATCCGCAGGCTGATTACACCAAGACGCTGCTTTCCGCGATACCGATCACTCACCCGAGGGATCGAAAGAAGAAGCGACCAGCCGAAAAGAAGACTCAAGTAGCTTAACCACAAGAAGCACTGCCTCGCAGTGCTTCTTTGTTTTTGGCTCGCCCATACTTAATGGAACGTAGATCAGGTAAACGATTATCAAGGACGAAAAATGAAGAAAGTAATCACGTTGGCACTGTCTTTAATACCGATGGTTTCTGATGCCGCGTTGCCACCGGATGTGAGCTGGCAAACCAATAATCATGAACCCTTGTTTGCTTCCCCTGATGCCAAATTTGGCGGCACATTTCGTACTTCAATCGACAGTTTTCCGCAAACATTCAGAACCGTTGGACCGGATGGAAATGGTCGTTTTCGCACCTGGCTGTTAGACGGTCAGCCGCAATTACTGCAACGTCACCCGGACAGCTTGGCCTGGATTCCAGACATTGCCACGCACTGGGCTTTTGGTAACGACAATAAAACCATTTATATGAAGCTGAATCCGGCAGCAAAATGGTCAGACGGCGTACCGCTGAAAGCAACAGATTTTAGCTACATGCTGAAGTTTTATCGTTCCAAAGACATTTTTGACCCATGGTATAACACCTTTTATACCGAAATGTTTGATCAGATTAATGCTCTGGATGCCCATACGATTGAAATTGTTTTTGGCAAAGAAATGGATAAGGAAGACTTACTCTATTTCAGTCATCGTCTGAAACCGCGGCCTGAACACTTCTATAAGCCAAATCAAGATGCAAACCAGGATGGCGTTGATGATAACTTCGTCCGCCTTTATAACTTCAAGCCTGAGCCGACACTCGGGGCCTATCATGTCGGTGACATCAAGAAAGGCAAATCCATCACCATGGAACATGCCGGGAAAGAGTGGTGGGGGTATAGCAATCGCTATTATCAGCATCGCTATAACCCGGAGAAAATTCGGATTCGTGTAATTCGCGATCAGGATATTGCCTTTAAGCATTTCGAAAAGGGCGATTTGGATGCCTTTGCTTTGGGGCGGCCGGAATTATGGTATGACAAAACTAATTCAGCGCCTTTCCAAAAGGGGTACATTCATAAGTTCTGGGGATATAACCAGACTGAAATCGGAGCGGGTAGCTTTTGGCTGAATACCGCCAAGCCTCAACTGGGTGATCGGAATGTACGAAAAGGGATTGCGTTGGCTTTAGATATTGATGGCCTGAACCAAAATGTATTCCGAGGCGATTTTAGTCGTAAGCCTCAGGGGCTGGGAGTCGGTCTGGGAGCGTTTACTAATGAGAGCCTCAAACCGTTACCTTATGATCCACAGGCTGCAATCTCGTCATTTACACAAGCGGGGTTTGATCGTGTGGGAGCCGATGGTATTCGGGTGAATGCGAGGGGCCAGCGCCTGAGTTTTGCTGTCACCTACAGTAATCAGGTCATGACACCACAACTGGCTTATTTGAAAGAACAGGCTAAAGCGGCGGGCCTTGAACTGACATTGAATCTGGTCGACGGCTCATCGGCGTTCAAATATGTCCTGGAGAAAAAGCACGAAATTTCCTACCACAGTATGGGCTCGGCACCTCGTCCACAATACTGGGAATACTTCCATAGTGAAAATGCGAATAAGCCGCAGAACAACAATTTTACCAATTACAGTACCCCGCAACTCGATGAGTTGATCATGAAATACCGCAGTGTTTTTTCAACCAAAGATAAAGAATCCTTGTCGCGCGAGATTCAGCAGGTAGTCCATGACGCAAACGTGATAGTACCAGGAGTGATGGCACCATATACCCGGGAAGGGTACTGGCGCTGGATTAAATACCCTGACCAGCCGATGCAAAAGAAAATGGAGCAACTCATGACGATAAGTGGGTTATACGATCTTGGTCTGTACTGGATAGATGCTGATGTGAAGAAAGAAACACAGAAGGCGATGAAAAAGGGACAGACCTTTGAACCTGTGACTATCATGGATACCCAATATAAGCCCAGATAAAGCTGTTTCTAACGGTACAAAGGAAGGCACCCAATGTGGTGTCTTCTTTTTTTATACGAAAAACCCCAAAGTAGATTGATTTTTAATCGAACGGACTGGCTTTCTGCGTTTTTCTGTTTTTAGGGGTTGTCAGCGTGGCGGAAGTCTCTATAATCCCGCCTCACTGACACGGAGCGCGGCGAGATAAGCCAGCGACGTGAAAGAAAAGTTCTTTAACAATTTGACCATGCAATCTGTGTGGGCACTCGTGAACTGATAGTCAAAAAGATTTATCGATGAACTGAGTGACCAATTCAAAATGACTTCGGTTATTTTGGCACAGTCAATTTAATTCAGTATTCATCGAGCCAAAACTTTAATTGAAGAGTTTGATCATGGCTCAGATTGAACGCTGGCGGCAGGCCTAACACATGCAAGTCGAGCGGCAGCGACAACATTGACCCTTCGGGCGATTTGTTGGGCGGCGAGCGGCGGACGGGTGAGTAATGCCTGGGAACATGCCTTAGTGTGGGGGATAACCATTGGAAACGATGGCTAATACCGCATAATCTCTACGGAGCAAAGAGGGGGACCTTCGGGCCTCTCGCGCTAAGATTGGCCCAGGTGGGATTAGCTAGTAGGTGGGGTAACGGCTCACCTAGGCGACGATCCCTAGCTGGTCTGAGAGGATGATCAGCCACACTGGAACTGAGACACGGTCCAGACTCCTACGGGAGGCAGCAGTGGGGAATATTGCACAATGGGGGAAACCCTGATGCAGCCATGCCGCGTGTGTGAAGAAGGCCTTCGGGTTGTAAAGCACTTTCAGCAGTGAGGAAGGCGGTATCGTTAATAGCGGTATTGTTTGACGTTAGCTGCAGAAGAAGCACCGGCTAACTCCGTGCCAGCAGCCGCGGTAATACGGAGGGTGCGAGCGTTAATCGGAATTACTGGGCGTAAAGCGCATGCAGGCGGCTTGTTAAGCCAGATGTGAAAGCCCGGGGCTCAACCTCGGAATCGCATTTGGAACTGGCAGGCTAGAGTCTTGTAGAGGGGGGTAGAATTTCAGGTGTAGCGGTGAAATGCGTAGAGATCTGAAGGAATACCGGTGGCGAAGGCGGCCCCCTGGACAAAGACTGACGCTCAGATGCGAAAGCGTGGGGAGCAAACAGGATTAGATACCCTGGTAGTCCACGCCGTAAACGATGTCTACTTGGAGGTTGGTGTCTTGAACACTGGCTTTCGGAGCTAACGCGTTAAGTAGACCGCCTGGGGAGTACGGTCGCAAGATTAAAACTCAAATGAATTGACGGGGGCCCGCACAAGCGGTGGAGCATGTGGTTTAATTCGATGCAACGCGAAGAACCTTACCTACTCTTGACATCCAGAGAACTTAGCAGAGATGCTTTGGTGCCTTCGGGAACTCTGAGACAGGTGCTGCATGGCTGTCGTCAGCTCGTGTTGTGAAATGTTGGGTTAAGTCCCGCAACGAGCGCAACCCTTATCCTTGTTTGCCAGCACTTCGGGTGGGAACTCCAGGGAGACTGCCGGTGATAAACCGGAGGAAGGTGGGGACGACGTCAAGTCATCATGGCCCTTACGAGTAGGGCTACACACGTGCTACAATGGCATATACAGAGGGCAGCAAGACCGCGAGGTGGAGCGAATCCCACAAAGTATGTCGTAGTCCGGATTGGAGTCTGCAACTCGACTCCATGAAGTCGGAATCGCTAGTAATCGTGGATCAGAATGCCACGGTGAATACGTTCCCGGGCCTTGTACACACCGCCCGTCACACCATGGGAGTGGGCTGCACCAGAAGTAGATAGCTTAACCTTCGGGAGGGCGTTTACCACGGTGTGGTTCATGACTGGGGTGAAGTCGTAACAAGGTAGCCCTAGGGGAACCTGGGGCTGGATCACCTCCTTACCTAAAGACTGCGCTTTGCGTAGTGTCCACACAGATTGCTTGGTTAAAATGTGAAGAGCGAAACGATGCTGGGTCTGTAGCTCAGGTGGTTAGAGCGCACCCCTGATAAGGGTGAGGTCGGTGGTTCAAGTCCACTCAGACCCACCACTTCCTGCCCAAAGGAAGCTGGTGAGGCATCGGAAACGTTGGGGCTATAGCTCAGCTGGGAGAGCGCCTGCCTTGCACGCAGGAGGTCAGCAGTTCGATCCTGCTTAGCTCCACCACTCTTTAAGGGTTTTCCCTGAGAATCTTTAAACAGTGGTGTTATCTCGTTGGAGATAACGACACATGCTCTTTAACAATCTGGAAAGCTGACTAGTAATTCGATTCATACGAATCGAAATTATTGTTTCTCGAAAGAGAAACGAGTTCTCAAGCAATACACATTCAAGTGTCTTGTGTAAGAAGAGTCCGGCAAAACAAACTAACCATCTTAACTCAGATGGAAAAACCTTGGTTGTTTGAACATACGAAACCTCTTGGGGTTGTATGGTTAAGTGACTAAGCGTACACGGTGGATGCCTGGGCAGTCAGAGGCGATGAAGGACGTACTAACTTGCGATAAGCGTAGATGAGGCAGTAAGAGCCACTTGAGTCTACGATTTCCGAATGGGGAAACCCAGCTGCATAAGCAGTTATCATCAAGTGAATACATAGCTTGATGAGGCGAACCGGGGGAACTGAAACATCTAAGTACCCCGAGGAAGAGAAATCAACCGAGATTCCGGCAGTAGCGGCGAGCGAAACCGGATTAGCCCTTAAGCGCTTTAGGTGTCAGGCGAATGAGCTGGAAAGCTCAGCGATACAGGGTGACAGCCCCGTAGCCGACAACACATTTGGCGTGAAAACGAGTAGGACGGGACACGTGTTATCTTGTCTGAAGATGGGGGGACCATCCTCCAAGGCTAAATACTCCTGACTGACCGATAGTGAACCAGTACCGTGAGGGAAAGGCGAAAAGAACCCCTGTGAGGGGAGTGAAATAGAACCTGAAACCGTGTACGTACAAGCAGTAGGAGCAGGCTTTGTCCTGTGACTGCGTACCTTTTGTATAATGGGTCAGCGACTTAATTTCAGTAGCAAGGTTAACCGTATAGGGGAGCCGTAGGGAAACCGAGTCTTAACTGGGCGTGCAGTTGCTGGGATTAGACCCGAAACCGAGTGATCTAGCCATGGGCAGGTTGAAGGTGCGGTAACACGCACTGGAGGACCGAACCGACTAATGTTGAAAAATTAGCGGATGACTTGTGGCTAGGGGTGAAAGGCCAATCAAACTCGGAGATAGCTGGTTCTCCCCGAAAGCTATTTAGGTAGCGCCTCGGACGAATACTACTGGGGGTAGAGCACTGTTAAGGCTAGGGGGTCATCCCGACTTACCAACCCTTTGCAAACTCCGAATACCAGTAAGTACTATCCGGGAGACACACGGCGGGTGCTAACGTCCGTCGTGGAGAGGGAAACAACCCAGACCGCCAGCTAAGGTCCCAAAGTTATCGCTAAGTGGGAAACGATGTGGGAAGGCTCAGACAGCCAGGATGTTGGCTTAGAAGCAGCCATCATTTAAAGAAAGCGTAATAGCTCACTGGTCGAGTCGGCCTGCGCGGAAGATTTAACGGGGCTAAGCGATACACCGAAGCTGCGGCAATGCGCATTAGCGTATTGGGTAGGGGAGCGTTCTGTAAGCCGCTGAAGGTGTCCTGTAAGGGGCGCTGGAGGTATCAGAAGTGCGAATGCTGACATGAGTAACGATAAAGGGGGTGAAAAACCTCCTCGCCGGAAGACCAAGGGTTCCTGTCCAACGTTAATCGGGGCAGGGTGAGTCGACCCCTAAGGCGAGGCCGAAAGGCGTAGTCGATGGGAAACGGGTTAATATTCCCGTACTTCTTGCTATTGCGATGGGGGGACGGAGAAGGCTAGGTGGGCCTGGCGACGGTTGTCCAGGTTCAAGGGTGTAGGCTGATGGTTTAGGCAAATCCGGACCATCTCAAGGCTGAGACCCGATGTCGAGGCACCACGGTGCTGAAGTCATTGATGCCATGCTTCCGGGAAAAGCCTCTAAGCTTCAGATAGCAAGAAATCGTACCCCAAACCGACACAGGTGGTCGGGTAGAGAATACCAAGGCGCTTGAGAGAACTCGGGTGAAGGAACTAGGCAAAATGGTACCGTAACTTCGGGAGAAGGTACGCTGCCGGCGGTGAAGAGACTTGCTCTTGGAGCTGCTGGCAGTCGCAGATACCAGGTGGCTGCAACTGTTTATTAAAAACACAGCACTGTGCAAAATCGAAAGATGACGTATACGGTGTGACGCCTGCCCGGTGCCGGAAGGTTAATTGATGGGGTTATCCTTAGGGAGAAGCTCTTGATCGAAGCCCCGGTAAACGGCGGCCGTAACTATAACGGTCCTAAGGTAGCGAAATTCCTTGTCGGGTAAGTTCCGACCTGCACGAATGGCGTAATGATGGCCACGCTGTCTCCACCCGAGACTCAGTGAAATTGAAATCGCAGTGAAGATGCTGCGTACCCGCGGCTAGACGGAAAGACCCCGTGAACCTTTACTACAGCTTGGCACTGAACATTGACCCTACATGTGTAGGATAGGTGGGAGGCTTCGAAGCAGGTACGCCAGTATCTGTGGAGCCGTCCTTGAAATACCACCCTTGTAGTGTTGATGTTCTAACGTCGCCCCCTTATCGGGGGTGCGGACAGTGCCTGGTGGGTAGTTTGACTGGGGCGGTCTCCTCCCAAAGCGTAACGGAGGAGCACGAAGGTGGGCTAATCACGGTCGGACATCGTGAGGTTAGTGCAATGGCATAAGCCCGCTTGACTGCGAGAATGACGGTTCGAGCAGGTGCGAAAGCAGGTCATAGTGATCCGGTGGTTCTGAATGGAAGGGCCATCGCTCAACGGATAAAAGGTACTCCGGGGATAACAGGCTGATACCGCCCAAGAGTTCATATCGACGGCGGTGTTTGGCACCTCGATGTCGGCTCATCACATCCTGGGGCTGAAGTCGGTCCCAAGGGTATGGCTGTTCGCCATTTAAAGTGGTACGCGAGCTGGGTTTAGAACGTCGTGAGACAGTTCGGTCCCTATCTGCCGTGGGCGTTGGATGATTGAGAGGGGCTGCTCCTAGTACGAGAGGACCGGAGTGGACGAACCTCTGGTGTTCGGGTTGTGTCGCCAGACGCATTGCCCGGTAGCTAAGTTCGGAATCGATAACCGCTGAAAGCATCTAAGCGGGAAGCGAGCCTCAAGATGAGTCATCCCCAGAGCTTTAAGCTCTCTGAAGGGTTGTTCGAGACTAGAACGTTGATAGGCAGGGTGTGTAAGCGCTGTGAGGCGTTGAGCTAACCTGTACTAATTGCCCGTGCGGCTTAACCATACAACACCCAAGGGGTTTTACGGACTCCACGAGCACTTGAATGATGTGCTTGAACTTTAGTCAGTTTTTTCCAAGATTGTGATTTGCGGCCTGCGGGCGGTGAATCAAAGAATTTGCCTGGCGACCATAGCGCTGTGGACCCACCTGATCCCATGCCGAACTCAGACGTGAAACGCAGCAGCGCCGATGGTAGTGTGGGGTCTCCCCATGTGAGAGTAGGACATCGCCAGGCACCCAATTTAGGGTAGCGTTCTGAACAAACGTTAATCCTGAGTGGAGCGGTAGTTCAGTTGGTTAGAATACCGGCCTGTCACGCCGGGGGTCGCGGGTTCGAGTCCCGTCCGCTCCGCCACTTATTTGAAGGGTTCGCCCTTCGGTCGAATGAGTCCCGCTGGATAGCCAGCCCGGCCGTTCCGCCACTTATTCAGACAAAGTTAAGTCTTAAAAATAACTACAGGGGTGTAGCTCCAATTGGCAGAGCAGCGGATTCCAAATCCGCGTGTTGGGAGTTCGAATCTCTCCACCCCTGCCACTATCTAAGCCTCAGCAGAAATGCTGGGGCTTTTTTGCATTTTTACCTCCTAGGAAAGAGCCGCCGATTCTCCTGAAATTAATAAACAGTGCGTATTGGAAGCTGGATTCGCCAGCCAGGCCTAATCTCTTCACTCCTGCCATTTTCGAAGCCTTAGACAAGGCGCCCCCGAAGAAATGCTAGTGCTTTTTTCGTTTCTAGCTTTATGGAAAGAGCCGCCGATTCCCTTGAAATTAATAAACAGTGCATATTGGAAGCTGGAGCACCAGCCCGGTCTAATCTCTCCACCCCTGCCACTTTCGAAGCCTCAGACAAGGCGTCCCCGAAGACATGCTGGGGATTTTTTGCATTTTACCTCCTAGGAAAAAAGAGCCGCCGATTCTCCTGTAATTAATAAACAGTGTGTATTGGATGCTGGATCGCCAGCCCGGATTAACCTCTCCCCCTACCACTTCCGAAGCCTCAGACTAGGCATCCCCGAAAAAATGCTGGGGATCTGATTCGTTGGTGCTTACCACTCTTGCCTAAATAATGCCGTGTCTTAAGGAGGCTGCGTCTCAATGAAGCATACACCTCGAAGATCGTGATTTTCCCCAACTGAGATATAAAGATGTGATGATAAAAGTCAGTGTTATGACTGGCTGATGGCTAACCTAACCCTCAAAATTGTAAGGTTTTCTTTAAAAGTGAGAGATCTCGTGACGGATAGAAGCCAAATTGGTGAAAAGAAAAGGCATAGACTTTTGCTGAATCGCACGGCAAACTTGGCGCTTTTAATGAGCACATTATGAGTGGTGGTTCGAGGTTTGATACTTCTCTGACAGTAGGTGAGTAGCTTAAACTGTCAGAAAACACCGCTTGAAGGGAGACGCTATGCCACACCTACGATTCAGAGCCGTTGAGTTTGATCACGTAAAATCGTTGTCGACCAAGCTGGTTGATGAACTGGAGCCTTTAATGGTGTGCCCTCGTGAAGATTTTACGCTGGAGCATATTTCTACCACGTTCATTTTTGACGGGGAAGTGTCTGATGCTTATCCGTTTGTCGAAGTACTGTGGTTTGACCGGGGCCAGGATGTTCAGGATAAAGTTGCTCAAAGTATTACCGCTGCGGTGCGGGCTGAACTTGAAGATCCGGAACTGGATGTTGCGGTGATTTTTACGGTGCTGACACCGTCGGCGTATTATGACAACGGCAGTCATTATTGAGTTATCAACGGCCTTTGGGCCGTTTTCCTTTCGGGGCTGAAGTCGTTTTTAGGTAGGGTCAATGTCACGCTATACCAAGGTTGTTGCAGGATTAGGTGCGGTCGCAGGAGCGTTGGGGATCAGTGCCTTCAACTGGTCATTTGATGTTTCGGATGTTCCGGAGGTCAGTGCAAATGTGCTGGCTCCGCAATTTTCGTATAGCTGCGTTCATAGTGAAGTGGCTCTGCCTTTGGATCAGCAGGGGGAATTCTCTGTATCGGTCTGGAATATCTATAAACAGCAGAAAGAAAACTGGCGTGAGGCGTTGGCGCAATTCTCTGCGCACAGTCAGCTGGTGCTTTTGCAGGAAGCCAGCCTGACGCCCGGCTTGAAAGATTATCTGGATGACACCGAATGGAAAGTCCGGATGGCCAATGCGTTCAAGTTTTTGAATACCCCGGCTGGCGTAATGAACCTTTCCAGTGTCAATGCCAAGACGACCTGCGCCTATCTGGCTATGGAGCCCTGGCTGCGTCTGCCGAAATCTGCATTATTGTCTGAGTTTGTGCTGTCGGATGGACAGACATTGGCTGTGGTGAACCTGCACGGGGTGAATTTCGCGCTTGGGCTTGAAGAGTACAAAGAGCAATTCAATACCTTAAAGAAGGTGCTGGACAAGCACATTGGCCCAATCATTCTGGCGGGAGATTTTAATACCTGGCGTCAGGCTCGGGTTGAGGTGGTAGAGCATTTTGCGCAAAGTTTGGGTCTGAAAGACGTGGTGCTTGAGCGGGATCGTCGAATCAAGGTGTTCGGTAAGCCATTGGATCATCTGTATTATCGCGGGGTTCGTCTGGTAAATGCAGAGGCACCCGTAACGGATGCCTCAGATCACAATCCGATCATTGCCAGATTCAGGCTGCAATAATCAGCAATGGCCAGATCAGCAGTGTCATTAGCCAAGGCAGGGCGGCAACAATAATGCATTTAGCCCGGTCGTAATCGGTCCAGGCACTGACAACGGCATAGCTCAGTGCAATATACCAAGGCATCAGTAACGGTATCGTCGTGGTAAATGGCGACCATGGGCTGTTGAGAGGGAGTTTCAGCAGGCCATTAAGGCTATTCAGATCCGCTGCATTCGGCAGAATCTGGCTGGTGTTAAAGACAGCATTCAGGTAACTGGCTAAATCACCAATGACAGCCGGTAACATGATAAAGCAGGCCGCGGCCAACCATTTGCCGAAGCTGTGGGTATAAGTGCTGCTTTTGGTTGACAGGTTCAGCCACAGAGCCAGCACAAACAGCGCTGCGGTACGGCCAATCACATCACTGAATACTTCACCAGCCAGCAGTACTTCTTTACTGAGCCAGGCTTCCTGGACTTCTTGTTCCACATTACCGAGCTGAGACATCAGCGTTTGCTGCAGCCAGGGCAGATCCACATGATTAAAGTACGCTCCCCAGAAGAAAAACGGGCCGAGAATAATCAGCAGATACGGTACAAACGCCCACTTTGGACGTTCGTGGATGGCTGCAAAGCATTCAATTGGTGAGCGGAATGCATCCACAACGGCAATAAACGGATTGGATGACGGTGTCATGCACTTACCTTAGTGACATCAATGTACAGTTTCAGTTTTTGTCCCGGCTTCAGGTATTTTTGACTGCCGATTTGATTCCATTTCACTACATCAGCTACTTTCACATTGTAGCGTTTAGCAATGGTGCTCAGGTTATCGCCAGACTGCACTTCATAATAGACGGTTCGCAAAGCATTGCTGGTGTCTTTGTCTTTCCACAAGGTGAGCTTTTGTCCGATACGCAGCGGTTTGCGCTGGGTAATATCATTCCATTTCTGGATATCTTTCACCGAGACATTATTGCTGCGTGCAATACTCCACAGGCTGTCACCAGAGCGGACGGTGTAGCTGGTGCGATAGCCGTTTCCGTGGGTCGCCTGGTTTTTCCGGGCCAGACTTACCGCCGGAGCGTCCGGCCCCTGTGAGGCAACCGGAATCAGCAGGTGGCGACCAACTCGGATATTGGTACCGGTCATGTTGTTGGCACGTTGAATCTGTTTAGTCGTGGTTCGGTGTTTTTTGGCGAGCGCACTCAGGCTGTCACCGGATTTAACCTGGTAACGAATGACCTTCATGCCACGACGACCATTTTTGGCAAATGTGGTGTTGAATCCATCAACTTTATTAATCGGAAGCAGGAGGTGACTTGGGCCATCTGGAGCGGTTGCCCAGTGGTTGTAGCCGGGATTAAGGCTTTGCAGTGTTTCTACACTGACACCGGCAAAGGATGCCGCCATCGCCAAGTCCATCTGAGTGCCAGGTTTTACCAGTTTCACCGCCGGTTTATTAGCGATTACCGGAATGTCGAGACCGTATTTTTCGTGATTACGGATCACATCGGCGACAGCCAGCAGTTTCGGTACGTAGCCACTGGTTTCTTCAGGCAGATTCAGCGACCAGAAATCCGTAGGCTTGCCTGCAGCCTGGTTTTGGCTGATGGCTCGGAAAACCCGGCCTTCGCCAGTATTGTAGGCTGCCAGAGCATGAAGCCAGTTCCCATCGAATTTGCGGTTCAGGTACGTCAGTAAGTCCAGAGCCGCACGGGTTGATTCCACCACGTCACGGCGGCCGTCATACCACCAGTCCTGTTTTAGTCCGAAGGTGCGTCCTGTCGGCTGAGTGATCTGCCACAGCCCGGCCGCATGCCCGTGTGAGTAGGCAAACTGATCGAAAGAGCTTTCTACGATAGGGAGTAACGCGAGTTCCAGAGGGAGGTTACGTTTTTCAATTTCTTCGGTGATCAGGTACAGGAAGGGCTCGGCACGTTGTGCGACAACTTGAAGGTGACCCGGGTAGCGGCGGTACCAGTTGCGGTAGTAATTAACGCGTTGGTTTTCAGGTATCTCGAGAGACATCTGCATACTGATCCGCTTCCAGACATCGTCTTGTTCCTGCGGTGTCACGGTCACGACTGGCGGGACATTCTGCGGCGTTGCCTTTATTGTTGGTTTGGTAGCAACCTGGGCCGCAGACGGGTTAAGGGGGGTTGTGTTTGTCGTTTCTTCTACTGTATCTGTCGTTTTAGTAATTTGGCAACCAGCCAGTAATAGCGCACTTGCCAAAAAAATTCGGGATTTCATGTGTCCAGCCCATAGCCAAAATAGCTGGAAATGATACTTGTCCTACCACCTCAGTGACAAGTGACAGATGTCAAAATTCGTCCTTCCAACGACGCAGCGCGGCAAAGGTTTCAACATCGCTGTTGCCCGTCGCTTTGTTTGCAACGGATTTTTTGATGCTTGGCTGATCGCAGCGCAGGAAAGGATTAATCAGTTTTTCCTGTTTCAGAGTGCTCGGAATCGTGCTGATTCCCTGGGCACGCAAGCGGCTGACTTCTTCGCGGTAACGTTGCAGATGGGGGTTATCCTGCTCGGCTACCAGGGCAAAGGCCAGGTTGCTGCTGGTGTATTCGTGGGCGCAGTAGACTTCTGTTTCGTCCGGTAAGGCGGCCAGTTTTTGCAGGGAATGGAACATTTGCTCTGGCGTGCCTTCGAACAGGCGGCCACATCCAGCCGAAAACAGCGTGTCACCGCAAAACAGTTTGCCGTCTCCGACATAGGCGACATGACCGGCAGTGTGCCCCGGTACACCCAGGACCATAAAGCGTTCACCGAAAATTTCGACCTGATCCCCGTCTTCAACCGAACGGGAAATTGCCGGAATGGGCTCGTCAGCCGGTGCAACTATGTTTATATTTGGATAACGACGCTTCAACTCGCTAAGACCACCGACGTGGTCGTGGTGGTGGTGGGTGATCAGAATGGCATCCAGATGCATTTGTTCTTCTTCCAGCACCTTGAGAACCGGAGCGGCCTCGCCGGGATCAACCACTACACAATGGTTATCCGGACTGTGAATCAGCCAGATGTAATTATCATTGAATGCAGGTATGCTTTTTACTGTCAGCATGATGTTGTTCTCCGGCCTGTTTCTGTTTTGTTGAGCATGGATTGAGTTTGGTGTCGCTTATGAAGCCAGCCCGCATATTAAAACACATCGATCCACCCCATACCTGGTCGCAGGTCGTTAATGGCGAATGGGCCGCTGAGTTGCTTCAGGCCCAGCTGGACGAATGGTGGCCTAAGTTGTTTGGCTACCACATGTTGAAGCTGGGCGGGCTAAGTTGTGAATTAGCCAGTGGCCATTGTAACATCCAGCACCAAATTTGCATCGACAAGTTCAATCCACTGCATAACGTCGTGGCTGACCCGTTTGCATTACCATTTGTCGAAAAAGCCTTTGACGTTTGCCTGATTGCCCATCAGCTTGATTATTGCTCGGATCCTCACCGTTTGCTGCGAGAAATCGACAGAGTGACCATGGATGACGGTTATCTGCTGCTCAGTGGCACGAACCCAATCAGCGTGGTGGGGCTGCGGGTATTATTGCCCTGGAATCGCAAGCGTTATCCCTGGAAGGGGAGAATGTTTATGCCGATGCGGATCAAAGACTGGCTGAGTGTGCTGAATTACGAAGTGGTTTTTCATGAAAACTTTGCCATTTTACCGGCCACTCATCATCAGGCTTGCTCTGCCTGGATGGAGGGGATGTTATCTGAAAGCTGCGCCGGTATCGGCAGCATGTATCTGATTGTGGCTCGTAAGCGTACTGTGCCCCTCAAACCGATTAAGCCGACCTGGAAAGTGCGACGGCAGTTGGCACCGTTGGGGATGAACTGTCGAACGAAGGCCAGTTCAAAGCGGCAGTGTTAACAATAACACGGCACTACCCAAAAACACCGATTTCCAAATTAACAGAGGCGGCCCGATTGCCGCCTTATATCCGCTTAGGGTCAGGAGGCTTGGTACCCGGTGTCTTCCTGAGTCGGGGCATTGGCCGCGGTACGAGCCAGTTCGTCACAACGTTCATTCTCAGGGTGACCCGCGTGACCTTTCACCCAGTGCCAGTTCACGTGATGGCGTTGGGTCTCGGTATCCAGCCGTTGCCATAAATCGGCGTTTTTCACTGGTTTTTTGTCAGCGGTTTTCCAGCCGCGCTTTTTCCAGTTGTGGATCCACTGGGTAATGCCTTGTCTTACGTACTGACTGTCTGTCGTCAGGTCTACCTTGCAAGGTTCTTTCAGAGAGGCCAGGCCAACAATGGCGGCCAGCAGTTCCATCCGGTTATTGGTGGTCATGAAAAAGCCTTCGCTAAGCTCTTTTTCATGCTGTTTATAACGTAAAACCGTGCCGTAACCGCCGGGCCCCGGATTGCCGAGGCAAGATCCATCCGTGAAAATTTCTACCTGCTTGGTCATATTTGGTAGTATTCGTCTTAGTTGAAAACTTTAGTCTGACACAATCGCTGCTATGAAAGCCACTAATGAACGCATAATCGTCTTTGATACCGAAACAACCGGTATGAATATGACCGGTCCTCACTATGAAGGGCACCGTATTGTAGAAATCGGTGCCGTGGAGATCATTAACCGTAAACTGACCGGGAACAGTTTCCATGTTTATATCCGGCCGGATCGTAATATCGATGTGGAAGCCATTGATGTTCACGGTATTACGGATGAATTTTTGCGCGACAAACCGACTTACGCTGACATCCATGATGAATTCATGGAGTTTATTCGTGGCGCCGAGCTGGTTGCCCACAACGCGCCCTTCGATATCGGCTTTATGGACTATGAGTTCAGCAAGCTGGATGCGTCGATAGGAAAAACGACCGATTTCTGTAAGGTCACCGATACCCTGGACATGGCCAAGCGCCTATTTCCGGGGAAACGGAACAACCTTGATGTGCTCTGCTCGCGCTACGGGATAGACAACTCGCACCGTACGCTACACGGGGCCTTGCTCGATGCCGAGATTCTGGCTGATGTCTACCTGATGATGACAGGTGGCCAGACGTCGCTGGCGCTGAATGCCGGGGGCGAAGAAAGTGATGCTGGTACCGAAAATGAAATCCGACGCTTGGCGTCCGGGCGAAAAGCGCTAAAGGTTATTCGAGCATCTGCCGATGAATTATCTGCGCATGAGCAGCGTCTGGATATCATAGGTAAAAAAGCCGACGTTATGTGGCGTCTATAAGAGGTACAATGAAGCGATTATCTTGGCTAATTGGATTATTGCCGGTGTTGTCGTGGGCAAGCGACGATGCGGCTATGTCATGGCTGGATAACCGCTTCCGCGTTGACCCGACCATCAAGCAGGTCTCATTTGTGGTCAAACGTGAACAGAGTAGCCATTCGGTTGTACTGGTTCGCCCTGACGGGCAAAAATATTATGCCTGGCGCCATCCGGATAATGTGTCCTGGTACGAAGAACCCGGCATGGATATCATCTCCATTGAAAACCCGATGCCCGGCCCCTGGCAGGCTGTCGGTAAAGTCACGCCTACCAATCAGGTAAAAGTGCTGTCAGATCTGCAGTTGCAGGTTGCCACGTTACCTTCCCGTCTTTATCAGTCGGAAACCCTCAAATTTACGGCACGCTTAACCCAGAATGGCCAGCCATTGACGATGCGGGACTTTCTGGATCGGGTGAAGTTATCGGTGGTGTTCTACGAATACATTGAGAATGTCGAGTCGCTGCCGAAAGAATCCCAGCCGTCGCCAATTCCGTTAGGGGAGTTTGCTGACGATGGCTTAGGCTTTGACGAGGTGCCGGGAGATGGCGTGTTTACGGTGGCATTACCGGTGGAATTGCAGCCGGGGAAATACCGGGTTAGCCTGAGCTCTGGCAATGGCATCTTCTTACGGACGGTTGAGCAGGAAGTACTGGTTTATCCACCACCACTGCGCGCCAGCTTTATTCAGGGGCGTGGGCGGCATGAGTATCACCAAATTGTGGTGGATGCCGAGGAAGGTGCCATCAAGCCGGGATCGCTTGCCGCTCATATCGAGCAGGTCAGCTTTGACGGTACCCGGACTATCAGCCAGCAGGCGGCGTTAAGCGATGAGGTTGATCTGAAGGTCTGGCTGCCAAACGGAAAAAAACCGGGGCGTTATACCTGGTCTGGCTGGCTTTATGCGACGGATAACTTCAATAACCGTGAACTGATTTTTAAACTGCCGGAGAGCCATTTTGCCGTGATGGCTGAACTTCAGCTGGATCGCAACCTGGAGTCATTCCGGGAGCAGCAGGAAGCTAAAGCCAAGCAGGCTGAAATTGCTCAGATGGAAGCGGAACGTGAAGCGGCGCGCAGTAAAGCGTGGAAGATGATTGCCGCAGCAAACCTGGGCGTGATCGGACTGGTGGCGTTGCTGGTGGTGCTATGGCGCAAATGGCGAGCCAAGAAAGCCGTGAATGATGCGGGGCTGGATATTCCTGAAGCCTGAGGGCTGCCCCCGACAGATGGAGTCGCGCAAGCAGAACAAAGAAAAGGGAAGCCACTGGCTTCCCTTTTTTCGTCAGGGTTCCCCCCTAACTGACGTTTTTGTCTGTAGCAGATGGTTTAGGCCGCAATTTCTTTTGGCGAAGCCTGGTAAGCCTTCGCTGCCAGATCGCGCGGGTCGAAGTCATCAACATTGATGGTTTCGAGACGGCCGGCTTCAGCACGGCGCAGTAACTCTGCTTCTTCCGCGTTAATCACCTTCAGCTCCAGACCGGTATCTGCGACTTTATCCAGCTGCATGAAAGGCATTTTCTTGCCAGCGGCCTGACAGACGCGATCATAGATCGGCTCTGCCGCCAGAATGTCTTTCAGTGCTCGCTCGATTTTGCCGACCGCGGAATTCTCGGTGTCTTCCAGGAACTGGTTCCGGCCGATACGGTTACGGCTGTCACATGGCGTTTGCAGAATACGGGCAACCTGGTGGTCCAGTTTGTCAGAAGGACGCACTCGGCTCATTCCCAGCGGGAACACAATGGCACGCAGTACGGCTGCAATCGGACGATTCGGGAAATTACGCAGGAATTCATCCAGCGCTTCCTGAGTCTGGTACATGGCGTCCTGCAGACCCCAGTGCAGCAGCGGCAGGTCGTCTTTCTGGTAGCCCTCATCCTGGTAACGCTTCAGGGTGGCAGAAGCCAGGTAAAGCTGACTCAGCACATCGCCCAGACGGGCAGAGAGGCGCTCTTTACGTTTCAGCGAGCCACCCAGTACGGCCATCGACATATCCGCCAGAAGCGCCAGGTTGGCACTGTAGCGGTTGATTTGCTGATAGTAACGTTTGGTTTCATCTTTACGCGGTGACTTTGAGCCACGGCCGTCGCTCAGACCCAGCCAGAAAGATCGAACCAGGTTACTGATCACGAAGCCCACATGACCGAACAGTGCGCCGTCAAACTCATTCAGGGCTTTTTCGGCGTTGTCATTGTAAGCGGCATTCATTTCTTCCAGTACGTAAGGATGGCAGCGGATCGCCCCCTGACCGAAGATGATCATCGAACGGGTCAGAATGTTGGCCCCTTCAACGGTCACGGCAATCGGAGCACCCTGATAACCGCGAGCCAGGAAGTTACTTGGCCCCATACAGATACCTTTACCGCCCACGATATCCATTGCATCGATAACGCCACGCTGGCTGCGGTGAGTACAGTGATACTTCACGATGGCAGAGATCACGGATGGTTTCTCACCCAAATCAATCCCGGCAACAGTCAGGCTGCTGGCCGCATCCAGCACGTAAGCATTACCGCCAATCCGTGCCAGTGGCTCTTCAATCCCTTCCATTTTACCGATTGGCAGTTTGAACTGGCGACGAATACGGGCGTACGCCCCGGTTGCCAGCGCCGCGCTTTTCAGTCCGCCGGTTGAGTTCGACGGCAGCGTGATACCACGGCCGACTGACAGGCACTCAACCAGCATACGCCAGCCTTGACCCGCCATGTCCTGACCACCGATGATGAAATCAATCGGCACGAACACTTTATCGCCCTGAGTCGGACCGTTCTGGAACGGAACGTTCAGTGGGAAGTGGCGACGGCCAATCTCTACACCGTCAATATCTGTTGGGATCAGGGCACAGGTAATACCGAGATCCTCCTGATCACCCAGCAGGTGCTCAGGGTCATAGAGTTTGAAGGCCAGACCCAGAACGGTGGCGACCGGTGCCAGCGTGATGTAGCGCTTGTTCCAGGTCAGCTCCATCCCCAGCACTTCCTCTCCCTGCCAGTGACCTTTTTTCACAATACCGAAATCAGGTATTGACCCGGCATCAGACCCGGCTTCCGGGCTGGTCAGAGCAAAACAGGGAATTTCTTTACCTTCAGCCAGACGCGGCAGGTAGTAATCTTTTTGATCCTGGGTGCCGTAATGTTGCAGCAACTCACCGGGACCCAGAGAGTTTGGGACGCCAACGGTTGACGACAGCACGCCGGAGACACCGGTCAGCTTCTGCAGAACCAGCGATTGCGCGTAAGCGGAAAACTCCAGACCACCGTATTCTTTTTTGATGATCATGGCGAAAAATTTATGATCTTTCAGGTACTGCCACACTTCCGGCGGTAGATCTGCCAGCTCATGAGTAACCTGAAAATCGTTCACCATGCGGCACACTTCGTTGACCGGACCGTCGAGAAATGCTTTTTCTTCCGGGCTCAGACGCGGAGCCGGGATGTCATGTAGCTTGTCCCAGTTCGGTGCGCCACGGAACAGATCGGCTTCCCACCAGACCGTCCCGGCATCGATCGCTTCTTTTTCCGTGCGCGACATTTCCGGCATTACGCCTTTGAAAGCTTTCAGTGCAGGGCGGCTGAGCAGGGAACGACGCAGCGTAGTCATGTTTAACGGTACGGCAACCAGCAGGAACAGCAACCAGCTGTACTGACCGACGATATCCAGCAGGGTTCCCAGAATAAGGGCTGCGGCGATCGCGATAGTAAAGGTTTTCAGGTTGGCGCGGTGGTATGCGAGTACACCGGTCAGACCGAGCAGCCCTAGCAGGTACACAAGTGTTACCATGTTCAATCTCCTTATATGGGCGTTTCATTATTATTGTAGCGGGTACGTTTTTATTAAGGTAAGAGGTCTTACCACTTGTGATAAGTGTAATTTGATTTTTAATGAAATGTAAAATGTTTTTCTGTTCTGAAATTGACCGGTTACGTAAAGATGTCTTGTCAGCCCTTGCAGAGCCTCGGTTTGATCAAGATCAGTCCGGGGCAAATTACGGCTTGAGAAAATTCCTCATACAATTAACATATGGTGATGTTGATCACGTATTTGCTCGTTTTTTCTCCGCTAGAGCGGGTAAACTATGAGCAGGGCATGCCTGCCAGAGGCGGGATTTGCCCAAATGTTGCCTTTCCCGAATTCCGACTGACATCTACTTGCCGGGTCCCTATCTCGGGATGACAGCTTCTCGTTTTCTTATCTAGATCTGAACCAGACTCCCCATGAGTGTGGTTTTTTGCGTTTCCGTTTAGTCTGCAAGGGGTTAACCGTGTTGGTATTTAATGCGATGAAACAGGCCTGGCGGGAAGGATTCTCCTTCTCGACCTTACGTTCAGATGTCATAGCCGGTATCACGGTCGGGGTGGTGGCGATCCCGTTGGGGATGGCGTTGGCGATTGCCGTTGGCGTACCGCCGCAGCACGGCCTGTACACTGTTATCGTCGCGGGGTTACTGGCGGCATTGCTGGGGGGCTCTCGTTTTAATATCACCGGCCCGACGGCCGCGTTTGTGGTGATTCTGCTGCCGATCACGCAGCAATACGGGCTGTCAGGGTTGATGCTGGCTACATTGATGTCCGGGGTGATCCTGCTGCTGATGGGGCTGTTGCGGCTTGGTCAGCTGGTGGCGTATGTGCCTTATCCGGTGACAACCGGCTTTACGGCGGGTATCGGTCTGACGATTGCCTTCTTGCAGCTGAAAGATCTGCTTGGCCTGACCGTAGCAACCAATCCGATCCACTTTCCGGAAAAAGTTGTTGCTTATGCCAGTGCAATGCCTTCCATTAACCTGGCCGATGCCCTGGTAGGCGGGTTGACCATCGCTGCCTTTATCCTGTGGGCGAAGCTCAAAACGAAAGTGCCTGCGCATGTGGTGGCGCTGTTGACTGGTACTGTGGTGGCATTGATTGTTAATGCGTCAGGGCAGGGCCACGTTGGCCTGCTGGGCGAAAAATTCCAGTACCAGATTGGTGATTTGATCGGGCAGGGGATTCCGCAGGTGCTGCCGCAACTGGTGTTGCCTTGGCAGGAAGGCCAGTTCAGCTGGTCGCTGGTGGTGGAACTGCTACCAGCCGCGTTCACCATTGCCATGCTGGGTTGTATTGAATCGCTGCTGTGTGCGGTTGTCGCGGATGGGATGACCGGCACCAAGCATAATCCGAACTCTGAGCTGGTCGGCCAGGGGCTGGCAAACATGGTGGTTCCGTTCTTTGGCGGGATTCCGGCCACTGCCGCCATTGCCCGTACCGCGACGAACATTCGCGCCGGGGCATTTTCGCCTATTTCAGCCATTGTGCATGCCTTGTTTGTCCTGGCTGCGATGATCGCGCTGGCGCCGGCGCTGTCGTTTGTGCCGATGAGTGCCCTGGCCGGTCTGCTGATCATGGTCGCCTGGAACATGTCTGAAGCACCCCATTTTGTGCATACGCTCAAGGTGGCGCCTCGCCGCGATATTGCGGTGCTGATGACCTGCTTCACCCTGACGGTTGTGTTTGACATGGTTGTCGCAGTGGTCGTCGGGCTGCTGCTGGCGGGTTTGCTGTTTATTCAGCGTATAGCCTCGCTGACCACCGTCGAAAAAGTGGGAAGTACTCACTCACACCTGAATTTTGGGGAAGATGTGGTGGTGTATGACATTAACGGCCCGCTGTTTTTTGCCGCCAGTGAGAAAGCGTTGTCAGTGATTGAACGGGCGGCGCCTGAGACCCGTGCGGTGGTGATGGATTTGAGCGATGTGACCACCATTGATATCACCGCGATTCACGCGTTGGAATATGCCCTTGAGCGAGTGCGTGACTACCCTGTGTACCTGTTGGGTGTGGCACCGCATATCGAGCAAAAGCTGACCTCGGCCGGTGTGCTGGCGCTGGAAAATGTGGCGCTCTACCACAGCACAGAGTCATTACGTGAGCATTTGGCGAGTCAGACTCACAATGTTCTGGGTCAGGAGTCGACACCTCCGGCGGTTTCTTTGTACACTGCAAGCTAAGGCCATGTATCTGCGGGGCATCATGCCCCGCTTTTAGTATGTGAATAACCAGAGTAGAGCCTATGTACCAAGATATTATCCGCGCAGAGTTGACAGAAGCGGCCGAAGTGCTGAACCGCTTTCTGAGCGACGAGAAGAACATTGCTGATATCGAAGCTGCAGCCAAGCTGCTGGCCGAATCATTCAAACAGGGCGGTAAGGTACTGTCATGCGGTAACGGTGGATCCCACTGTGATGCCATGCATTTTGCGGAAGAGCTGACAGGGCGATACCGTGAAAACCGTCCGGGTTATCCCGGCATTGCGATTTCTGATCCCAGCCATCTGTCCTGTGTCAGTAACGACTTCGGCTATGAACATGTGTTCTCGCGCTACCTTGAAGCGGTGGGAATGAAAGGGGATGTCCTGTTCGGGCTGTCAACGTCCGGCAACTCCGGCAACATCCTGAAAGCCATTGACGCGGCGAAAGCCAAAGGCATGAAAGTGATCGCCCTGACCGGCAAAGACGGCGGCAAGATGGCCGGACTGGCGGATGTGGAGATCCGTGTCCCACATTTTGGCTATGCTGATCGTATCCAGGAAGTGCATATCAAGATTATCCACATCCTGATCATGCTGATTGAAAAAGAGATGGCGGCATAACACCACTTGGTGTCTGAGCGATTTAGGACATAGCGGAAGATGTGTGAACTCCTTGGCATGAGTGCCAATGTACCGACTGACATTTGTTTTAGCTTTACCGGCCTGATGCAGCGGGGCGGTAAAACCGGCCCGCACCGTGATGGCTGGGGAATCACCTTTTACGAAGGAAAGGGATTCCGTACGTTTAAAGATCCGTCTCCGAGCTTTGACTCGCGTATTGCTGAGTTGGTTCAGAACTATCCGATTAAGAGCTGCGCGGTGGTCAGCCATATTCGGCAGGCTAACCGGGGCGGGGTGAATCTGGAAAATACTCATCCGTTCACGCGGGAACTTTGGGGGCAGTACTGGACGTTCGCCCACAACGGACAACTGACCGGTTATGATCAGCTGGAAACCGGACGGTTCAAGCCGGTTGGCGAAACGGACAGTGAAAAAGCGTTCTGCTGGCTGCTCAATCAGCTGGATGCCCGGTTTCCGGAAATCCCGCAGGATTGTGATGCGATGTTTGCGCTGGTGGCCGAATGTTGTGACACCCTGAGACAACTGGGGGTTTACAATATGCTGCTGAGTAATGGTGAGTATGTACTGACTTATTGCAGCAATAACCTGCACTGGATTACCCGACGTGCACCGTTCGGTAAGGCGTCACTGATAGATGAAGATGTGACGATTGATTTCCAGCAGGAAACCACCCCGAATGATGTGGTGACGGTGATTGCGACCCAGCCGCTGACCAATGATGAGCGTTGGCACAAAATGGGCGTAGGGGAATTCAGTGTGTTCCACCTGGGTGAGCCGGTTTACAGCCGGGTATTAGAGTCTGATACCTCCGGCGAGAAGAAAAAATAAAAAACGCGACCATGGGTCGCGTTTTTTATTTTGGAACACAGAGAAAAGGGATTAAATGTTACTCAGTCCTCTGCCGCGTAACCGTTCGCTGGCAGGATATCCCCTTCAAACACCGCATTGTTTCCTTGCATAGTGACTCGCTGCTGTAAGCACCAGTTGGCAACAACCGGATAGATACGGTGCTCTTGCTGCTGTACGCGTGCCATGACATCCTCGGCGGTATCATCCTCGAAAATCGGCACTTTGGCTTGCAGGATCACCGGGCCACCATCAAGCTCTTCCGTGACGAAGTGCACGCTGGTGCCATGTTCGGTATCACCGGCATCAATGGCTCTCTGGTGAGTGTTCAACCCGGTGTACTTTGGCAGCAGGGAAGGGTGAATATTGATCATTCGCCCCTGATAGTGACGAACGAACTCGGCACTCAGAATCCGCATGAAGCCAGCCAGAATGATCAGATCCGGTGAGAACTGATCAATGTTGTCGGCCATAGCCCGGTCAAAGGCTTCACGATCGGTGTAATCACCGGCAGCCAGGTGCAGCGTATCAATACCTGCCTGATGAGCCCGTTCCAACCCGTATGCATCCGCTTTGTTCGAGATAACGGCCGCTATGCGCGCGTTCTCAATGATGCCTGACTCGCAGGCATCAATAATGGCTTGCAGGTTGGAGCCGTTACCGGAGATCAGAACGACAATATTTTTCATACGATTACAGGATCTCCACCTGTGCTTCGTTAGCGCCGGCTTCAGCAATGTGACCCAGTAGCCAGGCGTTTTCACCTTCTGCGTTTAAAATGGCAATCGCTTGTTCAGCCTGAGCTTGTGGCAGCGCAATCACTAGACCCACGCCGCAGTTGAAAGTGCGGTACATTTCGTAGGTTTCGACATTACCGGCTTGCTGCAGCCAGTTGAACACGGCTGGCCATTCCCAGCTGTTACCGTCAACCACAGCTTTGGTCCCTTGCGGCAGAACGCGAGGGATATTTTCCCAGAAACCGCCGCCTGTGATGTGAGAAATCGCGTGAACATCGCAGCTTTCCATCATCTTCAGAGTCGATTTCACATAAATTTTTGTTGGCTCCAGCAGGTGGTCAGCCAGAGGTTTGCCTTCCAGATCCTGGCTCAGGTCGGCGGCAGACACTTCAATGATTTTACGAATCAGTGAGAAGCCGTTAGAGTGAGGGCCGCTTGAGGCAACCGCAATCAGGGCATCGCCGGCTTGTACTTTACTGCCGTCGATAATCTCTTCTTTTTCCACCACACCCACGCAGAAGCCTGCTACATCGTAGTCTTCGCCGTGGTACATGCCCGGCATTTCAGCCGTTTCACCGCCGATCAACGCACAACCAGACTGCACACACCCTTCACCGATACCGGCAACAACCTGAGCGGCAGTGTCGACATCCAGTTTGCCTGTTGCGTAGTAGTCCAGGAAGAACAGCGGTTCAGCGCCCTGTACAATCAGGTCGTTGACACACATGGCCACCAGATCAATCCCGATCGTGTCATGTTTGTTCAGATCCATTGCCAGACGCAGCTTGGTACCCACACCGTCTGTACCGGACACCAGCACTGGCTCCTTATACTTAGTCGGCAACGCACACAACGCACCAAATCCGCCGATACCGCCCATCACTTCAGGACGGTGGGTGCGTTTTACCACCCCTTTAATACGATCAACTAATGCATTACCTGCATCGATATCAACACCAGCATCTTTGTAACTAAGAGAAGAGTTATTGCCGCTCACAGGAGGTCCCTCAACGTATTAAAGTAAAAAAGCGGGGGTATGATAACAGCACTCAGGGCGGAAAGGAAAACGTTTGCGTCAAATATTGTGAGAGGGTATTTCCTGACCAAACGCAAGGCTAGCCCCTACCAGAACCGTATTGGTCTAGTGTATAATAGTGCGATTTTTTGAAATTTTGTTAGCTTAGGAGTCAGAAATGAAAGTCGTTGAGGTAAAACACCCACTGGTAAAACATAAGATTGGTCTTATGCGCGAAGGTGACATCAGCACTAAGCGTTTCCGTGAGCTAGCAACAGAAGTCGGCAGCCTGCTGACTTACGAAGCGACGGCAGACTTCGAAACAGAAAAAGTGACTATTGAGGGCTGGAACGGTCCCGTTGAAGTTGACCAGATCAAAGGCAAGAAAGTTACCGTTGTGCCAATTCTGCGTGCCGGTCTGGGTATGATGGATGGCGTGCTGGAGCACATGCCAAGTGCTCGTATTTCAACCGTCGGGATTTACCGCGACGAGGAAACGCTGGAACCTGTTCCTTACTTCCACAAACTGGCTTCTAACATTGATGAGCGTATGGCGCTGGTCGTTGACCCAATGCTGGCAACAGGTGGCTCAATGATCGCGACGATCGACCTGCTGAAAGAGCACGGCTGTAAATCCATTAAAGTGCTGGTACTGGTTGCGGCGCCGGAAGGCATTGCGGCGCTGGAAAAAGCTCACCCGGACGTTGAGCTGTACACGGCAGCTATCGATGAGAAACTGAATGACAAAGGCTACATCGTTCCTGGTCTGGGCGATGCTGGTGACAAGATCTTCGGTACGAAGTAATTGTCAGACGGAGAATTCAGAAAAAGCCGGCGATTGCCGGCTTTTTTATGTCTGTAATTTTTGCGCTATCGAGATATAGGCATAAGCGGGATGGGAAAGTGAGTCAGGGTATCCTGAGCCTGAGTGAAACCGCGTCGAGCTATACCATGTCGCTACAACTACAACTACAGCTCCGTCATACCGCTCTATCATATAGCTCTATCTATTATAGCGACATCTTCACTGAGTGTGACCGTGGCAATGTTACACGCGGTTTATCCGCCATACACGACAACTTCTCGCGTTGCTGCCCTCAGTGTCAATTTTGCTGTAAACAAAAAGAGCTGCCCGAAGGCAGCTCTTATGTACTAGCGAACGCTAGTGTGAAGAATTATTTCGAGTCTTGCGCGCTGTCCAGCTGCGCATTATCAACCACGTGATTTTCACCCAGGTCCGCAGGCAGAATCAGGTTTAGTATAATGGCGACAATACCACACAGGCTGACACCTTGCAGGCTGAACTCGCCGATCCCAAAGGCCATACCGCCAATCCCGAATACCAGAGTAACGGCAACAATCACCAGGTTGCGTGATTTATGCAGATCCACCTGGTTTTTGATCAGCGTGTTCAGGCCGACGGTTGCGATTGAACCGAACAGCAGAATCATGATGCCGCCCATTACCGGTACTGGGATGGTTTGCAGAATGGCGCCCAGCTTACCGACAAAAGCCAGTACCAGCGCAGTGACTGCGGCCCAGGTCATGATTACCGGGTTGTAGGCTTTGGTCAGCATAACGGCACCGGTAACTTCAGAGTAAGTGGTGTTTGGCGGCGCACCGAACAGCGAAGCAGCCATGGTTGCCACCCCGTCACCGGTCATGGTGCGGTGCAAACCCGGCTTCTTCAGGTAGTCTTTACCGGTCACGTTAGAAATAGCCAGCATATCCCCGACGTGCTCAACGGCCGGCGCAATTGCTACCGGAATCATGAACAGCATGGCATTGATATTAAACTCAGGGTATGTGAAGTTTGGCATGGCCAGCCAGGAGGCCTGTTGTACCGCAGTAAAGTCAACCACACCGTAGACCAGTGCCGTCACGTAACCGGCGACGATACCCGCCATAATCGGCACAAGCTTCAGGAAGCCACGGGCGAACACGCTGAAGAAAATGGTCACCAGCAGCGAGACAGAAGAAATCCACAGCGCAGCATTGCCGTCGATCAGTTGAACCGCACCGTCACCGGTTTTACCCAGCGCCATGTTCACCGCCGCAGGTGCCAGACCCAGCCCGATGACCATAATGACTGGCCCGACCACCACTGGTGGCAGCAGCTTGTGAATAATACCGACACCGCGCACTTTGATTATGCCACCCATACAGATGTACACCACACCGGCCATCATCAGGCCACCCATGGTTGCCGGGATACCCCAGGTTTGAACACCGTACATGATAGGAGCAATAAACGCGAAAGAGGAAGCGAGGAAAATAGGGACAGAGCGTTTAGTAATGACTTGGAACAGGAGGGTACCTAGACCGGCACCGAAGAGCGCAACGTTGGGGTCCAGACCGGTAAGTAGCGGAACCAGAACCAATGCCCCGAATGCAACAAAGAGCATCTGAGCACCTTGTAATATCTGCATCATTTGTATATTTCCCATCCTAGCTGTAAAAAAATCGCGGAATGTTAGCACAGAAGAAATCGTTTGCCTAATTCTCCACTGAGAAAGTAGTGAATAAAGGCAAAATGTCGCTGGGTGGGTGTTTGGGGAAAGAATAACTGACGCAGCCTTGACGTATTTGTCGCCATTTTGGCTAAATATGAATAAAAGCGATGGCATAAAAATGCCGTCATGTCCGGATTTTTCCTACAATTGGTTGCCGAATTTAATGGGATCAATTTATCATCGTGCAACAATCAATCTAAATGATAAATGAGTTTATTATGCTGCGTCTTACCTTCCTTCTTATGGCCTTGCTGGCCGGGACTGTGCAGGCTGCAACAGTCACAGACCTTTACCAGGCCAGGATTGTGTTGCCCGATACTGACAGCCAGTCAGAGCAAAATGCCCGCCGCGATGCCCTTGCACAGGTGCTGGTGAAGGTCTCGGGACAGAGCCGAGTGGTGAACAATGACGTCGTGACCAAGGCGCTGGCTAACAGTAACCCGTTTGTCAGCCAGTATGGTTACGGCAACCTGAAAGGGAAGCGTACCCTGGATCTGACTTTCGATCGGAACCGTGTGCGCCAGTTGCTGACTCAGGCTCAGGCAACCTTCTGGGGTGAACAGCGCCCAAATGTGCTGGTCTGGCTGGTTGAAGACGCGGAAAGCAACCGTAACATTGCCTGGGATCAGTCGGGGAACCCGCTGCTGGCCGGGATGAAGAGTGAGGCAGACCGAAGAGGTGTGCCGACCATGATGCCAATCGGGGACTTTGAGGACGTTACGGCGATCAGCGTCCCGGATTTGTGGGGCGGTTTTGTCGGGCCAATCGTACAAGCCAGCCAGCGCTACCAGCCGGAAGCGGTGCTGGTGGTTCGCGCCCGCCGTAAAGGGCCGGATGACTACGTCATGAACTGGCAGCTGTATGCAGAAGGCCCGGAAAAAATGGCGGCGACCAAGGTGACGCCATCTGAAGGACAGGCATCCGGTACGTCGGAGGCAACGCTTCGTCGGATGATGGATCATGTGGCCGATCAGCTGGGAGTGAAATATGCCGTGCCGCTGGGGGGGGATGAGAGTGGCCAACTGGCCGTGGTGGTCAGTAATATTCGCAGTGCCAAAGATTTCTTTACCCTTGAGCGCATGATGACCAACCTGAGCTCCGTGGCCGGAATCAATGCTTATCGCATTCAGGGGGAGCAGGTGGAGTTTTCCGTAAAACTATTGAGTACGGAAGCAGCCTTCCAGCGTGAACTGAGCCAGAACAGCCGCCTGTCAGAAGTCACAGCGCCTGTGATGCCAGCAGAGCCAGAGGTTCAGCCAACAGAAGCCGTACTGGACGGGCAGACAGACTCATCTGAGACGCTATCTGCCCCCGCGAAACCGGTGAAGCAAGTCAGCATGTATGAATGGCGTGCGCCACAGGCCTGATTGCGCCAGTGGTTCATTGACCCTAAAAGTAATAAAAAAACGGTGGCTGATGCCACCGTTTTTATTTTTCATCTTTCGCTAAGTCGCTAAGTCGCTAAGTCGCTAAGTCGCTAAGTCGCTAAGCTACTAAGCCGACGGCCCCTCATGACGGGCTTTTTCTTCTTTCTCGACTTCCGACAACTTTTTCAGTTTGATGCCGAGTTCGCGGCCGCGATGGCGGGCAAACATGGCATTGGCGACGAAAGCACAACTGGTGATCAGCAGTTCAACCAGAGCGAGCCAGCGTTCCCCTTCATCTACCCACAGCATGGTCAGTGCGTGGAGAAAGTAGAACATCAGAATAAAATTGGCCCAGGCATGGGTATAGGGTTTCCCTGCCAGAATGCCTTTGAGCGGCAGCAGTAGCGGAACAATCCAGACACCGGCCATGATCAGGCTATTCAGGTGCGGGTGCGGCGAAAGCAGGCTTTGCCACAGCCCAACCCAGACCATCAGTGACAGGTAAGCGGTTAAGGCGCCCAGGCGCAGGCGGCGAGTGTGTTGACTCATGGGGGTCATGGTACGCATCCTTCAGTATGACCGTGTTGTCCCTAACGGGACGGCTTACATTAGTTTCAGGGCCGCTTCGGCCAGGCGTTTGCCACAGGCCTGAGCCAACTCGCATTCTTCCCGGCTCAGCTGACGGCTTTCCCCGGTGTTGAAGTGGGATGGTCCGTAAGGAGTTCCGCCTGACTGGGTGGTATGCAGCGCCGGCTCTGAATACGGGATCCCGACGATCAGCATGCCGTGATGCAGCAGGGGCAGCATCATCGACTGAAGTGTCGTTTCCTGCCCACCGTGCATTGATGATGACGAGGTAAACACACAGGCAGGCTTGCCGATCAGTGTCCCACCAAGCCATTCCCGGCTGGTCGTGTCCCAGAAATGCTTCAGGGGGGCGGCCATGTTACCAAACCGCACCGGACTGCCCATCGCAAGGCCGATACACTGTTGCAGATCGGCCTGACTGACCAGCGGATCACTATCGGAATCCTGCGCACTGTTACCCTGACTGTCGATGTCAGCCACGGTGCGAAGCATGGCTTCACAGCCGTCAACCTGTTCTATCCCACGGGCAATCTGGCGTGCCAGTTGGCGGGTATTGCCGTGACGGCTGTAGTAAAGAACCAGAAGGCTTTTCATACTGGCGCTTACAGGATGTCGAGCACTTGCTCTGGCGGACGGCCCATTGCCGCTTTGTCACCATTGACCACGATTGGACGTTCAATCAGTTTCGGGTTGGCGGCCATGGCTTCAAACAGTTGCTGCTCGGTCACGTTGTCGCCGTCCAGGTTCAGCTCTTTGTACAGGCTTTCCTTGGTACGCATCATCTCACGTGCTGATCCATAGCCCAGTTGGCTAAGCAGCGTCTGAAGCTGCTCAATCGACGGCGTTTCATCCAGATATTTCACGATAGTCGGAGCGATACCTTTTTCTTCCAGCAGGGCCAGAGTTTCACGGCTCTTAGAGCAACGTGGGTTGTGATAGATAGTGACTGACATAGTTATTCTTCCTTTTTGAGGCTTATCCGCTCCCGCGTTCAGGCCGGGAGCCGAGCAGATTTTGAGGCGTATTGTATACCGAATCAGGGGGAAGCGGCAGGGGAGCAGGGCTTGAGGCCAGCGCAATGCCAGGCGGATCACATCTCCTGCCGGGTGGCAGGAGATGAGGGGAATCACTCAGAGTTCCGCGGCACGCTGGCGAGCCAGACGGAGCTGGTCTATCCGGGCGTCATAGCGGGCCTGATCCAATGAGTCCACATCAACAATTTGACTGGCCTGAATATAAAGCTGAATTGCCTCTTCCCAGGAGCCGCGCAGGGCCAGCACTTCCGCTCGGGCAGCCAGTTCGGCATCACGACGTCCCAGCGTAGCTTGTGCCTGAGACAACATATGCCAGCCGTTGGAGTCGTCCGGGTTGTCATAGGTGTAGCGGGTCAGAATCGGCACACTGTCGTTCATTCTGCCGGCTTCCTGAAGGGCATGAGCCAGGTTAAGGCGTAATACCTTGTTATCTGGGTTAGCTTTCAGGGCTGTTTCCAGGCGTCTGATGGCTTTGTCGTACTGCTTTTGCTTCAGATCCAGATCGGTAGCCGAATCGATGAAAAACCGGTTTCCCGGATCACTGGCCAATAACGGATCCAGCAAAGCGTGGGCCTGAGGGTAATTATCGTTGTCGATGTACACTAGCGCCTTGCCGTAATTGAGAGCAGTACGTACCACCGCATCGGCACTTTTCATTTCACGGTCAAACCAGCCAAGGGCAGCTTTGCTGTCCAGCCCGGCGTAACGAGCGACAATACGGGCGCGCGCCAGATGGTAGCGCTCAGATTCGCTCATCTGACGGCTGGGATACTGATTGGCTCGGCTGCGGCTGTCGGTGATCCGCGATTCCGGCAGGGGGTGGGTCAGCAGCATGGGTGGCGGTTTGCTGGCATAGCGGTATTGATCTGCCAAGCGACCAAAGAAACGCGGCATAGCCTGCGCCTCAAAACCGGATTTGGCCAGCGTCGCGATACCAATGCGGTCAGCTTCCTGTTCATTGCTACGGGTATAGTTGATTTGCCCCTGCGCCGAGGCGGCTGTTGTGGCATGAATGGCAGCCATTCCGGCTTCCGGTGAGGCGATGGCCAGCATCATGGAGCCAATCAGAGCTGCCAGGGTCGCCGGTGATTTCTTGGCCTGATCTTCCATGCTGCGCGCCAGATGGCGCTGAGTCACGTGGGCTATTTCGTGCGCCATAACAGACGCCAGCTCACTTTCGCTACGGGCATACAAGAACAAACCGGAATGGATGGCGACATGACCGCCAAAGAATGCGAAAGCATTAATGGCGCGGTTTTGGATCATAAAAAAGCTGAACGGGGTACGGACGTCACTGGCATTGGCGACCAGGCGATGGCCAAGATCCTGAATATACTCAGAGAGCAGCGGATCGGTAATCACCGGCATTTTGGCTCGGATCATACGCATGTAGGCGTCGCCGTACTGGAGCTCTTTTTCAATGCTCAGGGTGGAGGCGGCTGCCGTCCCGATTTCGGGAAGGTCATTAAATTCGTTGGCCGGGCTTGGCAGGCTGGTGCCCAGCAACGTACCGATCAGGAGACAGGCTGGCGCCTTGGCGAATCGAAACATAGTAATAATTCGTACTGCCTTCTTTAACGTAGAGTTGCACTCGCGGTGATCGCGAGGTTCATAAAACCTGAATAAGGACTGTATTACAAGGTAATATGACCGTTAAACCTGTCACAGGTTTCTTTTTTGTCGCCTACTTGTCATTTACAATAACCCGATGGAAGATAATTGTCAGTATACCGGAATGGAAAGAGCCTTGCTGAATCTGACGGCAGAAAGGTGCCCGATGGCATTATTATTGGCCAAACGTGCTGTACAAAACCTGCACAGCGGCGAGTCAATGGAAATTCATGTGACTGACACGGGGGCAAGGCAAGATATACCCCGCTACCTATCTAATCATGGTTTTACTATCGAGGTCCGGGTGGATAATCACCAGGTACTGGAAATCATTGTGACCAAAGGGTTGTAATCAAATTTATGCTGGATATGTTGAATCGCTGGTATCAGCGACGATTTTCTGACCCCCATGCCGTTAGTCTGGTAGCTATTCTTCTGGGCGGGTTTCTTACCATTTATTTCTTTGGCAATCTGATTGCACCGCTGTTGGTCGCTATTGTTCTGGCATACCTGCTGGAGTGGCCGGTCATGAAATTGGTGCGTCTGGGGTTGCCTCGCACACTGGCCGTGATGGCTGTGCTGTTGGTGTTTGCCGGTTTGATGGTGATGGCCGTATTCGGCCTGGTACCGACCATCTGGCATCAGGTCAGTAACCTGATTGCTGACGTGCCAAACATGTTCAACGGCTTACAGAGCTTTGTCTCCAGTCTGCCGGAACGTTACCCGGATTTTGTCCAGCCGCATCAGGTCTCAACCTTCATGGTCACCCTGCGTGAAAAAGTGCTGGGGATGGGGGAAAGCGTGGTGAAAGGCTCGCTGGCCTCTTTGATCAGCCTGGCCACACTGGCCGTCTACCTGATTCTAGTTCCATTGCTGGTGTTTTTCCTGCTGAAAGACAAAGAGGAAATGATCAGCACCTTCAAGCGGGTATTGCCACAGAACCGTCGCCTGGCGAGTAAAGTCGGCGAAGAGATGAACGAGCAAATCTCCAATTATATCCGCGGTAAGGTCACCGAAATTTTTATCGTCGGTATTGTCAGCTATGTCACCTTTGCGGTGATGGATCTGCGTTATGCCGTCCTGCTCGGGGTGCTGGTGGGCTTCTCGGTACTGATCCCGTACATTGGCGCGGCAGTCGTGACGCTGCCGGTGGCGATGGTGGGTTTATTCCAGTGGGGGATTGGCCCTGATTTCTGGTGGCTGCTGGTGGCATACGGCATTATTCAGGCGCTTGACGGTAACGTACTGGTGCCGATTCTGTTCTCTGAAGCGGTGAACCTTCACCCGGTGGCGATTATTGTTGCGGTACTGGTGTTTGGCGGCTTGTGGGGATTCTGGGGCGTCTTCTTTGCCATCCCTCTGGCGACACTGGTCAAGGCGGTATGGAATGCGCTGCCGCCGACTCAGGAGCCTGTACCTGCCGAATCGGTGGAAGAGTAAGCATCAAAACCGACGTTCAATCAAAAAGGCCGCTAAACGCGGCCTTTTTGTTTTTTTAGAGGTGTTGGCTTAGGCCAGTGACACGGGCGAAAGGTACTTTGCTCCGGCAAGCTCGGAGAACCGCTTTACTTAACGGTTTTCGTTGAGGAATTTCAGCACCACCTCGTGGTGGTCTTTGGTTTTGAACTTGTTGAAGACATGCTCAATCACACCGTCTTTATTGATCAGGAAGCTGATGCGGTGCAGGCCGTCATACACTTTGCCCATGAATTTCTTTTCACCCCAGACACCAAACTGCTCAGCCACGGCATGGTCTTCGTCAGACAGCAGCGTGAAGTTCAGGTTGTCGCGCTCAATAAATTTAGGCAGGCGTTTAACCGGATCGATACTCACCCCCAATACTTCCACATTCAGCGCATCCAGCTCGGCTTTACTGTCACGCAGGCCGCACGCCTGAACAGTACAGCCCGGCGTCATGGCTTTCGGGTAGAAGTAAACCAGCACTTTTTTGCCTTTAAAGTCAGCAAGGCTGACTGGCTCATCGTTCTGGTTTTGAAGGGTGAAGGCTGGCGCTGGCGTACCGGCGGTCAAAGTCTTCATAGTGTTTTCCTTATTGATTATGGCCGATGAATGTCACGCTGCCGGTAACAACCAGGTCGTGGCAGAGTGCTTCAAATTCTTCTTGCAGAGTCATTAGGTTACAGCCATCGGGCAAATTGGTGCCGATCTGGAGCTGGAACCGGTTAGGCACCCCAGGCTCTGTACTGTCGTGGGTATGTGCGCTGAGCGAAGCGATATCAATCTGCCGGGAGGCAAAGAACCGGGTAAATTGCTCAATCAGTCCCGGACTGTCGTCAGCTTCGATATGAAAATCAGCTGTATAGGGGAAATAACGGTATTCATGTTTGCTGGTACGTTTCATCACCGTCAGCAGGTCATGTTCATGCGCTTTCAGCGGCAGCGTGGACTCAACCCGGGAGATGGCATTGGCATTGCCGGACAACAGCATCAGTAGGCTGAATTCGCGCCCGAAAATAGCCAGGCGACTGTCAACAATGTTACAGCCACACTGGGTGATGAGTCGTGTTATTTCATCTGAAATACCGGGGCGGTCCGTCCCAATTGCGGTCACAACGAGATAATGTTCCATATTTATTACATCACTTTATGAATACCTCTAGCATGGTAGCACACACACTGACTCAGCCAAGTGGCAGCTGCTGCAAAATCAGTCTTTCGACAGGCAGTTAGCCTTCCTGCATTTACATAACTCTGTCTTGAGTTTACTGTTACTGAAAAGTAGTATGGATTTTCCGGGCTGCCTTATTATTCGGTTCATCGGCATAAATTCCAGGCCGGGAGCCGTCTTTATCTTCATCGACCAATTGTGACTTGCTTTCTTTTCTGCTGGCGGCACCCAGCGGAGCTCTTCGGATCTGCGCTCTGCTCTGATGAAAGAATTTGTTGCAATTTCTTGTTCAGGTATAACCTGAAAAATGTTCAGTTATACGCATTATCAATGCGTGACATCCCACTGAGTGCTTTTCAGGAATTACACGACAATGTTGATGATTACCAGACTCTGGGCCCCGAAGATAAGGATACCGGGTCAACAATAATTATGGGGAGATGGACATGTTTTCAGGAAGCATGGTAGCACTTATTACACCATTGGATGACAATGGTGAAGTCGATTACGCCAGTCTGGCGTCTCTGGTTGAATATCATATTGCTGCCGGTACCGATGCCATTGTGGCTGTCGGCACAACGGGCGAGTCTGCGACACTGACGGTGGACGAGCATGTGAAAGTGGTACTCAAAACCGTTGAATACGTGAACGGGCGTGTGCCTGTGATCGCCGGTACGGGCGCGAATGCCACCCACGAAGCCATCACCTTTAGCAAACTGTTTAGTGGCACTGGGGTGGCGGGTTGTCTGACGGTCACGCCATATTACAACAAGCCAACGCAGGAAGGGCTGTACCAGCACTTTAAAGCCATTGCGGAAGCGACCGAACTGCCGCAGATTCTGTATAACGTACCGGGACGTACCGGTGTGGACATGCTGCCGGAGACCGTGGCGCGCCTGGCGAAGATTGATAATATTGTCGGCATCAAAGATGCGACCGGCGATCTGAGCCGAGTGAAGAAAACTCGGGAACTTTGTGGTGACTCTTTCATCCAACTGAGTGGTGATGATGCCACCGGGTTGGATTTTGTGCTTGAAGGTGGCCATGGCGTGATTTCGGTTACAGCGAACGTTGCCGCTGCCGATATGGCACAGATGTTTAAGCTGGCATTGTCCGGTCAGGCTGATGCCGCGCATGAAATCAATCAGCGTTTAATGCCTTTACATAAGCATTTGTTTGTTGAATCCAACCCAATCCCGGTAAAATGGGCAGCTCATAAGCTTGGTTTGATTCAGCATGGTACGCTTCGTCTGCCGCTGACCGAGCTGAGTGAATCTGCCCAACCAGTAGTTACGGAAGCCCTCAAGGATGCGAACGTACTGCTGTAAATAGCGAGAGCGTAGGAGCGCAGAAGCGGAATGAATTACAAATACAAGCTGGTGGCGGCTGCAATTGCAGTGGTAACACTGGCGGGCTGTTCTGACGGGGCGGATCGCCGCCGTCAGGCCAATCAGGATTTCAATTACCTCGAAACCGCCCCGTTGGGGACATGGACGCAACCGGCAGGGGCGATTCCTGCTCAGGTTAGTGATTACAATATCCCAGCGCGGAGTTTCCAGGGCGGGCTGGGGCCTTCGGTCGATATTCGTCCGCCGCAGCAAGTGCTGGCGCTGATCCCGGGTGCCCGGGCGGTGAAAGGCGAAGATGGCGTGAGCCTGTTGCTGGCCAAAGAAGAAGAGTTGAACAAGGTCTGGGCGTTAACCCAGAAGTTGATTGTTGAACGAAATATCACTTTGCGCAGCAATACCGCGAACGCGATGGAAACCGACTGGGTGACCTGGAACAATGACGATGAAGATCGTCAGATTGGCAGCCGTTACCGTATTGAGCGTTCTGCAGAGCTGGGTCGTTATACCTACCAGATTTCTCTGATTGACTGGCGGGAAGACGGGGTTGAAATGCCGGTGTCGGTTGACAACAAAGAGCGCTACAGCACCATCATGACCAACGTGGTGACCGCGCGTTATGATCAGCTAGAGCGTGATAAAGCCCGTGAACGTGCCCAGCAGCTGGTGAAACAGATCCCTATTTCTATGGGACAGGATCGCAGTGGCTTGCCGGTGATCATCGCCCGTGCTCCTTACAATGTGTTCTGGGAACGTCTGCCGTTGGTGCTGAATGAGATTGGCTTTACGGTTGAAAGCCGTAACCGCTCGCAGGGTCTGGTTGAGGTGAAATACCGTTCTCCGGATGATGAGTTCTGGACTGAGCTGGGTACCAAACCAATCATGCTGGACAGCCGTTCTTACAATGTTCAGCTGGGCGATCTGGGTAACCGGACGTCAATCAACATTACCAATGATAAAGGTAAGCCGGTGAATGAAGAGGCGTTGAACAGTCTGGCGCCGGTGCTGGCAGCTGCGATTGAGCGCGCGCAATAATCGGCGTACCTGTACCTGAGTAGTGCAATTCGCAATCCTGCGTAGTGCAATCGTAATAACGCTGAATCAGCGACGAGTGCGATATGCATCCCTAAACGAAATGCTGCGGTTTTCCGCGGCGTTTTTTTTTGCTGATGGCTTTGTCTGGTGAAATTTTGTTTGTGAATGATTGTTTGTGAATTTTTGCCTGGTGATTTCCGGCACCCGAAGAGTGCCGGTGTCAGACTCAAATCGGATGAGCTGTGTCACGAGGCAGCAACGTTGTGGCAAAGTGCAAAGTGCTTAGTGCTTAGGGCAGAGCAAGCTAGGCAGTTGATGAAAATCAGGCATAAAAAAAAACGGTGAGCCAGGCTCACCGTTTTTATGAAAAAGAAGCAGCGTTTTTATTTCACTTCTTCGCCACGCGCCTGTAGGTCGGCGTGGTATGAAGAGCGAACAAACGGACCACAGGCTGCATGGGTGAATCCCAGTTCCAGCGCGATTTCTTTTAGCTCATCGAACTCTTCAGGCGGCACGTAGCGCTCTACCGGCAGGTGGTGACGGCTTGGTGCAAGGTACTGGCCCAGCGTCAGCATGGTCACACCGTGCGCACGCAGATCCTTCAGCACTTCAATGATTTCTTCTTTGGTTTCGCCAAGACCCATCATCAGACCGGACTTAGTTGGTACCTCAGGGTGCATCTCTTTGAATTTCTTCAGCAGATCCAGTGACCACTGGTAATTCGCACCCGGACGCGCTTTACGGTACAGACGAGGTGCAGTTTCCAGGTTGTGGTTGAATACATCCGGCGGGTTATCACGCAGGATGTCCAGCGCACGATCCATACGGCCACGGAAATCAGGGACCAGAGTCTCAATGCGGATTTCCGGGCTTTTCACGCGAATTTCACGGATACAATCGGCAAAGTGCTGAGCACCACCATCACGCAGGTCATCACGGTCAACTGAAGTGACAACCACATAGCGCAGCTTCATGTCAGCAATCGTTTGTGCCAGGTGGACCGGCTCTTCTGCGTTAGGCGGAAGCGGACGACCATGAGCAACGTCACAGAACGGACAACGACGGGTACAGATTGCCCCCAGGATCATAAAGGTGGCAGTGCCGTGGTTAAAACATTCTGCCAGGTTTGGACAAGATGCTTCCTCACACACAGAGTGCAGGTTGTTCTTGCGCATTGCCGACTTAATGTCCTGGATACGCTGACTGTCAGCCGGAAGTTTGATTTTCATCCATTCCGGTTTACGCAGCACTTGCTTTGGTGCTTCTTCAGCCACAGTACGAACTGGGATCAGCGCCATTTTGTCGGCATCACGGTATTTGACACCTTGTTCAATTTTGATTGGTTTACTCATGAATTGCTTTCCATTTTCCACTCAACGCTCTGATAATCGAGCAGGTTGATCAGCTCTTCTACCAGTACAGGCTGAACTTCCGCTAGTTCAGAAGGCCCATTCAATGACACAGTTTGAGTCATTTCCATTCCTGCATAACCGCATGGGTTAATACGCAGAAACGGAGCCAGATCCATATTGATATTGAGTGCCAGACCGTGAAAAGAGCAGCCGCGTCTGATCCGCAGGCCAAGTGAGCATATCTTCTGGTGGTTGACATACACACCCGGTGCATCGGGACGGGCGTTAGATTCAATCCCGTAACGGGACAGGGTGTTGATGACAGTGTTTTCGATGTGGGTGACCAGCTCACGCACGCCCAGTTTGCGACGACGTAAATCGATCAGGATATAGGCGACCAGCTGGCCCGGACCATGATAGGTAACCTGACCACCGCGATCACTTTGCACAACCGGAATGTCACCGGTGTTGAGCAGGTGTTCGGTTTTGCCCGCCTGACCCTGTGTGAACACGGGATTGTGTTCAACCAGCCAGACTTCGTCGGTCGTGTCCGGAGTGCGTTCGTCAGTAAACTGATGCATCTCCTTCCAGATCGGTTCGTAGTCCTGGCGGCCAAGGTTCCGAATAATTATCTTATTGTCCAATGTCACACCCATATATTGTCGTTTGGTAACGCCTGATACACGGACACCCCGGTAGGGGGTACGAGATTGAGGGTATTATAAAACTTGGCGACTGACTTTACAGCCGCCAATTTTGTAGGGGTATGCGGAACGCTTACAGAACGACGCGTACAATCTCAATTTCACTCAGTTCTTTGTACAGAGTTTCTACCTGTTCAATCGAGGTCGCTGTAATAGATACCGAAACGGCGCTGTAGGTGCCTTTACCACTTGGCTTCACGACAGGGCTGTAGTCACCTGGGGCGTGGCGCTGGATCACTTCAACAACCAGATCAGGCAGCTCAGGTTTGCTATAACCCATAACCTTGTACGTGAACTTACAAGGGAACTCCAAGAGATCTTTCAGTTTTGGCTGTTCTTGCTGCTGCATGCGGTACTCCGAGGTATTGCATTTATTGCGATTTAAGCCGTGCATATTAAAGGCTCAGACTCATTTTAACAAGTTCTGTGGGAATGCGAAAAGAGTCACAAAAAAGGGGCTGCAGATTCTGCAGCCCCTTTCTGTTGTATATCTGACTGTTACCCTAACCAGCTTTTAAACAGCAGCATGATGTAATCAATCAGACGGCTGAACATTCCGCCTTCGTTAACATCATTCAGTGCCAGCAGCGGGTACTCAGCAATGTCTTCTTCGCCAATACGGTAGTACAACTTACCCACGACGTCACCTTTTTGGATCGGCGCTCGCAGCTCTTTTTCCAACACAAAGCTGGCTGCCAGATCTTTGGTCTGGCCGCGTGGCAGAGTCACAAAGGTATCTTCGCTGACGCCCAGTGAGACTTCATCGGTGTCGCCCATCCAGACTTTTTCGGTCACGAAGGTTTCGTTGGCTTTGTGTGGTGATACTGTTTCATAGAAACGGAAACCGTAGTTCAGCAGCTTCTTGCTTTCCGCTTTACGGGCGTTAGGGCTCTGAGTCCCCATCATTACCGCGATCAGGCGCATCTTGCCTTCCGTCGCTGTACTGACCAGGCTGTAACCGGCATTGTTGGTGTGACCGGTTTTCAGGCCGTCAACATTCAGGCTCTTATCCCACAGCAGGCTGTTACGGTTGTACTGAGTAATGCCGTTGTAAGTGAACGACTTCTCTTTATACAGCGCAAACTCTTCTGGGACATCGCGGATCAGGCCCTGAGCCAGCAGTGCCATGTCATACGGGGTGGTGTACAGGTTCGGGTTATCCAGACCGTGTACGTTGGCAAAGTGGGTGGAGTTCATGCCCAGGGTTTTTGCCCAGGCGTTCATCAGATCGACGAATGAATCTTCTGAACCGGCTACGTGTTCAGCCATGGCCACACACGCATCGTTGCCGGACTGGATAACAATCCCGCGGTTCAGGTCAGAAACTTTAACCTCACTGCCCACCTCAATGAACATTTTTGAGGAACCCGGGAAGTTTTTGGCCCAGGCGTTTTTGCTGATCACGACAGTATCATCCATCGAGATGTTGCCGCGTTTGATTTCCTGGCCGATGACGTAGCTGGTCATCATTTTGGTCAGGCTGGCAGGCGGGATTTGTTCGTATTCGTTGTGACCAGCCAGAATTTTACCGGAATGGTAGTCTACAAGGACGTAACCCTTGGCAGCAATCTGTGGAGCTTCAGGGACAACCGCTGGTGCAGCAACCGCAGTTGCTGAAGCCAGCAGGGTGGCCGAGATTGCTACAGAGCGGAAAAGTGCAGCAGATTTCTTCATGATGGTTGTAACTTAATTTGTCGATTGCAAAAAATTGTACACACTATAGCAGATTGACAATAGCAGACCAGTGTTGGCGGTTGATATGACCGGTCATCCTGGTGACGATTGACGAATTTTGACAATACTGTGCGGAAATTTACCCGAGAGAAAGCACAAAAGTGCGGTCTCGGGCATCAAAAAGTCTGTTACTCAGAGTACAAATTACGATTTAGGTTCCAATTCCCTTTTCGAGGAAATGATGAAAGCCTGTGGGTAGCGGCTGGCTCGTGCCTTATCCCGCTGCGTCATGGCTTCTTCGCGATCCAGGTATGGCCCCAGGCGCAGGCGGTAAATATTACCGGTGTCGGCCTTTTGGGTATCGACCTGAGTGTTGAACTCTTTGGCCAAAGTCGTGGCAACTTGTTTGGCCTTGTCGCTGTCTGTGACGGCAGCCAACTGCACGAAGTACTGGTTCGGATTGGCGCTCTGCCATTCGTCAGGATTGGCCGGTTTGTCAATGTTGATCAGCTCAATCTTTACCGGGGCAGTACCGTACTTGATCACATCCAGCCGGGCTGCAGCAGCCATACTCAGGTCAATAATGCGCCCGTCATGAAACGGACCGCGGTCATTAACCCGGACAACCACGGAGCGGCCGTTGTTCTGGTTGGTGACTTTCACATAGCTCGGTAACGGCAGAGTTTTGTGGGCTGCTGTCATCGAGTACATGTCATAAATCTCACCGTTCGACGTGCGATGGCCGTGGAATTTTTTGCCATACCAGGAGGCATAGCCTTCTTCGGTGAACGGCTGCTGACCGCGAATGATTTTGTAGTCATTGCCGCGCAGCGTGTAGTCCTTGTTGCCAGCCAGGCTCTGCGGTTCGTAGCGCGGCTGGGCATCTTCAATGTGATCCAGCGTTGGCGATGATTCCGGCGCCTTATCATCGGCGATATCATAGCGCTCGTTGTTGGACGTGGAGCTACAGCCAGCAAGGATAAGAAGTAACAATAATGGAGATATGCGCATTTAGGTCGCCTTGGACAACATTTTTCTATGGGTGTGGATAGACATCAGAATACCGAAACCGGCCATCAGGGTTACCATGGAGGTTCCGCCGTAGCTGACCAGCGGGAGAGGAACCCCCACCACCGGCAGCAGGCCGCTCACCATACCGATATTCACGAAAATATAAACAAAAAAGCTGAGCACGATACTGCCGGCCATCATCCGGCCAAAAGCGGTCTGGGCTCGGCTGGCCAGCATCAACCCGCGGCCGATGATGAATAGGTAAATTGTTAGCAGGCAGCAGACCCCAATCAGTCCCCATTCTTCGGCGATGACCGCAAAAATAAAGTCAGTATGGCGTTCAGGCAGAAATTCCAGCTGGGACTGGGTGCCCTGCATCCAGCCTTTGCCGTTGAGCCCGCCGGAGCCAATGGCAATTTTTGACTGGATGATGTGATAGCCCGCGCCTAGCGGGTCTGACTCTGGATTGAACAGGGTCAGCACCCGGGTACGCTGGTAATCCCGCATCAGGAACAGCCAGAGGACCGGTATGAACGCAGCCAGCATCAGCGCGGCAGCAATAATAATGCGCCAGCTGATCCCGGACAGAAACAGGACAAAGATCCCGGAGGCGGCAATCAGGATAGAGGTGCCCAGATCCGGCTGCTTGGCGATCAGAATTGTCGGGACAAAAATCAGCACCAGAGCAATCGTGATGTTCTTCAGGCTGGGCGGTAGCGGGCGGTTACCCACAAAGCGCGCGACCATCAGCGGCACGGCCAGCTTGATCAGCTCAGAGGGTTGAAACCGGACGATACCCAGGTTCAGCCAGCGCTGCGCCCCTTTTGAGACTTCCCCGAACAGCAACACCCCGAGCAGCAGTAACAGCCCGACCCCGAATAGATAAGGAGCCCAGGTTTCGTAATGCCGCGGCGCAATCTGAGCCAGAATAAACATGACACCCAGTGAGAGCAGCATGCGAACCGCCTGACGTTCCATCATTTCCAGATTCTGGCCGCTGGCGCTGTACATCACAATCAGGCCAAAGCCCATCAGAGTGAAAATGCCCAGTAACAGCGGAAAATCCAGATGTAAGCGGTCACTCAGCGTACGTTGATTCCCTGTCGCTGACATCATACTCATGGTGATACCTCTGCGAGTTTTTTATCGACGATCACCTGCAGCGGATCCGGTTCGGTGGGTTCCAGCAGCATGTGGTCAAAGATTTTACGGGCAACCGGGCCCCCGTTCGAGGAGCCGCCGCCGGCATTTTCCAGCACCATCGAAACAACGACTTCCGGATGGTCAAACGGTGCAAAGGCCGTGAACAGAGCATGGTCGCGTAAATGTTCTTCCAGCTCCTCGGCGTTGTACTTCTGGTCTTCCGCCAGGCCAAAGACCTGAGCCGAGCCGGATTTTCCTCCGGCCTTGTATTCCGCCCCGTAGAAAGCCCTGCGAGCAGTCCCTCGGTTACCAAACAGTACGCGGAACATGCCGTCTTTGGCGACTTCCCAGGTGCTGTCGCTGACGTTATCGATCGGCGGGAAGTCATCAAAGTTGGCCGGCTTGCCGCCTTCATCATCAATGACATCCTTGAGCAGGTGAGGTGCCTGTACCCGGCCGCGGTTGACCAGTACGGTCGTCGCCTTGGCGATTTGCAGCGGCGTCGCTGTCCAGTAGCCCTGACCGATCCCGACCGGAATGGTGTCACCCTGATACCATGGTTGGCGGAAACGCGCCTGTTTCCATTCGCGGGTCGGCATGTTGGCCTTGCTCTCTTCGTAGATATCAATGCCAGTGTATTCGCCGTAGCCAAAGCGGCTCATCCAGTCCGACAGGCGGTCGATGCCCATGTCGTACGCCACCTGATAGAAGAAGGTATCAACTGATTCTTCAATGGCTTTGTGGATATTCACCCGGCCATGGCCCCAGCGCAGCCAGTCGCGAAACGGTCGGCTGTTGGTGTTAGGGATACGCCAGTAGCCCGGGTCATTTCGCGTGGTGTTGGTGGTGATCACGCCTTCCGTCAGTGCGGCGACAGCGATCATCGGTTTCACCGTGGAAGCCGGCGGATAAATGCCCAGCGTGACGCGGTTTACCAGCGGACGGTCTTTGTCATTGAGCAGATCGCGGTACTGTTTGCCGGAAATGCCGTGGACAAATAGGTTCGGGTCGTAACTCGGGCTGGATACCATAGCCAGGACTGACGAGTCACGCGGGTCGAGCACCACAACCGAGCCGCGCTTCGGTTTGACGATCTCTTCGCCGGTTTCCGGGTCAGTCGTGCGCACGGTCAGCAGCTCCTGCACATACAGCTGGAGGCTGATATCTATATTCAGCTTGATGTCTTTGCCTGGAATCGGCGGGACATATTTCAGAGTGCGGATGATCCTGCCGCGGCTGTTGACCTCGACTTCCTGATAGCCGGAGGTGCCGTGCAGCAGATCTTCGTAATATTTTTCAACGCCCAGCTTACCGATGTCGCGGGTCGCTTTGTAGTTATTCAGCTTGCTTTCGCGATCCAGCTTGTCGAGATCCCGATCGTTGATTTTTGCGACATAACCCAGCACATGGGTCAGGGCCTCGCCGTACGGATAGAAGCGCTTGAGGTAAGCTTTCACTTCCACGCCGGGGAAGCGGTGCTGGTTAACCGAAAATAACGCGACTTGCTCTTCGGTCAATTGGTTCATGATAGGCACGGACTTAAACCGGCGGGTACGGCGTCGTTCACGCTCAAACCGCTCGATTTGTTCGTCGGTGACGGCCATCATTTCTTTCAGGCGTGCAAAAGTGTCCTGCAGATCAGGCACTTTTTCTGAGGTGATTTCCAGGGAGTAGACCGGCCGGTTCTCTGCCAGCAGCACACCGTTACGGTCGTAGATCAGCCCCCGGTTCGGGGCGACGGGAACCACTTTAATCCGGTTATCGTTCGATCGTGTCTGGTAGTCTTCATGCTCGCGGATCTGTATGTGGTACAGATTCACCAGCAGAACACTGACCAGCACGATGATACCGATAAATGAGACAAGAGCCCGGCGAAAAAACAGTGCCGACTCAGCCCGGTGATCGCGGATCTGTGTACGCTTTTGCCTCATTCTCACTTATTCCCTGTGATATGGATGGTTAGCGGTGATGCTCCAGGCCCGGTAAAGGCTTTCTGCCATTACGATACGGACCAGTGGGTGCGGCAGTGTCAGCGGCGACAACGACCAACTCTGGTCGGCAGCTGCCTTACAGGCTGGTGCCAGACCTTCAGGTCCGCCAATCAGAATAGACACATCACGGCCATCCAGCTTCCAGCTTTCCAGCTGTTCTGCCAGTTGTTCGGTGTCCCAGCGTTTGCCCGGAATATCCAGGGTGACAATCCGGTTGCCTTTCGGAACAGCGGCTAACATCGCTTCGCCTTCTTTTTGCAGAATACGGGCGATATCGGCATTTTTCCCCCGCTTGCCAGCAGAAATCTCGACCAGTTCAAGCGGCATATCTTTAGGGAAGCGACGGCTATACTCTTTGTAGCCTTCCTCAACCCATTTCGGCATTTTGGTGCCAACAGCAATCAGTTGAAGCTTCATTCTTGGTTAGCCCCAAAGCTTCTCCAGTTGGTACAGATTACGAGCATCTTCCTGCATGATATGCAGGATCACGCTGCCCATGTCCACGATGACCCATTCGCCGTCTTCTTCACCACTGATGCCTAATGGCGGGTAGTTGATCTGCTTGGATTCTTTGCTGACATGATCGGCAATAGAAGCTACGTGGCGGTTCGAGGTACCGGTGCACAGCACCATGAAGTCGGTAATGCTTGATTTACCGCGAACATCCAGAGTCACGATATCTTGGGCTTTGATATCATCAACTTTATCAACAATAAAATCGTGTAGTTCTTGAACCTGCAAAAGGATCTCCCTCTTTCACTGTATCTGTGTTTACTGTAGACCCGGAATCGGCCGGGTCACAATGTAGCGGCGCAGTATATCACGCACAAGAGCCGGCAACATATTCTGGCTGTAACTTTACATAACCCGTCCGGCTGTTGGGCGAAATACTAGCTAAACGGGGTGAGATGGGTTTTTATTCCGCACATTTGTGCACATAACGCTGCCAGTTCATCCCATGGTTGGGCGTCATAATCGGTTTTGACCTGCACTTCGAGCCGGGCCAGCTGACGCATCAGGGTGATCAGCGTCGGCAGGGGCAGGCGATGCAGTGCGCCGATGTAGAGCTCGCGGCGGCTTTGCCAGACCCGGAAATTTTCGAAGATTTTACTGAGGGGCGTGCCGCGGCTGCCCATTTCCTGCATCTTGTACAGTTGGGTGAGCTCGCGCTGGAGTGTACGTAGCAATACCACCACTTCAACCCCTTCGCCTTCAAGCTGGCGCAGTACCCGCTGGCTGCGTTTGGCCTGTCCGGCGAGAATGGCATCAATCAGCTGGAACGGGGTGTAATGGTTGTGGCGGCTCAGGGCGTCTTCCAGCCGAGGTACCGTCAGTTCACCGTCAGGGTAGAGCAACACCAGTTTTTGCAGGCTTTGTGCCAGTGCCAGCAGGTTGCCTTCGTGCCATTGTGCCAGCATCAGTACCGATTCATGATCCGGCTTGAGGCCGAGCTGCTGGCAGCGTCCCTGAATAAAGCGGGGTAGATGGCGGGCATCCGGCGTGTTGCAGGGGACATAGAGCCCATGGTGATCCAGCTCCTTGAACCATTTGCTGGTTTCCTGCTTTTTATTCAGGCGTGGGCCCTGAAGCAGCAACAGAATGTCCGGGTGCAGATGAGCCGTGACCTCTTGCAGGGATTTGGTCTGTTGGGTATTGAGGCCGCTGTCTGGCAGAATGAGCTCGATGATCTGGCGAGCCGAAAACAGGCTCAGGGCCTGACAGCAGTCAAGCACCAGATTCCAGTCCAGCTGGGCATCAACGGTAAAGGTATGGCGTTCGTCAAAACCGGCTTGCTGAGCTGCCAGGCGAATCTGGTCGCAGGCTTCCAGCTTCAGCAGCGGTTCATTGCCGAACAGCAGATAAGCCTGACGCAGCCCTTTGCTGAGTTGCTGCGTCAGTTGTTCCGGGTAAATCCTCATTGTGTCGCAGTAACCTGACTGTTCTGGGTACGGTCGGCGTCAAACAGTTGCTCAGCGGCTTCCTGATCGGTCAGACGTTCAGTGGTGACTGTCACCTTGCCGTTAGCTGACGTGGCGTCGTTGGCGGAATCTTGCTCCAGCGTTTCCAGTGATTCTTCATCAAGCTGATTGAACTTGGCGGTCAGGCGAGCTAGCTGACGCATGATCTGACGTGACGCCTGTTGGCGCATTTCGTTTTCAATCATGTCGCGCTCTACCGACTTGGCCAGTGCCGTTAACGGGTTATCAAGGAAGGTACGGTTAACACGGGTCGTGAAGCTTTGGCTGCCTTTGCCCGGCACCACAATGCTGTAGCGTACGGTGTAGGTCAGTTCATATTCAGCAGCACGGGCGTTTTGGTAGAGCGATAGGGTTCGCTCATCGACCGATTCGCTGATCAGGTGCAGGTTGGGTACTTTGCTTGAGCTTGGGACCGCTTCAATACCGTGCATTTTGAACTGGGATTTTACCTGACGGTGCAGGGGGCCATACGGGTCAAAGCTGGTCAGTGACAGTTTAGCAATGTCGTCTGGCAGCATATAGTTACCACGCAGGTGGAAACCACAGGAGGCGGTGGCCAGCGCCAGAGTGGCAATTAAAAAAGTGCGGAAGATGCTTTTCAGAGAAAATATGGCTTTCACCGAGTCTGCTCCATGAAAGTGAGTGAAAACGGACCGGCTGACGCAGGTGTATCTGATGGGATAGTGAGCCGGAAAATCTGTGGCTCCACAAGGGAGCCACAGGTTAGGCACTGAGAAACGGCGTTAGTTCGCAACAATATTCAACAGTTTACCCGGAACGAAGATGACCTTGCGGATCGTCTTGTCGTCGGTGAACTTAGTAACGTTCTCATCGTTCAGTGCGATGGCTTCTACCTGCTCTTTCGTCGCGTCAGCAGCAACCGTCAGCTTAGCACGCAGCTTACCGTTCACCTGTACGATGATCAGTTTCTCGTCTTCAACCAGTGCTTTCTCATCAGCCATTGGCCATGCAGCGTGGTCGATATCTGATTCACCCAGTGCTTTCCACATTTCGAAACAGATGTGCGGTGTCATCGGGTACAGCATGCACACGATAGCTTTCAGCGCTTCGTCAAGCAGAGCACGGTCTTGCGCGCTGTCCTGCGGCGCTTTCGCCAGTTTGTTCATCAGTTCCATGATGGCCGCGATCGCGGTGTTAAACGTCTGACGACGACCCACATCATCGCTCACTTTAGCAATGGTCTTGTGAACATCGCGACGCAGCGCTTTCTGGTCGGCAGTCAGTGCAGCCGCATCCAGCGCTTCTGCTGCACCTTTGGCGGTGTGCTCGTGAACCAGTTTCCAGACGCGTTTCAGGAAGCGGTTAGCACCTTCCACGCCGGATTCCTGCCATTCCAGCGTCATATCAGCCGGAGAAGCAAACATCATGAACAAACGAACGGTGTCTGCACCGTACTTGTCGACCATTTCCTGTGGGTCGATACCGTTGTTTTTCGACTTAGACATCTTCGTCATGCCTGAGTGAACGACTTCGTTACCTTCCGTGTCGACCGCTTTAGTAATGCGACCTTTCTCGTCACGCTCAACCGTTACTTCTGTCGGAGAAACCCAGATTTTCGCGCCTTTGTCGCTGGTGTAGTAGTAGGCATCAGCCAATACCATGCCTTGACACAGCAGCTGCTTGAATGGCTCGTCGCTTTGTACCATGCCACAGTCGCGCAGCAGTTTGTGGAAGAAGCGAGAGTACAGCAGGTGCATACACGCGTGCTCGATACCACCGATGTACTGGTCTACTGGCAGCCAGTAGTTTGCTGCATCGGAATCCAGCATTTCGTCCGCTTTTGGCGAACAGTAGCGTGCGTAGTACCAGGAAGACTCCATGAAGGTGTCGAAGGTATCGGTTTCACGCAGCGCAGGCTTGCCTTCAAAAGTGGTTTCTGCCCACGTTTTGTCAGCTTTGATTGGGCTGGTTACGCCGTCCATGACCACGTCTTCCGGCAGGATAACTGGCAGTTGGTCAGCCGGTACCGGATGCACTTCACCGTCTTCTGTTGTTACCATCGGGATTGGTGCACCCCAGTAACGCTGACGGGAAACACCCCAGTCACGCAGACGGAAGTTAACGGTCTTCTTGCCTTTGCCTTCCGCTTCCAGTTTTGCCGCGATCGCATTGAACGCATCCTGGAAGCCCAGACCGTCGAACTCGCCGGAGTCGAACAGCACACCTTTCTCGGTGTACGCCGCTTCAGAAATGTCCAGCTCGCTGCCGTCTTCTGGTTTGATAACCGGCACGATGTCTAGGCCGTATTTGGTTGCGAACTCAAAATCACGCTGGTCGTGGGCAGGAACAGCCATTACTGCGCCTGTGCCGTAGTCCATCAGAACGAAGTTAGCCACGTAAACCGGTACTTCACGGCCATTCAGCGGGTGAATCGCAGTCAGGCCCGTTGCCATGCCTTTCTTCTCCATCGTTGCCAGTTCTGCTTCGGCAACTTTGGTGTTACGGCACTCGTCAATGAACTTCGCCAGTTCCGGATTATTTTCTGCCGCCGCGGCAGCCAGCGGGTGACTGGCAGCAATGCCCACGTACGTAACGCCCATCAGGGTGTCAGGACGGGTGGTGTAAACTTCCAGGTCGCTGTGACCTTTAACGGCAAAGCTCAGTTCAACGCCTTCAGAGCGGCCGATCCAGTTACGCTGCATGGTTTTAACCATTTCAGGCCAGCCTTCCAGCTGATCCAGGTCGTCCAGCAGTTCTTGAGCGTATTCAGTAATTTTAATGAACCACTGTGGAATTTCTTTTTGCTCAACCGGAGTGTCACAACGCCAGCAGCAACCGTCTTCTACCTGCTCGTTAGCCAGAACGGTCTGGTCGTTCGGACACCAGTTAACGGAAGAGGTCTTCTTGTAAACCAGGCCCTTGTTGTACAGCTTGGTGAAGAACTCTTGTTCCCAACGGTAGTATTCTGGCGTACAAGTTGCGAATTCGCGGTTCCAGTCGTAGCCGAAGCCCAGCAGTTTCAGCTGGTTCTTCATGTATTCAATGTTTTCGTAAGTCCAAGGCGCCGGAGCCGTCTTGTTCTTAACCGCGGCGTTTTCTGCTGGCAGACCGAATGCATCCCAGCCGATTGGCTGCATGACATTTTTGCCTTGCAGACGCTGGTAACGAGAAATCACATCACCGATGGTGTAGTTACGAACGTGACCCATGTGCAGACGACCACTTGGGTACGGGAACATGGAGAGACAGTAGAATTTTTCTTTATTAGGGTCTTCACTTACAACAAACGTTTTGTTGTTGTCCCAATGTTCTTGAACTTTCTGTTCAATGTCCTGCGGACGATATTGTTCTTGCATCGATGACATCCGGGGTTTTGTGAGTTGAGTACAAACACATTCAATATAATCGACATAGAATAACTAAAGGTAAAGGTGTCAACAATAGCTGAAAATCATTTCGGGCCGAATTGTTGACTGTTCGGCAGTGAAAGGCGGCTTAAGGCGTAAAAAGCCGGCAGAGTGACCGCGAGGAGGTGGCGAATGGCAAATCAGAAAAAGGATTATGAGACGCTGCTGGAGCAGGTAACCGAAACGCTCAAGCACAGTCCGGATGAGCTGAAACACTGGGCCGAAGTGACTGAAAAATACCGTCAGGCAGCCAGTGATATGACCAAAGATGAGCTGGCTTTGATCTCTGCATACCTGAAGCGGGATTTGCAGGAATTTGGGCAGAATGTGGAGGAAAGCCCGGCTCCGTTCAGCGAGAGTCCGTTTTATCAGGTCGTTAAAGAAACCATCTGGGAAGGGCTGGCGGAAGTCACGGATAAAACCCAGATTGAGTGGCGGGAGGTGATGGATGACATCAAACACCAAGGGGTGTACGAAGCCGGAGAAATTGTTGGGCTGGGCAATCTGGTGTGCGAGCAGTGCGGGCACAAGGAGTTGATCACCCATGTGAAAGAGATTTCCCCCTGTCTTAAATGCGGGCATACCCGTTTCACCCGTCAGCCGCTTTCTCCCTGAGAAGGGCGGTCATTTGTAACGGGTGAGTTGGAACTTGTCATCGATAATTGGTCATTAGCCATAGATAAAAAAACAGCGGGTCTTTGAGCCCGCTGTTTTTATTATGCGTCTTTGTTGCCTTCTCTGTAGTCTTTCCGACTCCCGCTTGTCGCTCTGAGTTTCATCAGAAGCTTATGGGCGCTCTAACGTCTCGACCACAACCGTGGTCGGTTCTGGCTCATACGGTTGGGTCTGCGGCTGGGCTGATTGTGCCGGTACCGCCGCTTGGGTGCTGAGCGGAGTATAGCTGAACTTCTGTCCGGCCAATGATGCCTCGACCATCATCCCGCCTTTGGCAAAGGTGAACACCGCAATCCCGTTGGTGTAGTTGGCATCAATGTATTTCTGACCGGAGCTGGCGCTGACGCCGGTGGTACCCGCTTTGGCCTGCGCGCCCTCGGTCAGGGCGACGGCAGAAGCCTGCGCATCCAGCTCAAAGCTGCCGCTGGTAAAGCGGTCATATGCCCGTTTGTCCTGGAAGAAAATAATTTCGCTGTAGGCCTGACCGCCGAACTGGAGGCCGATCGAGACTTGGTACAGTTTGGCATGGCCGGTGACCTGGTGCTGCTGGTACACAGTACCGCTGCCGTAGGCTCCGCCAATCCAGAAACCTCCTTTACCGACTGATGGGAAAACCGCATAGCCGTAAGCGGACTGAAAGAAGGGATGGGTCTGTGATGCGGCCTTGAACTGATTCAGAGCCGCCTGGGTGTCTAGATCTTCTTTGGCGATAGAGCCGGTGGCGACACACAGCAGCGCGAGTGCGCCTAGCATGGCAAACAGTTTGTGAATGACTTTCATGGAGGTTCTCCCTGATTAAGCTGCGCGTTGTGTTCGCAGTTTTCTTTTCCGATATCTTAGCAGGGTGAAAAAAAAGGCGAAGGGGAGACCTTCGCCATTCCGTCATTTCTTGGTGAATTTTCAGTGAAGATTCAGCAAGATTCACGCTCATCAGTCGTGATAGTTAATTTCCGGCTGGTGATCGCGGAATCGGCCGCCTTGGCGGCGAATCAGAATCCACGACAGGGTGACAGACCACAGCAGGTAGAAATACAGCGGCCAGCTGCCAAGGGCAGTGTAAGGTGTCATCCCTTTGGTCGGCACTACTTTGCTGCGCAGCACAGCGGTTTCAAACTGCGGGATCTGGGCGATGATTTTGCCGTGATGATCCACGATACCCGTCAGACCGCTGTTTGTTGCACGCAGTAATGGCTTACCCAGCTCCAGTGAGCGCATCTGGGCGATTTCCATGTGCTGGAACGGCCCGATTGACTTACCAAACCAGGTATCGTTCGACAAGGTCAGCAGAAACTCCGTGTTTTCATTCACATTGCGGCGCACCTGCTCGCTGAATGCCACTTCGTAGCAGAGTGCCGGAGCCAGCGAGTAACCGTTGGCTTCCAGGTTCGGCTGGATATAGTCACCGCGGCTGAACGACGACATCGGCAGGTTAAAGAACGGAGCCAGCGGGCGCAGTAAATCCCCGAACGGGACAAATTCACCAAACGGCAGCAGGTGGTGCTTGCTGTAACGCTCGGCAGATTCATACTGGTACGGGCCGGCATTGTTGACCCCGAGGGTCAGGATGTTATTGAAATACTGGCCGTGGGCGTCCTGATCCAGCACACCGGTGAGAATGGTGGTCTGGTTGTTGCGCGCCGCGGCATCGAGATTCTGGAGGAAAGTCGGCAGCTGGGCTTCCAGCGCCGGGATCGCTGCTTCCGGCCAGATGATCAGGTCTGCATCCCAGTTTTCACGGGTCAGATCGGTGTACTTCATCAGGGTCGGCCAGCGCTGGCTTGGCAGCCACTTCACCTCCTGCGCGACGTTGCCCTGAATCATGGCAACATCCAGGGTGTTGTCCGGATCCGGCACTACCCATTGTTTCTGGCCCGCCAGCAGGGAGAAACCCAGTATCAGGGCCGGTACCAGAAGAGGCTTCCAGTTACGGTACGCGACGGCCGCGACCAGTGCCCCGCAGCTCAGCACCAGTGCCAGGGTGATCCCCTCGACACCTAAAATCGGCGCCAGTGAAGCATAAGGGCTCTCAAGTTGGCTGTAACCCATCCACAGCCACGGAAAACCGGTCATCAGCCAGCCGCGGATCCAATCCAGCACCAGCCAGATTACTGGGCCGCTGAGCATCAGCTGGTGGAACGGTCGTCCCTGATTAAAGCGGTTGAACAGCGCACCGAATACCGCCGGGTAGAGGGCCAGGTAGCTGATCAGCAAGGCCATCAGCGTCCAGCCGGCCAGCCACGGCATCCCGCCAAAGTTGGCGATACTGACGTGAACCCAGCTTATCCCGGTGCCAAATAATCCCAGCCCCCACAGGAAACCTATGGCAGCAGATCGTTTAACAGATTGATTTTGGAGCAGGAAAAAGAGAATAAAGAGAGAAACTGGTGCGAGGTACCAGTATTGATACGGTGCAAAAGCCAGGGTGGCAAGAGCACCTGCTGGGACAGCCAGCGCAAGCTGTCCCAACTTCTTTAAGCGAATTGTTGTCATTCGTTATGGTGTCGTTGTCGGTTGATGAGCTTCGTGTGGTACGGTCACTTGCAGCTGGATCACCCGGCGGCTATCAGCTGCCGTTACTTTGAACGAATACCCATCCAGTTCAACCACTTCGCCGCGAGTCGGCAGGTGGCCAAAACTGGTCATGACCAGCCCGCCGACGGTGTCGACTTCTTCGTCACTGAAGCGGGTCTGGAACATCTCATTGAACGCCTCAATGGTTGTCAGGGCTTTCACTGAGTAGGTATGTTTGCTTAATTGACGGATATCCTGTTCTTCTTCGTCGTCGAACTCGTCTTCGATTTCGCCTACGATCTGTTCCAGAATATCTTCAATGGTAATAACTCCCGATACCCCGCCAAATTCGTCAACCACTATCGCCATGTGATAGCGCTCTTCGCGGAACTCTTTCAGCAGGCGGTCAACGCGTTTGCTTTCCGGTACAACTACGGCAGGACGCAGTATCTCGTCCATATTAAATGGCTCACTATCTGGGCGCAGGTACCGTAACAGGTCTTTCGCCAACAGAATGCCTTCAACATGGTCTTTGTCATCACTGATCACCGGGTAGCGCGAGTGTTGGGCATCGACAATAAGATCGATCAGATCCTCTAACTTCTGAGAACGTTCAATTGTGGTCATTTGGGAGCGTGGGATCATGATATCTCGCACCCGCATTTCAGAGATCTGCATGACCCCTTCCAGCATGTCCCGGGTGTCATGGTCGATCAGTTCATTTTCTTCCGAGTCACGGAAGACCTCGACCAGTTCCTCGCGGTTTTGCGGTTCGCCCTGGAACAGTTGACCAATACGTTCAAAGAAGGACTTTCTACTCGGACCTTCTGAATTCTGTGAGTTATCTTCGTTCATTGTTTGTAAGAATGGTTTCTCTAGCAATTAAGTGGCGAATGCCACGGAAATAAACAGGCTCGGCAGCAGACTGCCGTGCCTGTTTGACAATTTTATCGGGGAAAGGTTACAGCTTTTCGTCGGCATACGGGTCAGCAAAACCCATGTTTTGCATGATTTCCGTTTCCAGCGCTTCCATTTCCTCGGCTTCATCGTCTTCAATATGGTCATAACCTAGCAGATGCAGACTGCCATGTACAACCATATGTGCCCAGTGGGCGTTAAGCGGTTTGTTCTGATCTTCGGCCTCATTTTCAACGACCTGACGACAAATCACCAGATCACCGAGCAGATCGAGTTCCATGCCCGGCGGGGCTTCAAACGGAAACGACAGTACATTAGTCGGCTTGTCTTTGCCCCGGTACCCGTGGTTCAGGGCATGGCTTTCTTCTGCGTCGACCAGACGCACTGTCACTTCGGCATCTGCCTGAAACGGGGTAATGGCAGCATCCAGCCACTGCTGGAAGTCAGCTTCACTTGGCATACCGTCAGGGTTGTCGGTCGCCACCTGGAGATCAAGATAAATAGCCATTAATCGGTTTTTTCCGTTTCTGCTTCTGGAAGAATGACGGCACCTGGCGTCAGTGCGGCCTGTCTGGCCATCTGCTCTTCACGGCGGCGTTGTTCAGCCAGCTTTCGTTGTTTCTGGTCTTCGGTTTCCCACACTTCATACGCCTGAACAATTCGGGCAACAACCGGGTGACGAACCACGTCGTCAGCCAGGAAGAAGTTGAAGCTGATTTCATCCACTTCAGACAACACTTCAATCGCATGGCGCAGGCCGGAACGGGCGCCGCGCGGCAGGTCGATCTGGGTGACGTCACCGGTGATCACGGCTCGGGAGTTGAAACCGATCCGGGTCAGGAACATTTTCATTTGTTCCACGGTGGTGTTCTGGCTCTCATCGAGGATGATGAAGGCGTCGTTCAGGGTACGGCCACGCATGTAAGCCAGCGGGGCAACTTCAATCACGTTACGCTCAATCAGCTTCTCGACCCGCTCGAAACCCAGCATTTCAAACAGGGCATCGTACAGCGGACGCAGATACGGGTCGACTTTCTGGCTCAGGTCACCCGGTAGGAAGCCCAGTTTTTCACCTGCTTCTACCGCAGGGCGGGTTAGCAGGATGCGACGGATTTCCTGACGCTCCAGAGCGTCTACCGCGGCAGCAACGGCGAGATAGGTTTTACCGGTACCGGCAGGACCAATCCCGAACGTGATGTCATGGCGAACCATGTTGGCAATGTATTGCGCCTGGTTCGGGGTGCGCGGTTTGATGATTCCCTTTTTGGTCTTGATTGTGACTTCTTTACCGTAAGGGATACTGGAGTCAGTCGATTGCTCCAGCACACCGGATTCTTTGATCGCCAGGTGGATTTGCTCTGGTTCAATATCCGGGATCACATTGCGGACCGGGGCGGTGTCGACATACAGGGTCTTGATGATGTCGGCGGCGGCACCGGCAGTATGCGGTTGGCCAACAACACTGAAACTATTGCTGCGGTGGTTAATTTCGACACCCAGACGGCGTTCAAGTTGTTTAATGTTATCGTCGAAAGGGCCACAAAGGCTGGAAAGGCGCTGGTTATTGGCGGGTTCCAGATTAAATTCAATCGTAATGACTTTACTCAAGATTTGCCTCTCATGAGGGTTGCCCGTTTGGTCGGGCAACCTTTGGTTCAGGGCTCGTCTGTTTGTATTTAGACGGGCGTCTTACTATGGAGTATATACGCCTACACCCAATTCATCTTCTTTGCGTGTTTTCTCGATGACTTCAGCTGGAGACATCGCAACACGCAGGTTCATTTCGGCTTCGGTACGTACCAGTTCACCACGCAGGGAGTTCGCGAAGACATCCGTGATCTTGACATCAACGAACTGACCGATCAAATCGACCGGGCCTTCAAAGTTAACTACGCGGTTGTTCTCAGTACGGCCACGTAACTCCATGATGTTCTTCTTAGAAGGACCTTCCACCAAGATACGCTGTTCAGTGCCCAGCATCTGGCGTGAGTAACGCATCGCCTGAGTATTGATCTGCTGCTGCAGTTCGTACAAGCGTTGTTTTTTCACGTCTTCAGACAGGTCGCACGGATAGTCTGCGGCCGGTGTACCCGGACGTGGTGAGTAAATGAAGCTGAAGCTCATGTCGAAGTCGACATCACGGATCAGTTTCATGGTTTCCTGGAAGTCCTGATCGCTTTCACCCGGGAACGCGACAATGAAGTCAGAACTGATGGTGATATCCGGACGCGCTTTGCGCAGTTTACGGATTTTCGACTTGTACTCGATCGCTGTGTGCGGACGCTTCATCATCGCCAGAATACGGTCTGAACCGCTCTGTACTGGCAGGTGCAGGAAGCTCACCACTTCAGGGGTATCTTCATAAACCGCGATGATATCATCGGTAAACTCGATAGGGTGGCTGGTGGTATAGCGGATACGGTCGATACCATCGATGGCCGCTACCAGGCGCAGCAGCTCAGCAAAGCTCGCAATTTCACCGTCGTGGGTTTCACCGCGGTAGGCGTTTACGTTTTGTCCCAGCAGGTTGACTTCACGAACACCTTGTTCGGCCAGCTGAGCAATTTCAAACAGAACATCATCCAGCGGACGGCTGACTTCTTCACCACGAGTGTAAGGCACCACACAGAATGTGCAGTATTTAGAACAGCCTTCCATGATAGACACGAAAGCCGTCGGGCCTTCTGCACGAGGCTCAGGCAGGCGGTCAAACTTTTCGATTTCAGGGAAAGAAATGTCCATGACCGGTGCGTCAGAGCTTTGTGACTGCTTAATCATCTCAGGCAGACGGTGCAGGGTTTGCGGGCCAAAGATCACATCCACATAAGGTGCGCGAACACGGATAGAATCGCCTTCCTGAGTTGCCACACAACCGCCTACGCCAATCACCAGGTCAGGTTTTTTATCTTTCAGTGTTTTCCAGCGACCAAGCTGGTGGAACACTTTTTCCTGGGCCTTTTCACGGATGGAGCAGGTGTTAAGCAGCAGAACGTCTGCTTCTTCTGGTTCTTCCGTTAACTCGAAGCCATTGGCTGCATTAAGAAGATCGGCCATTTTTGATGAATCGTACTCGTTCATCTGGCAACCCCAGGTTTTGATAAGCAGTTTCTTAGCCATGTCTAACTCTTCACTCGTAGTGTTTATTCATTGCATTCAACATTGCTTCATTCGGCCAAGCGGCCGTGAACATGGCCGTCAGCTGTAGCAAGCCGCGTATTGTACTGCTTTAAACCTTGCCTGACCAGATCATCACCACCCCGAATACAATGTGGTTATAGCCTAGAGCTTCTCCAGGGTTTGCATCCCGAGTTGGCGCATTTGCTGGCGGATCCAGCGACTGTGTTTGGCGACATAATCGGTCATCGGGGCCGGATGAATCCGGTAAGGGTTTGGCAGTACCGCTGCCAGCTGGGCAGATTGCTGAGCTGACAGGCGCGCAGCCGGGATGCCAAAGTAGGTCTGGCTGGCGGCTTCGATGCCGTACACCCCAGGGCCGAACTCAACGATATTGAGGTACATTTCAAGGATGCGCGCTTTGTCCCACAGCCACTCCATCCATAAGGTGAAATACAGCTCGACCCCTTTGCGAATGAAAGTGCGGGACGGAAACAAAAACAGGTTTTTGGCCGTCTGTTGGGTAATGGTACTGCCACCGCGGCTCGGGCCGTCGCTGCCGCTTTGTTTCAAAATGGTCAGGACGGCATTAACGTCGATACCGCTGTGGTTCGGAAAGCGCTGATCTTCCGAAGCGATCACGGCCAGCTGGCTGTACGGTGAAATCGCCGATAACGGCTTCCAGTCATGGGCAGAGCGCGAAGGGTAACCGGCGGGCGGAAACAGGCTGCGGTGAAGCTGCCAGCCCCAGACCGGCGGATCGATGTATTTCCCGGCCATCACCAACAGGGGCGGGAGCGCCAGCAGAAGCAGTATAATGGTCAGCAAAAAGCGTTTCAGGCGGACGAACATAGGGGACGTAATCTTCCTCAAAATTGGATCAGCCCGCAGGATGCAGCGATTAAGCACTGATTGCGTAGCAGAAATTAGGTAAAATGATAGCAAACAGGTCGCTGTACCTGCCATAAATCAGAGTAGTGAGCATAACAAATGGAAACCGGAATGGAACAGTTTGATGTGGTTGTCGCCGGTGGCGGCATGGTCGGCGCGGCGATGGCAATAGGTCTGGCGCAGCAGGGACTGACTGTGGCGGTACTGGAAGGGGTTGCTCCCGCCACTTTTGCTGCTGACCAGCCGATGGATTTGCGGGTGTCGGCAATCTCACCCAGCTCGGTTGCCCTGCTGGAACGCCTGGGAGCCTGGGACAATGTGCGCGCCATGCGGTTGTGCCCGTACAAACGGCTTGAAACCTGGGAACACCCTGAGTGCCGGACCCGGTTCAGTGCCGAGGACATGCATCTCGATCAACTGGGCTTCATTGTGGAAAACCGTGTGATTCAGCTGGCGTTGTGGCAGCAGTTTGAACACTATCCGAATCTGACATTACTTTGCCCGGCGCGCATGGTATCGGCGACCCCACATGACGCCGGCTATCACATCAAGTTGGCCAGCGGAGAAGTATTAAGTGCGCGTTTACTGGTTGGGGCTGATGGGGCGAATTCTCAAGTTCGTCAGCAGGCCGGGATCGGAGTGACCGCGTGGGATTATCGCCAGCATTGTATGCTCATTAATATTGCGACCGCTTTGCCGCAACAGGACATTACCTGGCAGCAATTTACCCCAAGTGGTCCCCGCTCGTTCCTGCCATTGCCGGGCCATCAGGGCTCGCTGGTCTGGTATGACAGCCCTTCCCGCATCAAGCTGCTATCGACAATGGAACCTGAACAGCTGAAAGCGCAAATCGCCGCCCATTTTCCACCAGAGCTGGGCGATTTTTCAGTTATCGGCCAGGGCAGCTTTCCCCTCACTCGTCGCCATGCCCAGCATTATTTCAAGCCGGGTGTCGTGCTATTGGGGGATGCTGCTCATACCATTAATCCATTGGCAGGGCAGGGGGTGAACCTCGGCTTTAAGGATGTGGATACGTTGTTGCATGAAATGGAAAAGGCCGGCAATGATTGGGCCAGTTTGCGGGTCTTAAAAGCTTATGAGCGCCGTCGTCGTCCGGATAACCTGCTGATGCAAACCGGTATGGACTTTTTCTATACGACATTCAGCAATAATTTGCTGCCAGTCAAATTGCTGCGAAATGCGGGATTGAAACTGGCAGAGCATGCCGGACCGCTCAAACAGCAGGTGCTGAAATACGCGATGGGCATGTAATCGAGACAGTGAGCCTGAGGGCTCACTTTTTTGTGCCTTGGTTTTTTCCTGGGCTTTGCGGTATCTCGTTCTAAGCATGGTCGCACCCTAGGCACATTCTTCTTATATCATCTTATCCTGTCTCTCACCATCCGCTCTGATCCTGCCTGCCGTTTCATCTTCTTAAACACGCCAAATGCTTATCATCGACCTCCAGGCGCTTATCATTTACCGCTAGGCGCGTATGAGTCATCTCAATGGGGATTTGGATGGCCCGTCAACCCTATAGTGTTCCAATTCTATGTCGTGTTTTAGCCTGCCGGAAGCGATCAGGATTGATGTGCCGAGGCGTGATATGTCTAGGAGAAGTCAGCAGAGAAAGGTGTACAGAGAGAAGACGCTTGGTGCTCAAAACTGCTAGTCGCAGGTGCCTAATGGCCTGGTCAATGTAGATGAAAGCCGGTAGATAAAGCTACGTTGATAGAATTGGAGCTAGAAAAAGAAACAGCCGAATGTGACAGGCACATTCGGCTTAACAACCAGAGAGATACGATCATTGAGTAGGTTGTAAAAAATCGTTGCTCGCACCCTAGCCGGATGCCAGACAAAAGAAAACCCACCAAAGGTGGGTTTCTTAAAGGATGGTGCGGAAGGAGAGACTTGAACTCTCACACCTTGCGGCGCCAGAACCTAAATCTGGTGCGTCTACCAATTTCGCCACTTCCGCGTAACTTAGCGTGCTGATAAATTCAGTACGATAAGTGAAATAATGGCAGGGCTACCTGGATTCGAACCAGGGAATGGCGGCATCAAAAGCCGCTGCCTTACCGCTTGGCGATAGCCCTACAGGTGCTCTGTAACAGAGACTTTAATCAGAGAGAATGGTGCGGAAGGAGAGACTTGAACTCTCACACCTTGCGGCGCCAGAACCTAAATCTGGTGCGTCTACCAATTTCGCCACTTCCGCATTTTGGTTTGCTGTTACCAGCAGTATTCTCTGATTGTATTCTCAGACTGAAAAAACAATCTGAAAAATATGGTGCGGAAGGAGAGACTTGAACTCTCACACCTTGCGGCGCCAGAACCTAAATCTGGTGCGTCTACCAATTTCGCCACTTCCGCATATTTTGTTGCTTACGCCCGAAAGCCTAAGACTTGAATGTTGGTGCGGAGGGAGGGACTTGAACCCTCACGTCCTTGCGGACACTAGCACCTGAAGCTAGCGCGTCTACCAATTCCGCCACCACCGCACGTGGTTTATTTTTACATTCTCCGAGGAGAATGGTGGCTACGACGGGATTCGAACCTGTGACCCCATCATTATGAGTGATGTGCTCTAACCAACTGAGCTACGTAGCCACTTTAACGCTGCTGACATAAAAATCAACATCGAAAAGTAATGGCAGGTCTACCTGGATTCGAACCAGGGAATGGCGGCATCAAAAGCCGCTGCCTTACCGCTTGGCGATAGACCTGCAGTTGCTCTTTACAGAGACTTGAATAATGGTGCGGAAGGAGAGACTTGAACTCTCACACCTTGCGGCGCCAGAACCTAAATCTGGTGCGTCTACCAATTTCGCCACTTCCGCGTTGCTTACATCCCGAACGAGTCGGCAGATAAGTCAATAATGGCAGGTCTACCTGGATTCGAACCAGGGAATGGCGGCATCAAAAGCCGCTGCCTTACCGCTTGGCGATAGACCTGCAGGGCAACTCTTAAAATTAAGAGGTAACCAAAATGTTGGTGCGGAGGGAGGGACTTGAACCCTCACGTCCTTGCGGACACTAGCACCTGAAGCTAGCGCGTCTACCAATTCCGCCACCACCGCACGTGGTTTATTTTTACATTCTCCGAGGAGAATGGTGGCTACGACGGGATTCGAACCTGTGACCCCATCATTATGAGTGATGTGCTCTAACCAACTGAGCTACGTAGCCACTTTAACGCTGCTGACATAAAAATCAACATCGAAAAGTAATGGCAGGTCTACCTGGATTCGAACCAGGGAATGGCGGCATCAAAAGCCGCTGCCTTACCGCTTGGCGATAGACCTGCAGTTGCTCTTTACAGAGACTTGAATAATGGTGCGGAAGGAGAGACTTGAACTCTCACACCTTGCGGCGCCAGAACCTAAATCTGGTGCGTCTACCAATTTCGCCACTTCCGCGTTGCTTACATCCCGAACGAGTCGGCAGATAAGTCAATAATGGCAGGTCTACCTGGATTCGAACCAGGGAATGGCGGCATCAAAAGCCGCTGCCTTACCGCTTGGCGATAGACCTGCAGGGCAACTCTTAAAATTAAGAGGTAACCAAAATGTTGGTGCGGAGGGAGGGACTTGAACCCTCACGTCCTTGCGGACACTAGCACCTGAAGCTAGCGCGTCTACCAATTCCGCCACCACCGCACGTGGTTTATTTTTACATTCTCCGGGGAGAATGGTGGCTACGACGGGATTCGAACCTGTGACCCCATCATTATGAGTGATGTGCTCTAACCAACTGAGCTACGTAGCCATATGGGTTGCCGACTATACCTGATAATCACCAACCTTGTAAAGATGGCAGGTCTACCTGGATTCGAACCAGGGAATGGCGGCATCAAAAGCCGCTGCCTTACCGCTTGGCGATAGACCTGCAGGCGCTCTGTAACAGAGACTTTAATCAGAGAGAATGGTGCGGAAGGAGAGACTTGAACTCTCACACCTTGCGGCGCCAGAACCTAAATCTGGTGCGTCTACCAATTTCGCCACTTCCGCATTTTGGTTTGCTGTTACCAGCAGTATTCTCTGATTGTATTCTCAGACTGAAAAAACAATCTGAAAAATATGGTGCGGAAGGAGAGACTTGAACTCTCACACCTTGCGGCGCCAGAACCTAAATCTGGTGCGTCTACCAATTTCGCCACTTCCGCATATTTTGTTGCTTACGCCCGAAAGCCTAAGACTTGAATGTTGGTGCGGAGGGAGGGACTTGAACCCTCACGTCCTTGCGGACACTAGCACCTGAAGCTAGCGCGTCTACCAATTCCGCCACCACCGCACGTGGTTTATTTTTACATTCTCCGGGGAGAATGGTGGCTACGACGGGATTCGAACCTGTGACCCCATCATTATGAGTGATGTGCTCTAACCAACTGAGCTACGTAGCCATATGGGTTGCCGACTATACCTGATAATCATCAACCTTGTAAAGATGGCAGGTCTACCTGGATTCGAACCAGGGAATGGCGGCATCAAAAGCCGCTGCCTTACCGCTTGGCGATAGACCTACAGGGCAGCTCTTAATAATTTAAGAGATAACCGAAATTTTGGTGCGGAGGGAGGGACTTGAACCCTCACGTCCTTGCGGACACTAGCACCTGAAGCTAGCGCGTCTACCAATTCCGCCACCACCGCACGTGGTTTATTTTTACATTCTCCGGGGAGAATGGTGGCTACGACGGGATTCGAACCTGTGACCCCATCATTATGAGTGATGTGCTCTAACCAACTGAGCTACGTAGCCATCTTTTTGTTTTCCTTGCAGCTTGTCTTGCTGACCGCTGTCTCGGGAACGGGGCGCATTATGCTAATACCAGCCAATACCGTCAACAGTTTTTTTTAAGATCCCCCGAAAATTCGATTGTTCGATGGATATTTGGACGAAGTGGGCGATTGACGTGCTGATTTTGTGGTTTCTGAAGGGGATAGGCAGGAAATCCGCAGTCTCTCATGGGCCGGGTTCGTTTTTGATTTGATGTTACAGGCTGACAAAACGGCGCTGAAAATGAAATGTGTGTTGGTTTTTTATGCGTTGTTGTCGCATAGACGTCGAAACGCTAGCGCCAAAAGCAAAATGCCAACCCCAAAAAACAAGAAGCCAGCCCGCAGGCTGGCTTTTGGACAACAATTGTCAGCAGTAAGCTCAGGTGTCACTGCCGCGCTTGTTGGTGATAGGTTGAATAGCTTATACGTTGAAGCGGAAGTGAACTACGTCGCCGTCTTTAACGATGTACTCTTTACCTTCCAGACGCCATTTACCTGCGTCTTTTGCACCGTTTTCGCCACCAAACTCGATGTAGTGGTCGTAACCAATAACTTCTGCGCGGATAAAGCCTTTTTCGAAGTCAGTGTGGATTTTACCCGCCGCCTGAGGAGCTGTAGCACCTACAGGGATCGTCCATGCACGAACTTCTTTCACACCAGCGGTGAAGTATGTTTGCAGGTTCAGCAGCTCGTAGCCAGAACGGATCACACGGTTCAGGCCTGGCTCTTCAATGCCCAGATCAGCCAGGAACTCTTCGCGGTCAGCATCATCCAGCTCAGCAATTTCTGATTCAATGGCTGCACAAACCGGGACTACCACAGCATTTTCTTTTGCCGCGTGCTCACGCACCATTTCCAGGAACGGGTTATCTTCGAAACCGTCTTCGCTGACGTTTGCGATGTACATAGTCGGCTTCAGCGTCAGGAAGTTCAGGTAGCTGATAGCTGCTGCTTCTTCTTTTGTCAGATCGATCGAACGTGCCATACCACCTTCGGTAAAGGTCGGCAGCATTTTTTCCAGTACCGCGATTTCGAATTTAGCATCTTTGTCGCCGCCTTTCGCACGCTTCGCCTGACGCTGAATGGCGCGCTCACAGGTATCCAGGTCAGCCAGTGCCAGCTCCAGGTTGATAACTTCGATATCATCCAGAGGGTTGATCTTACCGGCAACGTGAACAATGTTATCGTTCTCGAAACAACGTACAACGTGACCAATCGCGTCGGTTTCACGGATGTTAGCCAGGAATTTGTTACCCAGGCCTTCACCTTTTGACGCACCCGCTACCAGACCGGCGATATCTACGAATTCCATGGTCGTTGGCAGGATGCGTTCTGGTTTCACAATGGCCGCCAGCGCGTCAAGACGCAGATCAGGAACTGGAACCACGCCAGTGTTTGGCTCAATGGTACAGAACGGGAAGTTAGCTGCCTCGATACCTGCTTTGGTCAGGGCATTGAAAAGTGTTGACTTGCCTACGTTTGGCAGGCCGACGATTCCGCATTTAAAACCCATGGTGTAAAACCCTTTTGGTAGTGTTCGGTAAAACAGTCTGACAGCGGTTCTGTCAGATCAAATTCATGGTTGGTGACTATTATTCAGCTTTGAATGAATGTAGTCGATTCTGCGCTTTATTCAGGCCGTCTTTGAGCAAAATATCCATGCAGCGTACCGCTTCATCAACGGCGGCATCGATTTGCTCCTGCTCTTTGGCGGGAGCTTTGCCCAGTACAAAACCGGCAACTTTGTTTTTATCTCCCGGATGGCCGATGCCGATGCGTAGACGATAAAACTCTTTGTTGTTGCCCATTTTACTGATGATGTCGCGCAAGCCGTTATGGCCTCCGTGACCACCGCCTTTCTTGAACTTGGCGACGCCCGGCGGCAGATCCAGTTCATCATGCGCCACGAGAATCTCTTCCGGTTTAATCTGGAAGAAGTTGGCCAATGCTGCCACCGACTTGCCTGAGAGGTTCATGTAGGTAGATGGGATCAGCAAACGCAGATCCTGGCCATTGGCTTGGATCCGGCCGGTCAGGCCAAAATATTTGGCTTCATCACGCAGGATCACATTGTGGACACGGGCCAGCTCTTCGACCACCCATGCTCCCGCATTATGGCGGGTTTTCGCATACTCGGCGCCCGGGTTAGCCAGACCGACTAACAGGCGAATATTATTACTCACGCTCGTCTCTCAAGTCTTAGGGGCTGAAAACGCGCGCTATGTTATACCAAACGCGGGGAAATTGATATCTTCACCCCAGCCGTGGTTAACAGGCCGCCTGGTAATCACGGTGGTGGCGCTGTCCGGACACGGTTGATACCGGCGGGAAAAACAAAAACGCCCCGCAATTGCAGGGCGTTTGAAAACGATCAGTGTCGAGATTAATGCTCGAACATCGCCGAAATTGACTCTTCGTTGCTGATGCGACGAATGGCTTCCGCCAGCATGCCTGATAGCGTCAGTACAGAAACTTTACCGGTTGCAGCCATTTCTGGAGACAGTGGGATAGAGTCGGTGACGATCACTTCGTCAATGACAGACTCTTTGATGTTCTGTGGGGCACTGCCAGAGAAAACAGGGTGGGTAGCGTATGCAAATACACGCTTCGCACCACGTTCTTTCAGCGCTTCTGCCGCTTTACACAGTGTACCGCCGGTGTCGATCATGTCGTCAACAATGATACAGTCACGGCCTTCCACGTCACCGATCAGGTGCATAACCTGAGAAACGTTCGCACGAGGACGACGCTTGTCGATGATAGCGATGTCAGTGTCATCCAGCAGTTTTGCTGTTGCACGGGCACGCACTACACCACCGATATCCGGAGAAACCACAACTGGATCTTCCAGGCTTTTCGCCAGCATGTCTTCCAGCAGAACAGGGCTGCCGAAAATGTTGTCTACTGGTACATCGAAGAAGCCCTGAATCTGCTCTGCGTGCAGGTCAACAGTCAGAACGCGGTCAACACCCACGTTAGACAGGAAGTCAGCAACCACTTTAGCAGTAATTGGCACACGGGCAGAACGGACGCGGCGGTCTTGGCGAGCGTAGCCGAAGTAAGGGATAACAGCAGTGATACGGCCTGCTGAAGCACGGCGCAGTGCATCGATCATAACAACCAGTTCCATCAGGTTGTCGTTAGTTGGCGCACAGGTCGATTGAATGATGAATACGTCGCTACCACGGACGTTCTCATTAATCTGAACACAGACTTCACCGTCGGAGAAACGGTTAACTGTTGCGTCTCCGAGTGAAATGTAAAGACGATCAGCGATGCGTTGGGCTAGCTCTGGTGTCGCGTTACCAGCAAACAGCTTCATATCAGGCACGGTGGAAACCTCAGGTTGCGTCCAAGTTGTAGTTACTGACAATCCGTAGAAAGTGCGTGCAAGGCTGTCAAAAGAGGCGATGTGTTGACACCTTTGGCAACAAATCCGTGGAGCCAGTCAGGTAATTTTTTGAGAGTTGCATTGGCTTCGTGTTGGGTGCTAAATTCAGCGAAAACACAAGCGCCAGTGCCAGTCAATCTCGACGGCGCGTATTCTAACAGCCACGAAAGTGCCTTATCAACCTCGGGGTGCAGTGATCTCACGATTTTTTCGCAATCGTTTTCGTAAACCCCCGTCAATAGGGCATTCAGTGAGCGTTTTTCGGTATCACGTTTTAACCCCGGATGGGTGAAAATATCCACGGTGGCGATATTTACCTCAGGTTTCACGATCAGATACCACTTTTCCTCCGGCTCTGCCGGTTGCAGTTGCTCTCCGACACCTTCGGCAAAGGCACTGAAACCGCGGACGAAGACCGGCACGTCAGCACCGAGCTTCAGACCAATCTCTGCCAGTTCATCCACACTGAGGTTGGTTTGCCACAGGTAGTTCAGCGCTACCAAGGTCGTCGCCGCATTTGAAGATCCCCCTCCCAGACCCCCACCCATCGGCAGAATTTTCTCAATATGGATGTCGGCACCGGCTTTGATTCTGGCATAGCGACGTAGGGCATCGGCCGCTCTGAAGATCAGGTTATCTTCGGTCGCCACCCCCGGAATCGCGGGTGTCAGGATCAGGTCATTACTGTTGTTGGCGGTAATGGTTAGGGTATCGCCATGGTCGAGAAACTGAAACAGGGTTTGCAGCTCGTGATACCCATCCGGGCGGCGGCCGGTAATGTACAGAAACAGATTAAGCTTGGCTGGCGCCGGCCAGCGGGTCGTGCGGGTGATCATAGTATGCTCAGTTAGTAGACCAGTTATTAATAACAAGGGTAATGGTAACCCCGGTAGTGCTCAGAACCAGACGCTTAGGTAAGGCCGGCGTTACCGAGTAATCATACTCGTTGTAATCAAGCTGCCATAGCTTGCCATCGATTTCTTTCGCCAGGTAGCTGACGCGTCCTTCCTTGTTCAGCTGGTAGGTATCGGCAGCGGTTGGCAGGCCAATCAGCCAGTCCCGCATTTGGGTTACCGGTAAATTCAGGCCGGTTAGTTGTTCAACCAGTTTCCCGGCATCGCGGCCCTGGAAGGTTTTCCCCTCGTTATTAACCAGCGTGACCGATGACGGCGTGGCATTGAGCTTCAGCAGGGTGCTGCCAAGGAAGTTGGTCAGCAGCAGCTTGTCTTCGCGCGGGCGGGTTTCCCAGTGCATATTGGCACTGAAACGTTGGCTGCCTTTATACCCAAGTTTCCCGGCTGCCTGATAGTGGGTCAGTTTAGTCAGCGCCTGTTCGTGGCTTTCCCAGCTGGTTTTGTGGTCGGTAGTCGGGGAGGTGGCACAGCCGCTCAGAAAGGCAAACAGGAAAAAAAGTACCGTTGTGCGATGGACCGGAACAGAAAGATGCCAATGGCGAAGCTCAAGAGTAGACAACATGGGTATCATTGTTTTTGTAAAGGATTATCGCCAAACAATAGCGGTAAAAAGGGAGGAATACCAATTTCTTAATGTTGATTTTGCAGTCTTTTTACTCGAACTTGATGAATTTGTTGTTAAAGAAAACACAGGTTTTGTGGTGTTATGCCATATTGATTAGGCTTGTGTTCTTTAATTAAGTTGGGGCATCAAGTAAAATCCCGCCCTACATCTTTTTTCATTGGCGAAGTGGTACACCGTCTCCATGACATTGCTTGCACTAGGAATCAACCATAAAACGGCCTCCGTAGACTTACGTGAACGGGTTGCGTTTTCGCCTGAAAAAATGAAACAGGCGCTGGCCCAATTGCAAGACCATCCCGATGTGAACAGCGGTGTTATCGTTTCTACCTGTAACCGTACTGAGCTGTACTGTGATGTGTCGCAGTCTGGTCCGGGGATCATGATTGACTGGCTGAGTAAGTTCCATCAAATCAGTACTGAAGATCTGATGCCGAGCCTGTATTTTCATGAAGAGCAGGCTGCTGTCCGGCACCTGATGCGGGTGTCCTGCGGGCTGGATTCGCTGGTATTGGGCGAGCCGCAGATTCTGGGCCAGGTGAAACAATCGTATTCTGACTCCCGGGAGCACGAGGTTGTGCACGGGATGCTCGAAAAGCTGTTCCATAAAACGTTTACCGTGGCGAAGCGAGTGCGCACCGAAACTGACATTGGCGGCAATGCGGTATCGGTGGCATTTGCGGCCTGTACGCTGGCCAAACAGATTTTTGAATCGCTCAGCGACGCGACTGTTTTGCTCGTCGGAGCCGGGGAAACCATTGAGCTGGTTTCCCGTCATTTGGCTGAACAGGGATGTAATAAGCTGATTGTGGCCAACCGTACCCGTGAGCGGGCGGAGAATCTGGCGAAGGAATTCGGTGCGGAAGTGATTACCCTGCCGGAGATTCCGGAGTACCTGCATCGGGCTGACATCGTGATCAGTTCAACGGCCAGTCCGCTGCCGATTATCGGCAAGGGGATGGTAGAGAAAGCCATTAAGCTGCGCCGTCACCAGCCGATGCTGCTGGTGGATATTGCCGTGCCGCGTGATATTGAGCCGGAAGTCGGCGATCTTAGCGATGCTTATCTGTATACGGTCGATGATCTGCACAGCATCGTCGAGAAAAACCGTGAGCAGCGCAAGATGGCCGCTATTCAGGCGGAAGCGATTGTCAGTGAGGAAAGCGCCGCCTTTATGAGCTGGATGCGATCCCTTGAAGCGGTAGACAGTATCCGGCAGTACCGGTGCCAGGCTGATGATATCAAATCCGATTTGCTCAGCCGTAGCCTGCAGGCACTGGCAAATGGCAGCGATCCGGAAAAACTGCTGATTGAGCTGAGTAACAAGCTGACCAATAAACTTATCCATGCCCCAACCCGTGCAATGAAAGACGCGGCCCATAATGGCGAACCCGAAAAACTGGCCGTGATCCGAGAAGCCCTCGGACTGGACATTGCCAAAAATTAATCCGGCAGAGCACTGCGCTCTGTTATTAGTGGAACTCAGTAGATACCTATATGAAACCTTCGATTTTAGTGAAATTAGAAACGCTGGTTGAGCGTTATGAAGAAGTCCAGCACTTGTTGAGCGATCCGGCTGTAATTGGTGACCAGGACAAATTTCGTGCGCTGTCCCGCGAGTATTCACAACTGGAGGAAGTGACCAAGTGCTTCCAGGCTTACCTGCAGGCAAAAGACGATCTGGCCACAGCAGAAGAAATGGCGCAGGAAGACGATCCGGAAATGCGTGAAATGGCGCAGGAAGAAGTGAAGGAAGCGAAAGCGGAAATCGAGCGTCTGGAAGATGAACTGCAGGTACTGCTGATTCCTAAAGATCCGAATGATGATCGTAACTGTTTCATTGAAATCCGTGCCGGTGCTGGTGGTGACGAAGCCGGTATCTTTGCCGGTGACCTGTTCCGTATGTACAGCAAGTTTGCGGAATCCCGTGGCTGGCGCATTGAAGTGATGAATGCCAACTCGGCTGAGCACGGCGGTTACAAAGAAATGATCGCCAAAGTGGCGGGTGATGGGGCGTATGGTACGTTGAAGTTTGAATCTGGCGGCCACCGTGTTCAGCGTGTTCCGGCAACCGAATCGCAAGGCCGTGTTCACACATCAGCATGTACTGTCGCGGTACTGCCGGAAATTCCTGAAGCGGAAATCCCGGAGATTAATGCCGGTGACCTGAAAATTGATACCTTCCGGGCATCGGGCGCGGGTGGTCAGCACGTTAACACCACTGATTCTGCGATTCGTATTACTCACTTGCCAACCGGCATTGTGGTGGAATGTCAGGATGAGCGTTCTCAGCACAAGAACAAAGCCAAAGCAATGGCGGTGCTGGCGGCGCGTATTATCAAGGCTGAAGAAGAAAAACGTCATGCAGAAGAAGCCAGTACCCGTCGTAACCTGTTGGGTTCCGGTGACCGCTCTGACCGTATTCGTACCTACAATTACCCGCAGGGACGTGTGTCCGATCACCGTATCAACCTGACCATTTACCGTCTGAACGAGGTCATGGAAGGGGAACTGAATACACTGATTGAACCGGTGCTGCTGGAGTACCAAGCTGATCAGCTGGCGGCAATGGCCGAGCTGAACTGATGCAGCGTTCCATTGATGCCCTGCTGAAGCAGGCAGCATCAGCGTTAAGTGATGCGGGCTCAGACAGCCCGCATATCGATGCTGCCGTGCTGCTTTGCCATGTGCTCGACAAACCCCGCAGCTACTTACTGACCTGGCCGGAAAAAGAACTTGATGATTCGCAGCTGAGCGCGTTTAATGCGCTGTTAGCGCGCCGATTGACCGGCGAGCCGATTGCCTATATTGTCGGCGAGCGTGAATTCTGGTCATTGCCACTGAAAGTGGCACCCCATACTTTGATCCCACGACCGGATACTGAGCGCCTGGTGGAACTGGCATTGGATAAAATGCCGCCGCAAGCCTGTACCGTGTTGGATCTGGGAACCGGCACCGGCGCGATTGCCCTGGCCATCGCTTCGGAATGCCCGCAGGCTCAGGTTACCGGGATCGATCTGCGGCCGGAGGCTGCGGCGCTGGCGGAAGAAAACCGGATACGGCTGGGCATCGCGAATGCACGCTTTCTCAGTGGTAGCTGGTATAGCCCGCTGGACAGCCAGGAGCGTTTTGCTGTGATTGTCAGCAATCCGCCCTATATTGATGCGGCTGATCCGCATCTGGATCAAGGGGACGTTCGGTTCGAGCCGAAAAGTGCCCTGGTCGCTGATGACGAAGGGCTGGCTGATATTCGTATTATCAGTGAGCAAGGTCGTCTTCACCTGAATGCCGGAGGCTGGCTGTTGCTGGAGCATGGTTACGAGCAAGGACAAGCGGTGCGCGAAATTTTAACAACGCTTGGTTACCAGCAGGTTTCGACCGCGCAAGATTATGCCGGCCTGGATCGTGTTACTCTGGGTTGCTGGCAAGGATAGAGAGAGAAGAATAATGTACACTGCTGTAAAACACCTTCACATGTTGGCGATTGCCCTGAGCGTGCTGCTGTTTGTGGTACGTTACGGCCTGATGATGGCCGACTCCCCGCTGAACCAGAAGAAATTCCTCAAAATTACCCCGCATGTGGTGGACTCTGTGCTGTTGTTAACCGGTGTGGGCCTGATTTTTATCACCGGTTTTATGCCGTTTGCCCCGGGTGGCGAGTGGTTGACGCAGAAACTGACCTGCGTGTTGGCCTATATTGCCCTGGGTGTCTTTACCCTCAAAGTAGGTCGTAACAAAGTATTCAAGACATTCGCCTTCCTTGGTGCGTTGGGCTGGGTAGTGGCGGCTGCGCAATTGGCAATGACCAAAACTTCATTGCTGGGATAACCATGTTTCATTATACCGAACAAGAATTAGCACACATGCCTCTGGTTGAAGGGGCCATTGAAGTGACGGCGGCGGTGGATCCTTCCTTTCCTGCCGGTTGGGTAAAAGTGCAACTGGATCGGCTGGCTCAAGAGGCTGAAGAGGCACTACTGGATGAACCGAATGCCTCGCTGCGCCTTGATGGACTCATTCGCCTGTTTTACCGCGAGTGGGGATTCCGAGGCGATCACGAGCAGTATTTTTCTTCCGATAACGTCTTTCTGGATAAGGTGCTGGAGCGCCGGAAAGGGATCCCGGTCAGTCTGGGCGCGATTTTCCTGTATCTGGCGGATAAGCTGGAACTGCCGGTACGCGGCGTCGGATTTCCGACCCAGTTTGTCCTGAAAGTTGAGTGGTATGACGCGGAACCGCAGTTTATTAATCCGTTTGACGGTGAATACCTCAGCAAGCGAGTGATGGGAGCCTGGCTGAAGGGGCATCGCGGCCCGTTCAGCGAGCTGCGCAGCGAGTATTTCAATACCGCTGAGACCATTGATATTCTGGCCCGCTGGCTGACCGTTATGAAAAGCGCGTTGCTGCGTGAAGGACTGTTTACCGAAGCCCTGCGTTGCAGTGATGTGGTGCTGGACGCCTTCCGGCCGGGTGATCCCCATGAAATCCGTGATCGCGGCTATATTTATCAGCAGCTGGAATGCAGTCATGCTGCGGCCATGGATTATGAATATTTTATTGAGCAATGCCCTGAAGATCCGGCAGCAGAGCTGCTGAAGCTGCAAGTGGCAGAACTCCACAAAGAGCCGTTGACTCTGCACTGAGCAGGGTGGGCGAAGAGAAAAAAGAGAGATGATGATGGAACAGAAAGTTGTTCGCGTTGGCGATATTGATGTCGCTAATGACAAGCCATTTGTCCTGTTTGGTGGTATGAACGTACTGGAATCACGCGATTTAGCGATGCGAATCTGTGAAAAGTACGTTGAAGTGACGGACAAACTGGGTATTCCTTACGTCTTCAAAGCCTCGTTTGATAAAGCGAACCGTTCATCCGTTCACTCTTACCGTGGTCCGGGCATGGAAGAAGGCCTGAAGATTTTCCAGGAACTGAAGGATACCTTCGGCGTTAAAATCATCACGGATATTCATGAGCAGTACCAGGCGCAGCCTGTTGCCGACGTGGTTGATGTGATCCAGTTGCCTGCTTTTCTGGCCCGTCAGACAGACCTGGTGGAAGCGATGGCGAAAACCGGCGCGGTAATTAACGTGAAGAAACCTCAGTTCATGAGCCCGGGTCAAGTTGGCAACATCGTGGAAAAATTCGCAGAGTGCGGCAATGAGCAGATCATCCTGTGTGAGCGTGGGGTACTGCACGGATACGATAACCTGATTGTGGACATGCTGGGCTTTGGCGTAATGAAAAAAGCATCTAAGGGCAGCCCAATCATCTTTGACGTGACCCATGCTCTGCAATGTCGCGATCCTTTGGGAGCCGCGTCCGGTGGTCGCCGTGATCAGACTATTGATCTGGCGTTTTCTGGTCTGGCGACAAGAATTGCCGGTCTGTTTATGGAAGCACACCCGAATCCTGATCAGGCGCGCTGTGATGGCCCGTCTGCCTTCCCACTGGATAAGTTGGAAGCCTTCCTGTCTCAGGCAAAACAGCTGGATGACATGATCAAGAGCTTTGAGCCTATAGACATCCAATAAGTCGAGTGGCTATACCATATAAAATACCCCTGCGGTTACCGTCAGGGGTATTTTTTTGTCTGTTTGTAGTGAAATCTGCTATGCCATTGATTTAGATCAATGTGAAGCATAATGTGCATTTTGTTTGATAACTTTGCACTAGGCAGGATTTATTGTAAAAATTAAAAAGTGTAAAATTTCGTACTTTAACTCTGTTATATTTGGTTTTATTGGAGTTTTATTCTTATGAAATTCATTTAAATCGACATGAAAATCTATTTGTTAATGGTTTTTTAAGTGATATGTGTTAGCTTGTTGCTTTGAGAATTTCATACTGGATATGCATACTCACAGCCGATTAATATGCTGAATGGATAGGTGGTTGCGTGTCTATATCTCAAATTACGCAGGAAGCGATTTCTGAGCAACAAGTAAGCCGTTGGACGAAACACGATACAAGCTGGATGTTGAGCTTGTTTGGTACGGCTGTTGGAGCGGGAATTCTGTTCCTGCCAATTAATATTGGTATCGGTGGTTTCTGGTCACTGATTATTATGGCTGTTCTGGCCGGTCCGATGACGTTTCTGGCTCACCGTGGCTTGGCGCGTTTTGTACTTTCATCATCTCGTCGCGATGCAGATTTTACCGATGTGGTAGAAGAGCACTTCGGTAAAAGTGCAGGACGAATGATTTCAATGCTGTATTTCCTGTCCATTTTCCCGATTCTTTTGATTTACGGCGTGGGTCTGACTAACACAGTAGACAGTTTCGTGGTCAACCAGATGGGCTGGGAAAGCCCTAACCGTGTGCTGCTGTCTGGCGTACTGGTGTTTGGCATGATTTCGATCATGATGGCCGGTGAGAAAGTGATGCTGCGTTCGTTCGAGCTGATCGTTTACCCGCTGGCTGCAATTCTGGCTGGCTTGTCTCTGTATCTGATCCCGAACTGGCAGATGCCGCACATGGCAATGGATGTCGATTTGGGCCAGTTTACGCATACCCTGTGGTTAGCTATCCCGGTGACCGTGTTTGCCTTTAGCCACGCGGCCGCGATTTCGAGCTTCACCCACGCTCAGCGCCGTCAGTACGGTGATCAGGCGCAGCCTAAATCGGAGCAGATCCTGAAACGTACCTCGGTAATGCTGATTTCGTTTGTGCTTTTCTTTGTCTTCTCATGTGTACTGAGCCTGACGCCAGAGCAACTGACAGAAGCGAAAATGCAAAACGTGTCGGTACTGTCATATCTGGCTAATGTGAACGATAGCCCGTTCATTGTTGCCCTGGGTCCAATCATTGCTTTTATCGCGATCACTTCTTCTTTCCTGGGTCACTTCCTGGGGGCACGTGAAAGCCTGAACGGCATGATGCAAAAGCAGCTGTCATGGTCGGCAGGGACTATCGACAAAGTCGGCATCGTCTTTATGTTCCTGGCTATCTGGGGCGCGTCAATCATGAACCCGAGCATTCTGGGTATGATGGAAGCGCTGTCTGGCCCGGTTATCGCGATGATTCTGTTCCTGATGCCAATGATTGCGGTATTCAAGGTTGAGTCACTGAAGCGCTACCGCGGCAATGCCAGCACTTACTTTATTATGCTGATGGGGGCACTGGCGGTTACCGGTCTGCTGTTCAGCATGATCTAACCTGGCGCTACTGACTGCGATAAACGAAAAAGGCTTGCCGGTAGGCAGGCCTTTTTTATCATTTCTACTCAGTACTCAGTACTCAGTACTCAGTACTCAGTACTCAGTACTCAGCACTCAGCACCCCCGAATGTCTGTGGGTTGCGGTGCGGGGAGAAGATCAGGCGAGGGGCTCGCGTGAGTTTTTATTACTTGAATTCTTAATACTGAAGTAAAGCCTTTCGCCGTTTACAAGTGAGCAGATGATAAGGGCGCAACACAGGAACAACCCAATAGGCCATAGCTTCGGGGGTAAAACCGGCGCGGAGGAATAAACCTTCAGTGCAGGTGATGCATTCTGCAGGGGTATTCGAAATACGGTAAAAGGAACAGAGGCTGACGGTATGCATGGGGATGTTTCTTGCCCGGCAAAAGATAAAAAAACCGCCTTCGAGAAGGCGGTTTGTCCGTTGTTCATTGCTGCTGTTGTCAGCTGACGGCAGAAGTTACAGCTTAAAGCGGCTGATTTCCTGATGCAGCTGGTGGGATAGCTCCGACAGCTCGGCTGCTTGTTTCGCAGCTTCGCCAGCTTCCACGGCCAGTTCATTGGACACATCGCGGATCCCTTCGGTATTACGGGTGATCTCAGCGGTTACAGAAGACTGCTCTTCTGCCGCCGATGCGATTTGGGTGGCCATATCACTGATATTGGTCACTGCCGAGTTGATTTGCGACAGGCTGGCTGACGCGGCATTGGCATCATCCACACTGGTTTCCGCCAGACGACGACTGTCTTCCATAATGCCTACCGCACGCCCTGTGGTCTGCTGCAGGGTTTCAATCATCTGCTGGATTTCCTGCGTAGAGGCGTGGGTGCGCTGGCTCAGAACTCGCACTTCGTCTGCAACGACAGCAAAACCACGTCCCTGCTCACCGGCACGGGCCGCTTCAATGGCCGCATTAAGTGCCAGCAGGTTTGTTTGCTCTGCAATGTCCTGAATGGTCGACAAAATGGTGTTGATGCTCTGAGCGTGCGTGTTCAGTTCGCCAATCACACCCGTCGCCGTGTCCACTTCCGTCGCCAGGCTGGTGATAGAGTGCTGGCTTTGGCCGACCTGCGTGGCACCATGCTCGGAAACCTGCACGGTTTCACCCGCAGTGCGAGCAGTGTTGTCGGCATTACCGGCAATCTCCTGTGTTGCCGCCGCCATTTCGTTAATCGCAGTGGCAACCATATTGATCTCATCCTGCTGATGCTGGATGCGGGTGCTGCGCTCTTCCGCCTGCGAGGCGGTGACATGCGCCTGCTGGGTAAGGGCATTGGAAACGTCATTCAGGGTCGAAACCATGCTGTGCATGTTGCCTACGAAACGGTTGAAGTTATGTGCCAGCTGGCCGACTTCATCATCGCTGCGTGGCTCCAGACGCTGAGTCAGGTCACCTTCGCCAGTTGCAATTTCAGCCAGTGCGTCAGACACGCGTGCCAGATCCCGGAACAGGTAACCGACCAGTGCTGCGACTGCCCCTACCACAATCAGAGTGATTACGATGGAGGTAATAATCAGCTGGCGCAGCAGTGCCGTGTGTGCGGCTTCTTCTGTCGCACGATCCATTTCCAGGCCCAGAATCCAGTCAGTATCCGGAACTTGGCTGAAGTAGAATAGCTTCTCTTTACCATCAATGATGGCTGACTGGATTTCGCCGCTGCGGGTGGCCGCTTTGATCGACTCCATGGTCAACTGATTCGTGAAGCGGTTGATTGGCTGTAGGATCAGAGATTCATTCGGATGGGCAAGAAACGTGTTGTCCTGCTGATTGATCAGCATTGCGTAGGCGTTGGTGCCCACATCCAGGTTGATCACGTCGTTGATCAGTTGATCAATCAGAACGTCTGCGCCGACCACACCGACCATTGAACCTCGCTTCATTACAGGTTCTGCAATGGTAACCAGCAGGGCGTTGGTGATGGCATCGCGGTATGCGGTGGTGATGAGCTGTTTGCCAGCCGCTTGAGCATCACGATACCAGGGACGGGTGCGAGGGTCATAATCTGCGCGGTTACGTTCCGGATGTGAACGGTACATGGCACCGGCAGGAGTACCAAAGAAGATGTCGTCAAACCCACCGGCTTTGCGGGCCTGCTGCAGGTAAGGGACGACGTCAGCTTCTTCACTGTAATCATTAAATGCGCTGGCAATATCACGGCGGATATTAACCCAGTTAGCAATGCCGTCACGGGCGGCACTGGCCAGACTGTCGGCGCGGGAATAAATTCCGTTTCGGGTTTGTTCAAAAAGTTGGTCTGCGGCGAGCCAGGTCAGTGCTGTTGCCATAACAACGACAGCTGACAGACTGGCTCCAATGAGCTTTTGTTTTAAGGATAGTGACATTTTTAATGTTCTCAACGGGTCAGGATGAGTGATGCGTGGCGGATTTTATAGCGGTTTATTACATGTTGCACGAAAAAGTGACATGTATTAAAGAATTTTATAAAACCGTGAAAAAGAATGACTTTTTATTGGCGGTGTTGTCTTTTGGTGTCAATGAATTGACCATTTTCGTGTGTCATGGCCGTGATTTGAACGCACTGCATGATTTAATAGCGACCACCTTCTTTGGGTATTAAGTGCCGTTGTTAAAACGGTTGAAGGGCTCACAAAAAATAAATGCGAGCGACGGTGAAAAGTTTCACCTTACCCATCAGCTATCTCTCATTACTATGAAACAGGAGGTATTGCGCGGCGTGAATACAATCTTGCCGTGATATTCTGCACAATCGTCTTTTTCTGGATGTTTAGACGTCTAGAAGTTGACACTGCCAGAGTGAAGCCTTAGGCTAGGCAAAATTTTTAGAAAAGATGTCCTGTAGTCATCATGCCAAATACAACACAACATACTTCGACGGAGCCGACGCCCTCGGCACTGCCGCTACTCCCTCTGGGAATATTCCTTGCGCTATTTATTGGTGTGGGGACTTATTTGACTCTGCAAGGTGTGGACTTTGCCTTTTACCAGTTACCGGCTCCAGTAGCCGCGTTACCAGCTATTGTGGTTGCGATCCTGCTGAGTAAGGAAAAGCTCAATAAAGCGATTGAACAATTCCTGCGTGGGGTAGGCCATGGCGATATTATGGCAATGTGTATGATCTACCTGCTTGCCGGTGCCTTTGCGGCAGTCGCGAAAGCAACGGGTGGGGTGGATGCGACGGTTAACCTCGGACTTTCTATGCTGCCGGCCAGCCTGATTCTGCCGGGCATTTTTGTGATTTCTGCTTTCATCGCGACAGCGATGGGAACGTCTATGGGCACCATTGCAGCGGTGGCTCCGGTTGCGCTGGGGATTGCGCAGGCGTCGGGAATGGATATTGCCCTGACCGCGGGTGTGGTACTCAGCGGCGCCATGTTCGGTGACAACCTGTCGATCATTTCAGATACCACGATTGCGGCGACCCGCTCTCAGGGCTGTCAGATGAAAGACAAGTTCCGTGAGAATATCCGTATTGCCCTGCCAGCGGCGTTGGCAGCGATCGTTCTGTTCCTGCTGAGCAGCACCCCAAGTGAGTTGCCGGCAACCTCGGAAGTGGAATGGCTGAAGGTGTTGCCTTACGTCACGATTCTGGTGCTGGCTGTGTCCGGCGTGAATGTGTTTGTGGTGCTGAGCCTGGGCATTGTGCTGGCGGGCGGTATCGGTCTGGTTTCACTGCCGGAGTACCAACTGGCCACGTTCGGTCAGGATATCTACAGCGGCTTTGGTAATATGCAGGAAATTTTCCTGCTGTCGATGATGATTGGCGGTATGGGGGAACTGATGCGCCAGCAAGGAGGCCTTGCTTTCTTGACTCAGCTGGTCAGCAAGATTATCCGGGTGTTCAGTAAGCAGCATACTCAGGGGGAAAACCTGCGTGCCAGTGAGCTGGGGATTGCCGGTCTGGTCAGTATGACCAATGTGTGTACGGCCAATAACACCGTTGCCATCATTGTGTCTGGCGGTGTTGCGCGTGAACTGGCGGAAGAAAATGGTGTGACGGCCCGTCGTTCGGCCAGCCTGCTGGATATCTTCTCTTGTGTGGTACAGGGTATCCTGCCATATGGCGCACAGGCTCTGTTGCTGGGCTCGGTGTTTGGTTTGTCACCGCTGGAAGTGGTCAGCCACTCTTACTACTGTTTCTTCCTGGCTCTGGCGGCTGTTGTGGCGGTATTCCTTCGCCACCAGTCACGCAACCTGGTTGTTGCATAAGTGATTGCTACAGGCCTTCATGCGATAGCGTAAGTACGCAGAAAAAGACAGAAATGACTCAAGCCTCCCGTCGTGGAGGCTTTTTTATGCTTGCTCTCTCAATATTTCAAAATGGAATGAGTGGTATAGTGATCTGGTCAACATATTGATGAAATCTATACAACAAGATTCATTAATTATTTTAAACTGACGCTCGTTATCTCCCTGTTTCTCCTTATTTTGCAGGCTTTTTTGATGCCTGTGCTTTCGTTTGTCTGCGTGACTGGCGCCAGAGCGCCCAGATCCACCGGAAAGGGGAGGTAGCGCCACAAGTGCGGTGATAAACCAGAACACAATTAGGATAAGGGATGCCCTCATGAAGCAACATTTCTTCGTCAAGACAGCATTGTCTGCTGTGATTCTTGCCACGCTGGCAGGCTGTGCCGGCCAGACTGATACAGCGCAGGGTTGGCAGGCCGACCAGACATACAAGCTGACCATCCTTCATACCAATGACCACCATGGCCGTTTCTGGCACAACCAAAACGGTGAGTACGGCATGGCGGCGCGTAAGACGCTGCTGGATCAGCTACGTGCTGACGTGGCCGCTGAGGGCGGAACAAGCTTGCTGCTGTCCGGTGGTGATATCAACACCGGGGTGCCGGAGTCAGATCTGCAAAATGCCGAGCCGGATTTTAAAGGCATGAATATGCTGGGCTATGACGCAATGGCGCTGGGGAACCACGAGTTTGATAACCCGATTAATGTGCTGCGTCAGCAGGAAGAGTGGGCTGAGTTCCCAATGCTGTCTGCCAACATTTATGACAAAACAACTGGCAAGCGCATGTTCCAGCCATACCAGATTTTTGAGCGCCAGGGCATCAAAATTGCGGTTATTGGCTTAACGACCGAAGATACGGCGAAGATCGGTAACCCAGAATACATTGGCGGCATCGATTTCCGCGATCCGAAAGAAGAAGCCAAAAAGCTGATTGCAGAGCTGAAAAAGACGGAAAACCCGGATGTGATTATTGCTGCGACGCACATGGGCCACTACGAAAACGGTAACCGGGGCGTCAATGCACCGGGGGATGTGGCACTGGCGCGCTTTCTGCCTGAAGGCGAACTGGACATGATCGTCGGCGGTCACTCTCAGGAACCCGTGTGCATGGAAGGCCCGAACATGTACAACAAGCAGTTCAAGCCTGGCGACGTCTGTAAGCCGGATCAGCAGAACGGTACCTGGATTGTGCAGGCGCACGAGTGGGGTAAATATGTAGGTCGTGCAGATTTTGAATTCCGCAACGGCGAATTGCAGATGGTGAGCTACGATCTGATCCCGGTTAACCTGAAAAAGAAAGTGCAGTTGGCTGATGGCAGCTCAAACCGTGTGTTCATTCAAAATGAAATCGCGCATGACCCATCAGTGAAAGCCTTCCTGCAACCTTATCAGGAGCGTGGTCAGGAAAAACTGAATGTGAAGATCGCTCAGTCAAACGGTAAGCTGGAAGGTGACCGTAATGTGGTGCGTTTTGAGCAGACGAACCTGGGTCGCCTGATTGCGGCATCGCATATGCAGCGTGCCAAAGCCGACTTTGCCGTGATGAACTCCGGCGGCGTGCGTGACTCTATTGCTTCTGGTGATATCACTTACAAAGATGTGCTGAAAGTGCAGCCGTTTGGCAATATTGTGACTTATACCGATATGAGCGGTGCAGAAGTGATGGACTACCTGAATGCCGTCGCAACCAAGCCGGTAGACTCTGGTGCTTACGCACAATTCTACGGTATCTCTATGACGGTACAGAATGGTAATGTGAGCAAAGTGTCGATTGGTGGCAAGCCGCTGGACATGAAGCAAACCTACCGCTTTACGGTTCCAAGCTTTAACGCTGCTGGCGGTGATGGTTACCCGAAACTGGCCGATCATCCGGGCTATGTGAACACTGGTTTTGTGGATGCCGAAGTTCTGAAAGAGTTCCTGGAAAACCACAGCCCAATCGATGTGAATTCGTTCGCGCCAAAAGGTGAAGTGGTTTACCTGTAAGTTTGCTTGAATCATCCGAAGCCCCGGCGATAGCTGGGGCTTTTTTATGGGCGGCAGTTTTGTCTGTGCTCCGGTTGGGCTATAGTGAGGCTTTTGTGACGGAGCTAAAAGTTTATGACCCCAGCAATTAATCTGGCCAAGAAGAATAAAATTCCTCACACCATTCATCAGTACGATCATGATCCGGCGAATACCAATTTCGGGCTCGAAGCTGCCGAGGTCTTGGGGCAGGATCCTGATCGTGTCTTCAAAACGTTGCTGTTTGCCCTGAATGGCGATCAGAAAAAACTGGCGGTCGCGATTGTGCCGGTATCCGGGATGCTGGATCTGAAAGCGGCAGCAAAAGCGGCGGGCTGTAAAAAAGTCGAAATGGCAAATCCACAGATAGCAGAAAAAACAACTGGTTACATTGTAGGTGGGATCAGCCCGTTGGGCCAAAAGAAACGCTTACCGACGTTTCTTGATGCATCAGCCCAGGCATTTGACTCTATTTGTGTCAGTGCCGGACGTCGCGGACTGGAAATTGAGCTCGCACCGACGGATCTGCTGAGCCTGACCGGCGGCCAATTTGCCCCCTTGGGCAAAGATTGATCAGCTGAAGAGCAAACACGGCCAGTAAAAACGGAGAGCCAGCCATTGCTAAGCCAGATCAACCTGAATTTGTTGCGTACGCTGCAGGTCCTGATGGAAGAGTGCCATGTCAGTCGCAGCGCTGAGCGGCTGTGCCTGACTCAGTCAGCGGTCAGCCGCCAACTTAACCAACTGCGTGAGCTGTTTGCTGATCCGCTGTTAATTCGTGAAGGGAACCGGCTGTTACCCACGCCGAGAGGATTGCAGCTTAAGCTACAGGTGGATGCGATTCTGGAAGGTTGTGAGGCATTGCTGGCGGCTCCGAGTTTTGATCCTGAGCAGTGGCAAGGGCCGATGATCATGGCATCTTCCGACTATGTTGCTCAGTATATTCTGCCGGATATTGTTGAGCGGGTTCAGCGTCAGGCACCACGGCTGAACCTCAGCTACCGGCTTTGGTCTCCGGAACAGATCTCCCGGCTGGGAGAACTTGATATTCATTTGGTTTCGACGATGTTACCTGCCATACCAGACGGATTGTGCGGGGCCCAGATCGGTGCCGATTTTCCGGTGTGTGTGCTGCGCAGAGGCCATCCGCTAGCGTTGGCTCCTCGGCTGACACTCGATGACCTTGTGCGTTATCCGCACATGCGTGTCTCAGCCGGAGGTGACAAGGACAGCTTTGTCGAGCGGGAACTGTCCGCGCTGGGTTTGCAGCGTACCGTCAAATTTTCCGTTCCTTTCTTCAGTTCCGCTTTTCAGACCGTCAGTCGGACAGATATGTTGCTGGTGCTGCCTGAGCACATTGCCATGAATATGCAGACCTTATTTGATATTACCTACTGCCCGTTACCATTAACCACCCCCGAGCATCGGTACTGGCTGTTATGGCATCCTCGCTATGACGCCGACCCAGCGCATCGCTGGTTCCGTGAGCAGGTAATGGCAGTGATGCAAAGCTCGATGTATTCCATTCAGCCTCGCGTGTATTAACGCAAGCATTCAGTCATCCACAAGGGTTAAGTCTGTTTTTTCAAGCCGGTTTTTCACCTGGATATCTGGCCAGGGTAGCCTGAGAAAGTGAGCAAAACAGCGCTATGATTTGAAATCATAACCTTAATGATTTCTTTTGATTTCACAGAATACCTTGGCGTTGCTACATTTTTGGCAATACAAGGAGAATCTTATGACATTCAGTATCTGGCTTTCACTATTAATGATTTGCATGCTTGGTGCCATGTCCCCGGGCCCGAGCCTGGCTGTGGTGGCTCAGCACAGTCTGGCAGGCGGCCGCTTACACGGCGTGGTAACATCTTGGGCACACGCTGCAGGTGTCGGCATCTATGCGTTGTTGACCTTGTTGGGTTTGGCTGTGGTACTGAAGCAATCACCGACCCTGTTTCAGGTGATGACATATGCGGGAGCCGCGTATCTTGCGTATCTCGGTTTTAACGCACTGCGTTCAAAAGGTGGCGTGGCGGCGAAGCTGGCTGCCGGTGAGCCGAGCAGTTTGCTGGTAGCGGCGCGCGATGGAGCCATGATTTCTCTGCTGAATCCGAAGCTGGCTCTGTTTTTCCTGGCTCTGTTCAGCCAGTTTGTGGCTGTCGGGACAGAACTGTCCAGCCGGGCGATAATAGTGGCCACACCACTGCTGGTGGACGGATTGTGGTACACCCTGATTGCATTTGTGCTGTCTAACCCTCGGGTGCTGGATAAACTTCGCATGAAAGCGCAGCTCATTGACCGTCTGTCAGGGGTTGTATTGATTCTGCTGGCTATGCGGGTGGTTGTTCAGGCCTGAGAAACAACCCGGGGAATACCCAATGTATTAAAAAAGGAGCCACAGGCTCCTTTTGTTTTTCGCAATATGCACAAGAAATACGGATTAACCTTGGCGCTTGCTATGTCGCTCGCGGTTTTCCAGCTTACGCTCCGGGCTTTTTTTCAGCATCACGTATAAGGCACCATTGCCGCCATGCTGGCGGAGCGCTGAGTGAAAACACATCACATCCGTGATTTGTTCGAGCCAGGTGGCAACAAAGCTCTTCATCATGGCCGGTGGATTTGACTTTTCCCCTTTGCCATGAACAATGATGACTGTGCGAATGTCCATCCGCTGGCACTGACGCAGGAAATTCAATACTTCCTCGCGGGCTTCTTTCAACGATTTCCGGTGTAAATCCAGACGCGCCTGAAGATCGTACTTTCCTAAACGAAGTTTACGAAAAACGCCGTCCTGAACGCCGGAACGCTTAAACTCGACCATATCATCAGGTTTGAGCATTTTGGCATAATCTAGGGAAAGGTATTCAGGGTCACTATCGGATAGGGTTTGCGCGGCCAGTCGTCGGGCGAGTTGGGCCTCCGATACCTGGTGCTTTTGTGTGACCTGAACTTTGTCCTGCGCCAGCGGGGCAACGTCGGCCATCATCTCCCGAAAGAGATCAAATTCATTATTCTCTGACATGGTGTTTCAAGATTGGAGACTCATGACCTGAGTATACCAATTTCGAGCGGCGGGTATAGCGGGGAAAAGAAATCCAGGGTCATCACCGACTGTCTGACCCTGGCGCAAGCAAAAGACTTTGCAAATGGCTCTAGTGAGGAGATGGTGCAGTCAAGACTTTGTAAACAAAGTAACCGCCGTAAAACAACATTAATCCCAAGGCGCCGAAAATGACAATCATTGATGAAAGACCGACTGCATTACCAAATAAAAGCTCTAACCAGAAATCCATAGTCATTCCTTTTTGGTCGTGGGATAGTGGTTGTAAGATACTAATGCAACAGGGTTGTTATGATGATCTGGATCAATGGTGTTTTACATGTTTCACTCTTGTAGCCGCCTCTGCGTGTCTGATCACTTTTTCGGCGCAATTGCTAAATCAATAAGCAATTAAACAGGGAAACGGATAAAATTTACGGTTTCCCTCTTGCGTAATTTCTTGGCCTGAGTAATATAAGCCACCTCAGCAGCACAAGAGCTGTTGGCAAGTAAAGAGTTTACAAGGCTTTTTACTATGTCGGTGAATAGCGCAGTTTGGTGACGCATCCTGATTTTAGGAATAGCGGACCAGAGGGTCGGGGATTTCCCTAGACCTTGAATTGGCTTCTTCACCGACCACTTTTCAAGTGGCAGGTTTATGACGTGCCGCGACAATGTCGGTGAATAGCGCAGTTTGGTAGCGCATCTGGTTTGGGACCAGAGGGTCGGGGGTTCGAATCCCTCTTCACCGACCACTTTTCAAGTGGCAGGTTTATGACGTGCCGCGACAATGTCGGTGAATAGCGCAGTTTGGTGACGCATCCTGATTTTAGGAATAGCGGACCAGAGGGTCGGGGGTTTCCCAAGACCTTGAATTGGCCTCTTCACCGACCACTTTTCAAGTGGCAGGTTTTATGACGTGCCGCGACAATGTCGGTGAATAGCGCAGTTTGGTAGCGCATCTGGTTTGGGACCAGAGGGTCGGGGGTTCGAATCCCTCTTCACCGACCACTTTTCAAGTGGCAGGTTTATGACGTGCCGCGACAATGTCGGTGAATAGCGCAGTTTGGTGACGCATCCTGATTTTAGGAATAGCGGACCAGAGGGTCGGGGGTTTTCCAAGACCTTGAATTGGCCTCTTCATCGACCACTTTTCAAGTGGCAGGTTTTATGACGTGCCGCGACAATGTCGGTGAATAGCGCAGTTTGGTAGCGCATCTGGTTTGGGACCAGAGGGTCGGGGGTTCGAATCCCTCTTCACCGACCACTTTTCAAGTGGCAGGTTTATGACGTGCCGCGACAATGTCGGTGAATAGCGCAGTTTGGTGACGCATCCTGATTTTAGGAATAGCGGACCAGAGGGTCGGGGGTTTTCCAAGACCTTGAATTGGCCTCTTCATCGACCACTTTTCAAGTGGCAGGTTTTATGACGTGCCGCGACAATGTCGGTGAATAGCGCAGTTTGGTAGCGCATCTGGTTTGGGACCAGAGGGTCGGGGGTTCGAATCCCTCTTCACCGACCACTTTTCAAGTGGCAGGTTTTATGACGTGCTGCGACAATGTCGGTGAATAGCGCAGTTTGGTAGCGCATCTGGTTTGGGACCAGAGGGTCGGGGGTTCGAATCCCTCTTCACCGACCACTTATTTGAAAGCCTGCTCATAGAGCAGGCTTTTTTCGTTTCAGTGTTTAGGTCATAACGTTACAGCGTGCAGAGATAAATGTGCTAAACGTGTCTTTCGGGTTATGACGTGTATTTTTGTGTGGAAGGACAGATGGCCTTGGCGCTTTGAGTCAGCGGCTCAAGGGTAAACCCCTGATGACTCAGAAGGGCCGGGAGTCCCTGAGGGCCGAGTAAATGCATGGCACCGACCACGACCAGGTATTTGCCCGGCGGGTAGTACTCCGATGCCATCTGATTCGCCCAGTCTCGATTACGAGCATAGATCAGCAACTCATCCGTTTTGGCTGAGTAATGGCTGTCGTCAAAAATGCGTTGCAGCTGAGCCAGATCCCCCGCCTGCCAAGCCGAAATCATGCATTGCAATTGGCTTTCCAGTTGCTCCCATTCCCCTACGGTTGCCATTAACAGATCTTTGCCGTGGTCATCCAGCTGTTCCATCAGAGTGATTTGCTGCTGAACGCTTTCCAGTTCTTTGATGGGGAGTTGGTCTTTTTCTGCCCGACGTAACAACGTCATGTCGATACCGTGAGCCGGACTTAATCCTGCGTTGTCCGCCATTTTCATTTGCAGCTGAATGGCAGCTAGCCAGGGAGGGGATTTCAGCAGTGGCGTCACTTTCAATCCAGCTTTGCGGGCAGTGTCGAGCAAGGCCGTTTTTTCTTCGGTTGAGAGCAGGCTTTCAGTCAGAGGAATTGCGGGGTTAATCCGGGCCTGATTGGGAGCCAGAATGTTGGCTTCGACAACCAGAGCGTTGGCACTGCGCCAGTGGTTCAGGAAAGCTTGTGGCAGCGGGTACAGAGACGGGTGCCCGGCATGGATGGAACCCAGCAGGATAAACTGGCGTTGGGTATCCTGTGCCATCCAGACCAGAGGTTCAGCATGGCTCCAGCTACTGAAAACAGGCACAAGCAATAAGAGTTTAGAAAGTAACGACTTAAACATAGCAATCCTGAGGAAAAGGCGGATAACACAGTTATAACAGCTAACGAAGAGGCTCGCTAGACGAGAGCTTACTCAGAGAAAAACGGGGTTCAGGAAAGTAAATAGCCCTGTTCGGCAGTGGAAGCCGGACAGGGCCTGAAGGGACGTTATTGGCGGTCAGGATGGAGCCAGAACCACCAGATAATAAAAGCAATGGTTAGTATGCCGATGAGAGCGATCATTTGTGTTGCTCCTTATTGTCTGAGGTAGTACGAGGACGACCGTCCGGTGTGAACAATCGCAGTCGGTTGGCGTTACTGACCACCGTGATGGAAGACAGCGCCATCGCGGCACCGGCGATCACCGGGCTGAGCAAAGCGCCGGTAAACGGGAACAAAATACCGGCAGCAACAGGAATGCCCAAGGTGTTGTAAATAAAGGCACCAAACAAGTTTTGCTTCATGTTTTTCAGGGTGGCACGAGACAGCTGCAACGCATCGGCAACGCCGTGCAGCGAATGACGAACCAGTGTCAGCTGGGCACTTTCAATCGCTACATCACTGCCGCTACCCATGGCAATCCCGACTTCTGACTGGGCGAGGGCCGGAGCATCATTGATGCCGTCACCCACCATGGCCACTTTTTTCCCTTCAGCCTGAAGCGCTTGAATCTGGCTGGATTTACCATCCGGCAATACGCCCGCGATCACTGTGGTGATCCCTGCCTGAGCGGCAATCGCCTGTGCTGTCGATTTGATATCCCCGGTTAGCATGATGACCTCCAGCCCCATGGCCTGCAGGCGCTTGATCGCCTCGATGGAGTCATGGCGGAGCGGATCGCTGATACCAAGTAATCCTGCAAACTGATTCCCGACAGTCACAAAGATCGGAGTGATACCTTGCTGGCTGATTCGTTCGGCATCGTTAATGCCTGCCACGAAATCGACCTGATGTTGTTGCAAAAGCTTTTGATTGCCCAGCAGCAAATTCTGTCCGGCCACATCCCCTTCCACGCCAAAGCCGGGTTTGGCTGCAAAGTGGCCATGGGGCTGCAGAGGCAGGGAGTCTGCTTTGGCGGCATCCAGAATAGCCTTCGCCAGTGGGTGCTCGGAGCCTTGCTCTAACGATGCTGCCAGCGATAGCAGGGTCTCTCTGGTGTAGCCGTTGTAAGTCAGGCATTCCACCAGTTGGGGTTTTCCTTCGGTCAGGGTGCCGGTTTTATCCAGCACGACAGTGTCGACTTCAGCGGCCATTTGCAGCGCTTCAGCATTGCGGATGAGCACGCCGTATTCCGCAGCTCGTCCAACCCCGACGGTGACCGACATCGGAGTCGCCAGCCCCAGTGCACATGGGCAGGCAATAATTAACACCGTGGTGGCCGTAACCAGCATATAAATGGACGACGGCTCTGGGCCAAAGTAGTACCACACCATGGCCGTGATAACCGCGATGATCATTACCGATGGTACAAAGATCGACGAAATGGTATCAGCCAGTCTTGCCAGTGCCGGTTTACTGCTTTGGGCCTGACGGACCAAGTCGATAATGCGTGCCAGCATGGTGTCCCGGCCGATTTTTTCGGCCCGGAACAGCAGGGTACCGTTTTGGTTAATCGTACCGGCATGCAGGGTGTCCCCTTCGCGTTTGTGTGCGGGCAGCGGCTCACCGGTCAGCATGGATTCATCAATGTAGCTTTCGCCTTGTGTGATTGTTCCGTCTACAGGAATTCGGGCCCCTGGGTAGAGGCGCAGCAGCATCCCTTGTTGTACTTGCGCCAGCGGCACTTCCCGCTCTTCACCCTGCTCAACAATCACGGCGGTCTGGGGCTGGAGCTCCATCAGCTGTTCCAGCGCTTTTGAAGTGCGGCTGCGAGCACGTGCTTCCAAGGCATGTCCCAGAGTAATCAAACCGAGGATCATAGCAGAGGCTTCAAAATACACGTGACGTGCCTGATCTGGCAGTAAGTCCGGCACCAGTACAACAAACATTGAATACAGCCAGGCTGCTCCAGTACCTAATGCGACCAGAGTGTCCATGGTGGCACGGTGATGGCGAAACGCCTTCCAGGCATTAACGTAGAAATGGCGACCGGTGGTGACCAGCAGAGCAAGGGTCAGTAAGCCAATGGCTCCCCAGGCCAGTTGCTCAGAGGCTGAGGCGATCATCATACTGCCACCCAGTAGCCCCCATCCCATCATGGGAATACCAACAGCCAGGGCAATAAAGGCATTGCGCAGGTGGGTGCGATACAGCTGTTCGTTCTGAGCCTGCTGGCGCTGGCGGCGGGTTGCTTCATCTTCTGATAATTCGGCGCCGTAGCCGGCTTGGGTCACGGCTTCGATGATCTGTTCACTGTCCGCCGAGCCAGTGACCTGCGCCGTCCTCTCAGCCAGGTTGACCGTTGCCAGAGTGACGCCGGGAACGCTCAGAATGGCTTTTTCTACCGAGGCAACACAGCTGGCACAGGTCATGCCGGACAGCATGTATTGCTGGGCTGTTTGCAGGGATGCTTGCTGTGATGCTGGTTGAGCTGTTGGCGGTTTTTGTTGCTCTGACGGTTGAGCCATGGAGGCAGTGACAGGCTGTGAGTGTTCAGGTGCCGCCGCTTTCGCCGCATCAGCAACCGGATCTTGAGGAATGAAAGTAGGCGAAACCGAGTCAGCCGGCACAGCCTGGTAGCCTAAGGCTGTTATTAGTGAGATCACCGCTGGTGTATCCAGTGTGGTGGTAACGGTAGCCAAAGTTTTGGTGACGGAGAACTGGCTGATCTCAGGCTGCTCTGCCAGTGCTTTTTCAACTTTCGCGACACATTTACCACAGCTAAGCCCGCTGAGAGCCAAGGAGTGAGTGGCGGGGGCTGCATCGGAAGAGCCTTTTTCTGACCGTGGCACCTGATAACCAAGCGATTCGATCAGTGCAATTAATTCGTTTTCTGCCAAACGGGTGGTGGCTTTGAGGGATGTCTTGGTCACGTCGGCATTGCTCACCTGAGGATGCGCATCCAGGGCGGTCTTGACTTTGCTGACGCATTTTCCGCACGACAGACCGGCCAGTGGCAGGACAATTTCCCGGCCAGTGTCATAATCGACTTCGTACCCGAGTTGAGTAATCGCCTCGACAACGTCAGCCTCTTTCATCGAACCTCTGACCAACGCCTGTTGGGTATCAACATCAACAGATTCCACGCCGGGTAACTCGGTCAGCGCCGTTTTAATTTTGCCGGCACAGTTCATACACCGGACTTTTTTTAGGGGAAGAGTTAATTCAGCCATCATATAGCCTTGCTTGTCAGGTTAAAGCAATGCGTTTATCACAACACGCGCATTACTTGAGTCAATGCGTTTATCCATTACAAGTAATGATAAAGCTTCCATCAAGTGGAAGGTCAAGGAAGCGTGATAAAGAATTTTCATCATGGGTGCTTGAGGCTTTTTTCTGCGGTGTAGAGACAGTTTTTGCTGGTATGGTGACACTGACATTACGACTTGCGAACTGTCACAGTGAAGAGGCATACTGAATAAAACCTTCCATTAACTGTAAGGCAGAATGATGAACATCAGTGAAGTTGCTCAGCGTACGGGGCTGACCACCAAAACCATTCGATTTTATGAAGACAAAGGGGTGATATCGCCTCCGCTGCGGGCTGAAAATGGCTATCGCCAGTACAGTCGTCGGCATCTGGATGAGTTACTGCTGATCCGTCGCTCGCGGCTGGTCGGGTTTACGCTGGAAGAAAGCCGCGAGTTACTGGAGTTTTCCCGCGATCCCCATCGTCGCAGTGCGGATGTCAAAGCCAAAGCAGAGCAGAAGCTGCTGGAAATTGATGGAAAAATCCGGGAGTTGTTGGAAATGAAACAAACCCTGGAAGCATTGACCAAACAGTGTCCGGGCGATGAGGGCGCACGATGCCCGATTATTGATGGTCTGAGTCGTTGCGACGGCTAGCAAACAAGAAACAAACATCAGGAAAATAAAGATATCGCTTTAAGGGACAATAACCAAGAGCCGGGCTTGGCAAAGCGACCGGCTCAGGTTAGAACTGTCTTTGGTAAAGGGCTTCAGTCAGCCTTCAGGAGATGTCAGTCTCGGCTTTCGTCTGACCTGTTCAGCCGCTTAGTAAAGCAGGGCGTACAGCTGACGGCGGTACTTGCTGGCAATGGCGTTCCCCTGACCCAGAGCCGTAAGAATATCCATCATGGTTTTCTTGGCCGCGCCGTCGGCAAAGTTGATGTTTTTGCGTAGCAGTTTAAGCAATAATTCCAACGCCTCTTCGGTACGATCAACCTGGCTGTACTGAACGGCCAGTTCGAACGCAATCTCCTGATTCTCAGGCTCGGCTGCCAATTTTTCTTCCAACAGGCGAATTTCCGGGGAGTCACTGGCTTGTTTATGTAGCTCCAGCTTGGCAATCAGGCCTTTGAATTTAGCATCCTGATCCTGCATCGGGATGGTCGCCAGCAACAATTCAGCCTCATCAAACTGAGACGTCTCGAGCAGACACTCGGCCATCGCCAGATTGATCACACTGTTCTGCTCAAATTTCGCCGCCAGTTCGCGCAGAACCGGTAACGCTTCGTTGTATTGTTTTTCATCTACCTGTGCCAGGGCGTTTTTCAGTGCCAGCTCTTCCTGACTCGGCAGGTGTTTGCTCAGCATCTCACGCAGGCTTTGCTCCGTTTGCGGGCCGGCCGCGCCATCTACCGGCTGACCGTTTTTGAACAGGGCGACGGTTGGCAGGCTGCGCACGCCAAACTGACCGGCCACCATAGGTTGGGCCTCGCAGTTCAGGGTCACCAGCACGACTTGTCCCTGATAAGACGCCACAATGCGTTCCAGGAGGTGGTTTACTTCAGCCGTTTCCGGCATAGAGGATGCCCAGAAGCTGATTACAACCGGCGTCTGCATCGATTGCTCAATAACCTGGTGAAGGTTCTGCTCGTTCAATTCGATAGATACTTGTGGGTCATACATGGGTTCTTTTCACTCCCTGGGGAAAATGGCGATGCGCAGTGCTGAACACTATTCAGCTAACACGCTGTATTGAATATGTTATGGGGGAGTGACGTCAGAATTTCAAGGGAAAGAGAGCGGAAGATCACGTGGCGGAAGAGAAAACACACAAACTGAAAAGTGGAGAGCCTGGCTCTCCACTTTTCAGGAAAAGGTCAACAGCAGAGCGAGTGTCACACAGACACAGAGAAGATTAATTTGGCGCAATGTCATAACCACACCTTTTATTGTTCAAAACGCACTACAGACAAAAGTTCTTGGTAAGTCATTGGTACTAAGGGGCACTTCCTTTAACTTACCGGAACAGAATATCTGTATTCTGTGACACTAATATTACATTTTGTCTGTTTTTGATGTGGTTGGTACCCTTATTTTGTTTAATCCGGTGTTTTTAATGCTTAACTTTATAAAATCGCTGCCATTTTGTGCAGCGATGTCACGATATTGTGTGAATGAATATTCACTCAATTGCAATTCTGGGCTGCCCGGGCATTAAAGCGCTTGGTTAGGCACTTTTTTTCAGTAGGTTGTCGAGCCAACGACTGGGCAATACTCGCCGCAGAAAACCGAACAGATAGGTCGGCTGTGTGACGAAATAGCGGGCCTTGGGGGTGTCACTGTCGATGATGGCTTGCAAGGGTTTAAGCACGGCTTCTGCCCCCAGGGTGAAGCGGTTCGACGGTGAGGATTTGCCCAGCCGTTCCAGCGTTTGTTGATAGGTGCGATGGTGGCGGGAAGCAGTCATGTCGATGTGTTGTTCAAACTTGGCCTTGGCGTTGGCCCGGAACTGGCTTTCAATAGGACCGGGCTCAATCAGGCTGACATGCACGGGGGTATCGTCAAGTTCAAGACGCAGGGTATCGGTGTAGCCCTCTAATGCAAACTTACTGGCATTGTAGGCACCGCGGTATTTCATCGCGACCAGGCCCAGTACTGAGCTGTTCTGCACGATTTTTCCGCTTCCCTGACGGAGCATGACCGGAATAACAGCCCGAGTCAGGTGGTGCCAGCCAAACAGGTTGGTTGAGAACTGCTGGCGCAGGGCATCGGTCGGGAGATCTTCCAGGGCGCCGGGCTGGCCATAGGCGGCATTGTTAAACAGCACATCCAGTCGCCCTTCTGTAATCGCCAGCGTTTCGGCCAAACCTTGTTCAATTGACGTTTCGCTGTCCATATCAAGTTGGACACACTGTAGTCCCTCCTGTTTCAGACGCTCGACATCTTCCCGGCGACGGCAGCTGGCCACTACCTGATAACCTGCGCGATGCAGGGCATGGGCGCAGTGATAGCCAATGCCGCTACTGCACCCGGTTATTAAAATACTGATGGTCATGATTATTCCGTTAGGTCTGAAAGGTGAAACTTACTGGCAAAGCCGTACTCTGATTTACAGGTGCGGCGCGACTTCCTGCGCCATAAACTCGGCGATCCAGGGTTGGGCGGCGGCGGTCGGATGCAGCCCGTCCTCCATCATCCAGTCTGGTTTCAGGATGATGTGTTCCAGAAAAAAGGGCAGCAGCGGCACCTCATATTCTTTACTGATGTCCTGATACAACATCGCAAACTGCTGACTGTAGCGTTTGCCGTAATTAGGCGGGACATAAATCTGCATTAACAACGGCTTTGCCCCGCTGGCTTCGATTTGGGTGATCATCTCTGCAAGGTTATTGCGTATAGTTGAAGGAGGAAAACCGCGCAGGCCATCGTTGGCACCCAGCTCAATGATCACATAGGCGGGCTTATGGCGCGTCAGCAAAGCCGGTAGCCGGGCCAGGCCGTTCCCGGTCGTATCGCCGGAAATACTGGCATTGACGACGTCAAGACGGCGGCCTTTTTTGTCCAGCTCATCGGCCAGTAAGTTCGGCCAGCTTTGTTCGGCTGACATTCGGTAGCCGGCGCTGAGGCTGTCGCCCACCACAACCAGAGTACTGGCCAGGCTCAGGGGCGCTAAGAGTAACAATAAGATAACTGAAAGGAATCGTAACATGTCTACATCCGTGATAAAGGCTGTCTCAGTGTCCAAGCAGGTAACGACGGCATCGTCGTCTCTGACCATTCTGCAGGATGTTTCTCTCGAGGTCGAGCAGGGGGAGGCGATCGCGTTGGTCGGCGTCTCCGGGGCGGGTAAATCCACCCTGATGACATTACTGGCAGGACTGGACTTGCCGACCCACGGAGACATTGAGTTACTGGGAAATGCTCTGAGCCAGATGGATGACGAAGCCCGTGCAGCCTTGCGCAGTGAATCGGTTGGCTTTGTTTTTCAGAGTTTTCTTCTTATTCCCTCACTGTCGGCGCTGGAGAATGTGATGCTGCCTGCAATCATCAAAGGGGAGGTTTCGGACGAATCCCGGGCTCGCGAATTGCTGAATCAGGTTGGCCTCAGCGGCCGTGAAACGCACCTTCCCAGCCAGCTTTCCGGCGGTGAGCAACAGCGGGTGGCCCTTGCCAGGGCGTTTATGACCTCGCCCAAAGTACTGTTTGCTGATGAACCGACCGGGAATCTTGACCAGCACACGGCCGCAACCGTGATTGAGCTGCTATTTGCCCTTAACCGGGATCACGGTACAACGCTGATTCTGGTCACCCATGACCCGTATCTGGCGGATCGCTGCGACCGAACCCTAACACTGGAAAACGGCAAGGTGGTGGCATGACCGATATGAGTGACACCCGAGTGATCACGGCATCTGCCAACCACTCTCTGATGCTGAAATGGACCTGGCGGGAATTGTGGCAGGGGCAGTTGTGGCCGGTCGCTGTTGCGCTGACCCTCATCATAGCCTGTGTCTTTGCGCTGGCTGCACTGGTGGTGCGGGTGGAAAAAGTGATGGTGGCGCAAGGGCGCTCGATGATCGCAGCCGATTTGGTGCTCAGGGCATCCAACCCGATTTCGCCGGATCTGATTGCTCAGGCTCAGCGTCAGGGGCTGGTTATTTCCCGCCAGACCCGGTTTGGCACCATGGCGTTCAGTGATTCGGCTATGCAGCTGGTGAGTGTCAAAAGTGTTGAAGGAAATTTTCCGCTCAGGGGAGAGCTCAGCCTGAAAACGCCGACCGGGATGCATCACCAGGTGTTACCCGGCGAGCTGTGGCTGGATGAGCGCCTGTTCGGGCTGCTGAATGTGAAACCCGGTGACAGCCTGGCAATTGGTGATGCTGAGCTGGTGGTCAGCGGCACTATAGTTCAGGAGCCGGAGCTGTCGTTTAATCCTTTCAGCCAGATGCCGGCGGTGATGATCCATGCCGATGATCTGGCTCGCACCGGTGCCATACAACCTGGCAGCCGGGTCAGTTACCGCGCTTATTTCAACGGCGCTGACAATCAGCTGGCCGCCTTACAGCAAGCCGTGACGCTGACACCGGATCAACGCTGGATCAGTGAGACGACTCAGGGCCGTACCGGCGATATGCTGGACAAAGCCCGTCAGTACCTGTCTCTGACGTTGATTCTGGTGATCCTGATGGCGGCCGCTACGCTGGTGCTGACCTGCCTGCATTATGTTTCGACCCGCACTGAAACGGTAGCCATGATGAAAAGTCTCGGCGCCAGCAAGCGCTGGCTGTGGCGCTGGCTGGCACGTCAATTGGCCATGTTGTTTGCTGTTGCTGCAACCGCCGGCATTACTCTGGGATGGCTGTTGGAGTATCTGCTGCGGGTGCCGCTGCACGATATTTTGCCGGATCCTTTGCCGGACATGGGCTGGACGCCGGGAGTGGTCAGCTTGTTGGTGGCGGGGTTGGTGGCACTGCCTGGAATGGGGATCGCCTTGATGCGACTGGTTGACGCTCCGGCGATTTCGGTGATTCAGCAGCAGGTGGACTGGCCTGTACAAAAGCGGGGGTACTGGCTGCTGGTTCTGCCATTGGCGGCGGCACTGCTTTGGTTTGGCCAGAACACGTTGGTCTGGATGACCCTGGCCGGGTTGCTGGTGGTCTTAGCCGTGCTGGCCGGGCTTGGTGTCGCACTGGTGCTGTTGCTCAAGCGCGGGCAATGGGGGCCGGCAATGACGCTCGCCCTGAGCCGGATCAGCCGCAGCCGGATGGCAACCGGTGCGCAGCTGGCGGCATTGACCAGCTCGCTGATGCTGCTGACGGTTATCTGGCTGCTGCGGTCCGATTTGCTGGCTGACTGGCAACAGACGTTACCGCCGGATGCGCCCAATGTGTTTGCTCTCAATATCAGTCCTGAACAGCGTGAAGAGTACTTATCCACTCTGGATGCCGAAGGGGTGATTCGCTCGGACATCTACCCGGTGATTCGGGGGCGTCTGACCCATCGCAACGGCGAGGATTTGCTGGCCGGAGAGCGTGAAGAGCAAGACGATGCCCTGCGGCGTGAACTGAATTTTACCTGGCGTAAAGCCATGCCGGTCCATAATACGCTGATGGAAGGACGCTGGGGCGAACCGGGCAGTGTATCGGTGGAGTCGGGTATTGCAGAGCGGCTGGGCATTGTGCTCGGGGATACCCTGACGTTTTCCGTTAACAGCCAGCCGTTCACGGCCAACGTGTCCAGTATCCGCGAAGTGGAGTGGCGCAATATGCGGCCAAACTTTTTCTTTATCTTTGCCCCGGATGTGATGGAGACTCTGCCTGCGACCTGGCTGGTCAGTTACCGGGTTGAGGACGGGCAGAGTGCGTTGGTCAACCGGTTAGGACGGGATTTCCCGACCGTCACCTTGCTGGACCTGCGGACCATGGCGACCCGGATTCAGGGCATCATGCAGCAAATTTCCCTGTCGCTGTCGGTGCTGGCGGCGCTGGGGGTGATCAGCGGTTTGCTGCTGGTTCTGACCCTGTTACGGCTGAGTATGGCGCAGCGGCGCCAGGAAATTCGGCTGTACCGGACCCTCGGCGCCAGTAAAAAACGGATTGCCGCAACGGTATGGGGGGAGTTTGGCATTATGGCATTGCTGGCCGGCGTGCTGGCTGCGGCAGCCGCGGAAGTGGTTGTAGCCGCTCTGGTCAAGTGGGGATTCGAGCTGCCGGTGCAGGGGCATCCGGTGATCTGGCTGGTCGTGCCTGTGTTGTCATTGCTGCTGGTGGTCGTGATTATCCGCAGTATGCTGCGGGATTTGTTGGAGCCGGTACGAAGCTAGCTGCCAATGGCTTATATTATCCAATGCGTAAGCAGAAACAAAAGCATAAGCAGTGCAGCAAGGCCGCCTGAACAGGCGCAAGAAGTTACGGGCTGATATGCCATGGCTTTGAATGAACACGCCCGAACAGGAGATAATTTCCGGTCGGGCGTGGGAGGCATCTGTTTATGTCCCTTGGTCTTGCTTTCTCAGCGGCGAAAACGCGCGACATGCCGTTGTCGCAGGACAGATTTGGATCGAAATCCGAACAAGTCAGTGGCTCAGTAAATCGGTCAATGCCTGCGATAAGTGTCGGTGGTGAAATTCAAATCCCAAAGTGGTCAGCTTCATCGGAATCGCGCGTTGCCCTTCCAGCAGGAGTGATGCCGATTCACCCAAGGCCAGTTTAAGGGCAAACGCCGGGGTAAACAGGAAATGCGGCCGGTGCAGGGTACGGGCTAACGTGCGGCTGAAGACCTTATTGGGTATCGGATCCGGCGCGGTCATGTTAAACGGTCCCTGGGCATCCTGAGTGTGGAGCAGAAATGTAATGGCGCGCACCATATCATCCAGGTGAATCCACGGAAAATACTGCTTACCATCGCCAATCGGCCCGCCGAGTCCGAGTCGGTATGGCGGCAGCATTTTGGCCAGTGCACCGCCGTGTTTGGCCAGAACGATCCCAGTTCTGAGCAGGCAAACCCTTGTGGCATCACTTTCGGCTTCACGGGCGATGTTTTCCCATTGCTGACACACGTGGTGGGCAAAATCGTCAGCTGCGACGTGAGCCGGGATGTCAAAATGTTCGTCAATGACGGTATCGTGCTGATCGCCGTAAATGCCCACGGCGGAACCGCTGATAAAAGTATGAGGTGGCTGCGCACTGGCCTGTATTTTTGCGACCAATTGCCGGGTGATTTGCCAGCGGCTTTCACAGATCAGTGCTTTTTGTCGGGGTGTCCAGCGTTTATTGATGATGGGTTCACCGGCCAGGTTGATGACGGCATCATAACTGTCGAAGGATGCCAGTTGATCCAAATCGCCGATCGCCTGAACATGGCTACCCAATTGTTCACTGGCTCGGGCGGGGTCGCGGCTTAAAACCGTAATGCGGCAATCGCGCAGTTCACTAATCAGTGCCGAGCCAATAAACCCGGTTCCGCCGGTAATGAATATCTTCATGGCATCCTCTCAAACCTCGCCCATAGACTGTCCTCTACAAGTATATCCAAACCAATAGGTTGCGACACTATCTGTCACCGTTCGTTCTCCACATCAGGAATGTGGGTCAGTTCTCGTGACGGCAAAAAAGTTGTGTCAATTTGTAACCGGCGGATTACTGTTAATTGATAGCAGTGTTTTTTGTATGGCTATGTTTAACGCCAGAAAGATCGGTGACCGCGGGCGGTTGGTTCAGGGAGGGGGAATGTCAGCATTGTGGGTGTTAATGAAGTCCCTGCTTGCCAGTTTGCGAGATCTGATGCCGATAGTTCTGGTGGTCGCGTTTTTTCAGCTCGTCGTGTTACAGCAGCCATTGCCGCACCTTGGCTCAATTTTGCTTGGGTTGGGATTTGTGGTCATCGGTCTGACGCTGTTCGTGCTGGGACTCGAAATGGGGCTGTTCCCGATTGGTGAATCGATGGCCAGAGCCTTTGCGAGCAAAGGTAGCCTGGTGTGGCTGATGGTGTTTTCATTTTGTCTGGGATTCGGCACCACGATCGCTGAACCGGCACTGACGGCAGTAGCCTCGGAAGCGGCTAATGTGGCCTCTGAGGCCGGAATCTTACAGGATGGTGCACAGGCCCGGGAAGATTACGCAACCGGACTGAGGCTGACAGTGGCGGTGTCTGTGGGTCTTGCCATCATGCTGGGGGTGATCCGTATCCTTAAAGGCTGGCCGATTCATAGGGTGATTATCGGCGGGTACATTCTGGTGATGATTATGACCTGGTTTGCCCCGCCCAGCATTGTCGGAGTGGCCTATGACTCCGGCGGAGTCACGACGTCGACGATTACCGTGCCGCTGGTGACCGCGCTCGGGGTGGGGTTAGCTTCGTCCATCAAGGGACGCAACCCGATGGTTGACGGGTTTGGCCTGATTGCCTTCGCTTCGCTGACCCCGATGATTTTTGTCATGGCCTATGGCATGTGGGTGCACTAACGGGAGCCGAAGAAAGTCATGACGGAAACCACAGCCCTGAGCATCCACTTCTTTGAAACGCTGCTATCCACCCTGCGGGATGTACTCCCGATTGGCATTATTATTTTTGGTTTTCAGCTGGCGGTATTGCGGCGACCGGTCGCGAACTGGCCGCGGGTGGGGCTGGGTTTTGTGTATGTGATTCTGGGGCTGTCGCTGTTTCTCATGGGATTGGAGCTGGCGTTGTTTCCGCTCGGGGAATCGATGGCCCGGCAACTCACGGCTCTGGATTTTCTGTTTGGTGCCGGGGAGAGTGTGCCCGCGACTGTTCATTGGCAGGATTACTACTGGGTGTACCTGTTTGCCGCTGCCATCGGCTTTAGTACCACAATCGCGGAGCCATCCCTGATTGCCGTTGCGATTAAAGCCAATCAGGTCTCGGGGGACACCATCAGCGTGACCGGTTTGCGAGTGGCCGTGGCACTGGGGGTGTCGCTGGGGATTTCGCTGGGCAGTTACCGGATTGTCGCAGGCGATCCGTTGCATTATTACATCCTGACCGGGTACGTAGTGGTCGTGATCCAGACGCACTTTGCCCCGAAAGCGATTGTGCCGCTGGCTTATGATTCCGGCGGCGTCACAACATCGACCGTGACAGTGCCGATAGTGACGGCGCTGGGGCTGGGACTGGCATCGACCGTTCCGGGGCGCAACCCGATGCTGGACGGGTTTGGGCTGATCGCGTTTGCCAGCTTATTTCCGATGATTACCGTGATGGGCTATGCCCAGCTGTCGCAATGGCACTCTGCAAGGAGACAAAAAGATGCGCTTTAAGCTGTTGATTGCCTTCGTGGAAGACACGAAAACGGACGCCGTGCTGGATGCCGCCCGAAAGGCGGGAGCAACCGGCGCGACGGTGATTAACAATGCCCGTGGTGAAGGGCTGTTCCAGAAGAAAACCTTTCTGGGACTGGGGTTGGATGTACAGCGGGATGTGATCCTGTTTGTGGTGGAGGAGCATCTGGCGCGTACCATACTGGAGACAATCGAAGAGGCGGGCGATTTTGATACCGAATCGGGACAGGGGATCGCCGTTCAGCTGGATGTGGAAGATGCCGTAGGGGTCGCCCACCAGGTGCGGACATTGACCAAAGTGGTGGAGGAAAAACTATGAGTAATGACAAGGTCGTACGGGTAAGGGATGTCATGATGAACACTTATGCCATGGTTGAAGGGGTGACCACCGTGGCAGAAGCCATCAGGATTGCCAAGCGCCGGCAAATCAAAGCGCTGATTGTCGATAAGCGGCATGAAGATGATGAATACGGTATTGTGCTGATGAATGACATCGCCAAAAAAGTGCTGGCGCTGGATCGCTCACCGGAGCGCACGAATGTGTATGAGATCATGACCAAACCGGCGCTGTCGGTCAGTGCCGATATGGATGTGCGCTATTGTGCCCGCTTGTTCGAACGGTTTGGCATCAGCCGGGCCCCGGTGATCGAAGACGGCGAAATCCGCGGTATGGTCAGTTATAACAATATTGTTCTGAACGGCATGCTGCGGGAAGAGTAGCCGCCGTGACATGACTGGCGTGTCTTGGTGGTGAGTCATGGCATTCCCGGGTGGCAAGGTGTAGGATCTGGCTACCTGTTCCAAAAAAGAAGATACATGGCATGAAACTCTTTTTTGCCTCCGATATTCACGGCTGTGCTGACAGCATGCGTCGTGCCCTGACTGCTTTTGAACAAAGCGGTGCCGAGCATTTTATTTTGCTGGGGGATGTGCTGAACCACGGCCCACGTAACCCGTTGCCAGCGGGTTATGCCCCGACCGAAGTGGCTGAGATGCTGAACCAGTACGCAGAGCGTATTACGGCTGTTCGCGGCAATTGCGACAGCGACGTTGATCAAATGCTGCTGGATTTCCCGATGATGGCCGATTACAACCTGGTGTTACTGCCAAATGGCCGTCGGCTGTTTCTGACCCACGGCCACCTGTACAACGGCGACAAGCATCCGCGTCTGCGCGACGGCGATGTGATTGTATCCGGGCATACCCATTTGCCGGTTGCGGAGCAACGCGGGGCGCTGTATCTCTTCAACCCTGGCTCCATTACCATTCCTCGTGGTGAGCATCAGGCCAGTTACGGTCTGCTGGAAGATAACACGCTGAAAGTGGTAACGTTCGAAGGCGAGGTGATTTGCCAGGTCGAGCTGCGTTAAGTTCGTCACTCCCTAAACCGAACTAGCCTAATGTACCGTCTTGCGCTGTTTTGCGTTGTCGCGCACAGTTCGCCGCAATGGCGAAGGCCATTCTTGTGAAGAAGCTCCGTGTTGTGAAGAAGGTCAGTGTAGTGAAAATGATGCTTGCGAAGGTGGTACTTGCTGGGGTGATGCGAAAAACGGAAACAGGCTGCTCAGGCTGCCTGTTTGTTTTTGGATAATCCTTGCAAGTTGGCTTAAACCTGTTTGTGGCGCGATATATCTGCTTAGACAGCGCCCCTCAAACCGTGTCTCTCAGAAGATGAGAAGATGCCGCTTTGCAGGGAACCGTTTCAAACAGTGCCGTTTCAAATAGCATTGTTCCAATTAGTGCTAATCATACCGCACCTTTCATTTAACCCGCTTCAGATTGCGCTGCCTTACATCCCCAGTAGCAACTTGAAGCCAATCAGGAACGTCAGTACCTCAAAGCATCGTTTGATCAGCCGGTTACTTTTCTGGGTTGCCAGATGAGCTCCCAGATACCCTCCCAGCAGCGAGCCGGCCAGTAGAACCGGAATCCACGGCCAGTATATCTCGGCCCCTGCCACATACATGGTAACCGCCCCGATTCCATTCCAGAACAATCCGACACTGACCAGTGTCAGGGCGACGGCCTGCTTGTAATCAAAACCGAACCAACGGATCAGAAACAGGGTGACAAATAGCCCTGTGCCCGCAGTCAAGGAGCCATTCAACACCCCAATCGCCGCCAGTCCGATGCCGCCGATCACCATGCCAGCCAGATCCCGGTGGCGTGGCTGGGTGTCCTGCCCGAGAGATGATTTCGTCAGCGAGTAGATCCCCAGCCCGAGAATGAGCGCGCCAAGCAGCGCTTCTGCCACTCTGCCCGGGATAAACAGGATCAGGTTGGCACCGGCAATGACCCCGACCATCCCGGCCAGAATGACATAAATCGTTAAGGTCCAGTCGAGCGTGCCGGCCCGCACATGTTTGAGGGCCGCTCCAAGTCCCAGGGCCACGCTGGCAACTTTATGGGTAGCCAGTGCAATGGCAAAAGGTAGCCCGAGAAAGATCAGCAGCGGAAATTGTATGAGTCCGGCCCCGCCGCCGGACAGGGAAGCGAGTGTGTTTGATAAAAGCGAGCCGATAAAAAGGCCCATTGAGCTCAGAAAATCCATCGTGGAAGGTTTCGCCTGCGTCCTGCAAAAACATTCACCTTAGCGGCTTTTACCATCGGAATCTACTACGGCCTCACGCAGGTGACAGCGGGGCATAGTCCGACAGGAGAGCGGAATCGGCAAAACTAAATGTGGCTTAATATTTATGCGTGTGATTGCAAGATTGATGGTTTGAGAGGATCTGGTCAAGGAATTGTTCCCGGATGTTTACATTTTCTGTTGATTCGGGATATCCGAAATATCTGTTCGTATATTTCGAGTTTTTGTTGATCTGAGTGCTTGAACTTTCGATGCATTCGGTTCAATATCGCGCCTCACCTTTTTATATGTGTTACAAATTGTGTCAGGTGCTCATCACCATGTATCAAAATCAGTTTGATGCGCTGTTACCGCCTCAGATGGCGGAACGAGCTGCGGAAATCGGGGTCGGCAAGGCAACCAAAGACCCTGTGAAATCGCTTCTGCTGGCTATTACGGCCGGGATGCATATCGGGATTGCCTTTGTCTTTTATACCGTCGTGACCACTGGTGCCGGTGACATGCCGTGGGGGATGTCGCGGTTCGTGGGCGGGCTGGCTTTTAGTCTGGGGTTGATCCTGGTTGTGATCACCGGTGGAGAGCTGTTTACCAGCTCGGTGCTGACGCTGGTCGCGAGGGCGAGCGGTAAGATTAGCTGGAAAAGCCTGTGGCTCAACTGGGGGGTCGTTTACGTCGGCAACCTGATTGGCGCTCTGCTGCTGGTGGTGATCATGCTGATGACCAAGCAGTACATGTCAGCAAACGGCGAACTGGGGATCAATGCCATGCATATTGCCCAGCATAAGCTGCATCATGATTTCTGGCAGGCCGTTGCGCTGGGCGTTATGTGTAACGTGCTGGTGTGCGTCGCGGTCTGGATGACGTTCAGCGGCCGTACGCTGACTGATAAGATTCTGGTTATGATCCTGCCGGTGGCGATGTTTGTCTCATCCGGTTTTGAGCACTGCATTGCCAACATGTTTCAGGTGCCGATGGCGATTGGTATCAAGCATTTGGCCAGCCCTGAATTCTGGCAAATGACCGGAATGAATCCGGCCGACTTTGCCGATCTGACGTTCAGCAACTTTTTCATTAATAACCTGATCCCAGTGACCATCGGTAACATTATCGGTGGGGGAGTCTTTGTCGGGATGGGTTACTGGATTATTTACCTGCGTGGTCACGACAACTGATGGCGTGATGCCGCGGGTAAACAACCGTGTTCTACATTGCTGACTTACCCTTTGTGAGTCAGATATCTCTTGCTTGTATTGAGTCTAACCTTTGCCGCTGCGGAAACCCCCAGCGGCTTTTTTTTGTAACCGGCAGGCTTAGCGACATGGAAAGGGGCGCCTGAAGGTAAAAGCATGCGGCGAGTCAGCATGCTGGCGTAAGTACAGTAAGCGGGATTTGGCTTCCTCGACTGTCGGAATATAGCCGTCCGGCACCCACCACAACACATACGTATCCTCGGTCAGAGGATAAAACCATTCGCTCTTACGTCGCATGAAATCCCGATGGTGTGTCCGGAACATGAAGTCTTTGAGCGCATCGACGGATTCCCAGACCGACATATTGACGAGCATATCGGGGTCGCTGAATGCCTTAATGGACGTCGCATCACCGGAATCATCTTTAAGTCGCCAGATAAAGCCATCGCTGCGTTCGGCAAGGCGATTAATGGTATCAAGGTTATCGACAAAATCCTTGAGTTCAAGGGAATCCAGCGGATACCGGGCTTTGGCGATATTCAGTTGAGCCAGCTTCATGTTTCCTCCATCTGTCGAAACCGGGTGGGCCAAGGTTATTGTTCAGTTATGGCATGGGGTGGGGGCTATGGTTAGCATTGAGGCGGACGCACCGCGGAGGAATTGTAAAAGTGAGGAATATCGCAAACTTTTGCGGTTTTCATGGTTGCAGCGTGTAATGTGGCTTTTCTGTTTACTGGCTGATCAAATCTAAAAAGATAGATGTTGTTTTTTGGTGGAAAATAGTACCGATGAGTGCCGTAGCATAAAAAAACGCCCCGGCATTGGCAGGGGCGTTTCATCATTCAGACTAACCGGCAGTAGGCCGATAGGTACTGTGATTAGGCTTTAGCATCTTCAGCTTGTTTCGCCTGAATCGCTGTCAGTGCAACGGTGTAGACGATGTCGTCAACCAGTGCGCCACGAGACAGGTCGTTTACAGGCTTACGCATGCCTTGCAGCATTGGACCGATAGAAACCAGGTCAGCAGAACGCTGTACCGCTTTGTAAGTGGTGTTACCTGTGTTCAGGTCAGGGAATACGAATACTGTCGCTTTACCCGCTACCGGAGAGTTCGGTGCTTTAGAAGCGGCAACGTTTTCCATGATAGCTGCGTCGTACTGCAGAGGACCGTCGATCACTAGGTCAGGACGTTTTTCCTGAGCGATGCGAGTCGCTTCACGTACTTTCTCAACGTCTGCACCCTGACCAGATGTACCAGTAGAGTAAGAGATCATTGCAACGCGAGGCTCGATACCGAACGCTTTTGCAGAGTCAGCAGACTGGATAGCGATTTCCGCCAGTTGCTCAGACGTTGGATCCGGGTTGATCGCACAGTCACCATAAACCAGAACCTGGTCAGGCAGCAGCATGAAGAACACAGAAGACACCAGAGATGCACCCGGTGCCGTTTTGATCAGCTGTAGCGGTGGACGGATAGTGTTTGCCGTCGTGTGAACCGCACCAGATACCAGACCGTCAACTTCGTCACGCTCAAGCATCATAGTACCCAGTACCACTGTGTCTTGCAGTTGCTCACGCGCAACCACTTCAGTCATACCTTTGTTCTTACGCAGCTCAACCAGACGTGCTACGTATTGCTCACGTACCACTTCAGGGTCGATGATTTCAACGCCAGCACCCAGAACAACGCCTTGTTGTTCTGCAACACGCTTGATTTCAGCCGGGTTACCCAGCAGCACACATTCCGCGATACCGCGTTCAGCACAGATAGCTGCTGCTTTAACGGTACGTGGCTCGTCACCTTCAGGCAGTACAACGCGCTTAGCCGCGGCACGGGCAAATTCAGTCAGCTGGTAACGGAATGCTGGCGGGCTCAGGCGACGCTCGCGAGTTGAACCTTCAGACAGAGATTCAATCCACTGGCCGTCGATGTGGCTAGCCATGTATTCGTTAATCAGTTCAACGCGCTCTTTGTCGTCTGCTGGTACTTCCAGGCTGAAGCTCTGCAGGTTCAGAGATGTTTGCCAAGTGTTACCTTGTGCTGTCATCACTGGCAGGCCAGTGTCAAATGCACGCTTACACAGATCCATCACAGCTTTAGGCAGTTCATAGCCGCCAGTCAGCAGCAGGGCACCGATTTCCACGCCGTTCATCGCTGCCAGACACGCTGCCACGATAACGTCAGGACGGTCTGCTGAAGTTACCAGCAGAGAGCCTGGGCGGAAGTGCTCAACCATGTTCGGGATAGAGCGTGCACAGAACGTGATGCTCTTGATGCGGCGAGTTTTGATTTCACCCGGGTTAACGATTTCAGCGTTCAGGTGCTTCGCGATGTCAGTGGCACGCGTAGCGATCAGCTCAGCACTCCAAGGCGCACAACCCAGTACGCGGATTGGGCTTGAGTTGAACACCTGCATCACTTCTACGTGAGAAGGTACAGTTGCTTCTGCATCATCAAAAATTTCAGACAGATCAGGACGAGTACGGCCTTCAGCGTCAACCGGTGCGTTCAGTTTGTTAACGATAACACCAGCGATTTGCTTGTTCTTGATGCCGCCGAAGTTAGAGCATGCAACTTCGATACGCTCTTTCAGCTGAGAAGGGTTGTCAGTACCTGGTGCAACAACGAACACGATTTCCGCGTCCAGTGTCTTTGCCATTTCGAAGTTGATTTGGTTCGCGAACGGATGCTTGCGAGTTGGAACCAGACCTTCGATCAGGGTAACTTCAGCACCGGCAGTCGCTTCTTTGAAACGAGCAACGATGTCTTCCAGCAGCACGTCGCTCTGATCGTTACGGATCAGCTCTTCAGCGCTAGCCATTGAGAACGGCTCAGCCACTTTCATGTCGCTGTTTGCAGTGATGATAGTGGTTGTCAGATCTGGCTGCTCACCGCCGTGACGAGGCTGCGCGATAGGCTTGAAGAAAGAAACGCGAACACCTTTGCGTTCCATGGCACGAAGCACACCCAGGCTAACGCTGGTCAGACCAACTCCGGCGCCAACCGGAACAAGCATGATAGTACGGGACACTATAGATTCCTCAACTATTCAGGAAACAACTGTGCTGTTCAATAACGATGAATCACCGGTATTGGACAGCACCTCAAAAAGCGGATAACTCAGTCTGTGGCACGTTGCCGGGGCAGACTGGTTATGTGAAAACGGCCGGCCCAGGCCAGCCGTCTTCAGACTCATGTCGCGGATTAGATGTCAGCCAGACGAGCTGTATCTTCAGCGATAACAAGTTCTTCGTTAGTAGAAACAACCATTGCAGGAACACGGCTGTTTGCAGTAGTGATCACACCTTCACCACCGAAGCGAGCTTTCAGGTTAGCTTCGCTGTCTACTTCTACACCCAGGATAGCCAGACGGTTCAGAACCATCTCACGGATTGGTGCAGAGTTTTCACCGATACCACCGGTGAAAGTGATTGCGTCCAGACGGCCTTCCAGAGTTGCAGTGTAACCAGCAACGTATTTCGCCAGACGGTGGCAGAACACGTCCATTGCACGCGTTGCTTCTTCTTTCTGACCGTAGTTGTCTTCAACAAAACGGCAGTCAGAAGTCACTTCAGTCAGACCCAGCAGGCCAGACTCTTTAGTCAGCATCGTGTTGATTTTCTCAACAGAGTAGCCCAGTGTGTCGTGCAGGTGGAAGATGATTGCAGGGTCGATGTCACCACAACGAGTACCCATTACCAGACCTTCAAGCGGAGTCAGACCCATAGATGTATCTACAGACTTACCGTTCTTGATTGCACAAACAGACGCACCGTTACCCAGGTGGCAGTTGATGATGTTCAGTTCTTCTTCTGGCTTGTTCAGCAGTTTCGCAGTTTCGCGAGTGATGAACAGGTGAGAAGTACCGTGCATGCCGTAACGACGGATACCGTGTTCTTTGTACAGGTTGTATGGCAGTGCGTACAGGTACGATTCTTCTGGCATAGTCTGGTGGAACGCAGTGTCAAATACCGCTACGTTCTTCAGGCTTGGGAAAGATTTTTGTGCCGCTTTGATACCGATGATGTGCGCTGGGTTGTGCAGCGGAGCCAGAGTAGAACACTCTTCGATACCTTTCAGTACGTCTTCACAGATCAATACTGACTGAGTGAACTTCTCGCCACCGTGTACTACGCGGTGACCGATAGCTTTCAGGTTTTCTGCTAGTTCAGGCTTAGATGCAAGGATAGTATCTACCATGAATGCCAGCGCTTCTTCGTGCGCAGCGCCTTCGCCCAGTTGTGCTTCGTGCTTACCGTCAAGTTTCCACTTGATACGAGCTTCAGGAAGGTGCAGACATTCTGCAAGACCTGTCAGGTGCTCTTCACCAGATACCGCGTCAACAACAGCGAACTTTAGAGAAGAACTACCGCAGTTAAGTACTAAAACCAGCTTAGACATGAGTGACTACCTATAATCTGTCTGAAAGTTGATATTCAACCGTATAAAAATTACCCATAGGATAGACGACTTTTCGATAGTCGGTCTCATCAGGGTCAAAATCGAGTTATGTCCGTATTATGTAGGAAGCGTGTAAATCAGCTCCTGGGGCCATCCATGGGGGTGCCTCTAGTTGCCAGAACAGAGATTACAGGCAACAATGAAAAGTAGGCGTGCCTAGGATAGCGATTGTTACGCAATATAACAAAAAGATTTTTAGAAAAATTTAATTTGAATCAAGTTTGTTATCCGTACAGTTTAAGTTTTACTGTTTTTTTTGAAGTTTGGTGATTTATGAGTCAACAAAATTCTATCTGGCGGGCGTTTCGCCATGGTCAGGATTACATGGCGGTCTGGCCGATACGCAAAGAGCTGGCCATCCTGTTTCCGGAGCAGCGTTACATCAAGGCAACCCGTTTTGCGATGCGGGTAATGCCGGCTGTTGCGGTAATGAGTGTGTTGAGTCAGATGGCCTTCAATAACTATCAGGCCCTGCCGCAGGCCATTGCGGTGGCTTTGTTTGCTCTGAGTATGCCATTGCAGGGGCTGTGGTGGCTGGGTAAGCGCAGCCGGACGGTGTTGCCGCCTTCTTTAGCCGGCTGGTATCGCGAAATTTACGACAAAATTGTCAGCGAGGGGTATGCATTGCAACCGCCTAAATCTCAGCCGCGTTATCTCGAACTGGCTCAGGTGCTCGATCGCGCGTTTAAGCAGCTCGACAAAGGGGCCCTTGAACGCTGGTTTTGAGCGCCGGTTTTTGACGTGCCGACAGGGGGGCTGGCACTGAAAGAGTCATATACAACAGACAGAGCCCAATAAAAAAAGTAGCCGCCTGGCTACTTTTTTTGGACGAGCTTTTGATGAATCAGGCGCTGTGCTGGCTGCCTTATTCTTCAGTTTCGTCAAGGTCGGAAACGACTTTCTTATTGCGAACACCTGGTTTTGCCAGGATCTCAACATAACAAGACGTTAGAGCCAGAGCTTCGGCTTCGTCCAGATTTTTGTTGATTTCTTTGACATGAATAACCTTTGCTTCCTGCTCGGTATGGCCGAAACGGCAGTCAAAATCCCAGTAGTCAACACCTTCCGGCAAGCGTTTGTTGCGCTCACGCTTCAGGTATTTTTTGATCTCATACTTTACGGCTTCTACAACACGTGGAACCGCTTTCTTCGGGTGAGTTAAAGCAAATGTCTTTTTCATCGTATTCCTAAAATAAAAGGCCCGGACCATGCCGGGCTCAGTCAGTATTTTACTTTAATTCTGCCGCCGTCGCGAATACCGCGTGCGTACCGAGTGCTTTGGGGCTTAGCTCAGCAGCAAACTGTCGTCGGCCAGCTCTTCCCCACGCACTTTGCTGAACATTTCCAGCAGGTGTTTCACGTCCATATTGGCCCGCTCTTCACCTTCCACATCGAGAACAATTTGTCCCTGATGCAGCATCACCGTGCGATCGCCGTAGGCCAGGGCATCTTTCATCGAGTGGGTGACCATCATGACGGTGAGGTCGAATTCTTCCACCACCTTTTTGGTCAGCGCCAGGACGAAAGCAGCCATGCGCGGATCCAGCGCAGCGGTGTGCTCGTCGAGCAGTAGCAGTTTACTGTCGGCCAGTGTGGCCATCACCAGACTGACCGCCTGACGTTGACCACCGGACAGCAGCCCGATGCTGTCGCCGAGGCGATCTTCCAGACCCAGCCCAAGAATGCTGATCCGCTCCTGGAACAACTTACGGCGCTTGGAGGACAAAGCCAGCTTCCAGCTGCGCTTTCCGCCCCGCTTGTAGGCTAGCGCCATGTTTTCTTCGATGGTCAGGGCCCCACAGGTCCCGGCCAGCGGGTCCTGAAATACCCGGGCGGCATACTGGGCGCGTTCATGCACCGACTGACGGGTTACGTCGATGTTGTTGATCAGCACCTGACCGCCAACCATCGGGGTTTCACCGCTGACGGCACCCAGCAGGGTTGACTTGCCCGCACCGTTGGAGCCAATGACCGTCACAAATTGTTTTTCCGGGACGGTCAGGTTGACGCCTTTCAGGGCCTGATTTTCCAAAATGGTGCCTTCGTTGAAGGTCACGCGAATATCGTTTAGCTCAATCATGGTACATCCTTATCCCACTCAGGCCATTTTCTTAGCGGCGACGGAAGACTTCTTTTTTCCGCCACGTTTCAACTGGGTTTTCATGCGAGGTGCGATAAGAGCAACCGCTACCAGCAGAGCCGTGATCAGGTTGAGATCCGACGCCTGCAGGCCGAACATGCCGCTACTCAGGGCAAAGGCAACCGCCAGACGGTACAGGATTGACCCCAGAATCACGGCGACAACCGCGACCCAGATTTTGCGTCCCGGAATCAGGGTTTGCCCCAGGATCACCGCCGCCAGACCCACCACAATGGTGCCGACCCCAGATGTGACGTCAGCAAAGCTGTTAGTCTGGGCAAACAGGGCACCGGAGAAACCCACCAGGCCATTGGACAGTGCCAGACCGAAGTAGGTGTACAGTGCGGTGTTACCGCCCTGAGCACGCACCATGCGGCTGTTGACCCCGGTCGCGCGCAGGCCCAAACCGAAATCACTGGCCAGCAAGCGGGTGATGAACCAGCCACTGAGTATCACCAGCAGCAGCACAACCACAAGACGGAATACGCTACCGTCCATGCCGGCATCAAACGCCAGCGTTTCAAACGGAGTGAAAATGGTATCTTCACCCAGCAGCGCGATGTTAGGGCGACCCATGATACGGATGTTGATCGAAAAGGCGGCGATCATTGTCAGGATACTCGCCAGCAAATGGAGGATCCCGCAGCGCACGGCGAGAAATGCCGTCACCAGGCCACACAGACCACCGGCCATAATAGCCAGCAGGGTCGCAACCCAAGGGTTGACACCGGCCACAATTGCAGTTGCGGCAACGGCGGCCCCCATAGGGAAACTGCCATCCACGGTCAGATCCGGAAAATCCAATACGCGGAAAGTAAGGTAGACCCCGAGCGCCACCAGGCCGTAAACCAGCCCGATTTCCAGGGTGCCGAGAAAGGCAAAGAAAGACATCCCAATTCTCCTTGTCTTTTGTCTTGCAGGGAATGGCGTGTAACGAAGTCGGCAAACCTAACACTGTCAGATAGCAGGGGAGACAGACAGCGCCCGCGAGCGCTGCCGCGTGTCCCAGCCTCTTGTCCTGACGGTGAATGGGTCAGGACACAGCCGTGTGATATCACGGCTGTGTCATGTCATGGTGAAAGGTCACTCAGTGCCGGACTGCGTCGGTCACGCAAAATGGTTTATTTCGCAACTGACGTCGCACGTTCCAGGACTGACGCCGGGAAGGTGATGCCCAGTTTGTCTGCCGCTTTTTGGTTTAGCGCTAAGTCGGAGCCACGCGCCACTTTGACCGGTAACTCAGACACTTTTTTACCTTTAAGGATAGCGTCAACGTAGTCGGCGGTCTGGATGCCTACCTGGTAGTAGTCAAAGCCCAGTGCTGCCAGCGCACCGCTTTCAATGTAGGTGGTCGATGCCCCAATAACCGGGGTATTGTTCTGGTTACCCGCATTGACCAGACCATCAATAGCACTGGCGACGGTATTGTCGGTTGGCGCGTAAATCACGTCAGCTTTGGCGGCAACAATCTGTGCGGCAGCCTGAACATCGGCGCTCTTTAGTGCCGTGCCTTCTACGACCATCAGCCCACGTTCTTTCGCCGCGTTACGAAGCAGTTCGACCAGTGCTACGGCATTAGCTTCACCCGGGTTGAAGATCACGCCCACGCTCTTCATGCCAGGCAGCAGCTCCTGCATCAGCTCAATATGCTGGGCGACCGGAGACAGGTCAGACAGGCCAGTCACGTTGCGGTTGGGTTTATCCGGATTGCTGACCAGCTTCGCGCCGACCGGGTCGGTTACGGCAGTAAAGACGATAGGAATAGAGCGGGTCGACGCCGCCAGCGCCTGAGCCGTTGGTGTTGCAATGCCGACCAGAACATCCGGATTTTCACCAACAAACTGTTTGGCGATCTGAACTGCAATGGCCGGATTACCTTGAGCAGTCTGATACGTAAACTCCAGGTTTTCCCCTTCGACGTAGCCTTTTTGCTTCAGGCCATCAAGCAGACCGTTACGGGCCGCATCCAATGCCGGGTGCTCTACAATCTGAGAGACAGCGACTTTGGCCACATCAGCGAGGACTGCCGGTGAAGACAGTGCCAGTGACGCTGCCACTGCGGCAGCAGTAAGTAGTTGTTTGCTCTTGAATACCATATCTGAACACGCTCCCTGTAGTAATAGTACTGAGGTCTGACAGCGCTAAATCAGCAATCGGAGGTTGACTGCGCGGCTGTCTGGGGTCGATTCGCATCCGGTGCGAATCCCTCTTGGCATAAAGTTTTAGCGCAACGGGCTATAAAAGAACATAAGAATTTTAACAAGGTTGCAACATGGTGGTGGTGGTTCGTGCTGGCAGGTGGTGGATTGGGTAGGGGATTACATGGTGATACTGAGGGTATCCATATTAGTGTAAGGTTTATTGTGTAAAAAATAGCCTTGCATTCTTATTTGGTATTTTTATTGGTGGCACAGGAATTGTGCGCCAAAGCAGTGTTTCTGCTAGAGGATGACAGGGCAATACACCGCGCTAACCGGGTGGATATTTCGTCATACCATTAATTACAGATACAGCATAATTGGCTGCAAAAGGCAGGCTACCCGGGCTACCGGCGCATTCTCTGGTGGGATTCTCCCTCTTCTGGCCGAATGAAATCGTTCAGACCAGAAGGGGGAATCAGTATGTTACGTCAGGGTGAGGCGTCAGGTTGAAGGGTCAAACCGGTATGGCTCAGGAACACCGTTTTCAGTGCAGGCACTCACCCATTATTAATTTATGAGAACGTATTGAACTGAGAAAACGTATTGACCACAGATAACGCGTTAATCCCTCATTGCGAATTAGGCGAATAGCACTGTAATGACAGGTTGCGGCTGTGGATTGTCTTCATCGCTGCCATCATTTTGGCCTCATCCACGTAACCCGGCGGCAGAGGCATGACCGTGAACGTGTAGTCTGGCGCGCCTTCTGCCAGTGGCGATTCCGTAGTGACTGGCGTGACCATCATGACCTTCAGATTCGGGTTACGTGCCAGAATGCGTGATGCGGTGCCCAGCCCTTCGGCCACATGGAAACGTCCAGCGGTATGGATGATTTGGGTGCCGGGATGGCGGGTGAGGTAGCTCACCATGCTTTCTGCCATTGTGTCATCCCACGCGGTTTGCGCGGCAAACTGGCGGCTGGTCTTGGCCTCATCGCCGTGGTGCATTGAGGCATTGAAGGTTTGGCGGTAGGCATCATCGTTCAGGGTCAGAGACTGTGCGACCCACTGGCGTTCCTCTGCCGGTAGCAGGGAGAGATAGGCGGGGCCTTGCTGGCCGATGCAGCGCACGATGCTTTTCGGAGCATTCGCCGCGATCACATCCAGCTGATGGGTTTTGGCGAATTCCACTAACGGACGATAATCACTTTCGTAGTTGGGCCAGGCATTGCCCTCGTTCATCAGGGTTTTCTCGCCGATTTTGCCTGCCAGGTATTGATCAACCACGGCTTGTTTGTCGCGGGTGAACTGCTCCATCGACAGGGCCAGCTTCGGCTTCTGGCTATACAGGGCCGCCATTAACTGCGCTTGCATCAGATGCGATGCCGGGTGGCCGTGCCATTCTCCCACCAGAACAATATCGGCATCGCGTAACGCCGATGTCAGCGCTGACAATGTCATCGGGGAGCCGTCCGGGGACTGGATGGTGAAGTCGTACATGGTCGGGGCTGGGGTAAAGGCGGTGTCCGGCTCAGATTGAGCGGCACAACCGGCCAGCAGTCCGGCCAGACCAAGTGAAAGCCATTTTTTCATGAGAAATAATCACACTGGTTAGCAACACTTAACAGGGTTAAGTGTATGAGAAATCCGAAAATCTGGCGTGAGATATTAGATGAGTTGATAGTGGTTATCAAATGTTATTGATAACCACTATCAATTGATGGCGTTTATTGTGGTTGTAAATTGCGGCTGTTCAGCGACAAAGGGAAGCAACTGACGGTTAGGTTTCTGGCTGAGACTTCGACAGGCATTCTGGCGCGTCATCTTCGTTTCGGTGGTACACCCGAATCGCAAAATCGGCTTCACAGTCAAACGTCTCACTGTCAGCCAGTTGTTGCCAGACTGCTTCGCTGGTTTTCCAGGCAAACGGTGTCATTTGCATCAGTGCCGTTGCTTCTGCTCCGCTCAATGTCAGGGTGTAATGGAGCTGGGTATCGTCAATCAGGGAGAAGCCGTCAAGGGTTTCCGGAGTCATATCATGCAGACGGACGTCGTTATAAATCAGCTCTTTGAGCTGGTACAAATGACGTGCGGCCGGTGTGACCGTGACCAGAATACCGGCCGGGCGGATGGTTCGTTTCAGCTCTTCCGGCTTGCAGGGTGCATAAATGCGGATCACCCCATCCAGCGACTGATCGGCAAATGGCAGGCGGTGGCTGGAAGCCACGCAAAAGTGGCATTGCTTGTAGCGTTTTGCTGCATAACGCACGGCTACCTTCGAGATGTCGAGGCCATGAACTGTCAGTGACGGAGAATGCGTATGGTTTTGTGTCAGACCGTCAGCAATGCCGGACGTGTAGTAACCCTCACCACAACCAATATCCAGCAGTTGCTCCGCCTCTTCCGGTAGCAGGGTCGCCAGTTTTTCCACCACCTTAGCCCGCAGCGGATCATAATGACCGGCTTCCAGAAATGCGCGGCGTGCCTGCATCATTTCTTTGTTATCGCCCGGGTTTTTCGAGCTTTTGTGATGAACCGGCATGAGGTTGACATACCCTTCTTTGGCCTCATCAAACTGGTGGTTGTTGGCACATTTCCAGGTTTTGTCTTGCTGGCTGAGTGGCTGGTGGCAGAGAGGGCATTGGTACGGCATGGGATCACACGGTCAGTTGAATTTGCGGGCATTGTAAACGTCTGCTCCGGCAAGCTGCAAGTAAACCGAGTGCGCCCGACCGTCTTGCTGGTGCAACAGGCTTTCTGGGCGCCACCATCGAGGTAGGCAACGCCAATGCTTTATTGCACTAAATTAGGGCGTACGTAATGTTCGGAAACAGGGCTCAGGAAGGCGGTTGAGCGTCAATGGCCGAAAATTCCACAAGTAAAAAAATATTATTTTGTAAAGTTTTTGTGTGCCACCTAAGTTAATTAAGACAAGTCTGTTTTATGTCAGCGAGGATTTTATTGACAACAGGTTGTATCTGACTAACAAAGATAGGATATCTACAGATGAAAAAAAAAATCGCTATAGCAGTGGCATGCTCTTTTTCAACCACGGTCGTTTCAGCCGCAACGGTATATCAGGACGATGAAACCACCTTTAATGTCGGCGGTCGAGTGGAGGTCAGGGCTAACTTTTCTGATGCCAACAAAACATCCGACAACAGCAGTAGTTATCAGGATGCATCTCGAGTTCGACTCAGTGTCGATGGTCGGCAGGCGGTATCAAGCAATTTGTCCTTTTTCGGCAAGTATGAATTTGAGTTAAAAGAAGCGGAAGATGGCTCAAGCGATGACGTTAAAATTAATACCCGTCATTTATACGCAGGGGTTGAGACCAGCCGGGGTAACTTATACTACGGTCACCAGACGAATGCGGTCACGTATTTGACCGATTGGACTGACGTGGCGGAAACATTTGGTGGCTACATCAATGAATATACCGTCGCGACAGCGGACCGGGCGAAAAATGTCCTGCGCTATGAGCTTATGACGGATTATGGCTTGACCTTCCAGATAGATGGCAACTTCAATTCCGATAGCGACAGTGCAAAAAGCGACGGCTATGGCGCGGTACTTGCCTATAGTCTGCCGGTCGGGCTTGAGCTGGGTGTCGGCTATGCTTCCAGTGATGAAACATACGGGAATGGCTCCGACACCGACCGCTCAGATGCTATTTTCGCTGGTGCGAAATACACCAATGATCTCGGTCTTTGGCTAGCGGGCTTGTACCAAGGGGGCAGTATTTCATCGTTAGGTATTCAAGACTCTGATTACAATGCGGCTGACTTTTACCTGGGCTACTTCTTTGGTGACAACAACGTCAACATGACATACAGCTATTTCTCGGCCGATGATATTGACGCTCTGGATATCAACTTCATTGGCGTTGAATATGCGCGCTATATCGGCGGTGTCACTCTGTTTGGCAGCTACAAGTTCAACCTGCTGGATGAAGGTGAGGGTGGCGTCGGGGATAACGACGAAGACGAACTCATGCTCGGGCTGCGTTACGCATTTTAAGCGAACCTTTTACCCAATACTGTTACTTACCCAACACTGTTACGCCCATTCATCCGCTAAGTCTGTGGGCGGCTGAAGTAGCAAAAAGCCTAGGAAAGCTTTCCTAGGCTTTTGGGTCAGAACAGCCACGGGTGGGTGATGACGTGGCAACACAAACTGGTTGGGATCAGCCTCTGGCCTTGTACTCGGCTTTATCCAGATTGTGTTTTTTCATTCGTAAGTACAGCTTTTTGCGTGGAATCTGCAGATAGTTGGACACATCGTTGATCCGTCCTGCAAACAGGTACAGCGCATCTTCAATCACCTGTTTTTCGTAATTGTCGACCAGATCGTCCAGTGGGCTGCTCATGTGCTCGATCGGTTTGGTGCGATCCTGCCCCGCCAGTTTCACGATACCGATAGCGTATAGCTCTGCCACGTTTTTCAGCTCTAGCACGTTGCCGTTCCACTCATGCCGGTTCAGGGTATTGATATACGCCTTGTCGAGCGTTGGCATCGGTTTGTGCAGTTTCTGGCAGCTGAGCTTGAGGAAATGCTTAAACAGCGGCGCAATATCACACACCCGCTGACGCATTGGCGGCATCTGGAAGCGTACCTGGCTTAGGAAGTAAAACAGCTCCGGCAGCAGGTTGTCATGCTCGACCAGGCTTTCCGGATTCGGTCCGGTGACGGCCAGTACCCGGACTTCTTTTTTGTTCAGGCGCTCTTGCTCCAGCAGGAAGCGGCACAGCCATTGCTGGGTTTCCTGCGGCATAGCCTGCGGTTCACTCAGGCTGAGGCTGCCGCCGCGGGCGGAAATCATGGCACGCTGCAGATCTGCGGTACAGGTTATCGCCGAGCCCTGCACCGTAACATAAGGGCCGTCACACACCATACTGTGGCGGTGCAGCAGGCGGGTCACGGTATGGCGACCGGTGCCGTTTTCGCCTTCGACCAGAACGTCCCGGCTGGTGAGGGCGATCTGTGCCACTTTCTCCCGCAGCTTGATCATCAGCGGGCTGTCACCCAGCAGTTCAGCGCTGGTGGTCTGGGCCATCGCCCGGCGTTGCTCAATTTTGGACTTGCGCAGTGGCAGGTGTTTATCGAGCAAGGCGAGCAGCTCGGCTGGTTGCAGCGGTTTTTGCAGAAAGTCGATGGCTCCGCGTTTGAGGGCATCGACAGCCATTGGAATATCCCCATGACCGGTGATCATGATCACTGGCAGCTCAGGATCCAGTGCTTTGACTTTCTCCATCAGCTCCATCCCACTCATACCGGGCATGTACATATCGGTCACCACGACACCCGGCCAGTCCTTATTCAGCAAAGGCGTGACTTGTGTCGGGTCGGTAATGGCTTTCACGGTGTAGCCGGACATTTCCAGCAGTTGCTGGTACGACTCAAGTACATCCTGATCATCATCAATGATTAAGATTTCGGTTTCGTTATTCATTGTCATAATGTTTTAACTCCAACACGACCATGGCCCCGCCGGACAGGTTAGACGCGAGAAAAATATCCCCGTCCAGGCGGTGCATGATGGATCGGCAGATACTCAGGCCAAGGCCCAGTCCCACCTCTTTTGTAGTAGTAAATGGAATAAAGAGCTTTTCTATAATTTCAGCGGAGAATCCCTGTCCGCTGTCGGTAACGGCCAGCCGACACCGGCCGTTTTCAATGCCAAGCGGCAAAATGTCAATCTGGCGTTGTTCACAACCGGCCACGGCATCGCAGCTGTTGACCAGCAAGTTGACCAGCACCTGCTCGAACTGAACTTGATCGGCCAGTCCGGCCAGTGGAGTGCTGATCCGGTTGATAATTGTGGTTTGCTGCTGACGGGTCCGGCTGTCCACAATCATCATGGCCTGCGCGATCGAGTCCTGAACATTGACCGGTTTGAGCGGGCTGTCGGCCGGCTGTTTCTTAGAGAAACTTTTCAGGCTCGAGATCATCTGTCCCATGCGGGAGGTCAGGTTATCTATCTTGTCGAGGCTTTGCGGTAGTTTGTCCAACCGCTCTTTTTCCAGCGCCAGCTTGGCGGTAAACAGATGGGTGGAAATAGCCGACAACGGTTGATTCAACTCATGGGCGAGGGAGGTCATGGTCTGGCCGACCACCGCCATTTTCGCTGCCTGGATCAGTTCATTCTGGGTGGACCGCAGATCGGCTTCGACCCGTTTCCGGTCTTCCACCTCGGCTTTCAGCTGGCGGTTACGGCTGGTCAGTGAGCGGGTTTTTTCCCGCACCATTTTTTCCAGCCAGCGGGCGGCATTTTCCTGCTCGGTAATGTCGGTCATGGTGATAATGACCTTGTCCGTTGGTCCCTGTTCAAACAGGCGGAAATCAAGCCGCAGGTACAGGGCGCTGCCTTCGTCATGCGGGTGTTTGATGGTCAGGTTGCAGCCACGGTTATTCAGCAGCGGGCTGTTGTCGGCGAACAGCGACTGCAGCCGGAACTGCATGGTCGGGCTGAACAACTCCCACAGGAATTTATTCTGGGGCTCGCTCACTTCGTCAAACAGGCTGAGCGCGCTGGAGTTGACGGACTCAATGGTGCCGCTCAGGTCGCAGGTAATGATACTGGCCTGAGTGTTGTTGATGAGGTTCAGGGCATTGCTTTGCTGCATTTCCTGCATCTGACGGCAGAACTGGCGCAGATTATCGCCCAGCAGGCCGATTTCGTCATTGCCGCTGACCTGAATCTGGGCATTGTGCTGGTTGCTGGCAACGGCATAGAGATCCTGCGACAACAGGTTGAGGCGTTTCACGATGCCTTGGCCGACCAGATAAACCGATACCATCACCGACAAAAACAGCGTGATGAACATCATTCCGAACAGGATGAAATTACTGATGGTGATGGATTGCCGGGTTTTCTCATTCAGCTGGTTCAGCAGGGCATCTTCGGTTTCCACCATGGTCAGGATCAGGGCTTCCAGATCGCTCAGCTGATGCTGAATTTTGGCTTGGTAGCGGGTGATCTGGCGTGACAGGTCTGTATCCCGGATTAGCTGGGCCTCCAGAATTCCGCCCGGTTGCACCAGCGAAATCATCTCCTGCAGGAGCTGCCGGTATGAGGCTGTCGACGCGTAGTGGCTGAGCTGCTGGCTCATCTTGCTGACTTCCTCGGTTTTATAACCGATGAAGTAGAACGCATTGTTGATGTCGCGATCCTGACGCTGGCGGATGATCTCCTGCACCAACTGGTGAAGCTCATTCTCTTTGACGGTAATGGCCTGGATCAGGGAGAACTCCGTCATCACATCGTTCAGCGCGCTGCTGCTGATCGCGTTCGGCAGCATCCGGGTAAGCTGCCACTCCACTTCCTGACGGATCGGGGTCAGCTCATCAATCAGATCCTGATGCAGCCACTTGATGTTGTTTTCGGTTTGCGCCAGCACCAACTGGTGGGTGTTGCGCTCGTACAGCAGATCCGCATAAAACTGGATATCTTGTTGCAGCGCCTGATAAGCATGGCGGATATCTGAATGCATATCCAACCCGGCGGTCTGCGTGATCGCCCCGTTGATCCGGCCGAGTTTATCAATGATGTTCTGCTTTAAATCGGCATGCAGGACGGTGTCGGTGTTATTGCCAAGCTGGTTCAGGGCCGCCTGCAGACCCGCGGTATTGCGCTCCAGCTGATAACTGGCACGCAGGGTCGGCAGGTTTTTCTCCACCATGGCCTGAATCTGGTCGTCAAAGCTCTCCCAGTTAACAATTGCAATCAGGCTGACGGCGATTGTCAAAAATGCCATAAACCAGATGGATACAATCAGGCGGTTTCCTATGGTGTTACGCTTTTTCATCGTGCACCTGCCTGTGTTCTTTCGAGGCGATTAACTGTTCGCAGATGGCTATCGCCTGATCCAGCTGGCTGGTCATCAGCTGGCGCCATTGGTTGATATGGTGGAGGGTGCTGATGTCCTGACGGTTCAGGCTGAGGGCCTCCAGCAAAATCGGGTCTTCGGCCTGACTTTCGGTGATCGGCGGGGTTGAAGCCAGTTTGACGGCCAGATTGAGCTGGCGGGTTTCCGCCATGGTCAGTAGCGGCAGCGAGCGGACTTCATGAATCAGCTGCCAGGCTTGATTCAGACGCAACAGTTGCTGATTGACGATTTGCTCAAACAGCAGCTTGATCAAAATGGTTCGCTGCTGCATTTGCGTCAGGTTAATCGGGGTAATGTCCAGCGGCTGGCTCAGAGTCTGGTTCAGGGCGTATTTGTTCAGGGTGTCCTGAGCCAGTTTTTTCTGGACTTCTTCTGACAGCAGAAACCGGATCAGCGCCACGCTGTGCAGCGCCTGATTGGTATTGCGGACTGCCGCAACATAGCCGGGCAGCAGCGGGCTGTGCGGTTGGTAGGTAAAGCCAATATACGGAAAATGCTTCTGGCGGGAGAAGGCGTGACTGTCGATGGTCAGGCCGATCCCGGCCAGCCCGCGGGTAATGCTGTCACTGACCCCGTAACTGCGGGCCGAAACGGCGGCCAGGTTACCGCCTATCTGCAGTATGATCTGCCAGCCGCGCTTCCAGCCGTAGCGCTGGAGCAGGTTTTCGACCATAACATGCGTGGTGCCGGAGCGGGCCGGGCTGCTCATCACCAGATGACGGAAATACTCCGGAGCGGTGAGATCTTCCCAGCGTTCCGGGCGGGGCAAGTGGTGTTTATCGAGATAATCCTGATTCCACATCAGCCCGAGCCCGGAATAACCGAAAATCACCACATTGTTGATGGTGTGCTGCATAAACCGTTGTTGCTGGGAGGTCGAATCAAAGTTTAGGGTTTCCAGCGGCAGCAAGCGCTGTTGCTCTTCCAGCGTGGAGAACAGAGACAGCGATGAAGACAGGACAACGTCGATGTCGTGATTGTCCTGATTTAATAGGTGCAGGCCGGAGGTTTCCCGGCGGTGCAGGACACTGAAACTGACATCGGGGTAATACTGCTGAAAAGCGTCGAGAACCGGCTGCAGTGACTCACGGGTAAAGGTCGTGAGAATGATCAGCTGGTTGGTCGGTTGTGCCCAACTCGATGCCGAGAGAAAGACAAAGACAAACAGCAGTAATCTCATCATAAAACGGGCAGCCGCTCCGGGAGGTGGCAGACAGACGAATATCCCTGTTTCATCGTGTATCGGCGCAGCGCGTGGCTGGTTGTCACCGCTTATTGCAGGGATTGGGGTATATATACTCGTTAACGGGCGTTAAGAATAGCGGAATTGAATTTGATTGTTTCGAATTATTAAAGGTTTAGCGGTTTTTTTGTTGGTTATGTCTCACCCTGGGTCAAAAACAACTCAAAAGAGAAAAAATTATTGTTTGTGATCACAGTTTAAGGCTTGGAGCGTGGAGGTCGCGTGAGGCACAGGGATCAATAGCGGGAAAATGGCAGACAGCCGGGACAAGCCCGGCTGCGGAGAGAGCAAACGTGAGCGAGGTGGCTCAGGCGTTCTGAATCTGCTGGATTTCTGTTACTGACAGGTGGTACTGACGCGGGCAGTTACGCCAGGTTTGTAGCATACGCTGGTATTTTGCCAGCATGGGTACCTGACTGTTGAACATGTGCAGGGCTTTATCAAACTGTGGATACAGGCCTTCTTCTTCGGTCAGGAAGCGGACATAGTGCACCAGTTGTGCTTCGGTGGCGGCATCGAAACCCAGGAACTGCAGACGACGTTCGTCGACCTGGCCCTGATTTTCACCTGCCAGCATTTTGTAGGATTCCTGCATCGCGTGGTACATCTCCATGAAGTCGATGACCTGGCGGCAATCCTGCTCTGACAGTTCACCGAAGTCTTTGTCCAGCTCCCGCATCTGCAGGCCATAGCCACGTTCAACAATGGTTTGCAGGCGGCGGTACTTGGCGGCATGTGTCGGATCTAACTGCGACATCAGGAAGTACTGGTTAGATAGGATCAGGCGTTGTGCGTTTGTCATTTCCATAATGAAAGCCTTTATTGTGTCTTTGAGCTGTCATTGAGATTAGCAGGTTGGCAGTAAAAAAAATTGATCTGGTTTCGCTACAACTGTGAAAAATTGCGAAAATCGGTTAACGAGATGACATCTGCCCCTCGGGTAGGAACAACAGGGAAGGCTGAGTGGCATTTCCTTCAATAAAATCATGGCATATGGCTGGCGTCGGATGGTTTTTTTTGTCTTGCGGCACGCCAGGCCGGTGCCAGTCTGGAATCAGGAAAACACAGAAGGATGTGGTGACAATGACGGGGTTACAATGGGTAGGACTGGCGGGCTGGCTGGGGTTGCTGGCGGCTTTTTTTCCGCGGGAATTCTGGCCGAAGTTTAAACAGGAAAAAGATTACCAGCACTGGGTGCTTGCCAGTGTGGTGGTGTTGTTTCTGCTCTGGAGTCTGAGAGCCGGGCTGACGGACGGCCTGAAAGTACATTTTCTGGCGCTGACTATCCTGACCCTGTGCCATGGTTGGCGAATTGCCTGTCTGATAGGTGTGGCTCCTTTGCTGTTACTGGCCGGGTTCGGGTTGCTGCCACTGGCGGACATCGGGTTGTACGGTCTAACCGGAGTGACTTTGCCGGTGCTGGTCAGTTATGGTCTGTTTGCCCTGACTTACCGGTATCTGGCCCATCATCTGTTTGTCTATATCTTTGTCGGCGCGTTCATCAATGCGGCTCTGACTATGATTGCCCATATGGTGCTGACCAGTGGCTGGATTGCTCTCAGCGGTATCTTCAGCTGGTCATACATAGTGGAGAATTATCTGGTTCTGATGCCGTTGCTGTTGTTCCCTGAAGCCCTGATTAACGGGATGGCAATTACACTGCTGGTGGTTTACCGGCCGGAATGGGTGCGAACGTTCCATGACGGTGATTACCTGGATCGCCGCTGACTGAGCGTGCGTCGCCAGCGCAGCTACGGTCAATGGAAAGTACTCTACAAGTCTCACACCAGTGTTTGTGGGTGTGAGACTTGATCTTGGATAGAGGTTAAGGGAATGCGGCTAGGAATACCACGTTTTACCTCTACCTCTACCTCTATCACTATCTATGGCAATCGCACTGCAGGCGAGTGAGACGGTTCAGCTCAGGCCGATGATATGGCCGTTTTCATCAATATCCAGTGCCATGTAGGCAGGCTTTTCCGGCAGCCCCGGCATGGTCATGACATTCCCGCACAAGGCATACACGAAGCCGGCTCCGGCGCACAGTTTCAGCTCTCGCACCGGGAGGACAAAATGACTGGGCGCGCCTTTCAGGCTTGGATCGTGACTGATGGACAGCGGCGTTTTTGCCATGCACACCGCCAGGTTATCGTGCCCCTGAGCCTTAAAGGCGGCGAGCTGGTTTTGCGCCAGTGGCGACAGCTCAATGCCGCTGGCACCGTAACCGACTTCTGCCACAGCCATGAGCTTCTCTTCCAGCGGCTGGCCGAGGTGGTACAACGGGCGAAATTGCGCTGGATGCGCACATGCCCGAATCACGGCATCCGCCAGTTCAGCGGCACCGTCACCGCCTTTGCCAAAGGCTTCGCTCACTGCAACCTCGACATGGGTTGAAAACGAAGTGTTTGCGACCATGGCTTTGAGCTGCTCCAGTTCGGAGTCGGTATCCTGCGGGAAGCGGTTAATTGCAACAACTACCGGCACGCCGTACTTGGCGGCGTTATTGATGTGCCATTGCAGGTTGGCAAAACCGGCGGTTAACGCATTTTCATCCGGTGCGAAAATGGCGTCCGGCAGTGCTTGCCCCGGGCGCAGATCGTACAGGCCAGAGTTAGCTTTCAGGCCGCGCAATGTGGCAACCACGACCGCACAATCGGGACCACGACCGGCTTGCTGTGCTTTGATATTGCAGGCTTTCTCAAACCCCATGTCAGAGCCGAAGCCCCCTTCAGTAACGGTAAACTCGGTCAGCTTGAGAGCAATGCGGTCGGCCAGAATGGAGGAGTTGCCGTGGGCAATGTTGGCAAATGGCCCGGCATGGATCAGCGTCGGGACACCTTCCAGAGTCTGCATCAGGGTCGGCTCAATGGCTTCGCATAATGTCACCGCCATGGCACCGGCCACCTGCAGATCATCCGCGGTGATGGGCTGACCGTCAATGTCATATGCCAGCACGATCCGGCCAATACGCTGGCGCATGTCCGCCAGATCACGGGACAGAGCCAGAATGGCCATCAGCTCAGAAGCGGCTGAAATATCAAAGCCGTCTTCGCGCTCAATGCCGTTAATGGTTTTTCCCGGTTCATTTTTGCCCACTGTGACCATGCGCAGGGCGCGATCGTTATGATCCATGACCCGCTTCCAGACTATGCGCTGGACGTCGATGCGTAGGGCGCGCAGGCCGGTTTTCTCGGTAAACCCGTCATAGCCATGACGGCTTTCATGGTACAGGCGGGCATCCAGCGCTGCCGCGGCCAGATTGTGCGCGGCGGTAACTGCGTGAATATCACCGGTCAGGTGCAGATTGAGTTTTTCCATCGGGGCAACTTGGCTGTAACCGCCCCCGGCGGCTCCGCCTTTGACTCCAAACACCGGCCCCATGGATGGCTGACGAATACAGGCCATCACTTTTTTGTGCCGTTTGGCCAGTCCTTGCGCCAGTCCGATGGTGGTGACAGTTTTGCCTTCTCCCAGCGGCGTGGGGGTGATTGCGGTGACCAGAACCAATTTCCCTTCCGGCTGATCTGCCAGTCGGTTGAGTACGGAGGGCTTCACCTTGGCTTTCAGGGTGCCTTGTGGAGTTAAGTCTTCCGGATGCAGTCCGGCACGTCGGGCCACATCATCGATAGGGGAAAGTGGGGTTTCGCGGCAGATCTCAATATCACTTTTCATGGTCAGCCATCACCTCGCTGGAAGTTGGGAATGTTGTCGATTCTATCATTTATAGAAAGGCAATCGTTTGCGTGCGGGTTATACCACAATAATATCATGCCTATGTATCTTTTTTACGGTGTAAGTGCGGTGATTTTGATGTGCGGCAAATTTCAGGACCTTGCCAAAACCAGGGAGACGGGGGAGGTTGGCAGGGAAATGGCAGCAAAGGCGACAAACAAAAACAGGCCAGCTGATAGCTGGCCTGTGAGTAAGAACCTGATACTCAGGCAGTTTCGATTTGTGCGGAGACTTCTTCGGAAACGTCATTGTGATCCGCCACTGCACGAAGCTGACCGTATACCGGACGCAGCGCCTGGACAATTTCCTTACGGGTGATAAGGCCAACCAGCTGGTCGTCCTCGACAACCGGGTAGATATGCGGACGGCTGACATTCATGGTCCGTGCCCGCTCATTGAGTGACAGGCTGGTCAGTTGGGTCGCAATACCGCTGCTGGAAACCGGGTACAGGATATTTTTGTCGATACTCATGTATTCCGCGATTTCCAGAATGGAGTTGTCCGGGCTGACGGTCTGGATTTCATGGCGCATCAGATCCTGCACTTTGCTTTCCTGATCCGGCATGTAGTCATTGCACCACAGGTCAACCAGCGCATCATGCAGGGAGAAGAACCCCACCAGACGTTCGTCGCTGGTTAATACCGGTGCACCGGACAGGTCTTCACGCAGCAGTAAATCCAGCGCGGTAGCCACCGGCATTCCTGGTGCCAGAGTGAGAGGGGCAGGGTGCATGTGGTCTTTGACCAGTAAGTTATCGTTGAGCATATCAGAGTCCATTTGTAAGTTGTTGTGGGCTGAAAAATCCGGACGAATCAGAGTGGCGGAAGCCAGCGCCGGTTGCGGAGAGTGGTAAATCGCCCAGTAGCTGAGCCCGACCAGTACTCCTCCGCCGACGATATTCCCCAAGGTGACCGGGATAAGATTGGCAAAGATAAAGTTGTAAACAGTGAGATCGGCGTAGTGCTCGGGAGCAACGCCCAGGTTGGTCCAGAACGAAGCCGGTGCCAGCTGCTGAATGGTGATCCCAAGCGGAACCATGAACATATTGGCGACGCTGTGCTCAAACCCGGTGCTGACGAACATGGCTACCGGCAGAACCAGCATGGCCATTTTGGTCATCATGTTGTTAGAGCAGAATGTCATCCAGACTGCCAGGCATACCAGCAGGTTACACAGTACCCCCAGTGCGAATGCCTCCGCTGGCTGATGGTGCAACTTGTGCTGAGCGATATTCAGGGCATTGAGTCCCCATTGGCCGCCGTCGAGCTGATACAGGCTACCCATGGTGACCAGCAGCAGTAACAACATGGCACCGATGAAGTTGCCGAAGTACACCTTCCCCCAGGTACTCAGCATTTTGTGGGTGCTGATGTGACGGTTGGCGCGGGCGATAGAAGAAAGCACGGTACTGGTAAACAGCTCGCCGCCGCAGATAACCACCAGAATCAGGCCGAGGCTGAATGCCAGTCCGCCGAACAGACGGTTGATGCCCCAGTTAATTGCCTGGTTTCCGGTCGTGACCGTGATGTAAAACACGAAAGCCAATCCGATGAAGACACCGGCGGTTACTGCCAGAGCAACGGTGGTGTGCGTCGGCTTGGATGCTTTGCCGACGGCATAAGCCTCCGCTTGCTTCATCATCTCTTTCGGATTGAAGTTGGTGTTGTTGGATGAGGATGCTATTGCCATATTGCACCTCCTCCGTGGCGTCGTGGACGCACAGTGACTGCGTGATGCAGAGTTGATAACGTCACATTTCCTCCTGGTTGTGAATGTAGACTGCAGGCAGGATAGGTCGCGCGTAATACTTGAGTAAAATTGATAATTTCTTTAACCCTTATCACTAATGTTGATATTCTAGAGGGTGTATACAGGCAGATTTGCGAAGAGGATGGAATGCGCTACTCACTGAAACAGCTGGCCGTGTTTGAAGAGGTGGCCAATACCCGCAGCGTCAGCAAAGCCGCGGAAAACCTGGCTCTGACTCAGTCCGCTGCCAGTATGGCGTTGTCACAGCTGGAAAAATTGCTTGGACGGCCATTGTTTGAACGGCAGGGGAAGCAGATGGCGCTGACTTACTGGGGCGCGTGGCTGCGCCCACGAGCCAAACAACTGCTGTTTGATGCCCAGCAAATCGAGCTGGGGTTTTATGACCAGCACATTGTCAGTGGCGAGATCCATGTGGCGGCCAGCCAGACCGCGGCCGAGCACCTGCTACCTGATCTTATCAGTATGATAGATAAAGACTTTCCAGAATTGCGTATCCAGCTTAGCGTCAGCAATGCCCAGAAAGTGATTGATCGGGTCCGTAATTACGAGTGTGAGCTGGGTATTATTGAAGGGCGTTGTGATGACAGCCGGGTCGAGCAGGAAGTCTGGTGCCATGACCACCTGGTCATTATCGCTTCCAAATATCACCCCTACGCCAAACTGGAAACGGTCAGCCTGGCACAGCTGGAGCAGGCTAAATGGGTATTGCGCGAGCAAGGTGCAGGTACCCGAAAGAGCTTTGAAAGTGCGATTCACGGGGTGATTGATGATCTGGATGTGTGGCGGGAGTATGAGCAAATACCGGTGTTACGGACGTTGGTGATGAATGGCCCTTACCTTAGCTGCCTCCCGTATTTGGATGTGGTGAAGCACATTGAGCGCGGTGAGCTGGTGGCACTGAAGGTACCGGAACTGAATATGCGCCGGACGTTATCTTTTATCTGGCGGGCGGATTCGATTGAAAACCCACTGCGGGAATGCATTCGGCGGGAAGCGATCCGGATGATGAAGGACCGTAAAATGGAGATGTAGGCCTGAAATGGCCATATTGGCTCAGCTTATATCATTAAAACTGATGTTAATTTTCAGGAAAACTTATACTCAATTGCGAGCATATTAAGGGTTGTGTCGCTATTAATGGCAATTTCATTATGGCTATTGCATTGAAAAAACATATTTTTTCGTAATGTTTCCATCATGTACTGCTGATTCTGTTTAAAAACACTCTTCTGATGACAAAATGAAGGAAGTTTTCTTTATCAATTTAGCTGATTTATTTGTTAGATATATTAGATATGCATTTGAGTGATTAGTGTGCGGTTGAGTGATTGTAAGGGGACAATTCTGCGGCGCACTCTCAAGTGGCTTTGCCACTCTTTGAAGTATTGCTTAGGTATTAACGGTCGTTTGTCCTTTGGTATTTTTGCTCTTTCCACAGAAGTTGCCCTTGAGGACCAATTAAGTTTCCATCTTAGAGAAGGCAACATTTAACAGCTGAGTTTCTTTGAATACCAGACCGATATTGAGTCTGAGCCAGCTTCCCATGTTCGATTTTCTCAACAATCGCTAGTTTGAAGGCGAGGGCGTTTGAGGTGGGTAATGATAGGTGGTTAGATTAGCTGTTATCATCAAGCCAATCTAACCAAGGGTGACCTTTCAGCTTTTTGTTTTATCATCAAGGCATTTAGGAATATGAATAACATCAGCTAAATGCTTCTTTTTAACTTTGGCTAAAATTTCACGTGACCTCTGTTTAATTTTCCTCTGCTTTTCCTTTGAATAGTCATTCACAGCTTTTGGTGCTTACCACATACAGTGCAGCGATAGAGTGCTTTATAAGAAAAGCGTTGAAAAAAATTACGTTTAATACGTACCCAATTATGATTAGCGCATTCCATGCTTCACCTCTCCTACAGACATCACTGAAATGTACCTGTAAGTATGAGAGGTTGCTCCCAAAAAATTCAGCTATTGAGATGCCGGTCAATAAATGGGAGGGTATATGTGATTGGCGTTATGAATGGTTTATTTTACTGTCTAAATAAGTGGGCTGGTAAATAAAAAATAAATACATTCAATAAGTTGCTAACAGATTCTGGGGGCTGGTGCTTTTATTGACCCATATTAAATATTGATTAAAATTTATGATTGTTGATATGGAGGTAGTTTAATAATGGGCGATTTTCGCTATGCCTGGTGTCTATCGCATCGTGCTGTGTGACATTGGTAGCTGCTAACACAAATAATCCGCATGTTCTTTCCACCAGAGAGTCTTAATCCCTTGCTCTGAGTAATTACAGCCATTCATTAGAGCCATGTTTACTCTTCCACGGCTGACTTTAAACGTTCATCCATCTTTATTTTACCTCCCAAATAAAGCCATTTATCTAGTCACTTGCGACTCATCGACACGACTAAAAAGACGCCCTCTCTTTGTGAACGTTAATTGCTTGTTTTTACAGTGGCTTTAATCTTCTGTCTGGCCATGTGAACCTGTGTTCACGACGGGACAGGAGAGAAAAAAGAGGGAGAGCTAATGCTCTCCCTCTGTTGTTTGAGATGGCTTATTCAGCAACCTGGTGTTTGACTGGCTGATGTTCACCACAATTCAAGGTAAGGCTTAGCCTTAGTACATGACCTTCGCGTTGGTGTAGCTGCTGATCACCGCTTTGACGTTTTCCATAACCTCTTTCGATGGCGGATTCACACCGGCCAGCGGGTATTCCAGCCCCATGGCTTCCCACTTGTGGGCACCCAGTTGGTGATACGGCAGCAGTTCCACTTTTTCAATGTTGTCCATATCCTGGATGAATTCACCCAGTAAGCGGGCAGAGCGTTCGTCGTCGGTAAAGCCCGGTACCACCACGTAACGGATCCAGGTTTTTTGCCCACGTTGTTGCAGGTAGCGGGCAAAGTCCAGTACGCGTTTGTTTGGTACGCCAACCAGATTCTGGTGGATGTCATCGTCCAGGTGTTTCAGATCCAGCATGACCAGATCTGTAGCATCCAGCACATCATCGATCACCTGTGAATGCTTGCGAATATAGCCGTTGGTATCCAGACAGGTATGAATCCCCTCTGCCTGAGCGGCGCGGAAAAAGTCGCGGATAAATTCTGGTTGCAGCATAGCTTCGCCGCCGGAGGCCGTCACGCCGCCACCTGAGGCATTCATGAAGTGACGGTAAGAACGGGCTTCTGTCATCAGCTCGTCAACGGTGATTTCCTTGCCTTCATGTAAGTCCCATGTATCCCGGTTATGGCAATACTGGCATCGCATCAGGCAGCCTTGCATGAAAACGATGAAACGGATACCTGGTCCATCAACGGTTCCGCAGGATTCGAAAGAGTGAATTCGGCCTTTAACTGGCATAGTGAAGCTTCTCCGCAAGGGATGTGTTTACGTGTCATTTTATTACAAAAAGACACGCTTAAATAGCAATAAACGCATAAAAACTGTAAGGATAATTCATTTTCATTCCCTTCTTAAAGTCTACACCCAGCCTGGCTTTCCGGCCTGCGGAAAAACCGCGTCAGCTCTCATGTTCACGTATTCGAAATGTAATCAAAAAGCTCGAGATGATCCCGTTTGTCAACAAAATTTTCACATCTGAGGTGCGAATTGCGGCGTTAATCGCATCAAACTGATTGCATAAAGATTATCCTTTAAATAACAACATCTTTCATGGGGTTTCATCCCCCTTGATGGCCGGATATGAGACGCTGCCGGGCAACGCGCTGGTGCAATCTGGATGATAAATGTAAGTGAGTTGTAACCGTGGAGTGGGAACAAGGAGAGATATGATCAACTTTAGCAACCTGTCGGTCAGAAATAAGCTGGTGGCGCTAATTGTCTGCGCCATTATTTTGCAAGTCAGTGTCAGTCTGTATGACATGATTGAGCAGAAAAAAGCGGCGTATTTTGAACGTAAAGCCTCGCTCAAAAGCCAGGTGGAACTGGCCGTTGACATGATTAATTATTATGCCGCGCAGCAGGGAACTCTGGGAGGACAGCAGGCCCAGCAGCAGGCAATTGCGATGATCAATGCCGTGCGCTATGACAGCAGCAACTATTTCTGGATCATGCAGCCTGATCTGACAATCGTAAACCACCCGCTGAAGCCGGAGCTGAACGGAACCTCTGCCCGTCAGCTGACCGATGCGGCGGGAAAGTATCACTGGCAGGAGATGGTCACGGCCAGCCAGCATGGCGGTGAAGGGTATCTGGAATACAGCTGGCGATCGCCGGCCGGGCAGATCGAACCTAAAGTATCTTACGTAGAGCGTTACCCGACCTGGAACTGGATCATCGGAACCGGTGTGCACGTCAAAGATATCGAAGATGATTTCATGGCCTCGGCTGTCAAATCCGGCGGTCTGGCCCTGCTGGCAACGCTGGTGCTGATGAGCTTCGGGTACGTCATCAGCAACAATATCTCCAGACCGCTCGCTGGGTTGGTGAAAAAATTTGATGCCCTGGCTGAGGGTGATTTGCGGGTGCATTTCAACGACGATCGCCGTGACGAAATCGGGATGTTGTCGCAGCGCATGGACACGGCGGTCGGGACGATTCGCCAGGCACTGAAGGCCGCGAATACCTCAGCGATGCAGTCTTCTCAGATGGCGAGCACCATTGCCTCGGCTACTGAGCAAAGTGCGCAAAGTATTCAGTCGCAGCATGTTCAGCTGGAGCAACTGGCAACAGCAATGAATGAGATGACTGCGACCGTAGCTGAAGTGGCCAGCCATGCTGAAAAAACGGCCAGTATGACTGACAGGATTGCGGAAAAAGCGACGCTCAGCAACGCGCAGCTTGAAGAAACCACCAGCCATATCCGCCAGGTCGCCGATCAGATCACAGAGGCCAATCAGCGGGTTGATGCTCTTAAGCAGGGCGTCGGTCAAATACGCGATATGGCCGATGTGATTCGCGGCATTTCTGAGCAAACCAATTTGCTGGCACTGAATGCCGCAATCGAAGCGGCACGTGCCGGCGAACAGGGCCGGGGATTTGCTGTCGTTGCTGATGAAGTGCGAACACTGGCACAACGTACCCAGCGCTCAACGGAAGAAATTCAGGTGACGGTCGATGCGTTAACCCGCGGGGCCTTTGAAACCGCAGAGGCGATGAAAGCCAGCCATGAAAGCAGCCATCAAAGTGTTGAGAATGCGCTGGAAACCCAGCGGCAGTTACAGGTGATGGTGGAAGAACTGTATCAGTCGAATGAGCAGGTGGCACAAATTGCCGCCGCCGCAGAACAGCAGGAAATCGTGTCTGAAGATATTAACCGTAATGTCAGCAGTATTCATCTGTCGGCCAACGAAGTGAATGCAGCGGCGCAGCATCTGGCCAAAGAGAGTCAGAGTTTGGCGGAAACGTCGGATGATTTGGCGCACCAGTTGCAGTACTTCAAGGTGTAATTCGGCGATCTCAACAGCAAAAAAGCGTTCACCAAAAAAAGCAATAAAAAAGCCGGTTTAAAACCGGCTTTTTCTTTTTCACCGGAGCCTGAATGCAGGCTCCGACCAGTCTTACAGAGACTGAGTGAATGTACGTGCGATAACGTCTTGTTGCTGTTCAGCCGTCAGAGAGTTAAAGCGTACAGCGTAACCCGATACACGGATAGTCAGCTGTGGGTACTTCTCTGGGTGCTTAACGGCATCTTCCAGGGTTTCACGGTTCAGTACGTTAACGTTCAGGTGCTGACCGCCTTCGATACCAGACTCGTGGTGGAAGTAACCATCCATCAGACCCGCTAGGTTTGCTTTCTGAGTATCAACATCTTTACCCAGTGCGTTTGGCACGATAGAGAAGGTGTATGAGATACCGTCTTTCGCATCAGAGAATGGCAGTTTACCAACTGAAGTCAGAGAGGCTACTGCACCTTTCTCATCACGGCCGTGCATTGGGTTTGCACCTGGAGCAAATGGCGCGCCTGCACGACGACCGTCTGGCGTGTTACCTGTTTTCTTACCGTATACCACGTTTGAAGTGATAGTCAGGATTGACTGAGTTGGCTCAGCATTGCGGTAAGTGTTCAGCTTACGGATCTTGTTCATGAAGGTTTCAACAAGTTCGCAAGCGATGTCATCAACGCGTGCATCGTTGTTACCGAATTTCGGATAGTCGCCTTCGATTTCGAAGTCAATCGCGATACCGTCTTCGTCACGAACTGGTTTCACTTTCGCGTACTTGATCGCAGACAGGGAGTCAGCAGCTACAGACAAACCTGCGATACCACATGCCATAGTACGTTTCACGTCACGATCGTGCAGCGCCATCAGAGCCGCTTCGTAGCTGTACTTGTCGTGCATGAAGTGGATAGCGTTCAGGGCAGTCACGTACTGCTTCGCCAGCCAGTCCATGAAGTGATCCATGCTGTTCCAAACAGTGTCGAAGTCCAGCACTTCATCAGTGATCTTCGGCATCTGAGGACCAACCTGCATCTTCAGCTTCTCATCCACACCGCCGTTGATGCTGTACAGCATGGTTTTCGCCAGGTTCGCACGGGCACCGAAGAACTGCATTTGCTTACCAACAATCATTGGCGATACACAACATGCGATTGCGTAGTCGTCAGACTCGAAGTCTGGGCGCATCAGGTCGTCGTTTTCGTACTGGATTGAAGACGTATCGATAGATACCTTCGCACAGAAACGCTTGAAGCCGTCAGGCAGCTGCTCAGACCACAGTACAGTGATGTTTGGCTCCGGAGATGGACCCATAGTGTACAGGCTGTTCAGGAAGCGGAAGTTAGTACGAGTTACCAGAGTACGGCCGTCAAGACCCATACCGCCCATAGATTCTGTTGCCCAGATTGGGTCACCAGAGAACAGTTCATCGTACTCAGGAGTACGCAGGAAGCGAACCATACGCAGCTTCATCACGAAGTGGTCGATCATTTCCTGAGCTTGTTCTTCATTGATCTTACCGGCTTCGATATCACGTTGGATGTACACGTCTAGGAACGTAGAAGTACGACCCAGTGACATTGCTGCACCGTTCTGAGATTTAACCGCAGCCAAGTAACCGAAGTAAGTCCACTGGATAGCTTCTTGAGCCGTTTCTGCTGGGCGAGAAATATCACAACCGTATTTCGCAGCCATGGTTTTCATCTGGCCTAGCGCGCGGTGTTGTTCTGCAATTTCTTCACGCAGTTGCATGGTCATTTGCAGATCTTCGCCGTTTTCGAATTTTTCCTGCAGAGACGTGAACTGAGCCAGTTTGTCTTTCATCAGGAAGTCGATACCGTACAGTGCAACACGACGGTAGTCACCGATGATACGACCACGGCCGTAAGCATCTGGCAGACCAGTCAGAACACCAGACTTACGACAAGCCAGAATTTCTGGTGTGTAGATGTCGAATACGCCGGCGTTGTGCGTTTTGCGGTATTCAGTAAAGATTTTCTTCACCATCGGATCCAGTTCGCGATCATACGCTTTGCACGAACCTTCAACCATGCGGATACCACCGTTAGGAATGATGGCACGCTTCAGCGGCGCATCAGTCTGCAGACCAACGATAGTTTCCAGATCTTTGTTGATGTAACCCGCGTCGTGAGCAGTGATGGTAGAGATAACAGAAGTATCGAAATCAACAGGTGCGTGAGTAGAGTTTTCCTGTTTGATGCCTTCCATTACTTTAGCCCAAAGCGATTTAGTCGCTTCAGTACCTTCAGAAACCAGGAAAGACTCATCGCCTTCATATGGCGTGTAGTTCTTCTGAATGAAGTCACGTACGTTTACTTCGTTCTGCCAATCACCCGCAGTGAAACCTTCCCAAGCTTTAGCAAATTGCTCTGCCATGACATACCTACCTTTTTAGTAGAAAAAACACGTACTGAGTCGGCTGTTGAGCCCGCCTGCCCGTATGGGGCAACAGTACACTTTGAACAATAATACGGATAACCAATGCATCGTGCTGAAACGGTTGTGTCGGTTATTCGTATTGGTGCTCTTACTTCCCGTTAACGTGAGTGGGTTCTGAGTGGGGCAGTGCAGGCACTGCCCCTGTCTCAATTATAGTAACGCCGGAATACCGTATTGGCCTTCAAGCATGCCGACTGCCAGCATGGCAACCAGACAGATAATCAGTGCGCCTGCCGGAATGACGATTTTATCGATCATAGACAGTTTTGTGGCACGTTCTTTGTTCCCAATCAAACCGTTGTTATCTAGTAGCATGGTCAGGGCCCAGGCCAGAACAGGGTTAGTCACCATCGCTGCAAAGACACAGATACCAGCTGCTTGTGAATCTTTCGTGTCTTTCACCATTTGCACACCCGCTTCCAGCAGTGGCAGGAATACCCCTACCAGCAGCGCGATACGCATTACTGGTGGCCACACGGCAACGTCCATCGGGAAGCCCAGAATCGCTACGATGATACAGAAGCTGCCTAGCAGGATAGCACCCGCAGGGATTGGACGCTTCGCGATACCTGCCGGAATAATGTAAGTACCCCAGGAAGACGTAATGTTACAGCCACCTACAGCAGTACCGACCATCTGACGCAGTGAACAGGTTGTCATGGTGTCGTCCACGTCCATCAGTACGCGGTCAGTGCCTTTCGGGTAGTTCAGTTCCTGGAAGATACGGTGACCCAGGAAGTCCGGGGACCACATAGCAACAGCCAGAATCGCGAATGGCAGAGAGGCGATGAAGTGCTGCAGATTCGGCAGACCCAGCATCCAGCCATGTTCAGTGCTGCCCCACCAGTAAACCGGGTTCAGGTTAGGCAGGCCGGTTTCTGTTTCAAACACCAGGTCGAAGCCCGCGCCCAGAGCCAGTGAGACAAACAGACCGGTTACCGCACATGCCGGAATCGCCAGCCAGCGTTTGTTCACTTTCGCCAGGTAGGCGTACAGAATAACGTTGACCGCCAGCACTACCAGGCCAATGTAGCCCAGGCTGCCTTTTGCGACATCGGCACTTTCCAGCCCCACGGCCCATGACTGAATGTCACTGATTTGGCTCATGGCACCGGTAAAACCAAGGAATATCAATAAGCCGCCGGCCACCCCTTCACTGGTTAGATTAACCAGTTTGGAGCCCCCTTTAAAATAGCTCAGCAGCAAACCAAATACACCGATCAGAATGGCCAACGCCAGAGGGTGGGCACCCGCCAGAGCAATTGTACCGATCAGTGGAATCATTGGACCGTGGTTACCGGCCAGGTTAGCGCGAGGGTTGAAGAATCCGGAAGCAAGAATACAGAACAGCAGGGCGGGGATTAACATTTCGACCCGGGCAACTTCAATGGCGAACGTCTTGCCGAGTTCAACATGTTCCCAGGCCGCGCTCAGGCCATCAGCCCAAGACATGGCGACAGACGAGTACATCGCGATAATCGCAATGGTGCCCGCCAGGGCCGGAACCAAATCTTCCAGCTCAAAGCGAAAATCACGACCCGGCAGGTTTAATCCCCAACGGCGAGGTTTCATGATTTTCAGCTCATGATCAAGATAGTCGGAGCGACTAGCGAAGTCAGAAGCAGGGCGGTGGAGCTCCTGGTAACTTCTTTCTTGTGATGACATAAGTGCCTCGTTCTACATTAAAAAATAATTCTTATAATGCTGGTGAATTGTGTTTGCATGACTGCATCGGGATTGTCCCACGCAAGCTGCCATTAAGTGTAATTAACTTTCACCAATTTTGGAGGCAGTGTACCGCTTGCGTCGTTCGGTAAAATTGATCTTGATCAGGCTCACTCAAAAATTGAAAGAAAATAACCAAAAAAAATTGAGTGGTGAGTCGAAATATTGCCGGATATGAAAGAATGTTTATAAAAAAAATTGGCCGTGTGAATTAGCTCGCAAAACTAAAAAGCAACAATAACCACTTGATTTCAGTGGTTAATTTTGAGTGAAATACGACATATTTGTGCTACAAATGTGAACGTGGGTGACCGAACGGGCAAGGGGGAAGTCTGTTCATAAAATTCAACTTTAGTTGAACGGCGAGCAAAAATCAGGCTGAAAAAAAAGTACAAAAATGCCAGCCCAAAGGCTGGCATTGTCGTTTATTCAGCGGCGAAAATCGCGGCTTATTTTTGTGCGTGCGCTTTTTTGGCAGCCTGCAGCTTGTGGTAAGACGCCAGAAGCTTCTGGTGAGCCGGGAACTGCGTCATGCTCAGATCGCCGGCAGTCAGGCCGTGGAAACGAACGGTACCCTCAATGGAGCCCCATGCTGCAGCAACGGTTTCTTCACCAAACATACGTTCGAAGGCAGGCTTGAACTGGGCCGGATCGCGTTCTTCGTCCAGGGCCAGTTTCAGGCTGGCAACCAGGCAGCGGAAGAAGCGGGCGCGTTCTGCGCTGTAGGTAGACACGTTGTAGTCCACACACCAGTTCGCATGCTCCAGCGCCAGCTCCAGATCGCCGCCAGCCAGTGCCAGCAGACACTTCAGCTCACCGATTCGCAGGGTCTGCCATGCATCGCCAGCTTGTGGGACCAAGCCAACAATCTCATACAGACGGTTAAAGTCATCGAAACCTTCTTCTTCCAGAATGTGGAACATTTCGGCGTACTGTTCGGCTTCCCATTCTACTTTTGGCAGGGCCAGCAGGGTTTCGCGCAGCTCCATTGCTACGTTGTTGTTGGCTTCGATCAGCTCTTCAACCGGATAGATCTCAGACCAGCCCGGTACGATGATGCGGCAGCAGTCAACGCCCAGATGATCATAGTCGGCGATGTAGGCATCAGTGCCTTCTTCGTGCAGCAGCGCCAGCAGGTGGTTGAACTCTTCTTCTGAGGTGCCGCTGAAGTTCCAGTCTACGAACTCGTAATCGGCATCCGCTTTGAACAGATCCCAGGAGATCAGGCCTGAAGAATCAATGAAGTGGGTTTCCAGGTTGTGGTGATCGCTCACTTCCTCGTTGTCGAATGACGGCTCAGGGAACACGTCCAGATCTTTCAGGCCACGACCCTGCAGCAGCTCGGTCACAGTACGCTCGAAAGCAACTTCAAAGCGCGGGTGAGCACCGAAAGAGGCAAAACAGGTGCTGTTGGTCGGGTTCAGCAGTACCACGCAAATCACTGGGTACTTACCGCCCAGAGAGGCGTCGTAGCAGTAGATAGGGAAACCTTCGGCTTCAAGGGTGTCGATAGATGCCTTGATACCCGGGAAACGCTCTACCACGTGTGACGGGATTTCCGGCAGGCTGATGCGCTCAGCGATGATACGGTTTTTGATCGCACGCTCGAACACTTCAGACAGACCCTGAGTGCGGGCTTCGGTTTTGGTGTTACCGGCAGACATCCCGTTCGAGACGTACAGGTTACCGATGATGTTCATCGGGATGTACACCGTTTCTTTGTCACTCTGGCGCTCAAACGGCAGGCAGCAAATGCCGCGTTCCATGTTGCTCGACTGCAGATCGATCAGATCGGTACCCAGCAGTTCCAGCGTCGGATCGTAGAACTGGGTCAGACGCTCGTCCAGAATGCCTTCCGGCGGCAGGTTTTCTTCCAGATCAACCGGGAACCACTTCTCATTCGGATAATGAACAAACTCGCTGTTGGCGATCGCTTCATCCAGGTAGTAGTCAGCGTAAAAGTAGTTCGTTGACAGACGTTCAAAGTACTCGCCCAGTGCTGAAGCCAGTGCAGCCTTCTTGGTGGCACCTTTACCGTTGGTGAAGTTCATTGGGGCATCCACATCGCGGATGTGAACAGACCACACGTTCGGTACCGGATTCAGCCAAGAAGCTTCTTCAATATTGAAGCCTAGGTCTTTGAGTTTGTTCTGAAAACGCTCGATAGATTCTTCAAGCGCGGCGTCTTTACCCGGAATAAATGTTTTCATTATCGATCTCGTCGAGGATGTTGAGTGGCGCGAAGTATAACCAATTTCAGCGCGGAAAACTAAATGTGATCACTATCAATGATCCCGGCCTCGGTCTGGCAGAAGTTGTTCAGTCTTTGAGCTGTGTCCCACTGTGTCCGGATAAGCAGTGAAAGCTATCACAGATTGCTGGCTATCCCTGTAGCAGAATACCTTGGTCAATAAAGATACAACTAACTGATAATTCTAAATTGAGCTGCCTTTTTGTTGGTTTAGTCGGTACTGGGAATAATAAGCAGACTAAATCAGATGGAGCTGAGAGGGATGCGATGAAAGCCAAAATAGCGACAACAAAAATAGCGACTGCCATTGATGCAATGCGTGACGATTACCTGGCTGCGGTGAAACGCCTGGTGGCCATTCCGAGTGTCTGGCAGGAAGATGACAGCGGGACACCTTTCGGGCAACCGATTGATGATTGTCTGGATGCCACTCTGGCACTGTGCCGGGAAATGGGGTTCTTCACCTTCAAGGATCCGGCTGGTTATTACGGCTATGCCGAAATTGGCAGTGGTGAGCAGATGATTGGGGTTCTGGGGCACCTCGATGTTGTACCAACCGGTGAGCGTTCGGCCTGGCAATCAGACCCGTTCAGCCCGGAAGTGCGCGACGGTCGGCTATACGGTCGCGGCACGCAGGACGACAAAGGGCCGACGCTGGCCGCACTGTTTGCAGTCAAAGCTTTGCTGGACAGCGGGGTACAGCTCGAAAAACGGGTACGTTTTATTTTCGGAACGGACGAAGAAACCCTGTGGCGCTGCATTGATCGTTATCTGGCCAAGGAAGAAGTACCGCAGTGCGGGTTCACCCCGGACTCTGCCTTTCCGCTGATTCACGCGGAAAAAATGCTGATTCAGGCTTGGTTACATGGGTCGGGTGATCCGCTGATTGAACTGGCCTGTGACGGGGCGCTGAATGCGGTGCCGGAGCTGGCACGCTATGAAGGTCCGCTGTGGGAAGAGTTGGCCGCCAAGCTCGATGAACTGGGGTATGACTTTACCGCAGAAGATGCCGAGGTGGTGGTGTTCGGCAAGGCGGCGCATTCGGCCTCGGCCGATACCAAGGGAGTCAATGCCATTGCCCGCCTGTGCCTGGCATTGCGCCAGTTGGGTGAAACCCATCCGGCTGTGAAGTTGATTGCCGAACAGATTGGTGAGGATGCTAATGCCCGGGAAATTTTTGGCCCGGTGGAGGATGTCAGCGGTCGGCTGACCTGTAATGTGGCCAAGCTGACAATTACACCAGAGCACAGCCGTATCGGATTGGATATCCGGGTTCCCGTCACTTTCAGCAAAGCCGACTATGATACGGATATACAGGCCGTTGCCGAACAGTATGGCCTGCGATACGAAGAGTTTGATGTGCTGCCCTCTCTGTATATGCCTGCTGACAGCCCGGTAATCACTGCCCTGATGGATGCGTATCAGGCCGTGAGCGGTGATATGGACAGCTTGCCGATGACGTCCGGCGGTGCGACGTATGCCCGGGCGATTCCGAATTGTGTCGCGTACGGGGCGATTTTCCCGGGGCGTGACAAGGTAGAGCACATGCCTGATGAGTACCTGATCATTGATGACATGATGCAGGCCATGAAGGTGTATGCCGAGGCAATCTATCGTTTGCAGGGAGTGGCGTTATGACAACAACAACGACTGAGGCTGGCAATATGAAACGTAAGTTTTCCATGCCGACTGTATATACCATCCTGTTCATTATTATCGCGCTGGTGGCTGCGCTGACCTGGATCATGCCTGCCGGGAAATATGACTATCTGGTCAATGGCACCGATCAGGTCATTCCGGCGGCGGAGGTACTCAACTACAGCGGCGGCGAACGTCTGCTGCCGATACCGGGTACTTATCAGGAGTTGGAATCGTCCCCGCAGGGGATTGTCGATGTGCTGATGGCCCCGATTAAAGGTTTTCACAAAGCCGTGGATGTGGCGCTGTTCGTGCTGGTGATAGGTGGTTTTCTCGCCGTGACCATGCGCACCGGGGCGATGGATGCCGGGGTGGCCTCGATAGTCCGCCGGTTCCATGGGCGTGAGCAACTGATGATCCCGGTACTGATCTCGCTGTTTGCGCTGGGCGGTTCCACCTACGGGATGGCTGAAGAAACGGTCGCCTTCTGGGCGGTGATCCTGCCGGTCATGGCTGCGGCCGGGTATGACCGGATGGTCGCGGCGGGCATCATTCTGCTGGGATCCGGCGTCGGGGTGTTGGCCTCAACCGTCAACCCGTTTGCAACCGGGATTGCGTCAGGGTTTGCCGGACTGCCGATTGGTGACGGGATTGGCCTGCGCCTGATTCAGCTGGTGATTCTGGTGGTGCTGGCATCCTGGTTTGTCATGCGCTACGCCGCCAGGGTTAAAGCCGATCACGCCTGTTCGGTGCTGGCCGATATCCAGTTTGATGATGAATTCTCCCACATCAGTGAAGATGGCGGTGAATTTACGACCCGTCAGAAGTGGACCATGGCGATCTTCTTTGGTGCGTTTCTGGTGATGATCTACGGTGTGATCCCGTGGGAAGACATGGGCATTACCGCGATTCCGACCCTGTGGTGGTGGTTTGATGAGCTGTCTACGCTGTTTCTGACCGCTGCGATTGTGATTGCGGTGATCAACCGCATGGGGGAAGGAGTGTTTATCAAAACCTTCCTGGAGGGAGCCAAGGATCTGATCGGGGTTGCGTTGGTAGTTGCGGTGGCGCGGGGGATTTATGTGGTCATGGATAACGGTGTGATCATCGATACCATCCTGAACTGGGCTGAAGGTGTGGTTACCGGCCTTTCCTCAGGCGTATTTGTTGTGGTGACCTACTTCGTCCATATCGTGCTGAGCTTCTTCATACCGTCGACTTCCGGTCTGGCGACCGTTTCTATGCCGTTGATGGCTCCGCTGGCCGACTTTTCCGGCATCGGGCGGGATCTGATCATCACCGCGTATCAGTCAGCCAGCGGTTGGATCAATATTTTTGCGCCGACAGCCGGGCATCTGGTCGCGGGGCTGGCGCTGGCCAAAATTCCGTATGAACGTTTCCTCAAGTGGGTGATGCCGTTTGTTATTATGGTGCTGGTGGTTACCGTGATTCTGCTGTTTGTCGGGGCGGCGTTGGCTGCGTAAGCCCACGGAGGAGGTATTTGGTGGATAACGCATCAGCCTGTTCAAATAGTCTTTAAGTAGCAATGTGTTAAGTGGCAATGTGCTAAATACTAACTCTTTAACAATAATGCTTTAAGTCATAGTCTTTAATCAATCACCCTATCCACAACAAGCCCGGACTGAATAGATTCAGCCCGGGCTTGCCTCTTTCTTCGTCTTAGTGTTTCACCGGATGCTCATCACCGGCCTGCCGGGTTTCGGCATCGGTGGCTGTTGGTCGAAGGGCCAGCACATGCAGCAACCGCTCCGGTGCCTGCGGCCAGACCAGCGGACTGGCGACCGGGTTATCTTTGTTGAACCAGCCCGTGAACCGACGGGTGTTGTACTGGTAAAACTGCACGGTGTTGTAGAGCGGCACTGTGATCTGTCGGCTGGCGGTGATATGGCTCAGCTCATGGATGATTGCCAGACGCTGCTTCGCGGTCGGCGCGACCGGGAAACGGGCCAGCAAGGTATCGATCGCCGGATCCCGGTAATAATGTTTGGCATAGCGGGGATACTGCGGTGCCTGATAGGCGCTGTTGAAGGCCATATCGAAGTACTTGAACGGTGTCGGTCCCTGCGGGTAATTGGTCAGTGCCAGCTGGTAGTCGGCATGGCTGAACCGCTCAGCAAACTCATTGAAGTTCGTCTCAATAGTGCTCACCTTCAGACCGATTTCCCGCAGCATTTCACTGGCAAGCAGTGCCGTGGTATTGAAATCGGTCCAGCCACGAGGCGTCATAATCGTGAGTTCCAGTGGTTTCCCGGACGGCAGGTCACGCCAGCCATCATTGTTCTGGTCCGTCACCTGAATCTGCGCCAGCAAATCACCGGCTAATTGCGGGTTGTAGGTCATGTAGGGCTGGTAGCGCTCCGCTTCAAGCGGATTGGCCCAGCTTTGAAAACGCTCACTCATCCCGGATGCAAAACGGGATGGCTCACCCTGTCCGAAGGTGGCAATGTCGATCATCAACTGGCGCTGAATGGCCATCGAAACGGCCCGCCGGAACGCCAGCTGGCTGAATACCGCGCGGACTTCCGGATCCTGAGCCCTGAAATTAAACATCAGGCTGATATTGCTGGCCGGTGGCAGCCAGTATTGGAAATCAGGAGAAAGCGAGGCGTAATGCCGTTCGATATCCGGGATGAAACTGCCGGTCCAGTCAAATTCGCCGGAGGCAATACGCGTGATGAAGTCATCATTATTGGTGACTTTGGGATAGCGCAGGCAGTCAATATGTCGCTCGCTGGCCTGCCAGTATACGGGATTGGCGCACTGGAGGTAGCCGGAGTCACTCAGCGCGTGGATTTCTGTAAAAGGCCCTGTACCGACAGGGACTGGATTGGTGAAGTGTACATAATCGGTCACCGTGCGCCATTGGTGCTCAGGCACTATCGGCAGCAAGACCAGCGTGTATGCGACCAAAGCATTAGGCTTCTTCAGCCGGAAATAGACCTCATACTGTGACCGCTTCTCGATTTTTTGCACCCACTGGTTAATGCCATGGGAATCCAGTTCTGGATATTTTTGCGCAATGGCAAAGGAAAACAGCACATCATCAGCGGTAAAAGGTTTTCCGTCAGACCACTTTACCCCCCGGCGCAAGGTGAAGTGTATCCCTTTTAAATCCGGATCGAGCGCATAGTGGGTGGCTAAACGGTATTCAGGTTTGTTGTTCTGAAGCGTATTAAATATCACCAGTGGCTCAAAAATAAATTCATGCGTTGTAGGCATGCTGGACTTTGAAAAGGGATTGAAATTAGCAGTGATACTGTCTTTGTATTCCGGCACAAGCGTCAGAATGCTCGGGTTTTTGAAGGCTGGCTCTGTGGCGAGAAGGTTGGTTGAAAATAGATTTAAAACAATAAGTAAGGCTGATATCTGAAGCGTGGGCTGGTGCGAAAAAAAACTGCTGAACATGGGTTTACCGGATGATGCTGGTTATGGCGGTATTTTATAAAGATAAGCTACGCCATGTTGCGGGATGGATCAAATACTCTCGAGTCGGGGTTCTTGACTGTTTTATGCGTAAAATGTAACTTTTTATTCTATCATTCGGTAAGTTAATGAAATGTTGCCAAATTGAATGGGTAGTGATACCTTCGAGAAAGTGTTCGAAAAGCAGGCAATCTGTCTACCGTAAAAAGTGTAGGTTTTCACCAGAGGCGAAAACCCGCGAACGATGGCAAAAGGTCGGATTTTTTTGGATGTAAGTTGTTCACGGAATACAGGAGTTAGCGCACATGGCAGGTGAAGTGGCGCTTGATGTAAAGGATTTACACAAATCTTTCGGTCAGAATGAAGTCCTGAAAGGGATTTCACTAACTGCCCACCGTGGTGATGTGATTTCTATTATTGGCTCTTCCGGCTCAGGCAAGAGTACTTTCCTTCGCTGTATTAATTTGCTTGAAACCCCGACCCAGGGGGAGATTTGGGTAAACGGCGAACTGATCAAAATGAAAAACAATCGTCAGGGCGAGTACCTGCCGGTTGATGAAAAGCAGGTGCAGCGCATTCGCTCCCGCCTGGCAATGGTGTTTCAGGGATTCAACCTCTGGTCGCATATGACGGTACTGGGCAATGTTATTGAAGCACCGGTTCACGTTCTGGGCGTGCCTAAAGCTGAAGCTATTGAGCGGGCTGAAGCCCTGCTGAAAAAAGTCGGTCTGTATGAGCGTCGTCATTATTACCCCGGTCACCTGTCGGGTGGTCAGCAGCAGCGTGCGGCGATTGCGCGTGCACTGGCCGTTGACCCGGAAGTGATGCTGTTTGATGAACCTACCTCGGCGTTAGACCCGGAATTGGTGGGCGAGGTACTGGGTGTTATGCAGGATCTGGCGCAGGAAGGCCGTACTATGCTGGTGGTGACCCACGAGATGGCTTTCGCTCGTGATGTCTCAAATCAGGTCATGTTTTTACATCAGGGTAAAGTGGAAGAGCAGGGAGAACCTGCAAAATTATTCACTAACCCGGATTCAGAACGTCTGCAACAGTTTATTTCTTCTATATATTGATGGGACAAAACCGGACGGGCAAAGACTCGTCAGGTAATCAGGACAATAACAACAGACAAAGCAAACATAACAGGAGTAGAAGATGAAAAAATGGATTTTGGCCGCTGCTGTCGTTTCAGCACTAGGCGTTACCTCTGCCCAGGCAAAAGAATGGAACACCGTGCGTTTTGGTATTGAAGGGGCTTACCCTCCGTTCAGCTGGACGGAGCCTAGCGGTGAACTGAAAGGCTTTGATGTCGACATGGCCAATGCGCTATGTCAGGAAATGCAGGCGAAATGTAAGATCGTGGCCCAGGACTGGGACGGCATTATTCCGTCACTGCTGGCGCGTAAATATGATGCCATCATTGCGGCGATGTCGATTACCGATGAGCGTAAGAAGAAAGTCGACTTTACCGGTAAGTACGCCCTGATCCCAAATAAGTTCGTGGCGAAGAAAGGTACGGACATTGTGTTTACCAAAGAAGGTTTGAAAGGGGTGAAAGTCGGCGTACAGCGTGCGACTACGCACGACAAATACCTGACGGATAACTACGGTGATGCCGTTGAGATTGTCCGTTACGGCTCGTTTGATGATGCCTACCTGGATCTGAAAGCTGGTCGTATTGCGACAATTTTGGGTGATGCGTCTGCACTTGAAGACGGTCTGCTGAAAAAAGCGGGCGGTGACGACTTCGAGTTTATCGGTCCGTCTCTGACTGATCCGCAGTGGTTCGGCGAAGGCTTCGGGATTGCGGTACGCAAACAGGATAAAGATTTGACCAAAAAACTGGATGAAGCGATCAAATCTCTGCGTGAGAAAGGGATCTACCAGGAAATCGCGTCTAAATACTTCGCTTATGACGTATACGGGCAATAACGCTTAATCACAGAGCAACAGTCCCGGAAGTCATTGTCTTCCGGGGCTGATTCTCCTCCTGAGTCGTAATAAGGAGCTTCCTTTTGATTGATTTAAAAGGTTACGAATGGTCACTGATGGAAGGGGCTCTGATCACCCTGCAAGTGGCCTTGCTATCTCTCATTTTGGCCATGATTCTGGGGATGGTCGGCGCTCTGGCGAAACTGTCTCCGTACCGTTGGGCGCGTGCTGTTGCCACAACTTACACCACGGTGATTCGTGGTATCCCGGATCTGGTGTTAATGATGCTGATTTTCTTCGGCGGGCAAATGCTGCTCAACGACAGCCTTTATCAGCTCAATGAATCTATCAACAACTTTTTTTCTTCCAGCGATCCTAATCATGAGTGGGCCACTTATCTGCCTGACTATATTGAGATCAGTCCTTTTGTAGCCGGTATTATGACCATTGGCTTTATTTTCGGTGCGTATATGGCCGAAACGTTCCGTGGCGCTATCCTGGCGGTCGACAAGGGCGAACTGGAAGCGGCCAAAGCCTATGGGATGGGCAGTGTGCTGTCATTCCGACGCATTCTGTTGCCTCAGATGATTCGTCACGCCCTGCCGGGATTTGGTAACAACTGGCTGGTGCTGCTGAAAACCACGGCACTGGTGTCCGTTATCGGGCTTGACGACATGGTGCGCAAAGGAGCACTGGCGGCGGGGACAACCCAGATGCCGTTTACCTTCTACATGAGCGTTGCCATTATTTTTCTTGTTTTCACCTCGCTGTCGACCACTGGCTTGAAGTGGGCAGAGCGTAAATTCAGCATTCACACGAGGTAAGTATGGACTTCAGTATTCTGTCTGACTCGTGGCCAATTTATTGGCAGGGTTTTTATACCACCTTTTGGATGGTTGTGGTCGCACTGATCATTGGCTTAATGATTGCGGTGCCTGTCGGGGTAGCGCGTAACAGTCGTCAACCGTTGATTTACGGGCCGGCCTGGGCATTTATTTATTTCTTCCGCGGTACGCCGTTGCTGATCCAACTCTACCTGATCTACTACGGGCTGAGCCAGCTGATGGATGTGCAGGGGACGTTATGGCAGGAAGCTTGGTTCTGTGCGCTGGTGGCGTTCGTGCTGAACACGGCAGCATATACGGCGGAAATCGTACGTGGCTCAATCAACAGCATGCCGAAAGGGGAAATTGAAGCGGCCAAGGCCTACGGCATGAGTCAGTGGCAGGCGTTCAGCCGCATTATCCTGCCGAGCTCACTGCGCCGTGCATTGCCGGCTTACAGTAACGAAGTGATCTTCATGCTGCACGGCTCGGCTGTCGCCGGGATTGTGACCATCGTGGATTTGACCGGTGCCGCGCGTATTGTTAACTCCCGTTACTATGCGCCGTTTGAATCGTACCTGTTTGCTGGTATGTGCTATATGGTTCTAACGTTCACGATTCTGTGGTGTTTCCGTAAAATGGAAGGACGTTGGATGCGTCACATGCGCGCCCTGTCGTGATGTGAACTTTATCGTAAGGTGATCGTTATCGTGGGTGAGTTTTGTGGGATATGAGGTTCGTCTGTCACACGAAGGCGGTACCTTAACTGGGAGTCAGTCACCCACATCACAGCTAATCAAAAAGCGCCGGGATGTATTCATCCCGGCGCTTTTTTTGGATCGGATGGTTCAAGCTGGAAGGTCAGGCGTTTGGTTCTGACCGCGTGAATAGTGTTTCCGTTCGGTTTCCAACATGACGAATGGCGTTGTTACCCTCACTGAATTTCACTACATTTCACGGCTTTTCACTTCACTTCAATTTACTTAGCCTTACCTCACCGTATTTCGCTATTCTCTCAATCTCAATCTCAATCTCAGCGGAAGCCGTTAAACCGCCACATCGTCGTACAGTGCAATACCGGTCAGTGCCGCCACTTCCTCAATGTACTGACGTACACGAGGCGGGAACTGAATCCCGTTCACCACAGTCAGGTTACGCAGTGACGGGAACAGGTTGACGTCATCGTAGCTCAGCTGATTGTGGCGTTCAGACGGCAGTACCAGCCAGTCCAGCAGGCCGAATGAAGCATTGACCTTCGCCAGGTTTTCTTCTGTCTGGGCAAACGCGGTGTCGAAGTCCTGATCCAACATTGCGGATTTATTTTTCGTAAACCAGGCTTTGGCTTCCTGACATTGGAATTCCGGCAGGTCAATCATCATCCAGCGCGGGTAGAGCAGGCGGCTGGTATAAGGCCGGGAGGCTTCCGCCCACGCGGCGATATTGTGATCCTGACTACCGGTAGCCAGTTGTGGATTGCCGTCCCAATTATCCAGATAAGCGGCGATGTCCAGGCTTTCTGCCATGTAACTGCCGTCTTCTTTTTGCAGGATAGGGACCAGGTTTGCCCCCACTTTTTCTACCCGGGCGTCGACATCGTGGTTTTGCAGGTAAACCCGCTCGATGCTGAGCTTTTTCAGCCCTGCGACCATCATGGCTTTGATACAGAACGGGCAGTGGTCGAACACAAACAGTTTCATGGTTGCTCCTTGCGGTATGCCGGAAGATTAGTTAAATGTCGTCCAGATTGGCGCGTGATCGGATGGCTTGTCAATGCCGCGCAGCTCATAGTCGATACCGCTGTCAACACAGCGTTGCGCCAGTGCAGGTGTGGCCAGAATCACGTCGATACGTAGGCCGCGGTTGTCATCAAAACCACGGGAGCGGTAATCGAACCACGAGAACTTGTCGTCCACGTCCGGGTACTGCTGACGGAAGGTATCGACCAGTCCCCAATTCATCAGGGTGCTCAGCCATTCACGCTCGATTGGCTGGAATGAACATTTACCGGTTTTCAGCCAGCGTTTGGCGTTGGCCGGGCCGATGCCAATATCGAGATCAATCGGGCTGATGTTGATGTCACCCATCACAATCAGCTCTTCATCGTTGCTGTGATGCGTGTTCAGGTAAGTCATCAGATCGGCGTAGAACTTCTCTTTGGCCGGGAATTTGGTTTCATGGCTGATGTTATCGCCCTGAGGGAAGTAGCCGTTCAGGACAGTCACTTTGCTGCCGTCTTCACGGAAAAAAGTGGCCATGATCATTCGACGCTGGGCTTCTTCATCGTCCGTTGGGAAGCCTTTTTTCACTTCCAGCGGAGTCTGTTTACACAGCATGGCCACGCCGTAGTGGGCTTTCTGGCCGTGGAAATAAACCTGGTAGCCCATCGCTTCAATGTCTTCGAGCGGGAACGCTTCATCGTGCACTTTAATTTCCTGCAGGCCGATAATGTCCGGCTGGTGCTTGTCGATCACGGCCTGAAGCTGGTGAAGGCGGGCGCGAAGGCCATTGATATTGAAGGAAATGACTTTCATTAATGAGTCTGCCTTTGATTGATAATTTTTGCTATATCAGCAGGGTTACGCTGGTCGTGCGCACAGCACGCGAGCAACGCAGGGGGTTGTCAGGTAGGGTAACAGGAACCTTTGGTGCTGTGCCAGTGGCTTATGGCCGCCAGCGTGTTTTTGCGGCGGTAAGAGTGACTGGCACTTAGGGTCAGCTACCTGAGGTCAGCAACGCGGCGAGCGTTGTTCCCATTCGTTGCGAAGAATGGCCATGACGATGGTATCCCACCACTGATCTTTGAAAAAACGGTGCTGTTTAAACCGCGCCTCCTGACGCATACCCAGTAGCCGACACAGCCGGAGGGCTGGGACATTAGCACTCAGCGTTTCCGCATACACACGGTGAAGACCGCACTGCGTAAAACCGAAGGTCATCAGAGCATCGGCAGCTTCTTCCATCAGCTGCTTGCCATGATAGTGACGATTCAGCCCGCAGCCGATGGCTGCCTGTCGGTCAGCCTCGGTTCTCAGGCAGGCAATACCTATAAACTGGCCTGTGGCTTTGAGCTCGACGGCGAGCTGGTAATGGGTTCTGGGGCATTCCTGTGCCTGAGCCATAAACAGGGCTGCCAGCTGACGGTAATGGGCCGGGGTACAGTCATCATCGTGGTAAAAGCGGCGGTATTTTTCATCGCGGGTCAGGGCGACAAATGCCTCGGTGTCTTCGGGCTGCATGTCTCTCAGACGCAGTCGGCGAGTCTCTATAGTGAACATGATGCATCCTTGCTGTCAGCGTGCTGGTCAGGTTGCACGGCGTTCAGGAAGGCTTGTGTTTCTGCCGGGCTGCGCAGGCGGACAAAGCGGATATGGGGATAGTCCGGCGATTGCATCAGGGCACTGTAACGGCGACGATTTTTCGCATAGTTCCGGAGGGTCCAGAGCAGGATGGAATCTTTGCTGAGCAACAGATTACCCAGCGTTTCTTTATTTCCCGTTCCCGGCCAGAGCTCCTTACCGGACAGCCAACGGCTCAGGGCGCGCTTCAGTGCCTGATAAAAGGTTCTCGGGAAGGAATAATCAACCCAGATAATGGTATCGACATGTTGCCATTTTACGGGTTCTGTCCGGCTGTAGTTACCGTCCAGTACCCAGTATGGCTGGTGGGTGATGTCCGCAATCTTGTCCAGTAACTCGCTGTCTGGTGTCTGTGTCCAGTTGGGTTTCCAGAACAGGGCATCTATTTCGTGATAAGGGTATCCCAGCTGAGCCGCCAGTTGTTTGCTGAGCGTCGATTTACCGCTGCCGCTGGTACCAATAACATTAATACGTTCCATGTATTCTCTCTGTATTTGTCCCGTTCCTGTCATCGTTCTGTTACCGAGCGGGCTGAAAATGTCCCTGTGGCTTGAAAATCCATGACTGCGTTGGCAACCTGCCATCACCTTTTGCTGTACATTATGCAATAGATTGTATTTAATGTGCCACGGGGGAGAGGCAATTTTCCGCTGGTATGTGGTGACAGTTGCAGGCTTTGACTATGCTCTTTGAGACACTACATCACCCAATGAGGAGAGGCTATGGGTATCATTTCTTGGATTATTCTCGGCCTGATTGCCGGTGCGCTGGCGAAATGGCTGATGCCCGGTGACGATGGCGGCGGCTGGATTGCGACCATTCTGCTAGGGGTCGTTGGTGCCTTCGTCGGTGGCTGGGTTGGCTCATTCATCGGTTTAGGGCCAGCAACCGGGGTCAATATCGGGAGTCTGATCACCGCGACATTCGGGGCCCTGATAGTGTTGTTTGTGTATAACAAGTTCATCCGTTAGGGCGCGCAGGCGCCCAACCGGAGGTGAGCATGTTCAGAATTTTCGATGATCATGCTCGACTGTCCCCTCCCGACAGAATGACCGGCGCTTCTTATAATCATCTCATCAGTCAGCAATGAGGGATGAACAATGGGAAAATTGGTTAACGGTCAATGGCATGATGTGTGGTATGACACTAAAAGCAGCAAGGGAGAGTTCGTGCGGGAGGACGCCGGATTTCGTCACTGGCTGACCGCTGACGGCGGCCTGGGCCCGGACGGTCAAAAAGGGTTTAAAGCCGAATCCGGACGCTACCATCTCTATGTCTCGCTGGCCTGTCCGTGGGCCCACCGCACTCTCATTTTTCGCGCGTTAAAAGGGCTGGAGTCACATATTGAAGTGACTGTTGTCAGTCCTGATATGCGCAGCCATGGCTGGGAATTTGACGAGCCAGAACCGCTATATGGTTTCTCTTTCATGCATCAGCTTTATACTAAAACCAAGCTGGACTACACCGGTCGAGTCACAGTGCCTGTGTTATGGGACAAGCAGACGGAAACCATTGTCAGCAATGAATCCTCCGATATCATTCGCATGCTGAACACGGCTTTTGATGATCTGACGGGGAATCAGGACGACTTTTACCCACTTGCTCTTCGGGGTGATATTGATGAATGGAACGCGCTGATTTATCCAAACATCAATAACGGTGTGTACCGTTGTGGCTTTGCCACGACTCAGGAAGCGTACGATGCGGCGTTTGACCGTCTATTTGATGCTTTGGACGCGGTCGAAGACCATCTGAGTGACAATCGCTATCTGACCGGTGACAGGCTGACGGAAGCCGACTGGCGTTTGTTTACCACTTTGATCCGTTTCGATGCGGTTTATGTTGGCCATTTCAAGTGTAACCGGCAGCGCATTGCGGAGTATCCGAACTTGCAGGGCTACCTCAAAGAGCTGTATCAGTATCCTGGGGTCGCTGAGACCGTGGACTTTTACCACATTAAACGCCACTACTATTTCAGTCACGATAACATCAATCCGACAGGCATTGTGCCCAAGGGGCCGGATTTAGATCTGGTTTCCCCCCACGGGAGGAATGCGTTAAGCGGCTAAATTTCCTTCAGCGGTTACGTTAAGCCAGTGCCGAAGCAAAAACGGATGGTTTAGATTCCCAACGCCTCTTCTCCGGGCTGAGGGGCCTGCCCGTAACCGGCCAGTAAAAACTGCCGGGTACGTTTCTGGTACGGACGAATCAGACGAACCTGACCCGGCGAGCTGCAGGGCGATGCCATCAGCTCAAAGAGCCGGGTACGCCATTTGTCCAGGCTGTCGGGCAGTGGCATCGAACTGATGGCCTGCAGGCTCTGGCGCAGGGGCTGCTCTTCCCCCATGTTCAACGCGTACAGGCACTGTAACCGGCCCAGGTTCGCTTCGGTACTGAGCGGATAATCAACCAAGATGGCCTCATACCGGGGCAGTGCCTGTTCCGGGGATTCCAGTAAGTCATAAGCCTCTGCCAGACGGCGTTCCAGCTGACGGACGGCCTGTACCAGTAAGGTATTTTCCCGTAACGCCCTTAGTCTTTGCTGGCTGTGGTGGTCAAACCGATCCCGAAGTGAGAGCGCCCGCTGGCATTCTGCAATGAGTTGGGTTTCGCCAAAGTGTATTAGCAGCGGCATGGCATCGGCGATCATGACGGACGGCAGCTTAGTGATCATATCGAAATAGGTCGACATCCCGAGTAATAAACGGCGTTTGGCTTTGAGTGGGGTGACATTTCCGAGGGTGAGCCGGGCGGTCATAATGTGACTGAAGCTGGTTAGAAAGGGTTGCTGAGCCGGCAGAATACGTGACTGTGCCCGGCGATCGATCTGTTTCAGTGCCTGGAGCAGCTTGGCTCGAAGCGAGGCCGCGGCGTGCTGGAAATAAGCCTGCTCGTAAATTGCCATGTACTGCGAAAAACAGATGATCCATTCCACATCAATAATGGGCAGATGGCCAGCCAGCGTGTGCCCGGCCTTAATCAGCTGCTCCGTTTTGTCCAGTTCGGCGGCCAGGCGTGCAACCCGCAATGCACGGTGGCTGATCCCCGGCGTCAGGGTCAGGGCTTTCTGGGCCGTTTCCAGCGCTTCATAGCGTTGTCGGTTTTGCTCCTGATATTCGGCCAGATAATCGTAAAGCTCAATGTGTAGCGGCGTTTCTGTCAGCTGGCGTTGTAAGAGGGCGATAGCAGCCGGCAGATTGTCTTTGTGCGCGGCAATTTTGGCCTGCACCAAGCTGATGTGAGCCGAAGGGTGGTACTTCTGCAACAAAGTGGCAAACCGTTCTGCCTGCCCCCACTGATTATTGGTCATCAGTAAATCCAGCAGTAAGCCTTCCCGTTTCCGGTGATAGCCACTGTGTTGCAGGCTCTGTTTACACAGGCTGACGGCTTCCTCGTGATTGCCGGTTTCCATAGCCTGATAAATGGGTTTCCTGAGTGTGATTTCATCCATGACCGCAAACAGCTTTTTCTGGACCTGATCGGTGGTGATGGGTTTGGTGATGAAACTGTCCGGCTCGACCGACAAGCTGGTCAGGATCACTTCGGCAGAATGATCGCCGGACAGCAGAATCACGCCGCAGTAAGTGGTGATGTGACGCCGCCGCCGCAGCAGGCTGACCAGTTCGGTGCCAGTCAGGATGTCATCCAGGTGGTAGTCAATAAACAGCAGATCGTAGGCATTGAGCTGGCAGCGGGTAATGGCCTGAGTGTGGCCGTGAGCAATGTCGATATTTGTCACACCGGCCTGGCGAAGAATGCTTTTTAACAAAGTGGCCGCACTTTTATGATCTTCAACGATCAGCACTCGGATATTGTCGACTTCTGTATTATCAACGGCTTTCTGACCCATCTGGAGCACAGGCGTTTCCCCTTCCTGAACATGGCATCCATTTGAATTTTAGAAAGGTATTGTCCAAGTAGACAACTTGATTTTTACCCGGTGTGGGAGATAGGCGACTGTTCGGAGAACTACTCAGTGAGAAAACCAAAGTGGAAACGCGAGCTTGCGCTTATCCGAAAGAAGGCGGCGGTTGTAAAAATTTGTGCAAGGGATGTGATTTATTTCAGGTATGAAAAAGGCCGACAGCTTGCGCTATCGGCCTGAATGATGGTGGAGGGGGACGGATTCGAACCATCGAAGGCGGAGCCGGCAGATTTACAGTCTGCTCCCTTTGGCCACTCGGGAACCCCTCCACGGGGTGTTGCAAGTTGTGTTATTGCTCAGTGTATCGGAGCAATGTTGAGAACCGCGTTTGCCATTCTCAGTAATGATGGTGGAGGGGGACGGATTCGAACCATCGAAGGCGGAGCCGGCAGATTTACAGTCTGCTCCCTTTGGCCACTCGGGAACCCCTCCACGGGGTGTTGCAAGTTGTGTTATTGCTCAGTGTATCGGAGCAATATTGAGAACCGCGTTTGCCATTCTCAGTAATGATGGTGGAGGGGGACGGATTCGAACCATCGAAGGCGGAGCCGGCAGATTTACAGTCTGCTCCCTTTGGCCACTCGGGAACCCCTCCACGGGGTGTTGCAAGTTGTGTTATTGCTCAGTGTATCGGAGCAATATTGAGAACCGCGTTTGCCATTCTCAGTAATGATGGTGGAGGGGGACGGATTCGAACCATCGAAGGCGGAGCCGGCAGATTTACAGTCTGCTCCCTTTGGCCACTCGGGAACCCCTCCACGGGGTGTTGCAAGTTGTGTTATTGCTCAGTGTATCGGAGCAATATTGAGAACCGCGTTTGCCATTCTCAGTAATGATGGTGGAGGGGGACGGATTCGAACCATCGAAGGCGGAGCCGGCAGATTTACAGTCTGCTCCCTTTGGCCACTCGGGAACCCCTCCACGGGGTGTTGCAAGTTGTGTTATTGCTCAGTGTATCGGAGCAATATTGAGAACCGCGTTTGCCATTCTCAGTAATGATGGTGGAGGGGGACGGATTCGAACCATCGAAGGCGGAGCCGGCAGATTTACAGTCTGCTCCCTTTGGCCACTCGGGAACCCCTCCACGGGGTGTTGCAAGTTGTGTTATTGCTCAGTGTATCGGAGCAATATTGAGAACCGCGTTTGCCATTCTCAGTAATGATGGTGGAGGGGGACGGATTCGAACCATCGAAGGCGGAGCCGGCAGATTTACAGTCTGCTCCCTTTGGCCACTCGGGAACCCCTCCACGGGGTGTTGCAAGTTGTGTTATTGCTCAGTGTATCGGAGCAATATTGAGAACCGCGTTTGCCATTCTCAGTAATGATGGTGGAGGGGGACGGATTCGAACCATCGAAGGCGGAGCCGGCAGATTTACAGTCTGCTCCCTTTGGCCACTCGGGAACCCCTCCACAAGTGCGGGGCGAATAGTAGCAGACAACTTGGCGCTGTAAACCTTTTTCCTCATAAATTCCGATTGCTTGCTGCTATTTTCATCACATTGCCGTCGGACATGGCAACCCGTGATGGAAAAACCCGGCTTTACCGGCAGACGTAAACGGAATATTGCTTATCTTTACACTTCTTTACCCCCTTACGGGGCGGCATCGGATATCATTTCCTCAGTTTAAATAGATGGATATTAGAATGAAAAAAGTCCTTGTTGCAGTTCTGGTGACGACTGCATTACTGGGCGGAGGATATGGCTACTTTTATCAGCCATCTCAGGCTGCTGAGCAACCAGCCGCTGCTCGGGGCGGGCGTCAGATCCCGGTCACGACCGGCGTGGTGACCTCTCACCCTGTTACACAATCCCTTTCCCTTATCGGTAAGCTAGAAGCTCAGCGTTCGGTCGAGGTGGCGACTCAGGTCGCGGCAAAAGTCGACCGCATTGTGGTCGGTGTCAACAGCCAGGTAAAAAAAGGCGAGTTGCTGGTGCAGTTGGATGATGCCAAAGCCAAGGCGGCTTACGCTGAAGCGGTGGCGTACCTGAATAATGAAAAACGAAAATACAACGAGTTTCAGCGACTGGTTAAACGTGGCGCCATTACACAGACCGAACTGGATGCCCAATTGGCAAGTGTGAGTATTGCCGATGCGCGTCTTAAGGCAGCGAAGGCTGATCTGGATGATCATGCCATTCGGGCGCCGTTTGACGGCACGGTGGGGCTGATTGATTTCAGTGTTGGCCACATGCTGACCGTGGGCAGTGAGCTTTTCTCGCTGGACGATTTATCCTCGATGCGGCTGGATATCCAGGTGCCGGAGCAATATCTCTCCTTTTTACGGGAAGGGATGACTGTGCGGGCAACCAGCAAAGCGTGGCCGGGACAGTCATTTAGCGGCACCGTTCAGGCCATTGATTCCCGCGTGCGGGCGGATTCGCTGAATATCCGGGTTCGGGTGGGTTTTGAAAATGCATCGCACTTGTTAAAACCCGGCATGTTGATGGCGGCGGAAATTGGCTTCCTGCCACAGGAGTCGCCGGTGATTCCGGTACAGGCCCTGGAATATTCTGGTACCAAGCGTTTTGTCTACCGGGTGGATGAGGCCGGTCAGGCGCACCGCACGGAAGTGACGCTGGGAGCACGGGTGAACAATGAAGTCGTGATTGAATCTGGCCTGCAAATCGGTGATCGCATTGTGGTACAGGGGCTGGTTAACATGCGCGACGGTATCAAGGTTAATGACCTGACGGCTGCCAGCGGTGAGAGGAAAGGAGACGATGCCTGATGTGGTTATCTGATGTTTCCGTAAAACGCCCCGTCGTTGCCATCGTGCTCAGCCTGTTGCTGTGTGTTTTCGGCTATGTATCGTTTACCAAGCTGTCGGTTCGCGAAATGCCGGATGTGGAAAATCCGGTAGTCACAGTATCGACCCGCTACGACGGGGCCTCCGCTTCGATCATGGAAAGCCGGATCACTTCGGTGCTTGAGGATCAGCTGTCCGGGATCAGTGGTATCGACAGTATTACCTCCACCACGCGTAATGGCTCATCACGGATCACCGTGGAATTTCAGCTGGGCTGGAACCTCACTGAAGGGGTCAGTGATGTCCGTGACGCTGTGGCCCGTGCCCAGCGCCGTCTACCGGATGAAGCGGATGATCCTGTGGTTTCCAAAGATAACGGCAGCGGTGAACCGGCCGTATACGTTAACCTGACCTCCAGTAATATGGACCGCACTCAGCTGACCGATTACGCCGAGCGGGTACTGATGGATCGTTTCAGCTTGATTAACGGGGTCAGTTCGGTGGATCTGAGCGGTGCGCTGTATCGGGTGATGTACGTCAAACTCAAGCCGGATCAAATGGCCGGCCGTGGCGTGATCACCAAAGATATCGTCAACGCCTTGAAAGATGAGAACGTTGAACTGCCGGGGGGGCAGGTGCGCAATGACACTACCACCATGTCAGTTCGAACGGCACGCCTCTACCGCACGGCTGCTGACTTCGAGTATCTGGTGGTGCGTACGGCGTCTGATGGTTCTCCGATTTACCTGAAAGATGTCGCCGACGTCGCGGTCGGTGCTCAGAATGAAGATGCCACGTTTAAAAATAACGGGGTCGCGAACCTCAGCCTGGGCATTGTCGCCATGACCGACGCGAATCCGTTGGATGTCGCCAAGGCAGTACATGACGAAGTGGAACGCATGCAGCGCTTTGTACCGGAAGGAACATCGCTGTACGTTGATTATGACTCGACCGTGTTTATCGATCGCTCGATTCAGGAAGTCTACAGCACCTTGATGCTGACGGCATTTCTGGTCGTGATGGTGCTGTACATTTTTATCGGTCAGGCGCGCGCTACGCTGATTCCGGCGGTGACCGTACCGGTTTCGTTGATCTCAGCCTTTATGGTGGCTTATTTCCTGGGTTTCTCCATCAACCTGCTGACCCTGATGGCGCTGATTCTGGCGATCGGTCTGGTTGTCGATGATGCCATCGTGGTGGTGGAAAACATTTATCACCATATTGAGCGGGGAGAGCCGCCGCTGCTGGCCGCGTATAAAGGCACCCGGGAAGTCGGTTTTGCGGTGGTTGCCACAACGGTGGTGCTGGTGATGGTGTTCCTGCCGATCTCGTTTATGGACGGGATGGTCGGGCCGCTGTTTACGGAATTTTCCGTATTGTTGGCCGTGGCGGTGATTTTCTCGTCGTTGGTTGCCCTGACCCTGAGTCCGGTGCTGGGCAGTAAGTTACTGAAAGCGAATGTCAAACATGGCAAATTTAACCAGGCGGTTGATCGCATGTTTGCCCGGCTGGAAGCGGGATACCGTAAAGTGGTCGCGGCATCAGTGCGCCACCGTATGGTGGCACCGGGTCTGGTTGTTTTGTTTGTGGTGCTGAGTGGCTGGCTGATGACAGTTGTCCCGTCACAACTGACTCCGCAGGAAGACCGCGGGGTGATTTTCGCTTTTGTGAAAGGCGCGGAAGGCACCAGCTATAACCGCATGGTTGGCAATATAGAAGAGGTTGAGAGCCGCTTGCTGCCGATGGTCGGACAGGGTGTCATTAAATCGCTGTCTATCCAGACCCCAGCCTTTGGTGGTCGTGCAGGTGATCAGACCGGCTTTGTGATCATGGCACTGGAAAACTGGGAAGATCGTCAGATGACGGCTACTGAAGCGTTGGACATGGTCCGCGGTGCGCTCAAAGGTATTCCGGATATCCGGGTATGGCCGTTCATGCCGGGATTCCGGGGAGGCTCGTCCGAACCGGTGCAGTTTGTGCTTAACGGTGCTGATTATGAAGAACTGTTCCAGTGGGCCAGCAAACTTCAGCTACTGGCAGAAAGCAGCCCGATGATGGAAGGGGTCGATCTGGATTACGCCGAAACGACGCCAGAACTGGTGGTGAATGTGAACCGCCAGCGTGCCGCAGAACTGGGTATTCCGGTCAACGATATTGCCGAGACGCTGGAAATCATGCTGGGAGGCCGGACTGAGACCACGTTCGTGGAACGCGGGGAAGAGTACGACGTATACCTGCGTGGTGATGAGAACAGCTTTAATAACGCATCGGATCTGAGCCAGATCTATCTACGGGCGCGAAACGGCCAGCTGATTACACTGGAATCGGTAGCGGATGTACAGGAAGTGGCTTCGGCGCAGCGCCTGAGTCATAACCAGAAGCAAAAATCGATCACTCTGAAGGCAAACCTGGTGCCGGGCTATACCCTGGGGCAGGCACTGAATTATCTGGATGAGCAAGCGCTGGAGATATTACCGAGCGACATTGTGATCGATTATGCCGGTGAGTCGAAGGACTTCCGTGAAAACCAGAGCAGTATTCTGGTGGTCTTCGGGCTGGCGCTGTTGGTGGCTTATCTGGTGCTGGCGGCGCAGTTTGAAAGTTTTATCAACCCGATGGTGGTGATGCTGACCGTTCCGATGGGGATTTTCGGCGGGCTGGCCGGCTTGGTACTGATGGAGCAAAGCCTGAACATTTACAGTCAGATTGGCATGATCATGCTGATTGGCATGGTGACCAAGAACGGGATTCTGATTGTGGAGTTTGCCAATCAGCTGCGTGATAAGGGTGTCGAGTTTGAACAGGCAATCATTGACGCTTCAGAGCGCCGTCTGCGTCCGATTCTGATGACGGCCTTTACGACGTTGTTTGGTTCGATTCCGCTCATCATGTCGACTGGCGCCGGTTCTGAAAGCCGGGTTGCGGTGGGGACTGTGGTGTTCTTCGGTATGGCCTTTGCGACTTTCGTGACTTTGCTGGTGATACCGGCAATGTACCGCCTGATGTCAGGCCGAACCCAGTCGCCGGGTTACGTTGCCGCGCAACTGGAAAAGGCTTTGAAGCAGAAGGATCAAGCCGGAATGGGTAAAAAAGGGTTGGATGAGGCTCCTGTGATGAAATGATCAGGGGAATCAAGCCCAAGCGCCCGTTGTACCTTGTGCTGTAAGCCAGGTCGCTAAGAGATGAAAAAAGCCGTCCAAGTGACGGCTTTTTGACGAATTAAGAGTGCGTATTTAACCTGAGTCTAAAACAGCAAAGAGATATAATTGGGGATAAATGATTAACTATTCCCTGAAAATGACCTGGTATTGGTTATATATTTTGTTAACTCTGTCACTCTTTATCCTTGATACGAATTTCACTATTAATAACTTTATTAAACCATTTATTAGTGATGCGTAAGATAGGCGGAAAAAGAATAAAATTAAAAACGACGTTCACTTAATAAATAAAGATTGCCTGTCAATTTTTATTTCATTTATATCACCTTTGGTAGCTGTTTTTTACATCTAAATTAGAGTGATGTGGTCGATTTTCAATCTAATTGATAAATTGATTATTGAACCAATATCTCCTGATTACTATGATCAAAAATTCAAATGTCATTGGTAATGTCGACAGATATTATTATTTCGCAAGGATAGAACCTTTCATTATGCAAAGTGAAGAACTGGCCACTGATTCAAATAATCCAACTGTATGGATAAAAATGCAGAGTATTGCCGTTACCGTCGTCGCCATTATGTTGTCACTCGGACAATGGAACGATACCAAAGATGCTATCGAAACGGTGTATGAGTCGGTTGTGACAAACTTTACTCATCAGGTTGAGTATGAGCAGTTATCACAACTCAAGGTTGGGCAGACTTATGAGTATGTTCAGTCATTTATGGGTGTACCGGTTGCATCCAAACCTTCTCGTCTCCAGCCCGGGATTCACTATTACTACTATGGCACTGATAAATACCTGTTAAGTGTTATTGTTGAAGGAGAGCGCGTATCGGGATACAGCATTACGGCTTTAACCGACGACTTTGCGATGGCGATCCCTTATACCGATATGGTACTGACTGAGTCACCTCTTTCCGAGTACTTACCAGAATACGAGAACTATCTGACGGACTTCGGCAACATTAATTATTATGCGGAAGTGAATACCTTAGGCCGCAGTGCACTGTTTTATAACCTCTTACTGGCGACGGTTGACTATGGAGAGATGTTGCCTGGGGTTAAAGAGAAGATTCAGTCATTGAATTATCAACTGAATTTAGGAGAGGATGTTATGGAGAATGACATGGTAATCATTCGTCAGAGTCAGCCCAATATGTTTGCGCTGTCCGAAACATCACCTGAAATAATGATTGAATCAATGTTGACACGTTATGAGTTTGTCGCATTTTTTAAGTGAATACTCCAATTATTGGCATAAAAATAAATAACAAAAAATGGGGCTCGAACTGTTAGCCCTTTTATTAAATAAAGGAAAGGTCGATGAAGCTATCACGTTTAGCTTGCTGCTGCGCATTCGTGCTGACAGGTACGGTATGGGCAGGAACCGTACAAGCCGATAATCCCTTTGATGAACTGGACTCCGAGGTGACCGCAGTCTATTCATCGGCACAAACTGAGCAAGAGGAATATCTGCAGTTTGTATTGGCTTATATGAATGAGTACGAAAACTGGCGTAGTCAGTATCTTCGGGAATATGATGCATACCGCGCGCAGATTATTGAAAAATGGGGAGATGGTCTGGTTTCCGAACCTTTGGTGACAGTGGATTACAGTCGTGATCAAAAGACGCGAACGGTTGTGGATCTGGAACGCAACGAAGCAATTGTTGCGGTCTTGGTTGAACCTAATATGTTGCCTGAGCAGGCTGAGAAAGCGGTCAAACAAGCGGCTAAAACAGTTATGGGGGAATCGGGCTCAACGCTGGCATCTGTAGTGGAAAGCCCTAAAGTGCTGGAGTCCGGCTCTGTTGTGATGGTCGAGGTGAATTACTCCAACGTGACAGAAACAGCGGCAAAAAAAGTGATTCAGGCGCAAACTCGAACCCAGTTGCAGGAAATTGAAAAAGAATCTGAAGCGTTAGTGGCCCAGCTTGGGGCGACGGTATCCACGGATCTCATTGATACGCCTGTAGTTGCTTCGGCGATCGAGAAGAAAAAAGTACAGCTTCAGCAGCAGGAACAGCTGCGAATTAAAAAGCTGGAAAAAACGTATCAGATAGTACGCCAGCAAGCGGCGAAACAGCCACCGAAAACAGTGATGGAATATCGCATCAAGCTGCCTGCTAACGGTATAGGGAAGCGAGCGGCTAAATATGTGGGGTTTGCTGAGCAAGAAAGCCAGCGATTTGATATTCCGGCGGCGTTGGTGATGGCGATCATGCATTCGGAATCCAGCTTCAACCCGAAAGCGAAATCGCCGATTCCGGCGTATGGACTGATGCAAATTGTACCGACGACAGCCGGGCGGGATGTTAACGTGCGTATTCGCCGCAAAGATGAACCGATGAGTCCGGCCGAGTTGTATGTAGCGGATGTCAATGTTGAGACCGGTACCGCCTATCTGAACATTCTGGATAAAAGCTACCTGAAGGCTATCACCAACGATGAAAGCCGTTTGTACTGTACGATTGCGGCCTATAACACGGGTGCCGGTAACGTGGCCAAAGCGTTTAACCCGGACGGTTCGCGAAAAATTTACAAGGCGGCGAAAATCATCAACAGCATGACGCCACAGCAAGTGTATGACAAGCTGATGGCGGATCTGCCATACGATGAAACCAAGCATTACCTGAAGAAAGTCAGCACCCGTATCCGGTTATATGAAAAGCACAGCGCGTAAAAACACAAGAGAAGACATTTGAGCGTCATGTGCTGAACGGCAGGCTTGTTATTCGCTGACTTGCCCGGTCTTTCTCTTAGTACAGAAGCCTTTATCTGCCAGCGCTAAACAATCTCAGGTGGCAAGGTAAGGGCTTTTTCTGTTTAAGGGAGTTTTTCATTTCCCGCGCAGTTGGGTATTGGTAGAATGCATCGCCTAATATTCTAGTTATTAACCTAAGCGTTGCGAAACGCAGAGTGTAGAAGAACATCATGTCTCAGAATCATCCTCGTCCTGACGCCGTTCAGGGCGCGCAGGAAAACGCCGTGCGTTTGAATAAATACATTAGTGATACCGGTTACTGCTCTCGTCGTGAGGCAGATAAACTGATTGAACAGGGACGCGTGACGATCAACGGCAAATTGCCGGAAATGGGGATGAAAGTACATCCTGAGGATGACGTCCTGGTTGATGACAAACCCCTGCGTGCGAAAGAAAAACCTATTTATATTGCGCTGAACAAACCGGCGGGGATCACCTGTACGACTGAGCGTCATGTGCCGGATAACATCGTAGATTACATTGGTCACCGTAAGCGTATTTTCCCGATTGGTCGCCTGGATAAGCCTTCTGATGGCCTGATTTTCCTGACTAACAACGGTGATATCGTTAACAAGATTCTGCGTGCCGGTAATGCCCACGAGAAAGAGTATGTCGTGCGGGTCGACAGACCTGTGACGCAGGCATTTATCGACAAAATGGCATCAGGGGTTGAGATCCTGGATACCGTGACGCTGCCTTGTCAGGTAACAAAAGAAACGAATTACTCATTCCGTATTACCTTGACTCAGGGCTTAAACCGTCAGATTCGCCGGATGTGTGAAGCGCTGGGCTACGATGTACTCAAACTGCGCCGTGTTCGTATTATGAACATTACTATCGATGGTTTACCTAATGGCAAATGGCGTTACCTGACGGATGCTGAGATCGCGGAAATTCATTCCATGATTTCTGACTCGAGCAAAACTGAAGAAGCTTCCCGTGTGGAAGTTCAGGGTAAATCGATCGCGAAAGCGACCGATGCCAAGCTTTATGACAGCCGCCAGCAGGCACGTCGCGAAGCGGAGCAGCAGGGCGATAAGGTTCGGTACAAAACCTACGCGGGTAAAGGGGAAGCTAACCGTCAGCCGCGCAGTGGCCGACGTGATGAACAGCGTCGTGACGACACGCGTCGTGATGATCAGCGCCGCAGCCGTCCGGGACGTGGCCCACAACCTAGCCATTTCCGTAACCATTGTGACGACGAATCTCCGCGTGGTGCTTCTCGTGATGAGTCGCGCAATGAGCCACGTAAAGGCCCTCGCGCGGGTCAGCGTAATGACCAACGCAATGATCAACGTAATGACCGTCGCCGAAATGATCAGCGAAATGAGCAGCGCCCGGGTCAGGGACGTCAGAATCACGAGCAGTCAGGCGGATCGAGCCGAATTCAGCAGTGGAAATCCAAGAAAGAACATTGATTTTCAGGCGAAAATGTATCGCAGACTGACACGATAACGGGAGCAAAAGCTCCCGTTTTTTTATCCGCTTTTAGTCAGTATCGCCTCTTCACAAAAGGAAAGTCAGAAGAAGCCGCGGAACAGGTTGGTAAGCCTGAGTAGGAAAGTGGTGATTGCGGCTACCGGGGGAATGGCAGAGGGCTGGTCGCTTTATGTCGGCCCGGTTACATTCCTGCTTGCATTCCCGGCAATGAATTTGCACTATGTACTCATTAATGAAAACAGTATAGCAGCGCCACGGCGCGTGACAGCGCGTGGATGTGGCACACCCGGTGAACCGGGGAAACAGCGTTAACAAGACACAGAGGAAGTAATGGCAGGCAATACGATTGGACAACAATTCCGTGTCACCACATTTGGTGAGAGTCATGGTTTGGCGCTGGGATGTATTATTGATGGTTGCCCTCCGGGTCTGGAACTGACCGAAGCGGACATGCAACATGATCTGGACCGTCGTCGTCCTGGGACATCAAAATACACGACACAACGTCGTGAACCGGATGAAGTGAAAATCTTATCCGGCGTCTTTGAAGGCCGTACTACCGGTACTTCTATCGGACTGCTGATCGAAAATACCGATCAACGCTCGAAAGACTATTCCAACATCAAGGACTTGTTCCGTCCGGGCCATGCCGATTACACCTATCATCAGAAATATGGTATCCGTGACTACCGTGGTGGTGGTCGTTCGTCTGCCCGTGAGACGGCGATGCGTGTTGCTGCCGGGGCAGTTGCTAAAAAGTACCTGAAACAGGTGCATGGTGTAGAGATTTGCGGTTACCTGTCGCAGATGGGTGATGTGAAAATCGACAAAGTTGATTGGGAGCAGATTGCCCAAAACGCCTTTTTCTGTCCCGATGCCGACAAGGTGGAAGCGCTGGACGAGCTGATCCGCAAGCTGAAAAAAGACGGTGATTCTATCGGTGCCAAAGTGACGGTTGTAGCACGTAATGTGCCGGTGGGGTTGGGTGAGCCGGTGTTTGATCGTCTGGATGCTGACATTGCCCATGGCCTGATGAGTATCAACGCCGTGAAAGGGGTGGAGATTGGCGATGGCTTCGGTGTGGTTGAACAGCGAGGCAGTGAACACCGCGATGCTATGACGCCGGAAGGTTTCCGCTCCAATCATGCTGGTGGCATTCTGGGAGGGATCTCTTCCGGGCAGGATATTATTGCGCACCTGGCGCTGAAACCGACTTCCAGCATCACGGTGCCGGGTGAAACGATCACTACGCAGGGAGATTCAGCTGAGGTGATTACCAAAGGCCGTCATGACCCATGTGTCGGGATTCGTGCGGTGCCGATTGCTGAAGCCATGCTGGCTATTACCCTGATGGATCACCTGCTGCGCCATCGTGGTCAGAACGCAGACGTTTTGACAGAGACACCAAAAATTTAATCTCTTCGTCGCTCCTAAGCCGCTGAGACGTGCTTGTTGAAAACAATAAAAAACGCCGGTATTTACCGGCGTTTTTGTTTGGGTGATTTTGTTTCGATATGTCTTCAGTGAGAGGGCGGAAGAGAGCCCTCTTTACTACTGCTTTTTGTCAGAGTTATGCGTTGTGCTCGAGCTTCTTTTGGCTGTCGCCCTCCGACTCTGTTTCTTCAATACGAAACACCGGCAGGCGCCAACTGAATTTCACAGCTGCCATTCTCAAAATAAATCCGACCACTAAGGTGCTGATTGTAACCAGTGTTTCTTCTAGCCCGAAGTGCAACAGGCCATAGTACATACAGCCAGCAAAGAAAGAGACCGAAGCATACAGCTCTTTGTGCAGTACCAGTGGCTGGCGACGACAGATCAGGTCGCGCAGCAACCCGCCAAATACCCCAGTGACCACTGCAGCAACGACGCAGATCAGGGGAGAAAGCCCCATATCCATCGCAATACGGCAGCCGATAATACTGAATACGATCAGGCCGAGTGAATCCAGCAGGACAAACACCTTATGGAAACGGACAACCAGAGGGGCGATCAGCGTGGTCAGCAAGCCTGCCAGACAGGTAATGGCCAGGTATTGCGGATTAGCGACCCAACCCAGCGGATAGTGTCCCAGCAGAATGTCCCGAACCGTCCCGCCACCAATGGCCGTCGCGCTGGCCACTAACATCACCCCGAACCAGTCCATATGGCGACGTCCTGCTGCCAGAGCGCCGGTCATTGCTTCAGCGGTGATACCAATAATATAAAGAGTTGTTAACAACATGAAAACAAATGATGGTAAATTGAATGCGTTAAGATATTGGTGATTGTAAGTAGCGGTATATTTGGCGTCGAATGAAATGTTTGCAAATAAGCATGAATATGGTTCATGTATTGGTGGGGTGAAGATGTCGAAAATAGTCTATTACCTCGACATGAATCACAAAAATGTGTCGCAGAGGGATTCGACGATGAGTTCATGACGATCAGAGAAAGGGAACGGGTGCCGCATTGGAGAAGAAGCGATTACATGTCGTTCATTTTGCCGCTATACAAAGAAACCAACACAACAAAGATAATGCTGAAACAAACAGAGCACCAAAACAAAGAGAGCGCCGAAGCGCTCTCTTGATTCCGTTAAATTTAACGGGAACATTGAGGCGAGGTTATCAGAAACGATAGTTCGCCTGCACGCCCAGCAACCAAACACTGCCGGTGGTTTCACCTTTGAAGGAGATTGGCAGGCCTTTGATGTTTTCCTGCTCTTCCATTGGGGCATCTTTAGCAAAGATATAAGTGAAACCCGCATCAAAGCTCAGGTTTGAAGACCACTGGTAGCCAGCACCCAGGCTCAGCCACAGACGATCAGTTTCCGGGATCGTCTGGGTACGGTGCTTTTCGCTGACAGCGGAGGTGTCATAAGCCACACCGGTACGCAGAGCCAGCTGGTTCGTGTACTGGTAAGTCGCACCCAGAGCGATGCGATAGTTATCTTCCCAGTTTTCTTCTTTAATCAGATCCGGGCTGTTCGGATATGTCGGAATATCAGCAACCAGCTTGTCGAAAGTGCTCCAGTCAGTCCAGTTGAAGCTGGCATGCATAGCCAGTTTATCAGTCAGTTGATGGAAGCTTGACAGCTCAGCGGTCGCTGGAAGCGTCAGATCCATGCTGCCAGGGCGAGTCATGCCGTACATCACACCAGATGCTTCGCCAGACAGTGTCAGATCCACTGCGGAACGGTAATTGACGCCGACACGGTGATTTGGATTGATCTGCCAGGCCATACCCAGCTGCCAGCCCCATGCCGTATCGTCACCTTCCATGTACTTCAGATCCTGACCGCGCAGTTTGTCAAATTGCCCTGCCAGTTGCGGGTTGGCTTGAAGCATGGATGCCATACTGGCAGGCAGTGAACCTGGCATAGCAGCGCCAAAGTGACCTTCACCCATAACATAACGAATACCACCGCCCACGCTGAATTGGTCATTCACTTTGTAAGCAAGGTTTGGGTTGATCTCAACAGTTTTGACCATTGCCTGGTTACCAAACAGGGTCGCATAGAAGTCGCCACCCAGCTCGGTTTCCATACCGTAATTGGTTGCAACGGCCAGACCCGCTACCAACTGATCGTTGATTTGGTGAGACAGGTAAAAGTTAGGAATCACAGCAGAATGCGCGATATCTTTCGCTTCCGTTGTGGCTACAGTGTGACCAGCGACAGATAGGTCGCCTTTTACATCGATGTTTGGATCAACGTAAATGGCACCGGCAGAGATTTGTGTACCTTTCAGGTAGGTCAGCATTGCCGGATTGCGGAATTGTGCACTGGCGTTGTCTGCCATTGCAGCTTCACCGGCAAAAGCACGGCCAAGGCCGGTTGCAGAATACTCAGCCAGCTGGAAACCGGCGGCAAATGCATTGGCGCTCATGCCCAGAGTCAGGGCTGCTGTCAGTGAAAGTGTAATTTTGTTCTTGTTCATCAATCTATTTTGTTCGCTGAAATCGAATAGCGCGCATCATACGCCTCCGTCAGTAAGCGTTAAGCCAAACGGGTATTTCTTTTTTATTTAAAAATTAAAATCTGTTTTTATTTTAATTTGCGGTTTTATATATGGTAAATAGTGAGCAATGAGTTCTGGTCGGATGAGATTTCAGCGTACGCATGTACTTGCAATGGCGGGTTTCAGCGATTGTGTGTTCGCTGAAAATGGCGTGTAAAGTTATAGGTATGTTGCAAATGATCTTATCAATCATTGGTTTAATAGCTAAATAAAAAGGGAGAGCCATTGGCTCTCCCTGATATTTCCTACTGGTTCTGTTCGCTCAAATTAGAAAGAGCGGCTGTACTGAACACCGTATAGCCATGCGTTAGCACGGGTAGTCGCTGTCACTGTACCCAGAAGTGGGTTGGATTCTGAGGCACGCACGTCTTCACCACGTAGGTAAGTTACACCCACATCGATGTTTGACTTGCTGTCCAAATGGTACGTGAAGCCGCCTGAGAACCACTGACGGTCTGAATCCGGTACAGAGATTGACGTGCGGTTATCCTGAGCGCTGGTGTCGTACATGTAACCGGCACGCAGAGTCCAGTCTTTGTTCATGTAGTAAGTACCACCGATCGCGTAATGCCAGCCATCCTGCCACTCATAGGTATTCAGGTTATAACCGTTTGTGGTTTCCAGTTGATCAAATACACTCCAGCCAATCCATTGAACGCTGTAGTGTACAGCAAATTTAGGGTTCAGCTTGTGGTAACCCGAGAATTCCACCATATCAGGTAGCGGGATTTTCAGTTCGCTGTTGGAGATGTCGCCGCCAGCGTAATGCATGTCGCCATCTACTTTCAGTTCTGGGCTGTAACGGTATGACAGACCAAAGCGGTTGTCTTCATTCAGCTCGTAAACGGTACCCAGGTTGAAGCCGAAACCAACACCGTCAGCATCAATGTCGACCAGGCTCATTTCAGGGGTGGTCATACCGCCGGTATTTGGAATTTCAGCTGCTGGCATGTAACGCTTTAGCTTACCAGCGCCATAAATCACATCCACACCACCACCAACACTCCACTGTTGGTTCAAGCGGTAAGAGGCGCTCAGTGCCAGGTTAACGCTTTTCACGTCGGTCAGGCCGCCAAAGGCATTCGCTGCATAGTCGCTGCTGAACTCAGTTTTGGTGCCGAAATTGGAATACAGGCCAGCACCCACGGTAAATTTATCGTTGATTGGATGGATGTAGTAAATGTTTGGCGCATAGGAAGTGTCGCCAACCTGTTGAGAACCCAGGTCACCAGTCAGGAACGGGTTGGTTGACTGGTAACTTCCGTTTTTAACTTTGATATCAGTATCAATAGCATTGATACCCAGAGACAGTGCCGGCTTGTCGAACAGTGACATTGCTGCGGCGTTACGTGCCATGACGGAGGCATTGTCGGCAATTACGGCATCACCGGCAAATGCACGGCCCAGACCTGTTGCTGATTGCGCATTCAGCTGGAAACCTGCTGCCAGTGCTTGTTGAGAAGCCAGAGTAACTGCCACAGTTACTACAGACTTGGAAAACAGACGCTTCTTATTCATATTTATAATTATTCCGATTTTTTGGATGTTTTTCTCTGCTTTTTTAAGCAGAAGGCGCGTGATTGTATTGATGGAACGAATCTCATCAAATCAGACCAGTTAGCTGAAGATGGGCGAAATTAGACGCAAAACAGGCAGTTGGTGAAGGTTTGAACAATAATCCCCGCCTGTGCAGGGGGTTTGTATGGTTATCCATATGAAAAGTAAGTGAAATATTGTGACACAAAAAAACCTGGCTTCAAGTTGCCAGGCTTTTTTGTCGCTAAGGGGAGAAAAGCGTCAAAATGCGTGAGTTGTCATATTTCCCACTTCAGATCCGCTTCCAGTGTCCGGGCGATAGGGGCAACATCCTGTCCTTTTTCTCCGAGTACGATCAGGCTGGCATCTCGGGTGGGTAACACCACGCCACTCATGGTGTTATCACTGAAAGTGGTCATTCTCTGGCTCGTAACCGGCACAATGAACACCGTGACTTTACCGTGCTGAGTTGACATCACCATATGCAGGGCATTTTGATCGCCAAAACCGCAGTGGTTTACATAATAAATGTGTCCCGGCAGTGAGGTCAGCTGCGAGCCGAATGGGGACAGTTTCGCATTCACCTGAGTCAGCGACACTGCTTCATCAATGTGATCGATAAATGGCGCTTCGTTGTAAACATGCTCCAGTGCCAGGTTTGCGATTTCATTGTGCGGGTGTGCCGTGAAAATCCCCTGGGTGTACTGGCCAGACAATAAGCCGAAAATGAAAGCAACTGACGCGGCCATGGCAATCAGTGTCTTGGGTTTCCACATTTTAAGGTTCCAGGGTGACTTGTTGCTGGCCTGTCCGGTTTGGCGAAACAGAATGCGATCGGCTAAATCATCCGGCACATCCACTTTCATGGCTTTTTCTAATTGGCTGTCGAGTGCCAGTAGTTCATCTGACAACTTACGGTTTGCCAGTGAAGCGTTGCGTGCGTTAATCATCTCCTGGCTGTTGTCGTTCGGATCGGCCAGCAGACGACGTCTGAATTCTAAATCATCCATTATGTTGACCCCTCTGCTCTGACTGCTTTTCTATCTGCTCTTTCAGCTGGTTTCTGGCGCGGAACAAACGTGTCATGACGGTATTACGATTCAGTCCCAAAATGTCGGCAATCTCATCGCCGTTAAATCCTGCCATTACCTGAAGCACAAGCGGTTCGCGATATTCCGGAGCCAGCTTCATGATTTGCCTGCGCAGCATTTGTAGCTCGGCGTCCTGTTCGTTGCCATATTGCTGGGTATCAGCCAGGGCATAATCGTCGATATCGACCAGATCCAACTGCTTCCTTTCAAAACGGCGTGCATTCTCCCGCCGCAAGATGGTGATCAACCAGGATTTGGCTGCACTGTCATCCTGCAAACTGTCGAGAGAGCGCCAAGCGCGTAAACAGGTTTCCTGAACCAGATCTTCCGCGATATGCGGGTCGTGGCACAGCCAGTAGGCATAGCGGTACAGGTCCCGATGCCAGGCCCGAACCAGGGCCTCGTAACGTCTTTGTTTATTCATATCCACAGAGACCGAGGCATCTGGCTTTTTCTTACGAAAAAAATGCTTAATCATAAAAATTGCCTATTAATGAGCAGAACATTGCCAGAAAAATGGAGGTTTAACGCAATGATCTCGCGATTCATCCAATAATCCGCCTTAAAATTGATCTGGTTCAAATTGTGTCTTGGCGAGAAAGCTATAGTAGTCCTCGTCATCTGATATTAAGCAGTGGCAAACGAGCCGGGGATTAGGTTCGTGAACCAAGGGTTAGTATCTGTTGAGCAAGATGACAACTTCCTTTTGAAGGCTGACTTTACTTTCTCCTATCAGGCTTGCCTGATTTGCAATTGGCTTTACGTTAATTGACTTATGCTATACATGGATTGCTTTCCGTGTAGATTATAACCATACCGTTTCGGTATGGTTTTTTTTTATCTCTACTTTTCCATCCTGTTGTTTTTCCTTTTCTGGCACGCGGCTGAAAAAGCCTGACAAACTGAGAATTCTTTGAGCGTTGCGGATCTCTCAATTTTTTAAACATTTGTTTGTTTCTGATAACAAACGAATTACAATTGACGTGGTCTGACCTCTAGTATCTGTTTGGGCTCATGCCCTGACGCTCAACTCATGAAGAATAAGGAGTAGCGATGACACGTCTCCAGAATCTCACCACGCGACAGGGTGAGCGCATCGCCGTAGTAAGTGGATTACGTACCCCGTTTGCCCGCCAGGCAACGGCCTTTGATGGCGTGCCAGCGCTGGATATGGGCAAGATGGTTGTCAGTGAAATGCTGCAACGGGTGGATATTGACCCTAAGCTCATCGATCAGGTGGTGTTCGGCCAGGTCGTACAAATGCCGGAAGCGCCGAACATTGCACGTGAAATTGTGCTGGGCACCGGCATGAACATTCACACCGATGCCTACAGTGTAACCCGTGCCTGTGCCACCAGTTTTCAGGCCGCAGCCAACGTGGCGGAAAGCATCATCTCCGGCACCATTGATATCGGTATTGCCGGTGGTGCGGACTCTTCCTCTGTTCTGCCGATTGGGGTGTCAAAACATCTGGCGGCAACCTTGCTGGCACTGAGCAAAGCCAAAACCATGAGCAAGCGTCTGAAGCTGCTGAGCAAATTGAGCGTTAAAGATTTGATGCCGGTACCGCCAGCCGTCGCCGAGTATTCGACGGGCCTGAGTATGGGGCAAACGGCAGAGCAGATGGCCAAAACTCACGGGATCAGTCGAGCTGAGCAGGATGCTCTGGCACACCGCTCCCATAGTCTGGCTGCCAAAGCCTGGAATGAAGGCTTGATCCGAGATGAAGTGCTGACCGCTTTCCCTGAGCCTTACCGTCAGTGGATCGACAAAGATAACAACATTCGCGAAGACTCAACGCTGGAAGGCTATGCCAAGCTGCGCCCGGCATTCGACCGTAAGTTTGGTTCGGTCACGGCGGCAAATGCCACGCCGCTGACGGATGGTGCTGCGGCCATTCTGCTGATGCGTGAAGGCCGGGCTAAAGAGCTGGGGCTGACGCCGCTGGGGTATATTCGCTCTTACGCATTTGCAGCGATTGGGGTTGAGCAGGACATGCTGATGGGGCCGTCGTACGCCACGCCGCTGGCACTGGATCGCGCTGGCATCACGTTGTCAGATCTGACCCTGATTGATATGCATGAGGCGTTTGCGGCGCAGACGCTGGCAAACGTCAAAATGTTTGGCTCCAAGCAGTTTGCCCGCGAAAAGCTGGGACGCAGCGATGCCATTGGTGACATTGATATGGATAAGTTTAATGTGCTGGGAGGCTCCATTGCCTACGGTCACCCGTTTGCCGCGACCGGCGCTCGGATGATTACTCAGACCCTGCGTGAATTACAACGCCGCGGGGGAGGACTGGCACTGAATACCGCTTGTGCCGCAGGTGGACTGGGCGCAGCGATGATTCTGGAGGCCGAATAATGACTGAACAAGCATCCGCATTTACCTTAACTTATGCCGATAATGGGATTGCCTGGCTGAAAATTGATGTGCCGGACGAGAAAATGAATACCCTACAGGCCGCCTTCAGTGAGCAGGTCACGGCTGTGCTCAATGAGCTCAAAGGTAAAAACGACCTGAAAGGTATGGTGGTGTATTCCGGCAAGCCGGATAACTTCATCGCCGGTGCTGATATCCGTATGCTGGCTGCCTGCACCACGACCGCAGAAGCGCAGGCTCTGGCAGAGCAGGGACAGCAGTTGTTTGATCAATTGGAAGCCCTGCCATTCCATACCGTTGCCGCTATTCACGGTCCGTGCCTTGGGGGCGGCCTGGAGCTGGCACTGGCCTGTCATAGCCGTGTGTGCTCTGATGACGATAAAACCCGACTGGGTCTGCCTGAAGTGCAACTGGGATTGCTGCCGGGCTCTGGTGGTACGCAGCGTCTGCCTCGCCTTATTGGGGTGGCCGTTGCGCTGGATATGATTCTGACCGGAAAGCAGTTACGAGCCAAAAAAGCCAAAAAACTGGGCGTGGTGGACGAGTCTGTGCCGCACAGCATTTTGCTGGACGTTGCAGAACAGCGCGCACTGCAGCCGAAGCCAAAACGTCACCTGGCACTGAAAGATCGCATGATGGGCAGCTCGCTCGGGCGCTCTGTGGTGTTTGATCAGGCTGCGAAGCAAACCCGAGAGAAAACCCGCGGCAATTACCCGGCAGCCGACGCGATTCTGGACGTGATCAAATATGGCCTGCAGCATGGCATGAAAAAGGGCCTGGAGCTGGAGGCCAAGCGCTTTGGTGAGCTGGTGATGTCACCGGAGTCGGCGGCGTTGCGCAGCATCTTCTTTGCCACCACGGCAATGAAAAAAGAGACAGGTTCAGAGGCCGAGCCGCATCCGATCCGTCAGGTGGGTGTGCTGGGCGGTGGCCTGATGGGCGGCGGGATCAGCCATGTTACTGCCACCAAAGCCGGGTATCCGGTTCGTATCAAAGACATCAGCAACGATGGCATCCTGAATGCGCTGTCCTACAACTATAAGCTGCTGGATAAGAAGCGTAAGCGCCGTATTATCAGCAAGGCAGAACTGCAAAAGCAGATGCTGTCGATCGGTGGCGGCATTGACTACACCGCCTTTGATCGGATGGATGTGGTGGTGGAAGCGGTGTTTGAAGATTTGAAACTCAAGCATCAGATGGTGAAAGAGATTGAAGCGAATGCCAAGCCGGCCACGATTTTTGCCACCAATACATCATCGCTGCCTATCCATCAGATCGCAGAAGCGGCGGAACGCCCGCAAAATGTAGTGGGTTTGCATTACTTCAGTCCGGTTGAAAAAATGCCGCTGGTGGAAGTGATTCCCCATGAAGGCACCTCGCAGGAAACCATCGCGACGGTGGTGGCGTTGGCCAAGAAGCAGGGCAAAACCCCGATTGTGGTGGGCGATACCGCCGGGTTCTACGTTAACCGGATTCTGGCTCCGTACATGAACGAGGCGGCCAATGTGCTGCTGAGCGGTGAGCCGATTGAGCACATTGATACGGCATTGCTGGACTTTGGTTTCCCGGTCGGACCTATCACGCTGCTGGATGAGGTTGGCGTGGACATTGGCGCTAAAATCATGCCGATACTGGTGAGTGAGCTGGGCGAGCGTTTCCAGGGGCCGGATGTGTTCGATACATTGCTGAACGACGGTCGAAAAGGGCGCAAGAGCGGCAAGGGTTTCTATCTGTACGACAGCAAGAAGAAAGCGGTCGATAAGAGCGTTTATAAACTTCTGGGATTGGATCCGGAGCAGAAAGCTGACGGTCAGACCATCGCTATGCGCTGTACTCTGATGATGCTGAACGAAGCGGCACGCTGTCTGGATGAAGGTGTAGTGCGCTCTGCCCGTGATGGCGATATCGGCGCTATTTTTGGGATTGGCTTTCCACCGTTCCTCGGTGGCCCGTTCCGCCACATGGATCAGCTGGGCATTGACCGGGTGGTTGAAATGCTCAACGAGCACGCGAATAAATACGGCGAGCGGTTCAAGCCGTGTGACAAACTGGTTGCTATGGCGCAAGAAGGGCAGGTTTTCTATCCGGCTTAATCGTTGCGGTGGCAGACTATTGCTGTGCTAAGAGTAAAACCAATCAGGCCTGTCAGATGACAGGCCTTTTTTTATGGTGCCGTATACTCGTGGTAGGACAGCTGAGTGAAAGGGTGCTTGATGAGCTAAGCCGCTTTGTGAGCCAGGCCTTTCTGTGAACCAAGCCGTTTTCATCGCTAGGACTATTAGTGAGCCAAGCCTCTGAGTGAGCATAGCGGCTTGGTGCACATGTGTCAGGGCGCTTGAATTTCAGGGTGATTGCATTTGAATGCCTTGGACCTTGGCTTTCTTTGACCTTGGTTTTCTTTGACTTCGGGTATCTTCGAGTCCGAGAATAACTGGCTTAAGTATCATTAGCTTCGAGTCTCTTTGTGTATCACAAGCAACCCTTGGCACGGTGGTCAGTCCGATGTTGGCTGGTTTTCGGGCTGTGAGAGCGGAGACAGGTCGAGCAGGCGCAAGCGGAAAAACCGCTCGATGAGCATAGGGCGAAGCAGGTGGTAAGACAGCATGACCACAACCATGGCAATGAAAATATTCATGCCAGCGGCCATCATCAGCACCGGAGTGAAGAGCGTGATAAAGCCCAGTGCATACAGCATGATATCGGTTTCATTGTGGGACAAGGCGCCGTGGCAGTGGGGACAGATAAAATAATCGTCGTACTGGCGGAGCGACGGCGCCGAAATCGGGTGGCGGCACTGAGGGCAATGCTGGGTATTCAATGTGCTGTTCTCCAGGAATACTTGTTATAAACGTGTAGTGGGATATCCATAACGGTCGTGGTGTGGTACCCGCAAGCATAGTTACCATTTCTCCCCGAACCGTTCCGCGCATTATGGAACTGACTTCACGTTAATAAGGCGGATTAGACTTCATAAAGATTAAGGAATGAACAACTGAAATCCGCTAAAACCCCGTCAAATTTGCGCAAAAACCAACAAAAGCTATCAATATCAAATGGATGCAAATAAAAAGCCCTTCCCGGTTCTGATGCCGGAAAGGGCGATGGCTGGCGCAGGAAACGCGGTTTAGCGGGCTTTCTTCTGGAACTTCTCAACAGAATCAATGGGTTTGCCAATCAACATCGGTTCCAGGTTACTGTGAGCCTGGCCCTGGCTGTGCATGACAATTCGGTTTGCAGTCCGTGGTTTCACCACTTCCACAATGAAGCGCACCATATCCGCGCGGGTAAGCTTGCTCAACTCCTGTGCCACTTTTTGCCGCTGGTTAAAAGCTTCATCTTTATTGCCGATGCTGACCCAAAAGCGCTGGGCACGGGCTCGCAGATTGGTATCAGGTTCAGAAATCTGGGCAATCAGCCCTTGCTTCGATGCCTGCCACTGCGCTTCATTGAGTTCCAGCAGCACCAGGGCAAACGCATTGGTAAACTCATCGATGGCTTCGAGCAACTGCGTGGGTGCCGCGATAGGGGATTGGATATACAGAATCAGTCCCGGATGACGATTAAGCGGCAGATTGGCGGTGCCAACCATATAACCCAGTTGCTGGCGGGTGCGCAGTTCATGGAAGAAGGTTGACGACATCAGATGATTGGCCAGGGTGTAAATCGCAATTTTGCGCGGATTCGTCTGGCGGGACTGGTAATACATCAGCAGCGCCGAATCGGCATGGTCACACTGAACCTCTTTGCGTAGGGTGCCGCAGTTGCCCAGTCTGACCAGCGGACGCTGAGATTCGCCATAAAGTTGATCGGTCACCCGGAATGCATCTTTCAGGATCTCGGCCAGTGCCAGCGCATCGGACTCCAGCCAGTCGCCGTAAATGAAGGTATCAATGTGCAGCTCGGCAAACATGGCTTCCACAAACGCCGGCAGCTCATCCACCGTAATGGTTTCCAGCGCTTCAATCAGCACCGGATAAGGTGGGTTGTGTGGCTGCAGCAGGCCGGTCAGATCATTGAACAGCTGAGAGATCGGCTTATCCTGTGCGGCATTGCGCCAGTTACGCAGCATCTGTGCCTTGATGTTATTGAAGCGATCCTGGTTGAACTCCCGGTTGGCGAAGCGATCCAGCATCAGCTTCAATAGCAGCGGTTGCTTTTCGCTAAAGCCGGATAATTGCAGCGTGACGCCGCCCTGATGGGCATACAGGTTGTAAGACATTCCAGCAATTTCAGCCGGATAGGCCGTTTCATTGATGGCATCGAGCAACATTTCCACGCACAGGCGGGTTTTGACAATGTTGCGGGATGAACTGACCGCATGCGGACTGTCAATGGCGACATAGACAATCCCTTTCGGCACGCGAAACTCGTGTTCCTGCTTGTACCACAGACGAAAGCCCGGCAGTTCCTGAATCAGTTGTGGCGGCTTGTCGGCACCCGGCTGCAGGGCATGCGGATCGAAACGTTCACTCAGGAACGGGTTGGCTTCCGGTAACTGCATCGATGGATCAGTGTCGGGTTCACGCCATTGTGCCAGTTGCTTGTCGGTAAACGGTGTGACGCTGTACGGGGTGTGATACCACTGGGCTACCCGGTCATACTCCAGGCCCTGCGCAACCAGCACCAGCCGCATGTTGTCCGGGGTCAGGAAGTCCAGCAGCTCCTGAATCAAAGCCGGTGCGTATTCCGCCATCATGTAATCGCCGTAGATGATATCTTCCGGGGCGTAGTGCAGCAGGTTCATCACCAGGTAGCTGGCGGTATCGAGCGGACGGCTTTTTTCCTGATAGCGGAACGCCATCTCCAGCACCGCCCGTTTTTCCTGATAACGCCACTCATCCAGCCCGCGTTCGCGGATCAGGTTGATGTACTGAAACACTGCCGTCACGATATCGTCCACATGCTCCATCCCGTGTGGGGTCAGGTTCAGGCTGATGGTAAATTCGCGGAAGTTACTGCCGCTGACTCCTCCGCCCGCCGCGAGGGTGTTAATCAGGCCGCTTTTTTTCAGTACGGACATCAGGCTGCCGGTGCCTTCATTTCCCAGCAGGTGAGCAATGTAGGAGAGCGGCTTCTGGCGGTAATAGCCGTCAACCGATGGCAACGCAAAGGACAGGGTCAGTTTGCGGACTTCCTTCAGCGGTTCAATGGCAATGAACTGGCGACTTTCGTTGTCGGTCACCAGTGGCACCGGGATCGGTGTTTTTTGTCGGCCGTGATTGGGGATGTCACTGAAATAGGTGTGGGCAAAAGATGCCAGCTCATCCAGAGATTGCGGGCCCAGCAGCACCAGCCCCATCAGATTGGCAGAGTAATGTTGTTGATAAAACTTCATCAGCTCCGTACGGACCGGCTTGTTCTGGCGGTCTTCAAGTGTGGTGATGTCCCCGACCGAAAATTTGGCGAACGGGTGGGACGGATTCACGGTTTCTTTATGCACCTGATACAGGCGGCGAACATCGTCACGCAGCTTGAGCTTGTACTCAGAATCGACGGCATTACGTTCTTTATCGACGGCATCTTCATTAAACAGCGGCGCGGTAAAAAACTGCCCGAAGCGATCCAGTCCTTCAGAAAAAGCATGGGGGCTGACTTCAAAAAAATAGGTGGTGTTTTCTGTCCCGGTCCAGGCATTGTTGCTGCCGCCGCTCTGGTTAATAAAGGTCTGAAACTCACCGACACGCGGGTATTTCTCGGTACCGAGAAACAGCATGTGCTCAAGAAAATGTGCCATGCCCTGGCGATCCAGGGGATCGTCAAAATGACCGACTTTCACAGACAAGGCAGCAGCAGAACGTGGGGCTTCTTCATCATGTACCAGTAACACCTTCAGCGAATTCGGTAAGGTGAGATAGCGATACTGCTTAGGGTCATTGGGACTTGTGTGCACGGGGAGCGCCTATTTTTCTGAGGGGAAGTAAAGTAATTATGACGCTCAATAGAGGTGCTGGCAAATGAATCCCAGGTTAATGGGTGAAGAAACAAAAGCTTAGTTGCACTGGGGTTATACGGGGCTCTCTGGGTTTCCAGGCTTCTTGTGGACGCGGGGATAACCGAGATCACGTATCGCTCATGCTGTGATGAGAATGTCTGTTTTCGCTGAGGGGTTCTTGCTAGCATAGTCGCAGGTAACCGGAGCGAGTGTCAGCACAGGCGGACAGTGCCCCGGGACCGGATAAGAAGCCTGATTGATCGATTCCACAGAGCCACCAGTAATGACAATTAAAGTGCCGGGGAGTGTCGCCACTGCCGGGAATCGACCGTACTAATGGAAGAATTATGCGAATTTATATCATGCGTCACGGGGAAGCGGAGACATTCGCTTCGTCTGACGCCGAGCGGTCGCTGACCGAACGTGGTGAGCGGCTGTCAGCGCAAATGGCTGAACAGCTTGCGCCTCAGCTGACAACTGGCCTGGATCTGGTCTGGGTCAGCCCGTACCTGCGTGCGCAGCAGACCTGGCAGGCGATGGCATCAGCGTTGCCTGAGCCGAAACGTTTGATGGACGTGGAGGAAATCACGCCGTACGGTGACGCTGAGCATGTGGCCGCCTACCTCAAAGCCATGATCACAATTGAGCAGCCGGAGACAGTATTGCTGGTGTCTCACCTGCCATTAGTGGGCTACCTGACCGCAGAGCTGGTGGCCGGCATGCAGCCGCCAATGTTTATTACCTCCTCAATCATTGCGATCGATTTTCTGCCGGAAACCGATGCTGGTGAGTTTTTGTGGCAAGCCAACCCTGAAGGTTAATGGCTCAGTCGGTATCCGGTTATTTTCCTCAAGTTTTTCAGCCGGATGCCGATAGCTCTTTCTATTAGAGCCATCATTTCCTGATTACAAACCACCATGAAAATAAAACCATCTTTGATTTTGGGGACTGTGTTGTTAGCAGGTTGTGCGAACACGTCCTCGGGGCCGGGGATTCACGCAAATGGCGCCATTAAATGGGCCAATGGTGTGACCGAAGAAATGCACATTTCAGCGTCAGGCAGCAGTCTGACCTTTGCCGCCCCACCGAGCCTGTTCCGTTCCGAAGGCATTGCCATTTTTTCCCGGATTGACAGCGCCCGAAACGGTAACTGCGAGCATTATTACAGTGAGCAGGCGATGAAAACCCGAATGCAGATTTGTGATAACGGGGAAGTGGTGTTAATTGTGGAAGGCAAAGTGGCGAATGTCGGAGCCATGGCGCGCTACACTTATTAACGAGTTACACCTATTAACCGCGCTACACTTACCTAACCAATATTCTGTGGGCTTGGAGCGTTTAATAGCCCGTCATGTTTAATATGGGTAGGAGAGATGAGGGCAAGGCAAGGGGCAAACCTTACCTTGTGGCTCCTTGGCGGCGAAATCCTGCTGAGCAAAGGCAGATGAGGGCTATTTTTCCGGAATATCCAGCAGGACCAGCAGGGCACCATCGCCCCCAAATTCCAGCGGGGCCTGATGAAATGCCAGAACATCGGGATGTTGGGCGAGCCAAAGCGGCGTTTTTTGTTTCAAAATGTGTTTGCCAATCCCGTGCATCACGCAACAGCAGGTGATGTCTTCTTTCAGACACGCAGCTATCATGGCAGCGAGTTCGCGTTTGGCTTCCTGCTGTGTCATGCCATGCATATCAAGGTACATGTCCGGAACATAGACGCCGCGGCGGAGTTTTTTGACTTCGTATTTAGACACCCCTGTACGGGCATAATGGGTCGGCCCGTTTTCATTCAAGTGCGGTTCGAACTCATCGGAAAAATAAAATTCGTGATTTTGTGCTTCTTTTGTAGAGACTTTCGGCGTATCCGACTTTGTGATCTGTCGGCGTGGCGCGATTATGGTATCATTTGATATCTTTTTTACGCCCTTAACCGCTTCCTGGAAGAGTGCAAAATCGTCATCCAGGTTAAAATCTTTTTTGCTCATACTGAATTTCCAACAACTTTATAGCGGTATTGTAGCGCCATTCGGAGGCTATTTTGGATAAGATTTTTGTCGACGAAGCCGTCAACGAATTACACACATTGCAGGACATGCTACGTTGGACGGTCAGCCGTTTCAATGCTGCTGGTCTTTTTTACGGTCATGGTACCGATAACGCCTGGGATGAAGCGGTGCAGCTGGTGCTGCCTACGCTTTACCTGCCACTGGATATTCCGTCGGAAGTCCGCTTTTCCCGCCTGACAAGCAGTGAACGTCACCGTATTGTTGAGCGTGTGATCCGCCGTATTAACGAGCGGACACCGGTCGCTTACCTGACGAACAAAGCCTGGTTCTGCGGCATGGAGTTCTTCGTGGATGAGCGTGTGCTGGTGCCGCGTTCGCCAATCGGTGAACTGATCGAAAACCACTTCGAACCGTTCCTGAAAGAACGTCCGACCCGCATTATGGACCTGTGCACCGGTTCCGGCTGTATTGGTATTGCCTGTGCGCACATGTTCCCGGAAGCGGAAGTTGATATTGTTGATATTTCAACTGACGCGCTGGCGGTGGCAGAACAAAACATTCAGGACCACGGCCTGGAGCAGCAAGTGATCCCACTTCGTTCGGATCTGCTGCGTGATGTACCAAAAGACAAATACGACCTGATCGTGACGAACCCACCTTACGTGGATCAGGAAGACATGGATAACCTGCCGGAAGAATTCCGTCATGAACCGGAGCTGGGTCTGGCGGCCGGTACTGACGGCCTGAAACTGGTGCGTCGTATTCTGGCAAATGCGCCGGATTATCTGAAAGATGACGGTATTCTGATTTGTGAAGTAGGTAATTCCATGATCCATATGGAAGAGCAATACCCGCATATTCCGTTTACCTGGATCGAATTTGAAAATGGCGGCCACGGTGTGTTCATGATGACCCGTGATGAACTGCTGGCCTGTAAAGACGATTTCTCGCTTTACCGCGACTAATTGGTCTGGTTTACGCAATAAAAAAACCGAAGCACTGGCTTCGGTTTTTTTTATTGGATTCGGTGGCGAAAGGAGCGTTTGATAGCTTTTTCACCGGGGAAGGCATTTTATGCCCGTCCGGCCGGTTTTAGGCCTGACCCGAACTCTGCTTGCGTTCCAACTCGGCCATAATGGCTGCCTGGTTAGTCTGGTACTCATCAAGACCGGCTTTACGCAGATCGCATGACGGGCACTGGCCGCAGCCATCACCAATAATGCCGTTGTAGCAGGTCAGGGTTTTCTCACGTACAAAATTCAGTTGGCTGTACTGGTCGGCCAGCGCCCAGGTTTCAGCTTTATTCAGCCACATCAGCGGCGTTTCGATGCGCAACGGACGATCCATACCCAGCACCAGAGACTGGTTAAGGGATTTCACAAACTCATCACGGCAGTCCGGGTAACCGGAAAAATCGGTTTCACACACCCCGGTGATCACCGCTTCGGCGCCTATTTGGTAGGCGTAAATGCCTGCCAGCGTCAGAAACAGGATATTGCGGCCCGGTACAAACGAGTTTGGCAGTCCGTTGGCCTGCAGTTCATGAGAGACTGGAATGTTATCGCGTGTCAGTGAACTGATCGCCAGCTCATTCAGCAAGCCGACATCCATCACTTTGTGGGCGGTGACACCCAGCTCACGGCAGACAGATTCTGCCACTTCAATTTCCAGTTTATGGCGCTGACCATAATCAAAGGTCAGGCAGTGGACTTCATCGTATTGGGCCATGGCCTGGATCAGGCAGGTCGTGGAATCCTGACCGCCACTAAATACAACTACGGCTTTGCGCATGTCTATTTCCTATTTCAGATTCTTACCGAAAAACAGTCGGTAGGTGCTATCAACAAGATAGACCAACAGCAGGTTCTCTATTGGCATCGCCATGCTACCGTAGAGGCTGGCTTGAGGAAAGAGGAAAGAAACCGGTAAGGTGCTGGCAAACCGTGCCGTTTGACAACAAAAAGTCAGCCGCAGGGGCTGACTTTTGAGTGAGGTTTATCGCATATCAGCGATGGTGCGAATGCAGTGGCCGTGGATTTAAATCAGCTGACCGGTCTGTTCAAATTGCTCCAGCTGCGCCAGATAGCCTGAGATGTCACCGATATGTTCCCGGACCCACTCGCTGTTGAAGTAGGTATCAAGGTAGCGTTCACCACTGTCACACAGCAAGGTCACGATCGAGCCGGTTTCGCCCCGTGCTTTCATTTCGCACGCCAGCTGCAACACCCCGTACAGGTTTGTGCCGGTAGAGGCGCCGGCTTTACGACCCAGCAGTTTCTCCAGCCAGTGTACGGTAGCGATACTGGCGGCATCCGGAATAGTGCGCATTTCATCCACCACATCCGGAATAAAGCTCGGTTCCACCCGAGGGCGCCCGATACCTTCAATGCGGCTGCCAGTGGTGCCTTTCAGGGACAGATCACGTGTCCGGTAATACTGATGGAAAACCGAGTTTTCCGGATCCACCACACACAGTTGAGTCGGTTGTTTCTGGTAGCGCAGGTAACGGCCAATGGTCGCCGAAGTACCGCCGGTCCCCGGGCTCATCACAATCCAGCTTGGCACCGGGTGCTCTTCCAGTTTCATCTGCTCAAAAATACTGTTGGCGATATTGTTGTTCCCGCGCCAGTCAGTGGCACGTTCGGCATAAGTGAACTGATCCATGTAATGGCCGTTCAGCTCCTCAGCCAGGCGGCGTGATTCATCGTAAATCTCGCAAGGATTGTCGACGAAATGTGCTTTACCGCCGTAAAACTCGATCTGCTCAATTTTCTTACGGGCAGTACGGCGTGGCACCACTGCAATAAAAGGCAGGCCCAGCAGGCGGGCAAAATATGCCTCAGAAACAGCTGTGCTACCGGAAGATGACTCAATGATTGGCGTATCTTTGCCAATCCAGCCATTGCACAGCGCGTACAGGAACAGCGAGCGTGCCAGACGGTGTTTCAAACTGCCGGTCGGATGCGTGCTTTCATCTTTCAGGTAAATATCAATGCCTTCCAGAACAGGCAGTTCCAGTTTAATGAGGTGGGTATCAGCCGAGCGCTGAAAATCCGCTTCAATTTTACGGATGGCGGTACTGATCCATTGGGCATCGTTACGCATGGGGGAATCCTTCTGACTACGCGGGTCTACTGCAATTGATATAGTCATAATCTAATCCCAAAACAGGAAAAATTCTTTGCTATATTTACTCTAAAAATGCTATAAAAGAGAAAATTTTTCTATGTAACTTATTTTTATGAGTAAAGTATTACCTTCTCTGGATGAAACCGATCGTACCTTGCTCCGAATGCTGCAAGATGACAGCACATTATCACTGGCGGAACTGGCAGAAGCTGTGAATCTGACCACGACTCCTTGCTGGAAACGGCTGCGCAGGCTGGAGGAAAACGGCGTATTGCGCCAGAGGGTTGCTCTGCTGGATCCGGCCAAGCTCGGCTTGTCCTTCACCGCGTTCGTGCAAATCAAAACCAGTAACCATTCCAGGGAGTGGTATCACTGTTTTGTAGAGACGGTTACGGAATTTCCTGAAGTGACCGAGTTCTACCGTATGGCCGGTGATTACGATTATCTGATGAAGGTGCAGGTGGCTGATATGGCCGCGTTTGATCAGTTTTACAAGAAGCTGGTAAACAGTATTGAGGGGTTGACCAAAGTGACCTCGACATTTGCGATGGAGCCGTTGAAATATACGACTGCTTTGCCGCTTTAATCCCCTGTACAAAAAAGCATATTCGCCCTGTTTTCTATAAGATTGCAGCCAATCGCAGGGTTTTTTATAAATGTCACTCTAGTTGGTTGAATTATATCCGTTTTCTCAGATAATAATTCTGTTCTCATTGTGTTTTCTTACAGTGCGCCGGCTTTTCTTCGTCGGCCCTTCTTTACGCAGTGCATGGATGCGTATCTCGTCTTCTGAGTTTGTCTTACAGGGCAATTGCTGCTCTGACCAACTTTGATTCATCATAAATGAAGGTATTGCCTGTTTCTGTGGAGGGACTATGCAGGTTTTCTGGCAGCTGAGATGGTATTTCCGCCAGCAATGGCGCCGTTACGGCGGCGCTATCGGTATTCTGATCCTGGTTTCTTTGTTTGAGCTGTTACCGCCCCGGGCGATCGGTTGGATTGTCGATGACGTGGTGGCCGGAGAAATGAGCCTGACCGTCATGTTTGGCTGGCTGGGTGGTTTGGTCGCGATTTGGTTTTTTGTGTATTTTTTGCGCATCATCTGGCGGGTCTGGCTGTTTGGTGCGGCTGCAGAGCTAGGCACCGTGCTGCGCAATCGCCTGTATAAACATTTCTCTTTTCACCCTCCGGTGTTTTTTGAACGTCATAAAACCGGGGACCTGATGGCCCGTTCAACCAATGACGTCAACGCCGTCGTAATGACCGCCGGGGAAGGGGTGCTGACCGCGGCGGATTCCCTGATCACCGGCATCGCGGTGTTGTTCGTCATGACCACGATGCTGAGCTGGGAGCTAACCTTGCTGGCACTGGCACCCATGCCTCTGATGGCGATAGCGGTGTTCTTTCTCGGACGTCAGTTGCACAGCCGCTTTTCAGCGTCTCAGGCCGCTTTTTCGGATCTGACGGACAAAACGCAGGAAAGTCTGAATGGGGTGCGAATGATTCGGGCATTTGGCCTGGAGAAACGTCAGCAGGCAGACTTTGCGGCAGTGACAGATTTTGTCGGGGATAAAAACCTCGGCGTCGCACGGGTGGATGCCAAGTTTGACCCGGTGATCCAGCTGGCAATTGGGATGTCTTTCTTCCTCAGCATCGCCGGCGGTGCTTACATGGTTCACCACGACCGGTTGTCACTCGGCGATTTAACGGCCTTTACCCTGTATCAGGGACTGATGATCTGGCCGATGCTGGCAATGGCCTGGCTGTTCAATATTCTGGAGCGCGGCTCCGCCGCCTGGAACCGTCTGAAGCAGCTGTTTGATCAGCATCCGGAGATAGTCAGCGGTGAGCAGCAACTGACTAAACAACGGCAACCTCTGCAGGTGGCGATCTCGCAATTTTACTGGCCGGAGCAAAAACAACCTGCGTTGGCGGATGTGTCATTCACCTTGGAAAGCGGCAAGATGCTGGGGCTGGCAGGGCCTATTGGCAGTGGTAAATCGACGTTGCTTGCCTTGTTACTGCGTCAGCAGGAGCTGACCGATGGCACGATTCATTATGGCGACGTTGCCCTGCGCGAAGCCAATCTTGATCAGTGGCGCAGCCGGTTTGCTGTGGTTAGCCAGACTCCGTTCCTGTTCTCGCGCTCGATTGCAGATAATATCGCATTGGGTCGGCCGGAGGCTTCGATGGCACAAATTCGGGCGGCGGCGGAAGCGGCGTGTATCGACAGCGACATCATGCAGTTTCCGGAAGGGTATCAGACGCTGGTGGGGGAAAAGGGGATCACCCTGTCTGGTGGTCAGAAGCAACGGATCGCCATCGCTCGGGCGCTGTTGCTCGATGCCGAGATTTTGATCCTTGATGATGCCCTGTCTGCGGTCGATGGCAAAACCGAGCATCGAATCCTGACCAATTTACGCCAGCAGCGCGGTAAAACGGTCATTGTGATTGCCCACCGCCTGACGGCGCTGGAAGAGGCCGACATGATTCTGGTGTTACAGCAGGGCAGGATTGCCGAGCAGGGGACGCATTCCTCCTTAATCAAGGAAGAGAGCTGGTATGCCGAAATGTATCGCTACCAGAAATTAGAGCAGGCCATTGAGGAGGCGTAATGGCAGATCAGGCAATAAATACGCGTATTATCAGGCGCTTGCTAAGCTACGCTCTGGCAGACAAAAAAAAGCTGGGAGTGGCCATGGGTCTGCTGCTGGCCGCCACGATAGCTGATGTGTCAGGCCCCTGGTTAATCCAGCATTTCATTGATAACAACATCGCGAGAGATGACTTCCCGGTTAAGGAGGTCGCCCTGCTGGCTGTGACCTATGTGGTGCTGAATATCGCCACCGCCTGGTTCCGTTACCAGCAAGCCATGCGTTTTAACCAGATTGCAATTGGCGTGGTGCAGACGATCCGCAAGCAGCTGTTTGGCCGGATCCTCAACCAGCCGCTGTCGGCATTTGATTACATGCCGTCCGGTAAGCTGATCTCGCGGATCACCAATGACACGGAATCGATCAAAGATTTTTATGTCCATGTTATTGGCACGGTGATGAAGAACGTGGCGCTGGTGTCTGTCATGGTTGTGGTCATGAGTATGATTAGCTGGCGACTGACCGTGGTGGTGCTGATCCTGTTGCCGATTGTGGTTGGCATCATGGTGTTGTACCAGCGGAAAAGCGCCGCGGCGTATCGCCGGATGCGGGATCTGCTGACTGATATCAATGCCGCGATGAGCGAAACCATTCAGGGGATGAGTTTGGTTCAGTTGATGCGCCAGGAAAAAGCGTTTTATCAGCAGTTCTCTGAACTGACCGAGCAACATTTGGATGCGCAGATCGGTGTGACTAAACTCAATGGCTTTTTGCTGCGTCCACTGATCGACTTTCTCTCCGGGGTGGCATTGATTTCTCTGGTGGCCGTGTTCGGCGTCAGTGGGGTGGAGCTGATCGGGGTGGGGGTCTTGTATGCTTTCATCAGTTATCTGGGACGGGTGACTGAGCCGCTGATCGAACTGACTCAGCAGCTGTCTTTGTTGCAGCAGGCATTGGTTGCCAGTGAGCGGATCTTCGGATTCATTGATGCTCCGCAGCAGCAGTATGGGAAGGATGAGAACGCTCTTCGTAGTGGTGCATTAACTTGTCAGGATCTGACATTCAGTTACGACGGCAAGCAGAACGTGCTGGAGAATATCCAGGTGACCTTGCCTCATCGCGGCTTTCTGGCTCTGGTCGGGCATACCGGAAGCGGTAAGAGTACGCTGGCATCGCTAATGATGGGATTTTACCCGGCAACGCAGGGGCAGGTGCTGCTGGATGAACGGCCATTGGACAGTTTGTCTCACGCGGTACTGCGTGAGGGAGTTGCGATGGTGCAACAGGATCCGCATATCCTGAGTGATAGCGTTCGCGAGAATATCACACTGGGACGAACCCTGACGCTTCTTGAAGGACAAACAGCCGATGAACAACTCTGGGAAGCCCTTGAGCAGGTCGGTCTGGCGGAGCAGGTGCATCAGTACAGCGAGGGGCTGGATACCATTCTTGGCAGCGGTGGGGCCAGTTTATCGGCTGGTCAGAAACAGTTGCTGGCACTGGCTCGGGTGCTGGTGGCTAAGCCGAAAATCCTGATTCTGGATGAGGCGACCGCCAATATTGACTCCGGTACGGAGCAGCATATTCAGCAGGCTCTGGATAAGCTGCGTCAGGACATGAGTATCGTGGTGATTGCCCACCGGTTGTCGACCATCATGGAGGCTGATGAAATCCTGGTGCTGAGTCATGGCCATGTGACAGAGCGCGGCACCCACCGAGATCTGCTAATGCAGCAAGGTCATTACTGGCAGATGTATCAGTTGCAACAGGCCGGCGAGCACTTGCAGCAATTGGAAGCGGAAAGTCAGGACAGTTGTGCCGAGACCCGAATGGGCGCATAAGCGCTTTTGCCGGAATCGCAAGCATATGCGATGGGTGGAATTAACTATTGATAGCAACTGAAAAACGTAAGGCGGCTTGTGAGCCGCCTTTTCTTTTTTCTTCTTCTTTTGTTTTTGCGCCGTTTCTGTATGTTGACGCTGTCATATTGCGTGGTCTACCTGAATGACTACGCCTTGTGGGGATTATGCCAGGATCACGATTTGCCGGTGTGGCGCATCAAGCCTTCCTGTACTGCGGAAGCGACCAGTTCCCCTTTCTGGTTGAAGATCTCACCACGGACAAAGCCGCGGGCACCACTGGCCGACGGACTTTCAATCGCGTAAAGCAACCACTCATCCATGCGAAACGGACGGTGATACCACATGGAATGGTCAATGGTGGCCACTTTCATGCGCGGAGAAAATAACGTTACGCCATGCGGTTGCAAAGCGGTGACCAAAAATCCCCAGTCAGAGGCATAAGCCAGCAAGTACTGGTGAATACGTGGGTCGTCCGGCATTTCTCCGTTAGCTTTAATCCACAGATATTGTTTGGCCTCGGTTGGTTTCGGATCCAGCGGATTGATGACGTTGGCCGGACGAACTTCAATCGGGCGCTCACGGCCAAATGTATCCAGAGCCGCTTTCGGCAGCAGGTGCGCAATCTCGTGCACCAGTTCCCGTTCCGATTTCAGGGTGTCAAAAGAAGGAACCTGCGGCATCTCGGCCTGGTGACTGAATCCTTCTTCCTCGATTTGGTAAGACGCGGTGATATAGAAAATCGGGCGGCCATACTGAATCGCTTTTACGCGGCGGGTGCTGAAGCTGACGCCATCGCGCAGGGTTTCCACATCATAAATAATAGGTTTGTGCGGATCGCCCGGGCGCAGGAAGTAACTGTGGAAAGAATGTACCTGGCGATCCTCTTCGACCGTTTCTTTGGCGGCGGACAGAGCTTGCCCGAGAACTTGGCCACCATATACCTGTGGTAAGCCTAAATGCTCACTTTGGCCACGGAATAATCCCTGCTCAATCTGTTCGAGCTGTAACAGATTGAGAAGTTCATTCAGCTCTTTACTCATCGGATCTCCCAAAATCATGTTATGCTTGCGCCCGCTCATACCTGATTGGCTTCAAGTATGGGCTGAAAACGCGGTATCTCTTTTAAAGATATCAATTTTGTTAAATGATAAATGATAAATCATCTGATTTAGTATTGAATTTACGGACTTGTCACAGAACCTACCGACAAGTTTCGACAGGAGACACTATGAAAAAGGTTTTTGCGCTGATTACGGTATTGATTACCGCATTGGTCATTTCAGCGTGTACCACCCTGGTACAGAAGGACGCCGATATGGAACAAGTGACAGGGACCTTGATGTATCGTGAACGTATTGCGCTACCGGCAGATGCCCGCATTACTGTTACGCTATCTGATGTGTCAAAGATGGATGCTCCGGCCGAAGTAATTAGCCGCCAATCATTCCTGGCCGACGGCAAGCAAGTGCCTTTTGCTTTTGAACTGAACTTCGACCGTACTGAAATCGACCCTCGCTTTACTTATGCAGTAAGCGCGCGTATTGAAGTTGACGGTAAGCTGATGTTTATCACGGATACAGCCAATCACGTGATCACTGACCCGCAACAAACGAAAAAACTGGAACTGATGCTGATTCGTACGCGTTAATTCGACGCGCAATCACCGTCCGTCCCATCGGTATCTCGCAAGTCGGATTTTTCCGGCTTGCGACACCTCTATCCCTTCTTCCAGTAACTTGTTTCTTTGCCGCACTAAATCTTCCCCTTTCAGAGAAATCTCTCCTTTCGCATTAATCACGCGATGCCAGGGAAGAGCAGACCCCTCCGGCAGTGACCCCATCAGACGGCCAACATGGCGCGCATAACCGGGGTAACCCGCAAAACGTGCAATATCCCCGTAGGTTGAGACTTTTCCGTATGGAATTTGGTGAACCTGGCTATAGATTTGACTTGCGAAATCGTCCATATTTATATCTGTGCCATATAAAGGTTGATAGTTGCGCTATAATTGATTGATTTCCTTGCGACTATCAGAAACGCAAGGAGGTGCTGCCATGTTGTATGCCGCGTTGCTTGTTGTGGTCAGCATTATGTTGACCGTTGTTGGTGTTAGTGCGCTGGGGCAGAGTCAGGGAGAACTTCCGGCATTGGCGCTGGCGATTCCCGCGTTGTGGTTGTTGCCACAAGGTGGTGTGTCTGCTTGGTTGTTATTAATCGGGCTCGGCTCCTATGGTGTCGTGTTACAGGATCAGCCCCTGGCACTTTCCATCAGTTTGTTCATGATGTTACCTGTTTTTGCTGTCAGCTTCTCCCCTAAAGGCTCCTGGCAACTGGCGACACTGTTGATTTCTATCGTGCTGGCCATGGACATTGGTCTGATGGCATTGCAGGGCGAAGGAAAACTGATCGGTAGTCCGGCTCATACCATTGTTCAGATTATCGCTGTGCTCGTGATTTGGGTCGCGGTGCGTAGCTGGCGTCCCGTTAACGGGAATACTTGGTGGCCGCTGTTTTTGGTGTTTCCGCTTTGGGTGGGGGGGATGGAGTACGCCGCACTGGTCGCACTCTGTATTACCGGGCTGATTGCATCGCTTCAGGGAATGCAAAAAAGCCAGCTAAAAGATTTGGCTCCCCGTATGATCTGGATTCTGCCGGCCATCGGCTTTGCGACATTGGTGCTGACGCCTTGGCTGGATGTCCCTAACCCGGTATTGGTGTCGTGGTTACTGATTTTGGGCGGGGCATTGCTGGGCGAATACCTCTTAGAAGATCCAGAAGAAGAAGTCTGAGGCCGCAGTTTTGGCGGCCGTTTGTCAGGAACTACCCGAAACACGGGGTTTTGGGTGATAATTAAGCACTTGGCGTTGTCGGGGGATCACAGCGCTTGCATTCCAATCATGCATGGCTGATAATCACCCCGTTCTCGCGACAAGATAACGATTTTGTTCGAGATAACGAATCTATGGAGGCCCTGCTGGTCCTCCCGCAACACTAGTTTGTGAACTCGGTCAGGCCCGGAAGGGAGCAGCCGCAGCAAATGACGTGTGTGCCGGGATGTGGCTGGTGGGGCTTCCACCCATCTGAAGCTTGATAATTTTCCACAAGTCTATACTTATCACCTGCTTTTCAGCTTTATCAGTACTGATGATAGCTGCACTGTTTTTATTTCCCCTCTTAACAGTTCAAAAAATCATTTCTATTTCTCTAAGTTGAATATCTAACATTTAGCTCTTAAATGGTCTGCTATTTTATCTGTTGCTATTATAAATATCGTTATTCAATGTTTTCAGTGAATAACTTATTGATACATTAATCTATCTCTCCACTTTTGAATAATTTATATTCAGCCACTAACTCAAGATACGGAACATCGATATTTTAATGGAAATGAGAATTATCCCATTCTAGATGGGTGACAAAATGGAATTGAAAATATACGTCTATGAAAAGAAAAATGATGCGTTGTTTTTTTTATCAAGACTTAAGATAAACTTAATAAAATGTATAAACTAAGTGTTAATTTAAAAGCGAAAGTTTAAATATCAACTTATATTATTGAAATGCTTATTCCTGAGGGGTGTTTTTTATTTTGTTAGCGATGACCATTGTTATTATAGATTGAGCTACTTCACTGAATGTGAGGTGTGTTTTTACTATATTAGTAGTGACTTAATTAATGAGTAATTACACTAATACGCTCAAAGCTTATTCATTCAGGAAGGCAGGATTTATTGAGCTCTTGCTGTGTCATTGTGAAAAGGAGTAAAGGATGTACGATTTTTCGTCTTCCAAACCGACTTTATTGGTTATTGATGATATTCCTGAAAACCTCACGCTGATGTATCAGCTGTTTAAAGATGATTATAAGGTTAAAGGTGCCAACAGTGGAGCGCGTGGCATTGCCGTGGCTGAATCGGTTAATCCGGATTTGATCCTGCTTGATATTATGATGCCGGAAATGGACGGATACGAAGTCTGTCGTCGACTGAAGCACAATCCGGTAACGCGTGATGTTCCGGTCATCTTCCTGACCGCAAAAGTTGACCGAATTGATGAGCAAAAAGGGCTGGAGATGGGAGCTGTAGATTATGTGACGAAACCCATTAACCCGGAGATTGTAAAAGCGAGAGTCAAAACGCATGTCGCGCTTAAGATCGCTTCTGATTTGCTAAAGGGGAAAAATGAAGCTCTGGAGAAGGAGGTTGAGCGTCGCACCAGTGAAATTCTCCGGCAAAGAGAAGAGCTTCACGCGATCCAGGATGTGGCTTTCTATGCCATGGTTTCTCTGGCGGAAACCCGTGATAACGAAACCGGCAATCATATTCGGCGTACGCAAACGTACATTAAGCTTCTGGCTGAAAAACTGCGCGAGAACCCTAGTTATTCGGCAGTCTTAGATGACAACACCATTGGGCTGTTTTACAAATCGGCGCCGCTGCATGACATTGGAAAAATTGGGATCCCCGATAATATTTTGCTCAAAAAAGGCAAGCTGACACCTGAAGAATTCGATGTGATGAAAACCCACACGACAATTGGCTTTGAAGCGATTGAAAATGCCGAAAAGATAAGTGGTCAGCCGATGAAGTTTCTTAAATGTGCCAAAGAAATTGCGTATTCCCATCATGAATACTGGGATGGCAGTGGTTATCCGCAGGGGTTAGCAGGGAATAATATTCCGTTATCTGCCCGGTTGATGGCGGTCGCTGATGTATATGATGCATTAATCAGCAAACGGGTTTATAAACCCGCCTTTACGCACCAGGATGCCGTCCAGCTTATCTTGTCTGGGAAGGGAACACAGTTTGATCCCGATATTGTTGATGCATTCATCGAGATAGCCGATGAGCTGTATGAAGTTTCGCTGCGATATAACAATTAAGTGTGTGCATCCCTTCGGATAGCCAGGAATAAAGATGGAAAAATCCAAAATAAGCACCCAAGCCTGGGTATGGCGCTCAATGGTGAAAACCGGCATCATTCCCCTTATTCTGGTTGAGTCCGTGCTTATCGCGGTTTACTTGATGAGTAACCATTTCATCAGCACTGATAATATGGCGTATATTTACCATCAGGTTAATGAAGAGCTGAAAATATCTTCTCGCCGGGAAACGGATATTATTCGGGAAAAGCTGAAAGCGGTCGAAAACTTAACGGCACTCTACCGGAGTGAAACAGAGCGAGCATTAGCGCAGCGTTTACCGGTGGATAATTTCGAATCGTTACCCGATGAATTTCCTGAGCGATTGCGGGGGCCATTGCAAAATCTACTACCAGAGCCATCAGAGTTTTCGCAAGAGCTATTACAAGCGCTACCACAAGATCTGCTCTCTGAGTTTTCCAATCTCGCGCTGAGTCGTGACGGTGTATTGTACTCTCAGCAAGACTTGGGCGGAGCGGCTTCTTTCTATTCCGCAAAGACGGTCGACAAAGACTGGGGCAAAATTGCAAAACTGGCTCGTCTTGATCCGATGATGAAGCAACTCAAAGAAAGCAATGAGCAGATCGCCTCGGTTTATTTCAACAGCTGGGACTCCTACAACAGAATTTATCCTTGGTTTAATACGGTTGCGCAGTACCCAAGCGATATGGATATCCCCGAGTATAACTTTTATTACTTGGCTGATGAGCAGCACAATCCCGAGCGAGGGATTGTTTGGACGGATGTGTATATCGACCCGGCTGGCCACGGCTGGATGGCATCGTCAATTGCCCCTGTGTATCGCACCGCACAAAATGGAGACCAGGGATTTCTTGAAGGTGTGGTTGGTCTGGATATCACCGTCAGTTCCATTGTTGACAGTATTCAAGAGCTGGCGGTGCCCTGGGACGGCTATGCCGTACTGGCCAGTAATACTGGTATGATCATGGCTTTACCGCCGCAGGGGGAAGTGGATTTTGGGGTCAAGGAGCTCACGGATTACAACTACCAGCAGGCGATCAGCAAAGAAGTGTTCAAACCTGAGTCGTTTAACTTATACAAACGCGAAGATACGGCTGAGCTGAATCAGCATTTACAGCAACGTGAAGAAGGGATCACGCAAATCACGCTGAATGGCGCGAGTAAACTGATCTCCTGGTCGACGATTCCAGAAACGCAGTGGCGGCTACTCTTGATCGTGGATGAAAATAAAATGTATTCCAAATCAAGAAGTCTGGAAGAGAAATACCAGCATATTGGCTATGTTCTGATCGTTGGCCTGATTTCGTTTTACTCGCTTTTCCTGATCTTCATCTGGCGTTCGTCTAAAAAAATGAGTGAGTCTATCGCAGCGCCGTTGTCGCAAATTCAGAACATGGTGGACAGAGTCAGTACCGGGGACTTTAACGTTTCTCATGAGGGATTCAGGCTCAAAGAGATCAATGAGACGGCCAATGCGATTATCCATATGGGGAGTAAGCTGGATACGCTGACCGCCGCGTTGAAAGAGGCGAAGCTGGAAGCTGAAAACGCTAACATGGCAAAGAGTCAGTTTATCTCCACGGTGAGCCATGAGCTTCGAACACCGCTGAACTCGATCCTCGGTATGTCGTACATCCTGTTGCATTCCGAGCTGAATAACGAGCAAAAGAGCAGTCTAATGAAAATCGACAAATCAGGGAGACATTTGCTTTCACTAATCAGTGACATACTCGATTTGTCAAAATTTGATGCGGGTAAAGTGGAAATTGAGCATATCTCTTTTGACCTGCCGTCACTGGTGCACGATGTTCAGGATATTTTTGAATACAAGGCGAAGAAGCGGGGAGTCATAGTACACACTGAGCTAGACCGTTCCATCCCTCCATTACTGGGCGACCCGCTCAGAATTAAACAAGTGTTGCTTAACTATGTGAGTAACGCCATTAAGTTCACCAACAATGGCGATATTGTGATTCGTGTTGAGGTCGAAGTGCTCTCGGTGGAATCGGTACGGGTGCATTTTAGTGTGCAGGATACCGGGATTGGAATGTCTGACGCTGAACAGTCGAAGATCTTTGACAGTTACCAGCAAGCCGACTCATCAACCACGCGTAAGTACGGCGGTACTGGCCTCGGGCTTGCGATTTCCAAGCATATTGCTGAGTTAATGGGAGGAACCGTGGGCGTTGAAAGCCAATGTGGTTTAGGCAGTACCTTCTGGTTCACGATTGATCTTGCGATTGACCGCACTGGTTCAGCTGCGGACTGTCGTTCTCATGAATTGCCAGAAATCAACATCAAACCCGTGAAACCCGTGCAGTTGCGCTGTGACAGTACCGCGATAGCAGTGTTTGAACAAAAGATACAGTATCTAACACTGTTACTGGAAGAATATGACTTAGAGTCAGAGTATTACTACTCACAGCATCAGCAATGTTTCGATAAGCTCAATCTGGAGCTCAGCCATAAACTTTCCGATGCGGTTGCCACGTACGATTTTGAGAAGGCTTTAGTGATCATTGCGCAATTTGGCATTGTGCTGGAGGAGTACAAAGCAGCACAAGCTTTGTCTTCTGAGCATAAGGGTATGACTTCATAATCCTTGAGTCATCGAACATCACGTTCTGAATAAAAAGGTGTAAGAGAATCTCTTACACCTTTTTTGTTTGGATCGGGCGGCGACCCGAGAGGCTTTGTCTGGTCTGCCTGAAGGGAACCTTTGGTGTCATCCTGAGGTTTTTTCAACAACTCATCTAGGTATTCGTCTGGGCATTCGTCTGTTCCAACTTCTTCCTGCCCACCTTTTCCATCGGCTTGATTTTACGTGTCTTATCTTTAAGTGTCTGAATTTAAGTGTTTTTACTGTTTTTGTGTTAGGTGGTTTTAAGAGTGCGTTTAGCCCCAAGGCGTGTGATTTTTACAGAATCCACTGAACTTCTTTTCCCTTTAATTTAAAATAACGACTGTTGTGTTAATTTAATTCATTGTTATAATTCGCCCGAATTACTTGAAGAAAGCACTGTTCAATGGTGGTTATGCCGGCTAGAAACCAACAAGCAACGTTTTGAAAAAGTGGTTTTTTTGTCTTTTCGCGCGCAGCCCGTACCAGGATTGGTGCGGTTTTTTGCTGGAGCTGGAAAAGCATGGCGACCAAACGGTTGGGCCAGATTCTGATGGGGATTCCTCAGGTTCAAATGGCAATTACCGTGACAGGTCATTCGATCTTATCAATTCAGAGCATCAATTCAGGATATTGATCTGGAGAGCTGAATGTTAAAGAAGTATCCATTTTTCAAACTATTAATGCTGTTGTTCGTCTCAATGGCGACACTCACTGCATGTGATGATGAGGCAGTGAGTGTCCGTGAGGTTTTTTCGCGCCCGGTGAAATTATTTCAAGTGGGAGACGATAACGCTCAGCGGGTTTTCCGGTTTCCCGGCAGTGTTTCTGCTGCGAAGCAGTCAGATATGGCCTTTGAGGTGGCAGGTAAAATCACGGATTTTCTTGTTACAGAGGGAGAGTTAGTACCAGCCGGCACAGTGTTGGCAAAGCTTGATCCAACAACCCTGGCGGCGGAACGCGATCGGGCACTCGCGGAACGCAATGCGGCTCAAGCGGATTTTGAGCGATACGAGATCGCGTTTAACCGACAGGCCGTGACTAGGCAGCAATTGGATCTTGCGCGGCGAAATCTGGAAGTGGCAACGGCCGGGCTACGTCAAGCGAAGAAAGCGCTGGAGGATACCGTGTTACGTGCCCCGTTTACTGGCCGCATTGCGCGAAAAGTCGTGGAAGATTATGCCAATGTGCAGGCGAAGCAGACCGTGTTGATTCTGCAAACAGACGATGCCTTAGAGATGAAAGTCCACGTTTCGGAAGCGGATTGGGTGCGTAACAAGCGCGTTGAAGATATCGAAACCATCGAGATTAATTCAAACATCAGCGTTGAACTGAGTACGCTGCCCGGCGAGATGTTTCCGGCAAAAATCACGTCTTTTTCCAGCATGGCAGATCCGATAACCCGCACGTTTGAGGTAACGGTGGGGTTTGAGACACCGCAACTTGTCAGTATCAGCCCAGGTATGACCGGAAGTGTGATTTATGAAATGCCTCACGACCCAAATAAAATTAGCCTGTTGGTGCCAACCAACGCGGTTGTCCTGGCTCAGTTTAGCTTGTTGCTGGTCCCGGAAAGTGCGGTGCTTTCCACGGCAGATAAAGTTCCCTATGTCTGGCTCTATGACAAGAAGACTGGCACGGTTTTCCAGCGGATCATCACATTGGGGGATCCGGTTGGGAACAGTATTCATGTGAAAGCGGGGCTTGAACGGGGCGACATCATTGCTGTCTCCGGGGTGCGTTCGCTGGGCGAAGGTTACCCAGTACATGCTCTGAAGGGGTGACAGAAATGGATTTTGCCTCAGTCGCTATTAAAAACCGTATCGTTACGCTGGTCCTTACCGTTGTCATGTTTGTTGCCGGTTTGCACTCCTATTCAAGCATGAGTCGTCTCGAAGACCCTGAATTTACCATCAAAGATGCACTGGTTATTACCCCATACCCAGGGGCCTCAGCGCAGGAGGTTGAGCTGGAAGTCAGCGACGAGCTGGAAAAAGCGGTACAACAGCTTGGCCAACTGGAGCGGGTGACTTCGAAATCAGAGCGGGGCTTATCAACGCTTACGGTACGCATCAAAGACAATTACGACAAAACAACCCTGCCACAGGTATGGGATGAGCTGCGCAGAAAAATCAGTGATGCGCAGAGCGATTTGCCCCCGGGGGCTGGTCAGCCCATTGTGATCGACGATTTCGGTGATGTTTACAGTATTTTCATGGTCGTGACCGGTGAAGGGTACAGTTATGCCGAACTCAAAAATTATGTCGATGACTTAAAACGCGAGCTGTTGCTGGTGAAAGATGTCGGCAAAGTGGCCTCATTTGCTGAGCGTAGTGAAGCTGTTTATGTCGAGTTTAACCGCAACCGGATGTCACAGTTGGGCATACATCCTGACGCTATTTTGGAATCACTGCGTCAAAAAGGATTAGCGGTTGATGCAGGCCGTGCCGCACTGGGAGCCTCGTTTGTGGCGATTCAGCCAACCGGAGGGCTCCATTCTGTCGTTGATTTTGAGTCGCTGCTAATTAGCAGCATCAACAACCGGCAGATTTATCTTCGTGATATCGCCAGTGTCAAACGTGATTATGTCGATCCTATCGGCTCAGAAATCCGGTTTGATGGACAGACGGGGATTGGCCTGGGTATCTCGACAGTCTCTGGCGGCAATGTGGTCACCATGGGAGAGGCGGTACAGGCCAAGCTGGCTGAACTGGAAAGTCAGCGTCCGTTTGGGGTGGAAATCCGGACTATCTCGATGCAGTCAGAATCGGTCAAAGGCGCCATCTCAGGGTTCGTGAGCAGCCTGATTGAAGCGGCTGCGATTGTGGTGGGTATCCTGTTTTTATTTATGGGGCTGCGGAGCGGCCTGCTGATCGGTTTTGTGCTGGTACTGACGATTGTCAGTTCTTTCATCTTCCTGGATTCAATGGGGGTCGCGCTAGAACGGATTTCGCTTGGGGCGCTGATCATCGCGCTGGGGATGTTGGTCGACAATGCCATTGTCGTGGTTGATGGTGTGCTGGTGCGCTTACAGCGCGGTAAATCGGCAGAGCATGCGGCGATTGAGGTGGTTAAAGAGTCGGCCTGGCCGCTGTTGGGGGCGACGCTGATCGCGATTCTGGCTTTTGCGGCCATTGGTACTTCACAGGATGAAACCGGCGAGTATTGTCGTTCGCTGTTTCAGGTCGTCATGGTTTCCTTGCTTCTAAGCTGGGTGACAGCGGTGACGGTCACCCCGTTGCTGTGCGTGATGTTCCTGAAAGCGCCAGTAGAAGAGAACGCTGGCGTCGATCCTTATGGGAGCAGGTTTTACCTGCGCTATAAGCAACTCTTGCGGGCCTGTATTCGCCACCGATATCTCAGTTCGGCTTCGGTGATTGGGGCTTTTGCACTTTCACTCTGGGGCTTTACATTCGTTGAGCAGAACTTCCTGCCCAACGCGACCCGTCCGCAATTTATGGTTGACTATTGGTTGCCCCAAGGGACGCATATCGACACCACCCGGAAAGATGCGGCCAAAATTGAACAGCTGTTACTGGAACATGAGGGAGTGACACACGTTACGACCACATTGGGAGAGGGGGCGCTACGCTTTTTGCTCACTTACCAGCCAGAGCAACCCAACAGTGCTTACGCGCAGTTTTTAGTCAGTGTTGATGATGCGGATAAGATTGGCGCATTGCTGCTGGCAATTGAGGCGCAACTGGCCAAGGCGTTCCCGGATTCGCAGGCATATACCTCAACATTCCAGTTAGGGCCCGGCTCCAATGGCAAGATACAGGCTAGGATCAGTGGTCCGGAACCCGCTGAACTGCGTCACTTGGCAGAGCAGGTAGAGGCGATTTACCGTCAGGATCCTAACACTAAGTCGATCCGAACAGACTGGCGGCAACCGGTCAAAGTGGTTAGGGCAGTTCTGGCTGAGGAGCAAGCGAACATTAACGGCATTACCCGGCCGATGGTCGCGAGTGCGATTCAGGAAGGGTTTCAGGGCGTGACGGCAGGGGTATATCGCGAAGACGATTTGATTTTACCTATTATCGTTCGTGCCGATGAAGCAACCCGAAGCCGTATCGATAATCTGGCTAACCTGCAAATCTGGAGTCCGGCAGCACAGCATATGATTCCGTTGCGACAAGTGGTGAGCGCGTTTGAAACCGGGTTTGAAGACGAAATTATTCATCGTCGTGACAGAAAAAGAACGATTACCGTGTTTGCCGACCCGATAGAAGGCAACGCGACCAAACTGTTTGCCCGTCTTCGCCCACAGGTGGAAGCGTTACCTCTGCCGCCGGGCTACACCCTGACGTGGGGCGGCGAGTATGAAGATTCGGCAAAAGCGCAGGTGGGGCTGATGGAAACCATTCCGACCTTTATGCTGGGGATGATCCTCATCACCGTGATGATGTTTAATTCTTTACGCCAGCCACTGGTTATTTGGCTCTGCGTGCCACTGGCGGTGATTGGAGTGACTGTCGGTCTTTTGGCCTCAGGCCAACCTTTTGGGTTTATGGCGTTGTTGGGCTTTCTGAGTTTAGCCGGAATGCTGATTAAGAATGCGATTGTGTTGATTGAGCAGATAAACCTGGAATGTGCCGATGGGAAAAGTTTGTTACCGGCCATTGTTGATGCTGCAGTCAGCCGCTTGCGGCCTGTTTCCATGGCGGCACTGACAACGATGCTGGGGATGGTGCCATTGATTTTAGACGTATTTTTTGCCCCGATGGCGATCACCATTATTGGCGGGCTGGCATTTGCGACGCTCCTGACGATGGTTGTGCTGCCGGTTTTTTACGCGTCCATTTACCGGGTACCGTCGCACCGGTTTTAACTCTTGGCAATAACAAGTTAGTAAACGGATAATCAAGGTAAGTTAGAGACAGATCAGACATAGTTCAGAGAATAAACCGGCCGGGTTTTCTTCTACAGAAAGTCCGGCCGTTTTTTATTCCGAGGGTAGTGGCCACTCAGCGGTGTTTTCCAGTAGTGTTTTTCAGCGGTTTTTTCAGGCGTTGTGTTCAGACAGAGCTCGCCGACGGCGGTGCGATCAAGGTCGATACCGTTTGCAGTAATACCTGGACTCGTTCCGGTGTGAACCGCTCTGGCTCAATGGGCATCATCAGTACCCATCCGTCGCACAAAGCACACAGTTGATCGGCAAGCAGCTCGGCCGGAATATCGTTTCGTATCGTGCCTTGCGCTTGCCCTGTCTCCACGATAGACGCCAGCCTCGAGCGAAATTGTGCACTGTGGCGTTGAATCACCGCGGCGATAGCAGGTTCATGGCGGGCATGGGCGAGTAACTGGATAAAGACCAGCCATAAATCCGTTTCACTGGAATCGTTCAAGACCAGCCATTTTTGCAGTAACTTGTTGAGATCCAGGTTCTCGTCATTCACATCGAGCAACGCTGCGAGTTTGCTGAACAGCTCTTCTGCAACGGCGGTGATCATTTCTTCTTTGTTCGCAAAGTAATAGGTCACCGTGCCGGTCGTCCCGCCAATCCGCTTTGCTACTTTGCGCAACGAAGCCCCGGTATATCCTGCCTCGGCCGTCACTGCGATAGCCGCTGCCAGCAATTCAGCCCGTTTCGATTCACGATCACCGACCGGCCTGCCGCGTCGACCGCGCGGTTTGACGGGGTTGTCCGTTTCGGAGTGTTGATTGGTTGGGGAGACGAGTGAACCTGAATTATTCATAAGAGCCATCGAGATCAAAGGGTTAACAGCAGGGTTGTATGCGACTGCCCGGTAAGTGTACTACCGACGGGATCGCATGAACATAGTATACCGCCAAACATCAGTCGGGAGCGGACGGCAACAGCCGGAGCGAGGGGCTGACACCTTACTTTACGAAATCTTTACGCCTTTGCGGTTTTCCTGCCTAGAGAATTTACGCCCGGTTTTCATACCTTTCCATGGTGACTTAATGACTTAGGGAGAATCACAATGGACTGGCTACTGTTAGCACTGTCTGCCGCGCTACTCGTTTATCTTATGTGGGCTGTTTTCGAGCCCGAGAAGTTTTAGGAGGCGCTATGTTAGATATCGTTATTATCTGTTCGCTGGCGCTTCTGCTGGCCATGCCGCTGGGGGTCTACATGACCGGCGTTTTTTCCGGCAAGGCACATGTCAGCGACAAAGTGTTTGCGCCGCTGGAGCGGGGCATTTACCGGTTGCTTGGAATTAATCACACCCAGGGCATGAACTGGCAGACCTACGGCGCCGCCTTTCTGCTCAGTAATCTGGTGCTGGGTGTGCTTGCCTATCTGATCCTCCAGTTTCAGCACATTCTGCCCATGAACCCGGATAACATCGGGCCGCTGTCGTGGGATCTGGCGCTGCATACTGCGGTGTCGTTTCTGACCAATACCAACCAGCAGCACTATTCCGGTCAGGCTCAGCTGAGCTATCTCTCACAGGGCTTTTTGATTGTTACGTTGCAATTTGTGACCCCGGCTATGGGGCTGGCGGTCTGTGTGGCAGTACTGCGCGGAATGCGTGGCGGCCTGAACCGTGACACCGCCAAAGAAGGCGAAGCCCGTGATCTGGGTAACTACTATGTCGATATGGTACGCGGTGTGGTGCGTGTGCTGATTCCGCTGGCCGCCATTGTGGCATTGCTGCTGACGTGGCAGGGAGTACCCAGCAGCTTCAGCGGGGCGCAGCCGGTGACAACCTTAGATACGGCTTCGCCGCTGGCAGAGCAACAGGTGCCGATTGGCCCGGTTTCCTCCATGGTGGCCATCAAACAACTGGGCACCAATGGCGGTGGCTGGTATGGCCCGAACAGCAGTAACCCGCTGGAAAACCCGACCCCGGTGAGTAATGCCATTGAAACTATCGCACTGGTGCTGGTCCCGATGGCAGTGGTGTTTATGGCGGGCGGTCTGCTGCGCAATAAACGCTTTTCCTGGATGTCGATCGCGGCCATGGGGGTACTGAGCGTGAGTTTCATTGTCGCCACCGTATACAGTGAAATTCAGCCCAATGCGGCGTTTTCGCAGCTGAGTGCGGCCGGTCCCAACATGGAAGGTAAGGAAGTGCGCTTTGGCCCGGAGCTGTCTGCGTTGTGGGGCACGTTTACCACCCAGACCTCCAACGGGTCAGTCAATGCCATGCATGACTCATTCAACCCGCTGGGCGGCCTGATGATTCGTTCCGGTATGTTGATCAACGCCATCTGGGGCGGGATTGGCTGCGGTTTTGTCAATTTCCTGGTCTATGTCTGGCTGGCGGTGTTCCTGTCCGGGTTGATGATTGGGCGCACGCCGGAAATCTTCGGACGGAAAATTGAAACCAAAGAAATCACGATTCTGGCGAGCCTGATTGTGCTGCCGACCTTCCTGATCCTTGGACTGACGGCAATCACTGTGGCGTTCCCGGGCTTGAGCGGCACCAGTAACCCCGGCCTGCATGGGATCTCGCAGGTGTTTTATGAATACACCTCCGCCTTTGCCAACAATGGCTCCGGCTATGAGGGGCTAGGCGATGACACGCCGTGGTGGAACCTGACTTGTGTACTGGTGCTGCTTGCGGGCCGCTATCTGCCGCTGTTCCTGGCGCTGATTGTGGCGGGCTCACTGGCCAGCAAACGCGTCAGTCCGGTTAGTGCGGGGACGTTGAGACTCGAAAATCCGACCTTCTGCGTTACGTTGGTCGCCGTGATCCTGATTATTAACTTCTTATCTTTCCTTCCGGCTGCTGTGATGGGCCCGATTGGGGAAGCTCTGCAATTGGCTCAGGCCGGGATGGGGAACTGATTCATGAAACAAGAACAAGGACAGGTGATGTCAATGGCTGATATACAGCTGGCAAGTCTGGACGCGCTGAAAAAACTGTCGGCCAGAAGAATGGCCGCGAACCCGGTCATGTTTGTGGTGTGGCTCGGTACGGCACTGAGCGCCGTGATGACGGTGCAGCGAATGCTGTCCGGCAACAGTTTTGGGGTTGAACTGGCCATTACGCTGATTTTGTTTTTCACCGTCTGGTTTGCCAACTTTGCCGAATCGGTCGCGGAAGCCAAAAGCCGCGGTCAGGCAGCCAGCCTGCGTTCGGCTAAGAAGGCGCTGCGTGCCTGCCGGATGCACGGTGAAAATCAGGAGTGGGTCGAGGCGTCGGCACTGCGCAAGGGGGATATCGTCTGCGTGAATCAGGGCGAGTATATCCCGGCAGACGGCGACATCGTTAAAGGGGTTGCCACGGTCAATGAGTCAGCGGTTACCGGTGAGTCAGCGGCGGTGCTGCGGGAAGCCGGGACTGATCACTCCAGTGTGATTGGCGGCACCAAGGTGCTGACCGGCTGTATCCTGCTGCAGGTCGCCAATGACCCGGGCAACAGTTTTCTGGATCGCATGATCGGGCTGGTGGAAGGAGCACAGCGTAAGAAAACGCCGAACGAGCTGGCACTGACCGTTTTGCTGTCAGCCATGACGGCGGTCTTTGTGCTGATCGTGATCACCCTGCCGCCGATGGCTGATTTCATCGGGGGCGAATTGGACTACGCCATGCTGATTGCGCTGCTGGTGTGTCTGATCCCGACCACGATTGGCGGATTGCTGCCCGCGATCGGGATCGCCGGGATGAACCGGGCCCTGCAAGCCAACGTGGTAGCAAAATCCGGTAAAGCCGTTGAAGTGGCCGGGGATATTGACACCCTGCTGCTTGATAAAACCGGCACCATCACGTTCGGTGACCGTCAGGCCACGGCGTTTCTGGCGGTGCGGGGAGTCAGTGAGGCGGATCTGATGCACGCGGCGGTGCTTTCTTCACTGGATGATCCAACCCCGGAAGGTAAATCGGTCCTGCAACTGGCGGAAGATAAAGGCACCGTGATCGAAGAAGAACCGCAGGGTGCGGAATTCCTGCCATTTTCACCGAAAACCCGGGTATCGGGTATTCAGTTACCCGATGGCAGCTTGCGCATGAAAGGGGCCAGTGATGCGATGCGTCACTGGGCGACAGAAAGGCACCTTCGCTGGCCGGAGGATATTGATCAGCAGGTAATGTCTGTTGCCCAGAAAGGAGGCACGCCACTGGTCGTCGCCAGCGAGACTCAGGTGCTGGGGGTGATTGCCCTGATGGATGTTATTAAACCGGGTGTCGCCGAGCGCTTTGCCCGCCTGCGGGCGCTGGGCGTCAGAACCGTGATGGTCACCGGCGATAACCCGGTGACAGCCGGGGTGATAGCGGCGGAAGCCGGGGTTGATGATTTTATTGCCGAAGCCAAACCGGAAGACAAGCTGGCATTGATCCGCCGTGAGCAGGCCAAAGGCCGCTTGGTAGCCATGGTCGGTGACGGCACCAACGATGCTCCGGCTCTGGCTCAGGCCGATATTGGTCTGGCGATGAACTCCGGCACGCAGGCTGCGAAAGAGGCCGGCAACATGGTGGATCTGGATTCTGACCCGGCCAAACTGCTGGCGGTTGTTGAAGTGGGTAAGCAGTTGTTGATCACCCGTGGCGCACTGACGACCTTCTCGCTGGCCAATGATGTGGCGAAATACTTTGCCATTCTTCCGGCGGTGTTTGTCAGCACCATTCCGGCCATGGCGGCGCTCGATTTTATGAACCTGAGCAGTCCGGCTTCCGCGGTACTGGCAGCGCTGGTATTCAATGCCGTCATTATTCCGGTGTTGATCCCATTGGCGTTGCGTGGCGTGCGGGTGAAACCGATCAGTGCGGAAAAACTGCTGCGAAACAACATGCTGGTATATGGGCTGGGCGGGGTGGTGTTGCCATTCCTGGCGATCAAAATGTTCGATGTCGTGATTGGCACGCTGGTATAGGAGCAGAAAAATGAACTGGAATTACCCTCAATCTATTAACGATCTGGATCTGCAAGGCGAGCGTGGCCAGCTGGCATCTGATTCCTGGCAGCATCAGGTGGTGGTAGCGACCAAGGCCAGTGTGATCATGCTGCTGCTTTGCGGTGGCTTGTATACCGGTGGCGTGACGATGCTGGGGCAGTGGTTGTTTCCGCATCAGGCGACCGGCAGCTTAATTCAGGTCAATGGGAAGACATTGGGTTCAGAGCTGGTGGGTCAGGCCTTTGTCAGCGACCACTATTTCCATGGCCGCCCCAGTGCCGCTGGTTATGATCCGATGGCGACCGGCGGCAGCAACTTAGCGTCAGATAACCCGGAACTGCGTGAGCGGGTGGCGGCTGACAGCACGGTGATTCAACGCCGCGAAGGCGTACAGGCGGCGGATATACCGGTCGATATGCTGGCAGCATCCGGTGCCGGGCTGGATCCGCACATTTCACCGCAAGCGGCATACTTGCAGGTGCCACGCATTGCCAGAGAAAGGCAATGGGATGAAGCAAAGGTCAAGGCGGTAATCAGCGCGCACATCGAAGCGCCGCAGTGGGGGATGCTGGGTCAACCCCGGGTCAATGTGCTCAAGCTGAATCTGGCACTGGATGCCATGAGCGCATCTTCGCAATAGTCAGTGAAGGGGAAATTATCGGCGGATGCATCACGAGGAGTAAGCGTCACGCTCAGTCAATAGCGAAAAGCCACACAGGCAGGTCAGCAACATTGCTGACCTGCTTTCGTCTTTTTGCGGTCCGTCGGTGTTTATATTTTTGCAGCTAATTTCATATGTAAGTTGCCCGTTGATAAGGTATGTTGACGGGCAGGAAAATCAGAGGAGAGCCGAACCGTGGATGAAAATGTCCGCTCTCAGCAGGCCGATGCGTTACTCAGTAAGGTCATACATGAGGGAAAAGGCAAGTTAACCGTGTTTCTCGGGGCTGCGCCTGGGGTAGGGAAAACTTATGCCATGCTCAGTGCCGCCAAGGAGCGTTTGCAGCAAGGCACCGATTTAATGGTGGGGCTGGTGGAAACCCATGGCCGGGCGGAAACCGAGGCGATGCTGGCGGAGCTGGAAGTGCTGCCGCGCAAACAGGTCAATTACCACAGCACTGTGTTAACGGAGTTTGATCTGGACGGTGCCCTTGCCCGCAAACCGGCTCTGATCCTGGTGGACGAGCTGGCGCATACCAATGTGCCCGGCAGTCGCCACAAGCGGCGCTATCAAGACGTGGCTGAATTGCTGGCGGCGGGTATCGATGTTTACACTACAGTGAATATTCAGCATCTGGCCAGCCTCAATGATGTAGTCAAGCAAATCACCGGTATCCGGGTCAGAGAGACGGTGCCGGACAGTTTTGTGGATGACGCGTACGATATCCGCTTTATTGATTTGCCGCCGCTCAATCTGGTTGAGCGGTTGCAGCAGGGGAAGGTCTATCTGCCGGAATATGCCCGGTTGGCGATGGACACGTTCTTTTCCGTCTCGAACCTGACCGCCCTGCGGGAGCTGGCGATGAAGCGGGTGATCGAGCAGGTGGATGCGAGCCTGATCAGTGAGCTGGAAGCCCGGGCCGAGAAAACTGAGTACATTCTCAAAGACAAACTGCTGGTGCTGATCAGTGCTAACAGCGATCACCGTTATCTGATCCGGATCGGCAGGCAGATGGCCGAGCGGCGGCAGATCCCCTGGACAGTGGTATGGGTCGATACCGGTAAAACCCGTGATCAGAAAAAGCGGACCTGGTTGAATGAGGCTATGGCTGTGGCCGAAGAGCTGGGCGCCACTGTTGAGGTGCTGCGTGGCTCCAGCACCTATAAAAGCATCCTGCCGTTTCTCAGCGAGCAACGGATCAACACCGTTCTGGTGGGGGCCGGTACCCGGCATCGCCTGTTCTGGTGGAAGAAGCGCCTGTATCAGCGGTTGATTGAATCCGGCCTGCCGGTTGAGGTGTCGGTCTATCGGGCGCCGGGACAGCTGGCCGAGCCTCAAGAGCATGACCTGCCTGACTCGCCGCTGGGCGATAAAAAAGGCCACCTGTTTGGCCTGGCGTACACGGCAGTGGCAACGGTACTGGCCGTGTTGCTGCTGGATGTCCTGAGCCGGGGCAATCTGGTACTGCTCTATGTGCTGGCGATACTCGGCATTGGCCTGAAATTTGGTGCCCGCCCGGCCATGGCCACCGCGGTCTGGTCCTTCCTGAGCTTCAACTTCTTTCTAACCGCGCCGATTTATACCCTCAAGGTGACCAATCAGGACGATGTCGCGACCCTGATTTTTCTGATTTGTATCGGTCTTATCAGCGGGCCGGCGGCCTCGCGCATCCGGCATCAGTTTATCCTGCTCAAAGAGTCGAACCGCTATGCCGAAACCCTTAAGGAGCTGGCGCAGGCACTTTCGGTTGCGGATGATGAAAAAGCGCTGTGGAAGTCAATCAGCCGTCATATCGGCCGGGCGCTGGAGGTTAAATGCACCATTGCGTTAACCGGTGATGATCGTCAGAAACGTCTCATCCCGCCGCCGCGGTTTACCCTGCAACAGCTCGACGAATCCGTGGTTGACTGGACGATGCAGCACGGCCATATGGCCGGTCGGTTTACCGATACCCTCAGTGCCTCTAAGGTGACGGTCGTCCCTGTCGTCCCTGTCGTGCAGGAAAATACCGTTATTGCCGCGGTGATTCTGTACTGGGACCCGGCGCAACCCCAGTTTGGCAACTTTGAACGTGAGTTGCTGCAGGCGATGTTGCAACAGGCCGCCGGTACCTGGCGGCGAATCCAGCTGGTTACGGATCTGGAAAGTGCCCGGGTAAAAACCGAAGTGGAGCAGATCCGCTCCGCATTGCTGTCCTCGGTATCCCACGATTTGAAATCGCCGCTGTCAGCCATGATGGGGGCGGCTGAAAGCCTGCGCATTCTGGATAAACAGCTGAACAATCAGGACCGCTATGAACTGCTCGATACCATTTTGCAGGAAAGCCGCCGGCTGGACAGTTATATCCAGAACCTGCTGGACATGACCAAGCTGGGGCACGGCTCGCTGAAAATAGAGCGGGACTGGGTATCGGTGGATGACATTATCGGCAGCGTGCTGAGCCGCTTGAAACGGTATTTTCCGGCCGTGAAAATCGATTATGTCCGCAGGCACGAGCCGCCGCTGTTGTATGTGCATGCTGCGCTGGTGGAGCAGGCGCTGTTCAATATTCTGGAAAATGCGGTGCGCTTTTCACCACAAAGCGAGCCGATCACCATTGTGATGGAAACAACCCCCGAGCGCTGCCGAATCGCTATTGAAGACAAAGGGCCGGGGATCCCCAAAGCCTCGCAGGAGCAGATTTTCAATATGTTTTATGTCGTGGCCGACGGCGATCAGAAAAAACAGAACACCGGAATGGGGCTGGCTATTTGTCGGGGCATGATCAGTGCCCACGGTGGCAAGGTGAGGGCGACAGATGGCAGCCAGGGTCAGGGTACTCGAATTGAAGTAGAACTGCCGTTAGACTATCCGGAACGGGCATTAGGGAAGGTAAGCTCTTGAGTATTAAGATAGTTGTCATTGATGATGAAACCCAGATCCGGCGTATGCTGCGTATTGCGCTGGCCAGTGAAGGGTATGACGTTACCGAAGCTGAAAACGGCGAACAAGGGCTAGCGGCGGTGGTGCGTCAGCAGCCGGATCTGGTGGTGCTGGACTTGGGGCTGCCGGATATGGACGGTCATCAGGTGCTGCAGGAACTGCGCAGCTGGAGTTCGGTGCCGGTTATTGTGCTGTCGGTGCGTAATCAGGACAGAGAAAAGGTTCAGGCGCTTGATACCGGCGCGCAGGATTATGTCACCAAGCCGTTCAGCGTTATGGAACTGCTGGCAAGGGTACGGGTGTGTTTGCGGGACCATATCAAGCCGGAGCAGATGCCGGTACTGGATGACGGTAAGCTGAAAATCGACCTGATGAAGCGACAGGTTTCTGTTAACTGCGCCAGTGTCGATCTGACGCCTAAAGAATACGCGGTACTGGCGATGTTAGCGTCATCGCCCAATTGCGTGATCACCCAGACTCAGTTGTTAAAAGAAATCTGGGGCCCCAGCCATACCGCCGATACCCATTACCTGCGTATCGTGATCAGTCACCTCAGGCAAAAACTGGCGGATGACCCGACAGAGCCGACGTATGTCAGGACGGAGTCGGGCGTTGGTTACCGGCTGTGTATTGAGAGTTAGTGGTCGGCGAGCTTTGGTAACTGGCTATTTATGGGGGTAGATTGCCTCAGCCATATGACACGGTTTTGTTCACATCTGTGTTAGGTATCAGACTCGATAAGTAACAAGATAGGCAAACAAACAACGCGATGGCTGAGGCAAGCTGTCTAGCGGGTTAGGCTCGGGTTATCCCAGCGCGTACCTGAAAATATCAGTTGCTGGTAATCCCCTGAGCCCCATACCTGGCTTGATAGAAGTATCTTGCATTAAGGTCAATGGTTTGGTTTTGCTCAACCGACTTCTCCTCGCCTTTGTGGAAGATGACATTCGCGCACCCGGTGTTGTTTTCTTTAATCTGCAGTTCAAAGTACAGGCCTAATAATGGGTCGAAGCCTGCGGGTTGCAAAGGCTGCTCCCAGCTGATTGTACTGAGCTGGGTGTCCATGATTGCATCACAGGTTGCGTCATTCCAGACTTGCATTCCCCAGCCGGCATGCGCCTCCTCCGGTAACATCTGGTAGTTCTCATCTTCAATCTGGAAGTAAACCAGCGCAGTGCTGTTGAGGGTTTCGGTATCTTTGGGCTCTTTTTCAACGGCTGTTAACTCGGCATACAGACGCGTGGCCAAATTGGGTAAATTCGGAATCTCATCAATTCCTAGTCTGGCTGTCTTATCCGCCATTGGCGCAAGGGAAATAAAACGGGTTTGTCCCCAGTCCGGTGTTTCGTATAACAGGTGACCAAAGCGGTATTCCTGGCGTGTTGACGAGCTAGGAATAAGGTCAAGCAAGAGGAAACCAGCATCTTGGGGATCAAATCCGCGAAGTATGTACGTGCCGGATTCAACATAGTCATTCCAGTAATCCCCTGAGCAGTTCTCGTTGTCCGTCAGGCGGGTCGTCAGGGTGTAGTTTGTTTCTGTCAGCGACAACTGAAAAGACGGCGATTGTGTTTCTGCCGGGTTGCAGTGATAAGCGCTTTCCCAATTGCCGTAAAGCTGATCCAGTTTGTAGGCTTGGCGGATATTTTTCCATGGACTGTCAGCCGGAATCGCAGTGCTGTCAGGCATGTTGGTCAGATTGCCGACATTGTCCCTGTAGCGATTATAATCGGTCAGTTCAGCGACGACCGGGGAGTAGATGCTGGCGCTGCTGTCAGAGATTTTCACAATGCCGATACCGGGTGAGAACCAGAGATCCTGAAGGACAGGTACCTGCGTTCTGAAGCTGCCATCTCCTTGTGGGTTGTCGCCCTGATAGGCCTCGTCAGGCAAGGCGACAAACACATCCAGGCTAAGGCTGTACTGAACATGTAAGGCTTCATAACGGCCAGCCGGGGTCTCGATGGTCTCAATTCCTTTGTATGACCAGGACAAGGAGTATTCGCCATAGGTACTGCCGGCGTCCGGGGATATGGTGACCTGCATTTGCTGACGGGAGTTAATGCCTCCCTCGGGCGTTATGACACTAAATTCCGGCAACAGCAGGGCTGGGGCAGTAGACAAATCCATATCTACCTTATAGTCGGTGTTGTTCACGGTGACTTTGTCGAAATGTAGGTGTTCGATGGACAGCGTATTTCCCTGATAGCGTAAGGTTTGCCGGTATCCGCTGTGATCCCAAGTCAGATCGACAGTTTCTTTACCGTTGGCTTGCTTGACGGCACCGCTTGAAAGCGAAAGATTTTCATCCGAATCTTCGACCGTATAACGCCAGACTGCGCCCTGCTCGGCAGGTAAATACGGATTGGAAAGGCGGGTTACCGACGAGGAGGCTTTGTGGTCGGTGTCTGTACCGCCGCCGCCTCCACAACCCGCCATTGAGAGAGTGGCTACGCAGAGCAAGATACCTTTTAGCTTCATAAATGAGTTCCTTACAAAAAATCCTCCGGCCTTAAACAAAACAGTGTTCAATACCGGATTGAACGGCTCGCTGGTACATACTGCACAGGCAGTGGTTTACGGTATCTGTACGATGCAGACGGCGGGCGATGATGTATTGGTTGTCCTGTGTGAATGTATTCAGTCAGGACAACGCTGGTCATTGGTTTCGTTTCTTCATCGGTCAGGGCGCAGGGCAAGCATGAGGCCTACGTCATTGCACAAATCGCTCGTACAAATTTTCGAGCAAAGAAGGAACGGAGTCTTGCCAATACCGGCGACACATTTTTTTACAAAATAATTCAGATGGTCAATATATCATGTGTGTTTTGGTGCATAACATGATTGGATTCTCACTCGGTGGTGAATCAAAAGTGTGGAATGAAACATGGTGATTACCAATTATTAACACTTGAGCGTTAATGAGATGGCAGCTGAGAGGAAAGGCAGTACCTCAGTATGATCAATGGGAGGTTGTGAGGTGACCAACTCGTGATTAATACAGGTTGCGACTGATAGCGGGGTGGGGAATAAAAGCAGGGGGCAAGTAAAGAGAATGAATAACAATGGATAAGGTTGCTCCTCCCGCGACCTGACGGAAAAAGATCTGCGTAGCTGAATGTGAATCAGATTGACTCTTGCCACAGAAGAAAACTACTCAATCCTTGTTGTTTGTATTATCATTAATGGCTGGTACATTGATGAATGGGATATTCACTGTGTTTACCTTTTTATCGCATAACGCGATATCTGATTATTAAAAATAACTCATAGTAAATTGTATAAAAATAAATATTGAAATGGAAAAGGTTATATCTGGGGGTGAAAATAGGATTATATCAACATTAATATTTAAACATATAAACTCATCATATTTACGTTAATTAATATTGATAAAAATTATAAATGAATAAAGAATACCGTGAATCCAGCTTTTACCGAGCAATTCATCACCAGGCAAAGTCAGTAGGTATCGAAAATATCTTTCATCAGATAAAAGATCGCAGTGGTAAAAAACTGAGTGCGCGTACCTTTTCAAACAAGCTGAATCCTAGTCAGGAAGCCCATCAGTTGACAGTACAAGAGCTAATGCTGATGCTGGAAGTGCTCCAGGAAGACGAAAAGCATGTTTACATTCTGGAAGAGATGCTCCGGGTCTTTGGCATGAAGTGTAAGCGACATAACTCGGAGGAAAGCTATGACATTACCTATCGTAACGTCCTGCATGCCTGGATGGACTGGGATAAGGAACGGGGAGATGTACAGCAGGAGATCCGCGATGCGCTGGTGGACGGTAAAGTCAGTGCGAATGAGTTAGAAGAGATCAAAAAAGAAATGGATCAGGATATATCCGCCATGACTAATTTGCGGGATATGTTGGAGTTTGCTTGTTCTCAAAATCTGACGATTAAATAAAACTGATAATGAATAAAAAGGGGACAGTTTACGTCCCCTTTTTATCACAGATAAGTGAATTAAATTTTAATTGTATCGCCACAGTGGTAACAGCGATGAACTTCTTTATACACCAAGCGTTGCCAGAAAGTCCGCTTTACTCGATAAAAACGTTTATGTTCACAAACCATGTGTGCCTCACTGAGTCAGTATATATATGAGTTAATGTATTTTTTATTTTTGGACTTGGCGGTAAACTAACTGCTTATCCATTTTTGATATGCAACTCATATTAATGATTTTATTTATTGTGGATACGTGAATCGTTGCTTGGCTTTCACATTTACAAATAACCATATAAATAAATGCGTATTTGATTGAAAAAACAGCGATAAACCATGCGTAAAATATGCATGAAAAAGACAATGTTTATTGCTGGTTAACAGTCAGTGAATTTAAAAAATTGAATGAAAAATCAGCAATGATTTTTCGGGTAATCAAAGGAAAAAGCGAAGAAAGATAAACAGAAGGAAAAACTTGCCCAGAACTGGCCGCAAGGCATGCTCCATCAACACGGATGAAACCTGATGAAGGAAATAACCCCAGTCAGCTGGCACCCATTGCCATAAGCATGGCGCTTTCAGGAAAGCCCCTTTTATTCTTTTTCCCGAGGAGGTCTTTCCCGCGCTGTAACGGTCACTGACCTGAGCCGCTAAAGTGATGAGCGACAACAGGTAAGCAACAGCTAAGTTTTCAAGGCAAGCAAGACATCTCAGCACCAGAGCCAGAATGTCAGGATCTTAGTTGTCAGGCGAATTCCGGTTCCCGCCACTGCTCTTTGACTTCCAGCAGTTTCGGCAGACACTGAAAAAAGACCTCGACCAGATTCGGATCAAAGTGCTTACCGGATTCCTCGCGAATTAACTGGGTGGCCTGCTCGACGGGCCAGGCGGATTTGTACGGACGCTCGCTGGTCAGGGCATCAAACACATCTGCGATAGCCACGATCCGCGCCGCAACGGGAATGGCATTTCCCGTTAGTCCAGTGGGATACCCGCTGCCGTCCCATCTTTCATGGTGATACAGGGCAATATCCTTGGCGATGCGCATCAGTGAGGAGTCGGGGGTACCAATGATTTCAGCCCCGATTTCAGTATGGCGTTGCATGACCTGCCACTCATCCGGTGTCAGTTTGCCGGGTTTTTGCAAAATGGCATCGGGGATGCCGATCTTACCGATGTCGTGCATTGGGGCGGCATGTAAAATCTCTTCCGCCTGATGCTCGCTGAATCCGGCGGCCAGCGCCAGAATCTGGGCGTAGCGGCTCATCCGGATCACGTGTAAACCCGTTTCATTGTCGCGGTATTCGGCTGCCCGGCCCAGACGCTGCACGATAGACAGGCGGGTTGATTTCAGCTCATCCACCCGGACCAGCGACAAATGGGTTTTGACTCGGGCCCGAACAATTGCCGGTCGCACTGGCTTCGGAATGTAGTCCACGGCCCCTAGCTCAAACCCTAAGGCTTCTTCATTTTCGCCAGTTAATGCCGTCACAAAAATGACCGGTATATGGCGAGTGGATTCCTTGAGTTTGAGCTCCCGGCAGACGTCGTAACCGGATTGATCGGGCATCATGACATCCAGCAGAATGAGATCAGGCTCTTCAGTGGCGGCCAGCGCTAATGCGCGTTGCCCGTCTTTGGCAAACAGCAGCCGATAAGTACCGGCTAAGATATTTTTGAGTACCTGCAGGTTGGCGGGCTCGTCATCCACCACCAACAGGGTTGGCTTGTCGTCCAGTCGCATGATTCAGTTAATTATTCTTGTCATTGTGTATCGAAAATAGTGTGTGTTGCGCTTGCTTGATGTTGTGTTTTTGACAGGGGCCGGTTGGTCCGGTCGTCGGTATTGGCATCACAGAACGGGGTGAGTGCCTTTGCCGCTAACTCGGGCTCAAAATCGTTTAATGCAGCAGCCACGTTGTCGGCCACTTCTGACGGAAGTTTAGGCCGGATCTGCGCATATAAGGCATCGGGAATTTCTCCTTGACGCAACAGAGCAATGAAACGGTTCAGCAGGTCGATATCCGGCTTCTCCAGAGTGTCAGGCCCTTGCTTGGTGACTGCTGTCTTCGAAGTGTGATCAAGAAACTCAGCAGAGCGTGACAGGGACGTGTTGATCTCTGCCAAGGCCACCGTCAGTTGTTGCTGTTGCGTGGACAATGCGTTGTGCTCACCTTGTTTCCAGGCGGCCTCCAGTGCGGTTAGGCTTTGGGTCAATGTGTTTAGCCCCAGGTTGGCTGCCACGCCCTTCAGGCGATGTATCGTCGGCAGGGGAGCTTGTTCATCAGGGGCATGAGCCAATTCGTCGGGCGGAAGTGTCTGTTGAGCCAGCTTTTCAAGATGCGTGCTTTCGCGCGCGAGAAAGTGCTGGATCGCCTGCCGGTGATTGACCGTACTTCCCCAAAGTTGAGATCCGCGGGCAACGTCGATGATCGGTGCAGATGCGGGTAACGGGATATGCAGGGACGGGCGATGTCCGCTTTCTACGTGTGTCTGTTCACTCCCCGGACTCGTTGCATCGGCTAAGTCACTGCCCTGGTTGCTACGGCCTTCATCGCTAATGCCCTGATCGTGGTCATCCCCGATGTTCTTTGGCGTGACTCTGGCAATATCGGTGACTTTGGCAATTTCGGTATAGAGCGCCTCAATATCAACCGGTTTGGTACAAAAGCCGTCCATGTCTGACTCACAGGCCCGCTCTTTGGCGTGTTGGGTATGGCTGGCTGTCAGGGCAATGATTGGTGTGCGTGCCTGACCCGACAACTGCTCCTGCAGACGAATTACCCGGCAGGCGTCATGGCCGTTCAGGCCCGGCATCTGGATATCCATCAGAATCACATCGATCGGGTGTTGGCTGCAAAGTTCAATGGCTTGCTGGCCGCACTTAGCGCAAAGCACGTGATGTCCTTGCTTCTCAAGATGGCGGGTGAGCAACTGTCGGTTCTGCTCAACATCATCGGCGATAAGAATACGCAGGGGCGGGAGGGAGGCGGTATGGCTTTGCGGCGAAGGTACCGCTTTCCCTGCGATCGCGGGCAGCGGCAGACTGACGGTAAACGTCGAGCCCTGATTGGGAGTACTGCAAACATGGATGGTACCGCCCATCAGAAGGGCCAGTTGCCGGGCGATGGTAGTGCCCAGGCCGGTGCCGCCAAACCGGCGGGTCATGCTGGAATCGGCTTGCGAAAACGGTGCAAAGATTTTATCCAGCCGATCTGCCGCAATCCCGATACCACTGTCTTCCACCACGATGTTGAGGATGGGATCCTGCTTTGGATTCTGAACGCCTGCAGGGGCTCGCAGCCGGACAGATAAACGGACAAATCCCTGCGGGGTAAATTTAATCGCGTTACTCAACAGGTTCATGATGATCTGCCTGATCTTCAGGGCATCCCCCAGAAAATGATCACCGGTGCTGGCGTCATAGTGCAGGCTCAGATCCAGCCCTTTTTGACTGGCTGACAGTGACAGGGTGGCGACGACCTGTTCACATAACTGTCGCAGTGAAAAAGGCTGCCGTTCCAGCTCGGTTGAGCCATTTTCCAGCTTGGCGGAGTCGAGAATGTCATTGAGTAGTTCCAGCAGTGACTGTGCGGAGCTGCGGACGATCGTCAGGTTTTTCTTTTGCTCGTCATCGACCGGCGTCGACAGCAACAGATCGGTAAAGCCCAGAATGGCATTCATTGGTGTGCGAATTTCATGGCTCATATTGGCCAAAAAGGCACTTTTGGCCTGTGCCGCTTGCTCTGCCTGATCTTTGGCAGTCAGCAGTTCGGTTTCCATCTGTTTGCGATCGGAAATATCCAGCAAAATACCATCTGCCCATTTGAACTGGCCATGTTGCCCGAAGATTGTGGTGCCATGTTCTTCAACCCAGCGCCAGCTGCCATCCAGGTGAGATATTCGGTACTCAATGGTGTAGGAGCGGTGTGCGGCAATGGCCTCATTGACGGTGCGCAGTACCGGCGCAATGTCTTCCGGGTGAACCAGCTGTTTCAGGTGAACCCGTCCCTCCATAAAGTCGCTGGCCTGCCTGCCGGTGAGTGGTTCAATGGCATCACTGACAAACAAGGTGGTCCAGTTGCTGTCCCACAAACAGCGTAAAGTGGTGCCGGGAATATTTCCCATTAGGGTCCGGTACTGCAATTCACGCAATTGGAGCTCGCGTTCGGTTGCCTTCTGCTGGGTAATATCAGAGATGAAGCCGACAAAATTCAGGGTGTTTTTATGGCGAGATTCCCCCACTGCCAGACGAATGGTGATCAGCTCACCGTTTTTGTGTTGGGCCTGTACTTCACGTCCGGCACCGATAATCTGCTTTATACCGGTTTGCCGGTAGTTTCGCAGGTAGCTGTCGTGGTTGCCCCGGTGCGGTTCTGGCATCAGCATTTTGATATTTCGACCCAATACTTCGGCTTCACGGTAGCCAAAAATACGTTCTGCTGAGGTGTTAAAGGACAGGATGGTGCCTTTGGGGGAAATCTTGATGATGCCGTCCACGGCAGTATCAATCATGGCTTTCAGTTCTGCTGTGGTTTCCCGGCTTTGGCTCAGCAGCAGGCGGTAACGGATGATGGCATTGACAGCGGCAATCAGCAGGCTAAGGGAAATAGTGACAATCGCGACGGTGAATCCCAGGGTGTAGTGCTGCTGGCTGGTGGGGTTGAATTGAGGATCGGCGTTGCCGACAAAACGGGTGGCGGCCATGGCGGTATAGTGCATACCGGCAATGGCCAGCCCCATCACGATACTGGCGATAAACCGTATCTGATAACCCGGTAGCGACAGCTTCCGCCTTAATCCGAAGCTGATCCACAGTGCCAGTGTCGCTAGTGCGATGGCCACCACAATTGACAGGGTGAAATACACGGGTTCATAGCGCAGCTCCGGTGCCATTATCATCGCAGCCATGCCAATGTAATGCATGGCGCCGATGCCGACACCGACCATGATCCCGCCAGCGATGAGCAGCGACGGCTTCACCGTATGTCTGGCCAGCAGGTTTAGCGTGACCCAGGCCGCCAGGAGGCTGGGCAGGAGGGAAAGCAGAGTGATACCGGGGTCATATGCAACAGTGGTACACAAGGTAAACGCCTGCATACCAATAAAGTGCATTGCCCATACCCCGAGCCCGAGTGACGCTGCGCCAGTGGTCAGGTGAATACGCTGCATGACCGGAGAGGCTTTGCGTTTTGCCGCTGCGGCCAGAGTTAATGCCATGTAGGAGGCACCAATCGCGATCAGCAATGAGAGGACAACCAGTGGTGTGTCATGATGTCCCATTACCAGCAGGGAGGCATCAGGTTCACCGGTAATAAAAAAATGCTGAAGTTGGATCATGCCAGAAATAATAGCCAGTACTTACTTATGGTGTCGGATAATACTTGATTGAGTCTGAAATCAATAGAGAAAGCTCTGTGCTGTTACCTGCATTTTTACGCTTTCTTTACGCGGGCAGAGAACGGGATTTTGCTAGAGTAACGTCACTTAATAAGAGCCTGAGTTGATATTGAGGTCGCTGATTGTGGAGTTTCGCCCCGGCATTTTTTCGTTCTCTGTGATTGCAGTAGCGCTGCTGATCAGTTGTCTGTCAGATTATCTGGCGGCATCGACGGCGGTTGTCCTGTTAATTCTGCAGTTAGGAGTTGTGCTGGTTGCTATGCGGGTGAACCGCCGCTGGGCATGTCTGGGAGCGATCTGCAGCGCGCTGAGTTTCAATTACTTCTTTACGGCTCCCCGATATTCTTTTCAGATGTTTCACCTGGAGGATGTCGTCAATCTGGGCGTGTTTCTGCTCGTCGCCCTCATCATCAGTCAGCTGGCCAGCCATTTTTGCCAGACCAATCCAGCCCGATCCCATCGTCATCGGTATCCGTTGCTGTCGGCGCAAGTCTCTTCCGAGCTTCAGACTTCCTTGGCTGCCGTAAATCGAGCGCTGGAGAAGATACATCGGGATAGCTCCGGGTTGAACTGGCGGCAGGTAGGGCTGCTGCATCAGGCGATAACCGAATCATGGCGGCTGCAGCGGCATCTGCAAACCCTCGGGCTGGCCCATCAGCTGGCGTTAGCCGTCAGGGGAAATACCCACGTTCAGGAGAAGAATGTGTCATCCGTTGCTATGGTACCTCTTCTGCACCGTGTCATGGCGCAGTTTCCGGGGTGCTGCCAGAGACTGGTTATTAATGCCAATACGGAGTTGCCCGCTGTTCAGGGGGATCCTGCGCTGCTGGAGCTGGCAGTGGCGAACGTGATGGACACTTTACTGGCCGCGGTAGCCGATAACACAGCTCTGTGTATCTCGCTGAGCGCTGAGTTTCATCCGGCAGAATCTGCCCTCGGGCTACCGGAGATGCTCACGGCGGAGTTCCAAGGCCCGTTTTCACATCATGCGTTCGACGAGGATCCGGACTTCCCGGCATCCGGTCTGGCTATCGCCCGTGCCATTATTCGGGACAGTCAGGGATGCTTTGAGCTGTTCCCTGCGCAGCCTGACAAAGAGAAAGAACAAGATACAGTGTTGCGTGTCTGGCTCCCGATCTCCCAAAGTCCCTGCTTATCAGTACGTTGAGGCTAGGCAGAGAAGGTTCAGCGGTGTTATCTCTGGGCTGTTCTGCTTCCAGAGTCGGCCATGTACTCTCGGGGTGGCAAGCCGGTCATCGACTTAAAAAAGGTTGAAAAGGCACTGTCTGAGCTGAAGTCCAGCGCCGCGGCAATGGTGGTCAGAGAGTTCTGCTCTGCCAGCATCTCGATGGCTTTGATCAGCCGCCATTGTTGTCGCCACTGCTGGTAGCTCATACCCGTCTCTCGGCGCATGATCCGACTGATGGTTTTTTCCGATGCGCCGGTGTGATCGGCAAGCAGTTTTAGGCTGGGGGGTAAGGTGTGGCTGGCCTGTGACGCGAGGTGTCTGAGGCGAGGATCGCGTGGCAGGGGTAACACTGTCGGCTCGCTGCGGGCCTGGTGCAGCTCATCAAGACACACAGCAAGCAGGTTGGCTGGCGGACCTTGCTCCCACCGAGTGGAAAAATCGGCCATCGCGATACGTTCCAGAACGGCCTGAAGTAAAGGGGAGGCCTCAAGCACCTCAACGGTCTCCGGCAAATCGGGAATCGCTGCGGTGTCGAGATAGACAGAGCGGTAGCCGACAGCCCCGGTAACCTCGGCGCGGTGTGGCAGCTCAGGTGGAATCCAGGCGATGCGGGTTGGTGGCAGCAGACAAATGGCCTCAGCGAGCGTGATGCGAATACATCCCCAGTGGGTAAACAACAGCTGGCCCATCGCATGATGATGCACCCCGGAATCATGCACGCCAAGTTCTGCCGCAATGCCCAGCACCTTGTTGTGAAAGCTATCCGGGTCAAAGGTGTCGTCTTTGTTTAACCATGCCATATGAGTGATACCTGGAATGTTGTCCGATTTTGTAAATAAGTCGTCCTGATTATTGTAATTTCCCTTTTTGCCTGATGCTACCTTGTGCTCGTAGAAAGACGGGCCCAAGGAGATGAGATGAAAATCTGGCACAACTATTCAGCTAAAACTAATGCACCTGAACAAAACGCACCCGAACAGAAGACTTCCCTCTGTTCTGCCGAATCGGTTAGGCGACCCTTGTCGATGGCATTAGTGATGGCACTGATGATGTTTCCGCAGATAGTGGAAACCATCTATAGTCCGGCACTGACGGGCATTGCGGCTGGTTTCGGGATCACCGCGGCTGAAGCGGCGCAAACTTTATCGCTCTATTTTCTGGCGTTTGCGCTTGGGGTGGTGATATGGGGATGGTTGTCGGATCGTATCGGGCGACGCCCTGCGATGCTGGCTGGTTTAACCCTGTATGCGGTAGCCTCTGTGTGGGCCGTATTCCTTACGAGCTTTCCGCTGTTGCTGGCTGCACGATGTCTGACTGCGTTAGGGGCGGCGACTGGCTCTATTGTGACCCAGACGATGATGCGTGACCGTTATACCGGTCGGCAACTGGCGCGGGTATTTTCGATACTGGGAATGGCAATCGCGGTCAGTCCGGCATTGGGGGTGATGAGCGGGGCATTACTGACCAGCCAATGGGGGTATCGCGGCGTCTTTATCGGGCTGGCGGTACTGGCGTCGATGCTGTTGGCGTGGTCAGTACTGCGGTTACCGGAAACTCGACCTGACGGTTATCACAAGGCTGCTTTCAAGAGCGTGTTTTTTACTATGCTGAGTGATACCCGGCTCTGGGGGAACGCAGTGCTGGTGGCGGTGTTCAATGTCTGTCTGTTCAGTTTTTACCAGCTTGCGCCGTTTATGTTCGCTCGTTTGGGTATGGAAACGGAAATCTTCGGGCTGGCTGGTATTGTGATTTCACTGGGCGTAGGCGCTGGTGCTTGGCTCAACAAATGGCTGCTGGCACGTCACTGGCCGGAAAAGCGAATTTTGCATCTGTCTGTCGGGTTTCTTGTGGTCGGCGGGGTAACAGTACACGTCCTTGATGGGCACATCAGCTTTGTGGCACCGGTTGTGCTGGTGGTCGCCGCATATGGCATGGCAATCCCTAATGTTCTGGCGGGAGCGTTAGTCAAATACCGAGCCTGTCAGGGGAGCGCCGGGGCGATATTCGGCCTGTTTTACTACTTGCTACTGGCGGGTGGTCTGATGTTAGCAGGATGGAGTCAGCATTTTTCTGCAGTTGTGGTAACCTGTGGGCTCGTCGCGTTTGGTGTGTTACAGATAGAGTCTCGGTTGCAAAATGATGCACAACCGGAGACAGATTTACCGTGAAAAAACGAGATGCGCTGAAGATTTCGGTCGAAATCGGGTGGATTCTTCGTAAACCTTGAACTCTGTCACTCTATTTAAATGAATTTTTGATAAAACGCATAGTTCTCTGAGGCAGGCGTGCATAATGTCTCAGTATTCTGTTCCATAGAAGTAAAAGGTTACCAATATGTCTGATGTACCAGTGTCTGTGGCAAAAGCTGCTGAAGTGATCCAGCCGGTGGCAGAGTCTTCCGGTTCGATCTGGGGCTATGTAGCGGGCGGTGTAGCCTTGTTGATCCTGGCCGGTTTCTTCGGCTACAAGAAAATCAACAAGCCAGCATTTATTATTAATCAGGTGAGAAAGCGTAACCTGAAAGAGATTCAGAAGTTAGGTATCGAAAACTCTGACTTCGTTAATGACTTAGATAAACTCCTGGTTTCTGTGCAAAGCTATGCTGAAGAGCAAGGCAGAACCGGTGGTGATGTGGTGAAACTGCTGAGCCCGCTGAATGATAAAGAGCGCATCAAAACTGCGCGCGATATGTATCAGTCAATGATTTACATTGCCAATGATATTCAGGACGCCTCTCTGGCGCGTGAATTTAAGAACAAAGCCAAGCAAGTTAAAGCCAGTTCACCTCTGATGGCTGGCCTGCTGAAGCGCGCCGGGATTTAATCTGTCCCGATATTGAGCTGATATTTGATAGAACGGCGTGTCCTGAACAAGGACGCGCCGTTTTTTTATGCTCTACAGTTATCTGCTGATTTCTTGCTGAAAATTGGGCGACGGAATGTGTACTCTGTGACCTTTCTGACAGATTGGCAAATTGCCAAACTGACCGACTGTTCTATTTTGATCTAAGTCATAACCTTGCTATAGGGGCAGGGCTAGTATTCAAGTCTGTTCTATTTTCCGTCACGTAAGTTCATCACTTTTATCATAATTATTCAGATGGATTGAAACGTCAGACGAAGGGAAAGGTAACTAAGCAAGCAATGTAACGGATTAGCTGATTACAATGAAGTATAAAATTAACGATTTCCTTTTTTATGATGTGACGGATGCAACTCTGAGTTTGAACGACTCAGGCGTTTCTGATACGCAGCTTTCAATAACAGCAAATGCTTTACTTTACTTTTTAATTCAGCACCCCGGCATTATCACTCGTGATGAAGTGATGAAAAAAGTGTGGGATGACAATGGACTGACATCATCCAATGGTAACCTTAACCAATATCTAAGCATGTTGCGAAAGGCGTTTCGATTCTATGACATCGACAATATCGTTGTTTCTGTTCCTCGGGGTCGGATTGAAATTAACCCGGATTTGGTTATAGAAATTGTTGATGATTGTCAGCTGCATCCTTTAATTCAGCAAGAAGAGGAAGACGGCACGGCAACTGAGCAACCTGTATCGCCGCTATTGTCTCCTAGTCCGAAAAAGCAACCGCTATTTGGTGAAGATTTACCACCTCAAACAGAAGAGCAGGAAAAAAACTGGCTGATGGCTAGCGCAGTACTGTTCACCGGGGCGCTGGTATTGCTCTGGACGGCGATCATTTCAGAACGTTCTATCAATATTTTGCAACTTAATCAGGTGCAAAATAGTGTTTGTGAACTCTTCTCAACAGAAAAAATGATCAATGACGAAATGCAGAAAAGTTATAACCATAGCTTTACGGCCGTCACAAATGCACTAGGTATCGAGTGCAATAAAGAACGCCGGTTTGTGTTTTACTACGGAGATAAGTTTCAGAATAAGGGATTAGGCAGAACATTTCTGGCTCAGTGTGCAAAAAATGAAAACAATCCTTATGCCTACTGTGATAATTATTTTTATTACTCATGGAAATAGTCATGACATCAAATAAAAGCGGAAGGATTTTTTTCTTTTATGCGCTAATTTTATTTCTTCTTTGTACCTTGCCTTTCTTATCCAAAGTGATTCCCGAAAACAGCGGTGAAATGCGATGTAGCGCTCGTGCCATCATGCACTTCGAGGATACCCAGACGGAAACCTTGAATGTGAATGTTCATTTCCGCTTTGCCCGTGATGGGGAAGGATCTATGGTGGTTGAAGGCTATTCTGATTCTAAAGCCGGTTGGCTGTATCTGCAGCGCTATGTCACCTTTAATTACTTCAGTCAGCGTGTATCTGATTTAGAGCGTGTTTATCAGGTGCAAAGCTGGAATGCGACTAAGTCTTCAATTGATGAGTCTCCTGACGTGTTGTTTGATTATTTCATGAGAGAAATGTCAGACAGTCATGACGCCCTGCAAATTAAAGTCCAGCAGCTCAACTATGAAACGGTATTACTTAGTTCACTGAACTCGCCGTTATTTGTTTGCGTGCTGGAACATTAAAGTCTGTTTGGTTTGAGAGAGCTGGTTTGAGAGAGAAAATTTGAATGGCTAGCGCAGCTGTATTTCAACATGCCGGAATAACGTTAAGGTGTTGTTAGCTGTTTCCTATGCTGAACTTTGCTTTTTCTGTTAATACGCCTTGAATTTTTCCACATGCGGCTTCCTGGACTTTGAGTTAATTGGATGTCCATTCACTTCGAACTTATCTTGATTTCCCCCCTATTTCCCCTGCCATCAAAGGCTTTTTCTATTTACTGGTCAGGTACAGTCAGGTTGTAAATACACTGGGTGGCGATTCCATCCTCCTCCAATCAATACGCTCAACCAATCTATTATTGCTTCCGAATCTATCCGCACAAACCTTATAAAAACCGAGATGGTCATTTCAGTGATTAACATCAGGCTGGTTCCTTTTGGCTGGTTGTTTTTGCTGTTCAGTACATTGGACATTGGACATTGGCTTTTCACGGTTTTGAATACCTTGTTCTTCATGGATGTATGTTGCTGCTTTGTAATATTACAGGGGCTTTTTGCTGCCAATTAATACGCAAATGTTACGCCATATAAAGAATAAATAAGGCGTGAAAAACGGCTGTTTTTTGCTCGGGAAAAAGTGTGAACCGAAGCACTTTTGTTGTGAATTTAGAGTTTTATTGAAAGCTGTGGAATGCAATTTAGCAGAGCAAAACGATAAATATGGGCGTCAATTTTTCTAAATCATGGAGTAATTACCTAAATTTCCATGATTGGTGGAATCAAATGCCATTTCTTTTTGTGGGGGAATATAGTCGTTTGCGTTGGCCGAATACGCTGCCTGAATGCGATGTATCAAATGCCATGAAAGATCTACCTGTCACATTCAGGCGGGGGTATTTCGGCCCAATTCCAATAACGAACGATGAAACCCTAGCTACGGAGGAAAGAAGTATGGGTGATGCATTGGGTTTGATTGAAACCAAAGGTCTTGTGGCGTGTGTAGAAGCCGCCGATGCCATGTGCAAAGCCGCCAATGTCGAGCTGATCGGTTATGAGAATGTTGGCTCAGGTCTGGTGACGGCCATGGTGAAAGGTGATGTGGGCGCAGTGAAAGCGGCGGTGGATTCCGGTGTTGAGTCAGCGCGTCGAGTGGGTGAAGTCGTGACGTCGCTGGTCATTGCCCGCCCTCATAACGATATCGACAAAATTGTGATTAAACACAAAGCCTGAGGAAGCAAGGAGATAACCATGAATGATGCCTTGGGACTGATTGAAACAAAGGGGCTGGTTGCGTGTATTGAAGCGGCCGATGCCATGTGTAAAGCCGCCAATGTTGAACTGATTGGCTATGAAAATGTGGGTTCAGGCCTGGTAACCGCAATGGTTCGTGGCGATGTGGGGGCAGTGAAAGCTGCCGTGGACTCGGGGGTGGAATCGGCTCAGCGTGTTGGTGAGGTCGTGACATCTCTGGTGATTGCCCGTCCCCACAGTGACATCGAAAAGATTGTTTCTCAGTACACCGTGACTGAATAAAAAGGAAAAACCTATGAAAGAGGCATTAGGTTTGATCGAAACCAAAGGGTTGGTTCCGAGTATTGAAGCTGCCGATGCAATGTGCAAAGCCGCCAACATTACGCTGATCGGTTATGAAAACGTAGGCTCCGGCCTGGTGACTGTGATGGTGCGTGGTGATGTGGGAGCTGTCAATGCGGCAGTGGAATCGGGCATCGAAGCGGCAAGAAAGATCGGTACGGTTGTATCGTCCCGAATCATCGCTCGTCCCCACAATGATATTGAAAAAATTGCGTCAAAGCACAAGGCCTGAGGGCATAGCTGCCGCAATGTGAAACACAGAAGGAGCCTTGCCAATCAGGGCAAGGCCACTCCAAAGCGCTATCGGCAGCAGAAAAGGATGAAAATTTACCATGATGCTAGATAAAGATTTGCAATCAATTCAGGCTGCGCGTGAATTGGTGAAAAATGCCAAGCAAGCGCAGGCACTGTTCGTGAAATTTACGCAAGAGCAGGTAGACCAGGTGGTTGCGCATATTGCTGCCGAAGCGGCGAAACACGCGGAAGAACTGGCGAAGCTGGCCCACGAAGAAACCGGTTTTGGGCGTTGGCAGGACAAAGTGCTGAAAAATGTTTTTGCGACCACGAAAGTACACGACCACATTCGCGCGATGAAAACCGTCGGGGTGATTGCTGAAGACCCTGTACGCAAAGTGATGGAAGTGGGGGTGCCACTGGGGGTCATTACGGCACTGGTGCCTTCAACTAACCCGACCTCGACCATTTTCTACAAAACCCTTATCGCCCTCAAAGCGGGGAATGCCATTATTTTCTCTCCGCATCCGAATGCGAAACAGTGCAGTCACAAAGCCATTGAAATTGTTAAACGCGCAGCACGGGAATCCGGTGCGCCGGATGGCATTGTTGACGGTGTGAGCCTGCTGACTATGCAAGCGACCGAAACTCTGATGAAGAGCAAAGATGTGTCTCTGATTCTGGCAACCGGTGGGGAAGGGATGGTACGTGCAGCGTATGCTTCCGGCACACCAACGATCAGCGGCGGCCCGGGCAACGGTCCGGCATTTATTGAGCGCAGCGCTGACATTGAGCAGGCGGTGAAAGATGTTATCACCAGTAAGACCTTTGACAATGGTGTGATTTGTGCGTCAGAGCAATCCATTATTGCTGAACGCTGCATTTATGAACAAGTTCATCAGGCGCTGATTAAACAAGGCGCTTACTTCATGAACGAGCAGGAGTCTGCATTACTGGCAGGTCGTCTGCTTCGCCCTAACGGCATGATTAACCCTGAATTTGTGGGACAAAGTGCTCAGACTGTGGCTGAAAAAGCGGGCTTTAGCGTTCCGGCCCAGACCACCGTCTTGATTTCTCATCAAACCACGGTATCGCCTCAAAATCCTTACTCACGAGAAAAATTGTGCCCAGTTCTTGGCCTTTATATTGAAGAAGACTGGCATGCGGCCTGTGATCGGGTGGTGGAGCTGTTAACCAATGAAGGTAAAGGGCACACCTTGGTGATTCATACCCAGAACCCGGAAATTGTCCGTCAGTTTGCTCTGGAAAAACCGGTGTTCCGTATGCTGGTTAATACTCCGGCCGCGCTGGGCGGCATCGGTGCGACAACCAACCTGACACCGGCTCTGACTCTGGGATGTGGTGCGCTGGGGGGCGGCTCAAGCTCAGACAATGTTGGCCCGATGAACCTGCTGAACGTCCGTAAAGTCGGCTACGGCGTGTGTTCTGTCGACGACCTGCGCCAACCGGTTGCTGTTGCTACCCCAACCCTGATACCGACTCACCATGCTACGTCTGTGGCAACGCAGGCTGCCTGCACTCGTCCAGTGAGCATTTTTGACGATGCGCGCTTTACCGGGGAGTTGTCAGCACCATCTGTGGCCCATACAGCCAATACGTCGATGGGAGGTGATGATCGTTTTGCTTGCGTATCACCTGTTGCTCACAACGAGATGAATGAATCCAGAGTTGAGCAGATTATCCGACAAGCTCTTGGCCGACAGTAACGGAAGGTAGCTGCTGATGATTCTTGCAACAGTAACAGGCCATGTTGTCGCAACGCAGAAATGCGACCAACTACGGGGATCCAACCTTCTGCTGGTGACTGCCCTGGGAGATGACCTCAAACCGATCAAAGACAGAACTTATGTCGCTGTCGACAGTGTGGGTGCCGGGGTGGCTGATCATGTGTTGGTTGAAGACTATTTTGCGCTTTACAAAGAGCAATACAAAGCGATGTCGATCGTCGCCATCGTCGAGAAGATCCACAAGGGATGTTAGGAAGAAACCACGATGAATACCTTTCAGATCAAGCCCACTCTTCATTTCGGCGCCGGGGCACTAGAAAGACTGACAGCGTTAAGCCATCAGCGCACTTTGATCATCACAGATCAGGCAATGGTGAAGTTTGGGCTGGTGGAGCAGGTGCGTCGCTACCTCTCCGGCACACCTGAAATGATAAGCCTGTTTGCCGAGGTAACGCCTGACCCTGACGTTGCAGTGATCTCTGCTGGCATGAAGGCTTATAAGGCGGCAGCACCGGATCTGCTTATCGCGATCGGTGGTGGCTCAGTGATCGATGCGGCAAAAGGGGTGCTGTACACCTTACACCAAGCCGGAGAACTGGCTGAAAAGCCGAAGTTTGTTGCAATTCCGACCACCAGTGGGACCGGCTCGGAAGTTACCGCCTTTTCGGTGATTAAGTCAGGAACCGAAAAATGGGCACTGGTCGATGACTTTATGTTGCCTGATCTCGCCATTCTGGCTCCCGAGCTGGTGGCATCGGTGCCGGCAGCAATCACTGCCGATACCGGAATGGATGTGCTGTGCCATGCCCTCGAAGCCTATGTGTCGAATCAGGCATCGGATTTCAGCGATGCGCTGGCAGAAAAAACCGTTCAACTTGTTTTTGCTCACCTGCCGGATTGTCATCGTAACGGCCAGGATTTGGTGGCCAGGGAGAAAATGCACAACGCTTCTTGTATTGCCGGTATGGCATTTACCAATGCTTCGCTGGGGATCACTCACAGCCTCGCTCATGCCTTGGGTGGCGGATTTCGGGTTCCCCATGGTCGTGCGAATGCCCTGCTGATGAGTCAGGTGGTGGCCTTTAACGCAGATTACCACGGCCAGTGTAATAATGCGGCGGCCTGTAAGTATGCGCGTCTGGCCAAGTTGCTTGGACTACCAGCCTCCGATACCCGAGAAGGCGTGATGAGCTTACTGGTAGCCATTGATGTGTTGCGTGAACAACTGGACATACCGGCCAGCATTGCCGCAACCGGTGTGGAGAGGCTGGCATTTGAAGCGGCGTTGCCAGCATTGGTGGCACAAGCACTGAAAGACAACTGTACCCCGACAAACCCGCGTAAAGCATCGGCGCTCGACATTGAGCAGTTATACCAACAGAGCTTTCGATCGGCGGCAACTCAGTGATGCGAATGCCAAGCGCTAGTGCCCAAAAGTGAACACAAAAAGCGAATACCAAGAGCTGATACCCAAAGCGACGACCGGGCGCTAACACGACACCCTAATACCCAGTGGCAGGTTGCAGCCTGCCATCGTGAAACAAAATTATAAGGAGAGGCCCATGGCCCACTATACCCTGACGCCACGCGTAAAAGTGCTGGCAGAACAACTGCTGGCCAAAAACAGCATCATCTGTGCGGAGCGAGCCAATATCCTGGCTGCTATCGGTGATGATATTGCCGGTATGCCGCCTCTGGTTAAAAAAGCCCAGCGCTTTAATCAGCTGGTCTCGGAGTTACCGATTTACATTGGTCAGGATGAACTGATTGTCGGCAGCCAGTCATCTGCGCTGCGAGGCGCGATTTTCCACACCGAAGAAGAGTTGAGCAGTGAATCTGTCTTTGGTTTTCTGCGCAGCGATGCCACGGGAACGCCTGACTACATGACCGTTATCAGTACCGGTTTTCAGGTACTGGAACAGCACATGGAGACGCGCCTGAAAAATATCGGTAGCGCGATCAGCCGTAGCGGCATGGATGAAGTCAATCAGGGCCGCGCGATGATCATGGCTTGTCAGGGGGCGATCTATTTTGCCAATAAACTGGCCGATACGCTGGCAACCAAAGCCAGCGTAGAGAGTCATCCTTACCGCAAAGCAGAGCTGGAAGAATCTGCGGCGATGTTACGTCATATTCCGGCTCAGCCTGCCCGGACATTCAAAGAAGCCTGTCAGGCTTTCTATCTGATTCAGCTATTGATGCACCTTGATAACGGCGGTTATGCCATTGGCAGCACTGGTTTTGATAAGGCGTTGTTTGGGTATTACCAGCGGGATATCAATGCCGGCCTCATTACTCCGGCGCAGGCGTATGAGCTGGTGGAATGCCTGTGGCTGAAACTGGCCGAGTTGTCAGAAGTACGTGCCGATCGTGCTGTTGACGGTTACCCGATGTTTGACTGGCTGGTTCAGGGCGGTCAGAACGGTGACAGCCAGATGGTACAGAATGAACTGTCCGCCATGCTGCTGGCGGCCCGGGATAACCTGGCGGCGTTAAATCGCTCTCTGACAGTCCGTCTGTATCAGGGCGGTGCCAAACCAGCGGAGGTTACACTGTGTAATGGCAATGTTCTGCCTGTCGATGAAAGCACTCCGGCGATGGAAGGACTGACCCCACGTATGCAGCGCCTTCGCAGTAACTACCTGAAAGCCAAACCAAGTGTGTCCATTTATCGGGCGATTGCGTTCACTGAAGTGACCAAGCAAAACCTGGGTTTGCCGCCAATATTGCTGCGAGCTAAAGCGTTCCGTAAAGCCTGTGAAACCGCCCCTTTGCTGATTCAGGATGACGAGCTGATTGTCGGTCACCCTTGCGGTAAGCCTCGAGCCGGAGCATTTTCGCCGGATATCGCCTGGCGCTGGGTTCGCGATGAACTCGATACCATGAGTACCCGCCCTCAGGATCCGTTCCTGATCTCTGAAGAAGATAAGAAAGTCATTCGCGAAGAGTTGGTGCCATTCTGGGAAGGCCGTTCGCTGGATGAAATCTGTGAAGCGCAGTATCGCGAAGCCGGTTTGTGGGAATTCAGTGGTGAGACATATGTCAGTGATTTGTCTTACCACCAGATTAACGGTGGGGGTGATACCTGTCCGGGCTACGACATTTTGCTGTTCACCAAAGGAATGAACGGCATTAAAGCAGATGCCGAAGCTAAGCTGGCAGCGCTGAGCATGGAAAACCCGGATGATATCGACAAGATCTATTACTACAAAGCGTCAATCGAAACCTGCGAAGGTGTGATGGCGTATGGCCGCCGTCTGGCTGCTCATGCCCGCGAGCTTGCCGCAAAAGAAATGAATCCGCAGCGTCGCGCTGAACTGCTGACTATTGCTGACGTCAACGAAAATGTACCGGCGAACCCGCCGAAGACCTTACAAGAAGCTCTGCAAAGTATCTGGACCGTCGAATCACTGTTTGAAGTGGAAGAGAACCAGACTGGCCTGTCGCTGGGACGTCTGGACCAGTACTGCTACCCGATGTTCCGCGCGGATATTGACTCGGGGCGTTTGACGCACGAACAGGCGCTGGAAATGATGCAGGCCTTTATCATCAAGTGTGCCGAGCTGATGTGGATGTCGAGTGAGTTGGGGGCGAAGTATTTTGCCGGTTATCAGCCGTTCATCAACCTGACCGTGGGTGGCCAGAAGCGTACCGGCGGTGATGCGACCAACGATCTGACGCTGCTGATCATGGATGCGGTGCGCTTCGTGAAGGTATATCAGCCATCTCTGGCCTGTCGTATTCATAATCAGTCACCGCAGCACTACATGGAAAAAATCGTTGATGTCGTCAAAGCGGGGATGGGCTTCCCGGCCTGTCACTTCGATGACTCCCACATCAAGATGATGCTGCGCAAGGGTTACGACTTTGAAGATGCCCGTGACTACTGCCTGATGGGTTGCGTTGAGCCGCAGAAGTCTGGCCGAATTTACCAGTGGACCTCTACCGGTTACACCCAATGGCCAATTGCGATTGAGTTTGTGCTGAACCGTGGCCGCATGGTGCTGTTTGACAGCTATCAGGGACTGGATACTGGCGATCTGAATAGCCTGACCAGTTTTGAAGCCTTTGATGCCGCAGTGAAAGAGCAGGTGGCATACATCATCAAACTGTCGGCCATTGGTACGGTGATCAGCCAGCGTGTGCACCGTGATGTGGCACCCAAACCCTTGATGTCTCTGTTGGTTGAAGGCTGTATGGAGCAGGGCAAAGACGTCAGTGCCGGGGGCGCCGTGGTGAACTACGGTCCGGGGCTGATCTTCTCCGGCCTGGCAACCTATGTCGACTCCATGGCAGCGATCCGCAAGTTGGTATTCGAAGACAAGAAATACACCCTGGAGCAAATGCGCGATGCGATGCTGGCCAACTTCGACGGTTATGAAGAGCTGCGCCGTGACTGTCTCAATGCGCCGAAGTTTGGCAACGATGATAACTACGCCGATGAGTTCGCGCTGGATATCACCGAGTGGACTGAGCGCGAGTGTGGCAAGTACCAGATGCTTTATTCGCGTCTGAGCCACGGCACGCTGTCTATTTCAAACAACACCCCGATTGGTGAACTGACCAACGCCACTCCGAATGGTCGTCTGGCCTGGATGCCGCTGTCTGATGGTATCAGCCCGACGCAAGGGGCGGATAAGCACGGCCCGACCGCCATCATCAAGTCAGTGAGCAAGATGAATGTGGAAACCATGAACATCGGCATGGTGCACAACTTTAAGTTCCTCAAAGGGTTGCTCGACACGCCGGAAGGTAAAAATGGCCTGATCACCCTGCTGCGTACTGCGTCCATTCTGGGTAACGGCCAGATGCAGTTCAGTTACGTGGATAACGAAGTACTCAAGAAAGCCCAGAAAGAGCCTGAAAAGTACCGCGATCTGATTGTGCGGGTGGCCGGTTACAGCGCTTACTTTGTTGAGTTGTGTAAAGAAGTTCAGGACGAAATCATTAGCCGTACTGTACTGGAAAAATTCTAACCCAGAAGCGGGGGCCGCTATGGCTCCCGCTGTAAAAACACTGCCTTCAGACGCAGTGAGGAGTAGTCACAATGACTGGGACAGCACAAGTGAGCAATGGCAGCGAGCTGAAAGGTCGTATTTTCAATATCCAGAAATATTCCATTTATGACGGTGACGGCATTCGCACACTGATCTTCTTTAAAGGGTGCAACCTCCGGTGTGACTGGTGTGCTAATCCAGAAGGACTGAGCAGCAAGTTTCAGGTGATGTGCAGTCACGATAAGTGTGTGTCTTGCGGTAAGTGTGCTGATGTTTGTCCGGCTGGGGTGCATGTCATGACCACGGATGCCGAAGGCAACAAGGTGCACAAAATTGACCGCAATGTGGACTGTATCGGTTGTCGTCAGTGTGAGGAAGTTTGTATGGGTGGCGCACTGGATGTCATGGGTAAAGATGTCACGGTTGCCGAGTTGATGGCGGTGATCATGCAGGATTATGACTTTTACATGTCATCCGGCGGTGGCGTGACATTGGGGGGAGGCGAGCTGAGCTTGCAGACCGATTTTGCCGCCGCCCTGCTGACTGAATGCAAAAAGCAGATGATCAATACGGCAATTGAAACCCAGGGTACCACCAGCATCGAGAATTACGAGAAGCTGGCCACCTGCACCGATCTTTTCTTATTTGATATCAAACAAATATATACCGACCAACACCGCCAGCTCTTTGGTATTGGTAACGAAGGGGTGAAGCGCAATCTGGAGCGTCTGGTTGAGCTGGGTGCCAACATCGTGATTCGCATGCCGCTAATCCGTGGTTATAACGATTCTTACGATGCCATTACCGGTGCTTTTGAATATGTGATGGAACTGGCCAAACGCGGCAACATTCAGCGAATTGATGTCCTGCCATACCACCAGTTTGGCAAAACCAAATACGACAAACTCGACATGATTTATCCGATTACGCAAGACATCGGTTACAGCAACGAGGAACTGGATCAGCTCAGCACTTTCTTCAAGCAGTTTGATTTCGATATCCGCCTGGTAAGGCATTAAGGAGGCGCTATGACAATCAGTCTTGGTGTGATTGAAACGATAGGGCTGACTGCGGCAATTCACGCCGCAGATGCAGCCTGTAAAGCGGCTGGGGTTTCTCTGACCGGCTACCGCAAAGTCGGCTCTGGTCTGGTTTCTATTTACTTACAGGGGGAAATCAGCGCAGTTAAAGTGGCGGTCGATAGCGGTGTTAAAGCGATAGAAAACCAAACCGATGTAACGGCCGCGATCGTGATGGCCCGGCCGGATCCCAGTGTGTTGGCAATGCTGGAAAACGCCGGTGGTTGTGTCACCGAAGCGGAGCCTCTGAGCAGTAGCGTGACGCCGGAAACTGACCTTCCAGGGGGGGACGTTCTTATCCAAATACCGGAGGCCCAAGCAGCCGAACATCTGGCGCAGATGGCTCAGGAGGCCGGCACTCAGAATGCCGAATTCCAGGGGCAGGCGAGTAAGGAGCCTTTGGATGCCAGCAAGGTGGATACCGTGAAAGCAGAAGCGGCCAAGATGGCTTCTCCTGTATCGGCATTGGCTTCAACTCACGCGAAAGTGACCACCAGCCGTTCAACTTCCACTCGGCAGAAAAAAAGTGCGGGCCAGGTTAGTTCACGGGGAGGCAAGTCATGATCAACGCAGCGTTGATGACGCAAATTGAACAGCGTTTAACGGTATTACCACAGCGGTGGTCAGCAGGGCAGATAGCAACGGAGGTTGGCATTCCGACTGGTGTGTCAAATCGCCATGTTCATTTGTCTCAGACGGATATCGAGGCCTTGTTTGGCCTGGGCTATCAGCTGACCCCGCTCAAGTCCCTGCGTCAGCCGGGACAGTTTGCGGCCAAAGAGTGCGTGATGGTGGTTGGCCCTAAAGGTTCGATAAGTAAAGTGCGGGTGTTGGGCCCCGCTAGGGCTGAAACACAATTGGAAGTCTCAAAGGCGGACTGCTACGCCCTGGGGATCAAAGCGCCGGTTCGTGAATCCGGTGACCTTTACCAGTCAGCGGATGCCTTACTGGTTGGCCCGGCAGGGCACGCCAATCTTCAGTCCAAGGTGATTTGTGCTCAGCGTCATATCCATATGTCGCCGCAGGATGCGCGGCAATTGGGCGTACAGCATGGCCAGAAGGTGAAAGTGCGGGCCGGTGAGCAGTGTGGTCTGGTGTTCGAGCAGGTTGTGGTACGGGTGAATGAGCGCTTTGCCCTCGAATTTCATATTGATACCGATGAAGCCAACGCCGCCGGGATTCGGTCGGGGGATCCTGTTTATCTGGTCGGTTAGAAGGAATCGCGGATGGATGAGCAACAACTTCGGGTCTTGGTTGACCGCATATTGGCCGAGCAGCGTGCTCGCACGTTAATGATAGTCACACCGGCAACGGGCTATCGTTCGGAAATCGCCGCCCGTCTCCGCCAGTGGGAAAGCATCCGATGGGAAATCCTTGCCTGCGAGGGGACGGAAGAGGAGTTGGTGGTGCTGGACGGAATAGGACAGCCTGTCCAGTGGGACGGTAAGTTACCGACAGAGTGGCTAGAGCGCTTTGACCAGATCGTGATGCCGTTTCTCGATTTTGCCACCTTGGCGGAAATCAGCCTCGGTGTGTATCACAGCCCGGCCAGCCAGCTTTGTCAGTATGCCCTGATGAAGGGGATTCCGGTCTTTGCTTTTGATTACCAATGCAATCCGGCCAGTGAGTTGAATCAGTTAGTGGGACTGGATCGTAGCCAAGCCATGGCGGCACGGGTTGTGTCTCAGCTGGCTCAAGTCAGGGCCTTGGGAATGATTACCGGCACTCTCTCACAGGTCGAGGCGGCTATTAACGGCAAAGACGTGGCAGAGTCCGAGTCGTCTGAAATCAGTAAACCTAGCGGGTATATCACCCTCAGTGACGTGAAAAAACGGGGCGTGGGGACGTTTACGCTTCAGGACAATCTTACCGATCTGGCAGCGGAATACCTGAGAGAACAACAACAATCGTAATTTTTAAATCCAAACGTTAGACAATTTTATTACTTAAATTTAGGAGCTTCCTATGTCTGAATCGATAAAAAAATGGCTATGGATGGTGCTGGTCATTGCATCTGAAACCTCAGCCACCTCAACCCTGAAAATGTTTGATACCAGTGAGGGATTTACTAAAACTGCCCTGCTTGCGGTCATTGTCTTGCTGTACATCGTGTGTTACTACGCGCTGTCCCAAGCGGTGAAATATTTGCCGGTGGGTCTGGCTTATGCGACTTGGTCCGGTACCGGTATTTTGCTGGTTTCGACACTGGGGATGCTGTTCTACGGTCAGCACCCTGACATGGCCGCTATGATCGGGATGACTATCATTGCCTGCGGCATCATCATTATGAACTTATTCTCGAAAATGGGCGAAGAAGAAGCGGAAGACACGCAACGGGTTGTCGCGGATAAAGAAGGAGAAGCACAATGTTAAATGCAGGCGTACTATGGTTGGCACTGTCAATTTGCTCAGAAATTACAGGCACTTCTTTTATTAAAAAAACCAATAACTTCCGTAAACTTGCACCATCACTGTTGGTGATCAGTGCTTACAGTATCTGTTATTTTGCTCTGACAAAAGCCATGGGATACATTCCTGTTGGAATCGCCTATTCACTTTGGTGTGGCTTCGGGATTATTGGTGTGACCATTTTCTCTATGGTGCTTTATAAGCAAAAACCTGATTTTCCTGCAATTATTTCAATGGGCTTAATCATTACCGGCGCAGTGATCATGAACATGTTCTCTCAGATGTAGTGATAGTTGCCATAAAAGATACGATCGAAAAGCCAGTGCTCGTCGCTGGCTTTTTTGTGGTTTTGTTTTTCGCGGCCTCGCAGCAACCTGCATAATATCAGGATTGCCGGATTTGGCGGGGGAAGGTTTGTCCGGCAATAGAGAGGCAAATCACGGCAGGAGAGCGACTTGCTTGCTAGTCTGAGTAGGACAAGCAGCATTTAAGCTACGTTGTAGAGGGGGCGCCTATGAATACTTTATTAACCGTAACACTGGCGGGTGAAGATCACCCTCAACTGATCAATACCCTGGCCGCGAAAACCCATGAGCTGGGGGGCAAGTGGCTGGTCAGCAAAATAAACCGCCTCGACAATCAGGTCGTCGGTATTCTGAAAATTGACTTGCCGACAGAGGCGGTGCCTGCACTCAAGCAAGCCTTTGCTTCTCAGTCGACGCTGGATGTGCGAGTGATAGAGGCGTTAACGGCACAGGCGCAAATCAAAACGGATCATGTGATGATGAAAGTGGAGTCGGCGGATCGGCCGGGTCTTGTTCATGATCTGACGCATATTCTCGATAACATCGGGATCGGTATTGTGAAAATGGAAAACCACCGAATCGGGGTACAGGATATCGGGAAAACGTTGTTTTTTGCCGAGTTACATCTCGATGTGCCGGTTGATATTGATACCGAGCAGCTGGTGGAAGCACTGCAGCAGGTGGAAGAGGGCATGCGAGTCAGCATCCTAGAGAATGCCTGATGCCTGATGCCTGATGCCGAAATAGACAGCGGCGTGAGACAGGTCTGAAGACCAAAAATACACAAAGAGCCTGATTATTCAGGCTCTTTGTGTTTGTGATAGGACTGATATTTTTACATCTCAGCGGTGAGTGACGGGTGAGTACCAACAGACTCGTTATATGGAGTGTGCGCCGCTAAAACTCTTTGTTGATTGCGGTCAGACACGCCAGCAGGTGCTGACGGTCAGTATCACTCAGCTTCGCTGTCAGATCCTGAGTCAGGCTCAGGTGAAGCTGGTCATGCTCCTGATAAAGCGCTTCGCCTTCTGCGGTCAGATCGACCAGAATCGAGCGACGGTCAGATTCATGAGGACGCCGCTCAATCAGCCCCATCTTGACCATTTTGTCGACCTGAACAGTCAGTGTTCCGGTCGTGACCCCCAGCTTGTCTGCCAGCTCTTTCATCCGCATGGCACCGTGGACACCCAGAATCTCAACCACATGCACCTGCGGCAGGGAAAACCCTTTGCCACGCACGACCGATTGCTCCCAGGAAGAGAGCTTTTCATAAAACTCGATGATGGTGTGGTTTAACTGTTCAATGTCTTTCATTCGTATCCCGTACCTCAGTGTGGCTCCCGACACTGGTTTACCTCAATGGTGAGGTGGCTGATTTTATCGAATTCTGTCAGTAATTGCTTGTATTCCTGAGCAGGTTTCGGGTGTTGGGTAACCAGCGAAATCACAGCAGCATAATGATCGGCGCTGACTTTCCAGATATGCAGATCGCAGACCTGGTTATCGTCGGCCGCTTCAAGGGTATCAATCATGCGCTGCTGATAATGGGGATCGATGCTGTTGTCGAGCAGGATAGGGCTGGTTTGTTTGATCAGCCCGAACGCCCAGCGTGAAATAATCAGTGCACCGACGATCCCCATGACGGAATCGAGCCAGTTCAGGCCGAGGTATTTACCCAGAACCAGCGCGATGATGGCGAGTACCGAAGTCAGCGCATCGGCCAGAACATGAAAGTAGGCCGCCCGCAGGTTGTGATCTTCATGCTCATGCTCATGCTCATGCCCATGTTCAAGGTGATGATGGTGAGAGTGTGTATGGCCATGAGGGTGATCGGCGTCATGAAGAAGGAAGGCACAGACCACATTCACGATCAATCCGATGACGGCCACCAGGATCGCTTCGTTAAAATGGATTTGTGCGGGGCTGAACAGGCGGTGCGTAGACTCAACCAGCATGATCAAAGCCACAATGCCCAGCGCAATTGCACTGCTGAAACCGCCTAGCACACTGACTTTGCCGGTACCAAACGAAAAAACCGGGTTGTCGGCATGCTTGCGGGCATAGCGATAGGCAAACAGTGTAATCAGAAAAGCGGCAGCATGCGTCCCCATATGCCAGCCATCCGCCAGCAGCGCCATGGAGCCATAAAAAGTCCCGGCAAGAATTTCCGCGATCATGGTGATGAGGGTGAGCAGAAAAACCCAGAATGTTCGTTTTTCACCCAAAATATTGTTTTCTGCAAAATCATGGCGGTGTTGCCAGGATGAGAGATCGGTGCGGTGCATGCTTGGATACCTGCTCTTCAATGAAAAAGAAAATGGCGCACTCGAATAAGTATAGTGGTTTGAGTGCAATATAGTTTGAACATCAAAGTATATTGGTTTTATTTATTTTGACTGTCAAATATTTTGATTTGCAAATTGATGGGGATGTTAAGCACATTGTGTTTCTGAAGGGGATCGTGATGTACGCTTTTTAAGGGAAAAATGCGGCGATAAATTAAAAAATGGCGGGATAACGAAGGGAAAAGGGCGAAATTCCGCCCTTTGATTTTGGGATGAGTACTCCTGAACCCGGAGGTTCAGCATATGCTCAATATGCGGATTATTCGCTACAGCAATTGCATGGTTGTGATGCAAGTGCGGCTGTTGGCATCGGTACTCAGCACTTCCGATGCTGTCTTCCCTTGGTAAGTGAAAGTGAACTGGTAGCGATGGTCTTTTGGCAGCCAGAAATCAATGAATCCGTCTTTCTGCGTGCGAACCATGCCGGACTGAATCACCTCCTGAGTCTCGGCATTGGTGATTTTGACCATCATGGCTTTTTCCACCATTTCGCCCTGACAACCGGTCGGGACGTGGAAAGTACAGCCGTGGGTGACGTCTTCATATGGCGCGACAGAAAGCAGGAACTGGTCGCCGGTTGGAATTGTGGCGCTGGACTGGTCGGCAAAACTGGCTTCAATCCGGTCGGGATAAACTTTGACGCTGGCTTCACCGGTATGGTGCCACTGGTGTGATGCTTCCAGTGCGTCTTCGGCAGACAGCTGGCGAAATGTGTCGGCTTGTGTCTCGGCATAGGCCTGAGGGGCAGACAGTGACAGTAGGGTAGCGACGATCAGTGGGTAACGGGATACGAGGTTCATGTGTGACTCCCTGATTATTTCAACACGGTATTACGTTTCATACCGGCTTCCGAATGGCCGGGAATGTTGCAGGAGAACTCAACAAAGCGCTCTCCCATGAAATGCCAGCCCATCTCGGCGCTTTCTCCCGGAGCCAGCGTGACTGTGGTGCCGTCATGGTGTTCCATATTGGGCATTTCGCGCATCATGTCACGGTGTTTGGCCTGCTCATCAAGGCTGCCGATGGAAAACTCATGCGGGATTTTACCTTCATTTTTAACCATGAAATTCACCACATCGCCCTGTTTCAATGACAGCGCTGGCTCAAAGCGCATTTTCATGTCATCGGTCAGGATGACCTGATAAGTTTTGCTTGCCTGAGCCGCTGGTGCAGGCATGCCGACGGATGAGGCCATCTGACCATGGCCTGCCATATCGTGACCAGCCATGCCATGATCACTCATGCCGTTCATGTTGCTCATATCATGATGGCCACCAGCGGCCAACGCATTACCGGCTGCCAGAAGAAAGGCCAGAGAAAGCAGTTTTGTTGATGTCATGGTAACTCCTTTACCCGGCACACCGTGCCGGGGAATGATGGGATGAATTAAGGATTAAGTTTGTAGTGATAGCTCTTCCAGAGCTTGAAAACGGCAGGCAGCACAACCAGCGTCAACAGCAGGGCTGATGACATTCCGCCGATCATCGGTGCGGCAATCCGCTGCATGACTTCCGACCCGGTACCTGACCCGTACATGATTGGGATCAGACCGATGATGACGGTGGCAACGGTCATCATTACAGGGCGTACCCGTAACCCGGCACCTTCGCGAATGGCGCGTACCAGCAGGCGCTGGGTGAGCGGTTCCTGTGACTGTTCCGCCTGGTGCTGATGGGTGTGCCAGGCCTGGTTGAGGTACACCAGCATGATCACGCCGATTTCGACGGCAACCCCGGCCAGGGCGATAAAGCCGACCCCGACGGCAATCGAGAAGTTGTAGCCGAGCAGGTGCATCAGCCAGATCCCGCCGACCATGGCGAGCGGCAACGTCCCCATGATGATGAGCACTTCGCCGACCCGACGGAAACTCAGGTACAACAGCACCATAATGATGGCCAGCGTTGCCGGCACGACGACAATCAGCCGGGCTTTGGCGCGCTCCATGTATTCATACTGACCAGACCAGACCAGCGAGTATCCGGGTGGCAAGGCCAGTTGTTCGGCCACCGCCTGCTGCGCCTCCTGCACATAAGAGCCCAAATCCCGTCCGTCAATGTCGATGAAGACCCAGCCGTTCGGACGGGCATTCTCGGTCTTGATCATTGGTGGGCCGTCTTCAAAGCGGATGTCCGCGACATCAGCCAGGGCAATGCGCGCCCCGTTCGGCGTCACCAGTGGCAGGTTTTGCAGTTTCACCAGCGAGTCGCGGTAATGTTGCGGGTAGCGCACGTTAATTGGGTAGCGCTCCAGCCCTTCAATGGTTTCACCGATATTCATGCCACCCACGGCGGTACTGATGACCTGCTGAATGTCCTGAATACTCAGACCGTAGCGCGCGGCTTCCCGGCGTTTGATATCCATGGTGATGTAACGTCCGCCAGCCACCCGTTCGGCGTAGACCGATGCTGTTCCCGGTACCGGTTTGAGCAGGGTTTCCAGCTGCGTGCCTATTTTCTCAATCTCCTTGAGATCCGGCCCGGCAATCTTGATTCCGATGGGGGTCTTAATACCGGTGGCCAGCATGTCGATCCGGGTTTTGATAGGCATCACCCAGGCATTCGTCAGGCCCGGGAACTGGATCAAGGCATCAAGTTCGCGGCGTAGGCTTTCGGTGGTGACTCCCTCCCGCCATTCTTCCTGTGGTTTGAGCTGAATAATGGTCTCAATCATGGTCAGCGGTGCTGGGTCGGTGGCGGTGTCCGCACGGCCGATTTTGCCCCACACGGTGTTGACTTCCGGAATGGTTTTGATCAGCTTATCGGTTTGCTGGAGCAGTTCGCGCGCTTTCCCGATGGAGATGCCCGGGTAGGTGGTCGGCATATACATCAGATCGCCCTCATCCAGTGGCGGGATGAACTCGCTGCCCATGCGCTGAAGCGGGTAGAGCGCCGAAGCCATGAGGGCCAGAGCCAGGATGATGACGGTTTTCGGATAGGCCAGGCTGATGTTCAGCAGCGGCCGGTACAGGGCGATCACCAGACGGTTCACCGGGTTTTTGTGCTCCGGCAAAATGTTGCCCCGGATCAGGTAACCCATCAGTACCGGCACCAGGGTAATCGCCAGCCCGGCCGCCGCGGCCATGGCATAGGTTTTGGTGAACGCCAGTGGCGAGAACATCTTGCCTTCCTGACCTTCCAGCGCGAACACCGGCACGAAGCTCAGGGTGATGATGATCAGCGAGAAGAACAGCGGCGCACCGACTTCCTCTGCGGCTTTACCGATCACCTGCCAGCGGTTCTCATCGGTCAGCGGGGTACGTTCGATATGCTTGTGGACGTTCTCAATCATCACGATGGCGCCGTCAACCATGGCGCCAATCGCAATGGCAATGCCGCCCAGCGACATGATGTTGGCGTTAATGCCTTGCCAGTGCATGATGATAAAGGCCGATAAAATGCCAATCGGCAGACTGATCATCACAACCAGTGACGAGCGGAAGTGGAACAGGAACAGGGCGCATACCACGGCGACCACAATGAACTCTTCCAGCAGCTTGTCGTATAGGTTGTCGACCGCCCGATCAATCAGCCCGGCGCGGTCATAGGTCGGCACAATCTCAACCCCGTCAGGCAGGCTGCGCTGCAGGGTTTCCAGCTTGGCTTTGACATTGCCGATGACCTCGCGGGCATTTTCGCCGAATCGCATCACCACAACGCCGCCGACGGCTTCCCCTTCGCCGTTAAATTCAGAAATGCCGCGGCGCATTTGCGGACCGGTGTTGATGGTGGCGACATCGCCCAGCAGCAGCGGTGTGCCCTTATCGGTAACGCTCAGCGGCAGGTTGTTCAGATCGTCGATACCGGAAATATAGCCGGTGGCCCGCACCATGTGTTCCGCTTCTGCCAGCTCCACCACCGAGGCTCCGGCTTCCTGATTACCGGCCTGAATCGCTTTGTTGACTTGTTGCAGAGTCAGGTTATAGGCACGCAGCTTGGCCGGATCAATTTGAATCTGGTACTGCTTGACCATGCCGCCGACGGTGGCAATTTCAGACACGCCATTGACGGTTTGCAGCTCATATTTCAGAAACCAGTCCTGCAGGCTGCGCAACTCGCTCAGGTCGTGCTGGCCGGTGCGATCAACCAGCACATAGCTGTAAATCCAGCCCACTCCGGTGGCATCTGGACCCAGAGTCGGTTTGGCACTCGGCGGCAGCTTGGGCGCCACCTGACTGAGGTACTCCAGCACCCGTGAACGGGCCCAGTACAGGTCGGTGTCATCGTTAAAGATGATGTAAACGTAGGAATCCCCGAAGAAGGAATAACCGCGTACGGTGTCAGCTCCCGGTACCGCGAGCATGGCGGTGGTCAGCGGGTAGGTCACCTGATCTTCCACTACCTGCGGTGCCTGGCCCGGATAGCTGGTTTTGATGATCACCTGAACATCCGACAGATCCGGGATGGCGTCGATCGGGGTCTGCCTGACACTGAACAGTCCGGCGGCCACCAGAAAGGCTGTAGCAATCAGCACCAGAAAGCGGTTTTTGATTGACCAACGGATGATTGCTCCAATCATTGCTCACCTGCCTTGGTGGCCGGCACCATCTTGCTGTGATCCATCTTGCTGTGATCCATCTGACGATGAGCCGCATCTGCCGCGACCACATCGCTGACGGTGTATTGGCCATCCGGTTGCTGGTGGATCAGAAACCGGATGCGCAACCCGCCAATCAGGGCACTGAGATCGGTATCCTCGCTGGCAGTGAAATCCATGGTCATGGCCGGCCAGTCCCATTCCGGAACAGCTTCGTGTTCAATGGTCACCATGTTGTGGGCAGCCATGACGTGACGAACTACACCGGTGACGGTGACTGATGTCGGCGGTTCACCGGCGGATGACGTTTCTATCCGGCCCAGATCGGCGCTCTGGCTGGATTCGGAATCCAGCAGGAACTGGGCGGATGTCACTATATGGTCGTTGGCTTGCAGTCCGGCCAGCACTTCCACCATACCGCCGGCACTGCGTCCGGTCTTGATGCGTACGGAGCGGTATTTCCCGTCACCAGCCGCCAGAACGACCCGGCTCATATTCCCGGCGCGGATCACTGCTTGCTCAGGCACCACTATCACCGCCTCGGGACTGTTGGGACGCAGTTGCAGGTTGGCAAACATGTTCGGCTTCAGCTCGCCGCTTTTATTCGGAAATTTGAGGCGTACACGCAAGGTACGGGTTTTGGGATCCAAAATCGGGTAGATGTAATCGACCTCTCCCAGCCATGGTTTCCCTGGCAGGGCATCCACGGACATCTCCGCCGCAGTGCCGGGTGTGATCCATGGCGCCTGGCGTTCGAACACTTCGGCATCGACCCAGACGGTGTCGAGGTTCCCGCCGGTAATCACAGTTTGTTGCGGTGACAGGTACGCCCCGTTGCGGACATTAAGCGTCGCGATAACGCCATCGGCCGGCGCCTTGACCGCAATATGCTGTTTGGCACTGCCACGGCGCAGCACCTCATCGATTTGTGCATTATCGACGCCCAGAGAGCGCAGACGATCTTTGGCTCCCCGGACCAGTACGGCTTTGCCCAGACGTTGCGCATTCAACAGTTCTTCCTGCGCGCGCACCAGATCGGGAGAGTAGAGTTCAAACAGGATCTCACCCTTGCGCACGCGTTCCCCAATCGCATTGACGTTCAGGGTCTGGATCCAGCCGCTGACCCGGCTGTTGATCTGCCATAACTGGCTTTCGTCAAAGGCGATATACCCGACCGTGTCAATGTTCGGCACCAGTGCCTGTACCTGAACCGCAGCCGTTTTGACCCCGAGGTTGTTTTCAACCGCGGGCGTAATCGTCACTGTGCCGGCAGGATCCTGCTTGTCACCCGCCAGATCCTCGGCATACACCGGGATCAAATCCATCCCCATGGGGGATTTGCCCGGCTTATCCCGTTTGTAATTCGGATCCATCGGAGCCACCCAGTACAGGGGCTCGTTGCTGGCCGCGGCAGACGCTTCACCGGTCGGCTCGGTCGTTGTCGTGGCGATGAGATACCCCAGCACGCCACCGATGGCCAGTGCCAGCACGGCGACAGAAAATGTTTTGTTCATGTTGTCCCTTAATATTGATTCAGCAAATACGCCAGATTGTTATTGGCCTGGTTGAGATCGGCCTCAAGACGCGCTTGTTCGAGTTCGAGCGCCAGCTCATCGCTGGCCGCTCGGATGTATTCGTCTAGCTGGCTGGTGTTGTTCTGGTAACCGCGCTCCACCGCGCGGGTTTTCTCTCTGGCTTGCTTGAGCAGGGTGCGCTGATAGCGGGCCAGGCGTTGCTGAATATGGCTGCGGTCCGCGTCGGTCGCGGCGGCTTGAGCCTGCATTTGCTGGATCAGCAGATCGCGCTGGGTACGGGCGGCGCCAACCTGATGCTGAGCCGCGGCCAGTTTCTTGTCCTGACGTTTTTCCGTAAACAGCGGCAGATCCATGGTCAGATAAGCACTGACCAGATCCGGAGCCGGCGAGCCGTCCATGCGATCGGCCTGACGGTAGGCGTACATCACTTCCACACCGAACTGGGGCTGGTAGGCTTCACGGGCGATATCGACGCCGGTTTCGGAGGTTTTGATCAGGGCATCACGCACCTGCACCGCCGGGTGCGACGCCAGCGTTGAGACATGATTGGCCGGTTGTGTGGTGAGGTACTGGGTCAGGGTCTGCCATTGCGGATAGGAGGTGACCACTAACGATGCAGATTGGCTACCTAACCATTCTGACAGCTGCGCCCGCCAGCGCTGCTGCAGTTGTTGGTTAGCCTGCAATTGTTCGTCAATGCGGCTGATTTGCAGCTCGGCCTGAATAATGTCCTGAGCCTGATTAGTGCCCAACCCGTAGTTGGTTTCGAGGTAGCTCAATAACTCGCGAAACAATGACTGGTTTTGCACCATCAGCGTACGGGTCTGGTTCAGATAGGCCAGCTCAATCCAGGCATTGGTCACAGCTTTGGTGATATCCAGCTTGCGAATATCGGCCTGCTGGCGTACACCGCTTGCCTGTTGTTCACTCTGCTTTTGTTGCAGAGTCAGGGTGTCGCCGCGGCCAAATTCCTGCATCAGCCCGACGGAAATGTTGGTCATCGGGTCTTCATCAAACGCAAAACTGTCGACAGGCAGACCACCCACGCCCAGTTTGAGCTTCGGATCCATCAACTGGCTGCTGGCGATCCCCATTTCGCTGATGGCATCAGCCTGATAGTGAAATTGCTGCTGGCCCGGATCGTGGTCAATGGCCCACTGAATCAGAGTCGTTAAATCAGGCTGAGCATATGGCTGCAGCTCAGGGGGCGAAGAAACCGGCATGGATGCGGCGTGCGCCAGGGCTGGGTATGCCTGGTTGAGCATCATAAGCATCAATGCCATGCCCAACGGCTGGGCAAGGTAATGTTTTGACATAAAAATTCACTTGAACGAAGTTAGTACTGACTGACGGCCTGCAAATGGCGATCAGTTGTCATCGTTGACATATGCCCCGGAAAAAGGGCGCAGTGCGTTCAGTGAATAGGCGGGCGTAGCGGGTTTTCCGCACGCGAGACAGGCTGCAGTGTCGTCAGCACGGGACGGACACTGTCAGGATAGAGAGTGCTTGGCTCAGAATTCAGAACAATGATGACCGAGGACTGGCAGTGACGGCTGTCACAGCTGCTGCAATCGGAAAACATATCGGAAGAGGTGCAGTTGTCGGCGGCTTCGGCCCCACTGCCGCAGTGCTGACAATCTGGATTCGGGGTATCGGGTGTGGCATGAACCATCGAGGCGCTGTTCTGGCCTGAGTGATGTCCGGTATGTGGAGCAGGCGACGCCGCGTTAGCCGGATTTTCACCGTGCAACTCAGAGCCGTGTATTGATGAATCGTGCTTTGTCATGTCGCCATGCATCATGTTCATGCTGGCGTCAGTCATCGTCATGTCGTCGTTTTTCATTGCCACGGTAGCATTCGCCATCGTGGTCGCGTGCGAAAAAGACATGCCCATAGCCGGACCGGTGATCAGACTGACCACCAGTAGCAGGGTAAAAGCTGTCAATTTGTACGGGGCACGCAAAAACGTCATGTCACAACCGATTGAAAGCGAGAACGGCAACAGCGTTCAAGTTACAAAAATACACCCTTGAAGTGTAAACCTTCCCCCTAGGGAAAGGTCAAATTTTTCATGTTGTCACTTTTTCATGTTGTAACGCTGAGACTCACGCTGGCAGTCGCGGCTTTTACTGTTCGCTGTTGTCTTTTTTTAACTTGGCCAGCAGGTCAGATTTGACGATTTCCAGCGCTGACAGCGCCGTTTTTGGGTCAATTTCGTTCGTTTCCAGCAAGTAAATCAAATCGACTGCCAGTTTAATATCGGCAGGGGCATCATTTAGGGAAGCGGTGTTTTTTTCGCTCATGGGACAACTCGTAACGGCGGGATAGACAGCCGGGCTGGTGGTTCAGCCCAGCTCCAGAATATTCATGGCTGAGTATATAAGCTGGGCGTGCAGATTGACCAGTAGCTGATGGTCATGGCGATAACCGCCACCCACGACCGCCGCCACCGGAATTCCCGCTTCGTGACATCGGCTCAGCACCAGGTGATCCCGTTGATAGATACCTTCGACACACACATTGAAATAGCCCAGCTCGTCATCCTGGTGGATATCGACCCCGGCATCGTAAATCACCAGGTCCGGCTGATACTGGGCGAGTGCCAGCGGTAACAAGCCCTCAAAGGCGTTCAGGTACTCTTCAGTCGTGGTGTTTAACGGCAGAGCCAGATCGAGCGTTGAGTCCGGTTTGCGGGCCGGGAAGTTTTTCTCACAATGCACAGAAAACGTAATCACGTTCGGCTCATCGGCCAAAATGGTCGCGGTGCCATCACCGTGGTGGACGTCGCAGTCAATGATCATCACGGTATCGACACCGGGCAAAGTTAGTGCATGCTTCGCTGCCAGCGCCAGGTCATTGACCAGGCAGAAACCGCTGCCGAAGTCTTTGTGGGCATGGTGGTAGCCACCGCTGAGGTGAATACTCAACCCGTACTGGTGAGCCAAGTCAACGGTCAGTTTGGTGCCGCCGGATGACATACAGGTTCGGGTGATCAGCTGCTCACTCCAGGGAAAGCCGATACGGCGCATTTTCGCCGCGGGCAGGGCATTGGAAAACAGCGCGTCGATATAATCCGGGTCATGCAATGCCTTGATTTCGTCGACACTGATGGGCTCCGGCTGAAACAGCCGGATGGCCGGGTGCTGCTCAATGTTCAGGGTGTCCTGCAGGTACTGGTACAGACGTCGATATTTACTGATCGGGTAGCGATGCGCCGGCGGTAGATCGAGTTCGGAGTAAATAGGGTGATAAACCAGAGGTAACGTCATTAGCCTTTTCGCTCCTGCAGGCTGATATCTTTTTCAATTTTTCTCAACGCAGCACGGCAGCGGGTAAGGCGACCGCCCAGTGCCAGCACTTCCTGCTGAAGTGTTTGGCGCTCTGTCAGTGAGGTACTGCGGTTGAGCAGGTGCTCTTTATCACGCAGCATCGCCGCCAAACGGCGTTCCCAGTCCTGGTGCTGGGCCAGATCCTGATAGAGCTGATGGATGGGTTTACGCCAGCCAGAGGTGCGCTTAGGTTCATTTTTGCGGATTTGCTGAGTCGCCAGCTCGCGCTGAATGGCCTGGATTTGTGACACCAGCTTTTCACACACATACTGAGTACGAGCCGCTTCAAGTCGGCCGGTTCGACGCTCCATGCGCAACGCGCGAATTTCATCCCGCAACTCGTTAACACAAGGTGTCAGGAGTTTGCTGCGGCAATGGAACAGATGCTCGTCGAACAGAGGACGTTCCGATTCCCCGCGGGTACGGTCAAGCTGGGCAGCGTCTTTACCCAGCTGATCAATAAGCGTTTCAAGACGTTGGAGATCAGGCATGCTATTTCCTCAGGAAGCGAAATCAGAACCAGGCTTGCCAGGCCAGTTTAACGGCAAGCACAATCACCACAGTCACGAATACCGGACGGATGAATTTAGCTCCAAAACGGATGGCAGAATGGGCCCCTATGTAAGCGCCCAACATCAGGCAGACCCCCATGGTCAAACCCAGTGCAAAGTTGATATGTCCCAGTATGGCAAAGGTCACCAGTGAGGTCAGATTGCTGGTGAAATTCATGGCTTTTGCCAAACCAGATGCCATCAAAATATCTAACCGGTACAGCGCCATGTTCGAAACGGTCCAGAAAGCGCCGGTGCCGGGGCCGGCCAGTCCGTCATAAAACCCTAGCGTGGTGCCTTGCAGCCATTGTTTCCGGGCAAATTTTTCGCATTTTTCGGGCAGTTCATGGTTGTTGCCTTTAGGATGCGGGTGCCAGACGGTATAGACCGCAGCCGCCAGAATAATCAGCGGCAGCACTTTTTCCAGCCACTCAGTACTGATTAAATCGACGACCAGCGTGCCCAGAATCGCACCGGCCAGTGTGGCGATGAATGAGAGTTTCCAGAACGACGGAGAAAACAGCTGTTTCTTGTAATAGGTCCAGGCGGCCGTTGACGAGGCGAAAGTCGCCGCCAACTTGTTGGTGCCCAGCGCAATGTGTGGCGGTAAGCCGATAGACAGTAAAGCGGGCACAGTCAGCATGCCCCCGCCACCGGCGACGGCATCAATAAATCCAGCAATCAGGGCTACCAGACCAAGCACCAACAGCATGCCCGGTTCTATCATTTCAATCATTCAGTCTTATCTTGTATTCAGGCTCTGTTCGATGACACGTTTAAACGGTGGCAGTGAGTCGAGTAGGGCTTTACCGTAGCGGCGGGTCAGCACACGGCGATCAAGCAGCACGACTCTACCAGAATCTTCTTCCTTACGCAGTAGACGTCCTACCGACTGGATCAGTTTCTTACTGGCCTCAGGAACGGCAATCTGCAAGAAGGGATTTCCGCCACGGCTTTCGATGTATTCTGCATGTGCTTCTTCTACAGGAGAAGTGGGAACGGCAAACGGAATTTTCGTAATAATCAGGTTGGTCAGCAAATTGCCAGGAAGATCAAGACCTTCTGAAAAACTGCCCGTTCCAAATAATATACTGGTTTTACCCTTTTGACAGTTTTCTTTATGTTTTTTTAGAATAATGTGACGGGATTCCTCACCCTGAATCAGCAGCTCCCAGCGATTTTTTACTGCCAGTGGGCGCAGTTTGTCCGCGACCTGGTTCATTTGCCAGTATGAAGAAAAAAGCACCAGGCTGGCGGTTTCACCTTCTAGGAACTCCGGCAGTTTCTCGATAAGCAGCTCTGTGAATTGTTCAGCCTGAGGTTCCAGCGGCATCGCTGGGATAACCAGCCGGGCATTATTCTGATAGTCGAACGGCGAAGCCAGTGCTAGGAAACGTGTTGCTTCTTTTTCAAAAATTCCCGCCTGACGGCAGAAATAGTCGAAGCTGTTTAACGCTCGAAGGGTCGCCGATACCAAAATAGCCCCGACCGCCCGGCTCCACAGTAACTGATCCAGACGGTGTCCCACCTCCAGTGGCGACACTTCTACGATATAGTCGTTCTCCCGATCCGGGCTTTTTTCCAGCCAGCGTGCCAGCGGCGCCCCTTTATCTTTATTTGGCTGGGCCATCTGGCTCCAGACTTTCTCTAGGTTTTCCAGACGTTGCAGGTAAAAACCGGACTCTGCCAGCGCGGGTTCGGCTAAACGAGGGGCCAGTTCATTGTCTTTATTGCGCTCCGCAATCAGATCGTGAATTTTTCCCAGTGCCTGCAAGGCTTTCTTGCAAGATTCCTTGCACCCTTTCGCTTCTTCCTGCAGCCAGGCGGGCAACTCACCATGCTCAAAGCGGTAAATTCCGTCTTTATTAAACATGGCCGGGTCAATCGTGCTGGCAATTTGTCTTAACGAAGGGATGAGCAGGGCGATGTTTTCATTGAGTGCTGTCTGGAAACGGCCGGATTTTTTATAGTCGGCCAGCTCCGCCAATTTCCCGACGGATTGGTTGAGTTTTTCCAGCCAGCTTGCCGCCCCTTTCAGGCTGGCGGCAGCGGCAGAAAAATCGCGGGCAACCTGAGGAAGGTGATGGGCTTCATCTATCACATAAATGGTTTTTTCCGGCTCAGGCAGAATAATCCCGCCGCCCAGCTCAATATCGGCCATTAACAGTGCATGGTTGGCAATGATCACATCAGCCTTTTCCAAATGCTCCCTGGCCTTGGCAAACGGGCAGTGTCGATGTTTTGGCAGTCCGGAATGGCAACTGTGTTTATCTGCCACAATCTGCTGCCAGACACGGTCGGGAATGGTGGTTGGCCAGCTGTCTCTGTCACCGTCCCATTTCTGACTTTCACTTGCTTTGAGCATCCGCTTGAGCAAATCGAGATCTGACTTTTTGGGTTTTTCATCCCATAAAGCGGCCTGTTGGCCAATTTCACTGCTACAGCTGGCTTCCAGTTTGTGGTGGCAGCAATAGCGTTGGCGGCCTTTAGCCAGGATGAAACTGAATTCCTTAGGATAAATACGATTAAACAGAGGCAGATCTTTGTTGATGAGCTGCTCCTGCAGGGCCACGGTCGCAGTAGAAATCAGGACTTTCTTATTGTTGAACATCGCGTAGGGAATCGCCCCGAGCAGGTAAGAAAGCGACTTACCAATCCCGGTACCGGCTTCGGCCACCAGCATCCGATGTTTCTTATGGTATTCACCACCAAGGGTTTTGGCGATTTCAGCAACCAGATAGTTTTGAGCCCTTCTGGGTATAAAGTTATCGAGCTGGTTACCCAGGTTCTCATAGCACTTTTTGATATCTTGCTTAATCTGGTTGTGTAACATTTTTGAAACTTCGTAGTGGCAGGGCCGGGCATTATAGCACGAAGGTCTGAATGTGAGCGGCTGCATATTTTGTTCAAATAGTTATCCAAAATGCGAATCACCTCACGAATTGTAATTGAACTATTCTATCAATATGGTGAACACCCTTTGAGGTGAAGAAATTGACTGTAAAAACCTGCTATTAGTAATATTTTGTCCTGTTTGTGTTGTTTTTTTATCTAAATTTCAGTTTTTAATCTTGGTTGAGTGTTTTAAGTGTCATCAAATATTCATGCTTTTTAGATAAAAACAATGCTCAATTAGTAGGCTTTGGTTGATGTAACTTGTTGATATTTTATGTTTTTGATGTTTTTTTAGTTTTTGTTTAGAGGTATTTGACATTCAGAGGAATCTTCTGTCAGGATGAAGTCCGCAAATTTCTTGCTCTTGGATTCTTTTATCATTCTTTATGTTTATAGAGGATGACGGAAGCTGAGAGACAAATAATGAAAAGGAATTCTGGAAACAGGAATTCCAGTCTAAATAAGAAAAGGCAGTGGATATCATGAAAAAAACACTTCTAGCACTTTCAGTACTAGCAGCAGGTTCTGCAAACGCAGGCATCAACCTATACGATGCAAACGGTGTAACAGTTGACCTGTCTGGTGCAGCTGAAGTTCAGTACTTCCAAAACTACGTAGACAGCGATGCATCAAACACTGATGACGCTGGCCTGCACCTGGATGATGGTGATCTGCAACTGAACACCACTATCGCTGTAACTGACCAACTGAACGCTGTTGCTGGTATCGGCTTCAAGTTCGAAAAGCGCGACGTTGAAAACGACGAGCTGTGGGTTGGTCTTGGCGGTGACTTCGGTACACTGACTTTCGGTCGTATGCTGTACATCTCTGATGACATGGGCATCGGTAAAGACTACGAGCTGGGCTTCGACCAAGTTGACTTCGTTAAAACTGAAGGTAACGAAGCAATCAAATATGTATTCGACAACGGTCAGTTCTACTTCGGTCTGACTCACGACCTGGATGCAGACGGCTCTAGCCCTGCAACTGACTACCTGAACAGCGATGGTACTGTTACTGACGTTCGTATCGGTGCACGTTTTGCAAACTTCGACGTTCGTGGTTACTACTACACAGCTGAAGACCTGGGCGACACTGATGTTGACGCGTTCAACATCGAAGCTGAATACGTAATGGGTGCATTCGCATTCGCAGCGTCTTACGGCAACGCTGAGTACGAGCAAAACACTAACCGTGCTAACAAGTCTGATGTAGACGTTTACGAAATCAACGGTTCTTACACTATGGGCAAAAACACTTTTGCTCTGGGTTACAACCATGCTGATACAGACATCGACGGTGTTGGTCACTACATCACTCGTGACGGCGTAGACAACGTTTACGCGAACATCACTCACCAGCTACACAGCAACGTAAAAGTTTACGGTGAGCTGGGCTGGGCAGACGCTGACAATGTTGACCTAGATCTAGGTTACCTGGTTGGTATGGAAGTTAAATTCTAATTGTGAGCCACAGTTAGAAAACTTTCTGAAAAAAGCCGCCTTTATGGCGGCTTTTTGCTATCTTGATGGGCTTATAACAGGACAAAAAAGGACAACTTGGACATGAAAAAGTGGTTTCTAGCGCTTGGTAGCCTGGCGCTGCCTCTGGCTGCACAGGCAGGCACATTAAGCACGGGTGAAAACATTAAATTACTGGTGGTTGACGGCAAAAAGGTAGAGTCTTCCTTCTGGTCTGAGACCAGCGCTGTGAATCTGCCTGCAGGCAAACACCAGATTGTTGTGCGTTATGACGGAGAAGTGAAAGACGGCTCGAAAACCCGTATCTATACGACTCGCCCTTATCTGTTTGAGATGGAAGTACCTACCCAGAACGCGACCATTACACTGCCTCGTCTTTCGACTTTGTCTCAGGCAGAATCTTATTTTCAGCGTGGCCCGGAGTGGCAACTGGAGCTGGCTGGTGGTGCAAAACAACCGCTGGAATACGTAGAGCTGCAAGGTAAAGGTTTTGCCGCATTCAGTGACATGGAAGCTCTGGTTGCGGAATACAACCGCGAGCACGGCATTACCTTTGAAGAAGGTTATGCGGTAGATTTGGAAAAAGCCGCGGTAGAAGTCAGCGATAAAGGCGAAATCAGTATCACCGGCGATGCGCTGGTTCAGCTGAAACTGTGGTACAGCAAAGCCAATGCTGATGAAAAAGCAGCGTTTGAACAGTGGGTAAAAACTCAGGCGAATCAGTAATCTGCTATAAGCCGTCAGAAGCTTGACGGCGTTGTCGGACTGACGAAACCAGGTCAGGCAGAACTGATGAAAAACAATAGGCGGGAATGTCCCGCTTATTGCCGTTTTAACGGCGCTGAACGGATTTTTCAGGCCTCATGGTGATAGCGGCTGTGCTCTCGGCAGTGCTGGCAGCGAGGCTGAGCCGGATCTGTTTCCAGATCTTCTATATCGATCTCATCTTCACAATCAGCACACAGGCCGTACATGCCCAGTTTAATTGAGCAAATGGCGGCATCCACTTTTTCCAGTCGGGTTGCTAAATCAAACAAATTCGGAATAAATGATGATTTAGCCATAACAATTAAATCACTCAATTCCGCGCCTTCAATTGCAGCTGATGACGGAAGCAGAGTATTGAGCAACATTTCTTGCTTAAGCTCGGAATAAAGTGCAGCGTGCTCCTGCTCAAGGCGAACCCGCAGCGGTTCATAAGTTAATTCTGACGTTGCCATAAGATCATCATTTTTGTTTTAGGTAAATTTAGTCTAAGTCGATTCTTAACTTTGATTGTGATTTGAATCAAACAAAGTCGGGGTTATTCCGGAATACCCGTATTTTCTCTCGGTTTTTGCGACACCCTTTATCCGCTATATTAGCAGGGTTAATGAGATGAGCGGCCCAAGAGCCGTGAACGATTATCAGCCTAAAATCAATCAGCCAATAAAGGAAGTGTACCATGGAGCATGGTTTTAAAGACCCATACAGCGTAAAGTACTTTTTCGGTTTTCTGCTGGCAATGGCATTGCCAACACTGCCGGCAAGTCTGACCTGGTTGGGCATTCTGTCTTCTTAATCAGGCAGAAACTCCCGTCTTTCTGAACGGCCAGCAACAAGAGTGTTGTTGGCCGTTTTCTTTTGTTGCTACACTGCCAAGAGGACAGTACCGGAATGTGATGTATGGTAAAAAGAACAATACTCTTGGTTTGTGGTTGGATTTGCGTGGTATTGGGCATGATCGGTGCTTTTCTGCCGCTGTTACCAACAACACCCTTCCTGCTGCTGGCCAGTGCCTGTTTCATGCGGGGCTCGCCGCGTCTGAACCATTGGTTGCTGAGCCATCCGCAATTTGGCCCGGTGCTTGAGAACTGGCATCGTCACCGCTCGGTTTCACCTCGGGTGAAACGCCGCGCCAACATTATGATGGTGCTTAGTTTTGCCTTCTCTATTTATTGGGTGCCATTGATTTGGCACAAAGTCATGTTGCTGGTCATGCTGGCAATATTGTTGTTCTGGTTTAACCGTTTGCCAGTCAGGGAAAACCCGCCATTATCTGAGCCTCTCTAAGTGACACTCTCTAAGTGACATTGGGTGGTGCAGATCTGGCACCAGTCCTTGCTCCTGCTGCGGAAAATCACTACTATTTGAGCCGGTTTTTATCGGCTTTTAGCCGTTTCACTTACATTTGCCCCGTTGGGAGGGGCACGGATAATCGAATATGAATCAAGATAAGCTCGCGTTGATTAAAAACAGTATTAAATCAATCCCTGATTACCCAAAACCAGGGATTCTGTTTCGTGATGTGACCAGCCTGATGGAAGATCCTGAGGCTTACCGTGCAACGATGCAGGTGCTGATTGATCAGTACAAAGACAAGGGCATTACGAAAGTGATTGGTACTGAAGCGCGTGGCTTCCTGTTTGGTGCACCGCTCGCACTGGAACTGGGTGTCGGTTTCGTGCCGGTACGCAAGCCGGGCAAACTGCCGCGTGAAGTGATCGGCGAAAGCTATGAGCTGGAATACGGCCAGGATACGCTTGAAATCCACGTAGATGCTATCCGCGAAGGGGACAAAGTCCTGCTGGTAGATGATCTGCTGGCAACAGGCGGTACGATTGAAGCGACCACTAAGCTGGTACGTCGTTTGGGCGGTATTGTTGAAGATGCAGCATTTGTTATTAACCTGCCTGATATCGGCGGCGAACAGCGTCTGCAAGGTATCGGCCTGAAGGTCTTCAGCATCTGTGATTTTGACGGCCACTGACAGGCTGTCTGGCCAGGTGACTGGCTAATCATTGGGCGCTCGTCGAGCGCCCTCTCGCCCCATTATCCTCCCTGTGCTAGCATTGAGTTCTTGATTCTGTAAGGTTAGTTAACATGAGTTATCAGGTTCTGGCACGTAAATGGCGCCCGCACCAGTTTGCTGATGTGGTGGGTCAGTCCCACGTTTTGACAGCACTGGAAAATGCGCTTGCCCATAACCGTTTGCACCATGCCTACTTGTTCAGTGGAACAAGAGGGGTAGGTAAAACCACGATCGCCCGTATTTTTGCGAAAGGCCTGAACTGTGAGCAGGGTGTCACGGCTTCACCGTGTGGGCAGTGTGAGACTTGTCGTGAAATCGATGAGGGACGCTTTGTCGATCTGTTAGAGATCGATGCCGCCTCACGCACCAAGGTTGAAGATACTCGAGATCTGCTGGATAACGTGCAATACAAGCCGGCTCGGGGACGGTACAAGGTTTACCTGATTGACGAAGTGCACATGCTCTCTCGTCACAGCTTTAACGCCTTACTGAAAACACTCGAAGAGCCGCCGGAATACGTTAAATTCATTCTGGCGACCACCGATCCGCAAAAGCTGCCGGTGACGATCTTGTCGCGCTGTCTGCAGTTTCATCTCAAACATCTGGATAATACTCAGATTCAGGCGCAGCTTGAGTACGTACTTACCCAAGAGCAGGTTGAATTTGAACCTCGCGCATTAAGTCTGCTGGCCCGTGCGGCTGAAGGCAGTATGCGTGATGCACTGAGCCTGACCGATCAGGCCATTGCACTGGGGAACGGCAGTGTACACGCGACTGCGGTGTCGGAAATGCTGGGTACCCTGAACACGGAACAAGCTCTGTATTTACTGGAAGCGGTTGCCCAAGGGGAAGCCCAGCCAGCCATGGCTTGCCTGGAAGAACTGGCGGGTGTCGGCGTTGAGTGGGACAGTCTGCTGCGTGAGCTTGCTTCCCAGCTTCACCGCGTTGCCATGTACCAGGCATTACCGGCATCGCTTGATGATTCTGTACCGGATGCCGAGCGTATTGTGCTGCTCAGTAAAGCGGTATCGCCGCAGGAAGTGCAGCTGTGCTATCAAATTGCGTTGCAAGGGCGACAGGATCTGGCTTACTCGCCGGATGGCCGTACCGGTCTGGAAATGGTGTTGTTACGCATGCTGGCGTTCCGTCCTGTTGCAGTGTCAACGGTGACGCCTCAGACGATTGCTGTTCCTGAGGCGCAACCGGCGACTCCATCGGTCTCACGGACGCCAAGTCCTATGGGGCAACATCCCGCGGGCCAAACGCCTGCCGGACAAGGCCAGGGGATGCAGCGCGTACAGGCCCTGAGAGCGCAGATGCAGACACCAGCTGCTCAGCCAATGGCTCAGCCGGCGGCGCAAAGGCCGATGCCTGCGGCCCACCATTATGAGAATCCTCCAGCTTACGACGCGCCGCCAGTGCCGGATTACTCTGAGTCATACGGCCCGGAGTCTCAGCATGTGGATCCGGGTGTGGCGTATCCGCAATCGCCACCGTCTGGTCAGGCTGCGCTCAGCCAGCCCGTGCATAATCAGCAAGCGAATAATCAGCCAGTGCACACTCAGTCAGCGCAACCGGCGGCAGAGCGTCCGGCTTCGGCAGCTTCTGGTCTGTTGGCGGCAAGGAACAAATTACGGAGTCAGGTGAAGCGTGATGGCGCGGCACCGGCCAGCGGAAAAAAGACCCAACCGGTACAGGCTAAAAAAGTCGCGACCGGCAGCGTTCTCGATCGAATTGCCAGTAAGCAAAACGGTCGTCATGCTGCCGCACCTGATGCGATGCCGGTACCGGGTATGCCGGGAGGCGGTTCACCGTCACAAGCGGCACCGCACTCTACCGCACCGCAGGAATACCAGTGGCGGCCAACGGCGGAGCCTGATGAGTCTGTTGTCGTAACCGAAGTTGCTCCTGCCCAGATGAAACAGGCGTTGGAACATGAAAAAACACCTGAAATGGTGAATTTGCTTGTCAACGAAGCGGCAAATCAGGATAGTTGGTCGGATTGGGTGACTAAGCTTAATGTAGGTCGTATGGTTCAACAGCTTGCCCTGAACTCTGCGTTTGAGCGCAGTGGCGATGCGGTAACACTGACGCTGCGACCGAGTCAGAAGCACCTGGATACACCGAAAGCGCGTGAGCAACTGGCTCAGGCACTGAGCGAATTGTTTGGTGCGGCGATCAGCCTCACCATCGAATTAAGTGATAGGGGACGTACACCGCTGGAATGGCGGGAGTGCCTCTATCAGGAAAAACTGGATCAAGCCCGGCAAAGCCTGATGGCTGATCCCAACGTGAATTTCATTTGTCAGCGGTTTGCTGCTGTACTGGATGAAGATAGCGTAAGACCCTTATAGATTAACCAGACCATAGAGAGAGAACATATGTTTGGTAAAGGCGGTATGGCTAACATGATGAAGCAGGCGCAACAAATGCAGGAGCGCATGCAGAAAATGCAAGAAGAGATCGCGAGTATGGAAGTCACTGGTGAGTCCGGTGCCGGCCTGGTAAAAGTGACTCTGACTGGTAGCCACAGCGTGCGTCGTGTTGAGCTGGATGACAGCCTGATGGAAGACGACAAAGACATGCTGGAAGATCTGATTGCTGCGGCGTTCAATGATGCGGCACGTCGTATTGAAGAAGCTCAAAAAGAGAAGATGGCAAGCGTGACTGGCGGTATGAACCTGCCAGCTGGCTTTAAGATGCCATTCTGATAAATGCGTACCAGTCAATTACTGGAGCAATTAATGGAGGCCTTACGTTGTCTGCCTGGGGTTGGCCCCAAGTCAGCACAGCGGATGGCCTTCAGTTTGTTACAGCGAAATCGTCAGGGTGGCCTGCAACTGGCGGATGCTTTGCAAAAAGCCATGACGGAAATCGGTCACTGCCGTGATTGCCGGACGTTTACGGAAGAAGAGGTGTGCTCCATCTGTTCAAATCCGCGTCGTCAGGAAAACGGCCAAATCTGTGTTGTGGAAAGTCCGGCAGATATTCTGGCGGTCGAAGCCACCGGGCAGTTTTCCGGCCGGTATTTCGTGCTGATGGGACACCTGTCGCCGCTTGATGGCATCGGGCCGTCGGATATCGGGCTGGATGTTCTGGAATTCCGGATGCAGACCGAAACCATCAGTGAAGTGATTCTGGCAACCAACCCGACTGTAGAAGGGGAGGCGACAGCTCACTACATCGCTGAACTGTGTGGCGAGTATCAGGTTGAAGCCAGCCGTATTGCTCATGGTGTACCGGTTGGCGGTGAGCTGGAGCTGGTGGATGGCACGACCTTATCCCATTCTCTGGCTGGTCGACACAAGCTGATCTGACGGCAGCGCAATACGTAGCGTTAGCTAACTCAAAAAAATACCAACTCTCGATTTAGTCGGGCGTTGGTATTTTTTTATCTTTCCTCGGCAAAAGCCCGTATTTCTTTGCGCTCAATGATGAGTTTTTAGCTGATTGAGATTTTTAGAGTCTGATTTAGTTTTTATATCACCTTAATTTCTAAGGATAACTATTTAAATATCGTTTAAGACTGTTTTTGTTCATAACCCTTTGTTTCTATGTGTTTAATAGTCCGTGTCTCCCTAATGGCCAACACACCTTACGGGAAACATGCTGGCTGAAGTTGTGTGCTTTTTGTACCGATGTCATCCGGCAGGTAGCAGTGAAAAATAAAAAACTGACGCCCAAAGAAGGGCTGATAGAGACAATAATTAGGAGTGAACATGAAAAAGACAGTTGTAGCAGCTGTGATCGGTTCAGTGGTTGCCAGTGCATCAGCAATGGCAGCGGAAGTGTATAAATCCGATGACCTTTCAGTAAACATTTACGGTAACCTGCGTGTTCGTTACGAGACGACTGATAACGGCATCATGGGCGCTGACGACACGTTCACCGGCGAAGGGACAGAGCTGGGTCTGAACATGACCTACTTCATGCCAAACGGCCTGTACGTGAACGGTGATGTCCTTAAAGAGCTGAACATCATTCCTGAAGACGGCAACGGCTTTGATGATGAAGAATTCACGAAATTCGCTTCTGCTGCGATCGGTGGTGATTTCGGTGAATTCCGAATTGGTCGAATGTCAGCAGTGCAGGATACGCTGGCCGGTCAGTACGATATCACCTGGGAATACGGTGGTACGGCCAACATTAAAAACGACTGGTCAGCAACAGATCGCCTGACTAACGGCGTGCAGTACAAATTTGAAAAGAACGGTTTCACTGTGATGGCTCAGTACCACACTGGTCAGGAATATGATGACCGTGATGGTGTGATCAGCGGTGACATCATCGAAATCGATCAGGCCTATGCACTGGGTGTAGCATGGGAATCAGATTTCGGTCTGGGCTTGTCCGGTACCTACACCAGCTCTGAGCGTACGGAAAAAGACAAGATCTTTGGCGATGACAAAGATGATTCATGGACACTGAACGCCACATACGCGTGGAATACCCTGTCACTGGCAGCGATGTACTCCGACTATGACTTTGCGGGCGATGAGCAAACCGGTGTGGGTGCGATGGTACGCTACGATTTCCCAATCGGTGTGGGCCTGTACGGTGTGTATGATTATGTTGACTACGACACCAAAGACAACACGCTGGATCAGTTCACCGTGGGTGCCGACTACTGGCTGACCAGCCAAGTGGTTTCATACATGGAATATGCTGACATGAGCTACGACGAAGAAAAAACCGCAATTGATGGCCAGAAGATGATGGATGACAGTGCCTTCACCATCGGTATGCGTCTGTACTTCTAATAATTTGTCTGTTTTGTTCATTATCAAGGGAAGCGTTCGCTTCCCTTTTTTATTGCCGCAAGTAACGCCAGTGTATTGATAACACAAAGCGATAACCGTCTAGCCAACACCGTTAATCTAGGTGTTGCCCACAACACTTTTCTTCCCCAGTGTTCCCAAACTGGCTGGTCGAATCGAGCCAAAACCCCTGAGGCACTGAATGTTAATCCCTCCGTGCCTAAGTACAAGCAAGCCTAAATCCAAGCCCAAGTCCAGGCGTATGTCCTGATACCAAGCTCAACGCTCTTTCTCCCACGAACCCAGAACGCAATTACCGTGCGAACAGAAAAACAACGTCGTGGGACGAACGCTAGGTGTATGGCGACCCAGCAAGACGGAGGGGGAAAGTTAAGAACGTGAGATGTGGAGATAAAGCTGGTCTCTGCCCCCTGATAGCGTTCAGGAGGCAGGTTCAGGACGCCGTCAGGCGCGTCACTGACGGCGAGTAGCAGTGCTTACAGTGAGTAAAGGATCGTGGAACCAAAGCTCAGGCTGGTCAGCAGAATCGACTTGTCATTGCGGATATCAACCCGGCGACTTTGCTCGGCATCCATCCGGAAAATCTGCTTCACAATGCTCAGGTGTTTGGGTTTAAAGTCCAGGTTGTGTCCTGATGTAATATCTTTAAATTCCAATGGCTTAGTAAGTAAATACTCACCGCTGACATCCCAGTTACCGGACTCGGAAATATGCAGCGTCAGTGGTGTAGCTTCATCACTGAACAGCTTCAATACCGTGATTCGCGAGTAAGTATTGTTTGGAAGGTAAATCACATGGCTGGTCTGCTCGACCTGTCGCAGCATCCCCAGCTCTTCCAGGGTGGTGTCCTTGATGCGGCTGACCGAGTTAGCATGCCACTCGCGCGAGGTCAGTAGTTGCTCCAGCTTATAATCGCTGGAAAAGTACAGCCAACCGCTAAACAGGCAGGAAATGCCTAACAGAATAAATGCCCAATATTTTGCAGCCAGGAATTTGAGAGCTGAAGGCTTAATTGTTACTGACATAATGTGGCGTTGTCCTTGTTACTGGTCAGCAAACGCAGAGTCACGTTTTCATTGGGAATCTTGTCATTGTGTACATAGTTCAGCCATAGCTGAGCGCTTTGTCCGCCGGTTGCAATGACTTCGGTCGGCCGACGATCACCTTGGTGATATTCCAGATAAGATTCAACGCACTGACTGATCATGGTTTCCCATTGCGATACCGAAGGGTGGTTCTGCGGTACCAGTACCGGAATACCGTCGATTTGCGTCAGCTGGGTAAACGCAGAGGATTTTTGCGGCATGATCACAGTAACGATCAGCGGCATGACGAAAGCCAGCAATAAAGCGATGATGCTGGCCAGTTTCAGCCCGGCGCTGGTGTGGCTTAAGCTGCCAAAACCGGTATGGTTTTGTGCCATGTAGTGATGACTGACTGAAGCGTGGCTGGCACCTGCCGCCGGATAGTGAGCCGTGTTTGTCTGACCGCTTGCAGAAGGCGTTGAAACGGTTGCCGCGTCGTCAAGCTCAGCAACTGGCAGGCCATCCAGAATTGCTTCCGCAGGCTCCGATTCAGAAACAGGGGGTGTTGAGTCAGACAGGGTTTCCACCGATGCAATCATCTGATAGCCGCGTTTTGGCACGGTTTTGATAAATTCAGGTGATTTGGTGGAATCTTTCAGGGCTTTTCGCAGGGTGGAAATTGCCTGGGTCAGGCTTGAGTCATCGACTTCAAATCCTTGCTCGCGCCAGACATAGTTATGTAATCGGGTGCGTGTAATGATGGCACCCGGTTCTTCCACCAACAAGCACAGTGCCCGGCTTTCATTTGTCCCAAGACGGGTGAGCTCATCCTCTTCGAGCTTGTCGACCAGACTATTATCGTATGGGTCAAAAACAAAACGCTGCCCAATAAGTAACTTACTTTCTATTTTATTCATTTTTAGCATTAACAAAGTTAAATCATGCAGATATATAGCATGAAAAGGCTGAATTATGCCTGAATGTAAAAAACATAAAAAAGTGTTCTGAAAAAACCTCAAAGAGATAAATGCAAACTTTTAGGTTGAAAACCGCCGAGAAGCCCACATGTATACAGAGTAGTGAATTGGGACGGCCATCCGGTGATGAAAAAACAGGGTGGGAAAAGGTATTCCAGACAGCGAAAATCGTCTGAAAGTTAGCGGTGACTCACTTTATAACAGCTGTGTCACCGGGGTTTCAGATTCGACGTCTGCACGTCCTCTTAATGCAAGTTACAAGTGCAAAATACAAGTTTCGGAGTCGAAATGAGCGAACAAACTATCCACAAAAATAAGGAAACCCGTGGTTTTCAGTCTGAAGTCAAACAGCTGCTTCAGTTGATGATTCACTCTCTCTATTCGAACAAAGAAATCTTCCTGAGGGAGTTGATTTCGAATGCGTCGGATGCTGCAGATAAGCTGCGTTTCCGTGCACTGTCTCAACCAGACTTGTATGAAAATGATGCGGATCTGGGTGTGAAATTGTCGTTTAATGCGGAAGCAGGAACGCTGACGATCAGTGATAACGGCATCGGTATGACGCGAGATGAGGTGATTGAACACCTGGGTACGATCGCGAAATCCGGAACAAAAGACTTTTTTGCCAAGCTGAGCGAAGAGGAATCGAAAGATTCTCAGCTGATCGGTCAGTTTGGGGTGGGCTTCTACTCGGCCTTTATCGTCGCCGACCGGGTAACCGTGAATACGCGTGCGGCGGGTGTAGCAGCCGATGAAGCGGTGTCCTGGGAATCGACCGGTGAAGGCGACTACACCGTTGAGAGCATCGAAAAGGCAAGCCGCGGCACCGAGATTATTCTTCACCTGCGTGACGATGAAAAAGAATTCCTGAGCGAATACCGTCTGCGTGACATCATTGGTAAATACTCGGATCACATTGGCATTCCGGTGTATATCCAGACTGTTGAGCGTGATGACGAAGGCAAAGAAACCGGCCGTAAGTGGGAGCAAATCAACAAGGCTCAGGCTCTGTGGACCCGAAACAAAGCCGATATCAGCGATGAAGAATACCAAGAGTTCTACAAACACGTATCCCATGACTTTGCGGAGCCGCTGACTTGGAGCCACAACCGCGTAGAAGGTAAGCAGGACTACACCAGCTTGCTGTATATCCCGTCCAAAGCCCCGTGGGACATGTACAACCGTGATGCCAAGCATGGCCTGAAGCTGTATGTGCAGCGCGTGTTCATTATGGACGACGCCGAGCAGTTCATGCCGTCGTACCTGCGCTTCATGCGTGGTCTGATCGACTCTAACGATCTGCCGCTGAACGTGTCACGTGAAATTCTGCAGGACAACAAAGTCACGCAGTCACTGCGCAAAGCCTGTACCAAACGTGCCCTGACCATGATGGAGCGTCTGGCAAACAATGATGCCGAGAAGTACCAGACATTGTGGAATGAGTTCGGCATGGTGCTGAAAGAAGGCCCGGTTGAGGACTTCGCTAACCGTGACAAAATTGCCAAACTGCTGCGCTTTAGTTCTACCCATGCGGAAACCCAAGAGCAGACGGTATCGCTGGAAGACTACATCGGCCGCATGAAAGAAGGTCAGGACAAGATTTACTACCTGACTGCCGACAGCTTCACGGCAGCTAAGAACAGCCCGCACCTTGAGCAGTTCCGTGCTAAAGGTCTGGAAGTACTGCTGATGTTTGATCGCATCGATGAGTGGCTGATGGGTCACCTGCCGGAGTTTGAAGGCAAAGCCTTCCAAGCGATCACCAAAGCGGATCTTGATCTGTCCAAGTTTGATGACGAGGAAGAAAAAGAGAAGCGTAAAGAAACAGAGGAAGCCTTCCAGTCAGTGGTTGAGCGCACGAAAACCTACCTGGGCGATCGCGTTCAGGATGTGCGTACTACCTTCAAACTGAAAGACACGCCAGCGGTTGTTGTGACCGGCGAAAATGAAATGGGAACACAGATGGCGAAACTGCTGGCTGCAGCGGGTCATTCTGCTCCTGAAGTAAAATACATTTTTGAGCTGAACCCGGAGCACGCGGTCGTCCGCAAGATGGCTGACGAAGCCGACGAGGAAGTGTTCGGTCGCTGGGTCGAGATGCTGCTGGGACAGGCGATGCTGGCTGAAAAAGGCACCATGGATGATCCATCCAAGTTCCTGTCAGCAGTGAACCAGCTGCTGGTATAAAGAAATTTAATCAGCCAGTTAAATCATTAAACAGGCGGGGGGATGTGACTAAGGTCTAATCCCCCCTATCTATGTCAAATTGTATGCTGAGACAGTATGTAATAGCAGTCAGGCAGGGCAGCCGGGCTTGCGACTAAGGGCTAATCAGTGTATTTTTCATTTTTTTGAAAACTCCATTCAAATCTAAGGGGATCAAGATGCGCATCATTCTTCTGGGCGCTCCAGGTGCAGGTAAAGGTACTCAGGCACAATTCATCAAAGAGAAGTTTGGTATTCCACAAATTTCAACTGGTGACATGCTACGTGCAGCAATCAAGGCAGGGACTGAGCTGGGTCAGCAAGCGAAAGCCGTTATTGATGCTGGTCAACTAGTGTCTGACGACATTATCCTAGGTCTGGTTAAAGAGCGTATTGCTGAAGACGACTGTGCAAAAGGCTTCCTGCTGGACGGTTTCCCTCGTACGATTCCTCAGGCTGACGGTCTGAAAGAAATCGGCGTTGACGTTGACTACGTGATCGAATTTGACGTGCCAGACGCAGTAATCGTTGAGCGTATGGCGGGTCGTCGTGCTCACCTGGCTTCTGGCCGTACTTACCACGTTGTATACAACCCGCCAAAGGTTGAAGGTAAAGACGACGTAACTGGCGAAGACCTGGTTGTACGTGATGACGACAAAGAAGAAACAGTACGTGCTCGTCTGGGTGTATACCATGAGCAAACTGCTCCACTGATCGCTTACTACACCAAAGAAGCTGAAGCAGGCAACACTAAGTACCTGAAATTCGATGGTACTAAGCCTGTAACAGAAGTAAGTGCAGAGCTGGAGAAAGCACTGGCGTAATTCTGCCGGGTAGCTAAACCACTTTAAATCGGGTCAGCCTGTCAGGCTGACCCTTTTTTATGCCTGATTTTATATGCTTGAATAGTGGGGTGGTGAGGAAATCGCCAGTGATCGTATTATTGTTAAGTTCGGTATAACCAGCTGAATTAAAAACTGTTAAAGTGACAAGCGTTTCACTTCAATTATTTGGCTGCGTGAAGTACGAAGGACATTATGAGCGAACAAAGCACAGACCACATTGAACATACGCCTTCCTACGGTGTTCTCCTGGTTAACCTAGGTACGCCGGAAAGTGCGACATCGGCAGGTGTTAAGCATTTCCTGTCTGAATTCCTGCACGATCAGCGTGTCGTCGATATGAGCCGTTGGTTATGGTGCCCGATTCTGCACGGGGTCATCCTGCCAATCCGGTCCCCTAAAGTTGCCAAGTTGTACCAGAGCGTCTGGATGGAAGAGGGCTCGCCGCTGATGGTGTATTCGCGTCGCCAGCAGCAAAAATTGGCTGAAGCGCTGGACGTGCCTGTCGAGCTGGGGATGACCTATGGCAAGCCGGGCATTGAGGACGGTCTGGCCGCTTTACAGGCTCAGGGGTGTCAGCGAGTGGTGGTGTTACCGCTCTATCCGCAGTACTCGCGCACAACTACCGCGGCGGTATTTGATAAAGTGGCGAAGGGGTTGAGGCAGCGTCCGTATCTGCCGGAGCTGCGTTTTATCAATCACTACTTCGATCACCCGGACTATATTTCAGCGCTGGCTGATTCCGCCACACAGTTCTGGGCAGAACATGGTGAGCCGGATTATTTGCTGTGTTCATACCACGGCATCCCGAAGCGGTATGCTGACAATGGCGATCCGTATCCGGAACACTGCAATGGCACCACGGCGTTGTTGGCGGAGAAGCTGGGGATGGCGCGGGAAAAAATGAGCATGAGCTACCAGTCCATTTTTGGCCGGGAAGAGTGGCTGCAACCATATACGGAAGGGACGATTCGTTCTCTGGCTGAGAAAGGCGTTAAACGGCTGGATGTTATGTGTCCGGCGTTTTCGGTGGACTGCCTGGAGACCCTGGAAGAGATCGCCGTGGGCTGTAAGGAAGTTTTCCTTGAAGCTGGCGGGGAGACGTTCAATCTGATCCCTTGTCTGAACGACCAGCCTGAGCATATTGCAATGATGCAGGCACTGGTAAAACAGCACACCCAAGGCTGGTAGGCCAGTGCTGACAAGCTGAAATACGGCGTCCTGGAAATTCTCATTCCGTTAACTAGCTCTCGATTTGTTCGAGAGCTTTTTCTTTCTTGTTCTATATTCTGTGATAGAATTCGCAAAATTTCTCTACAGACAGCTCATCGACATGAAATTTCCAGGCCAACGAAAGTCCAAGCATTACTTTCCAGTACACGCACGTGATCCTCTTCTAAGTCAGTCAAAACAAGAAAAGCGACTCGCTCGTACTCACATCATCGGTATTGATCAGACGCTGGTGGATATTGAAGCCTGTGTTGATGATGAATTCCTGGAGCGCTATGAGCTGAGTAAAGGTCACTCACTGGTGATCACGGATGAAAAGGCGGAAGCCCTGTACCGTGAACTGAAAGAGAAAGAGCTGATCACGCACGAGTTTGCCGGCGGTACCATTGGTAACACGCTGCACAACTACTCAGTGCTGGCAGATGACAAATCTCTGTTGTTGGGTGTGATGAGTAAAGACATTGAAATCGGTAGCTACGCTTACCGCTATCTTTGCAACACATCCAGCCGTATGGACATGAACTACCTGCAACCGGTTGAAGGTCCGATTGGCCGTTGTTTTGCGCTCATTACCAGCGATGGCGAACGTACGTTTGCTATCAACGAAGGCCGCATGAACCAACTGCGTCCGGACAGCATCCCGGAACACGTCTTTGAAGATGCATCAGCGCTGGTACTGACGGCGTATCTGGTGCGTTGTAAAGAAGGTGACCCAATGCCAGCTGCAACGATGCAGGCCATCGAATACGCGAAAAAGTATGATGTTCCTGTGGTACTGACGCTGGGTACCAAGTTTGTGATTGCTGATGACCCGCAGTGGTGGCGTGATTTCCTGCGTGAACACGTGACTGTGGTTGCTATGAATGAAGACGAAGCTGAAGCGCTGACCGGGGAAACCGATCCGCTGATGGCGTCTGAAAAAACCCTGGAATGGGTTGACCTGGTGCTGTGTACCGCGGGGCCTGTGGGCCTGTACATGGCGGGTTATACAGAAAACGCAGCGAAGCGTGAAACCAGCCTGCCGCTGCTACCGGGGGAAATTCCTGAGTTCAATCGCTACGAATTCAGCCGCCCGATGCTGAAAGCCGACTGCCAGGATGCCATTAAGGTATACTCTCACATCGCGCCTTACATGGGTGGCCCGGAGCGTATCAAAAATACCAACGGTGCGGGTGATGGTGCGTTGTCAGCCTTGCTGCACGACATGTCAGCAAACCGCTACCATCGCGAAAATGTGCCGAAATCTAGTAAGCACCAGTACACTTACCTGACGTACTCGTCTTTCTCGCAAATTTGTCTGTACTCAAACCGAGTCAGTTATGAAGTACTGGCACAGCATTCGCCGCGTTTGTCTCGTGGCCTGCCAGAACGAGAGGACAGCCTCGAGGAAGCTTACTGGGAACGGTAATTCCCATAGAGAATACAAAGGCCAACGTAAGTTGGCCTTTTTTATTCTGTTTAGGACAAACTTTACACAAATTTTTTGGCATATTTTATGACCGGCTCCTAGTCTTAGTTTGAGTTACCTCAACAAGGAGTGGGATAAAAATGAAAAAATATGCAGTGGCATTGGCTGTGATGGGAGCGCTCAGCGCGCCGTCTGTGTGGGCTCAGGTTTCTTTACCGCAAGGGACGCAGGAACTGGCTTTACAAGGTAGTCTGGATCTTGACTACGTTGATGATTACCTGTTCATCCTAAATACATCTTATGGTTATTTTATCCGGGAAGACTGGGAGATTGGTGCGGTACTGGATATCAATATGAGTGACAGCACTCAGACCTTCCAGTTTGGTGGTTTTACGGAGTATAACTTTACGAACCAGTCGAATTGGGTGCCTTACCTGGGGGCTGCCGCACAGGTGGCGAACTTGTCAGGGGATAACGGGGATTTTGAATTTGACTTTGAAGATGTGACGGCGCTGAACATTAAGATTGCCGGTGGTATCAAGTATTTCATCAACCCGCATGTCGCGCTGAGTGCCGAAGTGAACTACAACATCTCAACTGATGATATCAGTGTCACCAAAGATGGTCTGGAAGACAGCTTTACCCGTTTCATCTTCGGTACCCGTTTCTACTTCTGATGGAGTACTTGTCACAAGCTACTGAACTATGGCTTGATGACATTTCAATCAGCGAACAAACAAAAAGCGAGAGCCAAGGCTCTCGCTTTTTTTATGGTTATGGGGCTGGTTTGGTATTGCCAGCCCCGACGCTGCATGTGTCCGAATGTAACGTTGTTCTTAGTCAAAAACGTGCTGAGTCAGAAACGTACAGGTGTTGATGAATACATTTATACCGACGCTTTCTGGTATGCCTCGTTGTGTACGGCGGCTACTGCACGGCCAGATGGATCGGCACTGTTTTTAAAGCTCTCATCCCATTCAATCGCTTTAGCACTTGAGCAGGCAATTGATGGACCACCTGGTACACATTTCGCTGCGTCTTCCAGTGGGAACAGCTCTTCGAAGATTTCGCGGTACACGTACGCTTCTTTGGTGGTCGGCGTGTTGTACGGGAAGCGGAATTTCGCAGTTTCCAGCTGCTGTGCCGTGACTTTTGCTTCAGCCACTTCTTTTAGCGTGTCAATCCAGTTGTAACCTACACCGTCAGAGAACTGCTCTTTCTGGCGCCAGGCCACAGATTCCGGCAGGTAGTGGCCAAAGCATTCACGAAGAATGTGTTTTTCCATTTTACCGTTGCCACACATTTTGTCCTGTGGGTTGATACGCATGGCCACTTCCAGGAACTCTTTATCCAGGAACGGAACACGAGCTTCAATACCCCATGCCGCCATTGATTTGTTCGCACGAGCACAGTCAAACATGTTCAGAGCCAGCAGCTTGCGTACGGTTTCTTCGTGGAACTCTTTGGCGTTTGGTGCTTTGTGGAAGTACAGGTAACCACCGAATACTTCATCTGCGCCTTCGCCAGACAGAACCATCTTGATACCCATTGCACGGATCTTACGTGACATCAGGTACATCGGGGTTGATGCACGGATAGTGGTCACATCATAGGTTTCGATGTGGTAAATCACGTCGCGAATCGCATCCAGACCTTCCTGAATGGTGTAGGTCAGTTCGTGGTGAACCGTACCGATGTGGTCGGCAACCTTTTTCGCGGCTTTCAGATCCGGTGCACCTTCCAGGCCAATCGCAAATGAGTGCAGGGTTGGCCACCAGGCTTCAGATTGCTCATCATCTTCAATTCGGCGAGCCGCAAACTTTTTGGTGATTGCGGAAATCACGGAAGAATCCAGGCCACCGGACAGCAATACACCGTATGGTACGTCGGTCATCAGCTGGCGTTTTACGGCACCTTCCAGCGCGTTGGTCAGAGCGACTTTGTCAGTAACGTTTTCGGCAACACTGTCGAACTCCATCCAGTCACGCTTGTAGTAGCGAACCGGTTCACCTTTTTTGCTCCACAGGTAATGGCCTGGAGGGAACTCGCTGATGGTTTTACAAACCGGTACCAGCGCTTTCATTTCAGAGGCTACGTAGTAGTTTCCGTGCTCATCATAACCTTGGTACAGCGGGATGATACCGATGTGGTCACGGCCAATCAGGTATGCGTCTTCCTGCTCATCGTACAGGATGAAGCCAAAAATACCGTTCAGGTAGTCCAGCAGTTCCGGCCCTTTCTCTTTGTACAGTGCCAGAATGATTTCACAATCAGATTCAGTCTGGAACGGATAATCCGGGGCAAACTCTGCGCGAAGTTCTTTGTGGTTGTAAATTTCGCCGTTAACAGCCAGGGCATGAGTTTTGTCGGCGTTGTAGAGAGGCTGCTCGCCGCTGTTCAGGTCAACAATGGCCAGACGCTCGTGCACCAGAATCGCACGGTCTGATGAATAGATACCGGACCAGTCCGGGCCACGGTGGCGCATTTTTTTTGACATTTCGAGTGCCGTTTGACGCAGCGCGGTTGCATCACTTTTAATGTCTAGAATCCCGAATACTGAACACATACTTCCTACCCCAAATCTAATGGCTGATTGCTATCCATGTAACTGTTGGAATCGAGATGTAGCCGGTTGACTAATCTGTCAGGCAGATCCTGACTACATACTTGTCGTTTCCCTGTTGGTTTTTAAAATTGCGTATTCGATAATGAAATGCAACCTCTAACTTCAATTCAATAAACAAAAAGCATCTATGGTGAATATTGTTTAATAAAAACCAAAAATACAGAATATTTTCTATATTGAGGCGATATTTCGTACGAAAAAACAAACGGCAGCCTGAGCTGCCGTTGGAGGGGGAAAGGAGGATTAAAGCTTTGACTTAATTTGTGGCGACAAATGCTCAACGACGTGGCGAGCAAAGCCACTACCGGCTTCGTTGTAGATATTGAAGGCGGCATCGACACCCAACTCTTTCAGTTCGGCTTCATCATCATTGTATTTTGCGATGGCGGCAATTTGTCCCTGATAGTCACGTTCGCGAATCTGCTCCAGCGCAAAGTTATTGGCCTGGCTGTGTGGCATTGCCAGCAGGATCAGCTTGGTGTTGCGTTTGGAGATGACCCGGGCCCAGAAGTCCGGGTCAGTTGCATCGCCGTGAATGACATGACGGCCTTCTTCTCGATGCTGGGCCACGGATTCTTCACGGGTTTCAACGCCAATCACCTGATCCCCGTAACGAGCAACCAGCTCATCATAGGCACCGGTACCGATACGGCCCATCCCTAGAATAAGAATCTGCTTCTCACCGAGGTCTATCAGGCGATCGCTGGCGTTAAGTTTTTCCGGTTCAAATTCTTTAAGCCATTTGGCGGCATCTTTGTACAGCCGGTGGCCAAGGCTGTTGAGTGGGGCGGCGATCAGGAATGACATCGATACTGCAATGGCAATGGCGACCAGGAAGCTGCCAGGCAGGAGGCCCATGCTGTATGCCAGTCCACCCACAATCAGACCGAATTCACTGTAGTTAAACAGCGTCAGGGTACCGAGTAGCGAAGTGCGGACACGGTAGCGGAACATATTGAAAATGACGTAGTACAGGATCCCTTTAAGTGGCAACAGGGCGATCAGCAGCAGTGCCATCAGCAGGCCATCAATGGTCGGGGTTTCCGAAAGACCGATATTGAGGAAGAAACAGACCAGCAGCAGCTCTTTGAAGTTAAACAGTGATTTCGACATTTCTGATGCTTTCGGGTGGGCGGCCAGCAACATACCCATGATCAATGCCCCCAGATCCGGTTTCATCCCGACGGCTTCAAACAATCCAGCTCCGGCAACCAGCGCCAGGAATACGCCGTACAGAACCAGCATTTCACCGTGGCCGGCACGATCCAGAATTTTAAACAGGGAAGGGCGCAACAGCGGCAGTGCGAACAGCGCCAGGGCGGTAATGTCCGGGACTTTACCGGTCGAAATAGTCAGGAAAATGACCGCAAAGATATCCTGCATCACCAGAATACCGATCGACAAGGTACCGTAGGTGGCATTCAGCTCGCCTTTTTCCTGCAGCGCTTTAATGGCAAAAACGGTACTGGAGAAGGACAACGCAAAACCCAGCAGAGCCAGTTGCGTGATATCCAGGTCAGCCATAATACCAATACCGAGCTGCTTGAGCGCCAGTAGAGCCAGGGTAAACAGGCCGGTTGTCAGCAGGTTATGCAGGGTTGCACCGCCCCAGATCTCTTTTGCCAACAGGGTTTTGACATCGAGTTTCAGGCCAATGGTAAACAGCAGTAATGTGACACCCAGATCTGCCAGTGAGGAGAGGGTGGCGGTGGATTCATAGCCTGAGATGTTTAACGCGAACCCGGCGACAAGAAAGCCCACAAGCGGAGGCAATTTGCACCTGAGGGCAATGTAACCTGCCAAAAAGGCAGCAATGATATATACAAGTTCCATGGCTTGACTGAAATTTCTTATGGTTAGAAGACGATGCCCCGTCTGACGGGGGACACATTTTGCGCAGAAATATAACACAAGGAGCATGCTCCGAATAGGAACATGCTCCTTGTAATTGTTACAATATGAATAACTTAGCGAGCTGTCTACCCGCTGAATCGGCTAGCTGTTTGGTTATTCTTCCAGCAATTTCTGCAGCAATACACCGTTTAGCATGGCACGCTTAATCATTGAAAATGCACCAATTGTCGGCTGGGTATACAGCTCTGATTCGACGATTGGCAAATCTTTGTGGAAGGTCGACAGCGACTGGGTCTCAATGCAGCGACGAATCGCCGGGAACACAATATTTTTCGCCTGTACAATGTTGCCGGAAATGACAATTTTCTGTGGGTTGAACAGGTTAATCGTCATCGCCAGCGCTTTACCCAAATGGTTACCGACTTTAATCAGTGCCTGAGTAGCCAGTTCATCCCCTTTGTTTGCCGCTTCGCAGATAGCGGGCATCGTGACCTCTTCCAGCTCCTGTAAACTGCTTGGGTAGCCCTGAGCCAGCAGAGCTTGAACGTGCTTGATGATCGCCGGTTCAGAGGCAACGGTCTCAAGACAGCCAAAATTACCGCACTGGCATTTGTCGCCCAATGGATCAATCTGGATGTGGCCGATTTCGCCCACATTGCGGTTATATCCCAGGAATACCTGGCCGTTAACAATGATGCCTGAACCGGTACCGTGGTGAACACTGACCAGAATTGAATCATGGCAGTCACGGCTGGCCCCAAAGTAGTGCTCGGCCAGTGCCAAGCCACGGATGTCGTTACCGACAAAGCAGGCTACGCCATATTTGTCGGTAATGATATCAGCCAGTGGCAGGTTATCGACCTCGATGTGCGGCATGTAATCCACCACACCGGTCTCAGGGTCAATCAATCCCGGTAACGTGATACCGAATGCTACCAGTTCGCGCATGATGCTCTGGTTATCAGCGATAAACTGCCGGATATGGTCAAGCAGGCCGTCAATCAGTGCTTGCTGACTGGTGTAATGAAATGCATGGCCGGTACCGGCAATGAATTTACCGCTCAGATCGTACAGCGTCAGTTCGATGTAATTGCGGCCCAGACGGATCGCAATTGAGTGAAAAGGGGTTGATTCCGTTGTCAGGGAGATAGCTCTCCGACCGCCGGTAGATGCCTGCTGCGCGACCTCTTTAATCAGGCCGCGCTCCAGCAGTTGGCGGGTGATCTTAGTAACACTTGCCGGGGCTAGCTGGCTGACGTCAGCAACCTGGATTCGTGAAATAGGGCCCTGCAAGTCAATGAGCCGGTAAACAGCTGCACTATTTAGCTGCTTTACCAGATCTACATTACCAATTTGTCCGCCTGTCATAGTTTAGTTCTGCTCGTATTCGCCGTTAACAACAGTCGCCCGGACACGGTAGTCACGATCAAAAATAGTCAGGTTAGCAACCATGCCTTTTTTGATGGCCCCCAGTTTCTTGTCAACGCCAATTGCGCGAGCAGGATACAAGGTAGCCATACGAATCGCTTCGTCCAGGGCGATACCTGCATGCTCGACACTGTTTTGAACTGCTTCAATCATAGTGAGTGCCGAACCACCCAGTGTGCCGTTTTCATCAACACACTTACCATCTCGGTAATATACTTTCTTACCGACAAAAATAAAGTGATCAATGTCTGCTCCTGCGGGTGCAGTTGCATCGGTGACCAAAACAAGTTTGTCACCTTTCATGCGATGCGCCATTCGGATGTTGGCGTAGTCCACATGGAAACCGTCGGCGATGATACCGGTATATACCTCAGGGGTATCATAAATAGCACCAACCATACCGGGTTCACGTCCGGCAATTGGGGTCATGGCGTTGAACAGGTGGGTAGCGAAGCTGATACCGGCCGCAAAGCCTTTACGGGCTTCCACATACGTCGCATTGGTATGGCCTGCCGAGACGATAATGCCAGCCTCAACCAGCTGTTCAATATGGCTGTGGGCGTTTAGCTCCGGTGCCAGGGTCACTTTGGTGACCACATCAGCATTCTCGCAAATCGCGTGAATCATCGAATCATCAGAACGACGAATATGGTCAACAGAGTGGATCCCTTTTTTCATCACGTTAAGGTATGGTCCCTCAAGGTGCAGGCCCAGAGAGTGATTCTGGTATTTACTCTGGTATTCACGAGCCGCCTGGATAGCCGCTTTCATGTCTTCATCTGAAGAGGTGATCAGAGTGGGCAGAAAGCTGGTGCAGCCAGACTTGAGGTTGGCGCGATGCATGGTATGAATGGTGTCGGCGTTAATTTCGTCATTGAACATGACGCCACCGCAACCATTCAGTTGTAAGTCAATAAAACCCGGTGTGAGGTTAGCCCCCTCCAGATCGCAGGTTGCTATTCCGGCAGGTAGGTCAGACTCAGGGCAAACAGCGTGAATGTTCACGCCGTCAATGATGACGGCGTGGTTATTCAGCACATCGCTCCCGGTAAAAATGCGGCAGTTGGTCAGCGCGTACATGAATAACTCCTTCAATTACAGATGTTTGATGTTTTCTGCTTCAAGCTCTTTGAAGTACTTCACAGTCTTCACTTTCAGTTCCTGCGTGGCAGGTTCATCGCAGACAATCAGTGACTTAGGATGAATCTGAAGGGCTGATACCGTCCACAGATGGTTAACTGAACCTTCGACAGCGGCCTCAAGAGCCTGTGCTTTACCGTGGCCGGTTACCAGGATCATGATCTCTTCGCTATCCAGCAGCGTTCCGACACCGATGGTTAGTGCGTATTTCGGCACCTGGCTGATATCGCCGTCAAAGAAGCGGGAGTTGGCAATACGAGTATCTTCGGTCAGGGTTTTAATGCGCGTGCGTGAAGCCAGCGATGAGGCTGGTTCGTTAAATGCGATATGACCGTCGTTGCCTACGCCACCCATGAACAGGTTGATTTTGCCGTAAGACTTAATTTTGGCTTCATAACGTTGGCATTCTGCGTCGTGATCGTCAGTGTTGCCGTTCAGGAGATTGATATTTTCTTCTTGAATATCAATGTGATTGAAGAAGTTGTTGTACATGAAGCTACGGTAAGATTCCGGGTGATCCGACGGGATACCGATGTACTCGTCCATGTTGAATGTTACAACATGTTTAAAACTTACTTCTCCTGCTTCATAAAGCTCAATTAAGCGCTTATATGTAGCCAGTGGCGTACCGCCGGTAGGCAGTCCAAGAACGAAAGGACGTTCTGCGGTAGGCTTAAATTTATTAATACGATCAGCAATATAGCGAGCAGACCACAGACCTACATCTTTAGCATTGTTCAGTGGGATTAGTCTCACGGCGACACCTCATTCCAAGTTTCGATTATGGGTCAATTCTAGCGCGATTCGGGGTTTGTTTTGGATAATAAAATAAGTTTTATGATCGAGCTAGCAAAATCGCTGTTAGATTGGGTTTGCAGGTGATTATGATCACAATTGAAGAGGTTTTAATTTGCGGGGCGAAATTAATTTCTTACACTGCATATTACTTAATCGGATAACTAAAATAAGTTATTCATATCGCATCTGAGAAAACCATAGGGGGAACTGAGGGTGAATATTCTTGGATACTTTCAAAAAGTAGGTAAAGCGTTAATGGTGCCAGTCGCCACGCTGCCTGCTGCTGCAATCCTGATGGGTGTCGGTTACTGGATTGACCCGAATGGCTGGGGGGCGAACAGCGCTCTGGCAGCTTTTCTGATTAAAGCCGGTTCCGCCATCATTGATAATATGTCGGTACTGTTTGCGGTTGGTGTCGCATACGGTATGTCTAAAGATAAGGATGGTGCGGCGGCACTGTCTGGCTTCGTTGGCTTCCTGGTGGTAACCACGCTGTTGTCTCCGGGGGCTGTTGCACAAATCCAAGGTATCGACCCAAGCTCAGTACCGGCTGCGTTTAACAAGATTAACAACCAGTTCGTTGGTATTCTGGTTGGTATTGTATCGGCTGAAATTTACAATCGCTTCTCCCATGTTGAGCTTCACAAAGCTCTGGCCTTCTTCTCTGGTAAGCGTTTGGTTCCTATCCTGACGTCGTTTGCAGGGATTTTCATTGCCTTTATCCTGATGTACATCTGGCCTGCAATTTATGGCGGTCTGGTATCGTTCGGTGAAGGTATCCAGAGTCTGGGTGAAGTGGGGGCTGGTATCTATGCCTTCTTTAACCGTCTGCTGATTCCTGTTGGTCTGCACCACGCGCTGAACTCTGTATTCTGGTTCGACGTAGCGGGTATCAACGACATTCCTAACTTCCTGGGTGGCGCTAAGTCAATCGCGGAAGGTACAGCGACACCGGGTGTAACGGGTATGTACCAAGCGGGCTTCTTCCCAATCATGATGTTTGGTCTGCCTGGTGCTGCACTGGCGATGTACCACACTGCGAAAGCGAAAAACAAAGAGAAAGTTGCCTCTATCATGATTGCAGCGAGCTTCGCGTCTTTCTTCACTGGTGTGACTGAGCCTCTGGAATTTGCGTTCATGTTCCTGGCTCCGGGCCTGTACGTTCTGCATGCACTGTTGGCGGGTATCTCTGTGTACATTGCGGCATCAATGCACTGGATTGCGGGCTTTGGCTTCTCTGCCGGTCTGGTTGACCTTGTATTGTCGACGCGTAACCCACTGGCGGTTAACTGGTACATGCTGATTGTTCAGGGGCTGGTGTTCTTCGCCCTGTACTACTTTATCTTCCGTGCGGTGATTGTGAAGTTCAACCTGAAAACACCGGGCCGTGAAGACGAAGATACCGAGTCGTCTGCTGTTACCGGTTCACAGGAAACGGGTGAGTTGGCGAAACAGTATCTGAAAGCGCTGGGTGGTCATGAAAACCTGGAAAATATTGATGCGTGTATCACTCGCCTGCGTCTGACTCTGAAAGATCGTAGCCTGGCAGATGAGAAAACTCTGAAAGCACTGGGTGCGATGGGAGTTGTCAAACTGGGTTCAAATAACCTGCAGGTTATCTTGGGTCCATTGGCAGAGATTGTGGCTGGTGAAATGAAGAAAATCCCAGCAAGCGAAGATCTGTCCGCAGTAAAACTGCCATAAGAGAAATGCCGCTGGTTATCTGAAACCAAAGGGTTCTCTGCAAGTCGGCCTCAGTAAGAGGCCGATTTTTTTCCCACTTGCTTGGTCTGCTAACGTGAGTACAAATCACAAAAACAGAGTAGGGAAAGGTGTGGCGTTAGGTCGTTTCTGTATCTGTTTTTCGCTTTGCGCAGTATCGATATAGAAGCGGTTTGCACTGCTTCAAACCGGGCTGCCGCTATCCCTGATAGGCACCTGAGTGGAATGTTGTATTCGGCTTTTATCTGAAAGCCATTTAATTGCTGAGAATAATCTCTCGATTGCCCCGCGAATAGCGGGGTTTTTTTATCCATATCGACAAACAATGCATACTATTTGTTGAGTCATACCCCATATTTATGGATCATAGGGAAATCAAAAATCCTTCAGCACACGAGGTGTACCTAGATGAGTGAATCTGAAGCTCGTCCAACGAACTTTATCCGTCAAATCATTGATGCGGATTTAGCCAGTGGCAAACATACCAGCGTTCATACCCGATTCCCGCCAGAGCCAAACGGCTACCTGCATATCGGCCATGCGAAATCTATTTGTCTGAACTTCGGTATCGCTCAGGACTACCAGGGTCAATGTAACCTGCGCTTCGATGATACGAACCCAGAGAAAGAAGACATCGAATACGTTGAGTCAATCAAGAAAGATGTTAACTGGCTAGGTTTCGAATGGGACGGTGAAGTTTGTTACTCGTCTGACTACTTTGACAAGCTTCATGGGTTTGCCATTGAACTGATCAACAAAGGCCTGGCTTACGTGGATGAGCTAAGCCCAGAGCAGATCCGTGAGTACCGTGGTACCCTGACTGAGCCGGGTAAGCACAGTCCATACCGTGATCGCAGCGTAGAAGAAAACCTTGAGCTGTTCGACAAAATGAAGAACGGTGAAGTGGAAGAAGGCAAAATGTGCCTGCGTGCGAAAATCGATATGGCATCACCGTTTATGGTAATGCGCGATCCCGTTCTGTACCGTGTGCGTTTCGCTACTCACCACCAGACAGGCGACAAGTGGTGCATCTACCCGATGTATGACTTCACCCACTGTATTTCCGATGCACTGGAAGGCATTACTCACTCTCTGTGTACGCTGGAATTCATGGACAACCGCCGTCTGTATGATTGGGTGCTGGATAACATCACCATTGACTGCCGTCCACGCCAGTACGAGTTCAGCCGTCTGAACCTGGAATACACCGTGATGTCCAAGCGTAAGCTGAATCAGCTGGTGACTGAAAAGCTGGTTTCTGGCTGGGATGATCCACGTATGCCTACCATCTCTGGTCTGCGCCGTCGTGGCTTTACGCCTGCGTCTATTCGTGAGTTCTGTAAGCGTATTGGTGTTACTAAGCAAGACAACACCATTGAGATGAGCTCTCTGGAGTCATGCATCCGTGATGATCTGAATGACATCGCACCGCGTGCAATGGCGGTTCTGGATCCGGTGAAGGTGGTGATTGAAAACTTCGACGGTGCCACTGAAATGCTGGAAATCGCGAACCACCCTAACGACCCTGAAATGGGTAACCGTCAGGTACCATTCACGCGTGAACTGTACATTGAGCGTGAAGATTTCCGCGAAGAAGCGAATAAGAAGTACAAGCGTCTGGTGCTGGGTAAAGAAGTACGTCTGCGCGGTGCTTATATCATCAAAGCTGAACGTATCGAAAAAGATGAAGCGGGCAATATCACCACGATCTTCTGTACTTACGACAATGACACTCTGGGCAAAAACCCGGCAGATGGTCGTAAGGTGAAGGGCGTGATTCACTGGGTATCGGCTGAAGCAGGTGTTCCGGCGGAATTCCGTCTGTACGATCGCCTGTTCACTGTACCAAACCCAGGAGCAGCAGAAGACTTTGTTTCTGTCATCAACCCTGAATCTCTGGTGGTACTGAAAGGTTTCGTCGAGCCAGCGCTGGTTTCAGCAGAAGCAGAAAAAGCATACCAGTTTGAGCGTATGGGTTACTTCTGTGCCGACAGCAAAGACTCATCAGCAGAGAGTCTGGTATTTAACCGTACTGTTGGTCTGCGTGATACTTGGGCAAAAATTGGTGACTGAGACTAAGTCTCAGTAGCTCAAAGATAAAAACCAGCCGAAAGGCTGGTTTTTTTATAGAGGGAGAAATATCAGTGTCAGTGGCCAGTGTTGAGCCGTCCGGCCCTGGTCGTTATGGTTGTGACTGATTATTTCTCGTCGTGAAGACTTTCGTCTTCCTGGCAATTACCATTCGCACAGTGACCGTACAGGTACAAGCTGTGGTTAGTAAGAGTGACATTGAAGCTGGCTGCGATTTCTTTCTGACGCTGCTCAATGAGATCGTCAGAAAATTCAATCACTTTACCGCAATCCAGGCAAACCAGGTGATCATGGTGGTGCTGGGTAGCCAGCTCAAACACCGATTTACCACCTTCAAAATGGTGGCGTGTGACGATGCCTGCATCATCAAATTGGTTCAGTACACGGTAAACAGTTGCCAGGCCAATCTCTTCACCGATATCGATGAGTTTCTTGTATAGGTCTTCAGCACTGATGTGCTGGCATTCAGGCTGTTGCAGCACTTCCAAAATCTTTAGACGTGGAAGCGTTACCTTCAGGCCAGCTTGTTTAAGTGCGTGATTATTATCTGACATTGGATTTTCCTATTGGCTATCCGCACCCTCATGGCACGGTAGTCTTTCTCTTCTTTATTCATTATAAGTGACCACAAGGTAACAATAAACCTAAAAGCGGGTCAATCTTGCTGATCTCTAACTTTTTCTTCTGTTGCTTTATTGTTAATGGAATGTACATTTGTCGCGGTGTAGAGTAAGCTTTGGCTCATCGTACCAGTATTCAGGAAGAAACTACGTGTATCGATTCTACAAACCGGGCATTGTCAAAGCAGCCCTGAATATATGGCCACCTTTTTGGGGAGCCGGCATTCGTATCGTCCATATTTCCGACGATTTTCGGGAAGTTAAGATCAGGCTGAAGTTAAGATGGTGGAATAAAAATGCTAATCGTACTCAATACGGCGGCAGTATTTTTTCTCTGACGGATCCTGTCTACGCGTTGATGCTGATGGGGATTCTGGGTAAAGAATATTTTGTCTGGGACAAGCACGCTGAAATTAACTTTATCAAACCGGGACAGACTGATTTATTTGCAGATTTTGTCATCAGTGAAGACTGCCTGAGCGACATTCATAAAGCGACGGAAGGGGGAGATAAGTACTTTCCTGAATTCGTTGTACATGTCAAAGATGCCAACGGTGAGGTCGTGTCACAGGTGAAACGGGTACTGTATGTCCGTAAAAAGCCGCAATACCGTGAAGCCGGCAATGAGGCGGAAAGCGAGGTGTTATCTTAAGCCGGACAATGAGCAACGTGGTACAAATCGACAATTAAGCCAGAGAGCAACGAGTAATTTTTCTTTTTAAAAGAGTATGTTGCATGTATCGGTTTCAAACGTCAGCCAATAAAAAACGCCAGGTAAAACCTGGCGTTTTGCTTGTGTGAGAAGGAAATTAGTCGGCCAGTTCTGCCAGACACATTTCTTCGTAAATTTGGTTAACCCATTTCTCAACACGCTCTTGCGTCAGTTCTGGCTGACGGTCTTCGTCGATACACAGGCCAACAAAGTGGCTATCGTCCACCAGGGCTTTAGATGCTTCGAACTCAAAACCTTCTGTTGGGAAATGACCAACAATCGTTGCGCCACGGCCTTCCACGATGTCACGTACTGTGCCCATGGCATCACAGAAGTATTCTGCGTAGTCTTCCTGGTCACCACAACCGAAAATCGCTACCAGCTTGGTTGAAAAGTCAATCTGCTCCAGCTCTGGGAAGAAGTCGTCCCAGTCACACTGTGCTTCGCCGTAGTACCAGGTTGGGATACCCAGTAGCAGCAGGTCAAAATTGTCGATGTCTTCTTTGCTGCTTTTTGCAATATCTTTGACTTCAACCAGCTTTTTACCCAGTTGCTTCTGGATCATTTTAGCGACAGCTTCTGTATTACCTGTGTCGCTACCAAAGAAGAGTCCTACACTCGCCATAGTAGAGATTACCCGTATTTAATTGTTGACCGTCAGCGAAAACGCTCACGATATACATAAATTAACCCGAGAGCCAAATGCTCCGGTCGCCAATGGCCATTCGGCTGAAAGCAGCGATTATACCTGCAATGATAACCATTGGCGTTGTAAAATTCAGCTTAACCGATGCCGGCGCCTTCCCAGCTAATCTGGATCAGCCCTTTGGTAACGAATCCTGCACAGCCCAAAAACAGGACCAGCCACACAATTTTGCGGCCAAAAGGCGGAACATTACCTTGCTTCAGCACATCTTTGATCGCCATACCGATTAAGAAGAAAATGGCGGCAAACATTAAATCCAGCCCGATAGATTCAAGCAAGTCCATGTGCTCATACAGCATTTGCGTCTCCTTACAGCCATAACGTTGTTGCTGAGTCAGGCGCGAACTATACCACAGACATAATGGTACTGTTAACGTTAAGCAGCTTGTAAGAAGTTTAAAATGATACGGTTAACCGTGTCCGGCTTTTCGGCATGAAGCCAGTGTCCGGTATTGGCAACCATGTGAGCTTTGGCATTCGGGAACTGGCGGCTGATCGCCTCACGGTGCTCTGGCAGAATGTACTCTGAATTCTGTCCTTTAATAAAGAGGGTTTTTCCTGCGTAAGGCGCGACTTCCGGCCAACCCATAATTGTGTCGTAGTTAGCAATCAGCCCGTCGACATTAAAACGCCATCCGTAGTCGCCGCTTTCTTGTTTGGCGAAAGATTTCAACAGGAACTGACGGACGCCCGGCTCAACCACATGCATGGCCAGGTACTGCTCGGCCTCACTGCGTTTGCTGACCGGATGGCTGGCAACTTCACGTAATCCGGCAAAGACATTTTGATGACGGTGAACCTGATAGTGGACCGGTGCCATATCCAGCACCATCAGGTGATTCAGGCGGGTAGTGGCCAGCTCAGTCATCGCCATGGCGACTTTTCCGCCCATGGAATGACCAATGACGGAAAAACGTTCAATATCCAGTTGATCCACAACATTCAGCACGTCAGTGGCCATGTCACGGTAGGTAAAACGGTCGCTGTGAGGGGAGCGTCCATGATTGCGAAGATCCACGCTGATCACTTTGTATTGTTCTTTCAAGGATCTGGCGAGCAGGCCAAGGTTATCTGCACTGCCGAATAAACCGTGGATCAAGACGATCACATCGCCTTCGCCATCAACCTGATAATGAAGTTTCACTGACTAATTTCTCTTGTTGTTAACGCTTTACCGTAGAGTATAACCTCGGTTCACGTTATAATCTCCCGGTGATTTTTAAACGGAACGACAATGAACACTACGATGAAGACTATTGAGGTAGACGAAGAGCTATATCGCTACATCGCCAGCCAGACTCAACATATTGGCGAGAGTGCATCCGATATTCTGCGCCGCTTGCTGATGATGCCTGATCAATCCGGATTAGCCGTTCACACTGAAGTTGCTATACCGGTTCGCCAAAAAGGGATCGTAGTCAGCAAAGATGCGGGCAAGGTCGAGCAGGCTGATCGTGTCAAAGAAATGCGATCTCTGCTGATCTCCGATGAGTTTGCCGCTCAGGAAAAAGCGATTGGCCGATTTATGCTGGTTCTGTCTTCGCTTTATCGTATCGATCCGGAAGGCTTTGCAGAAGCCGCGGCAATCAAAGGTCGTACACGCGTGTATTTTGCTGACAGCGAAGAAAAGCTGCTGGCCAGTGGTAAAACGACGAAGCCGAAAGCTATCCCGGAGACGCCATTCTGGGTCATTACGAATACCAATACTGATCGCAAACGCCAGATGGTTGAGCAGTTGATGAACAAGATGAGCTTCGGCGCGGATATCATCGAAAAAGTTTGCGGTGAAATTTAACAGGCAAAAGCCTTTGATTTTACAAGGATAAGTTAATGGCGATTCATCCTCGAGCTGGGCAGCGTGCCCAGCAAGAAGATATGCATAATATTCCTGCGTTAGTGGCAAATTACTTTCTGATCGAGCCGGACGTTCAAAACTCGCAGCAGAAAGTGGCTTTCGGGACTTCCGGTCACCGGGGAACGGCTGACAAGGGAACCTTCAACCAGCATCATATTTGGGCAATTGCCCAGGCCGTTGCAGAAGTTCGCGCTGCGAATGGGGTAACGGGTCCGCTTTTCTTAGGTAAAGACACCCATGCGCTGTCTGAGCCTGCTTTCACCTCCACCCTGGAAGTGCTGGTTGCCAATGGCGTACAGGTTGTGATTCAACAAGGCCGTGGCTATACGCCAACGCCGGGGATCTCACACGCTATTCTGTGCCATAACAAAAACCATGAGGCAAAAGCCGATGGTATCGTTATTACCCCGTCACATAACCCGCCTCAAGATGGTGGGATCAAATACAATCCAGTACATGGCGGCCCGGCTGAAGGGAACCTGACCAGTGCCATTGAATCTCGTGCCAACGAGATTATTGCCGCTGGGCTGCAGGACGTTAAGCGTGTAACGATTCAGGATGCTTTTGCCAGTGAGCTGGTGGAAGAGCGTGATCTGGTTGCTCCGTATGTTGATGATTTGGTTAACGTTATTGACATGGCTGCGATTCAGCAAGCGAACCTGAAACTGGGTGTGGATCCGCTGGGTGGCTCGGGTATTGAGTACTGGCGTCAGATAGCTGCTCGTTACGGGTTGGATCTGACTCTGGTTGATGAGTCGATTGATCCATCGTTCCGTTTTATGTCGTTGGATAAAGACGGCGTCGTGCGGATGGACTGTTCGTCACCGTACGCGATGGCGGGTCTGCTGGCACACAAAGATAAGTTTGATCTGGCTTTTGGTAACGATCCGGATTATGACCGTCACGGTATTGTAACGCCTACCGGATTAATGAACCCGAACCATTACCTGGCTGTTTGTATTGACTACCTGTATCGCCATCGCCCTGAATGGCGACAAGATGTTGCGGTTGGTAAAACGCTGGTATCTAGTGCACTGATTGACCGTGTTGTAGCTGATTTGGGGCGTGAGCTTTGCGAAGTACCGGTTGGCTTCAAGTGGTTTGTGGACGGTTTGTACAGTGGTGAGCTGGGCTTTGGCGGCGAAGAAAGTGCCGGAGCGTCTTTCCTGCGAATGGACGGTACGCCTTGGTCGACAGACAAAGACGGTATTCTTCTGTGTCTGCTGGCTGCGGAAATTACTGCAGTAACGGGTAAGAACCCGCAGCAGTACTACGAAGCACTGGCTGCCAAGCACGGTGAGTCGGCCTACAGCCGCCTGCAAGCGGTCGCAAACAGCGAGCAAAAAGCCGTGCTGAGCAAACTGTCGCCGGAAATGGTTGCTGCTGAGACGCTGGCTGGGGATGTTATTACTGCACGTCTGACCCATGCACCAGGTAATGGTGCCGCAATTGGTGGCCTGAAAGTAACAACTGCGAACGGGTGGTTTGCTGCACGTCCGTCAGGTACCGAAGACATCTATAAAATCTACTGTGAAAGCTTTAAGGGCAAGGAACACCTCGCTCTGATTGAACAAGAAGCGCAGGAGATTGTCAGTAAGGTTTTCGCTGACGCTGGTATGTAAGCTTCCAGCTTTCGAGTTACTGATCAGGTCGATTGCTGACTGAAATTTAAAAACGCCCGCTTTGCCGGGCGTTTTTTTATTGCCTCGTTTTATATTGCTCGTTTTATATTGTTCCACTTTTATTATTGTTTCATAGGGCCTATCGCGATCCCGTGTTTTCTTCAATCCTGTATGTCGAACTGTTCTATTTCACCATCTGATGTCCTAGCCTGTGTTCAGGTTGCTGAGCAGGCCAGTGATCCGGCATTACGAACCAGAGGTTTTCTTGCGCATCGACCGCCATGGCCGGATGAGAAATCACGCCCGTTAAAGGCGGCGTCGCCAGCGTTGAAAATGGCGGTGGAGCAATCCATTCCCGTTTTGTCAGCGGTCGTAATATCTTGTCTTGAAGCTGGTGGCTGTAACACCAGCGTCCGATGCTGGCTCCCGGATTAAGAGAAATGCCGGAACCTTGGCTGGTTTGATCTTCCGGGTAAAACAGTCGACCCTGCATGATGAGACGTCTAACCGCAACCTGACCGAAGATTGGGGAGAGCTGTTGTTGATAAGCCATGTGATCAGACAGGGCTAACTGGTGCTCCAGCATTCGCTTTGCTTTTTTATCTAAGTTGTCTTTGGCGTTAGGACCCGGCCAACTCTGCTCCCAGGCTAGGTAAAATTTGATTGCCACTTCCCAGTGTTCCAGTTCACCTGTCATCAGATTGCGAACCAGGAAATCGATCGCCCCCAATGTTTGTTTGTTGTCGTGTAGCTGAAGTTCTTCCGCAACCAGATCATAATGCGGGTGTTCAAGGATGAGTTGTTGCCAAAGCCACTGATAGTAAAAGCCCAACCGTGGATTGCCCTGGTAGGATGAATCCGCTGGAATATTGGCGGATTGGCGAAATTGCGCCAGCCAATCTTGGTCGATGATGTAGTCATGCCCCGTGAGCAGGGGCGGCAGATGTAAGACAGCCTCAAACGGGTTCGGCGAGCTCTGCTTATGGTTGAGCGGCTGGTTTTGCAATAGCTGGTTTGATGACATTTTGATATAAATCGCCTTTTTATATAAATAGATGGACTAAAAAGTTCGTCCGATTCTCATATCGCAGGAGATTTCTTCGATATCACCATGCCAATAATGGCTCTTGTGGATAACTATGGCGACTTATAAACAGCTCTGGTTTATTGTTAGCGTCGTCAGTGGGTAGCGAGATGGTATTTGTACCTTACCTATCGCGATTTTCCTGCAATGTCGGGCATGCTGCCTTTATTACCCTTGATGGTAACAGGTTAGGAGCAGGGTGTATGGCCTTATCACGGCTTTTTTCAGCCCGGTTTCACGTTAGAATAGGATCATAGACGCAAAAGGAAATGACCATGAATCAGTTAAAATTAGAAACTTTGCTCAATGAATTACTGAGTCCGCACCTGATCAAAGATTACTGCCCAAACGGGCTGCAGGTTGAAGGGAAAGCTGAGGTAAAAACCATTATCACCGGCGTGACGGCCAGCCAGGCGCTGGTTGACCGAGCGATTGAAGAAAAAGCAGACGCATTGTTGGTCCACCACGGTTATTTCTGGAAAGGGGAACCTTCTGAAATTCGTGGTATGAAATACCGTCGTATTAAGGCTCTGATTGAAAACGGGATTAATCTGTACGCTTACCACCTACCGCTGGACGTGCACCCAACCCTTGGGAACAATGCGCAATTAGCCAAGCTGCTGGATATTGAAATGCTGGGCGGGCTTGAGGCGGGTAATCCGAACTCAGTATCTGTTTTTGGCCAGTTTGCTGAGCCGTTGAGTGGTGATGAGCTGGCAGCACGTTTATCCATCGCATTACATCGTGAACCGCTGCACATCGGTGATACGGGGCCGGCAGAGATCAAGACCGTTGGCTGGTGTACTGGGGGAGGCCAGGATTTTCTTGAACTGGCTGCTCAGAAAGGGCTGGATGCCTTTATTTCCGGGGAAATTTCGGAACGTACTGTGCATACTGCCCGCGAGCTGGGTATTCATTATTTCAGCGCGGGTCATCATGCAACCGAGCGCTATGGAGTGAAAGCACTGGGTGAATACCTGGCAGCTAACCATGGCTTTGACGTGACCTTTATTGATATCGATAACCCAGTGTAGTAACTAAGTTCGTCGTGCCAAGCGGTGATGCGAAAGAAAGACGAATTAAAAAAGGGCCGTAAGGCCCTTTTTTAGTGAAGCAACTTATTCACGCTCATGCAGAGGTTTGAACGCACGCTGCTTGTAACCGGTGTACAGCTGGCGAGGACGGCCAATGCGGTTGTGCGGATCATTGTGCATTTCGTTCCAGTGGGCAATCCAGCCGATGGTACGGGACATTGCAAAGATCACGGTGAACATAGATACCGGAATACCGATTGCTTTCAGGATGATACCTGAGTAGAAATCAACGTTCGGGTACAGTTTCTTCTCAATGAAGTACTCGTCAGACAGAGCGATACGCTCAAGTTCCATCGCCACATCCAGCAGCGGATCCTGAATATTTAGCTCTTGCAGTACATCGTGACACGCTTCACGCATTACGGTTGCACGTGGGTCGTAGTTCTTATAAACACGGTGACCAAAGCCCATCAGGCGGAATGGATCATCCTTGTCTTTAGCACGTTCAATGTACTCAGGAATCTTGTCTACGCTGCCAATTTCTTCCAGCATTTTCAGACAAGCTTCGTTTGCACCACCGTGGGCAGGACCCCACAGAGAAGCAATACCCGCAGCGATACAGGCAAATGGGTTAGCACCCGAAGAACCTGCCAGACGGACTGTTGATGTTGACGCGTTTTGCTCATGGTCGGCGTGCAGCGTGAAGATTTTATCCATCGCGCGAGCAACGACAGGGCTCACTTCGTATTCTTCACACGGAGTGGCAAACATCATGTGCAGGAAGTTTTCCGCATAGTCCAGGTCATTACGCGGGAAGATAAACGGCTGGCCAATCGAGTATTTGTAACACATTGCTGCCAGAGTCGGCATCTTCGATAGCAGGCGGAAAGCCGTGATTTCACGGTGGGTATCGTTATTGATATCCAGAGAATCGTGATAGAACGCTGCCAGTGCGCCTACTACGCCACACATAACAGCCATTGGGTGTGCATCACGACGGAAACCGTGGAAGAAACTCGAAATTTGCTCGTGAACCATAGTATGGCGTGTCACCGTGGTACGGAAAGTTTCGTACTGCTCACGGGTCGGTACTTCGCCATACAGCAGAATGTAACAGACTTCCAAGTAGTCAGCGTTATTGGCTAACTGGTCAATCGGGTATCCGCGATGAAGCAGAATACCGTTATCACCATCAATGTAAGTAATTTGAGATTCACATGACGCAGTGGCTAGAAAACCCGGGTCAAAAGTAAAGTAACCGTTAGCGCCAAGCTTACGTACGTCAACTACTTCAGGCCCTTCAGTGCCCCCGATAATCGGCAGTTCGATCGGTGCATTCCCTTCAATATGAAGAGTAGCTTTCTTGTCTGCCATAACAATCTCCTTTGTTTTTTTATAATCCTAATCCGATCCTAGTCCTAGGCGGATGTGCATTTGTTGTACCGATCGGTGGAGTGATTGTCAATTTTTGTGCTCACTTGTGTGCGCTTGTTAATAACTTTGGATAAAAGGGGTAAATTTCTAAAAGCGTGTTAGAGGTCATGTAACAGGATTTGTAATTGGCTGTTGCGAGGCGTATACTCGCCGCAGGTCTCTGGTTCTGCCGCCGCCAGATACAAATGCTCAAGTTATCAATAATTTTCGTAAGTTAGGTAAGGCACCGTTTTATCGCTATTTCAGGGTAAAACATAATTGCAACCTCAAGTTACAACAATGTTAACGGTTAACGCAGTTGTACGGCTTAAGCGGAAGCGGAGAGTGATAACAATAAAATTGCTTCAATGGAGCTGAGTGGGCAATCACCGTGAAAGTAAACAAGCCAAGACCTGTTAACCTCGACCTACAGACGATTCGCTTCCCTCTAACTGCGATAGCGTCTATCTTGCATCGCGTTTCAGGCGTGATCACCTTTGTATCCGTAGCTATCCTGTTGTGGCTACTGGGCCTCTCCCTGTCTTCCCCGGAAGGTTTCGCAAGTGCTGCTGACATTGTCGACAGTTTCTTTGTGAAGTTCGTTCTTTGGGGAGTACTAACTGCACTGTTCTATCACATTGTAGTCGGTATTCGTCACTTGTTGATGGATATGGGATATTTTGAAGAGATGGAAACCGGTATTGCGAGTGCAAAAGTAAGTTTTGCAATCGTTGCTGTACTGTCTCTGTTCGCTGGAGGCCTGGTATGGTAAGCAACGTTTCTACAGTCGGCCGTAATGGCGTTCATGATTTTATTCTGATCCGCGCAACGGCAATCATTCTTACGCTTTACACCCTTTATATGGTTGGTTTCTTTGCCTTCGGGCCTGATCTGACCTTTGAAACCTGGAGTGCTTTCTTCGGCAAGCTAAGCACTAAAGTCTTCACCATGCTGGCACTGCTATCCATTCTGGTTCACGCCTGGATCGGTTTGTGGCAGGTACTGACTGATTATATTAAACCTGCTGCGCTACGTGCGGGTCTTCAGTTTGGTGTTGTTGCTGTTCTTCTGGTTTACCTGTTCTCAGGTTTCTTTATTGTGTGGGGTGCGTAAGTGAGCATTGCAGTTCGAGAATTTGATGCCGTTGTAATTGGTGCTGGTGGTGCTGGGATGCGCGCCGCACTGCAAATTTCTGAGCAGGGCCTGAAATGTGCGCTGCTGTCTAAAGTTTTCCCGACCCGTTCACATACAGTATCTGCGCAAGGTGGTATTACCGTTGCTCTGGGTAACTCACACCCGGACAACTGGCAATGGCACATGTACGATACCGTAAAAGGTTCCGACTACATCGGTGACCAGAACGCGATCGAGTACATGTGTAAGACTGGCCCACAATCCGTAATTGAGCTGGAAAAAATGGGTCTGCCGTTCTCTCGTTTTGACAATGGCACTATTTACCAGCGTCCGTTCGGCGGTCAGTCGAAAGAGTTTGGTGGTGAGCAGGCAGCACGTACTGCAGCTGCAGCTGACCGTACCGGCCACGCACTGCTGCACACGCTGTACCAACAAAACGTGAAGCACAAAACTACTATCTTCTCAGAATGGTATGCACTGGATCTGGTTAAGAACCAAGATGGCGCTATTCTGGGCTGTACTGCATTGTGCATGGAAACCGGCGAAATCTGTTACTTCAAGTCTAAAGCAACTATCCTGGCAACAGGCGGTGCTGGCCGTATCTACGCATCGACGACGAATGCTCACATCAATACCGGTGACGGTGTTGGTATGGCTCTGCGTGCTGGTGTACCGATGCAAGATATGGAAATGTGGCAGTTCCACCCGACGGGTATTGCCGGTGCCGGTGTTCTGGTAACGGAAGGCTGTCGTGGTGAAGGTGGTTACCTGCTGAACAAAGATGGTGAGCGCTTCATGGAGCGTTACGCGCCGAACGCGAAAGACCTGGCTGGTCGTGACGTTGTTGCGCGTTCAATGATGGTCGAAATTCGTGAAGGTCGCGGTTGCGATGGCCCATGGGGTCCACACATCAAACTGAAACTGGATCACCTGGGTAAAGAGGTACTGGAATCTCGTCTACCAGGTATTTGTGAACTGTCGCGTACTTTCGCGCACGTTGATCCGGTGAAAGAGCCAATCCCAGTTATCCCAACCTGTCACTACATGATGGGTGGTGTACCGACTCAGGTTTCTGGTCAGGCAATCAAACAAACAGCTTCCGGTCAGGACGTTGAAGTTCAAGGTCTGTTCGCATGTGGTGAAATCGCCTCTGTATCAGTACACGGTGCGAACCGTCTGGGTGGTAACTCACTGCTTGACCTGGTGGTATTCGGCCGTGCAACCGGTCTTCACCTGGGTGAAACACTGCTGGCGCAGGCTGAAGCCCGCCCTGCAACTGAATCTGACATCGAAGCGTCACTGGCTCGTCTGAACCGTTGGAACAGCACCCAGAAAGGTGAAGATCCGGTTCAAATCCGTAAAGATCTGCAGCGCTGCATGCAAAACAACTTCTCGGTATTCCGTGAGGGTGAAGCAATGGCAACCGGTCTGGAAGAGCTGAAAGTGATCCGTGAGCGTCTGAAAGAAGCCCGTCTTGACGATACTTCATCAGAATTCAATACCCAGCGTATCGAATGTCTGGAACTGGACAACCTGATGGAAACGGCGTTTGCCACCGCTGTTGCGGCTAACTACCGTACTGAGAGCCGTGGTGCGCACGCACGTTTCGACTTCCCTGAGCGTGATGATGCAAACTGGCTGTGCCACTCCATTTACAACCCTGAGACAGAAGAAATGTCGAAGCGTGATGTAAATATGTCGCCAGTTCATCGTGAAGCGTTCCCGCCAAAAGCGCGTACTTACTAAGGGGAAGATAGATTATGAAACTCAATTTCTCAATTTACCGCTACAACCCTGACGTAGACAACGCGCCGCACATGAAAGGGTACACCCTGGATGTGCCGGAAGGCTCTGACATGATGGTACTGGACGCCCTGATTCTTCTGAAAGAACAGGATCCGTCACTGGCGTTCCGTCGCTCATGCCGTGAAGGGGTATGTGGTTCTGATGGCATCAATATGAACGGTAAAAACGGTCTGGCTTGTATCACGCCGCTGTCAGCGCTGACAGGCGAAAAGACCATTGTTATCCGTCCGTTGCCTGGTTTGCCTGTGATTCGTGACCTGATCATCGATATGGATCAGTTCTACACCAACTATGCCAAGGTTAAGCCGTTCCTGATTAATGAAGGCGCACAGCCACCGGCTCGTGAAAACCTTCAGTCACCAGAAGATCGTGCCCACCTTGATGGTCTGTACGAATGTATCATGTGTGCATGTTGTTCAACATCGTGCCCGTCATTCTGGTGGAACCCGGATAAATTTATTGGCCCGGCTGGCCTGCTGGCGGCATACCGCTGGTTAATTGATAGTCGTGATACCGCGACTGACGAACGTTTATCTGATCTGGACGACGCTTTTAGTGTTTTCCGTTGCCATGGCATCATGAACTGTGTAAATGTTTGTCCGAAAGGCTTGAATCCGACAAAAGCGATTGGCCACATCAAGTCGATGTTGCTCAAGCGCGCAGTATAATTTTTCGAATTATCGATATGCTGGCTCTCTGATTCGCAATCGGGAGTCGGCTTTTAGCCCGGTACCCAATCCGGCGCAAATGGCGATAACTAGTGGTTAAGGGAAAACAATGCAGAACGGCGTTATGAAGACTTGGTTAGAGTCTTCACACCTGGCTGGCGCCAATGCAACTTATGTAGAGGATCTCTACGAGTTGTATCTTAGCGACCCAGAGTTAGTGGACGAAGAATGGCGTCACGTATTCAGTGATCTGCCTGTTGTGAGTGAAACTGCCGTTGAGCAGCCGCATTCACGGGTTCGTGACTACTTCCGGCGTTTGGCGAAAGAGACGACTCATCTAAGTGCTACCGTCAGCGATCCAGACGTTGATGCCAAGCAGGTTAAGGTATTGCAGCTTATCAATGCTTACCGATTCCGCGGACATCAGCACGCGAACTTAGATCCGTTAGGCCTGTGGCAACAGGAGCGAGTCGCAGACCTCGATCCTGAGTTCCATAACCTGACAGCGGATGATTTCAACGAAACATTCAACGTGGGCTCTTTCGCTATCGGCCAAGAGACCATGAAACTTTCTGAGCTGTACGATGCGCTGAAGAAAACCTACTGTGGTTCGATCGGTGCCGAGTACATGCACATCACTAATACAGAAGAAAAACGCTGGATTCAGCAGCGTCTGGAATCTGTGGTGGGTCGTGGTACTTTCACGAAGGAAGAGCAACAGACATTCCTGGAAGAGCTGACAGCTGCTGAAGGTCTTGAGCGCTATCTGGGCGCGAAATTCCCTGGTGCGAAGCGCTTCTCACTGGAAGGTGGTGATGCCCTGATCCCTATGGTCAAAGAACTGATTCGCTACGCAGGTACTAATGGTGCCCGTGAAGTGGTAATCGGTATGGCACACCGCGGTCGTCTGAACATGCTGGTCAACGTTCTGGGTAAAAAGCCGCAGGACCTGTTTGACGAGTTTGCCGGTAAGCACGGCGAAAGCTGGGGTACTGGTGATGTGAAATACCACCAGGGTTTCTCTGCTGACTTCGCAACGCCAGGCGGTGACGTGCATTTAGCACTCGCATTCAACCCGTCGCACCTGGAAATTGTGAATCCGGTTGTTGTGGGCTCGGTTCGTGCCCGTCAGGATCGCCTTGGCGACAAAGATGGCTCGCAAGTTCTGCCTATTACCATCCACGGTGACTCTGCAATTGCCGGTCAGGGTGTGGTAGCTGAAACCTTCAACATGTCCCAGTCTCGTGGTTACCGTGTGGGTGGTACTGTTCGCATCGTCGTGAACAACCAGGTTGGTTTCACTACATCCAACCCTATGGATACCCGTTCGACTCAGTACTGTACTGACATCGCCAAGATGGTTCAGTCACCAATCTTCCACGTTAACGCTGATGATCCGGAAGCCGTTGCATTCGTTACTCGTATTGCACTGGATTTCCGTAACACGTTTAAGCGCGACGTCGTGATTGATCTGGTGTGTTACCGTCGCCATGGTCACAACGAAGCGGATGAGCCGAATGCGACCCAACCGCTGATGTACCAGAAGATCAAGAAGCACCCAACGCCACGTAAGCTGTATGCTGACATGCTGACTGATGCGGGTTCGGTTGATTTGGAAACTGCGACTGCACTGATCAATGAGTACCGTGATGCGCTGGATCGTGGTGATTGCGTCGTGAAAGAATGGCGTCCAATGAAACTCCATTCCGTTGACTGGGCTCCATATCTGGGCCACGACTGGACTGTTGAGTGGAAAAACCAGTACGACGAAGGCCGTCTGGTTGAGTTGGCGCAACGTATCTGTCAGTACCCTGAAAGTCACATTCTGCAAAGCCGGGTTCAGAAGCTGTACAACGATCGCCTGTCTATGGCGAGCGGCGAAAAAGCTATCGACTGGGGTATGGCAGAAACACTGGCGTACGCCACTTTGGTTGACGAAGGCAATCGCATTCGTATCACTGGCCAGGACTCAGGACGTGGTACATTCTTCCACCGTCACGCGGTTCTGCACAACCAAAACGATGCAAGCACTTATATCCCGCTGGCAAACATTCATGACAAGCAGGGGCCTTTCCAGGTGTTTGACTCTGTGTTGTCGGAAGAAGCGGTACTGGCATTTGAATACGGTTATGCCACGGCTGAGCCGGGCGGCCTGACTGTATGGGAAGCCCAGTTTGGTGACTTCGCGAACGGTGCACAGGTAGTGATTGACCAGTTCATCAGCTCGGGTGAACAGAAGTGGGGCCGTATGTGTGGTCTGACTATGCTGTTGCCTCATGGTTATGAAGGTCAGGGCCCAGAGCATTCATCAGCCCGTCTTGAGCGTTACCTGCAGCTGTGTGCTGAGCAGAACATGCAAGTGGTGATTCCGTCCACACCGGCTCAGGTTTACCACATGTTGCGTCGCCAGGTCGTACGCCCAATGCGTCGCCCGCTGATTGTGATGTCTCCGAAGTCGCTGCTTCGCCATCCATTGTGTACTTCTACTCTGGATGACCTGGCTAACGGCAACTTCCAGCCTGCTATCGGCGAGATTGATGATCTGGATCCGAAACAGGTGAAACGTGTCGTCCTGTGTTCAGGTAAGGTGTATTACGATCTGCTGGAACAGCGTCGTAAGAATGAGCAGACCGATGTTGCCATCGTGCGTATCGAACAGCTTTACCCATTCCCGAAAGAGGACGTCGAAGCGGCGCTGGCGGATTACCAGCACGTTAAAGACTTTATCTGGTGTCAGGAAGAACCTCAGAACCAGGGCGCTTGGTACTCAAGCCAGCACAACTTCCGTGCTGCTCTGCCTCAAGGCGCTGAACTGAACTATGCAGGCCGTGCGGCATCAGCCTCACCGGCGGTAGGTTACATGTCGGTTCACCTGAAACAACAAAAAGCGTTGGTTGAAGACGCACTAACAATAGCTTGATTTGAACTGGAACAAAAAGGACAAAGCCGATATGACGATCGAAATTCTGGTTCCCGATTTACCTGAATCAGTTGCTGATGCGACAGTGGCAACCTGGCACAAACAACCAGGTGATGCAGTTACACGTGATGAAGTTCTGGTTGATATCGAGACAGACAAAGTTGTGCTGGAAGTACCAGCACCTGAAGACGGTATTCTGGAATCAATTCTGGAAGTGGAAGGTACGACAGTTCTGACCAAGCAGCTGCTGGGTAAGATCAAAGTGGGCGCCGTTGCTGGCGAACCAACTAAAGATGTACCGGCGGAAGCCGAAGCTTCACCAAACAAGCGCAGCACTGCCGCGCTGAGTGAAGAAACAAATGAAGCACTGAGCCCTGCGGTTCGTCGTCTGCTGGCTGAGCACAGCATTAACGCAACGGATGTGAAAGGCACTGGTGTTGGCGGTCGCATCACTCGTGAAGACGTTGAAGCTTACGTGAAAGACGGTAAGAAAGCGGCACCGGTTGCTGACACTGCGGTTGAAGTGAAAGCAGAAGCGCCTCTTGCTCACCGTAGCGAGAAACGTGTTCCGATGACTCGTCTGCGTAAGCGTGTGGCTGAGCGTCTGCTTGAAGCGAAGAACAGCACTGCGATGCTGACGACCTTCAACGAAGTGAACATGAAGCCAATCATGGATCTGCGTCAGCAGTACAAAGACATCTTTGAAGAACGCCACGGCATCCGTTTGGGCTTCATGTCTTTCTACGTGAAAGCTGTGGTTGAAGCGCTGAAACGTTACCCGGAAGTGAATGCTTCTATCGACGGTGACGACATCGTGTACCACAACTTCTTTGACGTCAGCATCGCTGTGTCAACACCTCGCGGCCTGGTAACTCCGGTTCTGCGTGACTGTGACAAGCTAAGCCTGGCTGAAATTGAAAAAGGCATTCGTGACCTGGCTATCAAAGGCCGTGACGGCAAGCTGAAAGTTGAAGAGCTGACTGGCGGTAACTTCACTATCACCAACGGTGGTGTGTTCGGTTCCCTGATGTCTACGCCAATCATCAACCCGCCACAAGCTGCGATTCTGGGTATGCACAAAATCCAGGACCGTCCAATGGCGGTAGACGGCAAGGTTGAAATCCTGCCAATGATGTACCTGGCACTGTCTTACGACCACCGCCTGATCGATGGCCGTGAGTCAGTAGGCTTCCTGGTTACTATCAAAGAGCTTCTAGAAGACCCAACACGTCTGCTTCTGGACGTATAACACTGTATCAGGCCGGGCAGGCTCAACGTCCGGCCTATTTAATATGCAGTGAAGAACGAAGAAATACCCCAGCGTATTTCGCATGGATATAACAAGTCCCCTAAGGGATATGAAAACGGATAGAACATCATGAATCTGCATGAATATCAGGCGAAACAGCTGTTCGCTGAGTACGGTCTGCCAGTTCCGGAAGGTTATGCGTGTGATACACCGCAAGAAGCAGCAGAAGCTGCTGGCAAAATTGGTGGCGACAAATGGGTCGTGAAATGTCAGGTACACGCTGGCGGCCGCGGTAAAGCGGGCGGTGTGGAACTGCACAAAACCAAAGACGGTATCAAAGAATTTGCACAAAAGTGGCTGGGTAAAAACCTGGTAACTTACCAAACAGATGCAAACGGTCAGCCTGTTTCAAAAATCCTGGTAGAAGAAGCCTCTAACATCGCGAGCGAACTGTACCTGGGTGCGGTTGTAGACCGTGCTACTCGCCGCATCGTATTTATGGCGTCTACTGAAGGCGGCGTTGAAATCGAGAAAGTTGCTGAAGAAACCCCTGAGCTGATCCACAAAGCGGCTATCGATCCACTGGTTGGCCCTCAGCCATACCAAGGTCGTGAGCTGGCTTTCAAACTGGGTCTGCAAGGCGATCAAATCAAGCAATTCACCAAAATCTTCCTGGGTCTGGGCAAAATGTTTGCTGACTACGACCTGGCGCTGCTTGAAATCAACCCGCTGATCATCACTGGCGAAGGCAACCTGCTATGCCTGGACGGTAAGATTAATATTGACTCGAATGCAATGTACCGTCAGCCAAAACTGCGCGAAATGCACGACCCATCGCAAGAAGATGAGCGTGAAGCGCATGCAGCGAAGTGGGAACTGAACTACGTTGCTCTGGATGGCAACATTGGCTGTATGGTAAACGGTGCTGGTCTGGCAATGGGTACCATGGACATCGTGAACCTACACGGTGGTAAGCCTGCAAACTTCCTGGATGTTGGTGGTGGCGCGACGAAAGAGCGTGTAACAGAAGCCTTCAAGATCATCCTGTCTGACGCAAACGTGAAAGCCGTACTGGTTAACATCTTTGGTGGTATCGTCCGTTGTGATCTGATTGCCGAAGGTATCATCGGTGCCGTTGAAGAAGTTGGCGTAGAAGTACCGGTTGTTGTTCGCCTTGAAGGTAACAACGCTGACCTTGGTGCAGAAACACTGGCTAAGAGTGGCCTGAACATTATTGCTGCGACATCCCTAACTGAAGCAGCGGAAAAAGTAGTTGCTGCAGCGGAGGGTAAATAATGTCAATCCTAATCAACAAAGACACCAAAGTAATCTGTCAGGGTTTCACCGGCGGTCAGGGTACATTCCACTCTGAGCAAGCGCTTGCGTACGGTACGCAAATGGTTGGTGGTGTATCTCCGGGTAAAGGCGGTACAACGCACCTGGGTCTGCCAGTATTCAACACTGTTCGTGAAGCTGTTGAAACAACAGGCGCAACGGCGACGGTTATCTACGTTCCAGCACCTTTCTGTAAAGATGCGATTCTGGAAGCGATCGATGCTGGCATCAAGCTGATCGTTACCATCACTGAAGGTATCCCAACGCTGGATATGCTGGACGTGAAAGTACGCCTTGATGAAGCTGGCGTTCGCATGATTGGTCCAAACTGCCCGGGTGTGATCACACCGGACGAGTGTAAGATCGGTATCATGCCTGGTCACATCCACAAAGCGGGTAAAGTTGGTATCGTTTCACGTTCAGGTACGTTGACGTACGAAGCGGTTAAGCAAACGACTGACGAAGGCTTTGGCCAGTCTACCTGTGTTGGTATCGGTGGTGACCCAATCCCGGGTTCAAACTTCATCGATATCCTGGCGATGTTTGAGAAAGATCCAGCGACAGAAGCCATCGTAATGATCGGTGAAATCGGTGGTACAGCGGAAGAAGAAGCGGCAGCATACATCAAAGAGCATGTAACTAAGCCTGTTGTTTCTTACATCGCGGGTGTAACAGCCCCTCCAGGTAAGCGCATGGGTCACGCAGGTGCAATTATCTCTGGCGGTAAAGGTACTGCAGAAGATAAGTTCCAGGCACTGGAAGCGGCTGGCGTGAAAACGGTTAAGAGCCTGGCCGATATCGGTAAGGCGCTGCGCGAAGTAACTGGCTGGTAATTCCTCAGTTACTGATTGTGCACAATAAAAACCGCTATCCAGTTTAATGGATAGTGGTTTTTTTATATCTATAGTAAAAAGTGATGGGCTGACGCTATGCAACCGTTGTCGCCAGTGGCTATGCTGCCATGGGCTTGAGTGCAGGGCTAATGGTGAAGGGGGCCTCGGTGGCTGCTTCGATATCCGAGACCGTAAAATGCGGTGAAATTTCGGTCAGCACAAGTCCCTTTGGTTCCACAACGAAAACGGCCATTTCGGTGATGATGACATTGACCTGGCCAGCTGCAGTGAGTGGCAAGCTGCAATGGTTAAGAATTTTAGGCTGTCCTTTTGCGGTATGCTCCATTGCCACAATGACCTTTTTGGCGCCAACCACTAAATCCATCGCCCCGCCCATACCCGGTACCATTTTTCCGGGGATGATCCAGTTCGCTAAATTTCCCTGCGCATCGACCTGAAGCGCGCCCAGGACAGTGACATCCACATGTCCGCCTCGAATAATGGCAAAGGAGTCAGCACTGTTGAAATAGCAGGCACCGGGAATGGCGGAGATCGCTTGTCCTCCGGCATTGACCAAATCCGGATCAACGTTGTGCTCATTGGCCAGCCCCTGGATCCCTAACAGCCCGTTCTCGGATTGAAATAACACTTCAATGTCAGCATCGATTTCGTTGGCAACTAACGAAGGCAGGCCAATGCCTAGATTAACGATATCGCCATCACGCAGCTCCCGGGCAACCCGCCGGGCAATGGTACAGCGGACGTGTTGTTTATCATTGTCTTTTGACATGGCTCAAGCCTCCTGGTGATAGATGTGATCGATAAATAAGCCGGGCGTGTGAACGTTCTCCGCCGCGATGGCACCGGTTTCAACGAGCTCGTGGGCTTCGACAATCACCGTCTCCGCCGCCATGGCCATCAGCGGATTGAAATTTTGTGTGGTTCGGCGATAGAAAGTATTCCCCTTGCTATCGACGACAGAGCCGCGGATTAACGCCAGATCAGCACGCAGCGGTTTTTCCAATAAGAACATCTGGCCATCGACATCGATGACTGGTTTTCCTTCCGCAATTACAGTGCCCAGCCCCGTTGGGGTCAGAAATCCACCCAGTCCGGCGCCAGCTGCTCGGATCCGCTCGGCCAGAGTGCCTTGCGGGATTAACTCAACTTCCAGTTCTCCGGTAACCATTTGCCGACCGGTTTCGGGGTTGGTGCCGATATGTGATGCCAGCAACCGGCGGACACGTCTGGCGGCAATGAGTCGTCCGGAACCGGAGTTAGGTGTGCCGGTGTCAGTGGTGACTAGGGTTAAATTATTCACTGAGCTGCTCAGCAGGATGTCAATCAGTTGTTCCGGAGCGCCATTTGCCATAAATCCGCCGATCATGATGGTCATGCCATCACGAAGGAGAGACTCGATTTCGCTGCGGTTGATATTCTTCTTCATTGGTTTTGCCTCAAACAGTCAGCGTCAGCCACATGCTGGAACCGATGTGGGGCGCTCAGAAACTGGGGTCGTGGTTTATTTGAGTGTATGGGGCGAGAAGAGTGGAGCGTTAGCGCTATTGCGGCAAAGCGAATTTGCGAATATGCAAGCGAGGGTGTTGTTTGTAAGAAGGTCAGCGAGACGCGGGGTCGGTCTCGCTGAAACTGGGCTAGCCCAATGCACGCTCAAGCAGAAAGGCTTTAAAACTACTGGCTGCCGCTGACGCTCGTTGCGGAGGGTAATAGTACAAGTTGAGGCTCCAGGTGCTGGTTCCATAGTCGCTGAATAAAGGTACTAAGTCCCCGTTTTGAATGTCATTTTGTACGACGAATTCGGGTAAGTAACCAATCCCCGTGCCATTTCTTACCCCTTGCAGCAGCAGGTCGCTGTCGTTGACCTCCAGATTTTTCGGGATCTTAATCATTTGGGTTTCAGGCCCGCAGGTAAAGATCCAGTCGTTGCTGCCCGTCAATGTTGATGCAAACAGGCAGCGGTGGTGGCTCAGTGCTTCGGGAGACTGGGGGGGGCCGTATAATGCCAGATAAGCGGGTGAGGCGACGGGAACAAACGGACACTGCATAATCTCTCTGCGCACTAGGTGCAGATCTTGCTCCCGATAGCCCTGATAGGTGGCATTGGCACTGATCATCAAGTCCGCTTCACCGGCATGATCTAAAGCCCAGGGGGTGATATTTAAAGAGAACGTGACGTGCGGTTGCTCGACCAGGTAGTCGTTGATTTCTTTCATCAGGAAATGATTGGCATAGACGGGAGTACAGGCAATATTGATATGCCCCTTATCATGCTCTTGATAGTCGAGCAGGGATTGCTGAATGTGGTGGGCGCTATCAACCAGCGGCGCAAATTCCTCGAACAGTTTTTGTCCGGCTGGAGTGGGTGTCAGTAGTTTGTTGGTGCGTCTGAGCAGGGGCATGCCAAATTGTGACTCTAAACTTTGCAGCCAGCGGCTGCCAGCAGAGACTGATATATCAAATTTACGAGAAGCGGCCGAGATTGAACCGCATCGTATGACATTAACGAAAAAAGCCATCTTATCCAGCATGAGATCCCTTTTGCTTGATAACAGGTTGATACAACGGCGACAGGAGAATCATTCTCAAGTGCAGTGCCGGAAAGTTTTTCAAAGCGCTGTCCGGCGGGTTTAGCGTCGCTGAGATACCCCTCGCCGAATTGAGCGGAATTGACCAATGTAACTGATATGTTTAGTGGTATCAGTGATGCAGACTTGAATCCTGGGATCGGGCACAGGGCGTTCGCGTGCGGACCAGCACATGCAGGCCGGGAATGGAATTGGGTGTTAGTTGATGATAGTGCATTGGTAATGCTGGTGGTTATTTTGAGTGGGTATTGTGAGTGGTTATTGTGGAGAATGGTCGATTGCGGGGCTGAAAAATGATGGAAATCGTTGGCAAAAAAGCGTCCTGCTCGGCGGTTAAACCTCGCAGGCCACTGAATTACCCGTTTAGAACAGTACGAGTCCCAAGCCGATGATCAGGCCGGAAGCCAACAGCGCAACCAGGCAATAGCCCATAATGTCTTTGGCGTTCAGGCCAGCAATACTCAAGGCTGGCAGGGCCCAGAACGGCTGGATCATGTTGGTCCATGCGTCGCCCCAGGCGATGGCCATGGCGGTTTTCGCGGCTGGGACACCCAGTGCTTCACCTGCCGGCATCATAATTGGTGCTTGGACGGCCCATTGACCACCTCCAGAAGGGACGAAGAAGTTGACAATGCCTGCGCTCAGAAAAGTAAAGAGCGGAAAACTACCTGGTGTGGAAATACTGACGAACCAGTCGGAAACGGCTCCGGCCAAAGAGATCCCTTCCGGACCTTTAGCGACCATCATCCCCATAATCCCGGCGTAAAATGGAAATTGCAGCAAAATTCCAGCAGTGTTTTTGGTGCCTTCTGCCACCGCAGCGATCAATTGCTTTGGTGAGTCATGCAGGAGGATGGCGGTGAACAGGAAAATAAAGTTAACAATATTTAGGTTCAGGGCAAATCCGTGCTCAACGAAGTAGCTAATAATGTAGCTAAAACCGAGTAAGGCCAGCAGGCGATTGACCCAAGGGCTATGTTCCAGTTTTTCAGCTGGCGTAAGCGGATGAGAGGGTTGCGAAGTCGGCGGTTCTTGCAGCAGCGCCGGGTCGATAGTAACGACCTCGCCAGCCTGGCTCGGGTGCATTGCTTTGTTTAGCAATGGAATCACAAGGAGCATGACAGCCAGAATCAGTAGGTTGGATGCAGAAAAGAGGGTTTCGTTGGTAGAAATCGCCTGAGTGACGGCCCCGGCGGTGACAACCTCCAGATTACTTCCGCTGGCAAGCGCTAACGGGATCGAGCCTGACAGACCGGCATGCCAGAACAAAAAACCGGTATAGGCAGAGGCAATCAGCAGGCGATAGTCGACGCCTTTGACTTTGGCTGAAAGTTCTCGGGCAAAAATAGCCCCTACAACCAGACCAAATCCCCAGTTAATCCAACAAGCAATGGCACTGACGAGGGTAACAATAAAAATAGCATGGCCCGGCGTTTTGGCGGTCATCGCCAGGTAGGCCAGACTGCGCTTGAACACCGGGGCTGACGCCATGGCATGCCCGGTTACCACGACCATCGCCATTTGCATCGCAAACGTCAGCAAGTTCCAGAATCCGCCAGCGAAAGCATCGACCATCTGCATCGGGCTTTGTTGGGTTACAGGCATCGCAATCAAAAAGACCACAAAGGTCAGGATTGCTGCAAATAAAAAAGGATCCGGTAGGTAGCGCTGCACCAGGGTCGTGCAAAGGAACGAAAAGCGTTGCAACAGTGTGGACTGTTGAAAGCCAACAGTTTCAGTCGACATGGTTAACTCCTTTCCATGGATGGTTCATACTCATTGGGTGTGTTGATGTGGCTGCCAAAAAGCCTGTTAATAAATTGTAAAATTCTGGCGTTTGTCAATTCAAGACTATCCTCCGCCAGAATGAAACCTGTATTAACGGGAATATGATTTGCAAATTTTCAAGGGTGTATGAGCGGAGATGGAGGCCGGTGATGAAACGAGTCGTTGCGTTATTGCTGGGCGCTTTCGTTACGGTCAGCAATGTATCGGCAAAGGAAGACAAAGCCGGATATGAGGATTGCGTGCTTGAGCATGTGTCCGGAGCGGAAGAGGCGTTGGCAGTGAATGTCATCACCTACGCCTGTCATCGACTTTACATCGATAATTTCATGCTGTCGGGCAAAGACGAGGCGTATTTTTCTTGTTTGCTGGAGTACTTACCGGCTTCAAAAAGTGAGCAGGTGACCCACAAAATCAGAAACATTTGTTATCGTCGGCATCTCGGTTTGTTCGAGTTTTGAAACTGGCAAAACATAAAAAAACAGGCTGCGCGTGGCAGCCTGTTGTGCGGTTTTGTGCTGTATCTATGCAGTTCTTCACGCATGAGTACGTTTAAACTGACTCAGCATAAAGAGCCCTGCCGCTGCGACAACCACAGACGGGCCAGCTGGCGTATCGTAGTGCCATGACATGGCCAGACCCAGTATGACAGCGACCGTGCCTAAACCTGAGGCGATGGCCGCCATGGCTTCCGGGCTTCGGGCAAAGCGGCGTGCGGTTGCCGCAGGGATAATCAGCAGAGAAGTGATGATCAATGCGCCGACAAACTTCATTGCCACCGCGATAACCAAGCCGATCATCAGCATCAGCAGCAGACGCATCAGCTCTACATTAACACCTTCCACCTGAGCCAGTTCTTCATTAATGGTCATGGACAGCAGTGGGCGCCACAGTACAACCAGCATCGCAATAACGACAATTCCCCCACCGTAAATCCACAGCAGATCCTGTGTTGTTACCGCCAGTAAATCGCCGAACAGGTACGACATCAGGTCGATGCGGACATGGTCCAGAAAACTGACAGCCACCAAGCCCAGAGATAACGCACTGTGAGCCAGAATACCCAGCAAGGTATCAGTAGCGACATATTTCTGCTTCTGCAGGCTCACCAGAATGACGGCCAGTGACAGACAGCAGATGATCAGTGCCAGATTAAGGTTAATGTTGAACAGGAACCCCAATGCGATTCCCAGCAGCGAGGCATGAGATAAGGTATCGCCAAAATAGGCCATTTTTCGCCATACAACGAACGACCCCAGCGGACCGGCTAAAAGGGCGATGCCAATGCCGGCAATCAAAGCGGGAAGCAAAAACTCAAGCATTGTGTTTCTCTTGATTCTTAGGGTGTTCGTGAGTGTGATGATCGTGTTGGCAAGGGCCTACCGGACTGCCGGATAAATCATGGTCGTGATTATGATGATGCTGGTACAACGCCAGTTGTTCGCTCTGCTGGCGGCCAAACAGGGCGACATATGAAGGGTGCGTGGTAATCGCCTCCGGCTCTCCGGAGCAGCAGACATGGTGATGAAGACAAATAACGTGATCCGTTTTTGCCATCACCAGATGCAGATCATGGGACACCATCAGAATGGCGCAGTTCAGCCGATCGCGCAGTGACTGGATTAGGCTGTAGAGTTCCAGTTGGCCGTTGACGTCAACGCCCTGAACCGGTTCATCAAGAACCAGCAGATCCGGCTTTTGCAGCAGGGCGCGGGCCAGCAGGACGCGCTGCATTTCGCCACCTGAGAGTGCATGCATACTACTGTGATGCAGGTGCTGGCCGCCGACCATATCCAGGGCCTCAATACGCTCCTGTTCACGGTAGCGTCCTGCCAGACGAAGAAAACGATCCACCGTCAGTGGCAGGGCGGTATTGAGAGCCAGTTTTTGCGGAACATAGCCGATGCGCAGCCCGCGGGAGCGGATAACGTTACCTGAGGTCGGCTTGCGCAGACCGGTGATGACTTTGACAAGGGTCGACTTGCCGGCACCGTTAGGGCCGATAAGGGTAGTGATTTGGCCGCGCTCAAGTCTGACAGAGACCTGATCCAAGACATGGCGTCCTTCAAACGCTACTGTCACTGCCTGTAATTCAACTAAGGTTGCCATTATTTCGTTGCTTAAGATATTTGCCAAAGTGAGATGTTATAATATAACATCTGTGCCGGTTGTTGTAATCAAGAATTATTCAGGGAACAAAGTATGCGTCGACTCCTTCTTTCATGTAGCTCACTGGGCTTACTGTTTTCTTCTCATTTGCACGCTGCTGATCTGAACGTGGTCACAACCGTGAAGCCACTAAACCTGATTGTGCAGGAGCTGACTCACGGCGTGGCGTCCAGTGAAAGTCTGCTTCCTGCGGGCAGCTCTCCCCATGATTATGCGCTGAAGCCGTCAGATGCGAAAAAAATTCAACAGGCTGATCTGGTGATTTGGGCCGGACCAGAGCTGGAAATGTTTCTGACAAAAATGCTTAAGGATAATCCTCGTGCACTGGCGCTAACCGCTCAGGAAGGCATTGACTTCCGCTACTATGGCGAAGACAGTCATGCTGACCATGCTGACCATGCTGACCATGCTGACCATGCTGACCATGCTGACCATGCTGACCATGCTGACCATGCTGACCATGCTGACCATGCTGACCATGCTGACCATGCTGACCATGCTGACCATGCTGACCATGCTGACCATGCTGACCATGCTGACCATGCTGACCATGCTGACCATAACGATCATCACGGGCACAGCCATGACGGCATTGATCCGCATCTGTGGCTGGGGCCAAAACAGTCTCTACAGGCGGCAAAAGTGATTACTGCTAAGCTGATTGATCTTGATCCATTGCATAAACAACAGTATGAAGCTAACCTTTCCAGGTTTACTTCCGAGGTCAATAACACAATTCAGGCGCTTGAGCAGGAGTTGCAGCCGCTCTCAAGTCGAGGCTATTTCGTCTTTCACGATGGCTACGGGTATTTTGAAGATCAATTTGGTCTGAATAAGCTGGGTCATTTTACGGTTGAACCGGACCGCCGTCCAGGCGCAAAAACGCTGGTGTCAATTCGTCACTCACTGAAAGAAGCGCAGGCGAAATGCGTGTTCAGTGAGCCTCAGTTCTCGCCTGCTGTGGTGAACAGTGTTATTAACGGCACGGAAGTAAGCGTTGGCACCCTGGATCCGATGGCAACAGAGATTGCTGAAGAGCAGGGTGGATACGTCCAGTTTTTGCGCCATTTGGGGCAGAGTTTTACCAAGTGTCTTAAATAATAATGAAAGCAAAAGTAAAGGTTGCAACGGAAGCCCTTTCCCGGCTGCCGCGTCAGCACCGAATTGCGCTACTTACGACCTCATGTTTGATGGCGGCTGTCATTTTGTGGCAGCCCGCTGGGGTTCATGTCGATCACTCGTCGGTTTCCGGCCGCAAAGATATCCTGCTGCCGCTGGATGATATCGAAGTGCTGTCAGAGCAGAACAGTGAACCGCTTGGTGCGGTTATTGACCCGCAGGATCCTGAATTCCAGGTTGAGAAAGATGAGCTGGAACAACAACTGGATGAAGTGGTTGAAACGGCACACAGCCATAATGTTGCCTCCGGTGACAATCTGGGCTCCATCTTTAACCAATATGCACTGCCGATTGCGGATATGTACAAGATGATCGGGGTGAACAAAGCCATCGAACGTCTTGGCGTTGGCCAAAGTCTGACCTGGACCCTAAATGATGATGGCCAGGTCAGTGAGTTTGCGATTAAGCGAAATGCCAAAGAAACGGATCGGTATACCTTGGTTGGCAAGCAATACCGTTTCCAGACCATTGAGGAAAAAGGGGAGATTAAACCCGTTTTCCTGACCGGTCGTATCTCGGGCAGTTTCTATAATTCTGCATTGGCGGCCGGGCTGTCGCCTAACCAGATTCAGACTCTGGTACAGGCGATGCAATGGCGGTTTGATCTGGGGCGTGAGAGCCAAAAAGGGGATCGCTTTGCGGTCACCGTTGATCGTGAATTTATTGATGGAACTGCGGTGAACCGTGGTGATATTCGCTCGTTATACTACCTGTCCGGCAACCGTGAAGTGTTTGTGATGCGTCATAGTGACGGGCAGTTTTATGATGTGGAAGGCCACAGCCTGAATCGGGCGTTACGGCGTTTTCCGTTAGCGAAGCGCTACCGGATCAGCTCCTCATTCAATCCTAACCGTAAACACCCGGTAACCGGACGTATTTCTCCGCATAACGGGACGGATTTCGCCACACCAGTTGGTACGCCGGTGCTGGCATCTGGTGATGGGGTTGTGGTAAAGGCGCAGAAACACCCGTTAGCCGGTAACTTTGTCGTTATTAAGCATGGCCGGGAATATATGACCCGCTATCTGCACTTGCACCGCATTTTGGTGAAAGTCGGCGATAAGGTCACCATGGGGCAGCGTATCGCGCTGAGTGGCAATACTGGGCGCTCAACCGGGCCACACTTGCATTATGAACTGATCAAGAAGAACCGACCGGTTAATGCAATGAAAGTCCCATTGCCTCAGGCTGCGCCGGTTCCGTCTGCGGAACGTAAGCAATTCCTGCAACAGGCTCGTCAGGAACGTGACAAGCTCAAGGAAGTTGTGCCCGGGTAATGAAGGAATCTCCTCATTGGGAATCACTAAACGGTTTTCTGATACAGGTCTAAAAAAACGCACTTCGGTGCGTTTTTTTATGCATTTAACCTCATTTTATAAATGCCAGCTTATCTAAATACTCTGGATATTGCATAATGAGTCCAACTTTTATGACAAGGGTGAGGGCTTTTTACCACAGACTATGATTAGGCGGATTTTGCTTTTTTGGTGTTTTTTGTTAGCGGTTTGGTTTGGAACTGCCAACAGTTATGCGTCTGATTATTTGTTTTATCCGCTACCAAGCCAGGATACGAGTAGTGTGGTGGTAGCAAAAAAAGTGCTCAATGGCAGTCAGAGTGGTTTGTGGCTGATAGATATCACCCAGGCGCTTTATTACTATGACGGCAGAAGCCTGAAACCGGCCAAAGACAGACAGGGTAATGCCATTACTGGGGTTACCGATGCGGCCTTATTGGCCGACAAACTCTGGTTGGTTAAAGAGGGCAGTGCCTATTACTATGAACCTTCGACGGCAAAACTCTCTAAGCTGAATCTCAGCCAGATCCCGGTGGAAGCTGTGGCGACCACTTCAAAAAACGTCTGGTTTGCCAACCGACGAGGCTTGTACCAGCTCTCCGAACCCCAAACGCCTCCAGCTTTTACCCCCTTCGCCCACCCGCTGCGGCTGACTGGTATACATGTCGCTGGTGACGCATTGTATGTTGCTGCCCAGCAAGGTGTGTATGAATATGCTGACAGCCTTCGTCCTGCGACATTGTTGATGCCGGAGCAAACAGTCACCGCCGTTTTTATGGATGATGATAAGCAGTTATGGTTTGGCACTTACGAGGGGTTATTTAAAGGACGTGACGGTAAGCCGGTGACCTTGCCGAGTGAGGAAAGGCACCAGAGTACGACAGCGGTTACCGCTATTAGCCAGACTCAGCAAGGTCTGTGGGTGGGCACAAAGCAGGGGCTGTATCTGCTGGATCGCAGCAAGCTGACTGCCCGTCGCTATACCGCCTCGGTCCAGGAAGATTTTATGCTGCCGGGAAACCGAATTCTGAGTTTGCATCGGGATCCGCTCGGTGCGCTCTGGATTGCCACTGATCGGGGGATTCGCTTTTTGCCTCAGGCGGCGGGGCTGGTGAAGCGGCTGCGGCTGGGTGATGGCAAGGGGTTGCTGCCGGCAACTGAGGTCAACGATATTGCTTTCACTAGTGACGGGAGTTACTGGCTGGCTACGGACAATGGCCTGATTGAAGTCTCACTGTTTTTTGATATTTTACGCCACCATAAAGGGCTGGGAGCGGTTCAGAAGCTTGACAGCTATCGGCATAATTTGTGGCTGCTGACAGCCTCTGGCGTGTATCAATACTCCAGGTTGCGGCATCACTGGTTGCCGCTGGCCCTGCCGCCGGGGCTAAACCATGAGAGCCTAACCACTCTGATGGTGGATCATTACGGCTCGCTGTGGCTGGCCGCCGGTTCACGACTTTATCGTTACTGGCCGGATTCTGCCGAGTGGATGGAATTCGGCGAGCACTGGCTTAAAGACCCGTTAGGGCAGGAGAAAATTACGTCGCTGTATGCAGACAGTGAACATCAAATCTGGGTGGGGACGGATTACGGGTTGTATCAGTTTGAATCTGGTCATCTGTATCTGGTGTCAGACACGGAAAAGCTGGGCGGGGTAAGGGACATCTACGAAGACCGTCTGGGGCAGCTTTGGGTGGCTAATCGTTACGGGCTGCAATATTCGCAAACCCTGACACCGCTGGCTTTACAGCTGGTGCCGATAGTGGGATCTCGCGCATATCCTTATTGTGTGGTGGGGGACAGTAACGGGGTCTGGGTCTCATCCAGTCAGGGACTGTCTCACCTCTCTTTTGAAGCGCAGTTGATCCGGCACCTATCGCAGTCTGACGGTGTGCTGCCACAAGAGTTTTCCGCACCGGTTTGCCTGCGATCATCGGCGGGTAATTTGTTGTTTGCGACCCGTGAGGGACTGCTGACATTTACACCAAATACCTTGCTGGCGCACGAGCAGTTACCGGAACAACTGACACTGAGTGAGGTTCGGGCCGATAACCAGTTGTACCAGATGGGCGGAACCAGCGACGAGCCGCTGCAGTTACCTTATGGTGCCGCGATCAGTTTTGAATTCACGATCACCCCCTGGCAGCAGCAGACCAATTTCTTCTACCGGATTCGTTCTGAAGACGGGGAGGACTCCGCGTGGCAGTCTGTTTCGAGTCCTAACGTCTTTTTGGATCACCTGTCACCAGGACATTTCGTGCTGGAAGCCTCATTGTCTTCACCGGAATCCGCCCTGGGGGGCCACAAGGTTTTGAGACTGGACTTTGACGTTGAACGGCCATGGTATCTGTCGGCAGGTATCACGCTACTGGTGATGGCTGGCGTAGTGTCTTTGGTGGCAGCAGCCCTCTATTGGCGAAATGTGCTTAATAACCAGCAGAATATGCAGCTTAAGCAGGCTGTTTTTAAGAAAACGGCCCGTATTGAGCTGCAGAAAAAACAAATCAATGCCAGCAATATGCAGTTGCAGCGGATACTGGAAGTTCGGCAGAACATGATGGCACAACTGTCACATGAACTACGGACACCGCTTAGTCTGTCTCTCAGCCTGCTCGAAGGGGTAAAACCGCAGGGCAGCGAGCAAGGTAAGCTCGCGATTATCGAAAAAAATCTAGCTCATGCCTTGCACGTGGCTGAGCAGTTGCTGTCGAAAGATGCGCTGGCACTGGCAGAGCCGGATAAGCTGTGTGAGCAATGGGTCAGCCCTGTGGTACAGGCGAGCTGCATGAGCTGGCAGGTTGAGGCCGAGAAAAAACAGATAGCTCTTTGTCTGGAGGATGAATCCGCCGGATGCAGTGTGTTTCTTGCCCCATACCATTTGGAAATCATTCTGGGGAATTTGCTGTCTAATGCGCTGAAGTACACCGATCGTAACGGTGGCATTACGGTAACCGTCAAAGAAAGGCAGCAACAGCTGGTAATTTCGGTCAGTGACACCGGCAAAGGCATGAGCGCCGAAACCAAAGCACATTTATTTGAAAGCTATTATCAGGAAGAGCCGGTATTCAGCCCGGAAGCCGGATTCGGTCTGGGGCTCAGCACAGTGAAACAGCTGGTGGAGAGGTATCAGGGGGATATCTCGGTGATCAGCTACCAGGGCGTGGGCAGCGAATTTATTGTACGTTTACCGCTCTATCATTCAGCAGCACAACATGCCGAACCGGAAATGGCGTCGGAAGCTGAGACTTGTGCTGCGCAGGCACCAGCCACCAGTAAACCCGCCGTGTTGCTGGCGTGCGCAGAAACACCGATGATTGCCTGGTGGCAGTCCCTGCTGAGCGAAGAGTATCGGGTGACTTGCGTCAGAGATGGTTATGAAGCGTTGATCGCTATGCTGGAAAATACCCCGGATCTATTAGTTGCTTCTGCGACGTTGCCCGGTTTGGCAGGAGTGCCGCTGCTGCAGCGGTTGGCTGAAGAGTTGCCCGATGGGTATGAGCCCCGTATTTTGCTGGTTGATGACAGTGGTAGCCTTGATAGCACGGATATCCTGCTTTCCGGTTGGGCACATGAACTGATCACATGGCCGGCGGATAACCGGGATGTCAGAGCACGCCTGAATGAATTGATGCATCCCAAGGAGGATAGCTCAACGGACGATAAGGCCGCCCCGACGGCCGATCAGCTGTGGTGTGATAATGTCCGGGTTCTTATCGCGACCCATTATCATGACCCTCAGTTTAGTACTTCTATCGCAGCCAAGGCCTTGTTCTTATCGGAACGAAGCCTGCAACGTAAATTCAGACAGAAGTTCGGTCTCGCCTTCAAAGACTATGTTACGCAGTATCGGATTGAGCAGGCAATGAGTCACCTGGAGCAGGGGGAGCCCCTCAGTGAGGTTGCCCGGTCATGCGGTTTTCAGGATGTCGAGGTCTTCATCGCCCGGTTCAGAGCGGCAACAGGCCGTGAGCCCGAAGAGATTTTGGCTGATTGCCCGGTATAGCTGATGATAGCGGCTTACTAAGAGAACAGCCTTCTTAGTAAGCTTGCCAAGAGAGTGGCTTGCCAAGTGAGCCGCTTTCCAAGTGAGGATCGCCAAATGAACGGTAGGGGTAATGGTACAGTGGTAATTACGGCTTATCTGTACTCATTCAGATCTGATATGACAGTTCCCCTCTTTTCGACTCGGTGCCTATCTGATTCTATATGGGCTAGATTCTTTTCGCCCACATTGATTTCCCATCTTCTAATGTTGCTCTTGCCTGTTTAACCCCGTTTTTTATTTTCAACCGTTGTGGGATGACCCGTTTACGGAGCCGTTCATCTCAGAATGGCTCCAGCCCGGTATGGAAAAACACGGTTTATTTTCTTATCTAGCGTCTACTTGGCGATATTTTTATCAGTGAAATCAAAGCTGCAATCAATGAACCCATAAATGGAAAGGGTTTATTGATTTAAAACAAAGCCAAATGTGTTTCAATCTGTAACATTGATAAAAATGAATGAAAATTATTACCATTTAAGGTGTTGGTTATATGAAACTGTCAGAACTTTCCTGTGGCAGTGAAGGTATCGTGACCGGGATGTCCGGCCTTTCCGCAGCAACCCGAAAGAAATTAATGGTGATGGGCGTATTGCCGAATACGCCTGTCGCTGTTGTCCGTGTTGCCCCTTTGGGTGACCCGATTCAGATTCGTGTCCGTGGTGTGGATATCGCGCTGCGTAAGCAGCTGGCTGAAGATATCGAGGTAGAGGTCAAATAATGCAATACAACATTCTCACTGTCGGCAATCCAAACAGCGGTAAAACAACCTTATTTAATGGCCTGACGGGCGCTCGTCAGCAGGTGGGTAACTGGGCGGGTGTGACGGTTGAAAAGAAAACCGGCCGCTACGAGTGTGCCGGTGACAGTTTTGCCCTGACGGACTTGCCGGGGATTTACAACCTGGACAGTGCCAACGATGCCAACAGTCTTGATGAAGCCATTGCTTCTCGGGCGATTCTGACCACACCTGCCGATGTGATCATCAACGTGGTTGATGCATCCTGCCTGGAGCGCAGTCTGTATATGACATTGCAGCTTCGCGAACTTGGCCGTCCCATGGTTGTGGTGCTGAATAAAATGGATGTGCTGGCTCGCCAGCGTCAGGTACTGGATGTCAAAGGGCTGGAAAAAGCGCTTGGCTGCCCGGTGATTTGCCTGTCGGCGAACAACCTTAAACAAGTCAATGAGTTTAAGGTGAAGCTGCACAAGATGCTGGCGCAGGGCATTGCTGTGAGCGACTTCTGTCTGGATTACGGGACGCGTTTCGAGCAGGCAGTGATTGAGATCGAGTCGCTGTTTGACGGCCAGCAGTTGAAACCACGAGCGCAAGCTATCCGGGTGATGGAAAACGATACCCTGGTAATTAATAGACTGGATGACGAATCAAAGAACGCTGCGTGTAATGCCCGTAACCGATTAATGGTGGATCTGGATCCTGATATTCAGGTGGCGGATACCCGTTACAGTTATCTGCATAATGTTTGTCAGAAGGTGCGTCGCCAGGAAGGAAAACTGAGCCACAGCCTGAGTGATAAAATTGATCGGGTTCTGCTGCATCGCGCCTTCGGTATTCCGTTCTTCTTCATCGTGATGTACCTGATGTTTATGTTCTCCATCAACATTGGTAGTGCATTTATTGATTTCTTTGATATCAGCGTCGGCGCGTTGCTGGTGGACGGCGGCCACTACCTGCTGGACGGTCACCTGCCGGTCTGGCTGGTGACCGTGATTGCGGATGGTCTGGGCGGCGGTATTCAGACCGTGGCGACCTTCATTCCGGTGATTGCCTGTCTGTATCTGTTCCTGGCTGTACTGGAGAGTTCCGGTTACATGGCGAGGGCTGCCTTTGTTCTGGATAAGGTGATGCAGAAAGTTGGCCTGCCGGGGAAAGCGTTTGTTCCTCTGGTGCTGGGCTTTGGTTGTAATGTGCCGGCTATCATGGCGACCCGTACGCTGGAGCAGGAGCGTGAACGTAAGCTGGCTGCGGCGATGGCACCGTTTATGTCTTGTGGAGCCCGCTTGCCGGTTTATGCTCTGTTTGCCGCCGCTTTTTTCCCTGAAAGTGGCCAGAACGTTGTGTTTGCCCTTTATCTGCTGGGGATTGCCGCTGCCGTACTGACGGGGCTGGTATTGCGTCATACCATTTATCCGGGAAGCAGTGACAGCTTCATTATGGAAATGCCGGACTACGAGCTGCCAACCATGCGCAATGTTGGGATCAAAACCTGGCAGAAGCTGAAGAAATTCGTCATGGGGGCCGGTAAGACCATTGTGGTTGTCGTGGCAGTCTTGAGCTTCTTCAACTCGCTGGGTACTGACGGTACGTTTGGCAATGAAGACTCGGCCAACTCTGTGCTGTCTAAGGCGGCGCAGGTTGTGACTCCGGTTCTGGCCCCGATCGGTATTCAGGAAGACAACTGGCCGGCAACCGTGGGTATTATCACTGGTATTTTTGCCAAAGAGGCGGTGGTCGGCACCCTGAATAATCTGTATGCCCCATCACAGTCTGGTGAGGAGGCTGACTATGATTTGCTGGGAAGTCTGCATGAGGCAGTCGCGTCTATTCCGGCGAACCTGGCTGACCTGAGCTACAGCGATCCGTTGGGGATTACGGTGGGTGAGTTGGAAGATCAGGCGGTGGCTGCGGAAGAGCAGGAAGTCGATTCCTCGATCTTTGGCAATATTCAGGCGCACTTTACCGGCGCAGCCGGTGCGATGGCGTATTTGATTTTCATTCTGATGTATACCCCTTGTGCCGCGGCAATGGGTGCGTATGTACGTGAATTCGGCCAGAAATTTGCGCTGTTTATCGCCAGCTGGACCATGCTGATGGCCTACACGTTTGCCGGTATTTACTTCCAGTTGGCAACGTTTACAGATCATCCGATGGCCAGTGCATTGTGGATAGCGTTCTTTGTGATACTGAACACGGCCTTGCTGGTGTGGTTTAAGCGTCAGGGGCGCAAGCAGGCAGATGAACAGGTGTTGGCCGTATGATTTTACATCAGCTTAAAGCGTACATCGAGCAACACGGGCGTAGCAGTCGTAAAGCAATGGCATCGCACTTTGCGATGTCAGAAGATGGCGTTGATGCCATGCTGGAAGTCTGGGTGCGAAAAGGCAAACTGGGGCGCGAACTGGTAGGCTGTGACAGCCGCCAGTGCTGTCAGGGAGCCAGTGACGTCTGGTATCGTTGCCTGGCCGAACAAGAGCTTTCTGTAACTGTGGTGAGAAATTAACGCCAATTCGTCCTGTTACATACGGGATTAGTATTTACAGCGCGTCACTGACAAGAAAGGCAACCTTCGGGTTGCCTTTTTCAGTTTACTATTCCAGCTTGTTTGTTCTGGTTTCTTTTCTTTGGTGTTTCTGTTCTAGCTACGCTGCTTCAGTCGCTTTGTTTCGGATTCCCGGTAAGCTAGTGAACGCCGGCCGGAGAGTTAACTCGTGACTGGGTTAAAGCGCCGCGGCAACAAAACCGTCCAGTTCAGCCATCAGGGCCTGAAGCTCTTCCGCCAGAGCCTGCTGAACGGCCTCGGAACGCTGAGTGCCGTCCGTGTTTCCCCAAACTGGTCCTGGCCAGGCGATGTCTTCTTTAAATCGCGCAATATGGTGAAGATGCAGCTGAGGTACCAGATTGCCCAACGCACCGACGTTAATTTTGTCGGCCTGAAATTGGGTCTCCAGTAAACCGGCAACAGCACTGGACTCACGCATCAGCTGGAATTGTTCTTCCTGCGGCAGGTGATGAATTTCTCTGAGCTCTGCTTTACGAGGCACTAAGATAACCCATGGCCCCAGAGCTTCTTTCGACAAGAGCACCCGGCACAGAGGGAAATCACCCAGTACTGTGGTATCTGCTTCGAGTCTCGGATGAAGTGAAAACTGCATTTCTGTATTCCTTAATTGTATTGCTCAGCTCACAGGCTGGGAGTTTTGCCACAGCCTATTGCGCTGGCTGAGGTAGGATAGAGGCAGAAGAAAAAATTATGATGCCAGTAAGATAGTGGCAATCAATCAGTGAGGCAATGATTGATAGCTGATAAACCTCGGTATTCATTCAGGGAATAGCGCAAAATTTCAGGTGGAAGGCGTTTTATTGTCTCCATCATCAAGGGGGAACCATGGTGGCAGAGTATCAAGAAGTATTGGATTTCTGGTTCGGTGAAGTGGGCGAGGAAATGACCGTTGAGGACCACTCTCAGCTTTGGTTCGGTGGCAGCCCTGAGACCGATGTGCTGATCACAAACCGTTTTCGGGATACGGTGAGCCGCGCTGGGCTCGGCGAGCTCAGTCACTGGTCGAAAGAGCCGCAGGGAACGCTGGCGCTGATTGTTTTGCTCGATCAGTTTACCCGCAATATTTACCGCGGGCTGGGTGCGGCTTTTCGCTATGACTCCTTGGCGCTGGCGCTGTGCAAGCGAGGTCTGGCCCAGAATCAGGATCTTGAACTGACACCGATTGAGCGGGTCTTTTTTTACCTGCCGCTTGAGCATTCGGAGGTTATGGAAGATCAGGAAGAGGCCGTCTTTCGGTACGATCGGTTACGCCAGTCGGTGACACCGGCACATTCCCGGAAATTTGATGAGTTCTACCAGTATGCACTCAGTCATTATGAGGTGATAAAGCGCTTTGGCCGCTTCCCTCATCGTAATTCTGTTTATGGTCGCCTTTCCACTCAGGAGGAGCTGGATTGGTTGCACAAAGGCGGGCAGCGATTCGGGCAGTAAGATATCCGGATTTCAATAAATTTATGTGATATAGAAAATTGCCCGGTTAAACCGGGCAATTTTTATTGTTCAAGACCTTAAGTAATCGGTTCAAGGCTTCAAGCAATCGGTAAGACCCGATTCCGTCCCAGTTGTTTGGCCTGATTGAGATAACGATCGGCGCGGGTGATGACCTGAACCGGACTGTCGTTTTTTTCGCTGCAGGCCAGCCCCATGGAAGCTGTGATTGGCTTCATTCGCTCACGAGACTTTTTATCCTGCAATGAAATACGCTCAATGGCTTTGCGCACGATCTCAGCCTGTTGGCGGGCTGCGGACAGTGACTGGTCGGCTAGCAGTACCACAAATTCCTCCCCGCCGTAACGGTAGGCAGTTGCGCCGTCCTGACAGCTGACTTTGAGCTGGCTGGCAACCAGCTTCAGAACCTGATCGCCCAACTGATGGCCATAGTTATCGTTAAACGATTTGAAGTGGTCAATATCCAGCAGGATCAGGCTGAAAGGAACCTGTTTCTGACTAATGCTTTCTATGTCGCGGTCAAAGGCTCGGCGGTTGTACAGCCCGGTTAAGGCGTCTTCGTTCGCCTCCTGCTGGCTTTTATTCAGCGCGGCGCGCAGGCTGGCGATCTCTTTTTGGGCAGAGTCGAGCTGGCCTTTAAAGTTACCGGCTGATTGGCGCAGATGGCGCGATTCTTTCAGCAGACCCTTCACCAAGTTCGTTGTCTCTTCGAGGGACAGCCCGTCATTTTCCGCTTGCTCCAGCTTATCGAAGGTATGTTCGAGGACATCCTCAAAGTCAGTCGTACTGCTCAGGGTGTCGGCCATACTGTGCGACAGCTCCTGCATCATCGCGGTCAGGCTAAGTTTGATTTGCTGGACATCGCGGTCTGTTTCGCTGGCAAGGTAGGCCTGATAAAGCTCATCACAAAGGGTGGGGGTACAATGCCCCTGCTCGGCCAGGCTCTGGTCCAGTGCGGCATTCAGTGCCGGGTTTTGCTGGGAGGTATAGGTATACCAGAGTGCATAGTTGGTAGGAGTCGTTGGGACCTTGTGTTTTATCATCAAAGGCACTGTTTTTTTGAGTGTCTCTGTTGATTTCACAAAGCTGTCGTTACGCATAACCTTTATCCATGTTCAGCAGCGAGGAGGCGAGGGGATTATCCCCGTCAACATCCGGAAGGTGGATATCCATGTAAATGATACAGAAATAAAAAGCCTTCTAAGGATACCTTAGAAGGCTCAATAATATTAGCGAATTAGCACGTTATCGGTGCGAATTGTTACATGCGATCCAGGGTTTCGATACCCAGTAGGTCCAGACCTTGCTTGATGGTCTTGGCGGTCAGCAGAGCCAGCTTCAAGCGGCTTTGCTTAACGGCTTCTTCAGCGTTCAGGATTGGGCATGCTTCGTAGAAGCTTGAGAACAGGCCTGCCAGCTCGAACAGGTATGCACACATTACGTGTGGGTGACCTTCACGGGCAACAGTTTGTACGGCTTCCTCGAATTGCAGCAGTTTAGACAGCAGCGCTTGCTCTTTCTCGTCGGTGATCACAACTGGGTGAGTCAGGTCAGACTGCTCAACGTTGGCACGCTTGAAGATAGACGCTACACGGGTGTAAGCATACTGCATGTATGGCGCGGTGTTACCTTCAAACGCCAGCATGTTATCCCAGTCGAAGATGTAGTCGGTAGTACGGTGCTTAGACAGGTCAGCGTACTTCACGGCAGCCATCGCTACTGTTTTCGCGATGTTTGCTTTTTCTTCTGCATCCAGTTCCGGGTTCTTCGCTTCGATCAGCTTAGTCGCGCGCTCTTCTGCTTCATCCAGCAGATCAGCCAGACGTACCGTACCGCCAGCACGTGTCTTGAACGGACGACCGTCTTTGCCCAGCATCATACCGAATGCGTGGTGTTCAAGCGTCACATCTTCTGGAACGTAGCCAGCTTTGCGAACGATAGTCCATGCCTGCATTAGGTGCTGGTGCTGACGGGAATCGATAAAGTACAGCACGCGGTCTGCACCCAGAGTTTCGTAACGGTATTTAGCACATGCGATGTCAGTGGTGGTGTACAGGAAACCGCCGTCACGCTTCTGGATGATCACACCCATAGGTTCGCCGTCTTTGTTCTTGTACTCGTCCAGGAAAACAACCTGCGCGCCGTCATCTTCAACAGCCAGGCCTTTCTCTTTCAGGTCAGCCACGATGCCAGGCAGCATGTCGTTGTACATGGATTCACCCATGACATCATCACGCGTCAGTGATACGTTCAGGCGGTCATAGTTACGCTGGTTCTGAATCATGGTTACATCAACCAGCTTCTTCCACATTTCAGCGCAGTATTCGTCGCCACCTTGCAGTTTCACCACGTAGTTACGTGCACGCTCTGCAAAGTCAGCATCTTCGTCGTAAAGTTTCTTCGATTCACGGTAGAAGGCTTCCAGGTCTGACAGTTCCATGGACACTTCGCCAGATTCTTTCTGAACGCGCTCCAGGTTAGCAATCAGCATACCGAACTGAGTACCCCAGTCACCGATGTGGTTCGCACGGATGACTTTGTGGCCCAGATGCTCAAGGGTACGTACAACCGCATCACCGATGATGGTTGAACGCAGGTGACCCACGTGCATCTCTTTGGCAACGTTTGGCGCAGAGTAGTCAACCACAATGGTTTTGGTCTCTTCTTTTGCCACACCCAGACGCTCGTCAGCCAGGGCTTTTTCAGCCTGCTCAGCCAGCCACTCTTTGCTCAGGAAGATGTTGATGAAGCCAGGACCGGCGATTTCAACTTTCTCGGCGATACCGTCCAGATCCAGTTGCTCAATGACTTTTTGTGCGAACTCGCGTGGGTTAGTACCCAGTTGCTTGGCAACGCCCATAACACCGTTAGCCTGGTAATCACCAAACTGGGCTTTCGCAGACTGACGGACTGCAGCAGGACTACCAACTGGGGCACCAGCGGCTTCCAGCGCCTGAGAGACTTTGTCGTTAATTAGTGCTTGAATGTTCACACGCATATCCTTCAAATTCGTTTGGAACGCCAGGACTGACTGGCGAGGCAAAAGCGTCACCGTATTCAAGGAACTGACCGTCAAAAATAATCACGCCCAATGGGCTTAAAGATAGCACCTAGGGTTCAGTGGATAACGTGAGTATTTTTGACGGGGCCGCCTCTGATTGCTCGGAGAGGGGGAACATCTTGAATACGTTGCTTGCATTGCCCTAATAATACCCACAAATTTAGGTCATTTGGCAAGGTATAAAGGCTTCAGTATGCGAATTTTTTTTTACTTTGTCCGATGGGTGAAAATTATGCAGGAAGCAAGTCGCCACAAGGCCTTTACAGACTTGACGGGGCTGTTGTTTAAACCCAAAACTATGGATAATTATGCGTTGAACGGCTTGGCTCGAAAAATTGGAGAAAATACATGCAGAAGCTTGAACAAAAGGGGCTGCTTCCGGCTCAGATGCTGGCAGATTTACCGGCTTTCATTGCGCGGATAGAAGCGTTGGCTGCCGAATTGGGACTGGCTTTGTCTGAGTTTCAGGCTGATCACCTTGCGTTACGGGTCAATGACTGGGAAACGGCGGAAGTCCTGCATCAGGCATGGCTGGCTTATGGCGATGAATGGTCGAACAACCAGATTAATGGCCGCCCCATTATTGTGATTGGTTTCCATGAACCGATTAAAGTCGGATGCTGGACCATTGAGGCGCTGGAGTTGCCGTATCCGGGTGACAAAGCATATCCGCAGGAAGGGTGGGAGCATGTGGAATTTGTGATTCCGTCTGATGCGGCCGATACCGATACTCTGAAGCTGGAGCTGGACGCAAGGTTCCCGTCCCTGGCAGCGCAGTGGGAAAATCTGACAGACAAAGGGATCAAAGTAAAAGCCAGTTCGCCATCTGGTGAGAAAGAACGTCTGGCGAACCCGACGTATGCCTTTAAGAAAGGCGGAGTCTGTATCAAACTCCACCCTTGTTCACTGAAAGCAGTGATTGACAGCGAAACTGACGTGTAAAGCTGCCTCTTACAGGATCACGGTACGGTTACCGTAGACAAAAACCCGGTCATCAATCACCAGCCCCAGGGCTTTGCTCAGTACCGATTTTTCGACATCCCGACCGGCACGTGACATATCGGTCGCGCTGAAGTTGTGATCGACCGGAATAACGTTCTGGGTGATGATTGGACCTTCATCGAGGTCATTGGTGACAAAGTGCGCCGTGGCCCCGATGATTTTGACGCCACGCTCAAAGGCTTGCTGATACGGCTTAGCACCAATAAACGCCGGCAGAAAGCTGTGGTGGATGTTAATGATTTTATGTGGAAACTGCGCCACGAAGTTGGGCGTGAGGATCCGCATATATTTTGCCAGTACCACGTAGTCGGGTGTGTATTGGTTAATGGCATTGAGCAGTTCCTGCTCGTGCTCTTCCCGGCTAAGCCCCTCATGACTGACATGGTGGAACGGAATATTGAATTTGGTCGTCAGATCGGCCAGATGGTCATAGTTACCGACAATGGCCGCAATCTCAATATCCAGTGTACCGTCGAAGGTCTTAACCAGAATATCCCCCAGGCAGTGCGCCTCTTTGGTAACCAGAATCACAACGCGTTTGCGGGCTGAGCTGATGAGTCGGCGATGGCTGCCGGCCGGCAGGGCACGATCCAAATCGTCAAGGAAGGTGCTGTCGTTGAAGTAGCCTTCCAGCTCGGTACGCATAAAGAACTGGTTATGAGCATGGTCCACAAATTCGTTGTTATGAACGATATTCAGCTGATGTTTGTAACAAATGTTCGTAATTTTACTGATCAGGCCGATGGCATCCGGGCAATCTGTCAGCAGTGTTTTCTTTTCCATGCTCTTCCTTGAACTAAACTGTAGTACGAGATCAATTGACCTTTCGGCGCGCCAGCGACGTGCGTACCGAAGGTCAATGGTCTGGGTCTCTATTGATATTTACCTTGGATTGATTTTGGGGTCAAAACATAAATGTTGGGCAAAAGGATTTGGGGTATTCGTCGTGAGTGCAATACGAGGATAAACTATGTTTGTTCAACGAAAATTTTGTCTTAAATCACTCTGCCTGCTGGGACCATTGTTGGCCGGAACCGTGGCTGCGACTGTGTCTGCGGAAGAAGCAAAAGAACCAAGCCTGTATGACCGCCTTGGTGGGTTATCAGCCATTTCGGTTGTGGTGGATGATTTCATCAACGTCATGGTGGTCGATGACGTGCTGAATGCGAACCCGGCGATTGATGCCGCCCGCAAAAAAGTCCCGTCGCCGTACCTGAAATACCAGGTTACCTCTATGGTCTGCAAAGCCACAGGTGGGCCATGTGCTTATACCGGCCGCACCATGGAAGAAGCACACAGTCATTTGAACATCACCCTCGAAGAGTGGCAACGCATGGTTCAGTTGCTGCGGGAAACCTTCAATAAATATCAAATTCCTGAAAAAGAACAGGAAGACATGCTGGAAGTCGTGTATTCGACCAAAGCTGCCATTGTGAAATCGGCCGAGGGTTCGGATGACGCGAAATCGGAGTAACCGCGCACCTAAGCCCGGGAATCAGCCTGGGAATTAATGATGGTCGCCTGAGGGGAAAGTTGGCATAATGGGCAGTCAAGTTACTGTATAAATAACCAATACTGACGGCCACGATTCTGATTTTATGATTGCCAAGTTTTTTGCACCCGGAGGCGCTTTGGATAAAGCGATCCCGGGTTTTCAGGCGCGCCAGCCTCAAATCGATATGGCTGAAGCGGTTGCCGATGCTATCCAGACCGAATCCCAGTTGGTGGTCGAAGCGGGGACGGGAACGGGCAAGACATTTGCCTACCTGGTGCCTGCATTAGTCAGTGGCAAGAAGGCAATCATTTCTACCGGTTCCAAAAACCTGCAAGAGCAGCTGTTTCACCGGGATCTTCCGTTAATGACACAGGCGCTGGGCTTTACTGGCCGGGTTGCGCTGCTGAAAGGCCGTGCCAACTACCTGTGTCTGGATCGGATGAGCCGTCAGATTGCCGAAAGCCATGGTATCCATGCAGATCCCAAGCTGCTGAGCCAGCTGGTTCAGGTGCGCAGCTGGTCGTCCTCGACCAAAAGCGGGGATCTCGGTGAATGTGATGATATCGCCGAAGATAGCCCTGTTTTGCCGATGATTACCTCAACCAACGACAACTGTCTGGGCCGGGAATGTCCGTCCTATGATGAGTGTTTTGTCGTAAAAGCACGACGTCGGGCGATGGAAGCCGATGTTGTCGTGGTTAACCACCATCTTTTTCTGGCGGATCTGGCTATTAAAGAGACCGGTTTCGGCGAGCTGATCCCCGAAGCAGACATGTTCATCTTTGATGAAGCCCATCAGCTGCCGGATATTGCCAGCCAGTATTTTGGTCAGAGTCTGTCCAGCCGTCAGCTGCAAGAGCTGGCCAAGGACATTGAAATTGGCTATCGCACTGAAGCCAAAGACATGCGCCAACTCCAGAAAACGGCGGATCGCCTGCATCAGGCTGCGTCTGATCTGCGGATTGTGCTGGGCGAGCCGGGGTTTCGGGGCAACTGGCGAGAGGTGATCAATAGTCCGGCGGTACAACGGGAAATCACCCGTTTGCAGGATGCGCTGGACTTGACCCATGAAGTGCTGAAACTGGCCCTTGGCCGCAGTCAGCTGCTGGATAGTGCATTTGAACGGGCAACCCTGGTGAAAGCCCGTTTGGAGCGGGTGTGCGACACCAGCATCACTGGCTATTCGTACTGGTACGAATGTACTCCCCGCCATTTCAGTTTGCACATAACCCCGCTGTCTGTTGCTGACAAGTTTCATGAGCAAATCACCGAGCAGGGTGGTGCCTGGATTTTTACCTCTGCTACCCTGGCCGTGAACGACGATTTCGGGCATTTCAGCCAGCGTCTGGGTTTAAAACCGAAGCAGCAGTTTTCCCTGGAAAGTCCCTTTGATTATCAGCAGCAGGCCTTGCTCTGCGTTCCTCGCTTTTTACCGGAGCCAAATAGCTTTGGCCTGGCCGATCGTCTGGTCGACATGCTGGCACCGGTGATTCAGGCCAACAATGGCCGCTGTTTCTTCCTCTGTACTTCTCATCAGATGGTGCGTGATCTGGCCGAAGGGTTTCGTGCCCGACTGGCGCTTCCGGTGCTGGCACAAGGGGAAACCACCAAGCAGAAACTGCTGGCCGAGTATCTGGAGCGGGGGGATGCCCTGCTGATTGCCACCGGTGCGTTCTGGGAAGGGGTGGATGTTAGAGGCCAGGCATTAAGCTGTGTTATTATCGACAAACTACCGTTTACAGCACCGGATGACCCGCTGCTGAAAGCTCGGATTGAAGATTGCCGCCTGCGTGGTGGCGATCCATTTTCTGAAGTCCAGATCCCCGATGCCGTCATTACCCTGAAACAGGGAGTAGGGCGACTTATCCGTGATAAACAGGATAAGGGTGTACTGGTGATCTGCGACAACCGATTGGTAACGCGCCCATACGGTGCGGTTTTTTTACGCAGCCTGCCGCCGATTCCTCGTACCCGAGACGTGGAACAGGTCGGGCACTTTTTGTCTTCAATTAATGGCCAGCAAGCGCCGTCAGCCGTTGAAGACCAGCATTCAGAGGCTTGAATGAGCAACAAAATTCTTGCAGTAGATACTGCCACCGAAAACTGTTCTGTTGCCCTTTTAATGGGTGATGAAGTGATTTCACGTTGTGAATATGCACCGCGTGAGCACACCACAAAAATTCTGCCAATGGTTGATGAGGTTCTGGCTCAGGGCGGAATTACCCTGAATCAGTTGGATGCCCTGGCTTATGGCCGTGGTCCGGGCAGCTTTACCGGTGTGCGTATCGGCATTGGTATTGCGCAGGGACTGGCATTTGGTGCAGATTTGCCGATGATCGGGGTCTCGACCCTTGCCGCGATGGCACAGGGCACTTACCGCCTTCACCAGGCTGAGCATGTCATGACGGCAATTGACGCTCGTATGGATGAGGTATACTGGGGGCAGTATATCCGTCAGGCTGATGGTGACTGGTTGGTACACGGTGAAGAGCAGGTGATCAAGCCAGAACTGCTGGTTGGCCAGATTGAAACGCTGAATGCGCGCTGGTTTACGGCCGGGACAGGTTGGGAAAGCTATGCTGAGGCTTTAGCGCAATTGCCAACAGAGGTCGTGAAAGGGTCGGTGCTTTACCCTGAATCTGCGGATATGGTGCACTTGGCGAAATTTGCTCTGGCCCGTGGTGAAGTGGTGGCCGCAGAAGCGGCTAGTCCGGTGTATCTGCGTGATACCGTGACCTGGAAAAAATTACCAGGCCGTGAATAAGGCAATTTGACCACTATGCCGTACTATTAAAGCGGTATGGTGGTGGAATCCCCGGTCACAACTTAACTTATGTCTCTTTGCTCTTGAGTTGACGTAAGGGAAGGACTGGCTGGGGAGGGTGCCAATCCCCCATCTGTCGGTTTTCTTTCTGGATATTGCTTATGGTTTCGATTCAGCGTCTTCCGGTTACTCTCACTCAACCCAATTCCAGCACGAAACCCGGCAAGTCCCCTGCTGCGCCCGGTAAACCCAAAGCGGTGGCTACCGCGGTTGCCCTTTCTGTTCGTGATCCCCAGACCCTTGAGGATGCCCGTCAGCACATTCAGTATGATCAGCCGGAAGGTAAGCATCGCGAAGCCTTAGCTTCTTACCTTGGTGTGATGCATCAACAGCGTCGAGATGAACTCTCGGCAATGGTTGGTGTCGATGTGTATGTCTGATCCACTTGTGCTCTTCATTGTTTCTTAGCCATGAGGCGGGTTCCCGGCTTGCGGTCGCGAACGGTCCTGATGTTGCGCGCATATTCATCAATCAGGTAGGAATTCAAGATGTTTAGGAAGCTATTGGCTGGGCTGCTTACCGGGATTATGGTAGGCTGCGCCGCAGTACCGGAGAGCTTGCAGACGACCACTGATCACCCGCTGACGGATATTACAGCTTTGCACCAGCAGGGCACGCAGGCGGTGGGTCAGGAAGTGCGACTCGGTGGGATGATTGCAGCCATTCGAAATGATGCCACTGAAACCAGGCTGGAAATTGTTGCTATGCCAATTGGCCGCGATGGTAAACCCAAACCGGATCAAGCGTTGCAGCAGCGTTTTGCGGCTTATGTCAGCGGATTTCTGGAACCCATGCAATATCAGCCGGGACGTCTGATTACGGTTGCCGGTCGGGTAAGCGGAACGGAATCCGGGCAGGTGGGAGATTATCCCTACCTTTATCCGGTCGTGAAAGCCTCCGGAGTCCAGCTCTGGCAGGTGAAACAGGAAGTCTGGCTGGATGACTTTGATCGCTTTTCCCATTGCGTTGGTGCCTATTGCCCGCCGGTGTGGATCCGGGACGGATACACCCGCGGTGAAATTCGGGAGCGTGTTACCCACTAAAGCACTGGGCAAAACACGGCAAAACATACTGCGAATGGAACTCATGACACATTTCACGATGGAAAGTATTACGTTTCAGCTGGATGCGTTACGTCTGGCCGGACTTTGTTCGTGCTCGCCGGGCAATCAGGTCATAACTGACCCGCAAGCCTGGCCGGAGGACACGCACTGTTTGACACCGGATAAACCGGTGTTGGTGATGCTGCATGGCTGGCAGGACAATGCGGCCAGTTTCACACCTTTGTTTGAGCCGCTGGCGGATCATTTCCACCTGCTGGCAATTGACTGGCCCGGGCATGGACTGTCTCAGGCGAGACCTGACGGTAACTTCTACCATTTTGTCGACTACGTAGACGATTTGGCGCAGTTATTGAGTCTCTTGCCGGTTAGTCGTGTGCATTTACTGGGACATTCTCTGGGGGCGCTGGTCAGTACCTGTTATGCGGCCGCTTTTCCTGAGCGGGTTGCATCCATGATATTGATTGAAGGGCTGGGGCCATTATCCGAGCCTCCTGAGCATGCCGCGACGCGACTGCGAGACGGGATTCTCAGTCGGGAGCGATACCGTAAACGTGCGTCCGTCCGACGGGGGATGACCTCTTTCGATCAGGCAGTCACATTACGGTGTGAGGTGAATGCGTTAACTCCCGAGCAAGTTATTCCGCTGGTGGAGCGGGCGACGTATTGTCAGGATTCCCGCTGGTACTGGCGCCATGATCCGCGGCTGCGTTGCGATTCGTTGTATCGCATGGCGGATGGGCATAGCCTGGCGATGCGGGCTGCGGTCAGCTGTCCGGTGCTATCCATTATTGGTGAGCAGGGTTATCAAAGCCTGCAGCTGACGTCAGAGCAACAGCAGCAGTGGCAGAACCTGAGCCAGACCCGGGTAAGCGGGGGGCATCATTGCCACCTCGAAAGCCCTCGGGCAACCGTTGAACATATAGTGTCGTTCGCGTCAAAATTCAAAACACTGGTCTGACAAGTTGGTGTTAATTAGTTGTTACTTGTGCTGTAATGCGGTGTAAACAGATGTTTGATTTTCCCTACAGCACAGCATTGGCCTCGCGCCAGAATCGATAAGGAGAGTGCAAAGTGGATAAGGTTTGGCTTAACCGCTATCCGGCAGATGTACCGGCAGAAATTAACCCGGATCAGTATCCGTCGTTAGTCGAAATGTTTGAGCAGTCTGTTCAGAAGTATGCCGATCAGACTGCGTTTATCAACATGGGTCAGGTCATGACCTTCCGTAAATTGGAAGAGCGTAGCCGGGCATTTGCTGCCTATCTGCAGAATGAACTCAATCTGCAAAAAGGTGATCGCGTGGCGGTCATGATGCCAAACCTGCTGCAGTACCCGATTGCACTGTTCGGTATTTTACGTGCTGGTTGTGTGGTGGTGAACGTTAACCCACTGTACACGCCGCGCGAACTTGAGCATCAGTTGAATGACTCCGGTGCCAAAGCCATTGTTATCGTGTCAAACTTCGCGCACACGCTTGAAAGTATTGTGAAAAATACCGGAGTGCAGCACGTTGTACTGACCAGCCTGGGGGATCAGTTGTCCCGACCGAAAGGGACATTGGTGAACTTCATCGTGAAGTACATCAAGAAGATGGTGCCTAAGTATCATTTGCCACACGCGACATCTATGCGCATGGCGCTGCGCAAAGGCCGCCGCATGCAGTATGTGAAGCCATTTATGTCCGGTGAAGATACGGCATTCCTGCAATATACCGGTGGTACCACCGGAGTTGCGAAAGGGGCGATACTGACTCACCGCAACATGCTGGCAAACGTTATGCAGGCGAAAGGGGCCTATAGCCCGGTCCTGACGGAAGGCCGCGAGCTGATTGTGACCGCGTTGCCGCTTTATCACGTGTTTGCACTGACGGTGAACTGCCTGCTGTTTATTGAAATGGGCGGACGTAACCTGATGATCACCAACCCGCGTGACATTCCGACGTTTGTGAAAGAATTGCAGCGCTACCCGTTCACGGCGATTACCGGCGTGAACACCTTGTTTAACGCTTTGGTAAATAACGAAGATTTCCACGAAATCGACTTCAGTAATCTGCGCTTGTCGGTCGGCGGAGGCATGGCTGTACAGCGTGCCGTTGCTGAAAAATGGAAGCAGATCACAGGCAATTACTTGCTAGAAGGGTATGGTCTGACTGAGTGTTCACCACTGGTGGCGGCTTACCCTTATGATTTGGTCGACTATAATGGCTCTATCGGTCTGCCAGTACCGTCAACAGAAGTACGTATTGTTGATGATGAAGGCAATGTACTGGGTAACGACCAGACAGGTGAACTGCAGGTCCGTGGCCCACAGGTGATGCAGGGATACTGGCAGCGTCCGGAAGCGACCAAAGAAGTGCTGTCGGATGACGGTTGGCTGTCGACCGGTGATATTGTGCGTTTTGATGACGAAGGTTTCCTGCACATTGTTGATCGTAAGAAAGATATGATTCTGGTGTCCGGCTTTAACGTGTACCCGAATGAAATCGAAGATGTGGTCGCACTGAACAGTAAAGTGCTGGAAGTGGCTGCAATCGGTCAGCCGCATGAGGTGTCCGGTGAGGTGGTGAAAATCTGCGTTGTGAAGCGAGATGCCAGCCTGACCCGTGAAGAATTGCTCAGCCATTGTCGGGAGCATCTGACCGGCTATAAAGTACCGAAAATTGTCGAGTTCCGTGATGAACTGCCGAAAACCAATGTCGGCAAGATTCTGCGCCGCGCCTTGCGGGAAGAATCCGATAAGCAGGTTGCTCAGCAAGCCTGACGGACGAAAACGAATCCAATGCCGGCGTAAGCCGGCATTTTGTTGGTAGGAAAATTGTGAATTTTGAAGTAATTACCAGTGCCACGCGCCTGGAAACTGTTTGCCTTCAGGCGCGAAACCAGAAGGCTGTCATGCTGGACACTGAGTTTGTCCGGACCCGAACCCTGTACCCAAAACTGGGACTGGTGCAATTGTATGACGGCGAAACCCTTGCGCTGATTGATCCGCTGGAGATCGACAACCTGGAGCCGTTGTGGGAGCTGCTGCGTGATCAGTCGGTGACCAAAGTACTGCACGCGTGCGGTGAAGATCTGGAAGTTTTCCAGTACTACGCAGGCACCATGCCGGTGCCTATGATCGATACTCAGGTGATGGCTGCATTTCTGGGATACGGGGTCTCTGCCGGTTTCGGGACACTGGTAAAAGATTTTCTCGGGGTGGAACTGGACAAAGGTGAAGCCCGCACGAACTGGCTGGCCCGTCCGCTGACCGATCGCCAGCTCGATTACGCTGCGGCTGACGTGTATTACCTAAAGCCCCTGTTTGATAAGTTGCTGCCGCTGGTGGAAGCAAAAGACTGGTCTGAGGCGCTGGAGCAGGAATGTGCCGCACAGGTACTTAAACGGATGAGAACCGTTGACCCTGATATGGCTTACCTGGATGTGAAAAATGCATGGCAGCTTAACCCGAGACAATTGGCTATCCTGCAAAAAGTAGCAAAATGGCGAATTCTTGAAGCCAGGAAACGCGATCTTGCGTTGAACTTCGTACTAAAAGAGCTGAACTTGTGGAAGCTGGCTCGCTTTGAAATCAAGTCGAAAGCTGTGATGGATAAAGAAGGCTTCGATAATATGGAAATCCAGCGTCATGGTAATCGCCTGATTTCACTGGTGAATGAAGTCGAGCGCATGTCACCGGCGGAGTATCCGGAAAAGATTGTCCGATTAGTGGATCTACCGGGGTACAAGCAGCGGGTTAAAGAGATTAAAGATGTCGTCAATGCGGTTGCTGCAGAAACCGGGCTGATGAGTGAATTTCTGGCGTCGAAGAAACAGATTAACCAGCTAATCAACTGGGCGTGGAAAAAACAGTGTCCGCAAGATAACCTGCCGGAAATGCTGAAAAGCTGGCGTAAGCCACTGTTTGAAGAGCGTGTTTTGCCATTGCTGAAAACTGTGTAAGACACCTCGGTTATAAAGATAATCAGTATTTAGCATCCACAAAAAAGCCCCATAAAGGGGCTTTTTTATATCTTCAATCTTTTACTTGTCTTCGTCCGGTAACGTGACGTTAAGCTCCAGAACAGAGAGATCTTCTTCTTTCTGATCGAGATTAACCGTTACCTGATCCGGGCTAATCGCAACGTACTTGCGAATCACTTCCAGAATGTCCTGCTTAAGCTGCGGGAGGTAGCTTGGTGTACTTTGATCGGCTGAACGGCGCTCCGCAACAATAATCTGCAAGCGCTCTTTGGCGACGCTGGCCGTTGTTGTCCTCTTGGGGCGGAAGAATTCTAACAGTGCCATAATGTCTTTACCCTCCGAATAGACGTTTCAGGAAACCTTTCTTCTCTTCTTCAAGGAAGCGGAATGGACGCTCTTCACCCAACAAACGAGCAACTGTGTCCTGGTATGCCAAACCGGCATCAGAGTCTGTATCGAAGATCACCGGTTCACCTTTGTTGGAGGCATTCAGTACAGCTTGGCTTTCAGGGATCACACCCAGCAGCGGGATATGCAGAATTTCTTCCACGTCAGTCACGCTTAGCATCTCACCCAGTGTCACGCGGGCAGGGTTGTAACGTGTTAGCAGCAGGTGAGTTTTAACCGGAGACTCGGCTTGCTCAGCACGACGTGATTTCGAATCCAGGATACCCAGGATACGGTCGGAGTCACGCACGGATGAGACCTCAGGGTTTGTTGTTACAATCGCTTCATCTGCGAAATACAGAGCCATCAGCGCACCGGACTCAATACCCGCTGGTGAGTCACAGATAATGAATTCAAAACCCATCTCATCCAGATCTTTCAGGACGCGCTCAACACCTTCACGAGCCAGAGCATCTTTGTCACGGGTTTGTGAAGCAGGCAGAACATATAGATTTTCAACACGCTTATCTTTAATCAGCGCCTGATTCAGATTGGCTTCACCGTTAATGACATTAACAAAGTCATACACCACACGACGCTCACAGCCCATGATAAGGTCAAGATTCCGCAGGCCGATATCGAAATCGATCACTGCTGTTTTCTTGCCGCTCAGAGCAAGGCCCGATGCGATAGCTGCACTAGAGGTCGTCTTACCAACGCCACCCTTACCAGAGGTTACCACGATGATTCGTGCCATTCTTGATTCCTTATTAAACGCTATAGAGCCAGGTGCTCTATGTTCAAATTATTTTCGTTCAGCGAGATAACGACATTTTGCCCCCAGAAATCTTCCTGGATGTTGTCGCTCAGCCAATAGTTACCCGCAATTGAAATCAGCTCAGGTTGCAGGTTGTGACAAAAGATTTGCGCTTCCTGTTGCCCGCTGGCACCGGCTATTGCGCGTCCCCTCAATGTACCGTAGATGTGAATGCAGCCGTCGGCAATGACTTCCGCGCCCGCACTGACATGATTCATGATGACAAGATCACAATTCTTAGCATAAATCTGCTGGCCTGACCGAACCGGGGTGCGAATGATGCGAGTAGGGGCCATAACCGGCTCTGCCGCCTTGGCCTGACGCGCAGCATTCATGATCGCAAATCCTGCTGCTTTGGCTTTCTCCTGGAGCCGGGTCGCTTTGCATCCGCTGATGCCGACCGGAATCACACCGGCTTCGCTGACTTTATTTTTCAGCAGTGAGAAATCGATGGAATCGCCAGCCTGGCTGACATCGATAACTACGGGGGCGGATGCAAAAAAATGAGGAGCCTGCTCTACTTTCTGTTTCAGAAAGTCGGCAGCCTTATGGATGTCGCCGTCCACCAGGTGAAGGGCAGAGAGGGTGAAAGAGCCTCCCTTGAGTTCTGCTACTTTTGTCATTTGTCTAGCTGACTGTCGCTAAATTAGCCGTTCAGGTTCGTTATCTCTTTAGTACCTTGCATGTTATATTCCAAACCGTATATCAGCAAGCTATCCTTGCTTTAGCGTTGTAAATTCAGACAGGCGTCGCATCCCCCGTGGGCTGTGGGTTCCGGAGGGAGAGAAGTCGCGATGTTGTGGTCTGATACTGAGTCAGTTTTATCAAAAGGTTCTATCAGCATGTTGTGTGCAATTTATAAAAGCCCAAAGAAAGACAACACTTATCTCTACATCAATAAGAAAGACGATTTCTCTGCGGTGCCTGAAGCGCTGCTGAGCACTTTTGGCACACCACAGTTTGTCATGGTCCTGAAAATTGGCGACCGGAAGAAACTGGCATTGGCCGATATTGAAAAAGTGAAAAGTGAACTGCTGGAAAAAGGGTTTTATCTGCAGGTTCCGCCGCCGGTGACGAATTTACTGGAAGAATATAAAGCAGCAAAGAAAGCCGCTTCACCATCTCAGGAATAGTTTATGCGTAAGCAATTGATCACGGCCCTGGTGGCCCTGGGCTTAGGAATGTCATCGGCGGTGATGGCCGCGGATGAAGGTTTCGATGCCTATGTAAATGTACTGAAAACCGAAGCGCGGGAAAAAGGCATTTCGGAGCAGACCATTCAATCAGCGTTTGATGGTATTACATTTATTGAGCGTGCCGTTAAAGCAGATAAAAATCAGCCTGAGCGTAAGTTGACGCTGGATGAATACCTGCCGCGTGCCGTTCCGGAATGGAAAAAGAAACAAGCGAACCAGCTTTATCAGGAGCATAAAGCGGTACTGGATCGAATTGGTCAGCAATATGGTGTCCAGCCGCGGTTTGTGGTTGCCCTGTGGGGTGTTGAAAGTAATTTCGGTCGCCTGACGGGCAATTACAATGTGGTTGAAGCGTTAACGACGCTGGCTTATGAAGGTCGTCGTGAAGCCTTTTTCCGTAATCAGGTGATGGCGGCGCTGGAAATTATCGATGCCGGCCATATTACCGCCAAAGAAATGAAAGGATCCTGGGCCGGGGCAATGGGACAACCTCAGTTCATGCCAACTTCTTTCCTGGCTTATGCCCGTGACGGAAATAATGACGGCAAGGCGGATATCTGGCAAACCAAAGACGATGTTTTTGCTTCTGCGGCGAATTATCTGCATGAAGCCGGCTGGAATGATGAATATACCTGGGGCCGACAAGTTTCGATTCCGGATAACATTGATGCCACATTGCTGGGTGTTCAGCCAGAGAAAGGCCGTTCGTTGTCTGAGTGGCAGAAGTTGGGTGTACGCCGTATGAATGGGCAGGATTTACCAGATACTGCGATTGATGCATGGCTTATTCAACCTGATGATAATCGTGGAAGGGCATATTTGGTGTATGGCAATTATCAGTCACTATTAAAATGGAATCGGTCTCACTATTTTGCATTGGCTGTGAGTTATTTGGCAGACAGTATTCGCTAAATATTGCTTGGTGAAATGAATGGAAAGCCAGACTTTAACGTCTGGCTTTTTTGTACATTTCAGCGGACAGACCACAAGCAAAATATTTCCATTATCTTTGGCCGATGAAGCATCGAATAACGCGATAGCGCTATATTCAGTGACGGGTATTTAGAATAGTGACAGTGGCGAGTTGAAATAAGCAAAAATGTGATGGTAACTATAAATTATGAATAAATGAAAATCTTTCAGCGGGACATCTCAAGGTAAAGTAAATACTCTATAAGTAATCCGGATTTTATTATTTTATTTATTTTCAATAGCTTATGATTATGTTGCGGGTAAGAAAAAACCCGGTATAAAACCGGGTTTTTATAAGATTCAGAGGTAGGAGATTAGATCTCAAAATCTTCCAGAGATTTACCTTCATCCAGCGCTTTTTTCAGTGCGCTTGGTGTACGGCCTTGGCCTGTCCAGGTTTTCTCATCACCGTTTTCATCAATGAAACGGTATTTCGCTGGACGCTGAGCACGTTTTTTAGGTGCTTTGCTGATAGCGGCAAGCAGTTCTTCTGGATCGATACCGTCAGCAATTAGCATGTCACGGTATTGAGTCAGTTTCTCCATGCGTTCTTCTTCTTTTGCACGCTCTTCAGCTTCTGCTTCTTCACGCTCAGTAACGATTGTTTGAAGCTTTTCCAGCGCTTCCTGAAGTTGCTCCAGAGAATATTCACGAGATAGGGCACGCAGGCTTCGGAGGTTTAATAGCACTTTCATTGCATCAGACATTTTTATTTCCTGTTGGAGTAATACTATGAAAATAATATTAGCAGTCTTAAATCAATAATTGCAATAACTAAAATGGTTATTATGAGCCTGAATATAAATAATTTTGCGCTTATTATCGGCATGTTAACTTAAGTAATTAACCATTCTTAATAATGGGATTAACAGCGACAGGAATTAACATTGTGGCAGGGGATAAGTGACCAATTTAATAAAACGGAATGAGTTTCATATAAGCTGGCTTAATATCGGTTTGCCTGGGGTGGTGGTTTTTTAATCACTCAGGCAAGACTATTCACTATTAATGTTAATTTTTTCACTTCAAGTTGTTGCAATCAGATCTTAAAGCCGTAGAATCGACTATACCTTGACCAAGGGTAGAGGCGCATCGTCTATCAGTAGCAAGTCGGAGGGTGATTCCGATGAGGGCTTGCAAAAGGAGCCGGTGCCGAAGTGAGAGAGGGCCATCATGCCTGCTCGCTGGGGTTGTCATCGAATAGAGGCAACACTGCCATAGTATATAATTACATTAACTATGGAGCGCTACTGTGGAGTCGGAAAAGGGGCACCTCTCTTTCTTTCACTCATTTTTCACGTTTTTAAAACGTGGCCAGCAGTAGATCTCCAACCAAGATCGGTTGTAGTAGAGATCATGAATATTGTAGATTTTTCACACTCCGCTGTGTCTGTGTTGCCCCCGCTGGTGGCACTGGGCCTGGCTATTGCGACGCGTCGCGTCTTGTTGTCTCTGGGCGTAGGTATTCTGCTTGGTGCCTTATTGCTAAATGATTATTCCGTTACGGGAATGGCCGGATATATCGGCAACACTGTAAAGGGATTATTCATTGAGGACGGCGGCATTAACACCTGGAATATGAGCATTGTCGCGTTTCTGGTGTTGCTGGGTATGACTACCGCTTTGTTGACCCTGTCCGGGGGAACCCGTGCGTTCGCTGAGTGGGCACAAACGAAAATTAAAAGTAAGCGTGGCGCAAAACTACTGGCTGCATTTCTGGGCGTATTCATTTTTGTAGACGACTATTTTAATAGCCTGGCTGTCGGTTCAATTTCTCGCCCGGTCACGGACCGTTTTTATGTGTCCCGTGCCAAGCTGGCTTATATTCTTGATTCAACTGCTGCGCCAATGTGTGTGCTGATGCCGGCCTCTAGCTGGGGGGCTTACATTATCACGCTTATCGGCGGCATTCTGGTGACACACGGTGTCACTGAATACACACCTCTGGGGGCATTCCTGCAACTGGCCCCGATGAACTTCTATGCGATTTTCGCCCTGCTGATGGTATTTGTTGTTGCCTGGTTCCAGCTGGATATCGGCTCAATGAAAAAACACGAGCTGGAAGCAAGCCATTGCCGCGGCTTTGATGAAGGGGATGATGACACCCTGGCGAAAGACCTGAACGATGAACTGGAAATTCAGGAAAGTGAGCACGGCCGCGTAGGCGATCTGGTGATGCCGATTGTGGCTCTGATCGTGGCAACGTTCTTCTTTATGATTTTCACTGGTTATCAGGCGCTGCTGGCAGGCGGTAAAGCCTTTGATGTTCTGGGCGCGTTTGAAAATACCGATGTGGGTGCCTCTCTGGTATACGGTGGGCTAATCGGCCTGGCGGCTGCCATGATTCCAGTGCTGCGTCAGCGTATTCCTGCCGGTGAAGTAGTTTCCACGCTGTGGATTGGTGCTAAGTCAATGTTTGGTGCGATTCTGATCCTGCTGTTCGCCTGGAGCATTGGTAGTGTGATCAGCGATATGGCGACCGGTAAATACCTGTCGACCCTGGTTGAAGGCAGCATCAATCCGATGTTCCTGCCTGCGATCCTGTTCCTGCTGGCAGGGCTGATGGCGTTCTCAACCGGTACCTCTTGGGGAACATTCGGTATCATGCTTCCAATCGCCGGTGATCTGGCTGCGGCAACTGACATTATGCTGATGCTGCCGATGCTGGGTGCTGTACTGGCAGGCTCGGTGTTTGGTGATCACTGTTCACCGATTTCAGATACCACTATTCTGTCGTCTACTGGTGCGCGTTGTCATCACATTGACCACGTGTCAACGCAGCTGCCGTATGCGCTGGCTGTCGCTGTGGTATCGACAGTGGGCTTCCTGGTACTGGGTTTCACCAGCTCACTGGCGGTGTCGTTCATGAGCGCAACTGTTATGTTTGTGGTGGTGTGTGCGATCCTGTCCTGGTTGTCTCGCCGTCCTAGTGAGTTGGCCGCGAAAGCCTGAACAATCTCTTAGGTTCAGCGTTAAGCTTGAACGCTAAGTCCTTATACTGTAATGAAAAGCCTGCCATGTGCAGGCTTTCTTTTTGGCGGTTTGTGGCAGTTGCTCTGATCCGGATGACACAAGCGATCTGGCAACGGGTGACACAGCTCCTTTTAATTTGGCTGGGATTTCTGTAGCATCTCGCCAGTTTTTTCTTACCATTCTAAAGATAATCAGAGAAGCTTACTTAATGGCTCAGATGTACTTCTATTACTCGGCAATGAATGCGGGTAAATCTACCACCTTGTTGCAGTCATCGTTTAATTACCGTGAGCGTGGGATGACGCCGGTTATTTTTACTGCGGCAATTGACGACCGTTACGGGAAGGGGAAAGTCAGTTCACGTATTGGTCTGCAGGAAGATGCTGAGCTATTTTCCGTGACGGACGATCTGTATGCGCGTTTGCAGGATATGAATGCGACGCAGAAGCTGGATTGTGTGCTGGTTGATGAATGTCAGTTTTTGACGAAAGAGCAAGTTTACCAACTGACAGAAGTGGTCGATAAGCTGCATATTCCGGTGCTGTGCTATGGCTTACGGACAGATTTCCGCGGTGAATTGTTTGAGGGCAGCCGCTATCTGCTGGCCTGGGCTGACAAACTGGTTGAACTCAAAACAATCTGCCACTGCGGCCGTAAAGCCAATATGGTGATTCGTCAGGATGAGCACGGCAATGCAATTGCTGATGGTGATCAGGTCGTGATTGGCGGCAATGAACGTTATGTCTCGGTGTGTCGTACTCACTACAAAGACGCGCTCGAAAAATAACGTTGCCCTTGCGCTGTGTCGGATATGTCCGCTGAAGTTGGTTTTTCAGCATAGCTTTGTCCGGCATGGTGGACGCATGAATGAATAATAAAGCCCGGCCTGTAGAGCCGGGCTTTTGTTTTATTCGATTTGCTTAGGTACTCTTTAAACGGTTTATTTAATTGCTTTATTTAACCGCTCTGTTTAAGCGCTAGGTTTAAATGTTTGGCTTCAATAGCGGTGCGGTTATTTATGACGCTCTTGAAGACGCTGGGTAATGTCTGCCAGTGACAGCCCCTGATCCTGAAGTAACACCAGTAGGTGGTAAATCAGATCGGCCGACTCATTCACTAGCTCCGCCTTGTCACCCGACGTTGCCGCAAGCGCGACTTCAACACCTTCTTCTCCCACCTTCTGCGAAATCCGCTTGGTGCCACGCGCGTAGAGGCTGGCAGTGTAGGACGACTCAGGATCGGCACCTTTACGAGCAGCCAGGACCTGCTCAAGTTGATGAAGAAACACCAGGGCCGGTTGTTCAGTCTGTTCTTCACCAGATGCATCGGTATCAAAACAGGTGGTGGTGCCCAGGTGGCAGGTTGGCCCAACCGGCGCGACCTGTATCAACAGCGTATCCTGATCGCAATCGAGGCGGATACTTTTCAGATTCAGTACATTGCCGGACGTTTCTCCTTTGGTCCACAGGCGATTTTTCGACCGTGACCAGAACGTTACCTGATTGGACGCCAGCGTTTTGGTTAGCGCTTCGTCGTTCATGTAGCCCAGCATCAGCACCTGACCGCTGGTGTGATCCTGAATGATCGCCGGGATCAGGCCGTTGACTTTTTCCCAGTTAATTTTACTGCTCAGACTCATACCCGGACCTCCACGTTATTCTGTTTCAGGTATTGCTTTAATTCGCCGATATTGATGATTTGCTTGTGGAAGACCGAAGCCGCCAGAGCGCCGTCGACATTCGCCTGTTTGAAAGCATCGGCAAAGTGGCTCATCTCACCGGCCCCGCCGGATGCGATAAGTGGAACGTGGCACACTTCACGGACCATGTTCAGCTGGGTCAGATCGTAGCCGTTGCGAACGCCGTCCTGATTCATCATATTCAGGACAATTTCTCCGGCACCGCGCCGCTGAACTTCCTGTACCCAGTCCTTCGTTTCCCATTGCGTCGCCTGAGTACGGCTTTCATCACCGGTGAACTGGTACACCTGGTACTTTCCGGTAGTGGCATCAAAGTAGGAATCAATCCCGACCACAATGCATTGCACCCCGAATTTATCGGCCAGATCGGTGATCAGTTGCGGGTTGGCCAGCGCCGGTGAGTTAATCGAGACTTTGTCTGCGCCGTATTGCAAAATCCGGCTGGCGTCTTCGGCCGATTTAATGCCTCCGGCGACACAGAAGGGAATATCAATCACTTCTGCTACCCGGGCAACCCAGCTTTTATCTACCACCCGGCCATCACTGGACGCGGTAATATCATAAAACACCAATTCATCGGCACCTTCTTCGGCATAGCGTTTGGCTAACGGTACGATATCGCCAATGATTTCGTGATTGCGAAACTGTACGCCTTTGACCACCTGGCCGTCACGCACGTCAAGACAAGGAATAATTCGTTTTGCCAGCATTTCTGTCTCTCCCCGGTCTAGTCATTCCAGCAGGCGAAAGCCTGCTCGGCGGTGAATTTGCCATCCAGCAGTGCCCGGCCGACGATGACCCCGGCAACCCCGGTGCCTTTCAGCGCAGCAATGTCGTCCAGCGAGCCGATTCCGCCGGATGACTGGAACCGGATATCCGGGTAACTCGTGCACAGATCCCGGTATAGCTCGACATTGGAGCCTGCCAGCGTGCCATCGCGGGAAATATCCGTGCACAGGACATGTTTCAGGCCGACAGTCAGGAAGTCTTCCAGAAGTGCTTCAATCGTCACGCCGGAATCTTCCTGCCAGCCAGATACCGCAACGTTGCGCTGGCCGTTGTGGTCAATGTTTACATCCAGCGCCAGAACTATGCGTTCCGGGCCGTAGGTTTCGATCCAGCCTTTGACCAGCTCTGGTTGCTTGACTGCCGTTGAACCGATGACCACGCGTTGGGCACCGGCCGCAAGCAGATTGGCCACGTCCTGTTCGGTCCGGACGCCACCGCCAATCTGAATATTGGCCGGGGTGCTGGCCAGCAGTTGTTGGATGAGGTTGAGCTGTCGGGCAGAGGTATCTTTGGCTCCGGTCAAATCCACGAGGTGCAGCCAGGTGGCACCAGCCTGGTAGTAAGCCTGAAACTGTTCTGCGGGGTTAACCTTGTATTCAGTTACTTTGCCATAGTCTCCCTGAAACAGGCGGACTACCTGGCCTTCAATCAAATCTAATGCGGGAATAATCATAACCAGTCCTTGTCGCCCTTACATTTCAAGAAAGTTTTTAATCAGTTGTGCACCGGCCTTACTGGATCGTTCCGGATGGAACTGGACCCCGTAATAATTGCCGCTTTGCACTGCCGCAGTGAACGGCTGGCCATATTCGCAACGGGCAATTGTGCGCCCTCCCGGTTGCTCAAACACTGGCATGGCGTAGCTGTGCACGAAGTAAAAGTAGTTGCCATCCGGAATGTCTTTAAACAGCGGGTGGTCGGCTTCCGGGGAAATCGTATTCCAGCCCATGTGAGGCAGTGGCAACGCACCGGTTTCCATTTTTCTGACCGGGGCTTCACACAGCCCCAGACATGGCACCAGCTCTTTGCCGTTCTGGCCTTGTTCTTCAGACACTTCTCCCAGCAGCTGCATCCCGAGGCAAATGCCCAGCAGCGGCTTGTCGACTTGTTTGACCAGCTCGATCAAATCACGCTCGCGCAGGTTTTTCATGGCTTCGCTGGCTGTTCCCACTCCGGGAAGAAACAGTTTGTCGGCAGCAAGCACGACGTCAGGATCTTTGCTGACAGTGACGGTATAACCGAGGCGTTCAATGGCAAAGCGCACTGATGACACATTGGCACATCCGGTATCAATAATGACGACTTGTTGGTTTTTCCCTGTCATTACAGCACTCCTTTGCTGCTGGGCAGCTCATTACCTTCCACCCGAATGGCCTGGCGCAGAGTACGGCCAAATGCTTTAAACAGGCTCTCCACAATGTGGTGGTCGTTATTGCCTTCCGACGACAGGTGCAGGGTGCAGGCCAGCGTATCGGTCAGCGAGCGGAAAAAGTGGGATACCATTTCCGTGGACAGATCGCCGACTTTATCGCGGCTGAAGGTTGCTTCGAATTTCAGGTACGGTCGGCCGGATAAGTCCAACGCGCATTGTGCCAGACACTCATCCATCGGTAGGCTGAAGCCAAAGCGACCAATCCCGCGTTTGTCGCCCAGTGCTTTTTTCAGCGCTTCACCCAACGCCAGTGCGGTATCTTCCACGCTGTGGTGATCGTCAATGTGCAGGTCACCTTCGACATTCAGTTCGAGACGGAATCCCCCGTGAGTCGCAATCTGATCCAGCATGTGATCAAAGAACCCCATCCCGGTGGAGATCTGGTTGCCGCCGGTCTCATCCAGATTCACCTTAACCCGGATATCGGTTTCTTTGGTTGTGCGAACGACCTCGGCGATGCGCGGTTGTGTTGTGAGATCTTTGACGATCTGCTGCCAGCCCATGGTTTGTGGGTGGTACTGAATACCTCGCACTGCCATATTTTCAGCCAGTTGCAGGTCAGTCTGACGATCGCCAATCACGGCAGAGTGAGCAAAGTCGACCCGACCTTGCTGCAGGTAGGTTTTCACCAGCCCCAGCTTAGGTTTACGACAACTGCAATTATCCGCTTCAAAGTGAGGGCAGATCAGAACATCGTCAAACCGGATACCCTGTGATTCGAAAATCGCCATCATCATGTTGTGTGGCGCATCGAAGTCAGCTTGCGGGTAGCTGTCAGTCCCTAGGCCGTCCTGATTGGTGACCATCACCAGTTTGTATCCGGCCTCCTGTAGCTTCAGCAAAGCCGGGATCACGAAAGGCTCAAGGGCCAGCTTGTCCAGCCGATCAACCTGAAAATCAATGGGCGGTTCGACGATGAGGGTGCCGTCGCGGTCGATAAATAAGATTTTTTGCTTGCTCACAGTGCTGTCCTTACTGAATTAATTCTGTTCTAGCTGTTTCCGGATAAATGCCAGGGTTTTCTCACACTCATCCCGGTTGCCGATACTGATGCGAATACAGTTTTCAATCGGCGAACGACGCAAAATAATGCCGTGCTCCCACAGGGCGTTAAACAGGCTGTCGGCATCCGGGAACTTGACCAGCAGGTAGTTGCCGTATCCTTCATAGACGGTAACGCCGCTTAGCATGCTCAGTCCAGCTTGCAGGTACGCGCGGTTGGCGCTTAAATCCAGAACCTGGAATTTGGTTTTGGCGCGACCCGCCGGGGAGAGCGCCTGCACTGCAATGTCCGTGACCGGCACCGGCACCGGGTAAGGCGCAATGACTTTTAGCAGCAGCTGAATGACATCCGGGTTCGCCAGGGTGAAACCACAGCGCAGTCCGGCCAGAGCAAAGGCTTTGGAGAGGGTGCGCAGAATGACCAGATTCGGGTATTGATCCAGCAGGTTCGCCATGGTCGCTTCCGGGCAGAAATCGATATAGGCTTCGTCGACCACGACCAGGGCTTTACCGGCCGTTTTATCCAGCAGCGCTTCGAGATCATTGCGGTTAAGCAGGTTGCCGGTCGGGTTATTCGGGCTGCAGGCGAAAACCAGCTTCACCCCATCCAGGTTGGCCGTGATGGCTGGCATATCGAGTTGCCAGTCGGCTGTCAGTGGCACCACTTTGCGCTCAATATCGAAAGTTTCGGCGCTGATGGCGTACATCCCGTAGGTTGGCGGGCAGTACAGAATGCTGTCTTTGTTCGGCTCACAAAAAGTGCGGATCAGTAGCTCAATCCCTTCATCAGCCCCGCGTGAAGTCAGTACCTGATCGGCACGGACGCCGGCGTAATCCGCATAAGCTTCAATCAGTTCAACCGGTTGGCAGGTGCTGTAGCGGTTGAGGCGAGCGCACTGGATGTTGTACTCATTTGCAAATGGGGACTCGTTGGCATTGAGCCAGATGTCTCCGCTTCCGCCCAGGCGCCGGGCTGACTGATAGGGTGTCAGCTCACGTACTGTTTTTCGCGCCAGTTGTTCAATACTCATAATTTGCCTCGTTATTTAATGCGTTGTGATTGGGCGGTTAGTTTTTCGACCCGAATTGTAACGGCTCGTTTGTGGGCATCCAGTCCTTCCGCTTCAGCAATGGTGACGACGGTCGGGGCTAACTCAGCCAGTCCTTCGGCAGTGAGCTCCTGCACCGTCATGCGTTTGCTGAAATCAGCCAGTCCCAGGCTGGAATAGGTTCGGGTATAGCCATAGGTTGGCAATACGTGGTTCGTACCTGAAGCATAATCGCCAACCGACTCCGGTGACCAGCTGCCGAGGAAAATAGAACCGGCATTGGTCAGCTGGGAAACCAGCTCACGCGGGTGGCGGGTTTGTACAATCAGGTGCTCCGGACCATAGTGGTTAGAGATAGAGACACATTGCGTCAAACTGTCCGCGACGATAAGGATACTGGAACCCAGAGCCTGACGGGCAATATCGGCACGTGACAGGGCTTTCAGCTGCTTCTGGATCGCATCAGCGGTGCGATCGGCAATGCTCGGATCCGGAGTGACCAGAATAACCTGAGAGTCAGGCCCGTGTTCTGCCTGACTGAGCAGATCCGCGGCGATAAAATCCGGGTCAGCGCTGCTGTCTGCAATCACCAGCACTTCAGACGGGCCCGCCGGCATATCAATTGCCGCGCCGCGGAAGTCATTGCTGACTTGCCGTTTGGCTTCAGTTACATAAGCGTTACCCGGGCCGAAAATTTTATCAACCTTGGTGACGGTTCGGGTGCCATAGGCCATGGCCGCGATGGCCTGCGCGCCGCCGACATTATAAATGTCAGTAATACCACACAGTTCAGCCACATACAGAATTTCATCAGCAATGGGCGGCGGCGAGCACAGGACCACCTCTTGACAACCGGCAATTTGAGCCGGTACACCCAGCATCAGTACGGTTGATGGGAGAGGGGCGCTGCCGCCCGGAATGTACAGGCCAACGGACTGAATCGGGCGGGTGATCTGCTCACAGACAACACCCGGTTGGGTTTCCACCCGCAGCGTTGCAGGTTTCTGCGCTTTGTGGAAGGTGGCAATGTTTTTGTAAGCCTGTTTCAGTGCGGCTTTCATGTCATCACTGAGGCGCGATGATGCAGCTTTTACCTCGTCAGCACTGACTTTCAACGAGGCGGGACGAATACCATCAAACTTTTCAGTCAGCTCGAGCAGGGCCTGATCACCGCGCTGGCGGACATCATCGATGACATCGGAAACGGTACGGCTGATGTTGCGGCCATCTGTGATGGCCGGGCGCTCAAGCAGGCTTTCCTGCTGGTTATCGCTCAGAGATTGCCAGACTACAGTTTTCATCGTGTTACTCCATCATCTTTTCAATTGGCAGTACCAGAATGGAGCTGGCGCCCAGCTCTTTGAGGCGTTCCATGGTTTCCCAGAACAGGTTCTCGGCACTGACCAGGTGAATGGCAACCTTGGTTTTGTCTTTTGACAGCGGCATCACGGTCGGGTCTTCAGCACCCGGCAGCAGGTCTTTGATTTGCTCAAGACGGTCGGTTGGAGCGTGCAGCATGATGTACTTCGATTCTTTGGCCTGAATCACCCCTTGCATACGGGTCAGCAGGCGCTCAATCAGTGCCAGCTTGTCGGCGGAGAACTCGCCCTGGCGCTGAATCAGTACGGCTTTTGAGCGCAGAATCACTTCCACTTCTTTCAGGCCATTCGCTTCTAGCGTGGCACCGGTTGATACCAAGTCGCAGATAGCATCGGCCAGACCTGCGCGTGGGGCAACTTCCACGGAGCCGTTTAGCATACAGGTGCTGAATGGCACACCTTGCTTATCCATGTAGCGTTTTACCAACTGCGGATAAGTTGTGGCGATGCGCTTGCCTTTCAGATCCTGCGGCCCTTTATACTCCGCGTCTTTATCAATCGCGATAGACAGGCGGCAGCCACCAAAGTCCAGACGACGCAGTTTGACATAATCAGCTGGCTCATTGCGGGCAAGGCGTTCCAGGCTCACTTCTTCCAGCTCGTTTTCGCCAATCACGCCTAAATCAACCACGCCATCCATAATCAGGCCAGGGATATCATCATCGCGAACCAGCAACAGGTCGATTGGCATGTTTTCACAATGTACGACCAGGCGCTCGCCCATCATGTTGAATTTGACGCCGCAGCGTTTGAGCAGCTCCTGACATTCTTTGCTCAGTCGGCCTTTCTTTTGAATTGCAATTCTCAGTCGTTGTGTTTGCATGGTGCTTATCCCTGTACTTTTTTGAATCCGAAAACGAAAAAACCCTCGGAAGAGTGCTCTTCCGAGGGTCCATGAATAGGGTAGTATCGCTGACCGCTGGAAGAGAGTTTTGCGTCTTCCAGAGCGAGGCGTATCCTCCTGAAAGACTAGTCAGGATGATGATGGTGATGTAGAGAAACCATTTGGATACGCATAATTATATACTCTGTTTAAATCTTTATTAACGCTGTGCTTAGCAAGCACACTAACCAAGCTGAGGATGTTTTGCAATAGCAATTTTACGGAAAAATGAAATTTTCTGGCGGAAGGTTAATGAGTGGTAATTTTTCCTAATGGGCGAGAAAAGCTAAACCAGCTTGCCTGCAGTACATGAACATGCAGTAAAACTAATATATTTACATTCAATTACAGTGGGTTAATCGCATTTTTGATTGTAGGGTGACTGAGGCCACATCCAGTTAAAAATAGACCTGCGTTGCAGACGGGTAACATATTTGGTTGCGTAATGCGCCAGATGGATGCAAATGTCTCAGTCAGAGTATACGTCCTTATCCATCCAAAGAAGAGGATTAGCCTAACGGTTTTATGCATAAGAGGGCTGCTGGTACAGAATGCAAGACAGCGGCGGCATCGAGTCAACCGAACCGTGGTGAACTGTAAGGCGGGCAGTCACACAGCTCCCGGCGAATGCTCGCCGAGAGTAATAAAGCGGAAGGCGGATTAGCCGCAGCATTTCTTGAATTTTTTGCCGCTTCCACAAGGACACGGGTCGTTGCGACCCACTTTGTCACTCACCACAGGTGCAGCTTTTGGCTCAGTGGCAGGTTCATGTTGTTGCGGGTAATCACCGTCTATGTAGAACCACTGCTGCTGGCTCATGTTGCTGGCGCTTTGTACGTCTTCACGTAAAAAACGAGAGCGTTCATGCAGGCAGTACTCATCCTGTCCATCACGATAGAAGGCCTGAAACTCAACAAAGCCTTCGCCGGAATCGGCAATTTCACTGTGTAGTACATCCAACCCCAGCCAGGTTGTATTTACTGACTCTGCAATGGCCTCTCGGTGTTGCTCAGCTTCACAGCTTGGGTGATAGGTGGCAACGACAAAATCAACCAGGCCAAGGACATGGGCGCTGTAACGGGCACGCATGAGTTGCTCAGGATGCTCTGCCAGACAGGCATTTTCATGGATAGGGTGGCAGCATTCCCGAAGCGGACGCTGGCTGCCACAAGGGCACGCTTTATCTAGTGGATACATTAATTTTTCGGCATGTTCTGTTCAAAGTCAGCCGACCATTTTAATGACTCCATATAGCGCTCTGCAACGATTGATTCATCGAGCCCCAGTAACTGACATAAACGCTGCACCTGAGGCCAGTTGGCCTCATCATATGCTTTGACCAGACGTAATACTCCACCCAGATGACCCTGCTGTTTGATCAGAGCCTGATGTACCTGGGCGGGCAACGGCAGTTGTTCAACCAGCACTTCGATAGGCTGATCCAAGATGGAATCCAGCAACGAAAACAGCCCTGTCAGAAATGCCTGATTTTTATCAATCTGGCCAGGGAAGTTCATACTGAGCCTTTCACAGAACCAGGCCCGTTGTAATGAAAGATGGTAGAGCGACATTGGCTTATCTTCCATGACATGCGCAGTAGCCACGAATGTGATGAAATGCCGCAGCTTTTCTTCGCCCAGATAGACCAGCGCCTGCTTGAACGACGAGATCGGCTTCGCGCGGGTGTAAGTCATACAATTCACGTGGTGCAACAGCTTGTATGACAAGGAAACATCAGAGGCAATGATCCGTTCGACTTTGTCAAAATCCACCACGGGTTGGCTGATTTCACTAAACAGCCGTAAGGTGGTCAGGGCGTAAGGATTCAGGGTTTTACGCTGGACCATTTCCGGGCGACTGAAAAAGAAGCCCTGAAAGAGATCAAATCCGGCCTGCTTGGCAGCCTGATATTCGTCATAGGTTTCTACTTTTTCTGCCAGGAACAGCAGCTTGCTGCCTTGCTCACGATGGCGTCGAATAAAGAAACCGGCTTTGGCTATTGGGGTGGCACGAATATCAAATTTGATGATATGGACAAACGGCAGAAAGCGGTTCCATTCTGCTGTCGGAATGAAGTCATCTAGAGCAAGAGTGTAGCCTTTCTGATGCAGTTCCTGAATGGCAAGCAGGAGATCGTCATTTGGTTCGCAGCTTTCCAGCACTTCAATAATGAAGCTGCGTTTTGGGAAAATCAGCGGTGTGCGTTTGATCAGGCTGCTCTGAGGAAAATTGATAAACGCAATTTTTCCGGCGGTGACTTCACTGGTTCCGGCACTCAGAAAATTATCTGTCAGTAAGCGATGGGTTGCCTGTTCATCTCCGACATCAGGGAAACAGTTTTGAGGGCCATCCCGAAACAATAGTTCGTAGCCGATGGTTTCCTTGTTTCGGTTGAGTACAGGCTGTCTTGCAAGATACGAATTCATGGATACGGCAAAAGGCTTTAAGTCGTGATTTATTCTAGGTGTTGCCGGGCAGGCTTATGATTATATCGGCCCATCGTGTCACGGCGTAGTAGTATGACAAAAATTAAGCTGTATAAACAGCGTTTCCTATAAAGCCAGCACTTGCTGATCTCAGGCATGGAAATACCTCTCATCTTAATAGATAATCCCCGCCTTTTTGTAATTATATGTGTAACTCATGACGGTATTCACAGTCATACAAGCTGGATTGCTTGTAGGTGGATGTATTTTTGTGGTCATGCTTTTAAAGTCATGGCGCAAAAACAAAAAGCAGGAAGCACATACCAAAATTCTCCCAATTGGCCTCATCGGAGGCTTTGCCAATTTCTGCGATACCCTCGGGGTCGGTAGTTTTGCTATCAAGACCGCCGGTTATAAGCAGTTTAACCTCATTGACGATCAGTTGCTGCCCGGCACCATGAATTGTCAGGCGGTGATGGCAACGGTGGTTCAGTCTCTGATTTTTCTTACCGCGGTTGATGTCGACCCGATGACGCTGGTGACGCTCGTGCTGGCGGCGTGTTTCGGGGCGACGATGGGCTCAAGGTTGGTTTCCGGCTGGGATCGCCAGATCATTCGCATCGTTATGTGTGGCGCTCTGATGGTAGTAGCCGGAATGATGCTGGCTGGCCAGCTTGAGTTGTTTCCGTTAGGCGGTACGGCTCTGGGGCTGTCGGGCTGGAAACTGGCGGTGGCCGCGATTGGTAACTTTCTTTTCGGTGCGCTGATGACAGTAGGCATTGGTTTGTATGCACCCTGCATGACCATGGTTTATCTGCTGGGCATGCATCCGCTGGCAGCTTTTCCTATCATGATGTGCTCATGTGCATTTTTGAGCTTCTTCGCGGCTGGTGGCTTTATCCGAAACAACCGAATCAACAGTCGTGCTGCGCTGGTGGTGGCAATTACCGGTCCGATCGGGGTGGTGATTGCCGCTTACATGGTGAAGTCTTTGGATCTGCAATTGCTGGCCTGGTTGGTGATTGGGGTGGTGATGTATACCTCTTTCACTATGTACCGTTCCTGGGCGAGTGAAAAATTCGGCGCAACGGCATCTGCAGCGACCTCGTCGGTAAAGAAAGAGAACGCAGCGGTGCAGACTGCCCGTGCGGAGGAGCTCGGTTAGTAAGAGCTCGGTTTGTAAAAGCCAGAGGCATCAGTTGTCTGCTTGGCCGAAGAGGCTCGATAGACTGAATATCTTTGAGTTACAGGCTACCAGGTCTGTCACCGTACCTATCGCCATGCCACAAGAAATAAAAGGTACGCAATTGCGTACCTTTTATTTTTCAATCAGTAGCTTGGTATTCACCGCGTGCTTGTTCACCGTGTGACTGATCGCCGTGTATCGGTTTGCCGTGACTCTGTTGGTTGGCCGTATTGCGTAAATGCGGTTAAGCCGGAGTGCTCAGCGTGGCGAGTTCTGCCGGAAAGTCCCGGGTTTCAAGTTCACAGCCTTCCGGCGTGCAAACCAGCACGGAGCCATGATCATACCAATCCCCCAGCACAATTCGCTGGGCAGGTTGCCCCTGTACCAGAATGTCATGAACATCGGGACGATGGGTATGGCCGTGAATCATCTGCCTGACCTGATACTGGTTCATGGCTTTGAGCACTTCGGTGGGGGTGACATCCATGATCGCCTGGCTTTTCATCTGGTTCGACTGGCTGCTGCCACTTCGCATCTTATGGCCAATTTGCTGGCGGTAGCGCAACGGCAGGCGGAAAAACAACCACTGAATAAAGCGGTTATGGACTTTCTTACGATAGCGCTGATACCCCTCATCCAGGGTGCACAAGGTATCACCGTGCAGGATTAGCGTCGGGGTACCGTACAGGTCAATCACTGAGTGTTCCGGCAGTAATGTTACCCCAGTTTCTTCACTGAACCGGCGCCCGATCAGAAAATCCCGGTTGCCGTGGATGAAATAACAGGGAACTCCGCTGTCGGTCAGTGCGCGGAAAGCCTGTTTCACCTGCTGGTGGAAGGGCGATTCATCGTCGTCACCAATCCACATTTCAAACAGATCGCCAAGCACATACAGCGCATCAATACCGCGGGCCTCCTGCGCCATAAAACGCAGAAAACAGGCAGTAATATCGGGCCGTTCAGCACTGAGATGAAGGTCGGAAATAAAAAGTGTTGTCATAAATAAAGGAAGGCAGGGCGGCATAAGGCCGCCCTGAATGAAGAATTACTCTTCGATGGTTACGCCGTTGATAGCGACTTCTTCAACCGGTACGTCCTGGTGAACATAGCCCCAGTTACCTGTTGCAACAGCTTTGATCTTGTTAACAACGTCCATACCTTCAACCACTTCACCGAATACACAGTAACCCCAGCCGTCTGGTGTTTCTGATTTGAAATCCAGGAATTTGTTGTCGTTCACGTTGATGAAGAACTGAGAACTTGCAGAGTGCGGCTCCATAGTACGTGCCATTGCAATGGTACCGACTTTGTTGCTCAGACCGTTGTTTGCTTCGTTCTTGATAGGTGCACGCGTTTCTTTCTCAACCATGCCTGACGCCATACCGCCGCCCTGGATCATGAAACCGTCGATCACGCGGTGGAACAGCGTACCGTCGTAAAAACCGTCACGGCAGTACTGCAGGAAGTTGGCACTTGTTTCTGGCGCTTTTTCCGCGTTCAGTTGGATTTTGATGTCACCAAAAGTAGTGTGAAGCGTTACCATGAGCTTGTCCTTTAATGGATATCTATTGCTTTAAACGTTGGATTGTAACTTACTCGTCTAACGCGTCAATAATATTGGCGGCGGATAACGAGCCGGGCTGTCATTTGTAGAGAAAGCCTGCATTTTCACGGTATGTTGACCGTACAGTCCGGATTGCCTGACTGCTGAAAGCAGAAAGAGTTGGCTTTAACTATAGAAGAGGATAGTGGCATTGGCATGACAGGGCTGGCCAGCAAAAGCACTGTATGTGCCGCAGATCGCATCAGACAGCAGGATTGCCGGGCAGAGTCAGGCAGATACGCAATTTTCCTTGCCTTAGCCTGCCATTAGAGGTGTAATTACTCCTTCATATTGTAACCCCACCAAATGAGTAGCAAAGAGACATGTTGAAGATCTATAACTCACTGACTAGACAGAAAGAGGAATTCAAACCCATCCAGCCTGGCAAAGTAGGCATGTATGTCTGTGGGGTTACCATTTACGATCTGTGTCACATCGGTCATGGCCGTACTTTCGTTTCGTTTGATGTGGTTTCCCGCTACCTGCGTTACCTGGGCTATGACCTGACGTTTGTTCGTAATATCACTGATATTGACGATAAAATCATTAAACGTGCGGCAGAAAACGGCGAAAGCTGTGATTCACTGACCGAGCGTTTGATCGGTGAAATGTACGCTGATTTCGATGCGCTGGGCATGAAGCGTCCTGACATTGAGCCGCGTGCGACGGCTTACATTGCTGAAATCATCGCAATGTGTGAGCGTCTGATTGAACGTGGTTTTGCCTATGTGGCCGACAATGGCGATGTAATGTTCGAAGTCAGCAAGTTTGACGAATACGGTAAGCTGTCGAAGCAGGATCTGGATCAGCTGCAGGCCGGTGCCCGTGTTGATATCGAAACGGCAAAACGCAGCCCGCTGGATTTCGTTCTGTGGAAAATGTCTAAGCCGGGTGAGCCGACATGGGAATCACCATGGGGCCCAGGTCGTCCGGGCTGGCACATTGAGTGTTCGGCAATGAACTCGGCGATCCTCGGTGATCACTTTGACATCCACGGTGGTGGTTCTGACCTGCAGTTCCCGCACCACGAAAATGAAATTGCACAATCTTGCTGTGCGACGGGCTCTAAGTATGTAAATACCTGGATGCACAGTGGCATGGTGATGGTTGATCGCGAGAAGATGTCTAAATCGCTGGGTAACTTCTTCACTATCCGTGACGTACTGGCCCACTATGATGCTGAAACAGTACGTTACTTCCTGATGTCTGGCCATTACCGCAGCCAGCTGAACTACAGTGAAGATAACCTGAAGCAAGCCCGTTCAGCGCTTGAGCGTTTGTATACCGCGCTACGTGGTTTGGATGCTGTTGCAGAAGCTAACGGTGGTGAGGAGTTCGTGACCCGCTTTAAAGAAGCGATGAATGATGACTTCAACACGCCGGAAGCCTACTCTGTACTGTTTGACATGGCCCGTGAAATCAATCGCCTGAAAGGCGAAGATGAAGCGGCGGCCGCTGGTCTGGCGGCACGCATGCGTGAGATGGCCGATGTGCTGGGCCTGCTGAGTCAGGAGCCGGAAGCCTTCCTGCAAGGTGGCGCTGGTCAGGATGAAGATGTGGCGGAAATTGAAGCACTGATTCAGCAACGTCTGGATGCACGTGCAGCAAAAGACTGGGCTGCTGCTGATGAAGCGCGTGACAAGCTCGCGGCAATGGGCATCATCCTGGAAGACGGCCCACAGGGAACAACCTGGCGTCGTAAGTAAATTCCGGGTTGCGATTATCCCGATTGCAACGATTCGGATTCCAATTGAAAAACCGGTGCATATGCACCGGTTTTTTTATTGTCAATTTTGGCAATACATATCACATTGATAATAAAATAATTTCGAAATCGCGCATTATGATCACATTTAGAAAGTGAAATATTAGTTTAATGTTCGTAAGTCATTATCATCAGCCTCGGTAATTCGCTGGATTTGGGCGGAAGAGAACACCGCTCACCAAACGGGATGATAATAATGAAGAAAACCATACTTACTGCGCTGATTGGCGCGACTATCCTCAGTACCCCCGCACTGGCTCAGGCTGACTCAGATAAAATCGTTGTTGCACACCGCGGCGCTTCCGGTTACCTGCCTGAACATACTCTGCCGGCTAAAGCGTTGGCATATGCGATGAAGCCGGATTACATCGAGCAGGATGTGGTCATGACTAAAGATGACCAACTGGTTGTATTACATGATCATTACCTGGATCGGGTCACCAATGTGGCAGAGGTTTTTCCTGACCGCGCCCGTAAAGATGGCCGTTACTATGCAATTGACTTTACACTGGCTGAGATTAAACAGCTCAGTGTGACAGAAGGTTTCGATATTAAAGATGGGAAGCAGGTTCAGGGATTCCCTGAGCGTTACCCAATGTGGAAATCGGATTTTAAAGTGCCGACGCTGCAGGAAGAAATTGAGATGATTCAGGGGCTAAACAAAACCCTGGGTTACGACATCGGTATCTATCCGGAAATCAAAGCGCCGTGGTTCCACCGCCATGAAGGGAAAGATATCAGTCTGGCAGTGCTGAACGTGTTGAAGCAATACGGTTACACCAGCAAAGACAGTAAGGTATACCTGCAAACTTTTGATTTTGATGAGCTGAAACGCATTCATGACCAACTGATGCCAAAACTGGGTATGGATGTGAAATTGGTTCAGCTGATGGCTTACACCGACTGGAATGAGACCATGGTGTATGATCAGAAAGGCCAGGCGGCACCCTATAACTACGACTGGATGTTTAAAAAAGGCGGAATGGAAACGGTCGCCAAGTATGCTGATGGCATTGGTCCGTGGAAACCGATGGTTGTTTCTGACGAGTCAACCAAAGGAAACATCAAGCTGACAGGGCTGGTAAAAGCAGCACATGCGCAGGGAATGCAGGTGCATCCTTACACTTTCCGCAGCGATATGGGACGTATTCCGGCCTATGCCAATGACTTCAATGACATGTTGAACATTTTCTACAATACCGCAGATGTTGATGGCGTGTTCACCGATTTTCCGGATAAAGCAGTAAACTTCCTGGCGACGGAAAAGCACTAATCACGAGCGCTACATCCTCGGGCTTTTTGCCAATACCGAGCGTTTATCAAAAAAATAGCGGCCTGTAAGCCGCTATTTTTTTATCTGTATTCTTTCTTGTTTCTTTAACTTAGCTTTTCTTCGATTCGGCCACATGGAGTAACCCACGTAGGGCGCGCTCGGCTTACCGAGGACTTACAGATGTTCGGGTAACTCAGTGCCGCATTTGCGGCAGTAGCGCGCATCGGTTTCATGGCCGCTGACGGAGCAGTTGGTGCACCGGATTAAATCCCGCTGGGTGCGCAATTCCTGACTCAGCTCGGCAGTGATGATCCCGGTCGGTACCGCCAGAATGGAGTAACCCAATAGCATGGTAAAGGCGGCCAGCGCTTTGCCGATTTCCGTCTGTGGCACAATATCGCCATAACCCACCGTGGTAATTGTCACGATAGCCCAGTAAATACTGATCGGAATACTGGTAAATCCGTTGTTCGGCCCTTCAACGACAAACATCAGTGAACCGAGTACTGTGACCAGAATGGCTACCGTGCTGAAAAAGACAAAGATTTTACGCTGCGCCATCAGCAATGAACGAAGCAGGATATTAGAATCTTTCAGGAAGCGGGCCAGTTTCAGGATCCGGAAAATACGCATGACCCTGATCAGGCGGACAATGAGCAGGTAGTGTGAGCCCGGGAAAAGGAAGGCCAGGTAGCTTGGCAGCACCGCTATCAAATCGACGATGCCATAAAAGCTTTTGGCATAAGCCCAGGGTTTGGGCGAACAGTACAGACGCACACCATATTCAATGGTAAACAGCAGGGTAAAGACCCATTCCAGAATAAACAGCGCTTCCCCGTAGCGGGTGTTGATTGATCCCACGGTTGAGAGGATAAGCACCAGCTCAGAACAAATGATGGTAACGATTAAGGCGATATCAAAATACTGACCGGCTTTAGTCTGGGTACCGAAAATCACCTCATACAGGGTGTCTTTTAAGCGGGGAGAGTCCACTGGCTTGCTTTCCTTTTTCTTTGGCCATTACTTTTTGAGGCATGCTTTGGGAGCATTGCTTTTTAATATTTATATTTTCGCTTTCGCACAAGGATATCGGGGATTGCGGAGGGAAACAATGTAAGCGCAGCTGCTTAATCTGGTGTGCGGATAATCCATGTAATCTATAAAGAAAAGGGCAGCCTTAGCTACCCTGGTTTTCTTTGAAATCTTTATTTCTTTCTTTGATGACGGGAAGCGGATCAAGCCAAACCTGGTAGCAGAACCCGCAATCCGTTGACAATAAACTCGATACCCAGTGCGCCCAGAATCAAACCCATGATACGGGTGATAACGTTGATCCCCGTTTGTCCCAGGAAGCGGACAATGATTGGGGCGGCGCGAAACAGCAGCCAACAGCAGAAAGCAAAAAAGGCGATTGTCACAACAATCCCCAATGTGGTGCCAAGCGAGGGATAGCGTGAGCCATAGACGATGGTGGAGCTGATCGCACCAGGCCCGGCCATCAATGGCATCGCCAGCGGGACGACGCCGACTTGCTCACGACTGATTGATTCCGATTTCTCCTGTTTATTCTGTTTATCCTCACCCAGCTTACCGCTCATCATCGAGAAAGCGATGGTCAGTAGCAGCAGACCGCCGGCCACCCGGAACGAGTCGAGGGAGATGCTGAATAAATCCAGCAAAAGCTGACCGGCCAGCAGTGACACTGTGAGGATCACGGCAACGGCCACGTTAGCGGTGATAGCGGTTTTGTTCCGTTCTTCCGGCGTCATATGTCCGGTCAGCGAAACGAAAACAGGCATGATTCCAATGGGGTTTACAGCGGCGATAAGGCCGATGAAAAATTGCAAAAATATAGCAAGTTCAATAGATGGCATTGTGTTGTAGTGGTTCTTGTCGTCGTTGATACAGGATAGTGCATCTCAACAAATGATCCGGCTGAGACCGAACGGCAAGGGGAATGGGGCACAATTTACTGGCGCCATTTTCCCCTGAAAAGTCCCCGAAGTCGCAGTAGATATGATCATGTAGGGCTGTTGATTGGTGCTACTTTAAGCCAAAAGTCCGTTGTCCAACAATAAAATTCGCTGTCACTCCAAAACCCAAAAAGTAATTTATGAAGTTCTTGTTGCTCACCTGTAAAAAGGCTTCGTTATGGCTTACCCTTTAGTGGGATAGCGCTGTGCTACAGAACGGTATCCGACGTTGATTTGAACACCGGTTTTTTTGTGTGATCTCGGTCGAGTTTATTACGCTATTTTACAAAATGTGTAGGATTATTACGTAAATTCAGAGGGTCGCTAAAGAACGATTTGTGCATTTGAATGCGTATTTCTGTCTTTCTTCATCTCGAAGTAATGATAATAACCATTTGATTTGTATTGATATTAAATTGAGAGTATCAAATTGTAACTATAAATAGGTGCAAATGATCTAAATCAATTTTTTTCGAGGTGTGAAAGAATATAATCAGTTTCGAAAGCGGTTTACTAAGCGTGTGTGTTACCAATTTGTTTGAGCGGGATGTTCGTAAGGTAACAATAAGGATGTAAGACGTATCCTTACTAAAAAGTTTTCAATATTAAGTTAGGAGTTAACTATGCCTGTAACTAATATGGCTGAATTGGATGCAATGATTGCACGTGTTAAAGCAGCTCAGAAAGAGTTTGCGACTTTCTCTCAGGAGCAAGTTGATAAAATCTTCCGTGCAGCCTCTCTTGCGGCCAACAACGCGCGTATCCCACTAGCTCAACAAGCCGTAGCAGAATCCGGTATGGGTATTGTTGAAGACAAGGTGATCAAAAACCACTTTGCTTCTGAATTTATCTACAACAAATACAAAGACGAAAAAACCTGTGGCATCCTGGAAGAGGATGACAATCTGGGTACTATCACTATCGCCGAACCTGTCGGTATCATCTGTGGTATCGTTCCGACCACTAACCCAACTTCTACTGCTATTTTCAAATCGCTGATTGCCCTGAAAACCCGTAACGCAATCATCTTCTCACCACACCCACGTGCAAAAGAATCGACAAACGCTGCGGCGAAACTGGTTCTGGATGCAGCAATCGCGGCTGGCGCGCCAAAAGACATTATTGGTTGGATTGATCAGCCATCAGTGGAATTGTCTAACGCGCTGATGAAGCACGATGACATTAACCTTATTCTGGCGACTGGTGGCCCGGGCATGGTTAAAGCGGCTTATTCTTCAGGTAAACCTGCTATTGGTGTAGGTGCGGGTAACGTACCGGTTGTTATCGACGAAACCGCCGATATCAAGCGTGCTGTTGCTTCGGTTCTGATGTCTAAAACATTCGACAACGGTGTGGTGTGTGCCTCTGAGCAGGCCGTTATCGTGGTTGATAAAGTATACGATGAAGTTAAAGAGCGTTTTGCTTCTCACAAAGGCTATGTACTGAGCCGAGCAGATGCAGACAAAGTTCGTAAAGTGCTGCTGATTGACGGCAACCTGAATGCGCAAATCGTTGGCCAGCCAGCAACGAAAATTGCTGAAATGGCGGGTGTGAAAGTGCCTGCGGATACGAAAGTACTGATCGGTGAAGGCTTGGACAAAGTGTCTTATGACGACGCATTTGCTCATGAAAAACTGTCTCCAACCCTGGGTATGTTCCGTGCGACCGACTTCGAAGATGCGGTGGCTCAGGCTGTGACTATGGTTGAAATCGGTGGTATCGGCCACACATCTGGCCTGTACACTAACCAGGACACTAACCAGGATCGTATCAAATACTTCGGCGACAAGCTGAAAACAGCGCGTATCCTGATTAACATCCCAACCACGCATGGTGGTATCGGTGACCTGTACAACTTCAATGTTGCGCCCTCGCTGACTCTGGGTTGTGGTTCTTGGGGCGGTAACTCAATTTCTGAGAACGTCGGTCCTAAACACCTGATCAACAAGAAAACAGTAGCGAAGCGAGCTGAGAATATGTTGTGGCACAAACTTCCAAAATCTATCTACTTCCGCCGTGGTAGTCTGCCAATAGCACTGGGTGACCTGGCTGGTAAGAAACGTGCATTCCTGGTAACTGACCGCTTCCTGTTCAACAACGGTTATGCCGATGACGTGGTTCAGCTGCTGAAAGCACAAGGTATGGAAGTGCAGACTTTCTTCGACGTGGAAGCGGATCCAACGCTGTCTGTGGTTGAGAAAGGTGCTGAAGCGATGAAGAGCTTCCAGCCTGACGTTATCCTGGCTCTGGGCGGTGGTTCACCAATGGATGCTGCGAAGATCATGTGGGTAATGTACGAGCATCCGAATACACACTTCGAAGAACTGGCAATGCGCTTTATGGATATCCGTAAACGTATCTACAAGTTCCCGAAAATGGGTGAAAAAGCTGAGCTGGTTTGTATCACTACCACATCAGGTACAGGTTCAGAAGTGACACCGTTTGCTGTTGTTACCGACGACAAAACAGGTGCAAAATACCCACTGGCTGACTACGAACTGACACCAAACATGGCAATTGTTGATGCGAACCTGGTGATGAACATGCCTAAATCGCTGACAGCCTTTGGTGGTTACGATGCCGTTACGCACGCTCTGGAAGCCTATGTATCTGTATTGGCGAACGAGTACTCTGACGGTCAGGCTCTGCAAGCGCTGAAGATGCTGAAAGAGTACCTGCCATCTAGCTACGCAAATGGTGCGAAAGACCCGATTGCCCGTGAAAAAGTACACAATGCGGCAACTATCGCTGGTATCGCGTTTGCCAACGCCTTCCTGGGTGTTTGTCACTCAATGGCACACAAAATTGGTGCTGAGTTCCACCTGCCGCACGGTCTGGCGAATGCCCTGCTGATTTCTAACGTGGTACGTTACAACGCTAACGACAACCCAACGAAACAGACGGCGTTCTCTCAGTACGACCGTCCTCAAGCGCGCCGTCGTTATGCGGAAGTGGCTGACCATCTGGGTCTGTCTCAGCCGGGTGACCGTACAGCACAGAAAATTGAGCGTCTGCTGGGCTGGATGGATGAGCTGAAAGTGAACCTGGAAATCCCAATGTCAATTCAGGCTGCGGGTGTTCCTGAGTCAGACTTCCTGGCGAAACTGGACGAACTGGCTGTAGAAGCATTCGATGACCAGTGTACTGGTGCGAACCCTCGTTACCCACTGATCAGCGAGCTGAAAGATGTACTGGTCGCGTCTTACTACGGTAAAGCTTATGTAGAAGGTGAAACTTTCGAAGGCACTACTGTTATCAAGAAAAAAGCAGACCAGAAACCTGCTACAGCAAAAAAAGCGAAAGCTGAAGCCTAATCACTGTTTTCGCTAGCGCACAACATTAACGTTCAGCCCGCCGTTTTGGCGGGCTTTTTTTATCTGCGTGTTTCTGGCCATTTACTCGCCTCAAGAAAGAATCGACTGACACCGCTGTGCCACTAAGAGAAATATCCTTCAGATACAGCTACAGCTACAGCTACACAAATAGAAAAAAATAGGCACCCCACAAACAGAAAACCAGCCCGTAGGCTGGTTTGGTGTATGTCTCTGAGCTAATTCAGTGGGTGTTTCTCTGAAATTCACTGCTGATGCACGTTAATTTGCTGCACCTTCAGCTAACTTCGGCCTCAATCATTCGGCCATTGAAATAGTCATTGGCAACAATGTATTCCGCGCTGCGAACAATTTCATACTGGAGCGGCAGGCTGATGACATTCTGGGATTGGTTACGGCACGGGCAGTCAATGGTCAGTGGCACAACGCCTCCCACCCGAATATTAAACTCTGCCAGCTCTTTGGCCCAACTGAGGGTGAGTCCCGAAACCATGGCTTTTGAGCCAGAGTGGATCGCTGTGTGCGCACAGTTAGTATCGGCTGCCAGATTGATGATCACCCCCCGGCAACTCTGAGCGCACATATAGCGCGCCGCCATCTTGCCGAAAACAAAGAAAGGGGTCATGGATTTGATCAGCGTTTGGCTGAATTGATCAACGGAGCTGGGACCGAGTAACGAGGGCAGTTCTGCTCCTAACCAGCAATTCACCAGCACATCGATTTTGCCAAAATGGTGATGGACATTGTCGATAATCTCAGCAACATGTTGTTCATCGTCATATTGGGTCAGAAAGGATTGGCTGGGCGCCCCGACGGCTCGACATGCCGATAAAGTCTGCTGTAGCGACTGAGGGTGGCTGTCCACCAGAGCAAGCATCGCCCCCAAAGAAGCGAAATGCAGGGAAAGGGCTTTCCCCAAAGGGCTGCCGGCGGCGGTGACGAGTATGACTGATTGAGCAATATTCATGGCTCTTCCTCTCGTTCAGGTGACTGCAAACGGTCTCCGGTTTCCCTTCACCGTGTCGGAGGGATGGGCAGGCATCTGGTTCACTCGTGGCCTGACGCATCGTCCTACAGCCTGTTGTTCAATCAATAACCCAACATTACAGGCAGGGATCAAACAGGATCCTGAAGCCCAACCGTGCATGTCTGTTATTGAATGTTAGCGAACAGCCGACATCGTGCCGCATCGAAATGACAAAGCTATGAAGATGGTCACGAAAAATATCGGGTGTCCTTCGCGGGAAGAATTGTAGTGTGATCTGTTGCGGTAAAATCAAGCAGATACCGTGAAATGATGGCTCATTTCTGCGAAACGTTTGGCTTGAACCAGAGACAAATACAGGTCTTGAGGTGACGCTTTCAAGGCAACGTCTTCTTTAGGTGGCAGCATCCGGCGTTCATGGCCGGACAGATTATGGTACAGCTCTTCCGGCATGCCTTTGGTGCCAGTTGGCGGGTACGTCAGGGCAGTGGGGGATAATCCGCTGAGCAAGCGTACGTCAGCCATCCCGCCATCATGAAAAGCTTGCGCTTGTCGGGCACTGTTTTCATAGCAAGATTCGCTGGCTGAAAGCGGTCGGGGCGGCTGCAGCTCAAAGTATGCCCGGAGATCCCCTTCGGTTTGTTCCGTTGCCGGTAGGGTATCAACCGGTACGGTTTCCAGGCGATCCGGAGACAACATTGCCAGCATAAGCGCAAAATCAGCACGACGACCTGTCTCAACCGCCTGGTTGAGATGGCTGCCGAGCTGAACTTCGTTTATCAGCTGTGCTTTGTCTAATGTATGGATTTGCATGGAAGCTTGACCGAACCTACCGGGAACTGATGTTCTGATGCGAGCATTGCGACAAGTCGAAAAGCTCGCTGATGTTCAGGGTATCGGTCAGGTGACAGATAACTTTAGAAAATTTTTGCGTAATCAGCCAAGTGCGTTGATGGCGTTGGTTATACGGCGCAATGCTTCATCCAGTGTTTCCGTGCGGCAGGCAAAATTGAGCCGGACAAAGCCCGGGTGGCCAAAGTCCGCTCCCGGAGATAGTCCGACACCGGCTTGCTCAAAAAATTTGTGCGGTGACGGAACTGGCAGAGCCGTTGCATCAATCCAGGCGAGATAGGTGGCTTCAATCGGATGCAGTTTCAGGTATGGCAGGGCATTGATTGCGGCCTCCAGCTTGGCCTTATGGCCGCGCAGAAACGCCAGTTGTTGCTCCAGCCAGGGTTCACCTTGGGTATAAGCAGCCTCGGCGGCTGTGTATGCCAGTACATTGACATCCGGGACAATGCCCGCACGGGTTCGGAGAAAGGCTTTGCGCAATGCCGGATTTGGGATGATCGCCATTGACGCGCCCAGACCGGCGATGTTGAACGTTTTGCTGGGTGCAATCAGTGTCACCGAACGTTGTGCCGCGCTGTCGTTCAGGCTGGCAAACGGAGTGTGTCGGCAGCCGGGCTCCAGCAGCAGATCGCAGTGAATCTCATCGGAACATACCAGCAGGTCATGTTGTTCGGCAAAGGCCAGCACCTTCTCCAGCTCCTCTTTTCGGTATACGGTTCCCCCCGGGTTGAGCGGGTTACAGAACAGCAGCAGGCGCGATGCCGGAGTAACGTGACTGGGCGTCAGTTGCATCAGCCAGCGCTGTTTATCCAACGTCACCGGCTGGGTGGTTAACTCCCGTTGTGCCAGTTTGGCGGATGACTTAAACGGTGGATAGATGGGGGTTGGGCAGACCACGGCTTGTTCCGGGTTCGTCAGTGCCCGAACGGCCAGATTGATGCCGCACACCAGCCCCGGCAGGTACACAATCCACTCCGGCTGTATTTCCCACTGGTAAAGATGCTTCATGCGTTCAATCAGCGCGGCAGTGAGGCTTTCGGGTGCGCTGCCGTAGCCAAAGATACCGTGATCAACATGCTGGTGGAGAGCATTGATAATGGCATCCGGCGCGCGGAAATCGCTGTCAGCAACCCACATTGGCAGAATGTCCTGACCTTTGTATTTATTCCATTTGATACTGTTGCTCTGGGTACGGTCAATGTGTAGGTCAAATAACGGGTCGTTCGCCATGGCAGACATCCTTGTTGAGTGAATGGGGTCGGAGCAAGTGATTTAGTTTCAGGTGGTTCAGTACATGGCTCAAAACGGGGTCTGCCCAGAGTGTTCAAGTCACACGCTGTGAAGACGGTCACTGAGTCAATCCATGCAAAGAAAATCAGACAGCATTATGGCGTCTCGGCGAGGCAGAAAAAAGCCCCCAAAAATGGGGGCTTAAGGATCAGAATTGAGGTTTGGCGCCGAATTGCTCAGCGGCATAGGCCACCCGCTCAGCCGGAGAAGGCGGGATTGATGGAACCCCCAAGTTTTCGATATGATGCAGTCGAGGCAGCAGACCACATCCGTTGGCAATTTGAATCGCCAGTCCGGGACGGGCATTCAGCTCAAGTACCATCGGGCCTTTGTACTTATCCAGCACCATATCCGTGCCTATGTAGCCCAGTCCGGTCATTTCCCAGGCGCTGGCTGCCAGAGTCAGTAGCTTTTCCCAGTAAGGAACGGTGAGCTCACTCAGCAGGCGCTCGGTGTCCGGATGGCGCTCAACCGGTTGGTTAAACTGAACGGCGCGCACGGCTTTGCCGCTGGCGATATCAATACCCACACCGACCGCACCCTGGTGCAGGTTGGCTTTGCCGTCAGATGCAGCTGTTGAGCAGCGCATCATGGCCATCACCGGGTAGCCTTTAAAAACGATGACCCGGATATCCGGCACCCCTTCAAAGCTGAAGCCGTCAAACACATCATCAAACTGGATCAGGTTCTCAACCATGGCAACATCGTTTTTGCCCCCGAGAGAGAACAGACCCGCCAGGGTGTTGGTAATGTGACGTTCCACATCTTCTTTGTTCATCTCAGCACCCGACGGCTTCACATAGATGCCGTCTTTGTGCTTGATCACCACCAGAATGCCCTTACCTCCGGAACCCTGGGCCGGTTTAATCACAAAGCCCGGCCAGTCTTTCACCATGTCATGAACGCGTTTTACGTTCACCTGGCTGTCGATGACCCCAATCAGTTCAGGTACCGTCGCACCGGATCGCTGAGCAATGATTTTGGTTTTCAGTTTGTCATCAACCAGCGGGTAGAGGCTTCGGTCATTGTATCGGCCAATGTAACTGTGGTTACGCTTATTCATGCCCATAATGCCGCGATGGCGCAGCTTGAAAGGCGAAGTAAACTGCGACAGAAATGACATGGTTTAGTCCTCCGTCAGCGGCTTGAAGCGACGTAGTTCACTCAGGCGATAACCGGTGTAGTTACCCAGCATCAGGATCATGGCCAGCACAATCAGCTGCATCCCGATAAAGTTAAAGGTCAGGTGACGAATCATCGGGTTCGTCATGGCCATGTACACCAGAATCGCGGTCAGCAGCGAGCCACCACCCTGAATCAGGACTTCTTTGGCACCTTCTTCTTCCCACAGAATGGACATACGTTCGATGGTCCATGACAGGATGATCATCGGGAAGAAGGTAATGGTCAGACCTTCCACCAGGCCAATCTTGAAGGCCACGACGGTAAACACTGAGATAATCATGATAACCGTAATGATGACCGCCGATATCCGCGCGACCAGCAGCAGGTTGAGCCTGGACAGATAGCTTCGGATGATCAGACCGGTACCGACGATCAGCAAAAAGCCCAGCACACCGGTGATCAGCTGTGTCTGCACGAAAGCGACTGCAATCAGGACTGGCATGAAGGTACCGGAGGTTTTCAGACCGACGATAATCCGCAGGAACACTACAATTAGTGCGCCGATAGGGATCAGCATGATGGTCTTAAACATGGCCTGTTCTTCAACCGGCAGACTGTGAATCGAAAAGTTCAGCAGATCTTCAGCCTGGATTTTTTCACGGGTTGCCTGCTGCGGCGTAATATCCTGCGCAATGATCGAGAAGCTGATATTGGAATTACGGCCACCGATGACGTCCAGCAGTGAATGGCCTTCCTGGTTCCACAACAGAATGTTGTCAGGCTTGCCTTCGCGACCGGTTTGCAGGTCGAACAGTTCCCAGTGCTCGCCACTCCAGACCTCAACCATCGGGGTGATGCTCTGGCGGCGACGGCCATCTTCCAGTTGCAGGCCACCGACGATACGGGCGTGAATCTTCTCCAGAGACAACAGGCTGATGATCGCCCGCTCACGGCTCAGGCTGTTCAGCAGCAGTGCGGAGTTCTGGTTGTTCTTGTCGTTGAACTGTTTAATCAGCTCGCGGGCCAGCGTGATGTTGTCAGAAGATAAAGTCCGGGCCTGAGTCAGCAGGGCAGTGGCCGCGGTTTGCTGCGGGTTGTCCAGGCTGACAGCTGGCGTCTCACCTTTCGGCGGGTCAACTTTAAAGCTCGCCTGATCATCAACCAGCATCTGGGTCTTGTAGTAGAGAACCTGTTTGCCCGTCGCCTGACGAACCGACCACTCTGCCCTGCGGCCCTGGTTCGTGTCGATCAGAGCGACACCGTAACCCGGTGATGAGGTGCTTTCGTCAATCTGAGTAAAACCTTGTTGTGTTTCCGGCGCGGCCATAGAAACCTTGACCGGATCGCCAATAGCATCAAACTCGATGCGGGCTTCCAGCTCCCATAGCGCGCGTTGTTCGCCTGGAGTCCAGGGCACACCATACACATCATGACGGTACATGCTCAGCGCTGTACCCGCAATGATAAGCAGGGTGATCAGAAAGTAGAACGGGATTCTTGATGTCATGACATCCTCATCGAATTGTTATCAGTTTTTTTGTACCTGTTGTTCGTTGTTGCCCTGAACAAACGTTTTACCCACATCCACAAGCGCTATGTCTTTGAAAAACTCACGACCTAATAATACTGGATAGGTCATTTGCGTCCGATCTGCCAAAGTAAATTGAGCCTTTTCATGGAGCTGGCCCAGCTTCACCCAAGCTTCAATAACCGGGCGACGCTGCGGTTCTTCGCTGTTGGCCTGGCGAATTTTCACCCAGCGAACAACTGGAGCCTCAACCATATCGGCATCTTCAGGGCGTTCATTGGCATCATGGTTCAGATTGAAACGAGCCCATTGTTTGCCGTCGCGCTCAAATACCTGAACGTCGGTCGCACTCAGTGAAGAGGTTGTGGCACCGGTATCCACCCGCGCCTTGAAAGAGGCTTTAAGGGAATCTAACCAGACCCATTCCTCTTCACCTAATATAACTTTGCCGTGAGCAGTACGCGTGTCATCCGTGATACTGATTGTTGATGTCAGCGCTTTCTGCTTCCTGCGCTCCTCTGCCGCAGCTTTTGCCAGCTGGGCATTTTGCTGGGCAACGTCTGCCGACAACGTAGATAGATCTTTTTCCAGCCCGGCGATGTAATTGTTTTGCTCATCAATTTGCTTGAGCATAGTCGCCAATTGGAAATGAACGCGATTTTCCATGGTGTTTAAGGCATCCATGGTTTGTTCATGCTGTTCTTGTTGTTGGGGTAGAGAGCACCCTGAAAGGAGGGCAAGGGTCAGTAATGGCACACAGCGGCGAAGCATTATTTCTCCCGGGAAGTCGGTGATTTTTTCTTAGGCAGCAGTATTTTAACTTACAAAAAGGGATGCGAACAGCATCCCTTGTCAGTACTTAGTCAGGATTTCGAGCGATCAGAACCGCACGTTTAGGTGCCGGGTAGCCCTCAATCGTTTTGCTTGGGTCATCCGGATCCAAATAGTCTGGCAGCGAGTTGTTAGTCATCCAGTCTGTTGAGCGTTGCTCATCGAGGGAAGTCACGCACTCGTCGACGATTTTCACGTCAACCAGTCCGCATTTTTCCATCCAGACCTTCAGCGCTTTAGCAGACGGGAAGAAGTACACATTGTGCATCTGCGCGTAACGGTGCGTCGGCACCAGTACCGCATTCTCATCACCGTCGATGACCAGGGTTTCCAGAATCAGCTCACCGTCTTTGCGCAGTTGGTTCTTGAGCTGAATGATATGATCCAGCGGAGAACGGCGATGGTACAGAACGCCCATGCTGAACACGGTATCGAACGCACGCAGTTCAGGCAGTTGCTCGATGCCCAGTGGCAGCAGGTAAGCCGGATGTTGCTGGCCCAGCAGGCGCTTAATGGCCTCGAACTGGATCAGGAACAGGTTTGACGGATCGATGCCGACCGTCAGCTGCGCGCCTTCGCCTAGCATGCGCCACATGTGGTAGCCGTTGCCGCAACCGACATCCAGCACCGCACGGCCTTTCAGCGGAGAAATGTGTGGCAGTACACGATCCCACTTCCAGTCAGAGCGCCATTCGGTATCAATATGAATACCATGCATGTGGTAAGGCCCTTTGCGCCATGGGTGCAGCAGACGCAGCAGGCTTTCCAGGCGTTTCATCTCACCGTCGGCAATCGGCGTCGAGTTCTCGACACGCACGGCGTGCTTCAGATCGATAATGTCCGGCTTGTCGGTCGGAAATTTTTTCAGCGCACGCATCCAGCGGGCCATGTCGCCATGGGAGGCTTCTTCCCAGTCGGCCAGCTGTTGTGGCAGGGTGTTAAGCCAGGGACGCAGCGTCGGGTGTTGGGCAATGAGTTGATAAAACTCTGAAAAACTAAACATAAACAGCGAGTAACCTTATTTGATCGCAATCATCGAGCCGAAGTTGAAGCACTGGAACCAGACTTCCGAGCTGCTGAAACCAATTTTTGCAAAGCGTTCTTTGTGGGTGGCAATGCTGTCAGGGCGCATGACATTCTCGATAGCGCTGCGCTTCTGGCTGATTTCCAGCTCGCTGTAACCGTTGGCACGCTTGAAGTCATGGTGCAGGTCGATTAACAGCTCGTGGACCTGCTCATCATCGAAGATATATTTCTCAGACAGGATCAGAATCCCGCCCGGACGCAGGCCTGCGTAAATTTTTTCCAGCAGCGTCATGCGGTCTTCCGGCGCCAGAAATTGCAGGGTGAAGTTCAGCACAACGACCGATGCGTTTTCGATAGCGATATCACGGATGTCGGCCTCGACCACTTCGGTAGTGGTGTCGGAGCGGTACGCTTCAATGTGCAGGCGGCAGCGCTCAACCATCGCACTGGAATTATCCACGGCGATGATGTGGCAGCCTTCCTGTCGGATATGGCGGCGCATTGACAGGGTCGCGGCACCCAGCGAGCAACCCAGATCATAGAGGTTCGTATGTGGTTTGGCGAAACGCTCTGCCAGCATGCCGATTGCCGAAATGATGTTACTGTAGCCCGGTACCGAGCGTTGGATCATGTCCGGGAAAACTTCAGCGACACGCTCGTCAAAAGTGAAATCACCCAGTTTATCGATGGGCGCGGCAAAAATATTGTCGTGACCTGCCATTCTCACGAACCTCGTTAATATCTTACTTGAGAGTAGGGATCCTGAACTATCGTCCGGCGCTCTGTGCAAGAAGCCGGGCTCGGGTGTTCCGTCACCGTCTGAAAGGTCGCGTATTGTAGTGAATCTGCGCCCGTTTGTCTTTAGTGTTTTATATTTGCTTTGGCGGCAGTAAAGCGCTGATAGGGGAGGCGTTGACGGGGCTGGCGGCCGTGATTGGCCCGAATCGACCTTTGTGCCCTATGCCGAGTGTGCCGCGTGTCCTACGCTGTGATGCATTTTCACAAAGTTAAATGGATTTTGTGGTAATGCATGGGTTTTGTGCTTCAGCCCGGTTTTAATACTTAGTGTTGAACTAAGTGCTGATGTTCGGGGTTTCAACCTGGCACGCCCCGGCTTTGCACCCGGTACAGAACATGCGGGGGTTACAGCAGGGGGCTACAGCAGGCTGAACTGCGCCGCACTGTCATCCGGAGGCAGACAGACATCGGGCAGTGCCACCGGGCTGCTTTTTTGCAATTGCTGATACAACCGCACAGCCAGTTCCGGTGCCCGGTTATTGTCAGGCGTGTGGATATAAAGATAAGGCTGCTTGCCGTCGGCCAGCCATTGCGGAAGGCGCGCCAGCCAATTGGCAAAAAAGGGATCGTTGTCAGCCTCCTCCGGGTGGCCGATGAAGCGGATCATCGGATGATCGGCGGTGGCAATCGCATGCACTGGCACCTGGGGTTTTTTCTGGTGCGCATCAATGATCGCCTCAGTAGTGGGGGCGGCGGCAAAAACCGGGCGGCTGTCCATGATAATGCGGTTTGCCTGATGGTCGAGCAACAGGCGGTTGAGTTGTTTTTCGGCCTCGCCTTTTTGAAAGAACGCCGGGTGACGGACTTCCACTCCGACCGGGAAATGGCGAGGCAGGCGGTTGAGAAACTGCTCCAGAGCGCCCAGGTGGTCGGGACCAAACTGGGCTGGCAGTTGAATTGTCCACAACCCGACTTTGTCGACCAGCGGAGCCATCACAGACAGGAAATCGGCCACCAACTGGTCGCAGTGGGCGAGTTGCTGCTGATGGGTGATGGCTTGCGGAAACTTAAAAGTAAAACGGAAATCATCCGGTGTGGCATCATGCCATTTCTTCACGGTGCCAAGAGAGGGCGTCGCGTAGAACGTGGTATTGCCCTCAACGGTGTGAAACACCTCCGCGTACTTCGCCAGCCGGTCGCCACTTTTACAGCCACTGCCATACAGCGACTGTTGCCAGTGGTTGTGAGACCACATGGCCAGTCCAAGCAGTACGGGACGATGGGGAGTGGGTGAGGGCATAACAGGTGTCCTTCCAGGCTGAATGTGGCGGAAATACCGCTATTGTGAAGAGTTTGTTTGTGTTGGGTCAATCTTTCTGCTTCTATCAGTTGATTCTGAGTGGTTTTTTGCTTGATTTCCGGCCGCGTTTTTTTCTACATTGGAACTTCTTGTTACTCAGTGTTCTCCTTGCAGTGTTTCAGACTCTTGACGGATGTCGGACCTAGCCGGTTATATCGGCTTCAACCTTGTGTATCCGTCAGTGCTGTGGTTTCGCGGGCCTTTGTTACCATCGTCTCGGTTATCAAATCTCGGCTATTAAAGTCTTGGTTATCACCGCGCTTGTTAGCTCAGTGCTTGTTAGCTAGGTACTGTTTACTTCAGGACATTTTGCTTCGGTACTGTCGTTCCGGTAATTAATTGGCGCTGAACATGCAAGTTAGGGGACTTGGGTATATAATACCTCGTTATTTTTGTCTCTCGGCCGACGGTAATACGTCAGATTGCGCAAAGTTTAATCTTATTGGCCGGGAAGAATTCAGATAGTACGCTGCTTGTGTGATTTTTAAGGTGGCAGCGTACTCAGGAAAGTTAGTAAACAGATCGGGAATTTCATATGCGCACCCAATATTGTGGTCACCTGAACAAGTCCCTTGCAGGGCAAACAGTAGAGCTATGCGGCTGGGTTAACCGTCGCCGTGATTTAGGCGGTCTTATCTTTATCGATATGCGAGATCGTGAAGGTATTGTTCAGGTAGTTGTTGATCCGGATATGAAAGATGTATTCGACGTCGCTAACCAACTGCGCAACGAGTTCTGTATCCGTCTGACCGGTGAAGTGCGTACGCGTCCGGAAAGCCAAATCAACAAAGATATGGCGACCGGTGAAGTTGAAGTACTGGCGAAAGGTCTGGAAATCATTAACCGTTCCGACGTACTGCCACTTGACTTCAACCAGAAGAACACTGAAGAGCAGCGCCTGAAGTTCCGTTACCTGGATCTGCGTCGCCCTGAAATGAGTGATCGCATCAAGCTGCGCGCGAAAGCGTCAAGCTTCGTTCGTCGCTTCCTGGACGAAAACGGCTTCCTGGACATCGAGACGCCGGTACTGACTAAAGCTACGCCGGAAGGTGCCCGTGACTACCTGGTACCAAGCCGCGTACACAAAGGCAGCTTCTACGCGTTGCCGCAGTCTCCTCAGTTGTTCAAGCAGCTGCTGATGATGTCTGGTTTCGACCGTTACTACCAGATTGTTAAGTGTTTCCGCGATGAAGACCTGCGTGCTGACCGTCAGCCGGAATTCACCCAGATCGATATCGAAACGTCATTCATGTCTGCTGAGCAGGTACGTGAAGTGACAGAAAAGATGATCGCGAACATGTGGCAAGAGCTGCTGAATGTGGATCTGGGCGCTTTCCCAATCATGAAATATGAAGAAGCCATGCGCCGTTACGGTTCAGACAAACCTGACCTGCGTAACCCGCTGGAGCTGGTAGACGTTGCTGATATCCTGAAAGACGTTGATTTCAAGGTTTTCTCTGGCCCGGCAAACGATCCGAAAGGCCGTGTGGCTGTTATTCGCGTACCAGGCGGTGCGGTACTGACTCGTAAGCAAATTGACGAGTACACAAACTTCGTGGGTATCTACGGCGCGAAAGGTCTGGCTTGGATGAAAGTGAATGACCGCGAAGCAGGCTTCGAAGGCGTTCAGTCTCCGGTGGCGAAATTCCTGAACGAAGACATTGTCGCTCAGCTGCTGGATCGCACTCAGGCGCAAACTGGCGATATCCTGCTGTTCGGTGCAGATAAGAAACGTATCGTTGAAGAAGCAATGGGCGCTCTGCGTTTGAAGCTGGGTAACGATATGGAACTGACTGACACTAGCGCATGGGCGCCTCTGTGGGTGGTTGACTTCCCAATGTTTGAGGAAGACGACGAAGGTAACCTGCACGCGATGCACCACCCGTTTACTTCTCCGCTGGGTGTTTCACCGGAAGAGCTGAAAGCGAATCCGGCTGGCGTGAATTCAAACGCGTACGACATGGTGATCAACGGCTATGAAGTGGGCGGTGGTTCTGTTCGTATTCACAATGCCGACATGCAGTCAGCAGTATTCGATATCCTGGGTATTGCCGCTGACGAACAACGTCTGAAGTTTGGCTTCCTGCTGGATGCGCTGAAATTCGGTACGCCACCACACGCCGGTCTGGCGTTTGGGCTTGACCGTCTGGTAATGCTGCTGTGCGGCACGGAAAACATCCGTGACGTTATTGCCTTCCCTAAAACCACGGCGGCAGCATGTCTGCTGACAGATGCTCCAAGCATTGCTAACCCGGCTGCGCTGGACGAACTGGCAATTGCCGTGAAGGCCGCGAAGGAAGACAATGCCGAGCAGGCGTAAGCGACCCCACACAAACAATCAGACTGGCCGAAAGGCCAGTCTTTGTTTTAGCCGCACCAGAATGGCGTCAGCCGTGATTTATCGGGTGCCGGTTAGCGGGAGGCTCTCTCGCAACAGATAAAATACGGTGTTTGCAGAAGCCATTTTGGCAATGGTGCGTTTGAAATGGCGCGTTTTGTAACTCTGTATTGTTAAAGCTATTTTAGTAAAACCTATTTTGTAAAACGTATAGCCTTTCGGCTGGAAGATTTTCGGAGTGTGATATGGCAGGTCATAGTAAATGGGCCAACATTAAACACCGTAAAGCGGCACAGGATGCCAAGCGCGGTAAAATTTTCACAAAGTTAATCCGTGAGATCGTGGTTGCTGCGAAAGAAGGTGGCGGCGAAGCGGAGACCAACCCTCGTCTGCGTGCTGCTGTCGATAAAGCACTGTCAAACAATATGACCCGCGACACCATTAACCGAGCAATCAGCCGTGGTGCTGGTGGCGAAGGTGACGATAACATGGAAACGGTTATCTATGAGGGGTATGGGCCGGGTGGTACTGCGGTAATGGTTGAGTGTCTGACCGATAACCGTAACCGTACCGTTTCAGGGGTACGTCATGCTTTTTCTAAAGCGGGCGGTAATCTGGGTACCGACGGCAGTGTCAATTACCTGTTTGATAAAAAAGGTGTGATTTCATATGAGCCGGGTCTGGACGAAGACGCGGTGATGGAAGCGGCACTGGAAGGGGGCGCGGACGATGTTGAAACCAACGATGATGGTTCTATCGACGTTTACACAACACCGGTAGAATTCGGTCCGGTGAAAGATGCCCTGGATGCAGCAGGCTTCGAGGCACAGAATGCAGAAGTGACACTGGTGCCGTCAACCAAAGCGGATCTGGATGCTGATACAGCTCCTAAACTGCTGCGTTTGATCGATGCGCTGGAAGAGCTGGACGACGTTCAGGAAGTGTACCACAACGGTGATATCTCAGATGAGGTTGCGGCGCAGCTATAAGCGTCACGATTGCCCTAACAAGGAGTCTGACTGAATGTCAGTCATTTTAGGGATCGACCCCGGCTCTCGAATCACCGGTTACGGTGTGATTCGTCAGGTCGGGCGACATCTTGAGTACCTCGGCAGTGGTTGTATCCGCACTTCCGAAGAAGCCATTCCGGGGCGCCTGAGGCAGATTTATGCCGGTGTGACGGAAGTGATCACACAGTTTCAGCCTGATGTGTTCGCGATCGAAGAAGTCTTTATGGGCAAGAATGCCAGTTCGGCGCTGAAACTCGGGCAGGCGCGGGGCAGTGCCATTGTGGCGGCCGTGAATGCCGGATTGCCGGTAAACGAATATGCTGCGCGTTTGATCAAACAGGCGGTTGTCGGCACCGGTGGCGCCGATAAAGCGCAGGTGCAACATATGGTGTGCTCAGTCCTGAAATTGCCGGGCAAACCGCAGGCCGATGCGGCCGATGCGTTGGCTGTGGCGATTTGCCACGCCCATACCCATAAAACCTTGGTCGCCATGGCCGGGCAGGCCCGGGGGGCACGTCGGGGGCGTTATCGCTAACACGGTTTTTTGAATCACGGTTCCCCGTTTTGAGGCACTGGTTATTGAGCCTCAAAATATCCATGGTTAATAGTAAAAGCAGCTTCGGCTGCTTTTTTCTTTTCTTATCTTTTTCTGTTTATTAGTGCTGCGTGCTGCGTGCTGCGTGCTGCGTGCTGCGTTCTGCGTTCTGCGTTCTGTGGATAGTGCTTCTGATGGCTGTCGATTAATGAGCGAAGCTTGTTTCCAGTGCCGTTTATCCCACCCGCTGTGACTCTTTTTGCTCTAGGCTGAATCTTTAAGCAGAAAGCACCTCTGAAAAGGAGAAAAATGCTGGATATACATCCAGCCATTGACTATCCTAAAACCCATTTTGTGATTCAACGAAGAGATATTGCTGTGATTGGCCGACTACGTGGAACCATTATCGAAAAACAACCGCCGGAAATCCTGCTGGAAGTCGGGGGCATTGGCTATGAAGTCAATATGCCGATGAGCTGTTTCTATGAACTGCCGGAAGTCGGTCAGGAAGCTGTCATTGCAACGCACTATGTGGTGCGTGAAGATGCCCAGTTGCTGTACGGCTTTAACAAACGAAGCGAGCGTGATCTGTTCCGCGAAGTGATTAAAGCGAATGGCGTCGGCCCGAAACTGGGACTGGCTATTCTCTCTGCCATGACAGCCAGCCAGTTTGTGCTGAGTGTTGAGAATGAAGACATTACCACGCTGGTGAAAATTCCCGGAGTCGGGAAGAAAACCGCTGAACGCCTGGTGGTTGAAATGAAAGACCGCCTGAAAGGTTGGGGTGAAGGTGACCTGTTTACGCCTGCGCTGGATACGGCAGCGTCGAACGCACCGGTTCAGGACACGGCAGCGGCAGCACGAGCAGAAGATGAAGCGGTCAGCGCCCTGATTGCTTTGGGCTACAAACCACAGCAGGCATCGAAAGTGGTGGCTCAGGTGGCTGCACCGGAGATGAGCAGTGAAACGATTATCCGTGAAGCCCTGCGGTCCATGGTTTAAGGTAAGCAAGAATGATTGAAGCGGATCGACTGATAGCGAACGATTACCCCACTTCGCGTGAAGAAGACATTATTGATCGCGCTATCCGGCCTAAGATGTTGTCTGACTACCGCGGACAGGATCATGTCCGTGAGCAGATGGAAATCTTCATCAAAGCAGCCAAACTGCGAAGCGAAGCGTTGGATCACCTGCTGATCTTTGGTCCTCCGGGACTGGGGAAAACCACGTTGGCCAACATTGTGGCCAACGAGATGGGAGTGAGCATTCGCACCACATCCGGTCCGGTGCTGGAAAAAGCCGGTGATCTGGCGGCATTGCTAACTAACCTCGAAGAAAACGATGTTCTGTTTATCGATGAGATCCACCGTCTCAGCCCACAGGTGGAAGAGGTGCTGTATCCGGCGATGGAAGATTACCAGCTGGACATCATGATCGGGGAAGGGCCGGCAGCGCGCTCAATCAAAATCGACTTGCCGCCGTTTACCCTGATTGGAGCGACGACAAGGGCTGGATCACTGACATCACCGCTGCGGGATCGCTTCGGTATCACACAGCGTCTGGAATACTACAAAGTGGATGATTTGTGTGGGATTGTTGAGCGCAGTGCGAAATGTCTCGGGTTGTCGATGGACTCTACCGGGGCAATGGAAGTGGCGATGCGATCCCGTGGCACACCGCGTATTGCTAACCGCCTGCTGCGCCGGGTACGCGATTTTGCCGAAGTGAAAGGAAATGGTCATATCTGCCCGGATATTGCCACTAAAGCACTGGATATGTTGGATGTTGACAGCAGTGGCTTCGATTACATGGATCGCAAATTGCTGATGGCGATTATTGATAAATTCATGGGCGGGCCGGTAGGGCTGGATAACCTGGCGGCGGCGATCGGCGAAGAAAAGGACACAATCGAAGATGTTCTTGAGCCCTATCTGATTCAGCAGGGATATTTGCAGCGTACGCCGCGTGGCCGGATTGCCACTCACCGGGCCTATCTGCACTTCGGGTTGGACTTACCGGAGTCGTAACTACCGATAAAAGTAAGCAAGTTGTAAAAACAGCAATAAAAAACGAGGCACAGGTGCCTCGTTTTTTTATATCCGTTTTTTGAGAAAACACAAAATAACGGATAAATCAGTTCGCTTATTTACATCTTATTGACAAATCAAAGGATATTTTTGATGTTGCTTCCGTCCCGGGATGAGATCAAAAACAAGCGAACGGCTACATTGTGAGCATTATTTTACTGATGCTTTGTACATTTCGGCAAAGCTTGGTTGATACAGTGCAATAATTTTTTCAAACATACGAGCCATATCCACTTCCTCATTCATACTCTGTTACAGATGGGGAAACAGCATACAACCCGCCAAAAAGATGACTTTTATCGTCCGGGCGGTTCATTCTGTTTCTGGCGCTGATTATAGAGATTTGTTGCCTTACCAAAAGCGATATAAATTATATTTTCGGATTAGTTTATCTAATTTCAAAATCTGTTGATTAGCCCAGTGAAGTGCTGATTTAACAGCCTTTGAGGCCAGTTGATTGTGCTGATAATAGGGGTGTCAAGATAGGAAGGACTCGATTTTCTAACAGGTTTTATCAGGACTTTTTTGCTTGGTAAACATGCTGGCAAGTGGGCGGAAACCAGACCATCAGAACCGGCTAAACATCCGTTTTTAGCAGGCGTATTGCGGGTTTTAACAAATGTTCGGATGTTTGATCCAGGTCAATCAAATAGTGCTTGTGTAAAAAATGAACAGGCTTTTTTGATGCTCATCAAAGCAAATTGTGCGCTAAATCCATTGAGCGATTTGAATAATGTCAGTAATATTAGCAATGACTATATTAGCTGTAGCTTAACAACAAATTAACTAATTTGGCACAGTATCGCAACATTATCAGGGATGCCGCTTATCACGGATAAATGGCAGCCAGGAAGGTGACAAGATTGCGGTTAAGTTCGGCTACAAGTTGCTAAGCCCAATCATCGGTACACTGTGTCGTACTGTCGTCAGTCAGCCTGGCGGTTAAAGGAGTTCTCAATGTTCACTGATATCGTCGAACTATCGCGGTTACAGTTCGCATTAACTGCGATGTATCACTTTTTGTTCGTCCCGTTGACTCTGGGGATGGCGTTCCTACTAGCCATCATGGAGTCGGTTTATGTAATGACCGGAAAGCAAATCTACAAGGACATGACCAAGTTCTGGGGTAAGCTTTTCGCGATTAACTTTGCACTGGGTGTGGCTACCGGTCTCACCATGGAATTCCAGTTTGGTACAAACTGGGCGTACTACTCTCACTATGTTGGTGACATTTTCGGTGCCCCTCTGGCTATCGAAGCGCTGATTGCCTTCTTCCTGGAATCAACTCTGGTCGGCCTGTTCTTCTTTGGCTGGGACCGCCTGTCTAAACGTCAGCACCTTGCGGTGACCTGGCTGGTGGCGCTTGGCTCTAACTTCTCGGCCCTATGGATTCTGATCGCGAATGGCTGGATGCAAAACCCGGTGGGTGCAGAGTTCAACTTCGAAACCATGCGTATGGAAATGGTGAGCTTTGCCGAAGTAGTCTTCAACCCGGTTGCCCAGGTGAAATTCGTTCACACCGTTGCTTCTGGTTATGTTTGTGGCGCGATGTTCATCATGGGGATCAGTGCTTACTACATGCTGAAAGGCCGTGATATCCCGTTTGCCCGCCGTTCTTTCGCGATTGCAGCATCTTTCGGGATGGCCTCTATCCTGTCTGTGATCGTTCTGGGTGACGAGTCTGGCTATGAGCTGGGTGATGTTCAGAAAGCCAAACTGGCGGCTATTGAAGCTGAGTGGCACACCGAAGAAGCACCGGCTGCATTTACCCTGTTTGGTTTGCCAAATCAGGAAACCATGCACACCGATTACGCGATTAAGATCCCATACGTGATGGGGATTATCGCGACGCGTTCTTTCGATACCGAAGTGACCGGCCTGCGTGACCTGAAAGCGGAGCACGAAGTGCGTATCCGCAACGGTATGATCGCGTACGGTCTGTTGGAAAAACTGCGTGCTGGTGAGAAAACGCCGGAAAACATTGCGGCGTTCGACGCGGTGAAGAAAGATCTGGGTTACGGCCTGTTGGTGAAGCCTTATGCCGATAACGTTGTTGATGCAACAGAAGCCGATATTGCTCAAGCTGCTGATGACTCAATTCCAACGGTTTGGCCGCTGTTCTGGAGCTTCCGGATCATGGTCGCCTGTGGCTTCCTGATGCTGGGTATTTTTGCTGCGGCGTTCGTCCAGACCTGCCGTCACAAAATCACCGAGAAGCAATGGGTTCTCAAAGCTGCGCTGTACGGGATTCCACTGCCATGGATCGCGATCGAAGCCGGTTGGTTTGTTGCCGAGTACGGTCGTCAGCCATGGGCTGTGGGTGAGATCCTGCCGGTATCAATGGCGGCGTCTAACCTGGCTGCGTCTGACATTATCACTTCAATGCTGGCAATTATTGCACTGTACACAGTGTTCCTGATTGCTGAAATGTACCTGATGATCAAATTTGCTCGTCTGGGTCCTAGCAGCCTGAAAACTGGCCGCTATCACTTTGAAACAACCGATGCCCCACAGAACGTGGTTGCGCGTCAGGTTGAAGCTTAATCAGGGAGAGTGAAGCAATGTTTGAATATGAAGTATTGCGCTTTATCTGGTGGGTGCTGATCGGTGTGCTATGCATCGGTTTTGCAGTCACTGACGGTTTTGACATGGGTGTAGGTGTTCTGTCCAAATTTATTGGTAAGACAGACAACGAGCGCCGCGTTATGATTAACTCAATCGCCCCGCACTGGGACGGTAACCAGGTATGGCTGATCACCGCGGGTGGTGCCCTGTTTGCTGCCTGGCCGCTGGTATACGCAACAGCGTTTTCTGGCTTCTACCTAGCGATGCTGGTAACACTGGCTGCGCTGTGGCTGCGTCCGCTTGGCTTCGATTACCGTTCGAAAATCGAAAATCCAAAATGGCGTGGCATGTGGGATAACGCGATCTTTATCGGTAGCTTTGTACCGCCAGTGATCTTCGGTGTGGCTTTCGGTAACTTGCTGCAAGGTGTGCCGTTTGAACTGAGTTCACTGCTGATCCCAACCTACAAAGGTTCGTTCTTTGGTCTGCTGAACCCGTTCGCATTGCTGTGTGGTGTGGTTAGCCTGCTGATGATCGTGACGCAAGGTGCGGCTTACCTGCAGATGAAGACAACGACTGAAATCCGTGAGCGCGCTCGTCGCGTTGCCATGATGACGTCGATTGCGACTGCGGTATGTTTTGCCATTGCCGGTTTCTGGGCTCAAAGCATCGAAGGCTACATCATCACGTCTGAAATCGTGACCAATGCGCCTTCTAACCCGCTGAACAAAGAAGTGATGCGTCAGACAGGTGCACTGTTTGCGAACTACGATGCTTATCCGCTGCTGTGGATTGCACCGGCTCTGGCTGTGTTCATGCCGCTGCTGACGATGCTGGCTTCTCGCCTGAACCGTGGCGCCATGGCGTTTATCAGCTCCAGCCTGACAATGGCTGGCGTGGTACTGACCTTTGGTTTTGCACTGTTCCCATTCATCATGCCTTCAAGCCTGGTGCCTGCGCACAGCCTGACTATGTGGGATTCGACGTCGTCTGAACTGACCCTGAAAATCATGACAGTGGTTGCGGCGGTTATGGTTCCGATTATTCTGGGCTACACCTCATGGTGTTACTACAAGATGTTCGGTCGTCTTGATACCCAGTTCATCGAAGACAACAAGAACTCACTGTACTAAGGAGATAAACTATGTGGTATTTCGCTTGGATTCTGGGTGTGCTGCTAGCTTGCTCATTCGGTATCATCAATGCTCTGTGGCTGGAAGCGACAGAAAACATGGATGCTCAGAACGGTGAGTAACCTGGGCGATGGGGTAAAGAGAATCCATCAGTGGGTAGACGTTGGTCTGCTCCGACTGCTGGGGCTGGTGATGTCACTGGCCTCGGCAGGGCTGGTGGTGTGGGATCCCACGCTCTTTGCCCAGGCGATTGGCGGGTTCGGGCCCGTCATATCGCCGGCCCTGATTTGGGCAACCTGCGCCGCGATGGTCTATGGCGTCGGGTTTGTACCAAAGAAATGGTTCTGGCAGGTATTTTTTACTCCTTACCTGTCACTACCAATTCTGGCTTACATTCTCTACCTGAGACTGTGGTAATTGCTTCAGACTGTTAGAAGCTGAAACAAATCGAGAACATTGAAACAGCCCTAAGCATTTGCTTTGGGCTGTTTTTTTATTGTGCTGTCAGGCTGATGGCCTGCTTCGGCGCATGAATATTTTTATCGTTGGCAGCCAAGGATTCGCGGGTGGGTGATTTCATTCTACTGGGTAAGTTAGGTATAGTAGGCGTTTCGGAATGTACCTGTATTTTCGGTAATAACCGGATAGAACATAAAACTGGAAGAATGATGACCGAAGAGAATGCCTTTGAATGGCCGATCCGGATTTATTACGAAGACACTGATGTCGGCGGCATTGTATACCATGCCAATTACCTCAAATTCTTCGAGCGTGCCCGCACGGAACTGTTTCGGAGTGCCGGTGTCAGTTTAAGCGATCAATTTGCCGAGAAGATCAGCTTTGTGGTTCGCCATATGGATATTGATTTTCTTAAAGGCGCTCAATTAGATGATGAACTGGTTGTCAGAACCTGGCCAAATTCGGTGCGAAAAGCGTCGATCGAATTCTGTCAGGTTTTAGTTAACAATAATGGCCAAACCTTGTGTAAAGCCTTGGTTCAGGTAGCCTGTGTCCACCCTGATACCTTGAAACCAATCAAGATCCCAGAAAATATTATGTCGGAGATTTTTTAAGTGACTGCTGAACTGTCGATTTTAGATCTTTTTCTACAGGCTAGCCTGTTGGTAAAGATCGTTATGTTGATTCTGCTGGGAATGTCAGTTGTCTCGTGGGCCTTGATCATCAAGCGCTCGCAGGTGTTGTCGCAAGCCAAAGCGAAAGCGGAACGATTTGAAGACCGCTTCTGGTCCGGGATCGACCTGTCGCAGCTGTATCAGGAAGTCGAGGCTCGTAAAGACAGCCTGACTGGCTCTGAGCAAATCTTCCACGCGGGATTTAAAGAGTTTGCCCGTCTGCACCGCAACAACGGTAAAGCGCCTGAATCGGTGATGGATGGTACCAGTCGTGCAATGCGCGTGGCGCTGTCCCGTGAAGTCGATGATCTGGAAACCAGCCTGCCATTCCTGGCAACGGTTGGTTCGATCACTCCATACATTGGTCTGTTTGGTACCGTTTGGGGCATCATGCACGCCTTTATTGCACTGGGTGCGGTGAAGCAAGCGACACTGGCAATGGTTGCGCCGGGCATCGCTGAAGCACTGGTCGCAACGGCGATGGGTCTGTTTGCGGCTATTCCGGCAGTTATGTTCTATAACAAACTGACAAACCAGGTTGCAAAACTGGAGCACGCTTACGCGACGTTTATGGAAGAATTTTCAAGTATTCTGCACCGTCAGGCATTTGCGGCTAACCAGGAGTAACTGGCATGGCCTATCAACCAAAAAAGCGTAAATTAACGGCAGAGATCAACGTCGTGCCGTATATCGACGTGATGTTGGTACTGCTGATCATCTTTATGGTAACAGCACCGTTCGTGACTCAAGGGGTTGATGTGGATCTGCCGGCAACGGCTTCGGCCAAAACTGCCGCAGAGCTGGGCGGAGCCGATAACGATCGCCCGCCAATCATTGTCGAAGTCGGCAGGGAAGGGGAGCTGGGCCTGAGTGTCGACAACCAGGACATGGTGCGTGGCCTGGCCATGGACGAACTGCTGACCCGAGTACGGGCCGAACTGCAACTGAACCCGAAATCATCTGTGCTGGTAGGCGGTGATGCACGCGCCCAATATGCTTACATCATCGAAACCCTGGATGCGTTGAATCAGGCGGGTGTCGGCTCGGTCGGTTTGATGACAGAACCACTTGAAGACTAGCGGGCGGACAAGGATGAAAAAGAATGACTACACCGTTGCCGTCATTGTTTCGTTACTTCTCCATGCTTTACTGGTCGTAGCCCTGCTTTGGGGCGCTGACTTTTCGTCAGACAAGCCCAAGCCTGCCGGCAGCACGATAAAAGCTGTCGTGGTGGATCCGGCGCTGGTGAATCAGCAGGCGCAACGGATCCGTCAGGAGCGCGCCGCGGCCAAACAAGCTGAACAGGATCGCCTGCGCCGCCTTGAGCAGCAAGCTGATGCGCTGGAAAAGCAGCGTCAGGAAGAAGAGCGACGTTTGCGTGAGCTGAAGGCCGACAAGCTGAAGGCAGAGAAAGCTGCTCGTGAGGCAGAAGAAGAACGTAAGCGTGTAGCGGAAGAGCGCCAGCGTGTGGCGGAAGCCAAACGTAAAGCGGAAGACGAAAAACGCAAAGCAGATGAAGCGGCGAAAGTCGCGCGTGAGCAGGCAGCAAAAGCCGAAGCGGAACGTAAAGCAAAGCAGGAAGCTGCCCGCGTAGCGGAAGCAGAACGTCAGAAGCAGGTTGAAGAACAGCGTAAAGCTGAAGAAGCCAAGCGCAAGGCGGAAGCTGAAGCGAAGCGAGCCGAAGAAGAGCGTCAGGCCAAAGTAGCAGCGAAGAAGAAAGCTGAAGATGAGGCCCGTAAAGCAGAAGCGGCGCGCAAAGAAGCCGAGCGTAAAGCTGCTGAAGCCCGCGAGGCACAAAAGCAGCAGGAAGCTGCACTGAACGAGCTGTTTTCCGGCCTTGAAGCCGAAACTGAGCAACGTGGCGGTGCCCGTGGCCAGTTTGTTGCCGATGAAACGCAGCGCTACGGTGCCATCTACACGCAATTGATTCAGCAAAACCTGCTGGTGGAGCAAAGCTTCATCGGCCGTGAGTGTGTGATTCGTATGCGCCTGGCGGCAAACGGCCTGGTGCTGGATGCGTCAGAAGAAGGCGGCGACAGAAGTTTATGCCGTGCGGCAAAAGCCGCCGTGGTTAAAGTCAGCCAATTCCCGATGCCGGATGATCCGGCGATCGTTGAAAAGCTGCGTGGAATCAAACTGATTGTCAGCCCACAATGATGAAGGAGTGAGGATGAAACGTTGGTTAATGAGCTTGTGTGTTGCGCTGCTGAGTTTCAGCCAGCTGGCACAGGCAGAACTCGAGCTGGTCATCACTGAAGGGGTCGACTCTGCGCGCCCTATCGGTGTAGTACCGTTTCAGTGGCAAGGTCCGGGCGAACTGCCTACGGACATGGCGGGCGTTGTTGCGTCTGATTTGCGTCGCAGCGGGAAATTCTCCCCGGTCGATGCGAGTAAAATGCCGCAGACTCCTTACAGTGACGAGCAGGTCGATTACAACGCCTGGACGTCAATGGGGGTGGATGCCCTGGTCACCGGTAACATCGTGTTGAACGCGGAAGGGAACTACGAAGTGACCTACCAGCTGATTGATGTGGTACGTGGCCAGCTGACGAGCGGCGACAGTCGCGGTCTGCAGGACGGCAAACTGGTACAGACGAAAGATCATGTTCTGTATGCCGGTCGTGCAGTGGTAGATGGCAAGCAGATGCGCAAATATTCGCACCGTATTGCCGACATCATTTACGAGAAGCTGACCGGGGAAAAAGGCGCGTTCCTGACCCGTATTGCTTACGTTGTTGTGGATGATAAGTCGAAATACCCTTATCAGTTGCGTGTGGCAGATTATGACGGTTACAACGAGCGCCTGGTACTGAAGTCCCAGCAGCCGCTGATGTCGCCATCCTGGTCTCCGGACGGCAGCAAGCTGGCCTACGTCAGCTTCGAGAATCAACAGTCAGAAATCTACATCATGGATATCTATAAGGGTACCCGTGAGAAAGTGGCGTCTTATCCACGTCATAATGGCAGTCCGCGTTTCTCGCCGGACGGCAATAAACTGGCCATGGTTCTGTCGAAAAGCGGCAGCCTGCAGATCTACGTAATGGACCTGCAGACCAAAGCCCTGACGCAAGTGACCAATGGTCGCGCCAACAATACTGAGGCATTTTGGGACCCGAAAGGTGACTCTTTGATCTTTACCTCCGACAGAGGTGGTAAACCACAGATTTATCGAGTAAATTTAGCGGACGGTTCGACCAAGCGCCTGACCTGGCAAGGCAGTCAGAATCTGGGTGGACAGTTAAGCCCGGATGGACGCTTCCTGGTCATGGTTAACCGTTCAGACAGTGGCTACAACATCGCCAAACAGGATTTGCAAACCGGTGCAGTACAAATCCTGACAAAGACATTTTTGGATGAATCACCAAGTATCGCGCCAAACGGCAGTATGGTGATTTACAGCTCGGTGAATAACAAATCCAACGAGCTGTCATTAGTGTCTATTGACGGGCGTTTTAAAGCACGACTACCTGCAACAAACGGACGAGTAAGGGCACCTTCTTGGGGGCCTTTTCTCTGAAGTCGCAGTAACAAACGATAACAAAGGAAAATAAAATGCAACTTAACAAAGTTTTGAAGGGCCTGGCAATTGCGCTGCCAATGTTCACTCTTGCGGCGTGTAGCTCTAGCGATAGCACTGACAGCTCTGCAGCTGAAACTAACGCTGGTACTTCAACTGAACAAACCACTGTTGCAACTCCAGTAGATTCTGAAGCTGCGGCACTGGCTGAGCAAGAGATGCGTAGCCAGCAACTGCGTCAGGAGCAAACTGTATACTTTAAGTTTGACAACGCAGAAATTCAGCCAGAGTACCAGGACATGCTGACTGCACACGCAGAATACCTGCGTGACAACACGGGCGTTAAAGTGATCGTTGAAGGTCACGCTGACGAACGTGGTACACCTGAGTACAACATCGCTCTGGGTGAGCGTCGTGCGAACGCTGTTGCTAAATACCTGCAGGCGCTGGGTGTTTCTGCTAGCCAAATCTCTATCGTAAGCTACGGTGAAGAGAAGCCGCTGGTACTGGGCCACACTGACGCAGATTACGCTAAGAACCGTCGTTCGGTTCTGGTTTACTAAGAAGCCATATAGGTTTTTATGATGAACAGTAACAAAATGCGAATGCTCGCATTAACGTTGCTGGTTGGTGCGGCGACCCAGGTGGTCGCCGCACCTGCTCCTGTCACCTCACTGGGTGGCAGTGCGCAGGGCGATAGCCTGGAACGTCTGGAAAGGATGATTGAGGCTCGCAACCAGATGCAGCTGGAGATGCAGCGGCAACTGGATCAGCTGGCAACCGAAATGGATGAGCTCCGAGGTATGGTTGAGCGAAACAGTTATGACCTGAGTCAGATGCTGGAACGCCAACGTGAATTGTATCGTGAAGTCGACGCGCTGAGTCGCCAGAAGCCACAAGCAGCGACTGAGGGTGACGGTAAGTCTGAAAAAGCCCCGAAGGAAGCTTATTCCGGCAATGTTAGCGAAAATGAGGCTTATGAAGCGGCGGTGAATCTGATCCTGAAGAAAAAGGATTATGATGGCGCGATTGCTGCCTTCCAGTCTTTCTTAACGACGTACCCGAATTCGGTGTACAAATCCAATGCCCATTACTGGCTGGGGCAGCTTTACTTCACCAAAAATCAGTTGCCGGATGCGGCGAAACAGTTCCTGGCTGTTGCCAGCGAGAAAGACTCCAACAAGCGTGCTGATGCCCTGTTGAAGCTCGGACTGATTGCGGAAAAAGCCAAGAAACCTGAACAGGCTAAAAAGTATTACCAAGAGGTGATCTCGACTTACCCTGATTCAACCAGTTCACGTCAAGCAGAGAAAAATCTCAAGGCACTGAAATAGTGTGTCGACGCTAGTCTGTTGAAAAAAGGCCGGTTTTTACCGGTCTTTTTTGTACCATGATATTTGAACGTTTGCGGTGTATAATGCGCGGATTAATACAAGGACAGCAATAGAGCAAGCGAGCGATGAACCTGACATTCGATCCTTCTGAAATGGTCTATCCGTTTCCGCCTAAGCCGACCCCGCTAACTGTTGATGAGCAGGACGCTTATAAGGCCAAGATCAAAGCACTGCTGAAAGAAAAAGATGCCGTGCTGGTTGCCCACTATTATACCGATCCTGAAATTCAGGCCCTGGCAGAAGAAACCGGTGGCTTCGTCGGGGATTCGCTGGAAATGGCCAAATTTGGTAATCAGCATCCGGCCAAAACCCTGGTTGTCTGCGGCGTGCGTTTTATGGGCGAGTCAGCGAAAATTCTGACTCCGGAAAAAACGGTGCTGATGCCGACCCTGGAAGCGGAATGTTCACTGGATCTTGGCTGTCCGGCTGATAAATTTGCCGAATTTTGTGATGCCCACCCAGACCACACCGTGGTGGTGTATGCCAATACCTCTGCTGCCGTTAAGGCACGGGCTGATTGGGTCGTAACATCCAGTATCGCGCTCGAGATTGTTGAGCATCTGGATAGCGAAGGCAAACCGATTATCTGGGGGCCGGACCGCCACCTAGGATCGTATATCCAGAAGCAGACAGGGGCTGAGATGTTGCTGTGGCAAGGGGAGTGCGTGGTACACGATGAGTTCTCGGCCAAAGCACTGCAGGATATGAAGCATCTACACCCTGATGCAGCAATTTTGGTGCATCCGGAATCACCCGCCAGTGTCGTTGCCCTTGCGGATGCAGTTGGCTCAACCAGTCAGTTGATTAAAGCCGCTAAGACTTTGCCGCACCAGAAACTGATCGTGGCAACGGACAAAGGCATCTTCTTTAAAATGCAGCAAATGGTGCCAGAGAAAGAATTGATCGAAGCGCCGACTGCCGGTGCCGGTGCGACCTGTCGCAGCTGTGCCCATTGCCCGTGGATGGCAATGAATGGCCTGAAAGCCATTGAAACGGGTTTGCGTGAAGGCGGTGCTCAGCACGAAATCTTTGTGGATGAGGCGCTGCGTGAGAAATCTCTGATCCCGCTAAACCGGATGCTGGACTTTGCCGCTGAGTTACAGCTCAAAGTGAAAGGGAATGCCTAAGCCCTAAGCGCAGGTATTAGTCAGTAGCGCAAGGTATTTATTGCCGCGTTGCGTACAGAGACTTGTCTAAAACAACGGCCAGCAAATTGCTGGCCGTTGTTGTTTGTGGCGCTTGTCTCTGTGTCAGTCTGGTTCGCTTGGTTCGCTTGGTTCGCTTGGTTCGCTTGGTTCGCTTGGTTCGCTTGGTTCGCTTGGTTCGCTTGGTTCGCTGTTCATGCGATAAATTTGCGCCGGTAACGACTGTTCCAGAGATAAACGCGCTGGTGGTAGCGGGATTATTCCGCGTCGCTATCTACCAGGTCTTGCGCTCGCAGCGTCAGGCCACACAGCATGGTTGGGACCGACTGGAAGATTTCTTCGAACTGCGCTAGGTTGTCCGCGCCTTCTTGCGCCAATGCTTCCATGGCACTTTCTGGATCGTAAAGCAGGCTGAAGCATAGTAATACGCCACCAAGCAGGGCATTGTTTTCGCTTTCTTGCGGCATCACGGTTTCCCAGTCGTCACGAGCGAGCTGCCAGCCTTGAAGCAGACCCTCTGCAAACTCACGGGTGTCTGGGGTGACCAGCTCTTTGTCATCCAACGCACAGCCTTCAGGCCATTGCCAGGTGCCGGTCAGCAAGGCTTCACGGGACGCATTCCACAGCTCAACAATCGCGTTGGCATAGGCTTCCAGCTCTTCATGGCTGGCAAACGGAGACGTTTCTTCGCCGCCCCACATAAAAGCCAGCCACTCAGACGGATCGATGAGGTAGGGCGCAGCAGCCATTGCCGTGACAAAACCACGAGTCTGAGCTTCGGACAGTAATTGTTGTGCCAGCTGTGGCTCGGCCAGCAGCGTTTGCAGAGATGAAGACATAATACTCTCTCAGTCATTCGGTTGATGTGGAAAGCCATCTCTGGCCCCGGTTCAGATGGCCAGTATTGTAACAGGCTCACAATCTCAGTGGCACTATTGAACGGGGATTACAGCTTTCTGTTGTAAAATTAATCAGTTGAAAGAAAGGTCAGACTTTTTTGTTGACCTCTATAAGCATAGCCACTATAGTAGCGACCCTGTTGAGGCGTTAAGCCACGACAGAAAAATGTGGTGAGGTGTCCGAGTGGCTGAAGGAGCACGCCTGGAAAGTGTGTATACGGCAACGTATCGAGGGTTCGAATCCCTCCTTCACCGCCATCATTTAGAGAAAGCCCGCTGGTTGAAAGCGGGCTTTTTCGTATCTGCGTTATTTTCCAATTCTGATTGCGGCACTCACCGTGCGCTGTGTTTACAGCACCATCTCTCGCGTTTCATTCTCTCGTGTACGTATGCGCCTCGTTATTGCCCCTGTTACTCATGTGCTGGACTCGTTACGTAATTTTCACATCAGTAATAAGACCGTTGTCGTGCCTTTTTCCTATATCACTCGGTATTAAGCCATTGTGATGACCCTTAAGCCGAAGGACATTTGAATAGAGGGCATTTAATCAGAGAGGCCCCAAAAGAGAATCTTCCGTGAGAATGGGCTTCGAAAAAAGCCGCTGAAAAGAAGAACCTCAGAAAGAAAAGACTTCTGAAAAGAATCGCTCCTGGCCTCCCTCTGACTTTACTCCTTTCGAACGGTAATAAACCGTAAGAAATACAGCCAGTTTTTATTGCATCAGTACAATTTTTCCAGATGTGCGGCTATCAATATCACGATTACAAAACCTCATGTTTTGATGCTTTGGTATGAAATGGTTTGAAAGGTTGATTTAAATCATTGTTTACCATCGCTATCAAGGCCGTCTGTTAACAGTTGTCTGGAATAAATCACTGGATAGTGACCGTGTGAAGTCTTGAAATCAAATTTACCCTCCTATTTAACTGTAATTTATGGAGTATTTGTTGGTATCTGAGTTGGTGGCGACATGGTAAATCTTTTTTGTGTTAATGGTTGGTTAATTTGCTTAGGGTGACTCTAAGTTCTATAAATTACAGCTTACGTTGCAATTTTGGTGCTGTGTTAGCAGGGTTTGTTGTCAGTTTTGGCGGTCTCAATGACGTAGTTTTGGGTTGCAGCACGTCTGTGGTGCGTGGGTAGCAAAACATGCCAAAGTGAAGCCTCAAATCAGTGGTAAACTTACCAATGTTTGAAATATTTGGTGAGTAATTCCACATAAAAACTGATTTAATAATCATATCAACTGGTCACTAATCATTAACATGGTTAATTGGTCTGCTTTGAATCTATTCTGTGGATGTTTTTACTGTGTGATGAGGTTTCGAGATGTCTGGAAAAGCCCCGTTTAATGTCAGAAGTGCTGTAGCGGATACTTTCGCGATGGTCATATTTTGTTTTATTACAGGTATGGTGATTGAAGTCTTTGTTTCGGGCATGTCGTTTCAGCAGTCATTGGCATCTCGAACCTTGGCGATTCCGGTCAATATTGCAATAGCTTGGCCGTATGGAGTATTTCGTGACATGGTGATCCGGCAGGGAACACGTTTATCAGGTTCTGGCTGGATGAAAGGAGTCTCTGATATGGCAGCTTATGTGCTGTTTCAGTCTCCGGTCTATGCCTGTATCTTGTGGGTGGTCGGTGCGGATATGGATCAGATTGCCACAGCCGTCGCCAGTAATGCGTTTGTTTCTGGTCCGTTAGGTCTGGTTTATGGCCAGTTTCTCGAAAAGTGCCGTCGTTTGTTCCGGGTCCCCGGTTATTACCAGCAGGCCTGAGTCCTGTTCCTGTTTGTAGAAACGTAATTAATCTAAGCGTAAGCAACAGCACCATACGCAACAGTGTCAGGATACGCCTGAACAGCTGAACATGAAAACGCCCCCGAGGTTAACCTTCGGGGGCGTTTGTTTTTCGTGGTTGCACCAGAGTCAGCTCGCTGACTCTGTTTTTGAGTTGCGGTTTGAACGGTGTTTTAAAGCCGCACCCTTATGCCGGCTGCGTTGTGCGTTTAGCCCGGTGTTTCATCTGAATTTCCAGCTGCGGATTAGCAATCTGGATGCCATTCGCATTGAATTTATTCTTGATCCTATTGTGCAGGTCATGCGTCAGGCGTAAACGGTGCGCGGTCTCTGCAGCATAGGCTCGCACTTCAAAGTTCTGGCTGTCGGCGGTCAGAGTCAGGAAGAACACTTCCGGCGCCGGGTTATCCAGAACTAGTTCGCATTCATCCGTGGCTTCAAACAACAGTTTCGTCACCAGATCGGTATTGGCGGCATAATTTACGCTGATCGACAATGTTACCCTTGTAATTGGGTCAGATAGCGACCAGTTTACGAATTGCTCGGTCACAAAGGCTTTGTTTGGCACGATCACTTCTTTGCGATCGAAATCGACAATGGTCGTTGCACGGGTCTGGATTTTGGCGATCACCCCGGTCAGGTTGCGGATAGTGACGGTATCCCCGATCCGGATAGGTTTTTCAAACAGGATAATCAGACCTGATATAAAGTTGGCAAAAATTTCCTGCAAGCCAAAGCCCAAACCAACACCAAGTGCGGCAATGAGCCATTGCATTTTCGACCAGTCGAAACCAATCAGACCGGAGCCGACGATGATCCCCATAAAAATGGCGACGTAGCGGGTCAGTGACGTGATGGCATAACCGGTACCCGGCGACAGCTCCAGATGCTGCAGGATCAGTAGCTCCATGGCACCGGGGAGGTCTCGTGCCAGGATGGCGGTGAGCCAGAACGCCAGAATGGCGAGCAGAACGTGCTTCAGCGAAATGGAGCTGAGTTCGTCGATGCCGTCAATATTGCTGGAAACATCCCACAGTGTGACATCTCCCAGGTATGAAATAGCCTGAATAAAGTCAGACCAGACATTTGACAGCACTGCCAGATAAATCAGCAGCAGCAGCGAACGCAACAGACGCAGAGACTGGGCACTGATTTTATCGAGGTCGACTTCCGGCTCTTCAACATCAATCTGCATTTCACTGCTGGCGTGATGGTGGTGGTGCTCGTCCTTGTCTTCCTCCACCTCTGCCATACGTTGAGCGATGATTTCTTTTCGCTTCGCTTTGGCACGTTCAAAAGCGAGGCGGCGTTTCTGGATCAGCATCAAGCGTTTGATCAGATAGTAGATCAGCAGCGTCACGACGCCGATAACCGCTGACAGCTCCAGCTTTTGCATGACTGACTGTGAAGACGACAGATAGCCGTTCAGGGTCGAGTAGTTCAGGCCCTGCGGGATCAGAATGAGTACCCACCAGAACAGGTGATGCCCAATATGCGGTTTACCTTCCGGCAAATCGCCATAGGTCATCGGGATTTTTTCGCGGTACATCTTCCACAGGAAGTAACTGACGGCGATATTGCTGACCACGAACGCCAGTCGTCCCAGCGTGGCATTGACATCAATGTCACTGTAGAGCTGGGTAAAATTCTGGATCACCATCAACGGCAGGTAGATCCACAAAAGTTGTTGATAATGGCGGAAACAGCGGTGTACCCGGTCTGTTTCCCAGTCAAAATGCGAAATCAGCAGGCCGTTTTCTCTTACCAGTTCCCGTATAAAGCAGTACACGACCAGCGCCAGCGGCACAGTGAGTGCCTGCCCGATATGGTGCACAAACGGGTATTGCCAGGCTTCGGTAAACATCAGGCCAACCAGACCGACCGTCAGGGGAATTGGCCAGGCGAAACAAAAGGACAGAAAGATATTGCCGTAGCTGTAACGGAATTTATCCTGGGTCACTTTGCCGATTTTTTTGCTGGTGTCGGCAAGGTGGCGTTTCCAGCGCTTACGGGTCCAGCTCAGGCCACCAATAAGCACTGCAATCACGGTCAGGGCGATAAACATCGGCAGTTTGTCGACCGATGCCGGGAACTTTAGGAAGCCCATCCACTGATAAGGGGAGAAAAACCACTTCAGCTTGTCCCAGGTTGAAACAATCAGGTTCAGGCTTAATGGATTGGTGTCCGGCGCCCAGAACAGCTGCTTGGTTGCCTGCGCCTTTAGTTCATTGAGGTTGTTGTTCAGGCGTTCATACGAGACTTTGAGCGTGGCCTGCTGGTAAATCAGGGCATCCGTGTTGTCGATCAGCTTATCCAGCAGCAGCTGGTTCGACTCAAACAGCGCGCGTTCCTGAAGTTTCTGCTCTTCCGTCAGCTCTCCTGAGCCCGGCAGCGTGCTGGGATCGGCAATCGTATCCCGCAGTTGCTGATATTCGTATTTTTTGATCTGGTTCTGGGCGATTTCCTTATCCAGATCATCAATAGGCGGGTTGACTGGCAAACGGTTGATCTGGGTGCGCAGGTTTTCACTGAACGCCGGGCTCAGTTTCAGCCATTCAGACATGTTTTGCAGATCGGTGGCGGTTTTCTCAACCTTGCTAATCTGCTTTTCCGTTTGTTCAATGCGTTGCTGAATCTGTTCGCTCTGATTTGAGATGTCAGTCAGTGCTGCCAGAAACCGTTTATTGCTGGCGTTCAGCTGGCGCAGAATTTCGGGCTGATCAGTATCGAAATCTGAAATCGTCTGATCGACGTCTTCGGCACTGTCGCTGTTGGCATCAATACGCAGCAAGCGAGAAATTTCACGCTGCAGGTTATTGCGGTACGCCTGGCGCGCATCAATTTCAAGATTCAGCAGCTGGATCTGTTGTTTGACCAGAGTACGACGGTTACCGGCACTGAGTTGTTCGGCTTCCAGCATCGTCAGTTGACTGACGTAGTACTGATGAGTGATCTGATGCAGCAACTGCTGCTGAGAAGTACCCGCTTGCTCTTCCAGTTGCTGCAGTGCCTGTTCTTCCTGTTTGATCTGCTCGCGCAGCTTGGCTGAACGGCTTGAGAACTCGTCGATGCCTTTCTCTATGTCCAATTGCTCAGACTTGCGGCTGTTGCGGCTTTGCTCTAGCTGCTTGAGTTTGGCATCTTGCTGACGAACGGCTTCTCTGAGTCCGTCCTGATCCAGCTTGCTGTAATCGGGAAACTCAGTCAGCGAAAATTTGTTGATTTGCTGATCCAACTGGGTAGAGCGCTCCGGGAAGGTCTCTACCAGTTTGCGGTATTGCTCGGTTTGCTGCTCAAACTCGAGGGTTTTCTCCAGCTGTCCCTGCGCGCTCATCAAAGTATCGAGCACTTTCAGGTTTTCCGGGGTATTGGCCTGGGCCTGAATTGCCTCAATACGTTTATTGAGTTGCTGCTCCCGTTCGCTGTATTGATCGCTGGCAGCGATGCTGAATGCGGAAACGGTGATCAGCAATATGAACACGAATAGCCTGTTGAACATAGGACTCCGATAAAATAGGTCACTCACGAGTTAAGAGCCTTAGTCTATCAGAGCTGACAGGGGAGGGAAGCTTCGGGTTAAACCTGTGTTAATTGCTGGTGATTGAGGCAGTTTGATCTATTCGTCACCACTTAGACCTTTTAGAGAGAAAACCCCTTGACCCCTCTGCCGTTAGCCATTAAATTAGCCGCCGTTGAGACGCACAGCGTCACAGCAAACAATTTGGTGAGGTGTCCGAGTGGCTGAAGGAGCACGCCTGGAAAGTGTGTATACGGCAACGTATCGAGGGTTCGAATCCCTCCCTCACCGCCATATTTCGGAGAGATGGCTGAGTGGTTGAAAGCACCGGTCTTGAAAACCGGCATACGTTAATAGCGTATCTAGGGTTCAAATCCCTATCTCTCCGCCACATTCTAAGCCCCAGCAGAAATGCTGGGGCTTTTTCGTATCTCCATCAGGCAGATAAACCAAAATCGTCCGCTCTCAGACTGAATGCTTTTCTTAATCAGCAAATCTCAAAAACCCCCACAGGGTTCCGCTTACCAAGTGCTGTGGTAAACAAGTGTTGCTGTAATCAATAATTGCGGTAAACAAAAAGCAGAGCCAGATAGTAATAATTATATTTATATGCTTCGAATAACTTGTGTTTTATGACGTAAAGTGCAGATAAAAGTCGTCATTTCTTCTTATGAATTCAGAGCTTTCATCTTAATGGTGAGGTGTTTACGGAGAGAATGAGCAATGTGTGACAATTATAGATCTTTCTGAATTTGTCTGTTATTTAATTGTATGACCTGTAATAAATGTGAGTCATAGAATACAAATTTTTTAATTATAAATAAATCCATATATTATATTTGTGATTTTTAAATTATGGCTATCAACCATCACTCTACGTTTTCCATTCATAACGGCTTATTACTTTTAAATATGTCATCTAAAATAAATGCACTGTCATTATTCGTGAGCAGGCGGAAAGATGTTGATGTATTTAAAAAGTTTGCCATGGTCAGTAATAATAACTGGCGTTGCTGTAACTATTTATATTCTGTTGTTTTTCTCCTGGTTTTATCAAAAGAAAACCATACATCGCCTGAAGTATCGCGCCAGGGCGAATCAGCGTTTTCATATAGCGACTTCCGTTGCTGGCCTGGGGGTGTGGGAATGGGATATTAAGCAGGATGTGTTGGTCTGGAATCCCTATTTATATCAGCTCTATGGTATGGGTAAAAAAGAGACGCTGACGGTGGATGAATGGAAAACAAAGTTAAAACAAAGTGATGCATTCTGTATTGAGCAGCTTCGTGAAATGGCAGGCAATGCCCAACAGAAGGTGATTAGACTGACAATACCAGAGTATGGCAATCGAAAGCCGAAAATTATTGAGCTGCTCGCTTGTGGGGTGCCGGGAGAACCACAGCGTCTTATCGGCACTCAACGGGATATCTCAGAAGCCATTTCTATTCAGCAGGCAATGAAGCAAGCGGCCTTTGAAGACAAACTGACCGGGCTGCCTAACTCTCGTGCTTTGACCCAGCGTCTGCAGATAACGCTGGCGGAACCTCCGAAGAACCTGTCTTTTGGCCTGATGTTCATTGATTTAGATGGCTTTAAGCAGATCAACGATACCCTGGGTCATGATGCCGGCGATGAGCTGCTGCAATGCGCGGCTAAGCGGATGCGCAGCTGTATGCGACTTGAGGATGAGGTGTTTCGGCTAGGTGGCGATGAGTTTGTGATTTGGATTCAGCTGGAAGGCGAGCGGAGCTTGCAGGCAGAAGCGTATAAAGCCCGGCTTGATCTTATTGCCGCCAAATTGAAACAAACGCTGACCCAAGCTTTTGTCTTAAATGGGAAAACATGCTTTATTTCAGCCAGTATTGGTATTGCCTGTTATCCCATGGATGCGTGTAATGAGCAGGCTCTGTTGAAATATGCTGATACAGCGATGTACCGCGCAAAACAAACCGGTAAAAACCAATTTATTTATTATTCCGATATACATAGGGAAAGTGCAAATTCTTACACAGAAAGTGCGGTTAATACAGCCTGACAAAAAAATCCAACTTTCTAGTAAATTCTTTTAGACAAATTTGATACTTGTTCTAATATTTAATAAAACAATTAAATTCTCAATAATGGACTTGACAAATTGAGAAGCATAGACGTGTAAAACATCAGAGGTTATATCATGAAAGTAGTATCTTCGTGCTGGGCTTTTTGTGCCCGAGTTATATCCCGCCTTGCCCGTGATGAAAAAGGGGCTTCTGCCATTGAATATGTCCTGATTGCAGCTGTGGTGGTGGCTGCCGTTAGTTTAATCTCCGGAAATATTGAAAATGCTGTAAGCGCTGCAGGAGATAAACTTGAGCAGCAAGTTAGTGCTGCAAGTAGCACCATAGGATCATAATTACATGTAATAATATGGTTTTTATTTTCACATTTATATTATTGCTGTGTTCTTTATTAGACATCCAACAAAGAATAGTAAGTAACAAGCTATCCTTTTTACTTGTTTTAAATTCTATTTCTATGGTTGTTCAAAATAAAGGGCTAATAGTTGGAAGTGAATGGTCATTCTGGTCACTGGTATTTGTCATTATATTAACGTTGCCCGGTTTTATTTTCGGCGTATTTGGTGGTGCTGACGTCAAAATTTTATTATCTGTGGCGATAATCAGTCCGCTTGCGTTAATGCTCAATATCTTATTGGTGTCGTTTGGCTGTTTTGCACTTTATTGGTTGTTGTTTATTCGTGATCGGCAACAGCACGGACCATTCATTCCGTGTTTGCTGGTGGGAGTCGGGCTGTCGGTATGGTTGTATTAAAGGCGGTTAAACCTATCAGCCAGTCAGTCGCTCGCCATCATCAGCAAGGGGCCGCGGCACTGGAAACCATTTTTCTGATGCCTGCCATCTTGTTGATGCTTTATACCATTGCGCACTACAGCCTGATTTTTGTTGCGATGCAGATGTTTACTTATACGGCAGAAGAGGCACTGAGGGAGAGTATCCGGTTTGTCGATGAGTCCTGCTATTACGGTGGCGGTTGCGACTCGCAAGCTCTGCAAGATGAAGTCAAAAGTAATGCGCAGGCAATTATTGATGGGATGACACCCGGTGGAAAACTGTTTGGCCAGAGCCTGACGCAGGTCTGGACATCGGCAGATACCAGTCAAAGTGGTAAAGCGTTTGAGATTTTGGTCGCGGATGTCGGAGAGGGCGAATGCTGTCAGGTTGTGATCCGTTATGAGTATGCCCGTTTTCCTTTCCTGCCAGCGATTTTTCACTTGCCGGTCCCTGACCAACTGACCGGATCGGCCAGATTGCAGTTATAACGAGGAAAAGCAAGGCGAAGAGGAAAAGCAATGTCAGCCCGGTTTGTATCGGTGACAGGGTGGCAGTCAGGAGAAAATTATGCAGGGACGTTCGTTAAAAATCGCGGCTGCAGTTTTATTGGGGCTGGCGGCGATGGTGGGGGCTTACGGGGTACATCTCAGTCAGTCTGCCGGGGTGCCGATGCCAGTGACAGTTGTTGCTCCACCGGTCAATGTCATTGAATATGCCGTTGATCTGCCCGCCGGGACCCTCATTCGGTCGGAAATGCTGCGCAGCGTCGAGGTAACGAATGCGCGCAAAGAAGATAGTCGTGATGGCTCTGACTATCTCGGACGTCGCCTGTCGCAGGCGGTAATGGCCGGAACACGGCTTCAGGGCAATCAGTTTGCGGTATCCCGACCGGTTCTGGATACGCTAGAAGCCGGTTATCGTGCCTATGCTATTTCGGCCAATGCGCTGACAGTGGTGGGAGGACATCTGCAGCGTGGTGATGTTGTTGATGTGCTTTTTCTGCTGCGTGCCAACAAAGAATCCGGACAAAACAGCACGGCACGGCGATTGCTCAGTCAGGTAAAAGTGCTGGGGGTTGGTGGCGACTCTGAGAATCAGACAACGGGATCGGCTCAGGGAAAAGCCCAAGGGCATAAACAAACGGGTATCGCCAATACGATCATTCTCGCCGTACCCGAACAAGCTACACCTGAGCTGCTACTGGCTGAGAATACCGGGCAGCTCAGGCTGGCTTTAGTGGGAACAAATGAATATCAGCCCGTGGTATCTATCGATAACCATGATGCCACCGTGCGATTGTCCACCAAGCAAAATTCTACCGATCAGGCTGGCACTGATCTCACTCTTACACTCACTCCCCAAATGTCTGCTCAGCCGGTGTTCCAGACTCTTGCACTGCAAGAGCCGGCCATCGAGTCACGACCATTCACGATTGCAGCGCAGGGTATGCCCGCTTCACCTCTTGTGTCAGGGAATGACTCCAGCCATGTTGTCGCTTTGAAAACCCTGGGGGAGTACAAGGAAGTCGATATCGTGCAGGAAAAGCCAGCCCCGGTGAAATACCGTTATGTCACGCCCAGCGTAGAGATTTACCAGGGGGAATCTCGCACGCTGGTCCGGACTCGTCACTGACATTGGTTCGACAATGAATTGGAGTCTGGGATGAAAATTTTCGTAATCTTGCTGCTGGCGCTATGGGGCTGGCCGTTGCTGGCCGCTTATCAGACGGTGGATTTGCCGAGAAGCGAACCCGCAAGGGGTATTGAACTGGCGACCGGGCAGCAACAGTCGCTGACCACATCTACTCGCATTGTCAGAGCGGCGATTGGCGATCCGGATATTGCTGGTCTGGAAGTATTGAGCAGTAAAGAACTGATGCTCACCGGTAAGCAGGCTGGCTCCACCACGTTGCTGGTTTGGCAGCGAGGTACTGAAGAGCCGGTCAGGCATCGGATTCAGGTGACGCCCTATGGTGTGGCGACCGCCAATGTTCAGGTACAGACTGACATAAAAGTGGTTGAAATCAGCCGAAATGCACTGAAAGAAGCCGGATTTTTCTTTGGCAAGCAGGGCAATACTTTCTTCGGGATTGGCAACAGCGGCGCTCTGTCTGGTGGGGGCTTTGACGGCAATTTAATCAGTGGAAATAACTTTCTGCCGGGCTCCGATTCTTTCAATCTGGTTGTTGGCAATATATCGCAAGGGCTTCTGGGTACGATCAGCGCACTGAGCCGCAATGGCTTTGCCTACACCCTGGCGGAGCCCAGTCTGGTGACCATGTCGGGCCATACCGCGACGTTTCTGGCTGGGGGGGAATTTCCCTATCCCGTCAATGGGGGAGACGGGGACATTACCATTGAGTTTAAAGAGTTCGGGGTCAGGTTGAATTTAACGCCGACAGTGCTGGCTGACGAGCGAATCATGCTCAAGGTTGCACCAGAGGTCAGTGAGCTGAATTATGCGCAGGGTATTAGCTCTGCCGGCGTGATGGTACCGGCTTTATCGGTGCGTCGTACTGACACTACCGTGCAATTAGGAAACGGTGAGAGCTTTGTGATCAGCGGGCTGGTCAGCCGCAATACCATCAAAAATGCCGATCGTTTTCCGGGATTGGGTGATGTGCCGATTCTGGGGGCTTTTTTCCGATCAACCCGTTTCGACAGCAGTGATAAAGAAATCATGATGGTGGTGACGCCGCATCTGATCAAACCTTTTGCCCGAAATACGCCGTTGCCACCACTGCCGGGTGAAATGTATCGCCAGTTTGAGCCTGACTTTTTTGATCTGATCTTTCTCGATGCCGAGCCGCATCTGCTGCCGGCCAACATGGGTTTTTCCCGGGAGGAGTAACATGTATCTGGCTGCTTATGATCAAGCCGGTGAGAGCAGGGCACTCATCTCGGATGCTGTCCCGTCGGGTTGCCGTCTCCACTGGATGGAAGCTCCAGAGCGGCAGACATCCCATACCCTATGGCATCAGTCACAGGTGCTGATTCTGGCCACCGACCGCTGGCCGGAACCGTCCATTGATTTTTTGATCGAGACTTTTTCGCCACGCCATATTGTATTGCTGGATCAGACGCCGGAAAGCCACTGGTATGGCATGCCTTCACGCAACAACCTTCATCTGTGTGAGCCTGAACGCCTGGCAGAGACACTGGCGACCTTGGTGCAGGTGTCTGCGTTGCGGCCATCCAGTCGGCTGGCCATGATGTCGGCAAGACCCGAGTTCGACAGCGCGTTGCTGGCCATCTCGCTGGCCTGGCAAATCAGCCGGGATACGCAGCATCAGGGCGATGTCCTGATTCTGGATATCGGGCAGCCCGAAAGTGATATCCCCAGTTACCTCAATCAGCCTGCCGGTATCGATTTTATGAGCCTCGTCGAACGCAGTGCCTGCATAGACAAGAAGTGGCTGGCTGAGCAGGGGGTAGAACTGGCTCCGCGTATCCATGTGATTGGGATGTCGGATCAGGAATACTCGTCGGCAATGACACAGGCGTCCCTGAAAACCGTCATGGATAAGCTCGAAACCATTTACAGCAGCATCATTGTCAATCTGGTCGGGATGCCGATCTGCCCGCTATTACAGTTGATGGCGCAGCGGTGTGATCAGCACTGGCTGCTGACTGATCAGAAAAATATCAGCTTGGCTCAGACCCGCCGTCTGGCAGAGATGCTTTATCAGGCTGGGGCCCGGCCGGGAGGGGTGAACCTGATCCTGGCACCGTTTTTAACACAGGTGTTGCCGGGCAGGGAGATGATTGCCGCCCAGCTGGAACTGCCTATCCGGGGGGTGTTGCCGTGCGCCCATCAGCTGACGACTGATATTAATGCCGGCACTTTGCTGCCGCCGACCGGGAGATATAAGCAGTTCCTGCGTGAAGTCGACAGGTTACGCACGCTGAAAGCAGAAAAATCCCATTGGCTGGATAAGCTGACCGGGGTGATTGCCAGAGAGGTGAACAATGAGTGATGCGATATGGTGGCCCAGCCGCGAGGTGGCGATTCAGCAGGATGAGTCCCGCCAGGAGCTGAAAGCAGATTTGCACCGTTTTGTTATCGACCGGCTGGAAGATGACGGACTGATGCAGGAAATGGAGCGGCCCGAGCTGCAAACCCATGTGTATGACTATGTGCGCACTTACCTGAAACAACAGCAGGTGGTTGGCTTTCAGAATGAACTGACCGGGCTGGTGAATGAACTGCTGGATGAAATCCTCGGCTTTGGGCCATTGCAGAACCTGCTTGATGATGACGAGGTCGACGACATCCTCATTAACGGCCCACGGCTGATCTATGTGGAGCGCAAAGGGCAGTTGTCCCAAGTGCCGTTTCGTTTCATGAACGATCAGCATGTGTTGCGGGTTATTCGGCGAATGATTGCACCGCTTGGTCGGCGGATTGATGAAGCTAACCCTATGGTGGATGCCCGTCTGCCGGATGGCAGCAGGATTAATGCGGTGATCCCGCCTCTGGCCATTGACGGGCCTTGTTTGTCAGTGCGCAAATTCAAAACCGATTGCATGACGGCAGACACCCTGATCCAGAACGGGGCGATGAGCGTGGCAATGCACCAGCTGCTGAGGCAATGTGCCGCGGCCCGCTGCAACATCTTGATCAGTGGTTCAACCGGGTCGGGTAAAACCACTCTCCTGAATGTGCTCAGCCAGTACATTAACGCCGGTGAGCGGGTGGTCACCATTGAAGATGCCGCCGAGTTGCAGTTGCAAAACGGTCACGTTGTCAGGCTGGAAACCCGCCCGCCGAATTCAGAAGGACAAGGCGAGGTTACGCCGCGGGATCTGCTGAAAAATGCCCTGCGGATGCGGCCGGATCGCATCATTCTCGGGGAAAGCCGCGGCGGTGAAGTGCTGGATGTGCTGCAGGCTATGAATACCGGGCATTCAGGCTCAATGAGTACCCTGCATGCCAATTCACCGCAGGATGCCCTGTTAAGGCTGGAAATGATGGTGACGATGGCCGGCTTCAATTCGACGTCAGCACTGGTCAAACAGATTATCGCCACCGCATTGGATTTGGTGGTGCAGGTCGCGCGATTGCCGAACGGCAAGCGAGTGATTACTCACATTGTGGAGATACAGGATGTGGCCGATGGCCAGATTCGAACCCAGCTGCTGTACACCTTTAAAGGCGGCGATTTTTCGAGTGTCGATACGTTATCGACTGCACTGAGAGCACGGTTGGAGGAGGCCGAGTGAATCTGTTGTTTGGGCTGGCTATCGTGTTGTTGTGTGCTGGGGCAGCGTTGTTACTGTTGGCTGCGCGTGCCGGTACACAGGTTGAGGCCGAGCCGTCTGCGGTAGCAAACGCTGACCGTGCATCGGCCAATTCCGCTGTTGGTAAAGCCGAACTGGGTTCGCTCCGGCCTGTTGGGTGGCGCGAGCGTCTGGCCGAACGCTGCCAGAAACTGGGACTGACAACGTCACCAGTATTCTGGACAGCGGTTATCAGCGTTTTTGTTGCAGGAGAGTACGTGATCGCTTACAGGGTGGGCTCCGTCGGTTCTGGGCTCTATGGTGTAGTGCTGGTCGCGTGCATTGTTTTTTGCGGGCAGTGGCGGAAAGGGGCAATCCGGCGCCGGATTCTGTTGCAGCTGCCGGGGCTAGTGGAACAAATCAACCGCCGGGTCAAAGTCGGGATGTCACTGTCGCAGGCGGTCGGGCGCTCCGTCAGTGTCTTGGAAAATCCCCTGCGGGACATTGTTGAGCGTGCCATCCGTCGCGAATCTTTGGGCACTGATCTGGATGCATCGTTTGCCAAAGAAGCCCGGGTAACCGGCGTGAAGGAATTCCAGCTGTTGGGGGCGGTTTTTCGGGTCAACCGGCAGTTTGGCGGCAGTGTAAGCCAGTCGCTGGATAACCTGATTGAGCTGCTGTACCAGAATGAGCGCAGCCAGCGGGAACTGAAGGCGATGACGGGGGAAACCCGGATTACCGCCTGGGTCATGGGCGTTACTCCCTCGGTGATGGCGATGTACTTGTTGGTGACTGATCCGCAGGGAATTCAGACGATGTGGTTGGATCCAGAAGGTCGCCAGGCATTGTATTTTGCGTTGGGGGCGCAGGCGGTCGGCGCGCTGGTTTTGTGGCGGATGCTGCGTTCGCTGTCATAACGCGCTGACGCTTCACACTCTTACACTCTCACACTCTCACACTCTCACACTCTTACGCGGTCACGGGAAACGGAATGATGTTGAGGTAAGGCAGGGAGGTTTGCATGTGGTTATCTCTCAGTGTATCAACCGGGTTGTTCATCAGTGGACTGGTGTTACTGGTACTGGCTGCCGGGTTGTTTTTGTGGTCAGTCAGACAACAACGCATCAGGCGGGTAGAGCAGAACCTCGCGCAGCGATTGGGTAAAACCGGACGGCGTGAAGCGGTGATACAACAGAGTCAGGCTTTGTGGAGTCGCACCAAACGGCAGCAGATCCCTTCCCTGGCAGAAGTGCAGCAATTATTGCGCAAGGCGGGGTATATATCGAACCGGGAGCAGACGCTTTGCCTGATGAAACTGCTGGTGACATGGCTGCTAATCCAGTTGCTGGTGGTGATCCCAGTGGTTCAGGGGCAGATCGCCACGGAACAGATGCTGAGTCTACTGGTGATCAGTCTGGCGGGAGGGCTGTACGGTGCCCTGCAATGGCTGAAGCAGAAAGTTGCACAGCGTTCCCGGATCATTGATGAAGAGCTGGTTGTGGGACTCCAGATGATGAAAACCTTGTGGGATGTGGGCTTGTCACTGGAAAGTATTTTGCGAGCCTACTGCCGGGAATTGGGAAATCTGACCCCTGAGCTCACTAAAGAGATGCAGCTTGCGCTGAATAAAATTGAGGCCGGACAGGAGCGCTCAGCCGTGTTCTCCGTGCTTGCCCGTTCAACAGATTCTCAGGGGTTGCAGGATGTCCTGACGATGTTTGCTCAGGTTTCGGATTCCGGCGGCAGCCTGTCGACCTCATTGACTCAGCTGACATTGCTGCTGCGAGATCGACGTCGTACGCAACTGCAGGAGAAAGTCACCAAGTTGTCAGGGCGGATGTCGGTGGTGATGATGATTTTTCTGTTCCCGGCGCTGTTTGTGGTGCTGGCGGGGCCGGGCATGATAGCACTTAGCCAGGCAATCGGTTTTTAAACGCTTTCAGTCGATGCTCTGAGAGCCGTGATTATCAGCATGGAGGCAGGATGGAAATGCAACCCTGTATTTTGAATTGCCGCAAACTTAAATCGCTGCGGCTGGCAACGATCTTCATGGTGACAGGCCTGGTGGGATTAACCGGATGCGCCGGAAAACCTGCAGACACTCAGGCCAGCATGACCAAGCCGGTCGGGGCATGTGGTCAGCAGATTTCTGCCGGAGAAGGCATGTCGCTTTCTCTGATCCAGCAGCAAATTCAGAAAGGCCAGTATTACTCTGCGCTGGCGGAACTGGCGGTGTTACCGGACTCATCGCCCGACAGTCTGCTGATGCAGGCAGACAGTTATCGTAAGCTCGGCAAGTGGGCGGATGCCGAACCCTTATATACCCGACTGGTGGATACCTGCCTGAGTGGCAAAGCCTATCACGGCCTCGGGTTGATTGCGGCCTATCAGGGCAAGGTATCCCCGGCTGTGAAGCTACTGGAAAAAGCAGCCAGAGTGTCTCCTGTCTCAGCGAACATCCGCAATGATCTGGGCTTTCTGATGCTGGTAACTGGTCAGGATAGTCTGGCTTATGATGAACTGCGCACCGCGCTGGAACTTAACCCAGACCATCAGACCGCAGCCAGAAATTTATGGTTTTTACTGCTCAAGACCCACCGAACGGCGCAGGCTGAGACCCTGGCACAGCGCTATCGCTGGGCCGAGCAGGATCAGCAGGACATGCTGGCGGCCATTGCCCGGTTTCGGCCATTGGATCTGAACCAGGATCCGGCAAGCCGCGAAGGTGGCACTTCGGTGAGCAAGCGTGGTTATTCGTTACTGACGCAGGAGGCTTGGCAATGACAAAAGGCATACACCGTATCACTGGTGGGGATCATATCTTGGGCCGTCTGGTTGATGCCCTGTTGGTGGTGTTTTTACTGGGTACGACAGCAGTCAGCCCGACAATCAGGGCTGAAGCAGGACAAACGTTTCAGCAAAAGCCTCAGCAAAAATCTCGGCAAGAACCTCCGCAAGAAAAAAGCACATTGAATGCTGCGCGCCCGGAATACGTGCCAGTGAGGGGCTCGGGCTCTTATCACGAGGCGGGTTTGGTGCCAATACAGCGCCCTAAAACCACGACGCAGATATGGCTCGAACTGCAGGCGAGCGGCAAGCTGGCGACAGAATATAACGATGCGGTGTTGCCGCAGGCTGCCGAGCAGACTGAGCAGCGAATGCTGAACAGTTTTACCACCCCCATTCCGGCCAAATTTATATCTGATTCTATGGGCGGCAGCTAGGAAGGATACCAATATGTCGGTGCGCATCGGTGGTGGTATCAGAAAGCGGCAGCAGGGAGCTGTCGGGAGCGGGCTTATTCTGCTGATGATAGCAATGGCCGTATTTTTAGCGCTGGCAGTCGATACCGGGCGATTGTTCTGGGAACAACGACGACTGCAGCAACAGGCTGATCTTGCGGCATTAAGTCTGGGGCGAAGCGGTTGTTATCTCCACGGAGTCAGCCAGAAAAGTGCCATGGAAGCGACGGCTAAATCGGTTCTGGCGGCGAATGGCTTTGACACCAGTAGTGCCAGTTATCGGGTTGATGTCGGCACAGCCAGTATTCACGATAATCACTGGGTGATCGAGACCGGTACTAAGAGCGCATTTCAGGACGCCGCGCGGGTGACCATCAGCAAAAAGGTGGCTGCCAGTCTGTTTCCCCGTCTGCTTTCTGACTCTTCTGACGCCCAGATGATCACCTTGTCAGCTCAGGCGGGGATCAATAAAAAAGCGAAAGTCGGTTTCGGCGTTGGCTCAACGCTGGTCAATGTCGGGTTGACCAATTCCATTCTCGGCGCGGCACTGGGCGGAAACCTGACACTGGTGTCGTATGATGAGCTGGTCAACACCCGAATCGGACTGGGAACCTTGGTTGCTGCAATGAATCAAGAGGAGCCGCTGGGTGGCGACTCGCTGGAACAACAACTCGATCAGTTGCTGGTCAAAGAGTTGTCTATCGCGCAGCTGATAGACGTGTTGATCACCCAAGTTGGAGCGACGTCAGAAGCCGGTCAGGCTCTTTCCCAGATCCGTAGTGTGGCCAGTGTGTCTTCCCTGCCGTTAATCACCCTGAACGGATTTCTGACGCTGGCCAACGGGAGTGATGACAGTGAAATAGTGGCTATTCATCAAGCGGCGCTCGCTGCCAGCCTGTCTTTATATGATCTTGTTTACGCATCTGTGCTGGCTGCGGTCAATCTCGACAGCCGTACCTTGTCATTGGCGGGAGGTGAGCTGGATCTGGCATCACTGTTGGCACCGTTAACGGAAATCCGTCTGACAGTGACGCAGCCGCCGCAATTTAAAATGGGGTTGCTGCCATCTCAGGAAAATGACGGGTTCGTTAACGCGGTAAAAACCGCCCAAATAGAGCTGGATTTAAAGGTTAATGCGTTGAGTCTGCTGAGCAGTCTGGATCTGGGGATTATTACGGTGAAAAGCAGTGTCCTTGGGGTCAAGGTTGTGGCAGCAGAAGCCGAAACCCGGCTGCTGGATGTGTCTGGCTGTCAGTGGAGTCAGCAACATACCGTCACGTTTGATTTTGCTACCAAACCCTCGGTGGCAACGATTTTCGTTGGTGATGGTGGGGCAGAAGGCAATGCCGACGATTTCGGTGATATCAGTCAGCCGTTCTCGGTTGTGGTTGATATTCCGGCGCTGTATTCAGATTTGCTGGCGGTAGAAGTCGGGGCCAGTTTTCCGAATGCATCGGCGGCATTTCAGCCTCACAGTGAGCGCTTGACTGCTACCGATATGCTGCCCAAACAATACGCGCAGGTAGCTTCCGGCACCTTGTCTGAGACCGTATCCGGGGCAACCTTGTCTGCCAATTTGAAAACCGCTGACACGGGTGAAGACGTTGATAAAGGTTTGTTAGGAGGCTTGCTTGGTGGTCTTCTGGGGAGTCTGCTGAATGTACTTAACTTGGCATTAAGCCTGATAGACAGTGTGCTGCTTCCCGCTATTTTGCATGATGTGTTGATGCCGGTGGTGACGGAGGTGGTTGATCCTCTGCTGAAAGCTTTGGGGGTATCGGTGGGGCAGGCCGATGTGTTTGTCAGCGATTTCGAACTGGAAGGCGGGGCATTGATCGAATGACAGGTAAGGCGTAAACAAGGAAGCTCACAATAAGGACGAAACGCCATTGATAAAGAGAACGGGATCACCCTTCCAGAGTTGTCGTAGGGAATTGTTCTGACAGGAAAAATCACTATAACTAGTGCGGTCAGCTAAAGGCAAAGAATCTGAAAGGGTTCGACGCAAAGCCACCGGCCTAACAAGCGCAGATTGCACGACTATTCATACGCTATCCGGCGTGGTTACTTGTCGCTGTGCTTTATGGCAGCGGGGCTACCTGATTAAGAAAGCACGGCTTTCTTCACATAGCTGGCTTCCCAACGAATTAACTGGAAGCACATCATGAAAAAACGTTTTTCCTTATCATTGAGCGCCGCTACGGTGATGGCCTTGATTCCGTTACAGGTCAGTGCGCACGGCTACACCGATTTTCCCAAAGCCCGGCAAATGTTTTGCGTAGAAGATGGCGGGTATTACTGGCCGACAGACGGCTCTGGCATTCCGAACCAGGCATGTCGGGCCATTTTTCAGGAATCCGGCGCCTATCCATTTGTTCAGAATCATGAGTTCTCTGCCAATGTGGCGGACTACACCGACTTGAATGCCGTGAAGGCTGTGGTTGCTGACGGGCAGCTCTGTTATGGCTCGGATCCCAAAAAGAGCGGCATGGGGGTTGCCTCAGGCCAATGGCAGCGGACTGCAATGCAATCCGGTGAGACGTTTCAGCTCAAGTTTCGTGCTACGGCACCGCACAACCCGAGTTTCTGGGAAATTTACCTGTCTAAACCGTCTTACAATGCGGCGCACAGCCGCTTGGCTTGGGACGATGTCGAGCTGATTGCCAAACACGGCAATATCGCGAAAACCCAGATAGACGGTCAGGATTACTATGTGATGAACGTGACACTGCCAGCAGGCCGTTCTGGAGATGCGACTCTGCTGACACGCTGGCAGCGGGATGATGCCGCCGGGGAGGGATTCTATAACTGCAGTGATATCCGTTTCGACGGTGACGCACTGCCAGTTGAATGGCAGCCTTTGGGCGCGTTGATCCCGCAGGGGTTGGAGGCTCAGGTTGGTGATCAGGTGCTGTTCCGTATTTTTGATGGTTCAGGGCAGGAGGTGGTTGAAGTTACGCTTCCTGTAACGGCTGCCAATCAGAGCGTCCATCTGTGGTCGTATGAACTGGCACTAAAGGTCAATGAGCAGTACCACGCAATCACGCAGTTGGGGATGCTGCAACCAACCGGAGAGATCTGGTTTGATCAATCCGATCTGTACGGCAATCAGGTGTATGTGACTAACCGTGATTACCGTTATGCCCTGGATATTCGCGACGGTGAAGTGATCCCGCCGGATCCTGTTGAGCCAAGTGAACCAAGCGAATACGATTTTGTTTACCCCGACAATATTGGCAGTTACGAGCCGGGTAAAACCGTGGTGCTGAGCCGGGACGGCAGCACATACCAATGTCGGCCATTTCCGGAAGGCGGATGGTGTAACATCAATTCGGCCTCACATTATGAGCCGGGTTATGGTTCGAACTGGCAGGATGCCTGGTTGAAACTGTAATCAACCGCTGAAATTCAGAGAAAAGCGCTGGCACAGTCCGGCGCTTTTTTATACCTGAAAGTTCACGAAAATCAGTATGAAACGTCAATGACAGGAAAGTCAGTGTTTACAGTAAAAAACAATGAATCCTGTTTTAAACGGGATTAGTGATCCGCTTCAAATTAATTTGGTTGCATATCTCGGCAACTTGAATACCTTGCTCAAGATCAATTTGTTGCACATTAATTTGGTGGTAGCTTCTACCCCGCTGGAGTTACACAAGACTGATTACAGGTAGCTTGATCTAAGCCAATCAGTCTCTTGGCCGTTGGTAAGCTAAAGTAATGAGTATTTGATAATTATGGAGAATTATAAATGAGCACTGCGTTCTTTATTCCTACAGTAAACCTCATGGGCGCTGGCTGCCTGACTGAAGCGGCGGATGCAATTAAAGGTCATGGCTTTAAAAAAGCATTGATCGTCACTGACAAAATTCTCAGCCAAATTGGCATGGTTAAGCAAGTTGCTGACCTGCTGGCAGAGCGAAATGTTGAGTCTGTTGTTTTCGACGGGACACAACCAAACCCAACCATTAACAACGTTGAAGCAGGCCTTGAGCTGTTGAAAGCAGGCGGCTGTGACTTTGTTATTTCACTGGGTGGCGGTTCACCGCACGATTGTGCGAAAGGGATTGCGCTGGTTGCAGCGAATGGTGGCAAAATTGCTGACTACGAAGGTGTTGACCGTTCGGCCAAACCACAGTTGCCGCTAGTTGCCATTAACACCACGGCGGGTACTGCATCGGAAATGACGCGTTTTTGTATCATCACTGATGAAGCGCGCCACATCAAGATGGCGATCGTTGACAAGCACACCACGCCGCTGATGTCAGTGAACGATCCTGAGCTGATGCTGGCGAAACCGGCTTCACTGACGGCGGCAACGGGTATGGACGCGCTGACGCACGCCATCGAAGCGTACGTGTCGACAGCTGCAACGCCAATCACTGATGCTGTTGCGGTTAAAGCCATTGAACTGATTCAGGCCAACCTGCGTACTGCAGTGAAAGATGGCCAGAATCTGGAAGCGCGTGAACAAATGGCGTATGCCCAGTTCATGGCTGGTATGGCGTTCAATAATGCTTCTCTGGGTTACGTTCATGCAATGGCGCACCAACTGGGTGGTTTCTACGACCTGCCTCACGGTGTATGTAATGCCGTATTGCTACCACACGTTCAGCGCTATAACGCGCAGGTGTGTCCTGAGCGTCTGACAGATGTGGCAAAAGCCATGGGTGTTAACGTTGAGGGTCTGTCTGCTGAGCAAGGCGCAGCGGCTGCGATTGAAGCCATTCAGGTACTGTCTCGCGATGTAGGTATTCCTGCTGGTCTGGAACAGCTGGGCGCGAAGAAAGAAGACATTCCTGTACTGGCTGATAATGCCCTGAAAGATGCTTGTGGTTTCACCAACCCGAAACAAGCGACACACGAAGAAATTTCTGACATCTTCGCTGCCGCGTTCTGAATCAGAATCGAAGCAGAGTGATATCACTTCAAAATGCAAAAAAGCGGCCATTGGCCGCTTTTTTTGTGCTCGTCAGTGGTTGTATCAGTAAGCTGTTGGGTTATTTGGCGGGCAGGTTTGCCGGAGGGATCAGCTCCTGAGCGAGGGTCTGCGTTTTCATTGGGGAGTTTTCTGCTGCTTCCGCCTGGCGGGTTGAATAGTGAATCATGCCGTTTTTCCCTTGTTGCTTCACTTCATACATTGCAAAGTCAGCCTGTTGCAACAGATGCGAAACGGTTTTGGCGTGTTTCGGGAATTCACTGGCACCAATACTGGCGGATATGGCATGGAACTCTTTGGCATAGTAAGCAGGGGCTTTGAATGCATCCATCAGGACATCGTCCAGAGACGACATGGGATCGGCCTGCAATTTTTCAATGATGGCAAACTCATCACCTCCCATTCTGGCAACCCGGTAGTGAGCGGCGTTAAGGCAGGACAGGCGCTTGGCGACTTCAACCAGCAGTTCATCTCCGGCCTGATGGCCGAGGGTGTCATTGATTTGTTTAAACCCATCCAGATCAATCAGATAAAAACGAAACGGCTCATTGTTTTCTGTCAGTTGATCCAGTTTTTGATTCAACCACAGCCGGTTATGAACGCCGGTTAATGAGTCATACATTGCCAGCCGCCGCATCAGGCGGGATTCACTGACCAGGGTATAAAACAAGGCGCCGCCCAGAATAAGGGTCACGACCAGCATGAAGTGAATAATGATTTCAATTTTTTCGGTGGCCTCAACCCGGCGTTTCAGATCGCCGCTGGTCAGGCGGAATTTATTATTCACAAACAGCACCAGGTTCTCGTACTGGTTGCGGGAGGTGTCGACGAGTTCGTGAATGATCTGGGGATCGGGATCATGAGCCAGACTGACCAGCCTGGGCTCGAAGGCTTTAATCAGGTCAAAGTGCTGTTGTATCTGCTCCAGCGCCCCTTCATAGAGGTGAAGGTGAATGATGGCTGAGTTGCTGAGAATGGTTTTGAAACGGCTCCAGAGAATCTCATATTGCAGCATCATATCATTGTAATCACTCAGGTTTCCCTGATAACTGCGCAACTGATAATTGAACTCGGCATACTCTTTGGTGAGCTGGAGAATATACCAGTTAGCCTCGTGCTGACTGCTGGAAATGATATCGGAATGGCGCTTGAGTGCACTTACTGCCACTAAAATGCTGAGCACCAGCAGCGGAGTAATGATGATAAGAGCCTTTCTTGTTTTATTTTGTCTCATAGGCAAAAGTACTGCTACTGCTTAATTAATAGGTTTCAATACGGCTAAGTTGCCAAACCATCTTTGCCAAATGTTTCATCTCTGCGGTTTCAGGGTGCTCATCAATGGATATCACAATCCAGTATGGGCCGTAATCTCTGACTTTAAGGTAATGCCCGTTTTGCTTAAGAGCAATCAGCGGATCGTATTGCTTGATGTAGTCCAGCGTCATATCGGTGGCGTAGTTGTTCAGGGCCGATAACTTGATGCGGGGGTGAACCAGAGAAAAATGCTCCAGCAGTGTTTTCAGCCGCACTCCGGTGAAGGTGGACGGGCCTTCAAACCAGGGTAGATGTGTCGTGAGTTCACTTTGTGGCAGGCTTTCAAGCCGATCGCGTTCAAGTTGGATATCCACGCTTTTTCCTTCAGCGTTATACCCGATAAGGTGCAGCGTTGGTGTAAAGGCTTTCGCCGGAAACGAAAGCAACATGCCGATCATGACGATAAGCCAGAAAAGTTTAGCATCCTGCTGAGGCATTCGTTGAACTCCTGAATCATGTTGCCTGCAATATAGTGTAGTTGCTGCAGACGAAATAAGGACAACCCTAAATAATAAAGTTGTTATCAGTAAATCAGGCTGGTTTTTATTTTATTTATTTAAAATCAATCTATTAATTGAATGCATGACGAATATAGACGAATAAAATTAAGGCGAAATCCATATTAAATTGGAAAAGTTTGAGGTGGGTTACGTTTGGAGGGAGTCATTTTTTTGGCGCTCGTCACAGGTTACCGGGCTGAGGCTGGCAAGTGGAAGGGGAAGCGTATGACAGATCTCAAACTGCGCATCGCTGAGTCAAGAAAGCCGTTATTCCTTACGGCACGCCAGCATGGTCATTCGGCCGTTCAGCCGGCAAACCGGGTTGCCGACTGAAGGATGTTATAGCAGCGGGCTGAACATGTAGAAAAACTGCTCAACCAGTTTGTTGATGATCGGGCGTTTTTCCCATTCTTCCGGCCTGACCCGCGTCGACTGCTTGATGTATTCCTGCTGTACCCAATTGAGTTGCTGGGTGAACTCAGCATTGTCTACCGCCAGCGTGACCTCAAAGTTCAACCATAGGCTGCGCATATCCAGGTTCACCGTGCCAATCAGGCAGTGATTACGGTCGATCACAACCGACTTGGTATGCAGCAGGCCACCATGGAAACGGTGAATGCGCACCCCCGCATTCAGCAGTTCCGAGAAGAAAGAGCGGCTGGCCCATTCCACCATCAGTGAGTCGTTCTTATCCGGAATCACCAGATCCACCGCGACACCGCGCTGCGCGGCAGCTTTCATGGCATGGAGCAGGTTCTCACTCGGCACAAAATATGGGGTGGTGATTACCACGCTTTCTTTGGCTTGATAGATACTCAGCAGCAGCACCTGATGGATGATTTCATCCGGCATCCCCGGTCCGGATGGGATCACCTGTACCGTGTCCGCATCGTCGGACACGGAAGGCACATGACACTCCGGCAGGCGAGGCAGATAGCGTTCGCCGGTTTCAACTTCCCAGTCCCAGGCCTGAATGGTGTTCAGTACTGTGACTGACGGACCGGTCATTCTGACCATCACATCTATCCACTGGCCGACACCAGCATTCGTCTTGAAATAAGCGGGATCGACCAGGTTCATCGAGCCGGTAAAACCAATGCGGCTATCGATCACCACAATTTTCCGGTGCTGGCGCAAATCCATGCGGCGCAGGAAAACCCGCAACGGTGATACCGCCAGTGCTTCTACCAGCTGTATACCGGCATGACGCATCAGCCGCGGCCAGTGCGAGCGGAAAAAGCGCATACTACCGGCTGAATCGAGCAGGATGCGAATCTCAACTCCCCGCTTGGCAGCCATGATTAACGCTGTGGCAATCTCATCGGCCAGCCCGCCCGGATGCCAGATATAAAACTCCATGTGGATCGAAGACTTTGCCTGATGGATATCGTCAATCAGCGAGCGGAGGATTGCTTGAGGGGAGTCCTGCAGCGACAGGCTGTTGCCACTCAAGGCCGGAATGCCCAGCCGGTTTTCGCACAGGTCGTTCAGCGGGCGGGCATGCTCGCTCATCAGGTGAGGCTGGTGGCCGGGACAGTCGTTGAGACGCTGGAACCATTCAGCAAAGGGATCAAACATGTCACGGGCGCGTTCAGCCCGTTTTCTGCCCAGATTTAGCTCGCCTAACAGGAGATAGGCCATGATACCGCCGATCGGAATGATATAGATGATAAGTAACCATGCCAGGGAGACACCGACTACCCTGCGCTTAAAGACGATGCGCATGGTGACGGCGGCAATACTCAGCCAGTATATGAACAAGCTGGCCCAGGCCAGGACTTGATAAAACTTTTCCATTCAGTGGGTTGATAGCAACAGAACATGTGTCTTTATTGTGCATTGAAACTGGGGGAATACCAGCGAAATTTACAATATGTGACTTTTATCGCAGCAAATTCACGAATTTTCGCAAGACGAGATTCGGAGCGATCGCTCTCTGTTTTTGCCGCATTATCTGAATGAATGGGGGAAGGGATCGGCGTGTGCGGGATCGAATTGCGATGCTGTCTTAAAGGCAAGCTGGTTTCCTGCTCAATCTTGATTACATTGATAATAAGCGATTGTATGAACCGGGCGTGAAGTCATCCCATCCGTACCGGCTACTCGCGACAATGACTTTTTGCTACAGGTTCATGGCACATCGGTATTTTCAAAAAGAGTAGTGGTATGGCGAGTGCATCCCGGGCGCAGTTCAGTTCACGTTTTGGCTTCATTCTGGCCGCCGCTGGTTCAGCGGTCGGACTGGGGAACATCTGGGGATTTCCGACACAGGCGGCAAACAACGGCGGCGGCGTTTTCATTGTCGTCTACACCCTGATGGTGATCGGCCTGGCTTACCCATTGCTGGTGGCGGAGCTGACTATCGGCCGTTACGGTCAGGCGAATCCGGTGCAGTCGTTACGGTCGATTCTGCCATCCGGCAGCCGCTGGCTGGGCACATTGCTCGCATTGGTCGGACTTACGGCGGCATCCTGCATTCTGAGTTTTTACGCTATTCTGGCAGGCTGGCTGGTGGGTTATTTCCTCAGTCCGATCCTTGAAGCCATCGGGCTGACCGGGGTATCACAGTGGCTGGAGACATTTTCTATCGGCCGCAATCTGTTTTTGATGCTGCTGTTTATGTGGGCAACTATCCATGTGGTGAAAAGCGGGGTAGCGGAAGGTATTGAGCGCTGGTCAACCCGGCTGATGCCGATTCTGGTGCTGCTGTTTGTGGTACTGATTGGATATATCTTCACTCAGGATGGCGCGGTTGACGGTCTGAAATTATTTCTGATTCCGGATTTCAGCCAGATTCACCCGGCCCTGATTCACAGTGCCATGGGACAGGCATTTTTCTCGTTGTCGTTGGGAGTCTGCACCATGATGGTGTACGGCTCGTACCTTAAAAAAGACGCTAACCTGCCGCGGACGGCAGCGGAAGTGGCTCTGATTGATACTGCGATTGCGTTTATTGCCGGCCTGCTTATCCTGCCGGCGATGTTTGTGGCGCAGAATCATGGCGTGACGATTTATAATGATGACGGGCAACTGGCCAGCTCCGGCACGCTGGTGTTTGATGTGCTGCCAGCGATGTTCGATACCATGGGCGCACCGGGATACCTGGTCGCCTCGATTTTCTTTGCCCTGATGGTCATCGCCGCGCTGACATCGTCGATTTCATTGCTGGAAGTGCCGGTGGCCGCTGCGGTAGAAGAATTGTCCCAGCCCCGAAACTATGCCGCGTGGACAATTGGCGGGATGATCAGTGCATTGTCTGCCGTCATTATTTTCTATTTCGATCCTCTGTTTGACTGGGTGATTGTGGCATCCACCGAATACGCCCAGCCGATACTGGGGCTGATCTTTGCGTTGCTGGTCGGCTGGATTTGGCATCGCGATCAGGTGCTGGAGGAGCTGCAGAAAGGCAACCCGGCGATTGCCGCCGGGTGGTTTTGGAAAATCTGGCCGGTGTATGTGCGTGTGGTTTGCCCGTTACTGATGTTGTACGTGTTCTTTGCCTGAATCCTGCGTCCGGCTTGGTCTCATCGTCATGGTTGTTTATACTGCGCCCGGTTTTGACTGCAACCGTTTTTGACAGAAATGAGTTTTCCTATGTTTACCCTGCTTTACCAGCATCCGGACTTTCTGGTTATTAATAAACACCCCGGCGTCAGCGTGCATAAAGATGATAATGATCAGCCTTTGCTGGCGGAAATTGCCCGTCAGACTGGTGATGAAAAGCTGTACCTGATCCACCGGTTGGACAAAATGACCTCGGGTCTGTTGCTGCTGGGGAGAAACCGGGAGGCGGCGGCTCTGTTATCGGCAAATTTTGCCAACCGGAATGTCGAAAAATATTACCTGGCAATTGGCAGTAAGAAGCCGAAAAAAAAGCAGGGGGTAGTGATTGGCGACATGACCCGCTCACGGCGAAGCAGCTGGAAGCTGGAAACCACGCGTGACAATCCGGCCATTACCCAGTTCTTTTCGACAGCGGCCGGGCAGGGGCGGCGCTTGTTCCTGTGTAAACCGCATACGGGAAAAACCCATCAGATTCGTGTTGCACTGCGCAGCGTTGGCTCTGGGATCACTGGCGATGATATCTACGGTTCAGAAGCGGCAGATCGTGGCTACCTTCATGCTTATGCTTTGTGTTTTCCATACCAGGGGACGATGAGGCAGTTTGTCTGTCTGCCTGAGCAGGGCGAATTGTGGGCTTTACCGGAAACACAACAGGCGCTGGCAGACTGGCAGCAGCCCTGGACTCTGGATTGGCCGGTATTGCCGGGTAAAAAGGCATAATGTTAATAAAATGTAGGGTTTGCGACAAAAGGCACCATAATGCCATATTTTGATGGTTTTTCCTGCATATGAGCTTGCGGCATGGGCGCTGTGATAGCCGAATAAAGCAAAATCCTTTATCCTACCGGTCTAGGAATTACCCTAGACCGAGGAAATTATGCGCCTATCCCGCTCTGTGTCGCTGAGAATGCGACTGAAAAAGAAAAAGTCCCAATCTCGATTTTGGGGGCTGGCGCAGTCAAGACGACACCATAAGCTGCTCAAGCAACGCGCCCGCCGTTCCCGGCAAGTCCGTCTCCAGGCTGAATATGTCCACCTTGCCAGCCACCGTATACCTGAACTCGAACAACTCAAACTGGTCGCATGACGGGAATGTCCCCTCAGCGCGCTATTGCTGCCTGCCGTTTGCGGGTAAACTAGCGGCTGTTGTTTGATCCTGCGCAGAACGTCATTGAGGACATTCGTGCTCTGGCCTGTTTTCCCTTGTAAAGCTGAATAAAGAATGAAAATTGAAGCCCTGAAAGAATTAGTTGACCGAATTGAGAATTTACTCAGTGAGCCACCGAAAGAATTGCGCCGTCTGTTCCACGGGCGTGGTCAAACAGTGGATGGGCTGGAGCAGATTACGGTTGATTGGCTGCAAGGCCAGTTGGTTGTCGCCGTATTCAAGCAGCAGGACGATGATTTTATTCAGGCTCTTGAGTCGGAATTGCTGGCGTTAACAACCAGAGACGTCTGGAGCAAGGCCGAGGGCTACGCGATTCTGATACAACACCGCTATCAAGAACTGGCGCCGACGCAGGTGTTGTGGGGCGAAGAGAATGTCTACCCTGTTGGGGTCGAAAATGGCCTGAAATACCAACTAGAGCTTAAGAAAAACCAGAATATGGGGCTTTTTCTGGATATGCGCTATGGCCGTAAGTGGGTGCAGGAAAACAGTCAGGGTAAATCTGTTCTCAACTTATTCGCTTACACATGTGGTTTCTCCGTCGCAGCAATTGAAGGGGGCGCCACGCAGGTGGTAAACCTGGATATGGCCAAAGCGTCACTGAGTCGCGGGCGTGATAATCATAGATTGAATCAGCATGATTTATCGAAAGTGAAGTTTTTGGGGCATGATCTGTTTAAATCCTGGGGTAAGTTGAAGAAACTGGGCCCGTATGATCTGATTATTATCGATCCGCCAAGTTTCCAAAAAAATAGTTTTGTCATGACTCAGGATTATCAGAAGATTCTTCGTCGCCTGCCTAGCTTGTTATCAGCAAGTGGTGAGGTTCTGGCATGTGTTAACTCACCGGCCATCTCCACGCAGTTTTTAATTGATGGCATGGCCGCCGAAGCCCCTGAATTACAATTTATTGGGCGATTAGAGAATCCACCTGAATTTGAGGACATTGATCCTGAAAAAGGGTTGAAAGTGATGAGATTCACTTATTAGTTCTTCGTTCTCGCTGTACCCTGTTAAAGCGCTATCGTTCGATAGCGCTTTTTTGTTTTAGAGTCTTGGTGTTTACTCTGAAGCCAGTTCCATTTGAGCCGCGTATCTTTGGTTGTCAACAATATACAGCCATCCCCCTCGGTATGGGGTCGCTAAGATGGCATTGATGTTTTGTGCTATATCCGGCTTTTTTTGAATCAGGACGGTATACCCCTGCGTTTCTTGCAGATAGTTTTGCAGCGCGTTGGGATTGTTTGGGGCTTGTTCGATAGGTGCGGTTAATTTACCGGCATAGCCAAAAGTATTTTGGTATTTTCCGACGTAAGCGACTTTGTTCCCTTGCCGTTGCAGAGCGTTGATCTGCTGAGCGATCGGCGTAACGTTATAAATTTCATTGATCATCGGGGAAATGCTGGCGAGCAGCGCCGATAAGCTCAGTAGCACCGCAATGATATGTAATGCCAGTCGGGAGGAGGTCAGGACGTTAGGCTTCATGACCAGTGCAGTCAGCACTAAAGGTAACACGCCCCACCAAGGGATGACATTCGCGCTCTCTGCATTGCGAAATACCTGTGGTGCCCATAATGAGGCACTGAATATCGCAATGGTGGCGGCTGCCAGAAAGATAATGACGACAGGCTCAAGGTTGAATTTTTCAGGTCTGAGTTTGTTGCTTGCCCAGATAGCAAGCACCGGAAAAGCGGGAAACAGATAATGGAGCTGCTTACCGCTGAAGCAGCTGAATACGGCCAGGATAATTGTGAACATTGCTAGACAGAATTTGTCGCTGTTCTGGTTGTTGTTCCAGAGGCCACTGCGCCAGAACCCAACTAAGAACGGCCAGGGAAAAATGAGCACAGGCAGTAACAACAGGTACCAGTAGAAAGGTCTGGCATGAGCAAACGACTCATGAATCCGTCCTGCGGATTGTCCCCAAAAAATCGCATAGGCATAATCTTGGCCTCCGACCACCGCAGCCGGAATCGCCCAGGCGAGAATGATCAATATACCAATGGCAGCCATGACTACACTCGCCTTGAGGATGGCGGTGTGATTAGCCTGCGGGTCAGGGTTCCACCATTTGACCAGTGCCACGAAGGGAATCAGATAAATAAAGGTGACCGGCCCTTTTGTCAGCAACCCTAATCCTATTGCCACGCCACCAGACACTATCCATACCATCCGACGGGTCTCGGCATATTTCCACACGGACAACATGGCGGTCTGTACAAAAACAGTCAGCAGCAAATCGAACATGATCATGCCTGAATACAGAAACCATCCTAAGCCGCTGCAGAGTACTAACGGAGCCAGAGCGGCTGCCTGCGGGTTGTCGGGGTAGATTTTCTGCGCCAGTTTTCTGATCAGAAAAAGATTGAGTAAAACGAACAGCGGAATGGTAAGGCGAGTAATGAATTCCGATGTACCAAACAGTGTCCACATCGAACTGAACAGCCAGAACAGCAGTGGTGGCTTGTGGGAATAGGGCAGTCCGTTGGCGTGCGGTACCAGCCATGTGTTATTCAGCCACATTTCCCAGGCAACAGAGACGTAGCGCGTTTCATCGATGGGCAAAATAGGCCGGTAAAGGAAGTTGATAGCAATAAAGAACAGAGTGATCGCACACGCTATGAAAGGATAAGTAAGCTGTTGTCTGGCTGTCATATTTCCCATCTTTTTATCAGTAATCAGTAATCAGTCAAAAGACCATTTACAGGGAATGAGCGTGTTGCATTACTACGGGATTATGCGTACTGCGGTTTAAAATGTGATGACAACGTACATGGGGAAGTGCACACGCTGACGGCGCATTACATTGCAATCAGTTATGTTTATCCCTGCACATGTGATTTATTTCCATCAATTGCATGAACGCTTCGAACCTGGTGGACGTTTTTATGCAGTGCCATCAATGAGTATGGATGAGTTTTTTCTGTCAGGACAAGCCTTACGAAAAAATTGGTTTGATCTGTTTATTCACGTGTTGATACGTAAACCGTCGCAAGGCCATTCTGACGGTAAACAAGGTTTGAATGCGGTATTAGCATGAGTATGAGTATGAATTGCGAAGGTTGAGGCACGGTTGGACAGGCCGGCCATTGATTGGGCAAAGGGAAGAGTAAAGGGCAGACAAAGGCTGATTTACGGCACAGTCTTCGAAACAGGTTTTTAGGGCCTGCCATTGGAAGTGCCGCTCACAGAAGCGCTGTTCAGCCAAAAAATAACGCCAGCAGCAGCTGGCGTTTTGGTAACGGGTGAAAGGCCGGTATCTGATGATCAGGACTTTGCAGCACCTTGGGCAAGCTGATTACAGATTGCCGCGGTGATTGGTTGTGTGACCATAGGGCGGCCGCGCATGTCCATAATCACGATCGTGTAGCTGACGCCTTCACTCACCAGAGGGCTCAGTTCACTGCTGTTGCAGTAACTGGCGGCCGCGTTTTGCGCTGCCATAGTGGGTGGGGTTTTACCGCCACCCCCGTAGAGGATGGTGATCTCAACGTTCTTTTCGCGCGCCTGCGCTTTCATGATCTGGTACTGATCAATCTTGGCATACGGCGCTTTACTGTTGATTGCCATCGCACGTGACTTAGCCAGGTCAAATACCGCCTGATCTTTAGAATTCGATGCACAACCTGCCAGCAGCATCGCCGCCATGACAGCGAGCGTTCGTTTCAGCATAACTTTGAGTCTCACGTTAAAGTGTTATGGCAACACCTTCTTGAAGGGTTTCACGATGACTTTCTCATAGACACCGGCTTCGATATACGGATCCGCGTCAGCCCACGCTTGTGCCTCTTCCAGAGACGGGAATTCCGCAATCACAGTGGAGCCGGTAAAACCAGCTTCGCCCGGATTGTCACTGTCAATCGCAGGCATAGGTCCTGCCACCAGCAGACGACCTTCTTCTTGCAGATCTTTCAGGCGGGCAAGGTGCTTTTCACGGACGCTCAGGCGGCGCTCTAGGCTGTTTTCAACGTCCTGGGAAAAAATAACGTACCACATGTGTGTCTCTCCTTGTTTGCTCTCACACTAGATCGGTGGACGGCAGTGTAAGCTGAATGCGTGTTAATGTCCGATATCTTAAAGGAAAAAAAAAGCCCTAGCATCTGCTTAGGGCTTTTTTGCGGACATCTGACAGAAACTCAGGCTTTTTTGACCGGGCGAGGGCGGCCGTTGCTGTCAATCGCGACATAGTTAAAGGTCGCTTCACATACGCGGTAGCGATCCCCGATACCGTCATGAGCTACCGGTTTAACCCATACTTCCAGCGCAACACTCATGGATGTGTTACCAATGCGCTTACATTCGCCATAGCAGCAAACCACGTCACCGACACTGACCGGGGCTTTAAAGGCGATGCTGTCGACCGAGACGGTCACAACCCGGCCGCCGGAAATTTCTTTCGCCAGAATGGCGCCGGCAAGGTCAAGTTGAGACATGATCCAGCCACCAAAAATATCGCCGTTGGCGTTAGTGTCAGCTGGCATTGCGAGGGTGCGAAGCAAAAGTTGCCCGCGAGGAACGTTGTTTTCTGCTGTCATGTTGCGACTCTATAACTACTTTGAATCGGTTTCTTTTGGCATATGGTGATAAATATACCCGCCAGTGGCAAGGGTAAAGAGCAGGGTCAGAATTAATAGCCCAAACACTTTAAAATTTACCCAGACATCTAAGGGCAGGCGGAAGGCAATATAGACATTCACGACCGCACATACAATGAAAAACACCATCCAGGCAGTATTGATACGGCGCCAGACGGTGTCCGGCAGCGTAATTTCCTTGCCTAACATACTTTTTATCAGTGGCTTACCCATATACTGGCTAATGGCCAGACCAATGGCAAACAGGCCGTAAATAATAGTGACTTTCCACTTAATAAAGTCGGCGTCATGGAGAAAAATGGTCAATCCGCCAAAAATCGTCACCATCACAAAGGTGATAAGCTGCATTTTCTCGACTTTCTTATACAGAAACCAAGTCAGCGAAACTTGTATCGCGGTGGCAATAATCAGCGCGCCGGTAGCGGTATAAATATCGTGGGTCTTGTATAACACGAAGAAAATAATCAGTGGGATAAAATCGAGTAGCTGCTTCATAAGGTTAACCAGTTAATTACGCAGAACCACAGTATACCTTAAGTCAGTATAGAAACAGGCGGCAGGGTTGTGCCCGGCCGCCTGTTGATTCGTTTAACGGTTTTGAACCGCTAACCGATAACTCACACGTTTTGTGGTTTGTTCTCTGGCGCTTGTTCGCTTTCGTCGTTCATCATGTTATCAACGATGACCGCACATGCCGCGTCACCGGTAATGTTCAGCGCAGTACGAATCATATCGAAGATACGGTCTAGGGCGAACAGCAGTGGCAGGCCTTCAATCGGAATACCGGCTGACAGCAGTACCGCAACAACCAAGAACGATGGGCCCGGTACGCCGGCCTGGCCAACAGCACCCAGTGTCGAGGTGATGATAATGGCGATGTATGCCCCCATGCCCAGGTCGATGTTGAACATCTGGGCAAAGAAGATAGCCACCAGACCGTAGTAAATTGCATTACCACTCATATTGATGGTTGCGCCCAGCGGCAGCACGAAAGAAGCGGTGGAGTTTTTCACACCCAGTTCTTCTTCACAGGCTTCCATGGTCACTGGCAGGGTCGCCATCGAAGAAGCGGTAGACAGAGCAACGGCCTGAGGTTTCTTCATTACTGACAGGAACTTCATTGGCGAGGTTTTGCTGAATAGCTTGATCATGGCCGGATAGAAGAGGAAGCCATAAATTAGAATCGCGCCCACATACACCACGAACAGCTTAAACACGACCATCAGCGCCCCAAAGCCGAAGGTACCGACCGCATCGGCCATCAGACCGAATACGCCCAGTGGTGCAACTTTCATGACAACGTTGATCATCCATACCATCGCATCCACAATGGCATTGACCCCGTTGATAAGTGGCTCACGGCGCTCTTTTTCCAGTTTCGATACCGCAATACCGAAGAATAGGCAGAACACCAGAATCTGCAGAATGTTGGCTTCATTCAGGGACTGGAAAACGTTGGTTGGGATCATCCCCAAAAGGGTTGCCCAGAACGAAGGCAGGTCGCCTTTATCGGCATAGGCATTAGAGAACATGCCTTCCACACCGCTGAGGTCAACACCAATCCCCGGTTTGAAGACTTCCCCCATGAACAGTGCCAAGGCAACGGCTACCGCAGAGGTCAGGCCGAAGAAGCCAAGTGTTGTCAGACCGACTTTACCGGCAGACTGACTGCCGCCAAGACCGGCTGCACCGGAGATGATCGCGACTGCGACCAGAGGAATGACCAGCATTTTGATCAAATGGATAAAGATGCTGCCCAGTGGTGCAAACATGCTGGCGGACTGGCCCATCATTGCACCGACTAGTGTACCCACACACATGGCAATAACGACCTGGACGCCGATATTGCCTAACAGTCCTTTTTCTTTTAACACCTTTAGATACCTCAGTTGTGTTTGCTGCTAGCTTAATTTTATAGGGTCACGTTACTGTTTGGAATTTTGTTTTGAAATTGTTTTAAATGTTAACCCAATATTTTGCGGATGTGTTTTTACACCGAAACATAATATTTATCAATAATAAATTTAAATGTTTTATTCCTGGGTTATCATTTCTAACACTTGGTAGCGAAGCGTGACCTTTGTCTTAACAAGTTGGCTACTGTAAGGGCAGATAAGGGGAAGTTCTTTGATCTTTGTTCAGTTTTTGTTGGGTGTCACGAAATTGCCTTTTCCGCTGTCTGGCTGGCGCTTTGCTGCTTTCGTGGTGGGTTGCTCTCATTCCTTCTAATTGACTATGTGAAAACGTCTTATACATAGCCGTATAACCCTGAAATGGCGGCAACTTGTCGATTTACAACCCGGCTAAATAAAGAAGCCGCCCAGCAGGGGCGGCTTCAACAAGTAGCTATACGGTCTTCGATAAAGTGCGACGGTATGCGATAAAGTGCGCTGGTCACTCCGAGGCCATGCAAAGCATGATGCGAGACTGACCCTATTACGACTACATACTCTGCTGCACATTATTTGCTGCACATTATTGCTACATATGGCGACTACACGCGGGTCGCCGCTTTCATGTCACTGACAAAGCGATGCAGTTCCGACAGCATGGCATCATTGTCCGCCAGGTTTCGCTCAATGATCTTCACCACGGCAGAGCCGGAAATAGCGCCAGCAGCACCGGCCTGAATGGCGTCTTTTACCTGGGCTGGTTCAGAAATTCCGAAACCCAGCAGCGCTGGCGGGGCGTCATGTGCTTTCAGGCTGGCCAGTAGGTTATCAATGGGCATACCGGCTTTGGTTTCAGCACCGGTCACCCCGGCTCGGGACAGCAGGTAGGTATAACCGCCACCGTATTCAGCCACAGTTTTCAGCGTATCTTCATTAGCATTTGGCGGGGCAATGAAAATCGGGTGAATGCCGTACTTTTCAGCGGCGGCACGAAACTCGGCAGATTCTTTCACCGGCACATCAGCGACCAGAACCGAATCGACCCCGGCATCCGCGCAGCGCTGATAGAAGTGCTCAATTCCGTTGGCAAATACCAAGTTGGCGTACATTAACAGGCCAACCGGAATGTCCGGGTGGCGCTCACGAATGGTTTTCAGCAGCTCAAAACAGACGGTCGGGGTGGTACCGGATTCCAGCGCCCGAATGGTTGAGCCCTGAATCGTCGGGCCATCGGCCAGCGGATCTGAAAACGGGATACCCAGCTCCAGTGCGTCAGCACCGGCTGCAATCAGGGTCTCGATGATGTTCAGCGACTGCTCCGGGTTTGGATCGCCAATCGTTACGAAAGGAACAAATGCGCCTTCCTGTTTAGCCGCCAGACGGGCAAATTGGGTTTGATAACGATCCATTACAGCACTCCCTTCTCTTCCAGAATGTGGTGAACAGTGAAAATATCCTTATCGCCGCGGCCTGACAGGTTAACGACCAGCAGCTGTTCTTTTTCCGGGTTTTCTTTTATCAGTTTCAGTGCGTATGCCAGGGCATGCGCAGATTCCAGCGCCGGAATGATCCCTTCATTGCGCGCCAGGGACTGGAAGGCATCCAGCGCCTCGTCATCGGTAATTGCCACGTATTCGGCACGGCCAATGGCGTTGAGGTGAGCGTGCTGAGGGCCGACGGACGGGAAGTCGAGACCGGCCGAGACAGAGTAAGACTCTTCAACCTGACCATGCTCGTCTTGCATCAACGGAGCTTTCATACCAAAGAAGATACCGAGTTTACCGTGCTTCAGCGGCGCACCGTGCATGTTGGTATCCAGTCCTTTCCCGGCAGGTTCAACGCCGATCAGGCCCACGTTTTCTTCTTCAATGAAGTCGGCAAACATCCCGATCGCGTTTGAACCACCACCGACACAGGCGATGACGGCATCCGGCAGACGGCCTTCACGCGCCAGAATCTGCGCTTTGGTTTCTTCACTGATAATCCGCTGGAACTCACGCACAATGGTCGGGAACGGATGCGGCCCGGCAGCGGTCCCCAGCAGGTAATGCGCCGTATCGTAGCTGGCAGACCAGTCACGCATCGCTTCGTTGCAGGCATCTTTCAGGGTGGCAGAGCCGGAATGAACCGGAATCACTTCTGCACCCATCAGTTTCATCCGAAATACGTTAGGGCTCTGGCGCTCAACGTCTTTGGCTCCCATGTAAACGCGGCATTTCAAGCCGAGCAGGGCGCAGGCCAAGGCCGTTGCCACACCGTGTTGCCCGGCACCGGTTTCGGCGATAATTTCGGTTTTGCCCATGCGTTTGGCGAGCAGTGCCTGACCCAGTACCTGATTGGTTTTGTGCGCGCCGCCGTGCAGCAGGTCTTCACGCTTGAGGTACAGTTTAGTGTTTGTGCCCTTGGTCAGGTTACGGCACAGGGTCAGGGCCGTCGGGCGACCTGCGTACTCGGTCAGCAGGTGCATAAATTCTTGTTGGAAGGCCGGATCCTGCTGGGCTTCAACAAAAGCGGCTTCCAGCTGGTCCAAAGCCGGGACGAGGATTTGCGGTACGTACTGCCCGCCAAATTCGCCAAAGTAGGCACTGATTTTGCTCATAATCGTACTTATCCTTAATACTTTCTAATCGCTGTAAATGCAGCCTGTAACTTGTTCGCATCTTTCTTGCCGGGCTGGCTCTCAACACCGGAGTTCAAATCCAGCCCCTTGCAGCCGATATGGGCCGCTTCACACACGTTCTCAGGGGTCAGCCCGCCAGCCAGCATGGTGATTTGTTTCTGCTCATCCGGGATCAGTTGCCAGTCAAAGGCAACGCCGGTGCCGCCGGACTGGTTGCCCACTTTGCTGTCGAGCAGATGGCGGTCAACTTGCCACTGGGAGAAATCCGGTACGGAATCGGTTACACCATGAGCTTTCCAGATCTCACAGCCTGCGGGGAGCTGAGCTTTCAGCCCCTGCACATACTCCGGGCTTTCTTCACCGTGTAATTGAACCGCAAAGAGTGCCAGGGCTTTTGCCGCTTTCGTGACTGCATCCGGATCAGCATTGCGGAAAACACCGACGTATTTCAGCGGAGCACCACTCATGATCATGCGGGCCTGCTCAATGTCGACCTGACGCGGAGAGCCTGACACAAAAATCAGACCGCCATAGATGGCGCCGCTTTTGTACGCTGCGGCTGCATCATCGGCATGGGTCAGGCCACAGACCTTATTCTCACCGAGGGTCACGCGGCGTATCGCCAGTTCCAGATCATCTTCTGCCATCAGCGAGCTGCCAATCAGAAAGCCATTGGCATAGGCGGCAAGATCGCGTACCTGCTGGTGGTTGTAGATACCGGATTCAGAAATCACAATGGTGCCCTCGGGCAGGCGAGGTGCCAGCTCTTTGGTCCGGTTGAGATCAATGCTCAGGTCACGCAGGTTACGGTTATTGATACCGACAACCTTGGCCTTCAGGGTAATGGCACGCTCCAGTTCTTCCTCGTTACTGACCTCAGTCAGGATGCCGAGGTTCAGTGACTCTGCCACTTGGGCCAGTTGCTGGTACTGGTCGTCATCGAGCACCGATAGCATCAACAGGATCGCATCGGCTCCATAATGACGCGCCAGATACACCTGATACGGGTCGATCATAAAATCTTTGCACAAGACCGGCTGGGAGACCTGACGACGTACCTGCGGCAGAAAGTCAAAGTTCCCCTGAAAGTATTTCTCATCAGTCAGTACGGAAATGGCACTGGCGTGGTTGTTGTACACTCGTGCGATATAGTCGAGGTCAAAATCCTCGCGAATCAGTCCTTTTGACGGTGACGCTTTTTTGCATTCCAGAATAAATGCCGCCTGATCGCCGGACAGCGCCTGATAGAAATCCCGGTCGCTGGGTGTCAGCGCATCCTGAAAGGATTCCAGCGGTTGCTGTTGTTTTCTGGCTTCAACCCAAAGGTGTTTGTCGGCGACAATTTTTGCTAGCACGGTTTCCATGATTATCCTCGTTCCGCCAGTTGACCCACAAGCTGGTAGGCCTGACCGGACTGCATCACGGCCAGCGCTTGTCGGGCATTGTCCTTTAACTCTTCCTGACCAAATAAACGCAGTAACAGCGCGACGTTAGCTGCAACGGCAGCCATCTGGGCGTCGGTGCCTTTACCGGTCAGGATATCAGTGATAATGGCACGGTTTTCTTCCGGCTCGCCACCCTTAATTGCATCCAGCGGGTAAGTTTCCAGGCCAAAATCCGCCGGGGTCAGAGTGTATTCACGAATGTCCCCGTTAATGATTTCCGCCACGGTGGTTTCTCCGTGAATTGCCACTTCGTCCAGTCCGCTGCCGTGTACGACTGCCGCCCGTTTAAAGCCCATGGCAGCCATGGTCTCGGCAATCGGGCGAACCAGCGCTTTGTCATACACGCCCATCAGTTCGATATTCGGGCGGGCCGGATTAATCAACGGCCCCAGCAGGTTGAAGATGGTGCGCGTTTTCAGGGCCTGGCGAACCGGCATGGCATGACGGACACCGCCGTGGTATTGCGGTGCAAACAGGAAGCATACGCCCTGTTCGTCAAGTGCTGCCCGGGCACTGTCCGGTGACATGGCGAGGTTAATGCCGAATTTATCGAGCAGATCAGACGAGCCGGATTTGCTCGATACCCCGCGGTTGCCGTGTTTGGCGACTTTGACGCCACACGCTGCAGCAACAAACGCCGAGGTGGTCGAAATATTGATGGTGTTATGGCCGTCGCCGCCGGTCCCGACGATATCGGCAAAGTCATAGTCCGGGCGGGGGAAGTCGCTGGCATTGGCCAGCAAAGCCTGTGCGGCGCCGGCGATTTCTGCCGGGGTCTCGCCCTTGATTTTCAATGCGGTGAGCACGGCTGACAGCAGTACCGGCTCGACCTCCCCTTTGATGATGGCATCGAACAGGGTCTGGCTTTCTTCTTGGCTGAGGTTTTGCTGGTCATACAGTTTGTCAGCCAGAGTGTAAATGGTCGCATCCATAAAAGTATCCTTCAGTGCTTGGTATGCCAGCGCTTATCCGCGCGCAGTTTGCTCGGCGGTATGTTGTCCGCCTGGTGGTACATCCATGACCCATTCCAGCGTGTTGGTCAGCAGCTGGGCTCCCTGGGTTGTCAGGATGGACTCCGGGTGGAACTGGTAGCCACAAACTCGATCGGCGTCGTTGGTCACGGCCATCACCAGGCTGTCAACATCCGCAACAACGGTCAGGCTGTCCGGGACATCATGGGCGACCAGCGAATGGTAACGTGCAATGGTCAGCGGGCTTGGCAGTGGACCAAACACTTCGTGTCCGTTATGGCGCATCATGGCGGCCTTACCGTGCACAATTTCACCGGCTCCTGCGACTTTACCGCCATAGGCTTCGATGATGGCCTGATGGCCTAAACAGATACCAATCATCGGCACTTTGCCCCGCACGCGCTGGATCAGTGCCGGCATACAGCCAGCATCAGCAGGGGCTCCGGGGCCAGGTGACAGGACCAGCACCGGATTGGTCAGGGCTTCCAGTGCCTGTTCGACCTGTTCTGCACTCAGGCTGTTGCGATAGATGGTGACCGTGCAGCCGAGCGAACGGAATTGGTCGACCAGGTTGTAAGTAAAGGAGTCGAAGTTATCCAGTAATACAATGTGTGGGGATGTCATATCCGGCTCCTTATTCAGCAGTTTTGCGCGATGATGAGGCCATCAGAGGCGCGGTATGCGCCTGACGGATCGCATTGATCACCGCCTGCGCTTTACTCCGGGTTTCGTCGGCTTCGGCTTGCGGCTGTGAGTCGTACACAACCCCTGCGCCGGCCTGCACACTGGCCACGCCGTTTTCGACATACGCCGAGCGGATCACGATGCAGGTGTCCATGTCGCCTTCACCGGTCAGGTAGCCAACAGCCCCGCCATAGGTGCCGCGACGGCGTTGTTCCACTTCCCGAATCAGCTGCATGGCGCGGATTTTCGGTGCTCCGGTCAGTGTGCCCATGTTCATGCAGGCCTGATATGCATGGAGCGCATCCAGATCGCCGCGTAGCTGGCCGACCACCCGCGAAACCAGGTGCATGACGTGGCTGTAGCGATCGACTTTCAGCAGGTCCGCCACATAGCGGGTGCCGGGCTCACTGATGCGTGCGACGTCATTGCGTGCCAGATCAACCAGCATCATGTGCTCAGCGTTTTCTTTCATGTCGCTGCGCAGTTCCAGCTCAATGCGGCCATCTAAGTCCAGATTGATGGAGCCGTTTGGATTTTTGCCGCGAGGTCGGGTTCCGGCAATCGGGTAAATCTCGACCTGATTACTGTCCGCGCAGTACTTTAGGGCACTTTCCGGCGAGGCACCAAACAAGGTGAAATCGGCGTCCTGCAGGAAGAACATGTATGGGCTCGGGTTGCCGATTTTCAGCTCTTTATAGGCATTGAGCGGTGACGGGCACGGCAGGATAAACTGACGTGACGGTACCACCTGGAACACATCACCGTTAACCACATGCTGCTTCAGGTCGACAACCTGCTGGCAGAAGGCTTCGTCACTGACACTGGCTTGCGGTTCGCAGGCTTCCAGAATGGCGGCAGCCGGCAGGGGCTTAGGCTCTAAGCAGGCTTCCTTAATGTGTTGCAGGCGGCGGCTCAGTTCAAAATAGCTGGCTGTGTAGGCATCGCCGCCAAATAGGCTCGCCTGCAGTTTGCCTTTGCGACGCTGGTGGTCAATTACCAGCAGCGTTTCGGCGATGTAGAACAGGTAATCCGGACAGCGGTTATCCTGATTGACCGGCGGCAGCGGTTCAAAACTGTCCACCACGTCGTAGGCAAACAGCCCGCCGAGGAACAGGGCTTCACGAGGCTGCCCGGTACAGTCAAATGCATGCTGGATCAGACGCAGCGCGTCGAACGATGAGGTCTGGCGCAGACGGCTGTCTTCATCCAGCGCACGGCCTGCCTGCGGGAAATCCAGGATCAGGCAACGTGCTTCACGGTTGGCCTCAATGTCGGTTGGCAGTTTGCTTTCCAGCGTCTGCAGGACGTTCAGCCCGTTATCAGTCAGGGCCTCAAGGCGAACCTGATGGCCACGGCAGACAATTCGTACCGCGGCATCAATCAGCATCAGGCTTTTCAGGTCCTGTTTAGAGTCAATCTCGGCGGATTCCAGCAGCAGATTATGCGGCCGGTTGCCACACACGGAGTAATACAGCTCCGTTGGGTTTGATACGTAAGGGACATCCAGGCTGAGCACATCCAGCTCGCCCATGCCTAATGGGGTCGTATTCACAGCGTTCTCCCTGCCGCTTCTACAAACGGTTTCAGCTCTTGCATTAATTGTTCGAACATTGGACCGGTCAGTGCCTGGTGACCGTCAGACAAGGCTTCACACGGGTTGAGGTGTGTTTCGACGATGATACCGTCCGCGCCGACAGCGGCGGCTGCGCGGGACAGCGGAATCACCAGTTCACGCACGCCGGTTCCGTGGCTTGGATCCACAACCACCGGCAGGTGGGTGCGTTGCTTAAGAACGGCGACTGCGTTCAGGTCCAATGTATTGCGTGTTGCTGTCTCATAGGTGCGGATACCACGTTCACACAGGATAATGTTCGGGTTCCCTGCGTCATAAATGTATTCCGCCGCGAGCAGCAGTTCTTCGATAGTGGCGGAAAGTCCACGCTTGAGCAAGACCGGTTTTTTACTCTCACCAACAGCTTTCAGCAGCGCATAGTTCTGCATATTGCGTGCGCCAATTTGTAAGCAGTCAATGTATTCGCACATGGCATCCATCTGACTCACTTCCATGACTTCTGAGACAGTTGGCAGCCCCAGTTGTTGGTTGGCTTGTTTCAGTAATTTTAATCCATCCAGCCCCATACCCTGAAAATCATACGGGCTGGTGCGGGGTTTGTACGCGCCGCCACGCAATGCAACTGCACCATGCTTTTTCACTACTTCGGCAACGGACATCAGCTGGCTTTCGGACTCGACGGAGCATGGCCCGGCAATCACCGCAAATTTGTCGCCGCCAATAGCTGCGCTGCCAAAGCGCACCACAGTGTCGTGCGCCTGTACTTCACGGCTGACCATTTTGTATTTGGTCAGAATCGGCTTGACGGTTTCCACGCAAGGGTAGGCGTCCAGGTGCAGTTGCTGGAGCACGCGTTCGTCACCCAGCGCGCCCAGCACGATGCGCTCTACACCCGGCATGTACAACGGTTTCAAACCGGCTTCTTCGATGCGGGTCAGAATGGTCTTCGCTTGTTCTTCAGTTGCATTGGGTTTGAGTACGATAATCATGTTTCAGTCCCTATTCAGTGCCTGGCACTGCTAAAAATTAAGAAGTTAATCGTTTGCCATCTGGGTGCAGAGTGAAAAAAACCCGCACTCAGGCGGGTTTGTGTTGTCTGGCTCAAGGCACAGCGAATCACACCACCCGCGTTGGGAAGTGCCACCACCAAGAGAAGAAAGCGCAGAGTTGATGATGAATTTGCTGTACCATGTTAATAATCCTTAACGCGATGCATTTGGTTGCGTTTAACTGCGTACTAGTAAACTAGTTCAGAGAAGTAATGTCAAGGCCTTAATTTTATGTTGTTTGATTTACACAGCCACACCACGGCGTCAGACGGACGTTTATCCCCGCAGGCGTTGATGCTCCGGGCCGTAGAAAAACGGGTGGATGTGCTGGCCATTACAGACCATGACACGGTAGCCGGTCTGGAAGCGGCCGAGCAGGCGATTTTGGAGGGTGATCTGCCAATCACTCTTATCAAAGGCATTGAAATATCGACAGTTTGGCAAAATTTTGATATTCACATTGTCGGACTGAATATCGACCCGCAGCACCCGGCAATCACCACTCTGATTGCGGCCCAGACCGAACGTCGTGAAGCCCGTGCGGCGCTGATTGGTGAGCGTCTGGCGAAGAACCGGATTCACGGGGCACTGGACGGGGCAAAAGCGCTGGCGAATGGGGCCACCCTGACCCGGGCACATTTTGCCCAATGGCTGGTCGAGCAAGGGCACGCCAAGACCATGCAGGGTGTGTTCAAAAAGTTTCTGACCCGCAATAAACCGGGTTACGTACCGCCTAACTGGTGCTCGATTGCCGAGGCTGTGGCGGCGATTCAAGCTGCCGGCGGCCAAGCTGTACTGGCCCATCCGGGACGGTACAAACTCAATGGCAAGTGGTTAAAACGGCTGCTGACAACCTTTGTGGAAGCCGGCGGTGATGCGATGGAAGTGGCCTTGCCGCAGCAATCCCCTCAGGAACGTCGCATGCTGGCCGATTATGCCATTGAATTTCAATTATTGGCTTCGCAAGGCTCTGATTTTCATTATGTCTCTCCCTGGACCGATCTCGGGCGCAACCTGTGGCAGCCCAAAGGGGTGACAGAAGTCTGGCAGGACTGGAGCGTTGAGAAGAAGCGCATTGAACAGGAAGTGTCGGAAGAGCGGACACTTTCAACGGAGGAAGAATGAGTCAGTTTTTTTATGTTCACCCGGAAAACCCGCAAACCCGCCTGATCAATCAGGCCGTGGCGATTATTCGCAATGGCGGGGTAATTGTTTATCCGACTGATTCCGGCTATGCCCTGGGTTGCCAGTTGGAAAACAAATCGGCACTGGAGCGTATCTGTCAAATCCGTCGCCTTGATGACAAGCACAACTTTACGCTGTTGTGCCGTGATCTGTCTGAGCTGTCGTTGTATGCCCGTGTTGACAACGGGGCGTTCCGCCTGCTGCGTAACAACACGCCGGGGGCATATACCTTTATCTTTAAGGGAACGAAGGAAGTACCGCGCCGGCTGATGAACCCGAAACGAAAAACCATCGGTATTCGGGTGCCGAACAATATTATTGCACTTGCGCTGCTGGAAGCCTTGGGCGAGCCAATGATGTCAACATCGCTGATCTTGCCGGGAAGTGACGTGACTGAGTCCGATCCTGAAGATATTCGCGATAAGCTGGAACATGCAGTGGATCTGATCATCAATGGAGGTTTCCTGGGTGAGCAACCCACGACAGTGATTGATTTCAGCAACGATGAAATGGAAATCGTGCGTGTGGGTGCAGGTGACCCGACGCCATTTGAGTAACCCGGCGTCAGCTGAACAGATAATCGCCAACAGCTTAGCGCCCGCAGGAGTCAGTCGGCCGCTTGGGGCATATTTGCATAGGGTGGGAAAAATGATGATTTCCTGCGCTCTGTACCGTGTTTTCGGTGGTAACTGAGCTAAGCTTTTGGCATAATCCGCCGTCGCTTTAAGATGGCTTAAAGTGTGATGATTTTCGACGCCTGTGAAGGCGACAAAGGTTTGTCTAATGAGTGAAAAATTACAGAAGGTACTGGCGCGTTCTGGCCAGGGCTCTCGCCGTGAAGTCGAATTATTGATCCAGAATGGGCGTGTCAGTGTGGACGGCAAGGTTGCACAGTTGGGTGACCGACTGGAAGACCTGAGTTCTGTTGTTCGTATTGACGGCCACAAGATTCAGTTGGTTTCTTCTTCTGATGAAGTATGTCGTGTACTGGCTTATAACAAACCAGAAGGTGAGTTATGTACTCGCCATGATCCGGAAGGTCGTCGTACGGTATTCGACCGTCTGCCACGCCTGACGGACGGGCGCTGGGTGTCAGTTGGACGCCTGGATGCCAACACAGCAGGTCTGTTGCTGTTCACCACTGACGGTGAACTGGCAAACCGCCTGATGCACCCAAGCCGCAGCATTGAACGTGAGTACATGGTGCGCGTCTTCGGTGAAGTGAGCGAAGAAATGGTGCGTAACCTGGTTCGCGGCGTTGAGCTGGAAGATGGTATGGCCCGTTTTGAAGACGTGGTTTACGCCGGTGGTGAGGGTATGAACCACACTTTCTACGTGGTGATCACCGAAGGCCGTAACCGTGAGGTTCGTCGTCTGTGGGATTCACAGGGTGTGACCGTAAGCCGCCTGAAGCGTGTTCGCTACGGTGACATCTTCCTGACCAAAGATCTGCCTCGCGGCGGATGGATGGAGCTTGAGCTGAAGGAAGTGAACTACCTGCGTGAGAAAGTGGAACTGCCGCCGGAAACCGAGACACATCTGACTGTTGAAGGTCAGAAGCGTAAGCGTGGTGTGCGTCAGATCCGCCGTGCCGTGCGTCGTCACGAAGAGCGTCTGAATGACGAAACTCGTGGTGGTCGTCGCCGTCAGGATCAGCGTCGTTCCTCTTCCCGCACTAACAAAGTGGAAAGTAGCGAAAGCAACAATGGTCCACGTCGCAAGCCGTCAGGGAATGCAGCTAACCGCCGCAATCCGCTGAAGAACAAACCGGCTAAGCCGCGTACACGTAAATAAGTACCAGATATGAAAAAAAGCAGCCGGTTGGCTGCTTTTTTTATGCCTGTCATTCAGAGCAGACGACGGTGGGCTTCGTCTTAGCTGGCAGCACCGGGCTTGCGTTTAGGCTGGGCATCAATGCACTGGCCGTTGACGTCTTTGCTTTCCGGTCCCATCAGGTAAAGGTACAGCGGAATGATATCAGCCGGAGTTTTCAGCAGATTCGGATCTTCTGCCGGGAACGCTTTGGCACGCATGCCGGTGCGGGTACCGCCCGGATTGATGGCGTTGACGCGCACGTTGGTGTTTGCCAGTTCATCTGCCAGCACCTGCATCATACCTTCTGTGGCGAATTTTGAGATGGCGTATGCCCCCCAGAATGCGCGCCCCTGATGGCCCACAGTGGAAGATGTGAAAACGATACGGCCGTCTTGCGACTTCTTCACCAGCGGCAGTACCGCCTGAGTCAGCAGGAACTGCGCCTTCACATTCACCTGCATGACTTCGTCGTAAGTATCTTCGCCCAGTTGGTCAAACGGGCTCAATACGCCCAGCAGACCGGCATTGTGCAGCACGCCGTCCAGGCGACCGAACTGGCCTTCGATAGTTTCCACCATGTCGATGTAGTGCTGTTTAGTCGCACCCATCATATCCAGCGGGATAATCGCAGGCTGAGGGTAGCCGAGCGACTCAATTTCATCGTAAACCGCTTCCAGCTTGGCGACGGTTCGGCCCAGCAGAATCACGGTGGCACCGTGCGCTGCGTAGCTGATTGCGGCCTGACGCCCGATACCGTCACCCGCGCCTGTTACAAGAATCACTCTATCTTTCAGAGAGTTGTCGGCGATTTGATACTCCACGCTTTACATCCTTATTGTTTTTTCGTTTTCCTATTGTATTGCGATAGCCGAACCAATGACAACTTGGTTACAATGGGGCGACGTCAAAAAATGAGGACTCAACATTGGATTTTTTGTTTGATTACGGGCTTTTCCTGGCCAAGATTGCCACGGTGGTGATCGCAATTGTCGGTATTTTAGTGATTGCGAAAGGACTGAAAGGCCAGCACGGCGCAAAGGGCGAGCTGGAAGTAACCGATTTAACCGAGCAATACAACGATACCGTTCATCAACTCGAATCCCACTTGTTCGATAAGCCTCTGCTGAAAGCACGCGATAAAGCAGAGAAAAAGGCTGACAAAGAGAAAAATAAAGCGCGTCAGAATGAGATTAAAAAGGCTGCGAAATCCGGCGAGCTGTCTCAAACCCGTGAACCTCGCCTGTTTGTGCTGGATTTTCACGGTAGCCTGGATGCCCGAGAGGTCACCTCGCTGCGTGAAGAAGTAACGGCCATTCTGGCGGTGGCAGTTGAAGGGGATGAAGTCCTGCTGCGTCTTGAGACCGGCGGTGGTATGGTCCATGGCTATGGTCTGGCGTCATCTCAGCTGGATCGCCTGAAATCTGCCGGCATTAAACTGACCATCGCGGTGGATAAAATTGCAGCCAGTGGCGGTTACATGATGGCGTGTGTCGCTGACCGTATCATTTCGGCGCCGTTCGCGGTGGTCGGCTCGATCGGGGTCATTGCCCAGCTGCCGAACTTTAACAAGTTGCTGAAGAAAAACGACATCGAGTTCGAGCAGATTACGGCCGGTGAATTTAAGCGAACGTTGACAATGTTCGGTGAAAATACAGATAAAGCGCGTGAAAAGTTCCAAAGTGAGATTGAAGAAACACACGAGCTGTTCAAAGCCTTTATTGCCGTTCACCGTCCGGAACTGGATCTGGAAAAAGTGGCGACGGGGGAACACTGGTTTGGTAAGCAGGCTTTTGAGCTGGGTCTGGTAGATGAAATCGGTACCAGCGATGACTTTATCAGTCATGCCTGCAAAGAGCGTGAAGTGCTGCAGGTGCGTTATGTGCAGCGTAAAAAGCTGGCAGAAAAACTGGCTGGTGCCACCGGTGACGCTGCTGACAATCTGCTGCTGAAGTGGATCAGCCGCGGTCAGCGTCCGATTGTTTAAGGGATGGCTATGAACCAGAAATGGGCTCTATTCTCTTTTAAAGGGCGCATGCGTCGGCGTGATTACTGGTTGTACAGTATCCCGGTACTGCTCATGATCATGCCAGTGTTTTTCTATACGTCTCCGGAGAACTTCAGCCAGAATCCGCTGCTCGAAACGTTATCATTGGTGATAATGGGCTTCGTGACCTGGGCTTCCACCGCATTGAATGTCAAACGTCTGCACGATCGCAATAAAAGCGCGTGGTGGATCATTCTGACCTTCCTGCCGGTCATTGGCCCTATTTTTGTGATTATCGAGCTGGGTATTCTGGACGGCACTGCCGGGCCAAACCAGTACGGTCCGGATCCAAAGGGGCGGGGTGCACCGCCATCTTCGGGTACACCATCCTCAGGGCAGCCGTCTGACAAGGCGGAGAAAGATTCAGTGACCATCGAGATGTAACGGCTGGTCCGGTATGCTATAGCACTGAAAAGACGATAACAGCAGCCCCGTTCGCGGGGCTGCTGTTTTTGGTCTGTATGGATTATTCCAGGGTGAATTCCGGCGACAGCTGGTGGGCCAGATATTTGAACATGTTGAATACAGCCGTCGTTTTTTCCGTTGGCAGTCCATTGCTGTCCAAGAAATATTCCCCTTTGAACACCAGCACTCCGTCGCGCTCCTCAACGGAGGTGGCTCGCATACCTTCCTGGTAAGCATCATGGTCCTGAATCAGTTGGTTGGCGATCATCAGAAGGTCGGTAGATGAAATTGACTTTTTTTGACTCATGGGAATGTCTCTGTGGGTAAATTGAGCAATTTGTTGTCCCGGCAGGCCGGTACAGACGCGTTCAGTGTATTGAAACCGACATCGGATTACAAATCCTTGTTTATATGATGGTTATTGCAAAAGTGATGAAAGAGTAGGTCGCTAAGTGATTGAAATGCTCAAATTCTGTGAGCCACGACAAAGATCCGCTGTTTTTTATAGTCAAATTGTTGATGAGGTGGTAATGATTAGCGCCCGTTAAGGTATTGCACTGACATGAACTATATAAAAGAGGGAAAACGGTGATTTTTCGTTCTCGTGAAGAGGAAAAATTCGGTTTCCGGCTTGTGTAACGGGCTATTAACAAGTGGGGAAGGGACAACCAAACAAACCCGATTTGTTAAAAACCAGTTGACCTTCTTGGATTGTAGCCCAATATGTAAATACCAATTACATTACGTAACTACTTATCTATACAGTGTCCTCCACCCAGTTCGGGTCTCACTATGTGAATAGTTACTTAATCAGTTTGGCGTATCAACGTTGCCGTGCTATTCAGGTTTTTAAGCGTGCAACTATTTGTTTTATTTTGAATTTTGTAAGCACGAGGACGTAATAGAATTATTATGGGTAAATCTCTCGTTATTGTGGAGTCCCCAGCCAAGGCGAAGACGATCAATAAGTACTTGGGCAAGGACTTCATTGTTAAGTCAAGCGTAGGTCACGTACGTGATTTGCCGACCGGTGCGCGGAGTACGGGCAAAAAAGCAGCAGCCACTACAACCAAAGGGCTGAGTGCGGAAGACAAAGCCCGTATTAAAAAAGAAAAAGAACAGAAAGCACTGATCAACAAAATGGGTGTTGACCCATACCACGATTGGGATGCGCAGTACGAAATCCTGCCGGGCAAGGAAAAAGTCGTTACTGAACTGCAAAAGCTGGCGGCTGATGCTGACTGCGTTTATCTCGCGACCGATTTGGACCGCGAAGGAGAAGCTATTGCGTGGCACCTTCGTGAGATCATCGGCGGCGATGATGAACGTTATAAACGAGTGGTTTTCAACGAGATCACCAAAAATGCGATTCAGCAGGCGTTTGAACAGCCTGGTGAACTGAACATGGATGGGGTGAATGCTCAGCAGGCACGTCGTTTCCTCGATCGCGTCGTGGGTTTCATGGTCTCGCCTCTGCTGTGGAAAAAAGTGGCCCGTGGTTTGTCTGCCGGACGGGTTCAGTCGGTAGCGGTTAAGCTGATTGTTGAACGCGAACGTGAAATCAAGGCGTTCGTTCCGGAAGAGTTCTGGGATATTCACGCGAACACGCTGACTGCCGGTCAGGATGCGCTGCGTCTGATGGTCGCTCAGCAAGCGGGTAAAACCTTCCGTCCGGAAAACGAAGCTGACACCATGGCGGCAAAATCGCTGCTGGAAAAAGCGGCGTATACCGTGGTGGATCGTGAAGATCGCCCGACAACCAGCAAACCCTCTGCGCCATACATCACTTCGACGCTACAGCAGGCGGCCAGTACGCGCTTGGGCTACGGGGTGAAGCGCACCATGGGTCTGGCTCAGCGTCTGTATGAGGCGGGCTACATTACTTATATGCGTACGGACTCGACGAACCTGTCGAAAGAAGCGGTTGAGACGGTACGCGAATACATCACCAGTGAATACGGTGAGCAGTACCTGCCGGGTAAACCGAATGTGTATGGCAGTAAGCAAAATGCACAGGAAGCGCACGAAGCGATCCGTCCGTCCGATGTGGCTGTTAAAGCCGAGAATCTGGAAGGGATGGATGCGGATGCGGTGAAACTGTACGATCTGATCTGGCGCCAGTTTGTCGCCTGTCAGATGGTTCCGGCTAAATACGATTCCAGCACCATTACGGTGGAAGCAGGTGACTTTACTCTGAAAGCCAAGGGCCGCACCCTGCGCTTTGCGGGTTGGACGCATGTTCAGCGCCCGATGGGTAAAAATGAAGACACTACGCTGCCGATGGTTAGTGTCGGAGATACCCTGAAGCTAGAGTCGCTGGAACCGAAACAACACTTCACGAAGCCGCCGGCTCGCTTTACTGAAGCGGCACTGGTTAAAGAGCTTGAGAAGCGCGGTATTGGTCGTCCGTCGACGTACGCGTCTATTATCTCGACCATTCAGGATCGTGGCTATGTGCGTGTTGACCAACGTCGATTCTATGCTGAAAAAATGGGTGAGATCGTTTCGGATCGTCTGAGCGAAAGCTTCGCGGATCTGATGGATTACGACTTCACGGCTCGCATGGAAGGCAACCTGGATAAGATCGCTGAAGGTGAAGCGAACTGGAAGAAGGTGCTGGACAACTTCTTCAATGATTTCTCTGCTGAACTGGAAAAAGCCGAGCAGGAAGAAGATGAAGGCGGCATGAAGCCGAACAAGATTGTTCTGACTGATATTGAGTGTCCGACCTGTGGCCGTCCAATGGGTATCCGTACCGCTTCAACCGGGGTGTTCCTGGGCTGTTCCGGCTATGCTTTGCCACCCAAGGAGCGTTGTAAAACAACGATCAACCTGGGTGACGAAGAAGGGATCGTGAACGTTCTGGAAGAAGACGTTGAAACTGCCGCGCTGCGTGCGAAGAAACGTTGTCCGAAATGTAGCACCGCGATGGATGCCTACCTGATTGATCAGGGCCGTAAACTGCATGTTTGTGGTAATAACCCAAGCTGTGATGGCTACTTGGTTGAGAAAGGCGAGTTCAAACTCAAGGGTTACGAAGGCCCGGTTATCGAGTGTGACAAGTGTGGCTCGGACATGGAGCTGAAAAACGGTCGTTTCGGTAAATACATGGGTTGTACCAATGAGTCATGTAAGAACACCCGTAAGATTCTGAAGAACGGCGAAGTGGCGCCACCAAAGGAAGATCCGGTTCACCTGCCAGAGCTGCCATGCTCGCAGGATCCTGACGCGTACTTTGTACTGCGTGACGGGGCATCCGGTTTGTTCCTGGCAGCCAGCACGTTCCCGAAATCGCGTGAAACCCGTGCGCCGTTGGTGGAAGAGCTGGTGCGCTTCCAGGATCGTCTGTCATCGAAGTTCCATTACCTGACAGAAGCGCCAACGCATGATCCGGATGGTCGTCCGACAGTGGTGCGTTTCAGTCGTAAAACCAAAGAGAACTATGTTCGCTCTGAGGATGACGGCAAGCCGACGGGCTGGACGGCACTGTACATTGACGGAAAATGGGAAGTGACCGACAAGCGTAAAAAGACCAAGGAAAGTTGAGTCTGAAAACGAAAAAAACCGCCGATAAAGGCGGTTTTTTTGTCTCTGAAGCAGTGCCAATTAAAACGGTGTCAATGAATCCTGTGCCAAAAATCTACAGTGAATAGGGCTGTGCACACTTTTGTGAAACGGCTCAGGCGGCAATGTCACTGGTTACCGGTACACCGCTGTGGAAACGAAAGTCGGGGTCGTCGCCGATAATCAGCTCTGCTTCTTTTGCGCCAATTGCCCGGATGCGATCAGTGATATCGCAACCGGCGATCTGCTCGGCCAGTGTTAGGTAGTCCTGATAATGGCGTGCCTCAGAGCGCAGCAATGAAATGTAGAACTTCTTGAGTTCGCCATCGAGGTACGGTGCCAGTTTGGCAAATCGCTCGCAGGAGCGGGCTTCAATGTAGGCACCGACAATCAGCTTATCCACCAGAGTGGCAGGTTCATGGGTGCGTACCGCTTTCATCAGGCCACGGGCATAACGACCGGCACGCAGGTTGGAGTAGGGGATGCCGCGAGCAGCCATGATATCCAGCACTTGTTCAAAGTGGTGAAATTCTTCTTTGATCAGACGGACCATCTTGTCGATAAGCTCTGCACCGAAAGGAAAGTCCGCTTTTGGCTTCAATTCTGCGCTCAGGCCATTTTTCTTGCCGTGGAAGGCGGCGGTGTCGCGATGGATACCATACACAAATTCTTCGTACGGCTTAGCCCATTCCAACAGCGCCTTGCCGCTTTCAGCATCTACTGCGTACTTGCGGATCAGGAACATGGCTGTCTGACTGGCTTTCAACTCGCAATTACAGTGATCGACCAGCAATGCGGTCTGGTTCTCTGGTTTACGGGCTTCGTCAATCCAGGCTTGAGGCGTTTCACAATGCAGGAACTGTTTAATTGGCGTCAGTAGCTCGTCAATCATCCGCTCGGTGGTATTCATGGGCTTGCTTGTCTGAAATTGGTGAAATTAATTCGGCGCAGTATAGCAAAGAAAGTGGTGTTGGCGCAGCTTAGCCACCCCATGAAAAAGGCCACCTTGCGGTGGCCTCTGGCGAGTCTTGCTGAGGGTCGATGACCTTACCATTTACGTTTCGGCTGAAACAGAACATCCAGCTCATCCTGATCTTTTTCGATCCGTTGTTGGCGCTGTTGCTCCTGATTGCGGTTCTGGTTGCTGTCGATATCCGCAAGCATTTGCTGGAGCTTTTCACGAGCCTGATTCGCATAGTTGTCGTTTTTCGTTGCCAGTACGTCCAGACCTTTCTTCAGCAACTGTTTGGCGGTACCCAACTGGCGTTTGGCCGTGGCATCGTTAGCACGCTTAATCACATTTTCGATGTTAATACGCAGCTGGATCCCTTCAAGTCGTGCATTTTCCGCCACAAATGACTGTGTCGGCATGCGCCCCTTACTGTGCTCACTCTTAATGACCGTTTTCAGCCGTTTGACCAGCTGTAACATGCCAATCGCCTGTTTGTCCGTACTCGGGACTTTAAACGTGGCCACATCTGACGCCGAATAGTTGTCCTGTAACTGGCGGATTTGCTCGGCCACATTATCAATGCGTTGCGGCAGTGATTTATCGGATGGATCGGTATCCAGCATACTCTGCAGGGAATACAGAATCCGTTTATTCAGGCAAACCAACAGCTCTTTGCTGTAAGGCAAGTGATGGGCATTGCCGATCAAATCTTCGGTTGCATCAATAATTGCGATGTATTTGGCAAGTTCCTGCTGTTTGCTGCTTTGCAGTTTCTGGCGATACTGGATAATGATGTTGTATCCAATGATTAACACCAGTAATAAGCCCACTAAGCCTATAATCAGTGGCATGCTCATAAATTAGATAGACCGTCCATGCTGACACTAAGCCTCATAAGATACACTATCTCGTAAAGGGGTCATAGCGTTGTGGCTATTTTTGCTAAGTAAAACCGGGCTTAACGGTGATGGAGGCGGACAAATTTTGTCTGGCAGGCTGGAATGGGTTTCACATCTGCAGAAAACTTGACTATTCGCCGGTGAAAAATCATCTAACACTAGGAAAAGAATCTAATAAGTTATATAACATTAAGTCATAGATGGGTGCATTGATATAATGGACTATGAATAGGCGGTACCATGAAATTACAGCAGTTAAGATACATTGTTGAGGTGGTTAATCATAACCTTAATGTCTCCTCAACCGCTGAGAGCCTGTACACCTCTCAGCCGGGAATCAGTAAACAGGTTCGCTTGCTTGAAGACGAGCTGGGTATCCAGATTTTTGAGCGCAGCGGCAAACACCTGACCAAAGTGACGCCGGCGGGGGAAGAAATCGTCAAAATTTCCCGCGATATTCTGTCCAGAGTTGAAAGCATCAAAGCCGTTGCCGGTGAGCATACCCACCCAGAAATGGGCACCCTGAACATAGCCACGACGCATACACAGGCGCGATACGCGCTGCCTGCGGTTATTCAGGGCTTTACTGCGCGTTACCCGAAAGTCACCCTGCACATGCATCAGGGGACGCCGAGCCAGCTGGCGGATGCGGTCTCGAAAGGGACTACTGACTTTGCGATTGCCACCGAAGCGCTGCACCTGTATCAGGACATGATCATGCTGCCGTGCTACCACTGGAACCGCTCGATTGTGGTGCGTGCGGATCACCCGCTGGCACAGAAGAAAGAGATTACCATTCACGATCTGGCGGCGTATTCGCTGGTTACTTATGTGTTTGGGTTTACCGGTCGCTCAGAACTGGACAGTGCCTTTAATCGTGCCGGTCTGACACCAAGAATTGTGTTTACCGCGACAGATGCCGATGTGATTAAAACCTACGTTCGGTTAGGCATCGGGGTTGGGGTGATTGCCAGCATGGCGATGGATCCGGCGACGGACAGCGACCTGGTGGCGATTGACGCGAGCCATATTTTTGAAGCCAGCACGACGAAGATCGGCTTTAAGAAAGGGACCTTCCTGCGATCTTACATGTATGACTTCATGGAGCGCTTTGCCCCGCATTTGACCCGTAATGTGGTCGATCAGGCGGTTGCACTGAAAACCAACGCCGAAATTGAAGCGCTGTTTGCCAATATGGAGCTTCCGGTCCGCTAATCGCGCGATTTGCAGGGTGGCAGAGGCTACCCTGCAATACCCTCTCAGTTCGTCTTTCCCCGGGGCTCTTACTCCCTTAAATCTTGTTTTTCTTTCTTGTTGAGACAGGCTCTCTTTCTGCTCAACCTCCCAGGATTAGTATATAATTGCGAGGTTTTACCTGACCCTGGCAAGAGATACTGATGTACATCCCGTTATTCCAACAGCTTGATAGCCTTCTGACTGCGACCTGCGATTACTGGCAGTTTCTGCCATTCGCCACACCGCCGGGGCAGTGGCAGCACTCATATCCGGAGATGTACCAGTGGCTCGTTCAGTTGAAGGATGACGATCTTCAGCTGTACCGGGACGATCCTGAACGACTTGCCCGGGCACTGTCACCGTGGATCCCTGAAGCGCAAGCGCTGCTGGCGTTAAGTGAGCTGGAATCCCTGCCGCAGGTCTCCCGTCCGTTACCCCGGGGGATGGACGCCGGTGTACCAGGAAGGAAATGGCAGCAGCTGGAAGCTTTTAATGGCGCAATGCCGGCGTTAGGGCTGCCCTGGTTGGAATGGTGCGCCGGAAAAGGCTTTCTGGGGCGGGTGCTGGCAGCGAGCCATCTTATGCCGGTGACGAGTTTAGAATGGCAAGCTGGATTATGCGAGGCTGGTCAGGCTGCGGCACATAAGCTGAAGTTGCCGATGACGTTTGTACAGGGCGATGCGTTTTCCGCGGACAGTGAGCAGTATATTGTGCCGGAGCAGCATGCGGTGGCTTTGCATGCCTGCGGCGATCTCCATGTGTCATTGCTGTCACGGGTGGCCCGGAAAAAGGGGCAGGCCGTCAGTGTGTCTCCCTGTTGTTATCACCTGATTCGTGGTCATGCCTATGAGCCGATGTCGGCCGTGGCGCGCAACAGCCAGTTATCGCTGTCAAAGCAGGATTTAAAACTGCCCTTGCAGGAAACGGTCACCGCAGGCAACCGGGTGAGAAACCTGCGTTTTCTTGAGGTGAGTTACCGCCTCGGGTTTGACAGCCTGCAAAGGAACATCCGCGGTCAGGACAGCTATCTGCCAGTGCCGAACGTGCAGAAAGCATTACTGAATGAAGGCTTTGAAGCCTTCTGCCGCTGGGCTGCCGGGCAAAAGCAATTGCCATTGCCGGGCAACATTGATTTTGCGGTCTGGCAGAATGAGGGAGAGCAGCGCTATCACTGGGTGGAACGCCTGGAGTTGGTGCAGCAAGTGTTTCGTCGTCCGCTCGAGTTGTGGCTGGTATACGATCGGGCGTGCTTTATGGAAGAAGCGGGTTATCGGGTAAGCGTCGGTACTTTCTGCGACAAGCCGATCACACCACGTAATATTCTTATTCATGCGGAGAGAATACCTTAAATGGACACAAGTACACTGATTTACTGCGCCTTGGCTTTAGCGGCGGGCTGTTTTGTCCAAAGCACGGTGGGTTTTGGTATGGCTATTGTCGCAGCCCCCATTGTGTACTTTTTTGAACCTCGATTTGTGCCTGGTACGGTGACCTTTGTGGGGCTGGTTCTGGCCCTGATAAACATGTGGCAGTACCGGGCCATGATTTCTCTGAAAGGGCTGGGGGCGGCATTTGTCGGGCGGGTGCCTGGTACGCTGGTCGCCGGCGCGTTGTTGCTGTATATCTCCGCTGAAGCATTGGCTTTGGTGTTGGGCGCAGGGGTACTGATTGCCGTATTTATCAGTGTACTGAAAGTGAGGATTAGGCCGACCTCGACATCCTTATTCTGGGCTGGTTTTGCTTCCGGTTTGATGGGCACCACCACATCAATCGGTGGTCCGCCGATGGCGCTGGTACTGCAACATGCCGAAGCCGGTAGTCTGCGAGCTAATCTGGCCGGGTATTTTGTGTTCAGTTGTATTTTGTCACTGATCACGTTATCGGCGACGGGACATTTTAGCTGGTGGCACCTGAAGTATGCGCTGATGATTTTACCTGCGCCGATTCTGGCGACCTGGTTTGCGTATCGGATTCAGCATTTAATCAAAGCGGAGTGGTTGCGGTTTGCCCTGCTTGGTTTGTGCTCATTTTCGGGAGTGATTGCTATCTGGCAGGGACTGTCACCACAAATGGCGTAAATAATGACGGGGAAGCATCAATGCTGCAGCATGCGTTGGTGTTACCGAGCCAAATACAAAAGGCCAGTGCAATGCACTGGCCTTTTTAGTCGGTTTTAGCTGGGCTGAAAGTCAGACCACTGCCGTATGCTGAAGCGTGAAATTGCGTTCTTCATGCTCATGAGCCGGCATTGGACGACCGAGGAAATAGCCCTGACAGTAATCAAACCGGCAGGACTTCAGGTAGTCCAGCTGCTCCTGGGTTTCTACTCCTTCTGCAACAACACGCAGATCCAGTTTCTCACAAATTGCACGGGTAGCTTCAATAATCGCCTGGCTGCCTTTGTGCTCGCCTTGCACAAAGCTTTGATCCAGCTTAACTGTGCTGATTGGCAGATCCTGCAACTGAGACAGGGATGAATAGCCGGTGCCAAAATCATCCAGATACAGCTCCAGACCCAGCGACGCGAGATCATCCAGGCACTGCTTGGCATCATCGTATTCCTGCAGCATGGTTGATTCTGTCAGCTCAAGGGCAAGTTGCGATGGCGGGATGTTATAGCGTAGTAACAGCGATTCTATCGTTGGAGCCAGGCTGGATTGGAGCTGAGCCCGTGACAGGTTCACGCTCATAATAAAGCCTTTACCGAACTTCTCGCGCCAGACTGACAACTGCTTACAAGCGGTCTTCAGGATCCACTTACCGAGCGGTACAATCTGGCCGGTTTCTTCTGCCAGCGGAATAAATTCGGCCGGGGAAACCTGTCCCAGTTCTTCATCGTGCCAGCGGATCAGCGCCTCGAACCCTTTCAGTTGCTGGGTCGTCATATCAACAATCGGCTGGTAGTAAAGCTCAAAAGCTTCCGCTTCCAGAGCCAGCGTCAGGTGATGGCGCAGGGTCATTTTCCGGTACAGGGCATCGGCCATATCCGGCGAGAAATGATGGCTGCGGTTGCGACCCCGGAGCTTGGCGCGGTGCATCGCCATGTCAGCCTGAGTGATCAGGGTTTCAATATCTTTGGCATCTGTCGGGAAGTCCGAAGTACCAATGCTGCATCCGATTGAGAGCTCGCCCACTTCTTTGAGGTGAAACGGCCGGTTCAGGGCGCGGATCAGCTTCTGGGCAAACAACGAAGGCTGGCGGATATTACGGTGCTCGACCTGAATGATGAACTCATCACCGCCAAACCGCGCCAGCAGGCCATCATCTTTGACCTCGTCCTTCAGGCGGATGGCAATGGCCCGCAACAGTTTGTCACCAATGGCATGGCCATAGGTGTCATTGACCATTTTAAACCCGTCAATATCCAGAAACAGCAGACTGTAAGGGTGCTGGTTGTTTTGGTTTTCGGTAATGGCGTTAGTGATACCGCGGCGGTTCAGCAGGCCGGTCAGAAAATCATGTTCGGCATTGTATTTGGCTTTTTGCAGCTGCTCTTTCTCCTGGCTGATGTTAACCAGATTAAGCAGCAGTTGGTGTTTGTCTGTCAGCCACTTGCCATCAATACTGAACCAGTGATGATTTTTGCCGGTCCAGCACAACTTTTTGGTTTTCAAGTTGCCTTCGGTTTTGGCTTTGGCCAGCCATTCCAGAGCTAACTGACTGTCACCCAGAAATCCTTCCAGGCTGAGTAATCGATCGCCAAAAGCGTGGGTAAATGTGTTGTTAGCACTGACCAGTTCGCCATCTTCGGCAAACAGCAGGGCTAAATTGGAGGTACTGGAAAACGCCAGTTCGCGGCGCAAACTGGATTCTTCGGCAATGACTTCAACCAGCATTCCGATGCGACCATCTTCTAATGGAATGCCGGAAAAATAGCAAAGCGCTTTCTTGAGAATGTTGTTCGGGGAGAAATACCACCAGGTTTTGACAGTTTCACCCTCTTCAAAACATTTCAGGTAGCTGTCGAGCACGGCATTCACCGCCTCTGACATATCCCGGCTAAGGTCGCGCGATACCAGCTCTTCTCGACAGGTCGCTTCCCATAAAGGCAAGGCGGCAGAATTTGCCCAAAGAATACGTTTTTGGTGAATGTCGAATACCCATACAGGCGACTGAAGGTATTCAAAAAGAGAAAAAGAACGATTCATCACCAAGCTATATAAATTATTGTGATAGTTGATAAATACTATATTAAAAACAGGATGTTAAGTATGTGCTCACTACGAAAGCGTGATGCTAATTCACGAATAATGAATTATTCTGTGTTATTTCTTGAAAGTCAGCAAAAAAATCGATAGCTGATCACTGTTTTTATATAAATAAGTGACTATTTTGAACGATAAACCCTAGCTTGGGTATGACTAAAAAGTATCAAATTGTATTTTTGAATCGCCAGATAAAATAAAGGCAGCTGCAAGAAGCAGCTGCCTGGTTAATTATACAGGTCTCATTTTAACCGGTTAGCCAACAGCGGGTAGCAGACCAGCCATCTGCAGCAGCTGTGAGGAGATAATCAGCACTCCGGCGCTTGCCGCCAGCAGCAGCGCCGGTTTACCGCCTGCCACCCGGTAGGCGTCATCTTCCTGACCCCGTTGCTTGCGTTGTGCTGTCACCATGGCGACCGGTAGGAACACCGCCAGAATGACCAGGGCAATCGCCGCAAAACCCAGCGCCATAATGAAGCCCTGTGGGTAAAATAGGGCAAAGCACAGTGGTGGTACAAAGGTGATCAGTGCGGTTTGCAGACGGGCACTCTTGCTCTGACCTTTGCCAAAGCTGTCCGCGATGAAGTCAAACAGCCCCAGACTCACACCCAGAAAAGATGTGGCCAGCGCCAGGTCGGCAAACACGGAAACAGACTGGCTGACCATTGGGTTGTGCAGAATTTCGCTCAGTGCACCGATAAAAGTACCCAGAGAATTATTCGCCATCAGCTCACTTTGGCTCATCACCCCCTGGCTGGCTACCTGCCAGAAAATGTAGATGATCAGCGGCAGGGACGAGCCAAAAATCATCACCTTACGCAGTGATTTCATATCCAAACCGATGTAGCGCACAATCGACGGGATACTGCCGTGAAAGCCGAACGAGGTAAAAATTACAGGCAGGGCAGAAATGACCAGACCTTTCTCTACCGGCATGTTCACCAGATGTCCCCCCTCAACGTTGGGAACCAGCAGGCCCAACATCACTACCAAGGCAACGACTTTAAGTGTAAACAGGACACGGTTCACCAAATCGACAGAATGTGTCCCGACCCCGACGATAGTTGCAATAATTACTGTAAACAACACGGCGCTGCTTTGCGGAGAAATACTTAATCCGGCCCAGTAGTTCAGTTTCTCATTAAGTTGATCACCGCCACCGGCAATGTAAGCCGCACACAGTGAGTACATCAGGAACACCACCGCGAAACTGGCCAGTAACTGGCCCTTACGGCCCAACAGCTGATGTGCGAGGGAATTCAGGGTTGCTGACGGATCGGCATGCTGGTGAACTTCCAGCATCAGCAATGCTGTGTAAGTCATAAGCAGCCAGATACTGAACATGATCAGCGTGGCAGTGGTGAACCCCAGTCCGGCTGAAGCCAGGGGAAGGGCAAGCATACCGGCACCAATGGTTGTACCGGCAATAATCAGCATACTGCCGAATGTTTTATTCATGGACATTAAATGGATCACTCCCAGAAAAAGGATTTAGCGGTTCGGGAGGAAGTGTTTACACCTGCGGTGACTTCCTGCATGTAAGGAGGCCACAACGGCGCGTTCAGGGTGTTTATTTTTGTTTACACCTGTCTAAGCCGTTGTGGCTATCGATAGCAAGTGTTCATCTGGTGGTTTTCCATACTTCGACGCTGCTTTTTAGTTGTAAATTGCGGTTTTCTTACTCAGGGTAAGGTTTGGTTTTGTATGTGTACCTTATCCTTATGATATCTGGCTGTCAACTTTACTTTATCTTTGTGTAAATTAAGATTTACACTTGAGTGGTTGGTAAGTTGAATGAGGGTATGGAAGCGTCGTGTTCGAATGAAAAAAACTCAGGGAACAGAATGAGATAGGGAAAAAAGAGTGAGATAGATAGAAAAGCGAATTAAGATGAGAACACACCCAATGGCAAATTAAAGCGATGGACTGGCCGCTGTCGTTTCGGCCATGGTTCAGGCAGACCATAACGTTCAGGCAGAACGTAAATCAGCATGTAGGGGACAAAATGCTACAGGTAGTGATGATCAGTACCGGTGAAGAGGTACTGCACGGAGATATTACAGATACAAACGCAGCCTGGTTGTCGCGTTTGTTTTTTGAGCAGGGTTTTGCGATGACCCGCCGTACGACGGTGGGGGATCAACTGGACATGCTGGTAAAAGAAATTGAGCATTGCAGCCTGACGGCGGACGTTGTGATTGTTAACGGCGGATTAGGGCCAACAACGGACGATCTTACCAATCAGGCCGCTGCGATTGCAGCGAATGTCGGGCTGGAATTGTCTGACTCCTGGGTAGCGGCTATGCAAGCTAAATATGCAGAACTTGGCCGTGAAATGCCGGAAACAAACCTGAAACAAGCGATGTTGCCGGAAGGGGCGGAAATTTTGGATAACCCGATTGGCACCGCCTGCGGGTTCGCGATGCGGCTCAATCGGGCCTGGCTGTTTTTCACCCCGGGTGTGCCCAGCGAATTTAAAAAGATGGCTCATGAGCAGATCTTGCCAAGGTTGAAAAAACGTTTCCCGGAGAACCTCGCCAAAGATTGTCACCGCTTATATACCTTCGGGTTATCCGAGTCGGGTATTGGCCAGACTCTGCAGTCTCTGCCGTTGCCGGAGGAATTCGAGCTGGGTTACCGGTCAGCTTTGCCGTTTATCGAAGTCAAAGTGTTCTGTCCACGTCTTCACCCGCAGGCTGGTACGGTAAAACAAGCCATCAGTGAACGTTTGGGTGAGAACGTCGTGTCGATGGATCAGCCGTTGCTGGCGCTACTGGAAGAAAAGCTGGCTGCGACCTCTTATTCGCTGGCTCTTGCCGAACAAGGCACCGGGGGTTTTGTGGTGAACTGGCTGCAGGAACAACCCACGTTACAGATGCGCCTGAAGCAAAGCTGGGTGTTTGGCGAATCATCAGGGCCGGCAGATGCAGATTGTGATCTTTCAGATGGTGAACCATTACTGGATGTGGAGTCGATGGCACAGGTGGCAGCGGAGCAAAGTGGTGCCCAACTGGTGCTGGCCTCAGGCAAAATCTGCGATGGAAAGATTGCGGTTGCCCTGCTGACCCCTGATGGTATCTGGTCGCAAGAGGTGACCACGAAACGTCGGTACAATCATCAGTCTTTCCGCCATGTTATCTCGACCCTGATGCTGGATATGCTGCGGCGCTGGCTGAACGCTCAACCTGTGTTTGGTCATTCAGAATCGCTTCAGCGCCTGGACAGCAAAGTACAACAGCAGAGTGCACAATAGCTGAAGTTTAATCGCAGCAGTTTTATTGCAGTCGTTTAGCGGCAGAGGTTAACCGGCATCAGTGTCACAGCGGAGTACATTCTCGCCAGATTGTAAATGTAGCGAAAAAATGACAAATGCTGACCGTACGAAGGGGCTCTTATGCGGAGCCCCGTTTTTGTTGCGCTCTGTTTTATTGCTCTCTGTTTTGTTATGCGATGTTTTGTTGTGCGATGAACTTTGTCTGAGCGCAATACTTTGACGCAGCAGTGTTTTAAACGCTGCACCCTAAACAATATGGATATACCCATGAATCTTGATGTTTTTCAGGTCGATGCTTTTACCTCTGAACCATTCAAAGGCAACCCGGCGGCAGTGTGTCTGATTCCGCCCGAGTACACTCATCACATGGATGAGGCGCTGATGCTGGCCATTGCCAGAGAAATGGCGGTCTCGGAAACCGCCTTTCTGTTCCTGCATGACATGCGCCTGCGATGGTTTACACCAGAGGTGGAGGTTGCACTTTGCGGGCACGGGACCTTGTCTGTGGCGCATGTCCTCAAAGAGCTGGGACGCATTGAACAAGGGGAAACGATCGCGTTTTCCACCTTGTCCGGAGTTTTGCGGGTAACGGTCAGTGACAATGACATTGTGATGGACTTTCCTGCCACTGAGGTGGATACCTCCGCGCAACTTCCTCAGGCCTTGCTGAGCGGATTGGGACTGACAGAATCGCTGGTAGTGGCATCGGGTTTGTTCGATACCAAATACTTTATAGAAGTGAGCGATGAGGCCATTGTGCGTTCCTTGTCACCCGACTTTTCTGCCTTGAAGCAGTTGCCCGGTCGCAGCGTGCTGATTTCGGCACGTGCCGCGGAGGGGACGGATATTATCTCCCGGTATTTTGCTCCCTGGGTGGGGGTGAATGAAGACCCGGTGACCGGTTCGGCGCATTGTGCGCTGGCAACTTACTGGGGGAACAAGCTGGATTCGACAACTCTGAGCGGTTATCAGGCTTCCGCGCGAGGCGGTCAGGTAACCATGACGCTCTGCGACGACAACAGGGTCAAGCTGTCAGGGCAAGCGGTAACCGTATTGAAAGGGCAGTTGATGTTGCCATCATGCTAAGCAAGCAAGCAAGCAAGCAAGCAAGCAAGCAGCGAACATATTGCGCCCGGGAAATGATGGCCGGATACTATGTTAGAGAAGCGATGTCTGTGAGGACATGTTTTCGATTTCATAAATGGCAGTATGAATGGCATAAACGGTAAGTCTGCTACCCACTTCTTATGTGGCGTGAAAAGGAATTTAAGTCCCGTTTTATGATTCGACGTTATCGCCAAACCGACTGGCAATCGGTCACTGAAATCTACCTGCAATGCAAGCCGGCTGAGTTTGCCGGTGAAGCGTTTGCCGAAAAGGAACTGGTGATTTTGCCGCTGCAGGACAATTTGCCTGCCAGACGCCAGTTCTTCGCCTCGGATGTGTTTGTCTGTGAGAGAGACAAGCAGGTCGTGGGGTTTATCACCCTGGAAGCGCAGGGCAACCAACCTCTGCAGACAGCAACTCGGCATGACATTGCTTCTTCTTCTGATAATGCTCGTCACAAAAAAGCCCCTCATAAAAAAGCTGTTTCACCCCAAGGCGTGCATATTGGCTGGCTGTATGTTTGTCCACGCTGGCAGAGTAAAGGTATTGGCCGGCAGTTACTGAAGTATGTACTTTCTCTGCCACGAGGCTATTCTGATTCGGCTACTTCGGCCACCTTGTCTGCAACGCCGGAGGCGGTTGCGAATTATTCTGTTCCCACGAACTTTGGGGTTACTCACTCCGGTATCACGCAGTCAGGTGAAAGCGGGTGTGATGTGTCCCAAGAACGGGTTTCTGACAATGAGGTTACTGAAGTCTGTTCAGCAGAATTAGGTATAGGCACTATAAGCCTTTGTGTGACAGCCTCTAACCATAAGGCGATTCGTCTGTATCAGTCCTGCCAGTTTGATATCGTGGGCAGACAAGTGGTGTCAGTACAGGGGTGTCCTGTTGTAGTTTTACGGATGCAAAATACTTTGTGTATCTCTTAGGGTGTATCTCTTAGCGTGTATCTCTTAGGTCGGGCGATTGATGATTGCGGAATCGGATGTCGTTTGCCAGAGAGAGGCTATTCACACCAGACAACGCCAGGCCAGAGAAAAACAACGATTGTATTCAGGTTTGGTCAGGGCAAACTTTTATACTCAAAGTGTAAAAATGATTCATTCGAGTGCGAGACTAATCAGAGCGAAAGGAAGAGCATGGACGGCATTACAGAACTGGGATTGTTTATTATTACGGCCTTTGCGCTGAACATCACGCCGGGCCCGGACTCGCTGTATATTATCGGGCGCAGTGCGCATCAAGGTTGGCGCGCCGGGACGGTAGCGGCATTGGGAATTGCGTCCGGGGTAATGGTGCATGTTCTGGCAGCTGCGTTGGGACTATCGGCTTTGCTGGCTACTTCGGCCACTGCCTTTACGGTGGTGAAAGTCATCGGTTGCCTGTACCTGCTGTATATCGGCTTTGGCATGTTGCGTGCCCGCCATGCGTCACCGGAGCTGCCATTAAATGATGGCTCGGCTTGCATGCCGCTTAATGCCATCTATTTTCAGGGTTTTCTTACCAACACACTGAATCCGAAAGTGGCACTTTTCTTCCTGGCTTTTGTGCCTCAGTTCATCGCGCCTGATGCAACGGAGAAGGCTTGGTCATTTATTCTGCTTGGGGTGATTTTCAATGTGAACAGTCTGCTCTGGAGCCTGTTTCTGGTCTGGGCATCATCCAGACTCGGGGCCCGTCTGAGACACAATCCGGCATTTACTGTCTGGCTGAATAAACTGGCAGGTGGGTTGTTTGTGTATTTCGGGTGCAAGCTGGCTCTGAGCCAAAGTGCTTGATGTGGCGGTTGTTGTTGCAGAGCACAGATTTGCAGAGCACATATTTGCAAAATACAGATTTCATTGGCAGCGCCTGGTCTGCGATACAGCCTGGTCTGTGATTTAGCCTTGTTTGCGGCAAAGTTTTATCTGAGACATAGCCCTGTCTGAGAAATAGCCTAAACGGAGAGGCAAACTTGATTAGGGGTTGGGATCAGGAGCGGTGGGCAGTGCCAGAGAGCGTGTTTTTAGTCAGGTCTTCCTGCTCTGTTTCGCCAATATCATAGGCGAACTCAACTTCGACCCCGGATTTCGGAATCGCGCAACAAGCCAGAATCTCATTGGGGGCAATAAACGCCATGCTGTCTTTCTGATCAACCGCACCGGCAGCTAGTTTGCAGCGACAAGCACCGCACATACCGTCACGGCACTGGAATTCCGGACGCAATCCGGCGCGCTCCAGCTGGATGAGCAAAGGCTCACGGCTGTTGCCGTGAACCTTCATGCCATTCACCTTGATGGTGATTTGACTCATAGCTCGAAATCACCCAAATCGTCGGCGCTGACATCGTTGTCGATCTGGCCAACCAGGTAGGAACTGATTTCAGCTTCTTGTGGGGCGACCTGAACGTTGTCAGAAGACAACCAGGAGTTGATCCAAGGAATTGGGTTCTGCGTCGCGCCCGGGAAGGCATGTTCCAGACCCACAGACGCCATACGCAGGTTCGTGATGTATTCCACGTACTGGCACAGGATGTCTTTATTCAGACCAATCATCGAACCGTCTTTGAACAGGTATTCTGCCCATTCTTTTTCCTGAATGGCCGCATCTTTGAAGATGTGGAAACACTGCTCATGGCACTCAGCGGCAATTTCAGCCATCTCAGGATCGTCCTGGCCGGTACGTAGCAGGTTCAGAATGTGCTGAGTGCCTGTCAGGTGCAGGGCTTCGTCACGGGCGATCAGCTTGATGATTTTCGCGTTCCCTTCCATCAGCTCACGCTCGGCAAAGGCAAAAGAACATGCGAAGCTGACGTAGAAGCGAATCGCTTCCAGTGCGTTGACAGACATCAGGCACAGGTACAGTTTCTTCTTGATCTCACGCAGGTTGACGACGACGGTTTTACCATTAATGGTGTGCGTACCTTCACCCAGACGGTGGTAGTCGTTGGTGGCGCTGATCAGGTCATCGTAGTATTTAGAAATGTCACCCGCACGTTTGATGATGTGCTCGTTATCCACGATATCGTCAAAGACCACACTTGGGTTGTTCACGATATTACGGATGATATGGGTGTAAGAGCGCGAGTGAATGGTTTCAGAGAAAGACCAAGTCTCAATCCAGGTTTCCAGCTCAGGAAGCGACACGATTGGCAGCAGTGCGACGTTCGGGCTGCGGCCCTGAATGGAGTCCAGTAGGGTCTGATATTTCAGGTTACTGATAAAAATGTGGCGCTCATGGTCCGGCAGGTTATTGAAATCGATGCGATCACCGGATACATCCACTTCTTCCGGACGCCAGAAGAAGGAAAGCTGTTTTTCGATCAGCTTTTCAAAAATCTCAAATTTTTGTTGGTCATAACGAGCAACGTTAACTGACTGGCCGAAAAACATCGGCTCTTTCATTTGATCGTTATTGGTTTGACAAAAAGTGCTGTATGCCATCTTATCCTCAACATCAATGGGAGCCGAAGCTCCCATTCATCTAACTTTTAAATTTTGCAGCTTGTGCAGTCGTCTGCAACGTCACCTTGGGCATCGGATGCACCATCACGAGTGTTGTGGTAGTACAAGGTTTTCACGCCGAGTTTATACGCTGTTAGCAGGTCTTTTAGCAATAGTTTCATTGGCACTTTGCCGCCTGCTTGCTTGCTCGGGTCGTAGTTGGTGTTGGCAGAGATCGCCTGATCGATGAACTTCTGCATGATACCCACCAACTGCAGGTAACCGTCGTTGCTTCCGATGTTCCACAGCAGTTCGTAGTTGTCTTTGTACTTGGTGTACTCAGGCACTACCTGCTTCAGGATACCGTCTTTAGACGCTTTTACTGACACGTACCCGCGAGGAGGCTCAATGCCGTTGGTCGCGTTTGAGATCTGCGATGATGTCTCAGAAGGCATCAGGGCAGACAGTGTCGAGTTGCGCAGGCCGTGAGTTTTGATTTCCTCACGAAGTGCTTCCCAGTCGTAACGCAGTTCTGCAGAGCAGATGTTGTCGATATCTTTCTTATAAGTATCAATCGGCAGAATGCCTTGAGCGTACGTTGTTTCGTTAAACGCCGGGCACGCGCCTTGTTCTTTAGCCAGACCCAAAGACGCTTTCAGCAGGTAGTACTGAATGGCTTCAAACGCTTCGTGTGTCAGGTTGTTTGCGCTGCCGTCTGAGTAGCGAACGCCGTGTTTAGCCAGGTAGTAAGCGAAGTTGATAACGCCCACACCCAGGGTACGACGGTTCATGGTTGCACGGAACGCCGCCGGCAGTGGGTAGTCCTGATAATCCAGCAGGGCATCCAGGGCACGAACGGTCAGGTCCGCAAGCTCTTCCAGATCATCCAGAGAGTCAATGGCACCCAGGTTGAACGCAGACAGCGTACACAGGGCAATTTCACCGTTCTCGTCTTCCACGTTGTTCAGTGGTTTGGTCGGCAGTGCGATTTCCAGACACAGGTTTGACTGGCGAATCGGTGCAACAGACGGGTCGAACGGGCTGTGCGTGTTACAGTGGTCAACGTTCTGAATATAGATACGGCCGGTTGAGGCGCGCTCTTGCATCAGCAGTGAAAACAGGTCAATGGCTTTGATTGTTTTGCGCTTGATGCTTGGGTCTTGCTCGTATTTCACATACAGACGTTCAAATTCTGCCTGGTCAGCGAAGAACGCATCGTACAGTCCAGGAACGTCAGATGGCGAGAACAGGCTGATGTTGTCGCCTTTGATCAGACGGGTGTACATCAGTTTGTTGATCTGTACGCCGTAGTCCATGTGACGAACACGGTTTTCTTCCACGCCACGGTTGTTTTTCAGCACCAGCAGTGATTCCACTTCGCCGTGCCAGATTGGGTAGAACAGGGTGGCTGCGCCGCCGCGTACACCGCCTTGAGAACAGCATTTCACCGCGGTCTGGAAGTACTTGTAAAATGGGATACAACCGGTGTGGTACGCTTCGCCGCCGCGAATTTCAGAACCCAGAGCACGAATACGGCCTGCGTTAATACCGATACCGGCACGCTGAGACACGTAACGCACGATGGCGCTGGCTGTGGCGTTGATAGAATCCAGGCTGTCATCACACTCGATCAGTACACAAGAGCTGAACTGACGAGTAGGGGTGCGCACGCCAGACATGATTGGCGTTGGCAGTGAAATTTTGAACAGAGATACCGCGTCATAGAAACGTTTGATGTAGTCCAGACGTGTTTCGCGTGGGTATTTGCTGAACAGACACGCCGCGATCATCATGTACAGGAACTGGGCGCTTTCGTAAATTTCGCCGCTGACACGGTTCTGAACCAGATATTTACCTTCCAGCTGTTTCACTGCTGCGTATGAGAAGTTCATATCGCGCCAGTGATCGATGTAGGTATCCATCAGGTCAAGTTCTTCTTTGCTGTAGTCTTCCAGCAGGTGTTTGTCGTACTTGCCTTTCTCAACCAGACCGGTGACATGGTCGTACAGTGCTGGTGGCTCAAACTGGCCGTAGGCTTTCTTACGCAGGTGGAAGATAGCCAATCGTGCAGCCAGGTACTGGTAATCAGGTGTCTCTTCCGAGATCAGATCAGCTGCTGCCTTGATGATGGTTTCGTGGATGTCTTCAGTTTTGATGCCGTCGTAAAACTGAATGTGAGACTTGAGTTCGACCTGAGAGACCGAGACGTTTTCCAGACCTTCAGCGGCCCAGGTGATCACACGGTGAATTTTTTCCAGATCGATGTTTTCTTTGCGTCCATCACGCTTGGTAACAGTGAGCTGTTGATTCATTTTTGGTCGTTTTCCCGGATATCAGCCCAAAACAGGGAGTTTTGCAAAAATTAGCACGAACGTGAACAAAGAGTGTGATCTTTGTTAGGTTTCAGCCAATCGTTACAAACACTATATATTGGGGTGTTGAGCTATTTGAGTTACAAGATAGTGATGATAATGGGGTAATGCAAGGTGGTATTTTTTAACCGGCTGTGGATAACATGGGGACTTATAATTTTTAGTTAGTGCCAACTAACCGATTTGCGCAGGTCTGACAATATCATAGAAAAATGCAAAAAAAATTCGCCCCGAATTTGGGGGCGCCGAAAAAAAAATCCTTGATTTTTGACCCTCATTGTACAGGTCGGATGATACAAAATTTTCTGGTTATTTCTTGGCTAGTTAGCCCGTAAAAACGGGGTTTATAAAATGGAAAGTAGATCTCCCGGGTGGGATAAAATCCCCGTTGCCTGCCATGCCTGTGGCGTATGGTCAGCGCCAATATATCCCCATCCGGCCACATAGCCCGGCATACTGGCTGCTCTGGCGGCAATCATGTCTTTTTCGATGTCACCAATATAGGCGCAATGCTGATGCTGAATTCCCATCATTTCACAGGCATGCAGCAGGGGAGCCGGATGGGGCTTGGCGACTGACAGAGTATCGCCGCATACGATGACGCGTGCGCGCATCAGTTCCGGGAAAAACGGCAAAAGCAACTCAGTAAGAAAACCGGGTTTATTGGTCATGATCCCCCATGGCAGCTGCATGTTATCAAGCGCTGTCAGCATCGGGCTAATACCATGATACAGCGACGTATTAACGCAGATATTTTGCTCGTAGTAGTCAAGAAATTGCAGGCGTAGCTGATGTATATCGAGGTGCGACGGAATTGTGCCGAAACCGGCGGTCAGCAATCCCCGGGCACCGTAGCTGGTGTTGGCACGAATTTGTTCATCAGACAGCGGGGGATGATCATAGTCGGCGAGTACCCGGTTAGCGGCGTTAGCCATGTCTGGTGCGGTGTCGAGAAGGGTGCCGTCCAAATCAAACAGGACAGCCTTGATCGTTGATGCCATGGTACGTTTCCTTGTAATGACAAACTGACATTAGTGTAGTGGCTGGCATCAGGGCGAAGCAAGGGGACGCAGGTTTCCTGCGAGTGACATCTTTCTGTTGGTAACATCTTTTCGCGATGTCAAAACAGCTGCGGAGTCATGCCGAAGAAGCAATACCGAAGAAGCAGTGCCGAAGAGGCGATGCCCGCAGCTGTTAATGTGTGGCTTGTTTTTGGCAAAGTCTTTGGCAGCGATCTTGAGAAAGTCCCTGCGGATTCTTTGCCAAATGAGCGTGATCGTTTTAAAGCTTCACGGTATGAACGATGTAGTTCACGTCCACGTTTTTGCCCAGCCAGTACTTATCAGTCAGCGGATTGTAGTGCAAACCCGTGATGTGACGTTCCTGCAGCGGTGTGTTGTCGATCATCGCCAGCAGCTCTGAAGGACGGATAAACTTCTCGTGATCATGAGTGCCTTTAGGCACTAGCTTCAGCAGTTGCTCGGCACCGACAATCGCAAACAGGTACGATTTCAGATTGCGGTTCAGGGTCGAGAAGAACACGTGGCCGCCCGGTTTAACCATTTTGGCACAAGCGGCAATGACAGAAGCTGGCTGTGGGACGTGTTCCAGCATCTCCATGCAGGTAACGACGTCGTAGGTTTCAGGGAACATTTCTGCTTGCTCTTCCGCCGTCCGCTGGACGTACTCCAGCTTAGTGCCGGTTTCAAGGGCGTGCAGTCGGGCGACCGTCAGAGGCTCTTTACCCATGTCCAGACCGGTTACTTCAGCACCTTCAACGGCCATACTTTCAGCCAGAATGCCGCCGCCGCAGCCGACATCCAGCACTTTTTTGCCAAACAGACCACCGGCATGATCCATGACGAAGTTCAGGCGTAACGGGTTAATTTGGTGTAGCGGCTTGAATTCACCTTCGAGATCCCACCAGCGGGACGCCATCTCTTCGAATTTACTGATTTCAGCCGGATCGACGTTTAACTGCTTAGTCATCTGATATTGCCATATTCCTTATTAATGACCGCATTATAGCGAAAACCGTTCCAGAGGTAATACAGTAGTGTGAAAAACCGCCCGGAGCGTGATCCAGGCGCGCCATCTTTTGATTTAAGGTTGGTTTAGTAAGGTGACAGGCCGACAGCCAGTGAGCCGATGGTAAAACGACCGGGTTCATTAGCCCTGTCACGGGTGAGCAGTGTAATTACTCCGTCGGGTCCAGGTGGCTGAATGCCAGCATTTCTGCCTGAACGTTACCGGATAACAGCATAGTGGCGGCTAAAATCACAATAAGCAGGTATTTCCCACCCATAATGCACATGCCGATGGTATTGATAGCTTGGCTTAACATACAGACCTCCGCTTAAATGTAACGGGTTGTAGAAAAACACAAATATCGCGATACAGGATTATTGTAGCGGGTGAAAAAAGGGCAATGTTGATAAGGATCAGGTTTCACGTTCAGACTCTGAACAGCTTGGTGACAAAAGTGTGAAACTGCCGCATCGATCGCTAATTTACAACTGGTTGCAATTTAGTCTGATTCGGTACAAAACAGGAAAAGTCGCAAAAAACAGGGGTTGGGTGAAAAGTGAACTGTTCTGTGCCAATTTGATAAATAAGCACTTTCGATTTTTTACTAATCCGCTAAATTACTCACAACATCATAGTGAAAGGTGTGCCTATCTAGACTGAAATATGCTATATTCTCGCACCTTGCACGTATGGTTCCAAACGCTATAGGTATCACATCACGAAGGCCCGTCCTGACGTGTGATAACTCTAAATATGTGATAGCTATGCCGTTTGGTATACGTATACGACAGAAATTACCTGAGGGATATTGGCTCCATGAGCGATCTTGCAAAAGAGATCACGCCCGTAAACATTGAAGAAGAGCTGAAAGGCTCGTATCTCGACTACGCGATGTCCGTTATCGTGGGTCGTGCTCTTCCTGATGTGCGTGATGGCCTTAAGCCGGTACACCGTCGCGTTTTGTTCGCGATGAATGTATTGGGCAATGACTGGAATAAAGCATATAAAAAATCTGCCCGTGTGGTCGGTGACGTAATCGGTAAATATCACCCCCATGGTGACAGTGCGGTATACGACACGATTGTACGTATGGCGCAACCTTTCTCGCTTCGCTACATGCTGGTAGATGGTCAGGGTAACTTCGGTTCGATCGATGGCGACTCCGCCGCTGCAATGCGTTATACCGAAGTACGTATGTCCAAGATTGCCCACGAGCTGCTGGCTGATCTGGAAAAAGAAACGGTTGACTACGTACCTAACTACGACGGTACAGAACAAATCCCTGCGGTACTGCCAACGAAGATTCCTAACCTACTGGTGAACGGTTCGTCAGGTATCGCGGTAGGTATGGCAACCAACATTCCTCCTCATAACCTGGGTGAAGTGATCGACGGCTGTCTGGCGTATATCGATGATGAAAGCATCACTATCGATCAGCTGATGGAATACATTCCAGGTCCGGACTTCCCGACTGCTGCGATGATTAGTGGCCGTAAAGGTATCATTGATGCCTATAAGACCGGTCGCGGTAAAGTTTACATGCGCTCTAAAGCGGATATCGAAAGTGACAAAAATGGCCGCGAAAGCATCATTGTTACTGAGATCCCGTACCAGGTGAACAAAGCACGTCTGATTGAAAAGATCGCTGAACTGGTTAAAGAGAAGAAAGTTGAAGGCATCAGTGCGCTGCGCGACGAGTCTGATAAAGACGGTATGCGCATCGTTATCGAATGTAAGCGCGATGCTGTGGGCGAAGTGGTACTGAATAACCTGTACGCACAAACTCAGCTGCAAACAACTTTCGGTATCAACATGGTGGCCCTGGATAACGGTCAGCCTAAAACGTTCAACCTGAAAGAGATGCTGAAGTGCTTCGTGAACCACCGCCGTGAAGTGGTGACACGTCGTACGATTTTTGAACTACGTAAAGCCCGTGAACGTGCCCACATCCTTGAAGGTCTGGCACTGGCGCTGGCTAACATCGATGAAATCATCGACCTGATCCGTAAAGCACCGACACCAGCGGAAGCCCGTGCCGGTCTGATCGCTCGCGGTTGGGACCTGGGCAACGTTGCGGCAATGCTGGAACGTGCCGGTACTGATGCGGCGCGTCCTGAGTGGCTGGAACCGCAATACGGTATCCGTGACGGTCAGTACTTCCTGACTGAGCAACAGGCGCAAGCTATTCTGGATCTGCGTCTGCACAAGCTGACAGGCCTTGAGCACGAGAAAATCCTCGACGAGTACAAAACTCTGCTGGGTGAAATTGCAGAATTGCTGCACATCCTGGGTAGTTCTGAGCGTCTGATGGAAGTGATTCGTGAAGAACTGGAAGCGGTGAAAGAGCAGTTTAACGACCCTCGTCGTACTGAAATCACTGCGGCCAGCCATGATATCGATCTGGAAGACCTGATCACTCAGGAAGATGTTGTGGTAACTCTGTCTCATGAAGGTTACGTGAAATACCAGGTGCTGAGCGACTATGAAGCACAGCGTCGTGGCGGTAAAGGTAAAGCAGCCACCCGTATGAAGGATGAAGACTTCATCGAACGTCTGCTGGTGGCGAATACGCACGATACCATTCTGTGCTTCTCAAGCCGCGGCCGTATGTACTGGCTGAAAGTATACCAGTTGCCACAGGCCAGCCGGACTGCACGTGGTAAGCCGATCGTGAACATTCTGCCGCTGGAAGAAGGTGAGCGTATTACTGCCATCCTGCCGGTGAAAGAATACGAAGAGAACAAGTTTATCTTCATGGCTACCGCTGACGGTACCGTGAAGAAGACCCCGCTGACTGATTTCAGCCGTCCGCGTAGCGCCGGTATCATTGCAGTGAACCTGCGTGATGGCGACTCCCTGATCGGTGTTGATATCACCGCTGGCGGCGATGACATCATGCTGTTCTCGAAAGCCGGTAAAGTGGTACGTTTCTCTGAAGAGCAGGTTCGTGGCATGGGCCGTACTGCGGCAGGTGTACGCGGTATTAAGCTGGCAGAGAACGACAAAGTGGTGTCACTGATCGTTCCTCATAACGACGGCGATGTCTTGACTGTGACCGAAAACGGCTTTGGTAAGCGTACTGAGCTGCTTGAGTACCCGGCGAAGAGCCGTGCTACTCAGGGCGTGGTATCGATCAAAGTGACCGAGCGTAACGGTAGCGTTGTCGGTGCTATCCAGGTACTGGACGGCGACGAGTTCATGATGATCACCAATGGCGGTACGCTGGTTCGTACCCGAGTGGCGGAAGTGAGCCGTGTTGGCCGAAACACCCAGGGTGTGACGCTGATTCGTACTTCAGAAGACGAGCAGGTTGTTGGTCTGCAGCGTATCGAAGAGCCTGAAGAAGATGAGCTGAATGATGCTCTCGAAGGCGACGTGATTAACGCTGAGAACGAGGCTGACAGCACTGAGTCATCAGTATCTGACGAAGATGCTGGCAATGATGATTCTGCTGAGCAGGATACCGATCAGGAATAATCCCTGAGTGTGTATCTTCATGTATTAAACGCAGCCTTCGGGCTGCGTTTTTTTATGGCTGAAAAAAGAGGATGAAGGAATTCGTCATGAAACCCTTTTCAGCGCCGTCATAAAGGTGTAAAAACAGGTATTCGATCCTGGTCACAAACTGTCAGAAAACATTTGTGACTTGTGTCGCAACTATAATGTAACCCCATGTTTTATAGCAGGAGCAAGTCTTTCATCATGGAGCAGGTTTATAATTTTTGCGCCGGACCGGCAATGATCCCGGCAGAGGTTTTAAAAAAAGCACAGCAAGAGCTGATCGACTGGAATGGACTGGGCACATCGGTGATGGAAATCAGTCACCGCAGCAAAGAGTTCGTAGTCGTCGCCAAGCAGTCCGAGCAAGACCTGCGTGACCTGCTGTCCATCCCTGATAATTACCACGTTCTGTTCTGCCATGGCGGGGCTCGTGCTCAGTTTGCGGCTGTACCGCTGAACCTGTTGGGTGAGGCCAGCAGTGCCGATTATGTGGATGGTGGCTACTGGGCTCATAGCGCGGCCGAAGAGGCGGAAAAATACTGTTCGCCGAATATCATTGATATTACCTGTGAAAAAGACGGTAAACGTGCAGTGCTGCCTGCCGCACAATGGCCGCTGTCAGATGGTGCAGCATTTGTGCATTTCTGCCCGAACGAAACTATCGACGGGATTGAAATCCGTGACTTGCCTGTTACCGATAAACCGATTGTCGCGGACTTGTCCTCAACAATTCTGTCGCGTGAAATTGATGTCTCCAAATATGGGGTAATCTATGCTGGCGCACAGAAGAACATCGGTCCTGCCGGTCTGACGATTGTGATTGTCCGTGATGATCTGCTGGGTAAAGCCAGAGCTGCCCTGCCAAGCGTGCTGGATTACACCGTACAGGTCGATAAAGAGTCGATGTTTAACACCCCGCCGACATTTGCCTGGTACCTGGCCGGTGAAGTCTTCAAGTGGCTGAAATCCATTGGCGGTGTGGCAGAAATGCAAAAACGCAATGAAGCCAAAGCCAAGGTACTTTACGATTACATCGATCAGTCAGAGTTTTACCGTAATGAGGTCCATTCGGACAACCGTTCTCTGATGAATGTCCCGTTCCAGCTGAAGAACCCTGAACTTGATGCCCTGTTCCTGGAGCAGGCTGAAGCGGCGGGTCTGAAGGCGCTGGCAGGGCACCGCGCGGTCGGTGGAATGCGTGCGTCTATCTACAACGCAATGCCGATTGAAGGTGTTCAGGCTCTGGTCGACTTCATGGTGAAGTTTGAGCAGGGCAATGCCTGAGTGAAGTCGTGAGACGACATATGTGTACAAGTAAAAAGCCGCCGAGTGCGGCTTTTTCTTTTGCCATGCAGGACTGCGGCGCCGTTTTCTGCTCTTAGCCTTAAATTTTATTCTCAACAGATGCTTTTGATTTCAGCGGCGGTTGGGGGTAGATCAGGTTGTCGACGGCAAAACCAGCCTCCCGAGCCCGCTGCAGGTAATTGCCCAGCTGCGTCTCTGTTAATGACGGTTGACGGGCGAGAATCCAGAAATATTCCTTATTGTAGCCACTGACGAGTGCCACTGAATAATCCGGCTCCAGATAAAACACCACATAGCTGCTGTAAAACGGGCCAAAGAATGAAACTTTCAGGTGTGCTTTGTTTGGCTCACCGACAAAAACGGCGCGCCCCTCAGCCTGCTTCCATTCTTGATGACTTGGGTCATAACCACGGTTCAGCACGCTGATTGAGCCATCACTATTCTTTTCATATGTTGCGGAGACTTGGGTCAGGCCGCGTTCAAAAGAGTGATCCAGCCGGGCAATTTCATACCAGGTTCCCAGGTAACGGTTCAGATCAAAAGATGAGACTGGCTGAATGTTGTCCGGTATTCCGGTACATCCCTGCAAAAAGAATAGTGCAAACAAGGGAATGATGAATCGATCACGTTGTTTTCGACAAAGGCACATCAGCCAGTTCATGGTATCTCCTGATAAGTTTGCGGAAAAAAGCGCACTAACGGGTCAAAACAGCAAAATTAGACCTTAAACAGGACTGGCGAACCGCCATATTATTGGTTACTCTGCTGAGACTGTGACCAAACAGGATTAAAGATAATACAGATGGAAAGTTTAACGTTACAGCCGATAAACAAGATCAATGGTACTGTGAACCTGCCGGGTTCAAAAAGTGTTTCCAACCGCGCCTTGCTGTTGGCTGCGTTAGCAAATGGGACAACCCGCCTGACCAATCTGCTCGACAGTGACGATATTCGTCATATGCTCAATGCCCTGAGCTTGTTGGGTGTGAACTACCAGTTGTCCGACGATAAAACTGTTTGCGAAGTGACGGGAGTGAGCGGTGCATTTCATTCTGCTCAGCCCCTGGAGCTGTTTCTGGGAAATGCCGGTACGGCGATGCGTCCGCTGGCAGCGGCTCTTTGCCTCGGGCAAGGGGAGTACATCCTGACCGGCGAACCGCGTATGAAAGAGCGCCCGATTGGCCATTTGGTTGATGCGCTGCGTGCTGCCGGTGCAGATATCACCTATCTGGAAAACGATGGTTTTCCGCCGCTGAACATAACCGGAACCGGACTGAAAGGTGGCAGGGTTGAGATTGACGGTTCGATTTCCAGCCAGTTCCTGACCGCGTTTCTGATGGCGGCCCCGCTGGCTGAAGCGGATACCGAAATTCGCATTATCGGCGATCTGGTTTCCAAGCCTTATATTGATATCACTCTGCATATCATGGCTCAGTTTGGCGTGAACGTGGAAAATCAGAACTACCAGGCCTTTATCGTTAAAGGCGGGCAAAGTTACCAGTCGCCGGGTGAGTTTCTGGTGGAAGGTGATGCGTCCTCAGCGTCTTACTTCCTTGCTGCCGCCGCAATTCGCGGTGGTGAAGTGAAAGTCACCGGTATCGGCAAGAAAAGTATTCAGGGTGATGTGCAGTTTGCCGACGCACTGGCGGCGATGGGGGCTGACATCGAATGGGGCGATGACTATGTAATTGCCCGCAAAGGTGAATTAAAAGCCATTGATATGGACTTCAACCACATCCCTGATGCTGCCATGACCATCGCTACTGCGGCGTTGTTTGCGGAAGGTACGACCGCAATTCGCAATGTGTACAACTGGCGCGTCAAAGAAACTGACCGTCTCAGTGCCATGGCAACCGAGCTGCGTAAAGTGGGCGCGGAAGTGGAAGAGGGTGAAGATTTCATCACTATCACACCGCCGGCTCAGTTGCAGCATGCGGCCATCGATACTTACGACGATCACCGTATCGCAATGTGTTTCTCGCTGGTGGCATTAAGTGATACGCCGGTAACCATCAATGATCCGAAGTGTACGTCAAAAACCTTCCCGGATTACTTTGATAAACTGGCCATTCTTAGTCAGTAATTGGCACAATTTCAGACCGTTGTCCGACAACCCGCCATCACGGCGGGTTGTTTTTTTATTCGTTAATGGTCCAGAAGATAACCGGATTACAGATTGGTATCACCGCCTATTTTCCCGTATACTATGGCCCCGCTTGGGAGCGGTAATACGCATCAGTGTTGCCCGTCTGGCTCGCGCAGATGCGTATTACTGCTTACATTAGAACAAGTTCGGAGAAAACCTATGTCTACTCACGCGCCAGTGATCACTGTCGATGGACCAAGCGGTGCCGGTAAAGGCACACTGTGTATGCTGTTGGCAGAAAAACTGGGCTGGAAGCTTCTGGATTCAGGTGCGATTTATCGTGTGTTGGCTCTGGCGGCTATCCATCACGGCGTTGATCTGGAATCAGAAGATGCCCTGGTACCACTGGCGGCGCATCTGGATGTTGAATTCATTGCGGAAGGCGAGTTGGTGAAGGTGATCCTGGAAGGTGAAGATGTTTCCGGCGAACTTCGTAAAGAAGAAACCGGCATGGCTGCCTCCAAAGTTGCGGCACTGCCTCGCGTGCGTGAAGCGCTGCTGCGACGTCAGCGTGCTTTCAGCGAAGCACCGGGTCTGGTCGCTGACGGACGAGATATGGGAACCGTAGTTTTCCCGCAGGCTGAAGTGAAAATCTTCCTTGATGCAAGTGCAGAGGAACGTGCAGAACGTCGTATGAAGCAGTTGCAACAGAAAGGCTTAGATGTTAACTTTGACCACCTTTTGAAAGAAATTCAGGAACGTGACTATCGAGATCGCAATCGTGCGGTTGCGCCGTTACGTCCCGCAGCTGATGCTTTGGTGCTAGACTCTACTGAGATGTCAATAGAGCAAGTGACCGAACAGGCATTAGCGTATATTGAACAGAAATTATCTGCTGAGTAATCAGTATGATCGCGTCGGTTTCACGGATGAAAACTGACTTTACTATCAACCCCATGCGGTAGGATACCCGTGGTTGTTTATTAAATTGAAGATTGAATAATGACTGAATCTTTTGCTCAGCTCTTTGAAGAGTCACTAAAAGAAGTAGAAACACGTCAAGGTGCCATCGTTAAAGGTACTGTTGTAGCTATCGAAAACGGTTATGTACTGGTTGACGCAGGCCTGAAGTCTGAGTCTTCTATCCCTGCTGAAGAATTCAAGAACGCTGCTGGCGAAATTGAAATCGAAATCGGTGCAGAAGTTGACGTTGCTCTTGACGCTGTTGAAGACGGCTTTGGTGAAACTAAGCTTTCTCGTGAGAAAGCGAAGCGCCACGAAGCTTGGATCGTTCTAGAGAAAGCTTACGAAGACGCTGAAACTGTTGTTGGTATCATCAACGGTAAAGTTAAAGGCGGCTTCACAGTTGAACTGAACGGTATCCGTGCGTTCCTACCAGGTTCACTGGTTGACGTTCGTCCAGTTCGTGACACTGCTCACCTGGAAAACAAAGAGCTAGAGTTCAAAGTAATCAAGCTAGACCAGAAGCGTAACAACGTAGTTGTTTCTCGCCGCGCAGTTATCGAATCTGAAAACAGCGTTGAGCGTGACGAACTGCTGGCTTCTCTACAAGAAGGCATGGAAGTTAAAGGTATCGTTAAGAACCTGACTGACTACGGTGCGTTCGTAGATCTGGGTGGTGTTGACGGTCTTCTGCACATCACTGACATGGCTTGGAAACGCGTTAAGCACCCATCTGAAATCGTTAATGTTGGCGACGAGATCAACGTTAAAGTTCTTAAGTTCGACCGTGAGCGTACTCGCGTATCACTAGGCCTTAAGCAACTGGGCGAAGATCCATGGGTAGCTATCGCTAAGCGTTACCCAGAAGGCACTAAGCTGTCTGGTCGCGTAACTAACCTGACTGACTACGGCTGCTTCGTTGAAATCGAAGAAGGCGTTGAAGGTCTGGTACACGTTTCTGAGATGGATTGGACTAACAAGAACATCCACCCATCTAAAGTTGTTAACGTGGGCGATGAAGTTGAAGTTATGGTTCTGGATATCGACGAAGAACGTCGTCGTATCAGCCTAGGTCTGAAACAGTGTAAAGCGAACCCATGGCAGTCATTTGCAGAAATGCAAGCTAAAGGCGATCGCGTAACTGGTAAGATCAAGTCAATCACTGACTTCGGTATCTTCATCGGTCTTGACGGCGGCATCGACGGTCTGGTTCACCTGTCTGACATTTCTTGGAATGTTGCAGGCGAAGACGCTGTTCGTGACTTCAAGAAAGGCGACGAAATCTCTGCAGTTGTTCTGGCTGTTGACGCTGAGCGTGAGCGCATCTCTCTGGGCATCAAGCAAATCGAAGAAGATCCGTTCAACGGCTTCGTTGCTATGAACAAGAAAGGCGCTCTGGTAACTGGTACAGTTACTGCTGTTGACGCAAAAGGCGCAACTGTTGAGCTGGCTGAAGGTGTTGAAGGTTACCTGCGTGCATCTGAAGCTTCTGTTGACCGTGTTGAAGACGCAACTCTGGTTCTGTCTGTTGGCGATTCTGTTGAAGCTAAATTCACAGGCGTTGATCGTAAGAACCGCGTAATCAACCTGTCAGTTCGCGCTAAAGACGTTGCTGAAGAGCAAGAAGCAATGGCTGCACTGAACAAGCAAGATGATGCTGCGTTCGGTAACGCTATGGCTGACGCTTTCAAAGCTGCTAAAGGCGAATAATTGAGCATAGGGGGATCATTTTTCCCCCTAAGCGGTTATACTATTGAGAAACATACTAAAAACGGAGTGTTTATGACAAAGTCTGAATTAATTGAAAGACTATGCAGTCAACAAACACATCTTTCTGCCAAACAGGTAGAAGATGCAATCAAGGAAATCCTTGAGCACATGGCTTCAACGCTCGCTGAAGGTGACCGTATTGAAATCCGTGGCTTTGGTAGCTTCTCTTTACATTACCGCGCTCCACGTATAGGTCGTAACCCTAAAACCGGGGATAAGGTTGAGTTGGACGGCAAGTACGTTCCTCACTTTAAACCAGGTAAGGAATTACGCGACCGCGTTAACGCTTCAATTATTGGTTAACCGCGTATAAATAAAAAAACGGCATGCTGTTAAGTGTGCCGTTTTTTTTATGCGTTTTGATCATGGTCTGTAGAGCCAAAATCCTGCATAATCAGCCCATACCATCTGCCTTTACAGGTAAGCGAATTTTTTAAAACATAGAGCTTTTACTTTAGCAGATAGGTACAATCTATTTTTCATTCGAGTGAGAAGGATTCACGATGAAGATACTGACTGTTCTCGTATTGGTTGCCTGCTTTTTACTTACCCTTGCGTTAGGCGCCCAGAACCAACAGCTTGTCAATTTTGACTATTTGCTTGCTCAGGGTGAGTTCCAGTTATCAACTCTGCTTGGCATTGCCTTCGGTGCCGGTTTTATCATTGGTTGGATGATTTGCGGCCTGCTGTATCTGAAAGCCCGCTTCACTAAAAATCGCCTAGGCAAAAAAGTGGCTAAACAGCAGAAAGAACTGGAGCAGTTACGCGCTGAGCCTGTTAAGGAATAATCGTTAATGCTAGAGCTGTTGTTCCTGTTATTGCCGATTGCCGCCGGTTACGGCTGGTATATGGGTAACAGGAGCGCTAGTAACAAACAACAGGAGCAGTCTCACCACATGTCACGTCAGTACGTGACGGGGTTAAACTTACTGCTGTCAGATCAGTCTGACAAAGCAGTTGATGTGTTTATTGAGCTGCTCCAAGTTGACAGTGAAACAATTGATACGCACCTGGCTCTGGGGAATCTGTTCCGCAGCCGGGGCGAAGTCGATCGTGCTATCCGCATTCACCAAAACCTTATTGCACGTCCAAACCTGACCATTGACCAGCGCAATCTTGCCTTGCAGCAATTGGCACAGGACTACATGGCCGCCGGCTTTTTTGACCGGGCCGAGAAAATTTTTGAGCAGCTGCTGGATGAGCCCGATCATCGCAAAGGGGCGCTGCAACAACTGCTGACCATATACCAGCAGACCCGCGAGTGGGATAAAGCCATTGAAATGGCGACGCAGCTGGTCAAAATGGGGAAATCCCGGCTCAAGCATGACATTGCTCACTTCTGGTGTGAGATGGCGATGCTGGAAATGAGTGCGCAAAATCCGGATAAAGCCAAGCAGATGCTGAAAAAAGCCCTGTCGGTTGATAAATCCTGTGTTCGTGCAACGATTATGCTGGCGAAAATCCTGATCACTGAGGACGACTTTAAAGCGGCTGCCAAGCAACTCGAAAAGGTGGTGGAGCAGGACATCGTCTTCGTTGGTGAGGCGCTGCCTTTGCTGCTGCAGTGTTATGAAGCCGCAAATAATGAAGCCGGCTGGCTGCGTTTTCTGCACTATTGTGTGGAACATGAAGCTGGTTCAACCGCCGAGCTGATGTTAGCTGATGAAATTGCCAAGCGTGAGGGATCAACCTTAGCGCAGACGTTCATGACCCGGCAGCTCCAGAAAAATCCGACCATGAAGGGTTTTTATCAGCTGATGGAGTACCACCTGGACGAAGCCGAAGAAGGGCGGGCGAAAGACAGCCTGTCGACATTGCGCGGCCTGGTTGGTGAGCAGTTGAAAACCAAGCCTCATTATCGGTGCAGCCAGTGTGGATTTGCGACGCACTCTCTATACTGGCAGTGTCCTTCCTGTAAAGGGTGGGGATCCGTCAAACCGATTCGTGGTCTTGATGGTGAATAAGCATTCTTGAAAGCCCGTTCAGCAATGAACGGGCTTTTTTGTATTTAGTCTTTTCGCAATTAACCTCGCCTGACAAACGATTGGTCTCCTGAGAAAAGTGTCACTTTTGGTGCTTTTGTCGAAAAGCTTAAAAAATTCTCGATAAATGGACATTTTATTGTACAATCCTGACCGCCCTCAGCGCGCCTGTGCTCGCCGGGTGATTTGTGAACCGTAACTCAGCAGGAGATGCCATGTTAGATCCAAAAGTCATTGTTGCACTCGACTATCCAAGCCAGGACGAAGCCTTAGCTTTTGTTGACCGGATTGAGCCGGGTAGTTGTCGATTAAAAGTCGGCAAAGAGATGTTTACTTATTTTGGCCCTGATTTTGTGCGTAAACTGCATGATCGGGGCCATTCTGTATTCCTGGACCTAAAATTTCATGACATTCCGAATACCTGTTCCCGCGCGGTAGCGGCGGCTGCGGAACTGGGTGTATGGATGGTCAATGTCCATGCCAGCGGTGGTGAGCGTATGATGGCTGCATCACGTGATATTCTTGAGCCTTATGGCAAAGATCGTCCGTTGCTGATTGCGGTGACTGTACTGACCAGCATGGAAGCTTCTGATTTGCGTGGTATTGGTATTACAGCCGAGCCTCAGGAGCATGTACTGAATCTGGCGCGTCTGACGAAAAACAGCGGTCTTGATGGGGTCGTGTGTTCTGCTCAGGAAGCCAGCATGCTGAAATCAGAGCTGGGTACTGAATTTAAACTGGTGACGCCTGGTATTCGCCCTGCAGGCAGTGCCGCAGGTGATCAGCGCCGTGTGATGACACCGGTTGAAGCGGTACAGGCGGGTTCCGATTATCTGGTGATTGGCCGTCCGATTACACAGGCCGCAGATCCAGCCGCTGTGCTGGCTGATATTAACCAGAGCCTGTCTTAATGTCATCAACTGGCTCTGGTGTTCAGAGCCAGTTGCATTGCCCTGTCAGTGTTTTATTCTTCTTGCTTCTTGCTTCTTGCTTCTTGCTTCTTGCTTCTTGCTTCTTGCTTCTTGCTTCTTGCTTCTTGCTTCTTGCTTCTTGCTTCTTGCCGCTGCAGAACCGTATGGTTCGACTGGCACTGTCATCGAGCCCATGCCTTTTAGGGCATTATGATGTGCTTCACTGATGATAAATCGTGACAAAGCAGGCAGTTATCTTTTCCTGTCCGGCCTACACTGAATACAAAACTGAGTATTGTTCCCCAGTTGCCCCCCGATAAGCTTATCGGCGTGGGGCCATGCTGAAGGTGTGCGCTCGAACGCCGAACCGCCTCAGTGAAGGTCAGAGTATACCAATATCCGGTATGACAGCCATCGATACGGAAGCGCGATATGGAAACCACCCTGGATCTGTCTTCTCCTTTTGTTCGTCTTGCAATCGCCCTGTTGCTGGGGGCGATCATTGGTATTCAACGCGGCTGGGTAGAGCGTAATGAAGCTGCCGGCAGTCGGGTGGCAGGCATCCGGACATATTCACTGATTGGCCTGCTCGGTGGGGTTTGTGGGTTGTTAGCCAGTTTATACTCGGAGCTGTTTCTGGGGCTGTCCTTCCTTGGCCTGGCTGTGATCATTACTGTGGCCTACGCTTACCGTCTGCGGAGCCAGGCGAATTTGAGTATTACCGGCTTGATAGGGATGCTGCTGACGTTTCTGCTTGGCGCACTGGCCGTGGTCGAGAACCCAGCGCTGGCGGCATCTGCTGCGGTAATCACCGCCATTATTCTCGACAACAAGCGTGAGCTGCATGATGCCCTGTCTAAGCTGCAGGAGTACGAGCTGGATGCGGCTTTGCGCCTGCTGCTGATTTCTGTGGTGATGCTGCCGATGTTGCCCAATGAGCAAGTGGGCCCTTTTAATGCGATAAACCCTTACGAAATCTGGTGGATGGTTGTCCTGATTGCCAGTATCTCGTTTATCGGCTACTTCGCCATGAAGATCGGCGGAGCTGAAAAGGGGATTCTGCTGACCTGTCTGTTTGCTGGCCTTAGCTCTTCGACGGCGCTGACACTGCAGTTTTCTAACCTTTCCAAACAGCAGCCTCGGTTGTGTGGGCTGCTCGCGAGTGGCATTTTACTCAGCTGCGGCACTATGTTCCCGCGTATTTTGTTCATCAGTTACGTGATTAACTCATCGCTGTTGAGCCTGCTCTGGTTGCCGATGACGGCCATGATGGTCGGTTTCTATCTGCCTGCCGCTTGGATCTGGAAAAAAAATAAAATGGACAGCCAGACCAACCCTGAAATGAAACAAAACCCGTTGGCACTTTCCTCAGCCTTGATGTTTGGTTTGGGGTTGATGCTGATTATATTGCTGGCGACCGCATTACAGCAGTGGTTTGGCAATACCGGGACCCTGATTCTGTCGGCGATTTCCGGGATCACCGATGTTGATGCCATCACGCTGGCATTGGGACGGCAGAGTATCGACACATTGACGCTGACGACGGCTGCCACCGGGATCTTCATTGCCTCGGCGGTTAACAGCTTGGTGAAAATGGGAATGGCGGTGGTTATTGGTGATAGCCGAATGGCAAAATTCGTGGTCTGGCCAATTCTTCTGGCGGTGGCTTTGGGGGCGGGCTCTGTGGTTCTGATGAGCTGAGCAAGGTTTGTTGTGCTGACACGTGGATAGTGCCAGCACATGCAAAGGGTCACACCCGCTCAGTACTCGATTTTGGGTGTCACGCTGCTGAGACGGTTGGTCCGGTCGTGGGCGGGGGCTGAAAAATGGCTGTCGAGCAGTTTCTGGGTCAGTGGATGTTGAGGGTTGTTGAAGACCTCCAGAGTCGGGCCTTGTTCGACCACGTCTCCGGTCTGCATGACCATAACCTTATCGGTGAAGTGTTTGATTACTCCCATATGCTGTGACACATAGATGTAGGACAGCCCCATCTCTTCCTGCAGTTCCAGCAGCAGGTTGATGATTTGCGAACGCATCGACATATCCAGACCGTTCAGTGCTTCGTCTGCCACGATGATACAAGGCTGAAGAATCAGTGCCCGGGCGAGAGAAACCCGCTGTTTCTGGCCGGTTGCCAGCATTTGTGGGTAAAAGTACGCATGTTCGGGTAACAGGCCAACCCGTTTCAGGGTCTCCATGATTCGACGCTCACGTGCCTGCGGGGTCATCTGGGTGTTTCGTTTTAATGGTCCTTCCAGGATCTTACCAATCTGAATGCGCGGGTTCAGGGAGGTGTTGGGATCCTGAAAGATCATCCGGATCAGCTTGCAGCGGGTCTGGTAGTCACGGTGAGCCAGTGGTTCGCCGTTGACACGAATAATCCCTTCGGTTGGCTCGACTACACCGGCCAGCATTTTGGCCAGTGTTGATTTGCCGGATCCGTTTTCACCGATGAACGCGATGGTTTCACCGGCTTCCAGCGAAAAGGAAACCGGTTTCACCGCTTCAATAGTACGACGATGAAACAGGCCTGAGCGATAGTGGTAATCTTTTTTGAGGTTCTCGACCTCTAGCAGCGCGCTCATTTATTGGTTTCCTCCATATTCAGCGGGAAGTGGCAGCTGAATTTATGGTTTTTAATCTTCCGTCGCTTCGGTACTTCGACGCATTTGCGCTGGGCGTGCGGGCAGCGGGGGCCCAATCGGCAACCAATCGGTAAGTGCTGCAACGGTGGGATCGAGCCGGGCAGGGTTTCCAGCTTACTTTTGTGCGGCAGGATATCGAGGTTGAAATCCGGCATCGCGCGCAGCAGGGCTTCGGTGTATGGATGATGCGGCGATTCCAACAGTTGCTGGCGGCTGCCGGACTCCACAGACTGGCCGCAGTACATCACGGTGATGCGGTCGGCCCACTGGGTTACGGCACTCAAGTCATGACTGACCAGCAAAATGGTGGTATTGCCGAGTTGGTTCATCCGGCTGAGCAGACGGAAAATCTGTGCTTGCGTGATCGGGTCCAGGTCATTGGTCGGTTCATCGGCAATGAGCAGGCGCGGGCGGTTAGCAATGGCCATGGCAATCATGACTTTTTGGCACTCACCGTCCGTCAGTTCGTACGGATAGCTGCGCATGACCCGGCGGTGCTCTTTAATCCCGACTTTATGGAGCAGGGCAATCGCCTGTTTTTGACGCCAGTGGAAGCGTTGCCAGAAATGTCCGTTGAAAGAGGACGATGGAATCGCTTCTTCCAACTGCGCCCCGACGTGCTCGCTGGGATCCAGACACGATGACGGTTCCTGGAAAATCATCGCAATTTCCCGGCCAACAACCTTTCGGCGCTCGCGTGGTGACAGGGCCAGCAGATCAATATCTCCCAGACGCAAACGGTCTGCGCTGACACGCCAGTTGGCTTTGGTCACCCCGGCAATCGCCTTGGCAACCAGACTTTTTCCTGACCCTGACTCACCCACAAGACCGCGGACTTCACCTTCATTGATGGTTAGGCTCATCCTGTCAACAGCTTTGACCATCCCTTGTGGGGTGTCGATTTCAATCGTCAGGTTTCGAATATCTAACAGTGGCATTAGTCAATCCCCGCATTAATGGCCTGGCGGAGTCCTTCTCCTACTAAGTTTACCACTAACACACTGAAGGTAATGGCCAGACCCGGTAATGTAACAGTCCATGGGGCCAGATAAATCAGTTCAATCGAATCGCCCAGCATGGCTCCCCACTCTGGCTGCGGTGCCTGAGCACCCAGCCCGAGAAAACCCAGGGCGGCAATATCGAGGATCGCGATGGAAATCGCACGCGTCAGCTCGTTGGTCAGCACGGTCAAAATATTCGGCAGTATCGAGTTATACAGCAGGTAGAAGTTATTGGCGCCGTCCAAACGGGCCGCGATGATATAGTCTTTTTCTACTTCGGTATGCACTGCCAGGTATACCGCGCGGATAAATCGCGGGATCAGGGCCAGCCAGATAGCAAGCAGGATGTTCACTTCCCCCGGCCCCATGTAGGCTACAACGATAATGGCGAGTAGCAGGGAAGGGATAGACATTACGGTATCCAAAACGTGGTTCAGGAAGCTGGATTTCAGACCCTGAGTCATCCCGGCCAGAACGCCAATCAGAATACCGATCACGGCAGAGGCCAGCGCGATGAGCACGGCGTAGCCGAACGTGAGCTGTGAGCCCAGAATCAGGCGGCTGAGAATATCGCGACCCAGATCATCGGTGCCGAAGAAAAATTCCACATGGCCGCTTGGATCCCAGGAGGGCGGCATCAATAGCTCACCAACCTGGCTGGCCGGCGCATACGGAGCCAGCAGCGGGGCCGCCAGCGTTACCAAAATCAGTAAAATAAGGCACCAGAAACCAAAAAAAGCGATCGAATTGGCGCGGAAGTTTTGCCAGGCGCGCTCCCATTGCGTCGGGATCTTGGTTTCCTGGTAAATGTTATTTGATAGCATACCATTCCTTGCGCACAAGCGGGTTAACGAAGGCACCAGCCAGATCAGACAGAATATTGGCCAGCAGGATAAAGCTGCCAACCGTTATTACGCCAGCCTGAATCGCCACATAGTTTTGCGCCGAAATGGCATCGAGCAGCCAGCGGCCGATGCCCGGCCAGTTGAAGATAGACTCGGTCAGCATGGCAAAGGTCATCATGGTCGAAAACTGCATCCCCAACTTAGGAATAATCGGCGGAATGGCGTTGCGCAGCACGTGGCGAGTGATGATTTCAAACATCGACAGACCCTTAGTTTGCGCGACTTTGATAAAGTTCTGATCCATCACATCCGAAACTGACGCCCGGGTCAGGCGAATAACTTCGGTGGTGGGTGCCATGGCCAGTACCAGAGTGGGCAGGATCAAATGGCTGATGACGTTCATCAGTGCTTCGGCGCGATAAGGCTGTGGCGACAGCATCACGTCGAACAGGGCAACCCCCGTCACCGGTTCAATTTCGTACAGCAGGCTGAACCGACCGGAAACCGGCAGCAGGCCCAGCTTCAGCGAAAACAGCATAATCAGCAGCAACGCCAGCCAGAACAGCGGAATTGAGTAGCCGACCAGAGTCACGGAGGAGATCACTGTGTCGATGAACCGGCCCCGTTTAACTCCGGCCAGCGTGCCCAGCGGAATCCCCACGACCAGAGATAAAATGAAGGCAAAGAAACAGAGTTCCAACGTCGCCGGAAAAACTGCGATCACTTCTTGCACAATAGGCACACCTGCCTGATTCATACCGAGGTTGCCAAAGCGCAGGTTATCCAGGTAAATGAACCAGCCCGACCAGAAAGAGCGCACGCTCCAGAAAGATTCAGGATCCAGGCGGAGAATACTGTAGCCAATCAGGGTTAGGATCAGCATGGTAATGATGAACAGGTTTAACCGTCGAATCGTATAAATAAACATACTAGTTTTCGTTCCGGTATACAGTCGAGAAAGAACGGGTGCCAAACGGGCTCATCTGCAACCCGCTCAGTGAGCGGTGATGAACCTGGAAATGGACGCCGTGCGCCAGCGGAACAATGGGAACTTCCTTATCCAGAATATCCTGAGCGACGTGGTAATAATCCAGTCGTTGATCCAGTTTTGTGGTCCGGGAGGCAAGCTCCAGCAGGTTTTCAAAATCCAGATTACACCAGTTGGCGACGTTCAGACCGGCCTGTTTGGCATCGCAGGAAAGCAACGGACGCAGGAAGTTATCCGGATCGCCGTTGTCGGCAATCCAGCCGGCCAGAATTAAATCACTGTTGGCTTTATCGATAGTGCTGAAGCGACGAACCGAATCCTGCGTGATGATGTTCACTTTCACCCCAATGGCATTGAGGTCAGCCTGAATCAGTTCTGCCGTTTTGCGTGGACTCGGGTTATACGGACGTGGCTCAAGCGGTACCCACAGACTGAGCATCAGATTTTTCTCGTACCCGGCTTCTTTGAGCAGGGCCTGAGCCCGCTCCGGATCGTAATCGAGCGCCTGACTGTTATGGTTATACGCCCAGGACATTGGCGGCAGCAGGCTGCGCGCTTTAGTACCGGTACCGTAGTAGACGGAATTCAGCAGATTTTCCCGGTTGATGGCGTGATTGATAGCCTGACGTACCCGAACATCTTTCAGTTCCGGCTGATTTGTATCGAGCGCCAGAAACGCCACGTTCATGCCGGTCTGGGCATTCAATTCGTAGTTGTCGTTATCGCTGATCACCGGTAACTGGCTGGCAACCGGTGACGACAAGACATCACACTCACCGCTGAGCAATTTAGCCAGACTGCCGGTCCCCCGCGAGGCGATATCGAAAACAACCTGTTCCATTTCTGCCTGACCCTGCCAGTAGCCCGGATGGCGTTTCAAACGGACAAAATCATTTGGCTGATAGCTGTAGAGCGCGAACGGACCGGTGCCAATCGGTTTGCGGTCAATTTGATCCGGCTTACCGGCACGCAGCAGGCTGGAAGCATATTCCGCCGAGTGGATAACGGCGTAGGTGGTTGCCATGTTCGCCAGAAAGGCGTTATCCGGGCGCTTCAGGTTAAAGCGCACGGTATAAGGGTCGAGAATTTCTATCTCTTCTATCAGGTTGGCAAAGCCCTGGCTGTCAAACCAAGGGTAACGTCCGCCGGAGACCGCGTGATAAGGATGATTCGGGTTGATGACCCGTGAAAAACTGAATGCGACATCCTGCGCGTTAAACTCGCGGGTCGGGGTAAACCAGGGCGTGGTCTGAAAGGTGATGCCTTTTCGCAGCTCAAACGTGTATGCCAGACCATCTTCACTGATAGTCCAGTTACTCGCCAGTGCCGGGGTCGGCTGGTGGCTGACCGGATCCAGCAACAGCAGGCGGTCAAAAATTTGCGCCGCCAGCGTATCGGCCGTCAGCCCTCCGTCAGTCAGTTGAGGGTTGAAGGTTGCCGGCGTATCTTGCCCGCAATATACAAAGCCGCGGCTGCGTATATTGCTGTCCTGCTGAGGGTCGCTGCAGCCAACCAGGCTGGCCAGGCTGACACACGCAAGCAGAAGACGAGTATAAGCGCTCATAAGATAAGAAATTTTCTGAAAACAAGGTTACAAATTTACCATTATCCCACTGACACACCAAGCCATCAGCCATAAATACCTGCCCGGGGCAGGTGTTTTATGATGGGAAAATCACCAATTGAGCAAAGTGGACCCGAAATTAAGTCTCATTGCTGCCAACCAGCTGATATTTTCTCAGCAGGCCTCTCAGTTGATGGTAGCTTAAGCAAAGCAATTCAGCGGCTTTCCGCTGATTAAACTGGCTTTGTTCCAGCGCTTTTTGGATCAGTTCAACTTCCTGATCCTGCTGCCACTGGCGAAAGTCCAGGGGCAACTCCGGCGTATGGGATACTGACAGCGTGGAAAACAGCGCCGACGGGGAAGCGAGGTCAGCTGGTTGAGTGGTTGCTGCATGAGCCTCAGTTTGTTTTGTGCTCGGTGACAAGGATTTGTCGTGCCAGGGCGCATGGAACGGGTCGAGTATAACCTCATCAACTGGCTCATCTTCCAGACCGTGGCGAAAGACAGAGCGTTCCACCACGTTTTTCAACTCCCGGATATTCCCCGGCCAGCTGTAGTCCTGCAGCATCGCTTTGGCGTGCCGCGTGAAACCGGCAAAATAGCTGTAGCCCAGCTCCCGACACATTCTTACCGCGTAATGTTCGGCGAGGGGCAGAATATCGTCCTGACGCTCCCGTAAAGGGGGCAGGTGGATGATGTCAAAGGCCAGCCTGTCCAGCAGGTCCGCCCGGAATTTTCCGTCTTCAGCCAGTCGCGGCAGATTTTCATTGGTTGCGCAGATCAGCCGCACATTGGCCTGACAGGTCCGGCTGCCGCCGACCCGTTCATATTCGCCGTATTCAATGACCCGCAGCAGTTTTTCCTGCACGCCAAGGGGCGTCGTACCCAGCTCATCCAGGAACAGGGTGCCGTTTTCTGCCCGCTCAAACCGTCCCTGATGGCGGCCTTTTGCTCCGGTAAAGGAACCTGCTTCGTGACCAAACAGCTCGGAATCAATCACCCCGTCGCTCAGGGCGGCACAGTTGAGTGAAACCAGCGGCTGATCCCAGCGTCGGGACAGATAGTGAATACGCTGTGCAATCAGTTCTTTACCTGTGCCTCGTTCGCCAAGAATCAGCACTGGGCGATCCAAAGGGGCCAGACGTGATGTATGATCGAGAACAGTGAGAAACGCCTCGGACTCTCCAATCAGATTATCAGGTTTTCGCATGGTCAATCTCGCTAACTATTGGCGTATATCCTCAGACTTTAGCACCGCTATAGAATGGGTGAAAGCATAAGTTTATGATATTTAATGAAATTAAAAGTTGGCACAGTTGTTGTACTAACTGATGTAAGCTTGAGACATGAAACCATGCAAGCGACAGCATAACAAGCTGACTACTTCGCATATTCAACAACTGGAGAAAATGATTATGGGTATCTTTTCACGCTTTGCTGATATCGTAAACGCGAACGTTAACTCTTTGCTAGATAAAGCAGAAGACCCGCAAAAAATGATCCGCCTGATCATTCAGGAAATGGAAGACACACTGGTTGAGGTACGCACCTCTTCCGCCCGTGCCCTGGCCGACAAGAAAGAACTGCAACGTCGCATTCAGGCCATCGAATCTCAAAGTGCTGACTGGCAGCAAAAAGCCAGCCTGGCACTGGAAAAAGGCCGTGAAGACCTGGCCCGCGCCGCGCTGATTGAGAAGCAAAAGCTCAATGATGTGGCGCTGACACTGAACGAAGAGTACAAGCTGGTTGAAGAGACCATTAATAAGCTGAGTACAGAAGTGGCGGAACTGGAGCGCAAGCTGCAGGAAACCCGAGCTCGTCAGCAGGCACTGGTAATGCGTCATAAGACGGCCGACACCCGCCGTGATGTTCGTCGTCAGCTGGATACCAGCAAAGTGGACGAGGCAATGTCGAAGTTTGAGCAATACGAGCGTCGTATTGACGAGATGGAAGCCGAAGCCGACAGCTACAGCATTGGCCGTGGCAAGAGTCTGCAAGACGAGTTTGCTGATCTGCAAGCCCAGGATGACATTGAAAAAGAACTGGCGCGCATGAAAGCCAACCTGAAGGACAAAGAGTAATTCAACGGTCTGAATATCGCTTGGTATGATATTCGGTGTGGCAATCCTATTAAAGTAACTGACTGAATCTGCGCGAAAAGGAGAAAAAAATGTCTATGGGGTTTATTGTTGGTCCGCTCATCGTGTTTATGATCTTTGTAGCCCCGTTGTGGCTGATCCTGCACTACCGCAGTAAAAAACATGCGGGTGAAGGATTATCCGGGGACGATCACCAGAAACTACAGGAGCTGGTGGCGCGTGCAGAGCAGATGAAAGATCGGATTGTGACACTGGAGCAGATTCTGGATGCAGAAGCGCCGCAATGGAGGCACAAGCAATGAATAAGACCCTTTACCGAGATCCCAAAAACGGCAAACTTGGCGGTGTGTGTGCCGGTATTGCCGAATATTTCGGGATGGAAATCTGGCTGGTTCGGATTCTGACGGTGTCAGCATTCCTGCTGGGGGTCGGATTCTTTGTCACCCTGGCGTATTTTGCAGCCTGGTTATTTCTCGACAAAATGCCGGAAGAGCGTGAGCAGCAACATTCGGTATACCGGGAGCATCATGTGAAGCAGAAGGCATGGCAGGCCGGTCAGCCAGCGGGGCAGATTTTGCGAAATGTCGAAAGTGAACTCAATGGCATGGAGCAGGAACTGCGCAAGATGGAAGCCTACGTCACGTCAACCGCCTTCAAGGTTGATCGCGAATTCCGCAACCTGTAAGCGTTCGGGTGGTTAAAAGCAGGCGAAAGCCTGCTTTTCTGTTTGTGTATGTTCTGTCCCGCCGTTTGTTTTCTGGCTTGACACTCTTTTCTGGCTATCGCCAGAGGGTGACGGATTCCAGTTTGCTGACTAACCGATAATTTGAATGATCCTTTTATTAACCTGAACTACTGATTCATCCCAGGTTAATCAACGCTTTATTATTATCTTCTCCGCTAAATGTTTGAATCAGGAATTGCTATGAACCGATTTGGCAGTGAGTTAAACAAACTTGTTAACCGTAGTCTGGACCGTCATGTCCGGTTGGCGGTAACGGGTCTGTCCCGGGCCGGGAAAACCGCATTTATCACATCACTGGTGAATCAGTTGATGCATGTCAGTACTAACCCCCGGCTACCGTTGTTTTCAGCTGTGCGGGAAGGCTATTTGCTGGGAGCCAAGCGCGTGCCGCAAGTAGACATGCATGTTCCGAAATTCGGGTATGAAGAAGGGATGAATGCCCTGCTGACCAGTCCGCCGGCTTGGCCGTCGCCGACCCGGGATGTGAGTCAGATTCGTCTGGCATTGCGTTACAAGCCACAAAAAGGGCCACTGAAGTTGCTGCAGGATACCGCCACGCTTTATCTCGATATTGTGGATTACCCGGGGGAATGGCTGCTCGATTTACCGCTGCTGGACATGGATTTTGTGGCCTGGTCGCGTCAGCAGGCGCAGGTATTGAAAGGAAAACGGGAAGAGCTGGCGCACAACTGGCTGGCTGAGGGTGAACAGTTTGATCCGCTGGCTCCGGCTGATGAGGCGCTGATTGAACGTATTTCGGCCCGTTTTACCGAGTACCTGTTTAAGTGTAAGGCCGAAGGGGGCCTGCACTGGGTGCAGCCCGGCCGGTTCGTGCTGCCCGGTGAACTGGCTGGTGCGCCGGTTATTCAGTTCTTTCCTATGGTCTGGTTTGATAAAGTCACTGAGCAGCAACTGGCAGAGGCGGGCGAAGACACCAATGCCGGCATGCTGAAAAGCCGTTACCGCTACTATCAGCAGCATGTCGTCAAAGCGTTTTATAAAGAGCACTTTGCCAAGTTTGACCGGCAAATCATCCTGGTCGACTGCCTGCAGCCGCTTAACACCGGGCCGGAGTCGTTCAATGATATGCGGCAGGCTCTGGATCAACTGATGCAAAGCTTTCGTTATGGCCGCAGCTCGTTGCTAAAGCGGCTGTTTTCGCCTCGGATTGATAAAGTGCTGTTTGCTGCGACCAAAGCGGATCATGTGACCCCGGAGCAGCACCCGAATCTGGTGAGTTTGTTGCAGCAACTGGTTAATGAAGCCTGGCAGACCGCTTCTTTCGAAGGCATTCAGATGGATTGCCTCAGTCTGTCGTCCATTCAGGCGACGGAGCCCGGTTTTGTTGACTATCAGGGGCGTCAGGTGCCGGCGCTACGTGGCCACACCTTATCCGGCGAAGCCAAAACCCTGTTTCCGGGAGACGTACCGCGTCGCTTGCCGTCAGATGAATTCTGGCAAAGCAGTGAATTTGATTTTCTTAATTTCCGACCATTGGTGGCGCAGAGTGACGAACCGCTACCGCATATCCGGATGGACAAAGCCCTTGAATATCTGTTGGGGGACAAATTGCAATGAATAACAAATATCAGGGAAAAATCGTTTTTGATGAACCGGCCGATGCATCATCGACGGATAAGCCAAAAAGGGCAGAACACGATTTAACTGCCGCGATGCAATTTGCTGAGCAGGAGACGTTTCTGCCGGAGCAGGCCTCGTCGGCCGCATCGGTTGAGAAGGCGCTGGAAAAAACGTTGTCAGCTCGTCCTAAACGGCGGACACGCTGGCTGAAAGGTCTGCTGGCCGGTACCGCTGTGATGATTGGCTGGCAAACGGTCGACTATGTTGTGACGGCGGTTCAGAGCGGTGACTGGCTGAGTCTGGGCTGGAGCCTGCTGGTGGCAGGCGTAGCCACGGCTGGTATCACTGCGCTGGGGCGCGAGTTTGTCAGTCTGCGCCGGTTACGCCAGCGCCAGAGCGAACAAGAGCAGGCTCAGGCGATGCTGGAAGCCGATGGTATCGGTCAGGCCAAAGGTTTTTGTATGCAACTTGCTCGCAAGGCGCGGATTCAGGAAGAGCACGCTGGGTATGATCGCTGGATGCAATCATTAGCAGCCACGCATAATGATCGTGAAGTTCTGCACCTGTATGACCAGATGGTACTGGCACATCAGGACAAGCTGGCTCGTCAGCTGGTTACCCGCTATGCCACGGAAGCGGCGGTCATGGTTGCGGTCAGTCCGCTGGCAGTGGCAGACATGCTGCTGGTGGCCTGGCGTAACTTCCGCCTGATTGAGCAAATCTCAGCAGTATATGGCATTGAGCTGGGTTACTGGTCACGGATCAGGCTGGTGAAGCTGGTACTGGCGAATATGGCGCTGGCAGGGGCAAGTGAGGTGATTATTGATAACAGTATGGATCTGCTGTCGATGGATCTGGCCGGGCGGATGTCGACCCGAGTTGCACAGGGCGTGGGCGTGGGCCTGTTGACCGGCCGACTGGGGCTGAAGGCAATCAGCCTGATGCGGCCAATGCCATGGCTGTCGGACAATCAGCCGAAACTGAATGATATCCGGAAAGATTTAGTCCGCCGTCTGGCTGGGATGAAAGAAAGCAGAGAAAAATAATGAAATTGAGCGCACCGTCATTATTCACTGTCTTGACTGCATGGAAGGGAAGACGCAAACTTCATGGTGTCAACAATTCCTGACACCTTGGAAGAGAAGAATATGAGGCTACAAGTCTTTTGTGAAGACCGACTTGGTATAACCCGTGAGTTGCTGGATATCTTGAGCAGCCGGAAAATTGACTTACGTGGGATTGAAATTGATCGGGTAGGGATCATTTACCTCAATTGCCCTGAAATTGAATTCGAGCAGTTCAGTCAGCTGATGTCGCAGATTCGTCAGTTGGACGGGGTGACGGATGTTCGCAAAATTCAGTTTATGCCGACTGAACGTGAGCACAAAGAGCTGAAAGCGCTGCTTGAAGCTCTGCCGGATCCGTTCTTCTCTATCAGTTTGCAGGGGAAAGTTGATCTGGCCAACGATGCCGCTGAAATGGTGCTGGGCAAAAGCCGCAATGAGATTGTGGGCGAAAATATCCATGCGCTGCTCGGCTTTAACGTCCACCAGTGGCTGGAAAAAGAGAGCGCCGGGAAACGCAGTGAGCTGATTGTGCTGGCGGGTATGGACTACGTCATGGAAGTGATGCCAGTCTATGTGGCTGACGAAAGTGAAGAGCAGGTGCTTGCCAGTGCGGTGATCCTGCTGAAATCCCTGTCTGAAGCCAAAATGCCACTGGCTATGCGCAAGCTCAGCGGTGATAACGGCTTTGAGCATCTGGTCGGCCAGTCTTCACGTTTTAAGCAGCTGATATCACAAGCCAAGAAACTGGCGATGCTGGATGCGCCGTTACTGATTCAGGGCGAAACCGGCACCGGAAAAGAAATGCTGGCGCGCGCCTGCCATCAGCGTTCCCTGCGCCGTGATAATCCGTTCCTGTTGGTGAACTGCATGTCGATGCCAGACAATGCTGCGGAAACTGAACTGTTCGGTATGGCGGCGACGGCCACGGAGCCGGGCAAGAAAGGGATTTTTGAACAGGCTGATGGCGGTACGGCTTTCCTGTATGAAGTCGGGGAAATGTCAGAGCACCTGCAGATCAAACTGCTCAGATTCCTGCAGGACGGCAGTTTCCGCCGTGTCGGTGAAGAGAAGGAAGTGAGGGTTAACGTCCGGGTGATTTGCTCGACCCAGAAGAAGCTGCCGGATCTGGTGGCTGCCGCACAGTTCCGTGAGGATCTTTACTATCGCCTGAACGTCCTGTCGCTGGTGGTGCCGCCACTTCGTGAGCGGACAGCTGATATTGTGCCACTGGCCGAGCTGTTCCTGTCTCAGTTTGCTCAGGAACTGCAACAGGCCAAACCGGCCATCTCGCCGGAGGTCGCTCAATATCTTAGCCAGTACGCCTGGCCGGGTAACATCCGTCAGCTGCGCAATGTCTTGTTCCGTGCCATGACTCAACTGGATAGCGGTGAGATGCGGGTGGAAGATGTCCAGTTACCGGAAAATGAGTCCACGACGGTCATCAGTGAAGAAACGCTGGACGGTTCGCTGGATGACATTATGAAGCGTTATGAGTCCGGGATCCTGACCAGTCTGTATCGCAGCTATCCGTCTACCCGGAAACTGGCGAAGCGCCTCGGGGTTTCGCATACGGCTGTAGCAAACAAGCTGCGTGAATACGGAATCAACAAACACTAAGAGAGAGTTTAAGGCGTTGCGAGTGGTGCAGCCCGCTAGCTAACGACTCAATCGGTGATTTAACAGGGAGGCCATGGTGCCTCCTTGTTGTTTTTGGGCCTAATATCTTCCCAGCTTCCCAGCTTCCCAGCTTCCCAGCCTCTCAATCTCAAACCTCTCCATTTCAAAGACTCTCTGTCCGCAGAATGTAGCGCTGACCGCGGGTGAAAAGCCAATCTGCGATAAAACGCTATACCTGATGGACGCAGTCTAAATCAGGCTGACTTCCCCTTTTTCCAGTGCCTGAAGCTGGTCGATAAACCCTTTCCCGTACCGGCAGGAGCACTGCTTGCTGTGTTCGTATTTCACCCGGTGGCAGGGAATAATGATGGGTATCGGATTGACATTTTTCGCCATGCCGACCGCCATCATGGCACACGGTTGGTTGAGGCGAGTCGCCAGTTCCTGGTAAGAGCGATGATGGTTAAAGGGGATATCGCTAATGGCCTGCCAGACCTGGCGTTGAAAATCGGTACCCTGTGGGGCGAGGGGGAGGGTGAAGGTCTTACGTTTTCCAGAGAGATATTCGGTCAGTTGCTTGATATAAGGTGCCATAAAAACCGGGTGATGTTCCCAGTGACTGTCGGGCGTGAATCCGTCACTGGCAAGGATCAACTGTCGGAGCCCCTGTTCGTCAGCCAGCAGGTATATCTTACCCAGTACCGAGTTGATAGAGTCGTAATACATAGTCTTCACTGTGTTAGTTGGCGTCGCTGCGGGCGCTGATTTGACAAGCATAGTTGATACAAAAGACCAAATCTTTGTCCTGCCATAAGTTTATAGTCAATGTTGTGCCCCTGTGCTAACGTTTCAGCTATCTGAGATAGCCATAGGATGAAGTGCTGTTGTTACATTCAATTATCAGTCGGGCGACGACGATCGAAATCAGTGATGACCAAGGTGGCAACGATGGCAAAGTGCGCCTGATCACCACCAAGGATTTGTCCGCGATTACCCGCTATTACCAGCGCAATCGCCAGTACCTGCAGCCTTGGGAACCTGTACGTGAAGAAGCCTTCTTCACTGAGTCCGGCTGGCAGCGCCGCCTGGAACAACTGGTGCAGTTGCAAAAGCATAAAATGGCTTTCTACTTCGTGATTCAGATGCATGACAGTGATGAAATCTGTGGGGTGGTGAACTACAGCAACGTAGTCAGATATCCGTTTTTCGCCTGCCATGTTGGCTACTCACTCGATGAAGGGTATCAGGGACGTGGAATCATGCCCCGTGCATTAGCGGCCACTAATCAGTGGATGTTCGATGATCAGGATATGCACCGTATTATTGCAGCCTATATGCCGCGCAATGGCCGAAGCGCCGCGGTTCTGAAGAAGTGTGGCTTTACCATTGAAGGTGAAGCACGCGATTACCTGATGATTAATGGGCAGTGGGAAGATCATATCCTGACGGCAAAAATCAACGATGCTTGGATTGCTCCGCTGAGTTAAAGCATGAGCTAGAGAAAAACACAAAAAAAAGCGAGAGTATTTACCCTCGCTTTTTTTGGGGGGTTACCTAGCAGCGGCGCTTAAATACGTTGCCACAATTCGGCATACCGACCGTGTTGAGCCAGTAACTCACGGTGGCGGCCCTGTTCGATAAACTGACCTTCATCCATCAGACAGATGTGATCCATCTGCTCAAGACCGACCAAGCGGTGCGTAATGAACAGTACCGTCTTGTCTTTTGCATGCTCCAGCAGCAACGACATGATCTGTTGTTCAGTACGGCGATCCAGTCCTTCTGTTGGTTCATCCATCAGCAGAATCGGGGCATCGTGCAGCAGCGCGCGGGCGATACCGATACGGCGGCGTTCACCACCGGAAATCTGACGGCCACCTTCACCTAACCAGGTATCCAGTCCTTTACCTTTCAGCAGTGCACTCAGGCCGACTTTTTCCAGCACGTCACAGAATTCTTCATCGGTGCCTGATGGCTTGGCCAGAATCAGGTTTTCGCGCAATGAGCCATTGAACACGTCCACACGCTGGCTGACAACGGTGATGGCGCAGCGCAAAGCGGCTTCCTGCCATTGCGGCAGCGGCACACCATCCAGTGTGATCTGTCCCTGTTGCGGATCCCAGTTCCGGGTAAGCAGTTGAAGCAGGGTCGATTTACCGCATCCGGTACGCCCCAGCAGCGCGACTTTCTCACCCGCCTGAATCGTCAGGCTGATGCCTTTAAGCACTGGCTCATCACTGCCGTAATAGGTGTAAGCGATGTCATCAATGGTAATTGCGCCCTGAACGTTCGCGCTGTGCCCGTTCGGGTCAAACGGTGTATCCGGGGTTGCTTGAATGATCTCATTCAGACGACGTGCAGAAGTCAGGGTTTGTCCCAGATACTGGAACGCGCCGGCAACCGGCATCATAAGCTCAAAACTGGCCATGGTTGCAAAGGCTATCATGGCAACGAATGGATCCGGTGCCTGACCATGCACGCCATCTGCCGCCAGCCAGGTGATCAGTACCAGGGTCCAGCCTGTGGCAGCCATCAGCATGGCGTTGGCCATACCCGTCAGGTTAGCCATGCGGCGCTGTGCGGCCAGCAGGCTTTCCTGCTCGTCCAGAGCTTCGCGGTAGTAACGCTCTTCGGCATTGAACAGCAGCAGTTCAGCATGGCCCTGAATCCAGTCCAGCAGGCGTATGCGGTAGTTGGCTTTTGCCAGCGTCAGTGATTGGCCGTGGGTCTTACCCAGACGGTAGAAAATTACCGGCAGGCTTAACATCAGGGTCAGCAGAATGGCACCCAGTGTCAGGCCAATCGTGAGATCGAACCAGGCCAGAAAGCCGGTAATCGCCAGCAGGCCGATAACCCCGATGATTAACGGGCTGACCAGACGCAGATACACATGGTCCATGGCATCTACATCTGCTACCAGACGGTTGAGCAGATCGGCATCACGCAGATTTGCCTGCCGACCCGGAATCAGCGGGGTTAGCTTGCGAAAGAAGAACAGGCGTAGATCAGCCAGCAGCTTGAAGGTTGCGTTATGGCTGACCACACGCTCACCCCAGCGCCCCGCCGTTCGGGCCATTGAGAAACCGCGAACGCCGGCCCCCGGCAACATGTAGTTGAACGTCTCACGGGCAATGGTCAATCCGGCGACCGCTGAGGCGGCGATAAACCAGCCGGACAGCGTCAGCAGGCTGATGGCCGACAGCAGCGTCGCCAGACCCAGCAGCATCCCCAGAGTCAGACCGAACCAGTGTTTACGGTAGAGTTTCAGGTAAGGGATTAATTCACGCATCGAGATCCCTCTTATCGGTGTGAGACAGCATATCGGCCAACAGCCCGTGCTGGCGAATATCATCAAAATGACCGTTTTGTACCAACTGGCCGTTTTCCATCACCATTACCCGGTCCATGGCTGCGAGTTGATCCAATCGGTGGCTGACCATCAGCGTGGTCTGGCCATCAGTGGCTTGTTTCAAACTTTCCAGTACCAGATGCTCACTGTTGGCATCCAGACTGGCTGTCGGTTCGTCCAGCAGCCAGAAAGCACCGCTTTGCAACATGGCTCGGGCAACGGCAATACGCTGCGCCTGACCGACCGACAGACCGCTGGAGCGATCACCAACCGGATGCTGGTAACCATGCTCAAGACGCTGGATAAACTCGTCAGCATAAGCCTGTCTAGCCACTTGCTGAATGTGTTCATCCGTCGCCAGCGGGTTGCCCAGCGTGATGTTGTCGCGCACCGTACCGTGCAGTAGCAGAGGGTTTTGACCGACCCAGCTGATGGCCTGACGCCACTGGCTGTGATCCAGTTCGCTCAGCTCACTGCCGTTGACCTTCAGGCTGCCGCGATAGGGCAGAAAGCCCAGAAGGGCATTGAGCAGGCTGGTTTTACCGGCACCGCTTGGTCCCACCAGCGCCACTTGTTCATGCGCCTGAATGGCGAAGCTTAGTGGACCCGCCAGCACTTGCCCCTGAGGGCTGAGCACTTCCAGGTTTTCCGCTTCGATCCGGATGGTTTCCGGTGAGTCCAGGTTTGTATCCCCCTGGCTCATGCCATCGGCTTCGGTGTTAAGGAATTCCACCAGTGATTCCGCCGCACCAATGGCCTGGGCTTTGGCGTGATAGAAGGTGCCCAAATCACGCAGCGGCTGATAGAACTCCGGTGCCAGCACCAGAATAAACAAGCCGGTAAACAGCGTAATGGGTACGCCGTAATGGCCGAAATTCAGCTCACCGATAAAGGCAAAGCCAAAGTAAACAGCCACAATCGCGACGGAAATGGCAGAGAAAAACTCCAGCACGGCAGAAGAAAGGAAAGCCATCCGCAGTACTTCCATGGTGCGCTTGCGCAGCACATGGGAAGCCGCGTGCAGGTTTTCTGCCTCGGCTTCAGCCCGGTTGAACAAGCGTAATGTCTGCAATCCCTGAAGGCGGTCATAAAAATGGCCGGACAGACGCTGCAGCGCTTTGAAGTTGCGCCGGTTGGCATCTGCGGCACCCAGTCCCACCAGCGCCATAAAAATCGGAACCAGTGGGGCAGTAATCAGGAAAATCAGGCCAGCCGCCCAGTTCAGCGGGAATACTGCCACCAGAATGACCAGTGGTACCAGAACGGCTATCGACATCTGAGGGATATAGCGGGCGAAGAAATCCTGCATCTCTTCAATCTGTTCCAGCACCAGACTGGCCCAGACACCGGCCGGTTTACCTTTGATGTATGCTGGCCCCAACGCCTGAAGACGTTGCAGGATCAGTTCACGAATATGAAGACGGATTTGTTCGCCACAGCGGTATCCGGCTACTTCCCGGCCCCAGCTGCAAAAGGCACGCAGGCCGACAATCACAAAAAGGCTGACAAAGCTGCTGACAAGTTGATATTTGTCTGTGTGCTCGATAATGAGCTGATGCAGGATATGTGCAAGCAGTGCTGCCTGGCCAACGAGTAGCAACCCCGACAGAAAACCAAGGCCGACACTGAGCATGAGCCAGCGTTTGGCCAGTTTGCTCTGTGATTTCAACCATTTGGTTAAATCGCGTTGTAGTTGTTTATCCATAAGAAAATCTTGCGCCGCATAAGCTGCCGGCTAAAGGTGAAGGCGAAAAACGGCCACTCGGGAGGAGTGGCCGGATAAAGATTATTGTTGTTCTTCCAGCGCGTCCAGGTAGCGCTCGGCGTCCAGCGCCGCCATACAGCCTGTACCGGCTGAAGTGATGGCCTGACGGTAGGTATGATCCATCACGTCACCCGCAGCAAATACGCCGGTAACGCTGGTTTGGGTAGCATTACCATCTGTGCCAGACTGAACTTTAATGTAGCCGTTATGCATCTCCAGCTGACCCTGGAAAATGCTGGTGTTTGGCTGGTGGCCAATCGCAATGAAGGCGCCCATCACTTCCAGCTCTTCAGTCGCATCAGACTTGGTGTCTTTAATACGCACACCGGTCACACCCATCTCATCACCCAGAACCTCGTCCAGAGTGCGGTCAGTGTGAAGGAAGATGTTGCCGTTCTCGACTTTGTCCATCAGTCGTTTGATCAGGATTTTCTCTGAGCGGAAGGTGTCGCGGCGGTGGATCAGGTGAACTTCAGACGCGATGTTGGACAGGTACAGGGCTTCTTCAACGGCAGTGTTACCACCGCCGACCACTGCCACTTTCTGGTTGCGATAGAAGAAACCGTCACAGGTAGCGCAGGCAGACACGCCGCGGCCTTTGAAGTTCTCTTCTGATTCCAGCCCCAGGTACTTCGCAGACGCACCGGTAGCAATAATTAGCGCATCACAGGTGTACTCGCCATTGTCGCCTTTCAGACGGAAAGGACGCTGGCTGAAGTCAGTTTCCTGGATGTGATCGAAAATAATTTCAGTTTCGAATCGTTCCGCGTGGGCTTTCATACGTTCCATCAGAGCTGGACCCGTTAACCCTTCGGCATCGCCTGGCCAGTTTTCAACTTCGGTTGTGGTGGTCAGCTGGCCGCCCTGCTGCATACCAGTGATCATCACTGGCTTCAAGTTTGCGCGTGCCGCGTAGACAGCTGCGGTGTAACCCGCCGGGCCAGAACCAAGGATGAGCAGTTTGCTGTGTCTTACGTTACTCATTACTTCTCCAGGCTGAAATGAGATTTCTATTATGTGATGGGTGATTGTAGGTAAATTGCGTGCCTAATGAAAGGGGGATTTCTGAAGGCTAAATGTGGGGAGGGGAGAAGTGGCTTCCTGCCTGTGGTTCCGTCCGGCAGGAAGTGAATTTTCATATATTAAATATTTATAAGTAATTCTTTGTGATTATAAAAGAGCGGTACCGTCGGTCGTCAATCCTTGCTGGTTAATGCATGCTGATAGCCACGGTTGGATCGGTATAGTGCAGGTTAAAGGCATCAGCAACTTCCTTGCAGGTAATTTTGCCGTACATCACATTCATGCCCGCAAGGAATCCGGGATCGTCGAGCAGGGCTTTTTTATATCCTTTATTAGCCAGGTTAATGACATAGGGCAAAGTGGCATTATTCAGGGCAAAAGCAGAAGTACGGGCTACCGCGCCGGGCATGTTGGCAACACAGTAGTGAACAACGTCATCCACTATATAAGTGGGTTCGGTATGCGTGGTCGGGTGTGATGTTTCAAAGCAACCACCCTGATCAATGGCGACATCAACCAGAGCCGAGCCGGGTTTCATGCGCTTCACATGCTCGGCAGAGATCAGCTTGGGAGCTGCGGCCCCCGGAATGAGCACTGCTCCGATGATCAGGTCTGCCTCAGGGACGAGCTTGTCAATCGCTTCATTCGTTGAGTAGAGTAGGGTGACTTTGCCCTGAAATTCCTGATCCAGAGCCCGAAGGGTTTCCAGATTACGATCCAGCAGCGTAATGTTTGCCCGCATTCCCATCGCAATTCGGGCGGCATTTGAGCCGACGACGCCACCACCCAGAATCACAATGTTTGCCGGTTCGACGCCCGGTACACCACTGAGCAGCAAGCCTCTGCCACCGTGAGAATTCTCTAGGGTTTGGGCGCCAGCCTGGATAGACATTCTGCCGGCAACTTCTGACATGGGGGCAAGAAGCGGTAATTTGCCTGAGGAATCAGTGACGGTTTCGTAAGCAATACAGATAGCTTTGCTGTTAATGAGGTCTTTTGTTTGTGGAAAATCCGGTGCAAGATGGAGATAGGTGAATAAAATTTGTCCCTCGCGGAGCAGAGATCTTTCTCCGGCCTGGGGCTCTTTTACTTTGACAATCATCTCTGATCTGGTAAAAACTTCTTTGGCGTCAGAAATAATTTCAGCGCCGGCTTTTACATAATCAGCATCAGATAAACCGATGCCAGCCCCAGCTTGGGTTTCAATCAGGACGTGATGACCCAGCGAGGTAAGCTCGCGAACACTGCTCGTGACTAATCCCACACGGTATTCGTGATCTTTGATTTCTTTAGGGACGCCAATGATCATGCTTCACCTCCCTTGGCATCTGGAATGATTGGCTACTGATGAGGTTGTAAATGCAGATCTAATGGCAGTATAGTTTGACTGTCAGAGTATTTGATTCTAAATAATAGAAAGATGTAGTATATTTTTTTGCAAGGAAGTAAGAAGGTGGAATAAAAAATGGTAGATACCAAAAAGAAACCATCTAAGGAATTGGATCGCATTGACCGTAACATTCTGAATGAACTTCAAAAAGACGGTCGTATTTCAAACGTTGAGCTGTCTAAGCGTGTAGGCCTTTCTCCAACACCGTGTCTGGAGCGTGTGCGTCGGCTGGAACGTCAGGGATACATCAGCGGATATACTGCATTATTGAATCCACAATATCTGGATGCCTCACTGCTGGTTTTCGTTGAAATTACCCTGAACCGTGGTGCGCCGGACGTGTTTGAGCAATTCAATAAGTCAGTACAGGAACTGGAAGACATTCAGGAATGTCACCTGGTTTCCGGTGACTTCGATTACCTGCTGAAAACACGTGTATCGGATATGTCCGCATACCGTAAGCTACTTGGCGAGACCCTACTTCGCCTGCCAGGCGTTAACGACACCCGTACCTACGTGGTTATGGAAGAAGTTAAGCAGACCAACAACCTGGTTATTAAAACACGCTAAGTTACCAGCGTTTTGAAGTACAGGATAAATCAAGCGGCCGCTGCAGAGCCGCTTGATTTGTATCTGGCGCTGGGATTTTCAGCACAGCCTTTGAAAAAATCACCAACTCTTTACCTTCCGCCACTCTCAAAATGGCAAAAACAGCCAGCATTTAGTATAAGATAAGGCAACAGATTCAATAGCGCCTGAACAGCCAGTGAAGACTGTCAGCATAATAGGCAACCTGCTCACTTATTGAGTGTTTTTCATTGATAAGGAATGCAGGTAACGATTTTTCAGGTGCATTTTAGTGGTTACATCGGAGTGTTTTTTGAGGAAAGTTAAGGGCAAAAAGCAGCCTATCATTCGCCTTTCTGGGGGGCAGCGCTTACTGGAAAGCTTCTTAATTGTTGGCATTCTGGCTGCTATTTTTATCATGATCGCCTTGCTCAGCTTTAATCCGGCAGATCCTTCCTGGTCTCAGACCGCATGGGAAGGGCCGGTTCAGAATAAAGCTGGGGCATTGGGAGCGCTGGTGGCAGATACCCTTCTGTTTACTTTGGGCTCGTTAGCGTATCCGTTACCGGCTGTGATCATTCTTACAGCCTGGGTATTGTTCCGTCGTCGTGAACAACCTCTGAAGCTGGATTACATGATTTACGGTACGCGTCTGTTGGGCCTGCTGGTACTATTCGTAGCCAGCTGCGGTCTGGCGGATTTGAACTTCGATGACATCTGGTACTTCTCGTCTGGTGGTGTGATTGGCGATGTAGTCTCCAATATGGCGCTGCCGCTGTTTAATCTGCTGGGTGCGACACTGGTACTCATGTTTGCCTGGGCTGTCGGTTTTACCCTGTTTACCGGTATTTCCTGGCTAAATATTGTCGATTTTCTGGGGGAGAATACCCTGAAATCGATGGCCGGTATGCTGAACAAGGTACGTTCGGACCGTTCTGAAACCCTGACGCCGTTTGCCGCTGATATTCCGGATGAGCACCAGACCGAATTTGGTAAGCAGCTGATTCAGCAAATGGCCACTGAGCCGGATGCCGATGACGTCCTGCTGGCATCAAGCAGTGATGCTCAGGCTGCGAAGGCCGCAAAACAGGCTGAAGATCGGCATGTTTTCGCTCGAAAAGAGCCGCAATTTGGTGAACCGGGGCAAGCCGCAGATCCTTTGTTGTCTTCGCCGGCGACGAAAGCGGAACACGGTGCCGGTTCTGAGCCTATGATTGTGATGCCGGAGCGACGCTTGCGTCAGCCTGTCCAGCCACAACAGCCGGGTGCAGGACAGGCAGTGGCTGCGCAAGCGCCTCAACCAGCAATGGTTCAGGGGGGGAATGCGTCGGTTGCTCAGGCTCCCCAGGCTACGGCTTCCCAGGCTATGGTTTCTCAGGTACATGCGCCTCAGACACATGCTGCTCAGGTGAATGCTTCTCAGCCTCAGCAAACTCAGCCCCAGACTGGTACGCATACGTCGCCGAGCCCGGTTCAGCCGGTGTCATCTCAGCCCGTTGCTATGCAGCAGCCGCAAGCAATGCATCCGCACGGTCAGGCTGTAGCAACGCCTGAGCCGGTACGGCCATCAGAACGGCCTTCCGCTGTGCCTCAATTGCAGCCTCAAACTGTGTCGGCCTCAACCGCACCAAGTGCAATTCAGCCAAATACCCCGCAGCTAAATACCTCGCAGTCAGGTGTTTCGCCGTCTGGCGTCGCGACTGCCACTTCTGTGATTGAATCCGCATCGTCGCTGCAACCTGCGCAGCAAGCGAAAGGGATGACCATCGCAGATCTGGAGCGTGAACTCGAAAGAGATGAAAACTTTACGGTGTATGTCGAAGATAGCGATGCTTTGCTGAAAGCCAGCGAAGCGGAGATGTCGGCTTCTGAACCAAGTACTGAGCCTCACCGTTACCCAGAGTCCCGTAACGAATCTTCATATTCCGAGCCTGAACTGGACCAGGAACCGTCTCAGTCGCTGTCAGAGGTATATACACCGGAAAATGAACCGGCATATTCATCCTCGGTTCATACCCAGCCAGTTACAACAGCTACACAGTCGGTTACGGAAACATCGTTTGCAGCAGCACCGATGCCGTCGTCTGAGATCGAGATTGGTGTGCAGGACGGGATGTCTGAACTGGAACGTGCAGAGCAACATGCCAGTGTTGACAGCGATGATGATTATGATGACGACTTTGATGATGCACAAAGCGATGCTGATCTGAGTGATGAAGAGGCTTTCCTGAAGAAAATCCGGGATGCCCAGAAAGCGCAGGCACATGCAGCCGGTCTGGATAATCCATTCCTGATGAAGCGGGAAGAGGACTTACCGGTACCGACTACGCCGATGCCAACCATCGAACTGTTGCAACCGGCAAGACAGACGGTACAGCCGGCAACAGAGGAAGAACTGAAGCAAACGGCCATGCTGGTTGAATCAAAGCTGGCGGATTACAAGATCAAGGCGAAGGTGGTTGGGGTTTACCCAGGGCCGGTTATTACCCGTTACGAGCTGGATCTGGCGCCGGGTGTGAAAGTCAGCCGTATTTCCGGTTTGGCGAAAGACCTTGCTCGGGCGTTGTCTGCCTCTGCGGTGCGGGTTGTGGAAGTGATTCCGGGCAAACCGTACGTCGGTCTTGAACTGCCGAACGTCAGCCGAGAAACGGTTTATATGTCGGAAGTGATCGCCAGTGATAACTTCCAGCACAAGAAGGGCGCACTGCCTATCGTGCTGGGCTATGACATTGCCGGTGAAGCGGTAGTGGCAGATCTGAGCAAAATGCCTCACTTGCTGGTGGCCGGTACAACTGGTTCCGGTAAATCGGTCGGGGTGAACGTGATGATTCTCAGCTTGCTCTACAAGTGTAAGCCGGAAGATTGTCGTTTCATCATGATTGACCCGAAAATGCTGGAGCTGTCGATTTACGAAGGAATTCCGCATCTGCTGACCGAAGTTGTGACCGACATGAAAGACGCGGGGAACGCGCTGCGTTGGTGTGTGGGTGAAATGGAACGTCGCTATAAGCTAATGGCCGCGTGCGGGGTGCGTAACCTGGCCGGCTTCAATGCCAAGCTGAAAGAAGCGGCTGCTGCTGGTCACCCAATTCACGACCCACTGTGGCGACCGGGTGACAGCATGGACGAGTATCCGCCGTTGCTGGAAAAAATGCCTAGCATCGTGGTTATCGTCGATGAATTTGCTGATTTGATGATGGTGGTCGGCAAGAAAGTGGAAGAGCTGATTGCTCGTTTGGCTCAGAAAGCGCGTGCTGCGGGTATCCACCTGGTGCTGGCAACGCAACGTCCGTCGGTTGACGTTATTACCGGTCTGATTAAGGCCAACATTCCAAGTCGTATGGCCTTTACGGTCTCGACCAAAACCGATTCCCGTACCATTCTGGATCAGGGCGGTGCAGAATCGCTGCTTGGAATGGGTGATATGCTTTACTTACCGGCGGGACAAAACCACCCGATTCGGGTACACGGTGCCTTTGCGTCCGATGACGATGTACACAATGTCGTGAACGACTGGAAAGCCCGAGGTAAACCTCAGTACATCGAAGGGATTCTGGATACAGATCAAGGGACTGATGGCCTGTTGCCGGGCGAAGCGCCGGTGGCTGGAGACGATGACCTGGATCAGCTGTTTGACGAAGTGGCGCAGTTTGTTGCTGAATCTCGTCGCGGCTCAGTATCCGGGGTGCAGCGTCGATTCAAGATCGGTTACAACCGTGCGGCCCGTATTGTCGAGCAGCTGGAGGCCCATGGCATTGTCAGTGCTCCGGGGCATAACGGCAATCGCGAAGTGCTGGCACCGCCGCCACCGCCTCGGGATTAACCCATTACAAACGGCCTGCTGTATCAGCGGGCCGATAATAAGGTAAACACGAATGATTAAAAAAATCGCATTGAGTCTGCTGGTTTCTGCTCCGTTATGGCTGTCAGCGCAAGCATGGGCAACGCCTCAGCAGGAGCTGACCACGCGCTTGGCAAAAGTGAATGCTTTCACGGCCAACTTTAAACAAACAGTAATCAGCCCTGATGGCGATGTGCTGGTTGAAGGCAAGGGCGACGTGGCGATCAAGCGCCCGAACCTGTTCCGCTGGAATACTAAGACTCCAGACGAAAACATTCTGATTTCTGACGGCCGTACACTGTGGTATTACAGCCCGTTCATTGAGCAGGTGACAGCCATGTGGCTCAGAGATGCGACCGAACAGACGCCATTTGTGCTGTTAACGCGAAACAGTGCTGCCGACTGGCAGAAATACAATGTGTCGCAAACGGTGGATACGTTCACCCTGACACCGAAGAGCGGTGCTTCATCAATGGGCAAGTTTATTGTGACTGTGGCTAAAAATGGTGAAGTGCGGAGTTTCTCTGTGATTGAGCAAGATGGTCAGCGCAGCAACTTTGCTTTCAGCCAGTTCAACAAAACGGTGCCAGCGGCGAGTCTGTTTACCTTTACGCCGCCAAAAGGCGTCGAATTGGATGATCAGCGCCAGTAAGGCGCCAGATATCCCTCATCGTTACAATGATTATGTTTAGGTGGTGTAATGCCACCTAATTTTGTTTTTAAGGAGTGGTTCATTTGAATAACTTCAGCCTCGATTTCTCATCGGATTTTCGCCCGTTGGCGGCCCGGATGAGACCACGTACTGTCCAGGAATACATTGGCCAGAAGCACATTCTGGGGGAAGGGAAACCGCTCCGTCGTGCACTGGAAGCCGGCCATCTTCACTCAATGATCCTGTGGGGGCCACCGGGTACGGGGAAAACCACGCTGGCTGAAGTCGCCGCTCACTATGCCAATGCGGAGGTCGAGCGGGTGTCTGCGGTGACCTCCGGGGTCAAAGACATCCGTGCGGCGATTGATAAAGCCCGTGACAATAAAATGGCCGGACGGCGCACCATCTTGTTTGTGGATGAGGTACATCGCTTCAATAAAAGCCAGCAGGATGCGTTCTTGCCGCATATTGAAGACGGTACTGTCACGTTTATTGGCGCTACCACGGAAAATCCCTCATTTGAGCTGAACAACGCGCTGTTGTCCCGTGCGCGTGTTTATAAGCTCAAATCACTTGAGAAATCGGATATTCTCGCGGTGATTGAACAGGCGCTGGCTGACAGAGAACGCGGAATCAGCGAAACCAATCTGTGCTTTGTCGAAGACGTGAAGGAGCGTCTGGCTGAGCTGGTCGGCGGGGATGCCAGAATGTCCCTCAACTACCTTGAACAGCTGATCGATATGGCCGAGGAAGATGAGAAAGGCGTTAAGCAGATCACGCTCGCCTTGCTGGCGGAGGTCGCCGGCGAAAAAATTGCCCGCTTCGATAACAAGGGGGATTTGTGGTACGACATGATTTCTGCAGTCCACAAGTCAATCCGCGGCTCCAGCCCGGACGGTGCATTGTACTGGTTCGCCCGGATGCTGCAGGCGGGATGTGACCCGCTCTATGTTGCCCGCCGTTTGCTGGCGATTGCGTCAGAAGATATCGGCAATGCTGACCCGCGTGCGATGCAGGTGGCAGTATCTGCCTGGGACTGCTTTACCCGGGTGGGGGCGTATGAAGGTGAACGGGCCATTGCGCAGGCAATTGTGTATTTGGCCTGCGCGCCAAAGAGCAATGCTGTTTATACCGCCTTCAAGCAGGCGAAGCAGGATGCGGCGAACCACCCCGACTATGAAGTGCCACATCACTTGCGGAATGCACCGACCAAACTGATGAAAGAACTGGGTTACGGGCAGGAATACCGGTATGCGCATGATGAACCCGGAGCCTACGCGGCCGGTGAGTGTTATTTCCCGCAGGAGCTGGCCGGGACGCGTTACTATCACCCGACTAACAGGGGTCTTGAGACCAAAATTGCCGAAAAGTTAGATTATCTCGCTTCATTAGATGCAAAAAGCGCGTCAAAGCGCTATCAATAATAGGGCTTTTTGGGTATTGTTGATAAATCAGCGTTAGCGCCGCTAACGTATTATGATTCAAAAATTATTTAGCCATCGCATTGGCTAAATAATGTGCATTTTAGATCGTTATGAGCACAGGATTAGCATGCTAGATTCTAAATTACTTCGAACTGAGCTGGACGCAACAGCCGAAAAATTAGCGCGCCGTGGTTTCACACTTGATGTTGAACTACTTCGTTCCTTAGAAGAAAAGCGTAAGACTCTTCAGGTCCAAACCGAAGAGCTGCAGGCACTGCGTAACTCCCGATCGAAGTCCATTGGTCAAGCGAAAGCGAAGGGCGATCACGAAGAAGCCGAGCGCATCCTGGCGGAAGTAGGTAACCTGGGCTCTGAGCTGGACGAAGCGAAGAAAGCCCTGTCTGCACTGCAAGCTGAACTCGATACCATTACTCAGACTGTTCCTAACCTGCCAGATGACTCTGTGCCGGTAGGTAAAGACGAAGAAGATAACGTTGAGATTTCACGTTGGGGTGAGCCAAAAACTTACGACTTCGAAGTGAAAGATCACGTCGACCTGGGTGAGTTGGGTGGTGGCCTGGACTTCGCTAGCGCGGTGAAAATCTCGGGTGCTCGCTTTATCGTCATGAAAGGCCAGTTTGCCCGTCTGCACCGTGCGATTGCTCAGTTTATGCTGGATCTGCACACTGACGAGCACGGCTACACCGAGATGTACGTACCGTACCTGGTGAATGCAGACAGCCTGTTTGGTACTGGCCAGTTGCCGAAATTCGGCGCAGACCTGTTCCACACTCAGCCACTGACTGAGAAAGTGAATGATGAAGAGCCACGTACACTGTCTCTGATTCCGACGGCAGAAGTGCCTGTGACCAACTTGGTACGCGACACCATCACTGAAGAGGCAGATCTGCCACTGAAGATGACGGCACACACGCCATGTTTCCGTTCTGAAGCGGGCTCATACGGTCGCGATACGCGCGGTCTGATCCGTATGCACCAGTTCGATAAAGTTGAACTGGTTCAGATTACTCGTCCGGAAGACTCAATGGCTGCGCTGGAAGAACTGACTGGCCATGCTGAGAAGGTTCTGCAATTGCTGGAACTGCCATACCGTAAAGTCGTGCTGTGTACTGGCGACATGGGCTTCGGCGCATGTAAGACTTACGATCTGGAAGTGTGGGTACCTGCTCAGGGTACATACCGCGAGATTTCTTCATGTTCTAACATGTGGGATTTCCAGGCGCGTCGTATGCAGGCTCGCTTCCGCCGTAAAGGTGAGAAGAAACCTGAACTGGTTCACACGCTGAACGGTTCTGGTCTGGCAGTAGGTCGTACCATGGTGGCTATCATGGAAAACAACCAGGAAGCTGACGGTCGTATCCGTATCCCAGCAGTGCTGCAGAAGTACATGGGTGGCGCGACACACATTGGTTAAGATTAATTTAGTTAATCCTTCCCTAAACATTAAAAACCGGCCTGATGGCCGGTTTTTTTATGCCTGAAATGTGGTTTGTGAACCGCTTCTTCTGAGCTGTGCCTTGTGCCCGTTAACAGGAAGCATTAACACCACTGGCCTATTGGCTGGAATCGCCAAAAACTCGGTTATAGGTGGTTAAAGGGCAATACACCTGTACCCTGATGTTGATGCAGTTCGGGCAGTTTGATCTCGACCTCATTGGCTATTTCCGCCAGCATGCTATCGAACAGTTGAAACAGTGTGTCTGATACCTGCTGGGAGAACTGGTAGAGTGCATCCCGAACCTGGTCTTCATCGGCAACGTAGAGCGGAATATCGTCAAACTGGCCAAACAGGGTATCCAGTATCAGTGGGGGGACAGGCTCATGAATGGGCAGAGTCATTTGCCCCAGTCGACGTTTCAATATTTGCAGGTGCAGACGTAATTCCCTTTCCATTGCAGGGCTACCGACCGAAAAGTTATGAATGGTGTAGCGAAAGCGACTCAGGCTGTCGATTGCATTCAGAGTCACCGGCCATACTGCCTGATAGTGGTTGAAGATATGATTCTGCTCGGCCGCAATCAGGCTCTGTGTGATGGTATCGTCAATCAGGTAAAGAACATGCCGAATAAGCTTGCCGTGTTCTACTTGGTTGCGCTGCAGCGAATAGCTGGGCCATTCCTCAAGCAGGCTGTGGAGCCGCTTAGCTAAAATGCGATACATCGGGCGATTGCTCGGTTCGGCCAGGTTGGTCAGGCTTTGGATTAGGTTTTTGATGGCCCGGCTCTCTGCCAAAGCCGGTGGTTCCGGCTGCGCAGGAGGGGAGCCTGTCGTCGTATTGAGATGAATATTCAGCCATTGGTGGGTCTGGCGTCGGTGAAATCGCAATAAATGAATCAACTGGCGTAAGCCAATCACCTGATTAAAACGGCTTTGCAGCATCAGACGGGTCTGCTTCGCACGGTAAGCGTAAATAGCCAGCGCAAGCGCCACAACAAAGAGTGTGGAAAAAACATAGAGCATTGCTGCCTCCTTGGCGCGATGAAGCCTTAAAGAGACAGTTCAGCAAGTAATGTGCCTGAAAAGTGGCTGATTTAATTTATTTAATTCATTGAATTAAAAATGAAAAATACAGAGTGATTGGAGTAAATAACGCATTGATACTGTAGTGGTGCAACGATGGATCTTTTCAGTGCAAATAAAAAAGCTCCCGAAGGAGCTTTTTCTTTGAGTCATTAACTCTTATCGAGCACTGCTGTTACATATCGCCCTGTGAGGCTGGCTTAGAGTGTGTACCCGTTGCCGGATGCAGATGAACTTCTTCTTCTTTTTCGCCAGCATGCGGGTTGTGGTAACGGGTCAGATCCAGTTCACCCTCAGACTTAGCCACAATACAGGTTACACAGCTGTCACCAGTGATGTTGACGGCAGTACGAATCATATCCAGCAGACGGTCAACACCCATGATCAGCGCAATCCCTTCAACCGGCAGGCCAACTTGGTTCAGCACCATAGCCAGCATGATCAGGCCGACACCCGGCACACCGGCTGTACCAATTGATGCCAGAGTCGCTGTCAGAATCACAGCCATGTAGTCACTCATGGTCAGATCGATGTTAAACGCCTGTGCGATGAACGCTGTCGCCACACCTTGCATGATTGCAGTGCCGTCCATGTTGATGGTCGCACCCAAAGGAACCGTGAATGACGCGATACGGTTGCTGACACCCAGGCGTTTAGTCGCGGTTTCCATCGTGACCGGGATGGTCGCGTTAGACGAAGCCGTCGAGAAAGCAAACATGATGGCATCTTCCATTTTCTTCAGGAAGATTTTCGGGCTCAGACCAGAGAAGATCTTCAGCATTGAGCTGTAAACAACCAGACCGTGAATCAGCAGAGTACAAGACAGAACCAGGAAGTAACCGAACAGATTGAAGATTGCATCAATGCCCAGACCTGTGAACAGTTTTGCCATCAGGAAGAACACACCAAACGGTGCCACGTGCATCAGCAGCGCAACCAGCTTCATGATGACTTCGTTCAGGTCCGCAAAAACCCCGGCAATACGTTCCCCCGCTTCGCCCGCAGCACTGATGGCAATACCAAACAGAATAGCAAATACGATGATCTGCAGTGTGTTACCGTTCGCCATTGAACTGATTGGGTTTGTCGGGAACATGCCGATAATCACTTGTCCCAGTGATGGGGCTTCTTTCGCGGCAAAGGTAGTCGCCGCAGATAGATCGGCACCAGCCCCTGGCTGGAACAGGTTACCCATTACCAGTGCCAGAGTAATGGCAATGGCTGTCGTTGCCAGATAGAAGGCCAGCGTTTTTCCTCCCAAACGGCCCAGCGTGCTGAGATCCTTCAGGGTACTGGTACCGCAAACCAGAGAAACAAAGACCAGAGGCACAACCAGCATTTTCAGGCTGGCAATGAAAATAGCCCCGCCGACCTCAAACAGGCCGTTAACAATATATTCGTGAACAAAAGAATCTTCAGAAAAGAGGGAACGAATAATAAACCCGGTCAGGATGCCCAGCACCATACCGAGAATGACTCGGCCGGTAAGGGACATTTTTTTCTTTTGAGTTTGCATGAAAAGAACACTCCTTATAATTATTCACTCTGTCAGTCATTCGTCAGAGTGCGGAGCAGGTTAACAGCAGTTCTGGTGTTAATGCGAAGTAAAATGCTGTTTAATAATCAAAGGTATGTTTTAGATCACACTTTTATCAATAACGACAAGTGCTGAAAACAATGTTTTTAACCAAATTTTAACCTTGGTGATAATAATAGCTCGATTTTTATGTCGTGAATTGGATTGAAGGTAATTTTTACGTTGATTTTGCGGTTTGGTGTGATGAGGATCGGTTTCAGAGTTTTACGCTGTTAACATTTTTGCAGAGCATATATTGATAGCCTCTCCCTGAATTCGAGTGCTCATATGTAACTTATTGGTTAAAAAGGATTTGTCTTCACTTAATAGGTTTTGGCGGCGGCGTATTTATTTTGTGCGCTAAGTTGCATACTTATTCTTGTGTGCAAACTTGTGTACTAAGAGGAAGCCTTCTGTGTAAAGGGACGCATTAAAAAGTCTACCTGCGCCCTTGTCACTATGGTCGCGACCGATCAAGACGCAAAACTGGCGGGTTGCCAACATACAGACTGACGGCAAATCCCCAAAAGCGAAAATGCACATATACGCGAGGCACAAAGACAAACATACAGTGTTCGCTGATGCTGGTGGGTTGAAGTGAAAGGGAAGCTTCAAGGCTCACAATGCAGAAATGATTGCGTAGGGGCGAAACGAAAGCTCTGCAGCATTTGGGCTAGAGTGGCTCTAAGGTTTAACAGGAGCCAGCAAGCCAGATTTGGATAAGTAAGCCCGCACAAATGGCGGGAGAATAAAAAAGGAGCCCGAAGGCTCCTTTTTTTAACGATAGTTCATAACAACAGGTTACCGGTTAAAGGTAACCGGGCGTCGACTTACATGACGCGCATGCCAGGCTGTGCGCCTTCGTGCGGCTCAAGCAGCCACAGGTCTTTACCGCCTGGGCCAGCAGCCAGCACCATGCCTTCAGACATGCCGAATTTCATCTTACGTGGCTTCAGGTTTGCCACCATGACAGTGTACTTACCAATCAAATCTTCAGGGCTGTAAGCTGACTTGATGCCTGAGAAGACCTGACGGGTTTCGCCGCCCAGATCCAGCTGCAGCTTCAGCAGTTTGTCTGCTTTTGGCACGGCTTCACACGCAATGATTTTGGCGATACGCAGGTCTACTTTCGCGAAGTCATCAAACTCGATTTCGTCAGCGATTGGCTCTTCTGCCAGCGCACCCGCTGAGGCTGGTTTAGCCGACGCTGCTTCATCAGCCGCTTTTTCCGCTGCTGCTTCTTCTTTCGAGGTTTCGATCATCGCTTCAACGAACTTAGGATCGATACGGTTGAACAGTGCTTTGAACTTAGCGATTTCATGGTTGGTCAGCGGTTGTGCCAGACCTTCCCATGTCAGGGCGTTATTCAGGAAGGCTTCACAGCGTTCTGCCAGTTTTGGCATAACCGGTTTCAGGTAAGTCATCAGAACACGGAACAGGTTAAGGCTCACAGAACACACATCCTGCAGCTCCTGATCTTTGCCTTCTTCCTTGGCCAGAACCCATGGTGCTTTCTCGTCAACGTACTGGTTCGCTTTGTCAGCCAGTGCGGTGATTTCACGGATAGCACGGCCAAACTCACGTGTTTCGTACAGCTCTGCAATACGGTCAGACGCTGCAACAAACTCTGCGTACAGTTCTGGCTCGACACAAGTGTCAGACAGCTTGCCGTCAAAGCGCTTGCTGATGAAGCCGGCATTACGGGAAGCCAGGTTAACAATCTTGTTCACCACGTCACTGTTAACACGCTGGGTGAAGTCTTCCAGATTCAGGTCCAGGTCGTCGATACGGCTGTTCAGTTTTGCCGCGTAGTAGTAACGCAGGCATTCCGGATCCAGGTGTTTCAGGTAAGTGCTGGCCTTAACGAAAGTACCGCGAGATTTTGACATCTTGGCACCGTTAACGGTCACGTAGCCGTGAACGAACACATTACTTGGTTTACGCAGACCCGCACCTTCCAGCATTGCAGGCCAGAACAGGCTGTGGAAGTAAACAATGTCTTTACCGATGAAGTGGTACAGTTCCGTTGAGCTGTCTTTGTTCCAGAACTCGTCGAAGTTCAGGTCACCGCGTTTGTCACACAGGTTTTTGAATGAGCCCATGTAGCCGATTGGTGCATCCAGCCATACGTAGAAGTATTTACCGGTTTCACCTGGGATCTCGAAGCCAAAGTATGGCGCATCACGCGAGATATCCCACTGTTGCAGGCCGGATTCAAACCATTCCTGCATTTTATTCGCGGTTTCTTCCTGCAGGGCACCAGATTTGGTCCACGCCTGTAGCATGCCTTCAAACTGAGGCAGGTCGAAGAAGAAGTGCTCAGAATCTTTCATTACTGGCGTTGCGCCGGAAACTGCCGACTTAGGATTGATCAGCTCAGTCGGGCTGTAAGTTTCACCACAGCTTTCACAGTTGTCGCCGTACTGGTCTTCAGCCTTACACTTCGGACAGGTCCCTTTAACGAAACGATCCGGCAGGAACATTTCTTTTTCCGGGTCAAATAGCTGAGAAATGGTGCGACTGGTGATGAAGCCGTTTTCTTTCAGTTTGGTGTAAACGAAAGACGCCAGCTCGCGGTTCTCATCAGAGTGCGTGCTGTGGTAGTTGTCGAAGCTAATATCGAAGCCAGCAAAGTCAGCCTGGTGCTCTTTGCTCACTTCGGCAATCATTTGCTCAGGTTCCATACCCATCTTCTGGGCCTTAAGCATGATTGGAGTACCGTGTGCATCGTCTGCACAGATGAAATGAACTTCGTTGCCGCGAAGGCGCTGATAGCGCACCCAGATATCCGCTTGCACATGCTCGAGCATGTGACCCAAGTGGATCGAACCGTTAGCGTACGGTAGGGCGCAGGTCACCAGAATTTTTCTTGGATTTGCAGCCATAGTGTCTTATTTCGCTCATGATGGGTAATAAAAACGTAGTCTTGAATACTACCTGATGGATAACCTGTTGCCTAGGAGGATCTGAGGTTTATGGCGGTAAACCAGAAGCGTAGGCTTTTCATTGGTGATAGGATGAAAAGAAAGAGTAAAAATGGAGCGCTAAATAACCATGAGTGACTCAATGATCCGATTTGAGAGCGTCGCAGACATTACCCGCTGGCTTAATCAGTTTGAGCATCCCTGGCTTCACGAAGAGTGGGCTGATACACCTAATTGGGTGTCAGTTTCGGCAACCGGTACGATTTCCGTTGTGTTCCCCTTTGCCGCCGCCACGGTTGTTGAATTACTGGAACAATGGATTTTCAGTCAGCAGCAGGCCAACCATATTCCCGCAGAAGCGAAGTTTGCCCTCTCATGCCGGGTTGCGCCGCTGGCTGCCGGTGAGAAACAGCCACTGCGCGGGGTGAAGAACATTGTCGTTGTCAGTTCGGCTAAAGGGGGCGTAGGTAAATCCACAACGGCGGTTAATTTAGCGCTGGGCTTGCAGGCGCAGGGCGCCAAAGTGGGTCTGCTGGATGCTGACATTTATGGCCCGTCAGTACCGATGATGCTGGGAGCAACCGACGAGAAACCGCAGTCAACGGACGGCAAGCACATGCTGCCGGTCGAGTCATGTGGTTTGTACACCAACTCTATAGGGTATCTGGTGCCGGCTGAGAATGCCGCAATCTGGCGGGGACCGATGGCGTCCAAAGCATTGTCGCAGATCGTGATGGAAACCTGGTGGCCGGATCTGGACTACCTGGTTATCGACATGCCTCCGGGTACCGGCGATATTCAGCTGACGCTGGCACAGCAGATCCCGGTTACCGGCGCGGTGGTGCTCACTACGCCGCAGGATCTGGCGCTGGCCGATGCGATCAAAGGGGTCAGTATGTTTAATAAGGTGGATGTCCCGGTTGTCGGGGTAGTGGAGAACATGAGTTACCATATCTGCAGCCAGTGCGGTCACCATGAACCGATTTTTGGTACCGGTGGTGCAGAACGCATGGCCAAAGAGTATGCGGTCCCGCTTCTGGCCCAGTTACCGTTGCATATTAAAATTCGGGAAGATATCGATCAGGGTAAGCCGACGGTAGCGGCTTCACCGGAGTCTGAGCAGGCACAAACCTACATTGAACTGGCCGGAAATGTGGCCAGCCGTTTGTACTGGCAGGGTACCCCGGTGGCGGAGCAAATTACCATTCGCACCATGTAACCGATTGCTTTTTCTAAGTTGCAGACATTCTGACCAAATGCCGCGGAAGCCGTATTTTTACTGGCATCTGCGGCCACAACTGCCTATAATCAGGCGGTTTATTTATGCCAAATTATACCTGTTTCAAACAATGTACCGGGCATCCCGATGCGAGCAGTGTTTTGTTTAGACAGGTATTTTTCACCTCGCTAAGTTGTTTCACAGGTGCTTTCTGATATGTCTGAACACTCACACCAATGCGTTATTATCGGTATTGCAGGTGCCTCTGCATCCGGTAAAAGTCTGATCGCCAGTACAGTTTATAAAGAGCTAAAAGAAAAAGTAGGCGATCATCAGATCGGTGTTATCACGGAAGATTGTTATTACAACGATCAAAGTCACCTGAGCATGGAAGAGCGGGTTAAGACGAACTACGACCATCCAAATGCCCTTGACCACGATTTGCTTTGCGACCACTTGCAAAAGCTGATTAACGGTGAAGCGGTTGAAGTTCCTCGTTACAGTTATAGCGAACACACTCGTATGGAAGAAACCACCACTCTGACGCCGAAAAAGGTGATCATTCTGGAAGGTATTCTGCTGCTTACGGATCCTCGCCTGCGTGAACTGATGCACGCCAGCGTATTTATGGATACGCCGCTGGACATCTGCCTGCTGCGCCGTCTGCAGCGTGACGTGGCGGAACGTGGTCGTACAATGGAATCTGTTCTGGCACAGTATCAGAAAACTGTTCGTCCAATGTTTATGCAGTTCATTGAACCGTCTAAGCAATATGCAGACATCATCGTGCCTCGCGGCGGTAAGAACCGAATCGCGATCGATGTACTGAAAGCCCACATTGGTAAGCTACTGCGCGCATAATTGTTTCGTGTATAATCAATCCTTTCAATCAGGCAGCATCCGCTGCCTGTTTTTTTATGGTTCAGAAAACTTACAGCAAAATTATTTGTCTTTATCAGAGAGATACGTTTAGGCTTCTCGTTGAAATGCGCTGTTGAAATGGGGATTCAATGAAAAAGATTTTATTTGCCTTACTGGCAATTGTGCTGGTCGTGGTGATCGGCATTGCAGCTCTGCTGGCACTGGTTGACCCAAATCAGTTCAAGCCAATGATTGCCGAGCAGGTTAAGAAAGCCACCGGGCGTGAGCTGGTAATGGACGGGGATATCAGCTGGCGCTTTTTCCCAAGCGTGGGGCTGGATATCGGAAAAACGGAATTCCGTAATTCGGCAGGGTTTGCGGAAGAAAACCTGATGCGTTTTGACCGTGCAGAGTTGTCAGTATCGGTATTGCCGCTACTGTCAAATCAGCTGGAAATTGGCAATGTCAGCCTGCACGGCGGCCGGGTATTTATCCAAACGCTGAAATCAGGTAAGAGCAACCTGGATGGCCTGGGACAGGCAAAAGACGAATCCGGAGCTGACACCTCAGCACAGGATACGGCTAAAGACACGGCCAATGCGCCGAAGCAAGCATGGGCTCTGTCACTGGAAGGCATTGAAATTGTGGATGCCAGTGCAGTGATTCGTGACGATAAAGCCGGTACGCTGACACAGGTCGACAAACTGGACTTTGTACTGAATCGCTTTGCGCCCGGTGAGTGGACCGCAGCCAGCTTTGACGTAACGGGCAAAAACGGTGAACTGAACTTCCAGGCGAAAGGCAATACTGAGCTGATGATTGCCAAAGCGATGGACACGGCTGAGCTGAAAAAGCTGAGTCTTCAAGCTGCAGTTAATGATCCGAAAAACGACATTCGTGGTTTTACCCTGGCGATGGATCAGTTCAAACTGGGGGAATGGTCGGCGATCGAGTTCGCGGTAGAAGGTCAGATTCCGGATTTGACGTTCGATGCCAAAGGCTCGACCCGCCTGAAAATGGATCCAGCATTAACTGTTGTTGATGTACAAGCGTTGGATATGAAAGCCGACCTGAAGGGGGCGGTACTGCCGCGTCCGGAAATGAAGGTAGCCCTGAAAACCGATGCGACTTATCAGCTGAAAGAGCAGAAGGCGACTCTGGCGAACCTTGCGGCGGATATCGATGAACTGTCGTTGACTGGTAAAGGCTCATTTAAGTCTGCCAATGTGCCAGTCATTCGCATTGATTTGGCCTCAGACAACATTGATCTGGATGCCTTCCTGGGTACGGAAAAATCGGCACAGGAGCAGGCGGCAACACCGGCTGAAGGTGGCCAGAAACCGCAGGTTCCGGCAGCGGCCAAAGATAAGGACGCAGAGCCGGATCTGTCGGCACTGAAAACCATTGATTTGGCAGCGAATGTAGCAATCGGCAAATTCAAAGCCGCAAATGCCAAGCTGAGCGATGTGTTGCTGAAACTGACCATCAAAAACGGTGTGCTGAACATGTCATCGCTGGATGCCAAATTGTATCAGGGCAGTATTCACGCTACCGCGAAGCTGGATGCGAACGGCAAACTGCCAACTTACCGAGTGAACAAACAAATCAAAGGCGTTCAGGTTCACCCATTGCTGATGGATGTGGCGCAAAACGATGTGTTGGCCGGTACGGGCGATATCAGTGTTAACCTGTCAGGCACAGGTCTGTCGGAAAATCGTATTCGCCAGAACGTTGCCGGCACACTGGCGATTAGCTTTGCTGATGGCGCGATCTACGGTGTAAACATTCCTGAAATGATCCGTGAAGCGCGTGCGACCCTGAAAGGCAAGAAAGCCGACTATGTCGAAGAAGAGCGTAAAACGGACTTCTCTGCCATGAAAGCGACTTTCAAGGTAGGCAATGGGGTGGCCTCAACCGATAACATCGATGTCGATTCACCGCTGTTACGGGTGGATGGCAAGGGTTCGACCAACCTGATGTCTGAAGAGCTCAACTTCCTGATCAACACCTCTCTGGTGGCAACCAGCAAAGGGCAGGGCGGTAAAGACATTGATGAAGTGGCTAACTTGACTGTGCCGATTGATGTGAAAGGTAACTGGACGGAGCCGAAATTCGGGCTGAATCTGGCAATGCTGCTGAAGCAGAATAACGAGCTGGAGAAGAAAGCCAAGAAAGAGGTTGAGCGCGGTCTGGAGAAACTGTTGGGTGACAAAGCCAAAGATGAAGGCGTTAAAGACGTGGCCGACAAGCTGCTGAAAGGGCTTTTCAACTAAGTTGATCAAAGCATTGTTTAACTAAGCATCGTTCAACGCATAGCAGCTCAGCTAATTTTGCTCAATGAAGAGCTGTTTAAACTCAGGACTGTTCAACGAGAGCGAGAGGTTCGCTTTGAATGGGCTCAAGTTGATATCAATACAAGGCCTGCATCTGCAGGCCTTGTTGTTTGTACTGTATCAATGTTTTGCTGCTGTGATGAAAAACAGAGTACGGCAGCGAGGTTAGGACCGTTGAGGAAGCCTTAGGATTAGACAAAGGCTTTTTTCTTTTTCTGCGTTTTCTGATGCTCCAGGCTGTCCTGAAACGCTTTGAGTAAATCGACGGCAGACAACATGCCAACCAGCTCGCCAGATTTGTTCAGAACCGGTGCCGCTCCGATCTGGTGTTCCAGAATGGTGCCAATGGCTCTGGACAATGTGTCGTAGGTATGGACGGATACGACATCTGTGCACATGACATCCTGTATCAGCAAATCATCCGTTAGCTGATACTCGTGACCAATCTCCGGGGTTTCATCAACCCAGCCCGGCCGACGCAGTTCCCGATCGCTGACAATGCCGACCAGCTCACCCTGCGCGTCCACCACAGGCAGGTGGCGGATGGCTTCATCTTTCATCATGAAAAATGCCTCCCTCAACCCGGTGTGTGGCTCAACAGTAATGACTTTCGGCGTCATGTATTCAGACACTTTTGTTGGCATCTCATCTCCCCTCTAAGAGTGAATAGCTAAGACTGCATAGCTTGAGTGAATGGTTGTTGCCTTATCCACCCTAGCGAATTCCAGACAGGTTAACTGCGAGCCGCGCCCAAGTTTTACTTTTGTAAACGAATGCGTCTGGCGGGTACGCTTTACATATTGTCTGAGAGCAAAATCTGGTATGGTACGCTCCGGTTTTCATAATCTTGTGTGATTAAACACAGCCTTAATAAGGAGTTGAAGTGGATTCAGTGACCCAAGCTGCTCTCGGAGCAGCGGTGGCCGGAATGATTGCGGGTAGAAATTGCTCGCCGAAAGTCTTGCTGGCCGGGGCGGCATTAGGCACGATTCCGGATTTAGATGTGCTAATCAGCTACGGCGATCCGGTTTCCGATATGGTCAACCACCGTGGCTTCAGCCATTCATTACTGGTGTTGCTGCCGTTTTCATTTTTGCTCAGCTGGATATGGCAAACTGTTAAGCCCACTCGCATGGGGTTGCCCCGATTGTGGCTGCTGGTTGCGGCGTGTTTGATTACCCATCCGTTGCTGGATGCCTTTACCAGTTATGGCACGCAGTTATTGTGGCCGCTGGCGCTACCGGTCGCGATATCCAGTATTTTTATTATCGATCCGCTCTACACTGTGCCTCTTTTGGTGTGTCTGGCCGCCAGTCTGATGTGGCGGGATAAAATGGCGCAACTGTGTCGGGTTGGTGTCGCGATCTCGTCGGTGTATCTGATCTGGTCGCTGGTTGCATACAGTCTGGTATCGCACCGCGTTGAAACGCAACTGGCGGACACCCCGCTGGCTGAAAGACCGGTCTTTATTACTCCAACGCCGTTTAATACCCTGCTTTGGCGTGTTGTTGTTCACGATGGCGCTTATTACTGGGAAGGGTTGACCTCACTGTTGGATAAAAACACCGAGGTCGATTTTATTGCCAAAAACCGTGGCCATTGGCCGATTGAGGAACGATCCAACTACCTGCAAATGATCGAGCACTTTAGTGCGGGATTTGTGAAATATGAGCAGCGTGATAACACACTGGTGGTAACGGACCTGCGTTTAGGCATTCTTGATTACATGCCGTTTCAGTTCTCGCTCGCGCAACAGGATGAAGCCGAAGAATGGCTGCTGACCGATCCGGTTCAGCTACCGACGCCGCCTGTTAAACCGAAGCATCTGCCGGCACTGTGGTTGCGATTGCTGGGAAATCAGGATATTGATGCTAATTTGTGCCATGTCTCGGAGTGCCCTCATCCGGTAACATTTGCCAGCAACTAACGATCATGAATGACGATGAGCGATATGTCATAGATATTAACTGTTCGTTTTGAGCGACGGCTGACAATCGGTCAAATGACAAACCCGGTAAACCTTGGTGAGCCGGGTTTTTCTTTTTGACGTCCTTTCATTGGTTCCGTATTGCGGCCTTCGTCTTTTTTGTGTGGTGGTTCTGGCAAGAAGTCAGCGGTAAGTGGGTTGGATGGTATGAGGACTGAACGTTCTGTGTATCCAATGCTGGATAAATATTCGGATGAGTGATTTAACAACCAATGGATGCCCGGTTTGTTGCGGAGAGGTAAATAACGGGTTTCTCAATAGTATTCATCCTGTGGAATAAAATGGGTGGAAAGAAAGCAAATTTCCGTCATTTGTCACATAAATGTAAGTTGCTGAAATTACTAGGTGGATTCGCATAGCCAGTGATTTAATTCGCTCAGTATACTTGTCGTCCTGATTAAAAGGTTAATTATTATCCCGCTTGTGGGATATGCATTTTTCGATATAGGGAGATAGCGAGTATGCTGTATCTGGAGTTTTTATTCCTCCTTCTCGTGTTATATACCGGTAGCCGGTTTGGTGGTATCGGCCTGGGCGTCGTGTCGGGGCTCGGTCTGCTGGTTGAAGTGTTTGTTTTCCGAATGCCGCCCACCTCCCCGCCAATCACGGTAATGCTGATTATTCTTGCCGTGGTGACCTGTGCATCTATTCTGGAAGCCGCTGGAGGCCTGAAATATATGTTGCAGGTTGCTGAGCGTATCCTGCGCAGTAATCCAAAGCGTGTTACTTTCCTCGGTCCGCTGGTGACATACACCATGACGTTCATGTTGGGAACCGGTCACGCGGTTTATTCCATCATGCCGATCATCGGGGATGTGGCTCTGAAAAACGGCATCCGCCCGGAGCGACCAATGGCCGCTTCTTCTGTGGCTTCGCAGCTGGCGATTACTGCCAGTCCAATTTCTGCCGCAGTGGTCTATTACCTTGCTCAACTTTCCGGTGTTCAGGAAAGCATTCACCTGCTGACGATCCTGATGGTGACAGTGCCTTCAACATTGCTGGGTACCCTGCTACTGTCGCTGTACAGCCTGCGCCGTGGTGCTGATCTGGAAGACGATCCTGAGTATCAGCGTCGTCTGCGTGATCCGCTGTGGAAAGACAAAATCCTGAATACCACGTCCACGTCGCTCGACGAAATTCTGCCGGCGTCGGCCAAGCATGCCGTGCTGCTGTTCCTGTTGGCGCTGATATCGATTGTGTTTGTGGCGATGGTGCCGGAAGTCCGTACTATTGGCGATGAGAAGGCGATTCCGATGTCTGTCGTCATCCAGATGATGATGCTGGCGTTTGGTGGTCTGATTCTGTTGGTAACAGGCACAAATGTTCAGAAAGTCCCGGAAGGGGTGGTTTTCAAATCTGGTATGGTGGCGGCCATTGCGATTTTTGGTATCGCCTGGATGAGTGATACCTACTTCCAGTACGCGATGCCGTCATTCAAATCGGGCATCACCGAAATGGTGCAGGAATACCCATGGACCTTCGCACTGGCGCTGTTCATCGTTTCGGTGGTGGTGAACAGCCAGGCGGCTACTGCGCGTATGATGCTGCCGGTAGGGATGGCGATGGGACTTAATCCGGCTCTGTTGATTGGTTTGATGCCAGCTACGTACGGCTATTTCTTTATTCCTAACTATCCGTCAGACATCGCGACCTGCAACTTTGACGTGACCGGGACAACCAAAATCGGTAAGTGGTACTTTAACCATAGCTTTATGATGCCGGGCCTGATTGGTGTGATCTCGGCGTGTGCAATAGGTTATACCATCGCTCAAATTGTTGTTTAATCGCAACTAAGTCTCAGATACCAAATGCCATCAGGTTGATCCTGTTGGCATTTTTTTATGATTATTGTTTGATATTCATGCTGAATTTTAAAAGCAATCATAGATTCATGCTTTTTCAGAATAAAGGTGTGCTCTGATAACAGCAAATAGCTATAGTGATTAAAAACGCGCCAAACGAAATTCCTTTTCTTCAGCCGCGTTTCAGGGAATAAGACATAAAATGCTTCGTATAGATTGTGCAGTCAGCAATCTGTAGCGGTTTATTGGTGATTAGCGATCCTGATTTTTAGGGTATGACCTCCAGCAGTTTAGCCGCCCCGAAAGTGCCAACAGAGGTGAATAATGAAAAAGACTGAATTGGATGTGCTACGGGCAAGGATGCATGACAAAGCACTACAGAAAGCGCTGGATTTCTACCGAAAGAAGCACCGCAAAGAGCGTGTCGCCCGATGTGAGGCAGATTAAATAACCCTTGATATCATCGGGTGGAGTAATGGCTCTTTGTTTGCTCATTCATTTCGGCTGTTTGATATAACGTTCTGAGACAATCACCGGATAAATTCTGTTTTATATCGTGCACTGCGTGAATATCGCGGAACGGCAGACCGGGCAAACGCCCTTATAAAGGCTTAATGAAAAAGGGAGTGTAGTGACACTCCCTTTTTGTTTTCAGCTATCTGGTGGCTTTCTGGATTTATCCGTATTCGCGTCTGGCTGTAGTGATCCGCTTTTGTCAGTCTTCCGACTGATTTTTTGCCGGATCAGTGAGCTTCTCATACGGCCAGTAATGGTGCCCGACACGGATAAGCAGCGTGGCAGCGGCCAGAATAAAGGCTGCCAGGGCCAGCCAGACAACATAAATACCATCCAACTCTTTCATGCCGAGTGTGATGTATCGGGCGATCGCCATGATGGCGATATAAATCGGATAACGAACCGGGATTTTACCGTTGGTGACAAATTGCTGCACCATGGCTAGTACTTCCAGGTAAATGAACATCAGCAGAATATCTGTCAGCTGAATTTGCTTGTTCACGTACACGTGAATGAACTCGTTGACCATGGCTGCGAGGGTTGCCAGGGTAATCGCAACCAGCAGAATGGCTTCCAGAATATGGAAGATTTTCATAAAGGGCCGGGTAAACTGCGGCGGTAACTGGGAAGACATGGTCAATCCTTTTAGCAAGATAATGATTTCATTATATTAAGCTTGCCGGAAAACTGGAATGATTCTGTTACGTTACAGGGGGAAACAGTGTGGTTGAAAGGCTGGTGAGCCAGGATACAGAAAGGCCGCCGTCTGCAGGAGTGTTCTTTACCGGCAGCCTGCAGTGAGTTCAATGCTTGATGAATAAAGTGAAATTCAGCGGGGCAGGTAGTAACCGGCACAAGTTTGCACCGGTATCCCATTATTACCAGTCAACGCCTTTACGGGCTTTAATACCACTTTCGAAGGCGTGTTTGACATTGCGAACTTCCGAAACGGTATCCGCCATTTCAATCAGGCTGCGGTGTGCGCCACGTCCGGTTACAACCACTGATTGCATGGCCGGGCGGTTTTGAATGGCTTCTAAGACCTCTTCCAGCTCAATGTAGCCGTAGGTCACCATGTAAGTCAGCTCATCCAGCAGAACCACATCGTAACTGTCGTCAGCCAGCATTTTTTTACACTCAGCCCAGGTTGATTGCGCTGCCTGTGTGTCTGCCTCTTTATTCTGGGTTTCCCAGGTAAACCCGGTTGCCATGACCGCAAAATTTACACCGTGCTGTTCCAGCAGTGCACGCTCGCCGCAGTCCCAGGTACCTTTGATGAACTGGCCGACGCCGCATTTCTGACCATGGCCAACTGCGCGTGCGATAGTGCCAAAGCCGCTGGTGGATTTGCCTTTACCGTTTCCGGTAATGATCAAAAACAGGCCTTTTTCTTGCTGGGCCGCATCGACGCGTGCATCAACTTCTTCTTTGATTTTCTGCTGGCGGGCTTTGTAACGTTCGTCTTTCTGATTCTGGTCTGCCATGAGAACCTTATTCCGTTTGTTAGGATGAGAGGCTTGCTAATAACACAAGATAACCCGCGATTTCTGCAAGCTGCTGTGTGGCACCCAGACAGTCTCCGGTGTAGCCACCCAGTTGCCGGGTAAACCATCGGCCACACAAGTGGCGGACAAGCAGTAGTGCAACGGTAACCCCGATTGCTGTCGATAGCGGTAAAAGCAGTAATATAAACAAACCGGTAAAAATTAAAACCCACAAATCTTGATGACTTTGCTGAGTCGCCAGCGGTTTCACCTTGCTTTGCTGATCCAACTGGACATAGGGATAACTGAATATCAGACTGGCGGCGATGGCCCTGCTCAGGCCGTGCATCACAATCAATGCGGTAGCGGCCAGTTCAATGTTGAGTGTCGCCAGCTCGGTCAGCAGTGTCCATTTCAGCCCTAAGCTGATGAACAGAGCGGCAGCGCCATATGTACCCAGCCGGGAGTCTTTCATGATGGTGAGTTTTTGCGCCACATCCCAACCACCGCCAAACCCGTCAAACACGTCTGCCAGACCATCCTCATGGAATGCGCCGGTCAGTAATAAGCTGGCTCCCATCGCCAGCAATACTGCGACGGAAACCGGCAGAAAATTCGCACTCAGCCAGAAGACCGCCGCGCTGCACAAACCGATCAGTACCCCAACCAGCGCAAAGTAGCGATTGGCCTGATTCAACCGCTCCGGTGAATAGGGGGTATCGGCTGGTATCGGGATGCGGGTGAAAAAGGCTAATGCGATGAGAAAGGTCTGCCATTGCTTGTTCATGAAGGTTCCTGGCTGAAGGCGATGCGATAAGTAGCTGTAAGGTACTGAAAATGGTTAGGGAAATCTATATCGTGAGAAAGCTATCCCGTAAGAAAGCGATATCGTAAAAAGAATAACAAGATGCACCGTCGGAATAATCATAAAAGGAGCCGCCAGGGCAATAATAATAGCCAGTGATATTGTGGGAATACAAAGGGATGGATATGAGGGGGAGATAGGAGTGATTAACGATTTTCTCCCGCCATTCCTGCTCCGGATAAGGCATTTTTGAGCATTGAGCATTGAGCATTGAGCATTGAGCATTGAGCATTGAGAGCGTCGGTGGATGTAAGTCAAGCGATCAGCTAACTGAACGTAACGGGTTGGTGAAGCAAGGCCGTTTCAATTCAGACTCTCGTCACTTAGATGAAAACCGCTGATACACTTGGTATTGTTTATATTCTGGTGCATATTGAGACGGATGAGCACCGAGACAAGAACACGGTAAAACGCAGTATCAGCCAGATACTGGCCACACAGAACAGGGTTGTGCTTAGTTGCCGTTAGTTAGAGATAATTGTAAAAATGACAGGAAGTGAGGATTAAATGAGCTGCATATTTTGTGAGATCGTGGCCGGGAATGCACCGTGTCATAAAGTTTGGGAAGATGAAGACCATCTGGCATTTCTGTCTATTTTCCCCAATACCAAAGGGTTTACTGTCGTTATTCCTAAAGCTCATCATGGCAGTTACGCCTTTGAACAATCGGATGAGGTGCTGAGCAAACTGGTGTTGGCTACTAAACAGGTTGCCCGATTGCTGGATAAATCCTTCGATAATGTCGCACGGACCGGTATGTTTTTTGAAGGATACGGCGTCGATCACCTGCACAGTAAATTGTTCCCGATGCACGGAACAGGCAATGATTCCCGTTTCCAACCGGTAGAATCAGTGTCTGACAAATACTTTGAGCAATATGAAGGCTACCTTTCTTCCCATGATAGTCATCGCGCTGATGATGCCGAGTTAGCCAGTGTGGCGGCGCACATCCGTCAGGTAGCGGAGAAATCAGTGTAACAAATGGTCTGAACCGTATTGTTTTAACTGTCGTTGTAAGCAGGTTTAGAGCAAGTTACCTGAACTAATACAAGTTACCTGCTCCGGTCTGTACCGAATTGTTTCATAAGGCCGTCTCACAGAATTATTTACAGTCTCGAGACGGCTTTAGCTTAACGGGCATGATCAGGACGAATACTCAGTACTCGCTGAGAACATCATCCAGTAATCGATCAATAGCCTGTACCACGTCATCGCTGGCACTTTCCATGGCTTCAATATGCTGGAGTAGTGCCTGTGATGACTGATGTAACCCTGCATGTAATGCGTTTTTACCGGAATCATGCACTAACTGGTGTGGCGGGTTCAGTTTGCTGAAACTCGGTAAATGGCTGTATTTTTCCATGCCCGCGCCCTCAAAGTACCACTTGCCCAGACGGCATTCGGTATGGGCATTCAGGACAGAGGCAAAGTTTCGCTGTTCGATTTGGCTATAGACATTGTTTTTCCAGACCGTGTGATCAAGTTTCACCGTATCAAGAAAAGCCCTTGTGGATGCAGCTCTAATCACTTCCTGCATGTGCTTAGACTTAGTGAGTACGTCAGAAACTACGACCTCAATTTGTGTCGCTGATGTGGCAACATCATCGGCGCAATGACGATTTTCATTGATTGATTTTTTGATGCCGTCAGTTTGCGATTGTACCTGATTGACCAGTGATTCAATATCCGAACTGGCGCTCTGAGCTTTACCGGCCAGGTTTCTGACTTCACTGGCAACCACGGCAAACCCACGTCCTGCTTCACCGGCCCGTGCGGCTTCAATGGCGGCATTCAGGGCTAATAGGTTGGTCTGCGATGAGATTTCCTGAATCATTCCGACTAATTTTCCGATAGCGTTGGCCGTGTTGTCCAGCACAATGGCAGATTCCATGCTCTCCTGTGCCTGCTGTTCGATTTTTTCCGCTCTTGAAGTGAGCCGTCTTAACGCCTGATGAGTTTGAGAAAACATTTCATCAAGCTCTTTTAGTGCCTCATTTTCTTGCTCCAGACTCTCCGCGCTGCTGGCTAAGCCATTACGGATCGTTTCTAGCATTCCACTGCCGCGCAGATGTAAATTCAGCAGAGCAATCTCTAAAGTGTTGGATTGTTTTTCTAGATCGAGTTTCTGGTGAAGCTGGCTTAATTCAGCATTAAGTTCCTGGATTTCAGCTTGGTGGTTTTCTCGTTCTTGCTGTAATTGTCGCCGTAGTGACTCGACTTCTCTTTTTATTGTTTTATTTAAAAGCATAAAATTCTCAAGGCTGACTTAATTGAGATGAATGTAAATAACTTCTTTCTGGCAGTATACGAAGTTCGCATCCCTCGGAATGTAAGACGAATCACGAATAGTTATTCGCAACGTGGGTATTTGGGGGCAGGAAGACGATCTTCTAAAAACCGATTATTGGTTGCCTGTGTTTTAATTGATCGGCTGGTCATGGTTTTGGTATCGATCACTTTTTGCTTGTCCTGCTTTCTGTGTCAGCACTGAGTGAGTGTGCATGCATCTGTCAGGTTATCGATGGGTACCCAGCCAGAGGTTTCGACTTTATTGCTACAATTTGGAAATTCACACCATATCCAACCGTTCATACGGGTTGATCCATACAGTGTATCCCCTTCATCCACGTTTAATTCCCGCGCGGTATAGCTTTTAAGTGCAATGGCCGTGTCATTGGTTATTCTTTTGAAAATTTGCTCGGGAACCCATCCGGCTGCACCGTCTTCAGTCCGGCAATAAAACCAGTTGTGCCACTCTTCCTGACCTTGATATTCTTCGCCTACGAACAATGTGGCGCCTTTCGCAAAATGAATAGGGTGAGGGTATTCACTTCGATGCTGGCGTGTGACTTTGTACAGTTTCATCTTTTCCCTTTTCAGTAAAAATGTGACAGCACTTCCTTCGGCTGCTTTGTGAATAATTAAAGAAGCATTGAGCGTATTTAATTGCCGTAGTCGTTAACGGCCAGCTTCTACCATAGTGATAATCTTCCTCGCTTTTTCAAAATGATCCAGCTGATGAGTGTGTATCCACCAAGTCGCCGCTTCCATCAGTAATTCCGGGTCATCGTTTTTATTGGCAAAGAATGCATAAAAAGAAACCCCCACGTTTTCTCCTTTCTTCGCGATCTTTTTTGTACAAACGTCGATGATTTTTTCTCTTAATGAGTGGCGCATAATGCTGGTTATCCATTTTCCGTTTTGTTGGTGCAAACTGATTGCCGCTTTGGATAACATTATCCGGTTGTTGCGGCACCCGTTGCTTAATACTGCGCCCCATCAATTTTTCTGACCGGAATACTTTGCAGTAATTCGGTGTCAGCCATTTTCATGTTGATCGCTATTATCTGGGAAGCGCATTGAGGTGTGGTTTTATAGTGCGTGATGCAGCCGCAGAGGTGACAACGGTGGAACTCAACTTCTTTGTCACCCCAGATGTAGAATATTGACTTTTCTTTTGCAAAACTGATCACCACTTCTTGCGGTGGGTAGTACGCCCATGATGCGGCATAACGGCGGCAAATCGAGCAATTACATTCACCCACTTCTTCAGGCTTATAGTTCGCTTTCAGGGTGATATTTCCACAGTGGCATGAGACTTCCATGTTAATCCTTTACTTTTATATATAGCTTGTTAAGTAAGCTTGTTAGTGTGCTGCTTGTATTTACGTCTGGCGTGTGTAGAGTCAGTGGTCGGTAACCAAGTTTCTTTTTTCATATCGCTGGCTAGCTCCTGTGCAACCCATTTATCCATCGAGGGTGCGGAATCATCACATCTGGTAGTTCAACGGTGCTATAACAGTGGACCGCGGCGTATCTCCATGTTGGTGCAATGTACGCATGGGGACTATTGAAGATAATCAACACTCATTGGCTGACTGCTGAGGAATAATTAAGACTAAGCCGCCAAGAAAATCGAATACGGCCAGTGTAGCGGATATGTGGCAGCTATGTGAATCCCTGTATTGCAACCTGAATGTTTCAACGCATTTATATTGGCGGTGATCTGAGAAAGGGACAATATTGAAGAAAAACAGGATTCAGCCAAGCGTATGTGGCGTTTGAATCCTGCAAAAATTGGCGGTAAAAGTGTTAGCGTTGAGCTTGAGTCACTTAATTCGAGTTTCTTAAACCTTTAAGAATAGAGAGTGCGCCACTTTCAGTGTGCTCGATAAGCATGCTTTGGGTTTCCCCTTCGACGTTTGTCAGAGCACCCATGGGTAAGACATTGAGATTGACCAGTTCTCCGGTCCATTCCAGATAATAGATCTTGCCCGGGTTAAATGTGCCGTTAACTTTTAATTCTTTAAACCAGTCACTACGATTTACCTTTGGCATCGTAATGACATGCTCACCAGGCTCAAGGTCTACGCGAAGAAAGCCGCCATTTGTCAGACAGCCTTTTTCAACCTCATCAATGATGACGGGACGACAAATCAGTGCTCCAACAAATTTACTTTGTCTCATAAGATACAGGGCACTTTTATCGCTGTCGACTTTTACAGAGTTATCAAATTTTGCGCCGGTCGTCACACAGCCGGAAAGGAGCATCACTGCCAGGCAGTGAAAAAACAGCACTAACTTTTTCATTTCTTTCTCATTGGATGAATGGATAACGCAATAATATGCTTCGTGTAACAATATGTTAAGAAATAAATGAAAGTTATTCTCATGTATTTGTGATCAAGATTAAAAAAGTGTCTTTAGCGGCTTGGGCAATGTAAATGACGATACCGCGTCGAACGATGATTCAATCGAATAAAATAAGTTCAAAAATAGGGTGTCGGTGAAAAGCAATTAATACATATAACCTAGCCAGTCGATTGAGCCGTTATTCCAGACTTTGCCACTGATCGATTTAATGAAAAGATCGTCGACATGCTCAGTCGCCACACCATAATTTTGATGTTCATGTAATCTTAACCAGGTATTTGGCTCGCTGACTTGGGTAAAACCGTGACGTGTATAGAAGGCTGCCAAATCGGAAATCAGGATAATGAAGTCAACATCTTTCGTTCTGGCATAATCGCTGAGTTCAGTTAACATCGCTGAGCCTATACCTTTTCCCCGATAATTCGCGTCGATGCAAAAATCAATAATCCCCAGTATTTTTAGTGGGGTCTCAGCGACATTGATGACCCGATAATCCAGCCCCATATAACCGACAAGCGTGTCATCCCGGTATTTCGTCACTCGCATATGGGGTAATTGCTTGTAATAAGAACGTGCTACCTGATGTTCGGGGAATGCGGCATTTCGCAACCGAGTAATTGTTTCGTGCTCTTGGCGGGATACATCAATTTCAGCTGTGATTTTCAATATTTCACTCTTCTGTTTTTTAAATCTGGCATTGGCCTGTGGCTGGACTTGTTTAGCGGTCACTTCGCGGCAGGCTGAGATTTCCGCGCAGATGTTAACCCCAGAACTTGTTGCTCTGACACGGTATATTCATCCGGTCTACTATGTCACGGGGAGCATCTGGCATTTGAGATCTAAGGCATGAAGGATAGGGTAGTGTTGAGGCCGTGCGAAGCTATTGATGAATTTATTTTCAGCAGCAGTCACAGGATTGGCGGGCAGGCTTGAAGATAGGCAGGCAAACTGCTATTGCTGAGGTACTGGCTATGGGTCTTAATGGGTAACAGGAGAGGGTATGGTGCAACGGGTTTTGGTCGTCTGCATGGGTAATATTTGTCGTTCACCGACGGCTGAAGCGGTATTACGGACTAAAGTGGCAGAACGTGGGCTGTCCATGGAGATTGATTCTGCCGGGACAATAGGCTATCACGCAGGAGAGTTGCCTGATCCGCGTTCTCGTGCAGCAGGGGAAGCTCGGGGATACAGTTTTTCTGGGATGCGTGCCCGCCAGGTGATTCCTGAGGATTTTGAAGTATTTGACCTGATATTAGCGGCAGATAACGCTAACTTACGGGATCTTCAGGCCATTTGTCCGGCTGATTATCGACACAAGGTGAAGTTGTTTATGGCGTATGGCCGCAGCGGCGTCACCGAAATTCCAGACCCGTATTACGGTGGCCCTCACGGCTTTGAACATGTTTTGGACTTAGTGGAAGACGCAGCTGAAGCGCTGTTGGATACATTGCCGATTCGCTGAGTGGCGTTCACGTTTCGTGACGATCGCTCAGGTATGTTCTTCACGTCTGTAATATGCAATGAAACGCCCGCATTACGCGGGCGTTTTGATTTAGCTGTTAACATCTTTCTGCGCGAGGTAACCAGCACCAAAAATCCAGAGCCAGAAAAAATCGCCAGAAAACCAGAACCACAAAACGACTATCGTGGCTGGTTAGCCCAGAGTATCGGTCGCTACTTTGTACGTCGGGTCTTCCATCAGGTTAACTTCCACCAGATTTCCGGCCTTTTTCAGCAGGGAACGACATTCAGGACTTAAGTGACGGATGTGCAGCGTTTTACCCTGGCTGGCATAGCGCTCGGCGATGGTATCAATGGCTTCGACTGCTGAGTGATCAGCAACACGCGACTGAGCAAAATCAATGATCACGTCTTGTGGATCATTTTTTGAGTCAAACAGGTCCAGGAAATGAGAAACTGAGCCGAAGAACAGCGGACCGTTCACTTCATAGATTTTCGAGCCGTTCTCATCGGTGTGGCTGGTGGCGAAAATATGCTTGGCATGTTCCCAGGCAAAAACCAGGGCAGAGTAGATCACACCCGCCAGTACTGCCAGTGCCAGGTCGAACGCCACAGTGACCCCTGTCACCAGGATGATGGCGAAAAAGTCATGTTTTGGTACCTTGCGTGCCAGCTTGAAGGTTGCCCATTCGAAGGTGCCGATCACGACCATGAACATCACACCAACCAGCGCCGCCAGCGGGATCATTTCAATCAGATCAGAGCCGAACAGAATGAACAGCAGCAGACCCACGGCCCCTGTGATGCCTGACAGACGGCCACGGCCTCCGGAGTTAATGTTGATCATTGACTGGCCGATCATCGCACAGCCACCCATTGCACCAAACACCGAACAGGTCACGTTAGCCAAGCCCTGGCCGACACATTCCCGGTTCCCCTGACCGCGTGTTCCGGTCATTTCGTCAATCACGGTCAGCGTCAGCAGCGACTCAATCAGGCCAACGGCTGCCAGAATCAGAGAGTACGGCAGAATAATCTTCAAGGTTTCCAGATTGAAGCCAACTTCAGGCAGCGCAAACGTCGGCAGTGAACCTGCCAGAGTAGCGTCGGCATTGCCACTCATCGAGCGGACAAAATCAATCACCGTACGGGTATCCAGGCCCAGGCCGTGTACCAACGCGGTAACGGTGATAATTGCAACCAGTGAAGACGGAACAGCTTTGGTCAGTTTAGGCAGGAAGTAAATGATGGCCATCGTCAGGGCCACCAGGCCCAGCATGAGGTAAAGTTGGGTACCCTGCATCCACTGAAGCGCCCCGGTTGCATCCGGTACTTTAAACTGGCCAAGCTGAGCGAGGAAAATAACGATCGCCAGACCATTCACAAAACCGATCATGACCGGATGAGGAACCATACGGATGAACTTACCCAGTTTAAAGGCACCGGCGAGGATCTGGAATACGCCCGCCAGCATGATAGCAGCAAACAGGTACTGGATTCCGTGTTCGGCAACCAAGCTGACCATGACAACGGCCATAGCACCGGTGGCACCGGAAATCATACCCGGGCGGCCGCCAAGAACCGCGGTAACCAGGCCGACGATGAACGCGGCATACAGGCCGACCATTGGGTCGACACCGGCAACGAAAGCGAAGGCAACAGCCTCCGGAACAAGAGCCAGGGCAACGGTCAGCCCTGAAAGAACGTCATTTTTGACTGACTGTCTTGAAAATTGTGGGAACTCAAACATGATGATTCGATTTGCTTTGGGTCTGGTGATGACAAAGAGCGTACAAAGGCCGTGATCCTACAGAAATCTGTGATTCGGTTCAACTTTTGTTCAACTTGTTTAGCAAGATTTGTCTCGGAATGTAAAAAAGCTTGATGGCTATTACGTTTATTTTGAAAAACGTGTGATTTTTCAGTTAGTGGGCATGTCTGCGGTGTGCTCGTTGTGAGTTCAAGCCGTAAAGGAGAAATCACGATAGCCGGAGGCACCGTTGTTACAAACATTTGGCAATAAAAAAGCCATGCCGTTTAAGGCATGGCTTTTATGGGTACTTTCATCGTCACCTGCCGGATGGTACCAGCAGGTGAGAGCCAGACGGCTTATTCTGCAGTCGGTTTGCTCATTGGCGATGTTGCACGGTTGCTTGCTCCCTGGCTGCCACCTTGACGGCCAAGTACACGAGGCTCACGCATTGGTGCGATGGCCACGATGCTTGATTCCGCTGCGATTGATGGTGCTGGTGCTTTGGTCATCGGAGAAACAGCATGGTTACCGCGAGGTGTATTCGCCGTCACTTGCTCTTTCACTGCTGCCACAACAACAGGTGCTTCAGCTACCGGTGCGACTGCATCTGCTTCAGCATCCATAGGCATTGTCATACCCATCATAGCGGCTTGTGCAGCAGCAACGGCTTCAGCAACCTCAGCATCCGCCGTGGTTGTTTCAGCGTTAACTGGCTCTTCGGCTACCGTAACGTCTTTAGCCACGTTAGTCGCCTCAGTTGCAGCTGATTCAACAACCTCAACGGTAGTCACCTCGGCTTCCTGGCGGGCCGGCTCGGCTGCTACAGGCGCTTCGGTTGGTTGCGCTTGAGCCGTCACCTCTGAGCGCAGTGGGAAGACTTTACCCATTGCCATCTCTGGAGACGCTACACCGCTACGCAGTGCCGGTACAGCCGATGCTTCAGTCACGGCAACCGTTTCTTGTGCAATCGTTGCTTCTGTAACCGTTACGTTTTCTGCCACTACAGCTTCTTCATCCAGAGCGACAACCGGCTCTTTAGACGCAGATGGCCATACTTTACCCATTGCCATTTCTGGTGAAGCCACGCCGCTGTGCAGACGAGGAACCGCCTTTGGTTTCTCAACAACAGAAATCACGTTTTCGATATCGTTCAGAACATCGCTGGCTTCTTCAACCGCATGACCGACAGCTTCCGTTACGATGCCTTCAACGTCTTCATCTTTTTCCGGACGGGTGTCACGGATACGACGACGGCGTTGGCCGCTTGCACGAAGATGACGCGGTGAGCGACGGTTACGGCGCTGACCGTTACCTTCCTGACCACCGTTGTCCTGTTCGATAGCTTCTTCCGCTGCTTCTTCAACAATCTCTTCAGACTTGGCCATTTTTGCCATTTCTGTGCCCATTGCTTGCAGTGGCGAAGCATCTTTCGCGTCCTGTACGGCATCCAGCATCAGCTCTTGTGTCTGCTCGGCATCATCAGTAAGACGCACTTTCTTACGCAGGTCACGGCGCTGACGACGTTGTTTCACCTTAGCGACTTTTTCCTGCTCAGGCTTCTCTTCCACAACAGGTTTTTCAGCTTTGGCCGGTTTCGCAGCCTTTGGTGCTTTCTCTTCAGTGCGGCGCTGTTTCTGAGCTTGAATGTCTTCACGGCGTGACTGACGTTTTTGCTCTTTCTCTTTACGCTGCGGAGCTGCTTGCTTATCGCTAGCCTGTGGTTGCTGTTGTTCCGGTTTGTCTTTCGCCTTCTCGTTACGACGGCGAGACATACGCTGTTCACGCTGCTCAGCAACTTGCTTGTTGTCCGCTTCCTGACGTTCAGGACGGTTACGGCGAGTGCCTTCTTTCGGCTGACGACGGCCTTCCTGACGCTCGTTACGACGGTTGTCCGGACGACGGTTGTCACGACGGTCACGGCGGTTACGCTTACCGTTGTCTTGTTTCTCTTCCTGCTTTGCCTCAGTGGCAGGCGAGAAGAAGTTAGCAATCGCGGTGATCAGGCGGCTGAAAATACCTGGCTTGGTTTCACTTGGCGCACTTGCAACAGGAGCCGCCTGCGGTTTCGCTTTGGCTTCCGGTTTTGGTTGCGGCGCGCTGAAACCTTGCAGAACAGGTTCTTCACGCTTCTTCACGGTCAGGCGCTCTTGAGGCGATTCGTTCGACTCGGCTTCACGCAATGCTTCAATCGCACGAGGCAGGTTGTAAGACAGTGTTTCATGCTCATCACCGGTACGGACACGAATCACTTCAAAGTGCGGCGTTTCCATATCGGCATTCGGTACGATGATCACGCGCACATCGTGCGATTTTTCAATGTACTGAACAGAACGGCGTTTTTCGTTAAGCAGGTAAGAAGCAATAGCCACTGGCACAATCGCCAGTACCTGAGAGGTGTTATCCTTCAGGGCTTCTTCTTCGATCAGACGCAGGATGGACAGCGACAGTGATTCACTGTCACGGATAACACCCGTACCGCTACAACGAGGACAAACGTGATGGCTCGCTTCTGCCAGAGACGGGCTCAGGCGCTGGCGAGACATTTCCAGCAGACCAAAACGTGAGATGCGGCCAATCTGAACACGGGCACGGTCCATACGGACGGCTTCGCGCAGACGGTTTTCTACTTCACGTTGGTGACGTACTGGTGTCATATCGATGAAGTCGATGACCACCAGACCACCCAAGTCACGCAGGCGCAGCTGGCGAGCGATTTCATCGGCCGCTTCCAGGTTAGTCTGCAGAGCGGTTTCTTCAATATCGCCACCCTTAGTTGCACGGGCGGAGTTGATATCAATAGAGGTCAGAGCTTCGGTTGGGTCGATAACGATAGAACCACCTGATGGCAGACGAACCTCACGCTGGAAGGCTGATTCGATCTGATTCTCAATCTGGTAATGATTGAACAGTGGTGTATCGCTGTTTTCATACAGTTTTACGCGAGACATGAAGTCCGGACGTACCTGCTGAATGTGTTCGCGGGCACGGTCGTAAATCTTCTTGCTGTCAATGACGATTTCACCGATGTCACGGCGCAGGTAGTCACGAATAGCACGAGCGATAACGTTACTTTCCTGATGGATAAGGAACGGTGCTGGTGCTGAGTCTGCTGCGTCTTTTACGCGATCCCAGTGGTTCAGCAGGTAGTTCAGATCGTATTCCAGATCTTCTGCTGATTTACCCACGCCGGCTGTACGCACGATAAGGCCCATGCCTTGCGGCAGTTCCAATGTGCTCAGTGCAGCTTTCAGCTGGGTACGCTCGTCACCCTCGATGCGGCGGGAAATACCACCTGCACGCGGGTTGTTCGGCATAAGAACCAGATAGCTACCAGCCAGAGAGATAAACGTGGTTAACGCGGCGCCTTTGTTGCCTCGCTCTTCTTTGTCTACCTGAACGATAACTTCCTGACCTTCCTTCAGGACTTCCTTAATGTTAGGACGGCCTTGGTAAGTGTAATCAGCAGGGAAGTAATCGCGGGCGATTTCTTTAAGAGGAAGGAAACCGTGACGTTCTGCACCATAGTCAACGAACGCTGCTTCCAGGCTTGGTTCGATACGTGTGATGCGTCCTTTGTAGATATTTGCTTTTTTAGATTCGTGGCCAGGGCTTTCGATATCCAAATCGAAGAGCTTCTGCCCATCAACTAATGCGACGCGCAACTCTTCCTTTTGAGTTGCGTTGATCAACATTCTTTTCATTATATTTTACTCGTTATTTCGTTGTGCTCGTTCTCTCAGCGCCAAGTTTGGTATTGGTGGTGCCCGACCCCAAGTCTGATCTTTCATGCAACCTCACGGCTGGAATTTCAGGGGTGCTAATGGCAACACGTCTTATCCAACTGTACCTGGATGGTTAGATCGGTAAATGTACAGCTGGCACACCGGTAATCACGGCGGTATCTCTCACACCAATAGAAAAATCGTCACAAAGAGAACAAAAAAACACTCCAAGGAAGTGAACGTCTTACGCCACATGCTGCGTTATTCGTTAGAGCGGTATATAAAGTAGTCAGGTGGGTGGTATTCTGCACACCCTGTTAGCAAAGTAGGCACTTTTTCCCACTTGTGCACGCCAATCATAGCAGGGTGACTTTTTTGCGGCAATCTGCTTTGTAGGCATGTTAGAATGAAACCCATGAAAGATGATAAACCAAAAGTGCAGTTCATCGAGATTTCTGATGATTTTGCAGGCCAGCGAATCGATAATTTTCTTCGAGCGCGGCTAAAAAATGTACCAAAAAGTATGATTTACCGGATTCTGCGTAAAGGGGAAGTGCGGGTAAACAAAAAAAGAATAAAACCGGAATACAAGCTGCAAGACGGGGATCTGGTTCGGGTACCTCCGGTCGTTGTCCCGGAGAGGGAAGAACAGGCGCCGGTCAGTACTAAGCTGGATAAAGTGGCGGAGCTGGAATCATGCATTATCTATGAAGATGATCACATGCTGATTCTGAACAAACCGTCAGGTACCGCTGTGCATGGTGGTAGCGGACTGAAGTTCGGTGCCATTGAAGCCTTGCGTGCGTTGCGTCCGGATGCGCGTTTCCTGGAGCTGGTACACCGTATCGACCGGGATACTTCCGGTATTTTGCTGGTCGCTAAGAAGCGGTCTGCACTGCGTAAGCTGCAGGAGCAGTTCCGCCAGAAAACCGTGCAGAAATATTACTATGCGCTGGTAATGGGCGAGTGGAAGGCTTCGTGTAAAAAAGTGACGGCACCGCTGCTGAAAAATGAGGTAAATAGTATTGTTCGGGTGAACCCGAACGGTAAGCCGTCTGACACCCGTTTTAAAATTATTGAACGACTGGAGCAGGCGACCCTGATTCAGGCGAGCCCGGTAACCGGCCGGACGCACCAAATTCGTGTTCACTGTCAGTATGCTGGGCACCCGATTGCTTGGGATGACCGCTATGGTGACCCGCGTTTTGATGCGTATACAAAGAAGGTGGGGCTAAACCGTTTGTTCCTGCACGCTGCGAATATCCAGTTCACGCATCCTCAAACGGATGAAAAGATGGATATCAGTGCGCCGATGGAGCCGATGCTGGTGAAAGCCATCGAGCAATTGCGCCGAAAATCAGCGTGAGGGGTGGTTGAGCTCCTTTCTGATGTAAGGCTCTGGCTTGAAAGTGGTGTGATTTGCCCAGTTTGGCGTTGTAATGCCAAATCGGTCGTAGGTGGCACTTCAAACACGAACGGCAGCGAAAGCTGCCGTTATTTGTTTGGGGTTTATATCAGTGGTTGACTGACACAACCACAACCACAACCACAACCACAGCCTCAAACCAAACAGGTGAAGCCTAGCCGGATAGGCGAGAGTGGGTGTAATTCGTAGCTCTAAAGGATTTCGATTCCCTGGGTTTGCAGCAGATCGCACAAGGCGATGAGCGGCAGGCCGACAAGGGTATTGGGATCTCGCCCGTCTAACCTGTCAAACAGGGCAATACCAAGCCCTTCGCATTTGAAGCTGCCAGCACAGTACAGCGGCTGCTCTTTGGCAACATAGCGGGCAATGGCTTCATCGCTCAGTTGGCGGAAGTGAACATGAAAAGGTTCACAGATAACGCGGCTGTCACCGGTTCGGGCATTAAAAACGCAGAGGCCGGTATAAAAGGTAACCACCTGGCCGCTGGCGTCTTTTAGTTGCTGGCAGGCTTTCTCTTCGGTCAATGGTTTACCGATGATCTTGTCATTGATGACGCAAACCTGATCTGACCCGATGATGATATGGTCAGGATGACTGGCTGCACAGGCTTTGGCTTTCCCTTCGGCCAGACGGCGAACCAACTGCTCAGCGTTTTCGTTGGGCAGAGGCGTTTCATCGCAGTCAGGACTGGCGATAGAAAAGGGCACCTGGAGTTTTTCCAGCAGGGCCTGACGAAAAGGCGAAGTCGATGCCAGCAGCAAGGGTTGGGTCATGACGGGTTTCCGGTTGAAATTGATTGAAGATAGTCTACGTGCCATCAGCATAAATGGCTATATAATGAAGGTGAGTCTGGTGAGAGACTGGTATCTCACCAGACAGTTGACGGTAATTTGACCGCATTGAATAAACCGTAACGGGTCATTCTCTGGCGGGCATTTACCATCAAATTGGCGGAAGTGGTGGTGACGACTGCGCTGCAGGTAAAATGGCACCCTCGAATTAGCTTAAATGCTGTTAATTCGAGCACATTTCCTTTGACTCAAGCTGATTAGAAGGCTAATATTCGCGCCCTATGCAAAAGGTAAAATTGCCGCTTAAAGTTGATCCGGTTCGCGCCGCTCAAAAGAAACTCGATTATGATGGCATCATCAAAGCCGAGTTACTGGAGCGTCTGGCCGAGTCAACACAGAGCGTAACACGTGATGCAAACGTCACCTTATCATTTGACCTGGACCAGCGTCATATTGCATTCATGCGAGGCCGCGCGGATGTGGAAGTGATGCTAACCTGTCAGAGATGTCAGGAAGAATTCAAACACGAATATAGTGTTGAATTCTGTTATAGTCCGCTCCTCAACCGAGAGGGTGCAGATGATTTACCGGAAGCTTATGAGCCGGCTGACGTCGACGAAAATGGTGAGATCAATCTGATTCAAATCGTTGAAGACGAGTTGATTTTGGAATTGCCACAAGTCGCTATGCATGATGAAGCTGACTGCAAAGCCAGCGGAAACATGACTTTTGGTGAGATCCCCGTTGCTGATGAGCGTCCGAATCCGTTTGCAGTATTGAAAAACTTGAAGTAAGTAATTTTTAACAGGAGTAGGGTTAATGGCCGTACAACAGAGCAAAAAATCACGTTCAGCACGTGGTATGCGTCGTTCTCACGATGCACTGACAACTGCAGCTGTGTCTGTAGATTCTGCAAGTGGTGAAACTCACCTACGTCACCACGTGACTGCTGACGGTTTCTACCGTGGCCGCAAGGTTATCAAAAAGTAAGGTTGAGCCTTGAGTGGTCTAACCGTTGCACTTGATGCAATGGGCGGGGATTTCGGTCCTCAAGTAACAGTGCCTGCCTCCGTGCAGGCACTGTTGCAATTCCCGGAGCTAAAAGTCATGTTATTTGGTGATCAGACTTTGATCACATCGCAACTCTCTCTCCTGAATCAAACCAACCATCCCCGTATTAAGATTGTCCATTGTGACAATGTCATCGCCAACGATACCCGGCCGTCACAGGCATTACGCCATAGCCAGGGCTCATCGATGCGGGCAGCGCTTGAGGCGGTTTCAGAAGGTCAGGCAGACGCCTGTATCAGTGCCGGTAATACCGGTGCGCTGATGGCCTTGTCCCGTTATATCCTCAAACAGCTGCCGGGTGTGGATCGTCCCGCACTGGTTTCCGCAATTCCGACCCAAAACGAAACGAAAACCTGGTTACTCGATCTGGGCGCGAATGTGTCATGCGATGCTGATACGCTGTTCCAGTTTGCGGTGATGGGAGCGGTACTGGCCGAGCAGGGGAAGGCGGCGCCACGCGTTGCACTGCTGAATATCGGCGAAGAAGAGATCAAAGGTAATGATCTCGTCAAGCGATGTGCAGAAATGCTGGCGGACGCTAAGGAAATTAACTACATAGGCTATCTGGAAGGGGACCAGCTCTACAGCGGAAAAGCCGATGTGATTGTCTGCGACGGTTTTGTTGGCAATGTAAGCCTGAAAACCAGCGAAGGGGTGGCTAATCTATTTATAAACAATATCCGAAAAGCCATTTCGGACAATCCGTTTAAGCGTCTGGTCGCTAAATGGTTGTTTCGTGACCTATTCGAGAGCCTCAGGCAACTGAACCCCGACCAGTATAACGGCGCGAGTCTGTTAGGATTGCGCGGTATTGTGGTGAAGAGCCATGGAAGTGCTGATATCGCTGCCTTTACCAATGCCATTGGTGAAGCAGTCTGCGAGGTCAAACGGCAGATACCGATAAAAATCAGTGACCGTTTGGAACAAGTCTTACTCGAGAGGCATTATTAGTCTTCATGTATAGCAAAATTTTAGGTACTGGCAGCTACCTGCCGGAACAAGTACGTTCTAATGCCGATTTAGAACAGATGGTCGATACCAGCGATGAGTGGATCGTTGCTCGTACCGGTATTCGAGAGCGTCGCGTTGCCGCAGAGGATGAAACTGTTGCGGTAATGGGATATCAGGCCTCCCTGAAAGCCATTGAAATGGCTGGCATTGCCAAGGACGAGATTGACCTGATCATCGTAGCGACTACCAGTGCGAGCCACGCTTTCCCATCGGCGGCCTGCCAGGTGCAAGGTATGCTGGATATTAAAGGCTGCCCGGCGTTTGATATTGCCGCTGCGTGTTCAGGCTTCATCTACGCATTGAGTATTGCCGATCAGCACATTAAGACCGGCATGGCGAAAAACGTGCTGGTAATTGGTTCTGATGCGCTGTCTCACAAGTGTGATCCAGAAGATCGTTCCACAATCATCTTGTTTGGTGACGGTGCCGGTGCGGTTGTTGTTGGTGCCAGTGATGAGCCGGGGATTATTTCTACCCACCTGCATGCTGACGGTCACTTTGGTGGCCTGCTGAGCCTGGCGGTACCGGAACATGGCCAGACGTTCAGCGACGACAAGTGGCTGTACATGGCAGGTAATGAAGTCTTTAAGGTGGCAGTGACTCAATTGTCAAACCTGGTAAAAGATACGCTGGCTGCTAACAATATGGACAAGTCAGAACTGGACTGGCTGGTGCCTCATCAGGCTAACCTGCGTATTATCTCCGCGACGGCGAAAAAATTATCAATGTCGATGGATCAGGTTGTGGTCACGCTTGATCGCCACGGTAACACCTCGGCGGCGACCGTACCGACGGCGCTTGATGAAGCCGTCCGTGATGGCCGCATCAAACGTGGTCAGACCCTATTGCTGGAAGCCTTTGGTGGCGGTTTCACCTGGGGTTCTGCACTGGTGAAATTTTAAGGCTTAGCCTACCGAATTCGTTTCAATGAGGGAGCCTGTGGGCCAAACGGCACATCTGACGGTCTCCCTCTATTTAGTACTGAATGTTTCAGTCACAAAATAAGGATTCTCGAATGTCTAAATTCGCGATTGTATTCCCTGGTCAGGGTTCACAAGCTGTTGGCATGCTGGCGGAGCTGGCTGAGCAGTTTGAAGTGGTTAAACAGACTTTTGCCGAAGCTTCTGAAGTGTTGGGCTATGATTTGTGGGAACTGGTACAGAACGGTCCGGCTGAACTGCTTAATGAGACTCACCGTACTCAGCCTGCGCTGCTGACATCTTCTGTTGCTATCTGGCGTGTATGGCAGGAGCAGGGCGGTGCCCAGCCTGACGTACTGGCCGGCCACAGCCTGGGTGAATACTCTGCACTGGTTTGTGCGGGTGTGATTGACTTCAAAGACGCTGTCAAACTGGTTGAGCTGCGTGGTCAGCTGATGCAGGAAGCTGTCCCAGCGGGTACTGGTGCGATGTCAGCGATCATTGGCCTGGAAAATGACGCGATTGCGAAAGCGTGTGAAGACGCGGCGCAGGGTCAGGTTTGTTCGCCAGTGAACTTTAACTCTCCTGGTCAGGTGGTTATCGCGGGTAATAAAGAAGCGGTTGAGCGTGCCAACGTACTGTGTAAAGAAGCGGGTGCGAAACGCGCACTGCCTCTGCCGGTATCTGTGCCGTCTCACTGTGCGCTGATGAAGCCTGCCGCTGAGAAACTGGCCGTTGCTCTGGACGAGATCACGTTCAATGCACCGTCAGTACCTGTAATCAATAATGCGGATGTGGCAACGGAAACTGATCCGGCTGCAATCAAGCAGGCGCTGGTGAAGCAACTGTATGGCCCGGTTCGCTGGACGGAATCTGTTGAGCGTATGGCAGCAGAGGGTGTGGAATCACTGCTGGAGTTTGGCCCGGGTAAAGTCCTGACTGGCCTGACCAAACGTATCAGCCGTTCACTGGGCGGTTCAGCAGTTAACGATCCGGCGTCACTGGAAGCTGCGAAATAAAAAGCCGCTACATAACAAGCGACTAAAAATACTGGGTCAGCCGGGCAGCCTTAGCCTGTGCGGCTGACACCTCAATCCAAGCAAAGAGGAATAACAATGAGCCTGGAAGGTAAAATTGCACTGGTAACAGGTGCAAGCCGTGGTATCGGCCGTGCGATTGCAGAAATCCTGGTTGAACGCGGTGCCACTGTTATTGGTACAGCCACCTCTGAGAAAGGCGCAGAAGCGATCAGCGAGTACCTGGGTGAAAACGGTAAAGGTCTGGCGCTGAACGTCACTTCTCCTGAATCAATTGAAGCGGTTCTGAAGCAGATCAAAGACGAGTTCGGTGAAGTTGATATTCTGGTGAACAACGCCGGTATCACTCGCGACAATCTGTTGATGCGCATGAAAGATGACGAGTGGCAGGACATCCTGGACACCAACCTGACGTCTATTTTCCGTCTGTCAAAAGCGGTTCTGCGTTCTATGATGAAGAAGCGCTACGGTCGCATCATCAGCATCGGTTCTGTGGTCGGCACCATGGGTAACGCGGGTCAGACGAACTACGCTGCAGCGAAAGCGGGTCTGATTGGCTTTACTAAATCAATGGCGCGTGAAGTGGCTTCTCGTGGTATTACCGTGAATGCGGTTGCTCCAGGCTTCATTGAAACTGACATGACTAAAGCTCTGAATGATGATCAGCGTGCGGCAACATTGTCTAATGTTCCGGCTGGCCGTCTGGGTGATCCGCGTGAAATTGCAGCAGCTGTTGCCTTCCTGGCTTCAGATGATGCTGGTTATGTAACCGGTGAAACGCTGCATGTCAACGGCGGCATGTACATGATTTAAACAAAAAAGTTGCATAACTTGATGATGCAGGTCAAACTCAATTTGTTTTCACTGAAAATCGTGGTTTGACCAGCGTGTTGAGTATTGCAACTTTTGCAGTATTGAATAAACTACAGCAAATCGCATTAGCGAATTCTTGTTTTAAGGAAATAGATTAATGAGCAACATCGAAGAACGCGTAAAGAAAATCATCGTTGAGCAACTGGGTGTAGACGAGTCTGAAGTTAAGAACGAAGCTTCTTTCGTTGACGATCTGGGTGCAGACTCTCTGGACACCGTTGAACTGGTAATGGCTCTGGAAGAAGAATTCGATACTGAGATTCCTGACGAAGAAGCTGAGAAAATTACTACAGTTCAAGCAGCTATCGACTACGTTGTTAGCGCATCTGAGTAATTAAAGAACTCCCTCCAGGCGGTCACCATGACCGCCTGATTTTTCTTATGAATCCTGTTTTATCCTCAATTCCCGGAGAAATTAATCGTGTCTAAGCGTCGCGTAGTGGTTACTGGCATGGGTATGCTGTCACCGGTAGGTAATTCCGTTGAATCTTCATGGAAAGCCCTGCTTGCCGGAACTAGCGGTATCAGCACTATTGAACATTTTGATGCTAGCGCATTTGCTACTCGTTTTGCTGGTATGGTCAAAGACTTCAATTGTGAAGATTACATGTCGAAAAAAGATGCTCGTAAAATGGATTTGTTTATCCAGTACGGCATCGCAGCAGGCGTGCAAGCATTAAAAGACTCTGGTATTGAAATCACTGAAGAAAATAACGCACGTATTGGTGTAGCTATTGGTTCAGGTATTGGTGGCCTTGGCTTGATTGAAGCTAACCATCAGGCAATGCTGGAAAAAGGACCGCGCAAAATCAGCCCGTTCTTTGTTCCTTCAACCATCGTAAACATGATCGCTGGCCACATGTCTATTATGTACGGTCTGCGCGGTCCGAACATCGCTATTTCAACTGCCTGTACAACAGGTCTGCATAACATTGGCCACGCGGCACGTATGATTGCCTACGGCGATGCAGATGCAATGCTGGCTGGTGGTGCTGAAAAAGCATCAACTCCGCTGGGTATGGGTGGCTTTGCTGCGGCAAAAGCGCTGTCTACTCGTAACGACGATCCTCAGGCTGCATCTCGTCCGTGGGACAAAGATCGCGACGGTTTCGTACTGGGTGACGGTGCCGGCATGATGATGCTGGAAGAATATGAGCACGCGAAAGCTCGTGGTGCGAAAATTTATGCTGAACTGGTTGGCTTTGGTATGAGTGGTGATGCTTACCACATGACTTCACCAAGTGCTGACGGTTCAGGCGGTGCACTGGCCATGGAAGCGGCTATCCGTGATGCGGGTATCAATGCTGACCAAATCGGTTACGTGAATGCACACGGTACTTCTACCCCTGCGGGTGACGTAGCAGAAACGCTGGGTATCAAACGTGCACTGGGTGCTGCGGCTGATAAAGTTATGGTTTCTTCAACCAAATCAATGACAGGTCACCTGCTGGGTGCAGCTGGCTCTGTAGAAGCTATTATCACGGCACTGACTCTGGTTGATCAGGTTGTACCGCCAACAATCAACCTGGATAATCCAGATGAAGGTTGTGATCTGGATTACGTACCAGGCGAAGCCCGCCAAGCGAAACTGGAGTACGCTCTGTGTAACTCGTTCGGCTTCGGCGGCACTAACGGCTCTCTGCTGTTTAAGAAAATCTAACGATAACCTGTTATTATAGTACCTGTTATCATAGTACGGCCTGGTGGTAACCCACCGGGCCGTTTTTTTATCTGTTTTTTTCAGCATATTCGCAGGGATTAGGCATGATACTGATCAATGGGAAAGCGGGAGACACGCTCGGTATCTCTGACCGGGCGACGCAGTACGGTGACGGTTGCTTCACCACCATGCTGGTGGAGCAGGGGGCTGTCCGACTCTGGCCGTATCATTTATCCCGGTTGCAACGTACGCTTCGGGTATTGGCGATAGCCGAGCCAGACTGGGAAACCCTAACCCTTGAGGTGGAGCGCCTAGCTGCGCAGTTTGCCGATAAAGGTGGTATCAAAATTCTGATCAGCCGTGGTGCAGGTGGCCGGGGCTACAGTCCAGTGGGGTGCCAGCAGACGACGGTAATTGTGTCTGATTTTGCCTGGCCGGTTCATTATGAGCAGTGGCAGGCAGATGGGATCACTCTGGGGGTTTGCCACCAGCGGCTAGCCTTGTCGCCAATGCTCGCCGGTCATAAGCATTTAAATCGCCTGGAGCAGGTGATGCTGAAACGCGAAGCTGAGCAAAATGGCTGGCTTGATGCTGTGGTACTGGATGTGAATGGTTGTGTGGTCGAGGCAATCGCTTCGAATATTTTCTGGCGCCAGGGAAATGTTGTTTTCACGCCAGAACTGGATATGTCCGGGGTACACGGCGTAATGCGCCGCCATATTATCGAGCTCTGCAAGCAGCTCGGATATTGTTTAGAATTTGTCAAAACACCCCTCGATAACTTGCTTTGTGCAGATGAAGTCTTTATTACTAATGCCCTGATGGCGTTAGTGCCGGTAAATGAAATTAAAGGAAAACAGTTCACTGAGCGAACCTTGCTCAATGCACTGAATAAGAGGTTGTACACGTGCTAAAAAAGTTGCTGATCGCCTGTTTGCTGTTATCGCTGATCATTGCGGGCGGACTGGGCTGGTCGTATCAGCAGGTGAAGTCTTCACTTGATCTGCCGGTGCAGACACCTGAAAACGTCCTGATCACGGTAAAATCCGGAACATCTTTCCGTGGCCTGTTGAATCAGTTGGCGGAGGAAAAAATCATTCGCCCGTCAACCTGGACTCGCTGGATCCCGCGTCTTGAACCGGAACTGGTCAGGCTGAAAACCGGAACCTATCAGATCACGCCAGTGATGACGCTGCGTGATGTCTTGGCACTGATCGCTTCTGGCCGAGAGCACCAGTTTGCGATCACTCTTATCGAAGGGGATCGTTTTATTGACTGGCAGACCCAACTGACACAGGCGCCATATCTGAAGCATGCCAGCAAAACGATGAGTGAAGCGGAGATTGCCAAAGCTATTGGGGCCTCGGGCATCGAGAAACTGGAAGGATACCTGCTGCCGGAGACATACCATTATACTGCCGGAACATCCGACATTGAGCTGATGCGGCGCGCCTATCAGGCAATGATGTCGCTGCTGGATGAAGCCTGGCAGACCAGGGATCAAAATATTCCGCTTAAATCGCCCTATGAAGCGCTGATCATGGCTTCGATTATTGAGAAAGAAACGGCGGTGGATGATGAGCGCGGTGTGGTGTCTTCTGTATTTATGAACCGCCTCAATAAAGGAATGCGTCTGCAAACAGACCCAACCGTGATTTACGGGCTAGGTGAAAGCTATGACGGAAATATCCGTAAGCGGGATCTACGCACCCCGACCCCTTACAACACATATACGATTTTTGGCCTGCCGCCCACGCCAATCGCGATGCCGAGCAAGGCGTCTGTTCTGGCGGCGGTGAAACCGGATGAAAGCAGCTATTACTATTTTGTGGCCGATGGCAAAGGTGGCCACAAATTCTCCAAAACACTGACTGAGCATAACCGTGCAGTTCGTGACTACCTCAGAACACTAAGTAAATAACAATGACTGGTAAGTTTATCGTAATTGAAGGGCTTGAAGGGGCAGGGAAAAGTACTGCCATCAAGCAGGTTACCCGCGTGCTGGCTGAACATGGGATCTCGGATATCACATCAACCCGTGAACCGGGAGGAACCCCTCTGGCAGAGCAGATGCGTAAACTGGTGAAAGAAGGCCATCCGGATGAGCCGCTGACAGACATGGCTGAACTGCTGCTGCTGTATGCCGCGCGTTCACAGCTGGTGGAAAATGTTATCAAACCGGCTCTGTCTGGCGGTCATTGGGTCGTGGGTGATCGCCACGATATGTCTTCACAGGCTTATCAGGGCGGTGGTCGTGGTTTCGATCAAACCGTCATGGCTCAGCTGCGTGATACGGTATTGGGGGATTTTCGCCCGGACTTTACTATCTATATGGATATTGATCCGGTTGTCGGTCTGGAGCGCGCCCGAGGCCGGGGAGAGCTGGATCGGATCGAAAAGATGAACATTGATTTTTTCCATCGTACCCGTGCCCGTTTTCTTGAACTGGCCGAGCAGGATCCACGTGTTGTTATCATTGATGCTGGTCAGTCTCTGGAGAAAGTGACCGCTGATATTACCGATGCACTCGAGCAATGGCTGGAGCGACAGTAATATGTTGTATCCCTGGCAGGAAGGCATTTGGAAAAACTGGCAGCAGTTGCTGGATCAGGGACGCCTCCACCATGCGATTCTATTGGTCGCGCCGACAGGCAGCGGGCGTGAGGCGTTAGGGAAACAGCTGGCCAAAACCGTACTGTGTCAGAATGGCATCACAGAGCCTTGTGGAATGTGCCATAGCTGTCGGCTATTTGATGCGGGCACGCATCCGGACTATCACCACCTCGCGCCGGTTGATGGTAAGCAAATCGGGGTTGATGCGATTCGTCAGTGTAACCGTTGGGCTGTTGAAACATCGCAGTTGAGCGGAGAGCGGGTCATACTGATTGAACAGGCGGATGTGATGGGAGAGGCAGCAGCAAACGCCTTGCTTAAAACTCTGGAAGAGCCGCCATTGGGCTGTCAGTTTATTCTGATGGCTACGTCACTGGACAATTTGCTGCCGACTATAAACAGCCGATGCAATAAATGGCGGCTTGCAATGCCGGCAGAAGCGGATACCCGCCGTTGGGTCGAAAGTGCCTTGATGCAAAGTATCCCGCTTGAAACCGTGCGCCTTAATGGGAGAGCACCGCTGGCAACGCTTCAGTTCATCGAGCAGGGGCAGGATATCCGCTACCGTAAGTTGCTGGAAACTTTAGCTGGTTTTCTGAACCCGCCTTTCCTCGGTGTATTTGACGTTGCGGGCATGTGTGTTGAAGAAGGGCATCAGAGTCTGAAATGGCTGAGTTATTTCTTGGTGGACTGTCTGAAATGGCAGCAAGGGGTAACAGAGCACCTGATTCACTGTGAATCGCTTCCGTTGGTGCAGCAAGCAGCCGCGACGACAGATCCGATTCTGCTGCAAAGCCAAATTCGTAAAGTGAATGCACTGCTGCGGCAACTTGAACAACAGACCGGACTGAACCAGGAACTGTTGATTGTCGACTGGCTGACAGGGTTTATGAACCAGCCGTAACATGCGGCCAGACAGACCGCACGCATAGCGTGCAAAGAACCGAATACTGAGGAAAAAACGTGTTAGTAGATTCGCATTGTCACCTGGATAAACTGGATTACGACAAGCTTCATACCGGCATTGATGACGTGCTTGCCAAGGCAAAAGCACGCGGTGTGGATTACTTTTTGTCTGTCGGGGTAACGCTCAATAGTTTCCCTGACATGATGGCGATGATTGAGCCTCACGAGAATGTGTTTGCGTCTTGTGGGGTGCACCCGCTGGATATTGAAGCAGGCTTCGATTACGACAAGCTGAAAGAGTATGCGCAAAATGAGCGTGTCGTTGCGATCGGTGAAACCGGTTTGGACTATCACTACCAGCCTGAACTGGCTGAGCAGCAGAAAGAGGTTTTTCGTCAGCATGTTCGCCTGGCCGTTGAACTGAACAAGCCGCTGATTATTCATACCCGAATGGCTCGCGAAGACACCATGCAGATTCTACGTGAAGAAGGCGCGGAGAAATGCGGTGGTGTGTTGCACTGCTTTACTGAAAGTCTGGAAATGGCGAGAGAGGCAATTGAGATTGGATTCTACATTTCGATTTCCGGGATTGTGACCTTCAATAAAGCCAGTGATCTGAAACACGTTGTTAGTGAACTGCCGCTGGAATGCTTGCTGGTCGAAACAGATTCTCCGTATCTGGCGCCAATCCCGCACCGCGGAAAGCAAAACCAGCCTGCTTATGTGCGCGAAGTGGCTGAATATATTGCCTTGCTAAAGGGGGTTTCGGTTGAAGAAGTGGAAGCTGTCACCACGAAAAACTTCTTCACACTTTTTTCGCAAGCAAAACAGTAACAGAATAAAAAAGGAGCGTTGGCTCCTTTTTTTTCGTCTTTATTTTATGAGTCAGGCTAAAAATCACCCAGAATAAAACAAGTTACTCAACAAATTTGAAAAACGGCTTATTAAATGTACAAAAAAGTTGAAATGTAATTTCGTAACGTTAAGTAACATAGCTTACAGTATTGAAAGATAATTACATGTTCTTGTGTTCTGTCTGAATTTTTGATTACTTTATATAAAACAGTATCTTATGTTTTGATTTCTTGCTTTTTAACCAATTTTTTCACTGTGATCTATATTTTATTTTGAAATTATATTTCATGGTGCATTGGTAATTTTGATAGCCATCAAGTTATATTTAGCGCCGCATCTTATACTTATGCTGTATTCAAAAAGAGGGTCGTATCGGATACACGACTACGGGGGTAGGTCGCTGATACTGGCCTGATATCTAATTAAAAACCTCACTCAGGAGCACAATATGTTTAAGAACCTTTTTGCTAACCTGCAAAAAGTCGGTAAGGCGCTAATGCTGCCTGTATCGGTTTTGCCGGTAGCAGGTATTCTGTTAGGCGTGGGCGCCGCTAACCTTGGCTTTATTCCAGATATCGTTTCGAATCTGATGGAGCAGGCTGGTGGCTCTGTATTTGGCCAAATGGCCCTACTGTTTGCCGTGGGTGTAGCCCTGGGCTTCACAAATAACGACGGCGTTGCTGGCCTGGCAGCTATCGTTGGCTACGGCATCATGACAGCGACACTGGGCGTAATGGCTACAGTGATGGGCGTAGAAAAGATCGATACTGGTGTACTAGGCGGTATCCTGGTCGGTGGTGTGGCAGCTTGGGCTTTCAACCGCTTCTACAAAATTCAGCTTCCTGAGTACCTGGGTTTCTTCGCCGGTAAACGTGCGGTGCCAATCATCACAGGTTTCTCTGCTATTGCTCTGGGTATCATCCTGTCGTTCGTATGGCCACCTGTTGGTGCGGCGATCGGTGCATTCTCTGATTGGGCTGCTCACCAGAACCCAACCGTTGCATTCGGTATCTACGGTGTGGTTGAACGTTCTCTGATCCCATTTGGTCTGCACCACGTTTGGAACGTACCATTCTTCTTTGAAGCCGGTTCTTGTGTGAACGCAGCGGGTGAACCTCAGAACGGTGTACTGACTTGTTACCTGGTTGCTGATGAAGCTTCTCGTGCTGCGGGTAATGGCTTTGGTCAGCTGGCTGGTGGTTACATGTTCAAGATGTTTGGTCTGCCAGCAGCGGCGATTGCTATCGCTCACTGTGCTAAGCCTGAGAACCGTGCGAAAGTAATGGGTATCATGCTGTCAGCTGCTCTGACATCATTCCTGACTGGTATTACTGAGCCAATCGAATTCTCATTCCTGTTCGTTGCGCCTGTACTGTACGGAATCCACGCACTTCTGGCTGGTTCAGCATATGTCGTGTCTAACCTGCTGGGCTTTGTACACGGTACATCATTCTCTCACGGTCTGATCGACTTCCTGGTTCTGTCTGGTAATGCACAGAAAATGGGTCTGATGATTGCGGTAGGTCTGGTATACGCAGCGATTTACTACACAGTATTCCGCGTAGTAATCACTAAGCTGGATCTGAAAACACCTGGTCGTGAGCTGGAAGAAACCTCTAACGGTGTAGCATCTGAAGGTTCTGACATGGCGAAAGACCTGGTTATGGCTTTCGGCGGTAAAGACAACATCACAAACCTGGATGCATGTATTACACGTCTGCGTGTTTCTGTTGCCAAGGTTGAGAACGTTGACCAGGATCGCCTGAAGAAACTGGGTGCAGCCGGTGTGGTTGTTGCAGGTAGCGGTGTACAGGCTATCTTCGGTACAAAATCTGACAACCTGAAATCTGACATGGATGAGTGGATCCGTAATAACTAATACGGCAGTTACTTAATCTGACAGTAAAGACAAAAGGGAAGCTTCGGCTTCCCTTTTTCATATCTGCGTTCCAGGCACCGTTCACTCACACTATGAGTCTCAGAGGGTTAGGATGATGGCGACCTAGATGGATGTTCTCTTTTCATTTACTCTTTCTGAGGGCTCTTAGACTGCCTGACAGCGGTGTTTGCGTTTTATCAGGCTCCACACACAAGAGTATGCTCCCGCGAGGCTCAATGCCAGGTTGAGACGATTTCATTAGCTTGTTCCTGGATGGGCTGCATGCTGATGAGCGCGACAGGTTTATCGACGAAGCAGGGTGCGGACACCTTGAGTTGACTCAGAGGTTCTGTGTGCTGTGGGTTATCCTTGTCCGCGTCGCTGGTAAACAGACACAAATATCATCAAAAGAAACGTCACCAAAAAAAACGAGAGCAATGTGCTCTCGTTCGTTTGGTGTATCCAGAAAGTAACGGTCAGAGCGAAAGGAAAAACAGCATCAACACCGGGACTAACAGACTCAGAATGAACCCGCTAACAATGGCGATAGGGACACAACGGATCCCGCCGCAGTTCTGAATGACCGGCAAGGTAAAGTCCATGGCTGTGGCACCGGCATATCCGATAGCCGTACTGGGGTACCGGCGAATCATCAGGGGAATCATACTCAGGGCTACCAGCTCCCGCAGCAGTTCGTTAAGAAAGGCCACGCCACCCATGACTGGTCCCAGGCTGTCACCAATCAGAATCCCCGACAGGGAATACCAGCCAAACCCGGAGGCCATTGCTAACCCATGATTATAAGGCATATCCAGAAAGTAAGCGGCCAGTAGTCCGCCGGGCAGGGAGGTGGCAATGACAGCCAGAGCAATCAAAATGCCTTTCTTGTTCAGCAGAATCTGTTTCAGCGTCATGCCACTGTTGCGTAGCTGGATACCGATCAGAAACAGTAGGATGAGCAGGATAACTTCACTGGCCTGATCAACCCAACTTAAATCAATGCCGCTCACTAAACCGAATAGCAGGCCACCGGCCACCACGAAAATCAGTTTGACGGATTCCAGTATCATCTCCCGAAAAGGCAATTGCTGATGAGTATGCTCGGTAGACGTCGGCAACAGTTTATCGAGAACGGGTAGAACCAACAGGTTGCAACTGCTGATAACCAGAAAAAATACTAAAGTGTAAGTGACTATCTGGCTCAGGTTCTGGCTGATGTTATCCAGCCCCGCGAGACTGAGCCCCATCAGGGTCAGAATAACCAGAATCAGGCGGGTAGTCTGGGTATTAATGAATTCCAGCACCGACGCTTTGTTAACAGGGATCAGGTAGCCAATAACCAGTGGCAGAAAGATGTAAAGCATTCCGGAGAACATGAGGGTCCTTAAACAGTGTTCACGCTGAACTGCACGATAGAATCCATTCCTACCGGCAATAAGCAGATGAGGATGCGCTGCTAAATGCGGCCAGAATCAGCATAAGTTGTAAACAGAGTATGAATTCAACAGCTTATCAGCAAGGCTGAGAAACGGTCAATATGCTTTCTCAGCCTTTCCCGGCTTTATTTTTGCCGGTAGTAGGGTGTGGGGTAGGAAATCAGAAGCCGCTATTTTTAAACACGGTTTTGAGGCGATGGTTAAAGTCGGGATCCGGCAGGTTCGTCAGTTCATAGATTACTTCGGCAGCCGCCAAATCCATCTCGACATGATGCTCATCAATGGCGTCATCATTGTTTTTGAATAACAATAAATAGTGCGCCATGCGGGCAATATCCAGATAGATATGTTCTTTCATCGTGGCACGGTAAGGTGCCGGACGATTTGATGCCACTTCCAGATAATCATCATCAAATCCCCAGTGTTTAAGAATCATCATGCTGGCTTCCTGACAGCTGTGTTCAAAAACGTATTTGGCGATATCCAGGTCCAGATAGTTACCGCCGTCGAGATAGGCTTGGTATTCGTGTACCAGGCTAAATAAACCAATATCGGCAAACAGGCCGGCCAGCAGGGCTTTCTCCGGTTCAACCGCTTTGGGAAATTCAGGGTGAGTTGCCAGACCATTGGCGATGAGTGCCATAGTGGCAGCCAGCTGGCGGGAGCGAATTGCACTTTGTGTCAGTAGTTGATTGCCTTCCTGGCAGAATAAGTGGCGGGTTTTTAATTCTTCAATGGCTTTTGCGGTGATGATGTCTCTGACGCGGTACATCCCCAGTCTGCTGACGGCAGCGTAGATATCGTGGCAGACAATATTACGGCGATTGAACATCATGGTATTGGAGATTTTGATGATGTAAGCCGCAATCCCGGGGTCGTCCAGCAGAAGCTCGGCAATATCGTTCAGCGAGGTGTCTTCGTTTTTACAAAGTTGCTGAAGCCTGATCAAGACATTAGGGATCGGGGGTAAGGTTAATTTATCCTGTTTGATGGCATTTTGGACCAGGCCACAAAATTCTGACTCCAGTCCTTTTACTATCTTGTCGTTTTCAGGTTTTAACCAAAAGAAAGATACATGAGTCATTTGAAATAATAGAAATAGTTTTAACAAGGCTATTCTAGCCATAGTTAATGGTAAGTGACAGAAAAAAAAGATGAAAAAAACCTTTTTAAAACTGCATGAATTATTTTTAGTCAGTCAGGAACAGCTTGTGCAGAAAACGGACGGTCAGGCGCGGGGAATCCTGGGTGATAAGCAGTTGTTTGTAATGTACTTCCAGCGGTAAAACTTCGATCCAACGTTGGCAAACCCAGCATAAATCATCAAACTCTGGTTCGGGATAGAAGGCGCCAATTTCCGGCACGGACTGATAGAAAACTTTAAGTTTTTCAGCGAGTTCATTGTCTTTGCTTTCCAGAGGCAAATAGTCCCAATTCGGGAAGTACGTACATTTTGCCCTCATCAATCCATCGTCTTCTACCCGGATCGAAAGCAGCCGAACCTTGTGGGTTCCTTCCAGCGCAATGCTCAGTAAGCCGCCTTCAAGCTGGTCGAAATTGATCACTTTACAAAGGGTTGCGATAGCCGGAATTTTTTTTACATCGCTATCTTCTTCCATCTCGTTGAGCATACAGACGGCAAATTGACGCACCCCAGCCAACGAATCCTTCAGCATCTGAATGTGCCGTGCCTCGCAGATTGTCACATCCATTCTCCCATCCGGTAACAGATGAGATGAGGAGGGAAAAAGGGCAATTTCTAACGGTTTATCTGTCTCTGGCATACAACGGCTTTATAGTTTGTGGATAAGAAAAAAAGCTAAGAGCTCACTGAATAGTTTAGGTGATCTGTCAGTTTTATGCGGTTGCAGAATAAGGTCGATTTTGTCCCATAACGCTTATTTTTTGGTCCATAATATGTTTGGAATCCCACTTTGAAGTGTTCTCTGTTTCATATGGAAAAAATATGTATAGGGTAGAAGCAAGTCACGATATTGACGCTAAATTGTCCAGCGTTACTGGGGCTTTGCCAGGGAAATAACGTTTAACGGGAGATTTACTGTGCAGGATTTTAAGGAAGAGTTATTTAATTATCTTCACGAATTTGGTGGTTTCGAGAAGCGTTCAATGTTCGGTGGTACAGGTGTTTTTATCAACGGTGCCATGTATGCCATCATCACAGATCGCGCTCTTTACCTTCGTGGTGGTGAACAGCTCGATTCTCAATTAATGGCACAGGGGTGTGAAAGGTTCCGACACGTCAAGCGCAGCACTACCGCTGTAGTGAACTATTACAATGTGACGGATGTGTACCTGCAAGACAAAATCCGCTGTTCTGAGCTGATTCGACACTCAATTGATGTTGCTGTATCAGAGAAGGTGTATAAGTTATCGGATCAGAGTAAGCGCTTGAGAGATTTACCAAATATGCGCCTGACGCTGGAACGGATGGTAAAAAAGGCCGGGATTCCGGATGTCAGCAGCTTCGTGGCGCTGGGGGCGGTAGAGGTGTTTCGTAAGGTACGTCAGAGCCAGGGGAAAGACCTGGATCTGAAGCTGCTCTGGATGTTTGCTGGTGCTATCGACGGTTGTCACTGGACCTTATTGAAAGACGACCATAAGAAGCAGTTATTACGCAGTATTGAATAAGTTATCGCTCTTATTTTTCAACGGAGTCTAAGCCGCCGCCCTTTTGGCGGCTTTTTGTTGTATGATGGAGCGCAAATGGTTTGGTGATAATGACTTATGCGACTTCCACGATTAACCGGTTCGGTGTTGTCAGGACTGCATTGCTTTCTGATTGCTGCCGACCAGATGAGTTTTACCCGTGCAGCCGAGCTGTTGTGCCTGACCCAGAGTGCGGTCAGCCACAAAATCAAGAACCTGGAAGAAACGCTTGGGGTGAAGCTGTTTATTCGTCAGCCAAGAAAATTGGTGTTGACGGACGAAGGTAAACGGCTCAAAGAAGTGGTTGCCCACAATTTCGGTGATATTGCGAATGAGCTGCGGGATCTGAAGACCCTGGATTTAAGCGGTGATCTCAATGTGTCCGTTCCGCCGACCTTCGCCCAGCGCTGGCTGGTCCCACGTTTGAAGTCATTTGTTGAAAAGTACCCGGCGCTTCGTTTCCACCTGCGCACCCGTAATGAGCTGGTCGATTTTCAGACTGAATCGTTTGACTGCGCCATTTATTTCGGTAACGGCAAATATCAGGGACTGCATGTCAGTAAAATTATGGATGAAAGCATCATCCCTGTCTGCAGTCACGAATATGCGGTTGAGCATGGCCTGTATGGTAACCCGGCGAAGCTGTCCTCTTGCCTGCTGTTGCACGATGCGGCGCCGTGGGCCCGTGCCGGCCGCAATGATGAATGGCAGTACTGGGCACAGCAAAATGGTGTGGCGCTGGCGGAAGCGGGTTGTACATTCGATCGTGCAGACTTGGCACTGCAGGCTGCGGAGCGGGGGATTGGCGTGGCGATGGGGCGTGCCTCGTTTGTTACCGAGCAATTGGCTTCAGGTCGGCTGGTGGCGCCGTTTACCCTGTCGGTGACCTCCCCGCAGAGCTATTATCTGGTGTGCCGTAAAGAAATGGCTACTTCGCCGCGGATCAAGGCTTTTATCGACTGGCTGGAAGAAATTAAATAACCGGTGTGAGCCATTACGGCGTCTCAGGCCTGTCAAACGAAGTCTGGCATTAGGTATATGCCATCTGGGGAATGAATGCGACAGGCAAAAAATAGACGCGTTAAAAAACGGGCAAAAAACACCCCGGACTGAGCCGGGGTGTTTGAGAACGGGTAAATCATGCGAGTCGTACGAAATTAACAAGCACTTTAGTTAACAAATGCTTAAGAATACGTACGTGAGGCAATCAGTACTTAAAGCGCGTTGTCACCAGCACCTGATCGCCGTATACATCATTGAAACGGCCGGCAACACCGATAGAAAACAGCTCAGTGGCGTGGAAGCGGCCGTAAACACTGCCGATGGTCTTGTCGTGATCATCAATGTTCAGGTGACCAATCTGGCCGCCAACTTCAAGTTGTGGACCCAGCCACTGACGTACACCGAGGTTCACTTCGATCCCGGTTTTGCCGCCGGAGCTGTCAAACTCGTCTTTATTTTTCACGTTACGGGCTTTCAGTTCACCGGTAACGTCTGCCCAGTTGTTAACAGGCGCGTGGAAACCCACACCGAAAGCGGCATCCCAGTCGCTGTCAAATTCGGTATCAAGGCTACCCAGAATGTGCGCGTTCGGATGGATGGACTTGCTGAAGCCAGCGCCGTACGTCAGCGGGCCAACACCAATGCGGGCTTCCGCATAGTCGTAGCTGAAATTGCTCATTGATGGCGCGTTTTCGGCCTGAGCGGTAGAGATAGAAGCCAGGATTAAACCTGTTGCAAGTAGTATTTTACGCATGTGATTAGTCCAGCAGGGCTAAAAGTGATTGGCATATTTTAAAGGACAACATTGCGCGATCCTAGATTTTTGCCGGACTCTGTTGTTTTTTTACTGTCAAAAAACGTCAAAAAGGGTAAGGAAGTGCTGGTTTTGTGATCCTGCCGTCGCTACAGCGGGTTACAGCGATGATGAAAAAGGGCAGAGCGACCTGATCACTCTGCCCCGAATCATGCCGAGAGTTGGCAGATGCAGTCGTTAAATCAGCTCATTGCCTGAGCGATCACCTTCTTCAAATTTCTTGATGCTGCTCAGCGTTGACTCGGCGATATTTGTCAGGGCTTCATCGGTGAGGAATGCCTGATGGCCGGTAAACAGCACATTGTGGCAGGCCGACAAACGACGGAACACGTCATCCTGAATCACGTCGTTTGACTTGTCTTCGAAGAACAGATCTTTTTCGTTTTCGTATACATCGACACCCAACGCCCCAATCTTGCTTTCTTTCAGCGCGTCAATGGCATCTTTGGAGTTGATCAGCTCGCCCCGGCTGGTGTTGATGATCATGACGCCATCACGCATTTTCTCGAACGCTGTAGCATCAAGCATGTGGTAATTGTCTTTGGTCATCGGGCAGTGCAGGGTAATAACATCTGCCTGCTGATAGATATCATCCAGCGTGGTGTAAGTGACACCCAACTCAATCGCGGCCGGATTTTCAAACGGGTCGTAAGCCAGTACTTTCATTCCCAGGCCGTTCAGAATACGGATGGTGGCGATCCCGATTTTCCCTGTGCCAATTACACCGACGGTTTTCCCGTGGAAATTGAATCCGGTCAGCCCTTCCAGGGAGAAGTTCGCATCACGGGTACGCAGGTAAGCGCGGTGAATACGGCGGTTCAGGCAAAGCATCAGGCCAACGGCGTGCTCGGCAATGGCTTCCGGAGAATAGGCCGGCACACGTACGACCTGAAGCCCAAGTTCCTTGGCGGCAGCCAGATCGACTTTGTCATAGCCAGCACAACGCATTGCAATCAGACGGACGTTTTCTGATGCCAGCGACTCCAGCACCGGACGACTGAGATCATCATTCACGAAGGCACAGACCGCATCATAGCCATGTGCGATCCGCGCGGTTTGTTCCGTCAGGTGAAAATCGTAGTAATCCAGTGTATGACCAAAATGCTGGTTAATCTGGTCAAAGGATTTCTGGTCGTATTTCTTGGCGCTGAAAACTGCAACTTTCATCGATCACCTTTTGAGGTTACCTGCCTGATTCATCGTCTGGCAGTGTGTTATCTGAGATACTTTCTGTGATCAAGATAACACTATTATAGTGCCTCGCAAAGTAATGGTATGACAAATAATAACCAATCAGTTATCGGACAAGGAGAGCCTGCGATCGCTGAGTGCCTGCATCACCCGCTGAGTGTCCAGCACTTGAATCCAGGGCATTAAATCTTTTTCATGCTCAATGACATAGGTAGTCAGCTGATCAATAACCACCTGCTTCAGGGCATCCCCGTTCCACGGTTTGGCAATGTAGTAATCCAGGCTGGCATTGTTGACCGCCTGCACGGTTTCTTCCAGCCCTGCCTGACCGGTCAGCAGAACTTTGCGGGCGTCATTGTTTTCTTCCTGGTGGGTGAGCTCAATCAGGAAATCGATACCGGTTTCGCCGGGCATGATGTGATCACATAGGATCAGCGCCAGCGGGATATGATCCGCGATCGACTCGGCGATCACTTCTTTGGCTTCATCGACCGATTCGGCAGCCTCAAGCACAAAGTGGTCTTCAAGATCGCTCAGGTCATGGAGTACGCTGTCGAGCACTTCCCGCTCATCATCCACGCAAAGGATCAGATATTTGTTCATGAGGCCTCCTTCTTAGTGACATCCTCTAAAGGTAACGTGACGATCATCCGTGTGTAGTGGCCCGGCTCCGATTCAACCCGGATGGTGCCGTTGTGCTGGTGGATGATTTGCTGGCACACCGACAGGCCAATCCCAAGACCAAAGTTGCCTTCGCGCTTGGTGGTGTAATTGAGTTCAAAAATCTTTTGTTGCTCTTCAGGGGGAATTCCTTTGCCATTGTCTTCGATCACAACCTCAATGGCAGCCTGCTCAGGTTGTGCAGCACCGGGGGCGTTTGGATTCTCGCTTGCGAACGGCTGGCTCAGCCGCGTGATCACCCGAATTTCGCCGGGCTCGGTAATGGCATCCAGCGCATTGGAAATCAGGTTCGTCCAGACCTGTTGCAAGGCAATGGGTTGGCAGGTCAGTGGCGGCAACTGGGCGTATTCTTTGATGAGCGTATGGCGTTTCAGCTTGTTTTCGAAGATGACCAGGGTATCTTCCAGCCCTTCATGGATGTCTACCGAATGCAGGGTCTCATCATCCTGGCGGGCATAGCTTTTAAGGCTTTTCACCAAATCCGCAATTCGTTGGGCACAGACATTGATAGAGCGCAGGAAGTTGCCCATCTGGTAATAGTGTTCCCACTCGCCCATGACCATGGCTAAATCGCCTTTTTGCGGAAGCAACCACTGGTTGAGATGGTCAGCGTCGTCAATGCCCATTTGCACCGCTTTACGAGCCAGCTGGCGATCGCCGACTGCCGGTTCCAGATCTTTGGCCCGCTGGCGGGTTTCTGAGGTCGACAGAGGGCGGGACTGCATGGCGCGCTGCATGATGATGTGCCCGCGCTCCTGGTTAATTTCGCTGAGCGAGGTGTGGGTTAGTTTACCGATGGTCTGTTTTAACGTATCGCTGCCACGCAGAATGGCGGACACCGGGTTATTCAGCTCATGGGCCACACCAGCAACCAGCTGTCCCAGCATGGCCATTTTTTCTTTCTCAATCAGTTGGTGATAGGCTTCATCGAGCGACTTCAGGGTCTGTTGTAAGCGTAGCTCGGTTTTGATGCTGCCTTGCAGGCGTCGGTTGAAGTTCCTTAACAGCAGGTTGGTAAACAGCGGCAGTAACTCACTGCGTGAGTGCATGACCTTGTTGAAGAGATTACGGTCGAGTTTGATCACCGACGTCTGGCACAGTGTGACCCCGGTTGAGAAGGAGTTTTCCCCGGTCACGAAAGACATACCGCCGACCAGATGGCCGGGACCCACCCGAACCACCTCATGGCGGCAACCGTGTTCGTCTTTTTTGTACAGGGCAACTTCCCCTTCGGTAATGAACCACAGAAAACGGTTGTGCTCACCTTCCTGGGTCAGCAGATGGTGCTCGCTATAAGTGCGGCGGGCACGGTCTTCATCATTACCGGCAAAAAATTCGTGCAGGGCGTCAGACACCTGCTTGGCCAGGCTGGCATCGTCCAGGGTGCTGGTATCCTGAATAAAGCCGGAGCGGAACCGATTCATCTGCCGTTCGATGTGCGCGTTCAGAATACGTCGGTGATCCAGCACCTGGCTGTAGCGCAGCCAGTCTTCATCCGGATGTTTGAGAATAAAACTGGTCAGTTCTTTGATCAGCACCTGGCGTAATTCCTGCTGGCTCCAGGGTTTATTCAGGCAATAGTGCAGCCGTCCTTCATTGACGGCCTGCATGATGACGTCCAGCTGCGGTTTGTCGTTGAGCAGCACGGAGCGAGCCTGCTGGCTGGCCGGGTACTGGGCAAGAGCGATCAGGAAATCGACGCCTTTATCGGCACCCAGATCGTTATCGCAGATCACCATCGCAACCCGCTGTCCGCCCTGATCAATGTCTCTGAGTACCTCGTGGGCTTCATTCAGGCTGTAGGCATTGAAAATATCGAAGAGATCCGCAAAGCCGGTCAGTTCCTGATTCAGACGTTCGACGATGCGCGGATCGTCATCGAGGCACACAATTGCAAAATTATTCACCCGTTTGTCCTTTACACTGCGTCACCCTGACGTGTGGTTAAGTGTACCGGAAACCCGGCACTGAGACTGAGAAGCCGATTGCAAACTGACCGGTAAGTGTATGAAGGTCTCAGTTAAGTTAATGATTAGCCATCGATAAATAGACTGTTCACACGGCTGTGTTAGACTCAGTTTTCGACTCTTGGTTACTGGGAATCCAAATACAATGTTGAAGAAAATTGGTGCGGTAGGCGGTGCGGTGGCACTGGTGCTTTGTTGGCCGCTGGCGACGGGTCAGATTGGTGAACGAATCTACCTCGATACACTTGGTCAGTACGACAACCCGTACCTGACCGTCACCAATGACAGCTATGACCGTGGCTACCTGACGTCGGAAGTGGTGTCGAAAGTGGTGTTCAAAGATGAGCTGAAAGCCATTTTTGAAGATGAAGGGCTGCCGACGGAATGGTACTTTAAACATCACGTCAGCCATGGCGTGACGGGTATCAGCTCAACCAGCGAACTGATGGTCAACGATGACATTAAACCGGTGATCAAACAGCTGTGGGGAGAGAATGCGATTCCGGTTACATTTACCACCCAGACCGCGATTACTCGCTCAACCGACTTTACGTTCACCATGAATCCGATCAAAGTGGATAACCTCAATGGCAACCGTGCCGATGTTGCGGCGTTTGTGATGACTGGTAGCGTAAATGCTGATGGGGCCGGCGAATTTTATTACAAACTGCCGACGGCGAGCCTGACGACGGTAGCCAGCGAAGAGATGCAGCTTGAAGGCCTGGAAGGCAGCGGGAAAGGCCGTCTGGACCGCCAGTTCTGGATCGGCAGCCAGAATCTCAGCCTGAACAGCGTCAGCTTTAAAGACCTGTCGGCAGAGAAAAGCGTCGATATCAACCGTATTTCCATCGACATGAATAACGTTCTGTCTGAACCTGCAGAAAAAAACGCGTCTCCGATCCTGACCAACACCAATCAGGTGACGGTGGGGAACCTGACTTCGCTGGATGGCGAGCAATATAAAGACTTTAATTTCCAGTTGTCTTTCGCTGGGCTGGATTATCCGGCGATCAGCCGTCTGGGAGAGTTGTCTGAACGTTTTGAGCAGCAGATGACGGAAGAGCAGGTACGTGAAGCTGCAGAAGCACTGGATGAGCTGGTGGCTAAAGGTCTGACGTTTTCCATCAGCGACCTGAGTGTGATGACACCGCAGGGCAGCGTCAAAAGCCACCTGAGCCTGACGGTTTCCCCGGGGCTGGAGCGCGCTTCTGAAAACATGGCGCGTATCGCCGAGAATGTCACAGGTGACATTCAGCTTAGCCTGCCGGTTGAGTTGGTTGAGGCTGACCCGGTACTGAGCGAGCGTGCCACTATGATGGAGCAAAGTAGCATCGTTGAGCGTAACGAGACCCACTATCTGCTTAATATGAAGATTGATGGTGACAAGATCATTCTGGCATCCGGCGATCAGTTGCCACTGGCTATGTTGTTTATGCTATTCATGTAATGTAAAGCATGTAAATCCCTCGTTCTTGCCTCAAAATCGGCATTAAAAACGGGCTCTTTCAAAGCCGTCCTCAGGGGCGGTTTTTTTTGTGTCTTTTTGATGTCGTTTTTATGTCATAGAAGGTAACGATTACTGAAATCGGTATTTTCTATTTAGTAATGTCAACGAAATAGACGACACTTATATCAAAAGGAGGTGCTCTCACAGAGGAGCCACCATAGTGACAATAATGATTTGAAGACGGCCGGAAATCATCATCGCGCCGGTTTCAGAATGAAAAAGATAGGTTATAGGGGGATGCATGGAATCATTGAAAGTGAAAGATTACATGAATATGCGCCCGGTGACATTTGAGCCTAAGATGTCACTTGCCAAGGCCTTAGATAAATTGCTGACGTCCAAGCAAATCGGTGGCCCGGTGGTGGATGAGAACCGCAGAGTGGTGGGATTTTTGTCTGAGCAGGACATGATCCACAAATTGCTGAAAGTCGGGTACTACTGTCAGGATACCCACACCGTGGAAGAGTGCATGAGACCTGATGTGCTGACGGTTTCTCCGGATGACTCCATTATTGAGCTGGCGGAAACAATGGCCGGTCAGAAGCCTAAGATTTATCCGGTTGTGGAGCGGAACCAGTTAATCGGTGTAATTACCCGCCGTGACGTTTTGACCGCAATCAGTAACCAAATCGGGGATTGCTTTAAACATCCGGTGTAGTCCGGTTTTGAACTCGTGTAGGGACACCTTTCCCATTTCGCGATTACGCTTCTCTCCAGGCCAGCCTGAATAGGTTGGCTTTATTTTATCCGTTGAGCGGTCATTTCTTTGACGAGAAGCACCACAGATAACAGCACTTTCCTGTTACTTATCATGTGCTTGATAGTAACAGCCACAAGGTTCCTCAAACCTGCCTCACAGATTTACGTTAAAGTCCTGTGACTTCACTGGTTTCTTGATCTAACGCCGGGAACAAACCCCTTCCATCTGACAAGGTGCGGTTGATTTATGGCCTCCGTCGACGCGTCTCAGTCGAATGAATGTCTGAGAGCCTGGCACCGGTAACGTTTGCTTACGACACTACTTTACCGGATTGGATTTGTTGGTGCTTGTTATTGAGTCTTAAGGGATTGTTGCCACTATGCGTTTTTCTATGCGGTACCTGCTGCCTGTTTTGATACCCCTGATTGTGTTATTGCTGCCGGCTTCGGCTTTTCCGGTTGAAGGGCTGACGGTGATTCAGCAGCGGGTGATTGCGATCTTTCTGCTGGCGGCGCTGTGCTGGGTTCTGGAGCCTATTCCTATTTATGCCACCTCCGTGGTGATTATTGTGCTGGAACTTTTGCTGCTGTCAGACAAGGGACTGTATCTGTTCCGCCTTGATGAGGGCAGCCCGCAGTTTGGGGAACTGCTCAATTACAGTGACATTATGGCGACGTTCGCCAGCCCGATCATTATGTTGTTTCTGGGCGGATTTTTTCTGGCCATGGCGGCCACCAAATACCGGCTTGACGTCAACCTTGCCCGGGTGCTGCTGAAGCCTTTCGGTACTCAGCCCAAATTTGTCATGTTTGGCCTGATGATGATCACCGCCGTGTTTTCGATGTTCATGTCCAATACCGCGACCACGGCAATGATGCTGTCGATTCTGGCGCCGGTGATTGCCCTGTTTGGTCCTAAGGACCCGGGCAAAATTGCTTTTGCTCTGTGTATTCCGGTGGCGGCCAACATCGGCGGTATCGGTACGCCAATTGGCACACCGCCTAATGCGATTGCCCTGAAGTACCTGACCGGCGAGAACATGATTACGTTCGGCGAATGGATGTTCTTCGGGGTGCCGTTCGTTGCCGTCCTGCTGGTGTTCGCCTGGGGACTGATTAACGCCATGTATCCGGCCGAGCAGGACAAAATTGAACTTACGATTAAAGGTACCTTCCTGAAAACCCCTAAGGCAATCACGGTTTACCTGACCTTCGGGTTGACAATTATGTTGTGGCTGATGGGATCGGCACATGGCATGAACTCGTATACTGTCGCGCTGATCCCGGTGGCGATTTTCTCCCTGACCGGAATCATCAACAAAGAGGATCTCAAGAAAATTTCCTGGGATGTGCTGTGGCTGGTGTCCGGGGGGATTGCATTAGGGCTGGCGCTGGATCAGACCGGCCTTGCCAGACTGATGGTACACAGCATCCCGTTTGATCAATTCTCGCCATATGTGGTGCTGGTCGGTTCAGCGGTGCTGTGCCTGCTGATGGCGAACTTTATGTCACATACCGCGACGGCTAACCTGCTGATGCCAATCATGGCAGCACTGGGTACCTCGATGACCTCGCTCGTCCCGTTGGGAGGCGAAATCACCCTGATTCTTGTGGTGACGTTTGCCGCTTCACTCGGGATGTCACTGCCTATCAGTACGCCGCCCAATGCGCTGGCACATGCGACCGGTCATGTGGAAAGTAACCAGATGGCACGAGTCGGGGTCATTATCGGGGTTGTCGGGGTTATATTGAGTTTCGGGATGATTTGGCTGTTGCATATGATTGACCATATCTGATGCGAGGGGGAGTTATGGATAAACTGAATATCATCTGCGTGGATGATGAAAGGGAAGTGCTGAACGCGGTGTTAAAGGATTTGTCACCGCTGGATGTGTACTTTCAGGTTGAAGGGTGTGAATCAGCAGATGAAGCCCTGGCCCTGATGGATGAGCTGGATGCTGCCGGAGAGTACGTCGCGCTGCTGATTTCGGACCATGTGATGCCAGGTAAAACCGGCGTTGAGCTGCTGACCGAAGTGTCGCAGGATGTCCGGTTCGCCCAGACCAAGAAGGTATTGCTGACCGGGCAGGCTACGCATCAGGATACGATCGCAGCTATTAATCAGGCGCGTATCGAAAGTTATTTTGAGAAACCCTGGCAGGCAGAAGCATTGTTGGCTCGCGCCCGCAGCCTGGTAACTGAGTATCTGTTCGATAAGGGGCTGGATTATGAGCCCTGGCTGGATGCCTTAGACAACAGTGTGATTTACCGGCGGCTGACCTGACAGAAACAGCCCATCGCAGTAAGTGCCAAAGAAAATCATTCTCCGCTTGACCTTGGACTTGGCTCTAAGGTTTATAGTTGGATATATGGAGATGAAAACCATTATCAACTAAGGAGAATGGCCTTATGTGTGCTCAATGTAATAACAAGAAATTGCACGTTCATGCTGCCCATCCAGGGCAGGACAGCCCGGCAACGGTTCAGGTTGCCAATAACCAGCATGATGGCGGCAGCTGCTGTGGTTCGTCGAGTTGCAGCTCAATTAACGGTGCCGATCCGGTGATCAAAGAAGGGGATTCCCCCGGCGATGAGGAGCCTGCGCCCAGACCGCCCGCTGGCCTTGCTGTCAATCGCATAACGTCGGCGCCCGCCGATACCGAATCCTCCTGTTGCAGTCAGGATGGCTGCTGTTCTGCTGAGTCTGTCGCTGACGAAGAGCAAGTAACGGCAGAACCGCCATCCGACCGCGCTACGTTAAGCTGGAAAGTCGATGGCATGGACTGCCCTAGCTGTGCCAGCAAACTGGAAAAGGCCATCTCCGCGTTAGAAGGGGTGACGTCGGCCAAAGTGATGTTTGCGACAGAAAAACTGGTGGTCAGCTGTCATTCGGAACGCGTTGCGGCCAGCCTCTCCGAGGACATTATCGCCAAAACACGGGAAACCGGCTTCAGTCTGCTGGACGCTGAAAATGCCCCGTCGGAATCAGAAAGCCAGAGTTTGCTCAAAGCGAATCTGCCGGTACTGACTCTGGCTGGCATGATGTTGCTGTCTGTCATCCTCAGCCAGTTCAATGACATGACCGGTACGGTGGCGTTCGCTGCGACCACATTGCTGGGGCTCGTGCCGATTGTGCGCAAGGCTGTCTCCTCTGCCAGAAATGGCTCGCCGTTTTCCATCGAGACTCTGATGAGCGTTGCGGCTGTTGGTGCCCTATATCTGGGGGAAACAGCGGAAGCTGCCATGGTTTTGCTGCTGTTCATGATTGGTGAGCAGCTAGAAGGCTATGCTTCGGCGAAGGCGCGAAGCGGGGTTAAAGCGCTGATGGCTCTGGTACCTGAACAAGCAACTCGGTTGTTGTCTGATGGTCGACGCGAACAGGTTGCCGCGAGCGCGCTGCAGCCCGGCGATATTATTGAAGTCGCACCGGGTGGCCGATTACCGGCCGACGTTGTTCTGCTCGAACATGCTGCCAGTTTTGACGAAAGTGCTCTGACCGGCGAATCGGTGCCGGTTGAACGCAACCCGGGAGAAACCGTGATGGCGGGGGCGTTGGCAGCTGACAGTGTAGTACGGCTGAAAGTGGTCTCGCGGCAAGGGGAAAATGCCATTGACCGCATTTTGCACCTAATTGAAGAGGCGGAATCTCGCAAAGCTCCGCTGGAACGCTTTGTTGATCGCTTCAGCCGCTGGTATACCCCTGCCATGATTGTGTTGGCGACGCTGGTTGTGGTTATTCCGCCGCTGTTTTTTGCGCAAAGCTGGGAAGCCTGGCTGTATAAAGGGCTCACATTACTGTTAATTGCCTGTCCTTGCGCGTTGGTGATCTCTATTCCGGCGGCCGTTACGTCTGGTTTGGCTGCCGCCACCCGTCGTGGTGCCCTGATTAAAGGTGGCGCGGCTCTTGAGCAGTTAGGCCGGATTCAAACCGTGGCCTTTGATAAAACCGGCACCCTGACCGAAGGGAAACCTGCGGTAACCGATATTGTCAGTTGGGACGGCGATGAAGATCGGCTACTGCGTCAGGCCGCGGCCATTGAAGTCGGCTCGGCACACCCGTTAGCCAAAGCGGTTATCACGGCCGCAGAAGCGCGTGGCTTAGCGGTTCAGGAAGCTGCCCACCGAAAAGCCCTGCCGGGTCGCGGTATTCAGGGGGAGATTGACGGTGAACTACTGATGTTGTCTGCGGCCAATCGGTTACCAGAGACAGTCAGTCTGACCAAGCCGCAGGCTGATCAGATTTTCGCTCTCGAAGACGAAGGGAAAACGCTGGTCGTCGTGCTCCGTAATCAGCAGCCGGTCGGGCTGATAGCCTGGCGCGACACACTGCGGCAGGACAGTGCAGCAGCCATTGAAGCGCTGCATGGAATGGGGATCCGCACGGTGATGCTGACTGGCGATAACCCTCGCGCTGCCGCTGCGATCGCCCGTGAAATCGGCATTGAATACCGGGCTGGATTGCTGCCGGAAGATAAAGTGAAGGAAATCGAGCAGGTCAGTCAGCATACCCGGATCGCAATGGTTGGTGATGGCATTAATGACGCGCCGGCAATGAAAACCGCATCAATCGGAATTGCCATGGGCAGCGGGAGTGATGTCGCGCTGGAAACGGCTGATGCGGCGCTGACCCATAACCGGGTGGCGGAACTACCGGTTATGATTGCCCTGTCGCAGGCTACGTTGGCGAACATTCGCCAGAATATTACGTTAGCTCTGGGGCTTAAGGGGATCTTTCTGGTGACAACCCTGCTGGGCATGACCGGCTTATGGCTGGCTGTGCTGGCGGACAGTGGCGCTACCGCGCTGGTGACGCTTAACGCGCTTCGGTTACTGAAGTTTAAATCGTAGGGGTTCCCCGGGGTGAATGCCGTCCCCAGACAGTATTCACCCTGCAAATTGACCCTCTCTCTTACATCATCAAAGGACACTGTTATTCGAACAGTGTCCTTTTTTTATCTGACTGATTTTCTGTATGGCGTGGGGGAATACCCATGATGCGGGCTCGGCATTGGCATGCCAGAGGTTGGCGGAGAAGACGCTGTTTACGGTTGGTTGAAAAAGTAGTGGTTAAATAATGACCGCTATCAATCATCCGAAACAAAAAATAATATGCATCCTGTTTCTTGCTATAACTGATCATAGTGATTGCCAATAAGAGCTGACATCAACATATATTTAGTCGGGCATTGATGTCGAAGGGGCGAAATGAGTACATCGCTGCCGCCACTGTATTCAATACAGGATATCTAATACAGATCGGGACAAATTGAGCACGCCAAAACAGAGGGAGTTGGGGGGACACTATGGTCAGAGACTTAAAACTGGGATGGAAAATCGGAATTGGCTTTGCCGTTGTATTGGGTCTGCTGTCTGTGATCCTGACCATCAGTATCATGGCGCTGCGTGATACCGAGCAGGGGATTGGCTCTTACCGGGAGCTGGCACGCGACAGTAATCTGACCGGACGTCTGGAAGCCAACATGCTGATGGTAAGGATGAACGTCAAAGACTACCTGTTGAGCCAGCGTGATGAAGATCTGCGGCAATTCACCCGTTATCTGGATAAAGTGAATACCTTAATGGCTGAAACCCGTCAGTCGGTTCATGATCCGGAACGTTCAGCGTTGCTCACTCAAATTGATGATAGTTTGAAGGAATACAATCAGTCGTTTGAGGAAATGGCAGCGCTGACCCAACGGAGCAATCAGGTCCGTAAAGATAAGCTGGAGCCACTCTACGACACTCTGTTCAGCACGATGGCATCAATTGCCCACTCAGCGTATCAGGACAATGATTACCAGACCTTTTTCTTTGCCACTAAAGTGCAGGAAGTACTGCAAACCGGGCGGCTTTATATCACTGATTTTCTGCACACCGGACTTCAGACCGATTTTAATATGGCGCGTTCAACGCTGGACACTTCGATCAGCGAACCTTTGAATCGTCTTAATCAGCTGGTGGTGAATCCAGTGCGCAAAGGGTTGCTGGGCCAGTTTCACACCGCTCATCGCGATTATCTGGACAGCCTGAGTACCATTTATAGCGATATCAACGCGCGCAATACCCTGATCTACGAAAGTCTGAATAAAATTGGACCAGCGATTGCTTCCGATCTGGATGCCGTGAAAATGTCGGTGATAAATGATCAGGATCAGCTCGGGCCACAGTTGGTGGCAGTGACCAGCCGTCGAATTACCATGAACGTGATTCTCTCTGTGGCGGCGGTGATTGCGGGGGCGGTGGCTGCATATATCCTCACCAAGGCGATTACCGGGCCTATCCGGCGCGCGGTGCAGGCGGCGAACCAGTTGTCGGAAGGGGATCTGACGCTGGTGATTGACAACCACAGCAAGGATGAAACCGGCCAGTTGCTGGACGCGGTGCAACATACCGCCACGAATCTGCGCAATATGATCACCACAATCTCTGCAGCCAGTATTGAGCTGGCGTCTGCGGCCGAAGAGCTGGCCGTGACTGCAGCGCAGTCTAATCACGGCATTGAAGAGCAGGAAAAGGAGACGGAACTGGTTGCGACGGCGATGAACGAAATGACCGTGACTGTTCATGACGTTGCCGATAATGCGGCACGGGCGGCGGAAGCGGCCGATCAGGCAGACCGCGAAGCCACTGTCGGTGGGAAGGTGGTCGAAGAGACGATTCAGTCGATTAATCAGCTCTCTGATCAGGTGATGGATTGCTCAGCGAAGCTTCATGAGGTCGAGAAAGAGACCATGAATATTGGCCGGATCCTCAACGTGATTCGGGAAATTGCCGAACAGACCAACCTGCTGGCTCTGAATGCTGCCATTGAAGCCGCACGAGCCGGTGAGCAGGGACGTGGTTTCGCTGTTGTGGCTGATGAAGTCCGCTCGCTGGCACAGCGTACCCAGTCATCTACCGAGGAGATTCAGACGCTGATTGAACAGCTTCAGTCTGGTGTGAAAAGTGCGGTAACCGTGATGAACCACGGCAAGGATCAAGCGGTTGCCAGCGTGGGACAGGCCGCCGATACCGGAGCTGCGCTGAAAGCCATTACTCATGCGGTGAGTGTGATTAATGATATGAACATGCAAATTGCCAGTGCAGCAGAAGAGCAAAGTTCGGTGGCTGAAAGTATCAACCAAAATGTGGTGTCGGTACGACGGATTGCAGAGGAGAATGCCGTTGCTGCCACTCAGAGTCAGAATGCGACCAGTGAGATTGCGCAGCTGGCAGAGCAATTGAAAGGGATGGTGACCCAGTTCAAGGTTTAAGGGACAAAGGTATAAAAGACAGAGGTAAAAGAGGCAAAGGTAAAAGAGACAGGTTTAAGGTCTTCAGTAAGAAGAAAAGAGTCGAACGTTTTGAGCTCGGACAAAAAAATCGTTGTAAATTCCATCAAGTAAAGGGCCGGGTGCAAGATGCAGCCGGCTTTTTTACTGGTGATATTCAAAACAAATAGTGTGATATATCGCAAAGGTAAACGTTTTTATGTGACTACAGTCACTGTTAACTGAAATGTTAAAAGTCATACCTTTCTCTTAATGTGACAATCATCACTTAACTATTGGTTGCTATGAGCTATCGTTATTCTGTGTTTCACAAGTGCTTCTGACGCGAAGCCTTTTGAGTAACAGATTTTCGAGTGCTTGTGAAACAACTCACGTAGAGCCGCTAGCCTCTTATCCCTATCTGGCGGCAATAACAAAAAAAGGATATGACTATGTCTGACAACGCAGTATTTCATCTGGGTGTGACCAAAGCCGATCTTAACGGTGCTGAACTGGCGATTATTCCTGGCGACCCTGCTCGCGTAGAGAAAATCGCGAACCTGATGGAAAATCCTGAATTTCTGGCTAGTGCGCGTGAGTACACAGTTTACCGTGCCAAGCTGGACGGCAAGCCAGTAGTAGTGTGTTCTACAGGTATCGGTGGCCCATCAACTTCTATCGCGGTGGAAGAGCTGGCTCAGCTGGGCGTTCGTACTTTCCTGCGTGTCGGTACCACAGGTGCAATCCAGCCGCATATTAATGTGGGTGACATGATTGTGACTACCGGCTCTGTGCGTCTGGACGGTGCCAGCCTGCACTTTGCGCCGATGGAATTTCCTGCCGTGGCTGACTTTGATGTGGCAACAGCCATGAAAGCGGCTTGTGATGCTGATGGTGCAACCGTTCACACAGGCGTAACGGCTTCCAGTGATACTTTCTACCCAGGTCAGGAACGTTACGACACATTCTCCGGCCGTGTGGTACGTCGTTTCCAGGGCTCAATGAAAGAGTGGCAGGAAATGGGTGTGCTGAACTTTGAGATGGAATCAGCCACGCTGCTGACCATGTGTGCAAGTTCTGGCCTGCGTGCTGGTTGTGTGGCGGGTGTTATCATCAACCGTACACAGAAAGAAATTCCTGACCACGCCACGCTGAAAGAAACAGAAGCTCGCTCAATCAAAGTCGTGGTTGAAGCTGCACGCCGTATGCTGGCCCAGTAAATACTGAGTCTGAGACCGGCAGGAGCGGCTATTCATTTGGTGTAAAACGCTCTGTCTGTTCGTCAGTCTCGTATCAGGTAAAAAATTATGAAAAAACCAGTGCGAAAGCACTGGTTTTTTTCTTTTCAGGCACGGTGGTAGCCAAATTCATCGCATTGCCCCCATGACGAAACTCGTTTTTTGTAACTGAATACAGAGTGCATAAACGAAGAAGCGGGCTTGTCCGGCGCTATAAAAAACGGCTGATACGTTGAGTTACAAATGAGAGATTAACGAAACAATCTATGGCCAAGAATGGCATGTGTTAACTGAAAAATGTCATGATTTAACCAGTGTTTCGTACGACACTGTGTCCATCCGTCATTGCCTTACAAGGAATACGTGACCTTGTTCCAGAAACCTTTCTGAGAGTTCTGCCTGCTTTCTTTCTGTATGTAACGAATTAAGTTATGCGTCAAAATCCCCATAGTTATCAGTAATAACAAATGCTTAACTGTTCAATTCCAATACAGTGTGATCCTTTGTCCAGACTCTCTCCGTCGCTTTAAATAGTTATTCATTGTTATCCCCTTCGTTTTCCATTCTTACTATTGATAATTGATTCACTAAAAAAATAAAGTGTGATTTCGGTATCTTTTACTTAAAATTTTACCAGATTATTATCCCTCCGAATTTTCGTATTTTATGACATTGCGATTGTTTTCTTTGAGCAAGGCAATTTCTTTTCAGCACCATTTTTCCCTGTGTCCGGGCGACGCTGGCACTGGGAGCAAGAGGGAATCAATATGTTTCGACACACAGTGTTAGCCGCTCTGATAGGTTCAGTCATTGCGCTGGCGGGCTGTAATAGCAGCTCCCAGGATGAGAAAACCGCCGCCGTACCATCCGGCCCATACAAAAATGTTATCGACCGCACCGGATCTCCGGCGTTTCTTCGTGACTATGACGAGTACAGCAACCTGAAATACAACGCATTTGTTGATTTAGGGGCGTGGCATGGGCATTTGTTGCCAGCCGATGAGCAAGGCTATGGGGCATTTGGCGGGATCATGCAGATTACCCAGGAATATGCGCATTACATGTCAGGACAGGCATTTGACAAGCTCCACATTGCCGATCGCCTGAGCGGGGAAGTGATTGATCTCGCAGGTGCTGAAGCAACGGTGTACAGCACGCCGGGCGCATTAGTGCAAATTCTCAAAACAGACGTGCTGACCGTACAAATGGTGCTGCGGTTTGTGACGGATCGGACCTCACTGGTCGAAACTCAGATTACCAACCACAGCGGTAAAGCGATGGAACTGGCGCTGACCTGGGACGGTGAGCTGTTGGAAAAAGCCCGTTCGACACCGGGTTATGAAACCATGTCAGTGGATGACATGTATCCGGATTACCAGCGCCGTATCGAACCAATTGAAAACGGTCTGAAAATTCGTTTCGGCGAGATGAAAGACAACTGGGCCATCCGCAATGACGGGGATGCGGAATTCCGGATTGTGCGTTCTGTGGCTAACCAGACCCAGGTTGAGACCAATAATATTGCGTTCTCATCGACGGCTGGCCAGCACGTGCCTGCCGATGGCACGGTGAAGATCTACACCACGTACTCACATCTTCATAATGCCGAAGAAGTGGAGAAAGAAGCGCGCAAAATCGCCGACATTCTTGCTAATCCACAGCCTTATATGCTGGCTACGGATGAGCGCTGGAACTCGTATATTGCATCGGGCATGGTGAATCAACAGGCAACGGAAGCTCAGGCTCGTGTGGGGGTTAAAGCGATGATGACCCTGAACGGCAACTGGCGTTCGGCAGCCGGGGATATTCACCAGTCAACCGTAACGCCTTCCGTCACGGCTCGCTGGTTCTCTGGTAACCTGACTTGGCCGTGGGATACCTGGAAACAGGCTTACGCCATGGCGCATTTCAACCCGGATGTGGCGATGGATAATATCCGTACGGTGTTTGAGTATCAGGTTAAAGGCAATGACCCTATCCGTCCGCAGGACCAGGGATACTTGCTGGATGTGGTCAGCTATTCCTTGCCGCAGAGCCGGGGTGGTGCCGGGTCAGAAAACTGGAATGAGAGAAACACCAAGCCGTCACTGGCTGCCTGGGCTGTGATGGAAGTCTACCATGCGTTGAAAGATGAATTTAACCGTCCGGCAGATGCACAGGCCTGGATTGATGAAATGTATCCTAAACTGGTGGCGTATCATGATTGGTGGCTGACAAATCGGGATCACAATAACAACGGTGTGCCGGAATACGGTGCCGCGGTGGATCCGGCTCACAATACCGAAGATGGCCACATGTATGTGTGGGTAACCACCACGGAAGACTTGAATGCACGGTTTGGGGCGGATGTGCTGGAGCACAAAGGCAACGATTATAAAGTGCGGGGAATGGATAACTACAACACCATCCTGGATGAGGTGAATTACACCGCGCTGCATGTGGGCGCACAGGAAGCGGCAGGCTGGGAATCCGGAATGGACAATGCTGCCCGGTTTGGCTTTATTTCGGACGAACAGTTGCAAGCTTATGCCGACAGCCACTATGGCGGTAATCTGTCGGCAGCAAGAAAAGACTGGGAAGTACGTTTTGCGGAAAACCGGGATGATAACGGTGAACTACTGGGATTCTCCATGTTGCAGGAGTCGGTTGATCAGGCTTCATACATGTACTCAGACAACAAATATCTGGCCGAAATGGCGGCGCTTGTGTCCAAGTCGGTACCGGGCAAACAGCGAGCACAGGAGTTTCTTGATGGCGCTGAAGCGCTGCATACCTATATCAACACCTGTATGTTCGATGCAGAAAGCCAGTTTTTCTACGACATTCAGATGAACGTCGACCCGAACGGCAAGCTTGCTCCAGTGATGAAAAATGGCGTGGCCTGTGCGGGTGAGCCAATCGTAGCCCGTGGCCGCGGCCCTGAAGGCTGGGGACCGCTGTTTAATGGTGCAGCGACGCAGGCAACGGCGGATAAAGTCGTGAACACAATGCTTAATGCAGAAGAGTTTAACACCGCATTGAAGTATGAGGGGGCCGGTATTTCGCTGCCAACTGCGTCGCAGAGCAACCCGGCGTATCATGCCGATATTTACTGGCGTGGTCGCGTCTGGCTGGATCAGTTCTATTTTGGGGTGCAGGGCATGAAGCAATACGGCTACGGTGAAGAAGCGGTGCAACTGGCCAACGCCTTGTTCAGCAATGCCGAAGGCATGGTGGGTGACGGCGCGATTCGAGAGAACTATAACCCGGAAACCGGTGCCGTGCAGGGCGCGAGCAACTTCTCATGGAGTGCGGCGCATCTTTACATGCTGTATCGGGACTTCTTCAAAGAAACCAAATAGCGTGAGAAGGTATTATCCTCAGGCTTGAGTGAGAAAGAAGGGCAAAGGTAGAGGTCGAAGGATAGAAGCACAGAACCGCAAAAAGACCCCTTCAGAAAAAGAACCGTCATAAAAACAAAACCGCCACAGTCGTGGCAGTTTTGTTTGTCTTTTGTGGGCAGCTGTCAGCAGCATTGCGCAGACTTAGGCCAAATCCTGGCTCTGGCCTCCCGCCGCTTTGAACCACTGATGCAGATGTGTCTGCAAATCACCTAACTGCTCCGGCCCGATAATCGCCAGACCCAGATCCTGAGCGCGGACCAGATCGTGGTGACGCAGCGGACGGAAGCTGACTAGCATTGCGCGCGCCTGCAGGCCACCCAGCAGATCTCGCAGCGATTCCAGCTTATACAAGGTGTCGTCGCCGTCATCACGCATGCCTTTAGTTTTACATTCAATGATGTGGAGTTTGTTGTTCACCACGGTTGCCACATCCAGCTCGTTACGCACTTCACGGTCGCCGATTTGGCGGTAAACCTGCACCCCGAGGGAGTGATCCTGAATGGTCGGCAGATCGTTCTGAATCGCACGCACTGTGCTGTGCACCAGGTTCTCCAGCCACTCACCGTTGGCAAAGCGACGGGCCTCTTCATGCTTAAAGGTCAGTACACCGTCTTGGTAATTGGCCAGTCCGGTTTCCTCTAAATCATTAATCAGCATGCCCAGCTCTTTATAGCCTTGCTGCTTGTCACTCAGTTCAACGTCCAGTTTTTGTTCTTTACGGCAGGTGGTCGCCAGGTAGTTCAGTGTTGCCAGACCCGGCCCCAGTTCCAGTGCCGCACTAGCCCAGCGTTGGCCCAGTTCCCACAGTTGCTCGTTCAGGGCTTCTGGTACCTGAGATTCCGGCAGTTCGCAACGGGCACCAAAAATGGTCAGGTAATCGGTCAGCTGAATGCGGTCTTCAACCTGCTGTTGTTCGCGGTCGGCCGGATAAAGCCAGCACATTTCATCGCTGAATGGTTCGATGACATAAATCGGCCAGTGGTAGGTACGAAACACTTCGTAAGCAGAGAGCAGGCGGTGACGCAGACCACAGCTGGCATTGAACCAGACATCGGTGTTTTCTTTCTTGAGGCGTTCCGCCAGCTCAATCACTGTGGCGCGGATTTTGGTAACGTTGATAGAGTCGGGGATAACCCAGAATTCGGTGTCGATGTGACGGGGAGTCAGAATAGAGGCAAGGCGTTCATATTGATCCTGTTGAGAAGCCGTACCGAGAAAAATCATCTTGTCAGAAGGAATGCCGTGATCGAGAAGCGGGGTGATCAGTCTGACAGGATCTTGATCAATAATGCCAACGTGAGTAATCATAATTATCCTTAGGCGCTTTCAGTGACTTACTCCGGCAATCAACAGGGTACATAAAAGTCAGCTCCGGATAGTAAGGTCATTAAAATAACGCTTTTCATTGTCTTTCTTAATATATGTGGCCCGAGTGTCAGAATTTCAAGTCATACCCGGGAAGCTTTACTCTAAGCCAAGCAAATCAAAGAAATGTCTGAGTAATGTAAGTCTTTGTCAGCATAAATAAAAATTCGTAAATCCAGATTTCAGGACGTAATTTATGCCCGCACTTTGTTATGTAAAGCAGGAAACCTGCCGTAAATTTCGGGAAAAAGATTGAAATTATTGTGCTGGCAGTGACAATAAACGGGAAATCATCAACCTGTACGAGTCATGACCCAGAAACTGACCATCCTAGATATTGCCAAGCTTGCCGGTGTCGGAAAATCCACGGTTTCGCGCGTATTAACTAACGATCCTAAAGTGAAGCCTGCGACCCGGGAAAAAGTGGAACAGGTGATTCGCGAATCCGGTTATGTGCCCTCAAAGTCAGCGCAGGCGATGCGCGGCGGCAGCGCCAAAGTGGTAGGGGTGATTCTGTCGCGTCTTGACTCCCCGTCAGAAAATAAAGCCGTCAGCGGTATCCTCGATGTGATCTACCAGGCGGGTTACGATGCTGTCATCATGGAAAGCCAGTTCAGCGCCGAAAAAACCAATGAGCACCTCGAGGTGCTGACCAGGCGCAATGTCGATGGGGTGATTGTGTTCGGTTTTTCCGGGTGCGATATGTCGGCCATTGAAACCTTTGGTCACCGTGCGGTCGTCATTGCGGTGGATACCGATCAGGTATCTTCGGTCGATTATGATCACAAGGGGCTGATTGAACTGGCGGTGAATAAGCTGGTGGAGCAGGGCCTTGAAGCCATTAGTTATATCGGGGTGGATGAGAGTGACCGAACAACGGGGCTGATGCGTTTGAATGCATACAAAGAATGCTGCGAGCGGCTGGGCATTTCGCCTTGTTTTCAAACCGGCCAGCTCAGTTATGAAAGCGCTTACCACCTGACTGACAAGGTGCTGCTCGCTGAAACGCAGGCCATCGTCTGCGCCAGTGACACCCTTGCCATGGGCGTAGCCAAACGCCTGCAGGAACTGGGGCGCACTGACGTTCAGGTCTCCGGCGTTGGCGCGACATCACTGCTTTCTTTCTTATTTCCCAATACCTTCAGTATTGATCCCGGCTACTACCAGGCCGGGGCAGAATCCGCCCGCTTGTTAATCCGGCAGCTTTCAGAACCGGCAGGCATAACTCATCTGGTGCAGCAGGCATCCGTCTGATCACTTCGTCATTGTCCATCGTTGCTGGCAGATCCAGCTAGACTTTCTTAACAGCAAGGTGTGAACTGATTCACGCAATGGGAATGTTCCCATTTTCAATGTGAGCAGTTTTTGGAATGATTGTTGTTGCTTGGTGGGAACATTCCCATTAATGGCAAAAGCCTGCCGATACAGGCGAAAATGTGCGACGAAAAATACAACATTCCTATTTCAATAACGATGGACAACGGCATGAGTAAGATTACCCAACAACAGGTGGAGCGCCTGCTCGAACAAGTCGGAGGAAGCGAGAACATCGCCAGTGTCAGTCACTGCCTGACCCGCCTCCGCTTTGTACTGGCCGATACAGATAAAGCGGATATTAAAGCCATTGAACAGATCCCGATGGTCAAAGGTTGTTTCACCAATGCCGGCCAGTTTCAGGTGGTGATTGGCACTGAGGTGGATCAGGTCTATAAGATGTTGACCGAATTGACGGGCAAGGGTGGGGCCAGCAAAGAAGAAGCGAAAGTCGCGGCCCGTCAGAACATGAACATTCTGGAGCGCGGGATCTCCCATCTGGCCGAAATTTTTGTCCCGTTGCTGCCAGCTATCATTACCGGGGGCCTGATTCTGGGGTTCCGGAACGTGATTGGCGACATCAAAATGTTCGATGGCCAGACGCTGACGGAAATCAGTCAGTTCTGGGCGACGGTGCATTCTTTCTTGTGGCTGATCGGCGAGGCTATTTTCTTCTTCCTGCCTGTCGGGGTGTGCTGGTCAACCGTCCGGAAGATGGGCGGAACACCTATCCTCGGGATTGTACTGGGGATCACGCTGGTATCACCGCAACTGATGAATGCTTACCTGATTGGCCAGCAGGAACCGGAAGTGTGGGACTTTGGCTTGTTTGTGATTGAAAAAGTCGGGTATCAGGCACAGGTGATCCCGGCCATGCTGGCAGGTATTGCTCTGGCGCTGATTGAAACCAATCTGAAGAAGATTATTCCAGCGTACCTGTATCTGGTGATCGTGCCGTTCATCTCTATCGTGGTGTCCGTGGTGCTGGCACACGCATTGATCGGCCCGTTTGGTCGCATGCTGGGTGATGCTGTCGGTGCGGCTGCACGTGCGGCGATGACTGGTGACTTTGCGATTCTGGGCGCCATGATTTTTGGTTTCCTCTATGCCCCGCTGGTGATTACCGGTATCCACCACACCACCAATGCCGTTGACCTGCAATTGATGCAGTCGATGGGCGGCACACCTATCTGGCCGCTGATTGCCTTGTCGAACATTGCCCAGGCATCGGCGGTGGTAGGCATTATCCTCATCAGCAAGAAACACAATGAACGTGAAATCTCGGTGCCGGCAGCTATCTCGGCCTACCTTGGGGTCACCGAGCCGGCAATGTACGGGATTAACCTGAAATACAAATTCCCGATGCTGAGCGCCATGATTGGCTCTGGTTTGGCGGCGGCGATCTGCGGCAGTGCCGGAGTCATGGCGAATGGCATTGGTGTGGGCGGCCTGCCGGGGATTCTGTCGATTCAGCCGCAATACTGGCTGGTGTACCTGCTGGCGATGGCGGTAGCGATTGTGGTGCCAATGATGCTGACCCTGTTCATGTATAAGCGCGCAGAAGCGAAAGGTGAACTGGGCAATGACGAAGAAGCCAGTGCTGAAGCGGCAGCCTGATTCGGTCTGTTAATTTTGTAGCTGGCGGTGGCCAGCTACCTTTTCTGTAGTTTGAGTGTGCAGGTTTATGATGAAAGCGCAAAATGAATGGTGGCGGACTGCAACGGTTTATCAGATTTATCCGAAAAGTTTCTGCGACAGTGGCAGCAAAGGCACGGGGGATATTCAGGGCATTATCTCTAAGCTGGATTATCTGAAAACGCTGGGGGTGGATGCTATCTGGCTGACGCCGGTTTATCGCTCGCCGATGGTGGATAACGGCTATGACATCTCGGATTACTACGCGATCAATCCGGAATTCGGCACCATGGCGGATTTCGATGCCCTGTTGGCGCAGGCGCATGAAAAGGGTATCCGGATAATCATGGATATTGTGGTCAACCATACTTCTACTGAACATGCCTGGTTTCAGTCGGCGTTGGGGGATAAGCAGAGTCCTTATCGCGATTACTATATCTGGAAAGACCCGGTAGAAGGCGACGTCCCGAATAATTGGCAGTCGAAATTCGGCGGCAGCGCGTGGGCACTCGATGAGGCAACCGGTCAGTACTATTTGCACTTGTTCGCCACGGAGCAAGCGGATCTGAACTGGGAAAATCCGCAGGTACGGGAAGAAGTGAAGCAAGTGATCAGCTTTTGGGCGGAAAAAGGGGTCGATGGTTTCCGGCTGGATGTAATCAACCTGATTTCGAAACAGCAGGATTTCCCGAATGATGAATGCGGCGATGGCCGACGTTTTTACACTGATGGCCCGCGGGTTCATGAGTATCTGCAGGAAATCAGTGAAGCCGTTTTCCGGAAATACGGTTCGGTTACAGTGGGTGAGATGTCGTCGACGACCCTTGCACATTGCCAGCAGTACTCGTCACTGGATGGTAAAGAGTTGTCGATGGTGTTCAATTTCCACCACCTGAAAGTGGATTATCCGAACGGCGATAAGTGGACCAAAGCGCCATTTGATTTCATCCAGCTTAAACAGATTTTTAATCACTGGCAGACCGGACTGAACGGCAAGGGCTGGGGAGCACTGTTCTGGTGTAACCATGACCAGCCTCGGGTGGTCAGCCGTCTGGGGAATGACACCCGCTACCGGGTTGAATCCGCGAAAATGCTGGGTGCATCCGTGCACATGATGCAGGGTACGCCGTATGTCTATCAGGGTGAAGAAATCGGTATGACCAATCCGGGTTACACTAGCATTACCCAGTACCGCGATGTGGAAAGTACCAATATGTACGACATCATGGTGAAACAGCAGGGGATGAGCGATGCGGAGATGCTGGCCATTCTGGCGCAGAAATCCCGTGATAACTCCCGAACGCCAATGCAGTGGAACGACTCGGCCTACGCGGGTTTTTCTCAGGCTGAGCCATGGCTGGAAGTGGCGGGTAATTACCGTGAAATCAACGCAGAAGCAGCGGTGGCAGATGAAGACTCCGTGTTCCATTTTTATCGCCAGCTGATCAGGCTGCGTAAAGAGGTGGACGTGATCACTACTGGCGACTATACCGACCTGATGCCGCAGCATGAGAAATTATTCTGCTACAAGCGTGAGTCAGACAGCCAGATTTTGTTGTGTATCAATAATTACTATGGCGAGTCGGCGGAGTGTCAGTTACCAGAAGCCCTGGCTGTATCAAATGGGCAGTGCCTGTTGTCGAACTATTCTGCGGTAATGGCGCAACCGATGGCATCGTGCTTTACCATGCAGCCTTATGAAACCCGGATTATTCTTATCGCGAAATGATGGTTTGGGTAGTACTGAGTATCACCATGAAAAAGAGCGCCGTTTGGCGCTCTTTTTGTGTTTAATGTCAGTGATGTGGGTGCTCAGCTCACCCCGGGCATCTTGCTCACGATCGGCATTCAGTTGACTGAAGGCACTTGCGAGGCCAGCAGCCAGATCGCCAGCACAAAAAAGATCAGCCCCATGAATTTGTGCTGATTGGTACGGAATTTTTCGTTTTTCAGCAGTGGCTGACCCAGGCTGCCAATCATGGTGACCAGAAACAGATTAAACAGCAGGCCGAGCACATTGAGTAGCAGTCCCAGTACCAGCATTTGCTCGCCAGAGCTCGCCGTTACCTGTGAGGATACGAATTGCGGCAAAAAGAGAACAAAGAAAATCAGCGCTTTAGGATTTAGTAGATTACTGATCACCGCCCGTCGATACAGGGTTGTCGCCAGGCTCTGGCTGTTTTGTACTTCCGGTGTATCAGCCGGCTGAGTGCGCATACAGTCCCAGCCCATTTTCAGCAGATAGGCGCCGCCCAGTACCCGCAGGACTTCCAGGGCGAAAGGGTTCATGGCAATCAGTGCCGATACGCCCATGGCCGCCAGCAGTGTCAGGATCAGGCCTGATGTTGCATTCCCCAGACTCGCAAACACGCCCACTTTTTTGCCATAGCTCAGGCTTGAGCTGGCGATCAGTAACATATCCGGCCCCGGAATAAGCAGCAGGGCAATCACAGCAGTGAGGTAAACGGGCAGTATGGAGAAATCAATCATTTGCTTATCTGGGTTGGTTTAGAAGGAGCTGGATTCTACCGATTGTGATGGTCAAATTGAACTGTTTTTAACTTGATTGGTGGTAATTAGATCTGTTTTAACATGATTGAGTGGAGAGATGTTCTGATTTGTGTGGTCAAAAAAACATCACACTGAAAGTATGGCGTGAGCTGGCTGGCGTTTTACGCGTTCTTTTCACATCTGCCCGGTATTTTTATAGCAATCAATTAACGTCATATATACAATCAATTGCTTACTTGGTGGGTGAGTGGTTTTATCGTGACGGGATTGTGTGATCTTGGGCGGTAGCATATTTGTCGTTAACCGGTTAACAATGGGGAAGGCGGATTTGCAACTGTATATGCCCTGTGATGTCTATCAGATTGTGCTCGATATACTGACCCTTTTTAAGCCTCATTAATAGACTGTGATGAGAGTACTGACCGGATAGTAAGTAAGGTGCGACAGTGCGCAATCACTTCTATAGTTATCAGTTCACTCTCAGACCATAGCTATTTGAAAAGGACACGTTATGTTTACAGGAATTGTTCAATCAGTGGCATTCATCGATGACATCAGCGATGAAAACGGAATTCAAACCTTTATCCTGAAGTTTAAAAAAGGCTTTTGTGACGGGCTGGAAGTTGGCGCCAGCATCGCCGTTGACGGTGTTTGTCTGACTGTAACGAAAATCCTGTCAGAAACACGGGTCAGTTTGGACATCATGTTGCCGAGTCTGGAGACGACGGCGTTGGATCGCTACCTGAAAGGGGATATCGTCAATGTTGAGCGAGCCGCCAAGGACGGAGCCGAAATTGGTGGCCATCCGTTGTCGGGTCACATTGATTTTCACACACCGATTTTGCAGATCACCCGAATAGACGATAATCACTGCCTGCGCTTTGTGCTATGTGACGAGTGGAAGCGCTACATTTTCCCGAAAGGTTATATTGCCATTAATGGGGCCAGCCTGACGGTATCTGCTGTGAATAAAGACTCGGGCTGGTTTGAAGTCTGGCTAATTCCGGAAACCCGCCGTACGACAAACCTGGAAGCCAAGCGAGTTGGTGAACATGTGAATGTGGAGATTGAGCGGGGTACGCAGGTGGTGGTTGATACTGTCAGAGATACCCTGACTGAGAATCTGGGGCCGCTGATGCCAATGTTTGAAAAGCTGCTGGCTGAACAGGGGATCGATATGAATGCACTGGCCCAACCGGCTAAAGAGCAGGCATCGTCGTTGCCTTGTCGTGAAACGTCCTGATTACCTTTTGGTAAATGCGCCAGTTGTCTGCGGCTGGCGCAGTTTCTGACGGCCTGGACAGCCCGAGCCGGTGCTTACGGAACCGATAATAGTGTCCGCCGAGTAGGACAACCCCTTTGCTGATTTTATCAATGAACAGTTTAGCCATACTTAGCCACAACTCATCACACCTAGCTAGTCACGTTGTGCAGTGAAGTAGGATGGGTGGTGGTAAGCACAACAGATAAAGGAGACAGACATGGAACGTTCCGATAAATCCGGCCTGATTGTGCTGGGGATATGCGTGCTGCTTGGCCTTTCGGCGTTAGGCTATATTTTGGGTCAGGCTGCGATTCAGTACAAAATGTATGACCGCACCGTCACGGTGAAAGGGTTGTCAGAGCGCGAGTACAAGGCTGACATTGTGATCTGGCCGATCCAGTTTAATGTAGCCGGGAATGATCTGACGGAGCTGTATAAGAGCATTGATGACCAGACCCATAAAATTCGCACTTATCTATTGAGAAATGGCATCGCAGAGGCGGATATTTCCGTGTCATCACCGGCGATTACCGATAAATCGGCACAGCAATACGGTAATGATGCCGAGGCGAAATTCCGTTATACCGCGTTTCAGACAGTGACGGTGTATTCCAAAAATATTGATGCCGCCCGGTCGGTCATGAGTTCGTTGTCTGAATTGGGTAAACAGGGCATTGTTTTTACCGGGGATAACTACCAAAGCCAGACTGAATACCTGTTTACCCGTCTGAATGACGTTAAGCCGGAAATGATACAGGAAGCCACCCAGAATGCCCGGGAAGTAGCCGAAAAATTTGCGCAGGACTCTCACAGCGATTTAGGCAAAATTCGTAAAGCCTCGCAGGGGCAATTCAGCATTGCAGCACGGGATCGAAATAACCCTCATATCAAACGTATCCGTGTTGTTTCAACCGTTGAGTATTACCTGTCAGATTAATCGTGCAGATGGCGTAAGGGTGCAAAAAACGTTGCCCTCACGCTGACAGTTCTGACCCAAGATCTCTCTATAAACCATCATCGTTTCAGATGCCATGCCGCTTCGGCGGCAAGGTATTCCTCCTGAGGCATTCCGTTCTTGAGCCTGTTATTGCACCGTCAGGGTATTCGCTGGTGGTTCAAGCGGCTTTGCTGTTTCAACGCTCAAGCATCAAGCCGAGAACGACCCACACATGGACATCGATTGTCGTGAGCATCGCTTGTCCTGAGAACCGTTTGCCGTGGGAACTGCTAATGACGTTGTTTGTTATCCGGAATTGAGTGCATTTTCATTACGCCTTTTCATTTATCCCTTTTTCAATTTCTCCTTTGATCTCTTTGTTTCACGATATAGGACGCTATTAATGGCCCAAATTACCTCAATCGAGCAACTGGGTGAGCTCTACAGCCAACCAAGTACCCGTGCTGCCAATAAGTCACTGTATGAACTGGATGGCTATACCCGAACGTTTATCGAGCATTGTCCGTTTTTACTGCTCAGTAGCGTGGATGAGCAGGGGATGACCGATGTCTCTCCGCGAGGTGGCCTGCCGGGCTTTGTGGCTATTTTGGATAATAAAACCCTTCTTATACCGGACAGCCCCGGCAACAACCGTCTAGATACCTTCCGCAATCTGCTGGAAAGACCGGGAATCGGTCTGATGCTGATGGTGCCAGGTGTCGAAGAAGTCGTGAGAATAAAGGGGACCGCCAGCCTGCACGATGACGAAGAGTGGCTGGCACGTTGTCTGGACGGAAAACGCCCGCCAAAACTGGTCATTAAAGTTGATATTCAGGAAACATTTTTCCACTGTGCCAAAGCGATTATGCGGGCAAAATTGTGGGACGGTACCTTTACCGTTGACCGTGATATTCTGCCTTCTCTGGCTAAGATCCTCAAAGAACAGCAAAATCTGGACGGAGAAGCCATGGAGCAGAAAGAAATGGTGGATTACTACCAAAGTACACTGTAACCCTTGAATACCAGTCTTTGATCGACAGAGCAGCGTCAAGACGGCGACGCAGCATCGAGAATGGGATACTTAACCATCAGGAAATCACCGTGAAGAGTACGGAAACCCTACACATTAAAACCGTGGATGTTGATGCACACTATCCGCAATGCCTCGCGTTTCGTCGCGAGGCATATCAGTGCAGCTTTGGCCATACTGACGGGTTTGATGATGCGTTTGAGGATTATGAAGCTCGTATACGCAGTCGTCTTGAATTACCGGAATGGCGTTATGAACATGTCTGGCTGGGAGATGAGATTATTGGTCAGTTGGAATACAAAGCCTATTCTTTTGAGCCGGGTTTGGGTTATGTGCATCTGATTTATCTGGCTCCCGAGTATAGGGGAGCCGGAATAGCAGATAAGCTGCAACATTACCTAGCCAAGCAGTTTCTCTCGCTGGGGTGCCAGGGTGCAATTCTCTCTGTCAGTAAAACCAATGTCAGGGCTCTCAGGCACTACCAGAAAAACGGTTGGCATTTTCTGAAGCCCAACTGCCAGAAGCCGCCAAAGCAAACGGATTATTATCAGGTGCGATTCCAGAGCCTGCATCAGTGCTAAAGCCTGTATCAGAGCTAACACCTGAACCAGAGCGAAAGCCCCATGGAAATGTATGAATAACACATGTCACCCAAAAAATGCCCCCGTCAGTCTCTCAACTCGCACGGCCGGTGAAGACGACTATGAATTTTTGTTTCAGTTGAAAAAGGCCGCCGAATTCGGACCAATCAGCGCCGTGTTCGGGTGGGACGAAGCACTGCAGCGTGAATTTCACCATGATGAGTGGTCTGCGGCCAAGCCCGAGGTCATCTGTGTCAATGGTCAGCGAGCCGGCAGCTATCTGGTGGAAGAGCGGAATATCAGGGATAAACTGACCAACGAAAGCTATCCGGAACTGTATTTCTGTCGTTTCTTTCTATTGCCTGAGTTTCAGGGCAAAGGCATCGGGAGTGCGATTCTGGCACGGTGTGTCGCGCAGGCTGACAGGAGGCGTAATCTGATGCGTTTGTGTTATTTGCAGGGAAATCGTGTCGGGGAGCTGTATCTGCGATTTGGCTTTGAGATTGAAAACCAGGACACACAATTTGTCTATATGGTAAGGCAGCCTGCCACATGAGTTGGGAGACACGTTGTTATCTCAAGCAGTACATACTCATGTATTTACCGCAGCTATCTGCCGCCATGTGAAAAGGTTCAGGGAAGAAAAATGAACAACAAACAGGTAACCGACGCGTATCGTCGTTTTGAACGTCAGGGACTGGTGCTGGAAGGCTTTCGCAAGGAAGTAACCCCCAATGTTGTCAGATTCGTATCTGACGGCGAGTCTGGCAGTTTTATTAGTTTTTTCGAGGTGCCAGAGCAGGACGCTGACCAGTTGATTCAGCAAGAGATTGCTTACTTCACCACCCTTGGCAAAGACTTTGAGTGGAAAGTCTTCAGTACCGATGAACCAGCGGGGTTTGGAGAAAAACTGGTATCGCAGGGATTCGTGAAGGAATCAACAGAAAGCTTTATGGTTCTGCCACTGCCTGTTTCTCAGGCTACAGAGACAGAGACAGAGACAGAGATAGAGACAGAGATAGAGACAGAGACGGATGCAGTTGAGATAGAGCCAACACGCTTTGAACCTGACCTGGCATTACGTTCTGAGGCCGTATCAGTCGTTGAAGTGATTGATGAAGCTGGTATCCGCGCGGCCATGTCGGTACAGGAGCAAGTGTTTGGCGGTAATTGGGAGGATCACACCGCTGAGTTAATTGCCACTAAGCAGAAAAGGCCGGATGATCTAAAAATCTATGTGGTGTTCGATGCGGAGATGCCGGTTTCATCGGCATGGCTCCGCTTTACCGAAGGTAGCCCGTTTGCCGGGCTATGGGGCGGCGCGACGCTCGACAGTCATCGCGGTAAAGGGTATTACTCGGCACTGGTGAAGCGTCGAATTCGTGACGCGATGGCTAAGCAGAAGCAGTACCTGACCATCGACGCGTCTGAGATGAGCCGAGTTATTGTTGAAAAGCATGGTTTTCAACATGTTGCGATAACATCCCCTTATTTGTGGAAGCCAACGCAGGAATAGCTTAAGCGAAAGCAGCAGTATTGACTTACCGGGTATAAAAGCGCCTGACATGGAACCCAATGCAGTAAAAACAGTGCTAAAAACCCACTATTCAAAGGAGTGAGTACGGTGAATATCGGCATATATATCTACGACAACGCAGAAGTGCTCGATTTTTCGGGGCCTTTTGAGGTGTTTACCACCGCGGCAAGAGTTGCCGGGCTCGACTGGCAGGTTTCACTGATATCCGAGCATGGAGGGCTCGTCACGGCTCGGGGAAATTACCTGGTTCAGTCTCATTACAGTCTTTCGGCGCATCCGCCGTTGGATGTGTTGATTGTGGTAGGAGGTGTCCACAATCAGGAGCTGACCAAGCCGGACGTATTGGCGTGGGTTCGTCAGATGTCAGAGCAAGCCTCCTGGGCTACCTCGGTTTGTACGGGCGCATTTATTCTGGCCAAAGCCGGGGTGCTGGACGGGTTAACCGTTACCACTCATTGGGAAGATATTCCTGCATTAACTGAACATTTCCCGGCCTTGAACGTTGTCAGCAACCAGCGCTGGGTCGAGCAGGGGAAAGTTATCACCTCGGCGGGGATCAGTGCCGGTATCGATATGAGCTTGCATCTGGTTTCCCGGCTGGAATCGGTTTCACTGGCTGAGCGCACAGCGCGGCAAATGGAGTATGAGTGGCAGGGTAACAAGCAAGGGTGAAAAGAGCGATTAGTCGCAGCGTCGGCTTGGCCGACGCTGAATGAGTCTTTCATGATGACAATTGGCGAGTGACACTCTTGATGCTCAGATGCTCAGATGCTCAGATGCTCAGATGCTCAGATGCTCAGATGCTCAGATGCTCAGCAAAGTGTGTCGTTTTTGCGGGCTTCGTTCTCTGAGTCAGTCAGTGAGAAGTGACGTTTTACATTTGTTTGAAGGCGTAAACAAAACAGGAAATCGACAAGAACAAGTAGAGAAAGCGCGTTATCTTTTGCCAGTTCTCCTCGTTGAGTGACCACCGTTTTTTATAGGTGGTAAAACACAAGGTATACATCGAATGTATAAAAATGACGTTACCAGCAAAAATAACAATTAATACGAAATAATGAATATTCTCATCGAGGTATAAAGGGTAAACCGAGGTAAAAAAGAGCAACGCTTTAGGGTTAGTGACACTAATGAGAACGCCACTGAGCATTTCATGATTCCTTGCCATTTTTTCGCGCAGAACAACCTTTTTATTATGGGGTTTAGCCGCGGCCAGCCATAGAAAGTAACACGCACCAAACAGCGTTACCCATCCCAGCCCTCCAGGGATATGGCGATCAACCCGAAGCAGCATCTCATGAGAGAAATAGCCAACCACCAGAATACCTATTGCGACGCCAATATAACCTCTGATCGCCGTTCCGGGACCTTTCGTCAGGGTATTGGTTATCGTAAAGACAACCGCCGCACCGGGGCTTGCAACAGTCAACGCAGATATGATGAAGTAAGTAACGAGTGAACTCATGTAGGTAACCTTGGGAATCATTTTTGTGTCATCAGAGTACCGGGTTGCCAAAAAGATAATAATATCAATACGGTTTAAACATTTTTAACTAATGGTTTATGGTTACCCGTTTGGTCTAACTGGTGGAAGGTGTCATGGACAAATTTAAAGCTATCGAAACATTTATCACGGTGTGCGATGAAGGTAGCTTCACTAAGGCATCAGAGAAGCTTGGCGTGTCCGTGACCATGGTCAGTAAATATATTAATTTCTTAGAGAAAGAAATCCGGCTGAAATTGATTAACCGCAATACGAGAAAGCAGGAGATCACCGAAGCGGGAGCAATGTATTTAAGCAGTTGCAGAGCTATTCTGCGTGAGTTGGCAATAACCGAAAAACACCTTGAAAGCTACGCTACAGTGCCTGATGGAAGAATACGGATCTGCGCTCCGACCAATTATGGGACGTATGAGCTTTGCCCGTTATTACATGCCTTTAGTTCACAGCACCCCAATATTCGTATTGAACTGACTTTATCTGATGAAATTTCCGACATTATTGAAGATAAATACGATTTTTATTTTCGTGTGGGGCAATTATCCGATTCAGGTTTTATTGGCATGCAGGTTGGGGAGCAGCAGATGAGGTTCTGTGCTTCACCGACATATTTGGAGGCACACGGCACGCCAACGACTTTAGCCGATCTTAATGACCATAACGTGCTTGCTTTCAGCCCTTGGTTTGCAGGTTCTTCATTTAAACATCGTTTTGACCTGACGCCGTTATCCCTCGATGCGTCGACATTCGTTAGCAATAACGGCAACAGCTTGCGAATCTGCGCAAAGCTGGGTGCTGGTATCATTCTCCAGCCTTTGCCTTTGTTGGAAGATGATATAAAACGGGGCGAGCTGGTGGTTATCCTTGAAGATATCAAGCTGGAGCCTAGGCCCGTTTTTCTGATCTATCAAAGCCGCAATTTGCTTCCCGCCCGAATGAAGCTATTTATCGACTTCATTAAACAGTCCAGCAGTCAACGTAAAGGGATCTATCGGTGTTAGCCGTCTTCCTTTATCCTAAAAAAACGCTGTATCTTCAGAGTAATAAGTAAAAAACGGCATCAGACTCGCCGCTGTGCGGAAACAGAAGAGGGAGCTTAATGCTCCCTCTGGTTGCGGTTGCGGTTGCGGTTGTGATTGTAGTTTCGATTTGTCTGTTTGACGCTTACTGCGTTTGCTCCAGCAGATGGGTTTTCAGGAACTTGTCCATCGCTTCATAGGCAGCAAGGCGGTTTTCCAGTGAGTAGAAACCATGCCCTTCGTTTTCTTTCACTATGTATTCCACTTCCACGCCGCGATCACGTAAGGCCTTCACGATTTGGTCCGACTCACTTTTGACTACGCGCGGATCTTTTGCCCCCTGCAAGACCAGTAAAGGTGCTTTGATGTTCTGAACATGGAAGACCGGTGAATAAGCGTGAAGCATTTTGGCTTCTTTCTGATCCTGCGGGTTGCCGACCATATCGTGCAACATGGCCAGATAAGGCTTCCAGTACGGTGGAATGGCATCCATAAACGTGAACAGGTTAGAGACGCCTACGTAGTCGATACCGCATTTATACACATCCGGAGTGAAGGTGACACCGGCCAGCGTCGCATACCCCCCATATGAACCGCCATAGATGCACACATTCTCTTTACTGGCGAATCCTTGGTCGATGGCCCAGGCTACGCCGTCAGTAATGTCGTCCTGCATCGACTGACCCCATTGCTTGAACGACTTTTCCCAGAACTCGCGCCCATAGCCGGTTGAGCCACGGAAGTTCATTTGCAGTACGGCGATACCGCGGTTGGCAAACAGCTGAACTTCAGGATTAAACCCCCACACATCCCGCGCCCACGGGCCGCCGTGCGGCAGCACCAGCAGAGGCAGATCTTCAGCTTTACGGCCTTTCGGTAGGGTCAGGTAGCCGTGAATCAATGTACCGTCGCGTGAGGTGTACTGTATCGGCTTCATCGTTGCCATGTGTTCCGGCTTATGCCACGGGGCATTGTCGGCCAGCTTAGTCAGTTTGTCTGCCGTGCGGTCATACAGGTAGTAGCTCGGACGGGCAATGTCGCTGCTGGTGACGACAATAAACTTCGTCTCATCGCGGGTGGCGTTGTTAATCGAGACTTCACTGTCGGGAAAATGGCGTTGGAGTGCAGCGAACATGCTTTGAAAGCCATCGTCCAGAAAATGGTGTTGCACCTTGTCGGTAATGTATTCAATGCTGACCAGTTTGTTCAGATGGCGGGAATAGAAGGCATCTTCCACATCCACGTCCGGATGAGAGAATATTTCCCGAATTTCACGGTTGTTGGCCACGTCATACTCGACGATCGCTGCTTTATCACGGGTGATACGTGAAACGGCATACAGGTTGTTATTGTCCGGGGTGAAAGCAATGGGGTTGAACGCTTCTTTGTAGCTCAGCTGTTTCAGCGGGCGGAAACTCCCTTGCTCGTTGTCCCGGTATAGCACCGCCGTATTCACGCCGTCGGTGGTCTCTATCGCGCGGATAATACCGTTATTGTCAGTCAGCCACTCGGTCACGTTCCCCGGGTTTTTCGCCACTAACTCACGCTTTCCGGATTCTAGGTGATAACGGTACACATCAAACACTTTGGGATCGCGCTCGTTACTGGTCAGCAGAATTTCATCTGGTTGATTTTCCAGCGTATCAATCACAAAAGCCTGAGTGCCCGTCGTCGGTGTGATGGCTTTTTGTTTGCCGGTGACGACGTTGACCATGACCAGATGGTAGTTTTCATCGCCACCGGTATCGCGGGAATAAATCAACGTGTCGTCATCGACCCAGTTGAAATACGCGATATCCCGTTCTGTCACATCAGTCAGCCGTGCAACCTTGTCGGGTTGGTCGGTCGGATGGACGAAGATGTTCATCCGATCCTGCCACGGCTTCAGCATGGCAATAAAGTCGCCATCCGGTGAAATCTGGTAGCTGCGCACCACGCTGTTGCGGAAAAAATAGTCAATCGGATATTCCGGAGGCACTGACTCAGCCGCTGAAGGCGTTGTGTTGGCGGTCGGTTGTGTCCCCGACTGGCTGCATCCGGCCAGTAATACGGCCAAACTGGCTGAAAGCAGTAACTTGCCTTGTTTCATTGTTGTGCTCCATGGTTATTTTCCAAGTCATCGTTTATGGTTAAAAAATACCGACGCTGATGACTTGCTTTATAGGCATGGTTTAGTCAGCTAATTTGCAAGTAAGTTTTTGCTGTCAGGAAATATTACTGATATTTAAGCCGTTAATGGGATGTCGGTAACGCTTTTGTTACATTTGGCTGGGGTAAATCATACGCTAGCCCCGTTTTCGGTAGCCGACAACGTGCGAGATAAAGTGTTTGGAAAACCGCTCGTTGAAACGAAATCCATAGCCTATGTCGGTGTCATTCAGTTTGTCCCAGCCGGTTGTTTCGAAATACTGATTGATATCGTCCACCGCGTCTTCGGCATCAAGCAGGTGTTTTTTCTGCCATTGGTAAGTATTGGACACAACCAGTACACCGCCAGAACGGGTACTCTGCTTCAGGGCATCCATGATGGTCAGCGGAGACTGACACTGATCCAGCACATTAAGACAGACCGTTAAGTCGGCTTGGACGGTCAGGGTTTTTCCGTCAAACGGGGCATTGATACAGGTGATCTCGCTGTGCTGGCAGGCGCTGGCTATTACGGTGGTATCAATGACAAGGCTGCCCCGCTCATTGAGACCTTGGATGTAAGGAAAGGCATAGCAGCCCGGTGTCATCAGCAACTTCTGACAGTGACTGAGCAATCGTTGAGAAGGCTCAACAAGCCAGCTTTGACGAATCTGGGGAAAGCGTCGCAGCGTTTCGTAGGTGACACGCCCGAGGGCTGGACCCACTTCCAGATAGTGGCTCGGTGCCACATCGGCTTGTTGGCAACAGGCCGCAATAAACTGACTGACCTCGCGATAAAACGGAGAAATAACAAAGGCATCTGGTACGGGCTTGGAAGCACAAGCCAGTGGGGTGTTGTCACCCTGAGCCCGCAATACTTCCAGCCACTCCGCCTCAAAATAAGCACCCAGATTGCGTTCTTCGCAGTAAAAATCGTCCATATTGCTGTTCTCCGACCTAGCTTTTTTATCCGAAATAGCTTCTTTATCCGACATCACTCTTTTCTCAGGCATAGCCTTTTTCTGGCACAGTCCTTTTCTTCGTCATCGCACTGTTTTCTGAGATGGCTCTGTTCTCAGACATGATGCTGTTCTTCGATTTAGTACTGATCTTTGATTTAGCACGGTTCTCTGATTGAGCATTGGTCTCTGACAAAATGCCGATCTCGCTCCGCGCCACGTGTCACTGTGCCACCAACTGACAAAAGAAATTCGGGAGCCGCGAGGATTAAAGCACAATGCATTCAGTTGTTTATGCTGAAAAAGAAAGTTTGAGATCGCAGTGGATTAACCGGCAGAAAATGGGATGAAAAAAAGGGAAGGGCACAAGTGCGCTTCCCAAAGGTTTCGAGTCTTCTGTTATTTTTGTAATTCGTTGAGGTGATCTGGTTTAGCTGTTCAGGAAATGTCCCATTTCCCGGTACACCTGTTCGCATTCGGCCTGAACCAGATCTTCCATATTCATAAAGGTATGAATCATGTCTTCAAAATGCAGGTGACTGACAGGAATGTCGTTGTCCTCAAGCTGATTGACATACGCAAACCCTTCATCACGCAGCGGGCAGAATTCTGCTGTAATAACAAATGTCTCCGGCAAGTTAGGAGTAAATTCGCCATACAGGGGAGATGCCTGATAGCGGTTTTCACCGTGACGGAAGTAATTGTCAAAATACCATGCGATTTTGCTGGTGTGCAGCAGATAGCCGATGGCGTTCTGCTCCAGTGACGGCATGCTCATGGTGTAATCCAGGCTGGGGTAAATCAGTACCTGGCGATGAATTGAAACGCTGGCATCAAACTGCGCCAGACGGCTGACGCTGGCAGCCAGTGCACCGCCACCGGAATCCCCGCCAATCGAGAGCTGTCTGGCATACCGGACGGCTTGACTTTCGAGCGTTGTCCAGAGGTGTTTGACCACGTTATAGGCATCATTTAAACCGGCCGGATACGGGCACTCCGGTGCCAGGCGGTATTCGACGGAAACCACAATGTGTTGGGTGGTGAGGGCCATTTTCCGGCAAAGCGGGTCATAGACGGTGACGCTGCCGCCCATATGGCCGCCGCCGTGAAAATACACCAGAACCGGCAGTTCGCGAGTAGGGTCCGGGTGGTAAATACGCACCGGCACGTCGTACTCTTCCCCGGCGACAATGTCATCTTGTACCCAGGCGATAACCGGCGAGGTGGTGACCAGCCCTCTGGTGAGGTTGGCCAGTCCTTCCCGTGCGTTGACAGGAGTCGCTTTGAAGCCGTTTTCTATCAGAATCGCTAGTTGCTCGTTAAAAACGGCCAACCATGGCTGAAGTTTGGGGCTGACTTGTCGCATCCTTGATCTCCTGTATCCTGAAATAAATTACACCCGGCGTGTTGAGGGAGACAATTGCTCAGCGCGTTTTCCTGTTTCTGGCAGGAAAAAGCTGGCTAAGAAAAATGTCGAGGAACAAGCGACAGCAAAGCTGGCTGCAACCGAAATATTACCGGTGCTATCTGCCAGCACACCTGCGAGGTACATCAATATCGTTTCAATAATGTATGACACTGACCAGAACATACCAAAAATAACCGTGATTTTTGCCGGGTTCATGCCGGGTAACTCCTGAGGCAGGGTAATTAAACAGGTCATTGGCATGAACATAAAAAATCCTGCCAGAAAGGCTGCGGCGTAAGCCAGTGCCGGGCTGCTGGTTGTAATCATGATGGCAGCACTTGCCGTCATGGCGAGGCCGCAATAACGAATGACGGGCACCCGTAACGGATACCGTTTGGCCATGATGATACCTGCAACGGTTCCCACCATACCTGCCGCGATCATGATAGAAGACAAATACTTAGCCTCGACGGCAAAGGTCGGGACCAGAGGGAACAGCGAAAAGACTGCGATATAGCAGAACAACAGTCCGGAGTAGGCAATGGGCAGCCACCAGTTAACCGGCTCTTTCATGCCATCGGACAGGGAATAAGTTTCTGCTGGCGTGGAAGATTGGGAGGCTTGAGAAGACCCCGTCAGGGAGAAATCGTCACTGATCACCCACCACACTACGAGTATCGCGAGGCTTGCTATCGAAATAGCGGAGACAACCTGCTGCCAGCCGTCAAAAACCGACAGCATGAGGCCGGTCAGGAGCAAAGCCATCAGATTACCGGTGTTAAAAGCCGCCGCATTGATGCCATTCACGACAGGACGCTCTTGTGAGTCAAAGTATTTCACCACAATGGGGTTGAAGTAGACGATCACGAACGCGCCGCCAAAGCCCATAATCAGGCGGGAAAACACATACAGCGGGTAGTTAGAAGCAAAGGCGCCGAGAATGCCGGCAACGATAAGCAATGAGGCAAAGGTAAAGGCTTTTTTCGGCCCCAGTTTGATCAGCACCCAGGCTGCCAGCAGATTACCGACAATTTTGGCAATGGTGATGGCGTTGGTTATCCAGGTGGCAGACGTCATCTCTTCCACACCATAATGCAGCATGATGTCCTTTGTCATCATGGCTCCGGATACCCAAGACATGGCAAACAAGGCATAGGTGAGAAAGATGACACCTTCGATTAAGTGCTTTTTCTGCATCGCTATCACTCCCTGTGACTTTGCTGAACGTGATTGGAGAAAGAGGCGCGCTTATTAATGGTAACGATTATGGGCTGCCCCCGGTTACTTACGTCGCATCCCTTGTTATCGGCTTGCCCCGTTGGCCACCTATTCCCATTGGCCACTCATCATTATCTCCCTGCCGTCATTGGCAGACTGTGTTTACTCTAGCGGTTTACGGCCGAAAGGATTATGCCGATTTCGCAAAATACTGTTGTGTGATCTCTGACAGCTATTGGGAGGAGAGCTAAATTTGAAAGGGCTTGTTTGGGAAGGGGGATTTATCAAGATAGCGTCCTCTACTGCCATGCCTGCCTGTAATACCGGTCTCAATTGCCGCATTGCGTTCAGGAGCGGCAGCCGTAACGTATGTTGCACCACAGCTTGCGGGAAAGATTCGATAAAAACCGCTAAATTCATTCGGATGTTGCGATAAAGTATAAAGATTACGGTGGTTTGAATCGGAGCAATGAATGCTTAACTTTAATCTGGAAGATGTCAGTCAGGTGCTGGTCGGGGCTTTTGCGCTGGCTGTGCCGATTTCTTTTTCGGAAGAAGCCTGGCGGTTGGGTGAAACGCTGCCGTTACCCAATTTACTGATGTTGCTGTGTTTATCGTTGTGCTTTCTTGGTTTTTTTGCGTATGAAAGTGTTTTTCAGGGCAATATCAGACACCGGGTCTTTGGTTTTTTCTTCCGTGTGGTGGTGGCATACCTGATCGCGGCAATGGTCGTGGGGCTGGTGTTGCTGGCGCTGGATAAACTGCCTCTGATGACTGACCCGTTAATGTCATTACGGCGGGTTATCGTGATTGCGATGCCGGCATCGATGGGCGCCATTGTGGTAGACAGTTTCGATAAGGAATAACGCCCTAAAAACCAGCGAATTAAGCCTAAGACTCGCGTTAACGAAAAGAAGTGTGTGCCCGGCAATCCAGAAAATAGCGATAAAACCTGGCCGTCGGGAGTGAATAAATAGCCGGGTGTCTCACCCTTGAAACCGCCGCTTTCAGCCATATATTGATCCGTAAGGAGCGATGAATTTTTCGCCTCTCGTTGATAATTTTGCTGGGTGCGCTGCCATGAAAACCAAGTCTCTGATGGTGTTGCCGGGCATTCATTTTGAAGTGAGTGAAACGGCATCCGATAGCCGCAGCCGTGAATGGCCGGCGGCTCAAAGTTTTCCTGTTTTTAAAAATGACACGGCCTTTACAGTGCCAAAGGTCCACTTTGTGGTCGCACTGTCTCCTGATGCCGTCATCGGGGCGTTATTGCGCCAGTACTATCCGCAGCATCTTCACTAGCGGAGTGGATGCCGTGTTAAACGGCTGAAAGTGATGTAAAAAGATAAAAGTGATGTAAAACAGATAAAAGGGTCGAATGCTCTTGTGCTGAAGATGCTTGAGTTGATGGCTTTGCATCGATGATATTGAATTGACGAAGCGGCAGCGTCTCTGAGTGTTCAGGACGCTGCCGATTTTGTTTTGTGCCGTTTTTATTTTTACCACGGTCGCCATGTGTCACTTCATATGCGTCTGCCCGGCGTCGTTCTGCTTCGTATAAATGAGCTCTGTATGACATCGCTGATTATTGGCTTGGCGCAGCTTCACTCTTTTCCAGGCTGGCCGTACTCTGGGTAGTATTCGTCCTCGCCGCCAGTTTATTGGCCAGCGAGTGCAGCTCCGGTAGCATGCGCTGAATCAGGTGTAACTGCTGCAGAACCATGCGGGCAGACGTACAGTCTTCATCCCGCCATTGGGCCAGACGCTGTTCCAGAAGGCTGTCTGAATCCGGTGCTTGTGCGCACACGTTGCCGTCAAGTTGTGCGGCCAGACAATCCAGATGCGCGTGGATCTGCCGGTGCGCCTGGGCAACCAGATGGTGCGTCTGCTCATCCTCCAGTCGGGTGCGGTGCGCGCCTAATGCCGAAATGTAACTCAGCATGGCATGGTTCAGGGTCAGAAAGCGGAAGCACTCATCGGTGGCCATCCGGTAACGTCCAGGCTCAGACAGCATGTTGCTGATCGCCGTGCTCAGCTGGGCATCGGTATTATGCGCTTCTCGGCGGGCAATCCGGTAGCTCAGGCTGTCACGCTTGCCGATACGGTACTGGCCAATAATCTGGCCCAGATAATCCCGGTTGGTCTGTATGGCCGCTGCCATCACCTTATGCAGGCGGCGAGCCTGCCAGTCCGGCAAAATAAAGCTCACCGCCAGCACCGCCAGTAAGCAGCCCAGCAGGGTATCGCCAAGGCGCGGCAGGATAACCGCAAAGCCTTCGCCTAACTGATTGAAACAGAACAGTACCAGCAGAGTGATAAACATGGTCGCCAAAGCGTAACTGGCCGCGCGGAAAGCGAAAAACAGGACGCCCGCTAAGACCATCAGTACCATCTGGCCTTCCTGACCCGGAAACAGAAACAGCAGAGGCATGCCGATTAACAGCCCGGCCAGAGTCCCGATAACCCGCTGCTTTAGACGTTGGCGGGTGGCGCCATAGTTGGGTTGGCACACAAACAGGGTAGTCAGCAGAATCCAGTAACCACGTTCTAAATCGAGGAACTGAATAAAGCCGTAGCCGACGGTCAGTGCCACGGCCATCCGAATGGCATGGCGGAACAGCATCGAGTTGGGATTCATCTGACTGATCAGCCGCTGCCAGCGCTCTTTCATGCTGTGCGCTTCGGTATCGGCCAGCTCTATGTCACTGTCGGTCTGGGCGGCATCGGGATTACTGACATTTGACAGCTGTCGCTCCACCGTCGCCAGGTTATTGAACAGATAATCCAGCTGGCTGAGGAAAATACGGTATTTGGGGTTTTGCTGGTTCTTCAGGTACAACAGCGATTCCTGAAGTTCATCCAGATTCCTGACACTGTCGGCGCCGTGAGAATAGGGTTTGCCCATTGCCAGAGCATCGGCAATTTCCCGGCAAGCATTGGCTTGGCTGGTCAGCAAGCGCTGGAACCGGAACAGGACGTCACTGCGCAGAAATTCTGCTGCCAGATCCTGATAACGGTAATGGGATGAACTGGCGCGTTCATGAATATCTTGCGCCAGAAAGTAAATTTTGAGGAAACGGTCACCGCTCGGGTTCAGATGTCCCCGCCGAACGCGGCGCAGCAGGTTTGCTTTGGCATTATTCAGCGCCGTCACCACTTTGGCATTTTGGCTGGCCGCCTCGATACGAAGCGGCTGTGGGTTCATGTTGGCGATGGGCTCAAACAGTTTGCTCTTGCAGTCCAGGTAGCTGGCAAATTCCGAGAAAACCGCCGCCAGTCCTTGCTGAACCGGCTGATTCGGCCACAGGATATGCCAGGTCAGTGACAATACCCCGTACCAGGTGGCGCCGCTGAGCAGAAGCAGCGGCTGATACCAGAGATTGGGACTTTGTGCGGCGCCGAGCATGGTATAGACCGCCAGCAGCAACGAGGCGAAAGCAATCGTGGCGTAGCGGGCACCGATCGCGCCCAGCATGATAAAACCGAAGGTCGAGATAAACAGACCCAGGGTGAATAAAATCGGGTAAGGGAACAGCAGTTCAATAGAGAAGGCGGCGACGGCGAAACAGGCCAGTGTCATCAGCAGCGATTTGATGCGACCACTGAGACTGTCATCGGTTTCAGCCAGTGCCGAGGCAATAATACCCAGCACCAGCGGGGTTACTTCTGAATTCGCATCAAAATACCAGCAAGGAAGGGCTACCCCCACCAATGCGATAAGTACCCGAACACTGAAATTAATACGATCTTTTGCCCAGTATTGGCGCAGGGTCAGTTTGAGTGGGTGACTTTGCATGGTAACTCTATCAATCCGTCGGAGTGCCTAAGATAGCAAAGTTTGTCTTTCAAAGGATATATATCCCCAGAAAAAATGCTGTTAAGCCAAATTATTAGCAGAAATTTTACGCAAAAAGCAGTACTGAAGCTATGGTGAAATCAGAGTTCTTGATACTCTACCAGCAGTTTATTTTATGGCTCGGAGATTGCATTGCGAAGTGACCGTCTCTGGGCCAAGATTGATCGAGCATCAACGAACAAAATTTTGGTGACACAATGCGTTTAACAGCGGGGTGGCTGGCTCAGTGGCTCGCCCAAGGTGATTATTGCAGTATTGCATTAGGTGAGAATTGTCTGATTTTGGATAGTCAGACAGAAACAGAAGAAATCCCGTTTGATGAGTGGGATGGCGCGATTGCCGTACATCGGGGAGTGATGTGGGGCAGTTTTGAAATTACCTCTGCCGACCAGGAATACTGCTGGACGATTCACGGCTTACCCTGGCGGTACTGTAAATCGTTCGCCAATATGTTGCTGGAAGCGTACCGTAACTGGGCGCAGGGTCGGGTAGAAAAACTTGATTCGCTGCTGCCGGAGATGCTCAAACGCATTGATACGTTTACTTCTCAGGATGCCTACCTGCGTGAATCCGATCACCGCCGTCTTCATCATTTTCTGGACCAGTCGCTGGCGTCAACGGGGTTAACCCGAGAGCTGGCCGCGTCTTTTCGTCCACTGGCGTTTGATAAAGTCGAACCCTGGCTGGAAGGGAACGGTGAGTGGGTTGATACCTCAAACGAGAAATGGCTGGAAAAAGAAGCCGAAAAGTGGTCATCGTGGTTCGATAAGTTTGAATCTTCTCCGCTTAACCCATCACAGCGGGAAGCGGTGCTGATCAACCAGGATCATAACCTGGTGTTGGCGGGTGCCGGAACCGGTAAAACCAGCGTGCTGGTGGCGCGAGCAGGTTATCTGGTGGCTAACCAGCTTGCTCAGCCAGAAGAGATTCTGATGCTGGCCTTTGGCCGTAAAGCCGCTGAAGAGATGAGCGAGCGGCTGGCGGCGAAAGTGAACAACAACATTAAAGTCGCCACGTTCCACAGTCTGGGGACCCAAATCATTAAAGCGGTTGAGGGTGAAATGCCAAGTGTTTCGCCACTGACTCTGGATGAAAAAGCCCGTACCGACTGGTTGGCTGGCGTGTTGAAAGAGCAGTGGGAAAATGACACCTCAGCCCGTCGCTGGCAGAAACACCTGACCCAGTGGCGAATTCCCGGCTTCAAAGCTGAAAACTCGATGGAAAAGCAGGCGCGCAGTGAACAGCTGATCAACTGGGTATGGCGTCACATTGAGCTGATTGGCCAGCGCGGCGCGAACAAATCTCAGCTCAGTGACAGTATCGAGCAACATAGTCAGGACACCGCCAAGCCTCGCATGAAGAGTGAGCTGGCACTGCTGTGGCCGTGTTACCGTGCCTATGAGCAATACCTGAAAACCCACAAGCAGATTGACTTCAATACCATGATTCAGCGCGCGACTGAGTACGTGAAGGAAGGTAAGTTTGTGCCGACCTGGCGCTTTATCATGGTCGATGAATATCAGGACATTTCTCCGCACCGACTGGCACTGATTGAAGCATTGTGCCACTCCAAGCAGGCAGCGCAGAAGCCGACATTGTTTGCCGTCGGGGATGACTGGCAGGCGATTTACCGTTTTGCCGGTGCTGATGTGAATTTAACAACCGGGTTTGAAAAACGCTTTGGTGCCTGTCACATGACCGAGCTGGAGACCACTTACCGGTTTAACAGCATGATTGGTGAAGTGGCCAATGCTTTCATCCAGCAGAACCCGAACCAGCTTAAAAAATCGCTGACCAGTTTCAAGAAACAGAAGCGAAAAGCGGTGACTTTGTTGTGTCAGGATCTGATTGACCAGGAGCTGGCACAATTGGCGTCGCAGCACAGTGAGCCGGTGACGACCTTGCTGCTGGCCCGAAATAATAATCAGCGTCCGGAAAAGCTCAAGCAGTGGCAGGAAAAATGGCCACAATTGGGACTAACCTTCATGACCTGTCATGCGAGTAAAGGTCGTGAGGGAGATTATGTCTTTGTGCTCGATGTGAACCGGGGAGTGTTCCCGGCACCGGATCGTGATACCGGGCTGGCCGCTTGCTTGCAGGCGCGGGGCGAAAGCTTTACGGATGCAGAAGAGCGCCGCTTGTTCTATGTTGCCCTGACTCGTGCCAAGAAACATGTCTGGGTGTGTGCCGAGCCGGAGAAAACCTCGCCGTTTGTGAATGAGCTGATTGATGATAACTATCCGGTTGTCAATAAAATCAAGCGTGTGAAGGCCAAGCAAAAATAACCGCCGTCATCTGGTGAGGTGATCACATACCTCTTGATGAGTGAAAGATAAAACCCGCTGTGTTTTGCGTCAGCGGGTTTTTTGTTATTGGTCGGATTAAGCACTTGGTGTTGTTTGCAGCAACGAGCGATCTAAACGTTTTGGTTAAGTCTATTTCCTAGGTTCATCAGTTTTATTCCTCAGTACCTTGGCCAAAGCTTCCAAAGGCGGCTTACTCCAGGCTGAGTACCAGCTTTCCGTTGTGTTGCTGACGTTTAAGCAATTCCAGTGCTTCAGGCAGCGCGTCGAAAGAGAAAACCTGACTGACCATGGCATCCAGTCGGCCCTCGGCGACCCAGTTTGCCAGCTGATTACCGATATCGGCCAGATGTTGGATGTGTTCGATCAAGCCATGGGCGTAGGTGCCATGAAGGGCCACTTCATGAAGGCTGATCGCTTTGGTCGTGGCCATTAAGGGCACCTGATTAAACTGGTCGGCAATCATGACAATATGGCCGTTGTAGCGAATCAGCGCACTGAGCATGCTGCCGGATTTCGCCGAAATACAGTCGATGACCGCGTGTACCCGTTTATCTTCTGTCAGCTCAATCAACCGCATGGCCGTATTTTCGGTTTCCGGATCAATGACATGATCGGCACCGTAATCGTACAACCGCATGTGGTGCTGGTTTTCCGCGATGGCATAGACAGTTGCTCCCGCCTGTTTCGCCAGTTGTACCGCAAAGCCGCCTACGCCACCACCGGCACCGGAAATAACTACGCTTTGTCCGGTTTGTAACCGCAATTTGTCATGCACTGCCAGCCAGGCCGTATAACCGGCGCAGGGCAAGGCTGCGGCATCTGTGAAGCTGACCGTCTCCGGCAACCGGCTGACGGCATAAGCTTTTGCCAGCGTATATTCCGCAAAACCACCTGCAACCCGGGGATCGAGAAAGCACATGACCCGGTCTCCCGGTCGAAAATGTCGGACGGAATCCCCCACGCTGGCAACCGTTCCCGCGACGTCCAGGCCAATAATGTGAGGATACGACCAAGTGGCGTAGCCCCAGTGTGCCAGTTTGTAATCGATGGGGTTGAGCCCGGCAGCATTCACCTTGATACAGACCTCATCGGCTGCTGGTGTCGGGCGGGATGCCCGAGAGAGTTTAAGGCACTGAATGCCCTCGGGTTGAGTCAGTTTCCATGCTTTCATCAGCCACCACCTGGAAAATTATAAGAATTTGGTGTTGTCGCTATCTTATTAACCATAAACCAAATTATTGAAAACGGGGGCGAATCATCCGCTTGGCGGGTTTGCTGAACTGTCAGGCTTAGCTGGTGTGATACTTAACCGGTGTGGTGCTTAATAGCTGGACTGTTTATCAGAAGAACAGGTGAGGGGATTAACCATGGCTGTGAAAAATGGTTTGGCACAGGTTGTGGGTACAAACGATTAGCTAAAAAAATTAGGTAAAACCGGTCGGGCTAAAACAGCTAAGAAAGGAGTCGGCGAAAACAAACTGGCTGCCATCACGCCGATTGAGGGCAAAACAGGCAGCCAGAGAAGTCAAATTTCATGGGGCAGTGGGTGATTAGCCCAGACGTTCATCCAGATACGCGTTGTAATCCGGAATCTCGATCTCCACCTCTTCACTCAGCATTGGCGAGGAAATCATGAAGTTTGCACTGGCGCGGTTAGTGGCAACCGGCACGTTCCAGACCGCTGAGATACGCAGCAGGGCTTTGACATCCGGATCATGCGGCACGGCATTGAGGGGATCCCAGAAAAAGATCATCATGTCGATTTTGCCTTCGGAGATCAGCGCGCCTAACTGTTGATCGCCGCCCATAGGGCCACTGAGCAGGCAGTTCACTTCCAAGCCAGATTCGCGGGCAATCAGGTGGCCGGTTGTACCGGTGGCATACAAAGTATGGCCGATCAGCTTGTCCTTGTGCTCGAGCACCCATCTCAGCAGATGAGATTTGCAGTTGTCATGCGCAACAAGGGCAATATGTTTTTGAGGTTGCATTTTACGGGTTGTTACGTGCATCTGGCGCTCCAGTTTGCAAATAGATAACTTGAGTAAGTCGGTCAGGGCTTCCGTCACTGGAAAACACCTGAAAGCTGCGGTTATAACTACCAGAGCCCGTCGCCGAAGTACAAATAATTCTGTTGAAATCAAAGATAGTTAACAGAAAACTCAGTGACAACCTTATGCCATTGGTGATTGCACCCGACGCTGCCTGTGTACTGTTAAGGCGGACCTACATTGAAGACCGGGCGGAACTCTGCCGGTGACAAAGAATCGGCGATCACAGCGTCCGGCAAATGGGAGGGCGTCAGCCCTTCGACAACCGTGGCGAGATCCAATTCGACAGGCTGATGTTCTAAATAGCGAACGGCCTGATCGACGGATAACATGGCCTGTTGTGCCATTTTATCCGTCGGGGCAAAGAGGATTTTATGTCGCAGTAAGCCACGATATACCCCGTGACTGAGGTAGGTCGAGACCACATGAACTGTATGTTCACGCTGGCTGGCGCGAAGTTCGCTGACGGCAACCTCGGCGGCGACGGCTCCCCCAACGATATAGTCGATTGGCTGGTCACTGGCGAAAAGCTGCTGGATAAGATTGCGTTGCAGCTCTTTGCTGTTATCGGCCCACAGCGTGGTCACAACCTGAATGTCACTGCCTGCGATGGCATCAAGGAATCCTTGCACGACAGGCTTAGTTCCACCGCGGCTTTGAGGCCCCGGTAACAAGGCCACCCTGACCACTCCGCTGCCTTCAGGATGACGTTTTGCCAGAAATTCTCCGGTTGCTTTCCCCATCTCCGTCCAGTCCAGGCCGACCCGTGCAATGACGGTGCTGGCGCTGTCCGGATTCTGTGTATCGAGATAATTGATGGTGGCAAACACCGGGATCTGGCCGGTGATCTTACTCAGTTGCCCGTCGTAGGCATGGCTGTCGACAGTACCGAGAATAATGGCATCTGCCCCCCATTCCCGGCATGCTTCCAGCTGTTCAATCTGGCGGGAGAGGTTTGGGTAGCCTCCGGCTTCCAGTACTTTCAGGCGAACGCCGAGCTGGCGGGCATGTTCCACCATCCCGTAATTGACCGACAACCAATATGAATCTTTCAGGTGCGGGTACACAGCGCACAGTTTCCAGGGCTGGCTGGCCGCTTTAAGCGGCTGATAGTGTATAGGGGTGCCTGCTTTACCTGCGGCAAAAGGTGGTTTAATACTCAAGACATCATCGGCATAGACCGGAGCGCACAACGCCAGTATCAGGATCGAGTGCAGTGGCGTGTTTGCCAGCCGCTTGATTCCTTGCGACTTAGTCCCTTGCAACATAGTTCCTTGCGGCTTAGTTCCTTGTAACGTAGTTACCGAAAGACGGGTTACCAGGTTTGTCCAAAGCTTAGACAGCAGGACACCGGCTCGAGCTAACCGGGCGGTGGAAAATCTGGCAAAGTAGGTATCAAAAGCCGGTAACTTCATAACATTCATCACGACAAAACCAAGGGAGCGGGTTCGATAAACATCAGCGGCCACTATGGCAGTGCTGGTGGTTGTGTGTTTCGATGCGGCCTCGGCTTGATCCGAGTTGCCTGCAACTTACTGACAGTCAGGTATAATACCATTTTTAGCGTTTTCTGTGAGCCGTGGGTCTGACACTGTTAAGCGAATGGTCGGCGGCTTTATACCTCGTGGTTGATAAATATGACACTTACTCCCCGTGGCATTGGTCAGAAATTACTGATCGCCTTTTCGATGATGGCCGGGTTGATGATGATCGCGGTTGTAATCGGTGTGGCTGGTTTTTCGCTGGTGGCACAAACGGAACGAACGGTGATCAATTCGGCGGTACCGGCGCTGGCGGAAGCGCGTCAGTTATCAGATCTCAGTACCCGCATTATTTTCAGTGCGCAGGTTCTGGCCAAATCCAAAGATGAGCAGGAACGTGAGCGACAGGGGAAATCGCTGACGGTCCATATTCAGTCACTGAAAAAAAGCCTTGATGCGCTGGAGCAGTATTCGTTTGCCCCAGAGCTGATGCAGCAGCTGGAGGCGGATGTTGACAGTATCGTGCAGAATCTGGCTCAACTCGGCCTGCTGGTGGGGCGTAAGCTGCAACTGGCAGAGCAGGTGGAGCACCAGAATCAGGCGCTGACGGCAGCGACCATACAGATTGACTCGCTGTCTCAGTCGCAGGTCTCCAATGCCAATACTATCGCGGTGGCGAACGTTGCCCGTATCTACGATCTGGTCAAGCAAGGAGACGATCAGGCCGTTTATCAGGCGTTAGACAGCCTGGTGGAAGTCGACATGGATCTCAGCGAGCGCCTGTTTGAACTGCGTTTCCTGTCATTGCAGGTCATTAATCTGCTGGATGATACCAGCCGCGTGACCAATCAGGAGGCGCTGGATAACCTGAAGCAACGTTTTAGCTATGCGGTATCGGTGATGCACCAGCGGGTGAAATCGGTTGAAGATCCCAGTCGTTCACAGCAGTTACTGACGTTTACCACCAAACTGAACCAGTCAGGAACATTTTTTGATGATTTGTCGTCCTTGATTCAGGCTCGGCAGGACGTCGAGCGTATGGAGCAGCAAAACTTGTTGTTGTTCCAGCAGCTGAATCAGACCGTTGATGACATTATCACCGCTGCGAACACTGGGACAACGCAGGCGGTGACGCAGGTTGAGCAAACCCTGACCGTTGCCCGTAACAGCCTGATTGCCATTTCGGCGCTGGGGATGGTCGCCTTGGTGCTGATTATGTGGCGCTATGTGTATGCCAGGGTGATTCGCCGGATTAACGACTACAGCCAGGCGCTGATGTCACTGGCACGGGGCGATCTGGCAATTCGTCTGACGACCCAAGGTGATGACGAACTGGCACAAATGGGCAGGGCCATCATGGTTGCCCGTGACACCGCTTATGAACGGCATCGTCTGGCACAGGCGGAAGCTGCCGCCCGGCATGAACTGCAGCAACATAAAAACAGTCTGGAGCGTCAGGTCGCCGAACGAACCAGCCAGCTGGAGCAGGCCAATAACCAGCTTAATGAAGAAGTGAAAAACCACGCTCAGGCCCGTGCTGAAGCCGAGCAGGCCAACCGTGCGAAATCAGCGTTTCTGGCGACCATGAGCCATGAAATCCGCACCCCGATGAATGGGGTATTGGGCACCGCATCCCTGCTAGCTGATACCGGTCTTACCGCGCAGCAGGCACATTATCTGGATGTAATAAACCGCAGTGGTGTCACCCTGTTGGATATTCTGAATGATGTCCTGGACTACTCCAAAATTGAGGCGGGACACCTGGATATCCGGCCTGCGGATTTTTCCCTGCCAGAACTGGTTAGGGATGTCCGTGATATGCTGCTGAGCCGAGCTGAAGCAAAGCATCTGGCGTTGGTGACAGACATTGACGACGGTGTCGGAGATATCTGGCTGGGCGATGCTACCCGATTGCGTCAGGTGCTGGTTAATCTCATTGGTAACGCGATCAAATTCACCGGTCATGGGCAGGTTTCGCTGTATATCAGTGCTTCAGTGCATCAGCCGGGGCGGTTGCTGTTTGAGGTGGAAGATACCGGTGTCGGGATTGCACCAGCCGAGCAGGCGACGATTTTCGATGCTTTCCAGCAAGCGCAGGACGGGCGAAACAAAAGCGGTGGCACCGGGCTCGGATTGGCGATCAGCAAACGTATTGTTGAAGCGATGGGCGGAGAGATTGGCCTTACCTCGCAGCTTGGGGAAGGCAGTTGCTTCTGGTTCACCCTCACGCTGGAGCCGGGTGAGCGTCAGGCGGTAAATGTTGATACTGCCGCTGTTCAGTCTTTATCTCCTCAGGTTTTGGCTTCTCAGGTCTTGGCTTGTCATATGTCGGCTTCTCAGGTATCGGCCTCTCACGCGAAAGTGTCAGCGATGGCTCCGGCGCATATCCTGCTGGTCGAAGACAACCCGGTTAATAGCCTGGTCGCGGAAGGGTTTTTGCGGCGACTGGGGCATTCGGTGAGGGTGGCTGAGAATGGAGCAGAGGCAGAAGCCTTGTTTGCTGCTGAGCGTTTTGATATTGCGCTGCTGGATATCAACCTGCCGGATACAGACGGCGTCGCGTTACTGGCCCGTTTACGCGCATCAGATGCCAGCAAGGCGGAGATCCCGATGGTTGCGTTCTCGGCCCATGTTTTTAATGAAGATGTCGAACAGTACCTGAATGCCGGTTTTGCCGGTTTCCTGCCTAAACCGTTGGTTGAACACCAACTGGTGGATGTCATCGGGCAGCTGTTGGCCGGGCAGGATCGCGTTTGTCCCTCGTCTGCGTCGGTGAGCGATGCGTCGGCAGCAAGCGATGTGTCAGCAGCAAGCAATGTGTCGGCAGCAGAAAAAACCATAGAGAAAAACGATGCCATCCCAAAAGAGGCCGTGAAGAGTAAGGAGGCCTGCAAAGTGAATAAGGATACCCGTACAGTGAGCGACCAAACAGACACGGAGAAGGTTCCACTGCTTGATCCTCAAGTACTTGGCGGAGATTTGCAGGTACTGGGTAAAGATATGGTGACGAGAATGATTCATCTGTTCATCTCGTCCTCCACAGAAACATTACGACAGCTGGATGAGGCCCTGACTGACAATAACCCTGGGGCTGTCGCCAGTCAGGCGCACACCCTGAAGGGGGCGGCTGGCACCATGGGGCTCACCCGCTTGTTTCAGGTCTGTCTGAGGTTTGAAAAAGCCGGAAAACAGGGGGAAGTCTCGGCTCTGAATATGGCGGATCTGGAAGCGGTGTATCAGGCGTCAGTGGCACAGCTTCAGGCTGAGTATGTCCCGGATGATAATGCCTGACAGCCGGTTTCAGCCAGTAAGCCAGGTTGAGCAGTACAAGGCCGGTATTCAACCGACTTTGTACACTTTTGGTTTGGTACGACCGGCAGAAGGTTACTGTGCTTGTCCTGTGTCTGCCGGGGCAATTAGCAATTCGAAACGTTCGTTGCCCCGTAAATTTTCAAAGTCTTTCTCTTCCGCGGCCAGTTCTTTGAGCGATACGCTGTCTTCAACCGCGCGTTCCAGATCGTTAATAGCCTGCTCTTCGGCGCCCAGACAGGAGTAAGCACAGGCGCGCTGATACAAAGCATGGGCGTTGGATGAATCCAGTTCCAGCACCCGGTTACACAAGCTGAGTGCCCAGTGGAACTCACGCATTTCCATCACGGCATCGGCTTTGTAGGTCAGGGCTTCCAGGTCGCCCGGTCGAATCTTCAGGATCTCATCATACACTTCCACTTTTTGCTCCGCTGTATGCAGGTTATGGGAGCGCAGCCAGAGGTTGTGGATCTCATTGATGATCTCAATCTCTTTGTTATTTTGCGTAATGATGCGGGTTTTACGCTTCAGATCCTGCTCAAGGCGCTGGAATTTCTTCTCGTATTGCTGAGCAATATCTTTCAGCTGCTGTTCGGCCACTTTTTTGGTGTTATCTCTCAGCTCGCGAAGTGATTGCCAACCGATAAACGCAAATAGCGAAGCCGCACCGGCAATCAGGTAGAAGAAATAGGTGACGGTGACATTGGCGTAGTTCATGGATTTATCCGCAACGGCCAGCTCGCGGTCAGTGATTTCTTTGATCATCCGGCGTTCAATATCCTGCTGATCCTGACGCAGACTTTTCAGCTCATCCAACACATAGCGTTCCATCAGCGGTCTGTCATACAGGTCCTGTTCGGAATATTTTTCGGCCGCCAGGGCGGAAAATGGCAAGAGTAAACAAGCGAGGAGGGGGAAAACACGAAATATCATCAGCAGAACCTTATGGGGTTGAATGTGAGCCGCAGCGGGTAGAGCTAAAGTTTAGGGTAACAAGGCCAGGTTCAAATTGAAAGGTGGGGTCAGATAAGGCTGTCTGTAGTGCGGAAAGAAAAAGGCAGCGGGTATGACGGCGAAGCACGGTGCAGATTTCGCCTGTCATACGCTGTGGCATCAGAGAAATGACTGCCTGCTTAGGAGGTTATAAGGTATTCAATGGGCACGAAATAGGCAGAGCATCCTCCGCATTCAACTGGGGGTTAAAGTCGTATAGCCCCCGGATTTCTGAACGGCGGCCACCAGCGCTTTTCGTTGTTTAATCCGGGTCTGTTCTTGTGCAGACAGGGTGGTTGGCGTTACTGATTCACCTGTACGTGTGTCAGTTTGAGTATGTGGGTTGGTATTTTCCTGAACGTGACTGGCAAAGGCAAAATCTTTATCAAAAATCAGCATGATGCGATCCCCTGAGTAGTTTGGTTAAGTCGCCGGGATATCGAATAAGCAATATCAACCGCAACAGTCGCAGCTATTTTGTAGTTGGGTGGTTAAAAAAGCATCCCCCTCGATGTGTCATTTCAGGGAGGAGAACCGCGGGCGTAGATACCTGTTTTTTCACCGCTTCAGGCGTAGAAACCGCAAAACCACAAACAGGCGGCAGAGGATAACGCAGGCATTTCGTGAATGCCAGGCATCATTACGGTAGAATTGTTGATAGAAATGCCCGAGTTTCACCATAGGTTGAAAAGAATGTCAGAACAACATGAAGAATATGAAGTAGAAGCAATTGGTGTGGAGGTGAATGCCCAGCCTATTGAACTCTACAAAGTCCTAAAGATTGCGAATGCAGTCAGCGGTGGTGGCGAAGCGAAATTTGTCATTGCGGAAGGGTATGTCGCCGTAAATGGTGAGCTTGAGCAACGTAAGCGTCGCAAAGTGTACGATGGCGATGTCATTGAATTTAATGAAGAGTTTTACCTGGTCATTTGTGACCAGCCGATCACTGAGCAGCCTTCAAAACCTTCTGCATCATCTGCAGAGATGGCTTCTTCAGCAGATACGGCAGCTTCAGTAGAAAAAGCGTCGTCAGCCGTACGCAGCGAAAAAAACGCTTCTCGTCAAGGGGCTGAAAAAGGCAAGCGCCAGGTGGCTCCTGGTCGTTCATCGGCGAAAAAGGGAAAAGGTAACGCTAAGTCATCTGGCAATAGCAAAGCTGCCCGACGTGGAAAGAGTGCCGGTCAGGGGGCTAACCGAGCGTCCGGTCCGGCAGATAAAGCAACTGGTCGTAAACCAATCAGTTTCTAACGGTATCAGCTTAGGTGTGTTTCAACGTTTGATAGCGCTGAATCACAGATAGGCAGACAGGCTATATAGCAAAACCGCGGCAGTCATATGCCGCGGTTTTTTTGTTAAATGGCCTGTCTCTGGCTGTGTACGTTTAGCCAGGTGCTTTGTCCGCAGTAAAGGGCGAGAGCGTGGGGAAATCGAATCCGGAGACGGATTTGATGTCACTATCCTCAATGCGTGTATTTTTCATCCTGTCGGTTTGGTTTATATTGGCCCTTTCTCGTTAATTTTCTTGCAGTTATAAGGACAGTATTTTGCTTGGAACGCACAAGTACACGCTGGCAGGTTGTTTGGCTATCCTGATGTGGAGCACTATTGTGGCTTTTATCCGGAATGTCGCCGAGCAACTGGGGCCGGTAGGTGGCGCCGCGATGATTTATACCGTCAGTACGGTGCTGCTGGCGATTTTCATCGGATTGCCTCGACCGGGGCGCTTTTCCCCAAAATATCTGTTGGTGGGCGGAGCCTTGTTCGTCAGTTATGAAATGTGTCTGGCGCTGGCATTAGGCATGGCTAATGATCGTCACCAAACCGTCGAAATGGGGGTCATCAATTATCTCTGGCCCTGTCTGACGGTGTTGCTGGCGGTAATGGTCAGTAAAAAGCGGGTCAGCCTGTTGCTGTACCCGGCGTTAGCGCTGGCGTTTCTGGGAGTGGCTTGGACGGTCAGTGGCGATGAAGGACTTTCTCTGAGTCAGATAGCGGCGAATGTCTCCACGAACCCTGTCAGTTACACATTGGCCTTTGTCGGCGCTTTTATCTGGGCAGTGTACTGCAACGTGACCAAACGCCTGGCTAACGGAGAAAACGCCATCACCTGGTTTTTCATGGCGACGGCGCTGGCGCTGTGGGCAAAATACTTCATGTCTGATGAGCCTGCCATGGTGTGGTCGATGGGGGCAGTGACAGATCTACTGTTTGCCGCCGTCGCTATGGGGGCGGGCTATGCGCTGTGGAATATCGGCATTATTGGCGGCAATATGATGTTATTGGCGACGCTGTCATACTTTACCCCGATATTCTCGACTTTTTTTGCGGCAGTGCTGCTGGATATCGAGTTAACGACCGCATTCTGGCAGGGAGTGGTCATGGTGACGCTGGCCTCATTGGCTTGCTGGTGGCTGACCAGAAAAACGTAACAGCATGCTGAGCCACCAACATCCGCTTCGTAATTGTTAATTCCTTTCTTTTTATCTGTGATGCTTCGTCATCCATAACCCTTGAGTGAACGGCCAGTCAGTAAAATAGTGACAAACGTGTTGTGACCGGTGACAGACAGCCTCAGATTCCTGTGTGTCAGGGGCTGTCTGCGTAATCAGGGTAAGTCCGGTGTATTTCGCTACTTTTGGTTAAAAAGACAGCGAAAGTTGTGAATAAACCTCACTGCGCTCGAGCATCTTCTTGCATTCTTTCTCCGGTGGATGAAACCGGCATTCTCATGTTTATTGTCTTTGTTCTCGTATTGTAAGAATTAATCCTTCCTTTATCGTTTCTTTTCTTGCAATGTGAGAGTGGTGGTTGTGGTGAAAGCGCGGATAAGAGTTAATGAGCTTGTCAGCGTAATCCGGACTTTCAATGGGTTGCAATGAGTAACAATGGGCAGAAGTGAACCGTCCCAATGACCAATAAATACAAACTAAACGCTAACGAAAAAATGCTTCAGGTATTGATGCACATTGCATCGGCAGATGAGCCGATCACGGCGCAGTGCCTGAGTGAACAAACAGGTATGCCGACCAGCAGTATGTACCGCTACCTGGTGATCCTGAAAAACTGGAACCTGATTGAAGAAAGCCCACGTCAAAGCTGTTACAGCATTGGCCCGGCAGCGCTTCAGTTGCTGCGCAACTTTCAGCAGTTTTCACCGCTATCTGGCGGCGTACATCAGGTATTAAAGCGGGTTCAGCAGCAAACCGGCGAGATGGCCGCGTACTTGGTACCCGTAGGGTTCCGGGCGCTGTGTATGGCCCGAATTGACAGTCCTCATGCACTGCGTTGTGCCTATGAAGAAGGTCAGAGCCAGCCACTGATTCGCGGGGCATCTGCCAAAGTGATTCTGGCACATTTGCCGGAGCAGCGGATTTTGTCAACGCTCTATCACTTCGGGATCACTGAGCCTGAAGAGACACAGAAGTGGCAGCAGGAGCTGGCGGAGATCAAGCAACAAGGATATGCCATCAGTACTTCTGAGTATGACCTTGGGGTGTCTGGGGTGAGTGCCCCGGTCTTTTCCGGAAACAAAATTGTGGGTGCTGTCAGTGTTATGGCACCGGAAGACCGGGTACTGAAAAGGAAAAACCAAATTATTTATGCCGTGTTGCAAGCGGCCAGGGTATTACCACCCGATTCTTAATTGACAGACAGAATACGGTTTTAAGGAGCAATCATGCTGGATTTTAAACGTTGGTTTTCATTTTCGTTACCTGCCGGTCGTGCAGTAACCCAACAATCCCTGGCCATGATTGAACCTTATGCCGAGCAGCGTAAGGCGGGAGCCGTCGTGCTGGGAATGGCCAGTGATCTGAGCCTGAATTATTACGACAGCCTGATCGGAACCAAGGAAGGCCCGGACAGTATCCGCCGTATGCTGGCAAAACTGCCCGATTTAGGTGCCATGCCACTCTATGACGCTGGAGTGATTGAGGAAGAAGTCACTACGGAAGGGCGGGCAACCGGTAGCGCAGGCTTTGAAGCCATGCGAACCCGCCAGTATGAGCGGTTATGCGGTATGCTGCGTGCAGGGCACTTTCCAATTGTGCTGGGGGGCGGTCATGAAGTGGCTATCGGCAGTTTTCAGGCATTGTCTGACACCTTGCATCAGGCGAGTGACGGCATCGAAGACGGGATGGCTCAGCTGCCAAATGCCGGGCAAACCCGAATCGGTATCATCAATATTGATGCTAATTTTCAGTTGCGACGCAGTCTGGCGGTGCGCGCCGGTTCGGCGTTTCATTCGGTAGCCAGCTTTTGCCAGGAGCACCATCGGGAGTTTCACTACCTTGGATTAGGGATGTGTGACCATACCAACTCTCAGGCTACCTTTGCTTATGCTCGTGAACTGGGAGCTGACTGGCTACTGGATCGTGAGATGAAAATGAAAAACCGTAAGCGGATTCAGGCCACCATTGAGGCGTACCTGGCACGGGTCGATCATGTGCATCTGAGTCTGGATTTGTCGGTGTTTCCGTCACTGGTTGCTGAAGGGGTGAATTTATCCCGGATTTACGGGGTAAACCTGCCTGTGGTTGAAATGGTGATCCGGCAGATCATGGAAAGTGGTAAGGTGCGCATCATGGATGTTACCGGGCTGAATACAGAATTTGATTATCAGGGTGATACCGCGCGATTAGCAGCCAAGTTGATTCGCCACGCCCTGAAATCGGTTTCACCCTGATTGCTGATTATCAGCGCTCATTACGTTTATTCGAAATTTCCTCTTAACCTAGTTTGAGTCAATTGACTGAGGCTCCCCAGCCAGGGAGCCTTTTTTTATTTGTTGTTTCTACGTTGTGATTTTTTCTCTGGCCGCTTTCCTAGCATCCACTGTTCTTCTGACGGCAGCACTTATCAGCCTTTGTTCCGACTCTTCTTTTTTCATATTGTTTCTGCGCGAGCTGAAAGCCGGCAAATCAACGCAGGCAAAGCAGGGCTGGAAAATAAGAGTAGGCAGATTAACGCAGCTAAATCAAAACGGTTACCTTCACATCCGAACCACAAAAAACACCATAAAAATTGACTGTGGTGCCAGCTAAAAACGACGGCATTGAGTATTCAAAATACGAAGCAGAGCTAAGCTTATATGCAGAGCCAGGTTGATATAAAGAGAATAAAAAAACGTTGGCTGCTGGTTAACGGCCAAAATTTCACATTTATGCTATTAAATATCGGTTGATGGTAATTTTTTATTTTAACACTGTTAATAAATTCGATATTTTATTGGTGTAAATGTTTACTATCTTGTGGCTCGCCTTAAAGTTGAAAATGCACATAAAAAGGCGACAGGCTAAGGTTAGACTGAATAAGGAGAAAGGCCATGAAGAAATGGGCTGGGTTTGCAGGTTTAGGTCTGGTAATGGCGGGAACAAACGTGATTGCCGGTGAACCTGCTTTTGACTGTACAAAAGCGCATGGTGAAGTTGAAAAAATGATTTGCCGTGACAGTGGGCTGGCCGCGCTCGATCAAAAAATGCAGAAGGTGTTTGATCAGGCGATGCTGGCTTATCCGGAGACGGAAAAACCATTACAACGTGCCATGCAGCGTGGTTGGATTAAAGGGCGTAACGAGTGCTGGAAAGATGTGGATGTACGCGCGTGTACCGAGTATGAGTACAAAACCCGCATCATTGATTTGCAGATCACCAGTGGCCAGTTGGAAGTACCTCAGGCTGTTGCGCTTGACTGTAATGACAACAGCCAGCCATTTACCGCCGTGTTCTACGAGCAGACGGATCCGAAAAGCGCTGTGCTGACGCGCGGCAATGATCAGATCATTGTGCTGGCCAAGCCAACAGCAAGCGGCACTAAATATGTAGGTCGTAATGTGACGTATAACGAACACCAGGGTGAGATTAAAATTAATTGGTTTGATAATAAGTTAGAATGTAAAGCTAAGCGTTAATGTTGTACGCAGGGCAGAGGAATGAGGTTGAACACAAAAGCTTTTATTAAACCCTTTATTTTAGGTTGTCTGACTGTCGGCTGTGCTGCGGCATATGCAGAGCCGATGCGAGCGACACTGCCGGATGGTCGGCAGGTGATCTTATTTGATGACAATACCTGGCAATACGATACCCCGTCAGTGTCGCCGGGCGCCACGCGTGCTCCGGTTCGTCAGGGTCAGAACAGCCCGGCCTCATTGCCTATTCCTCCCAAACCCGGGGCCGGAGCGGCAGCGGTTGCCGTTGGTACGTCAGCTTCTGCCTCTGGCCACGCAGGTCAGGCATCAGCATCCCAGCAGGCTATGGCCACGATCCCGGGGGATATGATCATCCCAGGAAACGGCAAAGTGGTTGGTGTTCATGAGCGCAGTGGCATTGAGCTGACCTTGCAGGCCGCCAGTTACCAGAATGGCGAACTGGTGATTCCGACACGACTGAAAAATGACGCGACAGACGCGGTGGTGCTGGTGGAACTGGAACTGCGCCTTCGTAGCCGAAGCGGTGATGTGATTGCCCGTGAAAAACACAAAGTCTGGACGTCTGTTAAGCGAATGCCGGAAACGTATTTCCGTCCCGGTACTGAGCGTACCGGTCGGGAAATCAGGCTGAAAGTCCCGCAGGCTGAGCAGTATTTCCTGGAAACAGAGTTCTTAACTGTCGAGCAGTGGTGAGCGGCTTACTGATTTTTGTTTGCTGTGATATCGCTGCAGTTCATGTTTGATGTGTTGGTTATTTTCCTGCAGAAGCAGATCCAGATGCGACGGATAGTTGTTGTCGCGACTTTTCATGTACGCGGCCAGCAACTTAACGTCGTCCGGGCGTGGTCGATAGCTCAGGTTCGGAAAGGCGTGGTAAATCGTATGAATGGCTTCGAGCAGTGCTTCTGATAGTTGGCGGCTCATAATGATTACGCTTCGTCACTGTAGGTTTGATTCAAGACAGGGCGCATTGTAAAAACCCTTTATGACAACCTTGTTGCATCGTGTGAACTGACTGACGTTAAACGTAAAAATGGAAGGAAAGCCGGATTACTCATCCGGCTTTTTTTATTGCTGATTGCGGGGACAGAAGGCGGCAGAGTGGCTTCTCAGCGCGTTTTTCGGTATCGACCTAATAGCGAGCCTTTGAGCGAGTGCCTTGGTGTTGAAAGTTACCGCTCAGCTCTGTAATCCGTAAAAAGTGACGAATAAAAGTAACAAATAAAAATAACGGCTTTAAAACACGCAAAAAACAGCCCAAACGCAGGGTAATCGCTTAACTCTTGCCGGTTATTTCAGATGCCGAGCCGGACATCCATTGCAGGATAAAGACGGCCACCTGCTCAGGTTGGTTGAGATCCAGTTGTGGTAAGTGGCAGCCTTGGGGTGCAGGGGCATCAGAGGCAAACGCGATAATGTAAGGGTCCTGCGGATAGAGCAGTGGTTTGCCATATTCCGGACGATGAATCTCAATTTTAGCGATAGACTCGTCGCGAAAACCCTCAACCAGCACCAGATCCAACTGGCTGTGATCCAGTTGCGCCACGCATTCTGCCAGTTGCGGCTCATCGCGTTCCGGCTCCGGATATTCAAAATACAGCATGTGGCGTTCTTTCGTGGCTAGTAAAGTCTGATTACAGCCGGCATGCCGTAGGCGATAACTGTCTTTACCCGGTTTATCAGGTTCAATTGTGTGATGACTGTGTTTGATCAAACCAAGGCGGATTCCCTTTTGTTTTAAAAGGGGAATGAGTTTTTCCAGCAGCGTTGTTTTACCGGAGCCGCTGTAACCGGCAAAGCCGATAATCGGTGTCATAGGGCAGATAGAATCAGGGAACCAGACTGGAAAGTGTAACTAAAGCCGCGGCATAGAAAAAGCCGGCCTCAAGCGGTTTGTGTTGTCTGTGGTCAGGCATGACATACCGTATGCTGCCATACCATTTGTATCAATAGTGAGTGCGCCGGCTATTTTCTCCATGAGTGTCATGTTTCCGGCTACAGTTATTGTGTAGTTCACAGGCATCTGCTATTACCAAATACAGGTACAGCGGAAAAATGCTTACCAAATCTGCTGTCCATTGTTTTGACAGGATGTCGTGGTATTGACAGCAGGTTCCTATCTAACGCATCAGGGAGAGTGCAATGTGGGCAACATTGGATTTTGAAGCGTCGGGACTGTCCGATCAGTCTTATCCCATCGAAGTCGGCTATTCATTGCCGGATGGTTCAGGAAACAGCCTGTTAATCAACCCGTTGACCGCCAGCGATGTCTGGCAACACTGGGATGAGTTCGCAGAGCAGGAAATTCATCAAATTACACGGGAAAAGCTGCACGCTGAAGGGGTGCAGGTCAGTGAAGTCTGCATGCATCTGAATGCGGTGCTGGGTAAATATGAACGTGTATTTTGCGACAGCCAGTGGGACCTGTTCTGGTTGGGACGGCTGTATCATGCCGCTCATATGCGACCGTCATTTTTTCTGACAGAAGTCGGATTGTGGTTGATGCAGGAAAACGGTATTGAACGGGCGCACTTTCAGCAGGCGCTGGCTGAGTTGGGGCCGGCTAAGCACCGTGCCGAGTCAGACGCCAGACAGATACGACTCGCGATCAGCCAGGTGATGAGATAATTACGTTTCCGGGAAACGTTGCTCTCTGAACTGGTTATGGTCTGAAAATGACGAACGTCCGGGACGTTCACGGTAATGCGTATAAACGGTATTGTACTGATTTTACAGCCGTATATACTGGCAGTGCTTAACCAAACGTCCCCAATCTATCATCGTCAGGATATCCTTTTGCAGCCTCAAGCTCCGTCTTCTTCGCAAACGTCTTCATTGCCGCCTTCTGTGCGTGTTGCCGTCTTCAATATTTCAATGTCAGATCCCCAGCCGGGAAAAATCCATCAGCGGCTCAAGCAAAAAGATGAGCCCCGTTTTACGAAACTGGCTGCGATTATTCAGCATGTTCGCCCGGATGTACTGTTGCTGTGCGAGTTCGACCATCCTGGAAAAGGGGGAGATGATGGGGCTCTGGCACTGTTCTGCGCTGAATATCTGGAAGTACCGCAGCATGGACAGTCCCTGATTACTTATCCTTATCACTACGCACCGCCCACAAATACCGGCCTGGCTACGAATGTCGATATTGATGGTGACGGAGAAATCACACTGCCTAACGATGCTCAGGGGTTTGGGGAGCATCACGGGCACTTTGGTTTTGTGTTGCTTTCCCGCTATCCCATTAACACGCGTGAAATCCGTAGCTGGCAACAGTTTCTGTGGCAGGATCTTCCAGACCACCTTATGCCAAAGGGCTATTACCCTGAGGCCTCGCAGGCTACGTTAAGGCTGTCATCAAAAAATCACCTGGATATTCCGGTGGAAATTCACGGGCAGGCACTGCATCTGCTATGTTGTCATCCGACCCCGCCGGTGTTTGACGGGGAAGAGAAACGCAATGCCCGGCGAAACCATGACGAGCTGGTGCTGATGCGGGCGATCATCGAGAATAGCGATTTTCTGCGTGACGATCAGGGCAACGCGGGTGGCTTGTCGGTTGGCAGCGATTTCGTGGTTATGGGGGATCTGAATGCAGACATGATGGATGGCGATGGAATGAAATCGGCAATTCGTCAGTTATTGCTGCATCCAAAGGTGCACCGTTCGGTGGCGTCCGGGCGTATGACGCCTAAAAGCCTTGGCGGGCGTTTTTATCGCCCCTGGCAACCCCGGGAGGGACGTGCCAGTGAATGGACGCATCTGTCAGGACTGCGGCTGGATTATGTGTTGCCATCGGCCTCTCTGGATGTGTTGCAAAGTGGTGTTTTCTGGCCCGATAAGAAAGATCCGTTACGGGCGCTGATCACCGACGAAACGGGGCGGGACCGGCCTCAGGCAGGTTCAGACCACCGTTTAGTGTGGGTGGATATCGCCTTGAAAAGACGCGAGATCTGACATCGGCGCAGAATGGTTTAATTTCCGGTTCTGGCCTACGCTTTTCAAAAGCCTATGAGCCAGAGACAGGGAGTAGACCATGCCTCAATCGCGCAAATCAGCTGCTCAGCATGCCGAATCACACAAGCTGGATCCCAAAAAGCCGCTAGGAGGGGAAGGGCTGCGCGGTCAGACTGCCGGGTCAACCGCTTTGTGTACGGTCGGGAAAACCGGAACCGGTTTGACTTACCGCGGATATGATATTTCTGATCTGGCTACCAAGGCCGAGTTTGAAGAAGTCGCGTTTTTGTTGCTGAAAGGCAAGTTACCCAATCGTGCGGAGCTGGCCAAATACAAAAATACCCTTGTCGCGTACCGTGGCCTGCCAATGGCGCTGAAAACAGTGTTAGAAGCGATACCGGCTACGGCTCATCCGATGGATGTGATGCGCACCGGTTGTTCGGTACTGGGCAATCTGGAACAGGAACACGATTTCAGCGAAGAGCGCGATAAAGCGGATCGCCTGCTGGCGTTGCTGCCCGCGATCATCTGTTATTGGTATCGGTACAGCCATCATGGGGTCAGAATTGAAACTTACAACGACCAGTCCAGCCTCGGCGGTTTTTTTCTGCATATGCTGACCGGCACACCGCCTTCTGACATGTTCAAGCAAGCCATGAACTGTTCCCTGATTTTGTACGCTGAGCATGAGTTTAACGCCTCCACGTTTGCGGCTCGGGTATGCGCTTCAACCCTGTCGGATATCCATTCCTGTGTCTGCGCTGCCATCGGCACGCTGCGAGGCCCGCTACATGGTGGGGCAAACGAAGCGGCGATGGACATGATTGAGCAATGGCAGTCGCCGGATGAAGCGGAACAAGGTATCCTGAAAAAACTGGCCAACAAGGAAAAAGTCATGGGATTCGGCCACGCGATTTATCGGGAAGCCGATCCCCGAAACGCGCTGATTAAAGTGTGGGCTGAGAAGCTTTCGAAAGATGCCCATGAACCTGTGCTGTATGATATTTCTGTTCGGGTCGAAGAAGTGATGAAGCGGGAGAAAAACCTGTTTTGTAATGCCGACTTTTTCCATGCACCGGCGTACCATTTTATGGAAATACCGACCAAACTCTTTACGCCAATTTTTGTGATGAGCCGGGTGACCGGATGGGCGGCTCATGTGTTTGAACAACGTGCTCACAATCGCATTATTCGCCCGAGTGCGGACTATATCGGCCCCCCACCTCGCGACTGGGTAGCCATTGAAGATCGGCACTGAACATGGCCCGTTTTGGCGTTAACGTTCAAGTTAAAGTTAAAGGTGTATCGTTGAAAGCGTGGCTCTTGTTACTGTTTGGTCAGTGAACGTTGGCGAGAGCAGGGCCAAAATAAAGCCATAACCAAATAAAACCATAACAAAAAACATGACAAATGAAAGCCGCTGAGGCAATTACACTGTGCAGACAAGCTATGCAATATTCTCTTTTTTCTGAGCCGGATTCAGAGCCGCATACAGACCGCGAAAACCAATCACAGACCGGCGATACATCCCGTTCAACGGCCTCTGAATCAGGGCTGGCCGGTATCCCTTATGGTTGGCAACCTGTACAGGATGGTCGACTCTACTGGCACCCGCATTTCTGGACGCCGGAGACGGCTCATCACCTCTACCTTCAATTGGATCAGACTCTGCCCTGGCAGCAACAGCCTATTCGTATGTATGGTCGTGAGGTGCTGCAACCCAGGCTACAGGCATGGTGCGGTGAGGCCGTGTATACCTATTCCGGCCTGACCATGCATCCGCACCCCTGGACACCAGCGTTACTGGCGATTCGCAACCAGTTGGAGGCATTGCTGGGGGTTCGCTTTAACTCGGTACTGGCCAATAAATACCGGGACGGTGAAGATTACATGGGCTGGCATCAGGACAATGAACCCGAATTGGGCGTAGAGCCGGTGATCGCGTCCGTGAGTCTGGGAGAAACCCGCCGGTTTGTGCTGCGTCACCTGAAAACGCAACAAAAACTGGAGTTCAGTCTGGCATCCGGCTCGCTGCTGGTCATGGCGGGAGAACTGCAGACCCATTGGCAGCATACGGTGCCTAAGACGCGAAAACCCAAGCAGCCCCGAATCAATCTGACTTTCCGGTCAGTGTTACCGCCAACCTCACGCCAGTGACTCACAGGGTTTAGGTTAAACGCGGGATCACAATATTCATCAAAATCTGAAAACAGCCCTTTGCTGTAAAAGCATTTTTTACCCTGTGCTGACTCTTGCGGTAAAATGCTTTGCTAGCGTTCGAATATGGATTGACGCGGATGATCATGGAGAGAATTGATGAAACGATTTATGCAACGAACATATGAGCAAAGGGCGTTCCCCGGTCAGCGATCCCGCCTGCGTGCCCTGACTCTGGCCTCGGTACTGATTGTTTCCTCGCTGTCACTGGCCACTTCGCAAAGCTGGGCTGATGCCGCTCTGGTTACTGAGCCACCTAAAGCGGTAACCAGCGCGCAGCTTCTGAGTTATCAGCAAGATGCGGCACTCATTCGTCAGACCTATGAAAGCCAGCTTTATACTTTGCCCGCCTTCAAGATGGGGCATTATGGCTTGCGTATGTATCGTCAGACACAGGATCCAAAATACGCCGCGGCTATCTGGGCCGATCTGGCGCGCGTGGCCAGTCGTCTGAATTACTTTGCCACTGAAGTCTCCACACCTGAACAAATTCAAGCTTATACCGATAAGCGCTTGCACCGATACGATAAAAAGTCGGATCTGCGCAGTGACATCCGCTATGAAGTCACCCTCAAACATCCGCATTATCTCTATCTTGGTGTTGATCTGTTAGGTTCAATGGCAAGGGCCAATGAATATGGTCTGAAACATCGGAACGACCCGACATTGCGGGAGGTTATCCGCCGTTATGACTTCCGTCAGTACGCGACGGATCCGGCGATGATTCGTGCCTGGGCTGCGCAGCTGGCCAATCAGGTGTACTGGCTGCGTCAGCTGGGTGAGCAGGACGTGGTTGAGGATTTCATTGCTGCGTTTCGGGAGACTTACCCCGACGCTAACGATGATCAGCTGACTCGCCAGCAGTTGATGAACAAAGTCTATGGTTTGACGCATATTATTTTTGCGGCCGCCGAGTACTATCAGAAGCCGGTGAAAGAGTCTGATTTTCAGTGGATTTACGACTATTACCGCGCCAATATCGAGACCATTCTGGCAGATACCAAAGAAGATGTGATTGCAGAGGTGGGAATCAACTTCTTGTTGGCGGGGCTGGAGCATGATCCGATCGTTGATCGGACCCGCCAGGCGATTCAGAAGTCACTCAATCGCAAAGTCGGTATGATTCCTGGTGTGGACGGCAATACCGATTTGGAGAATGGTGAGCACCGGAATGTACTGGCGATTATGCTGCTGGACTGGCGTGGGCCCAAAGCGGTGCCGACGATTCAGCAACAGCCGGACATGTTTAGCGGACTGCCTTATGGTCTCGTAAAGAAAACAGCGCAAGCCCCGTCATCATTGGTTGTTCCCGGGCCGGATAACGTCGTTATTCCGAAGGCAGAGTCGCAAGCAGGTGTATCAGAGTAACCGTTAAAACTGTGGATTTAGCGAGTTGAATAGCAGCAAGGCCCCGAATTGTCGGGGCCTTGTTTTTTGAGTCATGTAAATGAAGTCGTGATGTACTGACGGTGATATCACGGCTGATTTCTGACAGGCGATTAAATGCCGCTGAAATGATAGCGGCCTTTAATGCTGCTCACGGTGAATGTTTTCACTGACATCGTTGGTGACCAGTACACATCATTCCAGCCTGCTTTACGCTTAAGCTGACGAAGAAAATCGGCAGGCTTTTTTATTTGTTCCCAAACTTGCGGCAGGAACAGTGCCTGGCGATGCTGATCAGATAAAATAACACCGACCTTATTCTGGCTCAGATAATTCAGCAGCTCTTGTTCAGAGCTGACATCCAGCGTTTCCGGTGACGACAGGACAGACACTTCGATCTGCAAATCATCCAGCTGTTCTTCGGTTAAAGGCAGAAAACGTCGATCCTGATAGGCACTGGCTCGCGCCTGATTGTGCACTTCCATCACCAGCGGAGAGCGAGCCGCGATTGTGCCAAGGCACCCCTGCAATTGGCCATTGACGGTCAGGGTGACAAAACAGGCACCGGGCTGCAGGAGTTTACGGCCATACAGATCCAGTTGTGGGGGCTGGGGAATTTCATCGGCAAAATGGCCGCGAATGGCTTCGCGGGCAACATCCAGTAACTGAATGAGATCACCCTTATTGAGGTTCTGACACAATGTAGCTGACATATCCAACGACTCTCTCCTTGTCCCCGGCATCGGTATCGCCGGAGTTAATCATTATTTGACGTTTAAGTTGGTATCCCCTTTGTTTAGCCAGTAAGAGCAATGTATTAATGCCTGTCGAGCCGCAGGCTTGTTCCGGGGAAAGTGTTGGCTCAAATTGTTCTATCAGTGCACAGGTGTGCTTGTCGATACGCTGAGCGGCTGAGTAGGTATGGAAGTGGCTGAGATCACTGCTGACAACAAGCAGACAGTCATCACCTTGCCAGAGCGGGTCAATCAGCCGCGCCACTTTTGCCGGAGATACATTACTGGTTAAGAGCGGTAACAGGGTAAAGTCATGCAGGCATGACTGCAGAAAAGGCAATTGCACCTCAAGGCTGTGCTCCAGGGCGTGTACCTGATCAGATACCTCAATATCATCTATTTGCCGCAATTTATCAACACTTTGTATGTCAATTGGAATCTGCCCCAACGGCGTGCTGAAAAAGCGGGTTGAAGGCAAGGCACAGCCCTCAAAATAATAGCGGTGACTGGGGCCAATCAGGATCACCCGGCGTATCCTGTCTGCCTGCGCCCTCAGACAACGATAGGCGCCTGCCGCGACTTCACCAGAGTAGATATAACCGGCATGAGGCACAATAAGAGCACGAATCGGCTGTTGTTCAAGCGTGGCGGAATTCCGCTCATCGGGGGTAAGCCAACGGTTTAACTGACTCACCAGATAGTCAGGCGAATGAGAATAAAACTGGCCGGCAACAGCTGGTGGACGTACGTTCATAATGAGCATCCGTTTCATAACGAAGGGTCAGGAGACAGCAAGGTGTGGAAGGCAACGTAATTAGCGCGGTCTTGAACCTTTGTCCTGGCCGGGCAAGGCTTATACTTGAGTATAGGAACAAAATACTCACTTAGGTGATTATGATGAGACAGCCCCCGGAGTATTTCCCGACGCAATATTGGCACCGGCTGGATGACGGGCGGGTAGTTTGTGATGTGTGTCCACGGCACTGCCGTCTGCGTGATGGTAAACGCGGAGCATGCTTTGTGCGTCAGGCCAGACATGGTGAAATCGTGCTGACCAGCTATGGCCGATCTAGCGGATTTTGTATCGATCCCATTGAAAAAAAACCGTTGAACCACTTTTATCCCGGCAGTTCAGTGCTTTCATTCGGGACGGCAGGGTGTAATCTGGGGTGTAAGTTCTGCCAGAACTGGAGTATCAGCAAGTCACGCGAAATCGACACTCTTGGTAGCGCGGCGATGCCGGAACAACTGGCGCAGACAGCGTTGCGTTATGGCTGTGACAGTATTGCCTTTACCTATAATGATCCGGTTATTTTTATGGAATATGCCGTTGACGCAGCCAAAGCCTGTCACGCCGTGGGGATTCACAGTGTTGCGGTCAGCGCCGGGTATATGTGCGATTCGCCCCGACAGGCATTCTATGCAGAGATGGACGCTGCCAACATTGACCTCAAAGCGTTCACTGAACACTTCTACCATAAGATTTGCAGCGGCCATCTGGCACCGGTGCTGGATACACTCTTGTACCTGCGGCATGAAACCCGGGTCTGGTTCGAAATCACCACGTTGCTGATCCCGGATGAGAATGACAGTCCGCAGGAAATTGACGCAATGACCCGGTGGATTGCCGACAACTTGGGGCCGGATGTCCCTATTCACTTCAGTGCGTTTCACCCTGATTTTAAAATGCTGGATAAGCCGTGTACCCCTCCTGAAACGGTTAAACGGGCGCGTGAAATCGCCTTGGCGAATGGTCTGCATTATGCCTATGTCGGAAATATTTTTGATCAGGACGGAGACAGCACCTATTGCCCCGGTTGTGGTCGGAATGTGCTGGTCAGAAACTGGTATCAGCTGGGTGAGCAGCACCTGACAGATAACGGGCATTGCCAGTATTGCGGTTATCAACTGGCTGGTCGCTTCAGCCCGCGAGACCACGCGTTCGGCCGTCGGCGAATCCCTGTGCACATTGCGTAGTGGGCGTAGTGGCTCGGCGACTCTTCTGAGCAGTTTTTGGAGCGAAGAAGATTGCATTTTTTAACGGACTTGTCAGCAGGCAGGCCATCGATTATCTTAGCGGCCATTATTACCCTGATAAGAAAGTGAATAACAATGTCTGATATGACAATGGAACAGCTTGCGGGCTACACAAATCTGGTTATTACTCAGCCAGGCTGCCCATACTGTGTGAAGGCGAAAGCGATTCTTGATGCACGTGGCACTGAGTACACCACTCTGGTTCTGGGAACTGACCTGTCTAAAATCACCATGGTTGATTTTATTGAGCAAGCGACCGGAAACGTTGTTCGCACAGTGCCACAAATTATTCTGGATGGTCAGTACATTGGTGGCCACGATGATCTGGTTGCGTTTCTTGAGCGTCAGGTAGCGCAAGACGCATTCGGTGACTTTGAGCTGTAATGCAGTCCTGAAAAGCTGGACGAACTATTTGGGCTTAAACAGTCACGTTTAAGCAAGCGGATTTACACTCTGAACCGTTTACTAAAACTGAAAGGCAGCGATTTCGCTGTCTTTTTTGTTTCCGGTTCCGGATGGTACTTTCGCTGTGGTCTGTATCACGCCTTCAACTGACGGAGTGAACCTGTTGTTGTGATCACAGTCCGGTGTTCGTCTTTCAGGTTGGTTTGATCTGTATTAACAAAGCGTCATTCTCTCGCTTGCCTCCAAAATCACTCTGGTAACATGATGGACAACAACGGGTTGAGCTATCGTGTGCATGGCAGAAAGGAGTGTCGGGATGTGGGCAAAGACGGGATATTTGGCTGACTCAGTGATAGGGATGGCAGCGATAGCCGGGCTGGCTATGTTGGTGGCGGCAGTCATTATCAGTCACAGCTACCAGCAGCATCGGCGGGTCATGCCTCATTCCATCGGACTTTCATTGCTAATGGCTGGGCTGGCTGTCTCCGGATATCTGTACCTTGGTGACTTGCACACATGGCAGGCCCGAGATACAAAAGATGTAACTCAAACGCCAATCACAGTATCTGACTGGAATCAGCAGCAAATCAGCCAAATCCAGGATCAGCTGCGTGCTGATAAGCAAAACGGCGAGCTGTGGTTTGCTCTTGGCAACGCTTACATGGCCGATAATCGGTTTGGCGATGCCGTTACTGTATTTGGTTATGCGCAGCGACTGGCTGGAACACCACAGGCAAACCTCTATGCCGCATTGGCCAGTGCCGATTATTACCAGCATCAACAACGATTTACGGAAAGGGGGAGGATGTGGTTGGATCAGGCCCTGAGGCTTGAACCGGATAATCTGTCTGCCTTGTTGTTGTTGGCTTCCGATTATTTTCTGGAAGCCAGGTATCAGAAAGCCATCGACACCTGGCAGTTAGCGCTCGATACCGAGTACCGTGATCTGGACAGAGTCTCGATTATTCAGTCTATCCATCGGGCGCAGTCGTTACTGAGTAACAGCTAGTGCTCCAAAGGATTCAGGAACCGGATAACTTGCGACGGCGCAAATAAACCATCACTGCCAGAATGAACAGCAGCATCGGAAACAGAAGATCCGGCTCCGGAATCACCCTGACACTGACGTTATCCAGCAAATTGCCAACCGTTCCGTGATTGGCTGAGGTAAAACGTAAGGTTGTTAGTGCGCTGTCAGCCAGGAATGTACCGCTGAAATGACTCCAGCTAAACGGCGTGTGATCATCAATATGTCGGCTCAGCCGGTTGGTCAGGCCGCTGACGTCAACCTGGAAGGCTTCATGGCCATTGTGGCGGGCGGCGTAATCGAATGACAGCTGATAAAGCTGATTTACCCTTGTATTGAACGACTGAAACAGGGTGAAATAGCTGCTCTGTCCCGGATGCGCATTCAGTTCAGCCAATTGCTCTCCTTCGCTGGCTTCAAAACCAAATACTGAATCCCAGATTTCAACGTTGCCCCCTTGCCAGGCTAATCCGGGTGTGCCGGAAGAAAAGATTTGCCAGGATCCGTCCGCAACATCGAGATCCTCGAATCCTCCATTGATCAAAAGGTTAGCTTGGGCGGGGTGAGTGAGTAAACCAGTGAGAATCAGCAGCGACACTGCTGCCCAGAACCGATTCAGACGTTTATAAAAGCGAGGGGTATTCATTTCAACCTCCTTGTAATTAGGATGATATGAATCAGATTGATTAATTGTTGTCGACAAGACAAAAAAATACAAAAAAAGTGAAAAAAATAGCGCCCGTTATGGGCGCTATCTGTCATCCGTCTGCATGTGCCCAAGGTTAGGCGACATGTTTGGCGTAGCTGCTGCGATCGATATCCAGTATTTCGACTGTCAGAGAGACAGACTGCAGTGATAAGGATTGAAGCTGGGACAGCACTGAGTGAGACAAAGCTTGTTTCTGCACGTCGGTGCGGCCTGACAGAATACGCACCGATACATGGATGAAGTCCAGTCTTTCATCACCAGTCTGATGATGTTCATAAGAGAGGGTACGGGTTTTGATATCGGGGCCTTCAAACAAGTCCGAGGCCAGCGCTCCCTGATACACATGACTGATCAGAGTTTGCGGGCTGACTTTCTTTTCCAGTTCTTTTGAATATTCAATAACGCAGTGTGGCAAAATTCTATCCTTATTTTGAGTTAACTGACTTTCTGGTTTCACGTTTGCAAAAGGCGATAGCGCTCAACAGGCAAAGTGCCCAAATTGGCCATGCACCACCGCTGTATCCGTCCCGATGGGTAATATTGGCAATTTTTTCTTCTTTTACCCGAGTTTTGAAGTGTGACAACTCATTGTTGAGGTTTGTTGTCATATCGGCAACCGCCAACTCAAAGCCTTTGAGCGATTGCTCTGACAGTGCAGAGGTAACGCCGACAGCTGTCGACCGATTTTCCAGTTTGCTGACACCGGGAGCTCTGAAGAGCAGCGAGCGGCTGTTAATGTCAAACACGGCGGTATCAACAAAAGTCTGGATAAGATTGCTGTTACCCGGAATCACATACATCCCCACGATGGTCCAGTAGAGCAGGGCAGCGTTGTTTTCTGAAGACTGAGCCAGCTGGTCATAAGACACCAGCGCCATAATGTCGACATTATACAGGCGCGAAACCTGAGCAAGGGCATCAAACCCTTTTCCGCGCTTCAGATAGGTCTCAGGGATAATTTCAATCCGGTTGATGAAATCGTAATCGCCAAAAGCGGCTTTTACCTTGCTTAACAGCTCTGTTTGCGTTGCGGGGTGAATCCCGGTCTGATGGCTATTAGCTGAAGGGACAAATGCAATCCCCACATTCACCGGCAAATGAAGCGTTGGGATAGTAGGCTGAATCACGGTTTTATCTTGTGTATTCGGATAGAGGAAGTCCACCAGGCTGCTGGAGACGGTTTGTTCACGATCGACATCGCTTAAAAGCAGACTGCACGAGGTAAGAAAAAGCAAACTGATGCCAATAAGGCAGACTCTAAACATCACCAAGCTCCATTTGGTAAATATCAGGTATTTATGCCGTGCTCTGACTAATGAACGAGTAAAAAAAGCAGCTAACAAGAAAGAAACGGAAACAAGCGTACAGCATAAGCCGTTCGATTTCTTTGCAGACATACACCTGCGAGACACAAACCGCCATTATAAAAGGTTATGAGCTGGTTTGTATATTGGGTTGTGCGTAAAGTGGTCAGGAGCAGTCGTTTTTGAGCGCAGAGCGGAAGGTGTTGTGGTGTAGCAGCGCCCGGATTTGAGCGCTGGCTGTATCAGGATATATCGGCTTTCTCGAAAATCAGTTGTTGATCGCTGGCTTTGATAATCAGTGTGTCGTCAACCACTTTGATTCGTGTAGGCTGGCTGAGTACCGATAAAATGGAAGCTTCCTGTTGTTCAATCTCCGGCAGGCACATCAGGTCATGTTGCATGGGTACCGTCAGGGCCTCTGGCTTACTGAGGTTACCTGTAAACAGGTGACAACCGGTGAAACCACTGATACTCATATCCGTTGCGATGTGAATGCTTACATCACGCATCGTAATTCCCGGAATATGGACAGCATCCATCAATGTCCAGTCCCCTTGATATGGCGCGGGTTGATCAGCGATCTGCTGATTTGTGAAACAACCTGTCAGGACAAGCAGCAACAGGATAAGGAAGCCACTTTTCATCGTTTTCAATATTGTTCTCCCAATACCATCTTGGTTATTCGCCTTTGCTCCGAAAAAGGGGATAAAGCGCAACTAATCAAGGAAGTATCGAAAAAAAATGCCGGCAGTTGCCGGCATTTTTAAAACTAAGCTCTTGTTGAGCCGATCAATTCTGATGAATCTTATTTCAGAACGATTTGTACAGAACGCTCGATCAGAGATTTACCTTCAGCGTCTGTCAGTGGGTTAGTGTTAGCTACTGCTGATACGTTCAGACGAGAAGCTTCAACACCGTTGTCCACCAGGTACTGAGCTACAGCTTCAGCACGTGCTTTAGATACTTTGTCGTTCACTGCTTGAGAACCAGTTGAGTCAGTACGGCCAACGATGTCAGCAGTCAGCTCTGGGTTCGCACGCATAGTAGAAGCAACTTCGTTCAGGTTGAAACGGCCGTAGTCGTTCAGTTTAACCTGACCAGTTTGGTAAGGCAGTACGTAAGAAGAACGAGTCGCTACAGGTACTTCAGTTGCAACTGCAACTTCTTTAACCACTTCAACTTGCTCAGTGATTACTTTTGGAGTTGCTGGTTGACCGAACTTGTAAGTCATACCCCAGTAAACTTGGTGCAGATCAGTGTCTTTACCGTCTGTGATTTCCAGGTTCTGGTAGTAGTCGTAACCGATCTTAGTAGAAACAGCGTTAGTCAGCTGGTACTCAAGACCTGCACCGATGGTGCCGCTGAAGCTGTCAGTTTTCAGGTCACGGATTTGGTCGCCAGCGCTTTTCTCATCAGCAAAGATGTAAGTTGCACCCAGCTTACCGAATACAGACAGGTTCTCAGTGAAGTAGTAGTTACCTTTAACACCCAGAGTACCCATGTGCAGGTCTGCTTCACCCAAGTCGTGCATGTAGTCGTAGCTACCGTACAGACCTACGTTTTTGTTGAAGTCGTAACCAGCTTCTAGCTTAGTGCTCACGCCTTCGCTTTGAGAACCAGGTACAACGTCGCCGCTGTCCACGATGCCCATACCAACGCCAGCACCGATCCACCAACCTGATTTGTCGATAGATTGTGTATTTGCTTCATCAGCCATTGCAGAAGTTGCAACGCCCAGAGACAGTGCAGCCAGAACTGATAGAGATAGAGACTTCAATTTCATCATAAACTCCAATGCTTAACTTACCTAATTGACCACTTTCTTTTGCGCGGCGACTGATTGTTTTTCTGTGTTGCCGCTAAGTGGTTTGTGTCAAGGAACGAGGCACATTGTGTGTTGGTTTTTGTGAACGGACAACTAATAAAAAATGATGTTCAATAAATTTAAGATTTTTTATGTGAGGGTCAATTTTATGACGCTGTATTGATCTTAAAAATTTCTATAAAAAGTGATATAAATCACAAGTGGTAGGGAAAGCTAGGCTTGGTGTATAAATAAAACCCTGGTTTCTCAGTATAAAAAAACATAAAAAACGTTATTAAACATTGGTTTGTGTGTTTTATTTGAGGCGTTTGATGAGTTTTAAGCTGGATTTATGCCAGTGGGGAAAGGTGGCTAAAAAGCTCAAGATAAGAAAAATGGCGTCAAAATTATTACCACTGTGAAACATAATAAAAGTGGTTGGCACGTTTTTTAACCGGTTGAGCTGGCAAGGTATTGTTTAAGTATAAAGTGGCATAAACTTGCCTACCGCTTCATGGTAAGATACTCAAACAGTAGCATTCATAATAATAAAAATGGTGTTTTTTATTGCGGGGGTTGCATGTAAAATCGGCAAAAGCCGATGCATACCGTAAATTTATCCCTTTTGCCGGATAGAAAGCGCCAAAAAAGTGCCGCAATCAGTCTCAACAAAGCGGCTCAACGTCAAAGGTGGCATTCAAATGAACGTCTATAAACATAAGAATGATATTTTCGAGCCTCAGAAGAGTGCCTATGTCACACCTGAAAACACAACGAAGTTAAGCGCCAGTGAAACGCGTATCCTCCAGTACCTGATTGAAAACAGCGGTGATGTCATCAGCCGAGAAACATTGCTGGAAATCGGGTGGCCGGAGAAAGTTGTTGTGCCAAATTCACTGAATGTTGCAATCGCTAACTTGCGTAAAGCGTTTAAGAATAAGTCAGACATCATCATTACTATAAAAGGTACTGGCTTTACGATTGCTGAAGACACCTTTACCAAACACAAGTTAGATGAATCGATGGTTGATTCGTCTGAAGAGGAGCCTCTCTTGGCTCAGACCGAGGAACAGCACGCGTCGGATGCGGTATGGAATAACGGCGATACTCATACTGTTTCCGCAACTCAATCTGTCGCGGTTGGTGTTTCAGTGGTGGCGGATTCTCCGACGGCAACACTTACTGATGAAGATAACGCTGGTGCGAATGACGCTGTGTTAAATTCAGCTGTTTCAGATATAACAACTCCAGATAGCGCCATTGTCCCGAAAAATAGTACAGCTAAGGGTATTGCTGCGAAAAGCGTTTTGGTGAGTGACAGCGATCCTTGTGCGGAGATGAGGAAAGCGAAGCTGGGCGATGGCCTGTCGCAGGGCGAGCATCATCAGAAGCTTTCTCATCAGAAACATGCACCTAAGGAACAATCCCAGGCTTCAGGCTTTGCCATGCCAATGCGGATGAGTGTGCCAAAAGTCAAACGTGAGTCTTTCAGAAAGTTTGGATTGTTGCTGTGCGCGGCCATCATGTTGCTGTGGGTGACTCTCTGGATGTCCAGCTGGCAGTCACCCCCTTGTATTTCCGTCGATGGTAAACAGATTTGCGGCAATATCGAGCTGCTACGACTGAATGACATGCCTGAATCGGCATCTAACGGGCGTATGTATATTGATGTAACGGGTCGAGTTCATGAAGAAGGCTAAGTTTCTGATTCTTCCTCTGTTGCTACTGCTGATGTACCCGGTTATTAATGGGCTGGGGTGCAATTTCAGCTTTAGTATCGAAACGCCGAGTCACAAGAAATTTGGTAGCTGTAAAGCGGGCCAGTATGTGCTCATTGATTATCCTGATCCCCATAAAGACAATGGCTATACCGTGCTGAAAGGCATTTTTATGTATGCTTTCGGTAATTCGGTTTTGTTGGTGACGTCGCATCAGGACAATACCAAAGTGATCACGGAAGCGTCGATTGAGAGTCTGAACCTGAATAATCAGCAATTCTGGCGACAAACTGCGATGAAACGCATCTCACCGACCAGCATGTATGTGTACAACGAACACCCCAAAAGTCGGTTAATGATCGTACCTTATCAGGGCAGACTGGCATTTAGTGATGATAAATCGCTGCGATAATGCTGGAGAAAGGTTGCTGGAGAAAGATTGCCGGTGAGTGGTTTGATCAGCCCCGGCGAGGTGCCGGGGCGGGGTGGGTTTAGTTGCTGTAACTGGCTTCTCTCGCCTCGGCTTGTTTATCCCATTCCGGGATCACCGTTTTCAGGAAGTCGTCTTTTTCAGCATTGAGTTTTTCCATGTCCATTCCCAGCGCTTGCTGCGCTTTGAGTTTGGTGGAGATGTCCGGTAGCTGTATTTCGTCTGTGATTCCTTTGGTTGCAAGCAGGCGAACCACTTTGGTTCGGGCATCGCTGGCTTTATCTATGGCAGTCCCAAGAACTCGCAGCGCGACTTCCGGTGCATGCATATGAACGCCATGAGACGCAATTGCATAATCCCAACGCCACTGAGCATGACGAATATCCATCAGAATTGGTTGCATATCAGCTTCTGTGGCTCCGGCATCCCATGCTGCTTTAGCTTCGAAGTGAGCCGCGACTATCTGTTTTTCAGCCCGTAATTTCATTTCTTGTACCTGGGCTTTGCGACTGGCAACAATGGCTTTCAGTGCGGCTTTATCCTGGGTATGACAATTTGCACAGGTATCTTCAAAGCGATCAAACGGATTGCCGACTTTATGATTGGTATAAACCACGCCTTCTTCGTTTTGTACTTTCGGCATATGGCAGTCAATGCAGGTGACGTTGTTTTTGCCGTGAATACCTTCTCGCCAGGTTTCATACCCGGGGTGTTGAGCCTTCAGCATAGGGGTTTTCGAGACACCGTGTACCCAGTCATTGAAATTGATGGCATCGTAGTAGCTCTCCATCTCATCAACCGTCGTGCCTTTGTCCCAAGGGAATTTCACCGATTTATTCGGGCCAGTAAAGTAGTATTCCACGTGGCACTGACCACATACTTGAGCCTGCTGACCCAATCGGGACTGATCTTCAAACTTCATATTGATGCTTTCCATGGCACGTTCCGCATAAGGACGTGACAAAGCCAGAGCGGGTTTCCCTTGTTTGAAATCGTCGCTACCGGTGTTATGGCAGTCAGAGCAGCCGATCGGGTTGTTTATTTCTGCTCCCAGCCGCGCCCATTTGCCAGCAAAATAACCGTCTTCTCCGCGTTCATCGATCAGGCGAGCCACATCCGGGCTTTTACAACTCCAGCATGCCATCGGCATAGGGCCGGAATCAGCATCTTTGGGACCGCCGGTGCGCAAGGTCTGGCGGACATCGTCCACTGCATAATAGTGGCCGCGGGCTTTGTTATAGTCTTTAGCAAAACCGTATCCTGCCCAGAGAATCACCATATTTGGATCTTCTGCTAGGGCATCTTCTATTTGCTCGCTGTCTTGGGTTGCCGCCCAGGTTTTATATTGATCGGGGTGGGCGGTGGCAAATGTCTCGTTTCTGCTTTCAATCCGCTCCTTGTCAGAGGTGTCTGCGGTGGCGCCGGCTGAGAGGAACAGGGCAGACAAAAGCGCCGATATTGCGACTGCCTTATGTGTCCAGTAATTGCTCACGATTGCTACTCCATTATTCTGATTCGTTATAGGCCAAGCGTTGTGAGGATGGCGGATTTGAGGCAGAAAACCGGAGTCACTCGAAGAATACTGAAATTTGTTTGGGATAAATGAAAAAGACGAAGCGTTATTGTTTTGGATCAAAGCCCAAATATTGGTTACGTGGAGAAGGTTAAAATTCGGACGGAATAACCCCAAAGTGGTATTTACAATGACCGTTTATATAGAGTGGTTAAATTAATTGTTTTCTATTTAAAACAAATAATTAGGACAAAAACAGGTTTGATCTAAATCAGTAAAAGTTCATTTTCAATGCCACTTTGGAAGTAATTGTTGCTGATCGCAAATTTTCACAATTCGAAATATTGTTTAATAAAACCCGATAAGCGTTGTGGCTTTTTGATGTGATGGATTTGATGCCCCGGAAGACAGGATGTCTGTAGTGAACGTGACACGGTCACTAGCGGGTTCAGTGTGCTGTGCATGCTGAAATGTATCAATCATAACCTTTGATATCTGCGATACGGATGTCAGTAGGGACGATAAAAAGGTAAAAAAATGGGCAATAGTAAAGTAGCCCTGAACCGTATGCTGACCATGTTGGTGGCCATACTGGTTTGGGGATATTCCATGAATGTTGCCGCTGACTCAGAGCCTGGACAGGTTGCGAATGCCACAACGCAAAATTCTGTTGCACCTCAAATGTCAGAACGGCACGTTGTCGAATTTATCCGGGACAGGAATTACGCCTGTACCCAATGCCACAAGGATGAACAGGACACACTAAAAGGCACACACGGTGATGCCATACACACGTCTGCTAACCGTAATGTCAGTTGTGTTGATTGTCACGGCACCATCAGTGACGAGCACCGTAATGGTGCCCCTACCGTTATCAAATTTGCGCCATCTCAATCTGTAGCCGGGACAACCAAACCAGCCGCCGACCCTCGTTGGATTGCTCAGCAAAATGAAACCTGTGTGAACTGCCATGATCCTCATGATCTTCGTGAGGTGAACTGGACGCATGATGTTCATGCCTTGGATCTGTCGTGTGCTTCCTGTCATAACGTGCACCCCGAGCAGGATCCGATGAAAGGGATCAGCAAGTCGTCGAAGATCAAGCTGTGTGTCGATTGCCACTCAGATCAGAAAAAAGCCAAGTAGGGAGATGACGATGACCTGTTCAAGACGAAATTTTCTGATGGGAGCCGGCGCGGTGATCTTCACAACGGGCGTTGGAGCCAATCAACTGCTTGGCCGCCAGTCATTGGTCGCAGCAGAAGAGGGTAATGGCGTAATCCGTTATGGCATGGTGCATGACGAAACCTTATGCATTGGTTGCACGGCATGTACTGAAGCCTGCCGGGAGGTTAACAAGGTGCCTGAAGGCGTGTCCAGACTGGAGATTGTCCGGAGCGAGCCGCAGGGGGAATACCCGAATGTGGATTATCGCTTTACACGGATTTCCTGCCAGCACTGTGACAATGCGCCTTGTGTTCATGTCTGTCCGACTGGTGCGGCGTATAAAGACCCAAACACCGGTATCGTCGATGTGCATGATTTCAAATGTGTAGGATGCGGGTACTGTCTTGCCGCCTGTCCATATCAGGTACGTTTCTTTAACCCGGTGACGAGATCTGCAGATAAGTGCGATTTTTGCCGCGAAACTAACCTGAAAGCGGGTAAGCAGCCTGCTTGTGTGGAGTCGTGTCCGACGAAGGCGCTGACCTTCGGTGACCTGAACGATCCAACAAGTGAAATCAGCCAGCTGATTCAGAATAAACCGGTCTACCGGCAGAAAGTGGAGCTGGGCACGCAACCCAAGCTTTATAAGGTGCCGTATGCAAAAGGGGAGATAAAAGGATGAGTACTACATTCACGGAAGCCTTTTATTTTGATTCGCTGGTCTGGGACTGGATCATTGCGATTTACCTGTTTCTTGCCGGCATGTCCGCCGGGGCCGTGATGATTGCCATTTACCTCAAACGTAAAGTGATTGTCGGTTATCCGGCCAGTAACGGGATCATAAAAGCCACGGCGATATTGGCACCGTTTGGGATCATCGTTGGCTTGCTGATCCTGGTTTTCCACCTGACCAAACCGTTGTCATTTTGGAAAATCATGATTTTCTATAATCCGACCTCGGTGATGTCGATGGGGGTGATGCTGTTTCAGATTTACCTGGTCGTCTTGTTTGCCTGGATCGCGACGATTTATCGCCACGAGTTAACGCAATGGCTGGGGGCACGGTTTCCGGTTGTCGGTAAAGTACTGTACTGGCTGACCCGGTTTGAACGTGCCGTGGAACTGTTCCTGGCTTTTCTGGCGCTGCTGCTGGCTGCGTATACCGGCTTTCTGCTGTCGGCGCTGCAAACCTTCCCGCTACTGAATAACCCGATTCTGCCGATTCTGTTCTTGTTTTCCAGCCTGTCGTCCGGTGCTGCCGCCTGCATGCTGGTGGGAGTAGTCTTTTTCAAAGAGTCGGCAACCGGAGCCAGTGCCAGTTGGGTGCACCGGTTTGAGCGTCCTGTGGTGTTGTTCGAGCTGTTTGTCCTGTTCGCCTTCTTTACCGGCTTATATTTTGGCGGTGGGCAGAGTCAGGCCGCGGCGATGGCGGCAATTGGCGGTGGTTTCTGGGCAAGCTGGTTCTGGTACGGTGTGATCGGCATGGGCATGCTGGTGCCGCTAGGACTCAATGCGGTTAGCCCGGCGGTAGTCCGACACAATCGGGCTTTTATTATGCTGGTGACCAGCCTGAGTTTGGTGGGGGTGTTGATGTTGCGGACGTTCATCCTCTATGCCGGTCAGCTGACAACGCTGTAAACAGACGGGTGTGACTCAAGGATCGTCACAGTGAAAGCTGTGGCGATCGGTTAACAAGGTGATGGAATGATCCCTGAAATTGCACATTTTTCACTGATTCTAGCAACCGTACTGGCGTTGTTTGGTACCGTCATTCCTGTGCTCGGTGTGGTTAGATCGCGACAGGATTGGCTTCGCTATGCCTGGCCGTTCAGCTATTGCTGTTTCGGGCTGATTGCGCTGTCGACAGTGCTGCTGGGCTGGAGCTTCCTGCTGGATGATTTTTCGGTCAGGTATATAGCACAGCATTCAAACAGCCAACTTCCGATGTTTTTTAAACTGGCTGCTGTCTGGGGTGGGCATGAAGGGTCGTTACTGTTCTGGGTTTTGGCGCTGTCAGGTTGGACAGTCGCTGTTGCCCGCTGTTGCCAAGAACGTGATGAGGACTATTTTGCCCGGGTGCTGGCAATACTGATGTTGCTGGTTTTTATCTTCGGGGTGTTTGTGCTGCTGGCTTCTAACCCGTTTGTAAGAATGATGCCGGCACCGCTGGAAGGGCGTGATCTTAACCCTATGTTGCAGGATATCGGACTGATTCTGCATCCGCCGCTGCTGTACCTGGGGTATGTCGGTTTTGCCGTCAGCTTTGCCTTTGCCACTGCCGCCCTGACAACCCGAGAGTCGGTTACTCAGTGGGCGGCGTGGTGCCGTCCCTGGACGTTGGGCGCCTGGATTTGCCTGACCGCCGGTATCGGGTTGGGCTCATGGTGGGCGTATTACGAACTGGGATGGGGTGGCTGGTGGTTCTGGGATCCGGTTGAAAATGCGTCACTGATGCCATGGCTAACCGGAACGGCGCTGGTTCACGCTCTGCTGATTACGGCTTTCCGGCAAGCTCTGGTGGGTTGGAGTCTGTTGCTCGCCATTTTCACCTTTTCACTTAGTGTGCTGGGCACATTTGTGGTGCGTTCGGGCGTACTGACCTCGGTACATGCGTTTTCGGTCGACCCTGCCAGAGGGCTGGCGCTACTGGCAATTCTGTCACTGATCCTGGTTGTGGCGCTGGTACTGTTTGCCCTTCGGGCAGAACGCTATTTTTTCCCGGCTCAATTTGGTCTCTGCTCGAAAGAAGCCATGGTGTTAATCGGTAATAGCCTGCTGGCTGTGGTGACGCTGACGGTACTGCTAGGTACCTTTTATCCCATGGTGTTTCAGGCACTGGGGCTGGGGAATATCTCGGTGGGTGCGCCTTATTTTAACGCGATGTTTATTCCGCTCAGTTTTCTGGTTTTTACCGTGATGGGGTTCGGAGTGCTGATTCGGTGGCACAAACTCAGTAGTGAAGCTCTTATTGTGCGCGCGTTGGCACCTATGTCAGTCTCGGTGGTGATGGGTGTTGCGCTCTCTGTGCTGTTCGAACACGGTGTCAATCTGACCGTTTGTCTGGCCTTTTCTACGGCCCTTTGGGTCAGCATTACGGCAGTTCAGGCAATGTTATTACGCTTGCGGGCGAGGAAAACCAAACAGCTTAAAGGCGGAGGAATACGCCAGCTCGGCATGGTCATTGCTCATCTTGGGGTGGCCGTCAGCATCATTGGGGCGGTATTAGTCAGTCACTATGAAGAAGAAATCAGTGGCCGAATGGGGCCGGGCGATCTGCTCAGCTTAGGGCACTATCAGTTCATTTATGATGAGACAGCCCTGTTGATTGGTCCTAACTACACTGCGGAGCAGGCCAGAATTCAGGTTCGGAAAAACCATGAACCAGATGCTCAGATACTGGCGGTGATCACACCAGAACGCCGTCATTATTCAGTGCGCACTCAGACAATGAGTGAACCGGGTATCCATGCTTTCTGGCACGGTGATGTGTATATCTCGTTGGGCGAAAAACTAAACCGGACTGATTACGCGGTGCGGATTCAATACAAGCCTTTTATACGTTGGTTATGGTTGGGAGGACTACTAATGATGACAGGGGGGACATTGGCAATTTGCAGTTTTCGCCGTCAACGCGCAGCGCACAGGCAAACGCCGTCTCCGGTTTTCAATCAGACCATTTGTGTCTGGCAGTCTGTATCTGGCGATGAACGCCGCTGACAGAAGTGACAGCCGTCAATGTATCGGGCGGTCGGATATGACATACAGATAGAAAAATTACTGACATTGTGAAGTCATTGTAGTGTGGACGTTATGGCAAAACACAGTCGATATTTACCACTGATCCTGACCTTTACTGTTATCGCTGTCATTGTGGGGGCGATGTTAAAAGGTAAAGAAAGTGCAGGAGTAACAATAGAAAACAAACCTATGCCTGATTTTACGCTGGCATTGCTGGACGCGAAAGGGCGGGCCGATCAAAGGGTATTTCAAGGGCAGCTGAGCCTGCTGAATGTCTGGGCATCCTGGTGCGCGGTGTGCCAGGTTGAACATCAGTTTCTGATGCAACTGGCCACTGATCCTGAGCGTTTGCATGGGGTCAATCTGGTTGGGCTGAATTATCGGGATAATCGGGCCGCTGCCCAACAGGTGCTGGTGCAGGAAGGTAACCCGTACCGTACTGTGCTGTATGATCCAAACGGGCTGCTGGCTCTGGACCTGGGAGTGTACGGCACGCCGGAAAGTTATCTGGTTGATACGGAAGGGGTTATCCGTCATCGCCATATGGGGGCGTTAACGCCGAAGGTCTGGCAGAAAGAGTTCGTGCCGCTGATTACTTCGTTGCGTCAGGCAAGCTATTGAGTCGCTGACACACCATTAGCGACTCAAAATAGCTCCTGCATGGTCATCAAATATGGTGACCCAACGGAGTTAAATACAATGGCAAACGTGCTGTCGTAAATGAATGGATTAAAAAACATGTGGGAAAGTGTGGCAAATGGCATAAAACGACTCTGGATTCGTTTGTTGGGGAAGCCTGCGGTTGCTGAACAGACGCTGTCGGCTGGCGTGTTGATATTGCTGCTCGGGGGACCAATGTTGGCGGCACACCCGGTGATGGCTCAAGAGGCTCCTATATCTGCGGTACAGCAATCGGCATCGACCACAATGACTGCGTCGCTGTCTCAGGCTTTGCCTCAAACTGGAAACGTGGCAGTGTTTACAGCGTCGGATAAAGTGGTGACTGAGGCGGTCGAGACTTTTCGCTTTCGATCGGCAGCAGAGCAAAAACGGGCAATTGCCTTGTCGCGTCAGCTTCGGTGTCCCCAGTGCCAGAATCAGAATCTGATTGAATCTAATTCACCGGTGGCCAAAGACTTACGGCTGAAAGTTTATCAAATGGTCAATGAAGGGCAGAGCGATGAGGCGGTGATTGGGTTTATGACATCGCGTTTTGGCGAGTTTGTCCGATATAAACCGGCGTTGACCCCGCAAACTTATTTACTCTGGGGCGGGCCATTTTTATTACTGGCGGTATTCGGTGGGATTATCATGACCACTATACGGCGTCGCTGAATGACTGCCAGCAAACCTAATTTGGCGGGGCTGAGGGTAACCTCGGCCCCGCTTTTATTTTGCCGTCGCAGTGATCCTGCTTATTGGATTGGGCTAAAACAGTACACAGTCCGTGAAAGGGATGCCTGATTTAAGCCTCTGTTGTTTGGGTTCCTGCAGACTGGGTTCCTGAGTTTTGAGTTCCTGAGGTTTGGGACTGATTATATTGGGTCTCAGTTTTTTGGCTCCCAATCTTATTGTTCTTGGCTGCGCTTTTGGCTGAGTTTGGCAGCAAAATCGCCATCAGTTTACGGCCTAACAGCACCAAACTACATGGCAGAAACCAGCAGGCATGGGCACTGTACAGAGGTAACCACTCGGACAGTAAAGAGTCCAGATTCGCTGGCATCATCTCCAGGATACTCATGGCATCCAGCGTGCCGAAAGCGAAGGCGACAGTGATCACCGCGACATATGTTGCCTGATACTGTTTGTCTGCCGGGTAGAACAGCGCGGCCAAAATCAGTGCGATTGCCACTGGGCAGAGTACCAGAATGGCAGGCAGGCTCAGCGCGAGAATTTGTTCCAGTCCTACATTGGCAATCAGGGCTGTTACCAGCACAACGATGGTGGCGCTACGGCGGAAAGGGACGTTGAACGTCTGCTGATAGTATTCAGTACAAGCATTGGTCAGGCCGACAGTTGTTGTCAGACAAGCCATGATGATAATCGCGGCCAGCAAAAATTGTCCGAAGCCACCGAAGCTGTGCGCGACGTAGCGGCTCAGCAATTCACCACCGTTGGTGACCCCTTCCGCTATCGGGGCGGAGGTTGCGCCAACGTAACCCATGGCCAGATAGCACAATCCCATCAGGAAGGCATAAATCAGAGCCACTTTCAGAGTAATGCGGCGAACGGTAGATGCTGCTGTTACTCCCTTGTTGTTGATGTTTTTGATCACTACCCAGCCAAAGCCAACAGCAGCAATTGCATCCATGGTCATGTAACCCTGAACCAGCCCTTGCGTCAGTGCCAGATCTTCAAACTTGCCGACGGCTGCTTGTGGCGCAGCAAGGGGAGAGGCCACGGCGGTGATGGCCAGCACGCACAGCATCAGAATTAACAGCGGGGTCATGATTTTGCCTATGTAATCCACCAGTTTTCCCGGATGAAAGGCCAGCAGCAGGGTCAGGGCACAGAACAGAACAGAAAAGGTCAGCAGGTGATCACCTGAAAAGAAAGGTTTGATGCCCATTTCGTACGCGACGGTGACCGCGCGCGGCATGCTGAATGCCGGGCCAACGGCTGTCAGCAATGCGACCCAGATCAGTGTGGCCAGCCAGGTTGGTAGTGGCTGAGTCAACTGCTTGCTGTCACTCAGGCGGCCGAACACGATCAGTGTCAGGGCAGGTAAGCCGACGGCGGTGATCAAAAAGCCCGCCATTGCCGGCATCAGCTGTTCACCGGCTTCCAGTCCTAGAAAAGGCGGAAAGATAATGTTCCCGGCACCGAGAAACATGGCGAAGGTCATGAGGCCGAGGGCCATTATGTCATTTGTTTTCATGGACGAATCCTTCTGCATACCAAAGTATTTTGCTTAGGACCGTCAGACAGCTGGGGAAAAATAAGATAGGTGTGCTCATCTTCCGTCAGCCTGGCTGACGGAATGTGCCGCCAGCCTAGATAACGATGACCAGGACGACGACTGCGACGACAGATTGTGTTGCACGTAATACCGCACGCTTGGCTTTCGCCAAGAGCAAATCAGCAGATTTTGCGGGATTAGTGAAAATGTTCAGCATAAAAAGATTTATCAATTATTACGGGCAACGGACACAACATATAAGCAAATTCCGCCTCTGTAAACTGATTCATTGAATTTTTTAAGAATTTCAGGCGAAAAAATCATCACAACTGACTCATTACATGCCGACGAAAACACCGAGAAAGCAGAGCTTGGTGGGCAAATAACCATGTCCAGCTCTGTTGTGGCAGTTATGCATTGGTAGCAGCCATGCATTGATAGCGGGCGTTGAATTGATGGGGCGTTGGGGCCGGTACTTTCTGGTCTTGTGCTCGTTTTTGTTATTGGTCTTGCTGTAAATCGAATATCCAATCAGGACGAGCTGTACGAGAACACCTTTCAATGCAGAGCCGTTTCGGTGAAATGTTTGAGGGAAAAGCGCGATAAAAGCTATCTCTCATCGCGACATTTCCTGCTCAATTACAGTATTTCCTCTTCACTTACGGCCTGTTTTTGGAAAAATTACGCATTTTCGGCAGACGGTGACGCTGTGTTTGTTCTCGATGCCACCATACCGACTACCAGAACAAGCAGGCAAGGCGGCAACCAACTGGCGTGCGCGCTGTACAGCGGCAGGTAGCGCTCCAGCATGGGTTGGACTGATTCCGGCAGCATACCCAGAATACTCAGGGTGTCCAGCCCGCCAAAAACCAGCGTGGTCGCTACCGATGCAAGGTACACCGACTGGCGGTAGTGAGACGACTGGCGCTTAGCACCGGAAAAACACATGGCAGTCAGTACCAGTGTGATGGCCACCGGGCACAGAACCAGAATAACAGGCAAGCTGACGGCAAGGATCTGGTTCAGGCCAAAGTTTGCCACGACACCTGTCAGTACCACAACGATAGTGGCGGTCAGTGCAAACGGGGTGCTAAACGTTTCACGGTAATACTCAGCACAGGCGTTAGTTAGACCAACTGTGGTGGTCAGGCATGCCATGATGATGATTGCCGCCAGCAGGTACTGACCGTAAACACCGAACACCTCTGCGACATACAGGGTCAGAATTTCACCGCCATTGCTGGCTTCGCTGGCCACTGAGGCAGAGGTGGCCCCCACATATGCCATTGCTAGGTAACAAGCCGACATCAGAACGGCGTAGATCAGCGTAACTTTTACCGTGATTCCTGAAAGATGACGGCTGTTACCCCCATTTTTATTAAGGATAGCTTTGATGATGACCCAGCCAAAACCCACGGCCGCAATCGCGTCCATTGTCATGTAACCCTGGATCAAACCTTCTGTAACAGGGCGCATTTCATAACCGGCTGACGCGACTTTCAGGGTATCTAACGGAGCGATCACCGCGCTCGCAGCCAGAGCCAGCAGTAACAGAACCAGTAGAGGAGTCATCACTTTGCCAATGTAATCAACCAGTTTCCCCGGGCGAAAAGCCAATATCAGTGTCAGGGCAACAAAGCCGGCTGAGAACACCATCAGAGAATCTGATTCCACGAAAGGTTTGATTCCCATTTCGTAAGCGACTGTGACAGCGCGGGGCATGCCAAATGCCGGTCCGATGGCAGTGAAAAGCAGTACCCAAAAAGTGATCGCAAGGGGTTTTGGTAATGCTGATGTCAGTTGGTTGCTGTGGCTAAGGTGGCCCAACACAATCAGTGTCAGCGCCGGCAGGCCAACAGCCGTGATCAGAAATCCCAGCATTGCCGGTAGGAATGCTTCTCCTGCCTGTAGTCCGAGAAAAGGCGGGAAGATGATGTTCCCGGCACCCAGAAACATAGCGAAAGTCATCAGGCCGATTGCTAATAAATCATTTCTTTTCAATGGACAAGTCCTCAAATTGACTACTCGGTAGTCAGTGTTTATTGGGACCGTCAGGAAGGCTGAGGAAAAACAGAGAAAGGTTACGGCGATTTCTCCGTCAGCCTGGCTGACGGAGAAAGCCGCCAGCCTAGTTAATAATCACTAGAATAGCGGCAATAATGGCACGTGCTGCAAACGACACAGGAGTAGTCAGCGAAGGCGCGCAATCAAATTGTAATTGTGTGCTGCGAAACATGGCTTAAACCTGGTCGTTAGTATTGAAAACCTCTTCAACATATAAGCAAAAATTTACCGTGTAAATACTTTTCTAGATATTAACGCTAAAAAAACTTTTTTATTTGGTTGTATTCCCTGATGGAATTTTTTTAAGCAGAAATACTTAATCGGCCAGCATGTCGCAAAAAGAGAAGCCAGATAAATAGGTGTCTTGTAAACAGCAGCCTCGTAAACAGAGCACTCTGAAAGGAGTAAGCCGAAAGCAAATGATATCGTTGGCAAGCGCGAAAATGTGGCGCTCTGCGAAGCATGAAGCATCGGGCGGGCTAACTTCTGACATCAAATATATCCCCAGCAGCAGCGCTATAAACACGCTATTTTTGAATATATTACAGTGCTGTTTAACGTATTATGTGCTGCGACAGAGAATTTCTCTCATCATCGTATTACTACTGGAGGAAAGGGTGCTTAAAGCCATTCATCATGCCGCGATTATTTGTTCAGATTATGAATTATCGAAGCATTTTTACAGCCAAGTGCTGGGATTACGGATCATTTCTGAGCAATATCGTGCTGAGCGTGATTCCTACAAGCTGGATTTAGCGTTGCCGGATGGCAGCCAGATTGAGTTATTTTCCTTCCCGTCACCGCCAGCGCGCCCGAGTTTTCCGGAGGCTTGTGGCCTAAGGCATCTTGCCTTTGCCGTCGATTCGGTTGAAGAAGTGGCAGATTACCTGCAAAAGAAAGGTGTGGCAGTAGAGCCCATTCGAACAGATGCAGTGACCGGGAAGCGTTTTACTTTCTTCCAGGATCCGGATGGGCTGCCTTTAGAGCTGTATCAGATTTGAACGGTTGATTCAGCAGAAATGGCTAATGGAATGGCCGGTTATCAGCTGAGAATGCCGGATAGCAGGGCAGCAAATACCAGACTCGCCACTCCGTAAAAGCCAAACTCAATGCGAGACTCTGTAGCACTGGTTTCTTCAGTTGATTTAGCGGTTGCCATAGTAAAAAAAGAACCGCCTGACAGGCCAATCAACAGTACGATAAGGCCGAAAAGCGTACCTTCAATAAGAGATGTCAGATCCATGCTTGTATCCTTTGTGGCACGGTGAAACTGGTGGCGGAATGATACACTTCAATTCCCGTTTCGCAAAGGGATTTAACGATATAAACCTTATCAAAAACAAGGTTTTATAGACGATTTCTGGCAGGAAGCAGGCTGAAAACAGGCCGGAATTAGGCTGTGTCAGTAAGTGCGGTACAGGCGGTAAGTATTGGCTTACCGCCTCAAGCTGGTGATGAAAATCAGCAGGTTGGCATAATTATGGCCTCATGTCCGTGAAACTCAGAATAATGTTTCAACCCATTGGGACACGTTATAGTCCTCATCAGCGACGCAGAGGTAGCGCCATTTGTCAAAAGTCAGGCAAGGATGAGATGTGGAAAAAGCGATCATATCGCCGACTGACAGATCATGCCCTTCGGGAACCTCAACAAAGGTGTGTTGATCCATAATGGCGATGGCCTTTAGCCCATCAATATCAAGAGCATGACCATTACGGTAACCGCGCTCAGGAATAGGCAGCCCGGCATCAAAAGCCACATCGCGCTTACCCATCCCGATCACCGCTTTGCCCGGCTCCGGCCTGGAAATCACGTAAGCCCAAATCTCCAGTGCTGATTCCAGGTCACCGCCTAAATCACAAGCCGCCCCTTGATTGCGTTCCGCGCGTGCCATCACGTTTGCCTGCGCATCCTGATAAATACCGGTATCGTGAATCAGGTAGCAGCCGGGACGGATAATTGCCAGCAGGTGAGGGTGATCAGCGAAGCTCTCGGCGACAACATCGTACCAGGCCGAGCCAGCGCCGGTAATGACAGGCTGGGAGCGAGTAATCAGCTGTCGCTCCGTAAGATGTTCAACGGTGTTTATCGCGCTGGCCAGAAAGGCGCGGATGTCTGCTTCCGCATTGGCCCCGTGGATCACCCCTTCGTACACTTCGATACCACAGAGGATCAGCCCAGGCAGCGAGTGGATGGTTTCGGCCAGTGCGACAACGTCCTGCTCAGAGCGACAGCCACAACGACCGCCAGGCACCCCATACTCGATCAAAACGTGTAACGGTTGCGATCCTTGCTCAAATGCCTGACTGAGCTGGCGGGCATTTTCAGCGGAATCAACACAGCAATAAAACGTGACGGCGTGTTGCTGCTGCAGGCGCCGGACCATTGCAATGTTTGCTTTGCCGACTAACTGGTTGGCCATCAGGATATGCTTGGCACCTGCCTCAACGGCGACTTCAGCTTGTGGCGCGGTAGCCACGGTGATTCCCCATGCCCCGGCTGCCAGTTGTTGCTCAAACAGGGCTGGGGTCATGGTGGTTTTGCCGTGAGGTGCCAGCTGAACCTGATGGTGGCGGGCAAACTGCTGCATCCAGTTCAGGTTGTTAGTCAGTGAGGATTGCCGAAGCACTGCAGCAGGCAGCGAAATCTCTTCGTGAATCAGGCTGTATCGGCCGCTTTCCTTTTCATTTACCCAAATACCTTTAGTACCTACAGGCCATTTTTTGTGATGGCTGTCTTGATATTTACTAACATGCTTTTTATTTGCTTGGTTCATTTATTATTCTCCTAACATAGCTCTCAGGGCTTGTTATTACTGCCTTTTGGCTTGTTGATAATATTTGTGATGTTAGAAACTATCAAACATTATCGAATGATTTGTGCTGTTTCTCACTGTTTTGCGCCCGCCCTGAATCTACCATTTGCTGTGTCGAGAGAGGTGAAAGCCGTGACGATTGAAGTCGATATTGTTTCCAGAATTACTGAACGATTTTCGCAATTACGTGAGGCCGAAAAGAAAGTGGCCATGCTGGTGATGGATGATTTAGCTGCAGCCTCGGGCTACAGCATCAGCCAGCTGGCAGAAGAGGCCGGGGTCAGTGAAGCCACCATTACCCGCTTTGCCAAAGCGGTGGGTTGTAAGAATGTCCGTGATCTGAAACTAAAGCTGGCACAGTCGCTGGCTCTGGGGCAGCGGTTCATTCATGAATCGCCGGATCAGTCCGGTATTCAAGGGGTTTATGAATCGATCAAAAACGTGATCAACATAAATCGTAAAGTTGTGAATGAGCAGGATGTGGCGCAAGCCGTCGAGTTGCTACAGAACGCGCGGCAAATTCTGGCTGTCGGGATGGGGGGCGGTTCCACCATTCTGTCTCAGGAGTTGCAATACCGCCTGTTCCGGCTCGGGTACGCCGTTACGGCTTACAACGACGGATTGCTGGCTCGTATGGTGGCAGCCACTGCCGACAGCAATGATGTGATGGTGGTGATTTCCGCGACCGGCTACACCCCGGAAGTGGTGGAACCGGCTTCAATTGCGAAGCAGTACGGGATGAGCGTCATTGCCATTACAGCCAAGGATTCCCCGTTGGCAGAAGTCAGTGATCTGGTGTTGCCGATAGTGACCAAGGAAACCGATTTTATCTATAAGCCATCGGCTTCACGTTACGCGATGATGGCAATGATTGATGTGCTGTCAACGGAACTGGCACTGAGCCATAAACGCCGGAGCCGTGACAAATTGCGCCGCCTGAAGATGGCGCTGGACAGCCATCGCGGTGGAGAAGACCGCCAGCCTCTCGGCGATTAACCACAACCTCACCGGAACAGTCGGTCGGGTTGTGAAGCTTAGCGAAAGAAAGAAGGAAGTTTCATGCAGTTCGATACCGTATTCCGAAATGTTCAGGTTGTTGACGGCACGGGTGCCGAGCCTTACCACGCTGATGTTGCCATCTCCGGGGATCGTATTGCAGCCATTGGTGACCTGGCGGGATGCCAGGCGACTGTGGTGATTGACGGTGATGGTAAAGCGCTGGCACCGGGCTTTATTGATGTTCACACCCATGACGACACCAACGTGATCCGCTATCCCGACTGTCTCGCCAAAATCAGCCAGGGGGTGACCTCGGTTATTGTTGGCAACTGCGGGATCAGCGCCTCCCCGGCCGTACTGGCAGGCGACCCGCCGGACCCGATGAATTTGCTCGGAAAGCAGGCTGATTTCCAGTATCCGACGTTTACGAACTATGCCCGCGCGGTTGAGCAGGCAGCGCCTGCGGTCAATGTGGCGGCGTTGGTTGGCCATACCACGTTACGCAATAACGAAATGGATGACCTTTACCGTGCGGCGACCCCCCCGGAAATTCAGGCGATGAAAGCACGTCTGCGGGAGGCGATGCAAGCCGGTGCGTTGGGCCTCAGTTCGGGGCTGGCTTATGCCTCTGCCAAACAGGCTCCGACCGAAGAGGTGATGGCGCTGGCGGAAGAATTGGCGGCCTTCGGCGGGATTTATACGACCCACATGCGCACTGAGTTTGAAGAGATTCTGGCTGCAATGGAAGAAGCCTTTGCAACCGGACGTCACGCCCGAGTGCCGGTGGTGATCTCTCACCTTAAATGTGCCGGTGCCGGAAACTGGGGACGAACCGTTGAAGTGCTGAAGTTAATGGAAGCAACCAGCCAGCACCAGGATGTTGCCTGTGATTGTTATCCGTATTCGGCCAGCTCGTCCACGCTGGATCTGAATCAGGTGACGGACGATTTCGACATCTTTATTACCTGGTCAGAAGCGTTACCGGAGCAGGCGGGAAAAACCCTGAAGCAAATTGCTGACGAAATGGCACTGCCGTTATTGGATGCGGCCAAAGCGTTGCAACCGGCCGGTGCGGTTTACCACTGTATGGATGAAGCAGACGTTGAGCGGGTACTGAAATATCGCCTGACCATGGTGGGGTCGGATGGCTTACCGAATGATCCGCATCCGCATCCACGGCTCTGGGGCGCATTTCCCCGGGTGCTGGGTTATTACAGTCGGGAACGCCAGTTATTTTCGCTGGCACAGGCTGTCCACAAAATGACGGGTATGTCGGCAAGACGGTTTGGTCTGGCTGACCGTGGGGAAATACGCGAAGGCGCTTATGCGGATCTGGTGTTGTTTGACCCGAACACCATCATTGATGTGGCGGATTTCGCCCATCCCATTGCGGCAGCCAAAGGCATTGAGCAGGTAATGGTGAATGGCCATACCAGTTATCTGAACGGGGAAGTCAGTCCCCAACGTTGCGGGCGGTTTTTGTACCGTCAGCAGCGCTGAATCTGGCTCTATTTTTGATTCTTGATTCTTAATTCTTGGTCTGGCATGAACCGACGCCGTTTGCAGTTCGATTCGATGACAGACCTGATTTTAGCAACCACATTGGAGTAAGCAATTATGACTATCACACGCTATGGCATTGAAGGCGGTACAGGTACCGGCGGTCAGCACCTGCCATTTGCCCGCGCTACGCAGGCGGGAGGTTTCCTGTACGTCTCCGGCCAGACGCCAATGATTGATGGCGAAGTGGTGGAAGGCGGTATTGTTGAGCAATCGCGTCTGGCAATCCAGAACTGCGTCAACATTATGGACGAAGCCGGTTATGGCCTTGAAGACGTGGTGCACGTGAAGGTTGTCCTGACCGATGCCCGTTATTTCCAGTCATTCAACAAAGTGTTTAAAGAATTCTTTGGCGAGCACCCACCGGCACGTATCTGCATGGTCTGTGATCTGGTGGTCGACGTGAAAGTGGAAGTGGACGTTACCTGCTACCGCGAAGATCGTCGCTAGTTCGAGGAATACCTGGTTCCGGGCGAACACCGTAAACCGCGGGTCGGATGAAGCCTAAGCAAAGTTAGCGCGGAGCAACCCTGAGCGTTCAGCGCTGACTCTGAATATAACCGAAATGCGGTGCGGTTGATAAAACTAACGCCAGGAAAAAAGCCGGGAAAAACGCCAGGAAACTGAAAGAAGGTAAGTCGTTAGTACCTTCTGCAAGATCTGAGGCAACATGGCTCTGAGCGTTTTCCAGAGCAACCGATAAAGAAAAAGGTTGGCAAAGTACCAACCCTTTAAAAAACAAACTGAAATATCAGTAAATCGCGGGGAAGGGAAACCCACGTCCCCAAGCAAATAAAAGCATAAACCAACTGAAGCAATAATCTTCCTTACAATTCATAAAGATAACTGTTCCAGCTGGTATAACGGATTATAAGAGGTATGGAATGAACAGTACACTCTTTCTCACCGGGTTCGGTGCGTATGTGGTTTTTTTAATCTGGCTGGGTTGGTATGTCTCCCGCCATCAGAAATCTGGCGAAGACTTCCTGCTCGGCGGGCGAGGCTTGCCTCTGTTCCTGGTGCTTGGCACCACGGTCGCCACCATGGTCGGGACGGGCTCCAGTATGGGAGCGGTCGGTTTTGGTTATGCAAATGGCTGGGCCGGTACCCTGTACGGGATCGGTGGCGCAGTCGGGATTTTGTTGCTGGCCTACTGGTTTGCCCCGGTTCGTAAACTGAACTTCATGACCATGAGTGAAGAGCTGTCTTACTATGTCGGTGCCAACAAGATCGTGAAAAATGTCGTCGGAATTCTGATTTTTATCGCCTCAATTGGCTGGTTGGGCGCGCACATTCTTGGTGGCGGCATGTACCTGGCATGGATTGCCGACATTGATCTCAATACGGCAAAAATCATTATCGCTGCGGCCTTTACGATTTATGTGGTGATTGGCGGTTATACCGCGGTCGTTTGGACCGATACCATTCAGGCAATCATCCTGTTTGCCGGATTTATCCTGATGGCGGTGTTGTCGGTGCAGCACATTGGTGGGCTTGAAAACCTCTATGCAGCGATGGATCCGGCTGCTGTGAGTGTCCTGGGTATCGAAAAACTGGGGGTGATTCCTGCGTTGTCACTGGCACTGGTTGTCGGGGTCGGGATTCTGGCAACCCCTTCTTTCCGTCAGCGTATTTATTCGGGTAAGGATGTGCAGACCATTCGCCGCTCGTTTACGATGTCTGGCGTACTGTACCTGTTTTTCTCCATTATTCCTGCGGTTATCGGGATGTCAGCCCACGCTATCAACCCGGATCTGAATAATGCCAACTATGCCTTCCCGTACGTTGCCGCCACGGTACTGCCGGTCGCTGTCGGTATGATTGTGCTGATTGCCGGTCTGTCTGCCACTATGTCGAGCGCCAGTTCCGATGCGATTGCCGGGGTGTCTATTCTGCTGCGGGACATCTACATCATGTTTACCGGCAAAGTACCGGGCAAAGACAAAATGGTGACTTACTCACGCTATGCACTGGTGATCTGTATCAGTCTGGCCCTGCTGTTCGCGCTGACGTCAAACGACATCATCGGCTACATCACTAAAATGATCTCGACCGTGATGTCAGGCATGTTTGTCTGCGGCATGCTGGGACGCTTCTGGAGCCGTTACAACTGGCAAGGTGCCTTGGCTACATTGGCTGGCGCGTCAGCGGCTTCTTTCTCTGTCATGCTGAATGCAGACTGGGGAGCGTTCTGGGGTAATCCTGTAATACCGTCGGTATTGACCGCTCTGCTCGTCGGAGTCGGCGTGAGCCTGCTGACACCCGCTAATACTGTCACGAAGGAAGAGGCGAAAGCGTTACTGGATGCCGAACGTGCCGCGATGGAACAGAACCAGGAGCCGGATTTAGAAGGCCGTCCTGTAGAAGCAAAATAATTCTCTAAAACTCGTCAAAATGCAGGTCTTTGTTGTGATGTAAGGCCTGCATCATCGATTACGCTTTAATGACAACTCTTAAAAACACTGAAGGTGACAGCGTGAACATTGCATTTTTTGGTGAGTGTATGGTGGAGCTCAGCGGCCAACCGCTACGGCGTACATTTGGTGGCGATACGCTCAATACTGCGCTGTATCTGTCACGCCTTGGGGCCAGCCGTCATCTCTCCGTCAGTTACGCAACCGCATTAGGTGTCGATAATATCAGCCGGGATATGCTCAGTGCCTGGCAGGAAGAAAACATCGATACCCGGCTGGTTCGCAAACTGGAAAATAAATTACCGGGTCTTTATCTGGTTGAAACTGAGCCCAATGGTGAACGTCATTTCCATTACTGGCGTAATGACAGTGCGGCGAAATTCTACTTTGCGACCGATCTCTCGCCGCTGGAGCAGGCCATTGATAATCACGAGTTTGATGCGCTGTATATCAGTGGCATCAGCCTGGCCATTCTGGCGGAAGAAGCAAAAGCCACATTGATTACTCTGCTGGAAAAGCATCGCCAGCATGGCGGTAAAGTGATGTTTGACAATAACTTTCGGCCGCAGCTATGGACGGCAAAACAGGCCCAGTACTGGTACAGCCAGGTATTGCGTTTTGTCGATATCGCGCTGGTCACTGAAGACGATGACCACAAAGTGTGGGGAGATAGCGACATAGTTGCCCGTTGCCGGATGTTTGGCTGTGAGGAAGTGGTGATTAAGCGCGGCTGCGACCCGTGTAAAGTGGTCTGCCACTTACAATCTGCTGAGCCGACAGTGACTTATGTGGCTGCCAATCAGGTTGAACACGTAGTGGATACCTGTGCAGCCGGTGACTCGTTTGCAGCCGGTTATCTGGCGGGTCGCCTTACCGGTGCTGATGAAACCCAATCTGCAGAATTAGGGCACCAGTTGGCTGCGATTGTTATTCAGCACCCGGGGGCGATTATTCCTCGCGAAGCGATGAGTGCGCTTTTGTGACAGATAGCCGAACGGAAATTCTGACCGAAAAGCTTTCATGACAAAGTGAACGAAAGCGTAATCGGAAGCCTGACCAAAAGTCCTGATCAAAAAACTGACTAAAAACCTGACCAAAAAGCTTGGCCGAACACATTGATAGAAAAAGCATTCTTGTGAAAAAGGAACTCTCAGTACATGTCTCAGCAATTAATTGAAAAACTACAGTCGTATAAAATTATTCCCGTCATCCAGATTAATCAGGTCGAGCAGGCGGTTCCGCTGGCTAAAACGCTGGTGGAAAATGGTTTGCCGGTGGCCGAAGTAACGTTTCGTACCGAAGCGGCAGCAGAAGCCATCCGGCTGATGCGTGAAGCGTACCCGGAGCTTTGCATTGGCGCGGGCACGGTTTTGAATGCTGAACAGGTTGACCGGGCAGTAGCGGCCGGCGCGGAATTTATTGTCGCACCGGGTTTGAATCCGAACACGGTACGATACTGTCAGCAGCAGGGTATTCCGGTCGTGCCGGGCGTAAACAACCCGAGTCAGGTTGAGCAGGCGCTTGAGTTGGGTCTGACTTTTCTCAAGTTCTTCCCGGCTGAGGCCTCGGGCGGAATCAATATGATCAAATCCCTGCTGGCACCGTACGTCGATATTTCTCTGATGCCGACCGGTGGAATCAGTAAAGCCAATGTTCGCGATTACCTGGCGATTGACCGGGTGGCCTGCTGCGGCGGCACCTGGATGGTGGCACCTTCACTGATTGATAATGGCGACTGGGAAGAAATCGGTCGTCTGGTGCGAGAGGCGGTGGAGCTGGTCGCCTGATGTAACAGGGCAATAGTAACAGGCAGAGAAGAAAGGCGAGTGTTAGACTCGCCTTTTTCGTCGGTGCGCATATCTGATTGCACTGCGTCAGACACGCTTTATGTCAGAGAGGCAGAAATTCCGCAGACTGCACTCTTCCCCGATCATCAAAATGAAGGGAAAGTGAATGCCATCGCATCTGCTGTGCCGGGAAGGTGGCCAGTGTGGTGTTCTGTTTCAGAGATAGCGCCGCTTGTTCGCCACTGCTGATGACAACATCCAGACCTTTAACGGCGTTGACAATCTGGGGAGCATAGGTTGGGGCAAACTGGCTCAACAGGACGACTTTGTTGATGCCCTGAATTTGCAGGCGATCGACGGTATTGGCGATCAATTGCAGATCTTCAGTCTGTGGGGAAGCATCCGGTTGTGACGACTGGCGAATCAGCGATAAATAGGCAATTTGCTCACCGTGTACCTGCTGAACAAAGGCTTCGGCACGGGCTTTTTTCGGATTATACGCGTACAGTTGTGCACCGTATTGCGCCGTACCGAAATTGATATTACTGGCCAGGATTGCCTGTTCAGGTAACAGTGAGTCAGCCACCTGACGTGCGGTGACCGGGTTGAGCATCAATGCGGTTACATATGAAAAAGCCGGGGTCAGCACCGGCTGTGATGGCCACTGATAGGAGTAAAATGCCAGATAGCTTTGGTTGTGGGTGGCTGTATTTGCTGCTGTCTGGTGTCGGCGAAGGTTATCGTTCAGCCATTGCTGCGTCGCGTGCTGATCAAAGCGGTTGTGAGACGTTAACAGGTGCGTAGGCGCAAGCGTGATGAAGCTGAGGGTAACCGTCACGGGCTGAGGGGCCTTGGGCGTACACGCAGAGAGCAGAAGCCCGATGATGACCAGACTGAGTATTCGAAGCATAACAGGCAAAGTTAGTGTGATTTGGCTCACTATTTTCCGGCAATTTCACTCGATTATCAAATATAAACATCATTGCATTTGACAGGGCAGGTGAGGGTTTCGCTGGGGGCCAAGAAGGGTTGGGCATCAAGGATGCTATTTCGAACCGGATCAAAGAGGGAAGGCTAGATTGAAAACACTGCTGACGTGACAGGCAGAAGAAGAAGAAGACGCAGAAAATCGTAAGATAAAACGGGGACTGCCCCCTCGTAATTGAGTGACGAAAAAGGCCAAATAGGATGAAACGCACACTTTTAACGCCTATCCGTACATATATCAAACGATTGAATTTTTTTGCATGATTTTTTTGTTGACTCAACAGAGGCAATCCGTAGAATGCACACCATACCGCAGCGGCAAGGCCGATAGCGGATATTCAGAGGCGCGTTGGCAGAGTGGCTATGCAGCGGATTGCAAATCCGTGGACCTCGGTTCGACTCCGGGACGCGCCTCCATTCTCAAAGTTCTCATCCGGAGTGCTTTGAAGCAGACAATTAAGATATGGCATTAAGCGGTATCTCACAGAATTGTGTGCCCTGGTGGTGAAATTGGTAGACACAAGGGATTTAAAATCCCTCGCCGTTCGCGGCGTGCCGGTTCAAGTCCGGCCCGGGGCACCATTAAAAATGACGGCTTACAGGTTAGCGCTTGTAAGCCGTTTTTTCATTTCCGCGTTCTGATAAAACGCGTATTCTCATCGCCTCATCGCCTCATCGCCTCATCGCCTCATCGCCTCATCGCCTCATCGCCTCATCGCCTGTACTAACGGCATTCTGCCCGTTATTTCTTGTTCGCGATTCTTGTTCGCGCTTACGTTCCCAGTACCTTTGCACTTTTATTATTCAGCCACCTAACGCGGTATGCCAGTGCACCACATTGTTAATATGGTGCTGTTTATATGACGTTAACATGGCGAAACAGGTGCCTGCCAGCTACGTTGTTAATACCTCATTTGGCTTGATCAGCGATGGTTTTAGCCTGATCCACGCGCTGACTGCAAAGGATACGCCATGTCGGAATATTTTATTTATGCCTTTATTTACCTGGTTGCGGCGGTGATTGCAGTGCCTCTGGCTATTTTGTTCGGACTGGGCTCAGTGCTGGGTTATTTGATCGCCGGGGTGGTGATTGGGCCGGTGATCGGTCTGGTGGGTGACGAAACCACCACTATTCAGCATTTCGCGGAATTTGGTGTGGTGATCATGCTGTTTCTGGTCGGTCTGGAGCTGGAACCCAAGTCGTTGTGGGCGATGCGACATCGACTGCTGGGGTTGGGTGGTTTACAAGTGGTTGGGACAGCAGCGGCAATTCTAGGACTGGGTATATGGTTGGGTTTACCCTGGAGCGTGGCACTGGCTATCGGCTTGATTCTGGCGTTATCGTCCACAGCGATAGTGCTGCAAACATTTAATGAAAAAGGGCTGACTCGCACCGAGGGAGGCCAGAATGCGTTTTCGGTTCTGTTGTTCCAGGATATTGCCGTGATTCCGATGCTGGCATTTATTCCCTTACTGGCGTTACCTGAGTTGGTGGAGAAGGCCCGCCATGTCACGCAGCAAGTGGCTGACCATAATGAGGAGCTGAGCCTGATAGCCGGTTTACCGGGCTGGGCCTATGGTCTGGTCATCACAGGTTCGATGGCACTGGTTGTGGTTGGGGGCCACTATCTCAGCCGTCCGTTGCTGCGGTTTGTTGCCTGCTCTGGTCTGAGAGAGATTTTTACAGCAGCAGCACTGATGCTGGTCATTGGGGTCTCAGTGCTGATGACACTGGTGGGTTTATCGCCGGCACTGGGTACGTTTCTCGCCGGTGTTGTCCTCGCCAACAGTGAATTCAGGCATGAGCTGGAAGCCAATATCGAACCGTTCCGCGGGCTGTTGCTGGGGCTGTTTTTCATCACGGTCGGTGCTGGGATCAATTTTGACATTCTGTTTAGCGAATTTTTTCTGGTTATGGGTCTGACTGTCGGGATCATCGTGCTAAAAGCATTGATTCTGTTTGTTCTGGCGACGATCTTCCGGATCCGGAACAGCAGTCGCTGGTTGCTGGCCCTGAGCCTGGCGCAGGCGGGGGAGTTTGGCTTCGTGCTGATCAATTACACCGTGCAGAATCATGTGCTGCCGGGAGGTATTGGTCAGACGCTCTCTCTGGTGGTTGCGATGTCGATGTTGCTGACCCCATTGCTGTTTATCTTTTTTGAGAAAGTCATTTTGCCCCGTTTTGAGCAGACGTCTAATGAACGCGAAGCGGATCATATTGACGAGCAGGGCACGGTCATTATCGCAGGCATCGGGCGTTTTGGTCAGATTGTGAACCGCTTATTAGTGGCTAACGGCATTAAAACGGTCGTACTTGACCATCAGGCAGCGCAGGTCGATAACCTGAGGAAAATTAAAACGAAAGCCTATTTTGGTGATGCAACCCGACCGGAATTGCTGCACACCGCAGGGATTGAGCATGCCGCGATGCTGATTATTGCCATAGATAATCGTGACAATGCGATTCAGCTGGTGAAGTATGTTAAGCATAAATACCCCCACTTAAAGGTGCTGGTGCGGGCATTTGACCGTGGTCATGGCTACCTGCTTCGTCAGGCCGGGGCGGATATCATTGAGTCGGAAACGTATCACTCTGCGGTGGAAATTGGTGCCGCTGCCCTTAGGGTATTGGGCTGCTCCCCCGAGTTTGTGGAAAACAGGCAGCATACCTATAAGTCAGTGGATGCCGAGTTGTCGGATGCACTCTACGCTGCATGGAAAAGTGAAGCCGGTGAACAGGAGCGCTTTGACAATAACTATTACAAGCTGTTTATCGATTTTGAAGAGCGCTTGAAAAAAGAGATGGCATTCGGCCGGGAAGACATGACGGCGCGAGCAGACCCTCAGGGCTCGCGAAACGATAGCGAGCCGGAGGTGGCTGAAGGGAAAAGGGATCATTGAGGGGGATTTCAAAGGGAGTCAAAGGGAGAGAAACAAAAAAAATTCGGCCAGGCGAAGCAATGACTCAGCAATGACTTATCCATATTCAGCGGACTCTGTTTTACTCAGCACTCAACTAGTTAGCGTCCTGAGCAAAACGAGCAAGCACAAACTCGACAAACAAACGCACCCGCAGCGGAAGGTGGTCGCGGTCACGGTAGAGCATAAACAAGGTTCGGGCTTTACTTTGCCAGTCTGGCAGCACCCGGCTGAGTTTTCCTGCTTCAATCAGCGGCAGGGCATGGTAATCAGGAATATAGCCAATGCCTAACCCTGCTTTAATGGCATGGGTCAGCATCCGGATCTCATCCACTTCCAGCCGGACACCAGTACCGACGAGATAGTCAAACTCTTGCCTTGTATCGGTGTGAATCAGCTCCCAGGTAGTCATCGGATGGCAAATGACGGCAGGGTGGCCACACAGTGCGTCGGGTTCGGTAATTGTGTCGATCGGGTAACCGGCCTGAGCACAAACAATAAAATGGATGTCGACCAGTGGGCGTGCGATCCAATTCTCAACCACAGGGCTACCGACCCGAAATACGACGTCGATGGCTTCTGCCTCAATATCAACCAGCGTATTGGAAAATCCGATATCGAGCTGGATATCCGGATATTGCACCATGAAATCGAAAAAAATGTCCCGCAGAAATTGAGAGCCTGCATTGATGGGGGCATTGAGTCGAATTTTACCTTTCGGCTCATGCTTGTCCCGATGCAAGTCTTCACCAATATCACTGAGCTCATCAAATAGTGCGCTGGCTCGCTGGAAATACTGCTGTCCGGTATGAGTCAGCGACACCCGGTGTGCATCGCGGTTTAGCAGCCTGAGTTGCAAGTCGGTTTCTAATTGCTGAATACGGCGGCTGAGCGTGGAAAGTGGCATGGATAAGCTTTGGGCTGCCTGCTTAAAACTGCCCAGTCTGGCCACTGCACAGAAACAGCGCAGATCGTCGAGAGAATAGTTAGGTTTCATTATTGGTATCTACCGTCCTGATATTGCCAGTTTATCCACTAGGTGGAATCAATACACTAAAGGTATTCATCTGACAAGTTATGCGGAGTAACAATGGCATCCATAACCAAGCTTTTATCAATGAAGCTCTCATCAACATCAAAATCCGTGATACTGCTGATTTTATGTACCTTTTTCTGGGGAAGCTGTTTCCCGATAGGCAAGCATGCACTGAGTGAAATACATGCCCTGACACTGGTTTTCTGGCGGTTTGTGATTGCTGCCGCCTGTCTCGCACTCTATCTCCGTTTGATGCGCGGTCAACCACTCTCAATCACACGCAAGCAGTGGTTATGGGTGATACTGGTGAGCGCGGTGGGGGTAGGTGGTCTTAACCTGGGTTTGTTTACCGGCTTAACTTATACCAGCGCCACCAACGGTTCACTGATCATGGCGCTCAGTCCGCTGATCACTTCTTTGATTGCGTGTCTCGCGCAACGCACCAGACCGACCTTTTCGCAATGTTTCAGTTTGCTGGTGAGTTTGTCGGGGGTATTGCTGGTGATCACAAATGGACAGTTGGAGATATTGCTGAGTTTGACTCTAAATCAGGGCGATAAAATGATTTTCGTGGGGATGCTGGCCTGGAGTTTCTACACCTATTTCAGCCAGGGGATCAGCCGCTGGATGCCGGTGATTCCTTACACCTTCGTGGGGATGGTCAGCGGAGCCGGTGTTATTGGTGTGATGTGTCTGTTGACACCGGATCTGAACCCGATCACGGAACTGTTTAACAGCCCGGCTATCAGTATTATTGATGTAGTGTATATCGGGTTGTTTGGCACAGTGGCGGGGTATCTGCTGTGGCTCAATGGCGTGCGTGAACTGGGATCGTCAACAGCGTCGCTGTTCTTTAATTTTGTTCCGGTCTTTTCTGTGCTGACTGCATTTTTACTGGGGCAGTCTGTCACGCAGTTGCAACTCGTGGGAATTGCCGTGGTGATCCTCGGCCTGATTCTGCCGCGCCTGATGATGCTCAAGCGCAAGCCAGACACGGCGTCTCAGATTGCCTGATAGAGCTGTCTGGCAGTCCGGCTGCTACGGTTCCTCTACGTTTGGCTAACTTGTTATCGTTCTATCGTTCTCTCTTGTTATCTTTCGAGTCACCAATAACATGCGACTCAAATAAAAAGCGGCTGGCAGGTATGGCCTGTCAGCCGCTGATTGATATTGGGTCACCGGATTGTTCATTCACCCAGTCAGCTAGCCAGCCTTTACTCGTATATTGCATCTTGCATAGGCCAGGTTGGCTGGGCGTTGGTTATAGGTATAGATAAAGAAGCGAAACACTCCGGCGTCCCTGCGCCACTGCTTTATTCATAGAGGACCAAACGTAGCATGAAATGGACGGCTGATATAGCCCGTCCATTTCCAGGTCGGATGTATGCCAACCGGAGTCGGTTATTTCAGATCGAACCGGTCCGCATTCATCACTTTGGTCCACGCCTTGATGAAGTCATGGACAAACTTCTCTTGCGCGTCATCGCCGCCATAGACTTCCGAAATGGCTCGCAATTGTGAGTTTGCACCAAAGACCAGATCGACACGCGTCGCTTTCCATTTTGCCTGACCAGACTTGTAGTGAATGCCTTCAAACTCCTGAGCATCGTCGGATGTTGACTTCCATTCGGTGTTCATATCGAGCAGGTTAACAAAGAAGTCATTGGTCAGAACGCCCGGTTTGTCAGTAAATACCCCGTGTTGGGACTGACCAAAGTTGGCATTCAGGACACGCAGTCCGCCAACCAGTACGGTCATTTCCGGTGCTGTCAGGGTCAGCAGCTGTGCTTTATCAAGCAGCAGCTCTTCAGCCGAAACGGTGTACTGTTTCTTCGTATAGTTACGGAAACCATCTGCAATCGGCTCCAGTACATCGAAGGAATCGGCATCGGTCTGGTCATCGGTCGCATCAGTACGACCTGGCTCAAACGGAACCGTTACACTGAAACCGGCATCTTTAGCGGCTTTCTCGACAGCCGCACAGCCGCCAAGCACAATCAAGTCGGCCAACGAAACGGCTTTGTTGCCAGATTGGGTGGAGTTGAAATCTTTCTGGATACCGTCGTAAGTACTCAGCACTTTGCGTAATTGATCAGGCTGATTCACTTCCCAGTCTTTCTGCGGTGCCAGACGGATGCGAGCGCCATTCGCGCCGCCGCGGCAGTCGGAACCACGGAACGTCGAAGCGGAAGACCAGGCGGTGTAGACCAGTTCAGTGACAGACAGTCCGGACTCCAGAATGACTTTTTTCAGTGCGGCAATGTCATTGCTGTCAATCAGAGCATGATCTACGGCAGGAACCGGGTCTTGCCAGATCAGGTCTTCAGCCGGCACTTCTGAGCCGAGATAGCGGGATTTTGGCCCCATGTCGCGGTGAGTCAGCTTGAACCACGCTCTGGCGAAGGCATCGGCGAATTCATCCGGATGTTGGTGGAAGTGCTCGGAAATCTTTCGGTATTCAGGATCTTCCCGCATCGACATATCCGCTGTCGTCATCATGATGTTGACGCGCTTAGAAGCATCTTCCGGATCCGGTGCCTGATTGCTGTCGGTCACCACTTTGGGTTTCCACTGGTTGGCCCCAGCCGGGCTCTTAGTCAGTTCCCATTCATTGCCCAGTAGCATGGCGAAGTATGTACTGTCCCAGGTGGTCGGAGTCGGTGTCCACGCGCCTTCCAGTCCACTGGTTATCGCATCACGGCCTTTTCCGCTGCCGTGGCTGCTCTTCCAGCCCAGCCCCATCTGTTCGATAGGTGCGGCTTCCGGCTCGGGCCCGACTAATGCGGCATCACCGGCCCCGTGGCATTTACCAAAAGTGTGACCACCGGCGGTCAGGGCAACGGTTTCATAGTCGTTCATCGCCATGCGGGCGAAGGTTTCACGCACATCTTTACCGGAAGCGACCGGGTCAGGATTCCCGTCCGGGCCTTCGGGGTTCACGTAAATCAGACCCATCTGCACCGCGGCGAGTGGGTCTTCCAGATCACGAACCCCCGAATAACGCTTGTTACCCAGCCATTCGTCTTCGGCACCCCAGTAAATATCTTCCTCTGGTTCCCAGATATCTTCGCGACCGCCGCCAAAACCAAAGGTTTTGAAGCCCATGGATTCCAGTGCCACATTGCCGGTCAGAATAAACAGATCCGCCCAGGAGAGATTCTTGCCATATTTTTGTTTGATAGGCCAAAGCAGGCGGCGGGCTTTATCGAGGTTGCCGTTGTCCGGCCAGCTGTTCAACGGTGCAAAACGCTGGTTACCGGTTGAAGCACCACCGCGTCCGTCACCGGTACGGTACGTCCCGGCGGCGTGCCAGGCCATGCGAATCATCAGCGGGCCATAATGGCCATAATCGGCTGGCCACCAGTCCTGTGATGTGGTCAGCACATCTTCAATGTCTTTTTTAACAGAGTTCAGATCGAGCTTAAGGAATGCCTCTTTGTAATTGAAGCCTTCCCCCATTGGATTCGCCTTGCGGTCGTTTTGATGAAGAATTCTTAAGTTAAGCTGGTTAGGCCACCAGTCTACATTTTTGGTTCCAACGCCACTTAAGCGAGTGTTACTTCCGTGCATTACCGGGCACTTACCTTCGTTGCTCATAGGTCACTCCTGTTCGGTAGGGATGATGAGTGCGTCTTTCTTCATGTCGCTTTCAATTCAACTAACTTTCAGTCTGTCGTTTTTTACATAGCTCTCTGTTACTGACATTGAATATAGACGTAGCTAGAGCTTGTCGCAGATGGAATTCTCAATAGCATCAATCGGTTTTTTCTATTCGATTGGGTTTTAGTAATCAGTATTTCCGTAAATAGTTCACCGCCGTCATGCTGGGGTATGCCTGAGCGATTCGGTGTGAGAGCGAATATTTTTAAAGATGGTTTGGCAAGGAGAGGTATCAGTGCGCCCGGCATTGGCTTAACCGATGATGAGCCCGGAAAGCCGGAAGTATTGGCGAGTGCCGTGGCAAGTAAAGTGAATCACAGTTGTAAAACTGGAATCCAGCGCACACTATCATGAAGGAGCGGAATAGTGCATAGTATGCCGTACAATGTATGTATATCCATGTAAATGCATCCAGAAGCCTGTATGTAAATCCGCAGTGGATTGTCAGTGCTATGGCATCGCAAATACTAAAATAATACAAACGCTTATGTACAGTCAGGGGCAGTGGGTGTGCTTGGCTGACATACCGACGGTTGCCTTTTTACCTTTGGTCTTTTCTTGCCGCAGAAGGGAAGGGCACATGGCTGAACTCGCTGAGTGCGGTCGCCCAGGCAAGAGATGAGTGAAAAATTTGATTCGCAAAGATATCTCTCAGTGCGGTATCTTTGACCCATTCACATGGTATCGATTATCTGGCGGGTATAACGCCTGAATTCAATAAGGATTTTGTCATTACAGGTTTCAGTATGAAAAAGAATTTCATTCTGTCTTTATTTATAGGGACACTTAGTTTTGCCTCCTACGGCTCAGATATGATCGACAGCATGGTGGAATTTACCGTTAACCAGATGAAACGGGACGGCGAATTTTCCAACCTTGCCAATGTCTCCGGGCTGAGTGAACAACGGCTTGAGAAAGCGTTTCGTCAGTCTTTGTCGACGTGTCTGAATCAAGAGCCCAAAGATGATGATAATTTTATTGAACACTGCATCAATGAACAGCTGAGTCAGTCATTATCCGTGACAACTACTCAGCTTGATCGCTGGATCGCGCAGCTGGATCAGACCTTAACCCCGTTAGAGCAGTTGGAGCGTGAGATCGCAATGCTGGAAGATCAGATTTATCTGATTGAAAGCAAAGACGAGCTGACAAAGGCAGAAGAAGATCATCTGGCGATGCTGAACAATGATCGTCTCAAGCTTCTGGCCCAACAGGTCAAATTGCAGGTTAAAGAAGCCGACCAGATGATGGCGGATATACAGAAAATCAGCAGTCAGTCCAAGTAACCCAGTGAGCTGTCAGCACAGCTCCGGCTTTACTGAATACACTGAATGCGAAGACATCGCCGCAGCGTACAAGGATAGACGTTTGCCTTTTGATATCGTCCCCGCCTCACTTGCCGAGGCCAGCGCCATCAACGGATTGACCCGTGAGTTAGGGTATCCGGCCGAAAATGCAGAAACGACCGCTTGGCTGGCCGCATTGCTGGATTCTGAACACCATGTTGTTCTGCTGGCAACATCAAAGGAAACCGTCATCGGCTGGCTGGTGGCGGAAAAGCGGCTGACGCTGGAGTCGGGTTTCAAAGGAGAAATCACGGGGCTGGTTGTGGATGTCCGATATCGAGGAAGTGGCGCAGGGCGTCAGCTGGTTCAGGCTGCGCTGCAGTGGGCACAGGAGGCCGGACTGGAGCGATTGGTGGTGCGATCCAATATTCAGCGCACCGTTTCCCATCAGTTTTATGAGTCATTAGGATTCCGCCGCATAAAAACCGCACACTGTTATGAGTACCTTGGCTAATTATCAGTGGATGACAGTGCATTGCTTTGCGTGCGAAGCTGAACACCCTAGCTGCAAAAGTGTCTGAAAATAAAAGGCGTCTAAAATAAAGATGTCTGAAAAATTAATGGCTTCTGAAAATAAGGGCGTCTGACAATAAAGGCGTTTGACAAAAAAGGCGTCTGAATCTTCAGAGTTGTGCTGATTAACCGGGAGTTCATCATGTTCCTTTCTCTGCTCGTTGTTACCTTCCTGATTGCATTTGTTGTCTGCTACATCGTCACCCGGGTTTTTGCCAAGCCGATTGACGGGATACTGGAGCGTATCGTGGCAGACGATATCGCCTTTGCATGGACCAAATACCTTAAATTCGCCATTTATGTGGTCGGTATTTCCGGTGGCGTCAGAATTCACTATCTGGAAAGTTTTTTGCGTCCACCATCGGAAAACTTTACGCCGCCGGAACTGACCCTTAACCGCTGGGTGCTGGAAATCTACCGGACGGTGATTGAGTCGTTGCAATCCATTGCCTGGATGCTGCTGGTCTTTTTCATTTTTGCCCTGATTGCTTACGTTATCGTTAAAGCGTTTGAGCTTAACCACAGCCGGAAAATGAGAGGAAACACGGGGCATTCAGGGGAAAAGCAAACAAGCAGTGACGACGCTCAGTAACGCGACCTCGCACGTCCATAACTATCGACTATAGTGTCTGTTATTACTGCAAAGGAGGACGCTATGGATATCACAGTGACGACCACGATCAACCGTGACATTAAAACTGTCTGGGACGCTTGGAACTCCCCGGACTGTATTGTGGAATGGAATGCTGCTTCGGCAGACTGGCACACCACTCAGAGCGAAGTCGATCTCTCGGTCGGAGGCCGCTTTCGTCACCGGATGGAAGCCAAAGACGGCAGTATGGGGTTTGATTTTGAAGGCACTTTTACTCTGATCTCGGCACCGGAACGACTTGGTTATGTGATGGATGACGGCCGTAAAGTGGCTGTCACATTTCAGGCTGACGGGGAAGCGACCACAGTGACGGAAACCTTTGACGCGGAATCAACCCATACGATCGAACAGCAGCGCGATGGCTGGCATAGCATTCTGATGAATTTCAAACGGTTTGTTGAGGGTGGCAAGGCTTAATACCCGGTAGGCGATCTCGTTTTCAAGGAAGATTTAACAACAACAAGGAGAAAGATGATGAAGCATGGCATCGTAAAAGCAGGGCTGCTGGGCATTGCGCTGGCAATGTCCGGGCAGGCTGCCGCTAAAGAATGGAAAGAGATCAAGTTCAGTGTGGAAGGGGCTTATCCACCGTTCAGCTGGACTACACAGGATGGTCAGTTAGCTGGGTTTGAAGTGGATCTGGCACGGGCATTATGTGAAGAAGTTCAGGTGAAATGTACGATACGCGCTCAAGACTGGGACGGCATTATTCCGGCATTATTGGCCCGTAAGCATGATGCGATCATCGCCGCGATGACGATTACCCCTGAGCGTGAACAAAAAGTCCGCTTTACCATTCCTTACGCCAAAGTGCCGACCCGGTTTGTGACCAAAGCGGATCGCAGCATTGAATTTACACAGGCCGGTATGAGCGGGCTGAAAGTCGGCGTGCAGCGCGCCACGATTGGTGACAAGTACCTGTCTGAAATGCACCCGGATGTGAATATTGTCCGCTACGGTACGTTTGATGAAGCCTTCATGGACTTGCGGGCAGGGCGTATTGACACCGTTTTCGGCGGAGCGATTGGGTTGCAGAGCGGTTTGCTGGATAAACCGGGCGGGGATGCGTTTCATTTCACCGGGCCGTCGTTTACTGAAGAAAAATGGTTCGGCCGTGGCGTGGGGATTGCCGTCCGCAAGCAGGATAAGGATTTGGCAGAGCTGCTGAATCGTGGCATCACGGCACTGCATGAGAAAGGCATTCACCAGAAGATCGCCAGCCAGTATTTCTCATACGATATTTATGCCGTGAACTGAATTGTCAGACATAAAAATCACGGACAAGGACGAAACGATAGCGGCAGGCGCATTGCCTTGTTACACATTGCTTTGTTACGCATTGCTTCGTTAACCCGCTAATCGTTATTATCTGAAAAGGCCAGCAATAACGCTGGCCTTTTCTGTTTTCTTATCTCAGTTAGGCACTTCAGGTAAGCACTCTCAAGGCTCGAGTTTGACTGACCACTCGGAGCTTTTACCTAGCACTCGTAGTTTTTCCTAGCACTCGGAGCTTGTGATACCACTCATAACCACTCACTCTCTAGCCAAGATCGTCCAGGGCGAAACATCAGTCTGCACGCTGATCGGCGAGAGGCTGCTGGCCATATACGCTGATTTCCGTACGCAAACCCTTAAGCAGGCTGACACACATCAGCAGGAGCACAAAGGTAAACGGCAGCGCTGTGGTCACCACTCCTGACTGCAATGCCTGCAAGGCTTCGGTACCGCCAATCCACAGCATGGCAGCGGCAATGGCTCCTTCAACGGAGGCCCAGAAAATACGTTGTGGAATCGGCGCATCCACTTTGCCCCCGGCCGTAATGCTGTCGATCACCAGCGAACCGGAGTCCGAGGAGGTGATGAAGAACACGATGATCAGCACAATCGAGATGACGGAAATCACCGAACCAAACGGCATCGCATCGTACACATGGAACAGAGTCAGTGAAATATCTGTCAGGCCATTAGCACCCAGTTCGCCTACCTTATTTACGACCTGATCAATAGCAATCCCGCCAAACACTGCCATCCAAATCAGGGTCATCAGGGTTGGAATAAAGACAACGGCAATCAGGAACTCTCGCACTGTCCTGCCTTTCGACACCCGAGCAATGAACATGCCGACAAATGGCGACCAGGAAATCCACCATGCCCAGTAGAAGACCGTCCAGCCGTGCATCCAGGTGCTATCTTCACGACCATGCGGGTTGCTCAGCGGAACGATATTCTGCAGGTAACCCAGAATGGTGTCCGGCAGTGCCACAGAAACCACATCGAAACCGATCACCGTCACGAAAATTAGCAGTGCCAGGGCAAACAGCATGTTGATGTTACTCAGAATTTTCACCCCGCCATCAATCCCGCGCACCACAGAAATAATGGCCAGCACCGTGACAAAGGCAATCACCGCCATCTGCATTCCCAGCCCGCTGTTCAGGCCAAAAACATGGTTGATGCCGCTGGTGGCCTGCTGAGCACCCAAACCCAGAGAGGTCGCCAGACCAAACAGAGTCGCCAGCACTGCCATGATATCAATAGCATGACCCAGCCAGCCCCAGGCCCGATCTCCTACCAGCGGATAGAAGATAGAACGCATCGATAATGGCAGGCCCTTGTTAAAGGCAAAAAAGGCCAGAGCCAGGGCGACGATGGCATACATGGCCCAACCATGGACTCCCCAGTGGAACATGGTTGCGCCCATTGCCAGCTGGCGGGCTTCGTCAGAGTAGGGTTCGACATTCAACGGCGTACCGAACCAGTCGGTAAAATACGCGGTGGGTTCAGCGACACCCCAGAAGAGCAGGCCGATACCCATACCAGCGGCAAACAGCATCGCCAGCCACGACCAGGTGGAGTGTTCAGGCTCTGCATCCACACCGCCAATTTTGATTTTCCCGTAGGGAGAGAGGATCAGCCCGAAACAGAACAACAGAAAAAAGTTAGCTGACCACATGAAAAGCAGATCGAAGTTTTCGATGATACTCATTTTGACGCCATTGAGCGCATCCTTGGCTGTGTTGGCATCGACCGCCAGCAGGGCGGCGAGGAATAGCAGGATCAGACCGGCACTGATACCAAAAACCGGGTTATGGACATCGAACCCCCATTTCTGAATATTGTCCTGTCCGACCTGATAATCGGTTGTTTCTATACTGTACTTCTTAAAAGAGTTATCCATACATTGTTTAAAAGTTTTGTCCTCAAAGATTTGCTGTCAAATCAGCGCTATGGGATGACTCTGAAAACACAAACTAATTAGACCTCTAAATAGTTAAATGTGGCGAGAATGTTATCATTACCGTGGTTTTGAGACAAGCTTCCCGCTTTTTGGGTTGAATTAATCAGCGTTTTCTTTGGGTTGTAGTGGTCGCTGGTGAAGGCGTCGATTTTGATGGCGATGCCAATAAATAATACAAATATCGTGTACGAACCATTTGGTTTTGAGTGGATTGAATTGAATTGGCTTGCTTTTGGTTGTTTTTCAGGGGTAGACAAGGTCTGACACAAGGGCTGAAATATAAACTGACACAAAAGCTGAGAAGGAAACTGTGATTGGAGCTCTGTACGGGACAGCTCTTGGGGAGAGCCTGTCGCAGGAAATGATGGGGTGGTGATGGGGTGTGCCGACTAAATTGTGACGTCAGTGTATGAATACTATTCTTCAAGTTATTGATTGAATTAGGTTCTGTGAATAAAGTTGAGAGAGCAGAAATCAGATACAGGGAAGGCAGGATGAAACTGAACTGTGATATGGGCGAAAGCTTCGGAAGCTGGCAGATGGGTAATGATGCGGCTGTGATGCCCTGGGTGGACATGGCCAATATTGCCTGTGGTTTTCATGCCTCGGACCCGGATCATATGGCCGCGACCGTGGCTCTGGCGAAACAGCATGGTGTAATGATTGGGGCGCATCCGGGATATGACGATAAACCAGGGTTTGGTCGCCGACATATCCCACATACCTCGCCGGCTATTACCCGGTTGGTGGCCTATCAGATCGGTGCTTTAGACGCCATTTGCCGGTTGCAGGATGCCATGGTGAGTTATGTCAAGCCCCATGGCGCACTGTACAACGACATGATGGCCCGCGAAGAGGTTTATCTGGCGATCCTGGAGGCGGTGGCCGGAATGAACCGTCACCGTGCTAAGCCGCTGGCGCTGATGATTCTGGCCAGAGCAGATAACTCGCGCTATCAGGCGTTAGCTGAGGCACAAGGGGTACCGCTTATCATGGAAGCGTTCGCAGATCGTGCCTATGACGAACAGGGGCTGCTGGTGGCCAGAAGCCAGCCGGGTTCGGTGTACCATGACAGTCAGCGTATTCGCCAGCAGGTTGCTGAGCTGACGAGCGGGAAGGTGACAACGGTCAGCGGTCGTTCGTTAGCATTGCAAGCCGATACGGTCTGCGTGCACGGCGATAATGAGGAGTCGATTGCTGTTGTGAAAGCGCTGTACGAGGACATCCGTTCATGAGGGGCTTGCAGCCGGTTTCTGAAACCAACGCCATTCTCTATTTCAGTGACAAGATAGATCTGGCTCTGACTCCGCTGATTGGCAAGGTTGTTGAGCATCTTCGGCTGATGTCGCATCCGGGGATCAGAGAAGTGATTCCCTCGTACACTTCCATTCTTATTGAATACCATCCTCTGCGTATGACGTTCGGCGAACTGGAGGAACTGGTGGCGCAGTCCGTCTCGCTGGCTGAGGCTGAGGTTTCAGCTTCTGCCGGACGGGCAAGCCGCGCCAAGTCTGCCGGTTCCCGCCTGATCACCCTGCCTGTCTATTACGCGCCGGAAGTGGGGCCGGATTTAGCCGCGATTGCGGAGCGGAGCGGGCTGAGTATCGAGCAGGTGATTGAGCATCACTATCAGCAGAGCTATACCGTGTGTGCCATTGGCTTTGCGCCGGGGTTTGCCTTCCTCGCGGCGGTTGATGACAGAATTGCCACGCCTCGTCATGCGGAGCCCCGAAAACGTGTTCCGCCGGGCAGTGTAGGCATTGCCAACCATCAGACGGCGGTGTATCCCGCCGCTTCGCCGGGAGGGTGGCAAATCATTGGTAATTGTCCTCAACCACTTTTCCTGCCAGATCAGCAACCCATGACGCCGTTTCAGGTTGGCGATACGGTCAAGTTTTCGCCGATCACCCGTCAGGCATTTCTTTCTCAAGGAGGTGAAATATGGCCGGACTGGACATAATTCATCCCGGAATGCTGACGCTGATTCAGGATCTCGGTCGGTTTGGTGTCGCAGATCAGGGGCTCAGTCAAGGAGGCGCTATCGATTTACATGCCAGTTGCTGGGCCAATTATCTGGTGGGTAACGAGGTCGGTGCTGCGGTGCTGGAAATCACGCTGGGGCAAGCTGAGATTCGGTTTCAGTCCGATTGCCTGTTTGCGGTCACGGGAGCTGCAATGCCGCTTACATTGGACGGGGAAGCGATTGAGAACTGGCAATGTGTGCAGGCCAAGCAAGGGCAGACCCTTAAATTCGGCTATGCACGAAGCGGTCTGCGGGCATATCTGGCTGTGCGTGGTGGACTGGATCTGCCTCTCGTTCTGGGCAGTCGGTCGGCAGTGGTACGTAATCAAATTGGCGGATTAAAAGCCGGGCAGCCGCTAGCGGCCGGGGATCGCCTGCATCTGAATCATGCGCAGGTTGCGCCGGTAAACGAGCTTGCCGGACGGCAGGCCGCCGCGCGGTTCGTGCCGGTTTATGCCGGGCCGGTTAGCCTCAGGGTGGTGGAATCCTACCAGCATCATGCTTTTCACGATGCTGAAAAAGCGCGGTTTTATAGCAGCGAGTACACCGTTAGTCAGGAAACTGATCGGATGGGTTGTCGTCTGAGCGGGCCGGCTGTGCATCCGTCGATGGACGGGATCATCTCGGAAGGCATCGCCCTTGGCGCGATACAGATTCCGCCAAACGGCCAGCCAATTGTACTGTTTAATGATCGTCAGACTCTCGGCGGTTATCCGAAGATTGGGTGTGTGGCCCGCATGGACCTCCCGCGTTTGGCTCAAGCCCGGCCGGGGACGACTGTGACATTTCGCCGGGCAAATCTGGATGATGTACAGCAGGAGTGGATCGCGTTTTCACGCTTTTTCGGACTGTAATTTGTCTGATGAAATTGCTATGGTGGCGGCTCAGCCGCTTGGGGGGCTGTAAAAGGGGATCAATGCGCTCCCTTTTTATATCCCCGGGAAGCGGTCACACCCCGTTTACGATAAAGGAGCCGTATGTACATCTTTGGTTATGGAAGCTTAATCAACGCCCATTCACGCAGGCTGACAGGGCAAACTCAGGCCGCTATTCCCGCCACCGTCAAGGGATTGCAGCGACACTGGGGAAAAGTCGATGACAGTTACCACATTGCGCCGCTGGTGGCGATGCCGGGCGAAGGTGAGTGCAACGGCGTTTTGGTTCGGGTGGATGACGCCGCGTTAGCCAGTTTTGATATTCGCGAACGGGGTTATCAGCGTATAGCGCTTGACCCGCTGCAACTTCGAACCACGCAGCCGATTGATACCAACCAGCCAATTTGGGTGTACACCAAAGAGTCACCAATGGCCCCTTGTGCCGTTCAGCCGATCATGCAGACTTATGTCGACACAGTGTTGGCCGGATGCCTGGCGATTTCCGAGCAGTTTGCCCAAACGTTTGTGGATACCACTATAGGCTGGCACCATCCGCTGGAAAATGATCGCCTGCAGCCGAAATATGGCAACCATGCCGGGGTAGAAGAAAGTCATATTACCCATATTGATCGGCTGTTGGCGGCTATTCGCTAATTCGTTTTTACCTCTGTTTACTGATTTTTTGACTGGCAACGTTCGTTATGGCAAAACCCAATAAAAAAGGGCCGACTAAAACCGTCGATATTTTCTGTGCCGGGTGCCGCACCCAGCTGTTCAAGTATCGCAAGGGCGGTAAAGGGGCGCTGGTGAAATGCTTTAAAGAACGTATCGTCAAAGATTTCACGGTCGAGGAAGGGGTATGCCCGCAATGCGGTGTGCATTTTGCGCGGGATACCCTAATTCGTGGCGCGCCTGCCCTTAAAATGGTGGGGGGGAAAGTGTCGATGAAGTAGCACTGCTGGCTGTTGTCTGGCTGAGGGTATTTACCCCGGGCGGACAATTAATGTTTTTGGTCAGCAGTACGGCTTTTACATCCACAATTTTACGTTGGTAAGTGGCACGAACGAGCTGATAGTCCACATCCGGCGAAAACCACATCACCAGCTTTCTGTCGCTTTTTCTGATTTGTTCAACCCGAATGGCTCTGACCGGGCCGAAATTGGAATCAATGGTTTCCTGCCCCTTCACCTGAAAGTAGTAATGGCTGACGTCATCCGACTCCTGCATTTTGTAGTCGAAAAAGGTTTTACCCTCAATCAGATCCAGACGCATCTGGCTGCCAATAGCATCCACATCCAGGATAGGTTTGTCGCTACTCTGAAAGGTCAGCTTCTCCCCGTCATTGCTCACGGTCGACTTCTTCGCATCCCGGGAAAAACTGGCTCGGGTCGTGCCGTCCATCAGACCGCTGATATTACGGTCGAACCCCTTTGACAGGAAAGATTGGTGCTGCGGGGACCAGTATACCTCGCTGGACTGTTTGAAGCGGGTCTTGGTCGCCAGCACATTGATGCTACTGTAAGAATTAACGATGGCCTCTTGATCCTGCCAGCGCAACGTGCGGCTGAGCTGGCCAATTCTCAGGTTATTGAAATACAGCTGGTAAGTGAGTGTCTTGGTACACTGATGAAAATTTTTGGGCGGCTCGGCAAGCGCAGGGCCGGCTGCAAAAAAAGAAACACCCGCTAAAAATGCGGCGCTAGTCGCTGATAATAATGGTTTCACGCAAACACCTCGTAGAAAACCAGCGGCCTGAGCCGTTATCTGGCGCGTTGAGCAACTGTATTTAAATTAGCAGGCGAAAGGTGTTGTGCCAACTCAGCCCGGCCAATGCCGGGCTGAAAGGTGAGATTATTTCAGCATACGTTTCAGGATTTTACCGGTTGCTGTCATCGGTAACTCTTCAACGATGTCAATCAGGCGAGGGTATTTATAGTCAGCCAGGCGGGCTTTACCCCACTGAACCAGTTCTTTTGCGCTGACCTTGGCACCGTCTTTAAGGATAACAAATGCTTTGGCTTCCTCTCCGTACGATTTGTGTGGTACACCAATGACGGCAATCATCTGGATATCCGGATGGGCCATGAAGGTTTCTTCGATATCCCGTGGGTAGATATTGAAGCCGCCACGGATGATCACTTCTTTTAGCCGATCCACCACGTAGACATAGCCTTCTTCGTCCATCCGGACGATATCACCGGTATGCAGCCAGCCATTAACCACTGTTTTCGCTGTCTCTTCCGGCTTTTTATAGTAGCCCTTCATCACGTTGTGACCACGGATCAGCAGCTCGCCTTCTGCCCCTGCCGGAACGGTGTTGCCCTGATCGTCAATAACCTTCATCGACACCCCAGCCAGTGGCTGGCCGATACTGCCGGGCTTACGCTCAAACTCAAGGTGGTTGAACGCGGCGACCGGAGACGATTCGGACAGGCCGTAGCCTTCAATCACCGGGACATTGAGCTTTTCTTCAAATTGTTTCAGCACTTCAACCGGCATTGAGGCACCGCCGGAAATGGCCACTTTCAGGTGCTTGGCAATCTCGATGATGTCTTCTCCGGCGTGTTTTTCAGCAAAGGCCAGCAAGCCGATAAACATCGTGGGAACGCCGGCAATATGGGTGACCTTGTGCTCGTACATCTGCTGAATGACCAGTTTCGGCACAAAGCGGGGGATCAGAACCAGAGCACTGCCTGCCAGCATCGAGGTGTTCAAGATCAGTGACTGACCGAAGGTGTGAAACAGCGGCAGAATGGCCATGCTGACATCTGTGCCTTTCTGGTTCAGCAAAGCCTGGCATGCCTGGGCATTACACAGCATGTTGCTCTGGGTCAGTTCTGCGCCTTTGGCCCGGCCGGTGGTGCCGGAGGTGTAAAGAATCACGCAGGTATCTTCGGCACGGCGGAAAATCGCTTCAAAGTGATCATTGTCGGTGTCGGTCAGCCAGCTACCGAAATTGTGGTATTGCGGAGCATTGTGTGTGGGTGCCGACTGCTCGTTCGGTTGCTCCGTCGGCAGTGCCATTTGCAGCTCAGAGCCGCTGGGAATGCAGATAAAGTGCTGGCAGCGCTCAGCCTGAGAGAAGCCCTCGTAGCCGTATTCACCGCTCGGCAGGGCACTGTTGCCTTCGTAACAGATAAAGGCAACGGCATCGCTGTCGTCCAGATGATAGGCCACTTCGGTGCCTTTCAGCATGACATTCAGCGGGACGGTGACCGCTCCGACTTTTTGGATTGCGTAGTACGCGATGACAAAAGCCGGGTTATTCGGGCATGACAGCGCGATTTTATCATCAGGTTTGACCCCGAGGTTGCGCAGGTGGTTCGCCGCACGGTTAATGAGCGTATTGAGGGTGCGGTAATCGAGTTTCTCGTCATTGAAAATGAGCGCGGTACGGTCGCCACGAAAGCTCGCATTACGTTCAATAAGTGTCGCCAGATTGTACATTGTCTTTTTTGTCATTAATGATTTTGGCTCATTCTAATATAGCTGACGCCGCGCTGACGGATTTTTTGTGAAATTAAAATTTCACATGATTTTTTCGACATATTTTTATTCATAGATTCAGTCAGATAGCAACGAGACTGGTACGGTGTCTATGTGTCAGTTTTATGAATGTAGGTAACGTGATGAAAACAAAGAAGAAGGAAGCTTCGCGCTCTACACCATGTTTATGACGCTTTGATGGCGGTAATTTGACGATATTTTAGCCGGGTCCTATTTTTAGTGGGGTTTAACTGACAGAGGTGTGGAAAGATGAAGAAAATGAACTCGGCTTATCGTTTGCAAATCATCAAAAAAGTCGCGACTCGTCGGCGCCTGACGACCGGTGGTGACCCGATGGCCTGCCACATCTCTCAGTTACTGGAATCTCGCGATAATCAGGATACTAATTTGGTTGAACACCACTTCAGCGGATGTCATTACGATGACAGAGTCGGCGGTTGGGTCAGCAATTTGTGGAGCTTGAAAAAGTAACGGTTCTGACCTGATTTGGCCATTTTTGATCGTTGAATGGTCAAAATAGGACAGTATCGGGCGATACGCCAGAGTCTTCTTTGATGATGCGGGCAAGTTCACTCTGCCCGCATTTTTTATGGGCGGTGTTTGCTGTCATCACTATGGGGTGTTAACACTGGCAAAATCAATGACGAAAGGATTAAAACGGAGAAACACTGGCGATCGGCAATCGACTCAGGTACATTCCCCCGGTCTCAAAATTTTAGGTCGATGCATGAACTACGTAGAACTGGATAGCTATTCCCGTAAGTGGATCTTCACTCACGCTTCTATGCCTGTCGAAGCCGATGACTTGGCGCAAATCAAACCATTCACTCAAGCGCGTTCAGCCCAGCTGTGGCGCGAGCATGTCAGCAGTCAGAGCCCGGATGCTGATCACTTTGAAAAGGGTGACTGGCCCGCAGATCAGAAAATCTGGTCTCAGTCATTTGACTGGCAGAGTGCCTGGGACGGTGACGATATCGATTTGCCGGATGCTATTTCGGCAGAGTTGAGCTGGGAAGATAACACGACGGTATTCTTCTGCTACGAAAAGTACAATGTGGTTGAAACCAAGTGGGGCGTCTTTAAACGCAACTGGAAAAACTTCCTGTTTTTCGATGATGGCCCACTGCTGTTGGGACGCAAAAAAAAGCAGGCTGTTTGGTTTAAATCTAACGGTACTTTCCAGATTGGTCATCGCCCGGATAGAACGTCGAGCGGCGAGTAACACGACTCACCGCCACGCCGTACATTAAAAAAACACGCTGTCGCGATTGAGTGACAGCGTGTTTTTTTTTGGCTCAGTCCTTTTGCCTTGCTTTAGCCAGTTTCTGCATCTAATTCCGGCTGGTTGAATTCCACCATCTGACCTTTGCCTAACAACTTGGCGTCATACATTGCTTCATCGGCGCGCCGCAGGATGTCATCCGCAGACTCCTGACTGTGCGGATGGACGTAATAACAGCCGATGCTTACGCCGACAGTAATACGTTTATCGCCAACTTTCATGACCTGACTCAGTCGCTCAAACAGCCGCTGGCTGGTGGCTTTGACATTCGCTTCGGTCAGCGGAGGAGAAAGAAGAATGACAAACTCATCCCCAGCGAGCCGGGAGACCAAATCACCTTTGCGAATGGCCCGCCGCAGCCTTTCGGCTACGATGCGTAACACCTGATCGCCAATTACATGGCCATGGCTGTCATTCACGGCTTTGAAATTGTCCAGATCCAGAAACAGTACCGCGAACCCGTGCTCTTCGTGTGACGGCGCTTCGAGCAGAGCCTGCAAGCTGCGATGCAGTTTGACCCGGTTGGCCAAATTAGTAAGCGGATCGTGGTTAGCCATGTATTCCAGCCGCTGAATCTCTTTCATTGAGCGCAGATCAGAGGCCACCACCACGGTCTGACGTCCCGGTTTGTGGGTGTCGGAAATGCGGGTGATCCGGACGAACAACGGCAGCGGTTCCCCTTTGGCACCACGGGCATTGATTTCCCCCTGCCACTGGCCGCTGTCTTGCAGGGCAGTGCCGATAATAGCCTGTAGCTGCCGGTATTCTTCAGCCACCACCAGTTGGCTGAAATGCATCCCCATTACGCTTTGCTGATCGTACCCGGTCAACTGATGGAACGTGCTGTTGACCATGGTCAGGCGGCCCTGATTGTCGATCAGGATAATGGCATCCTGGCTGTTATCAAACACCTTGGCAGCCAGTTTTTGCTGCCTTTCGGCGGAGTGTTTTGCGGTAATATCTTCAATCGCAAACAACGTTTGCAGTCTGCTGTGCAATGGCCTGCTGACTATCTGGTAGGTGCGGATCTCGCCGTTAGGCTGGGCGCCTTCGACAATCAGGTGATCAATCTGGCGTGGGTGGCTCAGGGCATCATCAAGCAGCCGCTGAAATGCTTCACGCTCAACCGGTGCGAGCATATCGATCAGCGAAGGCCAGTCATGGTGGGTAAAGGCTGATTGGAAAAGTGTCTGGCAGGCGGCATTGGCCTTGGTGATTTCACCGCGCTGGTTGACCACCACCAGGCCATGCTGAACGGTTTCGATGATGTCGTCAGCAATGGATTTTTCCTCGCGGAGCTGGCGCAGGGCGAGGCGTAGCGCGGCATCCCGTTCAGAAATGGTGTCCACCATGGTATTGAAGCTTTCTGTTAGTTCATTGAGCTCATCCCGGCTGCTTCTGACTGGCGTAATCGGCTGATGCGCTTCGCCTTTAATGACATCACGAATACCGGCATTGAGTTGGGACACTGGCTTGATCACCCAGCGCTGCAGACGGCTGATGATGTAAGTGCTGACTCCCACCAAACCGAAAAACAGCAGCAGACTGATTTTTAAGTGTGTCCACTGAATGGCATGAAGTGATGCCAGTGACACCGAAATGTGCATGTGGGCAATGTTCTCTTTCTCCAGCAACACCGGAATCTGGAGATACAGGGTGTGCTCGCTAAACACCACGTCGTGTTTATCCAACCGAATCAGCAAACCGGAAGGAAAGGCCTGAGAGGCTAAATCGCGGGTGTACTGTGAAAACAAGGTGCCATTGGAGAGTTCCAGCCGTACCGCCTTAATAAGCGGATCGGCCTGAAAGGTGGTCAGGATCTCTCTGGCAGCTTCGGAATCATTGAACAGCACTGGGGCGGTGAGGTTCATGGCGATACCGTTGGCCAGAATTTGCGTCCGGTTGACCAGATTGTCCCGCTCAATGGCTATGTAGCTGCGATAGCTGATGATTTGAAAGCCCAGGTAAACGAGCAGAATAAACAGCATCAACGGGAATCCGAGCCGCTGATTCAGTGGCAGGCTATCAATCCATTTTTTCATGTTGGCCTCCTTGTGCAACCGGGTAGGCATCATCGAGCAGAGCGATCCGCAGCAATTGAGATTTTACCGATAACCGGCCCTTCTCGAGGTGGTGGGGCGACAGTACGGGTTTGATTTGCTGACCAACAGCCCGCAGCTCAATCATACCGCCCAAGGCTAGAAACTGTGGACTGTCACTGATGGTCAGCAGGCCCTCATACTGAGGAATACTTTGCAGCACCGGTAGCTTTTGTGCCGTGATGTAGAGCAAATCACACTGCTTACTGGCATCCGTCAGGTTACCGACACTGCGAAACTGACCAAGGTGATCTTTGTCCGTGAACAGTTTCTGCAGCGTGACGGTCGTGCTGTCACGCCCCAGCACACAGTAGCGGGCGACGTGATCCTCCGGCACTTGCCACCGGATAAAACTGGCCAGCCGATAGATATACACGGCTTTGATCTTGTGCACGGCAAAGCTGCCTGTCATTGCGTGATCTGCGCGGGCAGGGTTTAGTGTCATCAGCAGAAACAGTGCCAGTATGGTGAGGAGCCCGGACGACCGTCGGAGCGATGTTGTGCTCATAGTAGGTTCCACGACGCCCTCAATGTAATGCTGTCTTCCAGTTTGGCTTTTGTCGGCAAATCCCGATAGTGACCTTTACCCAAGGCATCGACAATCAGCTCAATCTGGGGCGAGTGGGGCGTTGCCTGCCAGGCGAGGCGAAGGTCTAGGGTACTGACAGACGGTGCCCGGTAAAAATCATTGCTGGTGGAAACGGCGCTTTTATAGCGGTACCAGAGATCCAGTTGCCACTCGGGGGTGATGTCCCACAGGCTCTGTACCGAGAGGTAGTGCGCAGGTTGCAGCTCATGGTTCAGGCGATAGCCGGTGTCGGCGTTCGGCTCGCAGCTGCTGTAACCCTGGCAGTCTGCTTTGGTCCGAATGTAGCTGTAGCTGGTATTGAGCGTAAAAACAGGCACCGGGGACCAGCGAACTGCCGTTTCGAAGCCGTAGCTCTCGGCATCCAGCGCGTCACTGTAACTGTTGCCGATAACAAACATACCGTGTGGCAGCTGCGTTCCGTCAGTGCACTGGCCATAAACGCACTGAATGGCCATATCATCCAGCATGCGCAGATTTTTAAAGCGGCTGTAGAACAACGTACTGTCAATGGCCAGCTCTGCAGTGGGGGAGATTCGGTGCCCGATGTCTACCGTGGTGACCGTTTCGGTGTCCATATCCGGATTGGCCGTGGTACTTATTAACATCGGGTGGACGGTATTGGCCCCGGTTGCGTTGTTCTGTACTTCTACCTGGCCCAGGATATAGCCGTCGGTTTTGCTGTCGACAAATGAGGGGGTGACGGCCCCGCGTCCGGCTCCCAGCCACACTTGTTGCTGAGGACTGACATGATAAAGCAGCCGCGCCTGCGGCTGGAATTCCGTGGCATCGTTAATCGAGAAGTGTTCAACTTTGGCTCCGAGCAAACCCGTCAGCTTCTCCGTCAGTTGCGAATCCAGCTGCAGATAGGCATTCAGGATAACATCGGTTCCTCGCGGATCATGGCTGAACCGTCCCCATGGCTCGGTCTGGCGAAGAAAATCGCCCGGATACGGCTCGGTCCGGCGATGGATAACCCGGGCGCCACCGCCCAGCGTCAGGCTATGCCCGGCAGCCAGGGAGTGATGGGCAAGGGTATCCAGATCGAAGGTATAGAATTCTGCTTCCGCGGAGGGCTCATTGGTCTCATTGGCATCCAGCCACAGATGCAGCTCATAACTGGTTGTCTCGCCGTGTTCCAGCCAGTCGACACTGGCGTAGGCTCCGCGGTGATAAACATTCAGGCGGGCTGGCGAATAGATGCTGTCTGAAGGGCGGTAAAAGTCTGCCACTGTCCAGTCATGACTGGATCGGGTTTCAAACCCCCCTGCCTGTAGTGTGATTTCCCGCTCGCTGCCATCATAATCGGCCCGGAATCCTCCCCGCAGGTTCTGCCACGCATCGTCCCAGTCGCTGTAATAATCACTTTTTACGCCCTTGGCATAAAAACGGGCTGCCCAGTGGTCATTCAGGCTGAATCCGTAACGGTAGCTGAGTTCCTGATACTGGTTTTCTCCGGCGGCGACTTCGATAAAGTGACCCGGTGTCTGGTGGCTGTTTCGGGTGATGATGTTGATCACCCCGTTAGCGGCATTACCGCCCCACATCGTCCCGGCGGTACCGCGGATCACTTCGATGCGCTCGATGTCTTCCAGAATGGTATCAATAGTGTGCCAGTAGGTACCTGACATCAGAGGGCTGAACACACTGCGGCCATCAATCATGACTAGCAGCTTGTTAAACAGCACTTCGTTCAGGCCACGCATGGAGACTTGCCAGTTAAACGCCGAGATCTTGTTTACCTGAACGCCCGGTGCTAATGCCAGCGCTTCGGCCACCGAGCGGACCCCGCTGCGGCGAATCTGCTCCTGAGAAATAACATAAACCGCTGCGGGCACCTCATTGAGTGCCTGGGGTTTTTTCGCTGCCGAGGTAATGCGGATGTCGGCATTGGCCAGCTCTTCCAGGCTCATGGACAGCAGTTGATCCAGCTCATCTGCGGATGCACTGGACGCGGCAAACAGCGCAGGCAGCAGGCAGGCCCACAATGTATGGCAGCAGCGATGGCCAGAAGGGGTGCTGGATGGTGGCATGATTGAAATTACAGGTTAAACAAAGTTGCATTCAGTTTAACAAAGAATGATTAAAGTCCTTATTTTTTAAGTAGTTAAACTTAAATTTGAAGTGTTTGTTTTTATTCTCAGGAGGTATGGAAAATGGCTGGGAATACCTTTTGGGGAAGGGGGATTTGGCTCTCAGTTTGTCGGCCGGGCACCGTATTTATGTGTGATGTGACATATGAATGAGCTAGTACGGTGCAATTCCGTACACATGAGTTTGATTTGACACAAAAGAACGCCTCGACCAGACGTGCAGCAGTACTAAAACTAAATTACAGATTTGTGATGGCTGTCAATATTTGGCTACTACGGACAGCGTTATTTACGGGTTGCCATGAGCTGCAAAATATTTTGCTCTGCTTTCGATAAGTTTTCCTGACTGGAGTGAATCGAGTTGGGCGAAGCATAAAAAGGTTGATGGAGCGGTTTGCCCAACACCACAAAAAACTGCGCTCCGACCTTACCGGTCCGGACTTCGATAGGCAGGGCCGCTTTCTCCAGCGTGGCCATCTGGCGTGAGAACAGCTGGCTGCCCGCGACGTAAATACTGCCACTGCGGATAAACACGAATCCGGAGGTTTGCTCGGTATCCGGGGTGTAAAACCACACGCCAAACGGGGCCAACATGATGTCCAGGTAGGTGAGTGGCACTGAGCAGTGTGCCGGGCTGGAGTGCGCCTGATAAGTACCTACGATAACTTTGGTAGTGGAATCATGCTCTTCAATGATAGGTAGATCCTGGGCATGGAAATAACAACTTTCCGGTTTGGTCATCTCTTTCTGACCGGCGGGGAGGGCCGTCCAGAGGCTGAACGATTCCACCTGACCATTGTTCGGTGTCATGATGTCTTTATGAATGATGCCGCTTCCGGCCGTCATGATTTGCAAATCGCCGCTGGCGAGGGTGGTGTGACAACCGGCGGAGTCGTGATGACGCATTTTACCGATGACCGGGTAGCTGAGTGCATCAACGCCCGAGTGGCCGTGGTAATCCAGGCCGGTGGAATGGATGACTTCACTGGCAGCAAAATGGTCCCATAAGACAAAGGGATCGAGTTGATTTAATTCAGATTTTTCAATAAAAGCGGTGAGTAACCCATCTTTTTTACCAAAGCGGATTTTGGTTACTTTTCTTGTGTGTCTCATCACCGGCCACCAGCAATTTAGGATAGTTTTTTGCTCACGTTGATATACCCTAAATCTTAGACCTTACCCGCAGAATCCACCAAGGTGGAAACCACGCTCACAGTACTTTTTTACGGAGCGCTGACATTGTCCCGATACTTGTTGGTGGTGCGGGTTTTTACTGTCGGTTTATGTTGGTTTTCATTGCTGGAGTCCTTTTTCTATACATTCTCTCTTGGTGCTTATCTCATCTTCAGGCCGTTAATCCATGCGTCAATCCGTGCATTAATTAATGCATCAATTCATGTATCAATTCATGTATCAATCAGTGGCGTCGGCCCAGCTGACATAAGCGACCTGCGCCGGTATTTTCAGGGTCTGAAACATGGTCAGCCAGCGAATCTGATTACTCTGTAGCTTGTCGCCGGGTCCTTTGACTTCCACCCAGCAATAGCGGTCTTCTTTGAACAGAATCAGATCCGGGAAACCACTGCGGTTGCTTTTGGGGTCGAACAGGATGCGCTGAAACAGCTGTGCCAGCGCATCGGGCGGAAAAGCGGCGACACTGTGCTCAACCAGTTCACGACTCAGCAGTGTCCAGTTGACCCAATCGTTGGTCAGCCCTTCTTTTTCACGATAGACCGCAAGCCACTGTTGCCACTGACCATTGGCGATGTGGCGTAAGCGGGCCTCAATCAGTGTTTCGCGTTGTTCGGCAAATTCCGGCAGGTACATGTCTCTGGGAGAGCGCTGGAACGGGTTGAGAAACGCTCCGGGCATGGGGGCAAAAATAATGTCCCAGAAGGCCAGCCCGAATAAACCACAAATCAGGGCATTTTCGGTATAGCAGGCGGTCCACCCTTGCCGGGCGTAATGCTCTGCCACCACAAGTTCAACCCGTTGCGCCTGTTGTGGCAAGGTGAGCTGTACTTCGTCAAATACCGGCTTTCGTCGGGGAGTTGTGCGTTGACCTTGCTTACGGCGCAGTTGTCGTAACAGGGTGTCGGCCACTTCCCCCTCCTGTTCGTTGACGGGATCCTCCGCCATGGCCAGCGCCAAAGGCAAAGCCTGTTCTATCTCCTGCAATCTATCCAGAATCCGCACCTGACGTTCACGGGACGGCGGCAATTCGCTTTGTTGAAAAAATGACAACGCCAGCGGCAGGTGATCCGGGTTGGTGACGCCGAGTCGTTCAATGTCGCGGGCAAGCTGATTGATGAGCCGTTGGCGTTTTCGCTCCAGCGGCGGCCAGTCAAAGCGGGCTGGAAGCTGAGTGCTAAAGGCCAGAATCTGCTCACTGTCTTTGCGTTGTGCCGCGTCCTGATACTCATCGGCCAGCTGGCTGAGTGCCAGCCACTGGTCGATTTGTTCCCGCTGGGTGAAAAGTCGCTGAAAGCGGTCAACGCGGTAGGATTCGTAGCGATACAGCCCTAAGTCGGCCAACACAAATTCGCTGAGATCCTGATGGCTGTTACCAAAAAAGCACAACAGCAGTACGCTCAGAAACTCGGTATGGCAGACTTCAAGGATAGGCTCGCCAAAGTCGCTAATATCCGGATGGAAGGCGTGCAATGCGGTCAGTAAGTCATTTTTCTTTGCTTGCTTAACCGGGGACAGTGCCGGAAACAGCTCAAGTAATTCAGGTTTGGTGAACAGGGCCCCCAATTGCTCTGCTGACCAGTGTTCAGGCTGTCGAATGATAAATCCGGCCATCACCAGTTCGTCACAGGCCGCCGGTATGCTGCTGATTTCCTGATAGTGAAGCTTCTGCTGGCGAAACAGCGGCCCTTTTCGCGATAGCAGGCGAATGTACAGCAATTGTCCGTCAAGGCTGAGGGCATCAAACGTGTCCAGCCAGTGGTGCTCTGTTTCAGTCAGCAGATCACTGTATTGCTGGCGAACGTGGCGAATCAGTACCAAAAAGTTATCCCGGTAATAATCCGCTTTTAGGATGGGCTGGGACGTCATGTTTAGGGCTGGCTGTTTCATGCAGGTTCAGATAAATCGCTAAAATAAAAAGAAATACACACATTAGCTATGAGTGTAATGTTATGGCAAATGTTTGTGCAATATCTAAGCTATCTCAATAGCTTAGCATACGTCGAGGTGCTATCATTGTCATTGTTTCTGCGGCATAAATCATAGGTTGATCCTGTTGTGAAAAATTGGGGCGTAATGCATTGGATTCTCTTGGGTTGGCTAAGCCTGTTCAGCCTGCATGGCGTAGCCGGTGCCTCTGTGCCGGTCGTAAAAGCAAGTGAAACCGATCCGAATAAGTTGGTGGGAGCGGTTTGCGTTATCCGCCATCAGGATCAGCTGGTGATGCTGGCAGAAGTGATCACGGAGAAGTTTTCGCTTCCTGGTGGGTATATCGACAAAGGGGAGACCCCGCAGCAGGCAGCTGCCCGTGAAACGCTGGAAGAAACAGGGATTCGGGTAAACGTTGGGGACCTGATTCAGAACCGGGGCAGGGCTGCCATTTATGCCTGTGTTGCACAGGAACCCATCCTGGTCTCATCGTTCAAAGACAAGTACGATCATCCGATTGTGGCTTCTTGGTTCTCGCGCCATTTTGCCACGGAAGTGAAGCGGGTATATCTAATTGACCCGATGACCTTGCCGGCGTCCGAGTACCGCTATCAGAAGGATATTGAGTTACTGACCGGCTGGCTGAATGCGACCCCTGAAAGTGACATCGATCTTTATGACAGCCTGGCCCGGCAGCTGAATCTGATGAATCAGTATGAGTTGGAGACGATTCTCACCTTTCAGCAGGCGGTTGCTAGCTGGCCCGCTGAAATCCAGTCTCTCTTTGGAGGGCTGGCCTCCGCGTTGAATCTTGCTGGAGAGCCGCTTTTCATTGTCTTTTTGGTATTGCTGATCGCCAGTCTTTGTCCCACCCGTTACCTGCTCGTCTGGCTGTTTGCTCTGGTGATGATGTTGTTTACGACATTGTTGCTGAATTTCAGCGTCACCGCCCCGCGGCCATATTTTGCGATGCCACAATTACAACAAATTGATGCCAATGGATTCGGTTTTCCGAGTTCGCACGTGCTGCTGGCGACGCTGGTCTGGATGTCGGTCTGGCAACTTAGCAGCCACAAGCTGAAAGCTGCTGGCAAGGTGCTGTCGGCGCTGTTGGTGGTGATACTGGTAAGCGGCTTGGGTGTGGCTCGGGTATGGTTTGGCGTGAATTTCTTCAGTGATATCGTCGTCAGTATTCTGCTGGCTCTGGGGCTGACCATTCCGTTATTTGCCTGGTGGCGGGTAGATTCCGTTTCTGCGTTAACGCTTGCAGGTAATCGCTGGTTCTGGTTGTTTGCCACCATCATGGTGGGAGTTGTCGCCAGCTACACACTGGATCCGAAAATTGCCTATATTTTCGGAGGTCTGCTGGGGGTGTTCCTGTCAGTGGAATATGCCACCCGTACCGAGCCGAAAACGAGGCTTTCGCTGGGGCGAACTCTGCTTGCATTTGTGGCCATTTCTTTGGTGGCGTTTGGACTGTACCGGTTGATTAACTATGTCTCTTATCAGCAGACCGTGAGCCTGATTGTATTAACGATAAAAGGATGTGGTGCCGCGGCGATCAGCGCCTGGCTGATCGGCGGGGCGGCTTTTATTCGACGCAGGCTGGCTACATCGTCGGAGTCTGATTTTCCCGCGCCTGACGATCGCGACCAATGAACGGCCTTTTCATGAACAATGATTTTATGGCTGTTCGTTTTATGAACATCCATTCAATAGACAGCCATCATCCAGACCGCTGATTTATCCGCCATGTATTATTCTGCTACGAGCTGGCTAAAGCAGCGTGGCTCGTGCTTTTTTTCCCTTTAACACTGGGGTAAAGTGTGACTATCCAGACCTTTCGGTCACAGGGTAGAGAGCAAAGGGCGACCTGCCCGAACCGATAATTATCAAAGAGGCCAGTCGTCGTAGGATACGTCGGAAAACTGGACAAGGAGAGCAATGTTACCTGCACTGACACATCAAGACAGTACCGATGATGTGGTTCTGTCGTTCCTGCGCGCATTAGAAAATGCCGGATTTCGCGGGGATATCGAACAATCTTATGCCAGCCGCCTGGCAGTTGCCACTGATAACAGCGTCTATCAGCAGCTGCCTCAGGCCGTTGTTTTCCCAAAAGATGAACAGGATTTAGTCACGCTTGGCCGGGTTGGCCAGGACGCTGAGTTTTGCTCTGTTACCTTCTCCGCCCGTGGTGGCGGTACCGGTACCAACGGCCAGTCCCTGACACCGGGCGTGGTGGTCGACATTTCCCGCCATATGAACAAGGTGCTGGAAATTAACCCGGAAGAGGGCTGGGTTAAGGTTCAGGCCGGGGTGATTAAAGATCAGCTCAACGATGCCCTGCGTCCGCATGGCTTCTTTTTCTCTCCGGATTTATCGACCAGTAACCGCGCTACGATTGGCGGCATGATCAATACTGATGCCTCCGGGCAAGGCTCCCTGAAATACGGTAAAACCTCCGATCATGTGCTCTCGGTGAAAGCCGTGCTGGTAGATGGCTCCGTACTGGAGACGGAGGCGCTGGAAACGGCGGCGATTCAACGTTTACCGGAAGGAAGTGATCTGGCCAACCGTGCATTGAAGTTGGCCGAGCAGGTTTGTCGGGATAAACGCCAGCAAATCCTCGATAAGTTTCCGCCGTTAAACCGCTTTCTGACCGGTTACGACCTGAAAAACGTGTTTGACGATGAGCTTAACCGTTTCGATATCGGCCGTTTACTGTGCGGCGCTGAGGGGTCACTCGCTTTTATCGCTGAGGCAAAACTGAACCTGACGCCGATTCCGAAATCGCGGGTATTGGTCAACATTAAGTACGACAGCTTTGATTCTGCGCTGCGCAACGCCCCGATGATGGTGGAAGCGAAGGCCCTGTCTGTGGAAACGGTGGACTCGCGCGTCCTGAACCTGGCTAAGCAAGACATTGTCTGGCACACAGTCAGCGATTTGCTGGCAGAAGTGCCGGGGCAGGAAATGCTCGGTATCAACATGGTGGAGTACGCCAGTCAGGACACGGAAGAAAACCAGCGTCTGGTTGCGGCATTGTGCGCGCGACTGGACGAGATGATTGCTGAGAAGCAAAACGGCATTATTGGTTATCAGGTCTGTGACGATCTGGCCGGAATTCAGAAAATCTACACCATGCGTAAAAAAGCGGTGGGATTGCTGGGGGCGGCTAAAGGCAGTAAAAAACCGGTCGCATTCGCTGAAGATACCTGTGTCCCGCCGGAAAACCTTGCTGATTTCATCGTGGAGTTCCGCCAGTTGCTGGATGGTCACAACCTTGACTATGGCATGTTTGGCCACGTGGATGCCGGTGTGCTGCACGTTCGTCCTGCATTGGATCTGTGTGATCCCCAGCAAGAGCTGCTGATGAAAACCATCTCGGATCAGGTGGTGGCGCTGGTCGCAAAATACGGCGGCCTGATGTGGGGAGAACACGGTAAAGGTTATCGTTCTGAGTACGGTCCTGATTTTTTCGGGGAGGAACTGTTCACCGAACTGCGCCGCATCAAAGCCGCATTTGATCCGGAAAACCGGATGAACCCGGGTAAAATCTGTACCCCGCTGGACAGTGATGCCGAACTGGTCAAAGTGGAAGGTCAGAAACGCGGTTACTTTGACCGCCAGATTCCGGTGAAAATCCGCGATAGCTTTAAGCAGGCGATGGAGTGTAACGGCAACGGCTTGTGCTTTAACTATGACACCAGCTCACCGATGTGTCCTTCGATGAAAATCACCGCCGATCGCCGTCACTCACCAAAAGGCCGTGCTGGATTGGTGCGTGAATGGCTGCGTCAGCTGGCTCAGCAGGGGATCGATCCGGTGACACTGGAGCAGGATCTGATGAGCCGCACGCCAACGGTGAAAGAGATCATCGACCGGCTCAAAAATACCTTTGGGGCGACCCGAAAAGACTATGACTTTTCGCATGAGGTGATGGAAGCCATGAATGGCTGTCTGGCCTGTAAAGCCTGTGCCAGCCAGTGTCCAATCAAAGTGGATGTGCCGAGTTTCCGCTCACGCTTCATGCATCTATATTACAGCCGTTACCAGCGTCCGGTGAAAGATTATCTGGTGGCGTATGTTGAAAGCTATCTGCCGGTGATGGCCAAAGCGCCAGCGACCTTTAACGCCATTATGCGTCCACAATGGATGAAAACCCTGACAGCCAACACGGTCGGTTATGTAGACATGCCGCCACTGTCGGTGCCGACTCTGACCGAAAGTCTGGACGGACATCATGCCACCCGGTTTGATCTGACCTGGCTGCAGGCATTGTCAGAGAGAGAACGAGAAGACTATGTGCTGATTGTTCAAGACCCGTTTACCAGCTTCTACGATGCGGATGTCGTTCGGGACTTTGTCATGCTGGCTGAAAAACTGGGTAAAAAACCGCTGCTGGTGCCGTTTAAGCCTAACGGGAAAGCGCAGCATGTGAAAGGCTTCCTGCGCCAGTTTGCTAAAACCGCGCGCAATACCGCTGATTTTCTGAATCAGCTGGCCGCTTTGAACATTCCATTGGTCGGGGTCGATCCGGCGCTGGTGTTGTGTTACCGCGATGAATACAACGAGATGCTGGGCGAGAAGCGTGGTGAGTTTGCGGTGCTGACAGCCCATGAATGGTTGCTGCCGCTGCTGCCGCAGTTGGATGCACTATCATCCCGGCAGGATGACAACTGGTACCTGTTTGCGCACTGTACGGAAAAGACCAAACTGCCGAATGCTGAAAAAGAGTGGGCCACCATTTTCCGCCACTTTGGTGCAGTATTGCAGCCGGTTTCTGTCGGTTGCTGCGGGATGGCAGGGACATTCGGGCATGAGAAGGACAAGCTTGAGGTGTCAAAAGGGGTGTATGCCCTGAGCTGGCAGCCGAATCTGGCTCAGCTGGATCCGGAACGTTGCATGGCAACCGGTTATTCCTGCCGGAGTCAGGTAAAACGTTTTGAACATATCAAGATGAAGCACCCGGTTCAGGCATTACTGCAAGTGGTGAGTCTGGCCTAACGGCCGATGATTTGCCCGTTTTGACCCTCAACGTGGGTAAATAACGATGATAAAAACGGGAAGCTTCGGCTTCCCGTTTTTTTATTTTCCGTTTTTGTTTCCCGTTTATTTAATAGGTAGAGTTAGTCGTCCGGATTAGGGGACAGCCAGTTGTACACCCAACCGGCGATTAATGCGCCGAGTAAGGGGGCTACCCAAAACAACCACAACTGGCTGAGAGCCCAGTCACCCACCAGTACCGCAGGACCGGTGCTGCGCGCCGGATTGACGGACGTATTGGTTACCGGAATGCTGATCAGATGGATTAAAGTCAGCGCCAGGCCTATTGCCAGCCCGGCATTGGCTGGGGTGGCCAGTTTGTGTGTCGCGCCCAGAATCACGATCAGGAACATGAAGGTCATGACAAACTCACTGAGAAATGCTGATGTCAGGTTGTATCCCCCAGGGGAGTGATCGCCATAACCGTTTGAAGCCAGCCCTCCGGCCAAGTCGAAGCCGGGCTGACCACTGGCGATACAGTAGAGTACGTAGGCACCCGCAATGCCCCCCAACACCTGTGCGATGATATAGGGAATGACTTCACTGGCAGGGAAGCGGCCACCGGACCATAGCCCCAGAGTCACGGCCGGATTCAGGTGGCAACCGGAGATATGACCGATACTGTATGCCATGGTAACCACGGTTAAACCAAAGGCAAAAGCCACTCCGAGCAGGCCGATTCCGACGTCAGGAAATGCGGCACTGATGACCGCGCTGCCGCAACCGCCCAGTACCAGCCAGAACGTGCCGATCAGTTCAGCGATAAGCTTCTTTAGCATGTGAAATCCCTCTGATCCGTTTCATTGACGGTTGTGCAATGCTTGTTAAGCAATGACGATTAAACAATGACATTTAAGCAATGCCTTTAATTCAACGATGTTAATGCATTGGCTTTTGTGCATTGAGTATAGTGATCAGGTCGTTTCATGCTGCTTCACACTTGCTACAACTGAGCATCAGGTACTCAGCTTCACGTGCGTATGTGTCTGGTTGATTGGCATACTCAGGCGACTTTATCCGCTTTGCGTCGGGTGGTCAGAATGGGTTCGCCTGCCGGTTTTGGTTGCCGTACCGGTCGATGGTGAGGGGCCGGTTTATCCACCCTGAAACCATTGTGACTGGCCAGACGGTGGGGTTTGTCCGTCCAGCGTGACAGGGAAATTTCCCCCTGATGGGATTCCGCCATATAGGTGCAGCTTTCAATCCAGTCACCATCGTTGAGGTAGAGTATTCCGTCGATATCAGCAATATCCGGGTGATGAATATGGCCGCAGATAATCCCGTCGACCTCTTGCTGCCGGGCGTAATTTACCGCAGCACGGGAAAAGCGTTCAATGGCCTGATTGGCCTGCTCGACCCGGGCTTTCAGGTACCCGGCCAATGACCAGTAAGGTTTGTTCCGCAGTTTGCGGTACAGGTGCCACCAGCGGTTGATAAACAACAGGGCGTCGTATCCCAGATCCCCGATCATGGCGTAGAAGCGACTGTGGCAAACCAGGCTGTCAAATTGGTCACCGTGCAGCGCCAGGATCCGACGGCCGGATGCGGTGGTGTGGGTGTACTGATCGTAAAGTTCTACCGCGCCGAGGTTATAGGCGAGAAATTTGCGGATGGCTCCGTCGTGATTGCCGGGAATATAGATAACCCGGCATCCTTGCTCAGCCCGTTTGAGTATCAGGCGGATAATCTGATTGTGGCTCTCCGGCCAGAAGTGCTTGTTTTTAAGTGACCATAAGTCGACGATGTCACCGACCAGAATCAGGGTGTCGGCCTTGTTGTGGGTCAGAAAATGCACCAGAAACTCAGCCTTGCAGTCGCGGTTGCCCAGATGAATATCAGATAGCCAAAGTGTACGATGAGAGAAAACGGTCATAGTGTTTACCATTTAGCTGTCAGGACAGGGACAATGTATTCATCATCCGTTCTGAGTTTACGCTAGTCAGTTAAGGTGACCGTTTCGTTGTTTTATCGTGACATCCTTATGTCACCTGATGCTGAGCCACCAGCCACCAGCCACCAGCCACCAGCCACCAGCCACCAGCCACCAGCCACCAGCCAAGAGCTAGTCATCAGGCCTCGTTCAGATACTGTTCCAGCTGGTTCGCCAGCCATCGGGTGATTCCCCCTTGCTGATTGTAAGTATTCTGAATCATCCCGTAGGACTGCCATTTCATTGCCTGATCGTGATTCAGTACTTTGACGCTGCCGTCCCGCAGATACGGGTTAATCAGCACTGACGGTACGTTTGACCAGCCGGTTCCGTCCAGCACGGCGTTGCGCAGGTGCTCATAAAAGGGCAAGGCAATGTAATTCCCTGAAGCCGGAGATACCGCGTGCAAGCCCTCGTCATCAATGGCCGACAGGGTAAATTCGGTGTACCGGGCCAAATCTGAGTTCACCACCTGACTGAGTTTGGAAAGCGGGTGGGCGCTATGGGCCACGGTCATCATTCTGATTTCACCCAGCTTGATGTGGTGGTTATTGGTCATACGGCGGGTGAATGGAAGCAGGCAGTAGGCAATGTCAACCATGTTCTGTTCGACCATGTCATCCAACTCCGGTGGCGGTGCCATATAGACCGACACGCTGGTGTTGGGGAAATGCTGGCTCATATCGTGGATCAACTGACGCCAGAATGACTCCGGTAGCGCGTCATCCCGGGCGATGCGCAGCACCGATTCCACACCCTTAATATGCTGGTCGCAGCGTGCCGTGATATCCCCGGCAATCATCACCATGCGTTCACAGTCGTTTTTGATTGCCTCTCCCACCGCTGTCAGCGTGACCTGGTTTCCCGTGCGTTCCAGCAGCTGAACCCCCAGCTCATCTTCCAGCGCGCTCAGGGACGAACTGACGGTGGTACGGCTTTTACCAAGTTTACGTGCTGCCTCGGCAATCGAGCCGGTATCGCTGGTGGCAAGAAACATGGCCAGTTGATTGACTTTCACCTTGCTGAACCTCGAAAACTGTTTATGTCAAAACACATTGTCTGCTGAAAAACCCACCCTTGTCGAGTCTTGCGACGAAAAACTCGTCGCTGAGTGATTATCACCATGTGAAAACCCCCGCTATGATTAGTTTCAGTTCCACAAAATCGAATAAAAGCTGACGAAAAATCGTTAGCATCGAGGTTTATATGCTATGCAATGTATCTTTAGAACGAAAACTATTAAAGTTCTCTACAATTTCTGCCTTATTTTTCGCCTTGATGGGTATCGGGCTCGGTTTATGGATGGGCTCGCTGGTGATTGTGTTCGACGGGGCGTACTCGCTGGTCAGCCTGGCGCTTACCCTTGTTTCGCTGGCAGCCGCGTCATATATCCGTTCGCCAAAAGCGCGTAAGAACCCGCGTCTTGGCATGATTGAGCCAGGTGTAATTGCATTTAAAGGGCTGGTTATTGCACTGATGTGTGCGCTCTCATTCAGCTCGGCAGTATCGGCAATGATATCCGGCGGCCGTGAAGTTGATGCCGGTCTGGCGCTGTTGTTTGGGGTTGTAAACGTAGTGGGTTGTATCGCTTCCTACATGGTGATGGTGCGCTATGGCAAGAAAGCTCAATCTGCGCTGGTGACAGCCGAGTCTAAACAATGGCTGATGGATACGGTGATCAGTGCCGCCGTGATGGCTGGCTTTATCGTGGCGTCTCTGCTGACCTATGTGGGGATGGAAGAATACGCGGTGTACGCCGACCCGGCGATGGTGGTAGTTGCATCGTTGTATTTCGTGATTGTACCGCTGAAGATGATGGCGGGCGCACTGAAGAGGTGTCGTGAACAGTATGAGCTGAGTATGTCAGCCAACTGGCAGAACGGTTAAGGTATCTCTCCTGGCCACTGAGCAAACATCACTCCTGTTAATAGTGATACTTAATAGCAACAGTTCACGCTACACTGGAAAATGGCGGTCATTCCGACGCACGTCATGATAAGCAGGATCAACATGGGGAGCCTTAAAGGCTCCCCATGTTTTTGTTGACTCTGATTTAGCCTTGGATGTCTGCGCGATCTCTTTTCTCACTCGTTTCACTCGGCCATTTGATCCGGCCCAGCCAGCTACCGTTGCAACAGCAGTGTCTCTTCGATTTCGCGAAACGCATGCGCAGTTTGGATCAGTGAAGTGGCCGTTAAACCGGGTACACCATAGATCTCAACATCAATGCCGTACTTTGACTGTACCTTTTCAACCAGCAGGTCGAAGTCACCGTCACCGGAAAGTAGAATAATACGGTCGACATCAGGCGCGTGTTCCAGCACATCAATGGTAATGCCCACATCCCAGTCGCCTTTGGCGGAGCCGTCACTGCGCTGAATAAACGGTTTCAGTTTCACCTCAAACCCGATTCCACGCAGGATATTCTGAAACTGGCGTTGTTTTTCATCGCCACGATGAATGGCGTATGCGTAGGCCGCTACCACGGTGCGGTCTTGGGTGGCCTCCGCCCAGAATGCGTTGTAGTCAAAGTGAGCCCCATAGGCATCTCTGACGGTGTAGTAGATGTTCTGGACATCGACGAAAATGGCTACTTTTTCCACGGTATTAGTCTGTTAGCAAATTCAATCGCTAGTATATACCTATCTGTATTAAGGGTAACCCTTACATTCTGACTATTTCTTTACGTTTCCGGCGAAAATCACTGGCAAAATAGCGCATGTTGACTGCGGTAAAACTTATGACATTATGTTCATTCTTGTGGTAAAAAGCGGTTTGTTATGGAAATGACTATTAAGCATTCAATGTTGGCTCTGGTTGTCATAGGAGCGTCGTTTGGCGCGCAGGCACAAACGTGCCCGGTGGATGTCAGGAATGATATTCATATTGTCGACAACACCGTTTCGTTGTATCAGGAACAACAGCCGAAAGTGCTGATTGATGAAAATTATCAGCTGTACATCAATGGGCAACGAGTCACCCTGGATGATGCCCAGCAAAAAGCTGTTGAAGCTTACAGCCAGCATGTTCAGCAATATTTGCCACAGGTGGCCGCGGTTGCGGAAGAAGGTAGCAGCATGGCTAAATCGGTTATTGCCGAGCTGGCATCCGCTTTCGACAGTAATGAGGCATTTACGGAAGTCGACAAACTGGTGGACGAATATACCCTCAAAGCGCGGGAAAAGTTCTACAAGGATGATCAGTTTGTAATGCCGGCTGATATTTTTACAACGGCTGAAACCAGCTGGAAAGAAGAGTTTGAACAGGTGATGCAACGTTTAAGTGGTGCGTCAATGTCTGCGGTGTTTTCGGAATTAAAAGAAGAAATGAAAGAAGGTGAACTGAATTTCACTGAGTTTCAAAATAAAATGTCGGAATTGAAATCCAGTATGGAAAATCAAATTAAAATACGCAGTGCGGATGTTGCCGAAAAAGCGGAAAATGTGTGTGACTCCATGCAGGGACTGGCTCAGGAAGAGCAGGCGCTACATGAAAAGATTCCGGCGCTGAAAGATTATCCGATGTTCGAGATCTGATAACGAGACTGTCTTCGTTGTTAATATAAAGTTTGTTCTATTGATAACACAGGCTGCGAATATTCGCAGCCTGTGTTTTTTATTTAATGACTATCCTGTAATTAACGTTCTGAATGTGGGATATGTCACTAATTGATAGGCTACTTTGAACATATCAAAGAAGTTTTTCATATTTTGTGGATAATATGCGCCAGCAATAAGTTGAAATACCACACAAAAGAAATATGAAGCAGGTTATTAAGAACCGATGAGAAAAATAAAGCCGAAAACGTTAATTAAGCTTATTCTCCCTATTTTTATCTTTGTTATCGGTTTATTAGTTTATGTAGGATACGCAGAGTACAAGCACACCAAGGATGAGGCGATTCGTCAGGCAAGCGCAAATGTGAATCTGGCGAAAGAATATCTCGAGCAGCATTTTTCTTCAGCAGAAGCGCATCTCCTTTTGCTGGAACGATTGTGGCAATACAGCGGGGATACTGATCACCTGATTGCTGCCGCGCAGGAAATGGTCGATAACCAGCCCAAATTTCTGGAGGTTGGTGTGCTGGTGAAGGGCAGTTTTTATGCAACCGGCGGTTTTCAGATTGTGGATGCCGAAGAAGGTGTCCGGCAGCGGCCGTGGTTTAATGCCGATGCGGCTCCCGGCGAAACCTATATCACACCGATTTACTGGAGCAGCAGTACCGAACAGTGGTCTGTGGCTTTGGTTCGCGTGATTACCGTTGAAGGCGATCACGATGCCCGCCTGATTCTGGAAGTTGATGCTGACAGCCTGTATGAAAATCTGTCGCTGTTAAAAACCCTGAACAGTGGTTACGTGTACGCCGTGGAAGCTCAGACCGGCCGGATTGTGATGCACCCGGACCCCAGCAGAGTAGGCACACCATCGGTGAGCGTCACCCCTGCTATGCTCCAGACAATCCAGGACGGCCATCGAAGTGGCTATATTGGCTCTTATCAGTATGACGGCCAGCTTAAATTCAGTGTGTACGATATTACGCCATCATATGACTGGATCGTGTTGTCCGGCACCAGTGTGGCAGATCTTATCAAGCGTACCCTGAGTCTCGGTGCGGTTTCTGCCGGTCTGGTCGGGATGATTGCGATTCTGGTGCTGGTTGGCTATGTCACGTACCGGATTAACCTTGACGGACGCCACCTGAACGATGTCAGCACCCCCTCGGAATTGACCGCTCATTTGCTGGATATGGTGAATGATCTGGTGACCTGTAACGGGATCACCTTGCTCATTCATGATGCCTATAATCAGGAATATGAGTCGGCGGATGGCACGATCGTTATCACAGAAAAGCAGGTTGTGGTGGCTCTGAAAGGAGAACTGCAGAGGATTCGCCTGGTCTCACCGCACGAGCAGGCCGGGTTTGAACATGAAATAGTGCAATATCAGCCGTGTATCCGTATTCCGCTGACGCAGAAAAACCAGCTGATTGGTTTGCTGTATGTCCACAACGTGCGCTTTTTCTTCCCGTTATTTGCCGGAATTGTTCAGAACTACGCGCAGAGTGCGCTTAATCACGTCATGTTGAGCCAGCGCATTCAAAGCAAAGATGCGATGACCGGCCTGATGAATAAGGTTTATCTGCGTGAACAGATCAACCATCAACTGTGTCGCGGCTCTGATTGCTACTATCTGGCGATGATCGATATCGACGACTTTAAGCGTATCAATGATACCCATGGGCATTTGTTTGGTGATCAGGTCATTCTGAGTATTGCCGGGGTGCTGAAAGACAGTTTTGACCAGCACAGTGTGGTTTCGCGTTACGGGGGAGAAGAGTTCGCAGTGCTGCTGACGGTGCCGAATGAGCAGGCTGTGGTGCAGAAACTGGAAAGGTTGCGTAAAACCATTGCCAGTACCCTGATCGCCAACGGGACCAAGCGCTGCTGTATTACCGTGAGTATCGGTGTTGCGAAAGTGGCCGAGAATGTCGAAATCTCGATAGCCCGGGCGGATCGGGTGTTGTACCGGGCGAAGGCGCAGGGTAAAAATCAGCTGGTGTATTTCCGGCCTGAACTGTATGCCGAATTATCGCTGATGACACAGGTTGAAGTATGATCCGGCTTGCAAAATTCGGGCGGACGGTTTGCTAAGCTAAAGATACGGAACGCATTTTAGAGGGGCAGAGATGTTAAAACTGGCGGTGATTGTCATTTTGCTGCTGCTCGGTGGCTTGGCTGTAAAGTACCTCGATGAGAAAACCCAGCATAAAGTGGTACTGGTTTTTGGTGCGATCATTGTCGTGCTGGTGGTGATACTAATGGCCTCTGAATTGATGCGACATTGATGCTAAACGGATGCGAGATTCACGTATTTTCTCGTTCCGTGAGTAAAACCCAAGGTCGTTAATTCCAAAAAGAAACAGCCCGCATCGTGCGGGCTGTTTGCTTATTGATGTGATCGGACGGATGCCGAAAACTCGGGCCGATTACCGTGCTTTCGCTCGTGCCGGCTTACCGTTGCCGTTGCGGGATGATGGTTTTCCGCTGAACGACCCTTTGCTCTTTGGCTTTTGGCCATTGCCTTGTGCCTGACCTTTTGAAGCGCCTGGCTTGTTACCGGCTTTTGGTCCGTTACCGCCGCGAGCTGGGCCATTACCGCTACGGGCTTGGCTGTCTCCACCTCGAGCTGATTGCCCCTGGTGACTGCTGCCCTGACCACGTTGTCCGTCTTTACGGATATCCGGCTGGTTAGGGTGTTTGGTCGCGAAACGCTTCGCTCCGTGGCGGCTGGAGCCACGACGTTGCGCTGGAGTCAGTTCGGCATCGCTGCCTTCTTCCGGTACCAGACACTCTGGGCGGCTGCCGATAAGGTGCTTTTTACCCATATTAAGCAGCGCTTCACGGATCAGCGGCCAGTTTGCCGGATCATGGTAACGCAGCAGCGCCTTATGCAGGCGGCGCTGACGGTCGCCCTTGGCAACAAACAGATCTTCACGCTGTTTGTATTTCACGCGTTTCAGCGGGTTCGTTTCAGAGTGGTACATCGCCGTCGCGTTACACATCGGAGACGGGTAGAAGTTCTGTACCTGGTCGCACTGGAAATCGTTTTGTTTCAGCCACAAGGCCAGGTTAAGCATGTCTTCGTCAGTACTACCCGGGTGCGCCGAAATGAAGTAAGGGATCAGGTACTGTTTCTTACCGGCTTCTTTACTGTATTTGTCAAACAGCTCTTTGAAGCGGTCATAGGTACCCATACCCGGTTTCATCATCAGATCCAGAGTCCCTTTCTCGGTGTGCTCCGGTGCAATCTTCAGGTAACCCCCGACGTGGTGGGTAACCAGCTCACGGATGTACTCCGGCGATTCAATGGCCAAGTCATAACGTACGCCTGAGGCGATCATGATCTTCTTAATGCCTTTCACCTGACGTGCCTTACGGTACAGGTCAATGGTGTGTTTGTGGTCGGTATCCAGTTTCTTACAGATATCCGGGAAGATACATGACGGACGACGGCAGTTTATTTCGGCTTTCGGATCAGAACATCCCAGACGGTACATGTTGGCTGTCGGGCCACCCAAATCTGAAATTGTGCCGGTAAAGCCCGGTACTTTGTCGCGGATTTCTTCCAGCTCGTTGAGGATCGACTCATGAGAGCGGTTCTGAATAATCCGTCCTTCGTGCTCAGTAATCGAACAGAACGAACAGCCGCCAAAACAGCCGCGCATAATGTTGACACTGGTTTTGATCATGTCATACGCCGGGATCTTCGCTTTGCCGTACATCGGGTGAGGAACACGGGCATAAGGAAGGCCGAAGACGAAGTCCATCTCTTCTGTTGTCAGCGGAACTGGCGGCTTGTTTACCCACAGCTCGCGATCTCCGTGACGCTGAATCAGCGCGCGGGAAGAGTAAGGGTTCGCTTCCAGGTGCATGATTCGGCTGGCGTGTGCGTACAGAATACGGTCATTACGCAGCTTTTCGTAAGACGGCAGGCGCACAGCCGTGGTTTTTGAGTCATGACGCGATGGCTGAATCGTGAATGGCTTGGCTTCAGCCACTGCTGCTTTTTCTTCGGCTTTGGCGTCTTTGTTCGTCGCGCAGGTTTCTTCCGTCGCGTAAGGGTTTGGCATCGGCATTGCCTTGCCCGGTTTCTCAATACGGCTGGAGTCAATCTCTTTGTAACCGGCTGGCAGCTCTTTGAGAATAACGGCAGTACCGGCAATGTTGGTCATGGTGGTGATATCTTCACCATCAGCCAGACGGTGCGCGACTTCAATCAGGGCGCGTTCGGCGTTACCAAACAGCAGGATGTCCCCTTTGGCATCAAACAGTACCGAGCGGCGAACTTTGTCAGACCAGTAATCGTAATGCGCAAGACGACGCAGGCTGGCTTCAATACCCCCTAACACAATCGGAGTATCTTTGTAGGCTTCACGGCAACGCTGAGAGTACACCAGTACTGCGCGGTCAGGACGTTTGCCACCCTCGTTATTTGGAGTGTACGCATCATCATGACGCAGTTTACGGTCAGCGGTGTAGCGGTTGATCATGGAATCCATGTTTCCGGCGGTAATGCCGAAAAACAGATTTGGCTTGCCCAGAGCCATAAACGGTTCTTTTGAGTTCCAGTCCGGCTGAGCCAGAATACCGACGCGGAAGCCTTGCGCTTCCAGTACCCGGCCAATAACAGCCATACCAAAACTCGGGTGGTCAACATAAGCATCACCGGTAACAATGATGATATCGCAGCTATCCCAGCCTAGGGCGTCCATCTCTTCCCGGCTCGTCGGGAGGAAAGGGGCTGTGCCGTAGCATTCCGCCCAGTATTTCGGATAGCTGTTAATAGGTGTTACTTCAGTGCGCATAGATTGACCTCAAATTTTGAAGGCGGGAATTATAGCCCCTCGCAAAACAACTATCTAGCCCTTAATCTGTAAGGGGTTGAAAGCCGGTAAAACCTATTATTTTTACGGTTTTTCTCTGGCGTTAAGTGTGGTTTTTACGGTTTTTACTGCAGTCATGAAAACCAGCTTACAGAGTTGCTTCGCACCAGATAATTTCGCAGTCAGTTAACTATACGTCGTTTTGACGGGTGTAACGGAATAATGCTCGCCTACTAACAAACGCGCTGAGGCTGGTTGGGATATGCAGAAGATTTGTCGGGCATGAATAAAAGACGAACCGAAGGAGAGGGAGGCTCGCTGCGAACAGGTAGGGATAGAGTGGCGTTGAAAAATATTCTGCAACAAACCCGCTTGCAAGCGGTTGGCTCGCTACAAATTTCTTTTTCTTTTTCTTATCTTTTTTGGGCAAATGTGCGCCCTGTAACGAGGACGGTTTGCTCTCGTTGAGGGCGCGGTAGACGTCGTATTATTGTCGCGATAGCTGAAGCCGTTAATGTGGCAATGAATGTACTTAGCCAAAGTCGATGTATAAGCGGTGAATCAACGGCGGGTGTATCGGGTTTACACTCTAAAGAGGCTACTCGAACATTTCTTTATGGGCTTCCATGGCGCTTCGCAGTTCATCATGAGTTAGCACGCGTTTGCCTAATTCCTGTTTGACCTGTGTTCCTAACTCTTTGAGCTTGTTGCGATTGTCCTGAGTCTGCCGTTTGCCCATACTCTTCAGGCGACTGTTCAGCTCATGTTCCTCACCAAAGTTCACTAAATCTTTATCTTTAGCCATGCTCTGATCCTCATCAGTTGATAGATGCATTATCAGTGTGGATGCATATGGTGGAAACGCAACTTTTTGCTTTTGCTTTCCCTGTTACCGGGGAATCGGCAGCAGGGAGGAGGTGATAAAAAAGCGGGAAGGTAGCCAGCCCGGTTTATCCAAAGGACTTGCCAAGCCCTTCCAGCATCATCATTTTTTCTTTCAACATACCGGCACCCTGCTTCATGGTTTCCATACGCGCCAGGTTTCGGTTGGAAGTATCAGAAATTTGATGCACGTTGTTACTGATTTCGACCGATACTGTGCCTTGCTCTTCCGCGGCGGTGGCAATCTGGGTGGAAATTTCGGCAATCTCATCGACCATCGCGACTACCGCCCGGATTTTCTCGGCGGTGGCGTTGGTGTTATCGACACATTCCTGAGTTTTGGCGATGCTGATCTGGGTGGTTGACTGCCAGTGGGTCAGGGTGGCGTTAATGTCTTCGATGCTGGCCTGAATTTTTTCGGTAGCGCCATGGGTTCGTTGTGACAACGCCCGTACTTCGTCTGCAACTACCGCAAAGCCGCGGCCTTGCTCACCGGCGCGGGCCGCTTCAATTGCCGCATTCAATGCCAGCAGGTTGGTTTGTTCTGCTATGCCCTGAATTTCCATCATCATGGTTTCGATCTGATCAGACACTTTGACCAGTGATTTGGCGGTTTGCGCCGTATTTTCGGTCTCGATGGCCAGTTCGTTGATATTGTTCTGAGTGACATCCAGCACCTGAGTGGTATCAGCGCACTGTTGCTGGGCAATCATGGCTTTCTCGCTGGTCAGCTGGGTATTCTGCGCAATTTCTCTGGCGACGGCTGACAGTTGAGTAATGGAAGAGGCAATCATCTGGGTGTCGCTGTCTTGCTGGGTGATGGACTCCCGCATCTCTTCCGTTTCTCGGGTCAGGTTGTCTGCCACCACTTTCAGGGTCTGAGAGACATCATCAATCCGTCCGAGAACGGTTTTGTTGCGAGCGTCATTGAGCTGTAAGTGAAAATCCGCGATCGACTTCATGCTGTCGCCGCTGTATATGATGCGGGTCAGACTGTCATAACTCTGACTGAGCTGGCGGAAGAAACTCGGGGTGCTGAACAGCTCTTCTCGAAACAGAATGAAGACCATGGCCAGTGGGATCAAACCTGCTAATGCCTGATACTCCGTCAGGTAAAAATGCGACGCCAGGAGTGAGCTGATGGTGAGCAGGGTGGTCAGAGCCAGTTTGACCGGAGGTTTAAGGGAAAACGAGTAGGGATTCTTTCTGGCATTGAGTTGCTGATAAATGCGGGTGGCTGTGGTGATCATCTCAGGGGTGGGTTTACGCCTGACTGACTGATAGCCGCTCAACCGGTTGTTATCGTAAAGTGGGGTGACATAGGCATCAACCCAATAGTAGCTGCCGTCTTTACAGCAGTTTTTGACAATGCCACGCCAGGGTTTTTCTTCTTTCAGGTGTTGCCAGAGATCAGCGAACGCTTCCCGAGGCATGTCAGGGTGGCGAATAATGTTGTGGTGCTGGCCGACTAGTTCATCAGCGTGATAACCGCTGACACTGACAAACTCTTCATTGGCATAGGTGATGACACCCTGCAAATCTGTGGTTGTCACCAGTTGAGCCTGTTGATCAAGCACCACCTCACGGTTAGTCACATGACGGTTCTTTCTCATGGTTGTCCCTCTTCTACATAAAAGCTGGTCATCGGAGAACACCTTGGCAGTGAACCGTCAGTCAGCAGTCCATCTTATTGTTCTTTTTGTTCCATCGGGTTATCCCGTGCATTATCAACTGTAGATGCGAACAGGACAGGAGTGGTAATTTTTTGCAGGCAGCGGCATCTGGCTTTCCTGACAAAACAGGTACCAGTGATCTGCCGTCACTTCTGGCCAATTTGAACAAAAAACTTGTAGAACAGGGCGGCCATTTCGTTACCGGTATTAACTATTCAGCCGCCGCCGGGACAACTTTTTTTGGGGTGGCACACTTAGCGTGCTTTTTTCATAAATTCCATAAACGCCCGATCCGCGAGTGACAAATAACCGTGTTTACGCCAGGCAATGGCGATATTCAGGTACACCGGTTCACTAAACGGCAAGGGCACCAGACCGCTTTCATGCTGAGTCACCATTTCCAGCAGTGCCGTAATGGCAAAATCGCGTCGGACGATTTTCAGGATCAACGGCAGCAGGTTGGTTTCAAATGCGATATTGGGCGTGAAGTGGTGTTGCTGGCAAAAGCGATCTATGAACTCCCGATGGAAGTAGCCGGGTTTGAACATTGCCAGTTCCTGAGCAAAAAAGGTGTCGAAATCCAGATTGGTTTGCTTGGCAAGCGGGTTGTCCTCGCTGACGACGGCGACCATCTGCGAGCTGAGCAGGTGTTCTGTCTCCAGGCTATCCGGGGTTTCCAGACAGTGAATAATGCCAAGATCCAGCTCGCCACTCAGCAACATCCTGCGGATGGACTCTGTACCGGCTTCCACAATCGTCAGTTTGAGGTCCGGATACTGACTTTTAAAGCCCATCAGAATTTCCGGGAAATAGTAAGAGCCAAGCATGCTGGGGAGTCCGAGGCGCACTTCACCTTTTGCCAGCCCTTTCAGTTCTTTCAGGGCGGTATTGGCATCATTGACCTGTTGCAGGATAAGGCGGGCATGGTGTAGCAGTACTTCACCTTCTGGCGTCAGAATAATGCGTCTGTCTTTGCGGTCAAACAGGGTCAGATCAAGCTGGCTTTCGAGCTTTTTGATCGCAACGCTCAGCGCCGGCTGAGCGATGTGCAGTTTCTTTGCCGCCTGCGTAACGTTGCGTGTTTCAGCAACGGCCACGAAATAGGTCAGTTGTCGGATATCCATATCGATTGTTTATGAAGGTGATAGTTTTAATATATTTTCACTATCGTTAAGGAATTGCTACTGTTTTCTCAGTTCCTTCCTCTGAGTGTGTGGTCATGATTGATATTAAAACCGCAGCATACCGGCGAGCCAGCTTCGCGCTATGTCTGGGGTCGTTCCTGATATTTTGTAATCTTTACTTATTCCAGCCGATGCTGCCGATGATGGCTGACACGTTTTCCGCCAGCGCGACCCAGGTGAACTGGCTGGTGGCGGCCAGCACGTTTGCCCTTGCTCTGACTCTGGTACCTTGGGCGGTCTGGTCTGAGCGGGTAGGTCGCCGGGAAGTTATGCTGATCAGCTTGGCGATGGTACCGGTGATTGGCAGTCTGATGGTCATGGCTGATTCGTTGCTGACGCTCAGTCTGGCGAGGGCTCTCATGGGTGCCGCGCTGGCGGGTTTTGCGGCTGTGGCTGTGGCATACATGGCCGAAGAGTTTACTCCGCGAGCCCTGATGCTGGCCGTGGGCGGGTATATCAGCGCAAACTCGCTGGGCGGTATCATTGGTCGTATCAGCGGCGGCTTTTTATCTGAACAGTTTGGCTGGCAGGGCGCGGCGTTGGTGATGGCAGTATTTAGCCTGCTGGTAGCGATTCTGGTGTATTTCCTGTTGCCGAAGCAGGCGCACTTTACGCCGTCGACCGGCCAGTTGCGGCAGCAGACACTCAGTGTTTTTCACCATTTACGTAACCCGGTGCTACGGATTGCGATGCTGATTGGCGGGGTCAACTTCGCCCTGTTTGTGAACCTGTATACCGTTATGGGGTTCCGGTTGGTCGCTGAACCTTATTCGGTGCCGGTCAGCTGGGCATCCATGATTTTTCTTTGTTACCTGAGTGGCACATTATCCGCCAAGCTCAGCGGGCGTTGGACCCAGCATTTCCGCACCATTCCGGGTATGGTGTTGGGAACGGTGGTGAGTGCTGTGGGGATGTGGGTTGCAGCACTAGAGTCGATAGCTGCCATTGTGGTCGGTTTGCTGTTAATCAGTTCAGGGGCATTTTTTACTCACTCACTGGCTTATGGCTGGGTAAGCCAGCGGGCAAAATCGGCCAAGGCCACGGCCACGGCGTTGTATCTGGTTCACTATTACGCGGGGGGCAGCCTGGGTGGGTTTTATCTGATTTACTGCTGGCAGCATTATGGCTGGCATGGGGTGATAGCCGGAGGCAGTGTGCTGTATCTGATTCTTTTGCTGCTGTGTTTTATGCTGGCAAAACAGTCTAATCAGACTCCGACCGGCAATGAACTGCCAATTAATTAAGCCCCTAGCTAAAACACTCAGTTAGAGCATTCACAAATAGAGGCAGCCTAGGTAAGTAGAAAAGTAGTAAAAGCAGTTCAACACAAAGCAAGTAGCAAGTAAGAAGAAATATCCCGGACGGTTTATCGGGGAACGAACCGTCCGGGATGAGGGTTATCAGGCTAATGCCATCGCCAGCAGGGAAACCGGGTGAATGGCCTCCAGCTCACTGTTTTCTTCAATCTGCCATTTGCACGTTTCGCAGTCCGTAATAGCAAAGTCCGCTTTGGCCCGATTGATTTGCCGGAACAGATCATTACCGATGGCCATCGAGGTGTCATAGTTTTCCGTTTTAAAGCCATAAGTCCCGGCCAGGCCACAACACTGGCTGTCCAGTACCTGCAGCTCTAGCCCCGGAATCATTTTCAGCAACTCGATGGTGTACAGGCTGCCGCCGGTGCGTTCTAGGTGACACGGTGTGTGGTACACCACTTTTTTGTTTACAGGATTCAGCTTCGGCATCCGGCCATTCATAAACTGCTTGAGCAGATAGCGGGTCACATACTCAATGCGGTTGGCGACCTGGCTGTTGTCGACTTTCAGGACATGCGGATACTCTTCTTTCAGGGTAAACGAGCAGGTTGAAGAGGTCGACAGAATCGGAGCGTCATACTTTTCAACTGCTTCGACAAAGCTGTTCACGTTAAGGCGGGCGTTCTTTTTCGCCTTATCGAAGAACCCGTTGGCAATCAGCGGCACACCGCAGCATTTTTCCTTTTCTACCAGCTGAACGCCAATGCTCATGGCATTCATGACCTTGATAAAATCTTTCCCCAGCTGAGGGTGGTTGTAGTTCACGTAACAACCGTGGAAGTAGTGAACCTGCTCCGGATACAGCGCCTGACTGGTGCAGTTTTGCTTGTACCAGCGCCGGAATGTACCGTGTGAGTATTTCGGCAGGGTTTTGTGGTCATGCACCCCGATTGTGTGATGCATGATCTTTTTCACCGATTTCATACCGGTAATGGTGTTCACGATTGGGGCAAAGGGTGTAGCAGCGGAGCCCATCAGATCAGTATGGCTCAGTACAAAATCCCGAATGGTCTTGATATTCAGTGCTTTTTTACCGTGCTCATCACGCGCCACCGCAATCATATCACCGATTTTTACGCCGGACGGACAGGCGGTTTCACACCGCTTACAGTTGGTGCACAGCTTCAGGGTTTCATCGTAAAAGTCCGGACTTTTCAGACGCAAACGCTCACCGTCCGGCCCGCATTGTTTTGGGCCAGGGTACTGAGGGTTCGCTTTGGCGACCGGGCAGTAAACGGTACAAACAGTACACTTGATGCATTGATCAAAGCTGGTATCTCGTTTCACTAGGCTCATGCGGGTGTCCTTTCTGGTACTGGTTGTGGTGAATCTGGTTGTTTTACATCTTGTTCGTTTGAAACATGTTCGTTGAGAGCAAGGCCATTGCGCAGCTGATACTGGCGGATCATGGCTTCGGCGACCTGATAGCCAGTGGCAATGGCGACCCCGGAGCCGGAGCCTTCGCTCACCGGATCATAGTGAGCCAGAATGGCACCAGCGCAGAAGAGGTTGCCAATCGTCTCGCCACGGCGGGAAGGGTTTAAGGCCGGGTTGCACTGCACACCCATTTTCATGAAGGGGTGGCCGCTACGGGTAAAGAACTGATCCTGATACCACTGTTCACGCGGTAGATCCGGCTGTGCCATATCCAGCCCGAAAACCGGCTCTTTCATCTGTTTGCGGTCAGCATGCAGGCCGCGACTGAAAAAACTGCCGGAGGCCAGCAGGAACGTCGACGCGCACAGCGGCATGTCTTCGTGATGACGGGTATAGATGCGTTTTAGCTCGCCGTTTTCCACATCACCGCCGGTTACTTCATCACCGGTCAGCAGCAGACCACCCAGCTGTTTGAAGCGAGATTTCATGGCCTCTTCCAACCGGATACCGAGCAGGGAAGGCGGCATCGTCGGGATTTCACAAATCCGGAAACCGGTCAGCCCTTCCAGCAGTTTGATGGTTGCCGCGCCATCCCCGTTACCGAACACCGCCGGCAGAATGACCAGATCCGCTTTGCCGACTTGCTGAATCATGGTTTTCGCGAAGACATGCAGCTTGCTTTCATCCCGCAGCACCCGTGACACATCAATTGAGCGGAATTCACACGGGTTACGCTGCATGGTTTCAAACCCCGGCAGCTCAATGGCCGCGGTTTTAATGGCGACTCCGGCAAAGGCCGGGTGTCTGGCGAGGTTGTCCGCAGCTAGCTGCGGCTGGAAGTCACGGAAACCATCAATGGTCACCAGCGCCACGGATGACAGCCCCTGAGCCGGGTGCTGTAAATCAAACAGGAAAGTGCTCTGTTGTGACAGATATGTGGCGCGAAACGTTCCCATTGGGGTTACTCGCGCGTGGTTCTGACCGTCAGGTAACGCGTCAAGATACACACCGCACTCGGCCATCATTGCGGTGTACCAAGCCAGGGCCGATTGAGTGCGCTCAGCCCCCAGATAACTGTAAGGATGCTCTGGTGCCTGTGCAGCCAGCGCCTCGAAGGCCGCAAACGGCTGTGAAACGGCTGACCCGTCTGGCAGGCGGCTGAGAACATCGACAGAGCCGGAAGAGAAGTGCAGGGCGCTCTGACCTGCGGCAATCACAGCCGTTTTTAGTCCCGCTTCCGCGCAGCGAATGGCACAGCTGAGGCCGGCAACACCGCCACCAATGATAATGCTGTCAAAATTCATGCTGTTTCCTCGTTGTGAGCTGGGCGGCGGATGGAATCTGTATGGTCAGTGGCTGGCTGCTGGCCGTTTGTGCTGATGTGTGGTGGCTGTTGCTCCGGCAGGTCGCTGACGCCAAACAGGCCTTCATAAATCCAGTAGGTAAATTCACTTTCACGCAGCGCATCGCCCCAAAAAACAGGTTTAATGCCTTTCCAGCGTTCTTCCAGAAAATCGCTCAGCAGGTGGCTTGACGCATTGCCTGATTGATTGCCGTATTCGGAAAACAGCCCGGCGGCACGGTATGAACAGAGCTCACCCTGACAAGGCCCCATGCCGATGCGGGTGCGGCGGCGCAGGTCAACCAGGTTATGTACATCCAGATCTTTAATGGCGTATTCCACCTCGCCACAGGTGACCATTTCACATTCACAAATTACCGCCTGGCTTTTCTTGTCATTGCTCAGGAACTTCTCGGCGCGTTCACCATGGCGGTAATACGCCGACTGGTACACTGGTTTTGCCAGGCTGGCGGTGTGTGATTTTTTGACTGCGTGCTGAGCTGAGCCAGGGAGCTGGCGCTCATGTGTGGTGCACGGGGTGGTGTTGCCCAGTTTTTTGGCAACCAGATCGGTCGCCCATTCCGCCATCATGCGATAAGTCATCAGCTTACCACCGGTAATGGTGATAAAACCGTCCAGACCGTCGCGTTCAGCATGATCAAGCAGCACGATACCGCGGCTGATATTGCGTCCGCTGGTATCGCCATCCACGGCGACAAGCGGGCGCACCCCGGCGTAGGCACGCAGTACCCGGGTGTTCGCCATAATTGGTGCCAGTTTGGTGCCTTCTTCCAGCAGAATATCAATCTCTTTATGAGTGACATGCAAGTCATCAATCTTGTCGTAATCGATCCGCTCGGAGGTGGTGCCAATCAGTGAAATGGTATCGCCCGGTACCAGAATGTCGGCATCTGATGGTTTGCGGCAGCGGTTGATCACCAGATTGTTGATGCGGTAATCAAGGATCAGCAATGATCCTTTGGCTGGGAACATCTTGATCGACAGATCGCCATATTCACAGATTTGCTGGCCCCAGATACCGGCTGCGTTAATGACTTGTTTGGCATGAATGTCAAACGCCTGTCCGGTTTTGAGATTCAGACATTTCACACCGCACACCTGAGCACCGTTGCGGATCAGGCCGGTAACGTGCGTGTGGTTAAATAAGCGAGCGCCGTGTTCAACAGCATCAAGGACGTTGGAGGCCGCCAGACGGAACGGGTCGAGGGTGCCATCCGGTACTTTTACCGCGCCAATCAGGTTGGGGTTACAGTTGGGTTCATAGCGCAGCGCTTCCTGTGGTGTCAGCTGCTCAACATCAATATCGGCCTGTTGGCAGGCGCTGATAAAGGTTTGCTGAAAGGCAAGGTCATCTTCCGGCAGTGAAATGAACAGCCCCTGGGTATCTTCCACGCAGTGTCGGGCGATTTTCTTGAGAATGCGGTTTTCTTGAATACACTCCCGGGCGGACTCCTGATCGGTGACGGCATAGCGTGCACCGGAGTGGAGCAGGCCGTGGTTTCGGCCGGTAGTGCCTGACGCTAAGTCGTCTTTTTCGACCAGAATACAGCGAATGCCCCGTAAGGCACAGTCACGCATGATACCTGTCCCTGTTGCACCGCCACCGATGATCACAACATCTGTTTCAAACCAACTAGTCATGTTCGTTTTCGCTTATTTGTCTGTTCTGAATATCAGAAAAGGAACGAATCCTTATTTTCCATGAGGATAATATGCCAAGGAATACGTCGGACTTTCTTGATCAAAAGCAGACTAATGAGCGTTCGAGCGTTCAAACGAAAATTTAATAGTGATTATAAGAGTATGATCACAAAAAAGTGACACTTAGGAGCAGGTGTTTGCCCGCAATAGCGCAATCAAAATAAGTATATGTTCCGAATATGGGATGAAAACAGGCATGGCTGGGCGTTTACGAGCATTTAATGATGAGTGATGAGTGATGAGTGATGAGTGATGAGTATTACCTGATAAGTCTGTGTCGCAGTGCTTCAAGCCACTGCTTTGCGGCGTTCGTCACCAGCATAACGGTAGCCCACGGAGTGGTAGCGGGCACAGTCGCGCCCGGAATCTTTGCACTCATATAAGGCACGGTCGGCCCTTTCCATCATGGAAGAGAGCGTGTCGCCGCTGGTATAGGAGGCGATACCAATAGAGGTGGTGATATGTAGAGTGGACTGGTCATAGCCTGTCGGTAAATCAAGCTGACGGATGGCCGAGAGCATGCGGTCGGCGATTTGCTGGGCATTGTCAGCATTGCAGTTGGGCAGAAACAGCACAAACTCTTCACCACCATAGCGGCCAAACAGATCCGATTTTCGGATGTTGCCCTGTAAAAAGGTAGCAAAACCACGCAGCACTTTATCACCGGTGCTGTGTCCCCAGGTATCGTTAATACGCTTGAATTTATCGATGTCGAAGATCAGCACCGAGAAAGGCTGCTTCTTCATGTCGCACAGCTGCAGGCTTTTTTGCGCCTGCTGCAGCAGCATCCGTCGGTTGTATACCCCGGTAAGCGGATCCAGCGTTGCCTGCCGGTACAGGCGCATTAACATGTAGAGCTTGGAGAGCTGTGACCAGAGTACCATCAGCGCGAGCACATTTTGCAGCCAGTAATCGGCGAGGTTTTCCGGGGTGAAAATCCGTCCGGCCTGTTGGTCGACATACAGCTGGGTCGCGGCGGTAATTGCCAGCAGGCCCAGGCTTTCTTTCAGAGTGACGGGCAGAATGGTCAGGACAGCAACGTGAATAATCGGCAGCAGGGTATAGCCGTAAATAAAGCCGCTGTACACCAGTGGAAAATCGAGTTGCCACACAGCGTGCAGGTAAAACAGGTTCAGCCCGATAACCAGCAGGCTCATACACAGTTGGGCGTGGCGCAGAGAAGTTTGTTGGTGGTTGGCGCGGGCAAGGGCGAACAGAAATGCTCCCAGCAGCGCGCGGGACAGGGCAATGGCTTCACCGTGGCCTGAAGGCAGAAACAGGAGATCAAACGGAATCCATGCAATAACCAGAACGCCCCACACGCAAGCCAGCATAGTGATCCGGCTGCGCAGGTAACCACTCCGTGTTTCACGAAAGCTGGCAGAATGCGCTTTGGCACTCCAGAGATCAGGAATATAAAGCTTGATTGTCTTTAGCAGTTGGCCAGGCGCTTCATGCATTCCGTTGCTTCTCATTGTTAAGGTGACGTGTAATAACCGCACTGCTTGTGGTTTTTCTCCGTGAAGGCGAATTATTCACCATCAAGCATATTTGTGCAGTGATGTTGATCCAAAAACATAGTGTAAATTTTGCTACTTATTCAAAAAATACGGGGCAGTACAGAATTTTATGCAACTGAGTGGTTAGTCGAAAAGCCATCAATGCGCAGTTCAAAATCTATTCCGTGCATTGGCATTTGGTATCGTGATGAGGAATTGCTATGATCGCCGCCACTTTTGACTCTTAGTTTCAGACCACAACTTATGAATGCCGCATTGATCTTTCTAATTCCTGCGCTGCTGGGTACGCAATTGATTTTTTCTCTGGTGCTGACCAAAGGGGAAATCTGCCCGGGTCAGCGTGGTCGTGTCCATAAAACCCTACCTGTTCTGCTGGCTGGTTGGCTGATTGCCGCCTTTTCGCAGCCGCTGTCCGTTTTGCCTCTGGCGGCAGTGGGCTACTTCACTATGCAGGTCAAAACCGGGAAAACCCGTGATGCCGGGCCGCTGAAAGTATTTTATCTGGCAAATGTACTGGCGGTTGTGGTGTGGGTAGCCGTGATGGTTGGCATGTCACTGCCGGTGATTGCCCTCAGCCTGATGGCGACTGCCTTGTTCGGTTCGATGGTGGCACATATTCTGCTGACGCATGCCCGTACCCGACTACAGGCTTTCCACCGTCTGCTGCCGTTTGCCGGGTTCGCGAGTGCGATGGTGAGTGTTCTCTGTCTGCTCTGGATGGCAAGCCGACTGGATGAAGCGCAGCTTCAGACGCTGATTCAGCCAATGATCGCGTCGCTGGCATTGCTGGTAATTGGCTTGCTGGTGTGGGCGTTCCACCTGCTCAGCGGAAAAACAGTCAACAAATGGCAGCTGGTTATGGCTGGCGCGTTGCTGGTGGTGTCCGCGAACTTTCAGCTGGTATTGCTCTGAGCATGATCTAAGCCGGTGAATTCAGTTCGAAGTGAAAGCGGACGTGATAACTGTGAGGCGGGGCTTTTTCATTCCGTCTCTCAGTGTCTATGCTTACTAGGTAAAAAAGCTTACTGAGTAGCTGAACGTCACCAGGGGGTAGGCATGGAGATTAACAACTTATTGCGCATGGATGGTCATATTGTTCTCGGTATCGTCAATGAAAAGCTGCGGCTGGAGTGCTCCACACTTGAAGAGCTGGCCAGCCGTTATGAGCTCGACTCTGAAGAACTGAATGCCAAGATGGAGCTGATGGGCTTCCGTTACGACCCCATCAATAATCAATTCAAATAACTTGGTCAAATAACTTGGTCAAATAACCGGTAATTCTGTATTGGTTTCAGACTATGGCCAGCTTCAACTCCGGGCTGGCTTTATCGCATAGCATCAAGATTTACCTTCAATGCACCTTTCACAGAGCCGCTTGCCGTCACGACGGTGCTCCGCCACTGATGTGATTCTCCGCCACTAATGTAATGCTCAGGCGGCTTTAATTCCTTCCAGATGCGTTTGACACTGCTGTTTTGCCGTGGCAAAAAATGCCGTCAGGTAGTGACGCTCACGTTCCGATGCCCGGATAGCCGCAAACAGGCGGCGCCATAACCCCTTACCGAGCGGCTTGCTGACGATTAATCCCTGCCGCGCAAAATCATACACGGCCCAGTTAGGCAGTGCTGCAACGCCCAATCCTGCAGAGACCATCTGAATCAGCATCAAGGTGTTGTCAGCCTGTTTCCAGTGGCTCGGCTCGATACCGGCGGGCTGGAGAAAGTGTTTAACCACGTCCAACCGGTTTTTCTGAACCGGGTAGCTGAGCATGGTTTGCTCCGCCAGATCTTCCGGCTCAATGCAGGCTTTATCTGCAAGGGGAGATTGAGGGGACACAATTAAGCGCATTTCAAAATCAAACAGCGGCTCATAGTGGATTTCACTGCGTGGCTGGATATCTGAAGTAATCACAAGATCCAACTCCCCGGCGCTCAGGGCGGGAATCGGTTCGAACCCAAAACCGGAGGAGAAATCGAGAGAAACACTTGGCCAGTGAATCTGGTATTCCTTAAGTGCCGGCATCAGCCATTGGAAGCAGGAATGGCATTCAATAGCCATGTGCAGCCGTCCGTTGACATCTTCCTTCAGGCTCGCCAGTTCATGCTCGGCCTTGGCAATCCGGGGAATTACCTCGTCAGCCAGACGCAGCAAAATTTCTCCTTCGGCGGTAAACCTGACAGGGCGGGTCTTGCGCAAAAACAGCGGGCTGCCTAACCGTTGTTCTAAATCTTTCAACTGATGGGAAAGGGCAGATTGTGTCAGGCAAAGGGTGTTGGCAGTGGCGGTCAGTGAACCGGTGTCCCGCAAAACGGTCAGGGTTCTCAAATGTTTAATTTCAATCAATGGGCTTTCCCTCTGCTCATACCCGCCTGTATCAGGCCGGTTTCCATGTTCAGCCAATGTACTGGTTAATCATGGCGGTGTAAACATCTAGACGGCTAAATAACATAATAAAACCCAAAATCAATATGAAATTTGTTCAACATTAACTTTAGGCAATAGACATTGCCCGATTCCCTGTCCATCAGTCATTGTTACCTCAACAACGCGATGCCTGAGATACCTGAGATAGATGAATGGTTGCGTTAACCAGATAACCGCGATATTTCGATAACAAGGACAGAATCATTATGACTACGAAAACCACCACACATATCCTTGGCTACCCACGAGTCGGCAGCCAGCGTGAACTGAAATTTGCTCAGGAAAAATACTGGCAGGGCGATATTGACCAGGCAGAACTGAAAGAAGTCGGCAGCCTGCTGCGTCATCGTCACTGGGGGGATCAGTCTGGTGCCGGTCTGGATTTTGTCTCTGTGGGTGATTTTGCATGGTACGACCATGTACTGGGCACCAGCATGCTGCTTGGTCACCTGCCAAAACGACACCGTAAAGGCTTCCCGGATCTTGATACCCTGTTTCGGGTTGCCCGTGGTAAAGCACCGACTGGCTGTTCATGTGCAGCGGCAGATATGACCAAGTGGTTTAACACTAACTACCACTACCTGGTCCCTGAATTCAGCGCCGATGACGAGTTCACTGTCAGCTGGCAGCAGTTGTTTGAAGAAGTAGCCGAAGCCAAACAAGCCGGTCATGCCGTGAAGCCTGTGCTGCTGGGACCGGTTTCTTACCTGTGGCTGGGTAAAGAGAAAGAAGCGGGTTTTGATCGCTTGTCACTGCTACCGCGTTTGCTGACGGCTTATCAGCAGATCCTGAGTAAGCTGGCCAAGCTCGGCGTGGAATGGGTGCAGATTGATGAGCCGGTACTGGCGCTCGAGCTGCCTGCGGCGTGGTCTGAGTCGTTCAACCTGGCTTATCAGGTTCTGCATGGTAGTCCGAAGCTTCTGCTGACCACGTACTTCGATAATATTACCCATCATCTGGACAACATCACCAAGCTGAAGATTGATGGTCTGCATGTGGATTTGTCGGCGGCACCCGCTCAGCTGGATGAGATTGTCGATGCGTTGCCGGAAAACTGGGTACTGTCTGCCGGGGTAATCAACGGCCGCAACGTCTGGCGTGCTGATCTGAGCGCTCTGCTGGCTAGTTTGCAGCCAGTTAAAGCGGCGTTGGGTGATCGCCTGTGGCTGGGCTCGTCCTGTTCACTGTTGCACAGCCCAATCGACCTTGATCTGGAAACAGATCTGGACCCGGAAGTGCGTCAGTGGCTCTCTTTTGCCAAGCAGAAATGCCGTGAAATCACCTTGCTGGCCCAAGCCTTGGACGGCAGTGTGGTTGCGCAGGAAGAATGTGAGCGGTACAGCGCCCCAATCAAAGCACGTGCTGCGAGTGAGCGGGTAAATAATCCTCAGGTACGTCAGCGCAGCGCAGCAATCACTGATGCGCTGGCTGAACGTAAACTGCCCTATGCAGAGCGTGCACGTCTGCAGCGTCAGTCGCTGGGACTGCCGTTATTGCCGACCACGACTATCGGTTCTTTCCCACAGACGGGGGAAATCCGGACTCAGCGTCGTGACTACAAAGCCGGTCGCCTGTCAGAGCAGGACTATACTCAGGCGATTCAGGGCCACATCGCCGATGCGATTGCCCGTCAGGAAAAGCTGGATCTGGATGTGCTGGTACACGGTGAAGCAGAGCGTAATGACATGGTGGAATACTTCGCCGAGTTGTTGGAAGGTTTTGCCGTCACCCGTTTCGGTTGGGTACAAAGCTACGGCTCCCGTTGCGTGAAACCGGCGGTGATAGTGTCAGATATTTATCGCTCAGAAGCGATGACAGTTGGTTGGACAACCTATGCTCAGTCGCTGACGAAAAAGCCGGTAAAAGGCATGCTGACAGGGCCAGTGACAATCTTGGGCTGGACTTTCCCACGGGAAGACCTGTCCCGTGAAGATATCGCGAACCAGATTGCCCTTGCACTGCGTGATGAAGTGGCTGACCTGCAAGCAAACGGCATTAAGGTTATTCAGATTGATGAGCCTGCAATCCGTGAAGGTCTGCCGCTGAAAGCGAGCCAGTGGCAAACGTACCTGAACTGGGCCGTGAAAGCGTTCAGAATTTCAGCGGCCAGTGCCGAGCCTGAAACGCAGATCCATACCCACATGTGTTACAGCGAATTCAATGACATCATCAAGTCAGTCGCGGCACTGGATGCAGACGTGATCACTATTGAGACCTCGCGTTCAGATATGGAACTGCTGAAAGCTTTTGAAGAGTTTGCGTACCCGAATGAAATCGGTCCGGGCGTGTATGATATTCACTCTCCGAACATACCTGATGTAGCGCAGATTGTGCAGCTGGCAGAAAAAGCGGAGCAACTGATTCCGGCAGAGCGTCTGTGGATTAACCCGGACTGCGGCCTGAAAACCCGTAACTGGGAGGAAACGGAAGCGGCGCTGGGCAACATGGTGGCAGCCGCGAAACAACTGCGTGAGCAGTGGCAGGCAAAAGCCGTATAACGGATAGGGTAATACTCATCTGTGTGAATATATGAAATTATCAAAAAGAGCGCTTAGGCGCTCTTTTTTGCTTTTTTGTGCCTGTCTTTCAGCCATTTAAGTACAAGGATTTGAAAAATAATCAGTATTGACTTTAATTAAGTAACCGTAACGAACAATGTAAAGGTCATCATGGAGCGTCGACTGTATCTTGTTACTGTGTTAGCTGTGATTATCGGCATTGCGCTGTCGTGCGCGCTGTACGGGTTGTTTTACCGTTTAGAAACAACCAATATCAAGCGCGAATTTGAACGTGATGTAGAGTCTAAGGCAGCCGCTCTGACACAGGCTGTCGAGCTGAATATCGAGGCAATATACAGTCTGAAAGCGGCGTATGATAACCACGGTCTGCTCGATTACCCGGATTTCAGTCAGCTTGCGGCGCAAACATTATCCCGTCATGCCCATATTCAGGCGCTGGAATGGATACCCAAAGTGGAAGCGGAGAGCCTGCCGGCACTGGAAAAACAATTTGGTGCACGCTGGCCGGGTTTTCATGTTACCGAGCGGGTAGCCAGTGGTGAAATGGTGCCGGTCTCCGAACGCAGCCTGTATTACCCGGTGATTTACGTTGAACCATTGCAAGGTAATGAACGAGCACTGGGGTTTGATGTCGGCTCTAACGGACGACGCCTAGATGCACTGAATCGGGCACGCGACAGCGGTAAACTTCAGTTTTCAGAACGTATTGAACTGGTTCAGACAACGGATGATCATGCCGGTCTGCTGATGTTGTTGCCGGTTTACCACATTGTCTCGCCGCAAAGCGTGGCGGATCGCCGCCAGACACTGCGCGGCTTTGTGATGGGGGTGTTCCGGTTGACGGCAATCCTGCAATCGACCATGCAACCTCAGGATGCAAGCCTGATGGCTTTTCGTTTGCTGGACGTCAATGCCGATCCACACAATCAACTGTTGTATCAGCAGGGCTCGTTGACCACGGAAGAGCAGGTGGCTCAGAAAGATTTCAATGTCACGCGTCCGGTGCTGACCCTCGGAGGGCGAGAGTGGTTTATTGAAGCGACACCGTCTGCCTCTTATGTTGCTGACAAGCGAACCCGTCTGCCTTTGGTTGTGTTTATCGTCGGTACCGTTTTGTTTGGTCTGGTGATTTTCTACGGTTTTATACTGATGCGGCGAAACCGTGAAATGGTGTCGACGCTGGCAAAGAAAAATCAGGCGCTTGATGACATCAATAAAAAGCTGGAACGCATGACCAAGATGGACGTGCTGGTCGGCATCGCTAATCGTCGCTATTTTGATGAGACATTACACCGGGAATTTTCTCGCTCACGTCGGGAGGACAGGCCTCTGGCGCTGATGCTGATCGATATCGACCATTTTAAAGCCTTTAACGACACCTATGGCCATCAGGCCGGAGATCGTTGTCTTAAGCTGGTGGCAGAAGAACTCGGCCGGGTACTCAAACGGCCGGCAGACATGCTGGCTCGGGTCGGAGGCGAAGAGTTCGGTATCATTCTGCCTAATACCAATAACGGTGAAGTGGTCGCCAAACAGTGCCGCAGTGTGGTGGAACGGCTGGCTATCGCGCATCAGGGGTCGTTAACCTCGGATGTTGTGACGGTCTCGGTGGGCGTGGTGTCGCTGGAAAGTCTGGACGCTCAGACCCGGGATTCGGTATTCAACCTGGCGGATTCCGCCTTGTATCAGGCTAAGAGTGCCGGACGCAATCAGGTTCGGGCCATTCGTGTCGGCAGACCGCAATCGGCGTCGGTATCGAGTCTGTGCTAATCAAGTCTAGGTTAAGGGTGGATTTTCTTGATTCAGGCTCTTCCTGAACCGGTTTCTTCTTTAACCGCGTCAACAACAGCGTCAACCAGTAAACCAACTGCTGGGTAAATTGCAGACATAAAAAAACTCCTGCTGTAGCAGGAGTTTTTCGTTTCATTCGTAACGTAAGATTACTTAACGTCAGTACGGGTGAACGTCAGGTTGTGCTCTGCACCAGTCAGGCTCAGCTCGTTGCCGTTGATGCTGGCCGTGCTCCACTCCATCAGCGTTGAGCTGACAGTGTGCTCCAGTTTCATCGCCGGATCCTGACACGCCATCATGGTCATGCCCATTTTCTCAATGCGCAATTTACCGTCTTTTAGTTCTGCCTGACCGAAGTAACGGTTACAGCCTGCGTGACCACTCGCACCCAGTTCTTCATTCAGCTGTAGCGTTGGCGCTTTGAAAGGCTGTTGAAGTTCCAGTGCTTTGTTATCGACTTTTGTCAGAACCCATTGGTGAGTCGCCAGGTCATTTGCAGAGATCATTGTTGTTTCAACCGGTTGTTTAACAGTTGTAGAACATGCAGCAAGAATAACAGGAAGCGCAAGGGCCGTCAGATAACGTTTTTTGATCATAGTTGTTTTCCAAACAGTAACGATTTGTGCCAGTTAAGCATAGGGAACCTGAACGAAAGCTGGCAGTTCGTAAAAAATTGTACGATGTTTTTTAATTGTCGTCCATAAAATAAACAGGTCTGAATGCATTTTAGCCACCTGCCAGATATTGCAATTCGTTGCAATAGTCTGCTTATACAGAAAGTATCATAGACTAAAAACCAGTATAGTGATGTTAACTCTTTGTCATTTTGGCTTTTTTTCTTCACTGACCATATGTAGGTGAACATCCTGCTGCGGGAAGGGGATCGAAATGCCTTCACGATCAAACCGCATTTTGACCTCGCGGGTCACATCCCAATACACATCCCAGTAATCTTCCGTCTTGACCCAGGGGCGGACAATAAAATCTACCGACGACGTATTGAGAGTATGCAGCCTGATATTGGCTTCCGGAACGCGCAATACGGCCGGATGCTTGTCCAGGATGTCGTGTAAAATCCGTTCGGTTTTTTCGATGTCGTCGTTGTAGCCAATGCCAAACACCATATCGACCCGCCTTACCCGCTCATGGGTGATATTTTTAATGGTGTCCCCCCAGATCTTGCTGTTCGGTACGATCAGGATTTGGTTATCAAAGGTTTTGATGGTCGTGTTAACCAGGCTCATGTGGCTCACTTTGCCGGATGTCCCACCCGCTTCGACATAGTCATCCACGTCAAACGGTCGATAAATCAGCAGCATCATGCCGGAAGCAAAATTAGACAGGGTATCTTGCAGGGCAAAACCAATGATGACACCAGCCACCCCGAAGCCGGTTAGAACCGGGGCCAGGTTCAGGCCAATTTGTGACAGAGCAATCAGCAGGCCGATGACAAACACGATGTTGCCGCTCATGGAGATGAAGAACTCCTTCATCAACTGCGTCATTTTTAGGGTCGGCGAAGATACCGCGCGGGTCACGATACGTCGGGTCAGCAGCTTCAGCAGCCGGAAAATGAACAGAATCACCATGAAGATGAACAGTTTGAACAGCGCCTGAGGGGTATTCTGGAATACCCAGTCCTTCAGGTTTTTGGTCCAGCCGGAAATCAGCGAAACCAGCACTTTGGTGTTCATCAATTCGTTAGTCAGATCCCCGGTAACCTCAAACAGCTGCTTGGTCATCTCCGTGGTATCAAGCCCCATGTCCCGCGCCAGCGCCACCAGATTTTTCAGCTCTTCGGTGTCACTGACGACCTGACGCTGGGCCAGAATATGCTGGATTTGCAGCGATGATTTTTCAGCCTCTGCCGCCGCTTTAATCTGTTTGGTGAGCATTGTCTCCTGCTGGTGGTCAAAGGTCAGCTTGGCCGAGACAAAATCGATGCGCTGACTAACGGTGTCAATCAGTGCCGATTCTGCTTTGTCCAGCGGATGACCGAGCGTTCTCAGCCATTGGAAGTTGACCCATTGCTCTTGCATGATCTGGTGATAAAAGCGGGTGACTTCATGCAGTGTTTTCTGCATCAGGAGCCGTTGTTCGGCATCGGCGGCATCCAGTTCACTCTGCATCTTATTGATCTGTTTCAGCAGAAATGTCATGGCCATTTTCAGGTAGTCGACCTGTACTCTGACAAATTTGAGCAGGGTGGGGGTGTTCTCATCGGTTCGTTTTGGAATCAGGGCTTCCAGCTCGTTGCGGATGTCCTCATTTTTCTTGAGCATCTGCATGTCGATGATATTTCTTGCGGTACCACTCTGATTTTGCGCTTCACGGTACAGCTGGTTGATATCCTGTTCCAGTTTTTCGATTCGCTCAAATTCGTTGGAAGGGGAAGCGGCTTCCGGCTCAGCCAGCACCAAGAAACTGAGCAGTAAGCAGGGAAATAAAAGCCAACGCATGAAAAACCTCTCTAACAAGCTGAACGCTATAAACAATCATAAAGGGAGAGCGGTGATTTCGATGTAATAATTTGGCGAAGGTGTGATATGAGCAGGTAATCCTGTTGAGTCTGACTATAGTGAATACCAGTTAGGCAAATGGCATCGAGCAGGAGTATCCGCGATGGATGAGTTAACAGGTATTGAGCGGGGATCATTGATCCATATTGTCACGTTGCGCTGCAAAGATACCGACCATGCCCGTCAGTGTCTGGAACTGCTGGAGCAGTTCGGCAAACCGGATGCCTTGCACTATCGCTGCCTGTCTTATGAATTTGGCCTCAGGGAAGGAACAACTGACACGGTATGCATTGTTGAACGCTGGCAGCACTGGCAGGATTTGGATGCTTTGTTGCAATATAAAGTGACGCCGGCATTGCCGATGTATAACCGCTTGTTAAGTCAGCCGTTTGACCTAGAAACAGATACTGTGCGCATTCGGTTGGTGGAGTGATACTCGGCTCAGGTGACGTTTGAGCAGAAAGTGAGGATGGGTAACCTTGTTTGTTTTGATGGCCGAATTGACTCAATTCACTGATAAAGTTCGGAAATGATCGCAGAAGGCCGCAAACTGCGACAAAAAAGCCCGCTATCCTTAGCGGGCAAAAATACACATGATGTGTCGTCGTGACACGAGCGAGAAAAAACAGTGTTTATTGTGTGTCTAGCACGTTTGCCTCGGTTGACGTTGACATTGAAGCTGAACTGCTTGAGCCAGCAGTGTTGGCGGCATGAACACCTTGTTTTGGACATGGTGTTGTCACCTGTCCCGCAGGCTGATGTTTAATGCGGAACAGCAGCGCGTAGCTGACCGGCAGGACAACCAGCGTCAGCAAGGTTGCAAACCCCAGACCGAAGATAATGGTGACCGCCATGGCTTTAAAAAACGGGTCAAAAATCAGCGGTATCATCCCCAGCATGGTGGTAATGGCAGCCATCCCCACCGGTCTTACCCGGCTGACAGAAGAATCAAACACAGCCTCATACGCGGCTTTGCCTTCGCGCACTTCGGCGTTGATTTGATCAACCAGCACAATCCCGTTTTTGATCACCATGCCGCTCAGGCTGAGCATGCCAAGCATGGCCATAAAGCTGAATGGCGCATCAAATAACAACAAACCTGAGGCAATACCAATGATCGCCAGCGGAACGTTAAACCAGATTACCAGCGGCTGACGTACCGAGTTAAACAGCAGTACGGTGATCAGGAACATAAACAGGTACCCCAGCGGCAGCGAACTGAAAATACTGGCCTGCGCATCTCGCGAGGTTTCGTATTCGCCGCCCCATTCCAGCGAATAACCATCCGGCAGGGGAATCGCTTCGATGTCAGCGCGAACCTTGCGGAATACTGAGTCTGCAGTTTCCCCGCTGTCGAGCACCGGATCGGCAAACACCGTCAGTACTCGTTTGCGGTCACGGCGCATCACAATAGGGTTTTCCCACTCAGTATCAAAGGATGACACCAGCTGTGTGACCGGCACAAATGTGCTGTTTTCCGAGCTCCAGACCTGCAGTTTGGACAGGCTGTTGGCATCTAACCGCTCCTGCTCCGGTGCGCGGGCCAGAATCGGCATCAGATGCGTTTGTTCGCGATATACTCCGATGGCTTTACCGCTGAAGTTAATCAGCATTGCATTGTCGAGATCCTGCTTGCTTATACCGACTTCCCGTGACTGCGCCATATTGAGTTGCGGACGCACAACCGCGACCTGATTACGCCAACTGTGGCGAATGTTTTCGGCGCTTGGCTCGGCCTGCAGAATTTGCTCTGCCTGATAGGCTAGCTGGCGCAGTACCGTCGGATCTTCACCGTAGAAGCGGGCTTCAATTTTTGCGGCCGGAGACGGCCCGTTTTCCAGGAACTTCACCCGGAACTCGGCATCCGAGTAATTTTCCCGTAGATAAGCCGTCAGCTTAGGCATGCCTTCATACTGTTGCTCTAGGCTGTCCATTTCAATCATCAGCTGGGCAAATGCGTCATAGCCTTTTTCCGGCGCGTAAGGCAGCACGAAACGCTGGGCTCCCTGACCGATCACGGATGTCAGCTGCTTCATGCCGACCTGGTTTTCCGCTTCAAACTGCAGCAGATCCTGCTCAATGCGGCTGACAAAATTCTCCGTACCCAGAATATCGGTGCCTTCCGGCATCCAGATATCGACGAAGAAAATCGGCGTATTCGATGGCGGGAAGAACACATTTTTCACGTGACCCATACCGATGACAGCCGTGACCAGCATAGCGACGACCAGACCCAGCGTTAGGATCTTAAAGCGCAGGGCCAGCGTCAGCAGCGAGCGGTACAGATTGAAGAACCAGCCCTGATACAGCTCCTGCGGCTCGCCATTGCTTTCACCGTCTTTGAACAACAGGTGACAGAAGAACGGCGTGATGGTGATGGCGGTGATCCAGCTGATAAACAGGGAAATCAGCAGTACCTGAAACAACGATTTACAGAATTCACCGGTCGCATCCTGCGATAAGCCAATCGGGGCAAACGCGATAATACCGATGACAGTGGCACCCAGCAGCGGCCATTGGGTCTGCTTGACCACTTGTCCGGCGGCTTCCAGACGCGTTTGGCCTCTCTGAATGCCGATCAGGATCCCTTCGGTGACCACGATGGCATTGTCGACCAGCATCCCGAGCGCAATGATCAATGCTCCCAGCGAAATCAGCTGTAGTTCGATGCCCAGCACATTCATCGCAATGAATGTACCAAAGATGGTCAGCAGCAGTACCACGCCCATCAGAATGCCTGAACGCAGACCCATGAAAACCAGCAAGACTACAATAACGATCAGGATGGACTCGGCGAGGTTAATCAGAAAGCCGCTGACCGACGCATCGACCACAGCACCCTGGTCATAGACGGTATCCAGCACCATGCCGACCGGCATTTGCGATTCCAGTTGCTGAATTTTGTCGCCAATAGCCTGGGAGACGTTAACCACGTTGACGCCGCTGACAAAGGAGATCCCCACCGACAGCGCCTGCTCGCCGTTGCTGTGGTAAAGCAGCGACGGTGTTTCCGTTTCCGTTTTGTACACCGAGGCGATATCACCCAGATAGACCAGATGGTCACTGCCCGGCGGGCTGACCAGCAGGCGCTTCATTTCCGCGACATCGGTAAATTCACCGGTTGGGTGAATACGGATGCGTCCTTCACCGACCCGGATTCGTCCGGCATTGGAGACCACGTTCTGGGTCTGAATCTGGCTGTAGATGTAATTCTGATCCAGGCCAAGCGCTGCCAGTTTTTCCTGGCTGATTTCAACCACGACCTGCTCTTCAGGCGCACCCACCACGGAGACTTTTTTTACCCCGTCAATCAGTACCAGTTCCCGGCGCAGATAGTTGGCAAAGTTCTCCAGTTCGCGATAGCTGTAGCCGTCACCTCGCAGGTTCAGCAGAATGCCGAACACGTCGGAAAAGTCGTCAATGATTTGCGGCTGTACCGTGCCCGGTGGCAGTGACGCGACGGTATCATTCACCTTACGGCGCAGTTCGTCCCAAATCTGTGGCAAATCACGGGCGTCATACCTGTCCTGCATTTCCACTTCAATCTGTGACAGACCGGCACTGTTAATTGACGTGATATGCTTGATCTGCGGCATCTGCTGTATGGCGTCTTCCAGCGGCAGTGTCACTTCTTCTTCCACCTGCTCCGGAGAAGCACCCGGATACGGGGTGATCACCAAGGCCTGTTTGATGGTAAATTCCGGAAATTCCAGTTGCCCCAGACCGGTAAACGAGATGCCGCCACCAATCAGCATCAGCAGGATAAACATCCAGCTGATGACTTTGTTTTTAATGCTGTAATGCGCAATATTCATCGGTTACACGCCTCGTTCCCAGCGAAGCGGCTTCACGGTCATATTGTCTTTCAGGGCGTTGGCGCCGACTTCGACAATTTCATCTCCCGGGGTCAGCCCGGACAGCACTTCAATTCCGTTGGCTCGAAGCTGACCGACAGTCACCGGGACGGATTCCAGCTTGCCGCTTTCTGCGTTATAGCGCCACACAGAGGTAATCTGTTCGTTATCACTGCGTACAATCGCACTCAGCGGCAATACTGTGATGGCCTGACGTTCACCCTGATGGGCTGTCATGTCGAGCATCAGCTCTGCGCTCATTCCCGGCAGGATATTGAGATCCTTTGGCGGAATCAGGCTAAATACCACTTCATAAGTTTGGCTGCCCTGACTGACGGTACTGGCGTGCTCTTTGTACTGAACCGGGTAGGTCATCACTGTTCCGCTGGTTAAAACCGTCGGCGTAAAACCGCTCTCAATGGCCAGCGTTTTTGGAGCCTGGAAACGGACTTTGGGATTAAATGTGTCGTCAAAACTGTTGTTTTTCAGCGAGAGGAGCAGTGATTCCGGCACCTGAATACTGACATCCAGTTGACTGTTGCCTTGCAGGGTCAGTACCTTCTGGGTGGCCTGAATCATCTGATGGTTGTCCAGATTGACCCGCGCGACAGTGCCTGAAAAAGGGGCTTCGAGACGGGTGTAGGCCAGCTGATCGCGTGCGGTATTGAGGGCCGCGCGTGCCGATTTCAGGGTGGCACGGGCGGTATCGTATTCGGCTTTGGAAATCAGCTTACGGGCAAACAGCTCTTTCTTGCGGTCGTAATCCACGGCGGCTAGCTCATGGCTGGCTTCGGCATTCAGCAGTGCGTTTTTGGCATCACGATCATCCAGCTTGGCCAACAGCTGGCCCTTTTTCACGTACTGGCCTTCACTGAGATCAAGCTTCACCAGCTCGCCATGAATACGAAAAGCGAGATCCGCTTGCTGACTGGCTGCAATCTTGGCCGGGAACACCCGTACCTGCGCCTGCGCCATGTCTTCAATGGTCATGAGTTTCACCGGGCGAACAACCGGTGAGGGCTGAATAGCGCTTTCTGCACTGTCACATCCGGTCAGAGCCGAAGACAGCAGAATCGCCAAAAGGCTGAAAGAGGCCGGTTTCATGTAAGTGATTCCTGTTGTTATCAATTTTCGCAAACTATACATTTAGTCTGGGTTTCGATTAACCGGACAATTTGGAAAGACAAGTTCCATTTTGCGGAACACTAAAAAGCGGTAAACTGCTTTACAATAGTCAGGGACTGTGAACAGAGACAACGTTATGAAAACCGAAGACATTAAGTTATTTCATCAGATTGTGGATGCCGGCAGCCTGATCCGGGCGGCGGAAATTTTTGACTTACCCAAGTCCAACCTGAGCCGGCGTGTAAAATCGCTGGAAGAAGAGCTCTCGGTGCAGCTGTTTCACCGTCATAACCGTTCGATGCAACTGACGGAAGCCGGCAAGAAATTTTATGACCGAACCAAATCGATTCTGATTGAGCTGGAGCAGAGCATTCAGGAAATTACCGCGCCGGTGTACGAAGTGTCCGGCCACTTACGGGTTCAGTTGCTGCCACTGCCGGGCTTGATGGAAGTCGGCCGTACCATTTTCCGTTTTATGGACATGTATCCCAAAGTCAGTGTGGAGGTGATCAGCAGTTCGGAAGAATCGAACCTGATTGAAAACCATATCGATGTAGCGCTCAGGATTGGCCAAAAGCTGGAAGACTCCAGCCTGATTGCCCGTCCTTTCAAGTCTGCCTCGTTTGGGTATTACGCCACGCCGGAATACATTGCCCGTCATGGCCACCCAACGTCGCCGCAAGAACTGCCAAGTCATAACTTCATTCTGTTCCGTTATCCGAACGGGAATTTGGTCAACCGGATGCCGATTGGCAACGGCAAAGAGATTGAAGTCGGCGGCGATTTGATCATGAACAGCATTCCCCTGATCGTCGAGGCCTGTCTGCAGGGTAGGGGGATCATTCTGATCCCGGAGCAGCTGGCGGATTACTACGTGGAGCGGGGTATGTTGGTGCGGTTGCTGGAAGATGTTGAGCCCTGGATGAGCTACGGCTGGCTGGTGTATCCGTCACGCAAGCACCAGTCGCTGGCGGTCAGAACCTTTATTGATTTTCTACTGTCGGAAGCTGAATTTTCGCCGACCTGCCCGGCGGTTGAAGCGGATATTCGGGGAATGCCTATCTAAGCGTGCAAACTCGGCGGCAAAGAAAAGTGAACGGTACAGCCTGCGTGCCATTGCCTTGGTATGGTATTGCCTGGTTGTGGGTATTGCTCAGGCATGGCTAAAGAATTTATATGGGAAAGAATTGATGTGGCTTTGGTAGGTATAAGGTTTCGCAGATAAAAAAAGGCCCCCATTCCATGGGGGCAATATAGTTACCATCGCTTTTTATTATCTGTACAAAACTGCATGACTTACTTGCGAAGGAAGTAAATCGACATTAACCGAAATCACCGTTTACGTAGCCACGGGTACGATCGTCACGTGGATTGTTGAACAGTGCGTGTGTGCTGTCGTGCTCAACCAGTTCACCCATCAGGAAGAAGGCGGTGCGGTCTGAAATACGGCGCGCCTGCTGCATGGAGTGGGTAACGATAACAATGGTGAAGTCTTTCTTCAGTGACTCCATCAGGTCTTCAATTTTCTTGGTTGCAATTGGGTCCAGTGCTGATGTTGGTTCATCCATCAGGATCACTTCAGGTTGCATCGCAATTGTACGAGCGATACACAGACGCTGCTGCTGACCGCCCGACAGGCCGAACGCGTGTGACTTCAGGCGATCTTTCACTTCATCCCATAGTGCCGCGCCGCGCAGAGATTTTTCTACCACTTCGTCCAGACGTTTCTTGTCGGTCACACCTTGTGCACGCAGGCCGTAAGCCACGTTTTCGTAGATGCTCATCGGGAACGGGTTTGGCTTTTGGAAAACCATGCCGACTTTGATGCGCAGCTGAGACACATCAATGTTGCCGTACACATTTTCGCCGTCCATCGTCAGTTTGCCGTCAATTTTCACGCCTTCAATCAGGTCGTTCATGCGGTTCAGGCAGCGCAGCAGGGTCGATTTACCACAACCTGACGGGCCAATCAGTGCCGTAACCTGACGGTTTGGAATAGGCAGGCAGATTTTCTTGAGTGCTTGGTTTTCGCCGTAGTACAGGTCCAGGTTTTCAATGTTGAATTTGTTCATGGTGTTACTTCCTCAGAATTAGTAAGTCGCAGTGTTAAAGCGTTGCGCAATCAGTTTGGTAATCAGGTTAATTACAAGAACAACCACAATCAGAATGGTGGCCGTGGCATAGGCCTGGTTCCATTCGTGAACCGTGTAAAGTTCCTGCGTGAGCTTATACAGGTGAACAGTCAGCGTACGCCCGGAGTCAAACATGCTCTCTGGGATACGGGCAACCATACCTGCTGTCATGAATACCGGCGCAGATTCACCGATGACACGACCTACACTGAGGATGATAGAGGTGACAATACCAGGCATTGCGCTTGGCAGAATCAGTCTCCAGATTGTGTAAATTTTTGAAGCACCCAGGCCGTAAGAGCCTTCGCGGTACGTTTGTGGCACTGCCATCAGCGCTTCTTCCGTTGTACGGATAATAACGGGCAGAATCAGGATACTCAGGGTCAGGGCTCCTGACAGGATTGAGTAACCAAAGCCCAGTACCACGACGAAGAAGGTCATACCGAACAGACCGTAAATAATCGACGGGATACCAGCCAGCGATTCTGTACAGAATCGGATCACTTTAACCAGACGGCTGCCGACTTTGGCGTATTCCGTCAGGTAGATGGCTGTCATGATGCCCATAGGAGCAGCGACAGCAATCGATGCAGCAACCATGTAAAGGGTTGACACAATCATTGGCCAGATGCCGGACTCTTGTCCGATTGTCGTGTAATTGCTGGTGACGAAGTTCCAGTCAACGTGCGACAGGCCGTTACTCAGGATGTACCACACGACCCACAACAGAAAACCAACAGTGATGGTGGCTGCTGACCAAATCAGGGCCAGGGAAATATTGTCTTTCAGCTTTTGCTTACTTGGGTTAGTTGCTTGTAGAGCCATCGTAATTACCTCGCGCGCTCACGGTTTAGGTACAGCAGCGCACCATTCAGAATCATGATGAAAACCAGCAGAACAATACCGGTCGCATACAGGGCACTGGCGTGAATGCCGGTTGCATATGACATTTCAATCGCGATATTCGCCGTCAGGGTACGGGCAGAATCCAACAGACCCTGTGGCATGGCTGGTGAGTTACCCATTACCATGATGATGGCCATGGTTTCACCCAGCGCACGGGCAACACCCAGAATAACGCCGGTCATGATGCCTGAGCGGGCAGCCGGTACAAGCAACTTAAAAATGGTAAACATGTGCGACGCGCCAAGGGCCAGAGAGCCTTCTTTGTAACTGCGTGGCACGGCACGAATAGAGGTTTCAGAAACGGTAATGACCGTCGGCAGAATCATCACCGCCAGAACAATGATACCGGCCAGCACTGTGTTACCTGCCGGTACTTCGAACACGTCCTGAATCAGCGGGACGATGATAACCAGACCGAAGAAGCCGTAAACTACCGATGGGATACCTGCCAGCAGTTCAACCATAGGGCGAATCAAATCTGCCAGACGTTTAGGGGCCACTTCAGCAATGAAAATCGCGGTCAGTACACCGATAGGCACACCTACAATGACCGCGCCAGCTGTCGAGACAACCGAGGCAACAATCATTGGTGCAATACCAAACAGGGCAGGCGGCAGCCAGTCATTCCCCAGTACGATTCCCGCGATGCCAGCGTGGGCGAATGCAGCGTAGCCTTCACGGAAGATGAAGTAACCGATAGTGATAAGCGACAAGATACCTAGAGCGGCACTGGTCAGAAACAGGTACTTGAAGAACAGTTCACGCCAGTCGATTTTATCTTTGGCTTTCAGCGATGATCCTTTCGCTGATTGTTCTATGTTATTTGCGATGGTCATATGTGTTACTCCAGATACTGATCCACAAATCCGAACCAGATATCGAGAAATCAGAAAACCGGCCATCGTCATCGACGATGACCGGAAAAGTAATCAGAACTTAGTGAACAGAGATGAAGCCTTTGTCAGCAACAATCTTTTGAGCTTCTTCAGACTGAACCCAGTTCAGGAAGTCTAGTGCAGCTTTTGAAGGACGACCTTCTTTGTAAACCACCAGGAATGGGCGCTGTACGCCGTATTCACCCGCTTTGATGGCTTCTACAGATGGTTTGTGGCTGTCGATAGACAGTGGTTTAACTGAACCGTCTACAGAACCCAGTGAGATGTAACCGATAGCAAACGGGTTGTTGGCTACGATAGTTTTCAGCTGGCCGTTACCGCTGGCAACCTGTGCGCGCTGAGAGATAGCTGAAACACTTGTACCGTTCACTTTCTTTTTCAGAGACATGATGTCTTCGAAAGCGCCACGAGTACCTGATGCGGTATCACGAGTTGCAACAACGATTGGCTTGTCTTCACCGCCAACTTGTTTCCAGTTAGTGATTTCGCCTTTGTAGATTTTAGCGACTTCTTCTTTAGTCAGGTTATCAACGGTGTTGTTGTTGTGTACAACCACTGCGATACCGTCACGAGCGATAACCACTTCTTTGATGAAGTCCGCTTTCTCAGAAGATTTCAGGTCACGAGAACTCATGCCCAGGTCAGAAGAACCGTCGTGCGCAGCACGTACGCCTGCTGATGAACCAGGACCTTGAACTTCGATGGTGACATCGTGAGATTTTGCGTAGGTCTCACCCAGAACTTCCATGATAGGTGATACGGAGCTCGAACCAACAACAGAGATAGTTTCGTTTGCAACTGCAGTGTTGAACACCATTGAACCTGCCAGAGCGAGTGCACCAATAACCTTAGTTTTCATTTTCCTAATCCTTAAAATGCTTGGCTGTTAAATGCCAGTCGGTTTTGAATGAACGAGGCAAAGGTTAGAAAAGAAATATGACAATCATGTTTCAGAACTTTGAACACTGTATGACGCGATTCATAAATTCTTCATTAGCATTTCTGGAAAATGGTCGCTTCTTTATATCTCAATGATTGATAGGCAAAAAAAATACGCTGTCAAATAAATGACATCGGTAACAGTTATTTTGACGGTGAGATTGCTTCTATCGCCTTGAAATTTAGATGTTTATTATGTGGACATTTTTGTGACGTAGATCTATATTTCCCGCATCAAAAATTCCAACGAAATTTCCTTGCTTGCATGGACGCAGGTGATTCTCTGTTATGAGGCTGTCATGCAATTTTCTCTGAAAAATTTATCTATCCGATACCAGGTTCTGCTGCCTGTTATGCTGATGGTAGTCGTGCTGTTCGCGGCGCTGCTAACTACAAAATTTAAACTGGAAACCGAACAGGGCGTGATTGCAACGAACACGACCAAGCTGGTGACGTATAAAGATACCCTGGCGCGCATTGACGATCAGGTTTACCCGCTGCGTATCCATGCCGTTTACGCCATTTACGACGCGAAGCGCCGTGAAGAATTCCTGCGTAATATCAACGGTGCTGTAAAAGAGCTGGGCTCCGATATTCAGGTTCTGGAAAAAGAACCCGAGTTCCGTAATGAAGCCAAGCAGGTCGAAAATGCAATTCGTGCCTACATGGACTTCTCCAAGCAGGCGGTTTCTTTGTTGGATCGTTTCGATCACGGTGAAGTCTCTACGGCAGAGTTTAACCAGTTCATCAATGAATACCGCACTATCGGCGATAACATGGTGAGTGCTATCAATCAGCTGTCTGCCCATGTCAATGAGTATGCGGCGCGCAGTATGCAGCAAAGTGCTGATAACAATCGTGCGCTGATGTCAGCAGCAACCATGGGGATTGCTGCGGTGTTCGTCATTGTATTCCTGCTGGCTTGGTGGTTGTCAGGGCTGATTGTTAATCCGATCATCAAACTGCAGGCAGTGATGCGTGAAGTGGCCGGGGGTAACCTGACGGTCAGTGCCGAGCAGGACGGTACCAACGAACTGGCGATGCTGAGCAGTGATGTCAATGTAACGGTGAAGCAGCTGCACAGCACGGTTGATTCGATGATCCGCATCAGTGAAGACGTTGCTGCAGCAGCCACAGAATTGGCCGCGGTAATGACGCAGTCGGAAGCCAATGCGCAGTCTGAGCAGAATGAAATTGATCAGGTGGCATCGGCGGTGAACGAGCTTTCATCAACGGCTGATAACGTTAGCGATACTGCAACTGCCGCCGATGCGACAGCTAAAGAGACCGATTCACTGGCGCGTCAGGGTCTGGACGTCTTCGAAGAGAGCAATGCTGCCAGCCAGCAGATGTCTGCCACACTGTCAGATGCGGCTGGGGTAGTGACTCGCCTGAAAGATCAGTCTGAGCAAATCAGCAAAGTAATCGAAGTGATTCGTGGTATCTCGGAGCAAACGAACCTGCTGGCACTGAATGCGGCAATTGAAGCGGCCCGTGCCGGTGAATCAGGCCGTGGCTTTGCCGTGGTGGCTGATGAAGTGCGTATGCTGGCGGCGCGTACTCAGGACTCAACGCAAGAAATCCAGTCCATTATTGAAGAGCTGCAACTGCAGTCGAACCAGGCAAATGACAGCATGCAGGTAAGCCTGGAAATGCTGGAACGCAATCAACTGCTGGCCAGCCAGGCAAATGATGCGCTGATGGGAATCACTACTGCGGTACAGCAGATGAGCGACATGAACACCCAGGTGGCGACAGCGGCAGAGCAGCAGTCGATGGTGACTCAGGATATCAACCGTAACGTGACTAACATGTCGGAAATCGTCAGTCAGAACGTTGCCGGTATCAGCCAGAGCGCGATGGCCAGTAACGAGTTGTCACAGCTGGCCGAGCAACAGAAACAGCAGTTGGCTTTCTTCCGCATCTAAACATCTCCTTCCTGCCTGAGGGAACAACCTGCTCGGCAGAAAAACGAATAGCCCAAGGCCTGTATGACACAGGCCTTTTCTTTTTTCTGGCGAAAAGGGCATTATGTGTTTCTTTTCCTGTGGTTACAGCGCTCAGGTGCGAATCCGGCTAGACTTGTAGCTATATAGCGCCGGGCATGGCTCTGAGTATAGCTTTGGGTATAGCTCCGGCTACAGCTCTGGGTATGCTGGCTGTTACCAAGTGGCTGGCTGAAGCAATATTTCTTATAAGCGGTTTCAAAGACTGTGTTCTATTCCAAAAACCAAACATTCCAGAATGATTAAAAAAGTACAGCAAATGGTGGTCTTTAACGCGCTTACCCACCAACGTAGTTTTACCAAGGCGGCGCAGTTGCTCGATATTTCCCGTACGCAGGTCAGTAAGCAGATTCAGCAACTGGAAGAGCGTCTGGGCGTGCAATTGGTTCAGCGGACAACCCGCTCTTTCGCACTGACAGAAGCCGGTGAACGATTTGCTGTGCGTTGCGCCAATATCGTGAATGAGGTGAATGAAGCAGAGAGTGAGTTGCTTGAGCGCAGTGACTCGATGCAGGGGATTTTGCGGGTCGGGATTGCGCAGTCTTTTGCCAGGCACCATATCGCGCCGCATATCGCCGAATTTCATGCACAGTATCCGCAGCTGGATTTGGAAATGAGCCTGTTTGATCACCGGGTCGACTTAATTGCGGAGCAGTTGGATCTCTGGATTGGGATGACAGATTCCCCGCCGGAAGGGTTTGTTGCCCGCCATTTAGCGGATTGCCACTTCGTGCTGGCAGCCAGCCCGGATTATCTGGCGAAACATGGTGTGCCTTATACCCCGGAAGCGCTGGTGGAACATAACTGCATCACCTATTACAGCCGGGAGCGAAAGGATAACCTCTGGCATTTCCGTCAGGACGGCCAAAATCTGCAGGTAAAAGTTTCCGGTAATTACCGGGTTGATTCTGCCGATGCCATTCTGGATGCCACGCTGGCAGGTCACGGCGTAGGGTATCTGGCGACTTATCTGCTGGATAAAGAATTCCGGGAAGGAAAACTGGTCAGACTAATACCGGATTGGGAGCTGTCACAGTACATGCCACTTTACGCGGTTTATCCGCGCCATAAGTTCCTGCCTAAAAAAGTGGATGCTTTCATCCGTTTTATCAAACAACACATCGGGGAACCCGTGTACTGGGATAAAGTACTCAACAACTGAGCCAATCGGTTTCCTGGTATTTTTCCGGCGAGTTATCGTTTGCGCAACGCTTTGTGTGGCGATTTTTTCATCTCTTTCTAGGATGCTATTGTCACCATAGGGAACAATAGTATCCCCTCTGTGCACCAATCTGGCGTTTCCCGGCTTTTTTTGCTGTATTCCTCATCATTGCCCGCTGAAATGTATGCAAACTGTGAATTGCATTAACAATTTGAACCTTGTCACATTTTTTTATCTCAATAAAATGCCGCCGCAATCGTTTAACAAACAAATTGGTGGAGTTTGGCCGTGAATTATCTGGTCAGCCTGTTGGGCATTATTACGCTTTTTGCGGTTGCAGTTCTTTTCTCTGAAAATCGGCGCGAGATTAATTGGCGCACAGTGGGTGGCGCTTTTGCCATTCAGCTGATTTTTGCCGGTTTTATCCTGTATGTACCGGTAGGGCGTGAAATCCTGAACAGTGTATCCACTGCGGTATCCGGTATTATCGACTACGGTCGTATCGGTACTGAGTTCCTGTTTGGTGAACTGGCACAGTTTAAACTGGGCTTCATCTTTGCGGTGAACGTGCTGCCGACTATCGTATTCTTCTCCGCGTTGATCTCTGTCCTGTATTACCTGGGCGTCATGGGCTTTGTGATCCGATCGATTGGCGGTCTGTTGCAACGTGTGCTGGGCACCAGCCGTACTGAATCTATGTCAGCGACTGCCAACATTTTTGTGGGTTCGGTTGAAGCGCCGCTGGTAGTTCGCCCGTATCTGGCGAAAATGAGCCGTTCAGAGCTGTTTGCCGTAATGGTGGGCGGTTTGGCATCGGTAGCTGGTGGTACCCTAGTGGGTTACGCCGGGCTGGGTGTGGATATCAGTTACCTGATTGCCGCTAGCTTTATGTCTGCACCGGCTGGTCTGATGATGGCAAAAATCCTTGTTCCACAAACAGAATCACTGCGTGATCAGGATGATGTGGCTGATGACGATGAAGACGCACCGGTAAACATTATTGATGCAGCGACTCAGGGCGCGCTGAGCGGTCTGCAAATTGTCATGGCCGTTGGTGCCAGCCTGCTGGCGATTATCAGCTTGATCGCCCTGATCAATGGCGGCCTAGGCCATATCGGCGAATGGACTGGTGTGGACAACCTAAGTCTGGAACTGATTTTCGGCTATCTGTTTGCACCCGTTGCCTGGTTGATCGGTGTGCCTTGGTCTGAAGCGACAGTGGCAGCTAGCCTGATCGGTAAAAAAATCGCGGTGAACGAATTTGTGGCTTTTGCTGACCTGATGAATGTGAAGCAGCAGCTGAGTGAACACTCTCAAGCCGTAGTGACTTTTGCGCTGTGTGGTTTTGCGAACCTGACGTCGATTGCGATGCTGATGGGTGGTCTGGGTGGCGTGGTGCCAAGTCGTCGACCAGATATTGCTCGCCTAGGATTCAAAGCGATTTTCGCTGCGACTCTGGCAAACCTGATGAGCGCAACGCTGGCCGGTATCTTCCTGTCATTCTGATGAGTCGCAGAAAAGTCAGGGCAGAATAACCAGGTGCAGAACTGCCGGGTAAAATCTGTATTGCCTTGAGTTGAATATAAAAAAACAGAGTGCTTTGGCACTCTGTTTTTGCTTTTTTGCTACATCATAAGACCTAAGGACACATTAAAACTATAGCCAAGCCTTTCTCAGGAATTGTCTCAATCTTGAAATGTTGTGACATTCACCCAATAAAATTTCTTTTTAGGGTGTTGACCGCACCGTAATGATCACTTCGTGTAAATCTGGTCTATATCTGCAGGTAGCAGAGTTCACTATCTTTATCCGCTTATCCGCTTATCCGCTTATCCGCTTGCATGCGTTTAGAGGGCTCGTATCCCAGCTGAAAGGCAAGGGATGAATTGCAGCCTGACTGAAGGGCAATAGGTCTTTACTAAAATGGGTTATGGATGAAATTAGCCAATGTCGAAAAGAGATGGCTACACTTTTCAGTGTGGGAGTGTGGTTGCATAGCTGTCTTGTTGTATGGCTGTCTTGTTGCATGATTGTGTTATCGAATAGGTGTTAGGTTGCATTCATCTGATAATCATGTTGCTAAGAACAGCTACGCACTCCAAGGAAAACAAGGACTCATGTCAACAAGGAGTAAAGCATGAAGGGAATGATTCTTGCGGCAGGACAGGGAACCCGTGTCAGACCTATTACACATACCATTCCAAAACCTATGATTCCCATTCTTGGCAAGCCGGTCATGGAGTCCATGATTCAACTGTTTGCTACTCATGGTATCGACAAGATCGTCATCAATACCAGCCATCTTGCAGAGGTCATCGAAAATTATTTTGGTGATGGCCATCATTTCAAAGTGCAGCTGTCATATTCCTATGAAGGGGAATTTAAGGACGGCAAATTCGTCAGTAAAGCATTGGGATCAGCAGGCGGGATGCGTAAAATTCAGGACTTTTCCGGATTTTTCGACGAAACCTTTGTGGTGGTTTGTGGTGATGCCTGGATCGATCTTGATCTGACCGAAGCAATGCGTCGCCATAAAGAATCCGGTGGCATCGCCACGATCATTACCCGGGAGGTCGAGCCGGAAGAGGTGTCGAAATATGGGGTCGTGGTGACGAACCAATACGGCAAGGTTATCAGTTTCCAGGAAAAACCGGCAGTCGAAGACGCCCTCTCGAATCAGATTAATACCGGCATTTATATTTTTGAACCGGCTATCTTCGACTTTATCCCGCCTGGTGAAGTGTATGATATTGGCGGTCAGTTATTCCCGAAACTGGTTGAAAGCGGTATCAATTTCTTTGCGACCAGCATGAATTTCCAATGGCTGGATGTTGGCAATATCAGCGATATCTGGACGGTCACCAGCGATATTCTGAATGGCAAGGTTCCGGGTTATCCGATTCCCGGCACTCAGATAAAGCCGGGCATTTGGGTGGGCATTAATACCGTTTTCAATCCGGCAGACTGCAATATCACGCCCCCGGTGATCATCAGTAGCGGCTGTGACATTAAGCCGGGCGCAATTATTGAAGGGCCTGCTGTGATTGGCGCAAACTGCAAAGTTGAAAAAGGCGCGGTGGTGAAAAAAAGCCTGATTGGCGAATACATTCATGTGACGCCGTCGGCTTACGTCGAAAACAAAACAGTTTTTGGCGACTACTTTATTAGTCATGATGGTTATACTCAGTCGCTCGCTGAACTGGATGCCGTACAGCGGCTCAAAGGTCGCCGACAGGTGCAACCTATGATTGGGGCCATTGGCAACATGCCGGTTTTTGTCTCCAGCAAGCCGCCCGAAGACAGTGAAGAAATTCTGACTAAATAGCAATGCCGGAATTAAGCGGGTGGCGGGGATTGAACTGGAATTCATGTAGATCGATAAGTATGCCTGTAATCAGAAGCGTCGCAGAAAGCTTTCTTTATTAGACAACGTTCTTTTTCAAACAGCTTTCTTTTTCAGACTGCTTTCATTTTCAGATAGCTTCTTTGCAAGCATGCTTGTCAGTCCGCGCACTCGCACCTTTTCGCATGTTCTCGTGCGCATACGTATTAGTCAGGCGGTGCTGTCTGTTCATCTGTTAATCTGAACATCCACGACATTGACTGAGATTACCCTCCCACCATTTTGTAAATCGATTTCATTGACGATAGGTTCAAAAAGCATGTGTTTTAAACGGTGCCATGCATATGAACAGAGCTGTTCGCAAAGAAATGATAGCGAAATCATTCCGATGAGAATGTCGTTACGTTTACATTCTTGAGTAATAGATCGTGTGATAATTCTGTGAATCTGCGTTTTATTAGTTTCTTTGATGCCAAACTGGCGGCATTTCACATGCTTTATATTGGGCATTTTGCCAAATGATTTTTGCGCCGATCACAATTTCTTAACATCGTAGCTTCCTTTAGTTGACATCTGTAAGGCTGATATGGGTAATTAGGATAAAACATCAATTTAAAACAAATGTATTAATCCTGTCTCCGACACGTGAAGAAAACAAAAGGTGAACCCATATGATGAATCTTGCTGCTGCGCTACAAAGGAATGCTGCTTGTAAACCCAACCAGGTTGCTCTGGTGTGTGGAGAAACGGAAATTACATATGCGCAGTTTGATGCGATTGCAGGGAAAATTGCCCATGCATTGATTCAAAATGGTATTCAGGCAGGAGATCGGGTTGCTCTGAGTTGTCCTAATCTGCCTTTCTTCCCTCTAGTGTATTACGGTATTCAGAAGGCCGGTGCTGTGGCCGTGCCACTAAATGTGTTACTGAAATCACGCGAAATTAAATATCACCTCGAAGACTCCAAAGCCAAATTTTACTTCTGTTTTGAAGGCACGCCGGATCTGCCTATGGCTCGTGAAGGGATTGCTGCCTTTGGTGCGGTAGACAGTTGTGAGAGCATGATTGTCATGACACTGGATCAGACGCAGCACAAGTTTGAAGGGCAACCGACACTTAACAGTTTCATTCATGATGTCGAACCACTGGAAGACTATGTGCAGCGTGAAGCTGATGATACCTGCGTTATCCTCTATACCTCTGGCACAACAGGGCTGCCAAAAGGTGCGGAGCTGACACAAAACAACATCGTGATGAACGCGATGGTGGCGCAGAATATCATGGCGACCCAGGGCAGTGAAGTACACCTCATTACCTTGCCTCTATTCCATACTTTTGGTCAGACCGTTCACTTAAATGCCGGGGTGCTGAGTGGGGCGAAACTAGTGCTGGTTCCGCGCTTTGAGCCAAACCACGTGCTGGAATTGATTGAAAAACACAAGGTGAACATTTTCGCGGGTGTGCCGACGATGTATATCGGCCTGATTCATGCTCAGCTTAACTATGATGTTTCTTCCCTGCGTATCGCAGTAAGTGGTGGCGCATCATTACCGACGGAAGTGATTCGTACGTTTGAATCACGCTTTAACGTCCCTATTCTGGAAGGTTATGGCTTATCTGAAACCAGCCCGATTGCATGCTTTAATCACTTAGACTGCGAGCGTATTCCCGGTTCTGTCGGCCAGCCGGTTCAGGGGGTAGAAGTGCGAGTCGTCGATGTTGAAGGCAAAGCAGTCCCAATCGGTGAGGAAGGAGAAATTATTGTCCGTGGTCATAACATCATGAAAGGCTATCTGGATCGCCCGGACGCAACGGAAGCGGCAATTCGAAATGGCTGGTTCTACACCGGTGATATTGGTCGGTTCGATGAGTCTGGCAACATGTACATCGTAGATCGGGTGAAAGATATGATCATCCGTGGCGGCTTTAATGTATATCCACGTGAGATTGAAGAAGTCTTTATGACACATCCATCGGTAGCCATGGTTGCAGTAATCGGGATTCCGAATGCGGAATACGGCGAAGAAATTAAGGCGTATGTAGTGCTCAAAGACGGGCAAGAAATTGAAGCCGACGAGTTGCAAGTCTGGGGTAAAGCGCAGTTTGCCGCGTTCAAATATCCGCGTTTTGTCGAAATTCGGAAACAACTACCAATGAGTGCAACGGGTAAAATCCTTAAACGTGAACTCAAGGCTGAAATCAAAGAAGTCACCGCCTAAGGCTATATCTGTATATTAAAAGCCTAACTTAAAACAGCCAGCATGGGCATCGCTAGCCTGATCTGGCTGTTTTGTTTCCAATATCCATTTCACATGAGAGCTTTTTTATAACAAAAATATTAAATCAAAATTATTATCACGACACTGCCATTATAACGATGCATAGTGGAATATTGGCAAAGTTCGAGAGAGCTTAAGAGCGTGATATCGTCTGGTGGGTCAACACATTGTATTGTGTATCTTCTTCGTGGATACTGAACGAATGTTTGGCTAAATCAATGCCATAAATTGATAGTGACATGGCGACCTCCAAGGACGGTAGTCAGACATTACCCTATGTGGCAGAGCCTGATGAGGGGGCGTGTCATTCGCTAAACGATAAAGGAAACAAATGAAAAAGTTAATAAAAAAGTTAGTTTTTTTAATATTAATAAGCGGCTCGCTTCACGGTTATGCGGGTACAAAAAGCGAAGTAATGAGCCTTGGTTTTAGAGAGAAAACAAAGCCTCTAACATTATCTACAGGCGAGGTAATACAACTTGAGGGCTTAGCTAAGATATACGCTACGGAAACAGAAGCTTGGGTTCTCATGCTCAATTATCGTTCTGATAGCCTAGAACCAACAGAATTAAGAAAGAAAGCAGAACTAATTTGGCCAAAGTTTAAACCCACTGTTGAGAAAATGGGGTTGCGGTATGCGGGTATTCATGCAAAAAAGTACCCAGTTGAAAATCCTACAGCAGAGACTAAATTTGAGGGTTTCAATTTAATACTAGTTAAGCAAAGTAATGATGAGTGGGTATTTATCGATGATGCCAAGTGACAACCGGTGAAAAAAGCAATCAAGGTTGACGCGTTACACTCGGTAATTTGGGTATGAAGTTCGGTGTGCTGGTTGGCTCAGTGGGGTGCACTTTATTGTGCAGGTACATAAACTCCCCCGGTCGTTAACAACTGCTTTATATATTATAAAGCTGGGACTGCCGCTCTACATTCGGTCTGTTTACTGGAGTTCAACGCCATGACCCTGATGACTCTACGCGGTTGCGGGTCCTCATTCGTTAGAAGGCATCTACAGTGCCCGCCGCATTATCAGGCTCTCCCGCCAACCTTACATCATCATTGGCTATTGCTATGACCCGGTGAAGCTATTTCTTCCTTTAGAAATCAGTTTGGCTTTTATATTGGTTGGTATTCGGTGCCGTTACTGAGTAGCGACCAGATAATTCGAGCATTCTTGGCGACTAGTGCCACAATGGCCCGCTTGAAGCCTCGCCGTTCGACCAAGTTTTTACACCATAAACTCAAGCGGTCAGTCTTGTTACCGATGGCGGAGATAACAGCTCTGGCACCATGAACCAATAATGTCCTGAGGTACTTATCGCCTTTTTGGTTATTCGGCCAAGCCGGGGCTTCCCTCCAGTTGAATATTGTGACGGCACTAACCCGAGCCAAGCAGCAAAGTCGCGCCCTTTGTCGAACTGCTCACCGTTACCGATGCTTGCTATGACGGCAGTGGCGGTAATAGGGCCAATGTCAGCCACTTTCATGATTTTCTGTGCATTATGGCTACGTGAAACTAGATATCAAAGCAGCGTTCTTGGTCAGCGATTCGCTGATTGATATTGAGTAAGTGCTCGTCACTATCGGAGAGGAGAGCTCTTGCTAAGTCGGGCAGTTGGTTTTCAGCATCTTCAAGTGCTTCGGGAATGGCTTTTTGTATAGCATGACGACCCTTTGGGGCGATAATACCAAACTCGGCCAGCATTGCTCGTAGTTGGTTAAGTAAGGCGGTTCGCTCATGAACCCAGTTATCACGGGCTCGATGTAGCAGCAAAATAGCTTGCTGGTCAGGTGATTTGATTTTAACGAAGCACGTTGAAGGACGGGTGAGACAGCCACGCAGATAGCGACGGCATCGTTGAGGTCATTTTTGGCACCCGTCCTGAAAGGCGCCACAGGCTTCCATCCCGACAATGGCTGGCGGGATATTGGCAAAGGTCGAAAGGACTTTAGACCGAGCTATTGTTTTATGGATCAGTGCCTTGCCTTGATCATCTTCGCTGTGGATACTGAACGAATGTTTGGCTAAATCAATGCCATAAATTGATAGTGACATGGTGACCTCCAAGGACAGTAGTCAGACTTATCAAGTGTGGCAAAGTCTAAGGAGGGGGAGTCCATGTCATTCGTTAAGTGCCTCAAGGAGTAATATGAAACTACTAACATCTGAAAACTATTTTTCTGAATTATCTAAGTTATTTGAAAATAGTTTAGAACTTGATATTGCGGTAGCATTCTTAGGCTATGACGTCTTATCACTGTTTGAAAGTAGTAGTTGTCAAAAAATTCGATTGCTATGTAATTTTGAAAGCGGTGCTTGTAATCCATATTTGGTTGAAAAACTACTTAAGCTACCTAACGTTCAGATAAAGACAAATGCCCGACTTCATGCAAAGGTTGTTTTGCAAGGTACAACTGCAATTGTCGGTTCTGCAAATCTATCTGCGAATGGCTTATCTCTCGAGGGGGCTGAGCAAACAGCATGGACAGAGTTGGGAGTTAAGTTTAGTAATAACGAAACAGTGAACAATACTAAAGCTTGGTTTGTGGATCAGTGGGGAAAATCTCCGACAGTCACAACTGATGACCTACCTATGCAATTCGACAATTGGAAAAAACGTCGTAAGAACAGACCATTGTCTCATCGTAAACTATCGATCATTGATGCGGCTCTAGAGCATCAAGAAGTGATTTTTGATCGAGATATATATTTTGCAGTATATCGAGAGTACGCTAGTCAAGAAGCAGATATAGCCTTTGAACAAATTTCCGAAGAGTCCAACGAAGTTTCTGGTACTTCAAACTACTTTGAAGACTGGCTAGAACTGCCTGATGATGCGTATCTTGTGAGTTTGCGCTTAGGGCCTAAAGGTGGTGTCTATTTTGAAGGTCTTCAGTATATGCCCTCGAAACCGATTACCAAAACTTTCACTAAAGCCGATGGCAGTGAAGGTAGTATTAAAATATGTTCTGACGTGAATAATATCCTTGGTTTTAAGTTCACTAGTTCGGATAAGAAACATATAAAACAGTATTTATCACATATTACCAACGAAGAGCCAGAAGGTGAATTTGCATATATAGTATCTTTAACTGATTGGGCAGAGTCCGTGGGAAAAGGCACTTAACAAACGACTATGGCGTCAATAGCTAATTTCTGGCTATGTTTTCGTTCCACATGACGCCATCTCGAAGCATCGAATTTAAGAGCACAACCATCTTCCTGACACACGCAATAATGGCGACTTTTTTCGGTTTCCCTGCATCTAAAAGTCGCTGGTAAGTATCTTTAAAAACAGGGTTACACTGCATCGCAGACATCATAGCCATGTAGAGCACGGTGCGTACTTGTACTCGTCCCCCCTGAATGACTCGCTTGCCTTTATAGCGTCCACTTTCTCGATTGATGGGGGCAACACCAATGAGTGCTGCGGCTTGTTTGTTGGTAATAAGCCCAAGCTCAGGAACGTTGCTAATGATGGATGCAGCTGCGACTTTTCCGATGCCGGGAACGCTCTGCAGAAGACGATTTTTGTTTTGATACTCGGGGCATGATTCAATGAGAGATAGGATTTTTTGCTCAGTTTTTTCTATCTGATTTTTAAAGGTCGTGAGCACGGGTTTGATGGTGCCAGCCAGATGTTTTGGTAGTGATTGTAATCGGTTTTTCTCCATGGTTTGCATGGCCAGCAGTTGATGACGGCGAGCGACTAAATCACTCATTAAACGCATATTTTCAGGTTTCAGTTGGGTCAGATTAGGTTGAATGGCCTCGCTATAGTGAGCAATGAGTCTAGCATCTAATTTGTCTGTTTTAGCTCGTTGACCAATGGCTCCGGCGAACCGTTTTATATGTATGGGGTTGGCAATAACAAAGGGAAGTTTTGCTTCTGAACAAGCAATGATGAACGGCATTTCTAGACGTCCAGTTGCTTCGACAACAACACGCTGTGGGACATGTTGTTTGATTGTTTTGATGGCCTCTTTGATACCTTTCTCGTCGTTGTTAACAGTAAAAAAGATATCAATTGGGCGAATAAAAATGTCTAGTTGTGACTTACCTGTATCAACACCTACATGAATGTTTTGATGTGTGCTTGTGTTCATAATAAGCTAACTCTTGCTTGCGAAATGCGGGTTCGAGACCCAGTCGACTATTCGAGGTTGATGCTTGGAGTCCTATGCGGCGTTCATGTTTGTTATCGGTCTCTCGACAGAGGAGCCAGCGTTTAAACGAACTACCGCATAAGAAGCTTTAGTTGCAGTTAAGCTTGGGTCTCACATTACCCAAATGACAAGCTTATTATCCATACAAACTGTTTAAGAGGGATTCGCAACGCGTGGCATTTTTACTATGCGTTGATTTTAGTGATTAAGGTGGTGTGCGGGAGCACCGTATTGCGTTGCTCACCACTTAAGCGGGCGTTAGCAATCCCCGAAAAATTAGGTTCTGTAATTATGAAATTAGTGTTTGATACTAGAGAGCATTTGAATATTGTTTGGGAATTAGCTGAGCAGATTTCAGTTAAAAGGCAAGGTTACAATGAATTTATAAGTGCAATGTTTTTTGTTTCTATAAGTCATTGTGATGCGGTGCAAACCCTTGTAGAAAAGAAAAACTTTGCTTCTGCATTCTCTTTGGTTAGACCAACTTTAGAAAACACTTTTAGGGCAGTTTGGCTCCGAAAATGTGCAAACAAAGAGCAAGCGAATAATGCGATTTACAAAAATAAATGGAATGCGGTAGGAAAGAATATTGAGCTAGTAGAGGAGCAATATGAAGACAGCATGCTCTTTAGCAAACTATGGGAAATGCTAAAGCCTTTTGTGCATGACTTTACACATGGTGGGTCAGAACTTACTTTCAGACATATTTCTAAAGATGGGTTTATAACTCCTACTATAGATGATCAAGAAGTTAGGTTCTTGTTGCAGCTAACGGTTTTAGTTTCTACGTTTGTTCTCGCGGAGCTTGTTGAGTTTTCTGATGAAAAACAGTTTGAACCATATGTTGAGAAATTAGTAAATCAAACTTGTACAAAAGTGTTTGGGACAGATTGCTAACAAATGGTGCAAGTGTGATTCGGCACGCGTAGCATTTTTTACTATGCGTTGGTTTCAATGGTTAAGGTTGTATACGGCGGCATCGGTATTGCGTGCCTCACACCTTAACGCGGCTACATGGACTCCCCTGGTTGTCAACAACAGCGTCAGGTAATGCAAGATTTGGGACTGCCGCTCTACATTCGGTCTGTTTACTCGCGTTCAACGCCATGACCCTGATGACACTACGCGGTTGCGGGTCCTCATTCGTTAGAAGGCATCTAAGTATCCGCCGCATTATCAGGTTTTCCCGCAAAAGGTCTGAACCTTACATCATCATTGGCTATTGCCATGACCCGGTGAAGCTATTTATTCTTTTAGAAATCAGTTTGGCTTTATATGGGTTGGTATTCGGTGCCGTTACTGAGTAGCGATCATATTATCCGAGCTTTTTTGGCTGCCAGAGCGACAATGGCTGGCGGGATATTGGTAAAGGTCGAAAGGACTTTTGAGCGAGTTATTGTTTTATGGGTCAGTGCCTTGCCTTGCTCATCTTCGCCGTGGATACTGAACGAATGTTTGGCTAAATCAATGCCATAAATTGATAGTGACATGGTGACCTCCAAGGAGAGTCGTCAGACTTACCCTGTGTGGCAGAGCCTGATGAGGGGGAGTCCATGTCATTCGTTATGTTTTTATCTTAATAAGGAAGTCTAGGCAAAAATATGAGATTTATTTTTCGCTTGTTTGTTGTGCTGTTAATAACTATTTCTCCTTTTTCTAATGCGTATGAAGTCGGTTTTGATTACGCAAATGTGCCTTCATCCATTGAAAATAATGGTTTTCCGATGGCTGTATTTTATCCAACTAGTTCTGAGCCAAAAGTGGTTGAGTTAGGTCCATTCAAACTCAATGTGGCTCTGGAAGGAGAGATTCTAAAAGGCAAATATCCGTTAGTCATAGTGTCCCATGGTTCCGGTGGGAGCAATTTATCCTATAAGGATATTGCTATCTCATTGGCAAAGAGTGGCTTCATTGTTGGTATGCCGCTGCATCCTCAGAACAATTATATGGATAATACATTAGAAGGTTCTGTCACTAATTATACTAACCGTCCTAAGCATATAACTTTAGCAATTGACAAGCTTCTTAATACATCAGGGCTAAATACTTACATTGATTCGGATAAAATAGCGGTATTGGGGCACTCTGTCGGAGGGTATGCCGCTATCGCAGCAGCTGGAGGTGTTGGAGACACTAGTAGCCTGATTGAAATATGCAAGAATAGCCCTTTGCTCACTGATCCATACTGTACGCCTGTGCGTGATGGCTCTATGACGAAAACGGTTATAAAAAGTACAAAAGATCCAAGAATTAAGGCCATAATCATAATGGCTCCAGTGGGGATATTGTTTTCTACGGAAGGTTCTCTAAATGATGTCGACATTCCAGTTTTATTGCTGAAGGCAGAGAATGATAAAGAGGTGACAGAGCAGTATAATGCTGATGTGATTGAAAAAGGTCTTCCCAATAAACAGAAACTTATTAGCATAATGGTATCTAATGCTGGTCATTACTCATTTTTGACATCATTCCCTGATTTTCTCAAATCAGAACTTGGTCTCATTGCAGAGGATCCTAACGGTTTCAATCGCGAAGAGTTCCAAGAAAAGCTAGGTACAATTATTGTGGATTACCTCAAGGGAGTGCTGAAATAAAAACATAGCAAGCGCCTCAAGAGGGACTGTGGCCTTTACCCGTTTTATGGAGAATTTACGTTTAATGAAAGTTGAAGCTTTTTTGGTTAATTCCTTTACTGCCAATGGAACCGGAGGAAACCCGGCAGGTGTTGTGTTGCACGCAGAAAATCTGTCTGACGAAGAAAAATTAAAGATAGCGCAAGCTGTTGGCTATTCTGAAACGGCATTTGTGTCTCAAGATGACGAAGTCGACTTTGAGTTGTCTTTTTTTACTGTTACAGGAGAAGTTGATTTCTGTGGTCACGCGACGTTAGCCGCATTTTCAACAATGTATCAGAAAGGAATGGTGACTGAAGGGCGGTATGTTCAAAGGACTAAGGCCGGGTTACTTGCGGTAACCATAGAGTCTACTGGGCATATAGTGATGGAGCAGAAGTTACCTGAATACCTTGCGGTGTTTGGTTACGAGGTGATATCAAAGTTAATTGGAATTGACTCGACAGTTTTAGAGTCTACTCAGTTACCTATTGAGGTTATTTCAACCGGTTTACCTGATATTGTTGTTCCTGTGCCACATGGGTATCTAGATAACATCCAAGTGAATGAACATTTACTCAGTGAATTTTGTAAACAACATGGTTTTGTTAGTGTTCATGCTTTTGAATTGTGCGAAAAAGACAGCGGGCTGACGGCAAGTTGTCGAAATTTTGCTCCTTTGTTTGGTATCCCGGAAGAGTCAGCAACGGGGAGTGCGAGTGGAGCATTGGCATGCTATCTAACCAAGCACCTTTATGATGGTGAGCGTTCGAATAGTTTTACTTTTGAGCAAGGTCGGGCAATGGGTTGTGTTTCAAGAATTACAGCGTCCGTCGAGTCGAACGAGCAGGATATTATCAAGGTGATGGTTGGTGGTTTTGCTCGTGAGTTTGGGCTGCAGAAAATTACCGTATAACCAGCTATCCAATCAGATAGTGGATGTCTCTTTGTTTTAGCAGGCACAGATGAGCCATCTGGTTGGGTTGCAGGATGACATCGTGAGATGTGTTAGGCGGTTTGGCGATACTCTATCTAAGCCGTGCGCTATGTTTCATTTCGAACAAAGCAGCGTTAGTCACATTTTATTGATGAGGCATGGGAAGGCGATAGTGACTTCAAATTCTCTAGTAAATTTTGTCTGATTTAGCAAAGAACACCTGTTTGCTGGTGTTATCTATATAAAGTCGAACAAGGAAAGTCATGACTATTGTTGAACAAATTGTCTCTCGCGAAATTGATGCAGCCATAGTGTATGAATCTGAACATGTCATCGCATTCGCTGATCATGATCCTATAAACTTTGGGCATATCCTCATTTGTCCGGTTGTTGCGTATGAAACATTTATTGATTTACCAGAAGAAATTGCCTTAGAAATAAATCGAGTGGCTAAAGATCTTTATCGACGAATTGAAATTGCTTTCCAGCCTGATGGAATCTCATTTATCCAGAATAATGGATTCTTCAATGACTTATCTCACTACCATTTGCATATATTTCCTAGATTCAAAGATGATCAGTTTGGATGGGTATGCAGTGAACTTGGCGTGCAGTCAGTTGATAAATTACGCCAAACTTTGGTGAACTTATAACAAAACACTTTCAGTCAAAGGTTGGGGTTTGTGTTTAAGGGGCTAGGGGCTAGGATATCGCTCTGGCTATTGCAGCTTGTTTTCCGAACAAACCCAGGGCAATAACAAAAACGTCTAGGTGACTTATTTGTTACAAAGGCGGTTTAGAAGCGGTACTGGCATGGTGTAGTTAGTGGGTTTTGGTTTGCTTTGCGCGATAAGCCAGAGACGAGCATAGTCACCTGTCCCAGGTTCTTTGCCATTGGTTGGTTAGCGTTGGTTAACCAACGTTGGCGAAGTGCCATTGGCTAGCGGCAGGAGTGAAAAGTACTACTCACTTTGCTTAAGGTTGTTGAGCGTATGGCTCACATTGACTAAAATGACAAATCACATATCTATTCTAGCTTTCTAGGTTAAAAAATGAGCGAAAACAACGCAAAACCAGCTTTGCCGGATCGTCTGTCGGGTAATCCTCGCAGTCCACACTTCGTGGCTGAATGCTTCGAGCACCACATTGGCATTCTCTTTAACGGTAAAGAGCGTAGTGATGTTGAAGAATATTGCATCAGTGAAGGCTGGGTAAAAATCCCTTCACCGAAAGCAAAAGACCGTTACGGTAACCCAATGCTTGTTACGCTGAAAGGCGAAGTGGAAGCGTTCTATAAGTAAGACGTAGTTTTACTGCTTATAGACAATACATAGAGCGACTTATGCTCTATGTATTGTGTTCACCTCATCCCCCCTCATTTACCCCCAATTCCTTTCAGATATTTTTTCCTGCTGTTAAATTGAGTCCTTTATTGTATGCGCTTTAAGTGATTTACTATTGGCTCTGTTTCTCTGAATTTTCGATATCAATAACCATTATTTTGTTACTTTGTATCGGGGAGCGTCATTCAGGGTTTTATAAGGAAATTTAAAATAGTGAATAAATTCCATTTATTGCTTACCAGCGTTGCGTTGCTGAGTCTATCCGGGTGTGCTTCACTCAGTGAAGAAGAATGTCAGCTGGGGGAGTGGTATCAGATTGGTTTAGCTGACGGTCAGGAAGGCAAGAAAAATCAATCTGCTACCTACAGTAAAGATTGTGTTGAATATGGTGTAGCGGTTGATGTTCAGCGTTATAACAATGGCCGAAGTGATGGCCTGAAATCTTATTGCTCATACAATAATGGCATTCTCGTTGGTCAAGCAAATAAAGAATATGAAAATGTCTGCCCAGCCGAGTTAGCGAACGAATTTTTAGCGGGTTACACGCCTTATTATAACCTGGCAAAGGCCAGTGCTTACTTACGCTCAATTGAAGACAATGTGAGTTATTACAAATCAAAGCTGGATGATGAATCGACGCCTGCCGATGAAAGACAGACCTTCACAACAGGTCTAAAATCGGCTAAAGCAGAGCTGAAGCGAGTTAAAAGCGATGTCAGCCGGTATGAGTTAGAGCTTGAGCTGCATAAAGTCGTCCGTGAGATAGCCGGTATCAATGAGGAGTTGGCGGTAGATTCGATATCTGCGTCTCACCGTTTACAACTGAATAATCGATTGGCGACTTTAAGAGATAAACAGAACTATTATGAAACGTTAGTTCAGACCGATAATACGATACAAAACATCAAACATATTGCTGATTTATTCTAGTCGCGATTGAATTGAGTCACTAACGGGTTTAATCACGGTTAAATTTTATATACACAGGCAGTTCTGAGGCATATCTCTTACGTGGTATTAGAATAACCCAGTATTAGGGTTTCAATTGGGGTTGTGTGAGTGCTTCAGGTGAGTCGGGATATCATAAAATGAGGGGAGAAATGGAAAAGTCTGAATTTTTATCGTACCTAAAAGATGAGATTAATCAGTACAATCTGATGTCAGATTTTGAAGGGATCAAAAAGGCAGAGAAAAAGCAATATATCAATGGATTAATGAGGGCCTCTCGCTTTTTTGGTGTCAGTTTTGAGGAGCTTAAAGCCATTGTCGAGCAAAGTGAAACTGCAGAGCAAAGCTTTGACGCGTCATTCGTTGGTACAAAAGAACCGCTTGAAATTCCAACGTTTGTCCGTCAAAACAAAATCATCAACATCTAGGTTTTTTAAGTCAAATGCCAGATAAAAAAGTCTGACATAAAAACCGCCCATTAAAGGGCGGTTTAATCGAGTGTTGCGGTGGCTTCTGTTATGGCTTAGCTAGCTGCCTCATCGACTAGATACAAGATAGACTGGTAAGGGATGCCGCTATGGTGCGACAAGCCGATTTCACAGGTGCGGCTGTTGCTGAATCCGCGGCTACAGTGTTCAGGCACCTGCTTTTTCAGCGGGCTGACAGCAGCCTGATTCAGTTCCGGCGTAGTGAAGCCCTTGTCACCAGCCCAGCCACAACACTGAATGTGCTCTGGCAGAACCACATCAGTGGCACATGATTGGGCAAGTTTCAGCATCTGGTTTTCCAGACCCATACGCCGAGAACTACAGGTTACGTGCAGCATTACGGTCTCTTGCACCGGGGTCAGCGTCAGGTGTGGCAGCAGGAACTCCGCGGTAAATCCTACGGGTTCGTATACGTTCAAAGGGCGAGTAAAGTTTTCAATACTCCGCTTAGCACATGGGCTGGTGTCCATCAGCACTGGTAACTCACCTTGTTCACTGGCATCCCAGATCACTTGCTCAAGGGCGGTCACTTTCTGTGTTGCCAGCTCATTCATCCCTTTGCTTTCATACGGCATGCCGCAGCATTGCTCACTGATGGATTTCGGGATAATTACTTCGTAACCAGCCTTGCGCAGCACGGAGAGTGTGACCTCGGTGAGTGGGCGCTGATCTTGAGCATCTTGCTGTTGCCCCATGGTTCGGGTGGCGCAAGAGGGCACGTACACCACTTTTTTCGTGGCATTTCCGGTGTGCTTGTGAGTCTTCGCGGCTTCCGTTTCAAAGCGGTGGCGGTTTGCCGTTGGCATTTCCGGAATCCATTGTGGGGTACTGCCGCCAGTGAGTTTGCGTAATCCGTTGGTCATGCCACTGACGGCGCCTTCACCAAACACTTTCTGCGCAACCTGATTGGCCTTCAGACCTGCTGTCACCATTTTGGTTGTTGCTGAGAAATGGTCGGCCGTCCAGCGGGCAATTGGCGTAAAGCGCTGGTATTTTTCAATGCGCAGCTTTTTCACCAGATCGCCTGTGTTAATACCAACCGGACAACGTTCGGCACACAGGCCGGTGGCGGCACAGGTGTCCAAGCCCTGATATTCAAACACTTTGCGCAGTTCATCGACTGGCGGCTTGCGGCCATTACCCGCCAGATATTCACGCTCACGGTGCTGCAGCTCGCGGTATAAGACAATACGCTGGCGAGGAGACAAGGTCAGAGTCCGTGATGGGCAAACCGGCTCACAGAATCCACACTCAATACAGCGGTCGACCAACTCATCGGCAGCCGGCATGGGTTTGAGGTTGCTGATGTGTGCGTGTTTATCTTCATTGATGATCACGCCCGGGTTGAGCAAGCCTTGCGGGTCGAACAGCGATTTAATCTGTTTCATCAGCGCGTAGCCGTCTTTGCCCCATTCCAGCTCAACATAAGGTGCCATGTTGCGACCGGTACCGTGCTCTGCTTTCAGGGAACCCTGATACTTAACCGCGACTAACTCTGCCACTGCGTCCATGAACTGACCGTAACGTTCAACTTCAGACTGGCGCTCAAAGCCCTGAGTGAAAACAAAGTGCAGATTGCCTTCCAGCGCATGGCCAAAAATGATGGCTTCATTGTACTGGAACTGATCAAATAGCTGTTGCAGCTCGCGGACACCGTTTGCCAGATGATCAACCGGAAAAGCCACATCTTCGATGATGACGGTCGTTCCGGTTTCACGCACGGCACCAACAGCCGGGAACATGCCTTTACGAATAGCCCACAGGGTGGCTACGGTGGCGGCATCGGTAGTAAAGGCGGTGGAATGGATAATCGTAAATTCCGCCAGTGAAGCCATAATTGTCTGGCATTGCTCATCCAGCGAATGCTGACAACCGGCGCGAGATTCAACCAGCAGGGCTGCGGCTTCGAGATCCAGCTCGCGGATGTAGTCCGGCATACCCGGTTTATCCGCTACGGAGCGCAACGCGCGGCCATCCATCATTTCGACGGCAGAAACCGGTGTTTTCGCCAGCACCGACACCGCCTGGCTGGCGGCTTCAATGTTGTCGAATACCAACAGGGCAGACGCTTTATGCGGATGCTCAATCACAGTGTTGTAGGTAATGTCAGCGATAAAGCCCAACGTTCCCTCAGAGCCGATCATCAGGTGCTCAATGACTTCGATCGGATCAGAATAATCCACCAGTGCATTCAGGGCGTAACCTGTGGTGTTTTTCAGGCGGTATTTATGGCGGATTCGCTCGGCCAGTTCGGGATTGTTACGGGTTGCATCCACCAGCTTCTCAACGCCCTCAATGATATCCGGTCGCTGTTGTCTGAAGGCCTGAATACTGTCTTCGCTGGCCGTATCCAGGATGGTGCCGTCGGTGAAGACAATCTTCATGCTGTCGACAGTTTTGTATGAGTTCTGCGCCGTACCACAGCACATGCCGCTGGCGTTGTTCGCGGCAATACCACCGATTTTACAGGTGTTGATGGATGCCGGATCCGGACCGATTTTCCGCTGAAACGGAGCCAGGTAGCGGTTGGCATCCGCGCCGATAACGCCCGGTTGCAGGCGAATTTTCTCGCCGTCAGCCAGAATGTCGTGGCCGCGCCAGTCATCGGTCAGGGTGATCAGCACCGAGTCAGAGACGGCCTGACCGGAAAGGCTGGTTCCTGCCGCGCGGAAGGTAAACGGGATGTCATGCTCGCGACAGGCCTTGATGGTAAAAATGACTTCGTCCAGGTTTTTCAACCGGACGACAATTTGCGGAATCAAGCGATAAAAACTGGCATCCGTACCGTAGGCCAGCCGTTTGGCTTCTTCGGTAACGATGCGTTCGCGTTCGATGAATGTGGAGAGTTGGGCTTCCAATAATGCGTAATTTTTGCTCATGGTATTTCCTCAATCAGCGCTCATCGGCAAGAATGAGACACTGTTGAATAATCACATTTTATTATCATACGATTCGCAATCCGTCTCTTCATTGTTATTGTTTCAGATTGCGATACGGGGCACCTCAATGGCTCAGGGCCAGCTTAGATTGCCGGCCCTTCGCGTAGAGGCGTTATTTCATCAGGGCATCGGTTAATTGCATGCCGTAGATGATGGTGAGGCCGATGACGCCCGTCACCACGAGGTAGTAAAACGTTGGGATAACGGTTTTACGTAAGGTGGCACCTTCGCGACCCAGCAGACCCACTGTGGCGGAGGCGGCAACAACGTTGTGAATCGCAATCATGTTACCGGCGGCCGCCCCGACAGCCTGAAGGGCCACAATACCGGCACTTGATACCGTCAGCGCCTGCGCGACTTCAAACTGGAACTGGCTGAACATCATATTGGATACTGTGTTCGAACCCGCAATGAACGCACCCAGCGCACCGATGGTGGCACTCAGTGCCGGGAAAAAGTCGCCAACCATGTTAGAGGCAAAGTGCGCGGTTGTGACCGGCATACTCGCCAGATCTGCAGCATTGACACCGGAGTTGATGAAAATACGTACCATTGGGATGGTGAAAATCAGCACGAAGCCGGCACCAATCAGGGTCTTGCTTGACTCACCGAACGCTTCGCCCAGCGGTTTGACCTGACGGGATTGCACCAGCGCGGCAACGATAGCGACGAACACCAGAATGCCCCCCGGCAGGTACAGTGGCTGAATCGCAGCGCTTACCCCGGTTTCACCCAGAATGTTGTTGAAAGACAGGCTGATACCTTGTAGCACGGCTTTGAACTCAGTACTGACGCGGCTGGCAACCAGTACCACTGCCAGCAGTACATACGGTGCCCAGGCCATAGTCAGGCTCATCGGCGTTTTGGTCTCTTTCAGCTCAACCTTCAGTGATCCCAACCATTCAGCAGGCCACTTGTTTTCTGATTCAAAGTCCCACTGACTTTTTGGAACCAGAAAGCCTTTCTTCGCTGCAGTGACTACAATCGCCAGACCAATTAATCCCCCAATCAGAGACGGAAACTCAGGGCCAAGTAGCATACCGGTCAGGGCATAAGGCACGGTAAAGGCGACTCCGGCAAACAACGCGAACGGCAGAATATCCAGTCCTTCTGTCCAGCTTTTGTTTTTACCGAAAAAGCGGGTCAGCATCATCGCCATGAGTACCGGCATCAGCGTACCGACAGTGGCGTGAATCAGAGCAACGTTAGTGGTGATTTGCTGCAGGTAGATATCCCAGCTGGCACCGTTTTGCGCCAGCGTCTCTCCGATATTGTGTGTATCCAGGCCCTTGCTCACACCCACCAGAATCGGGGTGCCCACGGCACCGAATGACACTGGGGTAGACTGGATCATCATGCCCATCAGGACCGCTGCCAATGCCGGAAAACCGATTGCAACCAGAAGGGGGGCGGCAATAGCAGCAGGCGTACCAAACCCGGATGCACCTTCAATGAATGAGCCGAAACACCAGGCAATGATAATGGCCTGAATGCGGCGGTCACTGGAAATGTCGGTAAACCCGTTGCGAATCGTGGTGATAGCTCCGGTGTGTTTGAGTGTGTTCAGCAGGAAAATCGCGCCGAAGACGATCCACAGAACAGACACGGTAATGGTCAGTCCCTGCAGGGAAGAAGCCAATACGCGGTTCAGGGACATGTCCCAGCAGAACAGTGCGATGACAACGGTCATCAGGAAAGCCACTGGCATGGCTTTCTTGGCTGGCCAGTTCAGACCAACCAGTAACACCGCCGCAACGGCGATGGGTGAAAAGGCGATTAAAGCGAGTAGGGTATCATTCATGCTCTCTAATCCTTCGGATTGTTGTTTTTTTGCACGTAGTCAGTGGTTGTTATGCTTATTTTCATAATTGTTAACCGGCTGTGACATTAAATCTTTCCTTTTATTTGATATAGGGAAATAATGAAAAAGATTTCTTCCAAAAATGGATAAATGATGGCTAAGACAGACGACCTGATCCTGTTTGCCCAGGTAGTGGAACATGGGTCCTTCAGCAAAGTGGCAGAGTTAAATTCCCTTACAAATTCAGTGGTTAGCAAGCGAATCGCCCGGCTTGAGGAAGATCTCGGGGTACAACTGCTGTTTCGGACCACCCGTAAACTGACGGTCAGCGAGGCCGGGAAGGTACTGTATCAGGGTGCGAAAAATGTGAAGCAAGCCACGATGGAAGCGCTCGATGCCGTGAGCGGATATGGCGAAAAAGTCAGCGGTCATGTCAAGATGTCTGTCCCCACGATCTCCGGCGACCTAGTTCTGGCAGATGCAGTGGCGGAATTTTGTACATTACATCCCGGAATTACCGTCGATATGTCGCTGGATAATCGCTTTGTCGATCTGATTGAAGATGGTTTCGATCTGGTGATCCGGACCGGGTATCTTGAAGACTCGAGCCTGATCGCTCGCCATCTGCTTGACTCCCAATGGGTAATTTGTGCTGCGCCGTCTTATATTACCCGGAATGGTCGTCCGGAGCGGCCGCAGGAACTCATCCGTCATAACTGCTTACAGTATGCTTACCAGATGACAGGCGCTTCGGAGTGGGAATTCATTGGTGAACAGGGTAACTATATGCTCCATGTCAGCGGCAGTTTCTCAACGGATAATGCCGGTGCGTTACGAAAAGCCGCTCTGGGAGGGTACGGGATCGCGTATGTGCCGCGTTGCCTGGTCTACCACGACATCATGGGTGGGCAGCTGATTGACCTTTTTCCCGAACAGGTGGGCAAGCGGCTGGGTATTTACGCTGTCTATCCGTATACCCGCCAGCCGTCGCAAAAGATTAAGTTGCTAATCGAACACATCAGAAAGCGTTACATGGAAATCAGCCACTACTTCTGCCACTAAATACATGTCGAGAGACTTGCTCTGCCAACGGCTTATTTTAGTCGTTGGCAGGCTATTTATCGCCAATGGACGGGGCGAGCTGTATTCACGATTGCTAACACTTAAGACAAAACCGCTGTGAAGTGGTGTGCTGGATCGCTGGTGGGGTTGAGGGGCGTTTTATTCCGGAAAGAGAATCTGAATATAATCTGAGGCCAGATTATCGGAATCGTAGTCCTCAAAGCAGGTGCGCTGCTCAGAATCGCAGTACACACTATTACTGAAGGTGTAGCGGGCAGCGTCAAATTTCTCTGTTCCGGCCTGATTGATTTTTTCCATCAGCTTGGTTTCAGCGTCCTGACCCAGAAACTCTTTAGTAAACCCCATCGAAATACCATACTGATCCACACAAAAACCTGAAACTTTGTCGCAAATGACGCCCTTGTCCGGCGAATAAACACTACCGCCAAGTTCCGGTGTTGCCTGCACCCAGCCAAAACCCACAAACAATGCAATCTGAAGAAGGAGAAGAGGAAGAATCTTCATAGTGGACTCACCTGATATCAAAGCTAATCGGTTCATCAAAAAGCTTACAAAAAATATGACGAAACAATGTATGAGATCAGAGAATTAAGAACCTTGATTCAGATTATACTTTTAGCACACAGCCATCAGTAAGAAGTGGATGAATGCAATGAATGAAATTATGAACTGGTATCTTTATGTGCTTAAGAAGTATGCGGTTTTTAAAGGACGAGCACGACGTAAAGAGTATTGGTATTTCTTCCTGGTCAATATCGTGATCAGTGTGGTGCTGTCCTGGGTGGATACCCGGTTAGGTACTCCAGGTTCGGCAGAAGGTGCCGGGTTACTTGGTTCTGTCTATTCTCTGGCTGTTTTACTGCCTTCAATTGCTGTTGGTGTGCGTCGTTTGCATGACATTGATAAAAGTGGCTGGTGGATGTTGATTGGTCTGGTGCCGGTGATCGGTTTTCTGGTTCTGCTGTATTTCTTTGTTCAGGACAGTCAGGCGGACAGCAACGAATTTGGTCCCAATCCGAAGAAAAGTCGGGAAGGGCACATGCATCTCTGAATCACAGATTAAACGTATCTGGCCCGGCGGATGCCGGGCTTTTTTATGCCACTTTTGTCTTATTTGTAAGAATACGATGCGAAATTCAGAACCGTTTCAAGTGTGAAAATCACCTTCAACGTTATGAATCAGCATCGTTTTAACCGGCGAGACAGGCGACGAGTTCGCCGTGAAGGCCAGTTTAAGTCATCTACACTTATCCCGTTACTCAGGTGTATCTCGCCAGTGAGACATTGTCGTAGTGCTGGTGAGATGCCCCGTCTGTTGGCTAAACACTGTTCCGTGATACCACAGAAGTATGTGGAGTATAACGATGAGAATGAACAAAATAACGCTCGCACTGACGGCATGCTGCCTCAGTTATGCGAGTCAAGGCTTGGCTTCAGGAAGTGAATACGACAGTGGCGACAATAGTAGTTATGACAAAAGTAGTTATGAAAAAAGCAGTTACGGAAACGGGGGAGGACATTCCACGACTTATACTGAATCAATGACGACCACTTACAACGGTAAGACGACCACCACCTATTATGAAACCACCTCTGACGGAAGCGACGATTACAGTGATGATGATTCGGCCAAACGGTTAGCTCTGCGTGTGGCCGGTAAAGGTTATATGTACGAAAAGGAAGTCCCGGATTACGACGGGGATAAAAAGCCCGATTCTGCTTACTGTTTTGATCTTGAGGTGAAAGAGATCATATCCGGTGACGTAATTGGTAGTGCCACTGAATGCTGGTCAGAAGTGACCTCAGAAGGTGACGGTTCGAAACTGATTGGTACGACATTCTTGTATCTGTCGGGAGGTCTGGTGGTTACGCGAGGGCAAACAACGGTTCAGCCCGTTCTGCAGGAAACGAAGACCTATGACGGGTATACCATCACCCATTTTACCGGGGCGTCTAATGATAAAAACGGGATCATCAAAACCAGTGGTGATTACGCCTGGAACAAAGGATCGGTGCGTGCATCCTGTTTAGTTGATCGCTCTGAATATTACGAGAGTGTCGGTGATGGCATCTATTTTGACTGCCTCTTAGTGCTGGACCTGAAAAAATTCCAGCCTAAGTATCCGTACGACTGGTATCGCCATCATTATTACAAAGATGGTCAGTATCATGACAAGTACGATGATAGTTCCGACGATCAGTACGGCGATGACAAATACAGCGACAAGTACGACGACAGCTCCGATGATCAGTACGGTGATGACAAGTACAGCGACAAGTACGATGACAGCTCCGATGATAAATACGGCGATGACAAGTACAGTGATAAGTACGACGACAGTTCCGACGATCAATATGGCGATGACAAGTACAGCGGCAAGTACGATAACAGCTCAGACGATAGCTCTGGCGGGAAGTATGACAATAAGGGCAAAGGAAAATCTGACGATAAGTACAAAGGCAGTAAAAGCTGATACCAATACCATTAATAACGGCAAAAAGGCCTGATGCATATGCATCAGGCCTTTTTATTCTTTCCCGTCACTTAACCTAAACAGCCAACTGCAGTATTCGTTGCCATCATGTGGTTAGTAGGGGACGTGGTAGTGGCGGTACGGGGCAATTATTGCTTGGCCGTTAACCAGGTCCGGTATCCACCAATCAGGTTACAGGCTTTATAGCCATTGTTTACCAGTTGACGATACGCAACGTTTCCTCGCAGACCCACCTGACAGTAAATCACGATTTCTTTGTCTTTTGGCAGCTCGTCCATACGCTGACGTAGCTGATCTACCGGGATATTGATGGCACCATCGATATAGCCGACATTGCTTAGCTCACCCGGATTACGAACGTCCAGCAGAATCTGATCATCACTGAGCTGATCGATCGCGTCGTAATGAATCGGCGTCGCGTCACCTTTGAGGATATTGGTCGCGACAAATGCCGCTTGGTTGATCACGTCTTTCGCACTGCCGTATGGCGGAGCATAGGTTAACTCCAGGTGCTGCAGTTGCTCGACGGTCATACCTGCGCGCTGCGCCACCGCCAGAACATCAATACGCTTGTCGATACCGTCTTTACCGACCGCCTGAGCGCCCAGAATTTTGCCGCTGTGCGGGTCAAACAACAGCTTCAGTGAAACCACTTCTGCGCCGGGGTAGTAGCTGGCATGGCTGGCGGTATGGACATATGCCTTTTCATAGGCCAGCCCTTCACGCTGAAGCTGCTTCTCGTTTTTACCGGTTGAGCCGACCGCGATATCAAACACTTTACAAATCGCGGTGCCTTGTGTGCGCTGATAGGTTTCCTGGCGACCAAGCATATTGTCTGCTGCAATGCGTCCCTGACGGTTCGCTGGTCCCGCTAAAGGAACCAGGGTTGGCTTGCCGGTGACAAAATCGGTTTCTTCTACCGCGTCGCCCACAGCGTAAATCGCAGGGTCACTGGTTTGCATATATTCGTTGGTGTAAATACCGCCGGTGCTGCCAATCTGCAAACCGGCATCCTGTGCCAGCTTGATGTCCGGGCGGACACCAATCGCCATGATTAGAATATCAGTGGTCAGGGTGTCACCGTTGTTCAGGGTCAGATTCAGCTCACCTTCAAGGTGCTGATGTTCATCCGTTTCACCGGCATTGCGGTTGGCCACAGAAGTGCTGGGAACAAATTCTACGGACTGTAACGCCACGCCTAAACGCAGATCGATGCCTTTGTTACGGATCTCGTTATGAACAAAACCGGCCATTTCGCGGTCGACCGGGGTCATGACCTGATCGGCCATTTCAAGCAGGGTGGTTGGAATCCCCAGCTGGTGGAAGGCTTCCATCATTTCCAGACCAATAAACCCGCCGCCGACAACCGTGGCATGCTCGGGTTTGTTCATTTGCAGAGTCTGGATGATTTTATCCATATCCGGGATATTACGCAGGGAGTGCGTCAGCGGGTTGTTGATGCCGGGAATTGGCGGAACGATCGGCCCAGCGCCCGGGCTCAGCAGCAAAAAGTCATAGCTTTCGGTGTATTCCTGACCGTCAATCAGGTTTTTAACCGTGACGGTTTTGTTTTCCCGATTGATACCGGTGACTTCATTGAATACCCGGACATCCACATTAAAACGTGCCAGGAAACTGTCCGGTGTCTGAAGCAGCAGTTTACTGCGGTCCTGAATATCCCCACCGATGTGGTATGGCAAACCACAGTTCGCAAAAGATACAAACTCACCACGCTCGAACATGATGATCTCAGCGTCTTCACTCAGACGCCTTGCTCGTGCCGCTGCTGATGCGCCTCCCGCAACCCCACCGACAATCAGAATTTTTGTCATCATTCGCTCCATTAATACAGAATTGAACAAGCCGGCCTCATGCCGGCTCGTGTTAAACAGGTTTACCTGACCGGACCATTAGAAAACCCCAGCCTGCTGAGGATCATGGCTGCCGGGCAAAAGCCCGTAAAGGCACTTTGAATAAGGTTTGCACCTATAAACACGGTCAGCCAGAAGAAATTAGGATGGACCCATAAAGTCAAGGCGACGGACAGGAGCACCATTATTCCGGCAAAAACACGCACTGCATTTTCTAACGTCATTTTCATACTCCTCGATATCCGTTTCAGTTAGCCTTACTATAATTTTAAAAATTAGCATTGTCTAATGTATTTTTAGCTAAATTAGTATTGACTAAAAGTGGTGGTCCGGTAACCTCTTAAGCAGAATTAATCATAGACCTGCTTGGAGAGAGAAATGGAAACGTGGCCTTGGCATGCCTTATTCGGTGGAATGATGTTGGGAGCATCCGCAACTATCTTGTTACTGTTTAATGGCCGGGTGGCTGGTATCAGCGGCATTCTGAGCGGCATTTTGAAACCGCAACAAGGTGATGTGTCGTGGCGACTTCTGTTTGTCATCGGCATGGTGGCCGCAGGGTTGTGCGCACCGCTAATGGGTTTTTCTTTGCCACAGGCCTTGCCGGTTTCCTCTCTGGGGTTACTGGCGGTAGCCGGGTTGCTGGTGGGTATCGGTACTAAACTCGCCAATGGCTGCACGAGCGGGCACGGTATTTGCGGAATGGGACGTTTCTCTAAACGTTCACTGGTTGCCACTATGGTGTTCATGGCAACGGCCATTGCCACTGTGTTTTTACGCTTTCATCTGTAAGAGGTCCACATGTCTGCACGTTTGGTTTCAAGTTTGATTGCTTTGTTCTCCGGTGTTTTGTTCGGCATGGGGATGATGGTGTCCGGAATGGTTGATCCGGTGAATGTTCTGGGTTTTCTGGATCTGGCCGGAGAGTGGGACCCAAGCCTGGCCTTTGTCATGGGTGGGGCATTGCTGGTATTTGCGCCAGCCTATCTTTTGATCATCCGTAAGCGCCCACAGCCGGTTTGTGAACAGACGTTTCACCTGAGTAAGAAGAAAGACATTGATAGCCGGTTGATTGCTGGTTCGGTGCTGTTTGGTCTGGGATGGGGAATCGCCGGTATCTGCCCGGGACCCGCTTTAACATCTCTGTCTGGTGGCAGTTTTGAAATGCTGGTGTTTGTTGTCAGTATGATACTGGGCATTGTGTTGAGCACAATTTGGGCATCAAAACGGGAAAAAGTTGTAGAGATAACAGCCCAATAGCGTTGACTGGACTAATCTAGACCAAAGATGCCGGAATTCGTGTTAATCGGCAGAGCATTCGCCATATAGTCAGCCATGTAACCGGCAATGACATTGAAACCGGAACTGAAACCTGCGCTAAAACCGGAATCTGAAGTCGGCACCAGCGCGGAACCAAAACGGCAGCCTACATGGCGCTGGCACAGTGAGGTGTGGCCGAAATGGCAAGAGAGAGGGGAAGACGATGACAGGTAAAGTCAGGCAGGCCTCAGGTAACGAAGGCCGTCGTCATAATGCACCAAGTGAGCAACAACCGGTCAGGCAAGGCATTGTCGGCCGGTTTCTCAATAGCTTATTCCCCCCTATTTTAATCATGCTGGCTTTGATTGCCGGAGCTGCGGCCCTGTGGCTGACTCCGCGTGAAGAAGACCCGCAAATTATCGTACCGATGGCCGATGTGCTCATCCAGGCGCCGGGACTGACACCCTCTCAGGTTGAAAATCAGGTCACTCAGCCCCTTGAAAAGCTGCTTACCCAAATAGACGGGGTAGAGGATGTGTACTCAACCTCTATGAAGGGCACAGCACAGGTGATCGTGCGCTTTTACGTTGGTGAACAACGGGAAGAAGCACTGATCAAGCTCTACAACAAGATTTACTCCAACCTCGATTTAGTTCCCCCTTCAGTTACGCAATGGTCTGTCAAACCGATAGAAATCGATGATGTGCCGATTCTGGTTGCGGCGTTGTACAGTACCCGACCTGAGTTGGTGGGCAATGCAGAATTACGCCGTATTGCCGAGCAGGCGGTGAATCAACTGCAAGCTCTGGATAACACCAATAAAGTGGCCGTAGTCGGGGGAAGCCCGCGTGTGATTCAGATTGCCCTGGATGCACAGGCCATGGCGAGCCGACTGACAACGGTGGAAGACATTCAGCGGGCCTTTGCGCTGACCAATCAGCATCAGCAATTGGGTACGGTGCATCAACAAGGGCAGGTTTTCCAGCTTGAAAGCGGCCAGTTCCTGCAAAGCGCCAAGGATGTGGCTGACACGGTCGTGAACGTCATTAACGGACATCCCGTGTATTTACGCGATATCGCCACTGTGACAGATGGGCCGGAAGAAGCGGACAATCAAACCTGGTTTAGCTGGGGCCCGGCGGCAGTTCAGACCGGACACTTGGCGAGCTCATCCGCAAATGTGAAGGAGAATTCGTCGGCAAATCTGCAGGCTCAGTTACCTGGCGAACCTTATCCGGCCGTGTTCCTTTCCATTGCCAAACAGGCAGGCAGCAATGCTGTCTGGGTGGCCGACGATGTCGTGGAATTACTTAACGACATGGCTGCCAGCCAGTTTCCGCCGCATGTGAAAGTGTCTGTGATCCGTAACTACGGTGACACAGCCAATGAAAAAGTCGGCAATCTGGTGTCGAGCCTCGGACTGTCTATTCTGACGGTTGTCGTGTTTGTCGGGGTGTTTCTGAACTGGCGGGCTGCCATTGTCGTCGGTATTGCAATTCCGATCAGCTATGGTGCTGCACTGGCGATGGACTTGGCGTTTGGCTACACCATCAACCGGGTGACGTTGTTTGCCTTAATACTGGCGCTGGGCCTGATTGTCGATGACCCGATTGCCAGTATCGATAACATTGAACGCTTTCTGAAACGCAAAGGGCTCGCGAAATCTCAGGCGATAGTGCTGGCAATGAGTGAAATTCGCAGCGCGTTGCTCATGTCGACGGTCGCGATCATCATCGTTTTTACGCCGATGTTTTTTATTACCGGAATGATGGGGCCATACATGGCGCCGCTGGCATTTAACGTGCCGGTCAGTGTGGTGTTCAGTACAGTGGTGGCGTTTCTCATTACTCCCTGGCTGGCAAAGCATATTCTTAACACCGCGCAGGAGTCCGGTGCTTATCAGGTGGAAAACACCTTGCTCTATCGGGTGTATGCAAGGGTGCTGGCTCCGCTGTTGTCGAAAAAGCGCAACAGTGTGATTTTCCTGATTGCGGTTGGGCTGGCGTTCGTCCTGGCGGCTATGTTACCTGCGCTGCGTATTGTCCCGCTGAAACTCCTGCCCTATGACAACAAGAATGAATTCCAACTGGTGCTGAACATGCCTGAAACCAGCAGTGTAGAGCAGACATCGAATACGCTGGCTGATTTTGCAGATTACCTGAAGTCGGTGCCTGAAGTGGTTTCAGTGTCTGGTTTTGCAGGAATTGCTTCGCCGATGGATTTCAACGGGATGGTTCGGCACTATTTTATGCGAAGCCAACCACATCAGGGGGAACTGCGTATTGTACTGGCCGAAAAGCATCAACGTCAGCAGCAGTCTCATGAACTTGTTACACGGCTGCGTGCCGATTTGACGACTATAGCCCGGCGGCATCAGGCGGACATTCAGCTGGTAGAAGTGCCGCCGGGGCCTCCCGTGATTGCGACTGTTGTCGCGGAAGTTTACGGCCAACCTCACACGCCTTATTCAGAGCTTCAGGAAGCTGCCCGCCGGGTAGCCGAAAGGTTAGCCAGAGAACCGCTGGTAGCAGAGACAGATACCACGATTCAAGGCGAGTTGATGACCTGGCAGTTCAAAGTGGATCAGGAAAAAGCCGCATTATCCGGCGTGTCGGTGAACGATATCAACCAGACGCTGGCCGCTGCGAACGTGGGGGGGATCGTCAGTTATCTGCAGGACGAGCATGAAATTAATCCGTTGCCTATCACTATTCGCCTGCCGCGCAACCAGCGTGATGACCTTAGTGTGCTGGAGAACCTTTATGTCCGCGGGATGCCGGGTATTGCCAAGCGCGTGGAGCATGGCAGGGTGGTGGATGCCGGTCAGCCGCTGGTGCAGCTGTCGGAACTGGGTGAGTTTATTGAAGTCAGCGCATTGCAGCCGATTATGCGTAAAAACCTCAAACCCGTCGTCTATGTGTTTGCTGAAGCGGTAGGACGTGTGCCGGCTGAGGTCGTGGTGGATGTGACGACTGATTTGCAGGCCACAGACAATGTGTCGGCTGGTGCAACAACCGAGATACGCACGCTGACGGAGCGGACTTACCTCAGCAATGGAGGAGGTGATACCTGGACACTACCTCAAGACATCAGCGTTGTCTGGAATGGAGAAGGGGAATGGAAAATCACGTTAGATGTTTTCCGTGATCTCGGGATTGCCTATGGTGCTGCGTTGCTCGGGGTGTTTATTGTAATGGTGCTGCAAACCGGGCTGCCTGCGGTATCGGGAATCATCATGTTGGCCATACCATTGACTGTTATCGGTATTATGCCGGGGTTCTGGCTGCTCAATAATGTTGGTACAACGGAAATCAACGGCATTCCGAATCCGGCATTGTTTACCGCAACCGCGATGATTGGGATGATTGCACTTGCCGGGATTGTTGTTCGTAACTCATTGGTACTTATTGAGTTTATTCATCAGTCTCTGCGAGAAGGCATGGCGCTGCAGTCGGCGTTGATCACGGCGGGTGCCGTCAGGATGCGCCCCATACTGCTGACCGCAGGGACCACGCTGCTCGGTAATGTGGTGATAACGCTGGACCCGATTTTTAACGGGCTGGCGTGGGCGATAATCTTTGGTATCTCGGCCTCAACATTATTTACATTGTTAGTGATTCCGGTGGTCTATCACCTGGCATATGTTAATCAGCCGGGCCATGGGCTGCCTCCTGGCCTCGGCGAAAATGAGCCAGAAGCCAAGCGGAATACTGACCCGGCGCAAAATGTGGAAAGCAATGAAGAACAAGCCGTGACCAGTGGCTGAGGAAGGAGTCGGATAATGAACAGGAAAAAAGGTCTGTTGACAGTCGCCGCGTTTACCGCGCTCGGCGTATTATTTTTCGCCATTTCCGGTGGCTTTGTCACTAAATTGGGAACGGAGAACCAGCCACTACCCGGGGAACCGCTTGCCGGTCGTGAAACTGTCAAAGTCAGTATGACGCAAATCCCGGTTCAGCAAAGTTACATCGGAACCATAGTGGCAGATCAGCAAGCGACATTGTCGGCCCGTCTCACTGCGCAGGTGGCTGATGTGCTGGTGGATGTGGGGGACAAGGTTAAGGCTGGTGATATTCTGTTACGACTGGACAACCTGGATCTGGATGCGAGAGTACGGCAGACCGAACAGGCACTGGCCAGTGCACAGGCACAACTGAATGTTGCACGAAAAGAATTTAACCGGATGCAGTCGCTGATGGCGCGGAAACTGGTGGCACAATCACAACTGGATAATGCCCTGAGTACGCTTCAGACCGCGCAGGCTGAATTGAAACGGCAGCAGGCATCCTTGGAAGAAGCACAAACCACTTACGGCTACAGCATTATTGCGGCTCCTTTTGATGGAGTCATCACCCAGAAGAATGTACACAAAGGAGATATTGCATCCCCCGGCGTTGCCATGCTGAGTTTGTATAATCCGCAAACGCTGATGCTGGAAAGTTCGATACCGGCCAGCGAGCGGCATTTATTGCAACTGGGCCAGCGGTGGCCGATGGTATTGCCTGCTCTCAAACAGGAACTGGAAGGGGAAATAAAAGAGATCACGCCGGCATCCGATACCGGGTCACGCAGTGTGATTGTTAAACTGGCTTTACCCTTATCCGCACTTCAGCCTGAAAGGCAGCTTTACCCCGGGATGTTTGGCCGGGTGACGATTCGAACAGGTGAACAGGCTGTATTGCTGATTCCACAATCAAGCCTCTATCGTATCGGACAGCTGCAATATGTGAAAATTGTTGAAGAGGAAAGAGTCGTGCCCAGGCTGATAGAAACACGCCCGTATAAGGCCGACAGTGTCGTTGTGCGTAAAGGCCTCACTGTAGACACTGTGTTACTCACTCATCCCGGTAAAATGGCAAACTAACACCAGCCAATCCTTCCTGAGCTATTTCTGGTAAGTCATAAACCACCACTCAACGGTAACCACAATTGGAATCTAAGATTTCAATTGTGGTTGTTGTGATTTGTACTTCAGCTATATAAGTTGCTACTTGACCAAACAAAATAAGGGTATTCATTGGATGAATACCTGACATGCAGGGATATATCGTTTTTTGGAGTACGATAAATGAACAATCAGTCTACGGGATGCGCACAGCTTCCTGTCCTCAGTCATACCTCTCATCGCGTAGCGAACGCTTTTCTTTACACTTTTCCTTCCAAAAGTTTCCAGTTTTACGGTCGCGTATCTGCTTTACAACTTGGTCAGTTTTTTAAATAACCACCTATACTGATCGTTGCTGTATTTTTTATACATAAAAATCAGTCACTTATATAAATATTAATGGATTGTCGCGTCATTTATTGGCGGCGAGCAGACACAACAGAAGAGATAGCATTGTGAAACTGAAGTTACTTGGAAGTTCTCTAATCATTGCAGGGACTGCACTTGGTGCAGGTATGTTAGCCATCCCGATGGTACTGGCCCAGTTTGGTCTGGTATGGGGCACATTGTTTATGGCGATGATCTGGCTGGGTACAACCTATGCAGCCTTATTGTTGCTGGAAGCCAGCATTAAAGCTGGTGGCGGCCTTGGTATGAATACCATAGCCCGTAAAACGCTGGGTAAGGGCGGTCAACTGGTCACGAATGGCCTGTTATATGCCTTGTTAGTGTGTTTGCTGATGGCGTATATCATCGGTGCCGGGGATTTGCTCAACAAACTGTTGGCAGGTGTGAATGTTGAAGTCAGTAATACACAGAGCCAGATAGCTTTTACCGTGATTGCCGGTGCAGTGGTGGCGGCTGGTACAGCTGTTATCGATAAAATCAACCGTGTGCTGTTTGCCATTATGGTGGTGATGCTGGGTCTGACTCTGCTTTCATTGGTTCCGGGTATTTCTCTGGATAACCTGATGACTGCAACCAGTGACAGCAAAGTGGCTCTGGTTAAAACCAGTTCAGTCCTGTTCACCAGCTTCGGCTTTATGGTGGTGATTCCTTCTCTGGTTACTTACAACAAAGACGCCAGCCATACTGAGCTGCGTAACATGGTGATCTTTGGCTCATCGATTCCGCTGGTTTGTTACCTGTTGTGGCTTTATGCAGCAATGGGCAACCTAAGTGCAGAGCAAATGGTTGATTTTGCAAGTGTTTCTGAGCTTATCTCCGCATTGGGTGCACAACACAGCATGATCAAAGTCATTCTGTCGGTCTTTACCGGCCTGGCACTGCTGACGTCTTTCCTGGGGGTGGCAATGGCACTGTTTGATCAGAACCGCGATATTTTACGCCAGAACCGAGCTGTCACTTATGTCGTCACTTTTATTCTGCCATTGGTTGGCGCCTTGGCCGCGGCGGACAAGTTCCTGGCTGTACTGGGTTACGCGGGCATCATTCTGGTATTCCTGGCCATTTTCATTCCGATGGCAATGACAGTGAAACTGCGTGGACAGGATGAATCAAACTTCATGGTAGATACCAACGGCATGATCTATCAGGTAGGCGGTGGCCAACTGGCTATGGGACTGAGCTTCCTGTTCGGGTGTTTTCTGCTGGGTGCCGAGTTGATCTAATTGGGCGATAAAACCTAACAAAATACTAACAAAAAGCATCGTGGAAAGAGGCGTTTACCTTAGGTAAACGCCTTTTTTATTGGCTTGGAGTGGCAAGATGCGACCAAACAAAATTGCCGATAGAAATCTCAGTGACCAAACAAAGATTCCATGCTGCTTTTGGAGTACTTTAGGGAATAGGGTAAAGCAGCAAATCCAATGGCAGTGATAATACAAACTTTCATATGGTGCGGCTATACCCTGCGCAAACATCGATTTAGAGGTAAAATCTCAAAGTGTAAACTTAAAAATACACCATTGATTTTGGTTGTGCCCCTGTAAAAAAGGATAAATGAGATAAACGTGCTACTGCCTAAAAAGGCAGGTTTTTACCTCGCATCAAGGTAGATAAGGCTTTAAAAATACGAGTATAGTGAAGGCATAAGACACAAAAGGATAGAAAGCATGTTCTGGAACAAGGCTGAGGGCGTTGCTGCCCGTGCGCTGGCCCTAGGTGAGCTGATGCCGATCACTACTGAGGCTCAGGTCATTGAGGAAGACAATATTCGCTTTTTGGGCCATGTTGTGACGGCCAATGCGGGGAAAAAGCCGATTGCGAGTAAAGCCCCGATTGATAGCCAAGCAAAAGTGAACCCGTTTTTACCTTATGAACCTGATTTGTATGTCGCCGAGGCCGGTGAAAACTATGTGTGTCTGCTAAATAAGTTTCCTGTGCTTTCACCCCACCTGCTGATTTGCTCCAAAGCGTTTATCCCTCAGGTTTCCGCACTGACGATCGCGGATTTTGAAGCCTGGATACTCGGGTTTGATAAGGACGATGTACTGGGCTTTTATAATTGTGGCCCTGTCGCCGGAGCCAGTCAGGCTCATCGTCATATGCAGCTGGTTAAAACAGACATCCCGCTAGCGGCAAGGATTAAAAGCGGTCAGTTACCTTTCAAACACGAGCGTTATCTGATGGATGCGTTTGATGCCTGCACTTTACATAAAATGTATTTACATGCTCTGGCGGCTTTGGATATTGGGCCAGATGCCAAGGGGGAATGTCGACCATATAACCTGTTATTGACCCGGGAATGGATGTTAGTACTGCCACGCACTACCAACAATATTGAAGGTGTGTTTGCAAACGGTATTAATTACAGCGGCCGTTTCCTGGTTAAGCGAGAGAAGCAACTGGCATGGCTGAAAGAATATGGTCTGATGAACTACCTGACCCATTGTGGCGCTGTCAGCGAGATCTAGTCAGTAAAGCGATCAGCTCGATATCAATCAGAAAGCACAAATGTGCTGATTTATGACCTCCGGCAAACCCGGGCGGACAAATGTCCTCATCCTTTCAAACAGGTGCTGTTTACAATAGCACCTGTTTTTATTCCAATAACAAAAGGGTAATGAGATGGACTTGACCGCTTTTTTTGATATCAACAATACTCTGGTAACTATCCCTATCGGTGGCGGTTACGCGATGTCGTGGATCGAAGCGATTGGTACCGTATTCGGTTTACTGTGCATTTGGTACGCCAGTCAGGAAAAAACCATTAATTACCTGTTCGGGTTAATTAATGTCACGCTTTTCGCCATTATTTTTTATCAAATCCAGTTGTACGGCATCCTGTTGCTTCAGTTGTTTTTCTTTTGCGCCAATGTGTATGGCTGGTATGCGTGGACCCGACCTGCTTCTGATACAGGGGAGCGGTTGGAGGTTCGTTGGTTGAGCAAGCAGAAGCTGCTGGGAACCGCAGTAATCAGTACGTGTTCTATCGCTTTACTGACACTCTATATTGATCCGTTTTTTGCGATGCTGGCTAAACTGGCCGTTAATACACTCAACCTGTTTGGGGCTGAGTTAGCTCATCCAGTCTTGGAACCGGATGCGTTTCCGTTTTGGGATTCGACCATGACGGTATTGTCGGTTGTAGCACAGATCCTGATGACTCGTAAGTACGTTGAAAACTGGATCCTATGGGTGGTGATTAACGTAATCAGCGTTGGTATCTATGCGGCACAGGGTGTGTATGCCTTGTCTCTGGAATACGCGATTTTGCTATTTATTGCAGCAAACGGTACCCGAACCTGGATGAAAACGGCGAAACAGAACCAAGAAAAACAATCCTCGCAACAGGCGGCACCTGAGGCTTCGGTATGACTATGAGTAAACAACCCCATATCGCAGTCAGTGCTGAGCAGGTATCGGAACGTGTGATTGTCTGTGGTGAGCCTGATCGGGTCAACCGTATTGCTGCCTTGCTGGATAATTCTGAATTACTGGCTGAAAACCGTGAATACCGTGTGATGCAAGGACAGTATCAGAACACAATGATCACCGTATGCAGTACTGGAATTGGCGCACCGTCAGCACTTATCGCGCTTGAAGAACTGGTGAAGTGTGGTGCCAGGTATCTGGTTCGGGTAGGCTCAGCCGGGGCGTTACAACCTGATATTGGGTTAGGAGAGGTGATTGTGGCAGAAGGAGCGGTCCGGGACGAAGGGGGCTCGAAAGCGTACGTTGAAGCCGGATTTCCTGCAGTGGCAAATCCACACTTGTTGGTTGCTCTGGACTCGTATCTGCAGCAAAGTGGCGCTGTGTTCCACCGGGGAATCGTTCGTTCTCATGATAGTTTTTATACCGATGAGGAAGAGAATATTTGCCGCTATTGGCACCAGAAAGGCGTGCTGGGCGCAGACATGGAAACGTCGGCACTTTTAACGGTGGGTAAGCTGCGGGGGCTGAAAGTGGCATCAATACTCAATAACGTGGTGCTGTATCAGCAGGATGTCCAGGAAGGCGTGAGCCAGTATGCCAATGACGACGACCAATTGATGCAGGGTGAACAAATTGCCGTTAAAGCGGCCCTGCATGCGTTGGTTTCGCAGCCTTAGTGGCACGAGATTAGTGGCATGAGATGAGTGTAAGCCTGCTGACTTTTGAAAGTAGAATGCTCCGCGAAGGGAGTAAGTTGCCGATTTGCTCTGCTATAGCAGCTTAACGCTGGTAAAACTAAGCCTGACTCTGTGTCGGGCTTTCTTTTTATCTGGCGCGTTTTTCCAGGCCGTTTATGGTCATGAACAAAAATCACAGCTTCCAATGCATTCCTCTCGTGCTGAATTTTTTGTTTTTCCCCTTATGTGTTCCCCCCTCTGTTTTGATTTATTTTGTCTGGTTTTTATTTTGACTGCTTGAGTTCCGAGCTATGAAGGGCTAGGGCTTGAGGTAAGCGAGGCAGTGATTGTGACCGACTGCATTGTGCCAGCGGAGTGGTTTCGCTAGCATGCAAAGTATCTTTTCTACAAATATTCATTTGCTGTGTATCTATGCAATTAAAACCTTATTCAACAGGGCGGTTTACTGAGCATTTAAACTCACTTTATCCTGCATTTCGTGAGGCGTTTTATCGGTGTCGTATTGCCAGCCAGTATTTCCAGTCAGGTGATGTGCTTCTAAGACAGGGACAGGTAGTAGAGAGCCTGTATCTTGTGTCTGGAGGGAAGGTCTCCATCAACATGTCTGCGGTGAACGGACGCCGTTTTCAGCTGGGGGAAGTTGATTGTGATTACCATGTTTTTGGCGAAATGGAATTATTTAACGGTACCTTTTGCCAATGGAGTGTGGTAGCAGAAGAGCAAATTGAAGTGGATGTTATCAGTCTGCAGGCAGTCGCCGACTTACTGACTGAGCGCCCTGAGTTTTCACTGTTTTTTGCCAGTGCACTGGCGTTTGATTATCAGGATTCACTGGCAATATCGACTCATCGCCTTTTGCACCCAATTACTTATAACATTGCTTATGACTTATGGCATCGTCAGCAGGAAAGTGTATTACTAGGTGCGTTTGAAAAATCCGGGCTTGAAGCAGAGCGGTTTGGCACATCTGGTCGGGTTTATCGCCGGGCAGTCAAAGAGCTGATAGATAAGAATCTGATAGAAAAGCAGGGCCAGGAACTTAGAGTGAAGGATATGGCAGCATTAAAGCGATTTCTGGATACCTTTGAATAGCGGTGAAAGAAAGGAGGCTGAGTCGTTGTTTGTTCTTTAGCTTGGCATATCAGTCGTTTTAAGCCTTGGTACCTTATGTTTTGTTGCCAGAATTAACCTGACTGCTTGGACTGCTTGGACTGCTTGGACTGCTTGGACTGCTTGGACTGCATGAGTGCACATGCCATGAAGGCGGGTTCGAAACGCAACGAGACTATCATTCAGACAAAGAAAAACCCGGTTGCCGAAACAACCGGGTTTTTTAACACTTAAAGTAATTTAACAATTACTTCTTAGCGTTTTTCTCTTTCTGAGCAGCGATTACTGATTCAGCAACGTTCGCTGGACATGGAGCGTAGTGTGCGAACTCCATAGAGAACTGACCACGACCAGAAGTCATTGTACGCAGAGAACCGATGTAGCCGAACATTTCAGACAGAGGTACGTCACCTTTGATACGTACGCCAGTCACGCCAGCTTGTTGGTCTTTGATCATACCACGACGACGGTTAAGGTCACCGATTACGTCACCAACGTGATCTTCAGGAGTGAACACGTCAACGTGCATGATTGGCTCTAGAAGCTGTGGACCAGCTTTAGGCATAGATTGACGGAATGCACCTTTCGCTGCGATTTCAAATGCGATTGCAGATGAGTCAACTGCGTGGAAGCCACCGTCGAACAGCTCAACTTCAACATCAAGAACAGGGAAGCCCGCTAGAGGACCAGTGTTCATCATGCCTTGGAAGCCTTTTTCTACTGCAGGCCAGAATTCTTTAGGAACGTTACCACCAACAACTGTTGATGTGAACTTGAAGCCTGAACCTTGCTCGCCTGGCTTGATGCGGTAGTCGATCTTACCGAACTGACCAGAACCACCAGACTGCTTCTTGTGCGTGTAGCTGTCTTCAACTGGCTTAGTGATAGTCTCACGGTAAGCAACCTGTGGCTGACCAACAACCAGGTCAACGCCGTAAGTACGCTTCAGGATGTCTACCTTGATGTCCAGGTGAAGTTCACCCATACCTTTCAGGATAGTTTCGCCAGTTTCTTCATCAGTCTCAACCTGGAATGATGGATCTTCTGCAACCATCTTACCGATCGCGATACCCATCTTCTCAGAACCGCCTTTGTCCTTAGGAGCAACAGCGATAGAGATTACTGGTACTGGGAAGATCATTGGCTCAAGAGTACATTCGTGCTTAGGATCACACAGAGTGTGACCAGTCTGAACGTTCTTCATACCAACGATAGCGATGATGTCACCAGCTTGTGCTGAAGTCAGCTCGTTACGGTCGTCCGCTTGCATCTCAACCATACGGCCGATACGCTCAGTCTTACCAGTAGCGGCGTTCAGGATAGTGTCACCCTTAGCCAGTTTACCAGAGTAGATACGTACGAAAGTCAGGGCGCCGAAACGGTCATCCATGATCTTGAACGCAAGTGCGCGGAATGGTTCGTCTGCAGATACAGTTGCAACTTCACCAGTTGCCTCACCAGTTTCTTTGTCAGTCAGTGGCTGAGGATCAACTTCTGTTGGAGCTGGCAGGTAGTCAACAACTGCGTCCAGAACAAGCTGGATACCTTTGTTTTTGTACGCAGAACCACAGAAAGTAGGGAAGAACGCCAGGTCACGAGTACCTTTACGGATACAACGCTTCAGTTCTTCGATAGAAGGCTCTTGACCTTCCATGTAAGCTTCCATCAGGTCGTCGTCCTGCTCAACAGCAGTTTCAACAAGCTCTTCACGGTAAGCTTCAACTTCGTCAACCATGTCAGCTGGAACGTCTTGGATTTCGTAGTTTTCTGGCAGACCAGAGTCATCCCAAACGTATGCTTTACGGTTCAGGATATCAACAACACCTACGAAGTCTTCTTCACGGCCGATTGGCATAGTCATAACTAGTGGAGTCGCGCCAAGTACGTTTTTAACTTGATCAACTACGTTGAAGAAGTCCGCACCCATACGGTCCAGTTTGTTAACGAAGATCAGACGAGATACGTTTGATTCGTTCGCGTAACGCCAGTTAGTTTCAGACTGAGGTTCAACACCGCCTGAACCACAGAATACACCGATACCACCGTCAAGTACTTTCAGAGAACGGTATACTTCAACTGTGAAGTCAACGTGTCCCGGAGTATCGATTACGTTCAGACGGTGATCGTTCCAGAAACAGCTCACTGCTGCAGACTGGATTGTAATACCACGCTCTGCTTCCTGCTCCATAAAGTCAGTAGTAGAAGTACCGTCGTGAGTATCACCGATCTTGTGGATCTTACCAGTCAGCTTAAGGATACGTTCAGTAGTGGTAGTTTTACCCGCATCAACGTGCGCGAAAATACCAATGTTTCTGTATTTAGATAAATCTGTCATTGTTTTTCTCTATAAACAATTACTGTCACTATTCGGTGGGGGAGTATATCACTGATTTAGACAAACATGACATAGTTCATTTACGATAAAATGAACATTTGCTTGTTTTTGCTCCGTCTTTTCAGGATTTACGGCTCAAACGCTCAATAAATCCACTGGGATATCTGCCATAACATTTTGTGTTATCTGGCATGTGCAATCCTACTCCGTGCTGACATGTGAGTGTTTTCCATCGCTTGATGGCCTGTTTAACAGGCAGCATGATGCCGTAAATCCACTTTTATCAGTGAATCGACCCATTGCCGTCACTTTACAAATCGGCTTAATTCTAGCTGTTATCCGCTTTGCCTACCAGTCGTGAAAGCAGCAGTTTTTCGGCGTCATCATATATTCATGCTATGTATCACTGAAACCATGCAACCCGAGACTTTTGCTGGGTATCACTGCTGGCGTCATGCCCCTATAAGACAAGAAACTTCCTGTGTTTGCACCTGTGTTTGCACCTCTGTTTACCTGTGACAAGCTGGTTTTTCAGAAGGCCGAAAAGGTACGTGTTCACCCGGTTTTATACGTAACCTACGGTAAATGGATGTTTCAGACTGTAAGAATGAAAGGAAGAGAAAACGCAGAGAACACCGGCGGAATTTGTCGGTTTCCGGATCGTAGCCTATCGTAAAAATATACCAAGTTGACTTTTTCTGACGTTTAAATCTGGCCGTAAATGAAGATGTTGTACCGGCTTGTTTGTTTACGAGGCGGCAAAAACAGCTTGTCAGGTCAGGTCATGTACAGGGAGGGATGGATGTTAAAGACCACCTTGGCGGTATTGATGATAGGCTTGCTGACCGGTGCCGCACAGGCTGACGTCATTGAATCTCGTGCTCTGGTTGGGTTTGGCACCGCCAAATACCCGCCGGACTTTACGCATTTTGATTATGTGAATCCACAGGCCCCCAAAGGCGGCAATGTAGTCTATGCCGAGGTCGGAACCTTTGACAGTTTTAACCGCTATGCCTCGCGGGGTGTGTCAGCTGCTGGCAGCGACACCATCTACGATACCCTCTTTTATTCTGCCGCCGACGAAATTGATACCGCCTATCCTCTGATTGCGGAGAAAGTCAGGTACAGTGATGACTATGCCTGGATGGAGGTCGATATCAATCCGGCCGCCCGCTTCCATGACGGGCACCCGATAACCGCTGAGGATGTGGCCTTTACGTTCGATAAATTTATGGCGCAGGGAGTTCCGCAGTACAAGGTTTACTTCAAGGATGTTAAATCGGTTATCGCCAAGTCCACACTGACTGCCCGTATCGAGATGACCAAACCGAATCGCGAGATTTTGTTGGCGTTGGTGCAGGGAATGAATGTATTACCGAAGCATTATTGGCAGGATAAAGATCTGAGTGAGCCGCTGAACACCCCACCTCTGGGCAGCAGTGCTTATAAAATCAGTGACTACAAGCCGGGACAAAGCGTTTCCTACACCTTGGTACCAGATTACTGGGCCAAAGATTTACCGGTTAATGTGGGGCGCAATAATTTCGAGACTGTCCGGTATGACTACTACCGGGATGAAACTGTCACCCTAGAGGCATTTAAAGCCGGGGAATACGACATCCGGGAAGAAAACGTCGCTAAATTCTGGGCCACCCTGTATGAAGGCCCCAACTTTGACAAAGGCTTTATTGTAAAAGAAGAAATTCCGCATCAGATACCGCAGGCGATGCAGGCGTTTGTCTTTAATATTCAGCGTCCGGTGTTCAATAATCCGAAAGTTCGCGAGGCACTGTCTTACGCCATGGACTTTGAGTGGATGAATAAGGCCCTGTTCTACGAGCAGTACACCCGGACCCGCAGTTATTTTCAAAATACCGACTACGAAGCCAAAGGGTTGCCGTCTGCCGGTGAAGTGGCTGTTTTAGCCCCGGTCAAAGAGAAAATCCCGGAAAGGGTGTACGCCGAGGAATACCAGCCGCCGATGACCGATGGCTCTGGCCGTATCCGTTCCCAGTTGCGTACTGCGCTGGCACTAATGAAAGAAGCAGGATGGGAGGTGCGGGATAAGGTAATGACTAACGTGAAATCCGGAGAGCCATTCACCTTTGAGCTGCTGATGTACAGTCCGTCGACAGAACGTATCGCGATTCCGTTTCAGAAAAATCTCAAGCTACTGGGCATCGATATGCGGCTGAGGACTGTCGATACCACCCAGTATATTAAGCGGGTACGCGATCGGGATTTTGACATGGTGTCTTCCGGCTACAGTGCAAATGCTTACCCCAGCCCTAATTTGCTGATCGCCTGGAACAGCAAGTTTTTAGACAGTACTTATAACACTGCCGGGGTCACGAATCCGGCTATCGATTACCTGACTGAACAGATTGCCGAGAATCAGGAGAACCCGGACAAGTTACTGGATTTGGGACGGGCTCTCGACAGGGTGTTGCAGTGGAATTTCTACGTCATTCCGCAATGGCACATCAGTCAGTTTCGGGTCGCCAGCTGGGATAAATTCTCGCGGCCAGCCATTCGACCCAAATATGCGCTCGGTAAAGATACCTGGTGGGTTGATCCCGCCAAAGTTGCCAAGCTACCGGAAAAACGGCGCTAGCGTATGACCGCATATATTATCCGGCGCTTATTGTTGGTGATTCCGACCCTCTGGGCGATCATCACCATTAACTTTTTTGTGATCCAGATTGCGCCCGGCGGGCCGGTGGAGCAGGCCGTGGCGCAGTTGGAAGGGCACGGCTCCGGTATCATGGAGCGCTTTTCCGGTGGCGGGAAAGAAGTTGGCGCGCCCGAGCCGGCAGAAAAGGCATCCGGCTATCGTGGTTCGCGCGGGTTGGATCCGGAAGTGGTGGAGGCGATAAAAAAACAGTTTGGTTTTGATAAGCCGCTGCATGAGCGTTACTTCGACATGCTCAAAAATTACGTCACCTTCAATTTTGGAGACAGTCTGTTTAAGGGCGGAAATGTCATCGATCTGATTATTGAGCGGCTGCCTGTGTCGATTTCGCTGGGGTTATGGAGCACCCTCATCATTTATCTGGTCTCGATACCGCTCGGGATCGCCAAAGCTGTCCGGCACGGCTCCCGGTTTGATGTCTGGAGCAGTGCGGTGGTGATCGTCGGTTACGCCATTCCGGGCTTCCTGTTTGCCATTTTGCTGATCATTTTTTTTGCCAGCGGCAATTACGTCAGTTGGTTTCCGCTGCGGGGGCTGGTGTCTGCCAACTTCCATGAGCTGGCCTGGTATCAGCAGATTGCTGACTATTTCTGGCACCTGACGTTGCCCATCCTGGCCATGGTTATAGGGGGATTTGCCACGCTGACCATGCTGACCAAAAACTCCTTTCTCGATGAAATTAATAAGCAGTATGTCGTTACCGCCAGGGCGAAAGGGCTGGACGAACAGCGCATCTTGTATCGGCATGTGTTTCGTAATGCCATGCTGATTATCATTGCCGGGTTCCCGGCGGCTTTTATCAGTATTTTCTTTACCGGCGCGATGCTGATTGAAGTCATGTTCTCATTGGAAGGCATTGGGTTACTGGGCTTTGAAGCGACGATACAACGGGATTATCCGGTGGTCTTCAGCTCGCTCTATATCATGACGCTGCTCGGCCTGTTGTTGAATATTATCTCGGATATCACTTATACCCTGGTGGATCCACGCATTGATTTTGAGGCACGCTGATGGCTGTGAACCCTCTGACAAGAGAGCGATGGGCGCGCTTCCGGGCACATAAACGCGGCTACTGGTCAATGTGGTTTTTTCTGTTGCTGTTTGTCGTCAGTCTCTTCGCAGAGTTTATTGCCAATGACAAGCCGCTGTTGATTCGGTATCAGTCGGCGTGGCTGTTTCCTGTTTTTACCGCGTATCCGGAAACCCGTTTTGGAGGAGAGTTTCAGTCTGAGGCTGACTACACCGACCCTTATGTGGCGGAGTTAATAGAGGCCGATGGCAAAATCTACTGGCCGCTTATCCGCTTTAGCTACGATACCATCAACTATAACCTGGAGGGACCGGCACCTTCGCCGCCGGATCATGTGAACTGGCTCGGCACTGATGATCGGGGGCGGGATGTATTGGCCAGAATCATCTACGGGTTTCGAATCTCTGTTCTGTTTGGATTTGCGCTGACCATTATCTCCACCATTATCGGCGTGATTGTCGGCGCGTGCCAGGGCTATTACGGAGGCTGGACAGATTTATTCGGTCAGCGGTTTATTGAAGTCTGGTCGGGGATGCCGACCTTGTTCCTGCTGATTATTCTGTCCAGTTTCGTCGAGCCGAATTTCTGGTGGCTGCTGGGGATCATGGTGCTGTTTAGCTGGATGGGACTGGTTGGGGTGGTGCGGGCGGAATTTTTGCGCTGCCGGAACTTTGATTATGTGCGGGCGGCACAAGCGCTGGGAGTCGGTGACGGACGCATCATGCTGCGGCATATGTTACCCAATGCCATGGTGGCATCGTTAACCATGATGCCGTTTATTCTGAGTGGCTCGGTGACTACATTGACGTCACTGGATTTTCTGGGGTTTGGCTTGCCAGCCGGTTCCCCTTCATTAGGGGAGCTCTTGGCGCAGGGGAAAGCCAACTTGCAGGCTCCTTGGCTGGGATTGTCTGCTTTTGTGGTGTTGTCGCTGATGCTGAGTTTGCTGGTGTTTGTCGGTGAGGCGGTACGCGATGCCTTCGACCCCCACCATCAAAGTTAATTCATGGCAGCGATAAACTATGTCAGATGAGAATTATGACCAAAGCACTGTTAACGATTAAAGATCTGTCGGTCGGGTTTCAGAGCGGCAAAACGGTGTCACAGGTAACGGACAATGTCAGTCTGACCTTGCGGCGCGGCGAAACGCTGGCTCTGGTGGGGGAGAGCGGGTCGGGAAAATCGGTAACGGCCAATGCCATCCTGCGGTTGTTGCCCAAAGCCAGTGCCCGGTATCTGTCCGGTGAGGTACTGTACGACGGGAAAAACATGCTGCACTGCAGTGAACGGGACATGCGCCAGTTACGCGGCAATTATATCGGCATGATTTTCCAGGAACCGATGATGTCACTTAACCCGTTACACAAAATTGGTCGCCAGCTGTGCGAAACCTTGGCCATTCACCGCGGTATGCGGCCACAGGCCGGAGAAAAGCTGGCACTGGAGTGGCTGCAGAAAGTCGGGATACGCGATCCGGAGAAAAGGCTGCAGGCTTATCCTCATGAGTTGTCCGGCGGTGAGCGCCAGCGTGTGATGATAGCAATGGCACTGATTAACGAACCGGACTTACTGATTGCCGATGAACCAACCACAGCGTTGGATGTGTCGGTGCAGGCACAGATTTTGGACTTGCTGAAAAAGCTGCAAAAAGAAATGGGTATGGCGATGTTGTTTATTACCCATGATCTCAGCATCGTGAAAAAAATTGCCGATCGGGTCGCGGTCATGCAGTTGGGCAAGGTGGTGGAAACCAACAGCCGCAGCGAGATTTTTGATAACCCGCAAGATCCTTACACCATCAAACTGATCCATTCCGATCCTTCCGGTTCCCCTGTGCCGGTGAAGGGGAATGCTGAACCGGTCTTCGAAATCGAAAAACTGCGGGTCTGGTTTCCTATCAAAGGCGGCGTTCTTAAGCGGGTACAGGATCATATCAAAGCCGTGACGGATGTGAGTTTTGTGCTGCGCCGCGGGCACAGCGTTGGTTTGGTCGGAGAGAGCGGGTCGGGTAAATCTACCACAGGGATGGCGATTTTACGGTTGCTCAGCAGCGAAGGTGTGATCCGGTTTGATGGTCACGAGATTTCCCGGTTAGGCCGCAAAGGCATGCTTCCGTACCGGAGTAAAATGCAGGTGGTATTCCAGGATCCTTTTTCGGCGCTTAATCCGCGGATGTCTGTTGCGCAGATCATCGGTGAAGGGCTGAAAGTACACCTTGCATTGTCCCCAGAGGAGGAAGACCGGGTAATCTGTGAGGCGATGCGCGAGGTCGAGCTTGACCCAGAAACTCGCCACCGATACCCGAATGAATTTTCCGGCGGGCAGCGTCAACGCATTGCGATTGCCCGCGCGTTAGTCTTAAAGCCTGAATTTATTTTGCTCGATGAGCCGACTTCATCACTGGATCGCACGGTTCAGTTTCAGGTGCTGTCTCTTTTAAAATCCCTGCAGGAAAAATACGGGCTCAGTTACCTGTTTATTAGCCATGATTTAAATGTGGTTAAATCTTTATGCCACTACACGTTAGTCTTGAAAAACGGGCAAGTTGTGGAGCAGGGGGACACGGAAACCTTATTTTCACAGCCGCAACATGCTTATACCCGCCATCTTGTCGCTTTATCGACCACTTAGGTGGTAATACCTGCCACGTCAGGCTAGGCATACAGTCAGTTCTGCCGCATAATGGGGCGCCCAAAAGGCGCAAATGTCACTGCCGACTAAAATATGAGCAGATTTAGATTTTACCTATCGCTCTCATAGGTAAAATCGACTGTTACTTTTTTTTCTTAGTGATAACATTCGCAACACTAATAAAATGAATTACTTGTCCTGATGGATTCAGGCGAGTGGGAAAGCATTATGATTAAGCCTGAAAATAATTGTATCGTCATCTTCGGGGCGTCAGGGGATTTGACCCAACGCAAATTGATCCCAGCCTTCTACCACCTCTATGCGAACGGATTGCTATCTGAAGAGTTTGCAATTTTAGGGGTAAGCCGCACACACTACTCGGATGAGGAATTCCAGCAAAAGCTGAAAGCGTCCCTTACCGCGAACGAGAAAGTGGATCCGGAAACACTTGATGCTTTCTGTCAGCGTCTGCACTATCAAGCCATTGATACTTCAGATGTTGAAGATTACGCCAATCTTAAAAATCGTCTTGAAGATATTGAACAGGCTTATCAGACAGGCGGCAACACCACCTTCTATCTGGCGACACCGCCAAGCCTTTACAGCGTGATCCCGCAATGTCTAGCTCACTACGGTCTGAATACAGAAGATCACGGTTGGAAGCGCCTCATTGTAGAAAAGCCGTTTGGTTACGACCTGGCGACCGCTAAGCAACTCGACAAAGACCTTCACGCTCACTTCCAAGAGCACCAAATCTACCGTATCGACCACTACCTGGGTAAAGAAACCGTTCAGAACCTGCTGGTATTCCGTTTTGCCAACGGTATGTTCGAGCCGCTGTGGAACCGTAACTTTATTGATTACGTTGAAATCACCGCTGCTGAATTCCTGGGCGTGGAAGAGCGTGGCGGATACTACGACGGTGCCGGTGCGGTACGTGACATGTTCCAGAATCACTTGCTTCAGGTGCTGGCGATGGTTGGCATGGAACCCCCTGCCGCTATCAATGCAGACTCCATGCGTGATGAGGTCATGAAAGTCTTCAAGAGCCTTAAACCGCTGTCTGAAACTGATCTGCATAACAACCTGGTACTTGGTCAGTACACCGCTTCTGAGGTTCGTGGTGATCATCTGATCGGTTACCGTGAAGAACCGGGCGTAGCGGAAGATTCCCGTACCGAGACTTACGTTGGCCTGAAAATGTTTATCGACAACTGGCGTTGGAACGGCGTTCCTTTTTATGTCCGTACGGGTAAACGTTTGCCAACACGGGTGACGGAAGTGGTGATCCACTTTAAAAAGACCCCGCACCCGGTATTTGGCGCTAACGCACCGGAAAACAAACTGATTATCCGTATCCAGCCGGATGAAGGCATCCTGATGAGCTTTGGCCTGAAAAAACCAGGCGCGGGCTTTGACGCGAAAGAAGTGTCGATGGATTTCCATTACGAAAGCCTGGAAGAAACCCATATGCTGACAGCGTATGAGCGTCTGCTGCTGGACTCAATGAAAGGGGACGCCACCCTGTTTGCCCGCTCAGATGCCGTGAACGCCTGTTGGCAGTTTGTTCAGCCGATCCTGGACTACAAAGAAAATCCTGAGCACCTTTACGGTTACGCTGCAGGTACCTGGGGACCCAAAGAAGCAGACGAGCTTCTGGCGCGTGACAACCGCGAATGGCGTTTCCCATGTAAGAACCTGACCAATACGGATTATTGTGAACTATGAGTAAGATGAACTACCACGTTTTTGACAGCTCACAGCAGGTTGTTGAAGCGCTGGCGAAAAGCATGCAGGAATACAGTGAACTGGGCCGTCCGGTTCATATCTCCCTGTCGGGGGGCAGCACGCCTTCGCAGCTGTTTTCGTTCCTGGCAGCCTCTGCTTACGCCACCTCTATCAACTGGCAGAACCTGCACTTCTGGTGGGGCGATGAACGTTGCGTGGCACCTGAAGACGAGCAGAGTAACTACGGTCAGGCGAAAGCCCTGTTATTTGATCACATCGAGATTCCGGCGCAGAACATTCATCGCATTCGTGGCGAAGAATTTGCAGCAACGGAAGTAACGCGTTTCGCCGAAGAGATGTTGGACGTCATTCCACATAAAGACGGTGTGCCTGAGTTTGACTGGATTCTGCTGGGTATGGGTACCGATGGCCACACGGCGTCTCTGTTCCCGGGCCAGACTGATTACGAGTCTAAAGAGATTGCGATTATTGCGGCTCATCCGGAATCACGTCAGATCCGTGTGTCGAAAAGCGCCCACCTGCTGGCACACGCCAAACGTATTACCTATTTGGTACTGGGTGCAAGTAAAGCCCCGGTCATTAAAGAAATTGCTGAACAAGCCCCGGCTGCAGAGCAGTATCCTGCAGCAAAAGTCATCGCGAAAGATGGCATTACCGAGTGGTATTTAGATTCAGAAGCAGCCAAAGAGCTGGCATAAGGAGAAGTTAGAATGAAAGCTGATATTGGTGTTATCGGACTGGCAGTAATGGGTCAGAACCTGATCCTGAATATGAACGATAACGGGTTTAAAGTGGTTGCCTACAACCGTACCGTTGAGAAAGTGGAAGAGTTCCTGAACGGTGCAGCAAAAGGCACCAACATTGTCGGTGCAACTTCTCTTGAAGATTTGGTGAGCCAACTGGCAACGCCGCGTAAAGTCATGCTGATGGTGCGTGCGGGTGATGTGGTGGATCAGTTCATCAACAACCTGGTTCCTCTGCTGGAAGAAGGCGACATCATCATTGACGGTGGTAACACTAACTACCCTGATACTAATCGTCGTGTTGCGGCACTGCGTGAAAAAGGTATCCGCTATGTGGGTGCCGGTGTATCAGGCGGTGAAGAAGGCGCGCGTTTCGGACCATCTATCATGCCGGGCGGCGATCCTGAAGCATGGCCACACGTAAAACCGATCTTCCAGGCGATTGCTGCGAAAACCGACAAAGGTGAAGCGTGTTGTGACTGGGTAGGTAATGACGGCGCTGGCCACTTCGTGAAAATGGTTCACAACGGCATCGAATACGGTGACATGCAGCTGATCAGCGAAGCGTACCACTTCATGAAAGAAGGTCTGGGTATGTCTCACGATGAGATGCAGCAGATCTTTGCTGAGTGGAACAAAACTGAGCTGGACAGCTACCTTGTAGAAATCACGGCTGAGATCCTGGGTTACAAAGACGAAGACGGCGAGCCGCTGGTCGAGAAAATTCTGGATACCGCAGGCCAGAAAGGTACTGGTAAGTGGACAGGCATTAACGCCCTGGATCACGGTATTCCGCTGACGTTGATCACTGAATCTGTGTTTGCGCGCTGCCTGTCTTCTTTGAAAGATCAGCGTGAAGAAGCCGAAAAGCTGTTTGATAACCCAATCAGCCACATCGACGGTGACAAGGCTGAGTGGTTGGACGCGCTGCGTCAGGCACTGCTGGCGTCAAAGATCATCTCTTACGCACAAGGCTTTATGCTGATCCGTGAAGCGTCAGAATCTAACAACTGGTCACTGAACTACGGTAACGTAGCGCTGATGTGGCGTGGTGGTTGTATCATTCGCAGCGCATTCCTGGGTAACATCCGTGATGCTTTTGATACGAATCCTGAGCTGGCATTCCTGGGTCTGGACCCATACTTCAAAGATATCCTGCAAGGCTGTCTGCCAGCATGGCGTAAAGTGGTCGCGAAGTCATTTGAAGCAGGCCTGCCAATGCCATGTATGTCTTCTGCCCTGACGTTCCTGAACGGTTACACCACAGCTCGTCTGCCAGCGAACATGCTGCAGGCACAGCGTGACTACTTTGGTGCGCACACTTATGAGCGTACTGACAAGCCACGTGGTGAGTTCTTCCACACCAACTGGACGGGTAAAGGCGGTAACACGGCATCGACAACGTACGATGTGTAATTAATCCTCAGGATTGATTTTACCCTCAAAAAGCGCAGGCCCTTGGTCTGCGCTTTTGTCATTTTTGACCCATTTCACTCATTCCCCAATCATTATCTCGTTAAAATCCCTGCACTTTTTATAAAAAAGACAAGCAAAACTCTGTCATCACTGACTTCGTCTGATATCTTGTGTTGCTTAAATGTGATTAGTTTGATTGAAAAGTGTTGCGTTAAACGTCGGTGTTTGCCATGGAACAGGTAAGCCGAACTCCCAAATGTCTTTTTCATTCTCCGCAGCCTGATGACTCAAAAGCACATTTAAAAGCACGTTCAAAAACACGATCAAAAGTAGCGCCAAACGAAAAGACACACCACGCAAAGACATAAAGACATAAAGACATAAAGACAAATACACAACACAAAGCCGCTGCAGGCGTGCTCCGAAAATCACAGAGCATGCTTAACAGCGAACACTAGACAGACAGGAAGTTATGTTTCTTACTCGTTATGCCATAGCGCGGCCGGCAGTGATCGCTGTCGCCGTAGCGCTGACCGTCCTGTTCGGGCTGCTCAGTATTCGAACCTTACCCATCCAGCTGTTTCCCGATATTACCCGTCCCCAGTTAGCCATCACGGTGTACTGGCACGCCGCTGCGGCCGAAGAAATGGAATCGGAAGTGGCTGAGCCGCTGGAGCAGGTGCTGCAGGGGCTCTCCGGCAATAAGCACATTTTTACTGAAGCCGGAAACGGCAGGGTGGAAATCGGGCTTGAATTTGAGCTTGGGACGGACATGGAAAAGGCGATGATTGAGGTCATCAGCCGGATCAATCAGGCGTCTAATCTGCCCGGTGATATCGACGGCCCGTTTCTGCACAGCGGTTCGAGCAATGACACCTTGACTTCACTGTTTCTGCAGCAACTGCCCGGCAATAACACACCGATTGTGGCGTATCAGGATATGGTTGACAGCCAGATTAAACCTCGGCTGATGGCGATTGAAGGGGTATCGCAGGTTGAGGTCAATGGTGAGAGTGAGCGTCAGGTGGAAATCCGGTTTGACCCATATCGGCTGGCAGAGCTGGGGATCACCGTACCCGAACTGGTTCAGCGAATTTCCGCAGGAAGAGATGCCTCTGCCGGACAGCTGGATATAGGCCGGAAAGAGTACAAGCTGAGATTTGCCGGGCGTTACAGTATCAACGAATTTGGCGACATGGTGGTTGCATGGCGTGACGGCCTGCCGGTTTATCTGCGGGATCTGGCAGACGTTGAGATTCGCCGTGCTGAATCGCGAACGCTTCGGGTGCAGAACGGTAATCCGGCCATTAACATGTCGGTGAATAAAGAGAGTGGCGCGAATGCCCTCGAAGCCCTGCTGCGGGTCAAAGCAGAGATGCAAGCCCTGAATGACGAGGTGTTGATCCGAAACGGTATCCAGCTGGAAATGTCTTACGATGCCTCAGTGTTTATCCTGCGGGCGCTGAACATGGTCAGCGGCAATCTGATGTTTGGCGTCTTTTTGTCGGTGGCGATTTTATGGGGCTTTATTCGCAAGGCGCGAGCCACGCTGATCATTGCTCTTTCCATTCCGGTCAGCATTCTGCTGACGGTATGCGTACTCAAATTGACAGGCCGCACCCTTAATGTCATTTCATTGGCCGGGCTGGCGTTTGCCGTCGGTATGGTGCTCGATGCGGCAATTGTGGTGCTGGAAAACATTATTCGGTTGCGGGAAAAACAGACTCAGCAGCGGCAAACCGGTTCAGTGGATGACTTGCATCAGCGCGAAGATCTGGCCGAGCAGGGTACGCAACAGGTCTGGAGTGCTCTTCTGGCATCAACTCTGACGACGGTGGCGATTTTCCTGCCGATTCTGATGCTCAACGATGTCGAAGGTCAGCTGTTTGCCGATCTGGCGATCACCATTGCAGTGGCGGTCACGATGTCGATGTTGGTGGCGGTGACAGTATTGCCTGTGGCGGCATCGCGCTGGCTGACGGACAGCGCGCTGAGTGACAGCTATGTGACGATGTGGAAACAGATGGCTGGTATGAGTATGCGACTGACAGCCACACCGCTGCGGCGGGGACTGGTCGTGATGATACTGCTTGCGTTGCCATTGGGACTGACCCGCCTTGGTATGCCCAAAATGGATTATTTGCCCGATGTGAAGCGTGATGCCGTCGATGTGTGGTTCTCCATTGCGCCGGGCATAGGGATTAACACCGTGCGTGATGAGGTGATGAATACCATGGTCGAGCGGCTGCGTCCTTATATGAACGGCGAGCAGGAGCCGGCACTGAAAAACTACTATTTCATCATGTGGCCGGGCGGCGCGGTGATGGGGGTGAGGGCGGTTGATCAAAACCGGATTAAAGAGCTGGAAGCGCTGGTACGGGAAAAAATTACCGTGGGCTTGCCGGATGTGGAAGCTTTTGCCCGCCAGGGCTCACTGTTCGGCAACTTCGGCTCCGGTAAAAACATCGACGTGATGCTGAAAGCCAATGACATGGCCTCGTTGTTTCAGTCAGCCAAAGAAGCGAAAGCACTGATTGAGAAGGCAATGCCGGAAGCACAGGTCTGGGTTAATGGTTCGCTGGAGTTTACGGCGCCGGAACTGCGTCTGATTCCCAATGATCGCCGTCTGGCGGAAGTCGGCTGGGGGCGGGGTGATCTGCCTGCTGTGATTCGCTCGCTGGGTACTGGCATGATGCTCGGCAACTTTTTTGACGGCAGTGAGCAACTCGATATGGTGTTACTGACCCAGAAAGTGACCTCGCCGGATGAGCTGAGTGCCATCCCACTGGCAACACCGTCGGGAGCGATTGTGCCGCTGGGGGAATTGCTCCGGGTTGAAACCGTGCTGGGCCCGCAGTCTATCGACCGGATTGATGGCAAACGGGCGTTGGTGCTGTCAGTTGTCCCGGATTCAGATATGACGCTGGAATCGGCTATGGAAGAGATGCAGGGCAGCGTCATGGGGCAGATTGAAAACATCCTGCCACCCGGCGGCACGGTTGAATTCTACGGAACCGCTGACAGTCTCAAGCAGGCCATAAATAATATGTTGGCGATTTTTGCTTTTGCACTGTGCATTTTACTGCTGCTTCTGTGGGGATTGTTTGGCGCGCTGCGCGATGCGTTGCTGGTGATTCTGACTTTGCCTCTGGCCACGGTGGGCGGTGTGGTCGCCATTCAGGTGATGCACTATCTGGTGGATCAGCCGGTGGATTTGCTGACGATGATTGGCTTTGTGATCCTGCTGGGGCTGGTGGTCAATAATGCCATCCTGCTGGTGCACCAGACCAGAACCAGTGAGAAAGCCGGACTGTCCCGGGATCAGGCGGTGGAGGACGCATTGTTACGGCGTATTCGCCCGATCTTTATGACGACGCTGACCAGCGTATTCGGGATGTTACCGCTGCTTTTAAGTCCGGCCACCGGTAGTGAGATTTACCGTGGTCTGGCTGCGGTGATTGTCGGCGGTATGCTGGTCAGTACGCTGTTCACACTGATTCTGCTGCCAGCGTTACTGCGAATGGGGAAAGGCGTAATGCACGAACGTGACGCGGCGGAACACATGATAAGACGTAACACCTATTAAAAGAGAAGGGGCTCAGCGTCATCACATTTAGCCTGAACCAGCAGTGGGAAAAACACCACTGGCAGATTGAGCGCTGCGCTCGGTTCCTGAAGCCAGCCAATTTTTATCAATGATGCATTGTCTGGTGAGCTGTTAGGCGATGGTAATCAGTGACCTGACCCCAAGAATGCGACACCAAGGACGGAAAGCGATTTATGAAACACGTAATCAGCACACAATTGGAAGAAAGTCAAAACCACTGTCGCCAGAGCTTCAGTGTTCGGTATCGCCCAGCCACTTTTTCCCGCCCGGCAGGGCTGGGTTGGTTAAGAAAGTCCCGCCAAACGATGAAGTCAAGGTTGCCCCGGGGTGCCTGGCTGGTCATGGCGTTGGGAGCCATGGGATTAACCGCGTTTTCAGCGCAGGCGGCTAAACCGGTGGCGCTCGCGGTGGTCGAAAAAGTGCAGCATGCGCCAGTCACTTGGTACAGCGGAACAGTACGCAGTCAGCAGGAAGCCCGGCTGAGTATGGAAACAACCGGGCGATTAACCCGATTGGTTGAATTCGGCCAAACGGTGAAGCAAGGACAAGTGCTGGCGGAAGTCAATGCTGATGCACTGGCGCTGGAGCTGAAAATTGCCAAGGTGGCGGCAAAACGGGCTCAGGCGGTTGTGAGTCATCAGGAAACGGAACTGGTGAGGCTGGATAAGCTGGCGACGCGGCGCAATATCTCTGAAACCGAGCAGGCTACAGCGCGCCATGAGCTGTCAATTAGCCGTATAGCGCTCGAAAACGCCCGTCTGGAAGTGGATCTCATCGAAGAGAAGCTGGCACGTACCCGATTGGTGGCACCTTTCGACGGAACGGTAAATGACGTGTTCAAATCGGGCGGGGAATACGTCAATCAAGGGGAAGCGTTGATTCATCTGGTAAATACCCGCCTGCAGGAGATTCGGTTACAAGTACCCATCGCAGTGACGGAAAAGCTGACAACGGGCACGGCATTGAAAGTGGTTGCCGGCGATCAGCCCCTGACGGCCTCGCTGAACACAAAGAGTGCGGGCGCAGACTTACGGTCTCGTTTGATTGAAATGCGATTGCACCCGGAGAATGCCTCCTTGACGGTTGGTCAACCGGTGCGCATTGCGATTCCCGGCCAGTTTGCTGAAGACAGTGTGCTGGTTCCTCGTGATGCCGTGATATCGCAGGCGGGTGGAACGGCGTTGTTTGTTGCCTCCAAAGGGGACGACGACAAAACGACAGTACGAGAGGTGCCGGTTAATGTGCTTTACAGTCTTGACGGTAAAGTTGCTGTGAAAGGCGAAATCGGTATTGGAAAACTGGTGGTTGTACGCGGAGCCTCAGGGCTGACGGATGGTCAGCAGGTTGAGGTGATGTCAGGCAGTTGAGCAACGATGTGATTTTTTATGCGATTCATGTGAAGGTTTATTTGTTACGAACGGATGTTGAAATGGCATGCATCACGCTTTTTAGTGAATTGTGTAGCGATAAATTGTGACAGGAAGAGAAAATTTGGCTCGATTGCTTGTTTTTTGAACACTCAATAAGGGCTGAACTTTCTCTTTTTTAGTCATAATGTCTGAAAAATCGTCTTTTCAAAGAGTGAGGAATTGCTTGTTAATAAATTGTATGTGCATCGTGCTGATGATCACGTTCAATTGAGTGATAAAATAAAAACCTTAACATTTAAGTTACATTCTGCTTATTATACTGACGAAGCATTAACCAAACATACAGGGAGTTTTTTAATGCAGTCGTTAGTAGATTTTCTCAATGGAATAATTTGGAGCCCGGTGCTGATTTATCTATGCTTGGGTGCCGGTTTGTTTTACTCCATCATGACCCGCTTTGTGCAGATCCGTCATTTTCGCGAGATGTGGCGCCTGCTGTTATCAGGAAAAAGTTCAGACGAGGGTATTTCCTCTTTTCAAGCACTAGCCGTTTCTCTTTCTGGACGTGTAGGTACTGGTAACATTGCCGGTGTTGCTGCGGCAATCGGCTTCGGTGGTCCAGGTGCTGTATTCTGGATGTGGGTGGTTGCCTTCCTTGGCGCTGCGACTGCATATACTGAATCTGCTTTGGCTCAGATCTACAAAGAAAAAGATGAAGAAGGCCAGTTCCGTGGTGGTCCGGCTTACTACATCGAAAAAGCCATGGGGCAGAAATGGTATGCATGGGTGTTTGCTCTGGCAACGATCCTGGCTTGTGGTGTGCTGCTGCCGGGTGTTCAGTCAAACAGTATCGGTAATGCGATTGAAACTGCCTTTGGCAGCGGCCCGATGATTGATACCACGATTGGTACTATCAGCCTGGCGAAAATCATGACGGGTACGTTTGTGTCTGTGATTCTGGCTTTCATCATCTTCGGTGGTGTGAAGCGTATCGCGCACTTTACCCAGATTGTGGTTCCGTTCATGGCGCTGACTTACATCATCGTTGCGTTCGTTATCATCCTGCTGAACATTGACATGGTTCCAACGGTTATCAGCATGATCGTCGGTGATGCATTCACACCAATGGCCGGCTTCGGTGCGGCAATCGGGTGGGGTGTTAAACGTGGTGTTTACTCGAACGAAGCCGGTCAGGGAACAGGTCCACATGCCGCTGCGGCTGCGGATGTTCAGCACCCTGCACAACAAGGTCTGGTTCAGTCGTTCTCTATCTACATCGATACACTGCTGGTTTGTTCTGCAACGGCGTTCATGATCATCATCACTGGTGCTTACAACGTACACGGCAGTGAAGAAGGCATGTTCCTGATTCAGAACCTGGCGGCAGATATCGGCGCGAACGGTCCAATGTTTACTCAGCTGGCAATTGAAAACTCAATGCCTGGTTTCGGTAAACCATTCATCGCCTTTGCACTGTTCTTCTTCTCATTCACCACGATCCTGGCTTACTACTACATTGCGGAAACCAACATTGCTTACATCCGCCGTACAGTGAAAGTTCCGGGTATGATGTTTGCTCTTAAAATCGTACTGACCGTTGCGGTGTTCTACGGTACGGTGAAAACAGCAAACCTTGCGTGGGCAATGGGTGATGTGGGTGTAGGCCTGATGGCATGGCTGAATATTGTCGGTATCCTGATTATCTTCTTCATGGCTAAACCAGCGCTGATTGCTCTGAAAGACTATGAAGTACAGCAGAAAGCCGGTGTGAAAGATTTCACTTTCAACCCTGTTCAGCTGGGCATCAAGAATGCGGATTACTGGGAAGAGCGTTGTAAAGAGCAGAACACTGCCACTGAAGCAGCCACAGAGCTGGATGGTGAGCAGGTTAAGCCAACGGCGTAACCCACTGAAAATTTGACAGACAACGTCACTAAAAGGCCAGCGAAAGCTGGCCTTTTTCTTTGGTTCACTGACAGAAGAGCTAGTCGGTCAGGCTGCGTTGCTCGTGACTGAAGAGACACGACCAGTTGCACATCTTATATGATTAATATACATTCCATATATAAAACGTATTCAAGGTGTATCATGGGAATTGTGAAAATTTCAGATGAGCTGCATGAAGAGATCCGTAAAGCCAGTACGGTGATGGCGCGCTCTATCAATGCCCAGGCTGAGTTCTGGATCAAAATGGGTATGCTGGCTGAGATGAATCCGGGCCTGACTTATAATGAGTTGGTTCGTCAGCTACTGGCCAGCCAAGACGTGAATCTGGCAGGTGTCGTTAATGAATAATGTCACGATTAAAACGGCGCAAGAAGCGGAGTTGATGCGTGAGTCCGGGCGTTTGCTGGCGCAAGTGTTTGCGATGCTGGATGACTATATCCAGCCGGGCATTACGACCATGGACATTAATAATGTTGTCGAGCGCTTTATTACCGATGAACTGAAAGCCCGGCCTGCCAGCAAAGGACAGTACGGTTATGAGTATTCGCTGAATACTTCGATCAACGAAGTTGTGTGCCATGGTGTTCCCAGTGAGCGGAAAAAGCTGGCCAGTAAAGACATCATTAACGTCGACATAACACTGGAAAAGAATGGCTTTATTGCAGATTCCAGCACCACCTATGTCATGCCTGATGCGACGCCGATAGCAAAAGCGCTGGTGAAAACCACGTATGAAGCGATGTGGGAAGGGATCAAAGTCGTGAAACCGGGTGCCCGACTGGGAGATGTCGGCCACGCTATCCAGCAACATGCTGAAAAACAGGGTTACAGCGTGGTACGCGAATATTGCGGTCATGGCATTGGCCGTGAAATGCATGAAGACCCGCAAGTTCTGCACTACGGGCTGCCAAATACCGGGCTGGTCTTGCAGGAAGGGATGACCTTTACGATTGAACCGATGATCAACGCCGGAACAGAAAAAACCAAAACGAAAAAAGACGGCTGGACGGTGATTACACGCGATAAGAAGCTGTCAGCGCAGTTTGAACACACGGTGCTGGTAACGGCTGACGGGTATGAAGTGCTAACCTTGCGTGCACACGAACAGCAGGGCTGACGTCTGCTTCAAGATGAGTTGAGAGCACGCCCGATAAAAAAGCCACGGCAGATGCCGTGGCTTTTTGTTACGTGAAAAACAATACGGGTACTCAGACGATAAATTTGTTCATGACATCGTCCTGTTCACGAACCCTGCTGATTTGCTCGCCCATGGCTTTGTTGGTGTCTTCCGCCGCGTTGGCCACCTGCACCGACAGCTCTTTGATATTTAAAGTGTTGGTGTTGATTTCTTCTGCGACCAGGCTCTGCTCTTCGGCAGCAGAAGCGATTTGCAGGTTCATATCATTGATCTGTTGAATCGCCGTACTGATACGAATCAGTGCCTCGTCGGCCTCGTTAGATTTCACGACCGTTTCGGCTGCTGTCTCTTTACTCAGCCCCATGACTTCAGCCGCTGAGCTGGCGCCACTTTGCAGCTGTTCAATCATCTGGCGGATTTCAGTGGTCGATTCCTGCGTACGCTGGGCTAGGGTGCGAACTTCATCTGCCACGACGGCGAAACCACGACCGGATTCACCAGCACGGGCGGCTTCAATGGCGGCATTCAGCGCTAGCAGGTTGGTTTGATCCGCAATCTCATTAATGACTTTCAGGATTTTCTCGATATTGCCGGTCGATACTTCAAGCTGACGGACCACTTCAACGGCCTGATCGATCTGGCTGGACAGCGCCGAAATGGCTTCTGCCGTGTGGGATACGACCTGGCTGCCGTCTTTCACGGCTTCATCGGCTTGCTGTGCGGCAGTCGCTGCGTTCTGAGCATTGCTGGCGACTTCAACCGACGAGGTTGCCATTTCGTGCATTGCGGTGGCCAGTTGATCCAGCTCTCTGAGCTGAATGGACATCGCTTCTGCGGATTCCTGTGCACCGCTTGCTGACTGTTCTGTCCCGGTCAGAATCTCACGGCTGAGCGATTTAGACTGGAGGATCAGTGTCTGCAATTTCTCGGTGAACGCATTGAAGCCGGTTGCCAGCTCAGCAAATTCGGCGTCAGTGTTCGTATCCAGACGGCGGGTCAGATCACCGTGACCGGAGGCGACATCCTGGATCGCAGCGTTAAGTTCACGCAACGGTTTCATCAGGATCTTGATCAACAGCAACAGGGCAATGATCCCGGCGATCAACGACACAACGGAATAAATCATAGCTTCATTTTTAAGGGCATTGACTGCCGCGAATGCCTGGTCTTCATCCAGCAGGGCACCGATGTACCAGTCCTGACCATTAATCTGGGTAAAGGACAGCACCATTGATTGCCCGTTCATGTCGAAGCGTTGTGCATCACCGGAAATCTGGTGGGTACCCAGAAAATCGCCCATTGGTTTGCCGTTCAGTTTGGCATCCGGGTGCGCAATCACTGTGCCGGCTTTATCGACAATGAACAGGTAACCGGCATCAAACAGTGATACCTGATTAACCAGACTGGCCAGATCGCTCAGGCTCATGTCAAAGAAAATCGAACCTTCGAACTGACCCTGATGAATCATCGGGCTGGCAATCGAGACCAGAATCTCATTGGAAACCGCATCGGAATACGGTGCGGTCACGATCAGTTTTCTGGCCTGCTTACTTTCAATATACCAGGGGCGGGCACGAGGCTCCCAACCTGCGCCGGGATCCCAGCTTGGATCGTTACTGGTGAAACTTCCGTCTTGCTCGAAACCGAGGCCGGTCAGGAGAAATGCGTCTCTGACAACAGGCTGGTCAATCACAGTGTGAATGTTTTCACTGGTGAGATCCTGACTGACCAGACTGGTCACATAGCTTGCCAGTGAAAGACTGCTGGTGAGTTTGGCATCCACTGTGTTGCTCATCCCGGTGATGATTTCATCCATGCTGCGCATGACCAGTGTCTGAATATGGTTTTTGGTAGTGAAATATTGATTCGTGGACAGCAGCGACAATGCAGCCAGCATAATTGCTGAGGCTGTCGCGACCACTTTATGACTGAACTTCATTAGATCCCTCAAAAGCGCAGATAAATGCATGTGCTAAGCATTGTGTCGGCCTGGTAATAAAATTGTTAATATCGCTTTTCGGAATATGTGATCTCGATCTTGATTTTAACGGCGTATTTTCACCTCAGTCTCGATACGCACAGCATTTGTGTTTGGTGCTGATATGTAACAAAGTGATTTGTGGTTGTTTTTTGACCTGTTATGGGATTTTGTCAGGCGTGGCTATTTGACCATAACATGGGCAACTTTTGGCACTGTCATGGTTGATGAATGCCCAGGATTGTTATGTGTATTGTTTTATATCTCATATTTTGCAATCCACTGTATTCCGTGCTTGGTGAATGGTGAGCTGTCGCTCATAGTGTGGTTCGTGAAGCAACTCGCGGGCTGATGCTGAAGCGTGGACAATAAAAGTGCTGGACAACGAACGTGTGGCAATCAAACTTGCTGACGCCTTTTTCCCATATGTCCAAAGACAAGAAATCAACCGAAATCCAAGTGGCTAAATCCGGTTAAGGACAGTTAAGTCAGCCCCAAGCAGAGTTAAAGCCAGTAAAACCAATTAAAGTCAGTAAAAGGAAGGGACATGTACCAGATTGCCATCGTCATTTTTGATGATTTTACGGATGTTGATTTTTTTCTGATGCGAGATGTTCTCGGCCGTTCACAGAAAGACTGGACGGTGAGCGTGCTTGGCACAAAACCTCAGCATCATTCTGCGTTGGGTATGGCGGTCAAAACAGACGGGCCACTTGATGACGCTAACAAGGCTGACGTGGTGCTGTTTACCAGTGGTTACAAAGGTGTCCCTGCCGCTTTGGCGGATGAGGCATTTCTGTCTGCCTTCCGTCTGGATCCGAAACGTCAGTTGATCGGCTCAATTTGCGCGGGAGCCTATATTTTGCAGGCTTTAGGATTACTGGACGGGATACAGGCCACCACACATCCGGATGCCAAGGCGGGCCTTGTGAAATTGGGCGTGGATGTGCTGGATAAACCGCTGGTGGTGGCGGGCAATATTGCAACAGCTGGTGGCTGTTTGTCTTCAATGTACCTGACCGGCTGGATAGCAGAACGCTTGTATGATGCAGATAAACGCCGTGAAGTGCAGCGTCAGCTGATCCCGGCTGGCCAACAAGCGCAGTTTGAGGCACTGATAGCCGGGACGATTGCTGAGGCGATACCAGCTGTTATTGACTAGTTGCCTGATCAGGTGCTGGCTCCAAAGCCAAAGCCAAAGCCAAAGCCAAAGCCAAAGCCAAAGCCAAAGCCAAAGCAGAGGATTGACCTGGTGGCTGAATATGCGTAATCCAAGCCCGAACTGACTATTCCTTCGGGGCTGGATATGATTAGGGCTGGATCATACGTGCTTGGCAGCACGACGCATATTCAATCGCTATCTAAAATGGAATCCGGCCAGCTTTCAGCTTCGATTTTTGCCAGCGCATCCGCCGCACGTTGCAACGCGGGCAAGAAATTCAGGGCTTGATCCGGCTTTAAGCGCATAATGGGGGCTTGTATCGCAATCCCTAGATTTGAGCGCCCGGATGTTGCCGGTACTAGTACCGCCACACAGAATAAGCCCGGTAAAAACTCTTCATTATCAGTAGCAAAACCGTTCCGTTTTATGTGTTCAAGTTCGGCTTCCAGCGCATCAAAATCCGAGATGGTTTTCTCCGTGTATTGGGTCAGCTCAACATTTTTGAGCAGACGTCGTCGCTGTGACGGGGTCATGTTGGCCAGAAATAATTTGCCCGTGGCCGAACAATGAACCGGCACGCGAGAGCCCGGATGCAGGTAAAACCGCAGCGGAGCTTCTGTTTCAACCCGATCGACATAAATGACCTCACCACCTGACAGGGCGGTAAGGTTACAGCTTTCACCCACTTCTTCTTTCAGCTTACGCAGCACGGCATGGCGCGCGCTGTGAGTGGTGCTGTTCAGCAGTAACTGCTCGGCAAGGCGACGCAGCCTTACACCTGAACTGTAGTGTCGTTCATCACCATCACGCTGAATAATGCCGGCATTTTCCAGTTGCTGAAGCATCCGGTGCAGGGTCGGCTTGGGCAGCCCTGTTTCCTCGACCAGTTTCTGCAGAGAGAAAAATTCATCCTTCTCAGCAATGACTTCCAGTAGAGAAAACAGGCGCAGCGTCGGGGTGTCTCCCTCCACACGCGCTGGTGTCAGGGTCGGTTTATCTTTCACTGTACTCGTCATATTGCTTTGATTTCCTTATGTATCCTAAATACATAATAGCAATTATACCGTTTTTTTGAATATTCGTTGACGATAAACAGGTGAACAATTAATATTCAAATTAAATATCGTTAATCGGAATATATCGTCTCATTATTTGTTGTTTTTGTGGTGAGACCCATAAGGCAGGCACATATGAAGGCAATGAATCGCATCATCGAAAAAGCCAGACAGGACAAGGTTCGCATTGTGCTCAGTGAAGCGGACGATCCGAGAGTGCTTAAAGCGGCAGCGATGGCTGTTGAGCAAGGGATTGCGACAATCAGTCTGGTCGGTGACGTAAGGAGCATGAAGGCGCTGGCTGCACAGGAACACATTGATATTAGCCATTGTGAACTGATTGAGCCCGCCAGTTCGCCATGGCGGGCTGAACTCACCGACGCGTTGTTCCAGTTGCGTGCAGCCAAAGGGATGACCCGCGAGCAGGCAGAAAACGCGGTGATGAATCCGCTCTGTTTTGCCAACCTGATGGTACGACAGGGGATGGCAGATGGGTCGGTGGCCGGAGCTGTGCTGACCACGGCCGAGGTGGTGCGTAGTGCTATTCAGATTATCGGTGTAGCGCCGGGGTGTAAGCTGGTGTCGAGCTTTTTTCTGATGATGCTGTGCGAGCCCTTTCATGACCTGAAAGGCGGTGTCATCTTTTCCGATTGCGGTCTGGTGGTTGATCCCGATGCCGAGCAGTTGGCAGATATTGCTTTGTCTGCCGCTGACAGTGCGCGAGGCTTGCTGATGGAAGAGCCCAAAGTGGCCATGTTGTCGTTTTCTACCAGTGGCAGTGCCAGTCATGCGGCTGTCGATAAGGTGGTACAGGCCGCAGCACGGGTGAAACAACGTCAACCGGAGCTGGCGATTGATGGTGATGTGCAGCTCGATGCAGCTATTGTGCAAGAAATTGCGGCGCGAAAACTGCCGGAATCGCAAGTGAAAGGGCGATCAAATGTGCTAATTTTCCCCAATCTTGAAGCGGGCAATATTGGCTACAAACTGGCTGAGCGGGTTGGCCGGGCGGTGGCAGTGGGACCGCTGCTGCAAGGGTTGGCCAAACCGGCCAATGATCTGTCCCGCGGATGCAGTATTTCCGACATTTTCAACGTGATTGCCGTTACGGCGGTACAGGTGCAGGCAAATCAGCAGGCGATGCCGGAGCGAGCATTAACAGAATCTCATGGCTAATTTCTAAGGGGATTCATTACTAGATTCTTTGTGTTAGCCCTTAAAAAGGCATCACATGAAATAATCCTCTGAGTCACGGGCTCGGAGGATGAACAACTGGGTCTGATGTCATGGCGCCGGGAACTGGGGCGTCAATACAAGTGTGTCATTGTAATTAGCATCATTAGCATCATTAGCATCATTAGCATCAAGGCAATCTGCCGTACCATTTCGGTGAAAATCCAAGTCAATCGGTCTCTGGTTGCAGTATCTGAGTGAGAGTCAGGCATCATGTCCATCGAAACCTTGTTTACCTTGCTCGCCATAATCATGGTGGGAACGTATTTTCAGACCGTCACCGGATTTGGGATGGGAATTATTGTTGTTGGCGCATCCAGCGCGTTGGGACTGACCACCGTGGCTGTGATTGCTGCGGTGGTCAGCCTGATCACACTGGTCAACTGTGCTGTTGCTCTGCCGGGGGTAGCCCGCCAGACAGACTGGCGTGTGGTTTTTTCTGTGGTATTGGGCGTGCTACCCGGAATTGCAGCTGGGGTTTGGCTGCTGGATATGTTGAGTGACTCGGCGACCAATCTGCTGCAAGGGCTATTAGGCTCAATGATTGTTTACAGTGCGGTGAATTTTTTTATGCGCCCTGAACCCGGACAACGGCAGTCGGGCCGCTCCAGCTTTGTGGTCAGCGGCTTTGGTTCCGGACTGGCTGGTGGCCTGTTTGGTATGGCGGGCCCACCGCTGATCTATCAGTTTTATCGCCAGCCATTTGATATTAAAACCATCCGGAATTTGCTGCTGATCAGCTTTGCGTTTACGTCTTCGATTCGCAGCGTCTTTATCGCGGTTCAGGGCAAGCTGGACACAGAAATTTTGATCTTGGCGGGTATCGCTATTCCGGTCGTAACCCTTAGTACGTACCTGGCCCGGCAATTTCCGCCGCCGCTCAGTGCAGAGGCCATGCGGCGGATGGTGTTTGGTATTTTGATGCTGATTGGCCTCTATTTGCTGATTATTGCTTTCTCTTCGTGGGTTTAATCGGATAACGCGATCCACTGCAAGCGCCCCGGTAGCTCATATCCACTATCTAGTAGCTAGTAGCCAGTAGCCATTGGCTATCGGCGCGCCCCTGCAAGCAGTGTCACGATATCTGCCAACAAGCGGTTGTTGACCTCAAGACTGTCACCGATAGCGAGATTCTGTCGGTAGTAGGGACTGAGGTCTAACCCGAGCCCAATTCCCAGCACGGCCACATCTCCCTGGCGCTGTTGCTGTTCCACTACCGCTTTCAAGTGATTATCAAGATAGAACTTATCATTAGTCAGGTTGGTTGCTGTATCCATTGGGCAACCATCCGAAAGTACCAAAAGAAATCGCCGTGCCTCAGGGCGGGCTCGTAACCGCTGGCAGGCCCATTCCACCGCCTCGCCGTCGATGCCTTCTTTGAATAAATCGGCTTTGAGCAAAGCTGCCATTTCTTTGCGGGCATGCCGCCAGTGGCGTTCTGCGGGTTTGAAAATAAGGTGCCGGATCTCACTCAGTCTGCCTGGATAAGCAGGACGCCCCTGACGTAACCAGTCGCTGTAAGCCCGGCCACCATTCCATGCCTGAGTGGTAAATCCCAGCACCTCACTGGAAATACCCGCCATACCCAGTGCCCTGACCATCACATCAATCATCAAAGCCACTTTTTCACTGTGGTCGCGCATCGAGCCGGAGCAGTCGATAAGGAAACTGACGATAGCGTTCGCGGTAGGGGGATAACGCTCCTGGCAGAACAGCCTACGTTCCGATGGCGAGCTGATAAGCTGGCTGAGTCGGCGGCCATCAATCCGGCCTTCTTCCTCCCCAAACGTCCAGCCATTGCGCTGTGGCGGATTAAGAGCGGCTGCTAACTGACGTGAAAGATGGCGCAAATTAATGCCCTGATTGCGTATTTTCTCGTCGAGTTTCTCCCGAAATTCAATCAGCAGGGCATCGCGCACCAGCGAGGATGCCTGAACTTCTTCATCATACTGTCGGGTGTATACCTGATAATGCTGATGATACTGCGTAAAGGCTTTGCTCTCACCGCTGGTGGCAAGGCTGAGGGTTTCATCGGCAAGGGCTTCGTCACTAAGAAGCAGTGGAAAGGCGGCTAACACCTTGTCCAGCAGATTGTCCGGTTGGGGAGCGTCACTGTTCTCGGCCTGCTGCGCCAACTTGGCATCGATCATCGCGTGGATAGTGTCGGCAATAGCACAGGCATGGATGGCAAACTTTTCCTGGTTATGTATTTGGCGTTTTAATCCGGCCAGATCGGTGCCGATAATCGGCACAATGGCCGCGCGTGTTGCCTCGATGGCGAATTCAGCATACTCAGGCACAGGAATCGTGTGTAACCGCGAACGGGTGATCAGAACCAGGGTATACAGCAAGTTTCCAATCTGAGTTTCCGTCAGACCTGACTGGAAAGTCAGTTGCGCCCAGTGGCTGAAATGCCGGGCCAGATTGGTGCGCACACCCGGCAGGTGGTCCGGCACAATGGCCTCAATACGAAATTGTTCCAGCAGATCAAAAATCAGTCGGGCAACGGGGGGCTGTGGGGCTAACTGCCTATGAAGAGGGCGATTGGAATAGCGCAAATGCAGCGCGATAGCATCCAGTTGACCACGTTTGATCGTGAAGGGCGTAGCTTCATCGCCAGACTGGACAGGGGGAGCGGGGTGCAAATGGACGGCAGGAATGGGCAAGGGGGTATTTTGCCGATACAGCCGGTCGCCGCGAACATGTAGGCCTGGTTCGCCACTCAGAGCACGGGCGCCAGCACTGCAAAGTTCCGTGGCTTTTTGTTGCGCTCGGGAATATGGCTTCATGCAGTTCGCTCCTCACTGAGCGCCCAGGAGGCGTCCAGTTCCTGATCAAAACAGCGCTGGAAGTATTCCGCAATGACCGGTCGCTCTAACTCATCGCATTTATTCAGGAAAGAGAGCTTAAAGGACAGTGCAGGATTGCCGAAAATTTTGCAGTTTTCTGCCCAGGTAATGACGGTTCGCGGTGACATCAGGGTCGAAATGTCGCCAGCGGCAAATCCGTTGCGGGTCAGTTCAGCCACGGCAATCATCTGACGCAGTAAGCGGTGGCCCGATTCGGTGTTTTTCTCGGGCACACGAGCCAGTACGATGGCCAGTTCTTCCTCGGCAGGCAGATAATTCAGGGTTGCTACAATGTTCCAGCGATCAATCTGAGCGTGGTTCAGTACCTGAGTGCCGTGATAGAGCCCGGACAGATTGCCAAGGCCAACGGTGTTGGCAGTGGCGAACAGGCGAAAGGCCGGATGTGGCTGAATGACCCGGTTTTGATCCAGTAAAGTGAATTTACCGTCACGTTCAAGGATCTGCTGGATCACAAACATGACGTCTGGTCGGCCAGCGTCATATTCATCGAAAATCAGCGTGACAGGGCGCTGTAACGACCACGGAATGATCCCTTCCTGAAATTCTGTGACTTGTTGACCGTTACGCAGCGTGATCGTGTCTTTCCCGACCAGATCCAGCCGGCTGAGGTGGCCATCCAGGTTCACGCGTACACAAGGCCAGTTTAACCGTGCCGCGACCTGTTCGATATGCGTGGACTTCCCTGTGCCGTGCATGCCTTGCACCATGGTTCGGCGATCCTGAGCAAACCCGGCCAGAATCGCTAAGGTGACCTCCGGGTTGAATCGGTAGGCCGGATCGATATCAGGTACATGATCATCACGCACCGAAAAGGCTGGCACCCGAAGATCGGTATCAATTCCGAACACGTCCCTGACTGACACTTCAATATCCGGCTGACTAACTGCTATTTCCATCTCTATTTTCTCCTTGAATTTTACCGATCTGTTTGTATTGGCTTGCTGATCCCGCACGGCGTGATCGGCCTTTGCTTGTGGCTGTCGCGCTGATTTTTGTAAACGCCTCTGCAACGGTTTCTGCATGTGCTTCTGCGTCTATTTCTGCATTTGCTTTTGCTTTTTTCTGGCTTGCGCGGTGGTCTGTTGTTTTTGCGTATCCCCCGAAAGCTGTCTTGTACAGGCCTGGAGTGAGCAAACATCAGGCGTCACGCGGGTCTCATTGTTAACGCGAAAGCGGCGATCCCGAAATAATCATAGTGCAACCTTGCTATCAAAATATCACTTTTCGGAATTTTTTTAATCAAAAAGTGAAATTTGTTTGACGGCTTGAAAATGTATGTCTAGGTTTAGATGGAGTTGTTAATAACGAGACAAATGGTTCCGGTATTTAATATTTAGTATTGCTTAACATTTAAAGTTCCATCATCAAGGAGATAGCTATGAGTGAACTCGATACACGCAAGGCCGTTGAAGGACCAACAAAAATGACCCCGTCAGAAGCATTTGTTGAAACCATGGTGGCAAATGGGGTGACCGACATGTTCGGCATCATGGGTTCAGCATTTATGGATGCGATGGACATTTTTGCGCCGGCCGGCATTCGCTTGATTCCGGTTGTCCACGAGCAGGGCGCCGCTCACATGGCTGATGGGTATTCGCGGGTATCCGGCAATCACGGTGTCGTGATTGGGCAAAACGGGCCGGGTATCAGTAACTGTGTGACCGCCATTGCCGCGGCATACTGGGCGCACAGCCCGGTGGTGATTGTGACCCCGGAAACCGGAACCAATACCATGGGGCTGGGTGGCTTCCAGGAATGTAATCAGCTGCCGATGTTCCAGGAATTTACCAAGTACCAGGGGCATGTGACGCACCCGTCGCGTATGGCTGAGTACACCGGGCGTTGTTTTGACCGTGCCATGAGTGAAATGGGGCCGACGCAGCTGAATATCCCGCGTGACTATTTCTATGGCGAAATCACCTGTGAAATTCCAAAACCTGCCCGTCTGGAGCGTGGTGCCGGTGGTGAACAAAGCCTGAACGATGCGGCTGACCTGCTGGCCGAAGCGCGCTTTCCGGTCATCATTTCCGGTGGTGGCGTGGTGATGGGCGATGCAATTGAAGAGTGTAAAGCACTGGCTGAGCGTCTGGGTGCGCCGGTCGTGAACAGCTACCTGCACAACGACTCATTCCCGGCCAGCCACCCGCTGTGGTGTGGTCCTCTGGGGTATCAGGGCTCGAAAGCCGCGATGAAACTGATTTCTCAGGCTGATGTGGTGATTGCACTGGGCTCGCGTCTGGGGCCATTCGGTACACTGCCTCAGCACGGGATGGATTACTGGCCGAAAGACGCCAAGATCATCCAGATTGATGCTGACCATAAGATGCTGGGTCTGGTGAAGAAAATTTCCGTCGGTATTTGCGGTGATGCCAAGGCAGCGGCAGTGGCACTGGCCGATCGTCTGGAAGGACGCACTCTGGCTTGTGATGCCACCAAAGACGAACGTTTCAGCAAAGTACAGGCTGAAAAAGAAATCTGGGAAAAAGAACTGGACGATTGGACCCATGAACGTGATCAGTTCAGCCTGGATATGATCGAGAAAAATGCCGGTGAAAAACCATTCTCCGGGGGCGAATACCTGCATCCGCGTCAAGTGTTGCGCGAACTGGAAAAAGCGATGCCGGACGATGTCATGGTGTCTACCGATATCGGCAACATTAACTCTATTGCTAACAGCTACTTGCGTTTTGAAAAGCCACGCAGCTTTTTCGCCGCCATGAGCTTTGGTAACTGTGGTTACGCGTTCCCGACCATTATCGGGGCCAAAGTGGCCGCTCCGCACCGACCAGCGATTTCCTATGCCGGTGACGGTGCCTGGGGGATGAGTCTGATGGAGACCATGACCTGTGTTCGCCACAACATTCCGGTTACTGCCGTTGTGTTCCATAACCGCCAGTGGGGCGCAGAGAAGAAAAATCAGGTTGATTTCTACAACCGCCGATTTGTGGCCGGTGAACTGGACAACCAGAGCTTTGCTGAGATTGCCCGTGCGATGGGCGCAGAAGGTATCACGGTTGACCGCCTGGAAGATGTCGGCCCGACCTTGCAAAAGGCCATCGACATGCAAATGAACGAAGGGAAAACCACGGTCATTGAGATTATGTGTACACAGGAGCTGGGCGACCCGTTCCGCCGTGATGCACTGTCTAAGCCGGTACGTTTCCTGGATAAATACAAAGATTACGTTTAATCCTTGGTGACACTTCGCCTGGCTCACAGTTGCCCTGATTCAATTGGGGCCAGGCATTTTTCTTCCTTTGTTGAGGACTTCCAGATGACCACAAACACCCTCAGCCATCCCCGTTCCCGCTTCGATGCTCTCACCCGTCTGGTTCCCGGACTGATGTTTTGCACAGTGATTGCTGCCGCAGCGTCCTTTGTGTCAGCGCAATATGGCGGCCCCAAGTTTCTGTACGCGCTGTTAATCGGGATGGCATTTCATTTTTTGGCTGACAACGGCAAGTGCCTGCCCGGCATTGAAGTCGCAGCCAAGAAACTGGTGCGGATTGGTGTGGCGCTGTTGGGGGTGCGCATTGCGATCAGTGATGTTCACGCGATTGGTACTGTGGGAGTGGTAGCGCTGGCTGGGGCTGTCGCGCTGACCATTCTGTTCAGCCTGTTGCTGGCCCGGTTACTAAAGCTGCCGCCAATGCTGGGATTATTGTCAGGTGGCGCAACCGGTATCTGTGGGATCTCTGCCGCAATGGCAATTTCATCGACGCTGCCGCAGAGCAAGGAAAATGAGCATTTTACGTTGCTTACCGCGATTGGAGTGGCCGCATTTTCCACCGCTGCCATGGTGCTGTATCCGCTGATAGTAACTGCGATGGGGTTGACCACGTCTGAAGCCGGTCTGTTTTTAGGCGGCGCGATCCATGATGTGGCACAGGTCGTCGGGGCCGGATTCATGATCTCGACCGATGTGGGCGACGCCGCCACGCTGGCCAAAATGTTCCGGGTCGCGATGCTAATGCCGGTGGTGGTGATTCTGATGCTGGTGTTTCACAACGCCCGTACGGCTGCTGGTGGCAGCGAAGCAGGCAAGCAGCCTTTGGTCCCCGGATTTCTGCTGGTGTTCATAGCTCTGGTGGCGTTCAACAGCTTGGGAATGTTACCCGCATCGGTCGTGGCGGTCAGCTCCGATCTCTCTAAGTGGTGTCTGGTGATCTCCATTGCAGCGCTGGGGGTGAAAACATCCTTTGAAAAGCTGGCAGAACTGGGTTGGCAACCCGTCGCGTTATTGCTTGGGAACGCGGTATTTATTGCGGCATATATGCTGTCGGTGGTCTTCATGACCCGGCTATGGACAGCGTGATTGATTGACAGGAGTACTGATATGCAGACATCAACCTATATCCGTTCTGTTGCCGGCTTTTTGGCTGCAATACGGGAACACAGCAGCGAGCACGAGCTAACGCTGTTTCGCGGCCAGCCGAACCGCCGCCGCTCGCTGTTACCGGCCATTGCCCGGCAGGCTCATGCCGCAACTCTCGATACCGAACGTCAGGTACTGGACATGTTTCGCCACTACGGTGGGGAAGATGTCGAGGTGGCGGGGCGTTATCACGAGGCTGCTGGCACCCATTCCATGACATCGACCCCTTCACCTTACTGGCACCTGCTGGCGCAGGCTCAGCAGTTCGGGCTGAAAACCCGGTTGCTGGAGTGGAGCAGTAATCCGCTCATTGCGCTCTGGTTTGCGTGCCAGAAAGCCGGGGCAGAACCCTATGTTTACTTGCTGAATGCCAGCAAGCTAAACGACGTTGATTACGATAGTGACCCGTTTGAATTGACCGAAACCCGGGTGTTTCCACCAACATTTGACCATGCTACGCATCCCCAACTTGCGGCGCAGAAAAGCTGGTACACCATTCACCCGTCGCTCTCTGCAGGGTCGGCTGAGTCGGCAGATTTGGCAGAAACACAAACGGGATTTGTGCCGTTGGAAAAAGAAGCGATCTCGCAGGGTCGGTTGGTTGAACTGCCAATTCTGCCGTCGATGAAAACCTCTTTGCTGGCAGAGCTGGCAAGCCACGGTATTGATCAGCGCTCAGTATCACCGGGTCTGGCCGGATTGTGTCAGCACCTGAACAGTTTGCTGGAGCCTGAGAGCCGATCTGGCGGAGGTGCCGCTCAGGGGCTGGAGCTGTCTCTGATGAAGAATGAAATGATGGGACAGGATACCGCAGCCGCCTTTTCTCGCTTGTCATCGGCCAGGCAGACAGCCTCGTCGTCGGCTGCTTATCGGCATGAACCTCAGGGGGGATTGCGTCAATACCGAAAGCGTTACAGCAGCGATTTTGATTTCGACTGAATGTGTTCGGTATCTGAGAGCGTTTCACGCCAAAGATGGGAAAGAGGACGGATCTGAGAAGCGACTGGTCAGCAGCGAATGATGTTAATGCATATCTATTGTTGAGGCTATTTGTATAGGTAAGGTCATTCGTATAGGTAAGACCATTTATTTTATATAGGTACGACCCTTCTTGCATTGACCTGAATAACCATTGGCATCGCCACGTACGTAGAAACGGGACGAAACAGCTCAGAAATTAATACCTGAAGTGGCCGTGATTTTGCATTAGTTGCAGTAGCTTGGAAGGGTTGCGGCTGAAAAGGATGAATCAAATAGCGAGCTTTGTTATTAAATTTTATTTTGTGGAATTATTTGTCTCAAATTACGAAATTTAATTTGAACAATACCATAGTCGGGGCTAACTTTAAGTTAAATTTATGTTACTAGTTTGGTGGGTTTCAAAAAGCAGAATACTGGCGAGTTACACGAACAATGCTCCCGGTTGGTGCCCCAAAAAGAAACACCGAACGAAGAAGATGCACCGGCTTTGTTCATCAGTTTGGGTTTCAGTCTTCAAACGGCTTGTTACCCACTGAATATCAAACCCATACGAAAAATCTATTATGTTACTTGTTAATTGAGAAGGAAAGCACTATGAGCACACAAACAAAGGAAATGTTGAACGATCAAGTCAGTGTGGAGTTTTTACAAGCCTTTAGTGCCGCCTGGAACAACCATGATATCGATGCACTGATGAGTTTTGTCACCGATGACTGTGTGTTTCATACTGCGGCCGGCCCTGAAGTATTCGGTAGCACGTTCTCAGGCCGTGACGCGGTACGAGAGAGTTTTCAGCAGGTCTGGAAAAACTTTCCGGATGCCGCCTGGCTGGATGGTGATCACTTCGTCAGCGGAGACCGTGCCATTTCCGAGTCTACGTTTTGCGCCACCAAACCGGATGGTAGCCGTATCGAAGCACGCATGGTTGACGTGTTCACACTGAAAGACGGCAAAATTCAGGTGAAAAATGCGTTTCGTAAAGACCGCCCATCACAACTTTCCGAATGACAGCCGCTGAGTGATAACAACCGCGAACGGTGAGTCTGTTCCTGAAGAGAAGGAGTGTGAAATGAGTGTACTGGCGGATAAACAAGAACAGGATGTTGACGTCAATGTGTCATCCAGTGCGGCGGCTAAACGGCAAGAAGCCACCCCGGACGGTAATGACAAACAAGCCACCCCGGCACGAGATCAGTATGACCCGGCTTACGATCCGCTAGTGGCCGCCAATCCGGGGCAGGGACGCGATTATGCTCCGACGTACTGGGTCGGCACAGCGGGTGAACCGCCAGCTGATGACGGCCCGATCACCAGCGATGTCGATGTCGATGTGGTGATCATTGGCTCCGGTTTTACCGGCCTGACCGCGGCCATTTTCCTGGCGGAGCAATACGGTATCAAAGCCACGGTGCTGGAAGCTAACCGCACCAGCTGGGGATGCAGTACCCGCAATGGCGGCCAGGCGCAATGCGCTTCGGGACGCTTGAAACGCTCACAATGGATTCAGCGCTGGGGGGTAGATACTGCGATAAAGATGCACGAAGAGTGTCTGGACGGGATGGCAACCTTCAAATCCCTTATCCAGGACATCGACTGTGATCCGCAGCCGGGAGGACACCTGTATGTCGCTCACCGACCTCGCGTCATGCCACAACTGGAAAAAGAAGCTAAGTTACTGCGGGAAACGTTCAACTACGATGCCCAAATCCTGGATGCCGACACGGTGAAAAAACAGTTTGTCGGGGATCAGGAAGCCTGCGGGGCAATGCATGAACCGGAAGGCATCGGGATTCATCCCGGTAAGCTGGCATTTGGTTACCTGAAAAAAGCCCGTGCCCTAGGGGCAACCGTGCATCCGGCCAGTCCGGTCATCGGCTGGGAAACGAAGAATGGTGTTCATCATCTTCGTACGCCGGGAGGTATTGTCCGGGCTCGTGCGGTGGGTGTGGCGACCGGCGGGTACACGTCTCAGGGGCTGCACCGCGAGCTGAAAAACCGGTTGTTACCCATTTTGTCCAACTCGATGGTGACCCGGCCACTGACTGATGCGGAAATTGATGCCTGCCAGTTCCGCACCAACCAAGTGATCACCGATACCCGGGTGTTACGTCACTACTATCGCCTGCTGCCGGATAACCGGGTGCAAATCGGAACCCGTAGCGCCATTACCGGCCGTGCGGCACCGAACCAGAAATATGAGGATATGCTCAAAGCCGATTTGACTCGTAAGTTCCCTGCCTTGGAAGGCATTCAGGTGGACTATTCATGGTGGGGTTGGGTCGATGTCAGTCACGACATGATGCCACGAATTTATCAGCCGAATCCGAAAGAATCCATTTACTACGCGATGGGTTATGGCGGCAACGGGGTGATGTACTCAGCCCAGGCTGGTAAGCGTCTGGCCCAGTGGATCGCCGGAGATGCACAGCAGCTCGACTTACCGATTTTCCAGTCACGCCTGCCGTTCCCGAATGTGCGGGAGATGGTCGAGTCGGAAGCCTTTGCGCCATTCCGCCGGTTTGGTCAGCGTTTTCTTTATCGCTGGTACCACCTGAAAGATGAAATGTGACGTGCAATGAAACCATTGAAGATGCGTATACGGAAACAGAGCACACAACAGAAGAATTAAAGAAAGACAGCACACCTGCCCGACATGCAGCCTAAACCGCTGGGGCGACTGAATTATCGGAAATTAATTTTTCGAACAATGAGTTATCTGTAACTGGTTTATCAAACGTGTACATGTAAATGGCCAGGTGGCTCACTGCCATGCTGTACCTGGGTCATTGATTGCGAAATGAATCTGCGACATGACAGAAGGGATATTTTATGACGTTTAATAAGAAAGCATTACTTCCTCTCGTGGCTGCCGTCAGTCTGGCGGTTGCCTCTCCACTGGCTCTGGCGAAAACCTTTAAAATGGCGCTGGGCGATGCGGCCGGTGGGACTCAGTATGAGCTCGGGAGCAAGTTTGCGGATCTGCTGAAAGAAAAAACCGACGGTAAAGCCGCAGTGGACCTGTTTCCGAACAGCCAATTGGGTACTGAGCAGGACACCGTCAATAACGCCGCTATCGGGCTACTCGATTTTTCTGTCGTGGCGATCAATAACGTGACGCCGTTTTCCCCTTCCGTTGGCCTGCTCACCATGCCGTATGTGATTCAGAGTGCCGATGAGGCCAAGTTGCTGACGCAGGGTAAAGTCGGCCAGCAGCTGGTGGAAAACACTATCCGCGATGCCGGGGTGCGAATTATCGGTTGGGCCTATTCCGGCTTTCGGGTGCTGACAAACTCCAAGCGCCCGGTGAAATCGCCAGAAGATCTTAAAGGGCTGGTGATTCGGGTACCGCGTAATGAAATTATGATTTCCTCTTATCAGGCATGGGGGGTTAACCCAACACCAATGGCCTGGTCAGAAACCTTCACCGGTTTGCAGCAGGGCGTGGTCGATGGTCAAGATAACCCTTACATTACCATCCATGCGATGAAGTTCGACGAAGTGCAGAAGTATGTCACTAATATTCGCTACATTTTCTCTCTGGAACCTCTGATTATTAGTGAATCCGTTTTCCAGCAGCAATCTCCGGAAATGCAGCAGGCGATTCTGGCTGCCAGCAAGGAAGCCACTGAGCACAGTTTCAATTACCTGCAGGCAACCGAGCAGAAAATCCGTGATGAGTTAGCCGCGAAAGGCATGGTGTTTACCGACCCAGCCAATGGCGAAAAGGAATGGATGGAAAAGGTCACAACCGCAGTCTGGCCGAAGTACTACGCCAGCATTGGTGGCAAAGAAAAACTGGATGCTGCGCTTGAAGTGCTGGGCCGCTAGTCGCCTTTCTATGTCACGCTGATGATCAGCTCCCGCTGCCTGTCTGATTGCGCCCCGTCACCGAGTGAACGCGGGCGAATCAACCGGCAGGCAGCGGGAGTCCCTTTTCCGGAGGCTATATGTCTGTCATGCACTCTATCCGCAAGCATCTCAACAATGTTGAGGAATACACCTGCTGTCTACTGTTGGCTGCGTTTGTAATCCTGCTGTTCACCCAAATCCTTGTCCGCCAGTTTTTTGAATATTCCATTCCCTGGGGAGACGAAATCGCGACCTACATGTTTGTTTGGTTTGCTTATCTCGGGGCCGTTGTCGCTGCCAAAATGTCAGCTCATAACCGGGTCAGTTTTCACTTCAAGTTCTTTCCGCCCATTGTCAAAACCATCAGTGAAACCATCGCCGATCTGATTTGGGCCGCGTTTAACCTCTACTTTGTTTACCTCAGCTACGATTTTGTCTTCAACAAAATGAACCTGTTCTGGAAATCGCAGACCACAGGGATCCCAATGAAATATTTCTATCTGATCCTGCCTATCGCATTTTCGCTGATGACAGTCCGCATTTTGTGGAACAACTATGAGCGCCTGTTCAACGGCGTAGAAGCCAGTGATCCGGAAACCAAGGAGCTGCAAAAAATGCAGCAGCAACAATCCATCCGGCAAACGGCTGCGCAGTAACGGCGAGGGAGGAGGAATCTCATGGAAGACTATTTAACCCTTATCCTGTTCGGTGGCTTTCTGGTGCTGCTGATTTTGGGAGCACCGATTACGGTGTCGTTGGCTGGCGCCTCGATGGCGGCCTACCTGATTCTGGATAAAAACCCGATTGCCCTGGTGCAGATTGCGTTCACTTCAGTCGGTAACTTTCCGCTGATGGCGCTGCCAGCATTTGTTCTTGCCGGTGCTTTAATGGAGGCGGCCGGGATTTCTAAACGGCTGGTTGATATTGCCGAAAGTCTGGCCGGCCCTGTGACCGGCGGGCTAGGGGCAGCCACGGTCTGTGCATGTTTGTTCTTCGGGGCCATTTCGGGCTCGGGCCCGGCGACCACGGCAGCGGTCGGGATGCTGATGGTTCCGGCAATGGTGAAGCGTGATTATGAACGCAGCTATGCCTCAGCGGTGACCGCCGCGTCTGGCGGGCTGGGAATCATTATTCCACCGTCGATTCCGATCGTGATCTTCGGGATTTCGGCAATGGGGCTGATGCCGCCACCGGAAGCGATTGCCCAGCACGGCCAGTTTGCGTCGCTGTCGATTCCCAAACTGTTTGTCGCCGGGGTGATTCCGGGGCTGATTATGGCGTCCACGCTGATTTTCACGAACTACCTGATTGCGAAAAAGCGCGGGTACAAAGGCCTGACGGAAACCTGGTCAGTCACTGATATTAAAGTGACGTTGCAGCGTGGCATATGGTCGATTCTGGCACCTTTCCTGATTCTGGGAGGGATTTACAGCGGTCTGTTTACCCCTACTGAATCGGCGATTGTGGCGATTTTTTACTCCCTGTTTGTCGGGTTCTTCCTGCATCGCGAACTGGCAGTGAAAAGTATCTTTAAGTCGCTGACCACGACGACCTGGATTACCGGACGCGTACTGTTGATCCTGTTTGCAGCGACGGTATTCGGTCGTCTGCTGATTGAACAGAAAATACCGGTTGTGGTGGCAGAATCGCTGCTCAGTCTGACCGACAACATGTACATGGTCTGGGCGCTGGCCATCCTGATGCTGCTGTTTGTCGGGATGTTTATGGAAACGCTGGCCGCCATCATGATTATTGTGCCGGTACTGCTGCCCATCATGTATATGTTGGGTGCAGACCCTACACACGTCGGTATCGTGGTGGTGTGTGCACTGTCGATCGGCTTTGCGACACCACCACTGGGGGAAAACATCTTCGTGGCATCGGGGATCGGCGGGTCAACGGTGGAGCAGATTACCGCAAGAATACATCCGTTTGTTATGGCGTCGGTGGTTGGGGTCTTTCTGATCGCGTTTTTCCCGCAGCTGACACTCTGGTTGCCGTCTGTCGTCGGCTACTGACCGGCAACCAACAGGTACAAATACATATTTAATTGGGAGCGAAACAATGATTAAAACAATGTCGCTTGCGTGGAAAGGGAGTATGGCTCTGCTGATACTGGCCGTGGCGGCGATTGCGTGGGCCAACACAGCCGAAGTGGAGCATGTCCTGAGTAAAGATGAACGACGTGCCATGGTACTGCTCAACAAAGCGGTACGGCATATCGAACAACAGGGAGCGGATGCTGTTACAGATTTTAATGCCAACCCCAACTTTATTGATAAGGAGCTGTATGTATACGCCTTGCGTGTTGACGGGCGGTTTCTTGCCAGCGGCGGGTCGTCGACCGTGCTGGCCGGCGACACGGTGCTGGACACAGTCGATGTGTTTGGTAAGCCGTTTTTCCGGGAAATGATTCAAACGGCGGTCGAGGCTGGGAAAGGGGTCATTGAATACCACTGGACCAACCCGACCGACAGCCGCGGCGAGGCGAAACGCACCTTTTTCGTCAGGGAGGGGGATATCATTGTAGCCGTTGGTTATTATCCTTCCCGCTCGACGGATTATGAGGCTCGTCACTTTCTGGATGAAGCCGTGAAAGCGATGGTGAACAATGAGCCGGAGGCCATTGAGCAGTTTAATCAGCCGCAAGGCCCGTTTGTGAAAGACGATTTATATGTCTTTGTTCTGGATATGCAGCAAGGGCAGTTTATTGCTCATGGCGCAACTCCGTCACTCGTCGGGCAATCGCATGTTGACGTGTTGAGTCCGGATGGCAAACCGGTGATTACGGAAATGCTGGATCAAGCGAGGAAGAACGGAAAAGGCGAGCTGGTGTATCAATGGCAAAACCCGACGACGGGCAAAGTTGAAACCAAGCATACCTATTATCGCGTGCTGGATAACAAGCTGGTAGGGGTGGGGTTTTACAACAAGGGTAACGAGTAACAACACCCGCTTGAGCGGATTGTCGTCACCATTCGGGTTCATATGGTTCTTGCGCTGAAGAGCGCAAGAACCATGGCTGATCCGAAATTAATCGTTGATCAGGTCATACTCGCGACGCAGAATGTCCACGATCTCAGCTTTCGGGTTTTCACTCAGTACGATTTTTTCGCCGGTGATCTTCTCAGCAATGCCGGTGTACACTCGTGACAGTTCCATCATGGCATCAACCGGCAGGTCGTTGTCACGTGCCAGAGCAAAACGTTCTTCCATGCGGTCTTTGTTCAACAGGATGTCCGGATCAGGGAAGTGGTTCAGCAGCATCTGGCGGAAACCTTCTTTCGAGTTTTCCACGATTTCACCATTGCGGTACGCCGCGCCATCCCAGATACGGGATGAATCAGGTGTGCCCACTTCATCCATATAGATCAGTTTTTCTGCGCCATTGGCATCTGTGACGTAACCAAATTCAAATTTGGTATCGACAAAGATCTGATCCAGTTCAGCCAGATCCTTGCTGATCACATTGAAACCATCTCGCAGCAGTTTTTCGTAGTGGCTGATGTCGTCTGGTGAACGGAAGTTGAACGCCGCATAGTTGTTTTCCAGATCGGCGCGGGTCACGTTCACATCATCGACTTCCGGTACTCCCGGAATACCGGTAAGGATCCCTTTGGTTGATGGTGTCATCAGTAGCTCAGGCAGCTTCTGGTCTTTTTCCAGTCCTTCCGGCAGTTCAATACCACAGAAGTTACGCTCGCCATTGGCATAGGCACGCCACATAGAACCGGTAATGTACTGACGGCAAATCGCCTCGACTTTTACCGGTTTGGCTTTTTGTACGATCCAGATGAATGGGTGCGGAATATCCAGAATGTGGCTGTCTGCCAGTCCATTGTCACGGAAACGCTGGAACCAGTGGTTGGAGATGGCATTCAGGGCTGCACCTTTTCCTGGTACGCCTTTCAGGCCACCTTCACCGTGCCAGATGCAGTCAAAGGCAGAAATACGATCACTGATCACCATGATGGCCAGCGGCGCATCCGGTTGAACATTGTAGCCTTTTTCTTTGATCAGACGACGACTATCCGCTTCTGTTAACCAGTAAACAGAACGGACTTTACCGCTGTGCACAGGTTTATCTGTACGGATTGGCAGGTCATCATTAACAGCGAGAACTTGATCAGCAAGGCTCATGGCGAATTCCTATTTCGAAAGTTAAATGAAGGGCACGGACCGTGTCACCGGGCCGCTATCAGGGCCACACCCTAAGATGCTGGCGATAATATCAGAACTTTGTGTGGCTTTCAGCAAGAAAAGCAAACGTTTGCGCAAATTTATTTTTCAGCGGGATGCCGGCGGGTCGGTCATTAAAAAATACACCAGTAACACGGGCAACCTCAGTACGAACTTGAGCTGAAAGGCTCTGGTATTTTTCCGGTTTATTGTTTGAACTGCTTTCAACGTGCTGAAATTTATTCGTCATCCCTGCGTGATATATGGCAGAATCATGGGCCTTTTTGCCGACCTGATTTGCTATGACCCGCTTTACTTCAGAACAGACCGCCTTTATTCACCATCAGCAGGGCAATGCCTTATGTATTGCCGGCGCCGGCACGGGCAAAACGACCACGCTGGTTGGACTGATCGGTGAAAAACTACAGCATGTGTCTGCTGACCAGATGCTCGTTCTGATGTTTAACCGCGATATCCGCACTGACTTTCAGGCCAAACTCAGGGCTGAAGGTATTGATGTGCCGGTACCGGTGCATACGTTCCACAGTTTCTGCCTGCGTTTCCTGAACCAGAGCGGTTTTTTGCGCGAAACCGGTTACCGGGTTGATTACCAGAGCGGGGAAAGTGACAAATCACTGGTCAAAGGCGTTCTGCGTGAGCTGGCCGGGCTGGAGAAAACCTATCAGCGCCAGCAGGTGATTAAAGACCCCAAAACCATTGAGCTGTTGCTGAGTTTTATCGGGCTGGTCAAAGCGTACATGCTTTCACCTTACGAGGTGTTTAAGCTGGCGGAAATCAACCGGGACTATCTGTTCATTATTGATGCGTACGAGAAATTTGAATCGCTCAGAAAGCAACAAAAAATCCTGTTCTTTGATGACTGGCTGGTGGAAACCGTCAAGTTGCTCGAAGGCAACGAGGTCTTGCGGCAGCAGTATCACCAGCGATGCAACATGGTGGTGGTTGATGAGTTTCAGGATATTAATACCGCTCAGTACAGACTGCTAAAGCAATTATTGGGGCCGGCAACCCAGTTGCTTGCCGTGGGTGATGTCGATCAGTGTATCTATAAATGGCGTGGCAGCGCGCCGCAATTCATGCTGAATTTTGAGCAGGATTTTGCGCCGGCGACCGTTTACACCTTGTCCCAGACCTTCCGGTTCGGGCACAGTCTGGCTCTGGCTGCCAGCCATCTGATTGCCAACAATAAGCAGCGTTTCAGCGAATTTCTGACCACGTCTGGTGAGGGCGTGACGGATACGCAGATTGTGGAGTGTGGTTCATCGCGTCAGGTTGGTGAAATTGCCCAGTCGATTCAGCAGTACCTGTCGGAAGGCGGTAAACCGTCGGATGTGGCGATTCTGGTGCGGCGCTGGTCGCAGACCTTGCTGTTTGAACTGGCATTTCTCAGTAAGAATCTTCCATACCAGATGCCGGTGCCGTCAGTACTGGCAAACAGCCGGGAAGTAAAACTGCTGATGGAGCTAATGAACCTGGCGACCGGTCGTTATTCCGGCTGGGAGGTTGGCCAGCGAGCGTCGCTATTGTTCAGCCTGTTTTCGTTTCCTCATTGCTATGTTCCGAATAAGTTGCTGCGACCACTGTGTGAGCAACTGGCAGGAATGGAACCGCAGGGCTGGATGACGTTTCTGGGGCGATATGAAAAAGCAAACCCGACCCTGAAACTGGAAAACCTGACAGAGCGGATTGACCTGCTGACACGCCTGATGCGAAAAGGCAGTTTCAAAGCTGCGGAGGTCTTTTTGCAGTACCGCAAAGAAAGCGGCCTCGACAGCTGGATCTGGAAAACTGAAGCGACCGCTTCGGAAATTGAAGAAGCGGTGGAACGGCTCGACAGTGTGACGACAGTGCTGGAGTCGATGGATCAGAACTGTGAGAAGGCGCTGCAATACTTTGAGTATTATCTGCAGCAATCCCGATCTCATGCGTTAACCGGTAACCCGTCATCGTCTATGGGCAATCAGGCGGTCTCATCTCAAGCTGTGGCGCCTGAGGCAGGGAATGAGGGCAGTGTGCAACTGACCACAATCTTTCGGGCCAAAGGATGCGAATATAAACAGGTCTACTTGCCGTTCTGGGATAAAGACGCTTTTCCTTATATGAATAAATCGTCCGGCAGTATGGGGGCGGATATTGAGGAAGAGCGCCGACTGGCTTACGTAGCCCTGACCCGGGCAAAAGAAAAGGCGAGTGTTTATTACACCAAAACAGATATGCCATCGGGCAGTGTCAGCCACACAGGTAAAGGCATGAGTGCTGTCAAAGCCACGAATGCCAGCCGTTTTGTACTGGAGGCCAAAGTGCCGATCGCGACTCAGCTTGGCCCGAAACTGTACCACGAGGGGGAGTTGCCGTATTACCCAAGCCCGGTGGTTGAAGAGTACTGCCGTCGTCTCGGGCGCGAAGAGGATGTGGTCGTGCCTGAAAAATTCCACAAAACTGCGCTGCCTAATCATCGTCATGGCTCTAATGCTAACAACAGCGATAACCATGGGAATGACAGTGGGAAGGATGAATCTTATAGCCTGAAGTGGGCGCTGGCGCAGCCCTTACCGGACAATGCGGAAAAAGTGATCACCGCCATGGTTAAAACAAAAAATGCCAAATATCTGGATGGCGAAATCGCCCGGATTATCCGTGAGTTGGATTCGACGGCATTGACCAAGAAAAAGGTGCTGGTAAACCGGTTGATCGTTGCTGCCAACGCAAGAACCCGGGTGCGGCGCTGAGACAAATTGAACGGTGAACAGTGAACCGTGAACAAAGGCCAGAAAACACCGGGTGGTAAAGATAAAGCAAACGCCCTGAACAGACAGTTCAGGGCGTTTTGTTTTTGCACTCTAGGATGCTAGTTGAGGTTAGGGCATGTGACTGGCGTTAACCGACCAGGAATATCGCGGTCGGAATCGCCAGAAACAGACTGAGGAATGTTCGGACGAACCAGATCACGACCAGCTTCGCGACCGACAACGGAATACGCGTGGCCAGAATACAAGGGATCGACGCAGAGAAAAACAGCACGGATGAGACACAGACCACACCTGCAGCAAAACGAGCGATGATATCGGCGTCTGCCATCAGCAATGCCGGCAGGAACATTTCAGCCAGACCGGAGGCACTGGCTCGTGCCAGTGCGGCACCGTCTTCAATGCCCCACAGGTAGGTCACCGGATAAAATGCCATCCCCAGCCAGTCAAAAACCGGCGTGTATTTGGCAACCAGTAAGCCAATCAGACCCACTGACATGATGGACGGCAGAATGCTGATCGTCATGATCAGGCCATCTCTCAAGTTCTCAATGATATTTTTAGTCAGACTAGGTGCTTTCTCTGCAACTGCCAGCCCGGTTTCCAACGCCGTTTTGATTCGGTTACCGGGTTCACAATCAGGCTCACGGTGAGTCGCATGGTTGTCCATGGTTGACAGGGGAGGAATACGGACTGTGATAGCGGTAACGATAAAAGTGATCACCAGTGTTGCCCAGAAGTAGACGTTCCAGATATCCATCAATCCCAGTGTTTTCGCCACGATCACCATAAAGGTGGCTGACACGGTGGAAAACCCTGTCGCGATTATTGCCGCTTCCCGTGCCGAGTAATGGCCGGCAGTGAATACCCGGTTAGTAATCAGCAGACCAATGGAATAACTGCCGACAAATGAGGCTACAGCATCAATGGCAGAACGCCCCGGTGTGCGCCAGATAGGCTGCATGAGTTTTTGTACCAGAATACCAATGGCTTCAAGCAGCCCGTAACTGACCAGAAAAGCCAGAAAGACCGAGCCAATCGGCACGATTAAGCCAACGGAGATCACCAGTTTGTTGAACAGGAATGGCAGCATATCCGGTGCCTGAAGTGCCGCCGGGCCAACGCCGGTGACCGCCAGTACCGCGGCAATAACCCCTAGCCATTTCAGCCCCAGAAATACCGTATCAGTCATGCTGTTACGCCAGCTTTTTGTGACCAGCGGGTACACCGCGCCAGCCACAATCATCGCTAATGCGTACCAGCTGGTGCCTGCGCCCAACCAGCTTTTCAGCAGGCTAACCAGGTGATCAAGTGGGATACTGGTCTTGCCGTTAAAGCTGACCGGGATGAAAAAGATGAAGATGCCCAGCGCGCTCAGACCGAACAAACGTCCATACTGTTTGGTCTGTACCTGAGAAGTGTCGTTGTACTGCTCCATGTTACCTCCTTGTTAATTGATATAAATGTATATACAAACAAGGTGGCTTGTTATGGATTTGTTTAAATTTCGTGATCTGTATGGGCTAATTTTTATGGGCTAGTTTTTATGGGCTAGTTTTTGGTGCGGCTTTGCAGTATCTACGTGTCAGGTTTCTAGAGACTAGCTTTGAGTTGTGGTCTGAGGAGTGTAAGTGAAGGAATCGGGAAGCGAGTTTAATTGTATAGATGATAAAAGGAAAACAGCGGAATCAATCAGCACCACTGGATGTAAAAAAAGCCCCCGAAGGGGCTTTGTCGATGAGCTTTGATGACGAGATGTCGGAGAAGGGGATGCCGCGCAGGCATCAGTAATATTCGATCCCTTCGCCTTGCTGGATGAGCGTTCCAGCTTCATTGACCAGGATTTTATCCAGATCAAACAGGGAGCCAATAGCAGCCTTACCGCGACCACTGTTGACGAATTTACAGACCGCATCCACTTTTGGTCCCATAGAGCCCGCAGGGAAACTGAAGTGAGACAGGCCTTCCGGCGTTGCCACTTTCATTTCAGCCTGATCCGGCTTGCCATAGTGACGGAAAATGGAACCGTCAGTCAGAATGATAAACAGATCGGCATTGATTGTTTCTGACAGCAGTTCCGCAGTCAGATCTTTATCAATCACACATTCGACGCCTTCCAGGCGCTCGCCTTCACGGCATACTGGCACACCGCCGCCGCCACAGGCAATCACGACGTTACCGGCTTGTAACAGCGTTTCAACTTGTTGCTTTTCAACAATGGCTTTTGGCAGCGGTGAAGGCACGACGCGGCGGAAGTAATTGCCGTCGGCTTTAAAGATTTTGTCGGAACATGCCATTAATTCTTTGGCACGCTCTTCGGTATATACCGGGCCAACAAATTTAGTCGGATTGGCAAATGCAGGATCATCTTTGCTGACTTCGGTTTGAGTGACCAGTGTTGCCACTGCAAGGGACGGATCAACGTTACGCAGTTCCTGTTGCAACATATAGCCCACCATACCACATGTCTGCGAACCTAATACGTCCATTGGGTATGGTGTTGTTTCCGGAGAGTACTCCTGATAAGCACTGTTTTGTTCCATTAATAAGCCGACTTGAGGGCCGTTGCCATGCACGATAACAATTTCGTGCTCACGGGCAATGGCCGCGATACTCGCTGCCGCTTTTTGGATATTTTCTCTTTGGTTTTCTGCTGTTAATGCCTGGCCTCTCGCCAACAGGGCATTGCCGCCCAGAGCTAGTACTATGCGCATGATCGTATCTCCGCCGGGAGGAGTGAATCTCCAGCCCGTATTTGCTTTTTATTATTTGATATAGGGTATTTTTTATTTATCGCTCTTGGCGATTTAGACGTAGGTTAGAGAATTTATGGCGGGCTAAATGTGATAATTATCTTGTTTTTGTGCCAGAGATTTTTCAATCAAATTTAAAAATCAGTAAAGCACTGCCTAATTATCCGATAAAGAAATTATACAGGACTTAATATAAGTAATTATTAACAATACCCATGCGAGCAAATCGAATATTATTTCCGGTTTCTTTAATGAAAAAACTGATAACGCGATCACATGTAAAAACTGAACATTAAAATATACCTCAATTTAGCTGTTAAATTAATGTTGCGTATAGTTGGGTTCAATCAATGTTTTTCCTGATGATAACGGGGTGAACTTGGACTTAGAAATCGGTGATGGGGTATTTATAATTGAATACCTTGTTGTCTAAACCAGGAACCGATACGCAAGAAATACAGACGATAATTATTTTTATTAATAGTGTTATTTTTAATTTAGCGCTTACTCTGTCTATTTAGAAGCTGATCTGGGACTGGCTATGAACGAGGTGAATGATAAATTTATCTACATTATCATTATCGTGTTCTTCGGAGTTCGGTGATAGGTCATCAATAGTTGTTGGAATTTGCTTTCAAAAAATAATGTATTTTTTCTCGAAAATTTGATAAAAATACGCTTTCTTTAAGGAAGCTTAGGCAGGGAAGAGTAACAATCATATGAATTTTGAGTATGTCTAGCTTTCAGCGTTTGTTTTCCTTTTCATTAAAAACCATTCTGCTTTTCATTTTTTTGAACTGCTCATATTCTGTCAGCGCTACCGTTGATGCAAATTCCACTTGTCTAAAAGATTTGTCTAAAAAATTAGACGCCAGTGAACAACAATACCTGAATTTTTATCTTTTAAGCCAGATAGACCCGAGCGCTGCTATTAAGTTATTGCCGCAGTCGAATGACGCGGTCAAGGCGATGCCTGCCTCCCTCATGGCTAAAGCATTACTCCTGTTAGGAAAGTTGCGGATAGAACAGTCGGGTAACGGCAATCGTGAATTAGCTAATCAGTACCTGGAAGCTCTGGATAAGCTTGCGGCCCAGTCTCGCTCTCGCTGGCTGAAACTGGAAGTTGAGTATCGTGAAGCGACCATTTTGGTTGATGAAAACGAGTTTGCACTGGCACAAGTCAAACTAAAAAGCGTGCGTGATGCAGCATTAAAGCAGGGCCATAGACACCTGTATGCCAGAAGTCTGAAGTGGTTGGGCAATATTGACGTTGATTTGGGGGCTTACGAGTCAGCATTGACGAACTATGAGAGGGCCTACCAGACTTTCGAACAATGCGGTGATCAGCAACAATTGATCCTAATCCTGTCAAACATTGCATCTCTCTATATTAACATGGAAGAGTGGCATCAGGCCGACTCGTACATTAGCAGGGCATTTGATCGATACGACAAGGAAGGTAGCGTTCACCCGATCATCGAGTCGGTGTTGCACATTAACGCGGCGGAGATTGAACAAGGTTTGGATAACATTCAACGCCGAAAAATGCATGTTGATCGGGCAATTGAATTGTCCGATAAAATCAGCTCTCTACGTGTGCAACTTAATGCTCTGGTGAATCTTTCCTCGTACTATCTTGATACTGGTAATGAGGAAGCGGCACTAAAGGCTGCAAATCAATGTTTTGAGCTGGCATCTGGGTATAGCGGTGGGAATGAACTCAATATCGCGCTTTGTCATGAAAGTCTGGCAGACAACTATCTTTCTTCTGGGTGGCAGGAGTTGGCGCTTGAACATGGCTTAACGGCGTTGTCCATCTATGAAGCGGAAAATGACGTTTTGCGTAAGAGCAGAACCTACCTGACGTTGGCAAAAATCTATGAGTCAAAAGGTCAGTTTGAAACGGCACTGGCATTTTATAAACGTTTTTCTGAAGACAACAAGAAATTCCTTTTTGATATCAGGCAGAAAGAACTCTATGCCCTGCAAGAGCGCTTTGATGCCAATGTGAATGAAAAAGAAATTCAGCTGCTGAAGAAAGAGAAAGAATTGGTGGAATTACGTCTGGCTGAAAAGAAAGCCAGCGAAGACATTTTACGCCTAGGCACAGGGTTGATCATCATAGTGCTGTACGTGATGTATCGTCGGTATCGGATGGTGACAAAGCGAAAGCGATTGTTAGAGAAGTTTAACGCTGAGTTGCTGACACAAACGAATCAAGATGCACTGACAGGGCTTCACAACCGCCGATTTTTGGAACAGTGGCTGAATCGTCAGTCCAAAACCTCATTCCAGCACGGATATCTGGTGTCAGTTATTGATATTGATCACTTCAAGAAAATCAATGATGAACTGGGACATCAGGTCGGTGATGAGGTGCTGGTGGAGATTGCCAATCGACTGAGAAAAGCGGTGCGCAAAAACGACATTGTCGTTCGCTGGGGTGGCGAAGAGTTTGTGCTGGTTATGGCATGTCAGCCTGAAGAATGTGATGCTTGTTTGACTCGAATTCTGGATTGTGTCCGCTCGAAAGATTTTGAACTCAGTTGCACTGATTTACCTGTGACTATCTCTATGGGGGCGGTATATACCAATGAACCCACTCAACTGTCGCTGTACTGGAGTGAAATGCTTGTCAGGGCTGACAAAGCTTTGTACGAGGTAAAACGAAGTGGGCGAAATGGCTACCAGTTCAGCGAGTTAGAGCACGAGAAACGAACGCCATAGCTTTCAGAATAAGGTGTTGATCTGGGCTTGGATATACTTCTGGTTCTGACAATGTTTGATGGAACCAGCCGCTGCCGGAGTGTACTTCTATGCTTGTTCATCGGAGTGATGAAACGGCTGCGGCTGTGAAGTCGTCCCGCAACTGACTGTATTCAGGCACCCCCGTAAACGTGCCAGTGAGCCCATTGGCAACTGGCACGGATGTATTTTAGTTCAGGGTAGTTGAACCATCTAAGGACTACGCTGAAACGTCTATGAACCAAGATGGCGCTGCTGTCTCCGCTTTATGTTGCCTCTGGCAACCAAATTATCGATTAGTGGCGCGAACAGGTTGGCAAACAAAATAGCCAACATAATCCCTTCCGGATAAGCAGGATTGATGACCCGAATAAAGACCGTCATAACGCCTATCAGCAAGCCATAGGCCCATTTTCCCTTATCGGTGAATGCCGCTGAAACCGGGTCGGTCGCCATAAAGAACATCCCGAATGCAAACCCTCCCAGTACCATGTGCCACCAGAAAGGCATGGCAAACATCGGGTTAGAGTCTGAACCAATCAGGTTCAACAGCGTGGCGGTAACGACCATCCCCAGGAAGACCCCGGTGACGATACGCCAGGAGGCAATGCCCATGAACAGAATGAAGGCACCGCCCAGCATCAGAAATAATGTGGAGACTTCACCAATTGAGCCCGGCAGATTCCCAATGAAAGCATCCATCCAGATTAAGGGTTCACCGGTTACATTGTGGATTAGCGCGGGTTGACCAGCATCTGCCCATTGTGACAGGGCCGTTGCACCGGAAAAGCCATCCGCAGCGGTCCATACCTGACCACCGGAAATCTGGGCCGGGTAGGCAAAATAGAGGAAGGCCCGCCCAGCTAAAGCGGGATTCAGAAAGTTTCGGCCTGTTCCCCCAAATATCTCTTTGGCGACCACGATACCAAAACTGATCCCGATGGCGGCCTGCCACAATGGCAGTGTTGGCGGTACGATCAAGGCAAACAGCATCGAAGAGACAAAAAATCCCTCATTGACCTCATGTTTTCGCACCGAGGCGAAAAGCACCTCCCAGAATCCACCAACGACAAAAACAACAGCATAAATCGGGATGAAGTACATGGCGCCGAGCAACATTTTGCTGGCCCAGCCCGCTTCTGCGGTTAAGCTGCCGCCCAGAGTCATGGTCAGCCCGTAGCGCCAGTTTTCAGCAGCGAGTGCGTTGATGTCTGTGGCAGAATACAGGCTCGACAGCCCCAAAATAGTTTGATGCCCAATATTGTAGAGTCCCCAGAACAGAGCGGGGAAAACGGCCAGCCAGACCATGATCATAATGCGCTTGAGATCAATGCTGTCCCGAATATGGGTTTGCTGTCGGGTGACGAGTCCCGGCGTGTACAGAATGGTCGCAACGGCCTCATACAAGGCGTGCCATTTTTCGTATTTGCCACCGGGTTTAAAGGCCGGTTCCATGTTTTCCACAAAGGATTTGATGCTCATAGTTAGCCCTCACGTTTTACCGCGTGTAAATTGGATAGGAATGGGCTGAGTGGTGAGCAATTCATTTATCCTGAAGTATTGAACTGCAAATCTGGCAGAAACGATCACTGCCGTCCGGTTAAAAATCCCCGTTTGGCTGGGATGAACCATACTTGTAATCTGAACGTAAGACTCCAAGCAAGCAGGCACATTAATTCTTATTCCTCTGGTGGTAGCGCAGGCTACGAGGATGTAAGGAGACATTATGGGTGAGTTAGCTGTTGATCTGGCAAGGTTTCAATTTGCATTTACCGTTTCTTTCCACATCATTTTTCCCGCCTTTACGATTGGTCTTGCCAGCTATCTAGCCGTGCTGGAAGGGTTATACCTGAAAACCGGCAAGCACAAATACATCGAGCTGTATCAATACTGGATAAAGATTTTCGCCATCAGCTTTGGGATGGGGGTGGTCAGCGGGATCGTGATGAGCTACCAGTTTGGTACAAACTGGAGCGTCTTCTCTGATAAAACCGGGCCGGTGCTTGGGCCTTTAATGGGCTATGAAGTGTTCACCGCGTTTTTCCTTGAAGCCGGTTTTCTTGGGGTGATGCTGTTTGGTATGAACCGTGTAGGAAAAACGCTGCATTTCGCCGCCACTCTCATTGTGGCGCTGGGAACCCTGATGTCCGCTTTCTGGATTCTGGCGGTAAACAGCTGGATGCAAACTCCCGCTGGCTATGATGTCAACGAAATTGGTCAGTTTATTCCAGTTGACTGGTGGCAGGTTATTTTCAATCCGTCCTTTCCTTACCGCCTGGTACATATGGTGCTGGCAGCCTTCCTGACAACGGCTTTTGTGGTCGGCGGAGTCGGGGCATATCATCTGCTGCGTTCTCAGCACAACCATCTGGCCAGAACCATGTTTTCGATGGCCATGTGGATGGCAGCACTCGTCACGCCGATACAGGTTTTTGTCGGCGATCTGCATGGCTTGAACACGCTTGAGCATCAGCCTGCCAAAGTGGCCGCGATGGAAGGGCACTTTGATACCCATCAGGGTGCGCCGTTAATTCTGTTTGGGATCCCGGATCAGGCAAACAAAGAGGTGGACTATAAAATCCAGATCCCGCATCTCGGGAGCCTCATACTGACGCATGAATGGAATGGCGAAGTCAAAGGGCTGGATGCGTTTCCGGAGGCGGATCACCCGCCGGTTGGTATTGTGTTCTGGAGCTTCCGTGTGATGGTGGCACTTGGTTTCATGATGCTGGCCATCGGCCTCTACAGCCTTTGGCTGCGTAAACAGGGAGAACTCTTCTACCACACCAATTTCCACCGTTGCTGTTTACTCATGGCGCCGGCCGGTTTTATTGCCTTACTGTGCGGGTGGATCACGACGGAAGTCGGTCGACAGCCTTTTACTGTGTATGGCCTGTTACGTACCGCTGAATCGGCCTCACCGGTTGATGCCTCGGCGATCAGCGTGTCCGTGGCTGCTTTTGTGGTGGTGTATTTTTCAGTATTTGGAGCCGGGATGTTTTATATCCTGCGTCTGATGCGCAAGCCGCCGACGAAATATGAACAGCCACCTAAAGCGCGCGTGCCGGAAACGGAGGCTGACATTGAGAAAAGCAAGCGTGCTATGGGCTCATCCAATCATTTATCTTCTTAGCAGTTAGCGGCGGGCTGAGTTGTATGGGTTGGGTTTTGTTCACTGTGGCTAAGACGAGTGTAGCCATTTGGAATCCAGCTTCGCTGCATGTCAGCCCTGTGGAATATGGCGAAATGGAATGAAGTGCCACTGGCTCTAAAGTGGCAAAACTTTAACAGTGAGAAAAAGTAAGGCTTAAAAACTTGCATGGCTTAGAGGCTTAGAGGCTTAGAGGCTTAGAGGCACCAAGGCCAGAGCTCAGGCTCAAGGCTTCAAACTCCGGGATGTCACAATCAGGAGACATCTGGAGCTAACCGGATTGTAAGAGCGGGAGTTGTTATGGATTATGCATTGATATGGTACATCCTGATCGCCATCGCTGTATTTGCCTATGTGATCCTTGATGGGTTTGATCTGGGTATTGGTATCCTGTTTTTGTCAGCCCAAACCACCAAAGAGCGTGATTTGATGATGAACAGTGTGGCACCGGTTTGGGATGGTAACGAGACCTGGCTGGTATTAGGTGGGGGTGGGCTGTTTGCGGTGTTTCCGCTGGCTTATTCAGTCGTGATGCCTGCCTTGTATGCCCCGTTGATCATGATGCTGTTAGGGTTGATTTTTCGAGGTGTGGCATTTGAATATCGCTTCAGAACCAAGCGAGGGCAGTTCCTTTGGGACAGTTCATTCTTTATTGGTTCGCTGACGGCCACGTTCACGCAAGGCATGATGCTGGGCACCCTGCTGCAGGGCGTGAAAGTCGTGGATCGCCAGTATAGCGGCGGGTGGTTTGACTGGTTTACCCCATTTAGCCTGTACTGCGGTTTCCTCACGGTTGCCGCTTATGTGCTGCTTGGAGCCTGCTGGTTGCTGATCAAAATGCCGGAACATTATCAGTCACGGTATTACGTCACTGCAAAACGCAGCGCGATTATTATGGTGGGGATGGTGGCCATTCTCAGCATCTGGTTGCCCATTCGCAATGATTTTATCGCTGACCGCTGGTTTTCATTTCCGCAGGCATTGCTGTTTTTGCTGATCCCGGCATTGTCGATTTATCTGGCTTATTTGCTGTTTAAAGACTTGATTGAACACATGCCGGTAAAAGCGTATCTGGCGAGTTTGGGCCTTTTCTTTTTGGCGTTTTTGGGTTTCGGCGTCAGTACCTATCCGTTTATTGTGCCGCATAGCCTGACTTATGTTCAGGCTGCCGCGCCGGATACCAGCCTGAAATTCCTGTTAAGCGGGGCAGTCTTCTTGCTGCCATTGATTATTGCTTATACCGCCTACTCTTATTATGTGTTCCGGGGCAGACTTAATGAAGATGAGGGGTATCACTGATGAACAATGCATGCGCCAAACGCTGGCTGTGGTTTGTGGTGCTTTATCTCGGGGGGATTCTGGTTATTGGGCTGGTGGCTGTGTTGATACGGTGGGTGTTTCTGGCGGCTTGAGCCTTAATTGAGTCTGATCCGGATTTTTAGTGAGTTAAGCGCAGTGAGTGAAGTCTAGTGAGCTAAGTTTATGCGCTATGTTTAATGATCTATGTTTACTGAGCTATGTTTATTGATCTAAGAGTAAAAAGTCGCCCCAGCCAAACTAACAAAGTAAGGCTGGGGCGACGAATGTTCAGGCGGTGATTTTGTTCCTACCTATTCAGTCCTGTTGTTGCGCCTCTTACAGCTTTTCAGTTTCCTCTTCGGATTGCGGGTGCTTGACCGGATGAGAATCCGATCCAGCGCGAGGCTGAGGAATTTCGCTGCCGGAACCAGTGTCACTGGTAGTTGCTGACGGTTTGGCGACATCTGGGGTATCCGGTTGCTGCTCATTCTGGTCACTTTCCAATGGTCCTTTTTCTCTGCCCAGCATCAGCAGGCAGGGAGTCAGGATCAGAGTCAGCACCGTTGCGAAAGACAGCCCACCCGCAACCGCGGTAGCCAGTTGCGACCACCATTGCGTACTGGGTGCACCAAACTCAATCTGACGATTCGTCAAATCGATATTCATTTCCAGCACCATCGGCATCAAGCCGAGCACCGTGGTGATCGTGGTCAGCATCACAGGACGCAGACGCTGCGCACCGGTGTGCATGATAGCGATGGATTTGGCCACGCCTTGTTTACGAAGCTGGTTATAAGTGTCTATCAGCACGATATTGTTATTCACCACAATCCCCGCCAACGCAATTACCCCGATACCGGACATGACAATGCCGAACGGTCGCTGAAAGACCAGTAATCCGAGGAAAACCCCGACGGTTGAAAACAACACCGCACTCAGGATAAGCAGAGCCTGATAGTAACTGTTGAACTGAGTCACCAGAATCAGCCCCATAACGGCCAGCGCAACCAGGAAGGCGCTCTCGAGAAAGGCTGATGATTTTTCCTGATCTTCATTCTGGCCCCGAACCTTTACTTCGGTACCGGATGGCATGCGCATTTCAGCAATCGCCGCCTGTACAAGCGGTAATTGTAGACTCAGGTTGTAGCCTGTTGCCATATCTGCGGTTACCTCCAGAATGCGTTTGCCATCAATGCGATTGATGGTGCCCTGTTTCGGAGACGGGACGATACTGGAGAAGTTGGTGATGGGTACCATGCCGTAATGGGTTTTGACCCGCAGTTCATCAAACCGACCGATATCACGTGATGAGGCCGGGTAACGCACCAGAATGTCGACCTCGTCATCGGTATCATCAGGCAGGTATTCCCCGATTTTGAGCCCGTTTGTCACGAAGCGCACCGTGTTCCCGACCAGTGTCGCATCCCCGCCGAAGCGGGCTGCATCATCACGGTTGACTTTGATTTCCCAGTCGATGCCGTTTTTATCGGAAGAATCCGAAATATTGGTAAATGCTTCCTGAGATTCCATCCAATTTCGTACCTGTAGCACCGCGGCAGCCATGCTGTCGGCGTCTCGCCCGGAGACTTCTATGACCAAATCATGCTCACTCGGTGGGCCTGCCTGAGGGTACTTAAATTCCAGTTCAATACCGGCCAGATCTTCGGTGTTTTCCCGCATGGTTGCGATGATGTCTTTGATTGGCGGGCGTTCTTGCCAGTCCAGCGGGTTGACCTGAATCCGACCGATTTGATCCTGACCGCCGGTACGGGTGTAAATGCTGCTGACCCCTTCTGTATTGATGATGCGCTGCTCAATTTGTTTCATCAGGGCATCTTTCTCATAAATGGATAAGTCGCCATGGGAGCGGGCCTTGATAGTGAAGAACGGCGGATCCACATCCGGGAAGAAAACCACACCCAGTCCGGCTTTGGCGTACGCTACCCCCACGACCACGGCCAGCAGCAATGAGCTGAGCAGAATCTTGATGGGGTGGCGAAGGGCAATAGCCAGTGTGTCGAGGTACAGTCGGGTAATCCCTTTTGCCTGTTTAAAATCACCGTTCTCAAGGGCAATTTTACGCTGCGCATCTTTCTGACTGATGTATTGCGGGCGACCGATCACGCTGCCGAGAACCGGGACAAACAACAGCGCCATCACCAGTGAGGCAGACAGGGTTGCGATCAGGGTCAGCGGTAGGTAACGCATAAATTCACCGGTCGTGTCCGGCCAGAAAAGCAGTGGTGCGAAGGCTGCCAGAGTGGTTGCCGTTGAGGCTGTGATTGGCCACGCCATGCGTTTTGCCGCTTCCTGATAAGCTTGTTTACGCGGGATGTTTTCTTGCATCCGCCGATCTGCATATTCGGTAACCACGATCGCGCCGTCGACCAGCATCCCGACGGCCATGATCAAAGAGAACAACACGACGATATTGACGGTAAGTCCGCTGATCGCAAGGATCAATAATCCAGTCAGGAACGATCCGGGGATCGAGATGCCGACCAGCAGCGCCGTCCGGGAACCTAAGATCGCGAGGATGACGACCACCACCAATATGATCGCAGACAGAATATTATTCTGCAGATCATTGAGCATGATATTGACGTCTTTCGATTGATCCCAGGTGTATTCAATCAGCAGGTTATCCGGCCATTCGTCAAGTTTCTGCGCTTCCGCCATGACCGTTTTGACGATTTCCACGGTTTCGATGATATTTTCACCAGCCCGCTTTTTAATATCCAGCACGACTGCGGTTTCCCCGTTCAGGCGGGCAAAACTTTCCGGATCCCGGTACGCGCGGCGAATGGTGGCGATGTCGCCGAAGGTCACGACTTTGCTGCCGTCCACTTTGATTGGCAGTTCGAGAATATCTTTCAGTGAATCAAACACCGAAGGCACTTTGACGGAGAAGCGGCCATAACCGGTATCGATGAAGCCAGCGGCAACAACACGGTTATTTCGGGCGACGAGGTTAAACACATCCTCCTGATCCAGGCCATAACTTTCCATTAGCAAGGGCTCGACCAGTACTTCCACCACGTCTTCACGGTCACCGGCGATGTCGACTTCCAGGATCTGACGGAAGCTCTCCAGTTTATCTTTCAGATCGCGGGCGATCTTGATGGTGGTTCGCTCCGGGACGCTGCCGTAGAGCACCATTGATAACACCGGCTCTTCGCTGGCGAGGGTAATTTCATTGACCGTAGGTTCATCACTGTCATCCGGCAGTTTTACTTTGGCCAGATCAACGGCTTCTCGCACGTCGGTAAGGGCTTCGTTCAGATCCGAGCCTGCGGCAAACTCTAAAACAACAGAGGCATGGCCTTCGGCGGCGGTTGAGGTCATCTCCTTGACCCCTTCAACCGCTTGCAGCTCTTGTTCCAGCGGACGGACTAATAGCCGCTCGGCATCGGCAGGGCTGATACCCTGATGCGTTACCGAGACATAAATAATCGGAATCGTGATGTCCGGGTTCGACTCTTTCGGGATCAGGCGATAGGTGATCAGGCCGGCAATCAAAATCATGACCAGCAGGGTAAGCATGGTGCGTGAGCGGCTGAGTGCTGCATCAATAATGGAATACATTATTTGCTCCCTTGCTCAATCTGTGTGTCTGGTTGTTGATCTGGTGCGGTCAGCGCTGCGGTTTGCCGCACCGGAATCACGGTGTCACCGTCGCGGACAAAGCCCTGACCGACAGTAATCACTTCAACGTGTTGCGCCGTGCCACCCAGCCAGACACCATCGGGTTCAACTTTCACAATCGCAATGGGAATAAACTTCACCAGATCGCCATCAGTCAGCGTTTTAATACCCAGATTTCCGGCTTCATCAAGGGCCAGCATAGAAGGGGGAATCTTGATGGCAGATTCGTCTTTCAGTTTCAGTTCGAGATTGGCACTGGCACCGGCCGTCAGGGTCATACCCGGATTGGCGATTTCAATTTCAATCGGGTAGGTATTGGTGGTTTCATTGGCAACGGTTGCGCGGTAGCGTAACTTGCCTTCCGTTGTGAGGCCTGAGACCAGTTCAACGTAGGCAGGCTGGCCTTTATACACTTTTTCGATATGGCGTTCGCTGACATCTGCGCTGATCACCAGCGGGTCTAAATCCACAATGGTCGCAACCGGATCGCCAATGCCCAGATAATCGCCTTTCTCGACCAGCAGATGTTCGACAATGCCTTCAAACGGGGCATAGATAACTGTGTTGTTCAGGGTAATTTGCAGGCTGCGAACCGTTGCCTTGGCTTCAATCAGGGCAGCTTCAGCCTGACTGAACGCCACTTCTCCCTGTAGCCCGCGTTTGCGTAATGACTGCGCTGCGGAATACTCCTGATTACGGACTTTCAGCAGGGCATTGGCACGTTGGAGCTGAAGCTCCCGGTCAGCTTTGTCGAGTTTGACAAGTGGATCCCCGGCCTTAACCCGTTGTCCTTTTTGTACCAGCAGTTGTTCAACGGTTCCTGATACCTCGGCGGCCAGTTTGGCTTCCCGATCCGGTGCTGTTCGGCCATAGAGTGAAAGGGTACGGGTTACTGTTTGAGTCTCAAACGGGCTGACCACCACTTTGGCCAGTGGCGGGGTTTTACTGGTATCCGTTGGGGCATCGCTTGTCGCATCAGACGCCTCATTGTTGGCAGACCCAGATCCGGAGCCAGGGAGAAGTGTTCCGCTAATCAGCCAGGCGCCGAGTAACAGTAGGATAATGACGGAGAGAATCCACGGCTTGCGGTTGAGAAGCTTTTTTAAAGAGAGCATCGGTTACTGTCCTTAGTAAGCGGGTAATTAACCTGCGTCATTATCAATGCCATTCAATTGTTCGAACAGCCAACGAAAAAAAGCGGTCATCAGACTTTATACTGAAGTAAGTGCATATAATAGCAGCAATTATTTGCATTGTTAATTCGCCTTATCGATACCTGTCTCGAATACCGTTTAAATAAATCATAGTTCCGGTCGCACTGAAGTGAGGTGAGTCATTAACGCAGACTACCTATGAAAGAACGGATCACAATCTCGGTATCGTCAATTAATGGATCGCGGCATTTTCATCTTTGCAGCAAAACTCAGCTGCGACTGCGCTGGGTGGCAGGCACCTGTCTGGCGTTGACACTGAGTGTGGCGGGTGGCCTGGTCTATCTGAATCATTTGCTTAACTCTGCACAAAGTCAGCAAAAAGCGCTTGTACAACAATCTGAATCGCTGAACGGTGAGCTGGTTTCCCTGAAGCGGCTGAAAGCCGAACTTGAAAATGAGATGGACGAGCGGGAAAACCGTCTGGCCTATGTCGCTGAGCGTTTGGGAGAGCTGGAACATGTGCTGGGTGTCGGATCGCCAGAAGAAAGCTCGCTCGAAAGACGGCTGGATGTGGCAGCCATTAACTCGGCGGTGCGACTGGCCATGCTGGACAGTATTCCTAATGGCCTCCCGGTTGTTAATGCCCGTCAGTCTTCCCCGTTTGGCGAAAGAGTTCACCCGGTTACCCGAAAACGCAAAATGCATCGGGGGCTCGATTTTGCCGTCAAGAGAGGGACGCCGATCTATGCCACGGCTGATGGCGTCGTGGAAACGGTCCGGAGCAGCCAAAAAGGTTATGGAAATTTCATCCGGCTGCAGCACGCTTTCGGTTTCACATCCTCTTATTCCCACCTGAAGTCCTTTGCGGTTCGCCATGGTGACTTTGTTACTAAAGGGGATCTCATTGCCTATTCCGGCAACACCGGCTTATCGTCCGGCCCGCATTTGCATTACGAAGTGCGTTTTGTCGGGCGGGCACTCAATCCCCAGCCATTTGTGCAGTGGGGAATGGATAACTTTGAACACATTTTTGATCAAGAGAGTAAAGTGAAATGGGCTTATTTAGTCGACAGCGTCACTCTGCGGGTGAGCAGACAACTACAACTGTCATCGCAAAAGGATGTGAAGTTCATGGTGAGTTCCGGTTAGCGTCAGATATGCAGTTGGATGGCAGTGTTCACGGTGTCTTAAAATCGGAGCAGGGAGTTGTCGTTAGCTGTTCTGGTCGGCTCAAGGGAGAAGTGTGGGCTGATCGAATTGTCGTGAATGGCCAGGTCGAAGGGAGCTGCCATGCCAATGTTATCGAAATTCTCAATCAGGGGATTGTGAAAGGGGATATCTATTGCGATAACCTGAGCATCGAGCAAGGTGGGAAATTTTTGGGTACGACCCATCCCGGGGAAAGCCAGCAGGTGGTGATGCTGCGAGGGAAGACGGCGCATACTGACAATTCAGAGTCTGCAAGAGAGAACGATGAATTAGCCAGGGCAGAGGCCAAAGATTTGGTGTCAGTGGCGGCGAACAGAAAATCCGTTCAGAAAAGTGCTAAGTCTGCCTCTTAGGCGGTTGAATGCCGCCGTAACAGATATTGCGCGAACAAAGGCCGTACTGGAATCAGTGGAATAGTCAAAAAGAAAAAAGCCTGTACTAAGTACAGGCTTTTCAGAAAGTGGTGGGCGATACCGGGCTCGAACCAGTGACCCCCTCCTTGTAAGGGAGGTGCTCTCCCAACTGAGCTAATCGCCCGAATTATTGCTTGGGATAAAGTTGTCAGGACAACTTACGAATAGTGCAATAATTGGTATATGGTGCGTCTGAGTGGACTCGAACCACCGACCCCAGCCATGTCAAGGCGATACTCTAACCAGCTGAGCTACAGACGCAAGGGTTTTTGAGCAAACCTAAGAGGTTGATCAAATTTTCATGTTTAAATGGTGCGACCGAGTGGACTCGAACCACCGACCCCCGCCATGTCAAGGCGGTACTCTAACCAGCTGAGCTACGGTCGCATCCTGTGATATCAGTGCAAAGACTCATATCAAAATATGGTGCGTCTGAGTGGACTCGAACCACCGACCCCCGCCATGTCAAGGCGATACTCTAACCAGCTGAGCTACAGACGCAGATTGTAACAGTTTCTCTATCAAGAGATGGTGCGACCGAGTGGACTCGAACCACCGACCCCCGCCATGTCAAGGCGGTACTCTAACCAGCTGAGCTACGGTCGCATCCTGTGATATCAGTACTAAGACTCATATCAAAATATGGTGCGTCTGAGTGGACTCGAACCACCGACCCCCGCCATGTCAAGGCGATACTCTAACCAGCTGAGCTACAGACGCAAATTTTTCAGTTTCGATTACGAAAACTGGTACGACCGAGTGGACTCGAACCACCGACCCCCACCATGTCAAGGTGGTGCTCTAACCAGCTGAGCTACGGTCGTACTGTGAACTTAGGAATGACTCACTCCTTAAGAACGACACGAATATTAACGAGTGATGATCATTGGCGCAAGTGTTTGAGTTCGCTTTTTTTCATTCCCTTGGCCTGTTTGCTTATGCTTTGAGCGTGCAGGGCTAAATGTGGCCGAAATAATAGGCAGTGGGGTGTCATTTAAAAGAAAAACCGTGCAGGCAATGTTCACAAGTGGCGGGTAAATCCGGCAGTATGGTGCTGATAACTAAACGAAATATTGTGGAGCCTGTCACAGATCGTGCGTACCCAGTGTTAATGACGTGGTTTCAGTCAGAGAAAATCGCGTGATGTCGGCCACCCTGACGGTGAATCAAGAGGGAAAAAATGGCTGTACAAAAGACAGGTGAGGAAAGCGGAAAGGTGAAATGGTGAATAAGGGAGAGGAAATGGTGAAAAGGAGAGAGTGGCGAGATAAAAGCAGGCCACTGAATGACCTGCTTGGGAAAGATAAGAAAATAGTCGTCAGTGTTTTACGTGGAAATGTCGACAAATCACCGCTTCATAACGGCTCAGGCGTTGAGTGGCACCTGATGAGCCAGATTGACCGGCGCCTTACCTTGATACTTTTCAATGTCGAGCTGTGCCATCTGACCACAGTTACCCTGTGCCAGCTGAGACGAACCCTGGTCGAAAGTCAGGACATTCACACAGCCGTTGCGGCATAAGCCACCTGCCTGTCCCGGTGTGGCGGAATCGTACCAGGCACCCTCGCAAATCCGTACCACACCTTGTCGGATGTCTTCTGTGACTTTTGCGCCAACCAGAATCTGTCCACGGTCATTGAATGCGCGAACCAGATCACCGTCTTTAATGTTGCGCGCTTTGGCATCGGTCGGGTTGATCAGAATCGCTTCCCGGTTGGCGACGGCATATTTTTCACGCAGCGGGGTATTATCCAACTGAGAGTGCAGTCGCTGTGTCGGGTGTGCGGTGTTAAGCGACAGCGGGTATTTGGCAGCAATCTCTGCTTTATGCCATTCACGTGGCGCGTACCATTTCGGGTGCGGTGCGCAGTCTTCATAACCCATTTTGGCAATGGTATCTGAGTAAATCTCAATGCGACCTGACGGTGTCCCCAACGGGTTCAGCAGCGGATTATCCCGAAATTCGGCATGGCGTACCCATTGCTTGCTGGCTTCCGGTATCGGGAAAGAAATATAGTCGTTAGCATCCCAGAACATTTCGAACGGCGGTAACGGTACACGGTTCGTACGAGCCTGAGTTTTCATGCCGTCATACATTTCTTTCAGCCACTGCATTTCGTTTTTGCCTTCGGTATAGGCGTCTTTCACGCCCAGTTTTTCCGCCAGCGCGACATAAATGTCAAAATCATTCTTTGATTCATGCTGTGGCTCGACGACTTTGTGCATCGGGAAGACATAACGCTGCGAATAGTCGCCACCCATGTCGATGTCGTTACGCTCATAACTGGTGGTTGCCGGTAGCACGATATCCGCATGCTTGGCTGAGGCTGTCCAGTACGGCTCTTGTACGATAATCGTATCGAGCGTCTGCCAGGCTTGAAGCAGGGTGTTGATGTCCTGATGCTGGTGGAACGGGTTACCACCGGCGACATAGACCATCTTGATTGACGGATACGTGACAGTGCGGCCATTAAACTGGATTGATTTACCCGGGTTCAGAATCGCTTCGGCGATACGGGCAACCGGGATAGGTGACGGTGAGCCTTTCGGCGCAGTACCTGCATTAATACCAGACAGAATGCCGCCTTTGGCTGTTGGACTGCCACCTGACGAGTAGTGGTAGCTGAAGCCAAAACCGCCACCCGGTAAGCCGATTTGTCCCAGCATGGCTGCCAGAGTCACCAGCATCCAGTTTGGTTGTTCGCCGTGTTGCTGGCGTTGCATGCCCCAGCCAGCCATCAGCATGGTGCGGTTTTTCGCAAAGTCGCGCGCCAGTGATTTGATCACGTCGGCATCTATGCCACAGATCTCGGCGGCCCATTCTGCCGTTTTGGCTTCACCGTCGGCGTCGCCGGTCAGATAAGCCTGGAATTTATCAAAGCCAGTGGTGTAGTACTTGATAAATTCTTTATCGTGAAGGTCTTCGCTGAGTAGAGTGTGGGCAATACCCATCATCATTGCGACATCGGTGTAAGGGCGCGGGGCAATCCACTCGGCATCCATGTACTCCACGGTTTCATTGCGAACCGGGTCAATGGTAATAACGCGGGTGCCTTTGTCCTTCAGGGCCTTTAGACCTGCCTGACCTTCATGATCCGGAACGTTCCAGGCGTTTTTCAGGGTCACCATGGCATTAAAGCCCCACAGCACAACCAGCTCACTGCTTTCAACCACGACAGGCCAGGCGGTTTGCTGCTCGTACACTTCCATCGAGCCCATCACGTGCGGCATGATCATCTGTGCAGCACCGGTAGAGTAGTCACCGGCATAGCCCAGAAAACCACCGCTCAGGTTCATCAGACGGTGCAACAGGGTACGGCTGTTGTGGAACATGCCGGTGCTTTTCCAGCCGTAGGAACCAGCATAAATTGAGGATGGCCCGTACGTTTCCTGCAGGCGGGTGATCTCGCCAGCGACCAGCTCAATGGCTTTATCCCATGGAACACGAACCCATTCATCGTTGCCGCGCAGGGTTTTGCCTGCTCCCGGCCCGCCTTCGAGGTAGCTGCGGCGTACCATCGGGTACTTCACGCGGTTGGTGGCGTGTACCTGATAGGGGGCCATTTTGATCAATTCGTTCGGTGCCGGATCATCGTCAACCGGCAGGGTGTCGACCATTTTGCCGTCTTTGACGATGGCCTGAAACGCTCCCCAGTGGGCAGCCGTCAGAACGCCTTCATGGGCGGTTTTGGTGTACTTGAACTGCGGTAGCGCTTCTTCAATAGCGCGTGCTAGCGCGGTTTTCGGTAGCAGGGCATTAACGGCAGGTACAGCGGCTACGGCGCAAAGTCCTTGCAGAAAACGACGGCGACTTAATACGGTTTTTGATTCTTGAGTCATAAGTTTGTTCATGGTTATTCGCCTCCCTTCATATCGCTGGCGTGTTTCTGGACATACTGAGTCAGGATGCGACTTTGTTCCTTGGTCAGGGAGGTACGGGATTCCATCCCTTTAATTACACCGATCCACTGGTTGGAATTGAAGTGATCGAGCGGTGTCAGGCCGTGGCAACCGGTACAGTTGGCAGACATCAGCTGTGAGCTGTAATCCCACAGTGGTTTGTCGTTATCCAGTAACTTTCCGTTATCCAGCCACACAGTGAGACTGACCTGGTGCCAGGTAATATTGGTGGATTCATCGGTGAAAGACTCACCCACTTTCAGGGCCGCTTTGGCGTCGTCGCCCAGCAGTGCGCTCAGGATGCGTTTACCACGCGCAGCATAAATCACGGCATCAACCCCGTCTTGCTGCCAGCCAGTCACGGTGACTTCAATACGGTTCTGGCTGCGAGATACGGCAGAAAGCTGAGTCGTTGGCAGCAGGTTACCCTGATTATGGCTTTCGGTTTCACCCAGGTAAAAAGGTGTGGTTTCATAGGTGTAGAGCGTTGCTGCCGTTTTGGAAGCGGATTGCGCTGCTTTGGCCAGCTCTGCGGCACCTGATTGTGCAGAATCTGAGGTGTCCGGCAGCAGGTGCGCGATGCCTTTATGGCAGTCAATACAGGTTTCGTTGTTGGCGATGGCAGATTGGTGCATTTCACGCGCAGCCGGGCGCTGATCGAGCAGCGTCATTGCCGTGAATTCATGGCAGCTGCGACAGGTAGCGGAATCATTGGCTTTCATCTGACTCCACACCGTTTCAGCCATGTGCTGACGGCGGGCTTCATAATCTGCGTCGGTATCAAGTGTACCGGCGATTTCATGATAGATGTCTTTAACCGCACGTACCTTGGTCACCACATAGCCCAGCGTATCATTGGGGATATGGCAATCTGCACATTCGGCACGCACACCGTGCTTATTCTGGAAATGGATAGTGCCCTGATATTCAGCAAGGGGTGTTTGCATGGAATGGCACGAGACACAAAATTCAGTCGAACTGGTTTTATGCATCACCACAGCAGTGGTGGCCAATGCAATTACACCCAGTAAAGCCCCGATGGCCAGTAGCCAGATCAAGGTACTTCGTTTCATCTTTCCAATTGTCATTATTAACCTTTAGATACATTTTGAAATACACTGAAAAATTCTAGGGGTTTATACCTCTAATTGGCTAGGTGCGCCTTCTTTTTTTACGCCATGAATAAAAATAATTTTTTCGTGTTACATGGGTGTAAGTGGTTGATGGGTTGGGTTGATTTTTATTTTAGGAGAGGTGGCTAAGTTGTGTGCTAATTGTGTTGGCTGTAGCGATTTTAAGACAAAAGTGTAACTAATGAGCCATCTTGACAAATAAAAACGCAACAGAATGAGATTCCACCGGAAGAATCTGGCTCCGGTCTTGTTTGGGAATGTGACAAGAGGTGACAGGAAATGAATGGGTGGTGTGGCGAGATGATGCAGAAAAGGCACTCGTGAACAACGAGTGCCAACACCATGCTTGATGATTTTGAGATAGAACGTTAGAACAACAGTGCCTAATTCGCAGCTGCTGTACCCTCGACCAGAGTCTCGGCTTCCAACTGCGTGTAGAGCTGCTCAAAAGCCTTGGTCAGTTTATGGTTGGGCAGCAAATGCGGCAGCGGCTTTTGGTGATAGTGCGATTCCTTCATTTTCACCGATAATGGCAGGTAAGGCTCCAGTATCGGCAGATCCAGATCTCGCAGATCCTCAATGATCTTTGTCGGGAAATTCGCCTGGGCATTAAACATATTGACGATGATCCCTTCGACGGCCAACGACGGGTTATGATCATCACGCAGTTCTGCGACATTATTCAGTAGCGTCATCAATGCTTGCTGAGAAAAACTGTCGCAGTCAAATGGGATGAGCAGTTTGTGGGCGGCAATTAGCGCTGCTTTGCTATAGAAATTAAAGTTGGGTGGCGTATCGATATAAATGCGGTCAAATTGCTTTTCTAATTCATCCAGCGCATCGCGCAGCTTATAGATTTTGTAGCGGCGTTCTAATTCGGCTTCAATCTTATCAAGCTTGGGGCTGGACGGAATGAGGTAAAGATTGTCAAAAGCGGTGGATTGCGGAAAATCTTTGACTGGCGTGGAAACGGAAAACCAGCCAACGGTTTGGTTGAGCAAATCGGCAATGGTGCGATCTTTGCTGTCTGAAGCATCGTGTCCCAGATAGTGGCTGCTGTTTCCTTGAACATCCAAATCGATTAACAAGGTTCGAAAGCCTTTTGCAGCACTGAGAGCGGCGAGATTGGCAGCAATGCTGGATTTTCCGACGCCTCCTTTCTGATTAAAGATGACACGACGCATATTATTTCCCTGTCCTGGTCTGGTTCTGATTCCTTTTTCTACCATACTTCAGCCGGTTATGCGTCGCAATGGCTATTTCAGTAACTCGTGATCCGGCGGTAATAATCGGGAAATCCACAGCACCAGCTTATGTTTCATATTAGGGCCATCTTCCTGATCAACCGCGAGGGGGGTGATTTGTTTTGCCTGTACCAGCAAGCGGTAAATACATTCCACCCGGTCTGTGGACGGGACCGATTTATCCAAATCAGCAAATCCTTGTTTTTTAGCAAACGCGAAGCCAAGTTCCAGGGCCTTCTTTAACAGTTTTGCTTCGTTTTTGTGCTTTTTCACGGTCGTCTCCGATGAGGAAGTGTTTGTACATACTAGGGGAATCGTTCGGTATTGAGTAGGCGCGTGATGGAATTCTTTGTGGTTTGTCGGCTTTATTGCGCACCAATCTTCATGTTGCATCGTTTGAATGTGCGCTGCCAGAATTTGACATGGTTGAGCGTGGCTGCGCGAAAGGCGGCGTGCAGCTCACCGTCTACATAATACTGGCGGTATCGGGCCAGAACGGTGTTTGCCCCGGGTTCAGGGGCTCCGGGTTTTGTCAGTAACGTTGCCAGTACCGGTTGTATCTGCCGGTACTGGGAATCAAGTTCAGCCAGATAGGGCTGAATGTCAGCCACGAAAAACTTGTAGAACACGTTCTGCAGGTATTCGGCTTTTTGTTGGTTCCGGTTCGGTCCACATATAATGCGGCTTTCATTCTGCTCCAGCAGGCGGGTGCTGGTGTCCAGCCATTCCGTGGCAAACTGAAGGGAATATTCCAGCTGTGCGACGTAGTGGTAGGGGTGAATCTGTTTTTGATGAGTTAATAAAGTGTCAGCTTGCTTGGCGGCGAGTTTTGAAGACTCCAGTGCCAATTCATTTTTGCTTATGTTGTTTTGACTCAGGATCGACTGGACAAACGTGAATGCTGCTAACGCTTCATCAAAACCATAAAAGGTGCCGAGAGGGAAAGGATGGGGGTAAGCGGTGAATTGCTGGCGCCACTCTTCACCTGTCGTCAGCATGTTCCAGGTATGCAACGGGAGCTGGGCGCGTTTCTGGCTGTAGTAACGGGTTAACATCGGCAGTAAATCATTGTCCTGCGGGAGTGTGTCAAGGCAATGCCGCAGGCCGTTCAGAAGCAGCAGCTCATAACGGAGCTGGCGGGTTTTATCCTGGACTTTACCCAGAATGGAGTTGCGTTCAGCAATCAGGTGAAACAGCCCGCATTTTCTCAGCTCATAAGCATCGAGCAGATCCACGCGGATTTCTTCGACAGGTATAAATAAAGAACGCGTCGTAGGAAAAGAAAGCGGATCAGTCAGGGAGGGGGCGAGGGGATCGGTATCGAGCACTTTTGCCAGGCGCTGGTGGTAGGATTCAAAGCCGTTAATGGTCGTGTTTTGCTCGCAGCCGTACAGCCATGCTGCGCTGATGATAGTGACCACGCCGGTCAACAGGATTTTTCGCAAAACAGGTCGATACGAGGGCAAAGTTAATCCTTACACAATGAACATAGGCCAATCAGGGTGTACCGGATTTATCTTATCGGTAATTATGGCAAAAAGAACAGGCGGCACGGTGGCCGCCTGTGTTGTCATTATCTCGCTATCGCATAGACATCGCGAGCTGAGCCTCGTCGTCCTGACGCTGTACCCAGTGAAGGCGATAAGCCAGCATGAAGGCTGCTGCACTTAGGCCGACAATGTTACCAATCCAGAAGCCGTGAGGCCCCATTGGCGCTACGATCCAGTCTGTGATACCCAGCACGTAGCCGGTCGGCAGACCCAGAATCCAGTAGGCAATAAAGGTGCGAATAAAGATGGCTCGCATGTCTTTATAGCCACGCAGTGCACCCGCCGCGACCACCTGGGTTGCATCTGTGCACTGATAAATCGCGGCCAGAAACAGAAGTTGGCCGGCAATCATGATGACTTCCGGGTTATCGGTATACATCATGGCGATTTGCTCGCGGAACACGATGGTTGATACTGCCGTGATGACGGAAATGATCAGTGCCACCGCCAGACCGCAGTGGCTGGCGATGCGTGCTTCTTCCAGATCTTCCCGTCCCATCAGGAAGCCCACCCGGATACTCAACGCGGCACCTAGACTCATTGGGATCATAAAGATCAGCGATGAGAAGTTACTGGCAATCTGATGGGCTGCAACGGTGATGGAGCCCAGCGGTGATATCAGCAAGGCAATGGCCGCAAAAAGTGACACTTCAAAGAAAATAGACGCCGCAACCGGCAATCCCAGTTTAAACAGGCGGGCAATCGCTTTGACCTGCGGGCGGTGCCAGTGAGCAAACAGCCCAAGACTGTTCAGCTTCTTGTTGAGTTTGATGTATACCAGCATGGCCACGAACATCAGCCAGTAGACAATGGCAGTGGCAACACCACAACCGATCCCCCCCATTGCTGGTGCACCAAATTCACCGTAAACAAAAATCCAGTTCAGCGGGATGTTGGCTGCCAGACCAATAAAGCCGATCACCATCGACGGAACGGTGAGTGATACTCCTTCAGCGAAACTCTTCAGGGTCTGGAAATACAGGAAGCCCGGTACGGCAAAGAGAACTGCATGCAGGTAGCCGATGGTTTTGTCGGCCAGTTCCGGCTCCACATCCATCATGTCAATCAGCACACCGGCGTTATACAGCACCAGCATAATTGGCACCGATACCAGAGTGGCAAGGAAGAAACCATGTTGTACTTCAAACGGGATACGGTCTTTTTTACCTGAACCGTTTAACGTTGCAACAATGGGCACTAGTGCGATCAACAGACCCACACCGAACAGAATGGCCGGTAACCAGACGCTGGCTGCCACGGAAACGGCTGCCATGTCGGTAGCACTAACGCCACCGGCCATCACGGTGTCTACAAATCCCATGGATGTCTGCGCGACAGAAGCAATCAGGACGGGAATGGCAAGTTTGAGTAGATGACGCGTTTCGCGCCGGTAGTTTTGCACGTGAAGGCTCCTGACAGGTAGAGGGAAAACGCGTGGATTATAACGGGAAAAGGGGGAGAGACAATTATCTGTGCCAGAAAAAGCGTTAATAACAACTGAGTTAATATCGGATTTTATCAGTGCTATCTGTTACTTATAGTACATTAATCGCACTGTGCCACGGGAATTTCGGGTGGAAAAACACGGTTGTGGTGTCCCTGAATGTGACGAGCTAAGAGCTAAGCACAGCCTGATTTTTGCCTTTCTCTTTGGCGTCATAGAGTCGTTGATCCGCCGTTGCATAGGCCTGATGTGGGTCCTGCTGACAGTAGCTGGCACCGATACTGGTGGAAACATATATCGATTGCCCGTTGTGCAGATAAGGGCATTTTTTGAGGCCATCCATCAGCTGTGAAGACAGTTGCTGCACGGTATCTTCATCAATACCCGGCAACCAGAGAGCAAATTCCTCTCCTCCGATACGACCAAACAAGGCCTCGGAATCTTCCAGGTTGTGGCGCAGAATGCCGTCGCAAACCTGAGCAAAGTGTTTGAGAATATTATCACCAATATGGTGGCCGTATTGGTCGTTGACTCGCTTGAAGTTATCCAGGTCCATCAACAGTAACCAACCAGGCTGACATTGGCTGTCATTTTCAAGACGTTCCCAGAATGACCGGCGGTTTGCAATGCCGGTCAGGTAATCGCTGTAAGCCATATGTTTAAGCTTCTGGTTGGCGGCTTTCAGCTCGCGGGTACGGATTGCCACTCGTGTTTCCAGACTGTGATTTTGCTCTTCCAGCAAGGCATTCAATCGCAGTGTTTTATCCTGCTCGGCCCGAAGCGCCTGCAGGGTGCTAACCAGATGATCCGACATCTGATTAAAATTGTCGGCCAGCAGGCCCACTTCATCTCTCCGTTTCAGAGGGATGCGGGTATGCAAGTCCCCTTCACGAATACGGCGGGTGGCCAGAATCAACTGGTGAATGGGTTTGAGAACATGCCGGGTCGCCAGCGCCCCGATAAACAGTGCCAGCAGACTGATCACAATTGTAAACAGCAGGCCCGCTCGTTTTACGGTATTGAGAGGGGGGGAAAAGTCGGACAGTGGCGAATAGAAAAGAATATTAATCACATTGTTTTGTGCCAGCTGATAATAGCTGGTCAGCGCTACCCACTGTTGTTGACCGGTATCGACCAGTTTGACGGTGTCGGTGCTGGCGGTATTCTGTTGAAGAAGTTGAGAAATAACCGGTGTCGCTTGTTTATTTATGCTCGGCAACTGGCCGTTTTGCGGGGTGTGGCGTTTGTCGGTACTGGCCAGAATCTGCCCGTCATTATTGAATAACAGCACTTCACCGTTATCACTGAGTTTGTTACTTTTCAGCTCTTTAATCAGCGAGTTTAAAGTCAGGTCAACGCCCCAAACGCCTAACAGTTTTCCGGCTTCATCACGAAAGGCTTTGGTCAGGCTGATTCCCAATAAGCTGGTATCGACCGCTCCCGGATACATTTTGCTCCAAACCGGCTGGTCGGTTTTCAGCGAGTCTTTGTACCAGTCTCTTTCTCTGGCATCGAAAAACCCTCGCATAGCAGTAAACTGGCGCTTTTGCCCGTTGAAATTAGTAGTAAAACTGTTGAGCGGCCCGGCTTTTTCCTGTGCCGATTGAAGAAGGGTAAAACCGCCGTTGCTATAGCCAAATGAAAGTAATCCGCCCTGAGGATTGGCAAAGTAGTAATAGTCGACGTTGTAGTGGTGGTTGAGCATGGTCACGATGTGGTCAAGTAACAGACTACTGTCAGCCACAATGTTAATCAGCTCCTGACGAATGCGGGTTTGCTGTTCGAAAATTTGCCTGGCGTCCTGAAACTGTTCATCAAGCCGTTCTTTCAGGTTGGCGCTGGAGTACTGATATAACCGCTCAATGGTCTGGAACATCACTTTTTCCGAGTTGTGATACCAGAGCATGACAATGGGCAAAGCTGTCATTGCCAGCAGTGTCATCAGCATCATTTGAAGCTTGAACGTCAGGTTGTAAGTGAACGTCTTCGTCATAGAAATACTTTTAGTGACTAATGGCAATGACTGTAAGTGATGGCTGGTGGCATTTTTTTGACATTATCAGGGCTGAGAATAAGTGTTTACCAATGATAGTTCAAATCAGATTGTAAAAAGATTTAAGGTAATGGTTTACATCTCGGTTAATTGTATAAAGAGGCGACTAATCCCCAGTCTGAATTGTGATATGGTGGTCGCCAGACAGTATCAGTACGATTCATGAGGAGTATCTATGTTTACCGGGATCGTTCAGGGAACGGCCGAAGTTGTGGCCATTGATAAAAAAGATCGCTTTCAGACCCATGTGATTCAGCTTGATGAGCTGATGCGTGCCGGTCTGGAGATTGGTGCTTCTGTGGCGCATAACGGCTGCTGCCTGACTGTCACCCGTATTGACGGTGACAAGGTAGCATTTGATTTGATGCAGGAGACTCTTGCGGTGACCAATCTCGGCCAGTTGCAGGTTGGCGATCGGGTGAATATTGAACGTGCTGCGAAGTTTGGTGATGAAATTGGCGGACACTCTATGTCAGGCCACATCAATGTGGCGACAGAGATTAGTGAGATCGAGGTGACGCCGAATAACTGCACCATTTGGTTTGTTATTCCGGAGATGTATCAAAAGTACATTCTACGCAAAGGTTATATCGGGATTGATGGTTGCTCACTGACAATCGGTACGGTCGAAGAAGGGCGTTTTTGTGTACACCTGATTCCGGAAACATTGCAGCGTACCTTGTTCGGGCAGCGTCAGGTTGGCGAGAAAGTGAACCTGGAAATTGATCCGCAGACACAGGCAATAGTCGATACCGTCGAGCGCTATCTGGCGGCTAAAGATGCCGGGCAATAAACCCCGTTATTTGCGATTGGTCAACCTATCGCTCCCTTCCTCATTATTAAGCAGATAAGCAGATAAGCAGATAAGCAGCTTAACTGCTAAACAGAGAGTGGCGACGTACTCGCAAAAAAAAATCCCTGCTTTGTAGCAGGGATTTTTTTCAGAATATTTGTTCGTCGTCTGCATCCACGAATAAGTGAATGGTCTTATGGAGTTCATCCACCTGCATGTTGAGGTGAATGGCATGACAACACGCCGGACAGTCATCATAAAACTCCTGACTACCGGCACTGGCATCAAGGGTGATTCGAATATTGTGTCCACAATGCGGGCAAATTACAGATTGTTCAGTAAAGTTCTTCATTTTCTACTCCTTGAAGCGTGCCAGGCACATTATGAGCAAAAGTCATACTTAACTTTTGCAAACCGGATATGTCGAGGCTTGCCTTGCCCTCACAACACATACTCTAGCGGTGGCGATTCCTTTTTGCCTCAAATTAACCGGAAACTTTGACCCGCTGAAAAGTTTTGGGGCAGCGGAAAGCAGATCTGAGTTAAGTTTATGAAAAATCCCAAATCTTTAAGGTTTTTACCTTACCGATACTGTAAATAATAGGTCATGTTTGCCACAATTTCTCTGGTTAGTGGCGCGGTGGAAATGTGCAACATATCGGGTGAGATACATTGCACACTGAAACAGACGGTGGGGCAAGTTAGATAGCAGCGAAAAGCTGCTGATTTACTTCGAGTAGCGAGTTAAGTTTGCGATCGGCAATTGCCCAGCGCGGGTCATGGGCGAAAGCGGCATCAGGCACGGCGATCCCTTTCATTTGTGCGGCTTTCGCGGCCAGTAGGCCGTTGACTGAATCTTCAAACGCCACACAGGCTTGCGGCATCACACCTAATGCATCCGCAGCATTAATGTAGACTTCCGGGTGGGGTTTCCCAAAGCGCAAGTGTTCGGCAGACAGTACGGCCTGAAATTTACCGGTTAGCGACAGTGAATCGAGCGTTGACTGGATCAACCGCATCGGCGATGACGATGCCAGCGCGATTTTCAGTCCCATTTCTTCACAGGTCGCAATGGCTTCCAGCACACCCGGAAGCATGGGTTTGTGCTCTTTGATCAGCTCCTCAACCCGGCAGACAATCATCTCTGTGACTGTCGGAACATCGTGGCCTTGCCAAGGTTGTCGCTGATACCAGTATTCAACCACCTGATCGATGCGCAGGCCCATCGTTCTGTGAGTATCTTCCAGGGTAATGCTGACTCCGACAGAGGAAAAAATATCCACCTGAGCGCGTTGCCAGAAAGGTTCAGAGTCGACCAGCAGGCCGTCCATATCAAATACTGCAGCTTGTAACATGAGACATGTTCCCTTGTGGGCTCGATAACACCATACAAATCGGGCAGGCCGGTCAGCTTGCCGGTTTGTCATTCAGAGCACCAAAAGTAACACAAATCCAGAAGGGATGTCAGGGTACGAAATGCCAGAGCAGAAAGAACAGAATAGAAAGCACCGAGTAGCCAGACCTAAGCAGACCTGAGTGGTAGATAGGCCTGAGTAGTAGATAACGGGGTAGTAGAAAGAGCAGAGCTGAAAGGCGAGAGCAAGCCTTTCAGCTCTTGGCCCACATTCTTGGCGTACCAGTGCCGATGCATAATTGCATCGGCGTTATCCGGGAGCACAGTCAAAGAATACCGACGTTAGGGGAAGGCTGGACTAACCATCGAGTAACCCCAGTTCATCAATCATGCGCTCTGCCTGAGCGATATATGTGCCGCCGAACAGATTGCAGTGGTTGAGAATGTGGTACAGGTTATATAGCGGCTTGCGGGATTCATAGCCTTCATCCAGCGGCCAGACTGACTGATACCCCTCATAGAAGGTGGGAGGGAACCCCCCGAACAGTTCTGTCAGCGCAATGTCACATTCCCGATCGCCCCAGTAACTGGCCGGATCGAAGATGATCGGCCCATTCACGGTGACGGCTGCATTTCCCTGCCAGAGATCCCCATGAAGGAGGGATGGTTTGGGCTGGTGGTTCATCAATAGCTCAATCACTTTGCCAGTGATGGTATCAATATTGCCAAACGAGATACCTTTTTCATTGCATAGCTGAAGTTGCCAGGCAATACGTTGCTCAGCAAAAAATCGGCACCAGCGGCGACGCCAGTTATTGGGCTGTGGTGTCAGTCCGATATAGTTATCGATATCAAAGCCATACTCGGGCTGATCCCCCCAGGCGTGCAGACGCGCCAGTTTCTGGCCGAGTGTAAAGCCGGATTCGTTATCGAGCACTTTGGTGGGAAGATAATTGAGGATCAGAAACGATTTGTCTTTGCTGGTCCCGAGGTGAATACAGCGGGGAACCAGAATACAGTCAGCTTCGTTGAGGATATGCAGGCTCTCCGCCTCGGTTTCAAAGAGCGAGAGCTGATCACGGTCATTCATCTTCACAAAGAAGCGTTCATTACCATCACCAATGCAGTAGCATTCGTTGATATCACCGCCTTCGACGGGCTCCTTTTCAATGATCCTGAAGGGTCTGTCCAAAACATCAGAAAGTTGGTGAGAAATCGCTTGCCACATAGCATCCTCCACGTCACTTCACGTTGTTGGTGAGGCTGTTGCCTACTCAACATAGTAGCCCATTTAGCCGTGCAAGAAGTGGGTATCTATCAAGGTTTTACATCTGGCACTGACAAAAAAGTGAAACAGAGAGACATTTGGAGTGTGACTAACAGAAAAAAAGCCGGAGAAAACTCCGGCTTTACAGGAAGAAATGAAAGAATCTACGAAGAGATTACAGGCTCGGCAACAGCTCTTCTGGCATCAGGTTGTTGTACTGAGCTTCAGCCAGCAACTGGTTGGCTTTCTCGATATCCGGTGCAAAGTAGCGGTCTTTATCGTAAAAGCTCACGCGTGCACGCAACATCGCTTTAGCTTGTTCCAGACGCTCAGAGCTGCGGTTCGGATGACGGAAATCCAGACCCTGTGCCGCGGCCAGCAGTTCAACAGCCAGAATACCACGGGTGTTGTCGCCCATGTCTTTCAGACGACGACCAGCGAAAGTGGCCATTGAAACGTGGTCCTCCTGGTTGGCTGAGGTTGGAAGGCTGTCAACCGACGCAGGGTGGGCCAGGGTTTTGTTCTCACTTGCCAGTGCCGCAGAGGTGACCTGAGCAATCATGAAACCGGAGTTAACACCGCCGTTGTCTACCAGGAACGGTGGCAGTTTACTCAGGCTGCTGTCGATCAGCAGGGCCATACGACGCTCTGACAGGCTGCCGATTTCTGCAATCGCCAGAGCCAGGTTATCGGCTGCCATCGCAACAGGTTCCGCGTGGAAGTTACCACCGGAGATGATGTCACCGTCTTCAGCGAAAACCAGCGGGTTATCAGACACTGAGTTAGCTTCCACTTCCAGCACATCTGCAGCGTGACGAATTTGCTGCAGACAAGCGCCCATCACCTGTGGCTGGCAACGCAGTGAGTATGGGTCTTGCACTTTTTCACACTGCTGGTGAGAAAGGCCAATTTCACTGTCCATATCCAGCAGGTGGCGGTAGGCTGATGCCGCATCAATCTGGCCACGATGGCCGCGGACACGGTGAATACGTGGATCGAACGGGCGGCGACTGCCCAGCGCTGCATCAACGGACATGGCGCCACAGACAGTACCGGCTGCGTACAGATCTTCTGCCGCAAACAGTCCTTCCAGGGCAAATGCGGTAGAAGCCTGCGTCCCGTTCAGCAGAGCCAGGCCTTCTTTTGGCGCCAGTGTGATCGGCTCCAGACCGGCAATTTTCAGTGCTGCTGCACCGCTGATGATCTCGCCGTTATGGCGTGCCTGGCCTTCGCCAAGCAGCACGGTGCTCATGTGAGCCAGTGGTGCCAGGTCACCAGATGCACCTACTGAGCCTTTCTTCGGAATGCACGGGTAGATTTCTGCGTTCACCAGTGTGATCAGTGCGTCGACAACAAGCGGGCGGATACCGGAATAGCCACGAGCCAGGCTGTTGATTTTCAGTGCCATCATCAGACGTACTGTGCAGTCGTCCATGAACTCACCGATACCGGCAGCGTGAGACAGTACGATACTGCGCTGCAGGGTTTCCAGATCTTCCACCGCGATACGGGTGTTGGCCAGCAGGCCAAACCCGGTATTGATACCGTAAACGACTTTGTCTTCTTTAATAATGTTATCGACAACCTGAGTACTGGTCAGCATGTCGTCATAAGCGTAATTAGCCAGTGACAGTGTCACGCGTTGACGGCTGATTTTACGAAGCTCTTTTAGGGACAACTTGCCTGGTTGAATTTCTAGCTGGTACATACTACGTCCTTATGGTTATCGAAGATTATTTCTGAGTAGATGGAATCATTGGCAGATCCAGGTTCTGCTCTTCGGCGCATTTAATAGCGATGTCGTAACCGGCATCGGCATGGCGCATTACGCCTGTGCCCGGGTCATTGCGCAGAACACGACCTACACGCTCTGCGGCATCATCGCTACCGTCACACACGATAACCATACCAGAGTGTTGCGAGAAGCCCATACCTACGCCGCCGCCGTGGTGCAGAGATACCCAGGTTGCACCTGATGCGGTGTTCAGCATGGCGTTTAGCAGTGGCCAGTCGGAAACGGTATCCGAGCCGTCCATCATACCTTCAGTTTCACGGTTCGGGCTGGATACAGAACCTGAATCCAGGTGGTCACGACCGATGACGATTGGCGCTTTCAGCTCACCGTTTTTGACCATTTCGTTGAACGCTTTACCCAGACGGGCACGGTCTTTCAGACCTACCCAGCAGATACGCGCTGGCAGACCCTGGAACTGGATGCGCTCGCGAGCCATGTCCAGCCAGTTGTGCAGGTGCGGGTTGTCAGGGATCAGCTCTTTCACTTTCTGGTCTGTTTTGTAGATGTCTTCCGGATCACCAGACAGGGCTGCCCAACGGAACGGCCCAACGCCTTCACAGAAGAGCGGGCGGATGTAAGCAGGGACAAAGCCCGGGAAATCGAATGCGTTTTCAACGCCTTCTTCCAGTGCCATCTGACGGATGTTGTTACCATAGTCAACTGTTGCTGAGCCGGCTTTTTGCAGATCAAGCATCGCCTGAACCTGAACCGCCATCGACTCTTTTGCGGCTTTCATGACCGCGGCTTCGTCCTGAGTACGCATTTCAGCCGCGTATTCCATAGACCAGCCCTGAGGCAGGTAACCGTTTAGCGGGTCGTGTGCGGAAGTTTGGTCAGTGGTACAGTCAGGTACGATACCGCGGCGCACGACTTCCGGGAACACATCAGCAGCGTTACCCAGCAGGCCGACAGACACAGGTTTACCGGTTTGTTTCGCTTCTTCGACAATCGCCAGAGCTTCGTCCAGAGTTGTTGCTTTACAGTCAACGTAACCAGTACGCAGACGGTAATCGATACGGCTTTCATCACACTCGACAGCAATCATTGAGAAACCCGCCATGGTTGCAGCCAGCGGCTGAGCGCCACCCATGCCACCCAGACCACCGGTCAGGATCCAGCGACCAGATGCATCGCCGTTGAAGTGTTTATTCGCCATTGCCACGAAGGTTTCGTAGGTGCCCTGAACAATGCCCTGAGAGCCGATGTAGATCCAGCTGCCTGCTGTCATCTGGCCGTACATCATCAGGCCTTTCTTATCCAGCTCGTTAAAGTGTTCCCAGTTCGCCCAGTGAGGAACGATATTGGAGTTGGCAATCAGGACACGTGGTGCATTGCTGTGTGTTTTGAATACACCAACCGGCTTACCTGATTGCACCAGCAGTGTTTCATCGTCTTCCAGACGCTTCAGCACTTCGACAATCTTGTCGTAACATTCCCAGTTACGCGCTGCACGGCCGATACCCCCGTAAACCACCAGTGAATGCGGGTGTTCTGCCACATCCGGATGCAGGTTGTTCATTAGCATACGCAGCGGGGCTTCAGTCAGCCAGGATTTCGCATTCAGTGTTGTACCCGTTGGGGCCTTGATAGTACGGCTCTCATCCAGACGCGAATGTGTGTGGGATGTCGATTGTGTCATGTGGCTCTCCTTGCAAAGCTGCCCGTTATGTAATGGTATGAGTGGGCAGCGTTCTGTCGTTGAATTGATTAACTCAAAAGTCCTTATCGCAGGTTGCGGGCGACGGTCCATGCCAGTCGGGCGGCAAGCCTAGCGGTTTGGTTGTCGATGTCGAAACGCGGGTTATATTCCGCCATGTCGAACACCAGAATTTTGCTGTTACCCTGTGGCGTTTTCGCCGCCAGAATGGTTTTCAGTAGTGGCTCAATAATGTCGAATGACACGCCGCGAGCGGCAGGAGCACTGACTCCCGGTGCTGTCGCCGCCGGAAACACGTCGAGATCGATCGTGAGATACAGATAGTCGCATTGGTCGATAAACTGACCGAGAGACTCCTGAATATCCGGCAGATTGGCCTGCGTCATGTCTTCATCGTCGCGGTACAGCACGCCCAGGGCGTCTGCTTTTTCATACAACGCCTGCGTGTTGCTGGTCCGGCTCAGACCCAGACAGGCGTAACGGAACGGCCAGTTGTTCATTTCGCAGAAGCGGGCAATCTGGTGGAACGGTGTGCCTGAGCTGCCTTTCTGAGATTGCGTGCCCGCTGGCGGGTTACGCAGGTCAAAGTGTGCATCAAAATTGATGATGCCAATGCGCGGGGCCTTTCTTGGTTTACCATTATCTGAACCGTCAACCGCATGTTGTTTTTGCAGCAGGTAGTTGCCGATCCCTTGGAACGAGCCCCATGCCACTTCATGACCACCGCCGAACACCATCACTTTATGGCGCTGGCGCAGGGCATGGCAGACATCTTCACCAAGACGATGCTGGGCCAGTTCAAGGTTGCCGTCATTACAGCTGATATCGCCGCCGTCGTAGACTGGCTCCTGGTGGTGCCAGGCAAGGTTAGCGAGGACTTTGCGAATGGCGACTGGGGCGTCATAGGCGCCTGTGCGGCCTTTATTGCGTGATACGCCTTCATCGCAGGCGAAGCCCAAAATCATGATGCCTTGTTCATTAGCCTGATCAGCCGGCTGCACTTTCTGGTGCCAGCGCAAGCCTTTTGCGCCATCTTCAGGATCAGTCCGGCCTTGCCAGACATGCATATCAACGGCCATGGTGTGCTCCAGTTACTGCTGGTTGGAAAAAGAGGTGCCCGTCTACCACCCGGAATTTCAGATCCGGAACGCCAATTCGATATGACAGTTCGGCAGGGTGGCTGACAGACCAGACGGCAAGGTCAGCATCCATTCCTACTTTGATCTGGCCGCGGCTATCACTGACGCCCAATGCCTGTGCAGCATGCTGTGTGACACCGCGCAGGGCCTCTTCCGGCGTTAGTCGGAACAGCGTACAAGCCATGTTCATCATGGCGCGCAGTGAGGCCAGTGGCGACGTTCCGGGATTAAAGTCGGTGGAAATGGCCATTGGTACCTGATGGCGACGCAGTGCTTCAATTGGCGGCTGCTGAGTTTCGCGCAGGAAGTAAAACGCCCCAGGGAGCAGCGTGGCGACGGTGCCGTGCTGAGCCAGTGCCTCAACGCCTTGCTCGTCCAGGTATTCGATATGGTCTACAGACAGCGCGCCCATTCTGGCCGCCATCGCACTACCGCCAAGGTTGGACAGTTGCTCCGTGTGACCTTTAATGGCCAGACCATGTTGCTTAGCCGCTTCGAAAACGCGCTGACACTGGGCAGTCGAGAAGCCGATACCTTCACAGAACACGTCAACGGCGTCTGCCAATTGCTCTTTGGCCGCGACAGGAATGATTTCCTGACAGATAAGGTCGATATAACCATCGGCATTATCTTTAAACTCCGGTGGCGGAGCATGTGCGGCAAGCAAAGTTGTGGACACTTTGATGTCAGCCTGCTGGCCTATTCGGCGCGCCACGCGCAGCATTTTCAGTTCACTGTCCAGTGTCAGGCCATAACCGGATTTAATTTCTACCGATGTGACACCATCATTTTTCAGACCTTGCAGACGTTCGCAAGCCAGTTCATATAGCTCTTCTTCTGAGGCATTGCGGGTTGCATTGACGGTGGCAAGTATGCCGCCACCGGCCTTGGCAATGGTTTCATACGGCACGCCATTCAGGCGTTGCTCAAACTCATTTGCGCGGTTACCGGCAAACACCAGATGGGTATGACAGTCAATCAGCCCCGGGGTAACCAGTGCGCCATGGCAATCAATCACTTCCGGATGGCCGTGGCAGTCATAGTGATCCGCATGACCGGCAAAGGCGATTTTGCCTTGCTCGATTCCAATCATAGCGTTGTCAATGATCTGGTAGCCCGTGTCCGGCATCATGGTGACCATCTTCAGGTTTGTCAGCACTCTGTCCATTTACATGCTCTGGTAAGGTGGTTGTTTATGTATATACAAATTATTAGTCAACAATAGGGTCAAAGACAAGAGATTGTGTAAATGAAATGTGATCAAAATGGCAATAAATCGATACTAACGCAATTTTGATAGTGCTTTATGACCAGGATGAAAGCCCGCCAAACGTGGCTGTCATCGAGTTTGGGAGGAAATGTCGTCAAGGAAGATAGTCAAATGGGGAGCTGTAGTTTGCAGGGTGGCGGTTGAAAGGGAGGAAGGCATGTGAATGGGGGTCTTTGGCTTGCCTTTATCCCCTAACTCTAATTACTCAACAGTTTCAAAGTAGAACTTGTAGTCACGTACACCGTCTATCTGAACGCCTTTTTCTCTTAACTCAAGGTACTGCTGAATCTTAATCGTTCTGAAATCCATAGCCTTCAGCGCAAGGATTATCCGTAGTTCATCCATTGACCGTGACTTAGCAGCAGAGTTGCAGGTACTACAGATAACATGAGCCTTTGCTTTAAAACCAATCTTATCAAGCCAGTTAAGCTCTTTCGGTTCTTTATGCATACCACAGAAGTAACAGCGGTTGTCTTGCTTCAATGCGGCCTGTTCCCTTGAAGCTTTAGGGCTAAGTGATTTTTTGGGTGGGGTAGTGTTGCTCTTCTTACTACCACTGAACATCGAGAACTGAACGACATTAGACATTTGGATAACTCTTACTTATAAAATACTCATCAAAGTGTATTCATTTAATTGACTGCGTATAACGACACGTCATTATTACATGTATTTGTATCCTATTTCTTGTGCAATCAACTAATCAAAGTACCATTAACGTAAAATGGTACTCATTGCAGAGTATAAATGTCCGAACGAATGTGATCGGCTCGAGCAAGACCCGATATTCATTTAGGCGAGCTGTGCACTTTTGCCATGAATCGAAGTTTTGTTAATACGCAAAGTCACTGACTCCGTTCTGTCCGATTCTTTGCATCAGTCACCGCACAAAAAGGCATCGCAATGTTTGAATCGCAGTACTTAAACCACCTTGGTTCTGGAGCTGAGCTTGTACTTATTCCCCGGATGATAGAGCAGGGCAGTACTGATCAGGTTCTTATTACTCCAGGTACGGCGGTTCAGTAACAGGCAAGGGGATTGCGGGCTGATGTGCAGTAAATCCGCGATACGCTTGTTGGGCAGCAAGGCCTCAACGGTATGCTCGATGTCACTCAGCGGACAGGCTTGTACCAGATACTCGTTCGGCGTTTGAGTGGAGAAGTCCTGTGCGATGTAGTCCGGCGCATAGTCAGGATTTACCCAACGTTCCTCAAGCTGAATAGGGACGTCATTTTCATAATGAACAATTTGGGTAAAGTACACCTCGGTACCATGCCTGACTCCGAGCCTGAGAGCGACCTCATCGGTGGCTTTAATCGTTGATTGCAGAATCACATCACTGGAGTAAGCATGGCCTCGATTCTTCACTTCTTCAGCAATATTACGAATTTCCATTAGCGGCGATTCTGCTTTTTTATGGCAGACGAAGGTGCCCAGGCGAGGAGTACGCTCAAGTAAGCCCTCGTTCACCAAATCGCGAATCGCTTTATTGGCGGTCATCCGACTGACGGAGAATTGCTCCGACAACATGATTTCGGTCGGCAGCTTATATCCCGGCGGCCATTGCCGAGAATGGATCTTATCTAATAGGTATTGCTTGATTTGAAGGTAACGCGGTGACTGAGCCATAACTGTAACTTTCCAATTGCCTATACAAATGAAAGCAAGTTTCTTTCGCTATAGCAAGTAAAAATGCCTCGAAGTGGGGCGTTTGTCATGGCTATGTAACTGAAAAGTGACTTGATTTGTTGAGAAATAATAACATTACGTCTTTCGTGGGTATAAGGGTGAAATTATGTCTAATTATTTCCGCTCTGGCTTTGCATTCTGTGACAGGCGTTTGTTATAGTGGCGCTCTGCCTTTGCATTGGGATATTGCTCAGTATTGCGGTATCGGTGTAATTGGCCTTCACTCATTAAGCTTATCAAAGCTTTACGTTTAAATTGAACATGTCTTGCTTGGTGTGCAAGACCACTGTTAAAGGATAAATACATGCCTGTAATTACTCTTCCTGACGGCAGTCAGCGTCATTTCGACAACCCAGTTTCAACTATGGAAGTCGCAGCATCAATCGGTCCTGGCCTTGCTAAAGCAACCATCGCCGGTCGTGTAAATGGTCAGCGCGTTGATGCGTGTGATCTGATCGAAGAAGATGCGAGCCTTGAAATCATCACCGTTAAAGATGAAGTCGACGGTCTTGAGATCGTTCGTCACTCTTGTGCGCACCTTCTTGGCCACGCATTGAAACAGCTGTACCCGCAAGCCAAAATGGCTATCGGTCCGACCATCGACAACGGTTTCTACTACGACATTGATCTGGACGAGTCGCTGACGCAAGAAGATCTGGAAAAGATCGAAGCGCGTATGCAGGAGCTGGCGAAGACAAAGTACGAAGTTGTTAAGAAAAAAGTCAGCTGGCAGGAAGCACGTGATACGTTTGAATCACGTGGCGAACCATACAAGATGGAAATCCTGGATGAAAACGTATCTCGCGATGATCGTCCTGGCCTGTACCATCACGAAGAATACGTCGATATGTGTCGTGGTCCACACGTTCCACATATGGGCTTCTGTCAGCACTTTACTCTGCTGAACGTAGCCGGTGCTTACTGGCGTGGTAACAGCGACAACAAGATGTTGCAGCGTATCTACGGTACGGCTTTCCACGATAAGAAAGCCCTGAAGGCGCACCTGACTCGTCTTGAAGAAGCCGCTAAGCGTGACCACCGTAAACTGGGTAAACAGCTTGACCTGTTCCACATGCAGCAGGAAGCTCCGGGTATGGTGTTCTGGCACCACAACGGTTGGTCTATCTTCCGTGATCTGGAAGTTTTCGTTCGTGACAAACTGAACGAATACGGTTACCAGGAAGTGAAAGGTCCGCTGATGATGGACCGCGTTCTGTGGGAACGTTCAGGTCACTGGGACAAATATGCAGATGCGATGTTCACCACGTCTTCTGAGAACCGTGAATACGCGATCAAGCCAATGAACTGTCCGGGTCACGTTCAGATCTTCAACCAGGGTCTGAAGTCTTACCGCGATCTGCCGCTGCGTATGGCGGAATTCGGCTCTTGTCACCGTAACGAACCATCAGGCGCACTACACGGCATTATGCGTGTACGTGGCTTTACTCAGGATGACGCACACATCTTCTGTACTGAAGCTCAGGTACAGCAGGAAGTGACATCTTGTATTAAGATGGTTTACGACACATATCAGACTTTTGGTTTCGACAACATCGTTGTGAAACTGTCTACTCGCCCAGAGAAGCGTGTAGGTTCTGACGAAATGTGGGATAAAGCTGAGTCGGATCTGAAACTTGCGCTAGAATCTATGGAGATTCCTTACGAGATTCAAGAAGGTGAAGGTGCGTTCTATGGTCCTAAGATTGAATTTACTTTGCATGATTGCCTAGATCGAGCTTGGCAGTGCGGTACAGTTCAGTTAGACTTCGCACTTCCTGAGCGTCTTGGCGCAACTTACGTAGGTGAAGATAACGAGCGTCACACGCCGGTTATGATTCACCGTGCGATTCTTGGTTCTCTTGAGCGTTTCATCGGTATCCTTATCGAAGAGTATGCAGGTTTCTTCCCGACCTGGTTGGCTCCTCAGCAGGCCGTTGTGATGAATATCACGGACAGTCAGGCTGAATATGTACAACAAGTGGTCGAAAAACTGCAAAAAAGTGGAATTCGAGTCAACGCAGACTTGAGAAATGAGAAAATTGGCTTTAAAATCCGCGAACATACTTTGAAGCGAGTACCTTACATGATTGTCTGCGGTGACAAAGAAGTCGAAGCAGGCGAAGTAGCGGTACGTACTCGCAAGGGTAAAGATTTGGGTAAATTTAAGATTGACGATCTTGTTGCTTACCTGCAGCAAGAGATTAGCAGTCGCAAGCTCAACGTTTTGGAGGACTAAGGTATTAAAGGCGGAAGAAGAACACAAGCACCAGTAAAGCAAAACCCACACCGTATCAACGGCGAAATCCGTGGCGTACGTGAAGTTCGTCTTACTGGTCTCGATGGCGAATCAATTGGTGTTGTTTCCATCGAAGAAGCAATTACTACTGCTCATGAAGCAGGTGTGGATCTGGTTGAAATCAGCCCTAATGCCGAGCCACCTGTCTGTCGTGTGATGGACTATGGCAAGTACCTGTTCGAAAAGAGCAAGGCTGCTAAAGAGCAAAAGAAAAAGCAAAAACAAATCCAGGTTAAGGAAGTTAAATTCCGTCCTGGTACAGACGAAGGCGATTATCAGGTAAAACTGCGCAACCTGACTCGCTTTTTGGAAGAGGGCAACAAGGGTAAGGTCACACTGCGTTTCCGCGGTCGTGAAATGGCCCACCAGAGTCTTGGTATCGAGCTTCTTAACCGAATTAAGGATGACCTTGGCGACCTAGCGGTTGTTGAGAGCTTCCCGAATAAGGTTGAAGGTCGTCAAATGACGATGATGCTTGCCCCTAAGAAGAAGTAATTACGGCATTCAAGTAGCAAAGGCGCTGCTTAACCGCAGCGCTTTTTGTTCGCCTGATTACTATGTTATTAACAATCAACAATGCGGAGTCTCATCATGCCTAAGATGAAATCCAACAAAGGTGCTGCTAAGCGTTTCAAGAAAACTGCTGGTGGTTTTAAGTACAAGCACGCGACTAAACGTCACATCCTGACTAAACGTACTACTAAGAACAAGCGTCAGCTTCGTCCAAACGCTATCCTTCCTGCATGTGAAGTGGCAGCAGTTGCACGTATGCTTCCGTTCGCTTAATCGTTTTTAGTTATAAATTTATTTAGTTAGGAGTCTCCTATGCCTCGCGTAAAACGTGGTGTACAAGCACGTGCACGTCACAAAAAAGTTCTTAAACAAGCTAAAGGTTACTACGGTGCACGTTCACGTGTTTACCGCGTAGCTTTCCAAGCAGTTACTAAAGCTGGTCAGTACGCTTACCGTGACCGTCGCAACAAGAAACGTACTTTCCGTCAACTGTGGATCGCACGTATCAACGCTGCAGCTCGTCAGAACGGTATGTCTTACAGCCGCTTCATCAATGGTCTTAAGAAAGCATCTATCGAGATCGATCGTAAGATCCTTGCTGACATCGCTGTATTCGACAAAGCGACTTTCACTGTTCTAGTTGAAAAAGCGAAAGCTGCACTGTAATTTCAGTCAGTTTTGATGAGGAAAGGAGAGCTTCGGCTCTCCTTTTTTCTTTTGTGCTTTGTACTACTGGCAGAGCAGCATTAAGCATTCAGTTATCTCTGCTGTGTTTTCCCTGAGCAGTTCCGCTCCCCCTGAGTTTCATCTCTTCTTTTTACCCGATGTTTTTACGCGTCGGTCTAAACTTCTACGCATCGCTCTGATAAGCCGGTAAAGCAGGCCGCTTGTATCCGTACCGTTTTGCTGCGGACTGTATTCAGTCATTCATCACGCACTCCCTTTACTGATAAAAAAACTGACAGATAGAACTTACATAAAACGCGCTAGCAGCGCCGCATTCTGTAATAGGCAGCATTCAAGCTTAGTTTCCAGAACCAGTGTCAGAGATCTCTGAGCCGTTGGGATGGTACGACGTTGCTGCAGGCAACCTAATTTAATGAGATCGTGCGTTGTCTTTAATCGTGTTTCTGTCTTGGTTATCTGTTTTAGCAACGCTTTTTCTCTGCTTATTAGCCGAGCAAGGCGATGTTTAGCCGTCATTGTTTGTTCAACCATCTTGATGAAGCTGGTTGAACTTATATTTGTCTGGGGATCTGGATCCAAGGCAGATTGAATAGCGGACTCGCGGCTAAAAATGTCTTGGGTCACTTGGGCTTGTTTGCCTTCAAGCTGTTGCTTTTGGCGGTTGAGTTGGCGCAGCAGCAGCCGAAGCTGCCGCTGTTGTTTAATAAGGGAATATAAATGCGTGTTCATCACAAACAAAGTTATAGTCGGCTTTCATCCAAATCGTTTAACAGTTGCGCGGTTTTGGCTTCTTCAAGTTTGTTCATTAATCGTTTTGACTCAACCTGATCACGTACCGCTTTACTCAGCGTAATGGTCGCACTGACCAGGAAAAGGCTGCAGATACTGTAGTAACCTTTAATCAGCAGGTCGCCGGGTAATTTGATGATGCTGATGACCATCGCCACAACGGCAATCAGAAATGTCGCTTTGGCATAAATTAACCAGTATTTTTCTTGTGTATTCATTGTATTGCTCCTTATGCATTAACTTTTAGGGTCTGGTGAGTGATACCAAGACTTACAGCCTCATAGTCATTCGGTTATCACATTGAAACAAAACGAATAGTTAAGAAGTAGGAATACATAATCCATCAATCGAACAGTGTTTTTAATTTAGTGGTATATTTCGGTTAATGCAACATTGTTTTTAATAAAATGTTTAAACAGAACGATTGGATTGAGATCATGCGATGAGACTCACGGTTTTATGTCATTGGATTTTCGACAAACTTTGCGTCTGATTATGATGCCTGCATGATCGAATCAGGTTTAAAAGGATGTGAGGGTGGCAAGCGAACGATTATCCACAGTGACAGAGGCAGACAACATGACGAAGAGAAAGGTGCTGGTGACAGGTTTTGAACCTTTTGGCGGAGAAGCACTTAATCCATCAGCATTGATTCTTGAGCAGTTAGCCCAACCGGAAGCGCAGTCCAGGCTGCATCAGGCTGGCGTGGTTCTTGTTACCCAAAAGCTGCCTGTGGTACGTCGCAGTGCAATTGAGCAATGTATTGTTGCTATAGAAAAGTATCAGCCGGATATGGTGATCATGCTGGGGCAGGCCGGTGGGCGTCCAGCCATTAGCTTCGAAAAAGTGGCTATTAATCTTGATGATTTTCGTATTGAAGACAATGCCGGTAACCAGCCAGTTGATGAACCTGTGGTGACAGATGGACCGGCCGCCTATTTTACAACTATGCCCGTTAAAGCCATGGTGCAGGCGGTGAATGGGGTAGGTGTCCCGGCTGAGATTTCTTACAGCGCCGGCACTTTTGTATGTAACCACCTGTTTTATGGTGTCATGCACTACCTGGCTCAATTCAACCGTAACCTATCGCGTTCAGAACAGAGCGATCTGCACATTCGGGCCGACTTTGTACATGTCCCTTTTTTGCCGGAGCAGACCATGGGTGATGGTCACAAACCTTCACTGACGCTGACGCAGATGACGGAGGGAATCTGCGCCGCAATTGTCTGTGCTGCGGTGACAGGTGACGACATCCGGTCACAAGGGGGAAATCTTCATTAATGCCGGTGAAATGAGCCTTTAATAGGACACCCAATAACAATCGCGGGATCAATGGGCTAAAGACGATTTTTTTTCGCCCAATCCCACGCTTTTAGTGCGATTGGATTTGGATTTAGACGCATGTTTCTTTAGTATGTATCGTTACGCGAATTTATATCTCCCTAAAGGACGCCACCTGTAGGTGGATGAGGAAACGATGCAACATCTAGACGAGATTATTGCCAACGCAACGGCAGCTATTGAGCAGGCTGAATCATTAGTCGCTCTGGACGAAGTCCGCGTCCAATATCTGGGCAAGAAGGGCGAACTGACTCTTCAACTTCAGAGCCTGGGCAAACTTCCACCGGAAGAGCGTCGCTCAGCAGGTCAGGAAATCAACAAAGCGAAAGGTGCTGTACAGCAAGCCATCGCAGCGCGTAAAGACGCACTGCAAAGTGCCGAGCTGGAAGCGAAACTGGCCGCAGAAATGGTTGATGTGACTCTGCCTGGTCGCCGCATCGAAAACGGTGGTCTGCACCCGGTTACCCGTACGGTTGAACGTATCGAGCAATTCTTTGGTGAACTTGGCTTCAATGTGGAGTCTGGCCCTGAAATTGAAGATGCTTTCCACAACTTTGATGCGCTGAATATTGCCGCAGATCACCCTGCACGTACGGATCACGATACCTTCTTCTTTAACCCAGATCTGATGCTTCGTACTCACACTTCAGGGGTTCAGATTCGTACGATGGAAAATGGTAAGCCACCATTTCGTTTCATCGCACCGGGCCGTGTATACCGTAACGACTACGACCAGACTCATACCCCAATGTTCCATCAGGTAGAAGGTATGCTGGTTGACGAGAATGTAAATTTCGCACAGCTGAAAGGCATTCTGCACGACTTCCTGTGTAACTTCTTCGAGGAAGAAGTGGAAGTCCGTTTCCGTCCGTCATACTTCCCGTTCACAGAGCCTTCTGCAGAAGTAGACGTGAAAGGTAAAAATGGTAAGTGGCTTGAGGTTCTGGGCTGCGGTATGGTTCATCCGAACGTACTGCGCAGCGTAGGCATTGATCCTGAGAAATACTCTGGTTTTGCATTCGGTATGGGTGTAGAGCGTCTGACCATGCTTCGTTATGGTGTAAACGATCTGCGCGCGTTCTTCGAGAACGACCTTCGTTTCCTGAAACAGTTCAAGTAATCCAGAGGTTTAGACACAATGAAATTCAGCGAATCATGGCTTCGTGAGTGGGTAAATCCTGCGATTACTACTGACGAACTGACTCACCAAATTACTATGGCTGGCCTTGAGGTAGACGACGTGCTGCCTGTTGCCGGCTCTTTCACTGGCGTAAAAGTGGGTCACGTTGTTGAATGTGGCCAGCACCCGGATGCTGACAAACTGCGTGTAACGAAAGTTGACGTGGGCGAAGAAGAGCTTCTGGACATCGTTTGTGGTGCGGCAAACTGTCGTCAGGGCCTGAAAGTGGCTGTAGCGACTGTTGGCGCAGTACTGCCGGGTGATTTCAAAATCAAAAAAGCGAAGCTGCGTGGCCAGCCTTCTCACGGCATGCTGTGTTCATTCACTGAACTGGGTATTGACGTTGAGTCTGATGGCATCATGGAGCTGGCAGAAGACGCAGTAATCGGTACTGACTTCCGTGCGTTCCTGGGTCTGGATGACGTAACTGTTGACGTTGACCTGACGGCTAACCGCGCTGACTGTTTCAGCATTCGTGGCATGGCGCGTGAAGTGGGCGTACTGAACCGTGCAGACGTGACTGAGCCTCAAGCTGATGCAGTTGCGCCTTCTATCGATGACACCGTCTCGATTGACGTGAAAGCGCCAGCAGCGTGTCCTCGTTACCTGGGCCGTATCATCAAGAACGTAAATGTTCAGGCGGAAACACCACTATGGATGCAAGAAAAACTGCGTCGTTGTGGTATTCGCTCAATTGACCCTGTTGTAGACATCACTAACTACGTGCTTCTGGAGCAAGGTCAACCAATGCACGCATTTGATCTGGCGAAGATCGAAGGTGGCATCGTCGTTCGTATGGCTGAGCAAGGCGAGAAGCTGACTCTGCTGGACGGTACAGAAGCAGAATTGAACGCCGATACACTGGTTGTCGCAGACCACAACAAAGCACTGGCAATCGCCGGTATTTTTGGTGGCGAAGCGTCTGGTGTTACTGGCGAAACAAAAGATGTGCTGCTTGAGTGTGCATTCTTTGCACCTGACCATATCCGTGGTCGTGCGCGTAGCTACGGTCTGCACACTGATTCTTCTATGCGTTTTGAGCGTGGTGTGGACTACGCACTGCAGCACAGCGCGATGGAGCGAGCCACTCAGCTGTTGGTTGAGATTTGTGGCGGCGAAGTGGCCCCTGTGGTCGCGGTTGAATCTGACGCAGACCTGCCAAAGGCAAATACTGTATCACTGCGTCGTGCAAAACTGGACAGCCTGCTGGGTCACCACATTGCTGATGCAGATGTGGTTGAAATCCTTGAGCGTCTGGGTATGGCTGTTGCGGCAACCGAGGAAGGTTGGTCTGCGATTGCGCCAACCTGGCGTTTTGACATTGCGATTGAGCAGGATCTGATTGAAGAAGTTGGCCGTATCTACGGTTACAACAATATTCCGAATCAGTCTCCGGCTGCTGCACTGAAGATGCACGATCACCAGGAAGCCAATCTGCCTCTGAAACGTGTTCGTCATCTGCTGGTTGATCGTGGTTATCACGAAGCGATCACTTACAGTTTTGTCGAGCCTGAGCAGCAAAAGCTGATCGTACCGGATGTTGAGCCGCTGGTACTGCCAAACCCGATTTCGGCAGAAATGTCAGCAATGCGTCTTGGTCTGCTTCAAGGGCTGCTGAATACCGTAGTTCACAACCAGAAACGTCAACAGCCGCGTGTTCGCCTGTTCGAATACGGTCTGCGTTTCATTCCTTGTGAGTCTGCTGAAAATGGCATGCGTCAGGAGCCGATGCTGGCAGGTGTTATCGCAGGTACTCGCAGTGAAGAACACTGGGATATCGCGACGAACACCGTTGATTTCTTCGATCTGAAGGGCGACCTGGAAGCCATTCTGGAACTAACTTCTAACGAGAAAGCATACAGCTTCAAGGCGGCTAAACATCCTGCACTGCACCCAGGTCAGTCTGCTGCCATCATCGTTGACGGTAAAGAAGTGGGTGTGATCGGTACTGTTCACCCTGAACTGGAGCGCAAGTTTGGTCTGAATGGCCGTACGATCGTGTTCGAAATCGAATGGTCAGCCATCGACTCTCGTGTGATTCCGGAAGCTGTAGCTTTGTCTAAGTTCCCATCTAACCGTCGTGATATCGCGGTTGTTGTAAATGAAGACATTGCAGCTGGTGACATTCTTGAGGCATGCAATGCTAACGGTGGTGAGCTGCTGAAAGACGTTAACCTGTTTGACGTTTATCGCGGTAAGGGCATTGATGAAGGTCAGAAGAGCCTGGCAATTGCTCTGACACTGCAGTCAGCAGAACGTACCCTGGAAGAAGCCGATATTGCCGCAGCGGTTGAGAAGACTGTTGCAGCACTGTCTGAGCAATTTGGTGCCAGCCTGCGCGATTAATGCAAATTCAGCATCGCGAAGGGGTGTTCATCGATCGATTAACAACCAGCCTTCATGATGTTTTAAGTAATTGTTTTATCAAGAGCAGTCCTTCGGGGCTGCTTTTTTTTGATCTAACTCTAATTTATCTAACCTTCTGATAGTTAGCGGTTATTTCTATATGTCCATAAATTGATAGTTGGATATTTTGTAAATTATTAACTTTGCAGCAAATGTTATTGCTATCCATTCATCTAAAGCACAACCTGATGCATGTTTTTGACGGTTTGGCACATGCAAAAATCAATAATTTGACAGCAAGTTCACTTAAAAAAGTTGGCGGAAATCAGGAAGTTGGCATAAACTTGTCTCTAGCTAGGATATCCAGTGTCGAAAACGTCCTCCAGTTTTCTGACGCACAGGGTCTTACTGGACTAATACGCTGCAGGTATAGCCCTTGTTATAGCTGCGATCCATTCAACATAGTCTTGAGGGAATTATCTATGGCGCTCACAAAAGCCGATTTGGCTGAGAACCTGTTTGAGAATGTTGGATTAAGCAAACGGGACGCCAAGGATACGGTGGAAGTCTTCTTCGAAGAGATCAGAAAGGCGCTTGAGTGTGGCGAACAAGTTAAATTATCAGGTTTTGGTAACTTTGACCTTCGTGACAAAAATGAGCGTCCTGGAAGGAATCCAAAAACGGGTGAAGATATTCCGATTTCTGCCCGCCGGGTTGTGACTTTCCGACCAGGTCAAAAACTGAAAGCTCGCGTAGAAAATATCGAAATCAAAGAGTAAAACGCGGGACCGGATGATAAGAACCCAGGTAAGGTGTGTAGAACTTACCTGGGTTTTTCTTTGCCTGTTATTTGCTTCACTTGTTCGTTCCACATTTCCACTTCAGGTTAGCGAAAAATTCTTAGCCTCCCTCCAATTACAGCGCTTTTTCTGATTAAATTTACTTAAAACGCATCAGATGTGTGATGTTGATGTTAAATATATGTTTTTCTGCGGTTTGATTTACAAGGGGAGAGCGCTAAAATGTCGGCATCCCGATTGAGAGATACTGATTAACAGGGAGAAGTTCAATGGGAATGTTAAAGCTGGTGAAAAGCGGAGACTTTCTGGCAGCAAGCCTGAATATGGAGCTGTCAGTAAAAACAGGAAAGTGGCATACCGCCAGCGGTGTAAAATGTGAGCTTCTTGGGCGAGGGATTTTGCAAATCACCCCGCCGGACCTCGCTGAAGATACAAAAGATATCGTGCTGTCTTCAGGGGTTCACGGTGATGAAACCAGCCCGATTGAATTGGTTCAGCAACTGGCACGCCGAATTCTGGTTGATGGTCTGGTACCTGCCCACCGTTTATTGCTGATTATTGGCCATCCTGAGGCGATTAATCTGCACAAGCGGTTTGTGGTCGAAAACATGAACCGACTGTTCAATACCGAAAATCCAACAGAAAATCCTGACTGCCTGCGTGCAAACGAATTGCAGCAAGCGGTTATTAATTTCTATTCTCACCCTGATCGCCAACAGGCTTCACGTTGGCATCTTGATCTGCATTGTGCGATTCGCGATTCAGAGCACTATACTTTTGCCGTTAGTCCATTTACGGAAAATCCTACCCGCAGCAAAGCCCTGTTTTCATTTATGCAGCGTGCTGAGTTAGAAGCGGTACTGCTGTCAAGCAGCTCGTCTTCGACGTTTAGCTGGTTCAGCGCGGAGAAATTTTCTGCTCAAGCACTGACGGTAGAATTGGGGAAAGTGGCGAAGTTTGGTGAAAATGACCTGGAGCGTCTGGCCGCTTTTGATCAGGCAATGCTGGAGCTGGTGACCGTACCGCAAGTTGAATACCACTGGCAGGGTGATCTGCTAAGTATTTATAAGGTCACTCGGACCCTGGTTAAACAGACCGATGAGTTTAAGCTGAACTTCCCGAATGATCAGGCTAACTTCACCTTTTTCGATCAAGGTAAGCTGCTTGGCAGTGACGAAGGGGTTGAATACTTCGCGTTAGAAGGCGGAGAAGCCGTTGTATTTCCGAATGCCAATGTTGCCCTGGGTCAGCGAGCTTGTCTGCTGGTGCGTAAAACAGAGGTGAATCTGGGTGAGCAAATCACCGTGAAGTAAGTCGGATTGATTAAATCGGAGTCACTTTTGTCTGAATAATCATTGGGCTAGTGAGGGTTGCTTTCCATTTCCTGACTGAGCGAGTATGGTACTACCAAACTGGCTGGTCAGTTTGGTTTAAACCTCATTATTGTGTACTCCTGATGCTACTGAATGAACTAAGAGTTCGCCACGAGTCCAGATGGCGACTGGCAATCTTGATAGCAGGCGTCTTGCTACTGACGGCCTGCTTTTTTTCCCTTGCGGTCGGTGAAATTTTTATCTGGCCGTGGTCACCTGACGGTCTGCTGGAACAGCAGTTACTGACACAATTACGTTTTCCCCGTTTGTTGGCGGCATTGGCGATTGGCGCCTCTCTGGCGGCCTCTGGAGCTGTGTTGCAGGTATTGCTGGGGAATCCGCTGGCAGAACCCGGCGTATTAGGCATTTCCGGTGGTGCCAGCCTGGCTTTGGTTGTCGTACTATTTGCTCTGCCATTCGCACCGACGCCATTGATCATGATGGCAGCGGCAATGGTTGGTGCGTTCTGTTTTACGCTTATTCTGGTCGGGTTGTCTCAGCGACGCAAAGTGTCGACGGCACGGCTATTACTGATCGGTGTTGCACTTGGGATTTTATCCGGTGCTATGGTGACCTGGGCTTTCTACTTCAGTGATGATCTGAATTTACGCATGCTGATGTACTGGCTGATGGGAAGTGTCGCCGGTGTGAGCTGGCCGCAACTGGTGCTGCTGGTTGCGATGATGCCTGTTCTTGTCTGGCTCTGCTTGCAGGGCAAAAAGCTGGATTTACTGATGCTGGGCGAAAACCAGGCCAGACAACTGGGGCTGGATGTCGCGGCATTTCGCTGGCGTCTGATTCTGATTGTATCCCTGTTAGTCGGTGCTTCCGTTGCCCTTGGGGGCATTATTGGGTTTATCGGGTTAGTGGTGCCGCATCTGCTCCGGCTCGCACTGGGAGCGGAAAATCGCTTTCTGTTGCCGCTCTCGGCTTTGTTTGGCGCTTTGTTACTGGCACTGGCAGATACTTTGGCCAGAGTGCTGCTTCCGGCAGCCGAGTTGCCAGTGGGGGTGGTGATTACAACGCTCGGTGCGCCATTGTTTATCTGGATGTTGCTCCGATCTCAGCTAGATTGATGGAATAGGCTTGATGACGTTATCTCAAACACATGCATCTGTGGTGATTCAGGCGCACAATCTGGCTATGCCACATCGTTTACTTCCGGTTTCTTTTGACGTGAAAGCCGGGGAAATTGTGCATTTAATTGGGCCGAACGGCAGCGGTAAAAGTACCGCCATTGCCATGTTATCGGGGCTGGTTGATTACCAGGGAGAGATTCAGTTCTCCGGGAAAGCACTAGTGCAGTTTGATTTGGCCACACTGGCCCGGTACAGGAGCTATCTTTCTCAACAGGACCGGCCCGCTTTTGCTGTGGCGGTGTATCACTATCTGTCACTTTCTCTCTCGGCGATTGGGCAGGTTGATGAAGAGCATGCGCAAGCGGCTGTTAACGAAATTTGTACCGCGCTGAAAATCAGAGACAAACTGAACCGAAGTATTCAGCAGCTTTCAGGCGGCGAGTGGCAACGGGTAAGGCTGGCGGCGGCATGTCTTCAGGTTTGGCCGGATCTCAATCCGGATGCTCGGCTTCTGTTGCTGGATGAGCCGGCGGCAGCGCTGGACATCGGCCAGGAAGCGGTGATGTACAAATTGATCCGTAAAGTGGCCAACATGGGCATAGCTGTGGTGATGGCCAATCATGATTTAAATCGTACCCTGCGCGAAGCTGACAAAGTGTTGCTACTGAACAACGGTTCCTGTGTGGCCAAGGGGCAGCCCAAAGAGGTTATGACGGTTGAGATGCTGGAGCAGGTGTTTGCGACCCGTATTCAGCGTATAGAGCATGATGGGCGCGCCTGTCTGCTGTTTAATGATTAATAGGGTTCCGGGTGTTACCCGGATCGTCAAGGAGGAAAAATGACAATACCGAGCTGGGATCTTTCTATTGCTTATCGTGATCTGGATGATCCGAAGATCCAACAGGATCTGGCCTTCGCGGAAGAAAAATTGCCTGAACTGGTAAAATTTGAAACCGGGACGCCGGAAGGGCTGGCTGGTGCCCTAAAACTGCTGGCCAGTGTCAAGCTGCGAATTCATACCTTGTCTACATATGTGAACTGCCTGCTCTCTGTGGATGCATCTGATGTTGCTGCTAAGAAAGTGATGGGTAAGGTCAACAAGCTGCTGTCACAACTAGAGCAGGCCATCACACCGTATAACCAGGCAATCGTTAATCTTGAAGACAGTGACTTCAACCTGCTGATGACAACCTATGGCATCGAGGAATGGCGTTTCAGACTGGAATGTGCCCGTATGCTGAAAAATCGTCAGCTGTCCATCGCAGAAGAGCAGTTGATGACAGCTCTGGATCAGGACGGACGTGAAGCGTGGGGAAGGTTGTATGACAACATCACCGGCAGTTTGTCGGTTACCCTGACTTTGCCTCATGGCAAAAAAGAAACCATGGGGCTGTCACAGGCGGCCAGCCTTTTGTATGGCGGAGACAGCCTGCGTCGTGAACCAGCCTGGCGCGCGATTTCAGAAGCGATGACGGTTCATCAGGAAAGTTTTGCGGCGATTCTGAATGCCCTGGCCGGTGCGCGTCTGACCGAGTATGACAAACGCAGTCATACCGAGCAGGTACATTTTCTTGATCCAAGCTTGCATCTTAGCTGCATCCAGAAACAGACACTGGATTCTATGATGAATGTAGCAAAAGACAGCCGCCCAATCGGGCAGAAAGCCGGTTTGCTGATGGCGCGTCTGTTTGGGACTGAGAAACTGAAGCCCTGGGATGAGCTTGCCTCTATGCCGGCATTGCTGTCGGCAGAGTCGTCGACAGAAACTACGGCCTCGAATGACGGTCAGACATACAGTTTTGAGCAAGGTATCGACATTATTCGTGAAGCCTTTGCTGGAGTGAATCCGGAAATGGGCGAGTTTGTCGATATGATGGTCGAAAACAAGCTGATTGATGCCGCACCTCAGCCAAACAAGCGCTTGGGGGCATACTGTACCAAACTTGCCGATACCCGTACGCCGCTGGTGTTTATGACCTGGGGTGGAAGTATGTCCGATGTGCTGACACTGGCACATGAACTTGGCCATGCTTTCCATAACTGGGTGATGCGTGATATGCCGTTGCAAAAAACGCAATATCCAATGACGCTGGCTGAAACCGCATCGATCTTTGCTGAAAACGTGGTTCGCGATGCATTAATGGAGAAAGCCCAGAGCGATCAGGACAAGCTGTTGATGCTATGGGAAGAAGCCCAGTCGGCACTGGCCCTGCTTATTAATATCCCGGTGCGTTACGAATTCGAAAAAGCGTTTTATGATCAGCGTTCGGCAGGGGAGTTCACTCCGGATCAGCTCAAGGCGTTAATGTCTGAGACCTGGCGTGACTGGTATGGCGATGCAATGGACGAAACCAGTGAGATGTTCTGGGCCAGCAAACTCCATTTCAGTATCGCTGACATCAGTTTCTACAATTACCCATACCTGTTCGGCTATTTGTTCAGTAAAGGTGTTTATGCGCAACGTGCTGCGAAAGGTGAACATTTCTATGAAGACTACAAAGCCTTACTGCGTGATACCGGCTCTATGATGGCTGAAGAGGTAGTTGAAAAACACTTGGGCATGGACATTCGCCAGCCAGAATTCTGGCAGCAGAGTGTGGATATGGTGGCGAAACAGATCGACGAGTTCGAAAGGTTACTGGCAGCTTATCAGACAGAGAGTAAATAACAGTCAGCTTTTTAGCGTTCTTCATTCTCTATTTTCGCTTCTGATGTTTTGTGTAAACTCAGACTAGCAGAAAGAAAAACAGCCCGGGAGTTACCCGGGCTGTTGCTAAGTACATGTTGTTGCTTTTTTGATTGTCTTACCGACGTGATCAGAAGCTGTAGCGTGCACCCAGTTGGAAGTTCGTTTCTTTCAACACGTTAAAGTCGCGGTGAGCCAGGTTGGCTTCCAGGCTCATGTGCTCAGATACTTTGAAGTTGTTACCCAGACGCAGTTCAGTCATTGATTCATCATAGTTGGCAAAGCGTACTGCAGGCTCTACTGTCCAGTTATTCATTACCTGGTAACGTGCACCCACTTCACCTGTAAAGCCGCTGTCATCGTTGCTGACATTAACTGAGTGGCCAAAATAGTTCACGTCGTAATCAACAGTGATTGTTGACAGACCAGCCAGACCGTACACAGTCAGATCATTGTTAATCGGGAAGTAGTAACCTAGACCCAGCAGGCCCTGAGAAACGGTCAGGTCATCTTTTACCAGAGCTTCACCACGCGTTTCAACAAACACATTACCCGTAAAGTTCCAGCTACCACGTAGATAAAGACCTGTCATGCTGTCTGTAGAATCGTTGAAATTTACAGAAGTATGGATATCTTCGTTTAACTCACTGTGAGACAGACCACCAGAAATGTAGTTGAAGTTCTGGGTCAGGTTACCATTGTCAGCCTGAGCGGCAAAAGTGGTTGTCAGAAGTGCAGCAAGCGGAAGAAGCATAACCTTTTTCATTTTTTTACCTTATTTTTCTATATTCATTCAATAGTGAACGGTGTTTAATTGATGTTTGCATTTCACCGTTGATGTTGTTGGCAGGATAGTAATCATAAATAAAATAGTGTGCAATAAAATTTTGACCATTGTTTTATTAAGTGGCTAATTTTTGCTCTTATGTATGATTTATGTGGCATATCGAGGTGGTTTCGGAGATAGGAAGTAAATCTCAGACTGCTAATTTTGAAGCGCATTATTAGGGGCTATAGTCTAACTTACTATCGTCTTCGTCTTCGTCTTCGTCTTCGTCTTCGTCTTCGTCTTCGTCTAAGAGTACCTGTTATATGTAAGTTTTCATTACTTGGTCTGAGGTGTGGTTGGAGTATCGCAGATTTTAATGATGAAAAATGGATAAAGCAGTGTATTAATAATATTCATCATAAGCATTGCAAACATTGTGTTCGACTAATTCCCTATAAGAATTTATTGTTTAAAGTGATGCCTTAATGTAATAAATTGAATGAGTTAGATTCATAATTTAAAAATTAGATCTTAACATCGAATTGGCCAAATTTTGAAAATGTGAATAAGCTCATAAGACAGTCATTTAGTGGCTTGTGACTCAATTTTATGCTTTCAATGTTGTTTCTATAGCGATTTAATACCTCCTCATAATTCAGGCTAATAACTTAAAAATAATGCTTTCTGGTATTGGATGAGCAATAAATTAATTAGCTGATACTGATATAAAATAGTTAAAACTCATATAGGATAAAGAAATGTCGATGAAAAAAATGGCTGTTGTAACTGTCTGCACTTTGGCGCTGACGGCGTGTTCTACAATGCAGCCTCCACGTTACTCAACGTCTGTTGATAATATTCAAAAACTTAAAACTTTTGATGGTGCTAAAGCTCGTGTTACAGAGCTTACACAAACGTCGAATTTTAGCGCGAACTGCCGCCTGATGGGGCCTATTGAGCCTGCTGATGGTTTAACCATTCCAGCATTTATCACCAAAGCAATCAATGATGAATTCAAGATGGCAAATATTTATTCAACTGATGGCACCCAAATAACGGGTGAAATCACCAATATTGAATTTTCATCAACATCTGGTCTGACAAATGGGTATTGGGATATTGGAGTGGTATTAAATTCGTCAAACGGTAACTCGATGTCTGTGAGCAATAAATATACGTTCAAAAGTGGTTTTGATGCCATTACTGCTTGTAATGCCACAGCGGATGCCCTGACGCCGGCAGTACAGGATCTCATCAAGACTGCAGTGAATAATCCTGCGTTTTCTGGTTTGATTCAAACAAACTAAGCGTTAGAAATAGTTCGCAATTTTCAGATGACGTTAAAAGGCATATGAGCATTATCATATGCCTTTATTTTTGATCATCAATCGCGATTGAGAATATCTGAATACAGAACAGGAAAGTACAAATGCGTTTGATATTGGCTGTAACCATGATTCTGCTGACTGGGTGCGCCACAGAGAGTAAAAAAGAATATGAATATATGTTAAACACCGGAGAACCTGCCTCACCAGAGCAGGTCATCGCCGTTAAAAACCACTGTCGATACGATGAAAATATCCAGTTAGTGTCTGAGTACATGGGTATGGCGATTTCCGTCGGGCGATATGAATCACAATTTGGTTCGAAGGCGTCAGCGGGCTATATCAACAAAGCAAGTGAGTTAATGACACAAGTCACTCAATGTTTGCATGACAATGGTTTGTCGACCCGAGAGAAACCTGTGCATGGTTAATGGTCGGGATGTGAAAATGTAAAACTGCTTATAAATCATTGAAAAATATAAGATCTTATTAAATAGATGTTATTCTGCTTACAGACTTTTGTATTCCCTTTTTATCATCGAAAACAAGGACGATTTATGAGCGAGAAAGTAGTCATTATTACTGGCAGCAGTCGAGGAATTGGGGCGGCAACAGCAAAATTACTGGCGCGAAAAGGTTATTCAGTTTGTGTTAACTATCGTGATAAAGCTGAACATGCAAATGATGTCTTGGAAGAAATTGCTAAGGCCGGTGGTAAGGCGATAGCGGTGCAGGCCAATGTTGCCAATGAGCAGGATGTGATTCGCCTGTTTGATGAGTCAGAGCGGGCGCTGGGGCCGGTGACTCATTTGGTCAACAATGCCGGTATTTTATTCACTCAATCTCGATTAGTCGATATCGATGTTGAACGATTCAATCAGGTAATGACAACGAACGTAACCAGTTGTTTTCTTTGTTGTCGTGAAGCCGTTAAACGGATGCAAAAAGGGCTATTGGTCAGTGGCTCGATCGTGAATGTGTCCTCTGCGGCGTCAAGATTAGGTGCGCCGTTTGAGTACATAGATTACGCCGCGTCGAAAGGGGCGATGGATGCTCTCACCAAAGGATTGTCGCTGGAAGTGGCCAGTGAGGGAATACGGGTTAACAGTGTGCGTCCAGGATGTATTTATACGGAGATGCATGCTGATGGCGGGGAACCGGGACGAGTGGAACGCCTGAGTCCGATGATCCCGATGAAACGTGGAGGTACTCCGGAGGAGGTGGCTGAAGCGATTGCCTGGCTGTTATCCGATGAAGCGTCTTACGTTACGGGCACGTTTATTGACCTTGCTGGTGGCCGGTAACGGGCTGCGGCCAATTTCACTGGCAGGCACGTAACGTGAAAGCATCAAGACAGAGTAAAGTTTAAGCCGTTAGCCGTTAAAAAAGGCCAGGCCGGAGAAGTGGCCTGGCAACATTTCAAAGTGCCCAAAGTAGCAGGGCAAGGAGTTGCGGAGAGAGGATACGCAAACACATTACAAGAGGATAAACGGTGGCATAGGAGAGCGCCGAGGCACCACTGCTGCTGTGCAGGCTGTTTGCAAAAGCCAGTGCCGGTGGATCCGTCATCGAGCCCGCAAGCATGCCGCAAATTGTCAGGTAGTTCAGTCCGCCAAACATTCTGGCAATCACCCCGACAGCCATTAGCGGCAAAAAGGTGATGAGTATGCCGTAGCCCATCCAACTCAGACCATCGCCATTAATGAGCGTGTCGATAAATCCGCCGCCGGATTTCAGCCCGACTACAGCCAGAAACAGCACGATTCCGATTTCACGTAGTGCCAGGTTGGCACTTGGTGGCATGAACCAGTAGAGCTTACCGATGCTGCCAACTCGAGCCAGAATCAGGGCCACAATGAGCGGACCACCTGCCAACCCAAGTTTGATTGCTGCTGGAAAACCTGGCAGATAGAAGGGAATAGAACCCAGTAACACGCCAAGGCCTATGCCAACAAACACGGGTAGCATTTGAACCTGTTGGAGCTTCTGGTGGGCATTCCCGACAATACCGCTAACTGCTTCAATCGCTTCCTGGCGGCCAACCAGATTCAGAATGTCACCAAATTGCAAAGTCGATTGGCTGGTTGGCACCAGTTCGACCCCGGCACGGTTTAACCGGGATACGACCACGTCGTATTTCTCTTTCAAATCCAAGTCGCGGATTTTTTTACCTAACACAATCTCATTTGTCACAACCAGACGCTGGACACGAAGTTCGGTTCCCCGTGTAGACAACGAGGTATCCACTTCTTCGCCGATGACAAGGCGGGCTTTTTCGAGCGCTTGTTTTTCCCCGACCAGATGGAGCAGATCGTTGACCGCTATGCGCGTATCGGGCTTTGGAATGTGGAGGGATTCATCACGTTTCAGCCGTGAGCAGACAATATCACCTTCAGTTAATGCCGGAACCTCCTGAAGCATCAAACCGTTCAGGTTTGGGTTTTTGACCGCAATGTTCAGAGTATGCAGGCTGGATTTCTTGTGGCCGTTTGTTTCTTCGAACTGATCTGCTTCCTGGTCTATGTTGACTCTGAAGATCAACCGCAGCACCCACATGGTCAGCAGGATTCCGCAGATCCCGAACGGGTAGGCGACGGCATAGCCCATCCCTGTCATATCCAGCATGCTTTCCTGCGCCCCCAGTTCTGTCAGAATCTGCTGTCCAGCCCCCAGTGACGGGGTATTGGTGACAGCACCGGAGAACACGCCGAGTATTACCGGCAATGGGACATCAAAAATAAGATACAAGGCAATGGTGACCAAGCACCCGAGCAGCACAATCAAGGCTGCAAAAGCGTTGAGCTTCAGGCCGGAGCTGCGTAACGAAGAAAAAAAGCCGGGTCCTACTTGTATCCCGATGGTATAGACAAACAGGATTAAGCCAAATTCCTGGATGAAGTGCAGGGTGTGGGTGTCCAGTGCTATGTCCCAGGTATCGGTGAAGTGCCCAACCAGAATGCCACCAAACAGCACTCCGCCGATCCCCAGTCCGACCCCGCAGATGCGCAGGTTTCCGAACCATAGCCCCAGCACTGCCACCAGCGCAAGAATGCTGATTGAAAGTGCAATGTCACTCATAAAAGAGCCTCCTGATTTATGAAAATCCTTTTTCACCAATAACAGGACAGAGGAAGGGCGGGTGCATACTCTGGATGCACCTTATCTGATAATGTTCAGGCCAGTTGCTCACGGCAGTGTGGGTGTTGTCGTTTGGCTAAATTATCCCTTGCGAAATACGCTCGTCCTGTTGCGGTGGGTTGTACCCGAGAGGAGTAGCTTGGAGCGCCAGGGGTAGGCGGTAAAACTCGGTAAGAACTGATCCCGTTCCGCTAACGGGAGGAGTGGCTAGGGAGTTGTGTCTACGGCTGGTGGAGCCAAAACATTCGTCATACAACATTGAGAACGCAAAGTGTGAGAACGTTATCAATGCAGTATATCTGTATCGGGCTTAACCTGTTGTCTGAAAACCAAAATACCCCTGTGAAAATCAGGTGTTAAGGGGCAAAGGGGAAAACTGTGCACTTGAGCGGTTATTTCCTCCGTATGAAAACAAGTTGTTATTACTTTGTAATTGTTGCGGTTGTTTTTGTTTATTATGCCCTGGCGGGAGGGAGTCGAACTCGCTTATCAAGTTGCGCAGGCTGTCGATGGCCAGAGCCGGAATCATTTCCATACTGCTGTTAGCTCTTAACAGTTGGTTCTGAGAAGGTGACTCACGCTTATCATCATTGCTGGTAAGTTTGTTAGTGTCAGTAATGCGAGTCACTTCATATTAATAACTCAGCTGATGTAAATAGCAGTAAGTATAATTAGCCCCATATTTTCATAGGGTTAAATGGAATTACTGGAATGAAGAAGTCTTTGATTTCGCTATTGTCATTGGTTGTATTGACTGCATGCGGTGGAGGTGGCGGCGGCTCCAATAACGATACACCCACGACTGTGGTTCAAGAGCGGTGTGGAAATATGCCAGAGATGTCATGCGCACATAACTTAGATGACCTTACGTTAAACGTTTGGTTGGAAGTGGGTGAACAATATAAATTAACAGCTAAGTCAGATTTTGCTCATATGAATGGCGTTGAGGTTTATTTACACGCCCCCGATAAATTGGAAATCCATGCACAGGGGCAGGTTTATAAGCCAACAGTTCATCATAGCCCAGCGACTGCCGATACATATGACGAATTACCTAACGATGCCAGCAGCTATGAGGTTTATTGGTGGCGAAATGATACGGTTGTTGCGCAGGGGATTGTTGACAGGCTGCCTAAGCTTGTTGATGGGGTATGGGTTTCCTCTGATCAAACGACGGACAACCTTTCCATTCATTGGAACAATAATAGCGACTTTGTTTATGACATCGACGTGAGATATATGACTTGTACGGCTGCAGATGGCAATAGCGAGCTCTTTTTCCCAGCTACCAGTTATTACCAAGAGTTGACCGCACCCTTTGAGATTCCAGCGTTGACGTTATTTGGAAAGCGTATTTCAGAACTCAAGGAGAGTTATAGCAAGTGCGTTGTCGAATTTAACACGTTTGGTAAGGACACAACTATCAAGCCAGTAAACCTTATGGATGAAAAGATATATTTTCACGTGTTAGCTTATCAGACGCATGTCGGAACTGTTTTTGAGCAATAATATTTTCCAAAATGGCATTACCTAAATAAAAAGCTGCCCAAAGGCAGCTTTTTATTATTACGTTTGGTGGTCTGGTTTAACTCAGCCGCACTTGGAATCACCACAGTTCAGGCAGGTCTGGCAACCGTCTTTGACGATGACTGACTTGTTATGGCATTTGTAACACAGGGTTGCGCTTGGCGGAAAATTACCACTTTCCTCCGCTTCTTCTGTTTTGCCTTCCAGTTCTGCTTTTTTGGCTTCCAGAAACGCCTGCTGGTGCTCGTCGACTTCTGGTTTGCCCAGCATGCCGATTTCTGTCAGGTGCTGCTCAATCACATTGCCGATTTCAGCAATCAGAGACGGTACGTATTTTCCTTTGTTCCAGTAGCCACCGCGTGGGTCGAAGACTGAACGCAGCTCTTCCACCAGGAAAGTACAGTCGCCACCTTTACGGAACACTGCTGACATAATACGTGTCAGTGCCACAATCCACTGGAAGTGCTCCAGGCTCTTGGAATTGATGAACACTTCGAACGGGCGGCGAACTTCGTGCTCGGTACCTTCATTGAGAACCACGTCATTGATCGTGATAAACAGTGAGTGCTCTGAAATGTGTTCCGGGGTTTTCAGTTTGTAAGTCGTACCCAACAGCTTCTCAGGACGTTGCATGTCTTCATGCATGTGCTCAACTTCTACTGCAGGCTGAGCTGGGGCAGCGGCTTGTGGCGCTTCCTGCTCCTGGCTCTTTACTTTGAAGGCAACGATTTTACCGTCAATTTTTCTGGTCATTTTCTCTGAACCTGTCTCTTAAAACTTACCGTAGTAGCCTTCTTTCAGGGCATCGTATAGGTTTGCGGCGCTGTGAATCTCGCCATCATATTCGATTTGCTCGTTACCTTTGGCTTCAAAGGTGGTGCCGTCTTCCAGCGTAAACACGTAGGTCGTGTTTTCCAGATCTTTCTCTTTAACCAGAACGCCCTGGAAGACTTCCGGGTTGAAACGGAACGTTGTACAGCCTTTCAGACCTTTATCGTAGGCATCCATGTAGATGTCTTTAAAGTCTTCGAACGGGAAATCGGTCGGGACGTTAGCTGTTTTAGAAATCGAAGAGTCAATCCAGCGCTGTGCCGCTGCCTGCACTTCAACGTGCTGGCTTGGGGTAATGTCATCAGCAGTGATGAAGTAGTCTGGTAATTGGAATTCTTCGTCTGTGGTGTACGGCATGGCTTTTTTGTTGATCAACTGGCGGTAAGCCAGCAGTTCGAAGCTGTACACATCCACGCTTTCTTTCGACTTCTTACCCGGCACGATGACATTACGGGTGTAGTGATGCGCAAAGCTTGGCTCAATGCCGTTACTGGCGTTGTTTGCCAGAGACAGCGAGATAGTACCGGTTGGCGCAATTGAGCTGTGATGGGTAAAGCGCGCACCGTTTTTCGCCAGTTCTTCGACCAGTTGTGGCTCGACTTCAGCGACCTGCTGCATGTAACGGCTGTATTTGGCGTGCAGTACCTTACCTTTGACTTTATCACCGACGTTAATGCCGTCTTTCGCCATTTCAGGGCGCAGACGCATCATCTTAGCGGTGACTTCGAACTCTTCGTCCATTACCGGTGCCGGGCCTTTCTCTTTCGCTAGGCTTAATGCTTCTTTCCAGCCGGTCAGGGCCATTTCCTGCGCGACCTGTTCGGTGAAGGCGACAGAGGCAGCACTGCCGTATTTGTGTTTCAGCATGGTCAGGGTTGAGCCCAGTCCCAGGAAACCCATACCGTGGCGGCGCTTATGGTTGATTTCGTGACGCTGTTTTTCCAGCGGCAGCTGGTTAATTTCAACGACGTTGTCCAGCATGCGGGTAAAAATCGCCACGACACGACGATAAGTATCCCAGTCAAAATGCGCATTATCAGTAAAAGGTTCACGGACAAACTTGGTCAGGTTCACCGAGCCCAGCAGACAGGCGCCGTAAGGTGGCAGCGGCTGTTCACCACATGGATTAGTAGCTCGAATTTCTTCGCAGAACCAGTTGTTGTTCATCTGGTTCACTTTGTCGATCAGGATAAAGCCCGGTTCGGCATAGTCGTAAGTGGAGGTCATGATGACATTCCACAGGTTACGTGCAGGCATGGTGCGGTAAACCTTGCACGCGACACGGCCTTCTTCATCTTCAACCAGGTTTTCTTTGGTCGGCCAGTCCGCCCAGACAATATTTTCGTCGTTGTGCAGATCAAGTTTATCCTGCTTGGCCTCTTTCGCGGTGACCGGGAAGATTAACTGCCAGTCCTGATCGTTTTTGACTGCCTGAATGAAGTCTTCGGTGATCAGCAGCGACAAGTTGAACTGACGCAGACGACCGTCTTCACGTTTGGCGCGAATGAAGTCGATGATGTCCGGGTGACGAATATCCATGGTGCCCATCTGGGCGCCACGACGACCGCCAGCAGAAGACACGGTGAAACACATCTTGTCATAGATATCCATGAAAGACAGCGGGCCGGACGTATAGGCACCAGCACCCGAGACGAAAGCACCGCGCGGACGCAGGGTAGAGAAGTCGTAGCCAATACCACAACCGGCCTTCAGGGTCAGACCTGCTTCGTGTACTTTGTTCAGAATGTCGTCCATCGAGTCTTCGATGGTACCGGACACGGTGCAGTTGATCGTTGACGTTGCCGGTTTGTGCTCGAATGCACCGGCATTAGAAGTGATACGACCCGCCGGAATCGCACCGTTACGTAACGCCCACAGGAATTCGTTGTACCAGTGTTCCTTGACCTTGTTTTCTTCAAGATCGGCTAACGCACGCGCGACACGTTTGAATGTGTCGTCCAGCGTGACATCGATCGCATCTCCATGCTTTGATTTCAAACGATATTTGCTGTCCCAAATCTCCATTGACGTCGATTGGTATGCAATATCCATTGCCTGAGAGACTGTCGAAGCCGTAGGGGTTTTCGCCATTATGAATGCACCTTAATGTTTGTCGTAGTGTCTTGCCATCCCATCTCAAACCGCATGAACAATCGGTTTAATATGGGACTCACGCAGCAGTGTCGCGGCGTGGACCATTTTGGCAAGCGGCAGATCAAACCACTTACACTGATGATCTTCAAGTCTTGACAGGGTGATAATCAAGCAATGTAACTAAACGTTAAAACAGCAGAATTTATTAGATTAAATCGTTGTATATAACTCGTAAAAATTGTGACGTATTGTAACGACATAAGATGGAAAAATGCGCATCGCAGAGAGATTGCCACAAGCCGTTCACAAGTCGTTGAGAGTATAGGTCAGAACGGGACTGAACAGGTGTGCTTGATGTGTTTGCTGTTAGGCCGTTTGTGTACACCCCGGTATGTCTCTGAATGAATGCCGCAGGCAGAATGTCCCCCCGAGTATTGAGGCTTGAAGGATAAGGGGCAGATAAAGGTGAAATAACCGAAAACAAGCATAGATAAACGCAGCAGTGAGAAGAGCAACATCAGTCGAGAAGAGTAACAGCAGGGAAGGAATATCGGCCCAGAGATATGAAAGTCACTGGGCCGTAATGGGACCGCTGGTTATCTGTTTCGGTGAGATCAGAAAACTATCTGAAATGAACCTGACCCGGAGTAACTCTGACGGGAGTTACTGTTTTTCAGACAGGTAGCGAATGGTATTCGCCAGATCTTCCAGGCTTTCATGCTCGCTGTTTTGCACCAGATATTTCCCTTTCACCAGGAATGTTGGCACCGAGGTAATGCCGGCGTTGGCTTCCAGTTGGTTGGCCTGAGTCAGGTGCTGATAGACTTCTTCACGCTGAGACTCTGAAAGCTGAAACGGGCTTTGCAGCTTGTATTTATCGAAAATGGCATTTAACGCAGTCTGGCGTTCATCTTCACTCAACGCGGTGCTGTCTTCCTGAATAAAACGGAACAGATCTTCTTTCAGTTCAGGGCTCGGCTTACCGTCAGTCTGGATGAACGCTGTGTAATACATGTAGGCAGCAACTTGTGCCCCCTGGTTGAACGTGACATGAACTTGTTCAATATTAACGCCAGCCAGTTTCTGAATGTCCGGTAGCATTTTCTCCATGTTTCGGCAGTGACCGCAACCCAGGGAAAACACTTCAACCACGCTGGCGGCATCGGGTGTTGGGGTTTTGACAACGGTGTATTTCACGCCTTCCTGCGGAATGTTCTGCTCACTGCAACCAACCACCGAGATGCATAGGGCGGTCATAAAACCAATGAGAGTAAGGTGCTTTTTCATAGTTTTCCATTAATCAGAAAGAAAATGTAATTATGGCCGATATTAAGCGGTAAAACGCGAAAATATATCAATATTATTGTGAATTTACGGTCAGATTAGCATCCTGTTTGCAGTTTCCGACAGATGCAGTATGATCGCCCGCTTTTATCAGCGCGGAGGATACGATGTTTATCGGTTTTGATTACGGAACGGCAAACTGTTCAGTGGCTGTTATGGAAAACGGTCAGCCGACGCTGCTGCCGTTAGAAGGCGAGAACACTTTTATCCCTTCGACGTTGTGTGCGCCTACTCGGGAAGCGGTGAGCGAGTACCTCTACCGCTTCATGGGTATCAGCCCGGCTGATTCGATTGGTGAGCAGGTGTTGCGTCGCGCGATCAACATGAACCGCGATGAGGACATTGAGGTTGAGAAAGGCGACTTGCTGTTCGGACAGGCGGCGTTGGATCTCTATCTCGCGGATCCGGAAGAAGTGTATTACGTAAAGTCGCCCAAATCATTCCTCGGCGCGAATGGTCTGCATGATGTTCAGATCAGTTTTTTTGAAGATCTGGTCTGTGCCATGATGGCTAACATCAAATCGCAGGCAGAGCGGAGTTTGTCGGCCAGTATCGACAGCACCATGATCGGCCGTCCGATTAACTTTCAGGGAAACGGTGGCGAGAAAGCCAACCAGCAGGCTGAAACTATTTTGCGTCGGGCGGCTGAGCGTGCCGGATTTAAACACATTGCTTTCCAGTTTGAGCCGGTAGCGGCAGGACTGGAATATGAAAGCACGCTAAACGAAGATAAAACGGTGCTGGTGGTCGATATCGGCGGGGGAACCACGGATTGCTCGATGATCCAGATGGGACCAAGCTGGGCGGGAAAAACTGAACGTCAGTCGAGCCTGTTGGCTCACAGTGGCTTGAGGGTTGGTGGAAACGACCTGGATATTTATCTGGCATTTCGCCAGATTATGCCATTACTGGGCATGGGGAGTCAGACCAAAAAAGGCATCGACATGCCGGTCAGCCAATTCTGGAACCCGATTGCAATCAACAATGTAGTTGCCCAGTCAGACTTTTACGGATCCGCCAACTTCAAGACACTTGATCAGCTGCGCCGTGATGCTGCTGAACCTGAGAAACTGGCCAAACTGATTCGGGTTTATCATGAAACCCTGGGTTATCAGTTGGTGCGCAATGCTGAAGAATGCAAAATTGCATTATCAGAGCAGGCACTGAATCGTATTGATCTCGGGTATCTGTCTGATCAGCTTCATGTGGATGTTTCTCAGCATGAACTGGCAAGCGCGATTGAAGCGCCGAAAGCCCACATCAGCAAGCTGGTGGAAGAGGCAATGGTGCAAAGTGGTGTAACGCCTGATGTGGTATACATGACGGGAGGAACCGCCCGTTCGCCGGTTTTGCGCCAATGTATCGAACAGTTGTTGCCGGGAACGCCGGTTGTCAGTGGCAGTTACTTTGGTTCGGTTACGGCGGGTCTTGCCCGCTGGGCAGAACACTGCTTTCGATGAGGTAAGCAGTTGCTATTGTCCGGTAATTTAACAAGCCGGGCAGGGACAACACTCATCGCCGTGAGATAAAGACAAGCCTGGTTTTCACCAGGCTTGTTGATTTCGGGAAACGGGCTCATTTACGGCTTTTTGGCCCAGGCTGAACACCAGCCATTCACATTAACGGCTTTACCCGGGAACAGGGCACAAGGCCGCCATTCATCTCCCTCGTTACCTTGCAGCAGAGCACAGTTACCGCAGTGTTTTTCACTGTCAGGTGCTTGCTCGACATATTTTAATGCCTTTGCCTGAGGGTCATCGGAGGTCAGGTGCGGGAGGTCTTCTGCACGAGCAGGTTTTACCAGCAGCTGATTACCAATAGTGATCCCTATCAGGCTGCCAAGACTGAGTTTTAGAAAGCCGCGACGGCTTGATGTTCTATTCATGATTGCTTCCTTTGTTTGTATCACGACGTGCTTTAAAACGACGATCTTTTAAACGACATTACTTTTTATTATTGGTCGTTCTCATCCTAGACGAGTTTTGTCAAAGCGGGCGTGTTAACAGTCAAGAAAAATGAATGTGAATTTAACAATTTTGATACATTTTCACGCTAGATTAGGGTTAATAAAGAACGGTTGACGACTGTATAAAGACCGTTCAGTCCATGATCTCGATCATGGGGTTAAATATAAGTCACTGATAATAAATAGATTGATAGGCGGAAAGATTTACACAAACTATCAATTTATTGCTTGAAACATTTTGTTTACAAGTGCATGATCTTGTCGCGATCAGAATTGGCTCACGCAGGGTGAGCGACACGGGTCGTTTCAGAATAAAAGGTGTATGAGTAATGAACTTGTTTTTGATTGATATTGATGGTGCATTGGTGAAATCCGATAGTGTCGATCTGGATTGTTACTCGAAGGCTGTGGAAGATGTTCTGGGGTTCCGGCCTGAATTTGAATCAGATGATGAGTTGGCGCATTACAAAAGCCTGACGGATGCCGGTCGGCTTGATGAATTGATGATGAAATATCAAATCAGAGAGAGCCGGACACTGGTTCATCGTAAAGTTGAAAGTTGTTATCTCGCCCGGCTGAATGCGGCAATGGGCGATAAGCCTCAGGCATTGGTGGTGAGTCCGGGTGCTCAGGATTTTTTGACGAACATTCGTGAGCGCAAAGATACTTATGTTGCGATTGCAACCGGCGCGTGGGAATCAGTGGCGCGTCTGAAGCTTCGTGCTGCCGGGCTGGATATCGCTAACATGACAATGGCTTCATCGTCAGATGCGCTCAACCGAACAGAGATCATGGCATTGGCCGCTTTTCGTTCCAAACAGGACTCCGGGCAGGTATTCAGCCGTCGCGTAGTGTTTGGGCAAGGAACTCAAAGCCGGCATGCCTCTCAGGAGCTGGGCTATGACTTTGTAGAAGTTGGTGGAGGGACTTACAGTCGCAACCACATTCCTAATCTTGCTCACTATCAGGCCGTTTATTCGCAACTGTCACTGCAGTGCGCTTAGTGCATCACGCTTTACGACCACGGTCTGTAACCGTGACATGATTTTGGATTCACCCACGATGTGAAGATCCTTCCAGAATAAAGACCAGGCTGGATGTTGAAAGTCCCCCACGAAACAAATCGTTTTATAGTAGCGTTTCTATCGTTTCGTGGGGTTTACATGCAAGCTTGGCGTCCCTTTCACTCTTTCGTTATTACACTTCTGTTCTCGACGGGTTTTATCTTCAGCATTAGCGTTAAAGCGGCGGAGGAGCAACTGCCGTATTGTCACCGTTATGCTGACCTCAATTTTCCGGATTATATGGCACTTTGGGACGAAGATGAGCCAGCGCTGACGGCATCCGCCTTTTTTGCCATGCTCAATATGGCAGCGGCCAGTGCTGACAAAACCTTTTTCAGCGAATTACTCAGTCAAATCGCCCGGACTTTTGTTATACGCCAGCAGTTTGATGAAGCAAACTTCTATCTGGATCAGGCAAGCCAGTATCTGGAACATGCACAGCCAAGAGCGAAGGTGTATTACTGGCGTGAGAAAGCACGGTTGATGACCTATCAAAAAGATACTCAGGCAGCTGCCTGGTTACTTGAGAAAGCTTGGCAAGAAGCTCGGCAACATGGGTACGATCTGGTAGCGATAGAAACTGCGCTGGATTTGAGCGGGGTGGTCTTTACCCGTCTGCCTGAAAAGGAGCGTGCGGAGTGGAAACAACGTGCTCGGCAGCTGGCCAAAACGACGGACGATAATCGGGCGAGACGCTGGCTGGCAGTTCATCAAGAGCGATTATCTATTTAGTTCGATGACTGAGCCTATTGGTTGAAATTGTCTCTGAAATGTCCGTCATCATGACAAAAATATGCGGGACTAGGTGGCAAAGTACCACAAAACTATGCTAATCCATTATAAGGGCCCCAAAACAGTGTGGAGTAGTATCACATGGATGAGGATAGAAAATGGATACTTCATTGGTTTCATGACGTTTGGGCAAATGCAGACGGGGAATGGTTGCAGCAATTGGCGGCTGAGCCGTTTCACTTTCATCTTCCAGGCGGTAAGTCTTACACATTAAGCCACTCGGAATATCTGAACTTTGTTGCTATCTGGTGCCAGCGCTTCCGTGATGTCGATTTCGTGATCCGTGATGTGATTCAGGAGGGGGACAAAACGGTGGTATTGTATTCCTGCAATGCGACCTACAGCGGTGGCTGGGTGCGCATTCCGGCGAAAAAACAGCAAGTTGTGATGACCGGGATGGTGTACTTCAAAAAACGTGGTGGACTGATCACTGACTGCTGGCTTGAAGACAGCAGTTTTGACCTGTATCAGCAATTAACCCGTTATCTCGACTAAGTGACAAGTGACTGTACTGCCGGAACGAGTATCGCAAAGGCTACAGATGACTGAGGTTGCTTGCGTGCTGTGAGAGCAGGTCAGACGCGGGTTAAACAATGCCCCAAATAAAAAACGGCACCTTTGGGTGCCGTTTTGGTGCATGCCATAAAGAGAGACATGTAACTAACGAATGTCTTCAGTGCTCCCTTGGGAATTACACTGTTTGCAGCTCAGCGTCGGATTCTGTGCTTGTAGCCGATAACTGCTGAAAGAACTGACGGGTTTCGCTGATGATCACGTCACGCAGTAACAGCAGGCCAATCAGGTTCGGAATGGCCATCAGTCCGTTCACGATATCGGCGATCAGCCAAATCACATCCAGTTTCAGGAAAGCGCCGGAAGCAATCAGAATCAGGAAGAACATTTTGTACGGCAGAATGGCTTTTACCCCAAACAGGTAAGTCACGCAGCGTTCGCCGTAGTAGTTCCAGCCCAGGATGGTGGTGAAGGCAAAGAACATCAGCCCCACAGTGACCATCATCGGGCCAATGAAGCTGGAGTTCATCCCACTCGCGAACGCATAGCTGGTCATCGCCGCACCCGCATAATCGCTCTGCCAGGCATTAGTCACCACCAGTGTCAAACCGGTCATGGTACAAATGATGATGGTGTCAAAGAAGGTACCTGTCATTGAGATCAGGCCCTGCTTAACACACGAATCAGTTTTAGCTGCGGCAGCGGCCATTGGAGCACTGCCCAAACCTGATTCATTGGAAAAGACACCGCGGGCAATACCAGACTGAATCGCCAGCATGATACCGGCACCGACAAAACCACCGGTTGCAGCATGGCCGGTAAAGGCGGAACTGATAACCAGAGCAATTGCATCCGGCAGGGCGCTGTATTGCGACACCAGTACAATCAGACAGGCAACGATATAGAAGATGGCCATAAATGGCACAACTTTGCTGGCCACGCTGGCAATGGATTTCACACCGCCTAACGTTACGGTCGCGACCAACAGTGTCAGCACAACAACGGTAATTTCTTTGGGCACTGCAAACGACAGCTCAGCCGCATCCACAATGGCATTCGCCTGCGGGAAAGTACCAATACCGAAACAGGCCACGCCCAGCGCGAATAGCGCAAACAGCTTCGCCAGCCATTTTTGTCCGGCACCTTTTTCTAGGTAGTACATCGGACCGCCAATCATCTGGTCATTGGCATCAGTCTCGCGGTATTTCACGGCCAGCAGACACTCAGCGTACTTGGTTGCCATACCAAACAGAGCGGCCAGCCACATCCAAAAGAGTGCACCCGGTCCACCCAATTTAATGGCAGTGGCAACACCGACGATGTTCCCCGTACCAATCGTGGCGGAAAGGGCAGTACACAAGGCGGCAAAACTGGATACATCACCCGCTGCTTTGCTGTTTTTATCGCCTTTAAACAGGTAGCGTAGCGCAAGAGGAAGGTGGCGAATCTGGATCAGGCCTAAACGGATTGTTAAATACAAACCGGTACCCACCAGCAACAAAAGCAGGGGAGGTCCCCAAATAAAGTTATCAATAGATTGTAGGAAGTTATAAAGCGGATTCATTCTCTTTACCTTTAAACATCAAAGGAAGAGATAAAGAACAACAGTTTTTCCCTTCGGTAAGGTGACAGAACAATGCGAAAAATCGACTCTGTGCTGCTGATCTTATCTCCTCTGTCCTTTTGCCTGAGAGTTTCACCTTCAGCAGTGTTTGCATCAGGTTTGCTCCTTCGGCGTCCGATTTAACGGATCTCTCCAGAGGCTCCTCCAACAACAGTCCATACCTTGCTACTCGCTCAGGGCGATCAGTAAGGTGCCTGAAAGATTTACAACCAGAGTTCATCGGGACGACAAACGGCATAGTTGCTTACTTCTTCGGCGGGCTTACACGTTTAGTGCTTGCCACTCTCCTGCTGTCTTCATAGGAACACGAAATTTGCGGATTCATACTAATGGATAAAAATGGGATTGTCTTCAAAAAAATACGGCTAAAAAGGGCTTTTTTAGATTGAAATAGAGTCCTTGTGTGGTAAGTGACAATCTATCGGCTGTTTTTTGCACAATTCATGGCAGGGTGAGCGTTTCAATCGTGGTTCTCGAACTGGCGGCGTTGTATGGAGAGCAATAAGGCATCTGGTCTCCCGAGGTCATTTCTCAACGCTCTGCTAAGGCGTGTTGAGGGCGGATTGAGTGGATATTGAGGGAGTATTGATGTCATGTCGGGGCGTTAGTGCGAAGGTAATATACCAATCAAAGGTACTGCTCGCGTAAAAAACAAGCTCACAAAAAGTTCAATGTGGGTGACAGTGTCACCTTTTGGGTTTTATCTTATGCTCAACCAGTTGCGCAGATGTGTAGCATGAGATGGTCTTAATCTTGCAAATATGTCTTCGTTGCTTGTTTTTCGCGGCGTACACGAGACCTGGAAGTCAGGAATAATATTTAATAACAACCACTTTCTTCTGATGTTTATAGATTATTTTGAAATATAAATGTCATGTGATTAGAGAAAAATGACATAGAAAAAGAGAGGATTTATCAAGGAAAGCGGAAATAACTGACTGAACTCAGGGCAATAGCAGAACATCCTTCACGCATAGCCTTAAAGATGCAACAACTCTGTCATCTGGCATTATTGGTTTTTTTAGACGTTAATTATCCATAGGTGGTCACTTTTTTGACGGCTATAAAAATATAACAAAGTGACTTTCATCATTTACGACATGGAGAGTTTTGATGCATGCGCAATTGTATGTACACATAGATCAAGAATAAGGTAAATGCTCGTGATATGGGTTAGTTGTAGTCATTACGATAAAGTGGCAGAGGCCAAAGAAAACCTCAAATTGTCACATGACGTGGTTGATGTATCTCCCTTTGAGCTATTGTCGACGATGACAGGCCAGGAGCTGATTTTTCTGGAAGTAATCGACTCGACATCCAACGGCTTTGAGCTGCTTCGATCTGTCAAAAGTCGGTTCCCACAAGCGAAGGTTGTGGTGGTGTATCATTCACTTGATGCTGACCTTGCCCTCAATGTGTTGCGTGCGGGTGGCGAAGATGTACTGGCAGCCAGTGCCAGCAAACAGGAGATAGATGCCTGCTTCAGTCGCTTGCATACGCACAATGTGAAACCTGAACCTGTTCAGGGATTTGAGCAACGGGAACTGTCCATTCGCCCGGCACTGAAAATTATCGAAGAGAACATCAGTGCGCCGTTAAGGGAGGAAGATCTGGCCAATGCTTGTCATTATTCTCCAACCTATTTTTCCCGGTTGTTTCACAGTGTAATGGGAGTCACTCTAAAACAGTACATTATTAAAAAGCGACTGGATCTGGCGTGTGGATTATTAAGTTCAGACCGAGAAAAGATCTCTCAAATAGCACATTCTGCCGGTTTTAAAGATGTTTCATATTTCTCTCGCGTCTTTAAAAAACACATGGGTTGCTCCCCTGGTGAGTTCAGAATGAGAAAGCTTAATCTGAATGCATAATATCAACTGACCTGACATATCCCGATTATTGCTATGGCAGTCCGCAAGTCGGACTGCTTTTTTCTTTCTTATCAGTGGTTCGTTAGAGTATGTTCGGACTTATGTCGAAGGGCTGAACCATAATTAAGACATCCTCCCTGTAGAGCAAAAAGTTACCAGACGAAGCGCAAATTACTGCTATCTTTAACTTTATCCTTGGTTGTAATCAGAGGGTGGTATGAGAGTAAGGTCTGTCCGATTGTTGATCAGCGCAATGCTTGTGATGTTTTCATTGGCGTCAGTCTCTGCTTTCGCAGCGTCAAGTCGGCTGACCGAAATCATAGATCGTGGTGTGTTGCGGGTTGGCACAACCGGCGACTGGAACCCGATGACGATGCGTGATCCTGCCACAAATTTCTACCGAGGGTTTGATATCGACATCACCACTGAGCTGGCAAAAGATTTGGGGGTGACGGTTGAATACGTGCCAACTACCTGGAAAACACTGGTTCACGGTGTGGTGACAGAAAAATATGACATGACAGGAAGTGCTTCACTCAATATGCATCGTGCCAGAGTGGCAGGCTATAGTGATACCTACTTTTATCTGGCGTTTGTTCCGGTGATCCAAAAAACCAACACCCCTCGTTTTCGTCAATGGCAAGACTTTAATTCCTCGTCAGTGATCGTGACGTCTCAGGCCGGTACGGTACAGCAAAATATTGTGAAAGATCTGCTGCCCAATGCCAGGCAGCACAGCGTCGATGGTCCTTCTGACATGCATCAGTTTCTGCTGGAAAATAAAACGACCGCCATTATTACCTCTAACATCGAAGCGGCGACATTGGTCAGCCAATATCCACAGCTGGCGATAGCACGTGTGGATGGAATGCGGCGTCCGACACCTATCGCCATGTTATTGCCCCGGGATGATCAGGCGTGGATCAATTTCGTCAACCATTGGATTGAGTTGAAAAAAACACAGGGATTTTTTGACCGGATTGCGCAAAAGTGGGGGCTGGTAAAACTGGATGTGAAATAAGTACGACTCACTGTATTCATTGATATCTGGTTGGCGATTTTACGTGGTTGAGGTTAAAACGCCTTTCGCATCACTTCGTATGAAAGTCATCGCCACGAATTAACGTGGCGATTATTTGTTGAAGGAAGAGCGTTAACAAGCTCAGATCACTGTCTTGACCTCTTTATCTTTCTGAACTCCAGCCTCTAGCACTCTCGTTTGCTGAACCATAGTTGCACGAGTTAGCTAGGCGTTATCACTCCTCAGTTCCGACTGGGTAGTGGATTGCGATAATTCGGTATTATGTTGATGCCATTTGGCCAGTACATAGACGAAAACTAGCTGGCTGATTAATGCGATGCCAAGCACTAACGGATTTGCAAACACCCCGGCGACGATGAAACAGGCAAGGGCAATACCACCATTGAGCAATGCGTACGGCAACTGAGTTTTAAAGTGCTCAAACTGATCACACCCGGAACCGGTCGAGGACAAGATTGTGGTTTCAGAAATCGGCGAGCAATGGTCACCAAATAACCCACCTGACAACACCGCGCCAATGCAGGCAAATAAAGGTGCATCAATCGCCACTGCGGTAGGAATAACCAGAGGCATCATGATAGCGAAGGTGCCCCATGACGATCCGGTCGCGAAAGAGATAATCGCAGACAGCAGGAAGGCAACAGCAGGCACCAGCCAGTACGGAAATCCGGCCTGAGCCTGTTCGGCAATGTAGGCGGCCGCGCCCAGTTCTTTGCCAATGCTGCTTAATGTCCAGGCCAGAATCAGCACGACAGCTACCTGCATCATATTGCTCATGCCTTTCAGGTACACGCTGATACCGTCCTGCCATTTACGCACTCCGTAATACGCCATCAGGATAATCACAGTCATTGCCGCAAAGAAATAGGCACTGGATAGTGCGGCACGGAAAACAGACCCCGAGACTTTCTGGAAGGGAAACCCCAGAGGAACCAGCATAATGAGCAGTACTGATGCCATGACAATCAGTGGTGCGAACACAAAAGAGGCTTTTGCATTTTTATGCGTAAAGGGTTTCAGGGTTTCCGTACTTGCTCCGGTTTGAATACCGGCTTTGGCATTGGCTTCAGCCACGGCCATCGGGCCGAAATCGAGTTTTTTAATCGCAACCAGAGGAACAATGCCAATAGCCAGAAACGCGTAAAACTGAAAGGGAATAGCCTGAATAAAGGCATCCCAGTCGGTCACTTCCAACTGCAAGGCCGTGAACTCTTTTTGCAGCAGACCCATGATGTAAACCCCCCAACCGATGAAAGGGATCAGAATAGCCACCGGAGAAGCGGTCGAGTCGATAATGAATGCCAGCTTCTGACGAGAAAGAGACAGCTTATCAAACAGCGGACGAAAGACCGGGCCGACAATCAGTGGCGTACCAAGGTCAGAAAAGAAGATGAAAATGCCGCCGAGCCAGGATGAAATCTGTGCCCGGCACTTTGTGCTGACCCAGTGCGTCACTTTCTTGGCAAATGCGTATCCGCCGCCAGATTGTTCCATCAGCGCAACAAATCCCCCGATAAAGACAAGCAGTACAATGACCCCAGCGTTATAGCTGTCAGTGAGTTGAGGCACCAGATGGCCTTTCACCATGACACCGAAGTTATCCAGCAGTGAAAAACCATTCAGCATCACCACGCCACTGAATACACCACCAAACAGGCCAATAACAACGTTTCGTGTACTCAAAGAGAGAGTGAGAGTAATGATGATGGGTATGAGTGAGCTAAATTCTGGTTGCGCCATAAAACCTTCCTGTCTGTCGCGGGCTTGTTCGGGGGAATAAACATATCAATAAAGTGAATATAAATTTAAAAAATCTGAATGTATACCCTGAGTGAGAAATTTTTTAACAAAAAAGTTCCAGGGGGCAGCAGATAGCAACCCAAAGACCATAGTGAACAGCATAAAGTCATAAATGATTTGTTTGTTTTTTATACATCTTGATGTGCTGAGGTATCTGTCTGCCAAGAGAGCGCTAAACGGCTCAAGTGAACAACGATGAAAAAGGCATGAGAAACGAGAGATAAAAACAGAGAGTGATATTGTTGGTTATATGCTTGATTTATATTCACTTCCTATGTGATAACAGAACACAAGGGCTTACGAACTACGGTTGTGAATCTGCTAAATAGAAAGTGGATAACTTGAGAAAATTAAGAGACATAGAGAGAAAACGAGGTAAGTAATCATTAAGGGATTTATTTATGATGTCTTTTGCGGTGAAAACGCATCAGGCAACCCGTGTGGTGTCGTGATGTTAGACTCATGGTTGGATGATGCGGTATTACTTCAAATTGCCACTCGGCTTGCTCAACCGGTTACCGCTTTTGTCATTGCGGACGATTTTGACGCAGTGAATGGTAGCGCAAATGCAATGGATGAGGTCGGGATTAATTCAGAAGCAGAAGCAGATTCCGGCGCGTACCTGATTCGTTGGTTTTCACAGACTGGAGAGATCAACTTATGCGGCCATGGCAGCCTGGGAGCGGGAGCCGCGATTGCGGAACATTGGGGGGACAACGTTGCCCAGTTGCGAAGTAAATATGGCAACCTGACCGTAGCGAGATTTGATCAACGCTATCAGATTGAGCTACCGGCCTGGCAAGCACAATATGTCGAACTGGCTGAGCTGTCGGTCAATCTGGATGCCTCACCGCAAGAGGTGTTCACAACCAGAGATCTGGTGGTGGTGGTGAACAGCGAAGAAGACGTTGTGAATTTTGTGCCCGACTATTCAAGCCTGGCTGACATTGACCCTTACCACGCATTTATCGTGACGGCACAGGGTGCCCCTGATGAATATGTATTACGCTACTTTGCCCCTAAAATTGGCATACCGGAAGATATCGCAACAGGTTCGGCGCACTGTTCACTGGCCCCATACTGGTTTGACAGGCTCAAAGCAGACACCTTAAATGTTCGCCAGGTATCCAGCGGCGGCGGCGCTTTCCGGGTCACGAAATCAGGTTCAGAATCTGTTTTATTGTCATCCTTCGTCAAAAAGCGGGCTGAAATCGATCTGTTTTAACGGCGAACGTTTCGTATCGTTTGTGCAGTTGTGCAGTTGTGCAGTAGAGACGCCGCCACGTTACAAAAACATGACTCAGTAAGGACACAAGAATGATCCACACACCTCGACTATTGCTGCGACAGTTTGAAAGGCCGGATCAACCGATCATGACTGCTTTATTGGGAGATGCAGAGTTTATGGCATATTCGCCGTCGGGTGCGATGACAACAGCACAGGCCGAGTTGCGTTTTGAGCAATTGTTGAATGCCTACACGTTACACGGCACAGGCAAACTGGCGGTGATCGAAAAATCGACAGGCCAATTAATTAGCTACTGTGGACTTGAGGCATTTGAATACCAAGGGGAACCGTGTGTCGAACTGGGGTATCGGCTGGCAAGGTCAGCCAGAGGGAATGGCTACGCCACGGAAGCCTCTCAGGTCGTGCTTGAATCTGCCAAAAAAGCTGGTTATTTCCGCATACTTGCGTTAACCGAACACGATAATGTGCGCTCAAAACACATACTCGCGAGGCTGGGTTTTGTTGCCAGAGAAACCGGAATTTTTGACGGTATGCAGGTTCAGTTTTTTGAAAAACGGTGGTAGCAATCACAGGGCATTACTGATAGTGAGTAAACGCGGTGCAGTTTGATACTGGCGTCTGTTTACTTGTGGGTGCGCATTATTCGGGCACCGCTTTTTCGTTAAGTTGTTTATTCATAACAGTTTTGTTGCAGTGAAAAAGTAAAAACATGAAATCACAAGGAAGAGATTCAGTGAAAATAGGTATTGTCCAAATGCCAATGCAGTGGACGACAGAAGAAAATAGCGCAACGATTTGTCAGTACATAGCGCAGCACGAAGATCTGGATTATCTGGTTTTCCCTGAACTGAGCTTGAGTGGTTTCCATCGGAATATTATCGCTCAGTCTGATAAATATACCGTTGATAACGCCATCAATTTAGTTGCTCAGGCGTGCCGAAAGTATCAGGTAAACGCCTTTATCGGTGCACCGGTCACGGTCGAGTCAGCCATATACAACAGTTATCTGGCCATATCCGCAGAAGGAAAATGCCTGACCCGTTGGGACAAAGTTGGATTGACGCCCAGTGAAGCACGCATTTTCTCTGCGGGGACAGCGAGGAATATCATCAAACTGGGTTCATCATACGTCACATCATTTATGTGCCGGGAAGCTGACGATCATGAGTGGTTTATATCTACTGTCGGTCATGCGCCGTTGAACTTTATCCTTTGGCCATCTTACATCTGCCATGGTGACGGCGAAGGGAGCGATGATGGTTCTAGCCAAAGCGGCTATTTTGCTGGCGCTTCATCCATTGCGAGGAACTTACAGAGCGTGGTTATTCAATGCAACTGGCCGTGCTCGGTAAACGATGCGGGTATAAAAGGCATGGGAGGTAGCCGCATCTACGGTTCTGATGGTGAAACCTTATATACCATGCCTCGTGATGAGGTTGCTGTCGGTGTTTTTGACCTCAATGAGAAAACTTTTGCAGTTCGTGTTTAACGGCTGGCTTTTCATCAATCCAATAATAGCAAGCCGATTCATTCCGCATCTGAAAACGTGATGGGGAAGGCCGGTTAGAGAAGCTCAGTTAATGGAGCCCATTTAAAGAAGGTCAGTTAAGGCTGGCCAGACAAAAGATTGGGCCACTTTGCAATATAAGTGAAACAAGGCAGAGATACAGTGAAGCCCGGCCCCAAGGGCACACAAGACGAGAGTAAGAAAAGGTCACGAATGAAAAGGTGTTAAGGAAGGGGGGATGGAGGGAGCAAGCAAGGGTTGCTTTTCAAGCTGCCAAGCGCCTCTTCTCTGGAAAACCTGGACAGTAACTGTTAGAACATTACAAGGCGTTGATAGTACATCGCCTGACCCCTGACGTTATTTTCCCGATGACAGAGCATCGGAAAACGACTTGTGATTTTGTTTAAAAATGACAGTGACATAAAGAGAGACGGCTTATAAAAAACAAGGAGCACTATGGATTTATCACGCTATAAAGGCATTATTTTTGATATGGACGGCACGCTCATTGACTCCATGCCTGCCCACCTCGAAGCATGGGAAAAAACCTGTGCAATTCATGAAATTCCATTCGACAGAGAGTGGTTTTATAGCCTTGGCGGGATGCCGACGCTACGCACGGCTCAAGAAATTAACCGCCGTTTCCGGCAGCATTTCGATGTTGAACGACTGGCCAAAACCAAATCCACCTTTTTCGCAGAACTGGATGAGCAAGGCGATTTGATTCCGGCGACACACCGAGTTTTGCTGGATCACAAAGACAGCAAGAAAATCGCGGTAGGGACGGGATGTGCAATGATGAATGCCGAGCCATTACTTCGTCAAACAGGGATTCTGCCGTTGCTGGATGCCTTAGTGACATCTGACGATGTTGTGAACTATAAACCGGAGCCGGATACTTTCCTGGAAGCTGCCAAGCGTATCGGTTTGGAGCCACATGAGTGTGTGGTCTTTGAAGATACAGCATTAGGACAATCCGCTGCGTTGGCGGCTGGGATGGACTGTTACTTGGTCGTCGACGGCAAAATCACAACGCTGACCCGAGCGAAACCACGAGCTGAGCTGGTTGGAAGTCTGTAAGAAACGATGTCTATTTCTATGGTTTGCTTTTTGACTGAGTCATTCATGCCGCTCTCTGGCTATAAATAGACATAAGGCGCCAATACGGAGATTCACGAAGCACTCAGGCATAAAACGAATTACACATAGTAATATAAAGGGTATTCTTAATGCTCGTCGGAATACCCTGATAGCCATGAACAATTACAATCGACCCCATACAAACAGCAAAGGCCGCTATAACGGTTCGCGCAGCACCAGCACGGACAGCACCTGTTCTAATCGCTCCTGTACCAATAGCAGCGACATGCCTGCCGCGAAAATTTCAGGCTCTGACACTGATACGCCATGCACTGATATTTCACAGACTGCTTCTTCAAGTGCAGATTCTTTAAGTACAGATGCTTCGATTACAGGCACTTCAAGTTCAAATTCTTCCTATAGAGAACCTGCGCGTACAAAACCATTGACCACAAGGGCTTCACTTGCAAGCTCTTCGCCCACAACATCTTCGTCCACAACATCAGAAATGGAACCGTCAGCATCGTACGGCTTATCTGAAGCCCGATTCTGGATTCAGAGGTTGAGTAAAACCGCAGTACGCGCTCTGCATATTCTGGGCGTTGCGGGGAGTGCAGGTGGGATCCTGTACGGGCTTGAAAAAGCAGTCTGGATACACTGGTGGATCATGGCGATGGTGACTGGGATCCTGTTGATCACCTTTGAATTGATGCAATCCCGATTATGGCTGATTCAGCTGAAAGGCGTGCTCACTCTGGTGAAGCTTGGGTTACTGTCATGCTTCTTTATTCTCCCCGAGGAAAAAGCGGCGCTTTATGTCGTTGTGATTCTGATGTCCGTCATCGTCGCGCATGGTCCGGCCGGACTGCGGCATTATTCGATCTGGCACCGGCGTCGGATTGATGAACCCAAAGGCAGAAAAAAATCGATGCACGGTTAGTCAGAAAAATTAACCGTCTTGCCTGTGTTCACTGTCACTACTTGTATTTTCAGTTCCGCCCTTGTTCATAGCTACCCACGTGAAGCGCCTTGCTGTTGACAGGTACTTGGTTGGTGACTGGGACAAAATTTCATCACTTTTTTGTGGTGACGCTACACTGATAAGTAGGTGTACTGCGTACGAAAACAGGAGAGTAGCTGTGAAAAAACTGCTGAGTATGCTTTTTTTGCCGCTGGTGGTAACGGGGTGTTCGCAATCTATCGATGAGCGTGCGGATCACTACGTCGAGGTCAGTTATACCTTGTGCGGTGCCAAGGTACGTTCTTATTCGCAGGGCGACGACGGTAAAATCCGAATTGTTTGCGACAACAACAGCTATTTTTCAGTAAAAGATGAAGACACGCTGGCTTATATGCATGAGCTGAATGGGGCGTATTGTCAGGGTAAAGGCTTTTCCAATTTTCATGAGAGAAGTCGGTATTTTACCTTTACCTGTGAAGATGACAAAAATTTCAATGTCCCTAAATAGACAGTGATTCTGTCCATAAAGAGTCTCAAGACAAAGTGTAAATACTTGTTCGGATGAGAGCAGGAGACAAACACATCTCCTGCTCGGATGACGGGATGAGGTTGGTTCAGGGGCTGCTCTCGATTAGCTCCATTCCAAGTTTAATCTGTTTTTACGCTGTCTCTAAAGCCCTTGCACTAACTGATAACGGCGTTGCGGGCGGCCACCGGTTTTATAGTTCAGCACCAAGCGGATCATCCCTTCGGTTTCCAGATATTCCAGATAACGTCGGGCCGTGATTCGGCTGACATTCATACGCTGGCCAATGTCTTCGGCTGAAAAATCATCCATTTGTTCGTTACGCAAAATCGCTTTCAGGTTGGCCAGGGTCGTGGCATCAATGCCTTTGGGAGTCTGACGGATGGGGGCTGCCGGACATTTCCGGAGTAACTGGTCAATGTCCGTCTGATCAAGCGTGGTGGCCGCTGTCAGTTTTTCTCTGTACCGGAGAAAATCCTCCAGCGCTTGATTGACCCGGGAAATTCGAATTGGTTTGACCAGATAATCCATTACGCCGAGCTGCACGGCCTTTTCGATGGTGGCGATTTCTCGCTCGGCGGTGGTCATAATGAAATGGCAACTGGCCTGACGTTCGCGCAGCAGTCGTACTACTTCTAATCCGTTGCCGTCCGGCAGGGTGATGTCGACAAAAATCAACTCAGGACGGTACATCTCAAACTGCCGCACGGCGTCGGCATAGCTTTCACTGGCGGCAATTACAGTAAACTGTGGATGCTGATTGATAGTTGACTCCAGGGTATAACTGGCGCGGAGGTCATCCTCAATCAGCATGACGGTAATTTTTGTCATTGTATGTTCTTATCCAGATAAACGCTAAACAGGGTAGTGTGATGTTCGGTCCGCTCCCAATCGATACTACCGTGAAAATACTCTACAAGTTGACTGACCAGATAGAGGCCGACGCCATTTTGTTGTTCATCGTCCTTGCTGCTGATCCCAAACTCCAGAATGTGGTCATGGATGTTTTCCGGCACACCGGCACCGCTATCCTGTACCTCCATAATGATGTGCTGGCTCCGGTCACTCAGATACAACTGAACGGTCGCCGGCTGCTGATCGCGGTTCTGCCAGGCGGCCAGCAGGGCATTATCGATCAGGTTCCCTAAGATAGTGACAAACTTATCTGACAGCGCTTTTTCGTAGCTGTTCAGGCTACTGTCTTCATCCAGACTGAAAGTTACCCCGAGATCTTTCGCTTTATTAAATTTTGCCAGTAACAGTCCGGCGACTGCACTATCTTGCACCGTAGTGACGATACTGCGGATGATTGACTGGTAGCTGTCGGTTTCCTGCTGGATAAACTCTACCGCTTCGTCATGGTGGCCAATTTGTAGCATGCCGGACAGAACATTGAGCTTATTGGAATACTCATGCGTTTTGCTACGTAACAACTCGGTATAGTTCTTCAGATAAGTCACCTCACTGGCCAGTTCACGTTGTTCCAGATTGGCGAAGAACACGATCACATGGCCCTGAGTACCTTTTGTTGTCGTGATAGGGTAGATATCGGCGTGATAGGCGTGTTTGCCCATATTGAATGTGTCTTTTACGCATGTTGCTTCGGCCGATGTCTGTTGGCTGCACAGCACCAGATGGCTGAGTGATGCGGAATACTGGGACAGGGGTTTGCCGATAAAATCTTCGCGGCCAAAAATGCCCATAGACAGCATTTTACTGGCACTGTGGTTGACGGTGGTGATGCGCATGTCAGTATCCACGGCAATGATCGCGTCGCGGATACTGTTCAGGATCATTTCGTGCTCACGGAACTTATTGACGATAACCTCTGGTTCGTAGTCAAGAAATGTCCGCTTCATTTTAAACACGAAGGTGGCGGTTAGGCTGATGCCAATCAGGTACACAAGCGTAATCAGGCTGCCCAACTGGCCAAACTGCTCCAGCAGAATGCTGATACTGCGGTCATACAGGTAGCCAATGCTGACCACGCCAATCACTTTCCCGTCCGCCACAATCGGCGTGAAGTTACGTATAGCTTTACCCAGGGTGCCACTGGCGATACTGGTATGGTCGATGCCTTCAGTTAAGGCCGGGGTAATATCCTCACCGCGAAAAGGCAGTCCTATTTTACTGGGATCAGGGTGAGTCAGACGCAGGGCGTGATTATCTGTAACAACGATAAATGAGGCGTCAGTTTTACTGCGAATCGATTCAATATAAGTTTGGAGGGCGAAAGGCTGCTGGTGATTTTTGGCCTGTACAGCCTCAATCACCACGGGATCGTGCGCGAGTACCCGTGCCAGTTCCAGACCGCGATCCTGAATACCCGCGATATGCGCATTCTGCAGCAAGTAGAAAATGACCGTTGTCACCACGACGACAATGGTGGAGGTGGTAGCGACAGTAGAAAGGGCAAGGTAGCTCTTCAGTTTCATGATGTTGTTATCCGGAAGCAGCGTTTCGCGTTAAGCCAGCCAGTATAACGTGTTCTTTATCAGGAAGGGTACGGCTTAACCTGAATCCGCATTTAATCGGCGGTATTTGGAACAAGCCTATATTGGCAATAAAATGCCGGGCAAGAGCCCGGCATGTCTGGCGCGAAAGCATATTGCTGCTGAGTTTGCTTGTTGCAGCAAAGATTTCTGCTCTCAGAGTTCTTGATGCCGTTTACAGCAATTCGAGAATCATGGTTGCCAGAATCAGCATGAAAGCACCGCCGATACGGGATGAAATCTGAGCAAACGGCATCAGCTCCATACGCTTACTGGCTGCCAGTACCGCTACGTCACCCGTACCACCCATGTTAGCCATACACAGGCCAGCAGTGATAGAAGCTTCGATTGGGTTAAAGCCCATCAGACGACCGATGATGGCGGTACCGACTACGGCACCCAGTACAGTTGCGAATACCATCAGGAAGTAAACCAGTGTCAGCGAATCAAGAATCTGGTTCAGGTCAGTGTAAGCAACGCCGATACCAACCAGTAGCGCCGGTGTCAGGTTGTCGACCACGAACTTATACCAACCGTGTGCTGCACGTTCCAGTTCACGAGGCATCAGACCTGCCACTTTAACCAGTGCCACGAAAATGATCATCAGTGCGTAAGTGTGCATGCTGATCACCGTGCTCAGCATTGAGCCAACGTAGTACATAGTGATCGCCATCAGTGCACCGATACCCAGCACATTGATAGAAATTGGCTGCTCGTTTTCTTCTTCCGCTTTTGGTTCCGCAGCGCCGCGCATTAGCTGGCCGTTACCGGTCAGAGACGGGAACATGTTACCGACTTTATCCAGCATACCTGCCATCACGATGGCCAGAGCATTACCAATGGCCAGTGCCGGTACCATTTTAGACATCAGCATCTCTGCTGACATGCCTGTGTTACCAGACATAATTTCAACCAGTGGAACCGCACCTGCACCCATGCCGCCACCCATAATTGGCAGAGCAATAAGCATGACTGAGTCCATGAAGCCGTGGCCCAGTAGTGAACCGGCAATACCGGCAAACAGGAAGGCAACGGCAACACCACCTAAAATCACCGGGATGTATTTCAGGGCTGCTTTTTTCAGGACGTTTGTGTCCATACCCAGAATAGAACCGGTTACCAGGCTGGCAATGAAGAAAGAAAGGAAGCCACCGCCTTTAACAAAAGAAGTGATGGATTCTGCGGTTTCTTGCGGAATCAGGCCACTGTGGAAAATGTAGGATGAGCCAAAAATAATGACAATGGCACCGCCACCGAAGAATTGGTTAACGATCGGTGTTTTGTCACCGGCAACGTTCAGAATATAACCCACGACGGCCATAATACCGATTGCACCGATAATTCCTGTTGGCATATTGTTCTGAACTGTTGCCAGAAGGATCACCGCTGCAGACAGCGCAAAGATGATGTTCATCATGCGTTTGTCTTTTAAAGACATGGTGTTATTGGAAAACATAGTTCACCTGTGTAATTCATTGTTGTGATTTCGGGGGTAGTTTAACAACTTGTACACAGGCAGAAATTGAGAACTTCAATTATGTAACTATGTCGCACTTTCGTAACTTTTGTAACCTTGGGTTGGATAATTATCTGGTTATTAAGCGAAAAATTGCGGTTATTTTTGACTTATTTTTATACTATGCCGTATTAAGTTTATGTTGATAAGAGCTAAAAGCGAGATATTGGTTAGTAAACTTAGCTTATAGAATTTAATGAACCTACAATCATTTTTGAGATGCTTGATAAGTAGAACTTGAAAGTGATTTGTAGGAAGAAGAGGTTGCTGAGTGCGAGAATTTCAATCTCTAAACGGCCTTATTACCAGTCCATTGTAATTCATGCTACATATTTGAGCAGAATGCAACTCCCCCCAAGGTTAAATTTCAGTTTATTTGGCTTGTTTTTCAAACTTTATAGAGATAACCTTAGCGCGATCGGAATAAGTGTGCTGTGTCATATTGGTTGAGTTGCTATCAAGGATTGATATAAATGGTAAAATATTGGCTATCTTGCCTTGTCTTCCTATTTCTTTTCAGTAGTAAATCATTTTCTGACGAATCAGAAAATGTACCTAATAAAATAATTACTTTGGAATATATGGGGATAAATGGTGAGCATTTTGAGTGGTATAAGGATGGCGTTGAAGTCGTTTGGAACCCCCATGCACCCAAGTCAAATATTGATTCAGAACCCAATTTTTTCGGGTGGCTTTACATCAGTCATTTTAGCCCATCATTTTTAAAAGAAAATCAGAGTGTTACGATTAGATGAAAAAACGTACTTAAAACAGAGCTATCAACTAAGCCAGCTGCACCCTATGCATTTTTATATAATAGCGGAGGGGCGAACTTATTCCCTTCAGAGTTTCATTTATATGAAAGAAACCCAATACGGTTGTACGTATATGGTTACGAGAAAATAGAGAGAAACACTACGTCAGAAAAGTCTTTCGTTTATGCTGAGCGTTTGGAATATACTATTGATGTTTTTATGAATATAACGGTTGGCGTTGAGTTGGATTACTACCAAAAGATGAAAATTTGATTGGTAGACTTTTCTTCAAGTCAAGCATGAAAACTTCTATCAAAGAAATTTTTGTTGTCAGATTCGTAGGACTGGTAAATACCACGTTATGTGTAAAGTACAATTATTTCACATTGAAGAGGCTACAGAAGCGTGGTGTCAGACTAAATAAAAAATAAAGCTAATTATTTTTTGTGCAATATATAATCTATTTGGGGTGTTAATAAACCGCGTTGTATGATTTTTGGGAAATTTCTGAGGTTAATCGCTGCTTTCTTGGCAGTATTAATGTTGAAGTGGCTAAATAATAGACTCAATTATTCAATGTCTTATGAAAGCCCTGGGGCTTGTGTGGATTTTTCTTGATAGAGTTTAGTGTATATGCTGCTATCACCTCAAAAGTCGTTGCTGCCAGTGTCTACCCCACATAATTTTTGTGAAAGTTAGAGTGATACTTTACTCTTCTCGATCTTGTTTTGTTTGAAACTGACGTTAGACCAATGCGGACAATGCATGTCAAGTCAGATCAACAACATGACTTAACCATATAGAGTCCGGAAAGTTGATTTGAGTCTATTGCAATATTATTTTTAAGATTTTTTGTCCAGTTGTGTGCCTTATTGCTGCTTTCTATTCCAGTAAAAATGCAATAAATACAATTGTTTGACTGTTAGATTGCAACCTGTGTCGAGGCAGAGTTGAAGAATAAAACGCCAAACAAATACAATTAAATATAAAATTAATGGTGAAATCCTGTTTGGAGTGTGGACAATACTCCGCGGCTAAAACGTATTATCCCTTCCGGCACCAGCATGGTGCTCGCTCAATCAAACGATAAAAAACAACGATAGACAGGTACACCTTACGTGGTTTTCACGAACGCGCAACTCACAACGATTCATCATGCTCTGACGAAAGGGGCTGTATGTTTAGATGATCACCTGGTACAGGGTGTGCTGGTGTATGTCGAAAGTATGGTGATTAGCCACGGTATTGAGCGGTTCGATTATCTGGAGCTGTCGCAGCTTCAGAATCCGTGTGCGTATATTCGAATGCGGTCATTACAGCCTATCAACTTTTTTAATGACTGTGATGAACCGGATGTTGAAAGGGTATGTCGCGACCAGAATTTTAAACCCATTACGCTGCAGGTGTGTTATCCGGTTTATTATCCCAATGCTGATCCTGAACCTGAATGGCAAACCTATGCCAGATATGAGCGTGCGCAGGTCATCGAGGCGATCAACACGATGCTAAGCCTGCTCTGTGATCAGCAGTTCACAAGTTGTCGTCGTTGTCAGTGCTATTTACCCACGGGTTTTATGACCAATGGAAAATGCCGATATTGCTGTGTTGACCAGCGTCGTCATCGTGAAGTCAATCACCGGTAGGTCATGACAGAATGGCGTCTTATGGCGCTGTTAATGCCATAGGCGATACAGCCCCCGCATCTCATCTTGACGGACGATAGCTTGCTTCCCAGGTATATACAGACAACGTTGTACTATTAACCACGACTGATGACTACGACTGATAGGTCGCTTCAAGATTTCGCTGCATGATTTCCAGCTGCGCAAGCAGAGAAGGAACCTCTTGCGTTTTACCTCTTGAAATAGCCTGGCGAATTTTCTTCTGACAGGAACGAACACGACTGATGTAGTGTTTTCTGGCAAAAATCTTTCTTAGCCCGATTGCTTGGTCCATCACTTGCTCCTTAGCGACATTTGTACTTTTTTATTTAGTATTACCTAGTTTAAAAAAAGAATTGTCGGATTTATGTCAAAATTTTATTGCAACTAATGGCATATTGATGGGATATGGCTCGGTATCTACTTTTGCGTGACCTGTCTTATTGAGAGTTACATCAAAATGTTGATATGGAGCCAGAGTTCACAGTTATTCATTCAGCTTAAATGTTCCCGTGATTGCACGTTATTTGTTCATCTACCTTTTAAAAGCGTCTGTAATTAAAAGGAAAATAACGTGAAACTTAAAACAATCATCATCTCTGCCATGTTGGCAGGTAGTGTTGCCTCTGCCCCCGTTTTTGCGTCAGCCAGCGCATCCTCATTGGAACTATCTGGTTATACCGCAACGAAATACCCTATTGTGTTGGTTCATGGCTTATTTGGCTTTGATAGTCTGGCTGGCGTCGATTATTTCTACGGCATTCCCCATTCGTTGACCAAAGATGGTGCGGCTGTATTTGTTGCACAGGTATCAGCAACAAACAGTACAGAAGCCAGGGGGGAGCAACTATTAGCGCAGGTCGAAAATCTGCTGGCCGCGACCGGATCAGAGAAGGTCAACCTGATCGGCCATAGTCACGGTGGCCCAACGGCCCGGTATGTGGCGTCTGTACGCCCGGATCTTGTTGCGTCGGTCACCAGTGTGGGTGGCGTTCATAAAGGATCTCGTGTGGCGGATGTGCTTAGAGGGGCTGTGCCGCCGGGCTCTATATCAGAAGGCGTTGCTGTAAAAATGGCTGAAGGATTGACTACCTTAATTGGGTTGTTGTCAGGCGGCCATAATCTTGAGCAAGATCCTCTGGCTTCACTGGAGGCGCTGACAACTGCTGGATCACTGGCGTTTAATCGTGACTATCCGGAAGGCGTACCTACCAGCGATTGTGGTGATGGCCAATTTCTGGCTGACAATGGGGTGTATTACTACTCCTGGACGGGATCTGCAACATTTACTAATGTGCTTGACCCGACAGATGGAGCCATGACGATGCTCGGCTGGGTGTTTGATGGACCGAGTGACGGGCTGGTTGGGGTGTGTAGTGCGCACTTAGGCAAAGTCATTCGCGATGATTACAAAATGAATCATCTGGATGAAATCAACGGCCTGTTGGGTATTCATCATCTGTTTGAAACTGATCCGGTGACGTTGTATCGCCAGCATGCAAACCGCCTGAAGTTACAAGGTTTGTAAGGGGGGATGTGATGGTGAAACATCGTCAATCTTTAGGTTGGGGTGGCCGTGTCGGTGAGGCCACCCGAAAACTGGCTGTCAGGCCATCGTATTTGCAGGATTTGGCTTTGAAGAATCGGCATGTGCAGAATCAAGCTGGGAACGCAAAAGCGCAAATTAAGAGCAGGCTTGGGGTGTTGTTATGTGCGGGAGTTGCGGCTTTGTCTTTTGCTGGCTACCAAAGCGCGCTTAACAGCCAGGCTTTATTGCCGTACCAGGCTGAACCTTCTTACGCCCCCGATAACCAGGAAGGCGCCGTTCTTGGTTTTGCTAAGGTAGGAGAAACCTCTGCTGAGACATCTGTAGCAGAAGCCTTGAATCTGCCGGTGGCACAAGTGCCTTCACAGCTTAACACTATGGTTGACACTGCCTCTTACAAGTCTTTGTTTGACTATCTGCTGTCCGGATTGGGTGAGTCGGATCTTACGACGGTTCGCGAGGCTCTCCAGCTATATGTTGACACCACCTTGCCCCCTGAAGCGCTGCCGACAGCAGACGTGATGAGGCTGTTTGATCAATATGTCGCGTACAAAAGGGCGCTGGCAGATATGTCGTTACCCGCTTCCTCTCCGTCGTCGGTCACAGAGCCAATTATTGCCGAAATTGAATCAGTTGATGTTGTGCCCATGAGTACTGAGGCTGTCGGTGTAGACGCTTTGCGCCAGCTTCATCAGCAAATTCTTGACTTGCAGGCGCGCTATTTTACGGGTGATGAGTCTGAGATGTTGTTTGCTGATGAAAACCGCTTGCGTCAGTTGGCTATTGATAAACGGCAAATAGCTTCCTCGGCAATGGATGATGAAGAGGCTGGCGATAGGGCACAAGTGCTGTTGGCTGGTCAGCCGGACTATATTCAGCAGGCTGAGAGAAATGTCAGTCTGGCGTCACAGCTGACATCGGGGCAAGCCCTGCCGGAGCAAGAACGTTATATCTTGCGTTCGGCGCTGGTGGGGGAAGCCGCAGCTGAAAGGCTGGCTGATTTGGATCGGTCCAGAGAAACCTTTAATGATCATCTGACAGCGTATCTGGCGGAACGACAGGAGATGCTTGCTACACAGGGGCTCTCTGAATCGGATAAGCAGCTGCAGATAGGGCGGCTGCGCGAGTCTTCTTTTGCCAGAAAACAGTGGCGAAGGGTACAAGCGCTGGAGCGCCTGCATGACCGTGATAGTCTGGTGAATAGCTCTGTAGCGCCTTGAGTTGTGTGTCTTTGGTTGCCTGCCTGAGTTTCTATTCTGAGTTTTGGGTTATGAATGCTTGGTTTCAGATAAGCAAAGGGGTGAGAACAATTGGAATGAGATACAACAACCAGCGTCAATAAAGACAAACGCCAGGCTACTGCCTGGCGTTCTTTGTCTGCTGACATAAACAGTGTAGGTGTCATGTTTGGGTCTGTTGCTGTGTGACGTGCAAACAGGCCGGCGACAAAACCCTCAGGATTTCTGGGTTGGCTGCAGCAAAGAGCCCAGATAGCGGACAACGTGAGCCGCGTCTTGTGCGGTATGGGTAATCTTCTTGATGATAGCTTCGGCACGTTCTGTGTCATCACCCAGCGCGGAGCGGACTTTTTCATTCATTTCCTGAGCGTGCTCCAGTTTTTGTTTACAGTCTTCAAACAGAGCAGACAGAAACTGGATATCGACCTCACCGCCTTTGATAAACATTTCAGCGGCAAGCTTGTAGACAGTGAAAAACTTTGTCGCCATGTCTTTTTTGCTTGGGTCGCTTTCTTTCGCCCAGTCATTTGCCCAGTCTTTGAAAATAATGGCAATTTCCGGGTTAGGAATGATGTTTACTTGTTGCATCAATGGTGTCCTCAGGCGTTCAGCAAATGGTTGTGGGGCGTCAGTGTACTGGAGGGGGGAGCAAGGTGAAAGTCAGCCAGACCTGACTGTATGAATTATGATCACATTTGTACGGGGCTGCGTATGCCTTGTCAGAGATTCACAAACATTCTGCCGATGAGCCTATCCGTAACTCTGGTATCTGTCACTCGGGTATCAGTATCTCTGGCATCAGAAAATGGGCGTTCGCAGACAGGGCTGGTTGATCAATGATCGTGAGCAGGAGGATGTCGATGAAAATAGGGTTGTTTGAGCAATGCCAATGGTTACTGTTAAGTCAGAGAACTGCACGTACTCACGGACAGTTAGTCAAGCTTGTCAGCGGGCGATTGCTGGAGGGGATGGCACGATTAGGACGTGGTGTATTGGGTTGTACCGTATTGGGGCGTACTGGGCTGGGTTGTAAGGTTCTTGTTTGTACCGTTCTTACGCGTACGATTCTCAGGTGTACTGCTTTATGGCGTCATGTTCTATTTCGTCAGGTTCTATGGCGTCATGCTCTATGGGGTATAGCCTTCAGGTATGGTGCGCTTGGTTCGATTGCAGTGATTTCTGGTGCAGCATTGGCAGAGACGTATTCACCTGCTACTGAAATCCAGCCAAAGATTGAGCAACAGACATGCAGCAAGTTATTGTCCCATCAATTTAAAAAGCTCAATTCGTCAGATGAGATTGACCTGTGCGCTCAGTTCCGTGGCAAGGTGTTGTTGGTCGTGAATACGGCAAGTCAGTGCGGTTACACGCCTCAGTTTGAACAACTGGAAGCACTGCATCAGCGTTATCGTCAGCAAGGGTTGTCTGTCATTGGTTTCCCGTCGAATGATTTCCGGCAGGACAGAGGCAGTGAAGCGGATTCTGCCAAAGTGTGTTATCTCGATTACGGTGTGACCTTCACCATGCTTGAACGCAGCCATGTTACCGGTGAGCAGGCGAACCCGGTTTTCAGGCAACTGGCTAATGACGCAGGTGTTGCTCCAAGCTGGAACTTCTTTAAATACATTGTCGATAGAAATGGTAAAGCCGTGGCCGTATTTTCCAGTCGTACCACGCCGGATGATCCATTGATTGTCGCGACAATAGAAAAGTTGTTGTGAGTGCTGACCCTGTGAAACGGGTATGTGACGTGGCATAACAAACACAGCCGACAAAATTGTCGGCTGTGGGGTAACAGACTGATTGTAAGGGCTAAAACCTGAAATGACAGCTTAAGGCAGCGGTGTGTAGGACTGCACCATCATCTCTGAGGCTGCTGGCTGAGACAGAGGCTGATTGGCAGCGGTCATAGCCTTGATGTAATTAATCAGCGAATCCGTGTACAGCAACCCGGTATCTTCACGACGTGCAGGGTCATTGTACACCGGCACCATTGCGTCATAACGGTCACCGCCAGCGGCGATGAAATCATTGGTTACCACGACATATGTGGCATCCAACTGAATCGGAGACCAGACGCTCTCATTACGTCGGCGAACCTCCACATTGCTGATACGACTGCCTTTAGCGGCTGTCATATCCAGGTCAAAGCGTAGATTTGCAGCGGCCGGAAAAGCGCCGGTGGAATTGTTGACAACCACGTTATCAATCGCATCTTCAATGGTATTGAGGATCTCTTGTCCGGTCATATCCAGATTCACCAACAAGTTGGTAAACGGCAGCACATCGAAGGCGTGGCCGACGCTGACGTCACCGGCAGGGATACTGTTACGAACGCCGCCGGTGTTCTGAATCGCAATATCAGAGCGAAGCGACATGGCTTTAAAAGCTTCTGAGACAATGCTAGCCATGACACTGCCGTGCTGATTGAGGAAATCCCGCTCCGGTGAATTGGCGAGGCAAATATCCCCGTGAGGGTGGTTCTGGCCCGGAACGCGTTCTGCACACAGGTTGTCGAGACTGGTACCGATAATCTCCGCTTTTTTCTCGTCAATTTTAGATTTGTAAGTGTCGAGCAGAGTGGCAGTTGCTACATCTGCGTCAACAAGGCTTAGCTCCGCAGTATTGGCGACCTGAGTCTCGATCAGGGCTTTATCAGCTTCTGAAACCGGTTGTTTGTCGCGCTGGAAAGTATCACCCAGCATCAGGTGAGGGTGACCGCTACATTCGGTAACCTGACCGGCTGCATTGAAGGATACGGACAGTTCTCCCAGTGCTTTAGCATTTTCCCATGCCTGAACAATACATACCTGATCGCCGCTGGCATTATTGACGATAGTTGGGTAATCACCGGAAGGTAATAAACCGAGTGGCTCAAGAACAGTTTTATTTCCCAGTAAGGTATGACTGTCACCGCCCACAATCACATCCACATCGCGCAGAGATTTTGCCATGGCAATATCATTCTTGTAGGTGTAATGAGAGAGCAAAATGATTTTATTGATGCCGTCAGCTTTAAGTTGATCAATATATTTTTGTGCCGTTTCGACTTCATCAAGAAAAACCGTATCTTCCGAAGGAGAAGAGGAGGCCTGTGTTTTTCCTGAGATATCCAGCCCGATAATGGCGACTTTTTCGCCGTTAAATTCTTTGATTACGTATGGCTGGTATTTATTAAAGATCGGGTTGGTTTCCGGTACTTCAATATTTGCAGCCAGCACAGGTGTTCCGCAATTACCTTCAGCCAGTTTATCCATGAAATGGGAAAGCTGTGTATTCCCATCATCGAATTCATGGTTACCCAGAGCGAAAGCGTCGAAACACACCTGATTCATCATCAGGGTATCCGGCAGCTCTTCACGAAACAGGCTGTAATACATGGTGCCAGTCATCGCATCACCAGCGTGAAGTTTGAGGACGTTTTCATGCTGACTGGCTAACTCATTGACTTTAGAAACCAGTCGAGGGAAACCACCCAGTGACACCTGAGTTTCCTTATCCTGCAATAGCAGTGTGAAGTTGTCAGTTGCATCCAGTTTGGAATGATGATCGTTAATGTGCAGTAATGTGAGGTTGAGGGCTTTGCTTTCTTTGGCTTGGGTATCGTCATTATCTGATGAATTACAACCAGTCAGAGCCAGTGCCAGCGAAAGAGCCAGAAGAGATTTCACTTTTTTCATTATTTGTGCAGTCCTGTCCAATTATTTAAATCAGTCAGAAACAGTAGTGGGCATTTTTTTCAAAACTATGAAGCTGCTATTAGAAATCTAATCAGTAATTTGTTCACGAAGGTGTCATGTAATCGATGACAATAATATCAATGCTTATTTTTTGGCTTTTTATACTGAAAAACATACACCATTGTAAAAACGGCAGATTTTTAATTTTTTTAAAAGTAACCAATAATTGTGGCGCACAGCAGATTAGCAAAATGTCATTCTGGCTTCATATGTTAAGCCTAGGATGCTTTTGTATTTTTTAACGGAGTAAAAGATGAGACCTTTAAAACCATTAAGCGGTGCGATTGCACTTGCATTAATGAGTGCGCCGGTGTCGGCACAGCTTATGATTACGGAATATGTCGAGGGTTCCGGTAATAATAAAGCCATTGAACTGACCAACCTGTCAGCGGCAGAGATTAACCTTTCTGACTACAGTCTACAGCTTGCCGTGAACGGGTCAGACACTTTCAGAGCGCCAATCAGCCTGCAACCGGTAACACTGGCTGAAGGCGAGAGTTATGTGGTTTACCACAGCAGTGCGTCGGCAGAGCTAAAAGCGGCCGGGCATTTTGGTACCAGCCAACTGGCATTCAACGGCGACGACGTAGTGGCGTTGTTTGAAAACGGTACACTGATTGACAGTCTGGGCCAGTTGGGCAAGTCGATCAGCTTCGGTAAAGACGTCACATTGCGCCGTGATCCTTCAGTAACCACGGGGCGTACAGAGGTCGACAGCCCATTTGATGTTAATGACCAATGGGTTGTACTGGCAAAAGACACCTTTGACGGGCTGGGATGCAGCGGGCTGGACGCTTGCGAAGCAGAGCCGCCGGTTGTGTTCCAGTGTCAGCCAGATAAAGCGGTGCCGGTGTACGCAGTACAGGGAAGTGGCAATCGCAGCCCGTTAGTGCCCGACGGCCGTTTTGACAGTGAGGAAACTTACTTTGTGCAGGGCATTGTTACCGCTCGTGGCGAAAGCTTGTACAAAGGTTTCTACCTGCAGGATGCCCAGGGCGATGGGGATGAAGCCACCTCTGACGGCATTTTCGTTTATCTGGGCGGCAACCCGGCTCCGACTGAGATTCAGCCCGGCGCGGAAGTGTGCGTCGAAGCGAAGGTGAAAGAGTATTACGGGAACACCCAACTGGACGTACAGGACAATGCATATGCTGTGCTGGGAGAGGGTTACCCGATTCCGTCTCCGGTGCGTTTTCGTGTTCGAGAAGGCGAAACACTGCATGACGCGCTGGAGCGCCATGAAGGAATGCAGGTTCTGCTGGATCAGGACAGTCCGCTGGTAGTGACCCGTAACTTCAGTTTTGATTACGGGTCATACCGTAACAACATGATGCTGGCTCATAATACACCGCTGTACAACCCGACCCACTGGTATGCGGCGGAAACGCAAGAAGCTCTGCAAATGGCGGCGGACAATGCGGTCAGCCGGGTGTATCTGGAATCTGACTTCAAAGCAGCAGACGGTGTGCTGCCATGGTTTGATAACTTCAATCCGGAAACGGGCTATCTGCGAATCGGTGATCAGTTGACGGGGCTGACGGCAATGGTAGGTTACAGCTATGGTGAGTACCGTCTGGTTGCAACGAATCACATTACCAGCGGCGATTTGCTGCGCAACACAGCCAACGAGCGAAATGATGAACCACAGACGGCAGACGTCGACGGCCTGAAAGTCGCTGGCTTCAATGTCTTGAACTATTTCAACTCTTTTGCTGAATCAGGAAATCCGAACGCAACCTGTACGGAAGCCGTGGTTGCACCTGGTGCGAAATGCTATCGCGGAGCACCGACAACTGAAGAGTTTGCGATGCAACAGGCGAAATTGGTTAATGCCATTATTGCAATGGATGCCGATATCGTCACGCTGATGGAGCTGGAGAATAACGGCTTTGACGAAAACAGTGCGCTGCAATCATTGATTCAGGCGCTAAATGATGCGCAGCCAAACAAGAAAGATCATTATCGCTCGGTGAAAGTCCGTAAGTCAGATCTGACGTTTAAAGATGCGCCGGGATTCGAAAACGTTGCCTATTTCGGTGAAGATGCCATCAAAGTTGGCATTATTTACCGTCATCATAAGGTGAAGGCGAAAAATCATGCCCGTCAGATTCAGATGCCTGAACAGCATGCTCCGCTGAATGATGGTGCTACTAAGAGTGCTTATCAGCGTCACGCGATGATGCAGCGCTTTAATATTCCGGGTGCGAAAGATGACCTGACTGTGATTGTGAACCACTTTAAATCTAAGGGTTCCAGCTGTTGGGAAGATGACACGCAGTTTGCTGAAAAAGAAGATGTACAGGGTAGCTGTAATAACTTCCGAGTTTCTGCAGCAAAAGTGCTGGGCGAAGAAATTCGTCACCTGAAAGGAGACGTGCTGGTAATGGGGGATCTGAACTCATACGGAATGGAAGATCCGATCCTGACGCTGACCAGCTTCGATCCTGAAGATCGTGGTGGCAAAATTTATACCGCGTCGCACACAACACTGGGCGGCAAAGAGTATGAAGCGCAAGGGCAGTTGATTGAACGCGGCTATGGCCTGATTAACCTGAAGCATAAAACGGATTACAGTTACAGCTTTGAAGGTGAACTGGGTAGCCTGGATCACGCTCTGGTTACCTCATCGTTGGCGAAGAAAGTGGCAGCGGTCGAAGCATGGCACATTAATGCCCCTGAGAGTAACCTGTTTGAGTACGGCAAGAAGTACACGGGTGAGTTAGAAAAATCTGACAATATCTATTCTTCTTCAGACCATGATCCTATCATTGTGACGCTGGATTACGGCAAACGTGCTCAATGGCCGGGAAAAGGGCATGGTAAAGTCCATCACTGATAGCCCTGAGCAAACCGGGCGATAGGTGAAACGTGCTACAGGTAATTTGAGCAAAGTAGAACGCAAACAGCCAGCATTATGCTGGCTGTTTTTTTATTGAACATGGGAGTTGTACTGACGATTCCTTCCACAAAGGCCGTAGAACAGAGACCGGGATGATCTGCATTCATTGGCATGGTGTAATCCCCATCTTCTGCTGACTCACTCACATCTCGGATGAAAAACCTCTTGATGTTTATATTCTCATCTAAACTTGCCTTATATCACGGGCTTACATAATTTTATCGCCGTAAATGTGACGTCGATCTGCTATTAATTTGACGCTTCACGCACTCTGTTATCAATTGTGTTGCATAATGTGGGGCGAAGTCACTATCTCATTAATAACGACAGGGATGCCAAGAATGAATACATTTGTCCGACCCTTGGTAGGGATGCTATTGGGTTCGACATTTTTTATCGCGACAGCCAGTGCCAATGCACTGGTTGGCGAAATGTATGACTATGAGAGTATTGGCCGTTCGTTCAGCCATCAGTTTGATAAGATTCTGAAGTTCGAATCTCGACTGAATGCGATAAAAAGCAACAAAGTGGCTTTTCTGGATCAGCAGCAAATTGATCGGGTGAACCGGGTGCTGAGGCACATTCGGCAACTCAAGCAAGTTCACAACAAACTGCATAAAGGTAACTATTACTCTGTGGGCAGAGAAATTGTTGATGCCTCGCTGGGTAACCCGAACTGTGAAGTGCACACTATTGCGCTGGCAGCGGCAAAGACGATTCAGGTGTCCTGTACCGGATTAGGTTACGACATTGACAGTGATACCTACTATTCCGAATATGCCTATTCAGATTTCTTTATGACCGAGAAACAGGGCAGTGGACGGGTAGTCGTGACATCCTTTATTGACGGGCGACTATCTCATCTGGAAGAGCAGATCATCGCCGTTGATGATGAAATGGCGCGGGTTTATGCCCCATATCTGCATGATAAGCAGCGGACATACAAAACGCCCTGAGTGAATCTGGCAGGCGTCAGTTAAAAAGAAAGGCTTTCAGATGATGAAAGCCTTTTTTCTTTGGGCGCTATTAGGAATCAGCTCAACAGAGTTGCCTATGCGACAAGTTTTATAAGCTAATTCAAGCGGTTATTCAGTCACTTCCGCATGACTGATTATTGACAAGGAGTCTGTAATCAGAAGCTTGGTAAAAAGCGCCGTGGAATAAACGACTAATCTTAAAGCGCGCGATTCAGGGTGACCACTTCGTAGCTCAGTGGCGTCAAAACCGGTTTCTTATCTGCAATGTAGTCGATCACTGCCTGGGCGTCGGTATTACAGCGGGTATTAGCGGCCTTGCAATCTGGCCCCTGAGTGGCGTAATGCACGTTGTACTTACCGTTTACCGCCTCAATGCGCTGCACTTTAAAGCCCGTCAGCTTACCGTCGACATATGCCAGATCCACCCGGCCTGACTGGTGTTGTTGTGCCGTAAACAGTGGCGTCCAGCCATCATTGCCGCTGGCATTGTAATTATTGATCGCCACATTGTAGGTTTGGTCCGGATTAATGGCTTGCCAGATCGGTTGATCCTCTGTCCCTGTCATGACTTCGACATAATCAACGCGCCCCGCTTTATGCGGTACAGTTTCGGTGAACTGGTAACGAAGATGACCGCCATATGGGAATTTGCCTGCGTGTGAGCCTTCTGGCAGCGTGGCCGTAACAGCACCTTCAATCAGGGTTACCACGTCTTTACCTTTGATTGGTACGACAGACATGAAGTTTGAAAACGGCAGCATTTCAAGTGAGACGTTGCCTTCGCGATATTCACCGGCATCAAAGTTTGTACGGATACCGCCGGCACCAATCAGGGCAAAATCCACTTTCATACCGGTGACGGCCTGAACGGCTGGAAGATTAGCCCAGTAGTATTGACCTTCGGCAATCAGAGGCGCGACATCAGAGCCGTGCTTATCCGTGCCTTTATCACCCGGACGACGCTCGTGTTTGATTTCTTCCGGTACGCGGGAAATCACTTTGCCATACGCTTGCTCAACCGCAGGCTTGTACTTGCTGTCGATCAGCTGACGCATTGCCGCTGCTTCTGCAGCGATAACAAGGTTATCTTCACCTTCAATAAAGGTTTTTACCGTGTTAGCCTCTGTTGCACTGAACTGGCTGGTGGTTTCACGCAAAGGCGAGTGGAAGTAGGTGTCATTACTGAGCAGGGTGTTTTGACCCTTGCAGCTAATCACATTGCCGTCGCGATCGAAACTGACGCTCAGCTGGCCGATAGCCTGTGCGTATTGTCCGGCCTGCACGACACAGGTTTTACTCTGGCCGTTCGGATTGTTCACCATCTGCGCATAGTTGCCACTGTGGTCGTGGCCGATGTTAGTGAAATCACCCAGCAGCGTGTGAGAGTGGCCACCAACAATCAAATCGATTCCGTTAACCTTTGCAGCCACGTCCAGATCCACCGCGTTGCCGATGTGGGTCAGGGCGATGATGTTGCGGATGCCTTTCTCGTGCAGGAAATCAACCGTTGCCTGCGCAGAGGTCACCAGATCATGAAATTCGACTTTGCCGGTGTTAGGCGCCAGATTAGGCATATCATCAAGGGCTAAACCGAATACCGCAACCAGATTGGAATTTGCCGGCAGTTTATCCAGATCTGTCACAGGAGTTTTATTGTAACCGTCATAAGCAAAGACGACAAAAGGTTTCAGATTCGTTTGGTTACGCAGGTCAGGATCCTGACTGGCATCCACATTGGCGGCCAGTACCGGGAAGTTGACCTCGCCGATGAAACGGTTAAGTTTGTCGTTGCTCAGGTCAAATTCATGGTTACCCAGCGCCATCGCATCCAGGCCCATTCGGCTGAGCAAATCGGCGTTCATCATCCCTTCATTCAGCTTGAAATAGCCGCTTCCCTGCCAGGCGTCACCCCCATGCAGAAACAGAAAACTCTGGTTATCAGACGCTGCTGCCTGACGGTATTGTTCTGCCATCGTTTGCAGGCGAGGGTATCCGCCAAATTCGTTGTAGACGCGTAACTCGTTGGCCATGAAACTCGATTTGACCGGATCAAAGTTAGAGTGGGTGTCGTTGATGTGTGCCACAGTCAACGAAAAAGGTGCATCCGATGGTGACTGGGTCTGACAACCGGCCAGAGCGAGAAGTACAGACAAAGAAATGAGAGGCTTTGAAAATGTCATTGTATTACCTATAGCGGCGGGTGTTACCTGAGTTACGGGGATGCCGGCATCAGATACCCACTTATTCTTCTGGTTGATTGCAAAATTTAGCGTCGAAAATGTAGCTAAATTCGCAAAATGCCTAAAATTTTGGCGATGGGACTATATCGGAGATGATTTGCTGCCGCAATCGGGGAATTGTCCTGACTTGTAAGGACATTTATCCGATAGTGAGTGTGTAGTGAGTACGCTGCGATTTAATCGTGAAAGAACAGAGTCCGGTCAGATTGCTTGAGAGCTTGAGAGCCTGAGAACGGTAGGGTGGAAAAAGAGAAGAGCGTGAGTAAAGGTAATGACTGTCAGAGGAGACAATCCCGGAGAACAGATATCGCAAGCTTGAACAGGCGCTCAAAGTTTCATCGCTGTAGCTCGAATTGGCATAAAAAAGAGCCGGCGTAGTCGCCGGCTCATTAACGATGAATCTATTATTTGGTGCTGGTGACAGGCTCAGAGCCTTCCGGGTGCCATGCGCCATCCAGTTCTTCCAGCTCTGGGAATTTAGAGCGGTCAAACTCAGGCGTTTTGCCTTGCTTCAGCTGGGTTTCGTAGTCTTTGATAACTTTGATCGCCAGTTTAGACAAGAGTACCAGTGCAATGATATTGACCAGAGCCATCATACCCATCGAGGCATCTGCCAGGTTCCATACGACAGGCAGCGAAGCCACTGAGCCGAACATTACCATAGCCAGTACACACAGGCGGAAAATAAACAGGCCTTTCTTCGTGTTACCGTTCAGGAACATCACGTTGGTTTCAGCATAGCTGTAGTTCGCGATGATAGACGTGAAACAGAACAGAATAATTGCTGCCGCCATGAAGTAGGTTGTCCAGTCACCCAGCTCGCTGCTCAGTGCCTGTTGCAGCAGGCTGATACCGGTTGCTGCGTCAGGTTGGTTCATCACGCCACTCAGCATAATCATGGCAGCAGAAGCCGTACAGATAACTAGGGTATCAACAAACACACCCAGCATCTGAACAAAGCCCTGAGAAGCAGGGTGGTTCGGGTTTGGTGTCGCTGACGCTGCAACGTTGGCAGCAGACCCCATACCGGCTTCGTTCGAGAACAGACCACGGGCAATACCGCTCTGCATCGCTTGTGCAACGGTGTAAGCAACACCACCGGCCGCCGCTTCCTGCCAGCCAAATGCGCTTTTCACGATAAGCATCAGAGCTGCTGGCAGTTCAGACAGGTTCATGATGACAATCAGCAGTGCAATTGCCAGATAACCGATGGCCATCACAGGCACAATACGTGCTGATGCCGCCGCTACTTTACGCAGACCACCCATAATAAAGAAGGCAGAGAAAGCAACGATGATCATCCCCATGATTGTCTGGTCGAAACCAAATGAATGGCTCAGCGCATCCGTGATGGTGTTAGCCTGTACGGCATTGAACACCAGACCAAATGCAATGATCAGACAGATTGAGAACAGAGTACCCATCCAGCGTTGACCCAGGCCTTTTTCCATGTAGTAAGCCGGACCACCACGGTACTGACCGTCGATATCTTTGGTTTTGTAGATCTGAGCCAGTGTGGATTCGATAAAGGCAGTCGACATACCAAACAGGGCGATCAGCCACATCCAGAAGATCGCACCAGGGCCACCGGCCGCAAGGGCAACAGCCACACCGGCCATGTTTCCTGTACCTACACGAGCTGCCATTGAAGTGCAGAAAACCTGATAAGAGCTGATACCGTTATCAACGTCTTTACCGCTTTTCAGAACACTGACCGCGTGACCAAATTGACGAATTTGAATGAAGCCCAGACGTAAAGTGAAGTAAACACCTACTGCAACCAGTAAGTAAACAAGGAGTTGGCCCCATAGTAATCCATTAACAGCACCAATAACGCCATTCAATGCGTCATTCAGCGAAGTTAAGAAAGATCCGTTCGTAACACTCATAGTAATTTCCTGTATATAACGCTTAGCAAATCGAACAATTCCCTAAGCAACTGGAACGTCCATTTATGTGACAGTTCATGAATACGATTCTGAATTTATATTTTTTATTGCTTGCGAAATTGAAGCACTGTGCAACTTGGTGAAGTTACATTTATGAAACATAGAATCAGATGTTTCATCTTCAGACGGGACGCTAAGTTAGCATGAAATATCGAGATTTCAGCGTGCTCTAAGTCACATTTTATGAACGGTTTTATGACACAAGTACAATAAAAAATGTTGTTCAGTAATTTATTTTCTTTATATTCATAGAGTTAAAATTGTATAAATGGTTACTGAATGTGATCGTTTAAAACATTGTTCATTATCAAATAATTTTGACTTTTACACCAATTTAACCCAATTTATTAGGTTTTTTAACTTGTTTTGGGGCGGTGTTTGAGATGATTTCTTAACATATGAGAAGGTATTCAATAAGAAAGGGAACAATTAGTGAATAATTCCAGGTTTAAAAATGATTTGGTATGCAGGACTTATTGCAGTGTGAGAATGGTGCTCATAAGGAAAAGATAAACCGCCAGAGTATGGCGGCTAGATGGGTATTCAAAATGACGGTTTCTCAGGCGTTAATGCAGAAGCGGAGAAACGTAGTTCATTGTCACTTGGTATGAGGATGTCGTGTTGTTATCAAGGGATGATGGGCTAATGGGGTCGGTATGGAATTCATGGCCACAGACACAGATGTATTCCCCTGATTCTGAAACCAGGAACTCCTCATCTTGACCGCATTGACTGCAAACGGGCAACTCTTGCATTGCACTCTCCATTTATTGTTTTATTTGCCGTACGTCGTAACCGGCTTAGTTTCAACCAGTAGCATAAAGGCAGACAGGCTAACAGGGTAACAATGAAGCTAGATTCTTAGAGTAAGGGCTAAATTTACCGAATTTGCGGGAAATTGTGTTTGATATTGATTGCAGTATGATATATGGATTAAATTTTCTCAGTAAATTAAGTCACTTATAGTAAAAAAGCCCGCAAAAATGCGGGCTTTGGGAACAACGATTAAGTAATACCTGGCCGAATAATGGCTGGCGATCAGAAAGAGGTACGCTTGTAGCGACGGTATTCTGATTTCCAGAAGTTGTCGTTAATCTTCTCTTTAATTCGCTCGTCGGTATTTTTCGGTGCTTTTCGCTGCTCGACAGCTTTCTTCGCAACAGCAAAGGCAATGTGGCGTGAAACATCCTGAATGTCTTCCAGTGGCGGCAGTAGCGGACCATTGCCGTTAATTGCCAATGGTGAGCACTCAGACAACGCACGGCTACTTTCCATCAGCATTTCATCCGTCACACGACGGGCGCCAACAGCCAGTACACCCAGACCGATACCCGGGAAGATGTAGCTGTTATTACACTGCGCGATAGGGTAGGTCTTACCGTTGAACACAACCGGTTCAAAAGGCGAACCTGTGGCTACCAGTGCTTTACCTTCAGTCCAGCGGATCAGGTCGGCAGGCGTTGCTTCTACGCGGCTGGTCGGGTTAGACAGTGGGAAGATAATTGGGCGCTCACAATGCTGATGCATTTCGCGGATAACTTCTTCACTGAACAGACCTGGTACGCCTGATACACCGATCAGAATCGTCGGGTGGGCATTGCGCATCACATCCAGCAGAGAAATGTTCGTGTCTTCTGTTTCCCACTCGTTAATGCTGGCACGTGGCTGAACCAGTTTCTTCTGGAAGTTAACCAGATTTGGCATATCGTCCAGTAGCAGACCCCAGCGGTCGACCATAAATACCTGGCTACGTGCCTGGGCATCGCTGATACCTTCAGAAACCATTTGCGCAATAATTGCTTCGGCAATACCGCAACCTGCTGAACCAGCACCAAGGAAAGCCACGCGTTGTTCAGACAGTTTGCTGCCTGCCGCTTTACAAGCTGCCAGCAGAGAGCCAACGGTCACAGCTGCGGTGCCCTGAATGTCATCGTTAAAGCAGCATACTTTGTCTTTGTAACGCTCAAGAAGTGGCATTGCGTTTTTCTGAGCGAAATCTTCGAACTGAATCAGAGCGTCAGGCCAACGGCGTTTTACCGCCTGTACGAAATCGTCAACAAACGTATCGTACTCTTTATCGGAGATACGCGTATGACGCCAGCCCATGTACATTGGATCAGATAAACGTTGTGGGTTATTGGTACCCACATCCAGCACCACCGGCAGGGTGTAAGCCGGGCTGATACCACCGCATGCGGTGTACAGAGACAGTTTACCGATTGGAATACCCATGCCACCGATACCCTGATCGCCCAGACCCAGAATACGCTCACCGTCTGTCACAACAATCACTTTCACGTTATGACGAGAAGCGTTGTTCAGCATGTCTTCGATGCGGTCACGGTTAGGGTAAGAGATGAACAGACCGCGGCCACGACGGTAGATATTAGAAAAGTTTTCACAAGCCGCGCCAACTGTCGGGGTGTAGATGATTGGCATCATCTCAGTAATGTGGGTCTCAACCAAACGGTAGAACAGAGTTTCGTTCGTATCCTGGATATTGCGCAGATAGATGTGCTTATCCATGTCATTTTCGAACTTCAGATACTGCTGATAAGCACGCTCTGCCTGTTCTTCGATCGTTTCGATCGCTTCCGGAAGCAGACCTTCCAGGTTAAAGAACATACGTTCTTCAACAGAGAATGCGCTTCCTTTATTAAGGAGGGGAGTTTCTAGTAACGCAGGGCCTGCGTAGGGGATGTAGAGAGGACGTTTATCGTTGTTCATGCAAAACACTCTGTTTCCTAAGGTGAGAGAAAAATGAAAATGACTTTTTTCATTTAGGGCCTAATCGTAGATCTACCGTGCTGATTATTCAAAGGGAATGCGCACATTTTTCGCGAATTTGATCATGTTTTTATGCATCTTTTTACAGGATTTAACACGGTAAAATGAATAATGTTTCATCTTTGTTTGTTTTGTTCTGATTTTGTTTTATATCTGTTTTGTTGTTGTTTTACAAAAATAATTATTCTGTGATCTTTGGGCGGGAAGTGGTGAAGGAAAAGGTCTGGTGTGAGATTAAACTCAATTGTGTGTGATTTATGTTCTTTTTGTTAAAATTTGGTGGATATATTGTTTTTGTTGTGTGTTTTGTATGTTTTGTTCACGTGTCTTTCATCGCAAGAACAGAAAAACATGCCCTGACGAATCCAGGGCATTGAATTTATTGAAATAAAACAATATGGCGAATTAATAATGCCAAGGGAAGCGGCTGAAGTCCTGATCGCGTTTTTCCAAAAAGGCGTCGCGGCCTTCCTGCGCTTCATCGGTCCCATATGCCAATCGTGTGGCTTCGCCGGCGAATAACTGCTGGCCAACTAAACCATCATCAGGCAGGTTGAAGCCGTATTTCAGCATGCGCATTGCTGTCGGTGACTTGCTGTTGATCTCTTTGGCCCAGCGCAGTGCTTCATCTTCTAGCTCAAAGTGATCAACCACTTTATTTACCATGCCCATTTCGTAAGCTTCCTGGGCGCTGTAGTTAAAGCCACAGAAGAAAATCTCTCGGGCACGTTTCTGGCCAATCATTTTTGCCAGGTAAGCAGAGCCGTAGCCGGAGTCAAAAGAGGCAACGTCTGGATCAGTCTGTTTGAAAATGGCATGTTCTTTCGAAGCCAGTGTCAAATCACACACCACATGCAGACTATGGCCCCCACCCACGGCCCAGCCGGGCACGACAGCAATCACTACTTTAGGCATGAAGCGAATCATGCGCTGCACCTCAAGAATGTGCAGCCGTCCCATGCGGGCGACATCTGCCTTACCGGCTTCTTCACCTTCATATTTGTAGCCGTCTTTGCCACGAATACGCTGATCGCCACCCGACGAGAATGACCACTGACCTTTGTGTGACGGACCGTTACCGGTCAGCAATACGCAGCCAACATCAGACCATTGACGGGCGTGATCCAGTGCGGTGAACAGCTCATCGACTGTTTTCGGACGAAATGCATTCAGGCAGTCTGGACGGTTGATGGCGATGCGGACTGTGCCCTGGTTTTTGGCACGGTGATAAGTGATGTCTTCAAACTCAAAACCTGGGACTTCATCCCACAGTTCAGGGTTAAAAATTTCTTTGCGGGTCATGTGACGAGCCTCTTTGGTTAGATGTTTTAAGGCTAGGGAGTCAGGAATAAAAGTCAATGGGTTATGATCAATCACAACAGCAAAAGTAGGGGATTTTCATCTGAATGGACAAAAAAAAGCCCCCGACAGTGCCAACTGCCAGGGGAACATGGTTACTACCAGATAAAAAGAAGAAGCGAGATTTCAAATATCATGTAAAAAGCAGGCGTTTAATTAGATCTTAACCAGCATCTTGCCTTTATTCTTGCCTTCAAACAGACCAATGAAAGCATCAACCGCCTGATCCAGACCGTGGTAGACCGTTTCTTCCGAAGTGACTTTGCCTTCTTTCAGCCACTGGCCCATCTGCTCGACGAACTCACCGTACTGATCCCAGTAATCCATCACAATGTAACCTTGCAAAGTCAGTTTTTTGGTATTGATCAGTAGCAGATTGCTTGGTCCTGGTTGAGGTGTTTCAGCATTGTAGTCAGCAATCATGCCGCACACAGGAATGCGGCCGTAAGGGTTCATCACATTCAATGCCGCTTCGAGATGTGCGCCGCCAACATTTTCGAAGTACACATCAATGCCTTCAGGCGCTGCGTCACGCAGAGCTTGAGTCAGATCATCAACCTTTTTGTAGTTGATGACGGCATCAACGCCCATGGCTTTGACCATGTCCGCTTTTTCATCAGACCCAACAGAACCGATGACTTTACAGCCATGCAGTTTCGCAATCTGGCATACCACACTGCCTACAGCGCCGGATGCAGCGGAAACGAACACGGTGTCTGTTGGTTTAAGCTGGGCAACTTTAAACAGACCGACCCAGCCGGTAAGACCCGGCATGCCAATCACACCCAGAAAATGTTGATCAGGCAGGCCAACCGCTGGCAGCTGAGTCAGATCACTGCCATCACTGATGAATGTTGTACGCCAGCCACTGATGTTGCTGACTTTTGCACCGACTGGGAATTGCGCATTCATCGATTCAATGACTTCACCAATGGCACCGCCTTCCAGCACTTCGTCAATCTGGAATGGGGGGATATAGGAATCCGAAACGATCATGCGGCCCCGCATATAAGGGTCAACGGACATCCAGGTATTTTTAACCAGCACTTCACCTTCCTGCAGAGCAGGCAATGTGACGTCTACCGTTTTAAAGTTCGCTTGGGAAGGCATGCCTGTCGGGCGTGAAGCAAGATGGATTTGTTGGCTGTTCATCATGTTCTTTCTCTCTTTGTTTCTTTTCCCTGTATTGGCTGCGCGTGTTGCGACATCAGGACACAGGGATATTGAAGGCACAATTTTTCAGATTCGATATGTATCAGACTTCATTTCTTGGTTTCCAAATAAGTCACCCACAAACAATTTGTGCGCAAATCATTTGTGGGTAACTTACCCGGGTAGGAAAGAGAGTGCAAGATATTTTGCTCAAAAATAATTTGCTCGCAAACTATTTTGCCGAGGTGAAATTTGCTAACATCGTGACCTTGCTTAAGAAACATTGCATTAATCAACAATGCTTTTGTAAAAACAGCTTTTACAGACCCAGTTAATATCGGCTGGGCGTTCAAAAACGGATGAATACATGGCCCAGAAATTATCTGATAGTGTGTGTTTTGCGCTGTATACCGCGACGAACTCTCTGGTGAGAGCGTTTCGTCCCATTCTGGATGAGTATGATCTGACGTACCCACAGTACATTGTGATGCATTCGCTCTGGTGCCAGAATGACGTAAGTTTGAAAGATCTGTCCAACGATACGCATCTGGATTCGGGCACTCTGACCCCAATTGTTAAGCGTCTGGAATCAAAGGGTTTGCTGACCCGGCGGGTTTCTGAGCTGGATGAGCGAAAAAAAGTGATTTCCTTAACGGCAAAAGGCAGTCAGCTGCAAGATGAGGCGAACGAACTCACGGCTCAACTCGAGTCACGTTCCAGCATGACGGCAGAGAGCATTGAAGCACTCCGTCTGCTGTGCCTTGAGCTGGATGAAAACCTGCGCAAAAGCGATTAACCCTGATTTAACCGGCGTTTACTTCATGTTTGTTTCACTTCCTATTGATGATATCCAATCTGAATTTCTAGCCCGGGTTGAACAACAACACCTGGTTGTCGTCGCTGAAACCGGCTCGGGGAAATCAACCCGTCTGCCGGTATGGGCGGCACGGCGTGGTAAGGTGCTGGTTGTTGAGCCGCGGCGGGTTGCCTGTCGGTCTCTGGCTGAATTTGTTGCCGGTGAGCGACAAGAGCCGATTGGTCAGTCGGTGGGGTACGCGATTCGGTTTGAGAACCGTTTCAGTGAGGCATCAGACATTGTTTTTGTGACTCCCGGTGTCGCCTTGCGCTGGCTAAGTGAAAATCAGCTGGCGCAGTTTGCAACGATCATTATTGATGAGTTCCATGAACGACGCTGGGATACCGATCTTTTGCTGGCGATGCTGAAAGTGCAGAACCGTCACCGGCTTGTGGTGACTTCTGCAACGCTGGACAGTGAGCGTCTGACTGCCTACCTCGGTGGGGTTTGCCTGCGAGCGGAAGGCCGTCAGTTCCAGGTGACAGTGAATCATTTGGCTGAGGATGCGCGTAATATGCCTGATATCCGCCATCTGGAAACGAAAATTCAGCAAACGGTAGTCGCACATTACCGCCAGCACCAGGATATTCTGGTTTTTCTGCCGGGGCGAAAAGAAATTGCCCAATGTCAGTCTGCGTTACGACAGGCACTGGCAGCAGAGCTGGACTGCGGAGAAATGGATGTCATTCCTCTTCATGCGTCGGTTTCAGATGATGAGCGGCACAGGGCGCTGACCATTAGCCACAAACAGCGGGTTATTTTGGCGACCAATGTGGCTGAAACCTCGTTGACCATTCCCGGGGTCACCCTGATCATCGACAGCGGGCTGGAACGTCGGACGCATCAGCGAAATGGTCGTACCGTGCTGGGTTTGCATGCCATTTCCAAAGCTAGTGCGGAGCAGCGTAAAGGCCGGGCAGGGCGAGTGGCAGACGGAACGTGCCTGCGTTTGTACGGCAAAGCGGCACCGCTAGAAGCCATAACACCACCGGAATTGCACCGAGAAGAACTGGTGGAGCCAATGCTGGCGGCAGCCTGTAGCGGGTATGTGCTTGATAAGTTGTCGTTTGTTGATCCGGTGCCGGAAAAACCGATGCTACTGGCCCGGGAAAAACTATTGCAAATGCAGGCCATCAATACGCAGGGGCTGGCAACCGATTACGGAAAAATTCTCTACCCGTTACCCATCGACACGCTTTTTGCCCATTTGATTAGCGCGATGCCGGATAAAGCCAGCCGGGAAGAGATGGTGGATGTGGCCGCCGCTCTGAGTGTGTATCAAAAAGTGTGGCAAATGCCCAATAGCGAAGAAAAGCGAGAGAAACTGTCGCAATGGGAACCGCAGCATTGCGACGCGATGGCGCTGATTAAGCTGCTTCGTCAGGATGTCCCGGACTGGTTGAATATTGATTCTGACGTGCTGACAGAAGCACGTCTGCTGTCGCAGCAGATTCGCGATGCACTGGCTCTGCCAGACCTTGACGTGGCCACCTCGGTAAAGCGTGAAGGGTGGCTGAAAGCGGTGATGAGCACTGCTCCGGAACTGGTGTTTGTTCGCAGGGAGAAAAGGCGACAGGCCCTGGGGAACGGGTACGCGGAAGTGAATATCGGCAGGGATAGCCGATTCGCCGAAACAGCAGAAGCGGCGATTGTTTTTGATCAGTTTGCGTTGCCCGGTAAAGGCGTGAAGCAAAATCTGGTGTTGGCAACCTGTATGGCACCGGTTCCTTTATCCTGGCTGAATGAGCTCGGTTTTGGTGAATCGGCCTTTGGCCGGACGCAAGTGACCGACGATGGTTGTCTGGTTGAGCATCAGCGCATTTATGCCGGCCGCGTTATCGACTCCTGCTGGCAGGCACCACAAGGTGTCTCTGCACGCGGCGCACTGCTAGATATGGTGCTGAACGGTACGCTTCTCGACGGGCTGGCGGAAAAGCTGCAAGCTGATATCCATCAGTGGAACCTGTATCTGGCTTTGGGGCGTTATCAAAGTGAAACCTGTCAGCGGGACAACGCCCCGGTTGAGATCCGTACGTGGTTAAATGAACAGTTGGAAGCGCTTGGGGTAGAATCGGCTGATGATCTGGATTTATTTTCCGGCGATGACTTTCACTTTGAGGGGATTCCGGCATGGGAGCGGGAGGATTTTGACAGCGAATTTCCGCAGTTTGTTAACCTGACCGATCTGAAAATGCATGTTGAATACCATCTGGCTAAAAAGCAGGTGGTGGCGGTTTACCAGTCCGGAAACCGCAAAGCCGATCCGAAACGCTGGGAGCTACCTCGCTGGCAAGGATGGAAAGTTCGCTATCGCAAAGCGAGCAGACTTATCGACATTAAATAACCCAATGAACTGACTGAAAAGATAAAGCGCGGTGACTGGTCGTATATCCAGTCATCGCGCTTTACTGTTTTAGCTGTTAGCTGTTAGCTGTTAGCTGTTAGCTGTTAGCTGTTAGCTGTTAGCTGTTAGCTGTTAGGTGTTAGGTGTTAGGTGTTAGGTGTTAGCTGTCAGTCGCTTCCTGCGCTGATAACTTGGCACGAATAAACGCTGAGTGATCAAGGTAAATCAGTTCTGCGACCTGACGAATGACGGCCTCTTCAATTGGGTCAGCTGTACCGTCGGCATAGGCGACCTGCCACATGGCTTCAATGAGGTCGTAGCGTTGTTCCTGAGAAAGTGACCGCAGGTTCGTGGTGAACTCAAACAGCGACACAGACAGATCGCTCTGCTTTTGAGCTTTTTCTAACAGTGCCCGCGCATTATCCTCACTGATATCCAGTAAATTCACCAGCAAATGCTCTTTTGCCCGGGCTTCTCGGTGATCTTCGACGTGATCAGCACTGGCGACTTCGCACAGCAAACTGGCGATAGCCAAATGCAGAGAGGGGGTGTCAGAAACGCCGCTGGCGTCGCCGTCATTCATGACCTGCTGAAACAGGGTACGCAACTTGTGTAACATGCTTGCCTCTGAACTGCTGAAAATGGATCTGTATTGAGTGTGGCGTCTGATAATCAATTTAGCCACATAAATTATGACTGCCTCTGGCGAGATGAGTTCCTGAAAAGCGTGATGTTTTTCACGTTTTTCTTAGGCGATAAGTTTTCACGTTTAGCTGTTACGAGTAGTTTTTACAAATAGCTTTCAGGGTTTGTTTTCAACATTTAAATAGAGGGCTGTCGATGGGGCATCGAATGGACAGCAGAGCCTGTCAACACAGGTAACGGCATCCGTAAACATGTTGGCGGCAGGCAAGGAAAAGTGCAGGCAGGGATTAATACAGAAAAAATCACGAAATAAACCAACACAATAAACAGCATGAAAAACAGAGAGTCTCAAACTCCCTGTTTTTTCATCGCTAGCGTGTCTTCGGGTTATCAGAAACGGGCGTTAATGATTGGGAATACCGGCAGATCTTTACTGATGAAGGTACCCGATTTGTCGTAGTTGATCAGACCAATCTGAATACCCTGGTTGATGCGGTCAGTGGCGTTGATAAAGCCAAGCTGCAGGCCGTTCAGGCTGCCTGCGTAGTTAAACGCACCAAATTGCAGACCGGTAAACTGGCCGCCAGTGTAGTTAGCAAAACCGAAGTCAGCACCTTTCGCCGTGTTGTCGTTCCAGTTTGCCAGACCAAATTTCACACCTTTCGATGCGCCGGTAACACGTGTTGCACCAAACGCGATACCTACGCTCAAACCTGTGAAATTCTGTGATTCAGCCAAACCCAGAATAGGCAACTGAAGACCGGTCACAGAAGGCGTCTGACCGTAAAGCAGAGAAGCACGGAAACCCTGAACGTTACCATCTGGCAGGTTGTTGCCCGGAACAGACAGCTGAATTGGCTGTGCGGCAAAGGCTGGTGCAGCCATTGCGGCTGCCAGGGTAAAACCTAGTAGCGCTTTTTTCATAACAAAATTACCTTTTGGGTTAAATCAGGACAAAATTTTACTATTGGGATCAAATGAGTGCAATCTGAACAAAATCCTGCTTTCAAATGTTGCCGACAATGTCAATGTTTAGCCGGTATAGGTTATAACGTACCCCCGTTTACCGGTGTTTTCCGTAACCTCGGTGATTTATGGTAGAATTCGCCCAGAACTACCAAGCTGATTTAGCAGGACTTCTTTTGACTCAGTCAACCACTTCTCAGAAAGACGTTTTGAATAACGAAAATACGCTAAAAGCTGCTATCAACGACTGCATGATACGCGACCGTTTCCGGTTGCTGAAACGGGTGCAGGGCGCAGCAAAGATTAAGAACGAACAAGCCCGTCACGCGGTGTTTGACGAAATTGCGATGGATATTGCCAAGTCCATGCAAGTGGCTCAGCTGCGTGCGACGCAACGCCCGACGATTCGCTATCCGGAACAGCTGCCTGTCAGCCAGAAAAAAGACGACATCGCCGAAGCCATTAAGCACAACCAGGTGGTAATTGTCGCCGGTGAAACCGGTTCGGGTAAAACGACCCAGCTGCCGAAAATCTGTATGGAGCTGGGGCTGGGCACCAAGGGGATGATTGGTCACACCCAGCCACGCCGACTGGCTGCCCGTTCGGTTGCGAGCCGTATTGCAGAAGAGCTGGAATGTGAACTGGGCTCTTACGTGGGTTACAAGGTTCGATTCAACGATCAGGTTTCCGACCGCAGCCAGATTAAGCTGATGACGGACGGTATTCTGCTGGCTGAAATTCAGAATGATCGTTTCCTGAACCAGTATGACACCATCATTATCGATGAGGCGCACGAGCGTAGCCTGAATATTGATTTTATCATGGGTTACTTGCGCGAGCTGTTGCCGAAGCGCCCAGACCTAAAAGTCATTATTACCTCTGCGACCATTGATCCGGAACGCTTCTCTAAGCACTTCAACAACGCACCGATTATCGAAGTGTCTGGCCGGACGTATCCGGTGGAAGTGCGTTATCGTCCGATCAGCGAAGAGAGTGAAGATAACGACCGCGATCAGCTGCAAGCCATTTTTGATGCCGTCGATGAACTGTGTGAGGAAGGGCTGGGTGACATCCTGATCTTCATGAATGGTGAACGTGAGATTCGTGATACCGCGGAAGCACTGGAAAAACGTAAGCTGCGGGATACTGAAATTCTGCCGTTGTATGCCCGTTTGTCTGCGGGTGAGCAGAACCGGGTATTCCAGTCGCACACCGGCCGACGTATTGTTCTGTCGACCAACGTGGCTGAAACCTCGCTGACCGTACCGGGTATCCGATACGTGATTGATCCGGGGACAGCCCGAATCAGTCGCTACAGTTACCGTACTAAAGTACAGCGCCTGCCGATTGAACGCATTTCACAGGCGAGTGCCAACCAGCGTAAAGGCCGTTGTGGCCGTGTGGCTGAAGGTATCTGTATCCGCCTGTATTCCGAAGAAGACTTCCTGTCGCGTCCGGAATTTACCGATCCGGAAATTCTGCGTACCAACCTGGCTTCCGTTATCCTTCAGATGACTGCAATCGGGCTGGGGGATATTCAGGCATTTCCGTTTGTTGAAGCGCCGGATAACCGCAATATTCAGGACGGTGTTCGCCTGTTGGAAGAGCTGGGGGCGATCAATGCGCAGGCCAAAGATCCGCGCAAGCGTCTGACCGCAATCGGCCGTCAGCTGGCCCGTTTGCCGATTGACCCGCGTCTGGCCCGAATGGTACTTGAAGCACCGAAGCAGGGAGCGCTGCGTGAGGTGATGATCATTGCGTCGGCACTGTCGATTCAGGATCCACGTGAACGCCCGATGGAAAAACAGCAGGCATCGGATGAGAAGCATCGTCGTTTCTACGACAAAGACTCCGATTTTGTGACCTTCATTAACCTGTGGGACTACGTACAGGAGCAGCAGAAAGCGCTGTCCGGCAACCAGTTCCGCCGCCAGTGTAAGAAAGATTACCTGAACTACTTGCGGGTTCGTGAGTGGCAGGACATCTACTTCCAGGTACATCAGGTTGTCCGCGAGCTGGACCTGAAGATGAACTCACAGGAAGCCAGTTATGACGGTATTCATACTGCATTACTGTCCGGGATGCTGTCTCATATTGGTCTGAAAGATCAGGAAAAGAACGAGTATCAGGGAGCGCGTAACGCACGCTTTAACATTTTCCCGGGCTCCGGCATTTTCAAGAAACAGCCGAAATGGGTCATGGTCGCGGAGCTGGTTGAAACCTCAAAGTTATGGGGCCGCATTGCCGCCAAGATTCAGCCTGAATGGGTAGAGCCGCTGGCCGAGCACTTGCTCAAACGCAGCTACAGTGAACCTCACTGGGAGAAAAAACCGGCTTCGGTATCCGCTTTTGAGAAGGTGACCCTGTACGGTATTCCCATCATCGCCAAGCGTAAGGTGAACTACGGTCGGATTGATCCTGTGTTGTCCCGTGAGCTGTTTATCCGCTCGGCACTGGTCGAAGGTGACTGGGAAACGAAGCACAAGTTCTATCAGCAGAACCGCAAATTGTTGCTGGAAGTGGAAGAGCTGGAGCATAAATCCCGTCGCCGTGACATTCTGATCGACGATGATGCGATGTTCGAGTTTTATGACCAGCGCATTGACCACACTGTGGTTTCCGGTCGTCACTTTGACACCTGGTGGAAAAAGGCATCGAAAGACAATCCTGAACTGCTGAACTTTGAACGTGAAATGCTGTTCAAGAGCGATGCCAGCCATGTAACGGATCTGGACTACCCGAACTTCTGGCATCAGGGGAACCTCAAGCTTAAGTTGAGTTACCAGTTTGAACCGGGTGAAGATAGTGACGGTGTCACGGTTCACGTCCCGCTGCCGATTCTGAACCAAGTGGAAATGGAAGGTTTCGACTGGCAGATCCCGGGTCTGCGTCAGGAGCTGGTGGTGGCTCTGATTAAGTCTTTACCCAAACCGGTGCGCCGCAATTTTGTGCCGGCACCAAACTATGCCGATGCTTTCCTGGCCCGTGTTGATGCAATGGCAATGCCGCTGCTGGATGCGCTGGAGAAAGAGCTTAAACGCATGACTGGCGTGACGGTTTTGCGTGAAGACTGGAATCTTGAACAGGTGCCGGATCACCTTAAGATCACTTTCCGTGTGGTGGATCATCGCAACCGCAAGCTGCGTGAAAGCAAGGATCTTTACAGCCTGAAAGATGGCCTGAAAGAGAAAGTGCAGGAAACGCTGTCTAAAGTGGCGGATGACGACATCGAGCAGGAAGGTCTGCACACCTGGAGTTTTGGCAAACTGCCTGAGTGTTATCAACAGAAACGTGGCGGCTTTGAAGTAAAAGCCTACCCGGCGCTGGTGGATAACAAAGATTCCGTCGGAATCAAACTGTTTGAGACAGAAGAAGAGCAGCGCACAGCCATGCAACAGGGTCAGCGTCGTTTGATTCTGCTCAATGTGCCGTCGCCGATCAAATATCTGCACGACAACCTGCCGAACAAATCAAAACTTGGCTTGTACTTTAACCCGTATGGTCGGGTGTTGGATCTGATCGACGATTGTATCGCCTGTGGGATCGACAAGCTGATTGAAGAGAAAGGCGGCCTGGTATGGGAGCCGGAAGCGTTTGAAGCACTGAAAGAGCATGTCCGCGCTGAGCTGGGTGATACCGTCGTAGAGATTGCCAAGCAGGTGGAATCTATCCTGACAACGGCATTCAACATCAACAAGCGTCTGAAAGGGCGGGTTGATTTGACCATGGCGTTTGCGTTGTCTGATATTAAAGCGCAGATTGAAGGGCTGATCTTCAAAGGCTTTGCTACGGAATGTGGCTGGAAGCGTCTGCCGGATATTCTGCGTTACATGAAGGCGATTGAGCGTCGGATGGAAAAGCTGCCGATTGACCCGAACAAAGACCGCATGCATATCATGAAGATTGAATCGGTTGTGTCGGACTACAAAGAGCTGCTGAACAAGATTCCGAAAGGTCAGCCTGTTCCGGAGAAAGTGAAAGAGATCCGCTGGATGATTGAAGAGCTGCGTGTCAGCTTCTTTGCGCAGCAGCTGGGGACGCCATATCCGGTATCAGATAAGCGAGTGCGTAACGCCATTAACGAATGTTAATCGCCAACGCGTGCTAACAGATGAAAAACCGGAGCCATGCTCCGGTTTTTTGTGCCTCAATATCAAAAGCACCAACCAAAATGGCATGTTTTCGTTTGTGATTTCGTTTGTGTTTTCGCTTTGGCGATGGAATCTCTCATAAAAAAACGGAGCTTATTAGCTCCGTTAGTCAGTCCGTAAGTCAGGTTGTAAAACGAATCGGGATTAACGCTCCCAGTATGCTTCTTCCAGACAGTCTTCACGCTCAGGTAAACCGCGAGACAGGCGCGGCGCATGTTGCGTCAGCACTTCATAGCTGACACGGTTAGAGTACTGACAGATTTGAGAAAAAGAGGAATATGTCAGGAACTCAGCCACATGTTTACCGGAATTCGGTACATTGACTTTGTGATAGCGGTTGGCAGACATGTCGTGCAGCAGCGCAGATAGCGCGGCATCACCGGCACCGTTGGTGTTTTTGATCTCAACCGGGCCACCCAGGTAAGGTGCGATGTGCGAGTATACGCGAATTGGATTTTCACACGTTTCACGTTTCATTGGACGGCTGAATTCGTACTTGTTGAAATCAGCAATGCGGCCAGGCAGGATAGGCAGCGTTGATTCACGCTTCAGGGCATCCTCGGTATAACCGGCCATGTAAAGGCCAACCGGACCAGCTGTACACAGAACCAGATCAACCCACTCCAGCGCTTTGTCCGCAGCCAATAGGGGATCTTTCTCGCCAGTCAGGGCTTCAGCTTCTTCTTCGTTCATCGCCACACAAGTGACGTGCTCTTTCAGAAACTCAATCCACCAGTCTTGTTTGCCTTCGATGACGTATTTTGTGCCCAGCGTCAGCACAACAGGCACATCGTACTTCTTGGCGTATTCAATGGCTTTCAGCGCAGAGTCTTTCATTGGATCTGTCGGCTTGCCGCGAACCAGATAAGATGAAAGCACCAGGGCTGATGCATTTTCGAATGCACTTTCCGGCACAAATTCCGGACGAAGCTGGTTCATTTCACCTTCATTGATCGCAAAGGTACGTTCACCGTCTTCAGTGATCAGGGTGTAGCAACGACCGATAGGTCCATTAACCGGTTGTAGGTAATCCAGATCCATACGACTGGAGGTATTGCACAGGTAGCGGTAAGCGTAAGAACCAATTTTTAGATCCTGGCTCATAACACCCAGCAGAATTGACTTGTCGTCAGCCAGAACAGAGTAGTTGTGCAGCGTGTTACCAATGGTATCACCCGGGTACTCGTGGCTGATCAGATTACGTTCTTTCAGCTCTTCGTACAGTAATTCGGCTTTGTCTTCGGCAAGAACCAGAGAGTGACCTTTACTCAGGTTATGGCGAGCCAGAAAGGCATCATCAACTCGAGCTTCGATATCAACAATGGTTTGGCCAACCCCCACAAGGTGGGTTCGTGATAGCGGATTTTCTTGCTGGATTTGAGCTACTAATGGATCGCGGGCATTGACAGGGAAGTAATGCTTTGACTTACGCTGACCAGGGAATTTCATGTATGGGGCTATCAGTTAGAGAAAATTTTGTTTCATTCTATCATAAAAATGCGATTCACATCCCATATTGTGATGTGTTGATGACAGCGAACGTTCTTTTGCTCACTTTTTGCTCGGGCGAAAGCCGGCTTATGCATCCACATTTCTATAACTGCCTAGTTTGCAAACAAAAAAACAGCCGTAAAAACGGCTGTTTAATTGAAAGCGAAGGCGTAATTTACCCCAGCTTTACTGAGAAAGCAACTTAGGTTCGAAGGCTTTGGTACCGGAAACAGGACGATTCACTGAAATGGAGCGGCCTTTCTTCATGCCTTTTTCATAATCGTCGGTTAAACCTTTCATCGCTTCCTGTAACTGCTGTTTGAAGGTTTCCCGATCCAGATTTTCGAACTCTTTATCGATGAAGTTAGTCATGCGTGAATCGTGATCATCATCGGTGTTGAGCTCCGGTAATTTCTCCAACGCTCCTTCAATCCAGCCAGCCAGGAAAGAGGAAACACGGCGGTTCACCTCGGCGCTGCTGGTTCCCGAACCCTGAAAACTGTTACGGAACTGACCGGTTTGCTGATTCATTTCACGGTAAACCACATCAAAGGCAAAAGCGGCAAAAATGGCACGCTCGGCCAGACCGATAAACTCGGCCTGCTTTAAGCCCTTGTGGTTGGTCAGGACGCATTCCACACCAAAGCGGCGGTTAATACCGCGAATGATTTTCAGAATGGTCTGGCTGATATCTGCCGGGAGCAGGGTGGCCGTCTTGGTTTTACCCATCTGGATGAATTCGATATCGTCCTTGTCCAGCCCGTATTTCAGCATCAGACGATGAGCCATTTTGATAGCTTGAGCGGCTTCGTTGACATTGGCAGAGTTACCCAGCTCTAGGCATTTCGCAATTTTTTTCAGCGCCTTTCGCTTCTGTTCTGACATTCGATATCACCCTGATTGAAAAAAGGCCGATATTTTAACGTGAAGCTGGCATCAGCACAATTATCCTCACTCAAAACAGCGTCTGGAATGGTAAAAGAAGAGGGAAAATCAAAGCACTGCAACTTATCGTGAGTTGGGTATAATGAAAGACACGTTTTCGGAATCAGTGTAAATCATGACGTTATCTTATCAAGCGATTGATATCCCCTTCGAATATCGCCATACCTGCTGGTTTTGCGGCGAGCCGTACTATGAGTCGTTCGCCTTCATGCCTTCGCCGAACTATGACAATCAGGCGAGCCCGGTTCTGGTCCCCAGTTGTGAAGAGTGTTACGGGTTTTGTCGGACGATTAAGGTGAGTGGCCTTGATTTGTTGCGGGACAAGGTAAAAGAACAATTACATAAAAAATACCAAAAACACCTGCAAATCGGGGTGAACTGGACAAAAGAAGAGCTTGAAGCGAGTGAGTTTGAGGGTAAAGCCTTGGAAGGTTTTCGGGAAAGTGCCTGGAAGATGTTCGAAATTGCCAAAGGGCGTGTGAATTATCAGGGCTGGCCGCTGGCGATTGATGGTCAGCCTCTTGAGCCTCTGCATGGACGGTTCCATGTCCAGTTTGATGGTATTACTTATACCAGCCTGAATCAGGCTATTGTTCAGTTGGCCAAGGCGTACGATATACCACAACCGTATCTTGAAGCGGTTGTGGAGGTGGTCGGTCGGGATCGCCTTGCGTATGCGATTCGATTTGCCAAAACCACCTATGGTTATTCCACCGCGGAAAGGGAAGCCAGTATCGCCAGCCTGAAGGCGCTGCTGGCTGAAGAAGAAGCGCTGGCTCAACCAGTGGCGAATGCCGAAGGTATACAGGTCGCGGTAGGGGAAATCAAAGAACTGATCCTGCATCGCACGTTGATTCCGGCACATGCGACGCAATGGATTCTGGAGAAAGGGATAACATCTCTGGCGCAGCTGGCTGAACATGAAGACACGTTTTTTGAGCACTTTAATCAGGATTCAGAACTTACGGCGTTTACCTATTTTACCGCAATGCAGATTTATCTGGAGCAACGTGAGATTGACCCGTTATGGGCCGATGAGCAGGATCCGAATCGGGCGCTATTCGAGCGACTGCAGCAAAATAAATAGCTTTTCTCGCGCTAACGTTATCCCGGAATTGCCATACATCGACCTATAAAAACAGGCGCCAGAGCGCCTGTTTTGTCATCGTCCGTTGCTGATCATCATGTAGCAATGAACGGGGTCTTTAATCGCGGTCTTAAACCACTGTTTTTCACTTACTGTACCCGGTTATGGCTGGCCCAAACCTGGGTATTGCCATCTTTATCGAAGGCAAGTACATCGTAAGCATCTTTTTGATCCCCATACTCCATGCCCGGTGAGCCCATCGGCATTCCTCCGACAGCAAGACCAATGAAGTTAGCCGGCTTTTCTTTCAGGAAGCGTTGAATATCTTCTGCTGGCACATGGCCTTCAAACGTGTACCCCTCAATGACTGCGGTATGACACGATGCATACTCTGGACGAATCCCTTTATCAATTTTTATCGGGGTCAGGTTCTCTTCAAAAACGACATCCAGTTTGAAGCCGTTGTCTGCCATGTGCTTCACCCAGTCTTTACAGCACCCGCAATACGGGGACTGATAGTTAGTGCCGGTAATGGGCGTTTCGGTAGCGTTAAGCTCAGTGGCGGAAACAGAGGGGGCAGTCCATGCGAACTGAGTCAGCGCAAGAAAAAGCATAAAACGGAATTTCATAGTCATTATCCTGTTATCGATATTCGTGCTCAGCCGGTCTATCAAAATACGCCATGTATCGGCTGTTCAGCCGGCTGAATGGTAAAAGGGTTGGCTGCTTAAAGAACTATTAAATTAGCAGCGAGCGGAGTTAACCGCCGATTTTGTCACAGATGATGAGAATGAAACCGTAGCAGGAGGCCGAAAAATCTGGCGGCTAAAAGAGGTCGGTGAACCGGCAATGGCCGTCAGCAAAGAAGATGTTTGATTTTCCAGCAAGGGCAAGGTGGATACCAGAATGGCAAGCATTGCCGTGCTGCCGACATGGCATTGTCCCGAAAGGCATTTTTCGGAGATGCAACCCTTCGAAAGGCAGTGGTCGGTAGCATTGATCGTGGAAAAACCCGCCACTTCAGGGCTTAGAGCAAAGTTACCAGATGTACTGCCGCAACAGGGGTCTGAAGGCGTAGACGTCTGGTATGAAGGATCTGATTGATTGGAGGGCTCATGTAAGGTAACGGGCATGGCTGTGGCACTACGTTCGCCCTGACAGCAATCCATGCTAACAGCAGAATACAGATATGTGTTATTCGCCACACTGCGGGATAGGCCCGGTAGCGAAGTTAGTAACATCAGTATGGTAATACCAAGAGCTATCGCTCTCTGAAGGAAGCCTCTTTGAATAAAGACACTGTTCAGGGAGTGACTTTGAAGGAAAGCCTTTCGGAAATAGGCTACTGGGAGACGGCCAAGATGGACATTGCCTTCTCGAAAGCATGCTCGCTGACTGCTCATCATTTACCCACTATATCCCATTGCTTAAACCTCACTCCATAACCACAAGTATTTTGTGTTTATGGTTTTGTGATTATAGCGATCGCTGTTGAGGTCACTCAACAAAAATATGACGAAACGTACCTGGTTTCTTGAAACTGAAATCTTCTAAGTAATTGTCTGAATGATAAGGCAGTTTCGAATGATAGTCTTTACTACGCTTGTAAGCCTTGTGTGATATAGATTCGATTGACATTAACACTGACTTTTTTCTGACAAACTATCGTGTTCTATACGCTTAAATAAGTGCAATTAAAAAGTACAAACGCTAGGACATTTTTGGGGATGCAATATACAGAACAAGACCGTCAGGTACTTCATGACACATGGATGAGTTATAAGGCGAAGATGCGTGTCACACAGATCGAGATGGCAAAAAAGCTGGGTGTCAGCCAATTGATCTTTTCTGACATTCTACGTGGCCGCGAGCCGCTGGAACCTCGTTTTGTTAATCAGTTTTGTAGTTATATCGGGGTTGACCCGATGTTGACTTTGCCGTCACTGAGAAATCAGATTGGCAACAGCATGCCGAACTCCGTGACGCTGACCAACACATTCATCGTTGATGGTGATATTAAAAGTGTGCGTTACAACGGAAATCAGGTTGTGGTTGAGTACGTTCACAGCGTTGATCTCCACTGATAGCCTTGCCTGTTTGCGATCTTGTTTATCTTTGGATGTTAGATGTTGTTAACATCAGATATTGATAAGCATCGTATCCGCATTAACTGAAGCGCACAAAAAAGCCCTCATTGATGAGGGCTTTTTTGATCCACGGGTTTCATCCTGGGTTGCCCATGTCGTGGCCCTTGTGTCGGTAAACCGTACTGAACGGGGCGAATGGTATTCAGATGTTTGCCTACGATTCAGATGTGAGCCATTACAGGGTTAAGCCAATATATTCGGTTAATTTTTCTCATCATCGACTGGCCATTCAGGCACACACAGATACAAAATGGCTGCGCAGAACAGGGCCGCCATTAAATCTGTCGGCCAGTGCATGCCCAGCCAGACCCGGCTGATCCCAACACCTACACCCCATGTGATGACACCTGCAGCAGGCAGATAGTGTCTGCGACGCAGGAAAAATCCACCCCAGAATGTCACACATGCAGCCGCAAAAATGGTGTGGCCGGACGGAAAGGAGTAGTTGGTTTCTGATTTCCAGTGATCCGTCCGCCAGTGGCTGACACGATTACTGGCTTCTTTAATGGCTGTCTGCTGTTGAGATTCATCCATCTGATAAAAAATGTCCGGAGACTCAACAATACCGAGTGCCTGAAGTTGATAGGTGTAAGGGCGTGGGATCTCGGTAATATGCTTGATGGCTGTTTTGGCAATCATGCACAGCACCAGGAAAAGGGTAAATTGGATGCCAATTTTTATGATGTGTTGCTTGGGCATTTTCAATATTACCGGCGCTGACATCAGAATGACTACCGTCACGGCAAATCCCGGATTACCGGCAGAGTCAGTAATAAGGGTAAAAAACAACCCGATGGTATTATTGACTGAACCGGTCAGTGTTGCCTGAGAATAAAACATCAGCACGCCAGACAATAACGTTGCGAAAAGAATAAGGGCAATGTAGCCAGGTATTTTCCGGCTGAAAAAATTACGTGGAGACATGATTATAAAGTCGCGAAAAAATAAGACATAAAGTGTAGCAAAGGACTCTTAAGATAAAGTAAAGATTACGTCATTTAACATGCAATCCCAATGAGATAGGTTATCTCTTACTCAGGTGTTGGTGCCGTGTTACCGCTATGCTGGTAGAGTGCAGGTGCGCTGTTGGCGTAGAGTTGGCAGCCTGATAAAAAATTGTTTAAGGATAAATCATGAAAATTGCGCTTATTGGCCTGGGTGATATCGCGGTAAAAGCACATTTACCGGTGTTGAGCCAAATCAGTGAGGTGGAGTGGGTGCTATGCACCCGAAACGCAGGGACGTTAAAGCAACTCGCGGCAAGATTTCGGATCTCAGAATATTATACCGATTACCGTGATCTGATTCGTTGCGGTATCGATGCAGTCATGATTCACAGTGCTACTTCCTCGCATTTCGAGCTGGCTTCGTATTTTTTGAAACAAGGAATGCCAGTGTTTGTCGACAAGCCATTGGCGGATAATTTTGCCGATTGTGAAGCGTTACATGATCTTGCGGAATCACAGCAACAGCCACTGTTTATGGGATTCAACCGCCGCTACATCCCTTTGTATTGTCAGGAATTGCCAGGGTATGCACTACCGGGAACGGCTGTCTGTCATGCCGAAGCTTCGTCGCTCCGTGCGCTTCGTTGGGAAAAACATCGCTATAACCTGACAGGCGAGCCGCGTACTTTCATTTATGACGATTTCATTCACCCGCTCGACAGTGTTAACTTGCATGCCGATTTGAAAGCTGATGACCTGATGGTAACCACCCAGTTTGATGTGAATCAGGCAGGAGCATCATCGATGCGTCTTGCTCGGGTTGATGTTCAGTGGCAGCGAAATAACACCCTGTTTCAGGCCAGTATGAATCGCCAGCATGGCATGACTTGTGAACATATTAGTGCCGATTATCAGAACATGAGTTTTCGGTTTGAATCATTTACCGAAGGGCGTTGTTGGAGGGAAGGAGCAGAGCGGACGGTTCGGCAGCCTGACTGGACGCCGATGCTGGCATCGAAAGGTTTTGAAGCAATGGCGCACCACTGGCTTACCGTGGCAGAGCAGGGTAAACAGCCATTGGCTATCACGCAGCGAAATCTTCACTCTCACTGGCTGGCCGAACAGGTTTTACATAAAGTGCAGCCTAGCCTTTAATGACAAAAGTGCCAACGTATAACCCACCTCCTCACACTTGGCTGATTCGCAGCTATCAATTTTCCCGGCCATTGGCCGGTTTTTTTGTTTCTGCACTTTCCTGTTTCTGCACTTTCTGTTTCTGTGCTTTCTGTTCCTGGGCTTATTGCTCCAGTAATTTTTGTATCAGTTTTTGTATCTGAACGTTTTGCTACTTCGTGCCTCTTCTTCTTTTTGAACAGAAGCAAAATGAAACAGCGCAGATAGCCTGATATTTGCGGAAACAGATCAGCTTAAAACGAGTGGTTTTAAGGCTGTGTAAATCATCGAAAAGGCTATGAACACTAAATATATTTTGCTGGAATTTTATTCTCTTAAAATTATGTTGTTTGAGTTCAAAATATTTTATGGGGTTGGGTGGTGTTATAGTAACTTACTAAATTACTTGGTTATTTTTGTTCTATAGCTTGATTTGTTGGTGTGATCTAAGCGCTAAATAAAAGAATATTAAGAAATATTTCACTGGAAAGTACTGTTTTGAGCTGTTAAGGTGCCGCCCCTCACACAAACCGTGAGAGTAATATGCACTTCAATACCCCTAAAGGTAGCGATAAAAATGTTTTAGTTCTAACGATTGGTTTCTTGGGGCTGTTTCTTGTTTTTTCGCTGTACGATCTCGCCCTCGTCAGTCGATTGATTGAGGCATCTTTTACATCTGCAACTGAAATCTTCGGCCCATTGTGGCAATGGTTAATGGTTATCAACTTTGGTCTGGCAGTGCTTATCGCCGTCAGTCGATTTGGTAAACTCCGGATGGGAACAGCGGCGAAACCGGATATCGGCACATTTCGCTGGCTGGCCATGATTATGTGTACCTTGCTGGCCGGTGGTGGTGTCTTTTGGTCGGCGGCTGAACCTATCTACCACTTCATGACTGCGCCTCCGACGTTTGACGGTGTGGATGCACTCTCATCGTCTGCTGTTGATGCAGCTCTCAGTCAGAGCTTTTTACATTGGGGATTCCTTGCCTGGGCGGCTCTGGGAACGCTTGCCACCATTGTGCTGATGCATGCTCATCATCAGGGAGGGCTGAAGCTCAGACCTCGTGCGCTGTTGTATCCTCTGGTTGGCGATAAACTGGAAAATCACTGGCTGGGTTCTGTGATCGATGCCTGCTCAATTGTCGCGGTGGCTGCCGGAACAATAGGGCCGATTGGTTTTCTGGCCTCACAACTCGGTTACAGCCTCCAGGAAGTCGTGGGACTGGCAAACGATACTTCGACCCAATTGAGTATTCTGGCCGTCGTGGTTGCGATTTATTCGATCTCGGCCTTCACCGGAATGGATAAGGGTTTGCAATGGTTAAGCCGCTTTAATGTGGTAGGCGCTTTTGCATTGCTGGCACTGATGCTGAGCCTGGGTCCGACCGACTTTATTCTGGCGCATTTTGGCAGTGGTTTTGCTACCTACCTGCAAAACTTCACCACATTAAGCACAAACATCAGCTCTCCTGGCTGGAACCAATGGTGGACGTGGTTCTTCTGGGGGTGGTTTATTGGCTTTGCGCCGATGATGGCGATTTTTATCGCCCGGATTTCTGAAGGGCGAACTGTGCGTGAACTGGTGATGACCGTTGCGATCATTGCCCCTGTCGTGACCAACTTCTGGTTTACCGTTTTGGGCGGCACCGGTATCAGTATTGAACTCAGTTCCCCGGGCAGCATTTCCGGTCCGTTGACGGAATCGGGTCTACCGGCGGTATTGTTGGCAACACTGGCACAATTGCCGTTTAGTGACTGGATTATTCCTGCATTTCTTGTGTTAACGACCACTTTTGTTGTCACAACCGGAGATTCCATGGCTTACTCGATTGCCATGGTGGTATCCGGCGACAGCCAGCCATCAAAAGCGCAGCGACTGTTTTGGGCGGTCACAATGGGCGTAATAGCGGCGGTGTTGCTTCTGGCAGGCGATGGCGGGCTCAATGCCTTACAATCATTTATCGTCATTACAGCCGTACCTGTTTCTTTGTTGGTGGCCGTCAGTCTGATCACCGGTCCCTTAACCTTGCTCGCGATGCAGGAGACAGATCGCCAGTCGCCAAAGCAATCAGTCCAGATTGTCTCATCGGTACGCTAAATCAGTATTAGCGGTATCACCGGCAACACGTTTTGATCGAGCCGACACTGAATGTGTCGGCTTTTTTATTTTCAGAAATCTGTTACCTGAAGATGTATTCAGGGCAAATAGCATCTTGTGTCACATCGGGTTTGTGCTATTAGTGAAAGTCTGTGATGAACGAAGAGAACCTGAGGGAGATGGGTATGCGACCGGAAAGTGAACCACAACCCGTGATTGAGACTGAGCGATTAGTGTTAAGGCCGTTTCTGCTGACTGATTGTAATCGGATTGCAGAGCTGGCAGGCCATCGGTTAATCGCGGAGATGACGGCGAATATTCCTCATCCGTATTTTCCCTCAATGGCGGAGCAATGGGTCAGTTCCCACGATGCTTTATACCGTGCCAATGCGGGGGTAGTGTATGCCATCACGCTAAAAGGGGAAGATTCGATCATTGGTGCCGTGAGTTTTCCGACACTTAAGGATAACTGCGGTTTATTGGGCTACTGGTTGGGCGTGCCATATTGGGGGCATGGTTATACCACGGAAGCCGCAAAAGGCCTTGTGGCTTATAGTCAATTGCACTTTGGGTTGGAAAAATTGCAAGTCATGCACTTGGTTACGAATGACAGATCGAAATCGGTAATCAGAAAACTGGGTATCCCGTATATTGAAAATCGATTTATTAGAGCAAATGGGTATGAGCGGGAGGTCTGTTATTATGAGGGCCAGCTTAAGTAAGACTGACAGAAATCGTATCGCCAGGCGAGAAGTCAAAGTATGCCCAGTGGTGATCAGATCAGGACGTCGAGGGACCGGCTGTTTTTATCCAGAGAATTCAGGCCAGCAGGATTTCGCTCAAAAGAACTCGGCTCTTTCAGTGAATGCGCGTTCAGGTATTGAGCTTTTACTGTTCCGCCATCCTATTGCCGGGGTGCAGCTGGTCAAAGGGACACTTGAGCTCTGGGATGAGTCAATTGAAGCGGCGACAGTCAGAGAACTCGACGAAGAGTCAGGAATACCAGTAAAAACGATTTCTTCGACCTCAATACTAGGTCAATGGGAAAGCGGTTTTCAAAACCAGCAGTGGCATTTTGTACTTTGTGATGGCGAAGAGAAAGCCTTGCCTGACACATGGTCTCATTACACCCAGGATGATGGCGGACATTGGTTTGAATTTTTCTGGTACGAGCTAGAGAGTGAGCCTCAGTGGAAAGCTCACCCTGTTTTTATTGAAGCCATTTCCCAGATTCGGCAGTTACTGCTCACGTCATAAAAAAGTGAACGCCGGTTACTTACCGGCGTTCGTTTCTAATGAGTTTGCCGCATTAATGCTCCATACGGCTTTCGTCATAAGGTGCAGACTTGTATGGTTTTGGCGACTGTACAATTGAGGTGTCGCTAAGGGTTTTCAGATAGGCCACGATTGCCGCTTCTTCATCGGAAGTCAGTCCGAGATTACCAATCGCTACGCCAATAACACTGGTATCCGGAAACTCAGAGGCAGGCCAGCAGTTGTTGGCTAACGCTTCTGCTTGTGTCTGAACGCCTTCCGGACAACGTGTAATACCAAATCCTTTCGCTGTCGCTCCGTTTACATCCGCACTGTTGTAGAAGTGCACCAATGTTTCCAGGTTTTTGAACCAGCCATTATGCGTATAGGCTTTAGTGAAACCATTGCCTGGCCGCAAGTCGACGTTGCGGAGAGTCGGTGTTTTATGAAGACCTTTATCCCTTTCATCTTCTGTGACGCCATAAAGACCCTCATCAGGCTCGGGTGAGCCGGGTAGTTCATAATTCCGGGGCACCCCAATATTATGGAAAGCGTCGTCGGTATATCGTTGGTGAAGTAGTGTGCCGTCAGTATCGACATCCTGGTTGCTGCGGTGGCAAATTGCGGCACAACCGGCTTTACCATAAAACAATTCGTGGCCTTCATTTTCCAGTTCAGTTAATCCATTTAACGGGAAAGTTCGGCTTTCAGTGGCTAATAACGCTTTGTCACGTTTGGAGTCATAGGGATTGTTTTCAGAAGAAAGCTGCCATGCGCTCAATGCGATCGCGAAGCGGGCAAAAACCGTATCCAGTTTGTTTTTGTCGCTACAATCTAGTGGTTCATCCCAGGCATATTCATACAATTCATTCCCCCAGGCCGATTTAGCCACTTGTTCACAGACCAGCTTGATATCTTCCAGTCGTGTCTCTGGTTTACCTTCCCCAATACCTTGCTCTACATGGTTAATGAAAGGACTGGCAAAGGCCTGATCAGCAACAGGGCCGAGATACTTTTCATACATTCTCTTAAATTCGGACACTTTGGCATTTTCAGAGAAGCTGAAAGCATTGGCTTTTGAATCTTCAATTTCGTGACCGGAAGCACGACCATTCCAGAATGCGCCACCACAAGTAAAGAATAGAGTGATTGGCCCCCTGGGAGTATTTAAGACTGAATTACAGCCGTTGATCTGAAAGTTTTTTAAACCAACGACATCACCGTTTTCATCCATGTGTTGGACATATTTGTTTGTGGGTGGTTTTAGACCACCTGCATTTTTGACACCGGGAGGCGTGTCATTGTTATCACCGTTAGGGTCTGCACCAGTGACGGCAACCTGTTTGAGGTTAACACCTGAGTGCTGGTTTGTACCGCCAGCGGGTGGATAGTGACACGATGAACAGGACTGGCGCTTAGGTTCGGAAATATTTTCAAAAAATAGCCGCTTACCTAATTCTTCAAGATACGTCATTTCAGACGAACTTTTGTTAGTGGCTGCAGGGGTACTTTTGCTCGGCTTGGCCTCTGCATGAGGTATCAGCATTAAGGGCAAGAGTGCGAGAGAAAGGGCTGAGAGTTTAAGCAGTGGCCGGGAAGGTAAAATTGCACTGCTCTTGTCAAATAGAGTTCCAATGTGACTTTTCATTATTTCTACCTCTGAATGGATTATTCAGTGCACCTGCGGTTCGATCTTTGCCGATTCTCAACAGGTACAAGCCAACATCTGTAGCAGTACAACTATATAGTCAGGGTGGAAACACGGATTCTCAAAAATAATAAGAGTCATAATTGATAAACAATTGACTCAAAAATATACAAAAAACGATGATATAAAAGTGCTGCATCACCACGATAAGAACACAGTATTATTTATAACTAACAGAGGGTTACTTTACAGGCCGGGGGATGTAGTCAGAATGCTGTATACTTATTTGGTTATTTCTAGAACAATGAAATCGCTTCAAGTTTCCTTTTTCTGATGTTTTAAAATTTTCTCCATCTTTTCAATGGATTGCCTAATGATAAGTGCAGGCTTATTTTTTACCGCCTGCTATCGGGGTAATGTTATGTTAGATGCGAAAGTTGTAGAAGAATTTAGACAGGCACTACGGGGTGAACTAGTCACACGTGACGATCCGGCTTATGAAGAAACACGTAAGCTATACAATGGCATGATAGATAAAAAGCCATTCTTGATTGCCCGGTGTGTGGATGTTGCCGACGTCATAAACGCGGTGAACTTCGGACGTGACAATCAACTGCTGACGGCTGTTCGAGGTGGTGGCCATAATGGCCCCGGGCTTGGCAGCTGCGATGACGGCTTGGTCATTGATTTGTCGTGTATGAAAGGGGTACATGTTAATCCGGAACACAGAACGGTTACGGTATCACCCGGCTGTATGCAGGGCGACGTCGACCATGCGGCACATGCATTTGGTCTGGCGGTTCCGGCGGGCATTGTCTCATCCACCGGGGTGGCAGGTTTAACGCTGGGGGGCGGACACGGCTATTTGTCTCGGCAATACGGACTGACTATTGATAGTTTGTTGGAAGTCGATGTGGTGTTAGCTGACGGGCGATTTGTGACCGCCAATGCTGAGCAGAACGACGATCTCTTCTGGGCTATACGGGGAGGCGGCGGTAATTTCGGTGTTGTGACCCGGTTTATGTATCAGGCGCATCCGGTCGATCAGGTATACGGCGGCCCGATTTTCTGGGATGCCTCTGATGCCAAAACATTGATGAAATGGTATCGCGATTTTCTGCCTCGAACTCCCCGCGAACTTTGCACGGTATTAGGTATGAAAACCGTCCCTTCAACGGCACCTTTCCCGGAACCTATCTGGGGGCGTAAAATTTGTGCCTTAATCCTTTGTTACAACGGTAATGAAGCGGACGCGACCGCGGCATTGCAAGAAGTCGAGGAAGCGCTGCCAGAACCTATTTTCCGCCATACCGGTATGATGCCGTTCACGTTCTTGCAAAGCCTGTTCGACCCGTTGTTACCACCAGGATTGCAAATGTACTGGAAAGGTGACTTCTTTGATGAACTGACAGATGAAGCCATTGAAGTACATCTTGAACATGCTGCCAAAGCCCCCAGCGAACTGTCACTGATGCACTTATATCCTATCGATGGCGCGGTGCATGAGGTGGGCAGCGATAACATGGCGTGGAGTTTCCGGAATGCGACATGGTCAATGGTGATTGCCGGGATATCACCGGATCCGACTCAGGCAGAAGATCTGAAGAACTGGGGACGGGCGTATTGGAAAGCCCTGCACCCTTATTCGTTAGGTGGGGCATACATTAATTTTATGATGGAAGAAGGCGATGAGAGGATTCGCGCAACTTACGGTCAAAATCATCAGCGGTTGGTGGAAGTGAAGCGTAAGTATGATCCAAATAACTTTTTCCGGGTTAATCAGAACATTAATCCTGATGGTTAAGGTCAGCCGAAAACTCGCTGTTGGTCAGGATGTTGGTCAGGATGTTGGTCTATATGTTGCTCAATAAATTGACCGATTTGTCGAAACACTATCGCGCATAAACTGAACCGCCTCCGGCTTGTGCCCGAGGCGGTTTTTGATGTTTGGGGCTGAAAGTATCTTTTGGTTTTAAAGATGCTCAAGTCAGCCAAAAATGCAGTCTGCCAGGATTTAGTCAGCCAGAACTCAGTCAGTGTTCATTGGACCCGTTAAGATCATCCCATTCTGGTAGCGTAACCCCCTCGGGCGATCGTAGCCCAGTAATACGGGGCCGTCTAAATCCACAATAGATGCGCGACTGGCCAGTGGCAGTGCCATCTCCATGGCTAAAGATGTCCCCACCATGCAACCCACCATAATATCGAAACCTGCCGCTCTGGCGGTTTGTTCCAGTTTCAGTGCTTCGGTCAGGCCTCCGGTTTTATCCAGTTTGATGTTGACCATTTCAAAACATCCGGTAAGCGCCGCGATGTCCTGCGAGGTATGGCAGCTCTCGTCAGCACAGAGCGGAATCGGATGAGGAATGCCTTTTAATAGTGAGGCCTGTTCGGCCGGAACCGGCTGTTCGATCATCTTGATGTTCAGTGGCGCCAATGCATCAAATAACGGGGATAATGGCAGATCGCCCCACGCTTCATTGGCATCGAGAATCAGCGGAATGTCTGGTACCGCTTTACGGATGGCACTTACACGCTCGATAACCGCTTCAGCATCAAGCTTAATTTTGAGTAATGTTGCCCCGTTCTCGGCCAGCTCTGCCGCCTGACTGGCCATCACATCAGCTGTGTCGATAGAGACCGTCATCGCCGTGGCTATCGCAGGCGCAATTTCAAACGCGGGAGAGGGAAAGTGGCTCTGCCATTCCAGCCGCCATAACGCACAGTCCAGAGCATTGCGGGCAGCCCCTGCGGGCAGCAATGACTGAAGTTGTTGCCTGTTCAACGTCAGATTGTGGCCTCTGGCTGAGATCTGCTCAATCTGCCTGATGACACTCTCCACACTTTCACCGTAGCGCGGGTAGGGTGTGCATTCAGCACTGGCACAGCGGTTACCCTCATAAAGAGTGACGGTGACGACATCTTGATGAGTACGGGTACCACGTGAAATGGTAAATGGGCGGGCAAACGGAAAACGTTCATGTTGAACGGTAATTTTCATGCGTCACCTGTTTTATTTGGGTTCTCATTTTGGGTGCGGTGTGTGTTGATTTGGGCGCTCATGGCTGGCTTCAATTGTTTGACGATGTCGCTTACGCCAAAACGTACCGGATCCGTGACTGGCAGTTGGTATTTCTGACGCCAGTTCTGACATAACGTAACGGCTTCGTCATGGGATAAGGCAGAGGTATTCAGGCAAATGCCGACAAAATGGGCGTCAGGGTTTGTCAGTTTGGCTGCCGCCAGATTCGCTGCCAGACAGTCAGCAATATCCGGGATCGCCTTGTGAGGTAAATGACGAATATGCTGTCGCCCGACCTCGTGGCACAGTACCAGTGCGTCCGGCTGTGCGCCGTGCAATAAGCCCAGACTCACGCCAGCAAACGACGGATTAAATAGTGAGCCTTGTCCTTCAATGATGTCCCAGTCGTGATTGGTAAATGCGGGGCTGATAGCTTCGGCAGCGCCGGAGATAAAGTCGGCAACAACGGCATCGACGGCAATGCCCTTACCGGCGATTAAAATGCCGGTCTGGCCAGTGGCACAGAACTGGGCGGAGAGGCCTTGCTTTCTCATTTCCTGCTCAAGTGCCAATGAAGTGTACATTTTACCCACTGAGCAGTCGGTGCCGACGGTTAACAGGCGCAGACCTGATCGAGGGGCACCCGTACCCACCTGCAGCGGCTCATCATGGTGTCGTACATCAAAGAGCTGGCAGTGATGCTGCGCGGCGGTATCCCTGAGGGTATCGTTATCGCTCAGGCGTTGATGCATACCGGAAGCAAGATGAAAACCCAGCTCCAGCGCCTGCTTCAGCGTAGATAGCCAGTGCTCGGGAATAACGCCACCGGCATTAGCGGTGCCAATGACCAATGTTTTCGCTCCCTGCTTTCGGGCCAGTTCGAGGCTGGTATCTGGCAAGCCGAGTGACACCGTGTCGCTATTGAGGCGCAGTTGACCTAAACAGGCATCTGGCCGCCACTGGGCAATACCGGCGGCAGTTTTGGCTGAAAGAGGATCAGTCACATCCCCGAGAAAAAGCAGGTAAGGCTGAGGAATGTGAGCCTGCGAGATGTGAGCAATCGTCGATGAAGATGTCAGTCCGTGCATTGTGAATCCTTGTATAGGCAGTCGATAGGGGCTGCTTGATAACGTCGTCACAATACAGTAGTTACAACACACTGATTTATCGAATACTTATCTGTGAGTTAGTCATAACCTGAAGTTATGGCTTTGCCACCATGGTAGTGAATGTCAGGCAAACGCTTCACCCCGAATGCCCACATTTTTGCCAGATGAATGTCACTGAGTTGATTGTGTCTGCTGGCTCAGAAAGAGCTGAAATTGCCGGGCGGTGTCGGAAATTGGGGTATGTTCAGCTACCAGGCACGTCAGTGAGACGGGAATGGCCGGAGAGAGCGTTCTGGTGATGAGTTTTTCGGTAAAATACGACGCAGTCCAGGGATCGACAATGGCTGTCCCCATTCCTTCACAAACCAGCTTTGCGGCAGCCATGTAAGATCGGACGGTGACTTGATGATGATAGTCTGGTGCGATGTGTTTGATTGCCTGACTGATTTGAATGCCGAGCGGGTCACGGCTGTCCAGACCGATAATTCGCTCGCCATGCAACACCAGCTCGTCAAGGGATACAGAAGATTCGCCTTCCATTAAGGCGCTGCTGACTGACACTGAACCGTTGGACACTGACATTGCCGCTGTTGCTGGCAACAAAGCAACCATTTCGGATTCTAATATCACAGTGCCACAGGTCCCTGGCGGAATATCTCGGCCAAAGCTGACAACGACATCAATCTCATTTTGGAGTAGAGCTTGACAAAGGGCACCCCGGTTATCCGTCGAAAGGTCAACTGAAACCGCTGGGTTCTGGCACAGTTTTTTAATCACAGGGGGAAGGAGAGTGGACGCCAGCACAGGCGGTGCGCCAATGCGTAAATGCTGATGGCCTTTTTGTAATTTGCTGGTTAACGACTGCAAGCTGCCTAATTGTAGATAGACCTTTTCCGCTTCAGGCAATAAGCGCAGCGCGGAATCTGTCGCAATCAATCTGCCTTTGTGACGATGAAACAACGGAAAACCGAGCTGCTGCTCAGTATGCGCAAGAACACGGGTCACATTGGGCTGCGAGACATGAAGTTGTTTTGCGGCACCGGAAATACTGCCCGCTTTCATGATGGCGTAAAACACTTCAATTTGACGTAAGTTCACTTTAACTCCTTATAAAGTCAGCCTGAAAACTATACCGTCAAACTGAATAGGAGGAAATCTTCACTTGTTGAAGGTTGTAGCCAGCGCCTCAGCTCTAGATACTGAGATGTTTAGATTCTCAGATGTTTAAAGACATCAAGACATCAAGACATCAAGACATCAAGACATCAAGACATAAGACATAAAGACATAGCGAAACAGATACATAGAGACAACTTATTGGGATATGTACTTAGCGTGAGCCACAAAACCTGTTAGGCAGTCAGGCATGGCAACAGGCGATGATGATGCTGTTGATGTGGTTAATAAAGCGGAGAACAAAGTGGTGAGTGACAAACCGAGATAAGAAAGAAAACAGACGAGAAAGAAATCCGGCTCAGGCGATGCGAAATGGCAGGCCGTGAGCCGGAGACCAAGTTTATTTGTCGGCAACCGGGATCATAATGTGAGCGTAAGGGGTATCTTTCCACATGACATAAGGGCCACCTTTGCTGGGGTCATCGGTCAGACCGGTGAGCATTTCTTTAGGCACTATGATCATCATGTGTGGCCCGGTTTCCACATAGTCTGCTGCTTCTTTGGGAGAGGCATGATAAGGATCAGAATTACTGACACCACCGCCAGCATCCCCTTGCAGCATGTACGAAATCCCGATTCGGGTAGGTTTATAATCGGCCTTGCTGGTCAGCGCCCCCATCATTTCCAGCCAGACAGCATCGGCACATATTGGAGCATTGTCGCCGGGCATGGTTTCTGGCATACAAGTCCAGCCATTGGTGCCTTTCACTACTTCTTTGCCGTCAACAATGATAGTGGCATCGTTGCTGACAGACGGTGGAGCGGCAGATTTCGCCCGGCCAATTTTATCGGTCATCATATCGTTTGACATGGTACTTTCTTCAGCCATGGCAAGGCTGGTCATACAACAGGCTGATATTACGGCTAAAGCACATAATTTTGCCTTGGTTTGAGTAGCCATGATGATTTCTCCAGATTTATTGCTATTCGTATCATGGATCGATCTGTCATTACTGAATGACAACATAAAGTATAGGGAATAAAGAGAAAGTCGTAGGCCGGAAGAAAGGAGAGGAGAGCTTGTTGCCTGTTTTCAAGGTGTGCAGAGATTTGTCAGGCAGAAAATGAAAAACCGGCAGGCAAGGCTACCGGTTTTCTTCAAAAGCTATTTTTTGAGAGGCTTTTTTGCAAGGCGATTTCTATGAAAAGGGTATTCACAAAATCTATTGCTGTAAAAGCCACTTCGTGAGATTAAGCCGCAATTTTTGCGCTAAAGTCCACTTTGCGTTGGTTGAAGCGGTTAACCAGATCATCAATGTCATCCTGACAGTAAGGCTTCAGGCCGCTCATCAGCATGTGTTTACGACCAGTACCCACCACTTCACCGTTTTCCTTGAAGCAGAATTTCAGGGTCACGCTGCCACGTTTACCATCCACTTCAATATCAGAACCGGTTAGTTCAACCGTTGGCGCAGTCAGATCAAGACGTTCAAAATCCAGTTCCATGCTTTCGTAAATGACCAGCGGACGTACCGGATTAATCATAATGTCTTTCGACTGCATCAGCGGAACCATGATGTGCGGGAAGTTCATTCCTGAAAATTGCACATAGCTTTGGGTAACGTGCTCGATAAGTTCGGCGTCGGTCGTGATGTCTCCGTCACGGGTTACGCGCAGGTATTCTTTACCCGCGTTGTCGACAACCGCAAAATTGTTAAACGAACTGTGCGCTGCTTTTAGTTCAATGCCATCATTAATCATACCCGCGAATTCAAAGCGCATTTTACGGCTGATACCGGCTTTAGCGAGTACCACGGAAAAAAGCAAATCGCCCGGTACACAGAAACGCTTATTGTCTTCATCGTGAATGGGATTGAAATCGCCGGCGATTTTCTTAGCAAAGTGGCTCGCCTGCTCACGGGTAAATGTGTAAACACCATTCTGTTCTGAATAATAGGACTCTAAAAACATACGTAACGTTCTGAAAATTAAAGGAGTTAATCAAACTGTCAGGTATTTTACATGATAAGTTCATGATCAATGGTCTAGCCAGTGGAAAGGCATAAAATCATTGACATTGACCTGCTTGTAGATTATTGCACCATATCACAGATATGGTAATTGCGCATTAAGGGATATTTTGCGAATTGATAGAAATCATGGATTTCATGAATCGCTGTGAAAAACGAATAATTAATGGGTGCAACACCAGACATAATTATGTAGTATCACCGCCAGACAACAAATACAGACAAATTCTGACAAATAATGCACAAAACTAACTAACAGATTTGTTGTTGTCTTAACAGACAGGTTCTTTATTACCATAAAGTAAGACAGAACAATGGCTAGGGTTGCTTTACATTTACTGAGCTAACAAGTGGTTAGGGTTTTTATAACCGTAACTGCAAATAACCATCTTCTAGACGTGTAGAAGCTCGGGAAAATAAAGCAGCACGGAAGCTGCATATAAAAATATGCCCTCAGTAAACGTTGTTAAACAGCGTTTGCTGAGGGCTTCATTATTTATAGCGTCTGATTATGCTTCGTCTGAGCCAATCATACGCCAGGCGGCGTTTTTACAGGCTGCAATTATAGCGGTAAAAGCTTAGAACCTTGGTTGAGTGTTGAACCTGGGTCGAGCGTTTGCCTACTAACAATGCTTATCTATTAAAACGCCTGCGATGCGAGAGTTAAAACCCAAGGCGGCGGAGGTCAGATAAACTGTCGTCCAGTTCTCTTCTGCGTTACACAAGGCGCTTACCGCCAGACTCTCTTGGATTTGAGCCTCGCAGTAAGAACCTCGTAGACAAAAACCTCGAAGACAAAAGCCTCGAAGATATGCCCCTTACAATCGGTCCGTTAACGGAATAACCCGAACACTTTCGCCCACTTCAATTCCCGGTTGTTCCGGCAGAATCTCTATCAGACAATTCGCTTCACTCATAGACCGCAAAATGCCGGAACCCTGTTTGCCGGTGCTGCGAACCACCAGACGCCCATTTGTATCAATAGAGTAAAAACCGCGGCTGTATTCAGTGCGTCCCGGACGGGAGCGTAATGGCTGCTCAGCAATCGCGTTAAAAACCGTTGGCTGCCAGTCGGTCATTCCCTGCATTTTTCGCAGTGCAGGCTCAACAAACTGAAGGAAAGTCACCATCACCGCCACAGGGTTCCCCGGCAGGCCAAAGAAAGGAATGCCCTGAATTTGCCCGAAGGCCAGCGGACGCCCCGGACGCATATTGATTCGCCAGAAATTAATGGCACCAAGTTGGCTGAGCACGGTTTTGATGTAATCGGCATCACCCACGGACACACCGCCAGAAGACAGAATCATATCTGCCTGCTCTGCGGCCTGAAGCAAAGTTGATGTCAGCGTTTCTTCACTGTCTTCGATGATCCCCATGTCAACCACCTCGCAGCCGGCTTTTTTCAGCATGGCTGTCAGGGTGTAGCGATTTGAGTCATAGATGCAGTTTGACTTCTGGGCTTCGCCCGGTGCCTGGACTTCATCACCAGTTGAGAAAATGGCGACTTTTAGGGGAGGGCGAATGGAAACCGTGTCCAGGCCAAGGGAGGCTATCATCCCCAGTTCAGGGGCGGTGATTTTTGTGCCTGCGGCAACGGCAACCTGGCCCAGCGCCAGATCTTCGCCTGCCTGACGCACATTCTGACCTTGGCGAATCGCTCCCATTGTGCGATCAAACGTGACAATGTCACCTGTTTGGCTGGCTTGCTCTCGCATGATGACCGTATCGGCATGCTGCGGAACCGGTGCGCCAGTCATAATCCGCACGGCTTGTCCCGGTTCTAATGGCTGATCAAAACAGTGACCAGCCATGACCTGACCGATAACCTGATAGTGGTCACGATCAAGATCGTCCCCACGGATGGCATAGCCGTCCATCGCTGAGTTGGTATGCTGAGGAACGTTGACAGGAGACAGGATATCTTGTGCGACAATTTGTCCCAATGCTTGCTCAAGCGCTACGGACACCTGCTCTTGCGGGGCTGAAAGTTGGCTCAGAATCTGTTCGAGTCCCTGAGCGACAGACAGCATGCCTGAGGCATCAACATCGCTGCAACTCAGCGATTGTACTGATTCTGGCTGGCGTTGGCTGTTTTGGGCAAATTCAGCGACAAAGTCGGTGATTTGGTCGAGATCATTGATATCCAGTGTTGGCAAATGGGTTTCCACCGGAACATTGGCCGCCACCGCTATGATGTTACTGTCTTCCGGGTGCAGCCAAGGCTTGCCGACTTCCTGACGGTGAAGTTCAATTTTCGGGAAGTGCAGTTGCTTGAAGCCTTCCACCAGAATCAGATCAAGCTGGGTTTGATCCAGCTGGGCAATCAGCTGGGGCAAAGTGGCTTCCTCATCGGGCGTTTCAGTAACCATTGCGCGGCGATAACGGGAAGAAATCAGCATTTGTGCAGCGCCGGCCTTACGTAAGCGGTAGCTGTCTTTGCCTTCTTTATCGATGTCAAAATTATGGTGAGCATGTTTGATTACAGCGACACGGATACCACGCGCGACCAGCTTTGGCAGCATGGCTTCAAGGAGTGTGGTTTTACCGGTTCCGCTCCAGGCGGCAAAGCCCAGTAGGGGAAGATTCGCAGTTATCTGTGTCATAGCGCTTGTCCGAATTGTTCGAGTTCTTCTGGGGTATTGAGGTTGATAAAGGCATCAGGCTGATCGCTGAAATCAACGGTGACCATGTTGCATTGGCGGTACAGCAGGATAATTTTTCGGTCGCCGGCGGCAAGAAACTGCTCCAGCTTGGGCAGAATACGGCGATTGAGCAGGGTCACGACCGGCTGAATATGCTCGCCGTCGTGGGCTACTGCAATATCGGTATCAGCATTACAGGCGCGGCTCATTCTGGCCACCAGATCGACCGGTAACTGCGGGCAGTCACACGGTACGAATCCGATCCACTCACTGTCCGGATACTGGTGCAGGGCAGCGTGCATCCCGCCAAGAGGCCCCGGATAATCCTGAATGTTGTCCCCGAATACGAAACCAAAATGGCTGTAACGTTCCTTGTTACGGTTGGCATTGATAGAGATAGCGGATGTTTGCGGTTTAAGGCGGTCGATCACATGCTCGATTAAGGTACGGCTCGCAAGTGGAATCAGGCCTTTGTCATTGCCGCCCATCCGGCTCGCTTGTCCACCCGCCAGGATCACCCAGCGAGTGTTGTCAGGCGTAGGCATAGTTGTTTTTTTCCCCGTCTACCAGTTGTAATTCTGTGCGTTCGATAAGTTTGGCGTCTGCAATGGTCCACTGACGGCGGCACAAAGCAGTTAACGCATTTTGTTGGTGGCTGGTGATTACCAGACTTGTCCCACGGGATAACAGATCTTTGCAGAGTAACACCATGCGATCAATGGATTCTTGATCCAGACTGGCACTTGATTCATCCATCAGTAAAACTCCCGGATTCAGTATCCAGGCGCGCGCCATGGCGACCCGCTGGCGTTCACCGCCGGACAATACCGAAATGTGTTCGTTGGCCAGGGTTTCTAAACCGACCATGCGCAGGGCATTGATGGCGGTTGATCGGCGTTCGCGGCGATTGCGCAGACTGAATTTCAGTCCGTAACTGACATTGTCCAGTACACTGCCGTCAAACATATAAGGCGTCTGATGCATGTAAATCACGCCGCTGTGGCTTTGGGCGTAAAACAGACGGTGAAGCCAGCCTTGCTGACTGAGGTTAATAGTCCCGGTTGTGGGTTTCTGCAGGCCGCTTAATACCTTCAGCAGCGTGGTTTTCCCCACACCATTGTCGCCGGTGAGGTAGACGGCATCTTGCGGTCCCAGCGACAATTGCGGGATATGAAAAAGTAGCCGGTCTTTAAATCTGACTGAGAGATCATTGGCCTGAATCGAAAGCTGAGTCATCAATTTCCCTGGCTAGTTAGTTCGCAAATGGGCTTTGCCACGCGCGACAGATAAGAAGAAGTTTAGCCCCAGAGCCAGTATCAATAGCACCATTCCTAAGGCGACGCCTTGCGCAAACGCACCTTTGGAGCTTTCCAGCGCAATAGCCGTCGGAATGTTCCGGGTCGCGTTCATGATGTTACCGCCGACCATCATAGAGCAGCCTACTTCGGTAATAATGCGGCTGAAAGCGGCGATCACGGCTGCCAGCAGGGGAAAACGGCTTTCCCACATCAGGCTCATAAACGCGCGGGGAAGGCTGGCTCCTAATGTCAAGGCGGTTTCCCAGGCGCGGCGGTCACTGTTCTGAAACGCGGCGTGCATCATCGAAACCAGGATAGGCAGGCAAATGAGCATCTGCCCCAGGATCATCGCTTGCTGGGTAAACAGCATTTTCCAGTCGCCAAGTGGCCCGGCGCGCGACAGCAGCATATAAAGTAACAGCCCAATCACCACGGTTGGGATTGACTGGAAGGTGTTGAACAAAGACAGGATCAGCCAGCGGCCGGGAAAGCGGCCATAGGCGAGGGCAAACCCCAACAGCAATGCTGGCAACAGCACAAGGCTGATTGCCAGCAGCGATACGGAAAAGGACACACCAACAATCCCCCAGAGCGCACTGTCACCGCTCATGAGTAATTGAATTGCCTGTTGTGTCGTTAGCCAAATATCCATGAATTTACTACAAATCCCGCATTACTGGGTCAGCGCATCGGCAACAAACAGTTGCTCGCCGTGGCGCTTGTAGCTGTTGATCAGGTTCTGGGCTTTGGTGTTTACCAGCCAGTCACTGAACGCCTTGGCACCCTGATAGTTGATGTCTGGGTATCGGCTTGGGTTAACCAGAATCACCTGATATGGGTTGAACAGACGCTCATCGCCTTGCAGAACAATCTTTAGATCCAGTTTGTTCTGGTACGCCAGCCAAGTACCGCGGTCGGTCATGGTGTAAGCCTGCAGCTCAGAAGCCATGTTCAGTGTTGGCCCCATGCCCTGACCAACAGCTTTGTAGTTGGTAAATGATGGCGCAATGGCGGCCTGAGACCACAGGAATAGTTCTTTTTTATGGGTGCCGGAATCATCCCCGCGGGAGACAAAGCCCAGGTTATCGTCAGCGATTTTTTTCAGTGCGATGCTGACATCTTTCAGTTCACCGATATGCGCCGGATCCGCTTTCGGGCCGACAATCACAAAATCATTGTGCATCAGTTTACGCGGCAGGACGCCGAAGCCTTTTTCAACGAACTCTGCTTCCGCTTTAGGCGCGTGCGTCATCACCAGATCCACATCACCGTTTTCCCCCATGCGCAGTGACTTACCGGTTCCCGCCGCCAGCACTTCGACACTGTAACCGGTGTCTTTTTTAAATTCAGGCAACAAGTAGTCCAGCAGACCGGAGTGGTAGGTGCTGGTGGTAGTGGCAAGGCGAATGGTCATGTCTTCTGCAGCGTGCAGCGTGGTCGCTGTGATCAGGGCCATGATGGCCAGAGCAGATTTGAATAATTTCATAGGTCTTCCTGACTGCGGTTAAAAAATAAACATAATAAGAATTCAAGGTCATACCAAAAGTAAGAATGACCCAGTGCAGTTAACGCAAAGCAGTTACGCCGTAGATAAAGCAAATATAGTGCCAGCTTGGTTTTGCGTCATATCATATAGATAGATGAATCATTAAAGTTATGATTTAAAACAAATAAATCAGATGAAATCCGAAGGAGTGACGGAACATCAGCTATGCTCTTTGACAGCTCTGTCGATACTGGGACAAAATGTCCCATACAAAACCCTAGTATAAGTAAGTACATATGTCCGAAAACACAGCGTCTTTGTCATGGTCTGCAGTTTCTGTTCTGGTGGTTGACGACGAACCGGGAATGCGGGCAATTCTTAAAAAAGCCCTGAGCAAGCAGTTTGCCCAGGTGGATGTGGCCGGCAGCATTGAAGAGGCGGAAGCGCTGCGTAAACGCTGCCATTTTGATTTGCTGATTGTGGACATAAACCTGCCGGGACGCTCCGGCATTGAATGGCATGAGGCCTTTGACCCCTCCAGTCGTCGCAGCGATGTGATTTTCATGACCGGGTATGCTGATCTCGATACCGCGATTAAGGCGTTGCGTGCCGGTGCGTCTGATTTCATTCTCAAACCTTTCAATCTGGATCAGATGATGCAGTCGGTTGAACGCTGTATAGAACGTCGGCTGGTTGAGCGTCAGAATTTTGCGTTAAAGCGCGATGTAGAGCGTCGCTTCCCAGTGGACATTATTGGTGATGCCGCCAGTACCCTGCATATGAAACAGCTAATCACCCGCATTGCACCGTCTCCGGCTGCCGTTTTGGTTGAAGGGGAATCCGGCACCGGTAAAGAGCTGGTGGCTCGTGCGCTGCATCAGCTCAGTAAGCGCAGCGGGCCTTTTGTGCCGCTGAACTGCGGCGCCATTGCGCCGGATTTGCTGGAAAGCGAGTTGTTTGGTCATGTCTCTGGGGCTTTTACCGGTGCCAAGAAAGGGCGTGAAGGGCTGTTTCGGGTCGCGAACAACGGCACCTTATTTTTGGATGAAATCGGGGAAATGCCCCTTGCCATGCAATCGTCCCTGCTTCGGGCGCTGGAGCAGAAAGCCATACGTCCAGTGGGAGCCGAGCGGGAAGTTCAGGTTGATGTACGCATTGTGGCGGCGACTAACCGGAATCTGAAAGAAGAAGTGGAAGCCGGGCGCTTTCGTCGAGATCTGTACTACCGCCTGAATGTGCTGACGATTGATCTGCCGCCGCTGCGCGACCGGCTGGATGATATTCCGGCACTGGCGCACCATTTCACACAGCAACTGGCAAGGGACATGGGGCTGGAGCCGGTTAGCTGGACTCACGAAGACATTCACGCCATGCAGTGTTACGACTGGCCGGGGAATATTCGTGAGCTAAGAAACCTGATGGAACGCTGTCTGCTGTTAGGCAAACCCCCGGCAGAACACTGGCACGAACTGGGTATGGACGGCAGTCTCCGTCAGCCATCCGTCGATCTGTCTACCGTCTCTCTGGCTTCATCAGAGCCTGAATCATTGGATGCTTTGCTGGATGATGAACCTGAACACGCTGAAAAAATCCTCTCCTCTGATGAAGGACGCAGCTTTGACGCTGGCAGCGGTTGCTATCCCTCTGACTGGTCACTGAAAGATGTGGAAAAAGCGCATATTCTTCAGGTTGTGGATGCCATGCAGGGCAACAAATCGGCGGCCGCCCGCCAATTAGGCGTGGCGAGAAAAACGCTGGAGCGCAAATTTAAAGAGTGGGCAGAAGAATCAGAGACCGATTACAGGGATTAAAGGGATGTCAGTGAGACAGTTTTTTTCAATGTGGATTCGCCGGTTTCGTACCATGGTCCGTTATCGGCTGTTATTACTGACTTCTGTTCCAATCATTATGACGCTGCTGGTTTTAATCGCTCTCACCATGTACTGGACTGTGCGATACACCTGGCAGAGCGCCCTGATGAACGTGCGGGCAGATTTGGCCGTGGCCCATCACAGTATGGTGTTGCTTCAGCAAGAGCAGCGCATGCGGCTTATTGCATTAACCCGATCATACGACTTTCAGTATTTTCTGCGGGAGCACCCGGAGCAACTGACTTACTGGGCGCGGGAGCAGTTTCAGAAGAATGAACTGGATTTTGTCAAAGTGCATCCGGCATCGGCCATCGGTGAGTTTTCCAAATCCAGCCGTCAGCAACTGCTTGCCGGAAAAGAGCAGACTTTTTTTGAAGTTCTGGATGCCGATGCGCTGAGTGCACTGCATCCGGATTTGCCGGCGAAGGCGCAAATCCCGCTGCTGCAGGAAAATACGGTGATGACCAAAGGGCTGGTCAGCCGCAGTCTGATCCCGGTTTTTGATGCCCGTCAGCAACTAAAATGGATCGTTGATGGCGGCATCCTGCTCAATAACAGCACCCAGTTGGTGGATCAGATGCGGGATCTGGTTTATGCCGCAAATACACTCCCTGAAGGCAGTATCGGTACGGTTACCTTGTTCTTAGGCGATATTCGGGTCAGTACCAATGTGCCGCTTGATAGTCTGGAACGGAATGGCAGAGCGGTCGGTACCCGGGTTTCGCAGGATGTACACGACGCTGTCTTGAAAAAAGGAGAAACCTGGGTAGATCGCGCTTTCGTCTATGACGACTGGTATATCTCGGCTTATGAGCCTTTGCGTGATCATCAGGGGCATGCTATCGGCATGCTCTATACCGGCTATCTGGAATGGCCGATGATGAGGATTTACCTGACCAATATTGTCGAATTGGGCATTGGTATTCTCATTATCCTGCTGATTTCCGGTGTGATTGTATACCGTGGTGCCCGAGATCTGTTTCGTCCGATTGAAAGGATGCATAAGGTGGTCATTGCTAACAAGCTGGGGCTGGATAAACGGATCGGCTCGCTGAACCTGACACCGCAACATGAACTGCAAATTCTGGGACAGCAATTCGATACGATGCTGGATCAGCTACGTCAGCGCAATGAGGCGATCAGACGCGCTTCTCTGGAGCTGGAGGACAAAGTCCGGGAACGAACTCAAAGTCTGCAGGAAAAAACGAAGGAGCTGGAGCAGCACATTCACTTACTGAATCAGGCCCGCAGTCGGTTAGTCAGCAGTGAGAAGCTGGCTGCACTTGGCGAGTTGACGGCAGGCATCGCGCATGAAATTAATAATCCGACCGCTGTGATTCTGGGGAACGTGGAACTGCTGCAATACGAGCTGGGCGATGATGTAAATCGGGTGGAAGAAGAGCTGACGGCCATTCATGAGCAGATCGATCGCATCCGAAACATTACCCGCAGTTTGCTGCAATACAGCCGTCAGGGCGGGGTACAGGATGAAGTCACCTGGCAACACCTGAATCCGATTGTTGAAGAAAGTCTGACGCTGGTTCGCTCCGGCACCAAGAAAATGGCCGTCCGGATTGATTCCCAGCTGGATGCGCATTGCTGTGTGGAAGTCAATCGGCATCAGCTGTTGCAGGTGTTAGTCAATCTGCAAATGAACGGGGTGCATGCCATGGATGATGAAGGACAATTGCTGGTGAAAACCGAAGACTGGGTAAATGAACATGGCGAGACGTTGGGGGCTGTTGTGCACATTACCGATCATGGCTGCGGTATCAGTCCGGATGTGTTGCCTCGTATCTTTGACCCATTCTTCACGACTCGCCGCAGTGGTACCGGGCTGGGACTTTCTGTTAGTCAGGGCATTATCAGCGGCATAGGCGGAGAGATTTCTGTTGTCTCGGTACCTGGTGAGGGCTCAACTTTTTCGGTTTATCTGCCTGAAAAAGCGATTTGCAGTAACCGAACCCTGCTGGCGTTGGAAAATCTGTGAGGTTTATTCGGGGCCAAGGGATTGGATTCAGTGCTAAGAGCTTTGGACTAAGCTCTGGTCTGAACGCTGAGATAAAATGGGATAAAATGATCAGTGGATAAATAACAGTGGATAAATAACGCTGTCATTAAAGTTAGACAAACTGGTGTAATTATAAAGGCATGTCGTAACATGCCTTTTTTATTTCTTACTTTCGCCGGTTAAAGGCTGCATGAGAAAATCCCGTAACGTTTACATGATAATTAAACCCAGCAACATAAATGAAAAGGCGATTAATACAGAACGTGTAATAATGCCGACATGGGTAGGATGAATGATTTCTTGGTGCATTTTTTACCTCCTTGTGACAGTGGGATGACATTTTTAATTTTTGTGTTACATCTTAATAGTAGTTCAAAGTTTTCAACCTAATACAAAATATTTTCAGAGCAAATATCGACATGCCCCGTAAGGTTGTCAAAGTTTGTCAATCAGATAAGGGAAAACGTTGAGCGTGGTGTTCTTGAAAAATATGATTCGCCGTTTTTATGACAACGAGAACATGATGGGATGTAGAATGAAGACGTTAAAGCTGACTATGTTATTATTTGGTCTGATGCTGCAATTAATAGCGATTTATATTGCTTTTTTCGAAGAGTTTTATGGAAATATCTACTTAGCTACGTTGTTGGTAGTGCTTTCTTTAGTTGGCTTGCTTCTGTTTAAGGGGCTGGTTGCCCCCGTTTGTTTACTGGCCGGGGTTGTGATCGGGTTGTCGCTTTCACATAACCAGGCTGACAGGCAGATACTCACGCATTTGCAGGGAGATTTTTTCCTGACTGTTCATTTGATAGTCAATGGGAAGTTTCAGCCGGTGCCTGTCCCCGCAGACACTGATTCTCCTTTTCGTCCCGAAATTGTGCCTGAGCCGTTACCATTATCGCCTGACGCTATCCCTGTAGTGCAGAACATCGATCTGGCTTTCGAGGGTACGGCTTTAATGAGTAATGTGCCATAGCGTTATGGTGTCCGTTGATTGCACCTGAAATCCAGATACTTGCTACCTTTTAATGCAGTAAACAGAGGGGAATTTAATTTACATAGGAAATCTTACGTAAAGAAAAGGATACTGAGATAAAAGGCTGCCTGGATATCACGAAATTTCTTCTGTTACTGCTTTATCATTCCCGATTTTTTCTTTATTGCATTGCAGTCTTATTTCATTGTCTTGGAATTAACAGTTTCTGTCCGACAAAAATAACTGAATCCGGCAAGTTGTTTATTTCTTTTATCAGTGAAACAGAAGTGTCATTTAATGATGCCAATTCACTGAGCGTATCACCCGCCTGAATATCATAAACTTCGAATTTATTTTTCACATAATGGTAGCTTTTTTCATTTTCATATAATGTTGCTTTATGTGTCCGAGGCAGAAGAATCTTATTTTCCCGATTTTTGAACGTATACCCACCGGTATACCCCGGATTAAGCTGATAAAGCTGTTTACTGCTGATACCAGCATGGTTGGCTATTGTTTTTAATCGTACCCTGCGATCGACAACAATTTCATCCACCACCGGTTTTGCTTCTATCGCGACAATAGGCAATTCGTGCTGGTGGCGATGCTTAATCAAATCTGCCATGGCCAGCAGTTTAGGTACATATTGTCGCGTTTCGTTGGGTAATTGCAGTGACCAGAAATCAGTGGCTTTGCCCTGCTGGCGGTTTTGTTTGATCGCGTTGCGAACCCGTGCTCCGCCGGTATTGTAAGCCGCAATGGCATGAAGCCAATTGTTATCGAACTTATCGTACAGGTACTCCAATAAGTCCAGCGCAGCCTGCGTAGCCTCGATAACATCACGTCTGCCGTCGTAGCCCTGAGCCATTTCCAGACCAAATGTTTTGCCTGTGGGCGCGGTGATTTGCCACAGCCCGGCTGCACCTTTGGGCGAATAGGCAAACTGATCGAAACTGCTTTCAATAAAAGGCAGCAAAACCAGTTCAACCGGCAGCCCTCTGGCTTTTACTTGTTGATATATGTAGTAAAGAAAAGGTTCAGCCCGGTTTGTGACGGTTTCAACGTGAAGTGGATTCTCCAGGAACCAGCGCTTGTATTTAGTGACTCTGTTATTTTTCGGCACTTTGAATGAAAACTGATTGGCTATTTCTGACCACAAATCATTTTGACTTGACGTTGAGCTGTTTAGAGTGAGTGCATTTTTTTCGGTATCCAGACTTTCGGCGTCTGGTAAAGCGTCAGTTAAAGGCATGACCTGCCAGGGTTGGGTCGCAATGTAGCGTCCGTCAGTATGTTCGTGGGTGATTGAGCACTGATGGATGTCTGCCGGCCGAAAATTCGGGCGTAAGGGGCTGACCTGATAAGCCGGAGAGCGGTCTTGTCTGGTTGTTGGCGACATGTTGGCTTGCGAGTACCTGTCAGGTGAGGTCTGGCATGCCGTTATTGTCAGCGTGAGACAGATTAAAAGCAGACATTGTTTCAACATAAGCAATTTACAACGTATAAAATTTTGCTAAAACGTTCGTCATAATTTTGTCATCTGCCTTCAAGCGTAGCAGTGAAAGTTGGAGAAGAGAGGTCGAGGCTGAGAGAAAAACGGCGATTGTTGAAACTTCAACATGCATCTCAACACAGAGACACAGATCACAGTGTGCTGAAGATCAGCAGACACTAAAGTTGTAACTACAGTTAAAAGAGATCAGTCATCAACGCTGGGTTGTAAGCACAGGTTAAGACGTAGGCTTACTGAGGTGACTGTGAGTGGGGAGAGGAAGTATGCAGTTTACTCACTATCCGGCAGGTACTGTGCTGCGCGTTCGGTTCAGTACCTATTGGCATTATGGGATTGCCGATGGGCAAGGATGTGTTATTCATAATTCCAAAAAATGGCGGGAAGTACGGCGGGAACCGGAAACTGAATTTGCGGAAGGTCGCGCTATAGAAGTCAGTAAAATCATGGGGGATGACCCTGATCAGGCTGTTGCCCTTGCAACCAGTCAGATAGGCCGTCCGTATGATTTATTGCAGCACAACTGTGAGCAGTTTGTGCGTGAAGCTCATGGATTGCCGGCTGAATGCACGCAAATTCAACGTCTGCTGGCGGCGGCTGCCGGAGGCTATCTTACTCTGAAGGCAGAATCGCATTTGGAGCGATTGGCGGGAATTGGGATGTTGGTGGGCGCTGTTTCTGCATCATCTGAAATGACACCCTATCCGAAAGCGGCTGCAGGCGCGCGTCTGGCGGTTGGGTCAGGGCTGATACTCACGACGTTATACCGAACGCTGCTGAAAAAGCGCTGATCGGTGAATTGGTGCAACACTCTGCGCGTTCGTCACAAAACCGCTTACAAGTCTAAAGAGCTTTATTGATTTTACTCAGTCTCAATCGATCTGACATGAGTCCTGAGAGGTAAGTACTGATTGTTGGATCTCGTCCACAGATTTCTGGTCGGAATACCGTTATGTTAAAAAAAGGTGACTGAGTAAAAACACTAATCTGTGAGAGCCACTGTGACCATTTTAATTGAACGTCGTCATGACCGTACCCCTGAAGATATCACATCAATATCCGAGCAAATTGCAGGGGAGCTTGCCCGTGAATACGGCCTGAGGTGGACCTGGCAGGAGGATAAACTTCATATCCAGCATTCGTCGGCAAAAGGGTATCTGCATGCTGAAGAAGGGAAGATAACAATCAGTCTGCAATTGGGATTCGCTGCCAGCTTTTTTTCTGGTGCGATTGAAAGCCATATTAATGAGCGGCTGGACCGAGTGTTTAATGCCATTGGCTGATGTCAGTTTTCCTCTTTCCAGATAAATAAAAAGCCAGTGTTTTCGCTGGTTTTTTTATTTATAAGTATCATTGCTGCGTGTTATTTCTTCTGCTTCTTCTGTTTGATATCCATATATCTATCGTATCGCCCGACATGTTGTAGCAATAAGATGTTCTGCTGTCTTATTTAACCATTTGATTTTAATGTGAAATTTACACGGTGGATTGTCATTAATCAAAAAGATGATCCTGATCACTCAATCACGGGGTTTTAGGACGAACATTCTAATTGCAATTTGTACATTACACATAAGCAGTCAGGAAAGAGAAACCCACTGGCTGGCAAAGTTGCAATCGAATGGAGGGGATAAGGATGAGCATCTTTAAACAGGCTGCGGGGCAATCTAAAAAAGAGCACATTCGCGACGCGATGGTTTACAACATTTGGCTGGCCGGTTTAGGTGCTTACGCCAAAAGCCGCGAAGAAGTGAATCAGATTTCCGGTAAAGGGAAAAGTTTATTTGATGAACTGATTGAGCGTGGTCGCGCTGTGGAATCGCAAACTAAAGAGCGTGTTCATACTGCACGTAGCCAAACATCAGTTGCCATTGAAGAACGTATGCATTCTATGGTGCAGAAGTTTATCGGGATTGATAACGATCGTCTGGATCGTGTGGATGACAAAATTGATCAACTAACCGCAAGCATTGAAGCGCTTCTGGCTCGCCAGCAAGAGGCTGAAGCTGCAAAACCGGCGCCACGTAAACGCGCAGCAGCCAAAGCCAGCACCAAAGCGGATGCGCCGGCTGCGAAAAAGCCAAGTGTGGCTCGCCGTAAGAATGTCAAAGCGGCTGAGCCGGTTCAGGCAGCAAAGGCTGATGGCACTAATGTTGATGGGGCGGGCGTTAAGGTTGAAGAAGCCAACGCTAATGCACCGACAAACGCTGAAGTGAAAGCCGCTGCAGTGCAGGCGGAAAAGCCGCCGGTAAAGACTGATACCGTTTCAGCTTCCACGAGTGCATCGACTGAGACGGTAACGAAAACCGAAGTAGCCAGCTAACCGGTTCTACCCAGTAAAGTATTGTCGTCATATACCCTGTGGGCTTTTAGGTATGTGACAGGAAAAGCAAAGAGTGCGTCTTAACGCAGGGGAGATTGAATTATGAGCGATAAAACAGTTGTGAAAGCGGCAAAAAATGTCGTTGAAAGCGGTGAAAGCATTGCGCGCAACATCTGGCTTGCGGGTCTGGGTTTATACAGCCGTAGCCTGGAAGAAGCGCAACAGCTGAATGAAAAAACCAGCAATGTGTTTGATGAGCTGGTAGAACGCGGTAAAGAAGTGGAGGTGCAGGCGAAAGAATGCATTGGTCGTAACACTGAAAAAGCGTCAGAAGAAGTCGAAGCAGGTATGAATGATCTGTTTTACCGACTGAGCGGCGTCGACCGTGAAAAACTCGAACGTATGGACGAGAAAATCGATAAGTTGACAAAAGCCGTTGAGAAATTGGCAGCAGCAGAGTAACTGCCGATACGGGGCTCGATCTCAGCCAGCCAGATCATCGAAGCCCCGAGGCACAGCCGCCTAACCCAGTCTGCTGGTGGCTTGCCTTTCAGGTTGCGCGTGGGCCATGCACGCGCACCTTTTTTCGTTTATTAACCTGATGATCCGTGGCCAAATTTGACCAAACCCCTCAATTAAATCTAACTTTGTAATTGAGTTGTAAGAAAGGTGGCGCTTATGGATAGTTGGCGAAATAGAGCTTTTAACAAGGTTTTATTCCGGATCATGCGGCAGCGTCTTGCAAACTGTACTTCCACATTGGAAATGCGAGATCTGATCTTATCCATTGATAACTATGGGCCGTTTATCTCTGCGCCAAAGGGAATGGACGTAGTGCCGACGAAACTGGCTAAAATTCCTTGTGACTGGGTGGACATGCCGTCCAGCAGCGGCAACAAAATCATTCTGTATTTTCATGGTGGCGGATTTTGTTTTCACAGTCCCCGTATTCATAATGCCTTTCTCGCCAGACTGGCGGGGCTGACCAAATCGCGTGGCCTGATGGTCAATTACCGCTTAGCACCTGAACACCCATATCCGGCAGCACCGGATGACAGTTTCGCGGTTTACCGTGCTTTGCTGGTAAAGGGGTATCAACCTCATCAGATTTTTCTGGCAGGCGATTCTGCCGGGGGAAACCTTGCTTTGACGACGATGCTACGCCTAAGGGAGGCCAAGCTACCTCAACCGGCCGGGGCAATTATGCTTTCTCCGGTGTCTGATATGGCTGTCACCGGTGAATCTGCGTTTAAAAAATGTAAAGACGATCCGTTCTTTGACTTAAGTACATTGCTTCTGATGCGCAATAACTATATCGGGATGCGTAATCCCTGTGAGCCTGATATATCACCTTTTTATGCGGATCTTCGTGATCTTCCGCCAAGCTTTATTACGGTTGGAACGGAAGAGCTATTGATGGATGATGGTATCCGGCTGGCCGAAAGAATGGGTGAGGCGGGTAATGATGTGACGATTCATATAGCCAAAGGCGTCCCACATGTTTACCCGCTGTTTTATCAACTCAGCGAATCACGTGAAGCATTTAAACTGATGGCCAGTTTTGTTAATGACAAGTTCAAACAAGCCAAGTCTATGGACAAAAAAGCCAGTTAACCCGATTCCAGACTATCCAAGTAGATGTAGTAGCCCACCTGCATGTGTTCCAAGCACATGCTGAATAGCTGAATGCTATTGAGTTTTCTGTATTCAGCGGAGTGTCAGGTAAACTCAGTCAGCCGAACTTTGTCGTTAGCAGATTATTGCTGTGCGTGATCATCATTTTGTGCCATGTTCTCACCTGATACCGCTAGTGTTCTCCGCCGTTTTCGACTCGGTATCTTACGAGAACAAACTGAGAACAAACTGAGAACAAACTGAGAATAAACTGAGAACAAACGCCAGAAGGTTTTACTAACAAGCATCAAAAACGGCCTTACCAAGTTATTCAGTGTGATTATCCAGTCAGAAGAGATATCAAAAGGACGACACCATGTTACAGCAAGAAATTGAAGACTACCTGGACTTGTTTCCTGAGGCTGAAAGCGGCTATCCATTTGGCCCTGAAGCCAGGGTATATAAGGTGTTGGGTAAAATGTTTGCATTGCTGGCCATTCATCGGGGTGAGCTCAGTATGACTGTGAAGGGTACACCAGCGGACAATGAACTGCTCGTCAGTCAGTTTAAAGGCATTATTCCGGGATATCACATGAATAAACAGCATTGGGTGACAGTGTCTCTTGAAAGCGATGTGAATGACGGGATGATAAGGGATCTGGCGGCGCAATCTTATAAGCTGGTGGTCAGCACTCTACCAAAAGCGCAGCAAAAGCGGTTACAGCTATTAGGGGCATAAATCCGAGCACGCACAGGCAGGGATGATTTGTCTTACTGTCAGCCTGACACACTGTAAACCTTGCCCATTCTATACTCAGCTCAGCTCAGCTCAGCTCAGCGTTTTGTCTGTTGGGGGTTATGGCTGTATCGGGAAATGGATTTCTATTTAAGAGGGGCACACTATTTAAGCGGCCGCTCTATTTAAGGAGTATCAATGAACATCGAAACACTGGCATTGTACTGTGCTGTATCATTCTTTTATATCATCAGCCCCGGGCCGGCGATTTTCCTGGCCATTTATAATGGTTCAATGAACGGAGTAAAGTCGGTGATGGCGTCGGCGCTAGGTAACATCATAGGCTTGATGCTGCTCTCCAGTCTATCTATCAGTGGGTTAAGCGCCATCTTGTTGGCATCATCGACGTTGTTCATGGTCTTCAAAATTGTTGGTGCGAGCTATCTTATTTTCCTTGGTTGCAAACAGTTGAAATCCAGCTTTAAGAAAAGCGCACACTCTGTTCAATCGCCGGCCAGGCATCATTCCAGTTTGTTGTCTTTTTTCAGGGAGGGTCTTTTTGTCGCCGTGACGAACCCGAAACCGATCCTCTTTTTCACGGCGTTGTTCCCGCAGTTTATTGATACCAGTCAGCCGATATTTTTCCAGTTTATAGTGATGACGCTAATCTTTATGCTGTTTTCATTCCTGTCACTTTCTACCTATGGGTATTTAGCGGGTAAAGCCTCGGGGTATTTGGCAAAACCTGACACGATGCGCTGGTTTACTCGAGTAAGTGGGGGGCTGTTTGTCGGAATGGGCACCAGTCTTTTTTACGTTAAAAACACAAGCTCATAGTGACGGGTTTAGAGCCAGTGGCCCTGTCGTGCTCGCTGAAGAGACACTGATCTGCCAAGCATAGCGGGTCTAAAAAGAAAAGCCTGACTGAGTGAGCAGCCAGGCTGGTGGGTGGATTGGTGAGTCTCAGCTGACTAACTCGTCAACCAGATCCTGATGGGTAAAGAACGGGGAGGTGGCATTTTCTGTCAGGTAAGGTTCTACCATGGAGATCAGGCGTAACACCCCGGTGCGCACCAGTTCACTATCACTGTAATGGTCATCCAGCAGCGTCTGGTAATTCAGCCAGTTCAGGCTGACCAGCAGCAGGTTATCGGCCAGTAATGGCAGACTGCTTTCATCGCACCGCAGCTTGCCCAGTTCGACCAGATGTTTGAGCATATCATTACTCAGATGACGCAGTTTCAGAATCAGGGTTCTGATTTTACGCTTGATTTGCGGATTCTGGCCGTTGAGATTATCCAGGTTGCGGAACAAAAACCGGTAATGGGTGAATAAAGCCATCACGGTGTGCATGAACGGCCAGTAATCATCGAAATCCTTTACCTGGTCGGCGTACTCGTTACAGACGCGGGTCAGAGAGTTTTGCAGCTCATTGATGAGCGTTGCAATTATTTCGTCCTTGCCTCTGAAGTGATAGTACAGGTTACCCGGACTGATCCCCATTTCGGTCGCGATGATCAGTGTGCTGACCTGAGCAACGCCATCACGATTAAACAACTCAAGGCTGACCGCTAAAATCCGATCTTTGGTTTTCATCGTTCTTTCCTTGCTTGTCAGGCCCGACATTGAACTCCATGTGTGCCGGGCCCGGTTTGCTTGCTGTCGGAATTACTTACTCTTCTTCTGTCATCAGCTGTGGCAGTTTGTCACAGAGAAACGCATATTCAGCCTGCATCTGGTTTTTAATGTCGTTACAGATGAAAGACACCAGCGTGCTGCCAACCAGAGGGACAGAAGAGTGAACCTCTACCGATACATGGTTGGATGTCGCCACACCCGGGCGTGCAGTTGGCTCGCTGAAGTTCATCTGTCCCTGAATGGTGGCAGGCACGCCGACAATGTCCACGTTGAACTTACACAACAGCTGGCCGTTTTCCTGCCAGTGCCAGGATTCAGATTGCTTGATGGTATTAAAGCTGCCCAGCAGGCTTTTCAGTACGCCCGGCACATTGGCTGGCATGTCACGCTGGGTTCGCACCAAGAAACCGTCCTCAGTGTCGGTAATGTCCGTGACGGAGATGTTTTGGGCACCCAGAGCCTGATACTTTTCGGCGATCAGGTCCTCTTCGCTGAAATACCGTAGCAGGGTATCCAGATCTTCTTTGTAGTCGTGAATAGCGGTAACTTGCATAAGGTATCCTTACATGTGTATTTCACGCATGATGCTAGAGAGAGCCACAACGTCGGCGGTTGGTTTTTTTGATTTCGCGTCAGGGTTATCCTGCTCGCCATCGTCATCAGGGTCATAGCCGGTTGCCATCAGCAACTCACCCAGCTTCGGATAGACACCATGGACAAACGCGCCCAGTAGCCCCAGTTTAGTCGCTATCCGCTTCGGTTTTTCGATAATTGCTTTCACAATGAGATCTGCGGCTTCTCCCGGAGTCAGCAGCGGCACGCCGCCTTCATTCTGGCGGTAGTGATCCGAAATCATCCGGGTTTCCACAAGCGGCATGTTGATGGTGGTAAAGTTAATGCCCTGACTGCCCAGCTCGATGCTGGCGGTGCGTGAAAAGCTGTCCAGCGCTGCTTTCGAGGCCGCGTAAGCCGAGAACAGTGGCTGGTTAGTCAATACCGCAATGGATGAAATATTAATGATGTGGCCTTCTTTGGCCTCAGCCATGCCCGGCAGACAGCCCAGAATCATGCGTAGGGAACCGAAGTAGTTAATCTGCATGGTACGCTCGTAATCATGCAGGCGGTCTGTGGCGTGGATAACCGCACGGCGAATTGAGCGACCGGCGTTGTTAATCAGAATATCCACCTTGCCGTGATCTTTTCGGATTTGCTCCAGTGTCGCTGCCGCACTGTCATCCAGTGCCAGATCGCTCTGGTAGATAAAGGCTTGCCCACCAAGGCGCTCAATGTCATTGCGGGTTTGCTGAAGGCGTTCCAGGTCTCGGGCAATCAGCACCAGTCGGGCTTTGGTTGGTGCTAGCTTCAGTGCGGTCGCATAGCCGATACCGGAAGACGCGCCGGTAATGACCACGACCTTTCCGTTCACACAGCCTTTCAGCGTTTTTTCAACGTGCAGATCCGGATCCAGGTTGCGCTCCCAGTAATCCCAAATCTTATCGGCATAATCCGGCAGACGAGGGCAGGTGATCTGGCTGTCAGCCAGCGCATTCAACGTATTGGAGCAATCAAACTGCGTCGGATAGTTGAAAAAGCCCAGTGCATCTTTCGGGATGTCCATTTCGTTGCTGATGGCATCAATAAAGCGTTTCAGCACCGGAATCTGCCCCAGTTGATTCCAGAGATGCGACGGAATCATCCGGAACACCCGCATATCAAGCCGCATTGCCATCCGTGGGGCGTGTCCGGCTTCGGCAAAAATGTTGAGGACTTCACCGGAGCGGTAGGGATCTGGGTCCACAATATGGAAGCATTGGTTATCTAACTCCGCTTTGTGGGCAATATGATCAATCGCGTCAGCCACGTAATCGACCGGCACTAGGTTCAAGCGGCCACCTTCCAGACCCAGCAACGGGGCCCATTCAGGCAGCGCACGGCGGATTTTCTGAATCAGCTTGAAGAAATAATACGGACCGTCGATACGTGCGGCTTCACCGGTTTTGGAATCACCAATGACAATCCCCGGACGGTAAACCCGCCATGGAATGGTCGCCGATTCCTGAACCACTTTTTCTGCGTTGTGTTTGGTCGTGAAATACGGATGATCCAGCCCGGTGGCTTCATTGAGCATGTCTTCACGGAACCAGCCCCGGAACTGACCTGCGACAGCTATCGAACTGAAGTAGTGAAAACAACCCGCGTTCAGCCGCTCGGCGAAGCGCAGTGTATTTTCTGTCCCTTCGATGTTGGCGCGCATCATATCTTCTTCACTGGCCGTTAAATCGTAAATGGCGGCCAGATGGAAAAAGTGGGCGATGTTGCCGGTCAGGGCTTTGATAGTATCGGTGCTGACACCCAAATTGGGCTCGGTTATCGATCCTCGAACGCAGTGAAACTTGTGCTTCGGTAGCCGGTGCTTCTCAAGAAGGGCCTGCAGCCTGTCTTCTGACGTCTTGTCATAGGTGAGAAGGTAAATATCGCCAGACCGTTTTGCCAGCCGTTGCAACAACTGAGAGCCGATAAATCCTGTAGCGCCGGTAATGAAATAATTCATGACCACTCCTTACGCGTATTTGACATTCATTTGCAGAGTAATTAACTGGTCGGATGACCTGATTTAAGTGTGCAGCGCACCGGGCATTTCCTCAAACGAAACCTGAATAAAAATTGCGCTGGCTCAAGATTCCTTTCGGGAATTTTCAGGATTGGAGTGTTTGCTCACAAAAAGTACAGCTCGTTTCATTGATCTCATCAGACCAGTGATAGATGCGGTCGTAACTATCTCAACTAGCAGGGAATTTTTTCAGGCTATAGAGATTTCTATCACTTTTCTAATCCTGAACCTGTTTTTCTTTATGGCTTTGGTGTGTAACGGTAATGTAAATGTGTTGTTGAGTTATCGCTTGTTAGAATGATGTGCTAGACAGGCTGTTTATTTCCCAAACCACAGCCCTGATTAAACGTCGAAAATAAAAGCGCGGTCACTTTTATTACTGGGGTATATTTTATGACTGTGGTATGCCATGACAAAGTGAAAGCATAGTTAAGGTGGGATGTTTTATTTGTTTGGTAAAAGATGGCAATTTACCTAGGCTTGAATTGTTCGCCTTGCTGTAAAATGCCATCAATTAAATGATTCTGGGCTTTTTCCTGATTTTCGGTTTCGGGATTATTTGCCGCTCCAAACCTGACGACCGGTTCTGGCAAAATTATAGCCACCAAGCTGATCGCCTTTGGCCTGAATATCCGGTTCGGACAAAAGCTGTAACAGTTGCTGTTGCAGGGTTCGGAAGTAAATATTACGGGGCAACACCAGTTCAAAGGCTTCCGTACAGAGGGGAATAAACCCGAGTCCGAATTCTCCGGCGGTACTCTGACTGGCACAGCCGACATCAGCCTGACCACGCGCAATACATGACGCCAGTTCACGCTCGCTGTTACACACATCGACCTGGTTCAACATTTCCAACGTGCAGGCATGGTTATGCAGCCACTCACTCAGCGCCCGCATGCTCCCGGCCCCTTCCTGACGCATCGCCCAGCGCCAGCGTGAAGCCAGTAACTCCTGCGGCAGAATAGAACGGTTATTGACGCACTCTGCAATATCGTGCGCCACCACCAGACCTTGCTGACGTTCAAACGCATGGATCAGCACCCAGTTTTTATGTCCTGCGTACTGCTGGATTAAAGCCGGATGACGCAAAGCGGCTTCTTCTGCATGTCCCCAGTGAATTGCGCACATGTCCACATGGCCTTTGCTCAGCATAGCCAGCCCCTGACGGGTTCCGGTTGAGGTATAGCCGACCAGTGCGGTGCTGCCCAGCTTATTGGCCATCTCGCCAACGACCATCTGTAATAGCGGATCGTCAGACCCCGCGATCAGCAGGCGATCGGTCAGCGCGCCATGGTGGCAGGACTCCAACAACCACTTATCGAGCATTGCCCGCGGAAATAACCATTTGCCGGTGACTTTGGTCGCAGGTAGCAGGCCATCATTGGCAAGGGCATACACTTTCTTTTCATTCAGGTCGAGGTACTCTGCGACCTGCTTCGCATTCATGAATGTCGGGAAAGCCTCAGTCACTGCGCACTTCCTCGCGAAGGATCTTTCTGGGTTTGGGTAAGCCTCTGCGGCAGAGCATCAGAATCGGTTTCGCCTTTATGGTCCGGTTTATCGCGGTCGCCGGGCTGCATGTCAGGGCGAGTATCGTTGGTGTCACAGCCACCTTTCACATCCAGAACCAAATTTTCCATCCCGTTAAACACCTGGAAACGGTGACCCTTTGCGCGGGCGATCATGGTAATCCCCAACTGTTTGGCCAGTTCGTAACCCATTTGAGTTGCGCCGGAACGTGAGAGCAGTACAGGAATGCCCATCTGCGCGACTTTAATTACCATTTCAGAAGTAAGGCGCCCGGTGGTATAGAAAATTTTGTCGGCACCGGATTCGCCCTTCAGCCACATTTCACCCGCCAGCGTATCCACCGCATTATGACGGCCCACATCTTCGACAAAAGAGAGAATGGAGGTACCCTGACACACAGCGCAGCCATGCACGGCACCTGCCGCTTTGTACGTTTCATTATGATGGGTCAGCGCTTCCAGCAGGCCATAGAGCATCGATTGTGGCAGCGTCGGCTGGGGGAGCGTCACACCTTCCAGCTTTTTCATCACATTGCCAAACATGGTGCCTTGTCCACAGCCGGAGGTGACGGTTTTCTTTTCCAGCTTTTTCTCCAGACCGGCGGTGTTCTCTCGGGTGATGACTGCGGCAGAGTTGGTCTCCCAGTCAATAATGACAGACTCAATGGCATTGATGTCTTCTATGAATCCCTGATTTTTCAGGTAGCCCAATACCAGCGCAGCCGGTCGTTCACCGAGCGTCATCAGCGTGACCACTTCAATCCAGTTAAGGTAAACCGTCAGCGGGTGCTCGCAGGCGATATGTTTTTCCATCATCTCGCCATATTCATCCATGACGTTTACCGCCATCGTCTGATTGACCGAGGACTTGGTTTTAATGATTTTTGGCAACTGGTTCATGAACCTTCCTGTTTCAACTTGCAAAGTGGGCCGACTGACTCTGTGGTACGCGATGATCTGGTAAGCATTCAGAACTGTTAAGCAATGAGAACTAATGAAAACCCGAAAGCGACAAATCTTTAAGAGTATGCCGGAACGGTAGTCGCAGAGTCAGTTATTGCCCGTCACTTCATTCAGTTAAGCAAAGATCGTTCCAGAACTATTGGTCAAACAGAACGATTGGTAAAAGTTGGTCTAATCTTTGCTTAATGCTTAAGTGGATAAAGCGTTAATCATGTCATCGATAAATACTATTCTCTGATCTCTGATGAAGGTCGATAGCACAGCTCTATGGCATAGGTTGATGGCAGAGGTTAATGGCATAGTGTTTGATGGTACAGGTTTATTCCGCTGGTGGTTTTCGCTCGTCACGGTGATGACGTTACGCAGATTTGGTTTGAGCAAATCGCCCTGCGTGTGAACCAAGATAATGTTGGATTGAGAAATTAGTAAGAAAGGAGCGGACGTGCTGGAACAACTGAAAGATGAATCAGTCTGGCCAATCGGATTCCGTTTGGTGGGTAAAGAGAAACAGGTTGGCCGCTGGATGACCGTTGTCTGGACGATTGAAGATGTTTGCTTGTACGGTGAGGAACAAAAGACAACGTTAGCGCAACAGCCTGATGGTTACGTACTGCCGCTTCAGCTTCAATTACATGAGCGAAGCGACTATCGGTTTAACCTGAGTTCACGCGATCCTCATCTGTTTGTCGTTTGCTCAGAAGAGGGAGAGCGGCTTAAACCGCTGTTGATAACGGCTGCGCAGGGTCTGGCTGCAGGGTATATGGATGGCGAATATCAGATCCTCGATATGTCGATTCCGCTTCCTGTTCAGGCCTGGATGGAAGCCTTTATCGGGCGGCATGGTGAGCAACTGGATGTTCGTCGTAAGGGAAACAAAGACAAGCGTAAAGAGAAAAAGGGGTTGATTAGTGGCAACTAATTTTTTCCAGCGCTGGTCGAGTCGCAAGCTCAAAGCCCGGGAGAGTACAGAGCAGGAGACCGAACTGGGAACGGAGCAAGCGACAGCACAAACCGAAGAAGGGTGTACTGCTTCCATTGGTGGTCAGACGGCAAATCCGGAACATGCTGATTCTGAGAATTTGGATCGCACTGCTGCAGCCACTGCAAGTGAGGATACGGCAAGCGATTCCGCGTTGGATGCGGGTTCTGTTTCTGAGAATGATTCAGAACATCGCTCAAAAGCGGTTTCAGAAGAAGCTCTTTCAGAAGGCGGTGAGGTCGTTGCCGATCCGTTACCCACATTGGCAGACGTTTCACGCGTTTCGTATGAATCCGGTGTGACGTCGTTTATGCAGCAAGGCGTGGATAAATCGGTAAAAAAAGCCGCTCTGCGTAAATTGTTTCATTCTGAAGAGTTCAACTATATCAGTGATATGGATGACCATACGGAAGATTTTTCTAATGTGCCTGTATTGGATAAAGGGGTTACCCAACAACTGCGTAATTGGTTTGGCGACAAAGTAGAAACAGCAATTAACGAGGCCGGAAAAGAAGCGACAGATGCAATGGCGCAAGCGAGCCCTCAGACGGTCTCCCGAGCTGATAATGAGGAACTTCAAGCCACTGAATTGCACATGCTTGAACCACAAAGTCAGGCATCAAGCTCTTATACTGCAACTAATGCAACTAATGCAACTACTGAAACATCGCCTGATTCTGATGGCAAAGCGGGGAATGATGAGAAAGAGGAGGCGATTGATACAGATGAAGCGGCATCTGTCGCACAAACAAATGGCGACATGGCTGATGCGCAATCGACGCAACCTGCGGAATCTGTCAAATCTGTAAAGGCAAATCCTATCACTGCCTTGCCAGATGATTCTCCGGTAACACGTCCTAATCTTACTAAGACCCAATCATGAACGGGTGAGCCCGTTTACTCATTTCCAGAATTCTAAAAATAAGTCAGTCATAAAACGCCAGTGGCGAACAGAAAAGCGGAGTTGGGACAAAAAGGGAAAAATACCCTTATTGATAATCGGGACATTTTGGCGCAGTTCATAAAATGCGGTGCGTCAAAATGTCTCAGTGTCCGATGTTGTTTTTGCTTTGAACAGACTCTGACTCCTTCAGTGTCATTTTCTTCCGTGGAAAGTTGGATCGGTTATTGCCTTTATAAGGGGCGCTAAATGCAGGCTTTCAATTTAACTCATAACTATCAGAAAGCTGAAGCGTTTTAATCGCCACTGAAACACGGTGACGAGTAGACAGGAATAGCAATGTTAAAAACTACACTAGAAGCATATGCGGACAGCTTATTTGCTGATCGCAACGGGCAAGCACGACTCACGGCCTTAAAGGGCACGGTTGAGCTTGCCAACCTCATTCCGCCAACGGTTTCTTATGAAAGTCGGGGGAATGTGGTCATTATCGGGGCTGAAGCTGAAATTGTTGCTCTGGCTCCGCAATTCTCAGCGTTGAATTCTGTCACATTACTGGCGACGGAAGTGGCTGAGACTCCTGAACGCCGTGGCAATGCTGACAGTGACACTCTGAATCGAAACAATGTGTATTTTGCCAACGCCCCGAGAGTCAAAGGCTACCTGGGCGCGTTTGACGTTGAGTGTGACATTCAGGGCGAGGTGCTGGCAGCGAATCTGGCGAAAGTGGCTATCGGACGTGAGTGTTTCGACCTTGTCGTTGATTTGACACCAACCGGTGTGATTGCGTCGGAAATTCCGCCTCCGGGGTATTATGCCATTGGGGCAGGCAAGGCAGATCTGGCACAAATTGTTGAAGACTTGCCAGATATGATGGGCACGTTTGATAAGCCTAAATACTTTCGTCTGAACACTGATCTCTGCGCGCATTCTTCCCGTGGCGTTGAAGGATGTGATCGCTGTCTGGATGCATGTCCGGCTGGCGCGCTATCCAGTACCGGTCATTCCATTGAAATCAATCCCTACCTATGTCAGGGCGTAGGTACGTGCGCAACGGCCTGTCCGACTGAAGCTATTCAATATGCTTTACCTGAAGCAGAGAAGACGCAACATTTTGTGTATCAGCTACTGGCCAATTATCGTCAGGCTGGTGGCGAATCACCGGTTCTGATGTTTTATGGCCTGCGTGATGAAGCCTCTGTCAGCAAACGTCTGGAAACCCTGCCAACCTGTGTTTTGCCTGTTGCACTGGAAGAGTTGGCAACGGTAGGTATTGATACCTGGTTCAGTGCGCTGGTTTATGGTGCACATCAGGTTTTACTGGCGACGCACACCGCTTTCATTCCACCCACCATCGATCGTGTTCTTGCACATGAGTTGCAGACTGCCCATGCGTTTTTAACGGCGATGGGGCATGACGAAAAGCGTCTGGATCTGTTTGATCTGAATGATCAGTCTCCGTATGCCGGATTTAATGCGCCATTACTCGCCCATAACCTAGCGACTGACTCAGCTCTTGATGGTTCAAAACGGGACAAATTGTTTGCAGCCCTGGATGCACTCTATGCCATTGCGCCTGAGCAACCTGCCACGTCTTCGGTTCCGGCTACCGCTCCTTATGGTTCGGTCACTTGTCAGACAGACGATTGTACTTTGTGCATGAGCTGTGTGGCAGTTTGTCCGACTCGTGCATTGCATGCCATTGGTGATCGTCCGGGTTTACTTTTTGTTGAACAAGATTGTGTTCAATGTGGCTTGTGTGAAAAAGCTTGTCCGGAAAAAGTTATTTCCCTGGCGCCTGGTATGAATTGGGACGCTGACGTGCGTCAGGCATCACGTCTGATTCACGAAGAAGAAGCCGCTTGTTGTATTACCTGCGGGAAGGCGTTTGCACCAGCATCTATGGTGAAAATGCTGACAGAAAAACTTCAGGGGCATTCGCATTTTCAGGGAGAAGCGATTCGGCGTTTGTCCATGTGTGAAGATTGCCGTGTTCGTGACATTTTCAGCACGATTGTTGATGACCCGGAAAGTCAGTTAAGGGTTTAGGAGCGCACTAATGATTCAACCAAATTCACCCCAAGAGACGCTGCTGCAACCCGCTAGACAGCAAGACGATATCGCCTTGCGCGTCGATATTTACGCCATGCTGGCGCGTTTATTCAGACAGCCGCCCAATCAGCAGATCCTGACCTGGCTTTCAGAACTGGATGTGCAGATGCCGGAAGGCTCGATGCACGACAAAGCGCAGATGCAGGGAATGGCTGCGACCTGGCCGGTACTTCGACTGGCAGCCCAGACTACCTCGCTGCTCGCTGTTGAAGAAGAATATCAGGATCTGTTTATCGGTATCGGTCGCGGCGAAATTGTGCCATTTGGCTCCTGGTATCTGACCGGTTCGCTGATGGAAATGCCACTGGCGCATCTGCGTCGGGATCTGGCGATGATGGGGTTTGAGCGCGATGAAAGCGTGAAAGAGCCCGAAGACCATATTGCAGCACTGCTGGAAGTGATGGCGATGCTGGTGGAAAGCGGCACTAAAGAACAACAGCAACAGTTTTTTAATCGCCACATTGCCACCTGGTTTGAACGCCTTTGCAGCGATCTGAAAGCCGCCCAGAGCGCCGTGTTTTACAGCGCGGTTGCCGAGCTGGCATTGCAATTTCTGAATCTGGAGAAAACGCAGTTTGCTGCGTACCACTAACATTAAGATCGCCCGACAACAGTGCAGACTGAGATCGGGAGACGACATTAAGGAGCAATCTTCTTATGAGTGAGCAGAAGAAAACCAATCAGAGCCGCCGTCAGTTACTGAAAAGTGTTGGCCTGACTGTTGCGGCAGGTGCTGTGGCAGCCGGAACCACCCGAATCGTTCACGCTGAAGTGATTCAGCCTGAGGAAAACAACAATAACAACGAAACCCGATATCGCGAAACGCAGCACGTTCGTGATTATTACGAGACTTTGTAAGGCGGAGCCATCCATGAAATTGACAAAACGTTCCGACAACGTAAGCAAGGATGAAAACCAGTTTGGTATTTCACGTCGCTCATTTTTGCGTAACTCGTCACTGGCTGCGGCTGGTGGTGTTGCCGGTGCCGGTTTATTTGCGCCGGGAATGATGAAAAAAGCCGAAGCTAAAACCGTCGATCCCCAGTCTCCGACAGAAGTTAAACGGACAATCTGCTCACACTGCTCGGTGGGTTGCGGTATCTATGCTGAAGTTCAGGAAGGGGTCTGGACGGGGCAGGAGCCAGCCTTTGATCACCCGTTTAATGCCGGTGGCCACTGTGCGAAAGGGGCCGCGCTGCGTGAACACGGACACGGTGAACGCCGGGTGAAATACCCGATGAAGCTGGTGGACGGCAAATGGAAAAAGCTGAGCTGGGAACAGGCACTGGACGAAGTCAGCCAGCAGGTGATGAAAATTCGTGAAGAATCCGGCCCGGACTCTGTGTACTGGCTGGGTTCGGCAAAACACAACAACGAGCAGGCTTACCTGTTCCGTAAACTGGCGTCGATTTGGGGAACCAACAATATTGACCACCAGGCGCGTATTTGTCACTCCACCACGGTTGCCGGGGTAGCCAATACCTGGGGTTACGGTGCGATGACCAACTCGCTGAACGACATGCACAATTGTAAGTCGATCCTGTTCATTGGCTCTAACCCGGCGGAAGCTCACCCGGTTGCGATGCAACATATTCTGATCGCTAAAGAGCAGAACAGTTGCAAGATCGTGGTGGTTGACCCGCGTCGTACCCGTACCGCGGCGAAGTCGGACTTGTATGTGTCTTTACGTCCGGGTTCCGACGTGGCCTTTATCTGGGGCGTGCTGTACCACATCTTCAAAAACGGCTGGGAAGATAAAGAGTTTATTCGTCAGCGTGTCTGGGGAATGGATCAAGTGCGCGAAGAAGTTGCGCGCTGGACACCGGATGAAGTAGAGCGCGTCACCGGCGTGGCTGAATCCGATGTGTATCAGACCGCAAAAATGCTGTCTGAAAACCGTCCGGGCTGTGTGGTTTGGTGTATGGGGGGGACTCAGCACACCACAGGTAACAACAACACCCGTGCGTACTGCATTCTTGAACTGGCGTTGGGTAACCTCGGCAAGTCGGGCGGTGGCGCGAACATTTTCCGTGGTCACGATAACGTACAGGGCGCGACGGACTTTGGCGTGCTGTCTGACAACCTGCCGGGCTACTACGGTTTGGCGGATGGGGCATGGCAGCACTGGTCAACCGTCTGGGGTGTGGATTATGAGTGGCTGAAATCGCGATTCGATAACAACGAATATAACGGCAAGAAACCGATGAACAGTGCCGGTATTCCGGTATCACGCTGGATTGACGGGGTGCTGGAAGATAAAGCCAACATCGAGCAGAACGACAACATCCGCGCCATGTTCTTCTGGGGCCATGCGGTGAACTCGCAAACCCGTGGTACTGAGATGAAAAAGGCGATGGAAAAACTGGATATGATGGTGATTGTTGACCCATATCCGGGCGTTGCCGCCGTAATGCATGGCCGTAAAGACAATGTGTACATTCTGCCGGCGACAACCCAATTTGAAACCACAGGTTCAGTGACGGCAACCAACCGTTCAGTTCAGTGGCGAGATCAGGTGATTGAGCCGCTATTCGAGTCAAAACCTGACCATGAAATTATGTACCTGCTGGCGAAGAAACTTGGTCTGGCCGAGCAGCTGTGTAAAAACATTCGGGTGGAAAATAACCAGCCGGTTATTGAAGACATCGTGCGTGAATACAACCGAGGAATGTGGACGATCGGTTATACCGGTCAAAGTCCGGAGCGACTAAAAGCGCACCAGCAGAACTGGCACACCTTTAACAAGACCACGCTGGAAGCAGAGGGTGGTGTGGCCAACGGGGAAACCTATGGTCTGCCTTGGCCGTGTTGGGGCACCCCGGAGATGAAGCACCCGGGCACCCATATCCTGTATGACACATCCAAAACCGTCGCCCGTGGGGGCGGTAACTTCCGTGCCCGCTTTGGTGTGGAACGCAACGGAGAAAGCCTGCTGGCTGAAGACAGCTTCTCGCTGGGTTGTGAGCTGGAAGATGGCTTCCCCGAGTTTACCGACAAAATGCTCAAGCAACTGGGTTGGTGGGATGATCTGACCGAGGAAGAAAAAGCGCTGGCGGAAGGTAAAAACTGGAAGACCGATCTGTCCGGTGGTATCCAGCGTGTTGCGATTAAACATGGTTGTATTCCGTTCGGTAACGCCAAAGCCCGTGCGGTGGTCTGGACATTCCCGGATGCCGTTCCTCTGCATCGTGAGCCGCTGTATACCCCTCGCCGCGATCTGGTCGCGGATTATCCGACCTGGGAAGACAGCCAGGCAATGTTCCGTCTGCCGACATTGTACAAGTCTATCCAAGATAAAGATGTGTCCGGCGAATACCCAATCGTACTGACTTCCGGTCGTTTGGTGGAATATGAAGGAGGCGGTGATGAAACCCGCTCGAATCCTTGGCTGGCTGAGCTGCAGCAGGAAATGTTTGTTGAAGTGAACCCGAAAGATGCCAACGATATCGGCTTCAAAGATGGTGACATGGTGTGGGTAGAAGGTGCAGAGAAGGGCCGTATCCGCGTGAAAGCCATGGTAACCCGACGGGTGAAACCGGGAATGGCCTTCATTCCTTTCCACTTCGGTGGGTATTTCGAAGGCACCGACCTGCGTCCGAATTATCCGGAAGGCTCGGCACCGTATATTTCCGGTGAGGCGGCTAACACTGCGACAACCTATGGTTATGATCCTGTGACTCAGATGCAGGAAACCAAAGTTACCCTTTGTAAAATCAGTAAAGCATAAGGAGTCACTCAGATGGCACGTATGAAATTTCTTTGTGACTCAAAGCGTTGTATTGAATGCAACGGTTGTGTGACAGCTTGTAAAAACGAAAACGATGATGCACTGGAATGGGGTATTCAGCGCCGCCGCGTGGTGACACTGAACGACGGCGAGCCGAATGAAAATTCAATCTCCGTTGCCTGCATGCACTGCAGTGACGCGCCTTGTATGGCGGTGTGCCCGGCTGACTGCTTTGTTCAGACGGAAGATGGCATTGTGCTGCACAACAAAGATCTCTGCATCGGTTGTGGTTACTGTCTGTTTGCTTGCCCGTTTGGTGCGCCACAGTTCCCGAAACAAACGGCATTTGCTGAACGTGGCAAGATGGACAAGTGCACCTTCTGCGCCGGTGGGCCGGAAGTGGAAAACGGCTCGGTGGAAGAGCGTCAGAAATACGGAGCCAACCGTATTGCGGAAGGTAAACTGCCAATGTGTGCATCTCTGTGTTCAACCAAAGCGCTGCTGGCTGGTGATGCGGCGAAAATCTCTGACGTCTATCGCCAGCGTGTTGTTGCGCGTGGAGCCAAAGAAGCCGGATGGGCCAATGCGGATGATCTGGCGTACGACGCCGGTCAGGTACGCAAAGCCTGAGTGAACGTGCTGACCGGCTCTGAGCTTGTTTCTGACAGGGGCAGGGCTGGTCAGCCTCAGAGTTAACACTGTTTTTTACAGTCGGGAGTTTTATGACTAAGCGAATGCAACGCTGGCTGACGATGCTCTGCACCGCTTTTGTGTTGATGCTTTCTGTATCGGTGTTCGCCGCCGACGAATCCGATGCCAGCAAAGAAAGTACGCGTCTGGGTGAATCGGTTGTGCAGCGTGAAGCCGTTGGCTTTGCGGGGGCTGACTACTGGCGCATGGTAAAAGATGGCCAGGAAGGCTATACCACGTCAAAATCACCAGAACATGGCGTGTTGATTCGGGTGCCGGGGCAGACCTGGTACATTCTGAAAGAAAAATGGATGTCGCCGTTAGGGGCACTGGCGATTTTCGGCAGCCTGGTACTGGTTGGACTGGCTTACGTTTTGGTCGGACCCATCAAACTGAGCGCCCCGAAAACCGGGCGAAAAATCAAGCGCTGGAGTCGCTGGGACAGGGCACTGCACTGGAGTATGGCCTTTACCTTTTTGACGCTCGCTTTCAGTGGCCTCACTATTGTGTACGGCAAACACTTTATTAAGCCTGTGGTACCAACGGAACTGTGGGGTTGGATTATCTATGCAGCCAAACAGTACCATAACTACATGGGGCCGCTGTTTGCCGTACTGCTGACTGTGATGTTGCTGAAATGGTGGAGAAAGAGCCTATTTACCAAAGTGGATCTGCAATGGTTCATGAAAATGGGCGGCATGATGGGGAAACACAAAGGGTCGCATCCGTCAGCCGGATTCTCGAATGGCGGTGAAAAGGTGATTTACTGGCTGTTGATTTTCTTCGGTCTGTTCATTGCTGTCAGCGGCTTTGTGCTGGATTTTCCTATTTTCGGGCAGACCCGTGCTGATATGGAGCTTTCTAATCTGGTGCATATGTTCTCAGCACTGATTCTGATTTGTGGATTTATCTTCCACATATACATCGGTCTGTTCGGGATGGAAGCTGCCCTTGATGGCATGGTCACAGGTGAAGTGGATGAGACATGGGCGAAAGAGCACCATGATCTGTGGTATGAAGAGGTCAAAGATCTGCCTGAAAACCAGCCGGGTTATGATGTAAACGCTGAAGCTGCCCCTAAAGGGAAGACCGCACAGGATAACGTGTAACCATTTACGCCGGAGGGTGTTCATTGAGTCATAGCCGCCACGTCTTGTCGCAGTGGCAATGGATGAATTGAAACCCAAACGGAATACACTCGGCATAGCAGGCCAACTACGTATCGTGGTTGGCCTGTTTTTATTTCTGCTGTGTTTGTCGGTCTGTATCTTCATAAAAAGGTGTCTAGTGCACTATAACTTTGTATTTGATGATAACTTTAAGACTAATGTCGTAAGCCTCAAACTTATATCAACATAAAAACAATGGTATAAAGTCTATAGGAGAATGATTTTGTAAGGATGCCATCATGAAATTCCCATATCGAAATATTGTTGTGTTAACCGGCGCCGGTATCTCAGCTGAGTCAGGCATTCGTACCTTTCGAGATCAGGACGGATTATGGGAAAACCACCGTATAGAAGATGTGGCTACGCCGGAAGGCTACCACCGAGATCCGGGTTTGGTGCAGAGCTTTTATAATCAACGCAGACAGCAGCTGGAAAGCGGGACGGTGTTTCCCAATGCTGCGCATAAAGCTCTGGCTCGGCTAGAAAAAGAGCTGGACGGTAAAGTCACGGTCGTCACGCAGAATATTGATAACTTGCATGAAGAAGCTGGCAGTAAAAACGTCATCCACATGCATGGTGAATTGCTGAAAGCGCAATGCAGCCGAACCGGCCAGACAATTGAATGGAGTGGCGACCTGTCTCAGGATGATCATTGCCATTGCTGTCAGCTGCCTTCGCCACTACGACCTAATGTGGTGTGGTTTGGTGAGATGCCAATTGGCATGGACCGTATTCACCAGGCGCTGATGGAAGCTGACTTGTTTATTTCTATCGGGACATCGGGTGCGGTATACCCGGCAGCAGGATTTGTCCATGAAGCTGCCTTACATGGCGCACACACGGTTGAGTTAAATCTCGAACCCAGTGAGGTCGAAAGTGAGTTTACCGAAAAACGCTATGGCCCGGCTTCAGTAATCGTCCCTGAGTATATCCATGAGATTCTGGAAGGCTGAGGTACTAGTTCGCTTGTATCTTGCAGACGTATATCCATGACGAAAAAGCATCAGGCAAAACCTGATGCTTTTTTATTTATCACGATACTTATCTCGGATGATTAACGCTTTTTGACTCTTCGGTGAATGAAGCGAGAAAGGTGAACAAGCTAGAAGCAGGCAAGGAGATCGTTGTATGAATGAAAGGAAGATGATAAGTCATATTGATCATGTGGTTCTGACTGTCTCTGATATCGACGTTTCACGGCAGTTTTATGTGCGGGTGCTTGGTATGGAAGCCATCAGTTTTGCTAACGGGCGGAAGGCATTACGATTTGGCAATCAGAAAATTAATCTGCAAACCCTCGGACAAGAACCCAGAAATCATGCCCAAGTCGGGTCGGGGGATCTGTGTCTGATTACCCATTGGTCACTTGAAGTGGTGATTGCGCATTTGGTTCAGGAAGGTGTAGAGATTGTCGAAGGCCCGGTCAGCAAGTCAGGTGCGGTTGGGGATATTGAATCTGTCTATTTCCTGGATCCGGATCAGAACCTGATTGAGGTCAGTGTCTATGCTTTGTAAACAAACAGGTAAACAGAGCAGGCGGAAATACTGTCCCGCCTGCTCGTTCACTGCTTAGTGTTTCGAGATGTGTTCTTTATGCTTCAGCGTACTGCCCGAACCATTTCACACGCAGAAGATCGTAGCTCCAGTTAAAAATCAACGCGTAGATCAGGAAAAACAGGACTACGCTGATATCCAGAATCAGTACCGTCCAGAAATCCAGCTGTAAGGCCCACATCAGGAACGGGATGGTCACAAGCAATAACCCGCCTTCAAATCCCAGCGCATGCGAAATACGTGTAATCAGCGTTCGAGATAACCGTTCTGCACCGAACAGGCGGTCGAACATCAAGTTGTACAGGTAGTTCCAGGTCATAGCCATAAGCGACAAGGCAAAACCGATAGCGCCGATTTCAGCGGGGTTATGCTGAGTAAACAGTTTCGCGCCCAGCATCATGAGACTCAGTGCAAATAATTCGAATAATACAGAGTGAAGAATACGTTCTTTAACAGACATGTTGTTTTCCTGCTGACTAAAGTATGCCTCTAATCTATCTTGATATATGATTGATGCCAGTTAGTTAATATCACTTTTATTGATAGAACGATGAATCTTGAACACCTCAACATGTTTGTGACGGTTGCTAAAACCGGTTCCTTTTCAGCCTGTGCCAGACAGTTAGGTAAGGTACAGTCGGCGGTCAGTCAGGGAATCGCCAACCTTGAGATTGACCTTAACGTCACCTTGTTTGATCGCTCAACGCGCAAACCAACGCTGACTCCTGAAGGGCAACATCTGTTGTCTTTTGCAGAGGCCATCCTTCAGCAAACACAGGAAATGGAGCGCGCTGCCAGTGCATTGAGTCGGCAGGAAGAAACTCAGCTGACACTGGTCACCGATGATGGCCTGGAAGTTGATCGACTTTTCTCGGTGATTGATGAATTCGCAATGCAGTTTCCTTCAACATCTTTGAATGTGATCAGTGCGGCCAGCTGTGACATCGTCGGATTAATTAGTCAGGGGAAGGCGAATATTGGCTTAATGCTGAGCGAGCTGACGCTTAACCAGGATGCCAGCGTGTGTTATATCGGCAACATGACGTTTATGGCTGTGGTCGGTGTAGCGCATCCGCTGGCTAAAGTGGGGCGGATAGAGCCGACTGACTTAATTCCCCATCGTCAGCTCGTTATCCAGAGCGGCAGCGATAAAATCCAGCCGCATTTCGAGCAGGTTTCCGCACAGCTGTGGAGCGCCAGTAGCTTTGCAATGTTGATGAAATACACAGAGCGCTGTCTGGGGTGGGCTTATTTACCGACGCATATGGCGAAAGCCGGTATTGCCGCAGGTAAACTGCATGCCTTACCGGTGACTTTTGATCATAAGCCCTGGAGTGTACCGGTTGAATGTGTAACCCCTAAGCGATTAAAAGCAGGACCGGCAGCGACTTGGCTCCGGCAGGCGTTACTGACGCTTCTGGATGAGAAATAGCTCCAGCAAGCAGATATAAAAAAGCCCGGTAACCGGGCTTGGTATAAAAAGTGCTGTCTCAGATAGGCGAGGCGATTACTGGCCGGCTTTCAGCTTCTGGAAGTACTCTTCGTACAGTGTGTTTGCTTCACCCACACTGTTTTGCCATTCGCCAGCGTCCATCACTGCTTGTGGCGGGTAGATGCTAGGATCGTTCACGAACTCCGCTGGCAGCAGTTTTTTCGCTGTTGCAACAGGTGTCGGGTAGCCAATTTCCAGAGCCAGTTTGGCTGCGTTTTCAGGGCGTAGCAGGAAATCGATCATCTGATGGGCAGCGTCAACGTTTTTGGCGGTTGCTGGGATAGAAATGCTGTCCATCCAGAAAATCGCGCCTTCTTTCGGCCATACGATATCGATTGGTGCGCCTTCCTGACGCGCCATGTAGGCCGAGCCATTCCACAGCATGCCCAGCGACGTTTCACCCGCCATATATGGGTTAGCAGGGTAATCAGAGTTGAAAACCAACACATTTGGCATCAGCTTTTTCAGCTCTTCGTAAGCGGCTTTGATTTCTTCAGGTTTCGTGGTGTTTGCAGAGTAACCTAGCTTGCGCAGAGCAATGTGGAAGAACTCGCGAGCATCATCCATCATCATCAGCTGGCCTTCCCACTTAGGATCCCACAGATCTGCCCAGCTGGTGATTTCAGCTTTGTTCATCACTTCTGTATTTACACCAATACCGGTCGCGCCCCAGATGTAAGGGATAGAGTAATCGTTTTGCGGGTCAAACGGCTTGTGCAGGAAGTTAGGATCGATATCTTCGAAATGCGGCAACTTAGATTTGTCGATTTTTTGAAGCATATTTTCTTCACGCATCTTTGTGACGTAGTAGGTAGAAGGAACGACTAAATCGTAACCGTCACCGTGCGTCTTCAGTTTTGCGTACATGGTTTCATTTGACTCGTAAGTCGAGTAAATCACTTTAATGCCCGTTTCTTTGGTGAACTTCTCCAGAACTTCCTGAGGAATGTATTCAGACCAGTTGTAGAAATACAGTTCTTTGTCTGCCGCGTTAGCCAGGCCGGAAAACATTGCCATGGCACAGACACCACCGGTCATTAAAGAAGACCATTTTTTCATTGTGATATGCTCCAATTAACAGGAATTTTGAGAGTGCTCTCGAGCGAATGTATCCAAATAGGTTCATGAATTACATGATAGGCTGAATACTTACCGCTTCTCCTACAAAGTGATGAATAATCCAGTGCTCGACCGGATCATGAACGGATTACTGCTACTGCATCTTGCGCCGATTGGCAGCAAAAAGCCTGCTAAACACAGGCATTTAAGGACTGATTATAACAGGGAACAGGGACGAAAAGATAAGGTAAATCAAAACCATCACTATCAGGTGGGGTATTAATACACAGTTAGCTCAGCAATCAGATACAAAAAAGGCAGCCATGTAGGCTGCCTGAAATATCTTGTTACAGAACGAAGATTACTGACCTGCTTTCAGTTTCAGGAAGTAGTTTTCGTAACGGACGTTCATGTCGCCAACCGAGTCCTGCCACTCACCACGGTCAAGATCTTCTTGTGGTGGGAACAGAGTAGGGTTGTCTTTGTATTTCGCGTTCGAGGCTTCAACCGCAGTCAGGTAGCCAGTATCTTCAGAGATTTTGGCTGCAATTTCCGGACGCAGCAGGAAGTCAATCATCTTGTGAGCAGCATCGACGTTTTTCGCGTTTTTCGCGATTGCCAGGCTGTCTACCCAGAAGATACCGCCTTCTTTTGGCCAAATCAGTTTAATTGGCAGACCTTCACGCTGAGCCGCGGCTGCAGAGCCGTTCCACAGCATGCCCAGACCCACTTCACCTGCCATGTAAGGCGCAGCAGGGTTGTCTGAGTTGAACACCAATACGTTTGGCATCAGCTTTTTCAGCTCTTCGTAAGCTTCGTCAATTTGCTTCGGATCTGTTGTGTTACCAGAGTAACCCAATTTACGCAGTGCAATGTGGAACACCTCACGGGTGTCATCCATCAGCATCAGCTGGCCTTTCAGCTCTGGATTCCACAGATCAGCCCAGCTATCGAAATCATCTGGGTTGTACATGTCTGTGTTGACTGCCAGACCTGTCATCGCGATTACGTGAGGAATTGAGTAATCGTTTTTCGGGTCAAAAGGCTTGTCCAGATAGTTCTTATCAAGCTCTTTAAAGTTGGCTAGCTTTGATTTATCGATCTTCTGTAACATGCCTTCATCGCGCATTTTGGCCACGAAGTAAGTTGATGGCACAACCAGGTCGTAACCTTCAGGGTGCGCTTTCAGCTTAGCGTACATAGTCTCGTTCGACTCGTAAGTCGAATAAATCACTTTAATACCAGTTTCTTTAGTGAACTGTTCACGAAGTTCCGTAGAAATGTACGGACCCCAGTTCATAAATACCAATTCCTTGTCTTCTGCATGAGCAAAGCTCGTGAACATTGCTGCTGCGCATGCAGTACCGGTGAGAAAAGCGGACCATTTTTTCATTGGATTATCATCTCCAAAACCCGTTTAGGGTGCTGATAAAAAACAAGTGGCCTGAACAGGACCACTTGCTCGTTTATTGGCTGATTGCCAAATTATTTAATCTTTTCGCGTGCAAGAAGCTGTGAGCTGACGACCATCACCAGAGATACCAGCAGCATAATCGTTGCCAGTGCATTCACTTCCGGTGACACGCCGACTTTCACCATTGAGTAAATCTTCAGCGGCAAAATTTCGTAGCTCGGACCCGTCACAAATGAGCTTACAATGACATCGTCCAGAGACAGTGTAAAGCTCAACAACCAGCCTGCAAAAACAGCAGGTTTCGCCAGTGGCAGAATGATCTGTTTCAGAATCACCCACTCGCTGGCGCCCAGGTCACGGGCAGCTTCCAGCATTTTCACATCAAATCCTTTCAGACGGCTGTAGACCGTCACAACCACAAATGGCAGACAGAAGGTGATGTGAGACAGAAGCAGGGTCAGGAACCCAAGTTCTGCGCCAATCAGGATGAACAAAGCCAGCAGCGAGATTGCCATTACGATATCCGGAGACATCATCACCACAAACAGCATACCGTTAACAAAGTTTTTGCCACGGAACTGGTAGCGGAACAGGGCTACGGCGGTCAGGCTGCCAATAATGGCTGCGGCTGTTGCTGAAAACACAGCAATGTTCAGCGAGTGCCAGGCGGCCTGCATCAGGCTGTCGTTGCTCACCAACTGGTGATACCACTTGGTTGTGAAACCACCCCATTTCATACCAAACTTGCTGGCGTTGAAGGAGTTCACAATCAGGATAATAATCGGAGTATACAGAAAAGCATACACCACAGTCATAAAACTGAATTTAAAGGCGCGTCCCATTATTCCAGCTCCACTTTACGGTTCAGTAACTTGCCTGCACGGTAGTAGGCATACAGCATTACGGCCATGGCTACAGTCAGTGCGATACTGGTTGCCGCACCGAATGGCCAGTCACGCGCATTGAGCACCTGGCTCTTAATCACGTTACCGATCAGCAGGTTCTTCGCGCCGCCCAGCAGGTCAGACACATAGAACATACCCAGCGCAGGTAGCAGTACCAGCAGAGAGCCGGCAATGATCCCTGGCATAGTCAGCGGGATAATGACTTTAATAAACGTCTGGAACTTGTTGGCACCAAGATCGCGCGCCGCCTCGATGTAGTTGTGATCCAGCTTTTCAATCGCCGAATACAACGGCAGCACCATGAATGGCAGCAGGATGTAAACCAGGCCAATCATGACCGCATACTCGGTGTACATAATACGCAGTGGACGATCGATGATATTCAGGTACATCAGGCTCTGGTTCAGAATCCCTTGAGTACCCAGCATAATCTTCAGGCCGTAAGTACGAATTAATGAGTTCGTCCAGAACGGTACGATTACCAGGAAAAGCATGAACGGGCGCCATTTTTCCGGCATTTTCGCAATCGCATAAGCGAACGGGTAACCCACCAGCAGACACAGCAGGGTAGCCACCAGCGCCATGTAGAACGAGTGCAGCATCACCTTCGCGTATAGCGGATCAAACAAGCGGATGTAGTTATCCAGCGTGAAGGTCATGTCGATCAGGTTCGCTTCATCCCGAGTCAGGAAACTGGTTCCGATGATCATCAGGTTCGGTGCGAACACAAACACCAACAACCAACTAACAATGATTGTGATGATGATGTTCTGAAGATTAAGCGTCTTTTTCATCTGCCAGTACCACTTCCCAACTATCAACCCAAGTAATGGCCACTTTCTGATCCAGGGAGTGGTCGACGTCCGGATCATCTTCGTTGAAGAATTCGCTGACCATCACGGAAGTGCCGGATTCCAGCTCAACAACAGAATCCAGTGTCATGCCCTTGTAGGTACGATCACGTACGTATCCAATCAGGCCTTTCGCTTCATCGCCATTGTTGATCTCTTCGAGTCGGATATCTTCCGGACGAAGCAGAACTTTCACGCTGTCGCCAACCATAACAGGCAGATCGCAGTGAAGCAGGGCAGGACGACCTTCAACATTCGCCATGATGCGTTTGTCGTCCAGACGTTCTGTCACAACGGCATCAAACACGTTTATCTCACCGATAAAGCGAGCAACAAACAGGTTAGCCGGCTCTTCGTAAATTTCACGAGGGCTGCCGTCCTGCTCAACTTTACCTGAACGCATAACAATAATACGGTCAGACATTGACAGGGCTTCTTCCTGATCGTGCGTGACGAAGATGAAAGTGATACCCAGCTTACGTTGCAGCTGTTTCAGCTCAATCTGCATTTGCTTACGCAGTTTGTAATCCAGAGCTGACAGCGATTCGTCCAGCAGCAGAACTTTCGGCTTGTTCACAACGGCACGTGCAATTGCAACACGCTGCTGCTGACCACCGGAAAGCTGATGGGGTTTACGTTGGGCAAACTGATCCAGCTGAACCATGCGCAGGGCTTCCAGTACACGCGGTTCGATTTCATTCGCGGCAACTTTCTGCATGCGCAGACCGAATGCAACGTTTTCAAAAACCGTCATGTGTGGGAAAAGTGCGTAACTTTGGAAAACCGTATTAACGTTGCGGTGCTCGGCAGGAATGTAAGTCACATCCTTACCCGCAAGAACAACTTGACCTTCGTCGGCATTTTCAAAGCCGGCAATCAACCTTAGTACAGTTGTTTTACCACAGCCTGATGGACCCAGGATGGTAAGGAACTCACCATCGTTAACATTAAGATCAAGACCGGCGATGATTTGTTTGCCATCGAAGCTTTTGCTCAGCCCTTTAAGCTGAACTACCGGTGCTTTTGTTGTTTCTGCAGCGTTCAATTCTACGAGATCTCCACCTAGGGGTGTCATAGGTCATTCCCCCCTGATTGTTTGGATGAATTTAGGGGGCGCATGATAGACCCCTAAACGTGTAATTTAAAGCGTTTTTTGCCGATTTTTTTCACCAATTTCGATCATTCTTTAGCACTCAAACTTTTCTGGGCGTCAGGATGAGGTGTGGTTGGTAAAAAATATAATAAAATCAAAGTCAAAGCGTATCTTTTGCGTACGGTGTATGGATTGGCTTTTAGCCCTGATTTTCATAAAGTTTTACACCTTTAGTCAGCCAGTTGGGTGTGTCAGGCTGATGACGATGTCATGCTATATTTCTTTCTCGTCGCTGTCTGGCGTACAATCTCCAATCTTAGTATCAAAAAATAGTGAAAATGTGATGAATAACAAAACATTCCATGTCGGTGGTTCAATCGATAAAGCGGTTAAAGGTGAAGTTGAACTTCGTTCACTCGATGTATTGCAGGAAGCTTGGCGCATTACCGCCAAAAATTTTCTGACCTTTTTACCGGCCATCATTGGTTTGTTTCTGGCACAGCTTGCATTGCTGATGCTGGCATTACAGGTTCAGCTGGGAAGTCCCGCAGTATTCTTTGACGCCATTGTTCAGGGTGGTGAAATTTCGGGTGCGATAGTTGAAGCTGGCTATATGGCTAACTTCTGGTCAGATGTACTCAGTGCGCCGCTTTATGCCGGTGTCAGCCTGATGGCACTGAACCATGCTGTCGGCTTGCCGAGTAAACCCAGCCATCTGGTTAAAGGGTTCCCTTATACCATCGTGTCGATTGTGACCATGCTTCTGGCATCGTCGTTACAGGGTATCGGCAACGCGCTGTTCCCGATTCTGGGGCTGATGCTGTCGATGGGCTTTAGCATGGCGATCATTCTGGTGTGTGAAAAGCGTGTTTCGCCGCTGAAAGCTATCCAATTCTCGTTGATGGCAACTGTACGTAAATTACTGCCGATGACCGCCATCTTCGTTGTGATCCTGACAATGTTCATTGTGTCGTTTGCAACAGCAGGGATTGGCCTGATCTGGACGCTGCCGTTTTTCTTTAACGTGAAAGCGATTATTTACCGTAACCTGTTCGGTATCACGTTGCAGGTAACAACGGTTAAAAAAGGAAACGACGATCACCATTCTGACAATGGTGATAACTCTAAAGTTTTCAACGCGTGACAGAACAATGTAAGGTGTCACCCAAATCGGATTTACATGTGATTGTTAGTGCCAAGGATATAGGATGAAGTACACCCATTGGCTGTTAGTCGGTTGCCTCGCCGGCTCTGCGATGATGACATCGACAGCATTTGCTCAAAATATTGAGATGCGCTATAGCACCTTATTTGGCAAGCTGAAACAGAATGCCGAAGAAGGGCATGATGATGTCAAAATCGCGTTTTATCTGCTGGATCAGCGTGACGGTAGCGTCTGTAAAATCCACAAAGGCTGGATGCAGAAAGACAAACATTATGAAGAACTCAACATACCGGCTGACAATGCGCTGGTCGTTCCTCTGGATTCAAACTTGCGTCAGGCCAATCCGGATGTGACCTTTGTGGTCGATGATGGCATTACCTGTGATGTGTCGATGCAAGTGATCGCAACATCGGAATACGGCCGTCAGATCAGCCAGGCGCAGGTACAGTCCCTGGCACCTCAGATGGACAAACTGCTGTCGGATTTAGGTGGCATGTTCTCTAAGTGGTTCATGCCTAAAGTTGGCGGTGTGGTACTGCATTTTGATCAGCCTCTGCAGGCTGGTATCAGCCTTGCCAGTGGCGGTGTCGCTGAAGCTCAGGGTAATAAAGTGATCCTGAAACTTGATGCGCTATCAGCGGGAGAAGTGGTTAAGTTACCGGATGATGTGGTTAAGGTGACCCCCTGGATCCCAAAATCCTGAGAGTTTGACGAACGCATAATCAACTCGCCCAATTAAACGCGCTAAAACAAAAACGGCCTGATTCACTCAGGCCGTTTTTTTGTCACTGATGCAGGTTTTAAATCAGGCGTTAATAGCTCTCTGCCATCAGTACATGTATTTCTGACTTGATGTGATCTGACTGGGTGCCGAAGATTGCCTGCAGGTTGTCACCAATCACCAGCACTTCCCGTGCACCCAGCGATTTGATTCCACCGATATCAGCCCGTTTAATATCATGCAGGGTAACCCGAAGGCGGGTAATACAAGCGTCCACGCTTTTAATGTTCTCTTTACCACCCATTTTCTGAATCAGTTGTTCAGCCAGTTCAGAACCGACAATGTTCAGCTCATTTACCGTTTTGGATTCAGACTCGCGCCCAGGAGTCATCAGATTGAGCTTAATGATCAGGGTGCGGAAAATTGTGTAATACAGCAGGAACCACATCGGGCCGATAACAATGAACAACCAGGCATTTTGTGAAAGCGGATAATAGATAAGAAAATCGATCGCGCCATGGGCAAAAGTGACACTGTGATGGATATCTAGAGCACTTACCAGCGCAAAACCGATGCCCGTTAACAGGCAATGAATCACATACAGCACGGGCGCAACAAACAGGAACGAGAATTCCATTGGCTCTGTAATCCCCGTCAGCCAGGAAGTCAGTGCGGCAGAGGCCATGATACCACCCACCATCGCTCTGTTTTCAGGTCGTGCCGTACGGTAAATAGCCAGGCCAACCGCCGGCAGAGCCCACATGGAATACATATAACCACCAGCCAGATTCCCTGCCGTCGGGTCACCCGCCAGATAACGTTGAATTTCCCCTTTAATGACCGCACCGGTTTCCGGATTAACATACTCGCCGACTTCAAAGAAGAAAGGTACGTTCCAGATATGGTGCAGGCCGAAAGGAATCAGAGATCGCTCGACTAGGCCGTAAATCCCGAAGGCCAGCGTCGGGTTCTGGTACGCCGCCCAGTGAGAGAAACTGTCAATGACGCCGCCGATAGGTGGCCAGACGTAACTCAACACAATACCGAGCACGATAGCACTGATGCCGGTAACTATCGGCACGAAACGTTTTCCTGCGAAGAAACCAAGGTATTCCGGAAGCCGGATATTGTAGAACCTGCGGTACATCACTGAGGCAATAGCACCGATGATAATCCCGCCAAATACCCCGGTATTGAGGGTCGGTATACCGATGACGGTGGTCGTTTCGATTCCGTGAAATTTTGCCATCACTCCCATGGTTGCCGTCAGAATGGCAAATCCGACGGTGGCGGCCAATCCGGCAACCCCGTCATTGTCACTTAATCCAAGGGCAACACCGATGGCGAAAATAATGGCCAGGTTGCTGAACACCGCATCGCCGGACATGGCCATAATGTCGGATACCAGCTCCGGTAACCAGGAAAAATTCGCTGAGCCAATTCCGAGCAACAGCCCGGCAATCGGGAGTACCGCGACGGGCAGCATTAATGACCGCCCGATTTTTTGTAGGAGTCCAAAGGTTGCATTTATCATGATTTATTCCTTATTCATGCTGTCTTTTCAGAGTCCTTATCACTGTAATTAACTCACTGCTTCGTTAAGTAAGATATGGTTGTCGGTTTGTAAGAGAACGCTTACAAAATAAAATGAAAACCGCTGTATCTGTGATTCATGGGGTTGATAAACTCTTTCACAGATTCAAACTCTTTTCGTAATGTCACTGTTCTTCAGGATGAGAGAAAGTTTTGCAGTCAAAAACGATATTAGTGGTCGACGATAGTGAAGATATCAGGGATGCACTCAGTGAATATCTTGGGCGTTCTGGTTTTCGCGTGTTTACCGCCGAAGACGGCGATGAGATGTGGAAGGTCCTGCAACAGCATCAGCCTGATCTGATTGTTCTGGATATTATGCTTCCCGGTGATGACGGGTTCACTCTATGCAGGGAGATCCGCCAGCACTCACACGTGCCTATTATCATGTTGACCGCCGTCTGTGATGAAATCGATCGAATTGCGGGTTTGGAAGTCGGTGCCGATGATTACATCACTAAAACTTTCAGCCCGAGAGAACTGCTGGCAAGAATTAAAGCCCTGTTAAGGCGTAGCCAGTATCGCTCGGAAGGCGCGTTAAGTCGCCGTATTCGCTTTCTGGACTGGACGTTTGAGACCGTCAAAAGGCAGCTTATTCATATTGATGGCGATACTATCCAATTGTCAGGCGCGGATTTTTCTTTACTCAGTTTTCTGCTGCAGCACATGAACCAAACCGTCAGTCGTGATGATATCGCTCGGTTTGTCTGGGGGCGGGATGTTGATCCTCTGGAAAGAGGCATTGATGTTCAGATAAGTCGGTTACGCAAGCATCTTCGGGATGAAGATCGGACCCTGATTCTGACCGTTCGCAACAAGGGCTATATGCTGGCTCTGGAACACATTTCAGACTGCTAGCCCGTTTGGTTGTAACTAATACGGTATACAGAGATAAACCATATAGGGATAAGCGATAAAGGGAATGGCTTATCGCTACTTGTTTTGCAACCGCAATCATAAAGCTCGGTAAGAAAGCGGGATTTAAAACAGTATTAAAACGCGGTAATAACGGAGAGCATGGATGTGAAAGGGAAGTTCTACCAATCTATTACCTTCCGTATTGGCATTACATTGTTCGGGGCCATACTGGTCGCGGAACTGTTGGCAGGGGTGATCTGGTACCAGACTTCGGCCGCTTCGCGAGAGGTCAGTGCACAGCATACACTGATGAATGTCGCAGAAGCAGCTTCTGAAACTTACTTGTATTTCGAGTCGTTACCCAAAAATTATCGTCACTTAATCCTCAATCAACTGCGAGAGTCGAGTGGTACACGTTTTTTCATTTCGATTAACCAAAACCCGCTCAACATCGATCCTATCCAGGATATTTCCCTGTTACCCAGACTGACCGGTTTCGTTGAACAGGCAATCACGAATCAATTTAGCGGGTTAAGCAATGTCAGGGTTGTCATTACCGATAAAGACAATATTCGGCTATTTAATTCGGGGATCAGACTGTCCGAGTTACCGGAAATCTGGACGCGTTACAGTTTGTCTCTGGGTGAGCTTGATTTGCCGATTTTGGTGATGCAATTAGAAATGGCTGAAAATGAGTGGTTTTACATCGCCTCTGCCATACCGCTACCCGAAAGCGTATTAACAGAGCCGATTATCAGTCAGCGGCAATTAATTTTTTTGTTTCTGGCCTCGGTCATGCTGATGCTGTGTATTTCGCAAATCATCCGCCGGGAACTGAAGCCGGTGAAGTCGCTGGCCAAGGCGGCAGCGCTGACAGGCTCGCCCTTGAGTCTGCCCGAGCTTGAAGAAAGCGGAAGCAATGAAACGCGCAGTGCTATTCATGCCTTTAACAAGATGAGCAGGCGGGTAAAAGCCTATATTCGTGACAGAGAAATGTTGTTCAGTGCATTGTCACATGACCTGAAAACCCCGCTGGCCTGTTTAAAGCTTCGTACCGAGATGCTGGAAAACGACACAACCAAAAAGCAGTTCGAAAAGCTGCTCAATGAGGTCGATATTATGCTCACTGGGGCTTTGCAGTGCTTGCGGGAGACAAATATCCACGAAGAGTCAGAGTGGCTGGACTTACAAACGTTACTTGGTGACTGTGCCGAGTATTTTAATCAGCAAGCTGAGCGTAATTGCCGTCTGGAGCCTCGCACCCTGAATTCATGGGGTAATCCAAATTCATGGGGTAATCTATTTCCCAGTGTAAATATCCGGTGTGAGCAACCTGTTTCCCTCTTAGCGAAGCCTTTGGCCCTCAAACGCTGCATTTTCAACGTGGTCGAGAACGCGGTGAAATATGGTGAGCGAGTGGAAATCGATGTTTGTGAACAACAGAGCTCCATTTTACTGACTTTCAGGGATTATGGTCCCGGTATTCCGAAAAAAATGCAGGAAAAGGTCTTTGAACCTTATTGCCGCGCCGGCCGGAAGGATGCGAACGGTTCTGGGTTGGGGCTGACCATTGCGAGAAGCATTGCCCGTACGCAGGGCGGGGATCTGGTTCTGAAAAATCATGCTGCTCAGGGGCTGATTGTTGAGTTGACGTTATCGAGGAATTCATGAAACGGATTATCAGGCTATTGTCTCGGCCTACTGCACAGTTGTGCATCTCTCTAGTTTTCACTCTATTACTGCCAATGCGGTCAACGGCTGCAACAGCGACAACGATCAGCGCCGATATCCATTTTCTTCATTGGTGGACGTCAAAAGGGGAAACTAAAGCTGCGGAAAGTGTGAAAACAACACTGTCTGAATCTGATATTGCTCTTGCGAATGTTCCTATAGAAGGCGGCGGTGGCGCGACAGCCAAAGCGATTCTACAGGCCAGAGCTATAGCCGGTAATCCACCGGAAATGGCGTTAATCGAGGGGCCCGCGATTAAATCTTGGGCGGCGCTGGGGTTTCTTCATCAACTCAATCGCGCGGCTGAAAACGGCGGATGGCACGAAAAACTGCTGCCGCTGGTCAAGGATATTCATCAATTTGAAGGTCAGTTTGTTGCGATACCGGTAACAATTCACCGCCTGAACTGGCTGTGGGTAAATACTGATGTGTTACATCGTCACGGAATCGTAATGCCAGAAACCTGGCCCGCGATTATCTCGGCATTCCACACATTAAAAAGTCGTGGCGTCGCCCCTCTGGCAATTGGTAACGAGCCTTGGCAGATTGTGCAGCTGTTTGAAAATATCGCATTTGGATTGGGCGGTTCGGCTTACTATCGACAAGCGTTTATCGAACTGGATCCGAAGGCCATTGACAGTGACGTGACCCGACAGGCATTAGCGCTGTTTCGCGAGATCAGTGACATTGTTGCAGATGATCTCAGTAATCAGTCCTGGGACGTCGCAACACAAGATCTGATGGCCGGACGGCGGGCGTTTCAGATCACCGGAGACTGGGTGGCTGGCGAGTTAATGGCCCTGAACGGGCAATTGCCGTCCGGTATTTCCTGCTATCCGGTACCGTCCAAAGAGCCGGGGTTTATTTATAACATGGACAGCTTCGCGTTGTTCCATACTCAGCAACTTGATAGCCTTGATGCGAATAAACTGGCTGAGCTGATTGCTTCCCCCGATTTTTTACAGCGTTTCAATCAGGTAAAAGGCGGTATTCCTGCCTGGCAGGGCATTGAACTGAATGGTTTCAATCATTGTGCCAAACAGTCTATGACAGACTTCCAGTACGCTGCATCAACTCATGCCTTAATTCCAAGCATGATAGATTCGATGGCGGTCAGTCCGGTGATTCAAAAGGCGGTAAGTAGTGAGCTGTACCGTTTTTTCAATCATGCATCGGTGACCTCTGAAAGTGTCATCGCGCATATGAAAAATCTGGGGGCGAGCCAGATCAACCTGTAACCAAAGTGGAGTTTGTGGTTATTTTTCCTGAACAGTCGGCAACAATCTGATTTGAGAGCGAAGTCATTTTACGCAATTAGTTCACTAAAAACTGATTCATCGCAATTCATTTGGTGCCTTATCCCCTGATACTTGACGTCCATAAATGGCAGTTATCAAGGCAGAGTGGGATATGGATAACTTAATTGAGCGTTTTCTCCAGTACATCAGCATTGATTCTCAATCTAACCCCGCTAATTCACAGTGTCCCAGCACCGAGGGACAGTTAACCCTTGCCCGCTATCTGGAGCAGGAATTTAAAGATCTGGGGCTTGTTGGCGTAGATCTGGACAGTAATGGGTATCTGATGGCGCGCTTACCGGCAAACGTAGATTATCCCGTGCCGGCGATTGGTTTTATCGCCCATATGGACACCGCACCGGACGCGTCGGGAAAAGATGTACACCCTCAACTGGTGGAAAACTATCAGGGCGGCGATATCGCCTTGGGCATCGGCGATGAAGTGCTGTCGCCGATCCAGTATCCGGAGCTGAACGGTCTGCATGGCCACAACATTATCACGACAGACGGGACAACCCTGTTGGGGGCGGATAACAAAGCCGGTATTGCTGAAATACTGACCGCGATTGAGTATCTGATAGCGCATCCTGAAATTAAGCACGGCGACATCTGCATTGGTTTTACGCCAGACGAAGAAATTGGCCGTGGTGCTGATAGGTTTGATGTGCAGAAATTTGGTGCACAATGGGCTTACACTGTCGATGGTGGCCCGATTGGTGAACTGGAATATGAAAACTTCAATGCCGCTGCAGCCACAGTGATCTGTCATGGCGTGAGTGTTCATCCGGGTACCGCAAAAAACAAGCTGGTGAATACCATGAATATTGCGGCTCGTTTTCAGATGATGATGCCTGCTGATGAAACGCCTGAAACCACCGAAGGGTATGATGGTTTCTATCACCTGTCGACCATGACGTCATCAGTGGCTCGCACTGAACTGCATTATATCCTGCGTGATTTTGACCAAGAGGGGCTCGCGTGTCGCAAAGCTTTCATGGAGCAGCAGGTCGCAGCACTGAACAGCGAACTGAAAAAAGGGCGAGTCGAACTGATACTTCGCGATAATTACAGCAATATGCGAGAGATGGTGGAGCCGCATCCTCACATCATTGAATTGGCGAAACAGGCGATGATTGAATGTGATGTGAAGCCACTGATCAAGCCTATCCGAGGCGGGACAGATGGTGCACGTCTGTCTTTTATGGGCTTACCATGTCCGAATCTGTTTACTGGCGGTCATAATTTCCATGGTATTCATGAATTTATTACCCTGGAAGGAATGGAAAAGGCGGTCGAGGTAATTGTTAAGCTGGCTGAAAATACGGCCAGTGCTTATCGGCGCTAGTTTTCTGCTAGCGGTATAAGCCGTCAGCTTTTATCAATCAATTTGTCACTTTTACAGCCCTGGCGTGTTCCGCTGGGGCTTTTTTGTGCATCATCCGCCATTGTGGTTAGTTGCCGGAGCTGACACCTATCAGTTTGCCAATGCGCTGAGAAGGGCTCAATCAGGAGAAAAATCACTATATTGTTCATATATGGACGTCAATGACCTGCGTGCCTGAATGATTTCCCCAACTGATCGATATAAATCCCAGACTCATTTCTGAGTAAGAAATTACGTACTGATACGAGTTAAGACATAGAGTCTGTATGAATGGAGCATTTTGATATACGTACTTTGATAAGTGCGCTTTGATAAATGCACTTTGATATGGTTGCTTTGATATAAAAACACTTATGTGCTAAGTTTGTCCATAAATATACATGTGTGTATCCGATGATAGGTCTGATGACCCACTGAGAGTTGGCTAAGTTATGAGGGCCAGAAGATGAATGCAACGCATCGCGCAAGTTCGCAAGACCTCACAGATGCAGGGAATAAAGTCCTGCCTGTGGTGTTTAATATTCTGGATAAATGGTGTTGCAGCCAGCAGCAGCAAATGGCATTGCTTGGGCTGAGTAGTCGTTCCACGCTGAATAAATACCGCACACACCCGGAATCTGCCAAGGTCTCAAAAGATCTATTGGAAAGAATGAGTTATATCCTCAACATTCATAAGTGCCTGCGGATCATGTTTACTGCCGAAGACAGTGTTTATCACTGGGTGCAGAAATCGAACAGCCATCCGTTTTTTGCTGGTCGCTCCGCAATGGATGTGATGTGTGAGGGTAAAGTGGTCGATTTGTATCAGGTGGCTTCACGGCTCAATGCATGGCGAGGCGGGCAGTCGTAAATGGACATGGATGAAAAAACAATCGCGCTGACGTCTTTTAATAATCAGCATTGTTATCGCCTGATTCCGTCAAAATATCCGCCAATCAATCTGTATGAAGATGTGGCAGATGCAGAACAGCTGGAAGCTGTGTTTGCAATTGAGGCACTGACTAATCCGAGGCTGGCAGAAGAAACCGGTGATTTTAGGCGTATACCGGCAGAAGAGCGGCTGGTTGGTATTCCGCATTGCAGCTATGTGATGGCGGCGTTCACACATGTTAACCCGGACGGGGCGAGGTTTAACACGGCTGATTTTGGCGTTTACTACGCGTCACCGGAAGTGAATACAGCCATTAAAGAAACGGTACATCATATGGAACGGGTGATGGGATACACCAATGAGCCTGCTCAGGACATTCAGATGCGCTGTATTGAAGCCTGGTTCAATGCGGATTTGGTCGATATTCGTGAGCAGTCGCATCTGGACTCCGGGTTGTACCACCCGACGAACTACGCCCAATCCCAAGCACTGGCTTGCAGCATTAAATCGCAAAGTAAAGACGGTTTGGTTTATCAATCGGTACGTCATCAGGGGCACAGCTGCTTTGCACTGTTTAAGCCAAACCTGGTCAGCAAGGTTTGCCAGAGTCGTCATTACACATATAAGTGGAATGGCACATCTGTTAACTCGATTTTTGAAATGCAGTTGGTCTGATCGCCTAACCGCGTTGTGTTTGCTGTCGCCAGCATGATCTCGAGTCTCTTATGCAGTGTCTTCGTTTTTGGTTGGGGTCTCTTCGTAAACAAGCATATAAAGAGAAAGCCGCCGTGAGGGGTTATCACGGCGGCTTTTTAGTAACAAATATCGTCGCTGGCGTTTATTTCAGGTAGCGATGAACCAAATGCTCTTTGAAGAATTGGGCATTGAGCGTTTCACCGGTCGCATCCTGTAGAACTTTACTGGTTGATACTGTAGAACCACGTTTCCAGACATGGCGATCCAGCCAGTTGAAGATAGGTTGCAGGTTACGCTCGCGAATTAGGTTTTCAATGTTCATTTCACGACGCATTGCCGCCATAAATTGTGCCGCGTACATGGCACCCAGCGTATAAGACGGGAAGTAACCGAAGCTACCCATCGGCCAGTGAATATCCTGCATACAGCCGTCAGTAAAATTCCCCTTGGTATTAAGACCAAGGTATTCAGACATTTTTTTGTCCCACAGCTCAGGAATGTCCGCGACTTCAATGTTGCCTTCAATCAGATCGCGTTCGATTTCGTAACGCAGAATGACATGAGCCGGGTAGGTGACTTCATCCGCATCGACGCGAATGTAGCCTGGTTTGACTCGGGTATTAATCAACGTCATGTTTTCCGGCGTCAGGGCTGGATCGTCAGTGCGGCCAAATGTTTCTGCCGCGAGGGGAGCAAGAATACCAATAAAAGCCTCGCTGCGAGACAGCTGCATCTCGAAGAAGAGGCTTTGGGACTCATGAATCCCCATGGAACGTGCTTTACCCACCGGTAATCCGGCCCATTTAACCGGCAGCCCTTGTTCATAACGGGCATGGCCTGTTTCATGAATAACCCCCATCAGGGCACTGGTAAAATCATTCTCATCATAGCGTGTTGTAATACGAACATCCGTTGGCACACCGCCACAAAACGGGTGAGCGCTGACATCCTGTCGTCCATGATTAAAATCGAAACCCAGCTTATCCATGATTGCCAGACTGAGCTGCTTTTGCTGCTCAACCGGGAACGGACCGACAGGCTGAATAATCTGGTCGTGAGTCTGTTTTTCTCGGATTTGACTGATTAGCTCAGGCAGCCATGACTTAACATCGGCAAACAATGCGTCCAGTTCTTTTGTGGACATACCCGGTTCATAGAGATCCAGCAGGGCATCGTAGCGACTGAGACCTGTTGCCTCAGCACGAATTTGAGCCTCGCGGCGCGCCAGTTCGACAACCTTTTGTAGGTTTTCACTAAAGCCCGGCCAGTCATTCTGAGCACGCTGTGACCGCCAGGCATGCTCACAGGTCGAGCTGGCAAGCGATTTTTCTTCAACCAGGTCGGCTGGTACAACCGTGTGTTGCTGCCACTGACGTTTCATTTCACGCAAGCTGGCTTTTTCTTCTGCGGTCAACGTTTCGCGCTCTGCGCGCTCAAACCACTCTGCCAGATATGGTGCGGTTGCCAGCTCGTGACTGATCACTGCCAGTTCTGCCATCGCTTCAGAGCGAGCAGTATTACCGCCTTCAGGCATCATTGCTGCCTGATCCCAGCCGCAGATGGCCTCTAAGTGGTCAAGTTTTGACAGTTTCTTATGATGTTGTGCTAGTTTTTGATAAAAAGTCATTACCTATCCTTTTGTTGACTCGTATCGGCATCAGATTATACCACTCAATCTGAGCATAACCGCATTTCCCAAAGCATAACAGTGCAGGGAAAGAATTTCTTGTGCAACAGCATTTTAATGCTTGTTCAAACGGTGTGAGCGATGCGGTGGAAGTCTCAGTAAACCGATGTAGGATGTGTCAATTGGTACCTGAATACTGGGGGGAGATGTAACGTTTTTTACAATAACGTAAGACTTCGTAAAGGTCACATGATATGACATTTATCTTCGATATACTGCTGTGTAATTGACCACTAATGGCGAAACAAGACGATGATTTTCAATAAAACTTATCGCATTTTGGCGGCCGGCAGCATGCTGCTTTCTGCCTCGGCATTTTCAGCGCCTGGCGTGATTCCTGATGCCCCGGTACTCGGAGCAAAAGGCTATGTGTTGATGGATTACCACACCGGACAAATTCTGGTAGAAAAAAATGCGCATTCAAAACTCAACCCGGCCAGCCTGACCAAACTGATGACCAGTTATGTCGCAGGTCAGGAAATGAAGCAGGGGAATATCAGTAAAGATGACGTGGTCGTCATCAGCCGTAATGCGTGGGCCCGAAACTTCCCAGATTCGTCCAAAATGTTCATTGAGGTGAATACCGAAGTGAAAATGATGGATCTGTACCGAGGGATGATTATTCAGTCAGGTAACGATGCCAGTATGGCCATTGCCGAGCATGTGGCAGGGTCGGAAGGGGCGTTTGTCAGTCTGATGAACAGTTGGGCACAGAAACTGAATATGACCAATTCTGCTTTCACTAATCCGCACGGGCTGGACAGTGATGGACTGTATTCGACGCCATATGATATTGCTCTGTTGGGGCAAGCGATTATTCGGGATTTACCTGATATTTATTCGCTCTATAGCGAAAAATCCTTCACATATAACAAGATAACCCAGCACAACCGTAATGGCTTATTGTATGACCGCAGCCTGAATGTGGATGGCATGAAAACCGGATTCACCAGTGGCGCCGGGTACAGCCTTGCAACGTCCGCGACATCCGGCAATATGCGGTTAATTTCGGTCGTAATGGGCGCTAGCAGCAAGAAAGCCCGTGAGGCGGAAAGCAAACAATTGCTCAATTATGGCTTCCGTTTCTTTGAAACTGTATCGCCACATAAGCAAGGTACCACGGTTCTGACCGAGAAAGTTTGGATGGGGACTGCCGATACATTGGCGCTGGGGACACAGTCTGATACTTTCGTGACACTGTCGCGTAATGATGCCAAGAACTTGCAGGCAAGTGTTGAATTGACTCAGGAACTGGTTGCGCCGATTGAAAAGGGGCAGGTTGTGGGTAAGATTTTCTACCAGGTTGATGGTACCGAAATCGCCCAGGCTCCGTTGGTTGCGTTAGAGTCTGTTGAACAGGGCGGCTTGTTCAGCCGACTGATCGACTACATTAAGCTTTTCTTTGTCAACCTGTTCAAATAACTACAGTCGGTTACTATTTCTCATCACTATTGATGTAATTACACCGATAAGAAACAGAAAGAGCCGCATTAGCGGCTCTTTGTTATTTTGTTTTCGCTGCCATTTCCCTGATATCAGGCAAAATGACCTGGATAAAAATCAGTTTACCTGAAGTACATCCAGTTGTTGGCTTGGGTCGAACTCAGCAACGTCTTCACTTGATACTGGCGTTGCTGGAATGTCTTGCTTATCAAAAGCTACATCACCGCCGTCAATCGCACCAGAGTCTTTGTTAATGCTCTTAAAGTCAAACAGATTGAAGTCAGCCAGATGTGACGGCACCACGTTTTGCATTGCGGTGAACATGGTTTCGATACGGCCCGGATAACGCTTGTCCCAGTCACGTAGCATTTCTTTAATCACTTGGCGCTGAAGGTTCGGCTGTGAACCACACAGGTTACAAGGAATGATAGGGAACGCCTTCATTTCGCTGAAGCGTTCGATATCTTTCTCACGGCAGTAAGCCAGTGGGCGGATAACAACGTGCTCACCGTTATCTGAAACCAGTTTAGGTGGCATACCTTTCATTTTGCCGCCGTAGAACATGTTCAGGAATAGTGTTTCCAGCATGTCATCACGGTGGTGACCAAGAGCAATCTTGGTTGCACCCAGCTCTTTCGCCGTACGGTACAGAATGCCGCGGCGCAGGCGTGAGCACAGAGAACACGTCGTTTTACCTTCTGGAATTTTGTCTTTAACGATAGAGTAGGTATCTTCGTTAACGATCTTGTATTCCACGCCCAAATTATCCAGGTACTCAGGCAGAATATGTTCCGGGAAGCCTGGTTGTTTCTGGTCAAGATTGACAGCAATAAGCTCAAAGCTGACAGGTGCGCTACGTTGCAGACTACGCAGGATGTCCAGCATCGCGTAACTGTCTTTACCACCGGACAGGCAAACCATGATGCGGTCACCGTCTTCAATCATGTTGAAGTCAGCAATGGCATTACCTACGTTACGGCGTAATTTTTTCTGCAGCTTGTTAAAGTTGTATTGCTGAGCTTTGGTTAGCTCTTGAGTATCGCTCATTCTCAATCTCTCGTTGACAAAACGGTCGTATTACATCGAAAATTTCGACACTCACCGTCTGTTCAGAAACCTTGGACGTCTTATTCTGCCGCTTATGGGGCAGAAAGTTTGTGGCGTGTATGATACGGATTAGCTCGTCAGATGCCAGTAACTTTTCACTTAAATCCGTTTGTTCGATGAAAAAACACCAGGTTAGCAGCAGCACAACCCACAAGAAAAAGGCCTCCCGAAGGAGGCCTGAGTCGTTAATTGAAAGTATTGACGGTCTTATGTATAGAATCGCTGTAACAAGGCTCTATGAATCGGTCAGGTTCGGGCTCAGAGGGCTGATGTAACCTTCTGGTTTCAGTGCCAGCAAATCACAGTTAAGGCTGTCTATGGTGTGCTCAGCGGTATTCCCGATAAAGACCGCAGATAAACCGGTTCGTCCTGTGGTGCCCAGAATGACCAGTTCGGCGTCTAGATCTTCAGCGACCTGAGGGATGATATCCTCAGGCAGTCCCTCTAAAACATGGGTCTGCTCTTCAGGAAGCCCGTGTTTATGTCGCAGCGCTTTCATCGCTTTCAGATGGTGACCGCGAACCGCATCCGTGTAGGTTGCCGGGTCAAACTCAGGTAACTCAATCGTAATGTTGACAGGTGTAGCCGGGTAAGCGTTGACGATATTGACTTCTGCATTGAGAAGCTCGGCAAAGCTAATACCCTCCGCAACAATAGCATCGTTGAGTTTGTCATGGGTTTCATCTTCAGAAGCCAAATTAACACAGGCCATCACTTTGCCGTTTTCCGGCCAGCTGTGTTCTTTCACCAGTAGTACCGGGCAAGGACACTTACGGAGTAAATGCCAGTCAGTCGGTGTAAAAATGACAGAGCCGATTTTGTCGTGATCATGGGTAGCTTTGATCAGCAAGTCATGGTGCTTACTGAAAACCTCGGCAATAATTGCCTCGTATGGCCGATTATGCCATACCACGATCAACTCAATATCAAAACCATCATCGACATATGGCCGGATGATGTCTTGAAGCCAGGCTTCTCGTTGCATCACAACGCCACGACGCATTGCCTGACGTTCATCTGCGGACAGCATCGATGTCATTTCGTAAGAGAAATCATAAATAGCCAGAAAGAGCGTAATTTTAACGTTCTCACATTTACGAGCGAGATGAATAGCGCGAGATAGTGCTGGCTGATGATCTTGTGCCGGATCGGCCACAACAAGGATATTCTTGTACTTGGTCATAACTGCCCCCTTACACAAATTGTGTCGGCATCGAAACCAGTCTCTGTTCCCCAAAGGAATATTACCTGTCTAAAGAAAGTCGATGACAGATAAAGTGCTTTACCAAATCAACGATTTGCCTCATATCGTTAAAGGTAAATCCATTACAGAGATAATCGATTTGGTACTAATAACTGTAACGTATAGGGGAGAAATTGGGGAGCAGCGGGCATAAAAAAAGTGATATGGCTCATAGCTCATATCACTTCTTTTCAATCAGTTAAGATAAAATTTAGGCTTTATCTTTACTAATGCCAGCCAGTGCCGACAGGGCATCGTGATCCAGGATAGTAATGTACTTGCCTTTGACACTTAGCATTCCGGATTTCTGGAAACGGCCCAGTAGACGACTGATTGTTTCAACCGTCAGGCCCAGATAGTTACCAATGTCGCCACGTGTCATGGTCAGACGGAACTCGCGAGGTGAGAAACCACGCTGTGAGAAGCGCAGAGACAGGTTGTACAGGAAAGCTGCCAGACGCTCTTCCGCGTTTTTCTTGGACAGCAGCAGAATCATTTCCTGATCGCCTTTAATTTCGTTACTCATCAGACGCATGATTTGCTGACGAAGTTTTGGCATTTTCCCTGACAGATCATCCAGAATCTCGAATGGAATTTCACAAACCATTGACGTTTCAAGAGATTGCGCAAAACTTGGGTGCATCATTTCGTTAATGGCATCAAAACCGACCAGGTCACCGGCAAGATGGAAGGCCGTGATTTGCTCATCACCTTGTTCGGTAATGGTGTAGCTTTTGATGGTGCCAGAACGAATGGCGTATAGCGATTTCAGTTCATCGCCAGCTTTAAAGAGCTCTTGTCCTTTCTGGATAGGCTTCTTACGTTCGATAATTTGATCCAGCTGATCTAGCTCAGACTCATTCAACGTAAAAGGAATGCATAACTGACTGATACTACAATCCTGACAATGGATTGCACACCCGCCAGCCTGGACGCGTTTGGTTGCTAGTTTGTCCGAAATCATAAGCCTGTCTAACCAATTTGATGTAGGTCAATATTTTAACACAATATGAATCATTATGACGAGAGTTAAAAAACACTACATAATTTGTTTGATTGCGATATAACCAGTATGAACCCCATATATCAATAACAGCAAGGCGCTTGCTCGTCTGAAATAGAGGTTGCGTAACAGCTTTTGTAATTGTTGTGCCATCGTACCGACTGCCAACATTGCTGGCAAGGTACCAAGACCAAAAGCCAGCATTACAGCCGCACCTGAGATGGCGCTGCCTGAAACCGCTGACCAACTCAGAGTGGAATACACCAATCCGCATGGAAGCCAGCCCCACAGCGCGCCGAACGGCAATGCAGCCAGGGGAGATTTCAGCGGTAATAGCGATTTGGCGCGGGGTGACACGTAACGCCATAACCATTTACCGGCGTATTCCAGTTTGCTGACCCCCGACCACCACTGACCGATGTAGAGCGCCAGCAGAATCATTAGCAATGCCGCGACAAGACGAAGGCTGACCAGTGCCATGGCGTGACCGCTAAAGCTGGCCATACCGGCAAAAGCGCCTCCGATGATGGCGCCGGCAATCATGTAGGAAACAATCCGCCCTGTGTTATAGCAGAGCAGATAGGGCCACCGTCGGGTTGTCTGGTTGCCGGGCATGCCGAGTGTAATGGCGGCAGCAACGCCGCCGCACATACCCAGACAGTGTCCGGCTCCCATCAGACCAATCACAAAAGCGGCGTAAAAATCACTGTTCACGCGACTTCTCGTTTGACGGTTTGTGTTGCTGGCTCACTTTCTGTTCGCTGTCGTTTTCATCAAACAGAATGTTGTAGCCCTGACGTTCGAGATCCTCAAATTGTTCACTGCGGACGGCCCAAAGAAAGATGCCGACAGCGATGCAGACAAAAATGATGGCGATGGGAATCAGGATATACAGACTAGCCATTTTCTTTTAGCAACCTTAAAGAGTTCGAGACAACGATGATTGAGCTGGCTGACATGCCGGCAACGGCTATATACGGTGCCACAAGGCCCGCGACAGCCAAAGGCAGGATAACCAGGTTGTAGCCCAGTGCCCATGCCAGGTTTTCTCGAATAATCTTGCGTGTTTTCAGCGCAAGCGCTCTGGCACGGAGAATTCGGGAAAGTTGGTCACCCAGTAATACCATATCGGCAGAGGACTTGGCTACATCGGTACCGCCACCCATGGCCACAGACAGGTGAGCGCCTGCTAGAACCGGAGCATCGTTGACGCCATCACCGACCATCAATGCAACCTGTTGACGGTCCAGACTGTGCAGATAGTCCAGTTTACCCTCTGGTGAGGCTCCCGCGACCAGATGGTCAACTCCCAGCGCCTTTGCTACTTTGGCAGCGTTTGCAGAGTTATCACCGGTCAGCATAGTGACATTGATACCGGCCGCCTGAAACTGCTGAATCAGCTCAGGGCTGTCTTCCCGAATAGGGTCATCCAGCTTGAACGCGGCGATACAGATGTCATCACGGCTGAGCCAAACCTGGTACTGTTCCAGCTGTTCAGCAGCAGGTTGGTGTTCGGCAGCGACACGCTCCAGCACAAACTCAGCTTTACCGATTCGCCATTCCCGTCCCTGGTCAGAACCTTTCAAGCCACTACCAATAATGTTCTCCACATCACTGAACTGCGGCACTTCCAGTCGGTGTCCAACAAATGCACGGGCAATAGGGTGATTGGCAAAACGTTCTAACTCGGCCGCCGTTGTGAGTACCTCTTGTTCAGTCAGGTTTGACGCAAACAAGCGAGTTTCAACCAATCGGACATTACCTTCTGTCAGGGTGCCTGTTTTATCGATCACTAACTGGTTCACGTTGCACAGGGTTTCTAACACATGACCACGACGTAAAAGCATTCCCATCCGACCCAGACGCGATGTTGCGCAGGTCAGGGCAGTCGGTGTGGCCAAAGACAGGGCACATGGGCAGGTCGCAACCAGAACAGCCAGAGTGATCCAAAGCGCATCTTCCGGTTTGTGCTGATGCCAGAACAGCCAGGTGCCAGCCGCGATAATCAGGATAATCCCGACAAAGTAACGAGCCACAATGTCAGCAATTTCAGCGACTTTAGGCTTAGTACTTTGGGCTTCATCCTGAAGGCGGATAATGTTCGAAATCAGGGAGTTTTGACGATCCTGCGTGACACGCAAGGTGACGTTCCCGTCACCATTGATCGTTCCGGCATAAACCAGATCACCGGCTGAGCGTGGCACCGGCATTGGCTCACCAGTCAGCATTGATTCGTCAATGGCGGTACTACCCCGAATGATCTCTCCATCTGCAGGCAGGCTTTCACCTGGCAGAACAGTGACAACGTCACCGACTTTTAGTGTTTTCGCGGCTACCTGACTGCCATCTTCCAATGTCGCCATGGTTGGCACCAGTTTGAGAAGATTGGCACTGGCGGCGGCGGCTTGTCGTCGGGCGCGCATTTCAAGGAAACGTCCCAGCAGCAGGAAGAAGGTGAACATGGAGATCGATTCAAAAAAGACTTCACCTTTTTGCGCCACCGTTGCATACAGGCTGGCGACATATGCAAAGAGCAAGGCAATTGAAACCGGTACATCCATGCCAAGAGTTCGGGCTCTCAGATTACGCCAAGCATTGAGGTAAAACGGCAGGGCTGAATAAAGCAGAACCGGGGTGGCAAAAATCAGGCTGACCCAGCGCAGGTAGTTTTTGAATTCGGCATCAAGGTCACCAAAAATTTCAAAATACAGTGCGACGGCCAACATCATCACCTGCATGGTGGCGATACCGGCAATGCCTAACCGGTACAAATAGCCTTTCATGGTGCGATGATATTGCTGCTCTTGAGCATCAGCTTCAAATGGCGCCGCTTTATACCCCAATTTGTGGATGACGCCTAATAAGTGGCTGAGTTTGGTTTTTTCCGGATCCCAAGTTAGCAGGGCGCGGTGTGTGGTGGTGTTCACGCGAATATTCTGGACACCGTCTTCACGAGTCAGCTGCTTTTCGATCAACCAGGCACAGGCAGCACAGGACACACCGTCGAGAGACAGAGCGGCTTCCTTGAAATTCTCGTTCTCACGTACAAATTCCTGCTGAATTTCATCGTGGTCGTAAAGAAGCAGGGATTGGAGTTGTTGAGGTACGAGATCCGCTTTTTCAGCCGGGGTGGTGCGGTATTCGTAGTAGGAGGTCAGGCCGCTGTCGACAATAGTCTGAGCGACCGCTTCACAACCCGGGCAGCACATATCACGAAGTTCGCCCAGGATTTCAATTTGATGGTGGTAATCCTGAGGAACAGGATCACCACAATGATAACAATTACTCGTCATTCCTTGTTCTGCCCGTACAGCGGAATCGGGTCGGACGTTGGTAGGTTAACGCGTCCCTGCAACATCCAGTCGCCATCGAAAGGCTCGATTTCGACAAACCATGGCCCATCTAGGGTTTCAGGAGCCTCAAAATGGTATTTACCGGACAAATCGGCGCTGACCATTTGAGTGAAGTCTTTGTTTGATAGAGTACGGTGTGTGAAAGTCACACGCAAGTTCGGGTTCGCTTTCAGTTCACCTTTCTGGAAATTGACATTAATTTCATTTCCTTCAACGGCGATGTTCGCGGTTATGTTGAGGGCATCAGCCACACGTAGGCGTGAGAGGTCCTGATTTATGGCTTTGCCTTTCTTGTAATAGTCTTCTGCCACTAAGTCGACTTTATTCTGAGAGAAGATGTAGACGGCTGTCAGGCTATAGACAATCGATATGAAAGGGATTGAGAAAATGAACCAAGGCCAAAACTGCTTATACCAAGGCTTACTCATATTGATTACCTTTAAAGCTAAGATGGAATTAGCCCCTGAAAATAACAGGGGCTAGTCGTTAAGTCTCAGATTTTATTACAAGTAATATGTATAAAATGTAACTGAGTGTATCGGCGGAATTATTTGCTGGTTTCGTTGCTCAGACCCCAGACATAGGCAGAGATAAGCTGGATTTTTTCTTCGCCCAGAATATCTTTCCATGCTGGCATCACGCCGTGACGGCCGTGAGTGATCGTTGCTTCAACCGCGCGGCGAGAGCCGCCGTACAGCCAGGTGTTATCCGTCAGGTCAGGCGCACCAAAGGCAGGGTTACCCTTACCATCAGTACCGTGACATGCCGCACAAACAACGAAGCGTTGTTTACCTGCTGCTGCATCTTTGGCGTTTACGCTACGGCCTGACAGGCTCAGAACGTAAGTTGCGACTTCTTTCACACCATCTTCACCCAACGTGTCGATCCACGCAGGCATCACGCCCTGACGGCCGTGCATGATAGTGGTTTTGATTGTTTCAGCTTCGCCACCGTACAGCCATGCATTGTCAGTCAGGTTAGGGTAGCCGCTTTGACCGCGGGCATCCGAGCCATGACATTGTGCACAGTTCTGCAGGAACAAACGCTGACCCACTTTGATTGCTTCAGAGTCACCTGCAATTTCCGTAATCGGGCGCAGGGTTTTACCTTCAGCATCATAAGCCAGTGTTTTAAACGTTTCACCAAAGCGCGCTTCAGCGTCATCCAGCTCTTTCGCGTACTGGTTCAGGCGTTTTTCTTCCTGAGCACGAGCGATAGCAAGCTTAGATTCTTCTACCGAGCGAACAGTCTGATCTGAGCTCTGCCAGCCAAGGAAACCTTTGTAGTTACCAAGACCAGGGAAAAGGAACAGATAAGACAAGCCGAAAGCGATAGTGATCCAGAACATGTAGGACCACCATTTTGGCAACGGGTTGTTGATTTCACGAATACCATCGTATTCGTGGCCCATATCTTCACCTTCTTCAACACCCATTTTGTCCTTGCTACACCAGTAAAGGATGACAGCAATACCAAAAATGGTGCCAAGCGTGATGATTGTTATCCATAGACTCCAAAACGTCGTCATGCGTACTAACTCCTGTCATTCTCACGCGTTGCCAAATCTTTTTCTTCGTCAGCAAACACCAGGTTTGCTGCTTCCTCGAAGCGGGATGTTTGGCGTTTACTGTAGGCCCAGAGGACGATACCAATAAAGCTCGCGAACAGAATGACTGTCCAAATGCTATGAATGGTTCCAATTTCCATGGTGCCCCCTTATTTCATTGCGTGACCGATTGACTGAAGGTAAGCAATCAGTGCGTCCATCTCAGTCTTGCCTTTAACAGCGTCGCCGGCATTAGCAACTTGCTCGTCGGTGTAAGGTACGCCGAAAACATCGCGGAAAGTCGCCAGTTTTTTCGACGTTAGCTTACCGTCAAGCACATTCTCCTCCAGCCAAGGGAAACCCGGCATGTTGGATTCAGGTACTACGGCGCGTGGGTTGCGCAGGTGAACACGGTGCCAGTCATCAGAGTAACGACCGCCAACTCGAGCCAGGTCAGGACCTGTACGTTTGGAGCCCCACAGGAATGGGTGTTCCCAAACACTTTCACCAGCAACAGAGTAGTGGCCATAACGCTCAGTTTCAGAGCGGAAAGGGCGAACCATCTGGCTGTGACAGACGTTACAACCTTCACGGATGTAAATGTCACGTCCTTCCATTTCCAGCGCCGTGTATGGGCGCAGGTTCTTCACAGGCTCAGTGGTCTGATCCTGGTAAATAAGCGGCGTGATTTCTACCAGCGCACCAAAGCTAATAGCAATGATGATAAGAATCGCTAGAAGGCCGACATTTTTTTCTACAATTTCATGACGATTACTTGCCATTGTCGGTTCTCCTTATGCTGGTTGTTCAGTAACTTTCAGGCTTTCTTTAGGGGCTGAAATAGTCTTGTATGCGTTGTATGCCATCAGAAGCATACCAGACAAGAAGACTGCACCACCCAGGAAGCGTACAAAGTAGAACGGATAAGAAGCCTGCAGAGACTCAACGAAGCTGTAAGTCAGCGTACCGTCGGTATTTACCGCACGCCACATCAGGCCTTGCATTACACCAGAGATCCACATCGCTACGATGTATAGCACTGTACCAATGGTTGCCAGCCAGAAGTGAACGTTGACCAGTTTGACGGAGTACATACGTTCCTGACCGAACAGTTTTGGAATCAGGTGGTAAACAGAACCGATTGAAACCATGGCAACCCAGCCCAGAGCGCCTGAGTGTACGTGACCAATGGTCCAGTCTGTGTAGTGAGACAGGGCGTTAACCGTCTTGATTGACATCATCGGGCCTTCGAACGTTGACATACCGTAGAAGGACAGAGATACAACCAGGAAGCGCAGAACAGGGTCATAGCGCAGCTTGTGCCATGCACCAGACAGCGTCATGATACCGTTGATCATACCACCCCATGATGGTGCGAACAGGATCAATGACATCACCATCCCCAGAGACTGAGTCCAGTCTGGTAGGGCCGTATAGTGAAGGTGGTGAGGGCCAGCCCAGATATAAAGGGAAATCAGCGCCCAGAAGTGAACAATAGACAGACGGTAAGAATAAACCGGACGGCCTGCTTGCTTAGGTACGAAGTAGTACATCATACCCAGAAAACCGGCTGTTAGCAGGAAACCTACCGCGTTGTGTCCGTACCACCACTGAACCATCGCATCCACAGCACCAGAGTAAATCGAGTACGATTTAGTCATAGAAACCGGGATAGCCATACTGTTCACAATGTGCAGGACTGCTACTGTAAGAATGAAGGCACCGAAGAACCAGTTTGCCACGTAGATATGTGACGTTCTACGCTTAATCATGGTACCGAAGAACACAATTGCATAGGCAACCCATACCACAGCAATCAAAATGTCAATCGGCCATTCCAGTTCAGCGTATTCTTTACTGGTTGTATATCCCAGCGGCAGTGAAATCGCTGCTGACAGGATAACGGCTTGCCAACCCCAGAAGGTGAATGACGCTAATTTACCGCCGAACAACCGAGTTTGACATGTACGCTGTACTACGTAGTAAGACGTAGCAAACAGGGCACTGGTACCAAATGCGAAGATCACTGCGTTGGTATGCAGTGGACGCAGACGGCTGTATGTCAACCAAGGGGTATCGAAGTTTAGCGCCGGCCACACCAGCTGAGCGGCAATCAATACACCTACGCCCATTCCGACGATTCCCCATAGTATGGTGGCTATGGTGAATTGACGAACGACCGTATAGTTGTAGTTTTGTTCAAGCTGCTTTACTTGGCTCATGTTGCATGCTTCCAATTTTAATTTTCAACTACACTCTCTTTCCTTGTGCGAACAACAAGTTGTCGCAATGCCACCCAAAAGCAAAAAACTACCGCGATGCTTTTTTGAACACCAGAGCAATTAAATTGCTATTTTGTTGTAAAAGTGGCATTTTCAGTGCCATATACTACTGGTTTTAAAATATGAATGACAGAGTCAAGCCCACACATCCTTTACGGTTAAGCAACATTTATGTGAAAACTTTGACCTCTGTAACACGAGAAGTGCGATAAATCATGGCAGCAGAAAAACTGACAAAAGGCAGATTGATTCAAATTCTCTTTCTAATGGCAGTACTGATTACTGCATTTGTATGGAGAACAATCACCTACGAGCCAACCCAACCATCAGATCAACTGGAAAACAGCTGCCAACTGATGGCAGAGGAATGCACTAAATTGAATGGTGAAGGTGCTTATAACATATCGTTAAGTCCATTTCCTGCGGTTGCTAACAGTGAATTATTCCTACAAGTTGGTAACACTGATGTTAAACCCAATGCGGTTGTTGAAGGGCTAAGCATGTATATGGGCTCTATCCCGGTTGTGTTTGAAAAACAAGCTGATGGATGGGTAGGCAGGTTTACTGTTCCTGAGTGTACCCACGCTGAAATGGAATGGGTGATAAAGCTCAATACAGGCAGTGAAACTATCTCTGGTGTTTTTACTGTTAAAAAATAAGCAAAATTAATGAGTTAAATGCTTATTTTGTAAATTGAAGGGGGTTGGTCTGCCAACCCCTTTTTTTGTAGTGTTTAATAAATTGATCTGCATCAAAACGGGACAGGTTGTATCACCTTCACTTCTAATCAGCGTTCTGTCATCAATCCTGATAGATCATTTTCCGTGTCATACCGCCGTCAATGATAAAATTTTGTCCTGTAATGAATCTTGCTTCTTCTGAGATCAAATATTTCACCATTGAGGCAACATCATCAGGTTGACCGACATGGCCGACAGGGTGCTGGTGATGATCGATATCGCGTAACGGGGCATGGCTGACATCAATCCAGCCCGGAGAGATACAATTAACCCGGATATCGGGACCCAGCGTGACCGCCAAAGAGTGGGTCAGGGCAACAAGCCCGCCTTTGCTAGCACTGTATGCTTCAGTGTTAGGCTCAGACTGGAGTGCGCGGGTTGAACTGATATTGACTACCGACCCATGTTGTTTTCGAAGGTGTGGAGTACAATGTTTTGCCATTAACAGTGGCGCGGTCAGGTTGACCGTAAGTACTCTGTGCCATTCATCAAGCTCTAATTCTTCGACAGGGGCATTATATGGATGGCTGATTGCGGCGTTGTTGATTAATGCGTCAAGCTGTCCGTGCTGTTGAATGATCTCGAGAATCAGTGATTTGACGCTAGCTTCTGAAGTCACGTCTACACATTTAAACCGCAATAACGGATTTTCAGATACGCATTGATAACCGGCATCCTCATCGTTGTCTGCAATAATGACGACAGCTTGCTCACATAAATAGGTCGCTATTCCTTTGCCGATTCCTTTCGCGCCACCGGTGACCAATACCACTTTTTTATTCATGATGTCCTTATGCTCCCTTTAGTGAAATCATCAATCAATAGCGGTCAAAGACACGATATCTTTAATGATATACCACAAAAAAACGACAGATATTGCTGAATCAAAAAAAGAAAATGACTATGATTGTTACTAGTTAATAACAACACCTGCTGCATAAATGGATATCGCCACAAGTTTTTCTTCCAGTCATGATGCGCGCACAGCGATAGCTGAGGCAATATCACGATTAAAGCTGCAAATCATCAACCCAAAGCTTATTCTGGTTTACTTTTCAGAAAGCTATGAAGTTGCGCCGTTTCAGGAAGCGCTGCATTCGGCTTTCCCTGAAGCACAAATTCTGGGGTGTTCGTCATGCCAGGGCGTAATGACCGATGAAGGTTATCACGGTGGAGCAGGCGTAGCATTGTGGGCGATTTCCGATTATTACGGTGCATATGGCAGTGCGATTGTGGCGACGTCGCAATCCAAATATGAGATGGCGAGACAAGCGTTATTGAAAGCTATTGCCAATTGCCAGCGTTTTGGCGAAATGCCCTCAATGATTCTGCTCCATGCCAGCCCAGGAGAAGAAGAAGACATTATCCGAGGAATTGAAGACGAACTCGGAACCTCTGTTCCTATTATTGGAGGTAGCGCAGCGGATAATTTCATTCAGGGCAACTGGATGATCTTCAATCAGGAGCAGCAATCGAGAAATGGTGTCGGAATCTGCGTCTTTTATCCATCGTGTAAAATTAGTTTTTCTTTCCATTCCGGCTACGCCAGCACCGGCTCCAGTGCCGTTGCAACTCGAGTGAACGGTCGAGAACTGCTTGAACTTGATGGTCGGCCTGCTGTTGAGGTTTATCAGGAATGGCTGGGCGAGGCACTTATTGAACAGCAATTTAATTTCGCCAGCAGCTTAAACCCGCTGGGCCGCATTGCAGGGCAAATTCACGATTTACCTTATTTTAAACTGGCACATCCGCTAAGAATAACAGAGCAGGGGGGGATTGAATTATTTGCGACTATTACTCCCGGAGAGACGTTGTATTTTATGGAAGGGACCGAAGAGCGATTAATTACCCGTGCCGGTCGTGTCGTGGGCTCCGCTTTCGAGTTGTATTCTAATAGCCAGTTGCATCCTATTGGTGGTATCACCATTTACTGCGCTGGCTGCATGTTACGGGTGCAGCATCGGATGGCAGAAGTAGCGGAATACGTCAATAAGGCGATGCAGAATGCGCCATTTGTCAGCCCGTTTACCTTGGGTGAACAAGGGCAATTTGCCGGCGGCGAAAATGCTCATGGTAATCTGATGATTTCCGCTGTTTTATTCCACAAGGATTAAGTGATGCCAAGTTACGAATCAGAAAAGCTACAGGAAACATTACTTGATCTGATGCGCAGTCGGGAGCGCGAAAAACAGCTGCGAGACGAAAACACCGCAATCTTGTCAGGCATTGCCGCAATGGCCGGAGCGAACAATAAGCGACAGGTATTCAATAGTTTACTTTCAGTTCTGAGAAAATATATCGGGTTTGAACATGCGCTGGTATTAACTCGCGAAGATGAAACGACACCGTTACAGGAACTTGTGACAACGTGTCGTTTTTTTGAGTCCAGTATCTGGCCCGTTGGCGACACGTTTACACGTTCTATGAACGGGGCGAGTATCGCCTTATTTGCGCCGCGGCAGGTTTATGAATTTAAAGACCTGCCTGATGAAATGCTGTATTTCTGTCAGTCAGTATTATTAATTGGAGTAAAAGTCAGTTCGGGCGACGCCTTGCTGATGTTCTTCCACTCGCAAAAAGGTCAGTTTTCTCCAGACTGCCAGCGTGTTCTGGAGCGTTTTCGCCCTTTGCTTGAGCGAGCCATTATAGATATTGATTATCGAGAACGTTTGCAATCTTTAGTTACCGCTCGAACCCAAGAGCTGACACACAGCCAAAAACGATTCAAAGATTTTGCGAAAACAGTCGGGGATTGGTTCTGGGAAATCGACCCGGATTATCGCTTCACTTATATATCTTCACCTAATCTTGCCAACCACACGATTGATCATTCGAATATGTTGCGTGCATTTGGGGAGCATGGTGATTTTGCTGAAAAACTCAAAGCGAAGCTTGAAGCAGAAGAAGCCTTTGAAGATCTAGAATGGCAATTCGAAGACCATGGACAAATTGTTTGGTTCAGTATCAGTGGCACGCCATTTTTTAACAAGCAGGGTACGTTTCTTGGATTCCGGGGAACTGCGAAAGATATTACCAGTCGCAAGCAGCAAATCTTTGAATTACAGCAGGCAAGGCAACAGGCGGAATCTGCCAATAAAGCCAAGTCACAGTTTCTAGCCATGATGAGCCATGAGATTCGAACGCCGTTAAATGCGGTGTTGGGCTTGTTGGATATGCTGGGCAGCTCCGGTCTGGACAACAAGCAGATGTCCTGGATAAACCAGATGGATCAGTCAGCGCAATTACTACTGACCATCATTAACGACATTCTGGATTTATCTCGTATTGAATCAGGCAGTTTTGAGCTGTACTACGACAAAATGAGCCTCAGCGATTGTGTCGATCTGGTAGTCACTCAACTGCAGGAGCAGGCGACAAAAAAACACATCCGATTTAATACGACGATTAAGTCCGATGTGCCAGATGCTATTGTTGGTGATAAAAACCGAATCTCTCAGGTTCTGTTTAACCTGGTGGGTAATGCCATTAAATTTACCAACGAAGGTTCCGTTAACGTAGATATTCACCGTGATGGCAAACAGTTAAAGATAGAAGTCTCTGATACCGGTATTGGTATTGCGCCAGAAGCGCAGAAAATTTTGTTCAATCCGTTTATCCAAGCTGATGGCAGTATCACCCGCAAATATGGCGGCACCGGTTTGGGATTGGCTATCAGTCAGCATCTTATCCAAAAGATGCAAGGTGAGATCAATCTGCGTAGTGTTACGGGAAAAGGCAGTTGTTTTACGGTTACGATTCCATTGAAAGAGTCACCGCAAAATGACAAACACCGAATGTGCATGCCTCAAGATAAGCAATCTCTGGTGCCGCTCAATATTCTGGTAGCAGAAGACAGCCCGACAAACCAATTGGTTGCAAAGCTCATGTTGGAGAAACGCGGGCACCAGGTAACTATTGTCAGTAATGGCCAGCAGGTGGTTGATATGGATCCGCTAAGCTTGGCAGAGTTCGATCTTATCCTTATGGATATTTCTATGCCGGTTATGGATGGTATCCAGGCCACAAAGGCTTTACGAGACAGCGGAATTATTACGCCAATTATCGCGCTGACAGCAAATGTGATGCAGGCCGATCAGGAAGAATATTTACGGGCCGGAATGAATGATTTTATACCAAAGCCGATCATTGCCAAAGACTTGGAAATGGTTTTGGCAAGGTATCAAACTATCACGTCATTATCTGCTCAGTGTTGAAGCTATATTATTAAAAACTAGATAAGGCTTGGCATTTGCCAAGCCTAGGTAATTAACGCAAATTTTAAGTACATAGCAATCGAACGATTTGCCGTAGTACTTAAAATAGGTGTTAATTACCTATTTTATGGTAAATACTCAATACTGTTAAATACCGGGCAGACTTAGCTCGGTGGACTAAAGCTAAGGGGGAGAGAAGAGTTAAAGTGATATCAGAATTTGGCGATACTCCTGTTCACAAACACTTCATTTAACATAATATACATAATGCGCACTGGGATGTCTGTTTTTAACATTTAATGTGTCAGTACCGATACCGTTGCTTTTGGTCGATAAAAAGTCTTTGGAAACAGTTGTTTAAATGAATATCTCAGGGTTTTTCTTGTGGCGCGCACTCGGTAGATTCCTGCGCTCAATAACAAGGATGTTTTGCGGCTGTTGTCATTTCTTGCTGTAAATCGGCGTTTTGATAGCACCCACCGATTGAACCCCTAGTTATTAATAGAAAAAAACTTAGAAGAACGATTTAAATTTGAGAGGTTCATCATGCTGCATGAATCGTTTGTGAAGCTGTTTTGGCGACATTTTGATTCTATCGAGCAAGCCGCCGCGTGGTTTCATGTTCGGCCTGTCACCGTCAAACGTTGGCTGTCTGGCAAAATCGACGTGAATCCAATGGCGGAAAAACTGCTGCTTATCCGTGCCCGTGGCTACCTGCCGGATGATACCCGCTGGACGGGATTTCGGGTTGATGAGGAACGCTGCATTATCATCACCCCCGAAGGTCGCGTGTTCAGTCCCAAAGAGTTGGATTCGTGGGCGCTGCGGTTTGATGAGTATCATGCCCTTAAGCGTATGTATGAGTTGGATTATGTGCCGGTACGCTCTAACGTGGTCACGCCGTTGCCATTTCGTGGTGGCCGCCGCATGACACAGCCCCAACAGCAAACCGTTACCAAAGAGAAGAAAAAAGCTGTCAGGAAAGCCCAGGCTAAACGTGCAGCCCGGTCAGCATCACCCTAACCTTATGGACATAAGAAAGCCCGCGGTTGCGGGCTTTATCATTTGAAATCGGCTGGGAACAGTCGTTCTTCTTCTGTGCTGCTATTAAGCCTGCACCAATGTTCTATTGCTGCACACTTAAAATCATCCCAGGAGTCATAATCCGTGTTCACTTGTATGTATAAATCCCACGCTTCGAATGAGAACCGGCAGTCATCCAAGATGTAGCCTGACCCTTCAATAAGCGATGGAAAGTCGCTGAATCTAGAGCAAGATTGAATGAACTCCGGTGAGAAGTACGCTTCAAAATCTGACTGAAAACCCAAGATAAACCCTCACGCTATATCACTATGTGAATAGTTGCCTGTGAATATAGAGCCGTCCCGCTTCAGAGAGCATGTCATGCCACGAATCAAAATTAGTATTGAGGGCAATGAACTGGTTCCACTCTTCGGCGGGAATGGCCTTGAAGTCTGCCTCAGTTTGAACGTTAAAGCCACTGGCTTTCATCAAACTATCAAGACTGTCAAACTTGGAATGCTTTTGAATAAATCCGGATGGCATCAGTTCGTTAAGCGGTACACCTTTACCATCAAGCCGTTTCGCCTTTTTGAGTAATTGCCTGGGACTTGTTGACACGGTGTCGAGTTTGATTGGCATTTGGCATCCTTGCTGTTGCTTCGTTAACTTGATGTTAGCAGCCAAATACTATTCCATATAGGAATTTCACAATTATAAGAGACAGTTATCATAGGCGGCTGAGTGGCAGGAATAACTTAAGATGTTGTGCTAATTTTAAGGGGCATGCAGTTCTCAACTGATTGCTCTTGGGATGATACCGTGTCACTTTTGTTCCAATAGCCCCCGTCTCGGGGGCTTTTTTATGGCTCTTGATTCGGTGTTACCCGCCACTCTAGTTTCATAATGCGCTTCTCATGCAATTGCAGCATTTCCTTTAGTTCGCCCAACACCGATTCATGGGCTTTGACCGTGCGGAACAGCAGATAACACATGATGAGAGTTGGAGGCGTGACCCCCAACTCTGCAAACAGCTTGATGAGCTCTCCCATACAAGCCCCCTAGCCTTGCTCTTTGCGAACCGTGTCAAACAGGCCGATGAGTGCCGCCGCGATGGTCGGAATCAGGCCGCCAATTTGCGCGCCGTTCTCACCGATAGTGACCTGGACTAACTCGCTGTTGCCGGTGATGAGTCCGGCGGCCACGCTACCCAGTAGTAGCAAGCCGGTTTTGGTGCTGGTTTCTTTCAGATTAATCATAGCAACCCCTGTTTACGCAAAAACTTGATGGTGTATGCGCCTGCGACCATGCCCGCGACGCTGATGCCGATTTGAATAGCGATGCTTTTCTTGGTCATGCCAGTGCGACTCCTTCCATGACTTCGTGATAGCTGTACTTTTTGCCGACTTCCATCCGTGCCATTGCCTTGATAATTTCGGTGGCTGTGTGGTCGTCGTTCATGTCCAGCCGGTCATTTTTGCCGTAGCCCGTCCACTTGGCGACCATGTTGGCGTAATGGTTGCTGTTGTTTTCGTGGCTCGGTGCGAACGTGTGGACGATGCTGTGAATCGTGTTGATGCCGCGTTTCTGGTAGCTGCGCAAGATACGGGCGGCAGCTCGGAATCCCCACTTGTCATGCTCGAAAATGGAAAAACGTCCGTCGCTGCCGACCTGGCCGCGCCATTTGTTACGGGTGCTGTACTCGATGTTCAGCGGGTTTTTGTTGCGGATACCGCGTGGCTGACTGGTATCAATCACGTCTGTTGCTCCTTCAATAATGCCAGTCCATGACATGCCCGAATCCGTGCCGGTGTTGATGGCACCGGCATCGGCATTCGTGTTGCCCTGGTTGGGAATGTTGGTAACGGCGGGCGGTTGGGAAAGCCCGCGGTAAATCAGCCATGCCGCAGCGCCCAGCGTGGCTCCTGCAAACACGGCGATTTTCATGTGTACAGCCCCCGTCGCATCGGGGTCTGGGTGTAACGCAGATAAACCTGCATCCCGCCGCAGTTGCGCACCAGGTCTGCATTGGCCTGTGATAGCTCAATTGTGACGGCGTCACCGTTAAAATCTGTCACGGTAATACCGTCATCCAGTTTGCCGGTTGAGTCCACATCCCCGTCGGTCACGCCATTGACGCCGCCCCAGAAATACAAATTGGTGTAGGTCGCGTGCTGATGGATACCCAGCGGGCAATGCAATGGCGAACCGGGCTTTTTCGGTTTGAAGGTAAAGCGGTTTCCGGCGACGGCGGTGTCATTACAGACAAACTCAATCAGCTCGTTAAAACGCAGATGGCCGTAGCCGTCCGAGTCCATATTGATGATCCCGTTTTCGACCGGCTTGCCGTCCTTGTCCACTTCAATCACCTGCATTCCCAGCAGCATCAGGCTGTTGCTTTCGCCTGGGTTGGACATGATTTCAAGGCACACAAACGTATCGCGCTGGTCAGAGCCGTGATGCCTGAAAACCTCGGACTCCAACACTTTCACGTTGTAGCCGGTGCTTGGTGCTGGTCCATACATACCGCCCGTTGTGACCTGGCTGGTATCACTGCGCATACCGCCCATGGTGGACGTATCGGCACTGCGAAAACCGAGTGTCACCGTCATGCCGTCCACTGCGGCAAAAATGGCGTGCGCCTTGTAGTAGCTGTCTGTTTTCGGCAGGTTCAACTGTTGGTAAATGGTGCCCTTGCAGTTTTTGGCCGCCACCCAGATGTCATGGGCTTTGAACGGCACCGACGCTAAAAACGGCGCAAAATACAGGTTGCGGTGAACCCCGAACGCGGTGTTTATCGCCTGGTCTAACGCCGCGCCGCTCTGCTCGAAGTGCCAGCCATCAGCAAAGGTGCCCGCGTTCTGGTTGGGACTGCCTACGCGTGAGCCTGGCAGGTAGACGCCGGTGAACTTGGTTTCCTGTGCCTTGTTGCTGGCACTGTCGAGGAACGCCGGATTTTTCACGTAGTTGGTCATGCGGGCTTTGCCCAGCTGGCCGAGCAGTTCAAGGCCGTGTTGCAGTTCGTCGGCCAGAAACTCAATCTTGTTGCGGGGGCTGCCTGCGGGCAGCAAATCGCGCAGTGTCTTTCCTGTCATCGAAGTACCTCGATAATCTGAATGGTGTCACCGTCGGCACCGGCAAACGCCAGCGCGGCGGTGGTTTCAAGTTTCAGTTGCTCACCGGCGGCCAGCTCCCAGCCGTCAGCCAGTGTGACCGGCTGCGTATTGGCTGGGCTGGCTTTCAGTAAAACGTGACAACGTAATGGGTTCGCCGCCTGCTGCGCCGTGCCGGTAGTGATGGTCAGCAGGCTGCCCGCCAGTGAGGCCGCGACAACCGGCGCGGTTTCCAATGGCTTGTCACTGGACACCCGCACTGTCTGCTCCGGTGCCAGGGTGATTTCCGGCAGGCTGGACACCGCCAGCTTTTGTCCGGCGGCCAACTCGATGGCCGGTAGCTGAGCCACTGTCACCGCCTGGTTTGCGTCCAGTTGTACCTTCGGCAGCTTGCTGATAACGACGGGTTGGCCGTCAACCAGTGCCACCTTAGGCAACAGACCGATGTTGACCTGCTGGTTCGGTGACAGGGTCACTGTCGGCATTTGCGTGACGGCGACTTGCTGGCCGTCAGACGGCGGGATATAGCGCCCATAGCCGCACACGATAATGACGGTGCCCGCCTCGCCCATGTTCTCCACCGTGACACGACCGGTCAGGCGCGGGTCGATAATCTGCGCCCCCTGCTTTAAACGGTAATCGCCACGCTCGGTGGAAATCTGCACCGCATCGGGACAGGCTTCGATATACAGGAACTCGCCGACCGCCTGAAACTGCTGGCGCTGGCGGGGCTGCATGATTTGATGAAACATTATTTGCCCTTCTTGAAGATGGTCATCATGGCAAGGAAGAAGAACACCAGGCCGACCATGATGGTCATCTGCTTGGTGGTCGCCACCTGCCCGCCGTCGCTGTTCATGGCTGCCAGGTCTTTCAGCGCCGCCAGATTTTCACTGTTCTGTGATGCCTGGTTTCCGGCCAGCCCTGCGATCATTTGCAGGTTTTCATGGTGCGCATTGCTCACATCATTGATGGCCTGCATCGACACCTGGCTGTTGTAATCCAGTGCCGATTCGCCGAAGGCAAACGCCTGGTCCATCGCATCGTTGCCGAAGCTCAACGCCTCCAAGCCGAAATCCAGCGCCCGGTCAACGGTTTCGCTCCCCATCCGCAGCGCCGCCTTTGACACATCGGTGTTACTGTCGAGCGCATCCCGCGCCATCTGGGTGTTAGCGGTGATCGCCAGCTCGCCCATTTCCGACGCCCGCGCAATCGCGCCGTGGTCGGTCATGTTGACGTTGATGTTGGAGCCGTTAACACCGGAAATGGCGACGCCAAGGTTGTCGCCGTCAATCCCGTTGGTGCCGTTGACGTTGGTGGTATTGGATGACTTTTTAGACCTGCTTCCCATCTACACCTCCAACTCGTGCCAGGTGCACAAGCACCCGTTGTTCAGTTGCTCGGTTTCGGTCAGTTTCAGGTCGCGGAAATAACGGTACATCCGGCGAATGCCAGGCTTGGCCGTGGCACACGTTACTGACTTGAACCCCGCGCCTTTCACCCGTTTGATGAGTTCCGTCACGCCAGTGCGAAACCCTTTGCCTGCGACCGCCCACACAAAATAGCTGTCATCAATCACTTCACCGACAATCGACAAATCCAGGCTGTCACCGGTGACGTGGTACAGGCTCAACGTGCCGTCATCCAGCCGTTGACACATCAGCGTGTATTCGTCGGTCGGCGCATCGGTGGCCGTGAACGCCGCGGCCAGCCGCGCCACCTGGCGCGGATAGTCGGGATGTTCAGGCCGCATTACTAGAAATTGCATATCCCTATTTCCCTTTCACAAAAAACCAGAACATGCCGAGGACAAGAATCAGTAATAGCCAGGTCGGCGTGCTTCCCCCGAAATTCACCGAACCGCCAGTGAAATTGACTTCTTCATCGCCACTGACCGCACTTGGTCCTCCGGCGTTGATGGGCATCGAGCCACTGTTGGATAAGCCTGGAATATGGATCACTTGTTTTTCCCCCAGACGATGTCAAACAGCCACAGCCCCATAACCACCGCAATCAGAATGCGGAGCGTTTGCCCCACCTTCTCACCGGTAAACAGCCCGCTGACATAGCCAACGGTTCCGGCCAGTAGCGGCCAAAACAATAACGGCATGGCTCCCCCTTATCGCTTGCTGATGCGCGGCACGAAACCCGCTGCGCCGGTCTGGCGAATCTCGCCCAGGTCTTCACGGCGGTTATTGCGGAATGCCGGTTGGCGCTTCATCTGCTTGGTTTGCTGTTTCATCCGGTGCAGGTTGCCACGCAGTGAGTTGCTTGCCGGTTGCGGGGCTGCGCGCCCTGCTTTTCCTTTACTGCTGCCGCCAGACTTGCGGGCAGGTTGACTGCCTGCGGTAGCCGGTTTCTGCCCTGATGCTGGTCGTTGCTTGCCAGCTTTCCCGCCACTGGGCTGTTGACGGGTACGTTTACTGCTCTGTCCCATTTACCCTCGCTATCGTTAGCCGGTGAATGGTTTCCTGTTTGCCGTCAAACTCTCTGACCAGCTCAACTTGCTCAAAGCCGAAACGGTTCAGAATGCGGCGCATTCCCGGTCGATAAGTGTGATAGGTGATGGCGCAATATCCGCACGCCTTCACCCGTTGAATAATGTGCTCTGTTGCCTTGCTCAGACCGCGGCCGGTCACCGCGACAATGTGATAGGTTTCATCCATCACGCGCCCGACCAGCCACAGCTGAATCCCTTCGCCGGTCAGCCGGTACAAATCGGCCTCCCGCCGACGTACCATGCCAGTTACGTCTTCCAGTTCTGCTCGGGGCATGTCCGAACCATCAAAGGCCGGACGTAGTGCTTGCATCTGAGGTTTGAAGTTCGGCGCAGTTGGCCGGATAAACTCAAAACGCATTACTTGCCCCGCAGCATCAGAAACATAAACAGCATCAGAACCAGCGCCCCGCCGCCCGCGACCATTAAGGTCTGGTTGGTGGTCAGGCCGTACCAGATAGGCTGGCCGTTTGGTTGCTGGGCTGGTTGCTGACGGTCTGGCACTCGGTTTTCTTCCGGTGCGGCAGACGAGACCTTTTCGGCCTCGTTGTTAAACCAAGCATCCACCCAGCTGTTGCCACCTTCCACGGCTGAATCCCAGATACCCCCGAGGGATTCCCCCAGGTTGTCCAGTAAATCGTTCATGCCGCCCCCTTATGCCTTGGTTGGTAGCGGGTTCACCTGCTGCACGGCTTCAACAATGACCTGCACGCTGCCGACCTGCGATTTATCCAGCTCGAACGCCAGCTGGCTGCGGGCTGCCGTGTTCAGCATGCCATCGGCACCAAAGCCGTAACGGATGAAATCGAGGCTAAACCAGCCCTGGTTCTGCTCTTTCTTCGATTGCGCCAGGTCGAACGCGTTATCCGCTTTGGTCACGTTCAGCTCTTCGTAGGTGTCACGCAGCACGCGGACACGCTCTACCGAATCGTCAAGGAAGTGAATGCGCTTGAGGTTCAGCGCCGGGCTGCGCTCGGCAAAGTCGAACGGCGTGCGGCCAGTTGCCGAGGCAAACCAGGTCAGCTCGTAAATGCGCGGCATGTAGTAGCGCGTGGCCTGTGCTGGCAATACATGCGCACGGGCACGGATGGACGGCGTGGCCGTGCCCGCCGGTTTGGATTTCAGGGTGATATACACAAACCAGATTTCACCCTGCAACGTGACAAGGTCAGTCTGGCGCACACCGACTTTGGTGCGCAGCGTTGGATCACCAAACGAAATCACATAGCGCCCTGGCTGGGCGTAGTTTTTGCGGTGGGCTTGCAGCTTCACCAGCGTTTCAGCGGTCACGTTCACTTTCGGCGAACCGTTCAGCGACACCTCAACACGTTCAATGTCTTTCGGGTCGGTAATGTCTGTGACCAGCTCAATGCTGTGATAGGTAGGACCAGAAATCAGGCGCAGTGAGGCACGGTTGCCCCAGCCCACGCCCTCGACAGGGTCTAGCTCTTTCGGACGCGGTGCGAACGGAGTGGCGAGTAATTCCATGCTCTCGCCCCCTTAGCCGATCGCGTCTTCAACGGCGTCAACGTTGTTTGACGCCCAGACCACGCCAGCGGCGACCAGTAACGCAACACCGGTGATCACATAGCCTTTGGTTTTTGCACTCATATCGTTTGCTCTCTGTTGGTAATGAATCATCTGATTCGTTGAAATGCCCCAACAGAAAAGCAAGCGATTTGGTTTTTAGGCAAACGAAAAAAAGCCCGCTAAACCTATAGGCTTGCGGGCTGTTGACTATGTGCAATATGTCACAATTATTAGGAACATCGAATGAACAAAGGATACTTCGAGGACACCTCTTAGGACACTTTGAGTGTAGTCAGTAAGACTATCCTTTGGAGGTATTTATGCTGTCAGTTCAAGATTTGATAAAACTTTCTCAGGATAAATCTTTTCAGTTCTTCTTCACGACCGTCAGACACAGACAGGAGCCATTGGAATTGCTCTCTCATAGTCATTTTTAGAAAGTCGCAGTAATCAATACGCTCGGTATCCGCTATGGTCGTGTAGGCTCTTTCAAGGGAGAGGTTTAGAGCTGAGATGATGAAAAGATTGGTGGAATCGAGAAAATCATCAAGCTTGTTGAAATCTTCCAGATGTAAGCAAGGCTTCCTGCTCATAGTTTCTAATTGTTACGGATGTAATTATTTATGATGCTGTATTATAGGTAGATTACTGACGAAGACAATAATAACAACAAATTGTTAGTGGGCTGATTTTAAAGCAAAAAAAAGCCCACTATACATTTAAGTTAATGAGCCCGGAGAATGTGACAAACGTCACGATGGAACCAAGAAGTATACTATCGCTGATAGGCGTACAATCTTAAGTGTAGTTGACGATGGCTGCCCCGTTCTTAATTCCAAGATAATTTCCCAGTTTTCCAGGCTTTCCCATCTTGCAATATATACTCCAGTATCTCCAATTCCGTGATCTCTTCCGCCGGAATCCCTGTCTTGCGTTGCAGGTAATACGCACTATCTTCCGCTTTCTGCATCATTACGCAGGCGAACTGGCAGTTGTCGATAATGGTTTTCGAGACTTCCTGCCCGCGTTGGAACATGTTGATGGAGTGCAGACCGAATTTGCGCCCTAGCCTCAGAATCTTGCCGTGGTAGCCGGTTGCCTTGCCTGCGGTGTTGGAATGCTCGGCCACTTCTTCGCAAATCACCTTGAGCGGTTTTTTGTGCTTGCCGTCACCCATGCCCCAAACCACCATGCAGAACTTGTCGAAATCCGCCTCGGTGGTTTCGTGTTTAGGGGCATAGGCAATTTTAAATCCCTGCGTGGTTTTGCGGCCAGCAATGAGCGCAGCGGCAAAGGCTTTCAGGCTGCTGTAACTGCGCACCTTACGCCCGGCGATTTCGCCCTCGTAGTCGTTGAGCGGGTCAAAGATGGCGACCTGGTCTGTCGGCTTGATAAACAGCTTTTTGGCTGCGGACGTTTTGCCGCAACCTGACATCCCGACCGCATACGCATGATGGTTACTCAGTGCGTTGTTTTGGTTAACGGGTTGGAGTTTCACGCCACCTCCTGACTGTAATCATCGTTGGCGGCTTCTGCTGCCCGTTTGGCCTGCTCGCGGCGGGCAGCGGCTAGGTCTTCTGCCTTGAGCTGGCGAACCTGCATGTAGCTGGACAGGCTCAACATACCGATGGCGGCCACGGCCATGATTTCGTCCATGTATTTCGCCATCCACGGTGGCGGGTTGCCGCCGTATTTGACGATGAGCGGTGCCACTTTGTAGGCCACTTTTTCGGACTGTTCAGGGTCAAAATTGAACCGCGTATGCACCATGCCCTTCATCATTTGTTCAATGGTCATCAGTCCCACGAAGATCATCCCAGCCGCCGCTTCCAGTTCAATGTCGGCTTGCTTGGTATCGGTGGTCGCCATCGTCGGGTCAAAGTCATCATCCAGGCTGTTGATGAACGCTTTTTCTTCCTGCTCGGTGTGGCCTTGTACGGTTTCCAGTTCGGTATCGTTTACCGGTGTGTTTTCGGTTTCCATCGGGTTTCCTTGTGGTTAGATGCGGGTAATCAGGCCGCCGGTCAGACCGCCCAAAATGATGCCTGCCAGAATGGCTTTCCATGCGCCAGGCTTCGGCTCGGTATCGGTTTCCGGTTCAGTTTGTTGCGGCTCCGGCACGGAGACTGATTCGGTTTGAATCGGTTCCGGTTGTGGCTCCGGTTCGGGTTCCGTGACCGCGTCACAAACCACAGTCTGACTGGCTTGTTCGGCTTGGTGCAGGTCTGCCAGCGTGGCGTAATGGACGTTGAATTTTTCCTGCCAGTATTGGCCGGTCTGCTGGTTGGTGCCGCAGCTATCGCAAATCGAATACAGGAATTTCGCCCGCTTGCCGCGGGCGCGATGAATGGTGCGGACGCTGCCGCACTCACAACGGTTAATGCCTTCGACTGGGTTGGTCGAGGTGCGCACCGGCATCACATCAGCCATGTTTGCCCCCTTGCTCCAACTCGCTCAGTTTTTCGTTAACGCCGTTCATCCAGACCAGTACCAGGCGCAGCGGTGTCATCACTTTGCTGGCGAACGGGTTGCGCGCCGCCTTATCGACTTCGCCCTGTAGTTGTTCAGTAATTTGGTTCAGTTTGTCCATTGCCTTTCCTTTTACGCTGCTAATTGCCATTGTTCGTAGTGCTCGCGGGCTGCCATTGCGCTGGCAATCTCGCGGTCAGTCGGTTCCCTTGGTGGAGCAAGTGGGTCTCTAAACACGCTTTGCCAGTACGCCCTTCGGTCTAAGTGGCGCAGGTATTGGCCTGCGTATTCCGATTGGGCGACGGCTCTGGCTTCGGTGACGCTGTCGGCCAGCGCGGTTTCGTCGTCAACCAGGGTCATGCCCCAGCCCCGCGCACCGGCAGCCCACAGCAGAAAATCAAAGGCTTTTTGTTCGGCCTGCTCGCCGTCAAATGCCATGCAAAATACGTTTTTGGTACTGGCGTGCACCTCACGGCTTTTTATCGCCTTGCGGGTTGCCCGCATTTGGTTCTCAAGCCGGATAATGCGGGCGGTCAGCTTGTTGATGGCCTGCTCGTCCTGTTTGGCTTGTTTCGCTATGGCTTTCGCCTTAATGGTTTGGTCTAGCTGTTTTTCCAGTCGCTTGAGGCGGCGGTTAATGGGCTTGCGCCATTGCTCTAACCGGTAGCCGCACTCTTTGATGATCGCGGCCATGTTGTCGGCCTGAAAACTGGCGATACATTCCCACGCCGGAGCGCGGCTGCATCGGGCGATGTTGTAGCGGTTGCCACGAATCAGCCCTTGGTCGGCGTTATCGCCTTTGGCGGCATAGCCCACGGCCTTGATGATGTAACTGCCGGCGGCCATCGGTTTTTTGATGCGCTCCAGGTGCGCGAACCCTTTGCCCCACAGATTTTCGAGGCGCAGCGCCCAGGCTGAAAACAGGTTTTGTGGTACCGCCCAATTCAGCAGAACGTGAACATGCGGGTTTGGCTCGCCATCGTCATTGGCCGGACACTCCGCCACCCAGATGTAATGGAAATCGGCGGCTTCACGAGTGGGACCGAACTCACTCGGCTTGCTGTGACCAGGTATGCGTTTTTCGGTCAGTTGGGAATACTTGGCTCCGGAGTCGGCGTCGATTTCCTGCGTGTGGTTGGCTACCCAGCCGCGCTGGTACATCTTTTTTGCGCCATCAAGGAATCGGGACACCTCTTTGCCGATGGTGGTTTCGGCGGTTTTGGTGATGGTGAACAGCTTTTCCGGTTTCAGAAACGTCGGCGTGTAGGCTCCGGCTATCACGCCGTCGGCATTCATCACCTTGACCGTGCCATCTTCCAGAATATCGACGGTGGCCGCTGGGTCGTCGGCGGTGGTGTCGATGTAGCAATAGGCACCGGCAATGTGCGGGACACACTCGGCCATGTTGCGGGTAATTAATACCGGTGTGTGGTCGCCGTTCACGTCATCGGCCTCGACCATGCTGGAGAAAATGCGGGCGCGCTCGGCCTGGCTGAATGTCAGGGTCAGGAAAGTGCAGAAACCGCCGTGACAGGTTGCCACGTAGGCACCCGCCTCAAAGATTTTGCTGACGGCGCGTTTCGTCAGTTTTTCGGTGAAACGCTCACCCTGCTGCGCATCCGGCGCGGCACTGCTCGGCGTCTGGGTGTAATACTGGATTTTGCGCTGCCCTGACCAGTCGCGTTTCATCAGGCGAACCACGTTTGGCGTGATAGTCGGCTCGGCCACCTTGGATTTGCCTTTTGGCGGCAGAACGCGGGCACGGTTTCCGGCTTCTGTCAGCCCGTACAGCGTGTCATGGTTGTAGTAAGCCTCGGAGCTACCCAGTTCGTCATCACGCGTTTCTAGCTTGCGCTGCTGCGCCATCAGGCGGTTTAAACTGGCCTGTTGTGGGTGTGTCGGACTTTTGCGCCCTTGGACAAGCCTATTGTTTTCGGCACTGCGTGCCGCCGCTTCGCGGAGGTGTTCAGCGTCAATCTTCGGTTGTGCCGCCGCGTGCTTAACCTGCTCACGAGCAAAGAACACATTCAGCTCATTGAGGTTATGCAAATGGTTGCTTTTCTGGTTTTTGGAACCTAAAAAACCAGCTTCATAGCTGGCTAAATTCTTTTTGGTTCGGTCAGCGGGCTGAACGGCACCCGCCACGAATAAGAGATCGTTATTTGAGAGCATCGACAATACCTTGCAAAAAGCAAAAACTGCCAGGAAGCATGACGAGGTGCGCTCCATGATTTGTAACTAAGTCATGTGCTTGTTCCTGAGTGATAAGCTCAAACCCCTCAACGTTTTCAATATCTGCTCTTTGGGGGGCAACGAATACTTGAAGGATATTCCCAGGCCATACGACCTTACCGAATGCGGCGCAGGGTGCTGATGTGACGATCATTGCGTTACCTCTAACAGTTCTCGACGGCTTTCCGCTGCATCATTGAGGAATTGAACAGCCAGGCGACGTTCACCGGCCAGACGGTAACTGCGCGCCAGTTGGATGCTGGCGCGAATATCATTTTTCAGAAGTTGGTAAAGGTTCATGTTCATTACAGGCCACCCATCACAGTGACAGCCTGACGAAACGCGGCAAAGATACGGCGAAACTCGGCAGCATCCGATAGAAAGAACGCCGCCCCTTCATGATCACCTTTGCGGCGCATGTCCTTGGCAATGCTCAGTGAACGGAAAAACTCCTGGCGGGCGTGATTTGCCATGTATTCAGCGGTGACAGATTTATCCAGCGGAATAGAAACCTCATGCAGCGGCATGAAAGAAACCGCCGCCCCCGAAGGGGCTTTGGTCACTCGCTTGGGGAACTGAGTTAAGGTGTTCATAGCGCACCTCCTGAAATCCAATCGAAAGAGAAAACGACATAGCCGTCTTGCTGGGCAAAATCGGTGATGTATTTGATTCGAATAACCAGGTAGCGTTTTCCATCATTTAAACGGACACGATCACCCACCTTGAAATCACGGTCATTCTTTCGAATCTCAAACGTTTTATCGCCATCGAGAATGGCTTTTAGGTATTCGGTTTTGATTTTCAGGTCATGCAGTTTCATGCAACACCCCCTTTTGCCAGTACGGCGCGGCGGGCTTGAATCTGGAAGGTGCGGCTGTAACGGAAGTCAGCACAGCCTTTCGGCAGTTGCTTGTTTGTGTTCTTCGGCTTAACGGTCGTTACGCGCAGTTGTTTGAATTGCTCTTTCAGTTTGGCGAGGTGTTGCAGTCTGTCCATGTCTGTATCCCCATACAAGCAAGTGTGTGTTTTGTGCGGGGAATAGCATCTGTCAACATCGTTTCGACGTCAACATCGCTTCAACTATGGTTTTGATCATTTTGATCGCCTAGAATTTAACAAATCAAAGGGATTCAACGGGCTCGGTATGACTTACACAAATGAACTATTGGATATGGTGAAAGACAAGTATAGTCTGGAGTCAGACTACAAACTTGCTCAAAAAATAGGTGTAAGTCGTTCTCGCCTAAGCAAATGGCGAAATGAGTTAAATTCGATGGACTGGGATGTGGCTTTTAAGATCGCCGATTTGCTTGGAATGGACGATCAAAAAGTTGTCTATGGTCTGCTCGAAGACAAGTACGAAAATACAAGACTTATCAACGCTCTATGCGAAGGACGCCCCGCTTAACCGGGGCGTTTTCATATCGGCCATACTATACATAATGCGCACTGAGCTATCACTCTAAACTGACCGAACCCAGCCAAGGAAATGGCTGAAAATCCAATCCCAAATGTTTGAAATCCTTGGCTATTTAGCTTTTTTGCAATCTCTTCCCAAATCGCTTTAATACTGCTGTTCTGTGTGCGGTCAGCGTGAATACCAACTAGAGCCTCTTTCACGTCAATATTGCATTCTTGTGCAAGGAAAACTGCTTGTGTATCAGACATATAGCGTTTGCCGCTGCGAAATTCGGATATTCTAGATTTAGGTAGTCCCAAATCGGCTGCAATTTGTTTGTCTTGTACGTAGTTTTTCGCGCTTTTATAGCTATCTAATAGTTTTTCCTGATACATAAATCCTCCTGCATTTGCCTCATTTTAGCCTTTTAGTTACCACTTGCGGTATCTTGAGGTTACCTCAATTGGTAATTATAGTTACCCCAAATGGTAACCGATAGGCATTGAGGCTCACATGACACAACGAATCTTGGTACATGACTTAGCAAATGATTCGTATGAGTACGTCAACTTTCTGCACGCTCAAACGCTTTGCTCGTCGTACTCTCGCCCTGATACTGCTAATGCTGTGCCATTACCGGGTTATGTCGACCATACCCGTCCTGATAGTGATTACGCAGCAGCGTTCCTTCGCCGTCAAGCATTGTCTCAGCCGATTCATTCTTATGATGTTTCGGACAATATCAAACCTTCTTTTGCTTCACCTTGCATGGATGTGATTCGGTTAACCAAGCCGCACCGTGCTTTTGGTCCGGTGATGTCTCGTGCGTATTTGAATATGTCCAAAAAGGTCGGCCAACTTGAAGCGATGCGTGCACTTGAGGCAGCCAGCAAGCGCCTAACTAAGATGGAGTTTCGATATACCGCTTCTGATGAAGAGCTTTGCGATTTTGCTAAATCCAAATCTACTCAGGTGATGCGCCAGGTGGCGAAAATTGATGATGAAGCTAAGGCGTTTGAGCGTGTGTGCGAAATTCTTGCGGATTACGGCCTGGCCTTTCGTCCCGAGCAAATCAAGAAGGCTGAGGAAAATGGCGAATTGAAAAGCCTGATTAACCGAGCCACGAATGAGCTTTGGTGGCGTCGTGCTTTGCGTAAACGCGCTGCGATAGAAATTGAACGTGTTGCCCGTGACCTGACGCTGGTACATAAACACGGTCAAGCGTATTGCTCGAATTTTTCGCTGACTCGTCGTCGTCAACGTGATGCTGATAATGCCGACATGTTGAAAAACACGGTTGCTTACGATGAAGATGATGCTGAGAACTGGTTCTCTTTGTACGAGCTGTCCAACAAATCTATCTCTAATCCTGAAATCCGCCGGGCAGAAATGTTCGTGCGTCTGAAAGGTTTCGAGAATATTGCCAAATCTTGTGGCCATGTTGCCATGTTCTACACGCCGACGTGCCCTAGCCGCTTTCACTCTGTTTCTAAGGGCAAGGTCAATCAAGCCTGGCTCGATGCGGGCCGCCCGACAACTCGGGATGCTCATCAGTATATGACCAGTGTGTTTAACAATTTCCGCAAAGCCATCGATAAGGCTGGGATTAAGGTCTACGGCTTGCGTGTCGTCGAACCTCATGCGGATGGTTGCCCACACTGGCATGTGTTGCTATTTATGGCTCCCGCTCACCGTGACGCGGTAACAAATGCATTTCGTGCGGCGGCAATGGCTGATTCACCTAATGAGCCAGGAGCAAATACATACCGATTCAAAACGGAATCCATTGACTGGTCGAAAGGCTCTGCCGTTGGCTATGTCGCTAAGTACCTATCAAAGAATATTGATGGTCAACATATCCCGACCGATTTGGCGACTGAACTGGACGGCTTAAGCGCGGCAGAGCGTGTTGTTACCTGGGCGCGTGTTAATGGTCTGCGCCAGTTTCAATTCATTGGTGGGCCATCGGTCACTGTTTGGCGTGAACTGCGCCGCTTGAGAGAAGAATTTAAAGAGGATGACGCCGTGTTTAAACACCTTGATGCCGGTGAATGGCTAACGCTCGAAAACGTTCGCCGTGCGGCGGATACCTCCGACTGGGAAGCGTTTTGTTTAGCAATGGGCGGTGTTTTCGTTCGTCGCCAAGACCAAACGATTCGCCCTGTATACCAAGTGCCACAAATCATGGAAAAGCTCATTGATGAATGGGGCGAGGAATACACAGCTTCCCTAGCCTCTAAAACCCGCTATGGCGATGTGGCCGGTGCGCGTGTTGTTGGCGTAGTTTTCCGGGCGGCATTCTTGGCTACCCGTACTCGCAATTGGAAAACCGAAAACAAGGAAACGTTCCTTCGTGGTACTAAGCGCATCATGACCGGCGTTACAGATGTCTTTGAAGCTCTGGAGCGTGAGCAGGAATACCATCGTATGGCCGATGAGCAATACGAGCAATACCAGAATTATTTGGAGCGTGTCGATGAACTGACCGCTCTGGCTTTTGATGAGTCGGAATGGCCTGCGTTCGTGGGCGTAGCCCATGACGTAGGTCAGGCCGATTCATTCTTGGACTTGTGTCAATAACTGTCACTAAAAGGAAAAATCATGATTGTTACTGCCCGTATTAATGATTCTGACGATATCGAGAAGAAAACCAATACCAACACGAACACAGGTGAAAGCCGTGATTCTGGTATCGTCCGCTTACAACTATTTCAGCCATCAGAAGTGATTGAGTGCCGGGTCTCCCCCGACCTTTGGGATTCTATGGGTGGCGGTGCGGACCTGAAAAAATTAATTGATAAAAAGGCTGAGTTTAAGATTCAGCATACAGAACGTTCCTTTGCTGGTGACGGTGGCAAACATGTGTCATTCAGCGGATGGAACCTATTGGGTATCCCGTCTTTGGATAACCAGGCTAAAGCAACAGCTTAACTGACTGGACTTAATTATGCTGCCTTGTGAACTTCAAAATTCAACGTATACCTGGAGATTTTCAGATGGACTTTGAAACGGAATTTATGATGTTAGTTCTTATAATATCGTTGATATTTATTGTACGTTGAATGGTATTTATGATGATGCAAAACAGATTCAACAAGGCACGTATAAACTGGATGGTCAGTTTGCTGATGGCTGTTTAAATTCCTCCCTAGATGTGATTATAGATAAATCAACACAGCCTGTTATTAATTCGCAAGTATATACATCAGAACAATACATGTTTGTATCAAGTTCACTATTACTGTTGGCTGTGTTTTTTCTGGTTGGATTTAAGGTATCTAAATAACAGTGAATATATCAGACCCATTAACTTGGTATGCCTTAATTTCATTCATCGGTTTTGGCTCTGGCGTTATAGCCGGATTCGTATCAAAGGCATTCACACTGTCTGCCTATTAAACAAGGAAAATGTAATGAAAAACTTCATGCAGAAATACTTCTCTAAACAAAATATTGCCGTTGCTACAACTGTTCTTATTTCGTCTGGTATGGCGATGGCAACGGCGGAAAATGGCGCAGGCCCTAGTGCGACGGACTTTGATTCTCTAAAAGAGGCTATTCTCACGCTTATTGCTGGTTTAGGTGCATCTGCTATCGCGATCATGGTCGCTTCTCAAGGGGGGACTATTGCACTTGGCATTGCGAAGAAATTCTTCAGTAAGGCAAGCTAATTTTATTTGGCTTGATATTTGAAGGTGGATTAATTTCCACCTTTTTTATAGTTACACATTCATAATAATTACCAAAAGTATTTTATTCCTTTTTATCAAATGATGTGTTTTTTACATGGCACTCTTGGGGTGATTATGTTCAGGCTCACTCTCCTTTTTATTGTTACATTTTTTTCACTATCTGTGAATGCACAATCCTATATTGCGCCTAATGGAAGTTATTACTACAGTGCCTCTTTGAAGAAAGTTAGCTCTGATGCAAATTATATTGCGGGGCTTGAATGTGAATCTGAAGGGAGCCGGTGCTCACATTTTGAATACGTAAGCGGCCATGGTGAGAATTACATTAAATTCCAAGCCTATTACCCAAATGAAAAGTATGACCCAAACAAGGAAGGCTCTGTTGAGTTTTATCCTGGTAAGCTTATTTCAGTAGCAATGCTATCGTGCTCAATTGCAATAGCACCTGGTGTTTCTGATTTGCCGTCTTGCAAGACTGGGCCAGAGCCCGACAAGTGTGAAGCATATGCAGGTGAAACAACAACAATATATGGCCAAGGTGGAACGGGTATTAAGCAGGTTTGCGTTAAAGACCGTGACTGTAAAGCCAATCTTCAAGCGGGTATCTGCTGGGGTGAAGGAACAAATGAATGTTCTTTTGAAGCAACATTCACTGGTGAAAGCTGTGATGGAACCGAAGGCGATCTACCGCCACCTATAGCATCAGGTTTCTGTGATACACCGGACGCTACCACAGAGCTTGAATCCTTCCGTAAGGCTTGTGAGTCTAAAGGCGGTACATTTACGGGTTCCTGTGATGCAGATACTCAGAAAATCATTCATCACTGTGAACTGGATTCGACTCCTCCTGAACCCAATCCTGACCCCGATGCGAAAGAAGTTGTTCAGGCTATCAACGACGTAAAAAGTAGCATCAATTCCGGCAATGAAACGCTTGATAAAATTCATACCAGCACTGTTACGAACACCGGGCACCTGGAAGAAATAAAGACTGAATTGACCCACACTCGGGAGGATGTGGTCAGAAATTTAGAGTTCGTCCAGGAGAATATCACTAACCAAACCTCAGCCATTGCCGCACTAACTGACGGCCAAAATGCTTTGATTGGAGCTTTGGCTGGGGATGTTGTTTCTGTGCGCGACGCTGTTGAATCCAATACTGCTGAACTAGGTGAAAAATTGGATGGCATTCAAGAAGCATTAGCCAGTGCTTCTGGTGGTGAGGGTACTTTTGATGGCTTAACCCAAGAGCAGTTAAAGGGTGTGTTAGATGGCTATAAGCAAGAATCTGAGGCTAAAGGCACTGAGTTGCAAGGGTTACTGGATGAGCAGCGTGGAGCTGTAGACAGTATCTACTCTGAAATTGATAACATTCTTAACGACTCATCGAATCCACTAGACGGCCAAGTATTCAGCAATCCATTAGAAAATGTCTTTAACTCAAATGCTGCGGATAAGTGCCCTACTTTCCAAATCACAATATTTGGCGTCACTGGCGTCATTGAAGATCACTGCCGGGCACTGGATGTACTCAATAAGTTTCTGGTCATAGTCATGTGGGCCTGGTGTGGTATTGCCATATTCAATGATGCGAGAGTTATCTACTTACGTGTGACAACAGGAGTTTAAGTCATGCCATATTTTATTGGCTATGCCCTATACGAAGCTATCAAGTGGCTTATTGAGAGAATGGGTAAAAAAGTCGCTTACTTCACTCTGTACTCCACCATGTTTTTTGCTTTAGCTGTGGGCTTTTTTTCTGCAATAAACTCAGCCTTGGGGATGGTATCCAGCAACATTGGCCTTGGATTTAGTGAACTTAATGCAATGCTGCCAAACGGCGTGACTACCGTTATGAGTTTTTACTTCTCAAGTAAGGCCGTTATGTGGGCATTCCTTGCGCAATACAAGTACATGAATATGAAGTCCATTTTGTTTAAATAATTGAGGTGTTGCCATGGCTGATTTCGCGGTTGTTGGTTTTAAAGGAAGTGGTAAGGGATTACAGGCGGTATCTAAAATTCAGGATGCGGTGAACAATGGCTGCCGGGTGGCGACAAATCTTGATATTTTTCCTGAGCACCTCGTATCAAATCCAGAGAACAATATCCCTATCACTCGCCTGCCTGATTATCCCCGTTTTGTCGACTTCCAGGGGATTGGATATGGTTGTGAGAAAAAGGAAGGCGAAAAGATTGATGAATCAAAGTTCGGAGTAATTGTACTGGATGAGATCAGCATTTGGATGAACTCCAGGAACTGGAATGATAAGACTCGCCTGCCAAGTATCGCCTGGTTAAGACAGGCCCGGAAGTATCGTTGGCATGTCTACTATTTGGCGCAATCAGTTGATTCGGTTGATAACCAGACCCGAGAATTATTCGAACATGTCGTCGAGTGCCAACGTTCTGATCGGGCCTTTGTGCCTTTCATCGGTCGCATACTCAACGTTTTCAATGATCATTGGGGCCGCTTACCAAAGGTACACTCTGCGAGTGTTACCTATCGCGGCAACGGTAAAATCAAAGTCGATAAGTGGGTATTACAAGGCGTCTTACTGAAAAGCATCTTTAAGTCTTATGATACTGAACAAATTTTCCTACCCGATGAGATGGTTAAAAATGACGGTAGTATTGTCGATATGCGTGCCACCTACTCTATATTGCCAGCTTCATACCTCAATCAATGGTACAAGGAAGAAGCGCCGAAAAATGGGGAAAAGCCAGAAAAGTTTAAATGGTCATTTAATCTAAAGCATATGGCTTTGCTGTTTTTTTCGCTTTTTCTGCTGTGGTATTTCTTACACAGCTCGGAACCCGCCCCAGCATCCGTACCAGAGAAAACAGCGAAAGTAGTAAACCGCGTGCCTTCCGTTGTTGTGGGCTCTTATATTAGCGGTACAGTGAAACATGTATCTAAAGGGGTGATTCGCTATGAATACGCAATAAATGGTGCTGACCATAAACCCTTTTATCCCCTGGATTACAATTTTGCAGTCGTACCAAGCTCAATGTGTAGCGCCACTATCAAAGGGCAAGACTTCAATTATTCATTGACTTGTGGTGGTCGTTTTGTGCCTGAAGCAAAATTGCCAAGTGAAGCCTCGCCATCTGAGATTTTCAGCATATCTAAGTTGAACCCGTTTGAAACGCAAGAAATAACAGAAACGAGCACTATGTAAGAACTATCACGGTTTACTGCGATTTGCGTCATGCCAAAGGCATACTAAGGCCACAGCTCGAAACCTGATATTTTCACCGGCTCAAAACTGGCCGAGCCCGAAGAAAATAAAAAGTGCACCGCCTCCTCATCCTGCCAAGCCATTAATATGGGGAGAACTGACAGTAAAGCGAGTGTTGTCATCGATAGTCGGAGACAACTGAATACAAGCTAGTATGCGCCCCCCAAGTGTCAATAACGGCTAGTTTTACACGCTCCAACCTGCTGCTGGCCACTGGTTACCTGTTAGCTTGTTGACATTTGAGGGGCCACTTCTTAATAGAAGCTTTCTAGTATCAATGCATTTTAGTTACAACGAGTAACATACTGATTATTAATATTTATTTGAGTTGATATCTTCGTTAATGTGTTTTAACAAAGTTGTCATTCTAGTTTTATATGCTTCTATTTGTCCATTAAGTCTTATAATTTGCTCTTTCGCTCTTTTAAGTTCAACTTTTTGCCTTTTTTCATCTGCTTCTGCTGAATTCAATTCTAAGCGTAACTGATTAACTTTAGCTTCTTCTGCCTCGAGTTTTATTTGAGTTTGAGTCAATTTTTCAGCCTGTTTGCTGAATTTAGTTTTCAATTCTTCGTGCTCAGTATCATAACGGTAGTCAGCTAACTCTATCGCAGACTGCCATAATTCGTCTTTTATTCTATCTAAAAGGCCTTCGTATATATCACTGACTTTATTGGAATTAATTTTGATGTTGGTCTCTTTGGATTCGTTCATATCGGATATCTCATTAAAAGATTAGTGAATATTCATATTACTTATACTTCGTAAGCCCAGTGACTACTCTAAATTTGTTAGGCTAAACTCAGTTATTCATTCTAATGGGCTCCAGGTTGATACATGGATAATTTCATCGTTTGAACAGGAAAAGTTATAACAAGCGCACAAATTTATTAATTATTTGTTATTTATCATCTATTCATGTGCTATAAGTTTTTCACCTGATAATAGATTGATATGATAATGTGAGAGATAAAATATCGTGCATTCACTTTGACGACATTAAGATTGAACTTTTTGGTGCTGGACGAGTTGTGACCTACCCTTTCAGTGTAAATAATATTCACTATCAGTGTTGGTTCACTGAACTAAATTGTAATTTGCCAAAATTACAACTTTTATGTCAGCATTTGAAAAGAGAGCAGCTACCTGTTGGTCAAAACAGCTTTACTCTTGATTTTGATTTGATTTCAAACATCGAAAATGATTCCTTCTTTGAGGAGCCAGAACAAAATGAGAAGCAAACTTATTCTGGTTTAAGGGTTCTCTCCAATTTTTTGATAGAAATCATTACCGCTCATAATGATACTTATGGGGCCCTTTTCTACTTTGCTCAGCCAGCTTCGGATAAATTATGTTCGTTTTATGAGCGATTTGTTGTTTTAAAACTAACTGATTTAGGCTATAACTATTATCATGACGAAGATGGGGATGGTTGGTATGTCTTCAAAAAAAGCTAATGAAAATCATAAGCTTAGGGTTATGAACGATCTTGTGGAGCGTTCGAAAGAGCTTAAATACGCCCGTATTAAAAACGAGTATGTCCAATCGGCAGGTACTTGTGAAGCTAGCATAGCACGTGAATCAGCGATTTATCATTGTAACAGTAGTAGTAGCAATAACTGTTTCTTAAAATCGGAAGAAAGTAAAGGTAAGCGCCTTTCTAAGAAAGAGTTTATTGATGAACTTTCGAATAAAAAACATGCGTATTAAGTTTTTTTGAAGCCCCTAATTGGGGCTTCATTCATTTGTATCTAATTTTTTGTAGATTTCTAGCTGTTTCTATTATCAGAGCTTTCATTCTTCTATCATCATCCGAATTTATTTCTAATAATGCGTTCCCAGTTATGATCCTATCAGGTGTCAGACTCCAGCCGTTTGGCGTAATCAATTCTCGTTGTATTATCTTCCAACCTCGCCAATCCTCATGCAACGGTCCTAAATCCCTTGATGAATAAAGCTTCATCAGCCGTTTGCATTCCGGAGGTATAGGGCTACCCCTATCCCAATCCGTGACAGTTCTCACAGATTTAAAACATAATTTCGCAGTTTCTTCTATGGATAAACCGCACTTGTACATCCTGAAAATCAGATTGTCTGTAATTTTTCTACGTTGATAGTTTGACGTCATGTTTCTTAAAGGAAACATCATAACGCAATATGCATGCTGTTTAACATAAACGACCATAATGCGCACTGAAGCTTCGGATTGTTAAACGCCAGAATCCCAGCCATACCAAGGGCTAAACCCCTAAACCCTTGGCGGCTTAACACCGTTATTTAAGGTTTTTCTTGTGGTGCGCACTCGTAGTTTGATGAATATCATTCCTAAAGCGGTGTGCCGGTACGCTCTAACGTGGTCACGCCGCTGCCGTTTCGTGGTGGCCGTCGCATGACACAGCCCCAACAGCAAACTGTGACAAAGGAAAAGAAAAAGGAAGTCAGGAAAGCCCAAGCTAAACGTGCGAGCCGAGCATCACCACCATAATGGCTAATAAGCAAAAATGAGAAAGCGTGCTATTTTTAAAATTGTAAATAAAGTGATATCTCGATTTAATTAACAGTTGATACAGTCCAAGCCATGAACTTCACTTTAGCTGTTAATAAAGGCCCCTTACCGGGTCCTGTTTTTTACTTTTGTTTTTTGTGGAAATCGAGCAATAGAAACAGCGCTGGAATAAGTGAGAAAAAATAGATAAACCCAGCGAATTTGATAATGAAAATCAATGCGATGCTGAAGGTGTCCGGTATTCCTTTTTGATACTCCCAGCTAACAATGACTGTTGCTATACCGACCCACCATACGAACAAAAAGCAAAAAGGCATTTGGCGTTCCCTCGCTTTTTATTTGACATTGCCTACAAAGATAATCCATCTTCTAACGAGATGGTGGCATATTTTATGGGGAACGTGAGTTGAAGTTCAATTAGTGCTTCTATTTATTTTTTGTCTCCTGACTCCCACTCTAATTTCATGATCCGCTTCTCATGCAATTGCAGCATTTCCTTTAATTCGCCCAACACCGATTCATGGGCTTTGACGGCGCGGACAGCAGATAACACATGATGAGAGTTGGAGGTGTCACCCCCAACTCAGCAAACAGCTTGATGAGCTCTCGCATACAAAACCGTGTCAAACAGGCCGCGATGAGTGCCGCCAATTTGCGCGCAGTTTTCACCGATAGTGACCTGGACTAACTCGCTGTGCCGGTTATAAGACTAGCTGCCATGATTTTTCGTGTTTCGCGAGGAATATAGTCAAAGGGTGACAGTGTCACTATTGGATTGTATGCTTTATCCCGTAAGCTGTTTGAGGAAAACTCTTCATCCAAGGCTCCGTGGAAATTCAGATTTGTGAGGTGGCGTGCTGATAAATATCTAGTGGGTAATGCGATGCAACCGCTTTGCTTTTAGCTAAACTCTTTTGGTCCAATCTTGTAGCATTCTCTGTTTTCCAAAAGGCACTTATCAAACATCAGCGATTAGTTATGTAAAAAATGCCAGGTACAAAAAAGCCCGCTTAACCGAGAGGTTTACGGGCTTTGGTCGTTGTGATATGAATCACGGAGTTCAGTTCAGTAGTTGATAAAACTTCCTGAGTATAAATTGTCTTAGTTCGTCTTCTTTACCGCTTGATACAGACTGCAACCACATAAATTGTGACTTGGTGGACATTTTCAGGAAAGCACATGAATCGATTTTATTCTCGCTAGGTACGTTGATAAAAGCTCTTTCAAGAGAAGTTTGTATGGCAGAAGAGATAAAAATATTTGTCGACTCTAGGTAGTCGTCCAGTTTTGACAGATCTTCCAATGGTAAGCGAGACTTCCTACTCATGTATAACGTTTATAATTTTATTTTTGTTTCTAAACCAGCATTGTAAACCTTATAAAATTTAATGACAATGCAATTAATGTTGCTTTGCTTAACACTGACTCTTACCCTCACCTATCCTAATTACTTAACAGCACTTGATTTAGCATTTGTGACACCGTGACATTTTTTAAAATCACTGATGTAAAAGCCATAGAGTCATATCCTATGATGTTGAAGGACCAACCTATCTCCTTAAATGACAGTGATTAAACGGGCTGTGTTTCATGGGTATTGGAACAACAGTGCTCACAGAGTGCTGCGTTGTGATAAATTTTTCTTGCATGTTCGCTGGCCACATGACTTGAATCAAAATAGCCGACACAAGTCATGCTTTCCGGAGAAGGTAGATTCAGGCAATCATTTCTATGTACTTCATGAATTTTAGTGTTTCTTTGAGGCTTATCACTTACAAAATATACAGAATACGTCATTTCTTACACCATATAACGTTCGATGACACTACTATTATGGCTCGGTAAACATGAAGGAATGATTACTTGCTTCAGAGAAACGTCTAAGCAAAAACTAATTCGTAAACTCTGCCAATGCTTCCATCGCTTCTTCTGCTCTCTGGCTTGGAACAAAAATATGATCGTGGTAATACGCGGCAATGACATTTGCACTGATACCCCGTTCACTTAGTTTTGATGCAACACTCGCGGTAAGCCCTACGGCATCCAGGCTTGAGTGAACGGTTAAAGTGATCATTTTGTATGTACTAGAGAAGAAAAGATCTTTATCTTCAGCCACATTTTTAGGAAGGATGATAGTTAACCCCTCTTTTTCCAAGAATGTCGCAATGGGTTTTAATGCCAACATTTCGGACAAAGTGTTTGGAACTGAACAAAAAACATATTCTTGAGGTTGGAGTTCCGGTGATAAAGATTTGAGTAACGATTCTAGCTCTAGAATTCCAGACATTGACATCCCTCTCTTTTTGCAAGACTTAGTATAAGCTAAAACACTATCAACATTTTTCAAAGAAGTTTATTTTTTGTTTTTTTAAACAAAAGTTATAGTGCATTAGATGATATGTTGAAATTTATAATTCGCAATTTGCGAACCTCAAAAAAACATAAGCATCTGTTTTAAAAGGATAATATTTCTGGCCAAAATATTGCTTTAAGAGCTATATGGCTAGAAAAGGATTACGGTATATAAGGATGAGACATAAGATCAGTAAGTCTCTAATGCTTCTACTAATACTCATTCCAATGGTGCTATCGGATATGACAGTGCCAGGTAGTCACGACCAATCAAATGAGAACATAATGGATGCGTCTCAACTGTCGAATAACAATGTGTTTAAACATGTTTCCAATCGTTCTTTTATTGAAAGTCAGCGTGAAGAGTTTACTCAACTCTCAGATCTGTATGCCACCTTACAGCAGAATGAAGTCAGAAATGAACAATTGCTATTTGGTGAATCAAATAGCGCTTCTTTACTTCCCTTACCTGGTTTTTTGTTCGATACAGCCACCAGCAGTGGTACTCCTTTAATTCAATTACCTGTCATACAGTTTATGTTTCCTTTTACTGTCTCCGACTTTCTACCACAGATGTCCAATCAGGTAGGAAATATGTTTAATCATCAAAGCCACACTTCCACCGGAATCCGCTACTCTGCTTCAATAGGTAATAATCTTGCAGCAGCAGCCCCCTCACTTTCAGTATCTCCAGCGCAATCCAGCTCGGTGAACTCAGGTAATATGACATTGAGTGGCGTGGGAGGCAGCACTGCTTCACCACAGCAAATGCAAGAGGACCCTGACCAAAACGAGGCTCAAGATAATAATACAAATACCAGTTCCAGTAATAAACCAGCTCCGAGTGGTAACGAGAGCAGCACGGCAGTATTACCATTAAACGAACCAATAATCACAGCGCAATCTACCCCATCCCACAAGGTGTCTAATGTTCCAGAGCCTCCTTCATGGGTACTATTTCTTTTTATAGTGATGTACATTCTTATTCAAAAAATTAATTGTTACCACGTCACTACCCTGTTACGGTCAGAGCCTAACAAAAGGCCAAGAAATTTATAAAAAACAGTCATGCCCTTTCATTTATCTGCTAATAAATCTCTTATCTTCGATGGATTAGCCTTTACTGATTATTTCATGATTAAGTGGTGGTTACAGACAAACTAAAGTTATAGTGCATTAGGTATTTGTGAGTGGGCTTGGGTCACATTTCTTCTGCTCAAATTTGAGCATTTGGTTAATAATCCTCCTCCAGATAGCTTATGATTAGAAAACGGTTGTTAGTTGTTTAAGGGATTCTGCATGAGCCGCTTTCTGATTATTGAAGACAATAAGATGATGACGCATATTCTGGCGCAATTGTTACGTAAATCGACAAAGATAGAAAAGTTGCTTTACGCCACTACTGCGCAGCAAGCATGTAGTCAGCTTAATCGGTTTGAATTCGACTGCATTTTTTTAGATTTAAACCTCTCCAAGCCATTGGATGGTATTGAGGTGCTTGAATTTATTCACTCCCACCAGCTACAGATTCCCGTCGTGATAGTCAGTACTGATAGTGAAATGGACGTCGTCAAACAAGTGATAAAATACAATCCAAGTGATTATCTGGTGAAGCCGATTTCTCTGCAAAAAGTAAAAAGGTGTATTGAAAAGCTTCGCCAGTCTCGTCAGGTTTATTTACTGGGCTAAACTACTCTTCTCTATTGATGTTATGTTCGCTCTTTTTAACTGTTTGCCCTTTATGTAGTCAGCTTATTAAATGACAGCTTAGAACCATCAAAGATAAGTTTGGATAGTAAAGATTTGGCATTTTCCCCTCCATTCACATCAAACAACACGCCACATTGATTTGCATTACCAGACTTTACAATGTTCTTTGTCACTCCAGACAAACGATACGGTTCCCCGCTCGACGGATGAACCACCCGAATGCTAAGCGGCATTCCTGGCGAAAATTGCGGGCCATGAAGCTCTGTCAAAAAACAGCAACCGCTGCTTGATATATCTTTAAGCTCAACGGTCAGCTTTCTGCTCCCTAGTTGAATTATCCCTGTTAGATTCACTTCATAACGTGGCTCCTGACGCAATTGCGTCAGTGTGGCCGTGACAGGAATATCCACTACGAATAAACGAACAGGATCTGTCACGAGATGCTTAATACGTGTTTTAAGAGTGATCTGAGCACCTTCCCCATGCTCCGAGATGGCTTTAATAGTTATCCAGTATCCCTGTTGAAAGAATTCTTCGCACTCGATTTTCGATATTTTTGGAGGCGCCAGATAAATCCGGTCAAGACCATCCGACCCGATGAACGTGGTTTCAGTCCGGTACAAATGTCCTAACGGAGTTTTAACGCTCACCATAACATCAGAGCCATGACGAATCATTTTTACACTTTTCAGGCCTGGTGCTTCTTCCTCTCGCGCTCTATTGGCCAGAATTTTTTGTTTCAACATTTCCGCTTGTTGATTCATGCTAAGCCTTATGTTTTTACTCTCCGTATTCACCGATTTTAATATTAGCGGTTCCCTATTTACAATCTGCTTACTTTTATTTCTGAGCAAAAAGACATCAATTAAACTTCGTTGACTCCTTTCACGCTGTAGCTTGTGATATCACCGACGAGGCAATTTGATTGCATTCTGTATTTCATCGATTTTTACCAACCCTCATATAAAGCTATCTTTTAGTTGAATCAGATGAAAATATAAATGACAATGCTATCAAACAAAAGCAATACAATAACTTATGGCAATTACGATTAGAAACATTGAAAAACATGCTTATATGATTGAAGAGCTAAAATCTTTAACAGAAAGCAATGTCACAACAAAAGCCTTAATCAAGGGTGGCTATTTAGCCGTCGAGTTAGGAAAGAGCTTGGAGGAAGAACGAAAACAGCGGCTTCTTGCCGAAGAAAAGCTCTCTGCTCTGCAGAACAAAATACAACAATATCTCGTAAGCCAAGCTGCACTGGTTGATGCCGTGAATACAGCACCCGGCAAAACCCAAGACTAAATATTTGACGATGAGTTACCCTGATTAGACCATTCATCATTTGTTTTCGTCATATACAAAGAACACTCCAAAGCATTCCCATAACCTTTTGCAGGTTTACAGGTCTTGCTTTCTAGAGGTCATTTACAGCCTCTGTTTTCCCCTGGCAGTGATACCCATATGAAAAGAAACCAGTAAATGATTTTGTAGACCGTCAATAGACTCGGGTGAAACTTCAAAGCTTCACCCGAACAATGTCACCAAGACGCTTATTTGATAGCTTTAACGACCAGCTCCGTGAACCCAGTTTGATTGTCCAGCTCACGACTGAAACTCAGGTTACGATACTCGGCAAGACAAATTTCTGCCGTAAACGAAACTAGCGTTCCTTCCAGCAAGTGGCCTCCATACACCTTACCTTGCTTGTCAGCGACGGATATATGTAGGTGAACATGCTCGGGGGTTAATGTGCCGGACAGTGTCAATATTTCCAGAGGCCCGTCTAAAAGTAATGAATCTGCCTCATTCGCCAGCCTAATCGTCGCGGCAGATAAGCAACCGACACCACTCAGTAAAGACCCGGCTTGAATCCCCGTTTCCTGAACATACTCTAAAATGGCATTACGTAAATCAGCACCTTGGGTTAGCCTGAAAGCATGCGGAATTAACATATGAAAGTGACCTCCCTGAAAGTCAGCCAATGCACTCACAAATTTAATCGATGAAAAAGGCTTCCGAAGAAGCCTTGATAACTCACCCATTGTAACGCCCTAGCACCAAAGACGCTCAGACATAATCACGTAGAAATATGAGTAGATTGCGCTATGCGCGTTTACCTGAACGTTTTTTGCTACCGCCAGAGTATGGAAATACGTTATGAACGCGTTGTTTAACTTTCGCGGGTACGGTTTTCGAAAAAACCAGCTTTGTGGTGAAACGGTTCTTGTAGACTTTGATTTTCCCGCTGAATGGCTGCTTATGAGCGATATCTTTACACCCATTCAGAAAACCAGCCGGAATTGTGCCTTTCTGTTTGGTGAGCTTACCGTCTTCAAACTCCATCACCATAACCGGGCGGTCTTTAAACACCAGAATAAAAACGACAATAGCGAGAACGATGACATATTCCATAGTGCACTCCCTATAAAAACACGGACGCGTTCAGTACATCGTATTCTGGGTTAACCAACAATTCTTCAGGTAGGAACACCATCTAATGGTATGAACGCAAAGTAATCTCAAATCAGTCGAGATTCAGCAACTCGTGCAGATCCTGTTTCAGGTCATGCACCTGACGACTTGCCATCTCAGTTTTACTGGACTCACTTAACAAGTATTCGATAGCATCTGACAAAGTACAGTCTAACTCACGGGATTTTTCCGCCAGTTTTTCCCATACCCGGTAGTCCAGATCGATAGATTTCTTCCGCGTATGAACCTGCTCAGCATTAAAATGTCGCTTACGCTTGGCACGGATCGCTTGCTTCAACTTGTTGTCTAGCTCCGGTGACATATGCTTATCAATCCACTTCAGCACTCGAGTCGGTTCATGCTCGATAGCAAAAAGTTCATTGATGGCAGCCTCCGCTTCACTGGTATCGATATAGCTGGTAATAGCTTCGCCTTCCTTCCACTTCTTAACCAGATACTTCCATTTCCAACCGGCTTCCAGATTTTCAAGCTGCTGATATTTCATAGTCGTCAGAATATCTCAATATGTCTACACTTAAGAGTGACAGTGTAACCTCAGTGTATTAAAAGCACAATTCTTTTCGGTTTTAAGCATTTGTTTTTAAGCCAGTCTCGCCTGACCTGCAAAACAGCTAAATAACATCACGTCACCGCTATTATGCGGCTATTGATTCCATTATACTGCTGTCTTTTTCACACTAACGATAGAAAAGCACAAAGCCTATGCATGAAGAAACCTGGCGTACGATGAGCCCAGATTATTCCCCGTACCACGCTATTTTAGCGCAGTATGACGATCTCTCCCCCGCTGTAACAGGAACGCTGCAAGATCGCCTAAAGGATGCTGTACGCCGGTTTACTGCTATTGAGCTACAACCTCGAGTGCTTTGCATTACTGCACCCGATAACAAAGTATATCGCGATTATGTCATTGAGCTGATTAATTTAACGGCGCCTCAACGCGACGAACCACCAGTAATTGTAGCGGGTGAAAATGTTACTGAGCTAAACTTGTTTGGCGCGGTCTACCCGCCTGAAGATGGCAATACTATGGCCAAACATCAGGTTAAGCATGGTTTAGTACATCAAGCTCATAATGGCTATCTGGTACTATCGATTGGGGCGATTTTATCAAACCCCGGCTTGTGGCCACGACTGAAAAGCATACTTATGAATGGCCAACTGGAATGGCAGCCATCAACGAATAAGAGGCTCTACCCACTGCCACCAGCAGAATCACTCAATATTAAGCTGGTTCTTATTGGCGATCGTTACCTTATGGCTGAGCTTGAAAATGCGGAGCCGGATATCTCTTCCGGATTTAGCATGTACGGTGAATTTGAGCAGGACCTGCTGCTTAGCGAAGATAATCTGCCACAATATATGGCTTACCTGAAAGCCATCATCACCAATGCATCCCTACCGGACTTGGCTGACCAGCAAGCTCTGGAAGCCGTAATGAAAACTGGCGCCCGCTATGCCGAAGATCAGGAGCGTCTTCCTCTATGTCCTATCTGGCATCTCAGTCTGCTGAGTGAAGCCAGCATCGAGTCTCAGGGTGCGCCGATTACGGCAGAGCATATAAAAGCCTCACTGAAGGCCCGTGAGTATCGTGAATCCTACCTGCCGGAACGCGCTATCGAAGATATTCATCACGGCCAGGTATTGATTGACTGCCAAGGCCAAGAGATCGGCCAGGTCAACGGCTTGACTGTGGTTGAAGTACCGGGTCATCCCCGTACGTATGGCGAACCGGCACGAATTTCCTGTGTTGTCCATTTCGGTGACGGGGATATTTCCGATGTTGAGCGTAAAGCAGAGCTTGGCGGTAACATCCATGCCAAAGGTATGATGATTATGCAGGCTTTTGTCAGCACCGCACTGGATTTGGACCAGCCGCTGCCATACTCCGCGTCCATCGTTTTCGAGCAGTCATACTCTGAAGTGGACGGAGACAGCGCATCGCTGGCTGAATTGTGCTCTTTAGTCTCAGCTTTGGCTATGCAACCTATTAATCAGCAAATTGCCGTGACGGGTGCGGTCGATCAGTTCGGCCGGGTGCAGGCTGTCGGTGGTCTAAACGAAAAGATCGAAGGTTTCTTTAAAGTGTGTGCCTATCGTGGCCTGACCGGTACCCAAGGTGTCATTTTACCGAAAACTAATTTGACTAACCTATGCTTAAATGACGATGTACTTGAAGCCGTAAAAGCGGGTCAGTTCCATCTGTGGGCTGTCGAAAGTGTTGATGATGCTCTGCCATTATTAACCGGTAAAGTGTTCCGCAGTGACGATATGGAAGCCGACACCCTTCTGGCCCGAATTGCGGTCCGGATTGATCACTTCCATAACGGCGATCACGATAATGAAGTCAATTGGTTATCGCGTATCAAAAACTGGTTTGTCCAGAACTGATCCGAGTTGTATGGCGTACATGTGTAAGCTAAATTGCCAGCATACTTTTTAAGGAGCTTAAAAGTCTGATGAAACGCCAACAATCTTATAACTACGACGAACTTGTTGCCTGTGGTAAAGGTGAGCTTTACGGTCCTGAATTCCCTTCACTGCCATCTGACAATATGTTGATGATTGACCGTATTCTTACTATCACTGACGAAGGTGGTGAGCACGGTAAAGGCTTCATCCAAGCAGAGCTAGATATTCGTCCTGACCTGTGGTTCTTTGATTGCCACTTTAAAGGTGACCCGGTAATGCCAGGCTGTCTGGGTCTGGATGCTATGTGGCAGCTGGTTGGCTTCTTCCTGGGCTGGGCTGGCGGCGAAGGCAAAGGCCGTGCGCTGGGTGTGGGTGAAGTGAAATTTACTGGCCAGATCCTGCCGGAAGCGAAAAAAGTCACCTACGAAATTCAGCTAAAGCGTGTTATCAATCGTAAGCTGATTATGGGTGTGGCTGATGGTCGCGTGCTGGTTGACGGCAAAGAAATCTACGTAGCGAAAGATCTGAAAGTCGGTCTGTTCAAAGACACGTCATCATTCTAATCAAGATTACGCTTACGAATAATAAAGAAAGGTCGCCCAGGGCGGCCTTTTTTGATCTCTGCTCTCGAAAAAAGTGACATCGTCACATGTAATACTATCGACTCTGCTAGCCAATGGGTTAACAAAGCATGAAAAATGGCAATCACGCCCAACCTATCAATAACATACAGACCATAAAATACAGTCGGCAAAAACAGTCCATATGTGACAGCGTCACCCAAGTGCACACCTCTTCTTCAAATACTACTGAATGATTGGATGATGAATGATTGGCTGAAAGTCTGAATGTATTTGGAAAATACCCAACTTAGCGCCGCAGAACCAAGAAGCACCAACGAAACGACAGATAAGAAGTAGCAGATATGATAGAGCCCCTATTCCTGGTAGGGGCTCGATAAGGGTGATAAGACGGAGGGATTTATTTATAGAGGCCAGATTGCAGATCTTGTCTTGCTTCTCGCCAGCCACCTAGCCAATTCGTACGGGCGTCCGTAGCATGATACGGACAATCTTCGCTGGAGCGACCATTAATACCAGCTTTATAACCTTGCGATTGAGCGCGTTCCAGGCGATCCCGCTTTTGTCTCTTCATAGTTCGATCCTCATCCTTATCGGTTCAGTCACTACTATTGCATAATGATGGAGCTTTTGTGACTCCACTATTAAGAATTGGCCAAACAGACTTTCAAATCAACCCTTGAAATGAAACAGGCTCACGATTTGTGAGCCTGTAGAAGTTTTGCGCAATATTTACACAAAAATCACTTGCGACGACGGAACCCTAACCAGCCTAGCACTGTCAAAGCCAATACACCCAAGCTACCACCGCCAGAACGTTCGATTGACGCTTCCTGCGTAGGACGTGATTCAACCGACGGAGATTGTGCTGCGTCAATTGGTACCAGTTTAACCGCAACAATACGCTCGACATTTGACGCGCCGCCCTGACAGAACGACTCTTTCGTCAAATCATCGTAACCGCCTTCACATTTGTAAGCCGTCGCTGAAATGACACCCGCATCATTGATACCTGTAGCTTCAAAGATACGGTATTGGTTCGCGACACCGTCACCCTTCACAACGCCATCATTAGTCAGGTCATCCAGCAGGTACACATCACCCTTCTTCAGTGCGGCTGAACCAGGAATGTCAGACATTACATATGTAAACGCACGCTGGCGACGGAATCGGCCATCAACCTGGTTGACAGACTCAGCATCCAGACGACCAACAATCTGATCATTGTTGTTAATTGCCGCTGCGTAACCATTCGCACCTTTGAAGAACAAAGATGAAATGCTGCTATCCAGGAACGTTGGGCTAGCACTTGGGTTGTTATTGTCATACACAAACATACGCTCAGAGTATGAACGGTTATCAACCAGGTAATTCTTCGCGACGCCGATTACTTTGTTGTTTTCATTCACGTCGGTCGCGATGCTGTAAGTCAGCTTACGCTCGCCGCCCCCGTCTTCGATATCCAGCCCAGGGATAATCTTACGGGTGAATGACTCGCTGCTGGCGGTTGTTGAACCATCTGGCAGTTCCCATACAGAAGCACGAATCGCGTAGTAATCTTTATCCGCTTCATCGATGGACGTCTTATCAACAGAGTCAGTTGTGAAACCAACCACTACTGGCTTGTCAGAAACCAAAGCAACAGCACGCGCACCTGCTTGATAGCTGCGATCGTTATTGTCCGGGTCAAAGGTCTGGTAAGTGTTACCATTTTTATCAACGCGCTTAGACAGCAAGTTCGCTTCAGCGTTGTTAGCAGAAGAGCCATCTACAGTCCAGAAGACCGCATCATTAGCAAAGACAGACAACTGGCACTCTTTAGTGCTGTAAAAACTGTCCGGGCTGGTTGAGAACAAGTTTGCACATTCACGGAATGTACTATCACTGAAGGTCGGATCACCACGGTCACTGCGGTTATTTGGCACCTTCAGGTCAGAGTCACGGAAGTCACTTGGTGCAAAAGAGGCACTGCCCACCACCAGCAGTTTGCCCTCAAGCTTTAACTCTACCGCATCAAACGCAAGAGACTGACCTGCAGTTTTGGTCAGTTCGTTGGCTGAGCTAACAGCTCCCAGGCTCAATTGCGAACCGTTAACGTTCACAAAGCCACGTTTGGCAAATTGACGAGCATAGCGGCCGTCTTTACCAAAATACGCACTGCTGGCGATACCCAATTCGTAAGGCTGACCACTCAGATCACCTACCTGAGTCACCACAGAATTCGAAGTCTCTCGGTCAGCAACCAGATCACCCAGCGCTGCGGATGCGGAATAATTAGCGGAATCAGACGCAAAAGTCTCAACCACACTAAACTCGTTACCATTGGTCAGTAACGCCTGTGAGTTTGCATAGAAGTTTTTAGTCCAGGCTTCTTGCTCACGAACTAAACCACCAAGCCCGGAACGGTCACCAATGTCATTGGTGTTATACCCCTTTCCGTAAAATTCGCTGCGTGCCCATGTATCACAGGTATTCGGCCCTAGATTGCGATCACAGTAACGGTACAGGCGATCTTCATCGTTGATCTCCTGATAGTTATCACTGATGAAAGGAACCACATCACGCATACGAAGACCTTCAGCCCCGAAACGGCTTTCGCCGAAGACCTGATAGTTATCACTGCTACACCCGCCGCTGACAAAACAGTTTTCGTCAGCAGAAGGGCTAATACCCTGACCATGATATTCAATCTGGCTGCGCGCTTTAACCTGATCCACATTCTCAGGGAAGTAATCGCGATTTGCGACAGTCGAGTTTGGGTCAATTTCTATTTCTACAACCTTATAAACGGCCGCGTTTGCACTTGTGGCACCGGCGATCAGTATCGCCAGTGTAGATAGCTTCAAGGTGTTATGTTGCATTAAGATTCCTTTTGCATCGCTTCAAGTTCTTCCCAACGTTCAAATGCCTGCTCAAATTCCGCTTCAGCATCAGCTAAACGGGCCAGGACCGCTTGGGTATCATTTTTGACGTCCTGAAAGAAGGCAGGATCATTGATTTTTTCCTGCAAATCAGCAATTTCATTTTCCAGTTGTTCAATTCGTTGCGGCAGGTCTTCCAACTCTTTCTGCAATTTATAAGAGAGCTTCTTAACATTGCGGGGGCGATCAGCCTGACGCTGTTTGTTGTCTTCTTTCTTCTTCGCAGTTTCAATTTGAGCCGCATGTTCTTTGGCTCTCTGGCTGTGCGAATTGGCACGCTGTTCCTGAGCGTCATGGTAACCACCGACATATTCTTCGATGACACCATTGCCTTCAAAAATCCAGCTGGTTGCTACTGTGTTATCCACAAACTGACGATCGTGGCTCACCAACAACAAAGTACCTTGGTAATTGGCAAGTATATCTTCCAAAAGTTCCAAAGTTTCAATATCTAAATCGTTGGTTGGTTCATCTAGCACCAACAGGTTGTTAGGCTTCAGGAACAACTTGGCCAGTAACAGTCGGTTTTTCTCGCCGCCGGACAAGGCTTTTACCGGTGTACGTGCACGTCGCGGATGGAATAGAAAATCCTGCAGGTAGCCCAGTGCGTGGCGCGTACGGCCATTAACGGTCACTTCCTGTTTACCATCTGCCAAGTTATCCATTACCGTTTTTTCCGGATCCAGCACTTCGCGGTACTGATCGAAATACGCGACTTCCAGCTTGGTACCACAATGGAAATGACCCTGGGCTTGCAGATCGCCCAACATAATTTTCAGCAGGGTACTCTTACCGCAACCGTTCGGACCAATCAGAGCAATCCGGTCACCACGCATTACATTAAAGCTGAAATCATTAATGATTTGCTTGTCGCCGTAGCTGTAGCTGATGTGTTCAGCTTCAAACACGATCTTACCGGAGCGATTAGCTTCCTGAAGCTGCATGTCAGCCTTACCCTGCACATCTCGACGCTCGCTGCGTTCACGACGCAGTTGTTTCAGCGCACGTACACGGCCTTCATTGCGGGTACGACGGGCTTTAATACCCTGACGAATCCACGCTTCTTCCTGAGCCAGCTTCTTATCAAACTCTGCATTTTGCTCTTCTTCAACCCGCAGCATCTCTTCTTTGGTTTCCAGGTACTTGTCGTAGTCACCCGGGAAAGAAGATAAGTTCCCTCGGTCCAGGTCGACAATACGGGTCGCCATGGAACGAATGAATGCACGGTCGTGCGAAATAAAGACAATAGAGCCTTTAAACTCTTTCAGGAACCCTTCCAGCCACTCGATAGTCGAGACATCCAGGTGGTTCGTCGGCTCGTCAAGCAGCAGAATGTCTGGATCGCACACCAGAGCTCGCGCTAGCGCTGCTTTACGTTGCCAGCCACCGGACAAATCTTTCAGCAATGTCCCTGGCTGTAACTGCAGGTGCTCCAGCACAGAAGTAATTTTGTTATCAAACTGCCACGCGTCGGCATGGTCAATTTTTTCCTGAGCACGAGCCAGCTTGGCAAAGTTTGACTCTGTTGGTTCATGAGAAATCAGATCGAGCAAGTGGTGATATTGCTTCAGAACTTGACCAATTTCAGCCAGCCCTTCAGACACAAAGTCAAACACCGTCCCTTCGGCGTCACGAGGCGGATCCTGCTCAAGGCGAGACACTCGCAGTTCAGACTGCTGTTGGATGCTACCATCATCAAGTTGAACGTCGCCGGCAATCACTTTCATCAAAGTGGATTTACCCGTGCCATTACGGCCTACCAGACAGACACGTTCGTTAGGTTGAAGAATAAACTCTGCTTTATCGAGTAAAGCATGGTCGCCATACGCCAGTTGGGCGTTACTGATGTGAATTAAAGCCATTATTGTTTAACCATGCAGCCAGCTTCTCGGCATCAAACGGCCAGCCGAGTTCCGGGCTTTGTTGTTCAGAATCAGGATATTGAATTGCAAGCACAGGAATAGTGACACCGTAACGAGCAAAGAGCGTATCATCAAAGGCAATATCAACCACCTCAACGCGATCTGCTACGCCGGCATGAACGAGCAGGCCATAGGCCTGCTCGCATAAGTGACACCCTTCTGTGCTATAGAGCGTAATTAGCACTTAACCTTCCTTGTGGGTAATGATCCAGCAGTTATGAATATGCTTATTACGACCGAAATCCAAAGGCAACGTTTTATCAGAAATGTTCTGCGCTTGTAACCCAAGTGCTTCAAGTTTCTCGAAATCCATTTTGAAATGGCGCTTATTGTTCGAGAAAACAATCTGACCATTCGGACGCAGCATACGTTTCAGGTTTTCCATTAACATGATGTGGTCACGTTGAACATCAAAACTTTGATTCATACGCTTTGAATTCGAGAACGTCGGCGGATCGATAAAGATCAAATCGAAACTACCGTCCGCTTCCTGCAGCCACTGCAGGCAATCTGCCTGGATGAACTGATGCTGACGACCTACTTTACCGTTCAGTTCCATATTCTCCTGCGCCCAGCGCAGGTAGGTGTTAGACATATCAACGGTTGTCGTCGATTTTGCCCCACCGCATGCGGCATGACAGGTCGCCGAACCTGTGTAAGCGAACAAGTTCAGGAAGTCTTTCCCTTGGGCCATTTCACCCAGTTTGCGACGGGTAATACGGTGATCAAGGAACAGGCCGGTATCCAGATAGTCAAACAGGTTAACTTTCAGTTTCACGCCGTATTCATCAACGACCATGTGACGCTCAGCACTCGACAGTTTCTGGTACTGGCTCTTGCCTTTCTGGCGTTCACGGACTTTGAGTACCACTTTGCTGGTATCAACACCGGTTACCTGAATTGCAGCACGCATAACATCCATCAGGCGGCGACGTGCCGTTTCTTCAGGGATAGATTTTGGCGCAGCGTATTCCTGAATAACCAGGTAATCCTGGTATTTGTCAATCGCAGCGTTGTAATCAGGCAGATCCGCGTCATACAGACGGTAGCAATCCAGCCCTTCTTTGTTTGCCCACTTAGACAACTTACCGATGTTCTTTTTCAGACGGTTGGCAAAATCCGGCGCAACCTGAGTTTCTTCAAGTGTCCCTTCTTGCTCGCCTTCTACGTGTTTCACGCCACCTGCCGAGATCAGGTACGTTTTCAGCACACAGTCCAGCGCACCATTTCGCAGCTTGAATTGCTTATCAGCACGCATACGCAGGCAGCTAAGCAACTCGTTTGATGACGAGTAAATCGCAGCCGTTGAACCCGCAAATGCCAGTTTCAGGCGATTACCAAACAAGGTGTAAAGGGAAATCAGCTCAGGTGTTGTACCCAAACGCTCACCGTATGGCGGGTTACACAGGATGACACCTTCTGCAAACCCTTCAGGACAAGTCAGTTGAGTCGCATCTTCCTGCTTAAATTGGATCAGTTCAGAAACACCAGCACGACCGGCATTATCACGCGCAATGCTCAGCACACGCTGATCTTTTTCACGACCAAAGAACAGTGGTTCAACGTTCGCAGGACCACGGCGAGCTTTTACTTTCGCTTCAGCATGAATTTCCATCCAGGCTTCTTTATCGAAATCGCTGATGAACTCAAAGCCCCACTGTTTACGCTTAAGACCTGGGGCAATGTCTGCTGCGATCATCGCCGCTTCAATCAGCAAAGTACCGGAACCACACATAGGATCCAGCAAAGGCTTGCCAAGAACCCAGCCAGATTTCAGAACCAGTGCTGCGGCATGGGTTTCGCGAAGAGGCGCTTTACCGGCATCAGTACGATAGCCGCGCTGGTGCAAACCGCTACCGGCCATGTCCAGACCCAAAATGCCGTTTTCGCCTGACAGACGCATATGAATACGAAGCTCAGGACGGACGCGGTCAATACTCGGACGAGGAAGATCAGCCTTAGTGAACTTATCCACAATGGCATCTTTTACTTTCATTGCGCCATACTGGCTGTTACGAATTTCGCGGTTAGTACCGTTGAAATCGACAATGATTCGAGTATTGAAGTGGAAGTAAGACGGCCAGTTGATAGCCGTCGCGCCAAGGTACAGATCCATATCATCACGAACAGTGAATTCACCCAGTACCTGAATGATTCGTGAAGCCAGTCGTGTCCATAGACAGCAGCGATATGCTGTACCCTGTTCCGCCTTAAAACGCACGCCGGCGTGGACAACTTTAATTTGTTGAGCACCAAGTTGCTCGAGTTCTTGGGCCAGAAGATTCTCAAGGCCACGGGAAGTGATTGCTAGATATTGATTCATGAGGTTCATTTCGCACTTATGTTGCGGTGAATTATAACTGAAAACCCTCTAAATACCTTGCACCAAAGGGATCTCCCGACCCATTTAGTTAAAAAAACAGCAATTATTTCACTCAAATTACGCTGCCCTGATTCAGCATACAGATTCAAAGGTAATGTCAAGGGCAATTCAAGCTAAAAGATTCACTCTGAATTGATGTCAAAGAAAAAGCAAAACAGTCCAAATGAGCACTCAATAGTATACAACCCCACCCATCTAAATTGTTCACATCAGGAAACAACGAGCAATCATCACAACCGTTTCCATTTAGAAACGGTCAGGGAAACCGTAGCAAAACAACGCCCACCAATCCCTCCATAATCGTCCACCCCTAGAAACAAACAATTAAAACCACTAATTATCAATGATTTGAAATCATAAAACAACAAGATGACTACGCACTTCCTGTCTGAGATGATTCATGCTTTCCCCAATTAATGAGTTTGCACTGACTATCACCAAAGGCGAATTAAAACAAAACACTCGTTAGTTTCCCGACTGGAAATAGTTCCGGTTTGTAACGGATATCTCTCATACATAACTTGTAATTTAATTACACGAACAAGGAAATTGAGGAAATAAAACAAATCACCATGTAGATTCAGGTGCAAAATATTGGTGTTTTTTTGCCCTCAGAAGACAAAAAGAGGCAGAAAAAACATTAAAAAAAGATAACTTTTTTAGACCCAGCTCACTAATTTTGAACATATTTTGCACAAGCAAATGGGCATTCCCTTACCTTCACGTCTGCTCAGGCAGACAGTTTTTGACGCGCAACGTCAAAAATACGCCACATGCTGACTCTGTTACTTGGTGATGCCCCGGTAATGAAATACTTCAGACCAGAGCATTGCCTTTATTTTTCCCTTAGATTCATCCTGCTTTTGCGGTGTAGAAAAGATCGCTCAAGAGCATACAATTTATCTGTCTACTAAGGCTGAGTAGGCCAACTATGTGTTGTAAACACACCCACTTCAGATATATGTGAACAAAGCGACGAAAAAGTATTTGGTAGACTTGCTGACACTCATTGGGGCTAATGTGCTTAGGGATCCACTTGAACGACGCATTAACATACCGACAGAACGCGTCCATACATGAGTATAAAAACCTAACGGCTCTATTTTCGACTTCCCTACCCTTTCTCATTAATATACAAACAGTTATGACCGCCACATGGTAAGTAACCACTCGTCTCTTTTTTGTTCAGTACATGGGGGATTTCGTTAGAAATTGCACCTGATGGTTTGGTCCGTGCATTGAGAGTCGTTCAGAGGCCATGAGTGAAAGTCGTTTTAGTGAGAGATGTCGACCATGGGTAACGAGTCAATAGAGATAGACAGGCACTCTCTCTCCAGTTGGTACACAAGCGATAGCGATTGGCCCCTGGTAGAGATTGAACTCAGGTAGCAATTGGCCACAAAATGAAGGGAGACTAGAGTACGCAGCTGTGGTTTGGTTGCCTGTGGCTGCTTAAAGTTAATGGAGGTTAATGTTTCCAGGGTTAGTTTTTCGGGGCAATGGACAAGCTTACAACGCGCTATTTTCAGCGAGGAAGGAGATATAACACTGTTTCATGTGCAGTTATCAGGCAGAAATAAAGGGAACAATTGAGCTGGTACGCGCTGGCTGTGAATGCCATGGAGAAACATTTCAGAAGGTAAATCAGCCTACCAGTGCGAAGCTGACAGGCATTTCTACGTGCGCCTCGAATGCTTCCATACGGTCATTCATCACTTTGATCGTATCGCAGAACTGCATTTGCTTCGCATTGTTCAGGTTAACGGCCTCCACTTCAGCCGACATACACAGGCTGGCGTTTCCGTTATTTTCAATCACCAGGAAGTTAGCCTGACCATCTTCCGTATACAACGTGACAACGTCACCTTCAGACGGGCAATGTGCGTTTTTAAGGTCTTTAAAAAACCAGCTTTTCGGCATCATTGGTTTATGAAAGCGGTTTGCAGCCACTGCATTCAGAGCAATTTCAACTTTGCGCGGTGCTGGCAGATCGAGAGCTGAAACGCCCTCAAGGTAGGTTTGGTAGGTACTGGCGTCGTCAACAGTAAATACAGAACGGGTAAATGCACAAGGCACCAGATTTTTGGTTGGAATAGAGACGCGAAAAATCATCTCCTCCCCTAGATCCAGCATCAGAGCGTCATGTTTTTGGTCGTAGTACCACATCCATGAATTGTTAGGTTTCAACATGTTCTCGCTCCAAAATCCGTTCGTTATACTGCTTTATCCAACGTTCGAAACAAAACTTTAGAACAATTTTACTGTGGTCAGGCCAAATAAAAAGAGGAAATAAACAGGGCTAAGTCGATGAAAAAAGGTGTAAGTTTGACAATTGCCCCTGACTTGAGTGTCTGTCATATACCTTAAACAAAAAAAAGTGCCTGCCGATGAACATCGACAGGCACGATATACATTTTTTCTCGAACCGCTTACTTCAGGTTAGAGACAATGTCCTTAACCAGTTTTGGTCCGTGGTAAATAAAGCCGGAGTAAACCTGCACCAGACTTGCGCCAGCCATCATTTTTTCTCGGGCGGCAATAGCAGAATCGATACCACCCACCCCAATGATAGGTAATGCGCCATCCAGTTCTTGTGCCAACAAACGAATCACTTCGGTGCTGCGGTTTTGAAGCGGACGACCACTCAGGCCACCCGCTTCATCGCAATGAGGCATCCCTTCAATCAGCGAACGATCCAGAGTCGTGTTCGTCGCGATGACACCATCAATTTCATTTTTGATCAGTGACTGGGCAATCTGGGCAATTTCGTGATCTTCAAGATCCGGCGCGATCTTCAATGTCAGCGGTACATACTTGCCATATTTCTCACACAGCTCTTTCTGCTTCTCTTTTAGCTGTGCCAGCAGCTCATCAAGCATTTCACCGTATTGCAAGCTTCGCAGGCCCGGTGTGTTAGGAGATGAAATATTGACTGTGATATAGCCAGCATATTCATATACCTTCTCCATACAGATCAGGTAGTCCTCAGCCCCTTTCTCAATCGGTGTATCTTTGTTTTTACCGATATTGATCCCGATGACACCGTCATACTTGGCCTTTTTGACGTTCTCAATCAGGTTATCAACGCCCAGGTTATTAAAACCGAAGCGGTTAATAATGCCTTCGGCAGGAATGACACGAAACAAACGAGGCTTATCATTACCAGGCTGAGGGCGTGGTGTGACTGTACCGACTTCGACGAATCCAAAACCCATCGCGCCAAATGCATCAATACATTCGCCGTTTTTATCAAGGCCAGCAGCCAGACCAACAGGGTTTTTGAATTTGATACCCATCACTTCGACAGGATGATCAGGGACGTGTTGACGATAGAAGAGATCGAGAGGTGTACCGGTGAAGCGAGAAAAGTTCTGAATAGCAAGATCATGCGCCTTTTCAGCGTCTAGCTTAAAAATAGCGGATCGTGCGAGGCGGTAAATCATTGTACCTCCTAGTAAAAGCCCCGTATAAACGGGAGAACATTATTCCTACTTTGTGCTGCCAATTCAACGATTATTTTATAGTTTAACGATAAAAATACTCGCTACCCTATAAATTGACTGGCTAATGCAAATAATTAACAGTTTGTTTTTTAACAGAAATAGCAAACGATTAACTTACATGTTAACCAGAGATAAAAAAGGCCACCTCACAGATGTGGGTGGCCTGAAAATCAAACAATTTGAGCAGTTGCTATGGTTTATTCACCAATTTTGCAGAATTACATTGCCGGACGGCAGTGCAGATTCAGCAGCATCAGTTCACGCAGTGCAACAGAGAACTTGGCAAATTCATGAGTTGTACCTACCTTGAACTCAGTCAGCACGGTATTCCAGCGACGAATCGCCTTCTTGTGTTCCTTCATCCAGCTCTCAATCAGGCCTTCTGCGTCACCCCCTACTAAACCACTGCTGATAACAGCAGAAGTCAGCTGACGCTGTTGCCAATCCAGATCTTCGCGGAATGAAGCACGCGCCAGTGCCTGCCAGTGGTTTTCTACAGGCTGATTGTGAACCTGTTTCAGGAACCAGTGCAGTGACAATTCAGCACCCAGGACAAAGTACACTCGAGAGATAAGGTCGATATCTTTATCCATCTCACTGGTAATTTGTGCAATATCCATTGCTGAGTACAGGCTGCTCAGGCGCGCAATATTATGCGCCAGTTCTGCCGGTACACCCTGTTTGATCATCGATTCAGCCTGATCGTTGTGCTCTTTCACTTCTTCAGTGACAAGGTAACGTTCCAGATTTTCACGCAGTTTGCTTACTACCGGCTGGTAGAATGCAATTTGCTCTTCGATGCTTAGCTTACGGTCGCGGTTACGCAGAATCCAGCGTGTCGCACGACGCAACATACGACGGCAACGGTACATAATGTCATACTGCACATCGGCCGGTATTACGTTATCCAGCTCACGAACCTGCTCGAAGTACTGAGCAAAGTCGAAAATGGCACGGCCAACTGAGTAGGCAGATGAAATTTCGGCCACTGTTGCACCGGTTTCTTCCTGCAGACGAGTAACAAAGTTACAACCCATCTCATTCGACATCTGGTTTGCCAGAGACGTCGCAATCAGCTCTTTACGCAGTGGATGCTGATCCATTTGCGTGCGGAATCTTTCTTGCAGCTCTTTCGGGAAGTAAGCCGGCAGCAAACGCGCGTGGTACGGATCATTTGCAATTTCATCCGTTGCCATTTCTTCTTTCAGAACCATCTTGCCGTAGGCAACCAGTACTGCCAGTTCAGGGCGGGTCAGACCCATACCTGATTTTTCACGCTCAGCCAGTGCATCGTCATCCGGGATATTTTCCAGAGCGCGATCCAGCTTCCCTGCTTTTTCCATGTGATGGATAAAGCGGATTTGCTCTTTGAGCAGTTGGACTTCCTGATGCTGTGTCACGGAGATTGACTCGCTCTGACAGTATGCATCATCAAGAACGATTTCAGACACTTCGTCTTCCATACGTTCCAGCAGTTCATTACGCTGCTTGTAAGTCAGATCTCCGCCGGCAACCAGTGTGTTCAGCAGGATCTTAATGTTCACTTCGTTGTCTGAACAGTCAACACCGCCTACGTTGTCGATAAAGTCGGTATTAACACGACCACCGTTCTTCGCGAACTCGACACGGCCCAGCTGAGTCATACCCAGGTTACCGCCCTCGCCCACAATCTTCGCACGTAGCTCACTACCGTTAATGCGCAGACCATCGTTTGCACGGTCGCCCACATCAGTATGCGTCTCAGCCTGAGATTTCACGTAAGTACCGATACCACCGTTCCACAGCAGATCCACTTCCATTGTCAGGATCAAACGGATCAGCTCATTTGGCGGCATGGTTTGCTTACGGGTGCCCAGCAGTTTCTGAATTTGTGGCGTCAGCTTGATCGCTTTACTGCGACGAGAGAAGACACCGCCCCCTTCAGAAATCAGCTCTGGGTTATAATCTTCCCAGCTTGAGCGAGGTAGATTGAACAGACGGTTGCGCTCTTCCCAGCTGGTTGCAGCATCCGGATTAGGATCCAGGAAGATATGCATGTGGTTAAAGGCAGCGACCAGGCGCGTATGCTTAGACAGCAGCATGCCGTTACCGAATACATCACCAGCCATGTCACCGATACCGGCACATGTAAAGTCTGTATTCTGGCAGTCAATACCGATTTCACGGAAGTGACGCTTGACTGATTCCCAGCCGCCTTTCGCGGTGATACCCATGGCTTTGTGGTCATAACCATTAGAGCCACCGGATGCAAATGCATCACCCAGCCAGAAGTTGTAGTCTTCCGACACTGAGTTAGCCAGGTCAGAGAACGTCGCAGTCCCTTTATCGGCTGCAACAACCAGATACGGGTCGTCTTCATCATGACGAACAACGTTCGCTGGTGGAATTAGATCGCCGTCAACAATGTTATCAGTCACATCCAGCAGCGCACGGATGAAACGTTTGTAACAGCGTTGACCTTCAGCCCAGATCTCTTCACGAGTTGACAGCTGAGGCTGACGTTTACAGATGAAGCCACCTTTTGCACCTACCGGTACGATAACAGTGTTCTTAACCTGCTGAGCTTTTACCAGGCCCAGAATTTCTGTACGGAAGTCTTCCTGACGGTCAGACCAACGCAGGCCACCACGCGCAACTTTACCGCCACGAAGGTGTACACCTTCCATATCCGGTGCGTACACGAAGATTTCGAAGAACGGAACCGGTGCCGGGATTTCAGGGATCTCAGACGGACGCAGTTTCAGTGACAGCCATGGTTTCGGCTGACCGTTTTCGTCCAGCTGGTAGTAGTTAGTACGCTGGGTAGCACGGATCATTTCCATGTAACGACGGATAATACGGTCGTCATCCAGGCTTTCTACTTCGTCCAGCTTCTCATGCAGTTTTGCAATCAGATCCTGCTCTGCTTTTTCTGTGTGCTTGATTTCAGGATCAAAACGCAGTCGGAACAGCTGAACCAGATCACGAGCCAGATCATTGTGATTTGACAGCGTTTCTTCGATGTAGTGCTGGCTGAATGGGAAGCCAACTTGGCGCATGTAACGGGCAAAACTACGCAGAATCGTGATTTCACGACCTGTCAGACCGGCACACAGTACTAGACGGTTGAAGCCATCACTTTCGATTTCGCCGTGCCAGATAGCAGAAAATGCTTCCTGGAAACGATCACGCGCTTCAGCCAGATCAATCCCTGTGCAGGCATTGTGGAGCATCGCAAAGTCCAGGATCCAGTACACCGTACCGCTCGCAGTCTTCACTTCATACGGTTCTTCACCAATCACGCGCAGGCCAAGGTTTTCCAGCATAGGCATAACGTCTGACAGGTGGATCGGCTCATCACGGTGGAACAGCTTCAGTTTCACGTAACGTGAATCGGTCGCTTCTTCCTGCGGACGGTAGAACAGCATGCCCAGCTTGTTATCTTCGCTCAGGCTTTCCAGTTGCTCGATATCCGCAACCGCGAAACCTGGCAGCATCTGCTCTTTGTATGAACGCGGGAATGCACGGGCATAGTTTTTCGCCAGCAGCGTCCCTTGGCTTTCACCAAAGTTTGCGATCAGAGATGAGCTAAGACGGTCTTCCCAGGAAGAAGCCGCTTCAACCAGATTGTGTTCGATGGCTTTAACGTCGACATCGAAGTTATTGTTTTCTACGCGCACGATGTAATGGGTTCTTGCTAGTGGGCTCTCAGAGAAGAAAGTAGTGAATTCAACGTCCTGTTCAGAACCAAAGTATTCTTTCAGTACGCGCTGCGTCTTACGACGAAGCTCAGTGTTGTAACGCTCTTTCGTGACATACACCATGCAAGAGAAGAAACGACCGAATGGGTCGCGGCGCACAAACAGGCGTAGCAAATCACGATCCTGCATACGTACAACACCACAGCCCACATCCAGCATTTCTTTTTCGCTGGCCTGGATCAGTTCGTCACGCGGATACGTTTCCATCAGGTTATTCAGCGCTTTCCAGGAGTGAGAACCAGCAGAATAGCCACTCTCTTCCAGAATACGGTTAACCTTATTGCTGATCAGAGGAATGCTCATGATCGACTGATTATAAGCCGTTGACGCGTACAGACCCGTGAAACGGTGCTCACCGATCACATTGCCGTCTTTATCAAAACGCTTGATCCCGATGTAATCGGTATAAGCCGGACGGTGGATCTTCGACTTCACATTGCCTTTTGTCAGGATCAGCAGATCCGGCTTACGCGCTTCAAAGCGGGCAGTCTCAGGCAGCTCAGACAGACGCAGTGTTTTCACCTTGCTTGACTTGCTCAGCAGGCCAAGGCCGTCTTCATTCGTCGGGCGCAGTTCATAATCACCTTCAATCGGCACCAGATCATAGTTGTGGTAACCCATGAAGGTGAAGTTGTGGTGAGTCACCCAGTCAAGGAAAGCAATCGCTTCTTCGCGCTTGTCTTTCTTAACTGGCATATTTGCATTTTTCAGTTCTTCAACGATTGACTGCAGTTTTGCCTGCATCAGTTGCCAGTCATTGACGACCAGATCAACATCCTGAAGCACTTGTTCTAGTTCTTGTTTTAATGCTTCCAACTCTTGTTTGTCGTTCAGGCGGTCCACTTCAATGTGGAACAACGTCTGAAGATCGCCGTCTTTACCACACGCTTCAGTAATGACACCTTCCGCGTTGCGTTTGAAGAAATACGGGCCGTTCAGCATCAGGTGACTGGTGATACCCAGACGGTTCAGTGTCATGCGTACTGAATCAACTAGGAATGGGCGGTCCGGAGTAATAATTTCAACAACAGTGTGGGTAGACTGCCAGCCGTAACGGCTCAGAGTTGGGTTGTAGACACGTACTGAGATTTGATCAGGTTTATTTTGTACCAGGTGGTGCCACAGACTTAGTACAGCACCGTAGAGGTCAGATTCATTCCGTTGAAGCAGATCATCTTCTGCCAGTTGTCCTAACAATCGCTGAGCAAACACTTCTACTAATGACTGCTGAGGGGTCTCAATCTTGTCCTGGATTAAGCCATAAACTTTCTCAAGCAATACCGGCACTATAGGGTCAGGTGCGGTCATAGCAATGCTCCATCGTTATATTTTTACAATAAAGTATAGAATTTTTATAAAAACACTCATGAGCAGAATTGGGGATAAACAACTCACGAATGACGGGTAATCCGCGAGTGCTATTGTAGGGCCTTTTGTTGCGAAATGGTTACGTTAATATCACTGTCTGAGCAGGAAAAAATCGAATATGTGACTAAGGTAGAGATTTTGACTGGTCGGATTATCTGGGTCTGATGAAAATAGCGTCAAAATTCCCACAGGCCCTTGTCAATTGGTCTAACCATTTATTTTTAGGGTTATTTTCAGCTTTCATTCAGCTAAATAAAACTAATGCAAATTAACTGCATAACTTTTATTTTTGCTCTTTCATTAAATTCATTGGTTACAAAAATGTTATCAAGATATTGGCAGCAGTTTTATGCCAGCTGCTCCAGTGAATGGAATCGATTTTCACTGTTTACTGTTAAACGAAAACGCCCTTTTATTCCTATTTGGCTTAAAAATGGCCGCAACCGGGCCGCAGGTAACTGCAACCTTAACCCTTCATCTGTGACCACCTGGACCGTGCTGGCTGCGCCGTTGTAGTAGTTAAGGTAATTCTGATATGTGATATAGATTGAAAAAGTATACGCTTTCATGGTTTTTCCTAACTCGGCCTCCTGCACCTTCTCACGCTATGTCCAGAGAACGTTCTGTATGGCATGACGTAAGCATACCGACTGCTCAAAAAATAAAGGGCAGGTCTCCCTGCCCTTTATAACGGTTAAAACATAGCCGTTAAAACATAACTGCTAAACCATCGCGGTTAAATCAGCGTTTAAAGCCGCTGGTTTACTGTTGCAGCGCTTTTTGAACTTTCTCGTACAGATCTTTTGCCAGATTTTCCAGCTTAGCCAGTTTCTCAAGCTCAGCGCGCATCAGTGACTGGCGGGCTTCGTCATACTGACGAAACTTTAGGAACGGCTCAATCAGACGAGAGGCGACCTGCGGGTTGCTGGTATTCAGCGTTGTCAGGATTTCAGTCAGGAACTGATAGCCTGAACCGTCTTTCGCATGGAAACGAACTGGGTTATTGGCACAGAAGCTGGCAACCAGACTACGGGTACGGTTCGGGTTTTTCAGATCAAACGCCGGATGCTTCATGGTTTCACGCACATTCTCCAGCGCATTCTCCGCCGGGTTCTTACCTTGCAGAATGAACCACTTGTCCATTACCAGACCATCGTGCGTCCATTTATCACTGAAATCAGTCATCTGAGCTTCGCGACAAGGAAGTTCCGCGTCATTCGCGACAGCCATCGCGGCCATGGTGTCAGTCATGTTATCAGACACCTGATACTGCTTGCTGACCAGCTGATTACCCTGCTCAGTCTGACCCAGATAAGCCAGACAGGTATTCCGCAATGCACGTTTGGCCATCGCGTCATGCTCAATGGTGTAAGCCCCCTGATTCAGGGCATGGTAGATCGCAGTAAACTCATCTTCCATTGCCTTCGCAAAAGCAACTTCCAGCTCTCCAACAACCTGGTGGATCGCATCCACATCCACCGTTTTGTACCAACCGGCAATTTCGTTTTCGTTTGGCAGTGTCAGGACTTCAGCGATGAAAGCAGGATCCAGCTTCTCATCCAGCAGCACGCCACGGAAGGCATCAATCACGGCTTCAGGCAGTTCAAACGCCTCACCCTGGCGAACGCGCTCTACATTGCGCTTAATGTACTTCGCCAATAGCATCTGACCCGCATCCCAACGTGCAAATTCGTTACGAGCATGCACCATCAGGAAAATCAGCTCGTCGTCGCTGTAATCGTATTCCAGGATCACCGGAGCAGAGAACTCACGCAGCATAGAGATCACAGGTTGCTCGTCGATGTTTTCGAACTCAAACACCTGCTCGGCTTCAGTCACATTCAGCACATGATGCATGGCTTCACCGTTACATTGTAACGGAAGAACATCACCCTGGCGGTTATACAGCTCAATATCAAATGGAATATGAAGCGGCAACTTCTCTTCCTGCTCAGGTGTTGGTGCAGTGTGTTGTTTAACAGTGACACGGTAACGCTTAACATCCGCCAGATACTCAGTATCAACCGTCACAACCGGTGTACCGGCCTGGCTGTACCAACGACGGAAACGCTCAAGGCTGATGCCCGATGCGTCTTCCATCGCCTGAACGAAATCGTCACAGGTTGCCGCAGTGCCGTCATGGCGCTCAAAGTACAGCTTCATGCCAGCCTGGAAGTTTTCTTCGCCCAGCAATGTGTGCATCATACGAATAACTTCGCTGCCCTTCTCATAGACGGTCAGGGTGTAGAAGTTATTCATTTCGATCACTTTGTCCGGACGGATCGGATGAGACATCGGGCCACGGTCTTCCGCAAATTGCGGGCCACGCATAATACGAACGTTGTTGATACGGTTAACCGGACGAGAACCCAGATCAGAGGAGAATTCCTGATCACGGAATACCGTCAGGCCTTCTTTCAGGCTCAGCTGGAACCAGTCACGGCAAGTCACACGGTTACCGGTCCAGTTGTGGAAATACTCGTGACCAATGACCGACTCAATACCCTGATAATCGGTGTCCGTCGCAGTATTCGGGTTAGCCAGTACATATTTAGAGTTAAAGATGTTCAGGCCCTTGTTCTCCATGGCGCCCATGTTGAAGAAATCAACAGCGACGATCATGTAGATATCCAGGTCATATTCCAGACCGAAACGCTCTTCATCCCACTTCATGGAGTTGATCAGCGAAGTCATGGCGTATTCCGCACGATCTAGGTTGCCTTTGTCGACAAAGATTTCAAGATCAACCACACGATCGCTTTTCGTCGTGTACTTATCACGCAGTACGTCAAAATCACCGGCAACCAGTGCGAACAGATAGCTTGGTTTCGGGAACGGATCCTGCCACTGAACCCAGTGACGACCATTATCCAGATCACCGCTGTCAACACGGTTACCATTACTCATCAGGTACGGATACTGAGCCTTGTCGGCAATCACTTTTGTGGTGTAACGCGCCAGTACATCCGGGCGATCCAGATAGTAAGTGATATTGCGGAAGCCTTCAGCTTCACATTGCGTACAGAAGGCACCGCCTGATTTGTACAGACCTTCCAGCAGCGTATTTGCTTCAGGGTTGATTTCTGTTTCGATCAACAGTTCAAACTCAGCAGGCACATTATAGACAGACAGTTTGCCCTCGCCTTCAGCAAAGTCGCTCCAGGCTACACCGTTAATTTCAATGCGCACCAATTTCAGGTGGTCGCCATCCAACTCCAGCGTCGTTGCGGTGTCTTTCTGACGGATAACCTTGCTGACCGCCAGTACTTTCGTGGCAGTGTCATACAGGTCAAATTCCAGGGAGATATCGGTGATGGTAAAGTCAGGAGACTGGTAGTCAGAACGGTATTTTGCCGTAGGCTGAGTCATCGTAGGTTGTTCGGCCATGTAAATTCCTTATTTCTATCCGCACAATTACCATAAAGGCAGAGCGAGAAGTCGCTGGCGGTTGTTTCCATTATTCTGTCTTTAACTGCGACAGACAAGAGCCACTGCCAGAATCGCTCTGAAGTTCAACACCAGATATGACAAGTGGTGAATATTCATGCAATGCAGGCAGACTTCAAACTAGTTATTCAGCTAAATGACAGGGCATCATTTTTACTATAATTAGTTTTATAAAAGATAATGGTTACCCAAAATCTTTCTCGCAGCAAGATCCTCGCATAAACATAGTGTTAACACTATGACACCAATTACCATAAAAAGTGCTTGGTAGGCTTGTCGTTGATGGCTTTTCAGCGTATGGTACTCGCCCTAAAAATTTCAACTATCTGAAACATTTTGAGGCAATCTCGGCTCAAAATAAGGTAAAATCCTCGGATTGCAAAAAACGACCAAACTAGTTATGAATCAATTAGGACACATTGGGATTATCGACTCCCTGCTTGATACCGATGCATATAAATTACATATGCAGCAAGCAATTTTTCATCAATACCCAGATATTGAGGCGGTCGCAGAGTTTCATTGCCGGAGCGAGGAAGACCTTCGTCCTTATTGCCAAGAGATTCAGGATCACATCAACCGTCTTGCCGGCCTGTCATTCACCGGTGAAGAGATTGCGTACCTGTCGACACTCAGCTTCTTTAAAGAAGACTACCTTGAGTATCTCAAGTCATTTCAGCTTAAGAGTGAGCAGGTACATATCGATGCAACCGGCGATCAGCTTGCTATCACGATCACCGGTAAGTGGCTGGATATCATTCTGTGGGAAGTCCCGCTACTGGCTATCATTTGCGAAATTCGCTGCAAACACCTCTACCCTGATGCCAGTTCAGACGACGCCCTTGCACAGCTGAAAGGAAAACTTGACCAGTTTTACCACCGTGCATCCGAGGAAGGTATTGATCTTGACGCCTTTGCACTGGTCGATTTCGGCACCCGTCGCCGCTTCTCTAAAGATGTGCATCACCACGTTGTGGATTATCTGAAAACAAACGTGGCTGAATTTAAAGGCACCTCAAACTATCACCTGGCGCGTACCCGTGGTTTGACACCTGTAGGCACACAAGCGCATGAGTGGTTCCAGGCGCATCAGCAACTGTCCGGTGAACTGGCAGATTCCCAGCAACTGGCTCTGAATCGCTGGCTACAGGAGTACCCGGACTCACTGGGTATCGCCCTGACGGACTGCATCAATATGGATGCTTTCCTGCGTGATTTCGATCTGCGCTTGTCTGAGCGTTTTATTGGCTTACGCCATGACAGCGGTGACCCGATTGCCTGGGGTGAAAAGGCCATTGCTCACTATGAAGCACTGGGCATTGATCCGAAAACCAAGTCTCTGGTGTTCTCAGACAGCCTGACTCTGGACAAAGCACTGACAATTTACAAACACTTTGCACATCGCATCAATATCAGCTTTGGTATTGGTACACAGTTGACCTGCGACTTACCCGGAGTGAAAACGCTGAACATCGTGCTGAAACTGACCGAGTGTGAAGGCCGCCCTGTGGCGAAAATTTCTGACGAACCCGGCAAAAGCATCTGCCGCGACGAAGATTATCTTTCCCAGCTGCGTCAGGCTTTCAAGATTGTTGGATGATGATACAGCACCGAGCGTTATTGACTGAGGCAAAGAACTAATTACCTCTGACCGCCAATTTACGTTCAATGCTCTTCCAAAAAAATAAAAAAGGCTTGTGAAAACAAGCCTTTTTTACATCGCTATTTCACCCTAACCTTGCGTCTTTTATTGCTTGATTCGTGTTGCTTGATTCGTATTGCTTGGTTCGGTGACCGATCAGCCAGCCACTCACCACTGTCCTCTCATAACCAATCTTTCATATGGACAACAACGCGATCAAGAAACCGTTATTCACGTTGCATGATAGCTTCCATCCCGAACAGCTTGTTAGTGAGAGTCAGAGTGTTACTGCCTAAGCGGAATTGACTGTCATGCTGGCCGTCTTCGTAAATCAGCACGATTTGATCATCTTCGATGTAGTAAATTCCGCGATGTTCGATTTTCTTGCCATTTTTGCCAGAGACTTCTGCTGAAAACAAAAAGTCAGGACGAAGCGATAATGATAACTGAGTGACAGCATCTCCCACATCCTGGCCGCTGATACGCGATGAACGCCAGTTGCCCGCCAGATGTTCAGGAGCCAGTTTTGTGAATCGCGCACCATCTAATAAAAACTGGTTGTAGCTCAGCATGTAAGTATGCTGTTGCTCAGGCTGGCCGCGACTGCGAAAGGTTACTGTTGATTCATCAATGTCGTAAATGCCGCTCCATTCTTCAACATTTCCGTCTACCTGCAACAGACGAATCACATAATGGTAGTCTGATTTAAACTTGATGTTCATTGCACGATAGCTGCTCCCTTCGCTTTCTACGCCCTCTTCCGTGTTGCTAAACCAGTACCAGTCACCAAGCAGCAACGGGTAATCAAATTCTGTCAGGTCAGCCTTTGCCTGCGCGGTGCCGGTTAAGGAAGCCAATAACATTGATACTGCCACTAACAATGATCTCACCATAGCGATTCCCTCGTGCAGAGTAAAACGGCCAGAATTTTGACATCTACCTTTAACCCTAGCTTTCATTGCCAGGAATGGATGAGAAATATGATGAATATCACGGTTATTAGGCAAGGCGTCTCAGCCATGAGACATGGTTTTAAAATAAAAATCGGACAAGAAAGTCTGATAAATCAAATAGAAAAGCGGCACCCTAAGGTACCGCTTTCGAAGGTTATACAGAATCTGTATGCCGTTAGCTCTGTACGCTGACAAGATCAGCGGTTACAGCAAGGGCTTCGTCCAGATACGCATCCGGCGCTTCGTAGTCTTTCGGCACATCATCCAGTTTGGCAAACGGCTGCTTGCCAAGTGCTTTCTGACGCTCGTTCAGACGAGTCAGACGCTCAGTATCTTCTTTATTCTGCTCCGCAATACGCTTCTTCTCGTTCAAAGAGATGGTGTTAATGTCCTTCTCTTCTTTATAACGATCGATGTCTTCCTGAATAAAGCCGAACTCCATATCCTTGTCGATACGTTTTTCGTGCTTGGTTTTCAGTGAAGGCAGAATCGGCGAAAAGTTATACATCTTCGAGTATTGCGCCGCTTTGATGCTGTCCCACGGAAGTGCGTTATCTTCGACGCTTTCACCGGTTTCAGACGGATCTACCGCCGTCGGGAATGGCACATCCGGAACAACACCCAGATTTTGTGTACTACCGCCGTTGATACGGTAGAACTTCTGAATGGTGTACTGAACGTGACCCAGCGGTTTATCGAACAGATCATAGATATGGTTCAGCGAACGGTGTTGCTGCACCGTACCCTTACCAAATGACTGCTCACCCAGAATGACCGCTCGTCCGTAATCCTGCATCGCAGCTGCAAAAATCTCGGATGCTGACGCACTGTAGCGGTTAATCAGCACCGTCAGAGGACCATCGTAGTAAACACGATCATCTGAATCACCGTTGACTTTAACCCGGCCATAGCTGTCACGCACCTGTACAACCGGTCCGCTGTTCATGAACAACCCGGTCAGTGCCGTCGCTTCCGTCAGTGCACCGCCCCCGTTGTTCCGCAGGTCGATCATCACCGCATCCACTTGCTCATCGCTAAGCTTCGCCAACTCTTTCTTGGTGTCTTCTGCCAAACCCACATAGAAGCTTGGGATTTCAATCACCCCAATCTTACGGCCGTGCGAGATTTTCACCTCTGACTTGGCTGCACGGTCTTCCAGACGGATTTTGTCACGGACAATTGTGACATCGTAACTTTTGGCATTGTTACCTTCAGGCAGGATCTCAAGCTTAACCTTGCTACCTTTAGGGCCTTTGATCAACTGCACAACATCATCAAGACGCCAGCCAATCACGTCCACCATGTCTTTGCCGTCCTGCGCCACGCCAATAATGCGATCACCGGCGGCCAGTTTCTTCGAGGCTGAAGCCGGACCACCAGCCACCAGCGAACGAATCACGGTGTAATCATCGACGACTTGCAGAACCGCCCCAATCCCTTCCAGAGACAGATTCATTTCTGACTGGAATTGTTCGGCGTTACGAGGAGACAAATAACTGGTATGCGGATCGACCTGACGCGCAAAAGCGTTCATGTAGATCTGGAATACGTCTTCACTGTGACTCTGAGTCAACCGCTTCAGCGCATTGTTGTAGCGCTTCTCAAGCGTTTCTTTGATATCAGGCCACTCTTTACCGGTCAGTTTCAGGTTCAGCGCGTCGTATTTAACGCGTTTGCGCCAAATCTCATTCAGTTCATTACGGTCTTTCGCCCAGTCCAGCTTGGAACGGTCGATCACCATGTCTTCATCGATATCAAATTTGATCTCACGATCAAGCTGATTCAATGCAAACTGGTATCGGTCATAACGACGCTTGAGCAGCGTATTGAACATATCAAAGGCAGCAGAGGTTTCGCCCCGTTTCAACTGATCATCGAGTTGGGTTTTCCACTTTTCAAACTGCTTGATATCTGAAGCGGTAAGGAAGCTTTTGTTGAAATCCAGCATTTCGAGATAACGATCAAACATGCCGGCAGAAAAGTTATCATCAAGTGAGAATTGCTTGTAGTGAGAACGAGTAAAGCGAGAAGCAACCCGCTTACTGGCAGTCGCATGCTGCTTTTCGGGTTCTAACTGAGGAATGTCACTTAATGAGTATTTGGCCTCAAGGGCCTGAGCTGAAGCTGCCAGCATCATGCCGGCAGCAATCAGTGAGAAACGGTATCGACATTTCATGCGTCGAACATTCTCCTTTATGAACGAAGGTGCTCCGCTTTCACTACCATGGTCAGACCATTTGATAGTCGCACTCGCACGTCGTCCTTACTAATTTCAACGATAGTCGCCGGCATGTTTCCGTTGCCCATGTTCACACTAACGTCTTTGCCGACAACAACTTCATCAGCAGCCAGTGCACGGGTCGTTTCTGCAGGCTTTTTATTTAGCTTAGTCGTTTTTTGCTTGGTGTTCTTTGGTTTAGCAGTTTTGGCGCGAATTTTTTTCGCTTTAGCTTCACCGTCTTTCTCACCCGCTGCCGCTTTCGCTTCAGCTTGTGCTTTACGACGTTCACGAACCTTGGCTTTGCTTTCTTCAAGTGCCTTTTGCGCGTGCTCAACATGTTCTTGTTCTAGCACACCGCACTCGTTGCCATCAAGGTCTACACGACTTACGCCTGCTTTCACACCGTGAAGATAACGCCAGGAAGAAGTGTATTGACGAAGCGCTGTACGCAGCTGAGTCTTGCTTACCTTCGGGTCATCACTAAGGCGCTCAGCCAGATCCTGGAAGATACCAATCTTCAGAGGCTTGGCTTCACCTTCAACAGTAAAACATTTCGGGAAACGCTCAGCAATATAGGCAATCACTTCTTTACTGTTCGTTAGCTTTTCAGAGTTTTCCATGGACTTTCCTGACACATGCGAGTCTTCCCCGCAGTTAGTACATAAATCAAAAAGAAATTGTTCCGCTATTATAATTACCTAACGCCGAAAAACCACCGAAAGCATCTAATTAGAGTCTTTTTTGTAGTTCTTCCAACATATATACCAAACCGTCTTCATCGGATTGGCTAAATCTTGATAATTTTGGACTATCAATATCCAATACACCGTATAGCTCACCATTCACATGAAGTGGAATGACAATTTCGGAATTGCTGGCTGCGTCACAGGCAATGTGGCCTTCAAACTGATGAACATCTTCAACACGCTGCACTTTGTCTTCCGCAACCGCAGTACCGCAAACACCACGGCCAACCGGAATACGTACACATGCCGGTTTACCCTGGAACGGCCCCAGAACAAGTTGATCCTCTTTCAGAATATAGAAACCTACCCAGTTAATATCTTCTAACTCCATCGCCAGCAGCGCACTAATATTAGACATATTAGCGATCAAATCAGGTTCACCTTCAACCAGCGCGACGGCTTGCTTCGTTAGTGTGTCGTAAAACCTCGTTACATTTTCCATGGCTTACTCCTTATATAGCCGTTAAAATGACACCAATATTAGTAATAGGAATCATTATCATTGTGAAAGAAAATTCGAAACAAATGATTAACTGGTCTTGGCTGATAAAGCAAGCAAAACATCACAAATCAAGACTGGTTGCTGCAAACGTTATCGCTCTTGCTGCGACTCTGATCAGTGTCCCTATTCCGCTATTGATGCCATTGATGGTGGATGAAATTTTATTGGGTAAGCCCGCCGACGGTATCCGCTTTCTGAACCTGTTTCTTCCTGAGTCCTGGCAGCAACCCACCGCTTACATTTTACTGGTTCTGCTGTTTGTAGTGCTGATGCGCATTTCCAGCCAGGCGCTGAACATTTTACAAAGCCGTCAGTTCACCCTCGTAGCGAAAGATATTACCTATAACATGCGCCGCCACCTGATCGACAAATTGGGTCGCATCAGTATGCGTCAGTACGAAGAACGCGGCAGCGGTGGGATCACCTCTCACCTGGTAACCGATGTGGAGACCATCGACAAGTTTGTAGGTGATACTCTGAGCCGCTTCCTGATTGGTTTACTGACCGTCATCGGCACGGCCATCATTCTGCTGTGGCTCAACTGGCAGTTGGGGCTGTTTATTCTGCTGGTTAACCCCCTTGTTGTTTATGCCTCTAAGCTGATGGGCAACCGCGTAAAAACGCTGAAGAAACAAGAAAATCAGTCCTTTGAGCGTTTCCAGCAGCGGCTGGTTGAAACCCTTGACGGTATTTATCAGCTTCGTGCGGCAAACCGCGAACGTGATTTCCTGGCTCAATTGAAAAGCAGCGCCAATGACATTCGCCGCGATGCCGATAAATATGCCTGGCAATCTGAAGCCGCCGGGCGTATTTCCTTCCTTTTATTCCTGGTCGGTTTTGAACTGTTCCGGGCAATGGCAATGATCATGGTGCTGTTCACCGATTTGACCGTGGGCCAGATGTTCGCCGTGTTTGGTTACCTCTGGTTTATGCTTGGGCCGGTTCAGGAACTGCTGGGCATTCAGTTTGCCTGGTACAGTGCATCCGCAGCGATGCAGCGCCTGAATGGCCTGCTGTCTATAGAAGAAGAACATCGTCCGGTGCAGAAAGTTTCACCGTTTAATCGTGACAAACTGGTGGATATCGACGTCCGGAATCTACGTTTTTCATACGATGAAGATAAAGAAGTACTGCGAGGGCTGAACCTGACTATCCCTGCCGGCAAACGTGTTGCTCTGGTGGGCTCTTCCGGTGGTGGCAAGTCGACGCTGATTCAGCTGTTACTCGGTATCTACCAGAAAGACGACGGCGAGATTCTGGTGAACGGCCATCCGATCGAAGATGTCAGCTACGAAGCCCTGCGTGACAGGATGGCAGTGGTCTTACAACATCCTGTTCTCTTTAATGATACGATGCGCCACAACCTGACTCTGGGTGGTGAGTACAGTGACGAGCAGTTGTGGCAAGCTCTGAAAATTGCCCAGATGACCGACGTCACCCAGCGCCTGACCGAAGGGCTGGATACGATCATTGGCCGTCAGGGCATCAAGCTTTCCGGTGGGCAACGCCAGCGATTGGCTATCGCACGTATGATTCTGACCGATCCTGAGTTTGTGATTCTGGATGAAGCGACTTCTGCCCTAGACACCGCGACGGAAGCGGCACTGCACACGGCACTGAATCAGTTTTTGGCAGGCCGCACGACGCTGATTGTGGCGCACCGTTTATCTGCCGTTAAACAAGCCGATGTAATCTATGTGCTGGAAGATGGTCAAGTCAGTCAAAGTGGTACCCACTATGAACTGGTCAACCGGGAAGGGCTGTATCAGACCCTGTATGGCAGCGTTCAGTCTGCTGAGCCGGTAAATTCTGAGTCACCGGCCACACTCTCAGTAGCCAGAGCTAACTTAAAATAATAATATAGCGTTCATTTTTAAGGGCTTAGTCCATTATTGTTTTACCAGTACTGATAAATCGAATGATGGGCAGGCCCTTTTTGATAAAAATTGCCCAAGCCTTAACCAAATTTTGGGATTGTTAAAGGATTAAACCCTCATGACAACAGCGAGACGATGTCCCGGTTGCGACCTGCCCGTTATGCCGCAAGTTGCCCGACACGGACAAAGCGCTTACTGCCCGCGATGCCAGACCCGGCTTTATCGCGGCAGTACTGTTCGCTTTACCGGCGAACTCGCTATTGCCTGCGCCTGCCTGATACTGTTCATTCCGGCGCATTTTTTTCCGTTGATCACCATTCGTCTGTTCGGGGTTATGATTCCGGCAACACTGCCTTCCGGCACCCTGACGCTAGCCAGTGATTTTCCGGCGGTTGCTTTACTGATCCTGTTTTGCAGCTCGATTGCCCCATTTCTGGTCAGCACTGCGGTTATTACTGCCCAGCTTGGCCTGAAGTTTCGCAAGTTCGGGTTATTCCATCGATCAATGTGGATTCTGGAACATCTCAAGCACTGGGCCATGTTCGATGTCTTTCTGGTCAGCCTGGGCGTCTCCTGCTTTAAAGTGCAGGATTATGCCGATATTTTTGTCGGCCCCGGTTTGTACTCTCTTGTGCTCCTCCAGTTACTGATGGGGATCTTACTGGCGCGTCTGAGCGTCAATCGCTACTGGGAAGCCTGGCAGCCTGAGACCGACCATAAGCAAACCGAGTTTTCGTTACATTGTCACAGCTGCCATATGACACAGGGCGACCACAGCCATTGTGTGCGCTGTGGTGAATCTCTTTACAAACGTATGCCCCATTCCATCCAGAAAACCTGGGCATATTTACTGGCCGCTACCGTCTTTATTTTTCCGGCCAACCTGTATCCAATTTCAATCTTCCTCAATAACGGTAAACGTGTTGAAGACACCATTTTTTCGGGAGTCGCGACACTGGTAAAAACCGACATGGTGGGCATCGCCATCATCATTTTTGTTGCCAGTATCGTGGTACCTGTCGCCAAGATCCTTGGGCTAGGATTCATTCTGCTGACCATCCAGTTCAAGCGCAAAGTTAACCATCTGCAACGAATGAAGCTCTACCGCTTTATTCAGTGGATTGGGAAATGGTCGATGATGGACTTGTTTGTTATCTCGATCATGGTGACGCTGATTGACCGCGACCAACTCCTGGATTTCACGCCCGGCCCGGGGGCAATTGCCTTTGGTGTCGTAGTGGTGCTAACCATGCTTGCCGCTGAAAGCTTAGATTCTCGTCTGATATGGGACAACTATGAACAACGGACTCAACAACCAACAACCCGAACCGGTCAACATCAAGCGTGATCGGGGCATCTCGCCGCTGTGGATATTACCGTTACTGGCATTAATGCTGGCCGGATGGCTGATTTATCAGGCGGTCAACGACGCCGGTGAACGCATTCGTATTCACTTTAACGATGCCGCCGGTCTGGTCGCCGGGCGCACGACGATCCGCTATCAGGGGCTTGAAGTGGGTATCGTCCGGGATGTTAACCTGTCTGATGACCTGCAAAGCATTTATGTTGAGGCCGATATTTATCCTGAAGCCGTTCAGACCCTCAAAGAAGGCACCCGTTTCTGGCTGGTGAAACCCAAAGCGTCGATAACCGGTATTTCGGGGCTCGATGCACTGGTTTCCGGTAACTACATTGCCCTTCAGCCGGGTCAGGGAAAATTCGCCAATGAGTTTAGCGCGCTGGACAGCCAACCGGCAGATACCCCGGTAGGCGAAGGACTGAAAATCCAGCTACGCGCCCCTAGCCTCGGTGCGCTGACTATTGGTTCCCAGGTACTGTACAAACAGATCCCGGTTGGTGAAGTGTTCAACTATACCCTGAGCAAAGACCGCAAGCGCGTGGTCATCGATGTGCTGATCAAACCGGCGTATGCGAGTCTGGTCACAAATAAAAGCCGGTTCTGGAATGTCAGCGGAATGAGCGCGAACATCGACTTTAATGGTGTCGATATTCAGTTTGAAAGCCTGTCAGCCATGCTCAGCGGCGCAATCGCATTTGACTCGCCTGACGAAGGACTGGCCATTGAGGCTAATCACCTTTTCCGTCTCTACCCGGATCTCAACACTGCCGGTCGTGGTATTGCGATCAGCGTTGCTCTGCCTGAAGACAACAACATCAGTGCCAGTGGTGCGCCGATTGTTTACCGTGGACTGAAGATTGGACAGATATCAGATGTTCGTCTTGACCACGACCGCAAGAAAATCATTGCTCAGGCGGCGATTGACCCAAGCATGAGCGATCTGCTGACCACTGGTTCAAAAATGCTGCTGGAAGAAGCTGAGCTTTCTCTTAACGGAGTAAAAAACATCAGCAACCTGATCCGTGGCAATTACCTGACGCTGATTCCCGGCGCCGGTGAAAGTACCCGAAAATTCGTTGCTATCAGCCAGGATGAACTGCAGGAGCAGCAACCGGGCGTGGCCACCTTCTCACTCTACGCTGAAGACAGCTATGGGATTAAGCGCGGCACCAAGATCCGCCATCGCGGCCTGGAAGTGGGTCGGGTGAAATCTGCCCGTCTGCAAGGTGATCGCGTACGTTTTGACGTTATTATCATGCCGGAATACACCGCACTGGTTCGCTCCGGCAGCCGCTTTTACATTGACGGCGGTATTCAGGCTAACCTGAGCACTCGCGGACTGGACGTCAACATCCCGCCCGCCGATCAGCTCATCAATCAGAGCATTTCGTTTACCACCAGCGGGAGTCATAAGATTCAGTCAACGTACCCGCTTTACCGCAGTAAGCAACTGGCAACGCTGGCCGCAGAGAAAGCACAAGGATTCTCCAGCTTTACCCTGTTTGCCGAAGAGCTGCCGCCTGTTACGGAAGGTTCCCCGGTGTTGTACCGCAACATGCCAGTGGGTGAAGTGCAAAACTACGCCCTCACCCGTGACGGCGTCACCATTGGTGTTCGTATCAGTAACAGTTACCGGCATTTGATCACGCCTGACACCGTATTCTGGAATCGATCCGGCGTCGAAGTTGAAGCCGGATTATCAGGAGTGAAGCTAAAAGCCGCCCCTATTGCTGCTCTTGTTCAGGGTGGGATTGCCTTTGACAATATCAGCGGTGTGGCGAACCGGGTCGGCAACCGATACAAGCTGTACAGCAGCCTGCAGGATGCGCAGGATTTCGGCCTGCTGATTACCCTGACAGCCGACGATGCCAGAAATATCACGACCAACACCGATATTCGTTATCAGGGGGTCAATGTCGGTAAAGTGATTGAAACCCACCCGGATTTCAATACCGGCAAAGTGCTGATTAACGCCCGCCTGTTCCCGCAGTATGCGAAAACACTGGCGAAGAAAGACAGTTACTTCTGGGTTGTGACGCCAAAAATCAGTCTGAGCGGCACCAAAAACCTCGACTCTTTGCTGAGCAATTACATTTCGGTTGCCCCGGGTACCGGTTATTACGCCCAGGACTTTACCTTAGGTACATCGGAGCGCATCAATTCCGGGCTGACAGTAATTCTGGAAAGCGAAAAACGCAATTCAGTCTCTGTCGGAACCCCATTGCTATACCGTGATGTTCAGGTAGGCCAGGTGGTGGATGTTGCATTGGGCGATTTGGCAGACCGCGTGATCATTAAGGCCCATGTGGAGCCTAACTTCGATCATCTGGTACGCACCAATACCGTGTTCTGGAATGTCTCCGGGCTGGATGTGACAATCGGGTTGACCGGCGCATCCGTGCAGAGCGGTACCGTCGACAGCCTGATTAGAGGTGGCATCGCCTTTGCCACCCCGGAAGCGCAACCGCTGTTGCCGCGCGCCAAAGGTGATACCCACTATCTGCTGCATGACATTGCCAAACCGGAATGGCACACATGGCGAACTGCAATACCAAGACATTAAGTCCTTGGCATCTGTTCACATTTTATTGAAAAGGAGCGCACAGGCGCTCCTTTCTTTTACGACAAGCACCACAAGTGGTAGACTCTGCGGCCATTGCCAGATAACTGAGATTCCCATCTTGCATCCTAATATTTTTATCCCGGACGCTTTCATCGAACAAATTCGCCAGATCATGCCTGAGCACCTCAGCATGGATGAATTTATCGCTATCTGTAAAACCCCGCTTCGCCGCAGCATTCGAGTCAACACACTAAAAATCAGTGTCGACGATTTTCTAGCCCGCGTAGCCGATAAAGACTGGACCCTGACGCCGGTTCCATGGTGTGACACCGGCTTCTGGATTGAACGCGAAGATGAAGACACCGTCTCACTGGGTAACACAGCCGAACACATGGCTGGCCTGTTCTATATTCAGGAAGCCAGTTCCATGATGCCGGTTGTCGCATTACTCAAAGACAACGACCGTCTGGACTGCGTGCTGGACATGGCGTCTGCTCCAGGTTCAAAAACCACCCAGATTGCCTGTGCGATGCAAAATCGTGGCGCATTAGTGGCCAACGAACTGGCAGCCAGCCGTATTAAAGTGCTCCATTCCAACCTGCAGCGTTGCGGGGTTCATAATGCGGCGCTGACCCATTTTGACGGTTGTGTATTTGGTGGCTGGGCACCAGAAGCGTTTGACTCCATCCTGCTTGATGCTCCTTGCTCCGGTGAAGGAGCCATTCGCAAAGATGATGATGCAATGGAAAACTGGAGCCCGGAACACGTAGAAGAAATCGCGGCCATTCAGCGCGATTTAATCATCAGTGGTTTTCAGGCGCTGAAACCGGGGGGCGTAATGGTCTACTCCACCTGCACCCTGAACCTGAGTGAGAATCAAAAAGTCTGTCACTTCCTGAAAGACACCTTCGGTGAAGCGGTGGAATTTGAATCACTGGCTGGACTGTTCGACGGTGCCGACAAAGCACTGACGGAAGAAGGCTTCCTGCATGTTTACCCACAAATTTATGACAGCGAAGGTTTCTTTGTTGCCCGTATCCGGAAGTTGGCTTCTGTCGAATCTCCGGAAGTGAAAAAACGCAAAGGCAAATTCCCGTTCAGCCAGGCCAGCCGCAAAGAGGCAGACGAGATTGCCAACCAGTTCAGGCTGGATTTGGATCTGTCGATTCCTGAGGACAGCGAAATCTGGCTAAGGGATAAAGAAGTCTGGCTGTTCCCAGCCAAACTGCATGCTCTCCTGAGTGAGATCCGTTTTCAACGTATCGGTATCAAGCTGGCAGAGACCCATAAGAAAGGCTATCGTTGGCAACATGAAGCCGTGATGACACTGGCTAGAGGCAATGAAAGCACCGCTGTGGCGCTTAATGCTGAGCAAGCCAAAGAGTGGTTCATGGGACGCGATATTCGCCCGGATATGCCTGCCGGCAAAGGCGAGGTTATTGTCACCTATCGCGACTACCCGATTGGCATCGGTAAATGGGTCAGCAACCGAATTAAAAATGGCCTACCGCGCGAGCTGGTGCGTGATACGAACTTATTTGAGATCTGATGTTCATTGCTGACACATAAAAATGCATGTTGTCACTGGCAGGTATACAGATAGTCAACAGAATCTGGCTATTAGGCTGAAATATTTGTTAACTATCAGAGTTGAATGACATTCTAAGCAGTGATACTGGCAAATTATACTGCTTGAACTACCATTGATAGTGTAATTGATCTCCATTTACTAACCAGTTAGCGCAAGGCTCTCACGAGCCATTCCCCTAAGCCCGAAACAGGAGTCGTTTCGGGCTATTTTTTACCTTGTCAGCCGCCCCCTAGCTATTCAGTTTTTTCCACCTCGTATCTGAAATCACATTAAAACGCTGTCTTGAAAACAAAATCCGCTGGGCCATCCGCCAAAAAATTAATTGAAAATCAGATAGCTACATGGATTGATTTGTAATTCAATTTTTTTGAACAAGTCGCGCGATTTTTTCCGCTATCATCCTCTGCGCCTGACTCTTATAGTTCTCATCAAGCACTACTGATTGAGATATTAAGGAATAACATCATGGCAAACGTACTCGTACTGAAATCAAGCATCCTGGGTGACTACTCACAATCAAACGGCCTGATTGATCACCTGGTTGATTCGTTACAAGGCAGCAGCATTGTAGAGCGTGACCTGGCCTCTAACCCACTGCCGGTACTGGATGGCGAGATTGCCTTTGGCCTGCGTGGCGGTGAAGAGCTGAGCCAGAAGCAGCAAGATGCATTGGCGCTGTCAGATACACTGATTGAAGAAATTAAAGCCAGCGACACCATTGTTATTGGTGCGCCTATGTATAACTTCTCTATCCCTACCCAGCTGAAAAACTGGTTTGATTTGATTGCACGCGCCGGTGTGACATTCAGCTACACTGAGAATGGACCAGTTGGTCTACTAACCGGCAAAAAAGTGATTGTGGTTACCACTCGTGGTGGTATGCACAAAGGCGGCGCAACGGATGTCATGGTGCCTTACCTGAAAACATTCCTGGGCTTTGTGGGCCTGACTGATGTTGACGTCGTGTACAGCGAAGCACTGAACATGGGTGAAGAATTGGCTGCCGAAGGCATCAAACAAGCCAAAGCAGAGCTGGATAAACTGACCGCGTAAATACGCAACACTTATCCCTCGCTATCCACCATTTTTCTATTAGGCTGAGCGTTCCATTTGCCATCGCCTTACCCGACCTGCTACCTAGCCAACATCATTCGGGTAAGGCTTTTTTCTTCCTCACTCGCAACTTTTCATTAACGCTCTACAACTTCTTCCGAAATCGTTTAAGGTCTTTCCCAATCACTAAACAAACGGAGAGCCCCATTCATGCTTTCAACCAATCCGTTTTCAGGTACTGACGCTGATCGTACCGCCATTTGGAATATGCTGGTACAGCGGGATATACAAGCTTACTGCCAGGCCAACTGGCAACTGGTAGAAAAGGACTTTTTGGCCAACGAATTCTTTGCCGTCAATGCCGGTAATCAAGCAGATCCCGGCAAATGGAACCTCGCGTTTTCAAGTCTGGAACAGTACCGGGACGAATGGCTGCGTCAGGCTAAACTGGCATCAGACACTGAGTATGCTGAACCGCTGGAGGACGCTGTCCATGCTGCTACCCGGCTTGAAGAAATTGAAATTGCGGATGGCCGGGCGATTGCTCGGAAGCAGTTTAACGGCAAGATTAAGAAAACCAATGGTGAGGTAGACATTTTACTGTGGCAAACCCTGTACTATCTGAAGAAAACAGAAGACGGCTGGAAAATCTGTGGCTTTACCGGCTACTTACCATATACGGCCTAACCACCCGCTGATTCATTGAAACAAAAAACCCGGCAACGGCCGGGTTTATTTAAGCGTTAAAGCAAGTCTCTACACGTGTATAAAAACAAGCCTCAAATTAGCGCCAGGCTTACACGTTGTGAGTGGCCAGATCCGCTTTCTTCAGCTCTTTAATGCTCTTGCTGACTTCACGGCGCTCTTTCGACAGCTCTGCACTGATGATGATGTGGTCATCCACACGATCTTCGTAATCCGCTTTCATGTTTTCGATGATTTCAACAATCTGATCGTGGGTCATGTCTGACTTGATGTAGTCCATCAGGTTTTCAAGAAGCTCAACACGCTTACGGTTGTCGCGAATTTTACGATCGTTATCCAGGATCTCGCGTTTCAGCTTGTTCTTACGGCGAGTTTGGCGAACTAGCTCTAGGATAGTGTTCATTGTTTGTCCTTATATGAATCTACAAAACCCAACTGACCCCGTTATAGCAGAAACCGCAGATGTTACTCAAGTCACATTTTAGCCAATCAGGCTGAATTTGCCCTATCTTTGATTTTTCTCAGAATTCATTAACAAATTTAATAATACCGTCTGATATCAAGTTTTTATGAAAAGGCTGTCTCTATATACAGTCTTAGGCATGGACTGTTTAACAATCTTGTATTTCATCACTTTTATCCTGTGAATTTAAGCACAATTTTCTCAGAATTAGATTTGCATTTAAGCCGGGTATGCCTAGGCTTGAAGAGACCAGTAATGTTTGGCAGTGACGCAACACCGTTAAGAATCGCTTCATCTTGCAATACTTTCAGAAGTACAGAAGAGCAAAGGGATTCATCAGTTGTTTTCAAGGTTAAATAGTATTGGCATGTATGCAGATGTAAGTTATTCAGGAGTCACCATGTCTAAAGCAACAGGTACCGTTAAGTGGTTCAATGAAGAAAAAGGGTTTGGTTTTATCACGCAAGACAACGGCGGTGCCGATGTGTTTGTTCATTTCCGCGCCATTACTGGTGATGGATTTAAAACTCTTGCAGAAGGCCAGAAAGTCAGCTTCGATACTGAACAAGGGCCAAAAGGCTTGCAAGCGGCAAATGTAGAAAAGATTTAATATTTTGTTCATTTCTGTCGATTTTAAAAAGGGCAAATGATGCCCTTTTTTACTTTATAGCTACTTTTCAGCACAAAAATTCATTTTTATTTTCTTTTTCACTATCTTAACCTACAACCGACCTCACATTTTTCCCCTAAATCGTTATACTTTCAAAGTATTTGCTTGCCACACACTTCCGGCTGTGGCCTAATATTCCTCGGCCTGTAATGCAGTCCTATTTATGTTACAAAGTGAAATAGAAACTTCGTTCCACCGCTTTACACAGCGTCGTCCTGAAGCATTCAACGTTCTTTTGTCCATAAGTAATTCATTATGCTGGCTTAAGTGCGCAATCTAGCGTGACATCTATATTATTTTCAGGAGACACATCATGTCTAAAGCAACTGGTATCGTTAAGTGGTTCAACGACGAGAAAGGTTTTGGTTTCATCACTCAAGACAACGGTGCTGACGTTTTCGTTCACTTCCGTGCTATCACTGGTGAAGGCTTCAAATCTCTGGCTGAAGGCCAAAAAGTAGCATTCGACGTTGAGCAAGGCCAGAAAGGTCCTCAAGCTGCTAACGTAGAAAAAATCTAATTTTAGTTAGATTAAAGAATTTTTAAAGGGCGTTTTTAACGCCCTTTTTTATTTTCCGATTACCCTCGCCGCTTTCTTCTTTTCTTACCCGTTTCTTTTTCACATTCCGGGCAATCTTCATTATTCTCCCACCCTCGGTGAAATACGTCTTCTTGGCGTTTTTTAGCTTTTACTGTCTACCCTTCTCACTCCAATACCCGGGCTGACGGCAAGCGGCTCTGCAAACTGTTATCAGCAAGTGGCCCACAAGTGCAACTACGCGCAATAAAATTACAAGCACATAAAAACCACTCAAACGGTAACTTTTGATTTTCCAACCACCTGTCAGCGGCATAAATGTGATCCCACGCAATCTGCCACCTGGGGACATTTTTCTATAGTCAGCACGCAAACTGTTAATCAACACTTTAGGATGATCCCACAATGAAACTGACTTCAAACACACCGCTGGCAGCAGGTTTGCTGTTTACGTTAGCCACTCTGTCCGGACAAGCACAGGCCGAGATTAAAGAAATTACTCTGCTCCACACTAACGACATTGAAAGCGTGTATGAGCCTGTTGACGCCTTCTGGAATGATAACATTGAACGCATTGGCGGAATCCCTTACCTCGCCAGCCTGATTAAACAGGTACAGGCAAAGGAGCCAACCAGCTTTCTGATGGATGCCGGTGATATTTTTACTGGCTCTCTTGCCAAAAAAACGCAGGGTAAACTCTCTTTTGACCTGTACAGTGCCATGGGATACGACGTCATCACATTGGGCAATCACGAATTTGAGTACGGTTGGGAGACCCTGCGCGATACCATGCCGAGAGCCAGCTACCCTGTGTTGAATGCCAATATTGTGTATGAAAACGGTGATGTACCATTTGCCCAGCCCTACACTATTTTAGAGCGCGACGGCGTACGCATTGGCGTTATCGGCGTCATGGGTGTTGATGCATTCTACAACACCATGTGGAAAGGCAACCGTAAAGGGCTCACAATTAAAGACCCGACAGAAACTGCACAATACTGGGCCGATAAAATTCGTGATGATGTGGACATGATTGTTGTGCTGACTCACCAGAACAAAACAGCCCCCATGCAGACGGATAAAGAAGCCGATGATGAAGTTCAGCGCGGCTTTGACGAAGACTACGCAATGGCAGGCAAACTTAAAGGCGTGGATGTAATTTTCGGCGGTCATTCTGATCACGGCCTGTGGCAGCCAGTTGTCCACCCTGACACGGGCACCGTCATCGGTCTTACGTTTGGCCAGGGCAAATACTTGGGCTACACCAAGTTCTCCGTTGACACAGATAAACACGATGTGAAGCTACTCGAAGGCAAACTGATTCCGGTTGAATCGAACAAGCTGCCACGTGATCAAAAAACAGGGGCTCTCATTGACCACGCCCGGGCGGCTTACCCGCAATTGGCGCAGGAGATCGCCACCATTGACGCAACGGCATATCGCCGTTATTACCGTGAATCCAATATCGGTAACCTTATCGCAGACATTATGAAGGATGCCGGTCAGGCAGATATTGCGATGATCAGCTCTGGCAGCATCCGGGCCGATCTGAACAAAGGGCCGGTGACCATGGAAAAAGTCATGGATGTGTTCCCGTTTACCGACAAGCTATCAGTGGTTTCCATCAACGGTGTCCAACTGAAAGAACTTATGGAGTACAGTTACACACTGCCGTACGGTCTGGCACAGTTTGCCGGTATTCAGTCAACCTATGACAGTACTCGCCCTGAAGGAAAACGCCTGATCTCGCTGAAAGTTAACGGAGAACCAGTTAAAGCAGATAAGATGTACCGGGTCGCGACATACTCTTATGCTGCCAGCGGCGGAGATGGTTACCACATGTTTGCCAAAGGTCAGCTAGAGTCAGAAGGTAAGTCGGTAACTCAGGTACTGATTGATGGATTCAAACAACGTCAAAAACTGAACGTACCTGAGATTGGCCGCCAGACTGATGTTAGCCGTGAGCTAGCGGCTGCCGGTCAGTAAGTCCTGTTGAGCCCATGCAAACCATGGGCTCAATACATTCCCCCAGCCATCTCATCAGACAAGGTCTGCACACTAAGAGGTTTACGGTGTTTCGTAGCGAATTCAATGGTTGTAAATCCTACGGGTGCGATAATCTCGGCAATCCCGATCTCGCTCTTTACACTTATTCCGAAAGACTGGGCTATCCGGCATACCACTGTCCGCTGTGTGGTGCCTATCCTCCCGTTCTGCACAATGCTCCCATTATTCAGCTCACGAAGCAGATATATTCCCCGGTCGCAATGCATTTACACTGGCCCCGCTGTCGCTGCACACCTCAGCGTTTCGCGTTTGAGACTAACGCCAAAGATGTACACCACGCCAACTTCGCGACAAAACTAGCCAGTCAAACACTGACCAAGCAAGAACCTGCACGATGGATTAAATATGGCCACACCAGTTCCGGTACGCCGCGAGTGCGCTGCCTGCAGTGTTTGGGAGTCACCAGCTTGCTCAATCCTTTGTCGCTCAGTCGCAGCCTACAGCCGCTTCTGACCGCGTTACTGGTTGCGTTCCGCAATAACGAGCCGCTGGAAACAGCCCTGACATCACTTTCACTGTCGAACAAAGTCCTCTATGAAAAATTAGGTAAGCTGCAACAGTTGTTGGAACATGCCAGCCGTTGCTACGAACGCCAATGGTTCTCCACATTACCCACAATTACCGTACAGACACACAGTACGGTCAGCCATTGTCGTTCAGGATTACAAGGTTATGACAGTACCGCATGTTGGTATCTCTCCACAGCAGAAAGTCGCACCGGTTATCAAACATTGATCAGTGATAATTTACTTCTGAATAACGTGCGTAGCGATGCTCACCAAACCGGCAGGTATTTATTGGATTATGTGGAACCGGATATGGCCGCGACTCAGTCCGTGTTTGAGAAAGCCAGGCTCACCTATGAAAGAATCATGTCGCGCAGCCAATTTGATCAACGGGGATATTGCTTACAGCAACACGCCGCCAGCAAAGAAGGTACGGTTTTGCGACCTGTTTACAGCGCCCACGCCCACATGCAGACCTTACAGGCACTGCTTCCACCCAACAAACCGTTGGCACTGGTACTTGAACATGAAAGTTTTCTTCGCGGAGCCGCCATTACCACCTTTGCCGAGTCAGTCCGTCTGCAGACTGCACAGCTGTACTATTTACATGCGCTGCCTCGCTCAATGCATTCAGAATCAACCAAACACTATCTGGCAAATAACAATCAACAGCCTTTGAATAAACCGGTCAGCGATATCCAGCAAAGCAATTTACCTCCGATAAATTTACAACAGAGCAATTTACAGCAGAGCGATAAACAGATTTTGAGCTGGTGGCAGGAAAGCTGGCACCAGTATGATCATTACTTTCCGGCGAAAAGTGGGTCAACAGCCTGGTCGCTGGGAATTGGCGTGCTCACCGGAAAGACTGCTAATGAGAAAACCCCAAAAGGAACCGCTACCGAGCAGTTAGCTTCGTTGCTGGTACCGACACATCCGAAGTGGCATGAAGATTTCTGGTCCACATTTGAACAGTGGTTGCCGGAGCAACAGCGCCGTCGATTGTCCCATCAGCGCGTGTCACAGTGGCTGGGTATTTTCCGTTATCTCTATAATTTTTGCCAACAACCCGCCAGCAATGGAGCAGCGCCTGGTTCTAACAATCATGTTGTTCCGGCAACTCGTACTAAACCAACATTTGAACCAACGCACATCGCGAGTATCGCCGAATACATTAACAGCCAGCCCCTGAAACAATCACACTAATGAACGAACTTGGGGCTGGCTGTTTCTGCATCATCTTAAAAATAAGGCTAATTACTGAATGCTATGCAGCTCTTTCCAATTCCCAGGATGGACCACATAGCCAAATAGCGCATGGCCGCCATAAACCAGCTCTGTGCCTTCCGGAATCCATAACATCTGCCCCGGATACACCTTATGGGTTTCCCCGTTGGCGGTCAGCTCAAAACATCCTTCAATGACGAAGACCACTTCGTCATACAGAACTGTCCAAGACACTTCCGCCCCTTCCCACCGGGCAAAACCAACACCAATATTGGGAGACACTTCAGGGCTCAGGGCGCGAGCCACATACGCCATACCCGGTGAATCGCCACGTACACTAAAATCGAGTGTTTGGCTATCAATCACTTTTACTTGCTTCATAGCTCACTCCGACTTTGCCATTTTGCCAGTTGAATTCGGCTTTTCACGCCCATACCAAGAAAAGGTTCCGGCGGATTCAGACTTGGCATTCCTGTCACTTGCTGAATATCTTTCAACGCAGAGGAAGATTCACCCGCTACAAGGTCTGCCAATAAAGTACCGGAGATCGTCCCCCAGGCTGCGCCCACACCGTTATCGCAGGCACTGGCATAAACCCCATCATCCAGTTGACCAAAGAAGTTAGTAAAGTTACGGGAAATCGCGTAAACGCCACCCCAAGTGTGTGTAAACGGTACGTCCTCCAGCTCAGGATATCGTGCCAGGAAAACCTGCCGATGATCATTTTGGATCTGTTGTTTTACTCTATCACTCACACTGGCGCCGTACTTCGGTACATGCTTATAAGTGTTACGGATTAGAATCCGACGATCCGCCGTCATACGTAGCGTTGTACCGGCATGATCGGCAGGAGTCAGCCCCCAGTTTAACTGTCCACCGTAACGTTGCATCTCTTCATCGGTCAGTGGCCGAGTCCAGCTGGCAAATGTCATTACCGGCAGCAGTCGGTTTTTCAGGTACCCAAATTCGCGGGTAAATATACTGGTACCCAGTAGTAGCTCTGGGGTTTTCACCACACCATGATCGCCCTGCAGCACCCAATGCCCGTTTTCTTTGTACAAACGACGTATTGGTGAATTCTCAAAAACTTCAATATTCTCAGGCAGACTTTCCCCCAAGCCGCGTACTAATGCTGCTGGCTGCATCAGGTAGCCACCGGGTGTATAAATAGCTCGACTGTAATAGTTCGTCCCCAGCACTTTTGCCAGCTCAGCACCATCAACATGTTCAAACGGTTCACCTAAATCTTTCATCAGGTGTTCAAAATGGTCTAGGTAAGCTTCACCTCGAGACCCAACCGCCCCCTGGTACTTACCGACGGCCGACCACTGACAGTCAATGCTGTACTGCTTCACCAACTTCGACAGCTGTGAAATAGCAGAGCGGTTCAGGGATAACAACTTTTGCTTATGTTCAGGATTCGGATGCTCCAGCGCAAACTTGTGTGGCAAATCGATCACGAAACCTGAATTACGCCCGGAAGCTCCCTGCCCGATACGCTGGGCATCGATTAACAAAATGCGGGCATAAGGGCTATGTTCAGCCAGTCTTCTTGCCATTGCCAATCCGGCAAAACCGGCGCCCAGCACCACATAATCTGTAGATACTTCGCCGATGAGTTGAGGCTTCATCGGAGTTGGTGGCAGTGCCTGATACCAGCCACAAGTATTATCGTCATTGGGTAAGTGAATCATTTTTCCTCCACTCACGCTGCTGTTTGTTTAAGGGACAATTGTCCCAGCCATTTTGCCCGCATTGACTGAGCATGCTTGCCTAACAAGGCAAATCCGGTCATTACCCCTTCAGGTGTATAAAATGCGGCTGTCATATCTTCACCCTGTTGCTCGATGCTCCATTCCCCGTAAGCAGGAGTTGAAACAGGGAAAACAGAAAGTGGCATCAACGGGGTTTTGACTATTACCGGGGTCGCAGACAGTATTACGGGAGTCACTTCACCGAGCAGACTTTTTGCCATAGACGGGATAGCCTGATTAATTGGCGCAATATACGGCTGCCAACCTTGAGATGTTTCGGCGCAATCGCCCAGCGCAAATATATGCTGGTCACTGGTTTGGCCATAGCTATTAACTATGATCCCACGTCCTGTTTCCAAACCCGCTAACTCGGCAAGTTGCACATTGGGTTTCAAACCGACGGCGCTGAGTATTAAATCGGCTTCAACCTGCTTTCCGCTATTAAGATGTAAGAGGTAATCGGTTTGGTCTGCACTTGTTCTCTGAGACGGCTCGATAAAAGAAATGCTGTCTTGCAATGCCCACTTGACCCCACGACTTGAAAAGGTGGCTTGCAAAGCTTCGCCAAGCGGTTGCGGTATCAATCGCTCCATCGGCCACTGCCCCAGACCGATGACCGTTACGTCAAAACCGCTTTCGATTAGATCGTTGGCAAACTCGCAGCCGATTAAACCGTCCCCCAGAATGGCTACTCGTTTTTTCTCTGCCAGGTGTTGGCGAAAATGGCGATAATCCACTAAATCATTGACACTGAAAACACCGGAACAATCACCGCCGATAGGAATCGCTATTGGTGAAGCACCCGTTGCCAGCACCAAGCGACTATACGCATAAGTGCCGATATTGGTATGCAGTGTGTGATTTTCACGATCGATATGCTCGACGCGGGTATGCGGATAAATTCGAATGTTCAGGCGGCTTTCCCACTCCAAAGCACTTTCGCTTTGCAGGCTTTCGCCATCTTTACCCACAGCCAAAGCATTTGACAGAGCTGGCTTGCTGTAAAGTGCCCCATCATCTGCAGTGAACACGGTGATGGGCACATCGACTGACTGCGCCCGAAGTGCAGCGGCCAACTGGTAGCCACTGTGACCACTACCGATAATGACAATAGGTTCAACCGCAACAAACAACGTTGGATTTACTTCCTGCTGTGAAGGTTGCTCGGCAGGAATCATTGATTCAGATGAACCCGACGGGTCTGCTACTACCTGTTCTGCAACAGCAGTGACATCAACAACTGACTCAGCTTCGTCCCTCGTAATTTCAATCATCTCGAAGTCAGCTTTACTTACCAGGCAATCCGGACAAAGCCAGTCATCCGGTACCTCTTCCCAGCGCGTTCCCGGAGCAATGCCATCTGCTGGCCACCCTTCAGCTTCATCATAAATCAAGCCGCAAATGATACAGAGCCACTTTTTCATCACTTTGTCTCCAAACTACCTTGTTCTGCTTTTACCGCATTGTTCTGCATTTTCCGCATTGCTCTGTCAGAGCAGTCCGGTGGCAATGAGCAACCTGCTTGTTGCAGGCTGTTCGGCACAACCTCTCCCTCACCGGCTCCGACGCCTTCCTTACCCGTCCCGTTAATCAGGTTGACGCCGGGCCGATGAAAGAGAGAATTGTTTCGGGTTACTCGTTGTCGTGTTGCAATCGAATTGCGATATTGCGGGTATGGACATAGCTGTAAATCGCCTCTTGTCCTTTTTCCCGGCCAAAGCCGGACAACCCAACACCACCAAATGGTGTTTCAATACCACCGGCAAACCACTCATTAATGAACACCTGGCCACCACGAAGTTGCTGCGCCACCCTCAAAGTCTGATTTAGGTTTTCACCGAATACGCCAGCAACCAAACCAAAGTCGGTGCCATTGGCGATATCTACCGCTTCTTTTTCGGTTTCAAATGATGTAATAACCAATACCGGGCCAAACACTTCTTCCTGAGCAATCTGCATATCCGGTGTTGCTTCTATCACCGTCGGCGCCACGAAGTAGCCTGACAACTCTGGGGCATAGCCACCGGTCAGAATGGTCGCACCTTCCATTCTGGCTTGCTCAATCATTGCCAGCACTCGCGATTGCTGATCTTTGGAAACCAATGGTGTAATGTCCGACTGGCTTTCACCCTGACCAATACTGAGCCCTTCAGCCAATGCCACAACCGCCGCTTTCACTTCCTCGTAGCGCTCTTTTTGCACCAACAAACGCGACATTGCTGAACACACTTGTCCGGCATTGAAGAAAATCCCAGTCTGAACACTTTTCAGTAAAGTCCCCAACACAGCATCTTTGAGCACAATGGCAGCTGATTTCCCACCTAATTCCATAACCGATGGCGTAGCGCGCTGCGCCGCATCTTTGAGGATCCGCTGACCGGTTGGTACTGAACCGGTAAAGACAATCTGATCCACTTCTGGATGCTGCACCAGATGACTACCCACTTCCGACCCTTTACCACACATCAGGTTAATAGCCCCTTGTGGAAAACCAGCTTTTTCGATGGCTTTGACCAACAAGGTCATCGCCAGCGGCGAGATTTCTGGTGACTTGATAACCACCGCATTACCTGCCGCCAGTGCCGGAGCTAAAGAACGAGCGCAAATCGAGACAGGAAAATTCCAAGGCACGATCTGCACCGACACACCAAACGGCACGTACTGGGTAAAATCGACATAGTCTTTGCCAAGCGGGATCGAGGTGCCTTCCAGTTTATCTGCCATGCCTGCGTAGTATTCGAAGTAGCGGGCCGATTCCAAAAACTCATCTTTGGCATCCTGCAGTGACTTGCCGTTTTCACGACAGGCCACCAGCCCGCCTTCGTCTACCATTTCGCGAATAGCGGCTGCGGCTTTCAGCATCCACCCGGTTCGGACTGCCGGGCGTACACCCGACAGCAACCCCTCATTAACACAGCGGCGAGCTGCCGCCATGGCACGGTCGGCATCAGCAATACTGGCCTGCGCAATGGTTGCGTAAGGCTCTGCCGTGCCTGGGTTCATCACCGTAAGGGAACGTTCAGCATCACACCACTGACCATCGATGTAATTAAGGTAATGCATCATGATCAGTCCTCCATGGCCGATTTCACTTGCTTCGCCAGCCAAGTCTGGAAAAAGTGTGTCGGTACATCCATCTCCGGTGAGAATACGCCGCCACTAAAGCCAGGAGAGTGACGTCCCTGCTGCATCCCTTCTACAGCACCAATATCTTCACCGAACACAACACGCCATGATTCAACGGTAGCGGTACGGCAGGCTGCAAACTCATCTTTGGTTGCTTCATCGCCGACATAGAAAATGCGCAGATGCTCAACACTCTTCTCGGCAGAAATTGGCTCTATCATCATGGCAAAAGCATGATCCGCCTGAATGCCCAGGAGCACGTTCGGAAACAGCGCAACATATTCCGCATGACGCAGCTTATCTTCCGGCCAACTCGGGAATTTAGGCAAATGCGTGCCTGCCGTGTCAGACAAGTTATAAGCCAGGCTGCCTTGACCGGCAAAACGTTCGTCAAACAGAATGTTGTAGTGATCTTCAAGACGCGAATAGCTGTTCAGACTTGGGTGAACCCAAGGTAGGTGGTACGCTTCACAGTAGTTTTCAACGGCCAGTTTCCAGTTGCTATTTACTTCAATTTCCAGGTTTCCGCCCATATTCACGCGGCGCAACAGGCCCAAACCGTCATCCCCCAGAAAGGTCTTCCAGCGTTGCTCAAGCGGGGCAATGTGCTCCGCAAAGCTTGGAGCTTCACCTGACAAATTGACGAACACCATGTCCATCCATACAGCAGAGCGCAGCGGCTTCAGACCGTGTTTCTCACACTTAAAACGCTCATCTTTGTGTTTTGCAATTCCGCCAATGTGCGGTGTGCCTTTCAGGTTACCGTCAAGGTCGTATGTCCAAGAATGATATGGACAGCGAATCATTCCCTGTACTTCGCCTGCTTCATGCACCAATTTCATGCCTCGGTGGCTACAAACGTTGTGGAACACCTGCACTTCACCCTGACGATTTTTCATCAGCAAAAGAGGCAGATTCATAAAATCGACAGGCATGACATAGCCGTTTTTTATCAGATCAGAAGCAAATCCAATACATACCCAGGTATTGCCAAATACATAATCACGTTCAAAGGTGAAATACTCAGCATTGGTGTAGGCGTCGTTTGGCATACCTGTCGCTTCGCTGATCGGATTCAGAACGTTTTCGACCAGCTCAATAGGGATAATGGTTTGATTGACATTGCTCATATTCTTATCTCCGCAAAATAGAGTTGCTTCCAGTGCTCACAATATCGTGTCGCGTTAATGGAGAAGATTCTGGTTAACAATGCCGTAACAAACAAACGACTTTTTTGGAGGGTGTTAATGAGATTTTGTCATTGATGCATGATCTCGAACAATTAATTTATCCACACTAATAACAAGACTATTATTTGCATGATTAATTATCATCAATTGATGATAATTAATCAGTTGAAACACATTTCCGCACTCACTACCCTTTCGAAAATTAACAATAACGTAACAACACTAAAAGCACTGAACAGCAAAGAACTGAGAGGGATGTTTATGAGAGCAACATCAGGGATACTGAAAGGGCTAAACCCTACTGTTACGATTGCATCAAAAATAGTAGTAATAGGATTTGTACTTTTCTGCGCCATTCTCGCTAATCAGGCCGGACAATATTTCGAAACGATTTCCGGCATTTTATTGCAGAATATGAAGTGGTTTTACATTGGTCTGGTGTCACTCGTTGTCGGATTTCTAATTTATTTAATGGTCAGTCGCTATGGCCATATTCGACTGGGTAAAGATGATGAAAAACCGGAGTTCAGCTATTTGTCATGGATTTCGATGCTGTTTTCCGGAGGTATGGGAATCGGCCTTATCTTCTGGTCAGTCGCCGAACCCATGTGGCATTACGCAGATAATCCATTTACGGAAGGACTGACCAATCAATCAGCAGCGACAGCAATGAGACTGACATTTTTCCATTGGGGTCTGCACCCTTGGTCAGTCTTTATCATTGTCGCACTGGCATTGGCTTACTTTTCCTACCGTAAAGATCTGCCTTTCACTCTGCGCTCCATCCTTTACCCGCTAGTGGGTGAACGTATTTACGGCCCAATCGGGCATACCGTGGACATACTGACCGTTGCAATAACCGCCTTTGGTATCTCACAAACATTAGGCATGGGCGTTATACAGATTAATTCCGGGTTAAATCAGGCGTTCGGGTTTGATATCAGCCTGGGAACACAACTAATTATTATTGTGACACTGTGTACCTGCGCAGTAGCATCGGTTCTGTCTGGGGTAGGTAAAGGGATACGTCGCCTGTCAGAGTGGAACATGCTTCTTTCACTGTTATTGGTGTTGGTAGTGCTATACATAGGTCCAACGCGTTATATTTTAAACACGATGCTGGAAAGTACCGGTGCCTATGCGCAGAACCTTGTAGGGATGAGTTTCTGGAGTGATGCGCAGAATGATTCTGGCTGGCAAAACTGGTGGACAGCCTATTATTGGCCATGGTGGATGACATGGGCACCGTTTGTCGGCATGTTTGTGGCACGTATTTCGAAGGGACGTACGATTAGAGAACTGATTGGTGGTGCCTTGATAGTACCAACCCTGATCACTTTCCTGTGGATCTCTGTTTTTGGTGGCGCAGCACTGAAAGTGGAGCAAGATGCCCGTATCGCTTATCAAAATAAGGTTGTCGCCGCCCAAGAAGCTAACCAGCCAACCCCACCCGCTTTTACCGGAGGTCCAATTCTGGAAGCAACAAAAGCCGATACAACTCGTGCCCTGTTTACCCTGTTTGATAATCTGGATACTGACCTGTTTGGGAAACTACTTAGTACTCTTGCCTGTTTGTTGCTAGGAACCTATTTTATTACCTCGGCAGATTCCGGCACACTGGTTTTGTGTACACTTGATGCAGCTGGCGACAGTGAGCCTCCGAAATCAATTCGGATTTTATGGGGTATTATGATTGCAGCCATTGCCGGCGTGTTGCTATATGCAGGCGGACTGAAAGCTATGCAGACGGCCTCTATTATTGCAGGCTTCCCAATTGCTATCTTTATCGCGGTGATGAGCCTTACACTGTTCCATTGTATTCGCCGGGAGCCTAAACCGTGGGCAATGCTGCCTGAACATGTACACCCAGAAAAAGATAAATTAGACGGGCCAGTTGAACCATTGTTAGAACCGAAGACAGAACTGAATACTGCGACAGCAACAGCAACGGCCGTTCAAGCAAATCTGGCTGATAAACCGGATACCGATCTCGCAGTGGACCAAAAACCTCTCTTAAGTTAGCCGTTTGATTCAAAAACGATTATGTAAAACAGACGCTTCATAGCATGCGACGAAATAAAAAGCTGGAATATATATTCCAGCTTTTTATATTCAGAGCTTCAACCTTATTCCAGGAGTCTAAACCAATCCTTTTTGTCCCACTCCATCGGGCAGTTGCCGCAACAACCACTCTCGAAAAAGTTTGACGCTGGATGGAATGACTCCTCTTCCCAACGGCTCCAACATTGAAAAATTCGATGGTGTCGACAGAACGTGTTCAACAGGCCTTACCAAAGCTCCACTTTGCAAATAGTCGTCAACCAGCGATCCCCAGGCCAACGCTATACCCTGCCCATTAATAGCTGCCTGCAGCAACATTGGATAATTATTAATGTTCACTCGATTTCTGGGAGTATAGTGAGGCAGACCAACAGATTGGAACCACTCTTCCCAGTTAATCCAGTCACGCTGTGATTCTTCCAGATATAAAAGGGTTTTATTAAAGACATTCTCATGATCGGTCGGATGACCTATTTTTTCCAGATATGTAGGACTACATACAGGAAACACTTCTTCAGAAAATAACGTCGTCACCTTCATTTCCGCAGGCGGAGTACGGCAATAAAATAAAGCTATATCGCAATCCAAACGTCGTAAATCCAGAATATTGTCCGAAGCCAAAATCCGAAGATCGATATCTTCATGGTCATTCTGAAACTCTGCTACTTTTGGAAGCAACCATAGCGCAGCCATCGCATTGGTCGTTGCTACGGTTATCTTTTGATCACCTTGCCATTTTTTAACATCACCGGTCACTTGCGCAATGTCCATGAGTGACTGGCTAATCGAATGGTAATATTGCAGTCCGGTCGGAGTAAGATGAATACTACGATTGGCTCGGGTAAACATCGCTTTTCCAAGGTACTCTTCAAGCTGGCGAATTTGTCGGCTGATCGCCCCTTGGGTCACATTGAGTTCATCAGCTGCCATAGTAAAACTCAGGTGACGAGCTGACGCTTCGAATGCAATTAAGCTGTTCAAAGGAGGTAACGGTTTGATTTTCATTGTACTTCCAGTAAGGCGTGTTCTGTAATTATTATGATTTCTATGCCCTTATCGGCATGAAGAACATCAGCACATTCTGAGCGGAATTCACTAAACAACAATTGATAAAAGTAAAAAAGGAGACTTGAGTCATAGTTAACCCAAGTAAATTCGCACTTTTTCGCAAGTCGCATCCTTTGACCGAAAAAGTGAGGTCAATACATAGAAAGGGTCTTAGGCAGCTAAAACCCATTACTGTACGCAAGGTTCAATGTTATCTCGTTATAACGATAGGAATTGTGCTATTCCTATATGCAATACACCGACCTAATTGAAGATAACAAACAGCACACTTTGCTAGCATTTTTCAATTTCAACGATTTCAACCGTATGAGAGATTGCAATCTTTGGCTGTAGCATCAAGCAGACATGGCAGTACTTATTGATAGCATCTGATGCAATTTCAGAAATTTGTGGTTCAGACACATTGTCCCCATCAACCACAAAATGTAAATTGACGGTTTCATACAAGCGCGGCGAAGATTCTGTCAGTGTGTAAGTCACTTGATTGCGAAAAGATTTCAGGACGACACCCTGCTCTTGCAATCCCATGACGACATCCGTTGCACTGCATGTTCCAAGGGCTGACAGTAGCACTTCTGTCGGACACGGCGCAGACTGGTTATCAGCATCAATATTCAGCGAAAAGCCACCGGATGTTTCAACGTTAAACTGGCAATCCTGTTGCCACTGTATTGTCAGACTCATTTCTTCCTCGTAATACACTCTCAGATGGGTATGTGGGTATGCGTTTCGCATACCAATCGTGCCACGATGACTATCACACCATACGCACATGATTGAGTAAACGGTAATTTCGAGCAGTCTTTACTTTCTCCCCGCTGGCCTCTGAAAAACAAAGCTTCAAAGTAACTAAACGTCTGCGGCCAAGGGCTTATAATCAGCAGTAAAAACCATTTTTTGTCATAGGGGGGATTGATTAACCTGACTTTCGGTTTCGGAATCGCGTTACCAGACAAGCCACAATCGACAGCAGAAAAAACAGCCAGAACAGTGGAATCAACCCGAACGGCTCCACCAATTGACCGCTTTCAGCCACATACGCACCTATCATGTTGTATCCAACCAAACAGCCTAAACCAAGAATTAAAAAGGTCAGAGATAACCAGTATTTTTTCAAAATCGTCATGAACTACTCACTCAATAAACCGGAAAGAACTGTCCTTAAGACTTGCTGCGAGCGCCAGAGTTCACGAGCGAATACCCAGACTTCAAGGGATTGACACGGTACTGACAAAATTTGCTACTATTACCGCCTCCGCCGTAACGTTATCGATGGAAAAATGTAACTCTTCCGTTCCTGCATTAATCCGCCTCAGTTGTATCAATCTCACTTTATCAAGCTAGCTTTGATCAATCTCTTTTTCACCAGCCTTGCTTTCATTTGCATTTTCGTTACGCATCTTTCCTGAAAATCCCGTTTTCTTTTCTCTCTAATTTTCATCTACCATTTTTAAGAGGTTCATCCATGAGTCAAAACGTCATTTTTACCGGTAGCCCCGGTTCGGGTAAAACCACAGTGATTCAAGCCTTAACTCGGAGAGGGTTTAGGTGCTCGGAAGAAGTCGGTCGCGCGGTTATCCAGAGCCAACTAAAGCATGGCGGCGACGCCCTGCCCTGGAAAAATAAAGCCGCGTTCCGTGATGCGATGGTTCAAGCTGAATTGAAAAACTACAACGCTTATCAAGCGCGGCAAAACACCCTCTTTTTTGACACCGTCTTTTTTGATCGCAGCATCATTGACTGCGTGGGTTACTCTAACCTCGAAAACTTGAGCGTTCCGGTTGAGTTAGATGCACTCTGCCAGTCATTGACATACCATAAACAGGTTTTCATTTTCCCGCCGTGGGAGGCCATTTTCACCAATGATGCAGAGCGTAAACAAGACTATGCCGAAGCGGTGAGAACCTACGAAGCCATGGTCGCGACTTATACCCAGTATGGCTACACACTTATTGAGGTTCCCAAAGTACCCGTCACACAGCGTGTCGCGTTTATTCTCGACAGGCTGGCTTAAAATAAAAGCGATGGGGAAATGAAACGATAAGGGGCAAGAACTGATGCTGAAAACTGCTGGTCTACCAATGGGCTAAACCAGCGGTCTCCTGATGAACCATCTCAATAGTTAAAACCAACCACTCTCTTCTGCTGTTGATCATTACTACTATTGAGCACCACTTCATTCTCTGTTTTTTGTCTTAGTACTCAGCTATAACTGAGCGATAAGCCAACACCCACATCTAATACATCAGAAAATTTTGAGAGCTTAATTTTGTATTCCAGACTGGTACAGTGACACGGATGAATATTGCTGATTGTATTTTCTTCAAAATACTTAAGTGTTCCTTTCGATTGAAGGTCACTGGGTGAAATCAAATGAAAACCACCTATAACATCTACAATTCGGTCATCATTACAGACTTTCTTTGCATATTCGATAATGTTGCAGATACCCGCATGGGAACAACCAGTAATGATCACTAAGCCTTCAGGGGATTTATACACCAAAGAAGAGTCGTCTTTGACGTGATCATCAACCAGTTGTCCATCCTTCTCACACAAGCCGATGGGATCGATATTTTCGAAATCATTCCCCCTTTCGATTTCCCCCAGGTAGACAAGGTTTTCAGTAATCCAAACCGGTGCTTTCGATAGCTGAATGTCATAGTACTGGCTCAGTGTCTGCTTATCCAAAGTCGAGCCAATGCCATCACCGTCATACTCTTTGTGTGAAAGTGCATCAGGATGGGAAATAATCATTGGCTTGGTAAAGCTAACGCCTGCATCCTGCGCTTGCGAATAATGTTTAATAAGAGGAACCAGGCCACCGGTGTGATCGTTATGGCCATGCGAGAGCACAATAAAATTAACGTCCATCAGCGATTCATTCATTTTTTCAGCATTTTGAATGAAGACATCTGAGTAGCCAACGTCAAACAACAACTTCACATCACCCTCTGTGATCAAATAAGAGACACCTGGCTCTCCCAGATAGTACTTATCAATAATTGTGTTGTTATCAACCAGAACTTTTAGCTCCATCCTGTGCTCCCTTCCATCATCTATCGCGTATTATTTGAACTGGCATCAAAGCATATAAAACAGAATGCGTAAATGCGCTCACCGCTATTTTCTACAGCATCTCTGTCAACTTTTCGCATACAAAAAGCACTGAGCACTGAAGCTTCTCTGATAACAGGTGACGCTCACCACGATGCAAACTTGTGTTCTGCGTGAGCAATCAATACGCCTCTACTTAAAAGATTTAAGTGACACAGGTCTCACATGAAAGCCAATGAAGCACAATTATCACGTTAATCATGCAGCATGACAGACACCTAAGAAAATAAGCACATTAATGCATACTTTGGCTATGTGATAATACGTGAGTTCAAGAAATGGATGATTGCCTTTAAATAGGCTTATCAATAAAAGGGCCAACTGCTCACGGACAAGTCACCCACTCGTTCATGATGAACATTAATGAGGGAGCCACATGAAAATATTGAAAATTGCCGGAGGATTAACAGCGCTCGCTGCTGTCGCCCACATAGCGATTATTGTTGGTGGTGCGGATTGGTACAGATTTTTCGGCGCCGGGGAAGAGATGGCAACAATGAGTGAGCATGGGTTTCTCTACCCTGCGTTATTAACTGGTTTGATTGCCACAATGCTTGCGATTTGGTCAGCCTATGCGTTCTCCGGGGCGGGTGTCATTCGGTTACTGCCATTTACCAATAAAATATTGGCACTCATTAGCATCGTATTTTTAGTTCGGGGGATTTTCGCCATTCCTGCGGTTTTGCTGTCTAGTTCACCCTATATGCTTGAACTAACTGATAAAATGCCATTTATGGTTATGAGTTCTCTCTATTGCTTGCTCTTAGGTTCCTGCTTTGGGTACGGCGTGTATTGCCGAACCAAGCATCAAGGTCATGCCTAAAACATGTAGCACTAATAGTGGTACTTTTAGTTTTCGCTTTTCCTGGTAATCCGCCCTCATGCATTAACGCGGCGAGCTCTTTACTCATTATTAATCGATGAATTAAAAGTAAGTTAACTTGAACAACGTCATTATCAGGGAATATAAAGACAGCAATTGGCCGGACGCCTGTGCAATTCATGATAAAGCCCGGCTCATTGAACTTAAAGGTTCGTGCGACGAAAGAGCATTTGTACCACTCACCACCGATGAATGTGATTTGTAGAATTTCTATTTATCCAGAAATTTTGTTGCTTGCATCAACGATAACCTTGTCGGATTTATAGGTATATAAGAGAACTAAGTCGCATGGCTGTGTGTCGATCCCGATGAGTTCAATAAAAGCATTGGCCGTAATTTGCTCAAACACGGTTTAAAGATTATTAATGACAAAGCGATTACCTATGTTCTCGATAGTAATCACACTGCTCGCAAACTGTATGAAAGTGAATGTTTCAAGCTTAATGCGGTATTTGATAGTACTAACACTAACAATGGCTACCCGTGCACGGTACTAAAGCTGTCACAGTGAATACATCCAAACTGTCAACCATAAGGATAGGATTAGTAAAATGGAATTTAATGAGAAAATAGTGATTAAAGCGTTGCCCGAAAATATCTATCCTTTTTATTCGCAGGTGAGCGAATGGAAAAATTGGGATCCTGACGTGGTTTACTCGTCTATTGAAGGAGATTTCACCCAAGGTGCTACCGGTACATTAAAGCCCCAAAAAGGGCCAGAAGCGAAAATCGTTTTCACCGAAGTCACACACAATAAATCGTTCACAACCATTACAAAACTGCCCTTTTGTACAATCACGTTTGTACATTTGTTAGAGCAAGTTGGGGCTGATACCGAAGTCACTCATGCAGTCAATTTTACGGGTTTCCTGTCTCCTTTATTTGGACAACTGATCGGAAAACAAATTAAGAGAACACTACCAAACACCATGCAAGGCTTAAAAAAGGCTGTTGAAATGTACGACGACGTACAAGCTGCATAATCATTCGACATACTAAAGGCGATAACCTGTAACTTCCCCCACTCGAAATCATGCGGGTGGGTTCATCCACATGTTTACTGTCCCAAGCTCTTAGCCCGATAGCGCATACAACAATTATATTCCCATCAAGCATCATCCCTCATCGAACATAAGAAGCCTGCGTCATTTAAGGGCCTAGCTCATCCACAACTATCATAGCTGTGTGTTGATAGTCCCATATCGCCACCATTGAGGGGCTTTGTTGATCAAATCAGAAAGCCAACTGAACATCAAGATGCGAAATTTATTGAGCAAGGAATATGGATGCTTGGTTGGGAAGAAATAGCTCAACCAGCACAATACAAAAACGCATCACAAATTAAATCTGGTGACAAAATAGCAATCAAACGAATGAAAGGTCGTGGTCAAACGGGTATTAAAATACTTCATCTTGGTATTGTTAAAGGAGTTATCCTCGATACAGATAAAGTTGTATGCACTATTGATTGAGTTGCAACCAACTTGAACCGTAATATCGAAGAGAGCCGTGACTGTTTCAAATCTATCCATGGACCATTTGAAAAAGATACATGGGTAGAGCAGGTTTTTTGCTTATAGCGACTATACGCATAACAAGAAACTATGGCGTCAATACTTAAATCTTGGCGTTGTTTCCCCCCAAGTATGCCCCACTTCCCTGTGGGGCTATGTAAATCACACCCTTTAGCTTCAGCCTCCATCTCCTCTTGTTCCATCTGCAGATCAGCCATTTCACCACGTTTTCCAGTACCGGTTTGTAACGCTTGAAGCGGATATATGGCAAAGGCAGAACTTGGCGAAGCGGGTTTCGTTCATTCAGGGTACGCGGCCATCTCTGCAGGCCGGGCATTGGCGGGTAACGCGGTACTTGTTGGTGGTGCGCCCTTTTCCCCGGCATTCTGGGCATAGCTGGCCGTGTTTCAGAGTGGCTTAAACTATCGCCGTATGTATATAGCAGGTTCAGTAAATGCTTCCAAAATCAAACCCGCACCCAACTCAAATCTTTGTTATTATGAGGGCAGACAACACTTTTACCTGTGTGTATTGATAATAATGAGTAACAACAATAACCAGCCAACATTGTTTTGGCTCGATTATGAAATATCGATTACAACTTATTGTTATTTTTAACTTATGCTGATAACCAGTCATAATTGGACACCGACTGGACACACTCCAGCTCACTTTTCTTATTGATACCTGACCAACCATGCATCTCAAACTTTTCAGAAGAATATAGTTAAGGTAGTTTAATTTTGAGTTCATACAGATAATCAAACCTATGTCGACAATAAATCAAACTCTAAGATACGAATCCTTTGCAATCGGTGATTTCTACACCAGAAATACTGTAGCTGACACAGGCAAAGTGCCGAGGCCAAACCAACCTCGTGATTGGACGGGTATTGTTCCATTTTCTAACTGCGTCCTTCTCTTCGTAACCTTGAACAAAGAGAGCTTCAAAAAAGAAAATCAGTACTACGATATCTTCAATGATGACGGCAAACTGTTTTATTGGGACTCACAAAACAACAACACCCCTAAAACCCCCTCTATCGCCAGAATCATTAGCGGCACACCAGTAATCCTATTCGCACGTGTAGATGCCAAACAGAATGGTAAATCCCAACCGTTCGTTTATGTTGGCCCCCTTAACTACATCGAGCATGAGAGTGAAAAGCCTGTTCACTTTTTATTCATGAATCTACAGCATTCGTTCATTGATCACAGAAACTTACAATCTCTATACACCTGGTTCCCTGCCAAAAGAACAAAATCTCTACCGAAACTAATTCAAAAAGCTAAGACAGCAAAGTACGGCCAAGGTAGGCTCATAGATCCAAAGAAAAAAAAGGCTATAGAACTGCATGCCATGGCAATTGCCAAAGCCCATTATGAAACAAGCGGATTCGCAGTAGAGGATACTTCTAGCTTTGCGCCATATGATTTCAAATGTTCGCGAGGTAATGAAATTCGGCTTGTCGAAGTTAAAGGGACACAGGGTGAGCCATCTTCTGTAAATGTCACATTTAATGAAGTTGAATCAGCGCGTAACAACTCATCTACCACTGATCTTTTCATAGTTCACGGTATAGAAATTGTTCAAGTGGAGAGTGATTACAAGGCGAGTGGTGGAAAAGTTGAGAAGATTGATGATTGGTTTCCAGAGGATCAACACTTAAAGCCTACCGCATATACCTACTTTATCCCTACCGAATAATTTCCTAGATGTTACGCATAATAACGCGTTCAGAAAATGCCGCCAGACAATGGCGGTGTATCTGAACCGGTGGTGATGACCATAGAGCCGATAAAAGAACCTTTATATTTTCTTGCCAACTCATCGGACCTCTTCTATTGTTATTTTAACTAACTTGCTTAACACTGGAGGGAATATGTTTAGACATATGTTTTTACTTCCTGAACTTCTCAGGAGCGCCATATCCTGATACTTGTGCATAGGGGAGTTAGCGAGGAATAGGTATAAGTGTGACCGCAGCTCGTACTTTATGGCGATGGTACGTGTGCTCTGTGAGACGACCATCTCACAGACCAAAGACTGATAAGGCATAGGAGCACAAGGGGCTGTATAGTATGAGCAATACTATTGCATTAAGAAGTTGCCTATGCTTTTCCTCAACCGAATATAAGATGCTATAACTGTCAATGGATTACTTGAATTCAAATTTACAATACACGAGTAATATCGCAACAAAACTGTAATTATTTTTTGGATTCACAACAATGGAAAACAGATCATGAGCAACAACCTAAACAACGTGAACGCGAAATTTGTATTTTCTTCCAAAACGGCAGGTGTGATATGGGGTTCTAACAACCAAGGCTACAACGGAATGACTGTAAGTCAGGTAAGAAAAGACCTCCATTCTATTGCAGATGTTCGCGAAGATACCGCCCTCATAGATGCGTTGAGACGATTAGCGAATGCACCAGATCTAACAATCACAACAAACTAAACAGTCCATGTAAGGTGTAATGATTCCGAGACCCTACACCTTTTTAAATCAACTGGGTTTTATATGACTATATTCAAAACCACCTGCTATCCCTCATCAGATAATGCCTCTCAAACAACCTCTTCAATAAACTGCTCGCCCGGAGTTCGACATGCAACTGCGTTTTACTCAGCTTCACCTGTCCGACCTAATTAGGAACGAAATGCGCTGCGTTCACTAAACTAGGGCTTATCCGGCCTAATATTGCGTGATCACCCATTTTTTATCATCCTCTGAGGTTTAAAAACGGATCCTACAGGAATCCAGCTATGGCAATTAAAAAGCGAAACTGGTAATAGCCACTTTCAATAGCTGTTGTAGCTTATTGTATGTGCTCCATGGTCACCAGAAATCCTCAGCTGCAGCCCGGTTTCACTAAGTGACCATTCCACCGCCTTAACGCGCCATTTCCCGTCTTCCACATCACCGAAGCCATCTAGGGTTACATGACCTTCAACGACCAAGGCCATCAGTGATGCTCTTGCTGGCAGGGTAATGTCCAGCGTATCACTGCCAGCTTTAACCTGTTTGGCGCGAGCAACCACTGCAGCTTTGGCTTCCTCATAGTTCGGATATGTATAAACAATCTTGAATTCAGGCTCACCGATCCCTGTCGAGACTTCCTTCGTATCGCCGCTCTCCAGGTCATGGTAGGTAGCCACCACCCGGCGGACATCATTCCGGCTGCTGAACCGACACTGCCAGGTCGTCACTTGGTGAGGATGGAGTGTGATGTTCTTTAGTGCTTTTCCTGATGCTGATTTCCCTTCCCCCTCTTTCAGAAATAGCCAATAGCCATTGGCCGGCTTACTGACTGCCCCATAGCGTTTTGCCAACCGAGTAAGCAGGTTCATGTCACTCTCACCGACCTGATCAATATGAGTCAGCTGGATGCTGGCCAGCTCGCTGCTGACCCGCGGCACCAGGCCGTGCTCTGACACGACGGTTTTCACCAAATCCCCCAGGGTAACGTCATCGAAACTGCGGGTTTTCTGGGTCTGCAAACTCCCGGGCTGCTTGCGGTTATCCATCGGGGCGGCGTTCGCCACTATCTGCACCCGCCTGGGTGGGCCACTGGAGGTCACCTCATCCACCACAAACTGCCCTTTATCAATCAACTCACCATTAAACCCCAGCCCAAGACGCAGGACAGCCCCTTTCTTCGGGGTGGCCACGGTGTCAGGCAGGCTCACGGTAATGGCAAGGCGATCCGACTCACTGCCAGCATTGTCGGTCAAGGTCAGGCTGATCAGATTTCGCTGGATGGCAGCCGTGATGTCGTTGCCATCGGCTGAGAGAGAAAAGTCCGGACGGTAATCTAATCCCATAAGCTCGAGGACTCCTTAGCTACAGGAGGCGGCAGGTCAGGCAGCGTGATTTGAATGCCACTAGGCAGAATGGCCCCACGGTCTGCCAGACCCGGATTGGCGTTTAACACCGCCGTCACGGCGTTTTCCCGCCCGTAGTGACGCCAACAAATGGCATCAAGCATGTCCCCCTCACGGGTTCTGTACGTCATCGCCATAAAATGCCAACTCCAGAGTAAACGCCTGGCGCCTTGGCAGGCCACCTTTGATGAATTTGGTATTGGTTTCACTTAAATCTGTCATCACCCAATACCCCATGACATCGCCAAGGCCGCTGACGAGCAGCTGAGGTCTATACTCATTGCCCATTGCGGCCAATTTTTCAATCTGATGGGTGCCAACCTCCCGGAACGTGGTCGCGATTTGCCCGTTCAGAGAGATTTTGACGGCGGCTTTGCCGGTGTACTGCAGCAGATCAGACTGGCCAATCCGAGACTGGGCATGCCATCGCCACTGCCACGTTCTGACCAGTTCATTGTAAGCGGCGGCATCAATGTGGAACTTGAAGCCGCCCAGGGACAACATGACTTGAGCCATTAGCCTGCCTCCGGTAAATCATAGAGCGCACTGTCCTGGTAACCACCAAGCTGAGAGTGAACAGCCTGCGCCACGTCTGCCGGGGATTGCCCCGGGGCGGCATACACTTTGATTTCACCCACGCTCTGGTGAACCGTATGGCCTTTACTGGCGGGATAGGAACTGTTGATAGCGGCAACGGTCCGGCTTTGCGCAGCGTCCTGCTGGACCTGGTGATAAGATTTCACCTGCGGTGCCGGGGAATCGCTCTCCCAGAACGTCAGCGAGTCCATCCAGCCGCTGACGGTGTCCCAAATGCCTGAGATCCTGGCGAGGCTCGCATCGAAGATCCCGGTAATGCCACCCCAGAGATCAGTAAAAAATCCCGTGATCGGCGCCCAATGGTTAACAATCAGCCCCAGGGGCGACCAATCAAATAGTGTCTTGATGACGTTGAAGGTGGCCGGAAACTCGGTCTTGAACCAGGTCAGTTTTTCGCTAAACCACCCTGTGACAGCATCCCAGTTTTGATAAAGCTGAATACCTGCGAAGATAAGTGCACTGACCGCTGCCACGGTCAACCCAATCGGGTTGGCGGCCATGACCGCATTAAAGCCAGCCATCCCGACTTTCATCGCACCGATGGCTTTAGCCGCCTGGTAACCGGTGGCTATCATACTGCCCAGCCCCACAACCAACTGACCCGCCATCAGGGAGGCAACCGCCAGACCCACCGTTTGCCAGCCACCGAAGGCCTGCACCACCCGGTTAACCGTGGCGCCCACATTCCACACGGCCACGGCAAAATCTTTGGCACCGTAGACAATGCTTTTTAATGTACCGACTACGGCCTCCTTGTTCTCCCGGACGTACTGGCTGACAGTTTGGCCAAGCCGTTGGATATCGCCTGCCATTTCACCGCCAACGATGCCTGATATTTCCTGCCAGGCTGAACTGATGACCGTTCTGAGGTTTTTGAATGACTGACCATACGCGACCGCACCACTCGCACCTTCCTCGGTCAGCATGTTGAACTGGCGCTGCTCATCCAGCAACGCATTCAGGCTTTTCCCCGTATTGCGGATATAGGTGGTGACCTTGTTCCCTTCACCGCCAAAGAGCATGTCCGCTAAGGAGGCAGCTTGCTGCTTATCCGTCACCCCTTGCAGGCGTGCCATGATGAACTCAAACTGGTCGGCCGCCGCCATGCCGTCCATCATGGCTTCATCGATCCCCAGCGCCCCAAACACATCCGCCACCGATGACTGTTCGCCCAGGGCTTTGAACTCACCGAACTTGTTGCTGAGCTCTTCAATCAGATCACCGATGTGCTCCCCGTTCAGGCCTGCCTGCTGGGCGACCCCACTCCATGCCTGGAAGCGCTCAATGCTCATGTCATAGGACTTGGCCATCCCCGCCAGGGTGGCGGTGCTGTCATTGGTGACGGTCATCAAACCGGTGATCGCCGTGGTCGTGGCCCAGATACCCCCCACGGCGGTCGCACCTGCCGCGCCAATCCCGAGTAAGCGGTCGCCCAGCCCGGACGCTTCTTCAAACGCCTCGGCTTTTACCCGGGCATCATCCAGCTCCTCACCCAACTGTTGATACCGGCGGGTGAGCAAGCTGACATCGGCACCGGCTAATTTTGACTTCCGGATCGATTTGGTGAGCTTGCCCTGCTCCCGCTCGAGATCCTTGACCGTTTTGGTTGCCTTCCCCATCGACTCATTGAACGCAGAGCCCATTTTATTGAAACTGCCATCCACGGTACCGCCAAGGGTAACCACCGTTTTAAGGTTTTGCGTGACCATCTGATTTTTCCTTTTTAGGCAGCAGTTCAATGAATTCCGTGAACGTGTTCAATGGCAGATCCAACAATTCAGAGAGTGACCAGCCGGTGTGGCTGGCCAGCACAATCAACCCTCGCTGGATGTGCCGCTCGCTGAGCGCTTCTGGCGAAAACCCACGATGACTTTTTGCACCTCCGTATAGTCATCCAGATCCAGCTCCTGGATCACGACGGGGTCCACTTCGGCTAACAGCGACATTAAATGCACTTCTTTGTCGGCGTCGCTCTTGTTCTGTTTGTCCGCAATCAGCTGATCGCGAACCTTCGGACGGCGCAGGGCAAGCACCTCAATGGTCTGGCTGCCTACCGTCACGGGATAGTCCAGTTTCACTTCTTTTTTTTCAGCTGCTGGGTATGTCATGATGTCACTCCAATAAAAAAGGCCGCATAAGCGGCCATAAAACGAATGCGACCGCGGGCGCAGGGTGTTAGGCGAGTTGCAGGATGGCGCGGATGCCCTCAAGGACATCGATGCCGCCCAATTTGCGAACGTGGTTAACCGGGTCAATTTCAATCAGCACGGCACCAGACCGCACCACTTTGTAATAATCCAGTTTCATGGTCACTTTCATGGCCTTGTCACGCTGGCTGCCGGTGTCCTGGGTGTCACGCTCAATCTTGGTGATCATGCCGCCCAGCTCTTCAACCAGGTCATAACTGTTACCGTACAGGTCGGTATAGGTCGAACGCACCGACACCGACGTTCGTGACCCCTGGCGCAACCCGAACAGCGGCAGCACCGTGATATCCATCCCGAACAGGGAAAAGCTGGACTCCATGCCTGCCATGCCATCATCCACAGGGATCGGCATATCCATATCACCGGCCTGAAAGTCAGAGGTCAGCACCTCAAGCACCGGTGGCGTGTACTCTTTGGCATTCCCGGCTTTGCCGACACCATCGACCCAGATAGCCCAGCGGCTCAGTAAGTTGTCCCCTGCCATCAGCTAAATACCTCTTCCAGATAATCATTGTTTAAGCGGCTGCGGAACACGATGTGCTCAGCCGGATACGGCGGACAGAAATCAAAATCAAAATACACCAGGCCTTTTTGAATGGTCGCAGGTGTGTTCAGCTCTTTATCCGCCCAACATTCTCCGCCAAGAATCGCCCCGAGCGCCTTTAATTCACGCAGATAAGCATTGACCCCGGCCGTCACATCATCGACGTAGGTTTTGGTGATGTTGCGGTCTACCGCCCACATGTGCGAGCGCTGTACGCTGTCATTGATAATGTCTGCCGTTCGGCGGGTCTGCTCAAACGTCCACTTAGGATCCACACTGCAGGTACGGTTCCCCCAGTGACGAAAGCCCCCTTCACGGATGATGGTGCTGACCTTGTTTTCGTTCAGCATGTTCGCCGTGGTGTTCGCATCCCCCAACGACCAGTCGACGGGTTGAGATGTCCCCACAATGCCATAGACCTGCTGGTTCGACTTCGACCACCAGAAGCCCTTCTCCGCATCGATGCGGGCACGCAGGCCTGCCGCCCGGGCGGAATAGGGACGATCAATCTCTTTGGCCAACTCGGTGTCGAACACACGCACCCATGGCCAGGTCACTTCAACCCGCTCACCAAACTGGCGGGCACGTTTGATAGCATCGGTATAACTGGCAGTACGTTCACAATCTGAGTAGAAGATAGCGCGCAGGCGTTTGGCTTTGGCTTCCCCTTCACTCGATACCGCATCCACCTGGCTAAACTCTGGCGCCACCAGGATGCGCGGGGTGTAACCGGTCTCCGTCTGGCTGTCCAGCCAGCCCTGCATGGCCTTGATGATGTTTGCCTGCGTGGTTGCCTCATCCGCCCCTTGTTCGGCACGCACCACGATGACCAGGGCACCGGTCTGGTCAAAGATGTCATCAATGGCCGCGGGTAACGTGCCAGCCGTCCCCAATCCTTCCGCCCGTTTGCGGCTGCCTGCCACTGCAACCGGCTTATACAGCGGGAAAGGTTCATTCTCGCCGCCAGTAAGGTAAGTACGCGGCGTTGCTGCCACATCACCACTGCCATCACCCAGCACGGCCACGCTTACTAAGCCAGCCGCATCAGCATCGGCGTCAATCGCGGCTTTGATGTCGGCGGCAGTCGATGTGACCACTTTGCTGACATCGGTGGCCAACGTAACCTTCACTTTGCTGCCGTCAACGTCGACGGCCAGCGCGGTATCGGCTGCAGCGGGGGCAACCATTTCAATGCTGATGGCGTTGCCTTCCGTGCCTGCGGTTTTCGCGGTAAACACCAAGCCATCATTGAGGATGGCACTGCCCAGGGTGTGCGAGGCTTTAACTGCTGAGGATGCTGCTGGGGCTGTCCCAACAAGGCCAATCACAGCGGATTTAACGGTTTGAATCGGGCGTGACCCGTCATCAATCTCGATGACTTCCACACCATGGAGAAATTGCGTCATTACGATTTCCTTTTTTGGGACAAGCTGCCCCGTTAAGAATTTTGTGTATACATCTCTAACAATCTAAACCGCTTATTAACCCTTTAGATTTGATAAATTCATAAATGGTCTTCCTTAACGTTTCACTCAGCTCAGCACTTTCATCGAGTGTTAATGAAATATCATCGATAAATAAAGGAAGATATTCTTGAGATAATTTATGCTCAATATTGATTGAAACTGATTCATCGTGAATTCCCACGAATCCAATTTTTTTATATGGCAATAAAACACCATAAATCTTCTCAGAATTTTGATTTAAAACTGCCATATTCAATCCTCGGACGCCTGCCAATGAACGGTAGAAGTCACATCACCTCTATTCGTAATAGTAAAACCATTAATTGTTGGTGCTGTCATAACAGGCTCTGAACGTTCCCCACCACCAAGTGTTCCTGTTGTAACTTTGGGAGGCGTGTAGAATGCCGTGGAAAAACTGACTGCCTTTGTTTCACCAGGAAGCAGCGTAACTGCCCCACTTTCCACTTGACCTGTTGTGTGATAACCATACTTTTGAGCTCCTTCACCGACGGCACTGTTAATTATTCGCACTAATCCATTGGGGTCATTCCTATTAAAGTCATCCCTTTTGAAAATACACTCTTTCATGGTTAACCGACGGCCATGCAATACTGAATATAATTGAACTTGAGGGTCTGGGATTTGGAATTCAACGCCTTCAAACGTATTCCCTGCCTGGACATTGCCGCCTAAAACGAGTCCCCTTTCATCAGGGTTATTAAAGGCCATCGTCCCGCCCAACATTCGAAAACCAGAAAACGCTTTTTCTGCATAAATCTGAGTGCCATTTTCCTCAAACCATGCGCCACTTAAAAGCACTCCCACAAGATTTTGATAGGCGCGAATACCGGCTGCATTATCTTCAACATTTGTTCCATATAATTGTAGGTTCTTAGTAAACTGACCCGCGGCGACATCTATGGCAGCAACTTTGGCTTGAGTGAGTGAACCACCAAATAAACGAATATTATTCACCCTGGCCTCAGCACCATTTCTTGACGTGGTAGCGATATTTTTATTGTTCGCCCTTAATTCACAGTCTCGCAATGTACCAATATATGTCTCAGATAATTCTACCGAGTTATCACAATTTGTTATGAGGAGATTATCCAGTATCCATTGACCGGCGTTTTTTTTAGATACCAGCCCATTACTTTTCATATCACCAATAATTGCAAAATCACTGGCATCAAGAAATGAGCCCAACCATAAGTGGCTGCCAATCCCCATCGGTCTTAATATTGACTTTCTACGGCCATGTCCTATCAAAGACACATTTTCAGTATCAAGGACACCAGAAAACTCATAATCCCCATCAATAATCAATGCTCTTTTTTCTGACACTGAAACTGCAAATAGCTTCTGTAAGTGAGAACGATTGTCTATCCCAGAACGGCATTTTCCCTCTGATAATGCAATAGGAGAAAGGTTTGGCTTTTTTAGCCGCCCCCCATTTTTGGGCGTAATTACGGTAATGCCATTTTCTTCTGTTTCAGCGTCTGATTTGTCATAAACAAAATCGCCACCTCCACCTGATAAATGCTCATTAAAATCAGCAACAGATGTTCGATAAACGGCTTTATCAGAAGCAATAATGTTTTTAAGAGAAGCTAAATCATGGCCACGTAAATCAAGCACATCCCGAGTAACAAATTCAAACTGACCATGCTCAGTCGTTACATAGTAACCAGCAATTTCATTGGGCTCTATATTTTTAATGGTATGGGTTGTTGCCCCAAAATTACCGCTGGGAGGCCAGGGAAAAATTAACACTCCGTGTTGATTCGATACCGATTCAATTCTTAAACCAGTCACTCCCTGCAATGAGACAACCGTATTTTGCAATCCCAATGGTAAAACTTTGTCTATATTCTCTGGCCAAATCACGCCATATTGTTGAAGTTCCAGTAAACGCAATTGATTCCTGGACCACTCACGGCTGGCCGTCACCACATTCGGATCAATCTCCACAATCGGCTCGGCACTGGTAATGACAAAGATCATCTCCAATGTCACCGGTGTGCTGACGTTACCGTTATTGACTGGGGCGGGGACATAAATACGAGCGCAGTTGCCCACCGCATGAAAGTAGGTATTGCCATCAAACGTCGCCACGGCGGCAAATTCACGGATAATCAGGTCATTGACATCATCAGGGAGAATCGCCTCGACCTTTAGCATCGGGGTGCTGTCGGGGGTGGGCTGCAGCACATCCACCGAATTCACCGGAATACGGGCCAGCTCATTGACCAATGCGGTCTGTTTACGATCAGGCTGCACATAGGTGTCATTGGCATCACCAATCGCAATATGGGTGAAGGTGATTTGTTTGTTCTTCAGCTTACCGTTCTGCTCGGCGTTTTCGCCGAGGATGGTCAGAATTGAGCCATATTGTTGCTGACTCTCAGGGGGTTGACTCATGTTTGTTACTCCAACACTAACGGTATCGGGCCGGACTTGATCTGTATGCCCTGGCGTGAAATGCAAGCCATGCCGTTATTTGACGAACTCACCATTGAGGAAATAATCCACGGACCCGCTTTCAGCTGCATCGCTTGCCGGCTCACGGCAACATGCTTTTCCGGCGCTTCCACCCGGCTGGTAATGGCGACTTTGGTTAAGGTGCTGCGGACATTTTTCGCCGCGTTGATAGCAGGCACGAGCTTGGCCAGCTCAGAGCCGTCAACCGGGGTGCCGGTTGATACGTAATCCACCGTGAACTCACCGGGAGCCAGGTTTGCTTTGTCTTCAAACCACTCGGTAATTTTGGTGTCATCCCCGCGGATGGCGCTTACAGCTCGCTCGACCGCATCCCGGGTTCCCTTTTTCCGGTGAATATACAGACTGTCTTTGATGACCTTGCGCTTGCGCTCAACTGGCCAGGTAGAATCCCAGTTATCCACCGACAACGCCCACGCCAGATGCGGCAGGAGGTGCTCAGGGCATTTGTCCGGGTTCCAGAGATCACGGTTGGGAAAAGAAAGAGGCGGTGAAATCACCGCCTCGATGTCTTTTTCATGTTTGCTGGCATTGGGTGGCAGCAGGCTTTTTCCCGTCACGTTGTCACCCTCGCGGTCAGTGTGATGCTTGAGGCAAACCCGGCACTGAATCGGTCATTGATGATGTCGGCCGCCGGCGAGGTTAAATGGACTTTGTAGACACCCGGTACCCTCAGCGAGGCATAGAAACCATCCAGGGTTAAATCCAGGCCCTGACGATGAGATTCACTTAACCAGGCATCCAGTTTTTGCCGGGCCGCATTCAACACTTCCGCCTGGTCCGGCCCCGAAAACAGCTCCAATTCAGCCTCCACCGCAAACTCATTGATGTGGGCACTTTGCACCACCACCTCATCACTGAGCGGCCTTGTGCCTTTTGGCGTGAGCGTGTCTTCAACCAACTGGAGAAGCTCCGGGGTGGCCGTGCCGTTCCCCTCATGGGACAGCACCGACACCGTCACGGTTAACGTGCCTTTGGGGGAGTCAGTGGCAATACTCTTTACCCGGCCATCTGCTGACAGCGCCCAGAACTCATAATCATCCGCGCTGCCTGCCGTGTTCTTGGCCCGGTTGGATAGCTGTATCCGGTACCGAAACGCTTCATCTGACTCCATAATGCGCGGGCGTGGCGGCAGGGCTTCGGGATCCCCGTGATCAATCACCAGGCGCTCAACATCAAAATCAGCCCCTCGGATATCCAAGTCGGTACCAGTCGCATACGCCAGCATCGTGGCATGCGCACCATCATTCACACGCTGACGCAGCACCATTTCACGAAACGCGGCAACCTCCATCAGCTTGTAAACCGGATCAGACTCGTTCACATCCTGGTAGTCCGGGTCGAGTCCCTGATAGCGAACAATCCATTCCTGGAGGATTTGTTCATAGTCTAACTGCTCTATCACCGCAGGTTTTGGCAGTTGGCTCATGTCTACATTCACGACTGCCATTAACTCACCTCAATGCCTTCCAATGTGATGGGCTCACCATTGGGTTTGTATTTCCCCTCGATGGTGAGTATTACCGAGCCCGGCCGGGCTGATGTCACCCGAACCCGAGACACCTCAATCCGCTTTTCCCACTTCTTCAGGGCCTGGGCACTTTCTGCCACAATGTCCGCCACCGTTTCGGGGTTACCCGGGTTATCAATCAAATCGAACAGGCGGCTCCCGTAGTCACGGCGCATTACCCGTGAGCCAATGGGCGTGGTGAGGATATCCCGTACCGACTGTTTGAGGTGCTCCATTCCGCTCAGTGCGCGGCCTGTCGCGGCATCCATCCCTTTCATACCTGCCCTTACTGTTGCGAATTTGGCTCACTGGTGTTGGGCTCACCATGGCGGTGAGTATGGCCGTTAAAGATGTCCCGGTCGTCGCCCATGCTCCGCACGGCGTCGGTCACCGTCTTTCCTTTCACCTGCTCTGTCGCCGTCACGTTATTTAGGACGGTCATGTCACCGGTCGTGGTCTGGTTGCCGTCATGCTGGATATCCGCATTGATGTAGAACGTTTTGCAGTTGAGCTCAGCATTGCCGTCACTACCCAGCGAAATGGTAAGCTTGTGTTCGGCGCGGTTGTATTTGATCTCGGTGCCATCGGTATACCGGCTGACATGCTCATCGGGCGAGGTGCTCGGTACCGGGCTGGACGCATCGGCCAAAGAGGGGATCACCACACCGGCAGCCAATTCGCCAGACTCTGACAGAATGATCACCTGCTCCCCGACCGCCAATGGTTCCCAATCTGATCGACTGCTTTTCGAGGCCCGGCCCGACACCCAGGGTAACCAGGCAGTCACCGCGCCTTTGGCATACTCAACCCTGACCCGCGGCGGCAGCTGGGTGAAATCAACACTGTGGACACGCCCCCGGCGAATCATGTTGGCCATCCGCCGCTGCAGATCCCGGACGATATAATTCAACTCACTCATTCGGTACCACCTGCACGTAATCCGCCTCATGTGCCGCCCCAATCTCCGGCGCGACGCCAACCAGCACAGTGGCGGGCGTCAGTCCTTCCGGCTTGAACGCATCCTCACCCACTTCCACGTTCTGGCTAAACCGAATCGACCAGACCGCGTAATCATCCAGCTCGGGGTTGAAGCCATCGGGTTCCGCGCTGATAAACACGGCAGGTTCTACCGGCAAACCAAAACGGGCGCCTTCTAGCTTCAGGCCAATGGCCATCGCCGCGTTACGTACTTCAATCTGATATTTCGCATCGGCCATGCCAAGAACTGCAAGGATTTCACAATTCAATGTGACCGCCAGCTGTCCATTCATGGGCTGATTTTCAGCTCGTTCCCAATCCATCACTCCGAAAAACGCACAGGGGGTGACCATAGATGTGCGTGTTTCCGGGTAATACTCTATGGAAGCCAGCCACGGCAGGTTATCCACCAACCATTGCCTGACTTTGTCGTGATACTCAGTTAAATGAATGCCATCACTCATGCCAACCCTTCCGATTCAGACCCATTTTCACGCGACCCTTCAAGTCAGTTTCAAAATGCCTGAGGAAAATCTCTGGCAGACGCTCAAATACCTTATCTTCAATCGTCACATGAAGATCATCAGAAACAGGCACCCTCGCCTCCTTTATTGGAAAACGCCCTTCCGTCGTTCGCGTGAAAATCGAACGTCGCTTATAACGCCTCGCGATGAAGCCTTGTTCGTAAGTTTGCGAAGACATTTTCCCCTTAGGTACAAACGTGGCGCCATTGGGAGAACGCTGAGTACCATTGCGGCGAATTCGGCCTTTTAAATAACCAACGGAGATATCATTCAGACCAAACCAAAGCCGAAGCTCATCAAGCTTCTTCTGCTTACTGGGACTTTTTAATCTGAAATGCTGAAACCTTTTTCTGATGGCCTTCAGGCTTTTTACCTGCATAGCATCGCGAACTTCTTTGTTCGCGAGAGCGCGCACCGTTCTTGCCGTGCGACTCAATGCTCGGTTGTATGCCGCTTTTACCTGGCTCTCTGTAGCGCCAAGGATATTCTGGATGGCTTCCAGCTCTTCGAGATCAATATCGAATAGCAGATTCTGAGGATTGCTGGCCATTATGATGCCCTAAAATCAGTTTCGTCATGCCTGTCCCGTCAGGCTCAGGCGGTTTCACCACCAACCAAACTTTCCCACCAACTGTTACAGCGTCACGAGTATGAATACCCACTGCATCAGCATCCTGCAAAAACAGCTCAGGGTCAGAGTCAGCCACGTACCCTCCGCCTGATATCAAACTCAAGCTTGTGGGATTATCAAAGATCCCGCTCACTTGTCGGTCACCGGAGACCAGATGCAGAACAACTGGCTGCCCGAATCCATTCGTCAGTTTGCTGTTCATTCGGTTAACCCGTCTAAGCCACTTACTCATCAGTTATTCCCTGCTGAACGCCCCGAATCCCGAGGCATTCAGCCTTAGTTTAAAAGCCCTAAACCCCACCCACATTAATCGCGACATGCACTGACGTGGTACCGCCACCAGCCGTGATCCAGGCTTTGCCTGCATATACCCCGGTGTTATCAGTGCCGATTTCGCCGTCTTTCAGATACACACTGGCACCTTGCGCAATGTCGGCGGCGGCAGTCTTAGGCAGGTCGAACACGCCAACCGCATGCCCGACACCAACTTGTCCGGCTGCCACATCACCATGAGACACCACAATCATGTCGCCGATGGCCACAGCCTGGCCGGACATTACCGCCGCGGCTGCCGTGAAGTTCAGGGTTTGGCCACTCTGAACGAGGTTCTTAGCCATGTTGTTTCTCCGTATCGAATTGGATTCATTAAAAAAGCCGGAGCATTCCGGCTTTCACAGCAGGCTTAGCTTTTCGCCGGACCTTTTACTTTCACTAGGCCACGGTAATCACGCGGTGCGACACCGGCATCAATACGCACTTTGGTCGCTACACCATCGACATTAAAGCCCTGTTGCTGCTCGATGTACGGCGTTTCGACCCCGTTGAGATATGCCACTTCGATGGTGTCGCGGCCACGGGCGGCAGCCAGGTACCAGTCCAGCGTTGCGGCATCATCCAGGCGAGGTTCGGCAACCACTTCTGCGAAGTTCTGGATTGGGTTAATGACACCTGAGTTCACATCCGCCCCTTTCACGCTGGCCGATTTCACCGCCTGATTGGTGGTGGTTTCCAGCGCCGTTGGTACCAGAATGAAGCCCGGACGGATATTCAGGTGACGTTCACCGCTCTTCTGGCTGCGCATCAACTGACGGCCTTTATCCAGCCCCGCCACATCTGTCGTGGTGCTATCCGTGATCAGGTTGTTGTGAGTGGCATGGAACAGGTCTGTGCCGTCACGCATCTTATGGCCGTTGGTCAGTACCCCATAAACCAGATCCCCAATCGTCGCTTTGGCCGCTTCACCCATCAGCATCGGGATATCCGTTAAGGCCTGCATGTCATCGTTGATGATGGTCTGGCGGTCGATATTGAACAGCTCGCCATAAGTCGCCAGCGCAATCTGCTCACCACGGTCACCCAGCGTGATGTACTGGTATTCCGCCCCCGGACGGATCTGACGCAGGTTCGGGAACGTCTCTAGCCCGACGCGGTGCGCGATCTTGAAGTCCGTCAGCGTGCCTTTCATCGTCCAGCGCTCAAACGTCTCTTCGGCTGTTTCCCAGCCCTGCAGCAAAGACTTATGCGCCACATCCAGCAGGATCTGCCCGAAATCACTGGTACCGTGCGTGAACGCCATCCCCACCATTTGCATTGGGTTGTAGCTGGCGACACCGACACCGCGTTCCGTCAGCGACATCCGCGCCAACTCACGCAGCGTCATGTGCATGTACGGGTTATCCCGGGTGTCGTTTTGCTGGGTACCTTCCGCATTGTGACCTGCACGCACCATCAAAGCTGCCAGCATCGCATCACCCACAATATTGCCGTTACCCGCGAAGATGTGGGTCGCCGCACTGGCCGTATTGGTCGGCTCGGTATTGCGGCCCAGCTCGGCCAACAGCTTGTCTTTCACCTGTTCGACGGTCAGCGACACATCCATCAGGCAGTCATTCATCAGCGACATGTGACGACCGCCGAAGTTAGCGAACAGATCTTTAATCGCATTGTTGCGTGACTGAATGATGGTCGCGTTATCCGTAACGCTGGCACTTGGATTGGCTGGCGCTGGTTCTGCAGGCTCAGGGGTTGGACTTGGTGTTGGCGCCGGAGTCGGCGCATTCGCAGGGGGTGTCGTCTGGCTGCGAGGTTGCATTAAGCTTTTGAATGATTGAGGCATATGTTCAAAATCCGTCAGTCGGTGTGAATTAAAACAAGCGGCAACTTCAAGGGGTGACAGCAGCGTATCGGCAAAACCGGCAGCAACCGCTTCTGCGCCTCCCATCCAAGTTTCGTTTTCCAGCAGTTGGGTAATCTCGTCGTCCGATTTCCCCGTTTTCTTGGTGTAAGCCGAGATAAGCGCGCCCTCGACTTTATCCAGCAGTTCGGCATAGCGGCGCATGTCGGCCGCATCGCCACCCTGAATACCCCAGGGCTTGTGAACCATGATCATCGCGTTCTCGGGAATTTGGATTTCATCCCCGACCATCGCAATCACAGAACCCATCGACGCAGCCAGCCCATCAATCTTGACGGTGATCTGCGCGGGGTGCTGAGACAGCAGGTTGTATATCGCCATCCCTTCGAACACGTCGCCGCCCGGGGAATGAATGCGTAGCGTGATTTGGCGAATATCGCCCAGTGCTTTCAGTTCATTGGCAAACTGACGGGCTGAGATTCCCCAGCCCCCAATTTCGTCATAAATCCAGATTTCAGCACTCTGGTTGGCACTGGCCTTAATCGAGTACCAGTGGTTATTCCTCGTCGGCGTCTGACTTGCTGACGCCATCGGCATCATCATTGTCGTCTTGCTCTTCTTCACCGTTGCCTCCGGTTCGTTTAACAGGCTCAAGGCCATGCGTTTTAAAGAATTCACTGTCAGCCAAAATCTGGCGGAAGACTTCATGCGGGTTCTGGCCACTGGCCCGAATCCACTGAGAATGGCTGGCGCCGTAACTGCCAACCCGCTCCTGCCACGCTTTCACTTCTTTGACCGGATCAATCCATGGCATCACCGGACCGAGGTAAACGGCATCAAACAACGTGTCCTTGTCGATGCCCTCGGGAATCTCCAGCCCGTTCAGCAATTCCATTTGCAGCCACTGGCGATACACAGGCCGCGCCCAGTGCGCAATAAACCACTGCTGCAACACGGTCACACCGTCCCAGCTTTCCACCAGTTCCTGCCGTTGTGCCGACCAGGTACCGTTGTAATCACGCGCCACGCTCGAATAACCCGAGCGGGTACCGGCAGCCACCATTCGGATCTGCCCGTTCCGGAAATCCGTCAGGTGAACATTGGGCCGGTTGGATTCCACCATGCCCAAATCCTCACCCATGCGGAGATCGTCAAAAATCATCCCCGGGGCGATATCGATATAGCGTGGTGTCTGCCGCTCTGACGGTTCGTCATACGCAGAGGCCTCACCCTTTTTGATGTAGAAACCAAGGGCTGCCGCGATTCGCGCCGCGACACGTTCTGCCTCTTCGTAATCTTTGATGTCTGAAAGACGGGTGATCACCCCGTGCAAAATAGAAACGCCGCGAACTTGGTGTAAGCGGCGTCTGAAAGCGAGATGAAGCATGCGTTCTTTGGGGACCGGTTTCGTTTTGAACCGTATCCCCGTGGTGCTGCCGGGGTGATCGTAGAGCTTCATGAACTCCAGCGGTTGCCCCCAGGCATTGTGGCGAATCCCCTGCTTGATGCCTTTGCTGACATCGTTGAGCTGGTACGGGATGAAATCCGGCTCCAGCGTCTCAATGGAGAACGCGGTGCCGTTCGGATTGGGATGGACCAGACTGGGCACCTTGCCGATCACCAACTGGCCGAAGCACTCGCCATCGCGTAACGCGGTGCGCAGTACCAGCCGCTCCAGTTCAGGGCGGGCAAAGATGCCGGTGACCTCTGGCTTAATCGACCACGCCGCCCAGCGACGGCGGATGTCATTGGCCAGTTTGGTATTCACGGTTCCATCGGCACTGAGCGGCTGAGGCTCAATCATGATCCCGTCGGCGCCTATAACCCGGTCTTCCAACTTATCGAGCAAGCCAATCACCAGATCATGGTTTTCATCCAGCCACCGAGCCTGTTCGCGTAAGCTCTGCCCGGCAAAGTTCATCGCATTATCAGCACTGCGGCCTTCGCGTTTCGCTTTATGCAGGCGCGACGGCGAGGCCGCTTCATACGCCTGAATCACCGCTCGGGATTTCAGACGACTTGCCGCCCATCCCGGCGCAATAGGCGCGATCACTTTATCGAGAAAATTCATCAGAACCTCGCCAGCCCGTATTTCACCCGGCTGCCACCTGATTTCAGGGTGGCCAGCTTCTGCTCCCACTCCTGCCGGGCTTTACGGATATCCGTCAGGTTTTCCATCGTCACGGTACGACCACCAAACGAGGTGGTTTTCCCGTCGAGCACATCCAGCTCAGCCTGAAAGCAGGCCTGAATCATCTGCTCACATTGTTGTTGGGTTATAGCCACCCACCACCTCCTCCCCGATTTCCGCCATTAAGCCAGCCGCTTGAAACAGGTGCGGTCGGCATTGCCGGCGATGGTTGGGGTTGTTGATTTACAGGTTTAGGTTGAGACTGAACTGTCTCATGAGACGGCACTGAAGGTTGAACCTGAGACGTCTCCACCGCATCGGCCTTACGATCCAGCCTCAGCATTCGGGCGACCATGTAGTTCATCCCTTCACAGTCCAGAAAGTGGTTATCACGGTGAACCTGTTTGAACACGCCTTTTTCGTCGTCAAACTCTTCCGCGATAATCTGTTTACAGTAGTCTTCGGTGATATCAGCCGGCAGCAGCCAGTCGCCAACGGTTCCCCGTTCCCAGCGAACCCGACTGTGTACCCAGGCTTTGGCCGAGGTGGCATTGAAGTCCCAGCGTTTATCACCGCGTTTTCGTGTCCGGCCCCGTTTGTCCACTTCCACATTCACCATGCGGAAAGGCTTAGGCATTGTCTGGAATCCCATCAATGCCCGGGCACGAGCCCGATGTTTGCGAACCCAGGCATACACCTCATCGGTTCGGTAACCGGCATCCACCCCACACATCGCGAGGGGCATGCCTTGCCAGTCCTGATCCATCAGCAAGTCCAGCTCTTCCCAGACTTCCGGCTTGTCCGTATCACCCCACAGTTCGCCGAATTCAATCAGACGTGACGACATCCCCGCCATCCAGCCACGAACCACGTAGACCAGACGGTTTTTCTGCACGTCCACCGTACAAATCAGCGACTGCACACCGTCCGGCACCGTGCCGGATGTGTAACTGGAACGCTGGGCAAACACCTCTTCCCATTCCGGCGCTTCACCGGCAGTGGCAAACACTTCACCGAATCCGGTGTTGTATACCGCCAGCAGCTTGTCATGCTCACCGCTTCGCACCGCCTGCAGCAGCTTACGCGCCAGATATCCATAGCTCTTTTTCGCAGAGAACGAGCACAGCCCGCTCACCCAAATACTGAAATGGTTGTTGTCTTCCACCGGATGAATCATGGAGTGGTAAGGCATGATGACCGTCTGGCCGTCCTGCTCGAATTCAACATGCTTGTCGTCATGCTGGCGAGCCATCTGACCGGGTGCGATCCCCACGCCTTTGGCGTTCATCCCTTTGCGGTGCCTGTCTTCGATTTGGGCGCCGCAGTGAGGACAAATCAGCCGCGCGGCGGTAGAGGCTCTGGCCGGGGAACATTCATTACCCGTCCCCTTGCCCGGCCACCACAACAACTCGCTGCGTGGAATGAAATACTCATGGCAGTGCGGACAAGGCACCGACCACTCATGCCGTGTCCCCTGTTCCCACTCCAGCCAGATAGGACTGGACACTTTCCCTTTCGGCGCAATCGCCCAATGGGTCATGTCGGTATCGGGGTGTATCCAGGTCGATACCTTCCCGTAGGTCGGCGTGCTAGTCAGGCCCAGCTTGGAGTCGATATACGCATCGCCCCGCGCCTCGGCAATTTCTGCCAGCGAACCTTCACCGGTCGCATTCGCATCCGGTCGGTCAAGTTCATCCACCAAGGTGATCACCGCCGAGTCCGACGCCAGCTCCGTGGCCGACCCCGCCCAAGCAAAACGCAGCGACACACCGCCAATGCGCTTTTTGTGTTTCGGGCTTTTCACGTCGTACTTCATCCAGAGACTCGAGCACTCCCTGAACATGTCCATGATTTTGGGTTCAACCACGTTGTTGATGTTGGACTCGGTCGGCCCGACGTAAATAATCGGCGCCGGGTGATCATCCAGCCGCCAGCCAATCACGTTCTGCATGGTGGCCGACTTCCCCATCTGGGTACCCATCACAAAGGTAATCTTGTTGAAGGCCGGATCAGCAAAGGCCTGACAAACCGGAATCATGTATGGCGTTGACGTGGTATCGAACGGCCCCGGTATCGGCGAGCCCGGCGGCATAATCCGGTTTTCAGACGCCCACTGCGCTGCGTTCCTCAGTGGTTTCCCTCTCACCATCTCTGCTGTGTTCTGCAAGATAGTCAGCAACGAACGCACAGATGCCGTCGGCGGTGGAAGCCCGGATACGTCGGTTTTCCTGGTCGATAATGAATTTACATTTAACTGGGTCATTTTCAGCAGCTACCTCTTGCGCGGTCCTCGCACCTGCACCATCTAGCTCACTGCCAAACAGGTTGGCGATGGAATACAAGAACTGAGTGAGGTCACCCAAATCAATCACCGCTTCTTCTGCTTTCTTGGCTTCAACATCTGCCTTCCGGCGTCTGGCCTGAGTCAGCAGCAGGTCTTCACCATCTTTCGTTCCCTCCTTAGGCGAGGCGTTTTCCTTTTCATAAATCCCGACCTGCTTTTGCACTTCGCGGTCGATAATCCACTGAATCGCTTCTTTCGTATCAATGACGACCTGCTTACCTCGACCACCGCCCCCTTGGTGAGGAAGGCCATCTTTAATGAGGTCGCCAATCCACTTGGGCGAATACCCCAGGATTTCAGCGAATTCATTTCGGTTTACTTCAGCCATATCAATCTCTGTTACGTGTGACGGTTACTCCTTTCTTTTTCCCAAAATAGAAAGGACCTGATTTTGCCTTTCTCAACAAGGCAGAAACGGCGAGTGTTGACCCCGTGGTAATTCAGGCTCTCCGGGAGGACCCAAAATCCTTGCGAAGCCTTGCGGCGCAAGGGTTCATCGAAGCACGTAAATTTAACCGTATGGAATTCGATAAGAGCCTATTTTTACACCGTTTTTTTAGGCAAAAAGAAAGGACCACTTTTTGGCAAAATCGCGATTTACTCCCTTCTCGATTTTTCTCCATTTAGCCATCTATACATCCAAAATCAGGCACTTTAGGGTAAAAGACAGATTTTCTTATAGATTAAATCGGTAATGGGTCGCTCAGCCCTTGTGGGATCTGGCTTCAGGGCAAATGATCCCATTTCAGGATCTTCCTTCTGTCTTCCCATGGAAAAATAAAAAGCCCTGCAAATCTAACCAATTGTGGTAGGTTTGCAGGGCCTTTCGTTTCAGTGTTTCTGTTGTGGTATGGATGTATGCCTGATCAAGATCTGACATCTTATGATTGAGTATCCGTTCACCCACAAACTTATCGATACCCAGGTCAGCCAACCGGCTGCGAGCCAGCTTACGGCAATGATGACTGGTCCACTCGCCGCCACTCAGTGACGCATAAATCGTATTCGCCGTGTCTTTACACATAGGTGCAGTCGACTTTGCGTTCGGGAACAGGAACAACTGCCCTTCCCGTTGTGTTGTTCGGTATTACCTCAGCAGGTTCTTCATCTGCCAGGTCAGTGGCAACGTCAGCGCTTCCCGGTTCTTGGTGTAACTGGCCGGAATGCGCAACAGGCCTTCATCCCAGTCAATCCACCGCCAGCGCGCCAACCGAGTTTCCGTAATTCGCGTACCGTGTCCCAACTGCATCAGCACAAACACCTGCTGCTGTACCGGCACCGCTTTCAGTTGCTCAAATAACACAGTCACCATATCGGGCTGTAACCTCCCTTCATTGGGCGGAATCTTCTTACTGATGAAATCACTGAAATTCATGGCCGCTATCGGGTTCACCGTCAGGTGCTCTTCCCGCACCGCCTGATTAAACGCCGCCTTCAGAATCGCAAAATAGCTCTTCACCGTGCGCAGCGAATACCGGTTGTGCAACGGCCATATCAGTTGATCTTTAATGTGATGTTTGCGCACTCCCGCCAATGGCAGCTCCGCCACCGCAGGCATCAAATGCCGACGAATCGCCGACTTCACCGTGCTTTTGCGCTCTTTACTCAGGAAATGACTGCTCTCTACATGGTCGGCATACCAGTTCAGGCAATCCCCGAACGTATACCAGTCGGTCACAATCTCATCCGTGCCGGTTGCCATGCGCGCAATCTTTAGCGGCAGCAGTTCAAACAGCGAACCCGCCGTTAACCGCGGCCATGTGCCTAAGCGCTCCCAGTTTGGCCTGCCTTCCCGGCCATTGCTTTTCCGTTTATCGATAAGCCACCAGGTCGCACTCTCACGGCTTTTATGAAAGCGAAGCTCCAGCGCGTAACGTTCATCCCGTAAACGCGTGACAGCATCACTTTTTAAATACTTCCGGATATTACTGTCTGATATTCGTAATCGCTTGGTAGACATAACCATTAAACCAGTTGGTCCCGTCTCTCCGGGTGTCACGCCACTTTCTCGCATTCGGCTGACGTTTCCGTTAATGGGGCTGTTCTCGGCCCTGCTTGTACCTTATTGAATGACTCATTGCGCTCGCGCTCAAGGACGAGCAGCCTACAGCTGCTCACGGTCATCGCTAACAATGAACACAGCGAGGTACCCACGCTCTGGAGAGTTACTAGAAGAGAATGACTTGAAATGAGAAGAAAAGAATAAGGACGGGCGACGTAAGGTAACGGTGGACGACCACCCAATAGGTAATGACTTATTCGCCCGTATTCGGTAAAGCCTGAAAGCCCTGATCAAAACCAGTTTTAAAACCAGGCTCAAAACCATAAAAGGCTCTCAGGCGCAAAATCTTGTTGGCGCACTCTTTCCATGCCGCAAACCACACAGGATCGCGTTCGACTGCCTCCCCATACGTTGCGGGAGGCAAATCAAAAGGCTGCAGACACACAGTTAAGTCAGAAGCGGGAGGCTTAATCACCACCTCCCGGTATTCCGTCACAACGTCAGTCGTAGTGCATCCGGTCAGTAACAGCACGAGGCAAAGGCCGGGTATAGCAATCTTCATGTTGAATCACCGTCCGAATCCCCTCAACACGCACCTTCGCATCGTGCCGCAGCTGCGCCACCTCCTGCTGAACCACATCTGCGGCCAGTTGCGCCGCATCACGCGCCTGCACCCAACCCTGCACCTTATTAGCCAGTGCATGATTGTTAGCCTTTAATGATTCAACAGATTGCTGAGAAGCCGAGAGCGATGTGCTCAAGTTCTGATTGAGGAGAGATTGGGAATAATTGAACAATAGGCTGACCGCCAGCGACCCACCCAGCCCGACACCAAGGTAAAACCTAAGGCGAGTGAGCATTCAGGCACACCTCCCTTTCGGCATGTCGGCGCCGTACTAGCCCGCTCAGGCGCTGGCCATCGGCATACACCCAGCGGGTTAACTCGTTACACGCGCCGGTGTAATCTTCGGCGTTGAGCTTTTTCAGCAACGTAGACCGCTGAAAATTCCCTGACCCGACGTTAAACACAAAACTGACGAACGCATCGAACTGATGCTGCTGCATAGGCACCGTCACCCACTTATCAACCACCGCTTCCGCCGATTGCACATCGCTAACCAGGTTCCCGACCACTTCTTCATGGGTCACCACCGAATTCGGCGTTACCCCAACCGTGTGGCCATAACCGTTAGTCCAGACATTGGCAGAACATTGATACGCGTTTAACTGGCACCCCTCGTAATCCATAATCAGCTTCATGCCGGTTTCACTGGTTTTCAGCGAACCGGACGGCAAAAGCGACAGCAGACCCAAAATTACAGCAGCCGAACAACGCTTAACTGTTGACGTCTTCATACAGCTCCCTCAACTGAGGGTGCTGCTGCAGCAACTTATAGCTCTTCTTACGGTAGTACCAGTTATTGGCAAACGTGCCCGCGGCAAACAGAATACCGATGACGGTAGCCCAGTCCTGCAACGAGAACGCCCCGAAGAAAGCCAGCAGCGAGGCACAAAAGTACGACAACGCTGACGATAGCTTTTCCTGCATGCTTTCCACCCATACAAAAAAGCGCCGCGAACCCGAAGGTCAGCAGCGCCGTTTGGTGTTGATAGTGCTAAAACGAAAAAACCCCGCCATCAGGCGAGGTTTTCCAACGTGGAAAGTGTGCGTCATTTAGGGGTGAGTGTCAACACTCACCCACTACATATAGTGGCTGTATGATGTGAGTCACATATCAACCCCATTGAGACACTCCTTTCACCTTTCTCAGTTACACATGATACGCATCAAATAGATCAGTGTTTGATCACACAAATCACCAATAGTGTGACGCAGTGTATACATCAAAACTGGAACCAAGGTTAACATTGGCAATAATGAAATCGTTATCGTAACCAGTTGAAAATACTGAATATATATACAGGTAAGCGGCATAGTCAGTTTTGGGAATACTATCGGGCACAAAGCCAGAATGTATGCAGCTCAACGAGCACCGCCTGCCCTATTGCATTGATTGATATATGTTCATCGTCGGTGGTTTGGGAACTAAACGGCAGCCTGGAAACGGACTAAACAGGCGCGGAGCCGTCTAATAAATTGTTATGCGCCAGAGACCGATGGCATGAAAACGAACTTAATAAATATCAAACTCTTCATCTTTCTCTAGCTGCTTTACAAGTTTCATCTCATTAATCTTGTTCAAGATCTCTGTTTTGGTTGGCTTCTTACGATCTGCTTTCTTTTTCTCAAGGATCTCTCTAGCTCTTTCGACTTGTTCAGGGGTTATTGGTTTCATCGGTACTTTCCTGCATCAAACATAATCTGAATATCACCGTTGTAATTATAGACATCTTCAAGGTTGTGAGCAATTTGACTATTCGAAGCCCTAAAGTGCTTCATCATACTATCAAATACGTTGTCAAACCTAGTGGTTGTATTGATTAATAGTTGATAACCAGTAGGATAAGGAGGGGGTAAAGTGTTGGCAAAGATGACCTCACCAGTATTGCTACTTGGCACTGGGGTGCGTGGTTTGTGGTACACTAACGATAGTGAACGCTTTACGTGTACTGTAATATTTGTCCTTTTTTTATTATAGAAAACGTAGTAAGCAAATAGATATGCAGCAGAACTAACAGCATAACCAGAAAAAACTAAGTGTACTTGGAACGCTTTTGTTTTATCTATGGCATCAACGAGCCTTTCAATTGCAGGTGTAAACCCCCCATTGTTGAAAATAACAACAATTGTAATAATATCGGAGCTATTTGCCTGCTTCAGTCTTCTGGTAGCATAAGCAATTCGTTGATCGGCTTTACGGATATCCTTATCAATGGTTATGTTCATAACTTAGTACTAGCTAGGTAAAACTTCAATTATATCATTGGCATAAGGCGCATAACAAACAATTTAAGAGTGATTCAGCACGCTTGGCATTTTAGGTTTGAGTTAAATTCAGTGATTACGGGGGTCAAGTTAAGTGTCGTGGTCGCGTGCTTCACACCTTAATTGGGCGTTAGTTTTAAGGAAATATCAGAATGTATTGGGAATTGATTGGTTCAGTATTGGCATCACTTGGTGGTGCTTCGGTCGTAATTGCGGGCTTCGCTCACTTTTTAGGAAAAATTTGGTTAGATCGAATTTCGAAGCAAACTGCAGCAAAGTATGACGCGGAGTTACTAACACTTAAATCAAAATCAGAATTCGCACTTTCTAGCTTTAAAACTAGAGCTGATGCGGAATTGAAAAGTAGAGAAGAGTTTAATGGAATATCCTTGGAAGTGTACCAAGGCTTCTTTCAGAATCGAGTGTCAACTTATCTCGAATTATTGAAAATTAAAAATGCTTATACTACCAAAATGAATGAAGATTTCGTAACTGAGGAAACCGAAGATTGGGGGAATGCATACTACTCAATTTACTCATCATTACGAAAGCTGGTTATCGAAAATCAGCTGTATATCTCAAATGAACTTGAACAACGGTTTTCATTTCTTCGAATGAACGCTGCTGAGTATATTAAAGAAGCAGATATGACGGAAGGTTATAGTGTTGGGGATGGTGATGACCCTAATGTTACCCAAGAGCAGCTATCTAAAGTCTATAAAAAGCTCGCTGGTGAAACATATCAAGAAATGGAAGATTTCTTTAACCAACTAGATGCGGACGTAAAAAAGCTTCGTTCTCGTATCGAAATGGACAAAAACTAACAAACTGTTTAAGAGTGATTCGCAACGCGTGGCATTTTAACTATGCGTTGTGTTCAGTGTTTAAGGTGGCATGCGGAAGCATCGGTATTGCGTTGCTCACACCTTAACAGGGCGTTATACCTATACAACCACTTGAGTTTCCGAAATATGCCCACATATTGATATTGTCAATTAATCAAATGTAGGGATACATATGTCAATTCAAAATCTAAATGCTGGCGATATTGTTGTCAGCAACTTCGGTGTTTATCAGCACTGGTCTCTAGTTTCAGATTCTTTATGCGAAAAGGGTCTACCTATGCTTATTTCTGCAACTCAGCGAAATGGCACTGTTCAAGAAGAAAGTTGGGATGTTGTAACTCAAGGTAAACATACCTATCCAGCTAAAGTTACTTACGACCGCCCAGTGCCAGAGGTACTCGAACTTGCTCGCTCTCAAATTGGAGCGTGGAAATACTCATTAACAGATCGAAACTGTGAGCATTTTGCTAAATGGGCTACAGGGTTAAAAATGTCTTCGACTCAAGTTGTCGCTGGTGCAACTGGTGCTGTTTTAGGCGCAAGCTTAGTTGGTTTATGTTCGGAAAATCCGAAGTTTGCTAAATTTCTCGGTGGTGCTTTAGCTCTTGGTAGTTTAGCTGTTTTAGCTACTAAAGCAGTCGAGAAAAAATAGGTATAACAAAGCGTTTAAGACAGATTCCCAACGCATGGCATTTTTCATTCCATCGTTGGGTTTTGTGTTTAAGGTGGTATGGTTAGGTTCAGTGGTAGCGTTGCTCACTACTTAACGCGGCGTTATGTAAATCAATATTTCTCGATAATTGATATTAAATGCAACTTGATGCATCATTCATGTTTCTATATTTATCAATGGAGTATGTCGAACTATGGAAAATCAAGACCTTAAAAATCTAATTGATTGCATTCTTAGTGAAGCTAATAGTGATAAGCAAGCTGGGAATAAAGTCACTACATATCAACTTCCTCCGGAAGCGCTTGTTACTGAAGTACTGGACGTATTACCAGAGCATTTTCAGTGTTTCGATAGCTGTAATATTGATCAAGCTACTGGGTTACTGACCCTTAAGCATCCAGATAGTTATGAATAACCTTGTTAGGTAAATTTACATAACAATCTGTTTAAGAGTGATTCGCAACGCTTGGCATTTTTGCTATGCGTTGCGTTTTGTGTTTAAGGTGGTATGCGGTAGCTTCGGTATTGCGTTGCTCACACCTTAACAGGGCATTATGTTTTTCGAGATAAATTGATGTATATACTAGAAATGAGCCTGTTACAAAAAGGTGATGTAATCTTAACAGCAGAGAGAGCTTGGTTGAGTAAAGGTGTTCGTATTTCGACGTGGTCTAAGTTCTCCCATGCGACGTTATATGTAGGCAGCGGAAGTTACATCCACTCAGATAGCAAAGGGGTTCACGCGGACAATATCCAGCGTCTGCTATTCAAAAGTAAAAATCATGTGGCAGTTTTAAGACCTAACAAGCCCAAATATATTGATGCCACGTGTGTCTTCGCAAGAACACAGATTGGTAAGCAATATTCTGTTAAAGAGGCAATAAGGACAAAAAAGAACTTGTTCTTAGCAAAAGAGCAGAATAGGCAATTCTGCTCTCGACTTGTAGCTCAATCATACGCTGACGCAGGATTAAATATTTCTCGAAAAATTGATTACTGCACACCGAAAGATATATACAAATCCAGTGAGTTTCACGAAATTAAGAATTGTATCCGGAAAGCCAAGGAAGAGGAGCTCGATTTTGCCCACAGATACAATCCGTTGGAGGCTCAAAAGCAGATTACAAATTCAATCTTACGGTATGCTAGAGAGATTGCCGGATGCGACATACAAACTTTTGAACAACTGACAGATCTCGTTGTGAGTACACCGAGTATTGATGCTCAGATCGCTGACTTTATGACTAACTCTGGTTATTTTGACATGTGGCGTTATGAGTATCAGAAAAATCGATGGCGTTATGATTATGAAACTCTAATTTCACTGAATGTAGATGAAGCTACGATGATCGAGACTTGTCAAAGAGAAGTGGAAAACGCAAGTGAACGTCTCAAACTGTACAGCTTTAGTTTAGTGCAACATAAAATGTCATTCCGTAACGTTAACTTGAAATATATCCAAAAGCATACAGAGCTTTATGAGAATCTAGTACAGATGACTGAAAAGAACTTGCATGTATGTTCACAGTATCTGAGTTCCAAAACATAACAAAACGTTTAAGACAGATTCCCAACGCTCGGCATTTGCGGTTTGCTTCTGCTTAAGTGTTTACGACACAATGCTTTATCTGCGGTGGCCTGCGTTACTCACCACTTAATGCGGCTAGGGCTCAGGAGATAAAATGGATAATTTTGGCGGGCTTCCCCCTTACTTTTTAAAACAGTTAGAATGGATAGATAGGGTAGCTAACCCAATTACCAATATTATTCCTCCGGCTTTGCAGCAGCAATTGGAATTAATAGACAAGCTGTTTCCTCCCGGACTACGGGATTTATTAAACGATATCGAAAACCGACAAGACCAGCTTAAAGAGGCTATTGTTACATTAGCTGATCATGGTTGGTTTGTAGGTTTAACTTTGCCTTTAAGAATCCAACGAGAAGCGCTTAAGAACATCTCAGAGAGCCCTGAGAAAGTCGATGAAATCCTTTGTGAATACTATGAATCAAACCTCGAAGTTCTTGAGCAAGAGTTGGTAAATAGACAACCCGAAAGGAAAAATGTTTTGAGGGACATATTCGCAGGTCATAGAGCTAAACTTTACTCATTAACAGTACCTACAGCCTTTTCACAAGTAGATGGTATATGTGCTTCAAGCAAGTTTCAGGGGTATCTGTTTATGAGACCTCGTGGCAGCAAACTATCGCAGTTTGGTCAAAATATCATTGATGCTGACTTGTGTGATTATCAAAAGTTATTGTTAAGCCCGTTTATGAACACGCTCTCGATTACATTTAACCTCAAAGAGCGCATGTCAGAAGAGGTAGAGAAATTAAACAGACATACTGTAATTCACGGTGAGTCTATTGATTATGGAAATAGAGCAAACTCATTGAAATCTATAGTTTTACTATGCTACGTGAGTGAAGCCCTAACAAAGCATTAAAGAATGATTCCCAACGCTTGGCATTTTTCATTCCATCGTTAGGTTTCGTGGTAGCGTTGTTTACACCTTAATGCGGCGCTAGCTATCACATCAAATTTCAAATTCGGAGAAAAAATGAAAACTGTTTATGTATTGGGAGCCGGATTTTCTGTTGAAGCAGGTGCACCAACACAAGCTTCGATTATCAAAGAAGCTTTTAGAATTGAAAATTCTAATGCAGGATTATTCAAACCACAAGAGTTCAATACTTTCAAAGACTTTCTTTCAAAGCAACTGAATATGCCTGAAGCACTATTCCCTGAAGTTGAGCTTGAGGACATATTTACCCCTTTGGATAGATGTCTATCGGACAGCTCACAATATCGAGGAGTTGGGCTTGATCAAATAATGAAAATCCGACAAGCGGTTTTCTATGTAGTAGGCAAAACTATCCAAGTATTATTAGATGAGACCGAGTCATCTAAACAGTATATTGATGATTTTGCGAAATATCTTGTGCAGAAATCGTCAATCCGAGCGAATAGTAATTATCGTCAACAAGATCCTGTTAGTGTTATCAGTACGAATTGGGATATTTTACTTGATAACTCAATTTACAAAGCTATCGCGGATAACGACAACTATGATGCTGTGGTTGATTACTGTTGTTATATCAGCTCTAAAGATGAAGAAGACGTTAGTGTAAAACCTGGTTTAGAGAAACTCGGTCAAGGTGGGTTCAACGTCAAGTTGTTGAAAGTCCACGGTTCGCTGAACTGGCTACAATGCCCTAGATGTGCACGCCTTTATGCACGGTTCTCAAAAAAGGAAGCTGTACATAGTTTTACAACAAACTCATCTTGTCGTCATTGTGATAAAAACTTCAATGAAGAAGCTGGCAAGCATGTATTGGCTCCAAACTTAATAATGCCTACTTTCATTAAAGACTTATCGAACCCGCAATATAGAATCATTTGGCAAAATGCGGGTATCGAGCTTTCTGAGGCTAGTAAAATAGTATTCATTGGGTATTCGTTGCCAAGTGCTGATTTTGAAATGCGCCAACTGTTGTCAAGGATGACAAGAAAAGATGCAACAATCGAGGTTGTAGATTACTGTAAAAATGACGATCTACATCAACAACAAGAAGCAAGAAATGACCTAGAAAAACATTGGCGTAAGTTTTTTGGTAATAGAGACATTCAATTTCATTTTGATGGTGCAAGGAATTACTTACAGTACCTAGAACCAAAAGTTGTGTTGCTATAACCACTGAAGTTGCCTACCAATAAACATAAAAAGATAAGTTGACTCCTGACCCATTGCCACAATGATGAATTGCTTGTCATGATTGAAGGCAATGTGGATTTTAAGGTCAGGGAATGAAATCAAGAATGTGAAGAAAGGTGATCTTGTTTTCATTCCTAAAGCGACTCTTCACAGAACCATTTTAAAAGAAGGATAAAGCTTTGCGGCACTGTCAGTGTTTGCTCCCTATTTATTTGATAGAACTAAGAACAACATCAAATGGGACTACGGACATTAGCCACTCAGGGGCGTTAAGCCCCACCCCCCACCCAAATATGACACCGATTCCATAACACCAATGAAATTTTGATACCGTGCGGCCATAAAAGCAAAATGGGACTGGTACTTTTAGTCATAGGCTTGAGTGCGATTCCCGCCCAACGCCCACAATGATTTTCAAAAGTACTCGCCGAGAGATTGAACTCCAGTATGAGGAAACATTGTGTCAGCAAGCTTCATAAGGCGAACCATGGAACAAGCAAGTGGTCTGCGCCTGCTTATGGAACGACGTGTCAACGTAGCTAAAGTCCGGTTTATTCAGTCAAAATTACGCAAATCAATCATGAAAGGTAAAGCCAAAAAGGTGAACAAGCTGATGCTTAAATTAGAACAAGCGCAGCGATCACTGGAAAAAACGTATTGAATACCCTGTTTTTGCCGCGCTTCAAGTCAGTCAGCCCCACTTCCCTGTGGGGCTATGTAAATCACGCCACTTCCGCCTCCCTTACCTCTCGTTCCATCCGTTCCTGAATGGCCAGCATGGCGGTGGTGCGGTTGCTGATAAGCCATTTCACCACGTTTTCCAGTACCGGTTTATAACGCTTGAAGCGGCTGTATGGTACTGGCAGCACTTGTGCGAACTTGGCGAAGCGGGTTTCGTTCGTCCAGGGTACGCGGCCATCTTTGCAGGCCGGGCATTGGCGGGTAACGCGGTACTTATTGGTGGTGCGCCCGGTTCCCCGGCATTCAGGGCAAAGCTGGCCGTGTTGCTGCGTAGCCTCCGCAATCGCAGTCAAGCATAACGCGTCCAGTGCTTTTTCTGGGTAAGTGCCGCGCCAGTGTTCCATTTCGCGGTTTATCTCGGCCAGTGTCGCGGTTTGCAGCAGTTTCAGGGCATGCACGTCGCTCAGCCCTTCTACGAACAGTACCAGCCAACCAACGGGGGCATCTTTCCAGCAGAAGCCCACAATCGCCAGCTGCTCTTCCACACTCAGCAGGCCGCGGCCACCCTGATTCGGTTCGTAGTTAATCCCTTTGATATTGAATTTAGCCAACAGACGTTCGATTCTCATGCCGCTTCCTCCACAGCCAGTTGTGCAGCGCCGCAGCCGCGTTTAAATGGAATTCGTTGTGTTATTTTCACTTTATGCGGCGTGAACAGCACAAACACCGAACCAAAATTAACGCCGGTTTTCTTGGTTTCGCCGTCCGGCATCAGGAAGTTGTAGCGGCCATCTGGCGTGTACACCGCCGTCGCTTTGTCTTCCACCAGTTCCAGCCACCAGGTGGTCAGTGGTTCGTAAGGCAGCAGCATCATGCCCGACTTCCCTGCCCCGGCTTCTTCACTGGCCTTCACCAGAAACTCACGCTTACGGTCGAATGGCGGGTTGCAATACCAGTCGTTATCCCACGCGCAGGTCAGGCCATCGAACCCAATAATCTTACGGTTCGGGTTTAACCAGAACGTCTCATGGCCATGAACGCCATACTGCGAAAGCCGGTTATTACTGAACCATTCGGGCGACACATAGAAGCGATCGCACTTGGCGGTTTCCGGCTCGGCGCACACATCCAGCATGAAGGGCTTGCCGTACAGATGCAGCGCGTCCGCGAAACACCTCCACTGCGTTCCCCAGCGGTTTTTGTCATCCTTGTGCGAGGTGGTTCTGACTAAAATCGCCATGCACTCACCCCTTTAAATTTCATACTCATTGCAATGTTATCCTTAGGCCGCTGACACTTGTGATCGGTAGCTTGGCCAGTTGAAAGTTACCCACTTACCGTTTTCCATGATGCGATCAATCGCAGCACGCCCCAGGGTTTTAACCAGCTCCTCACTCTGCAAATTGGTCAGAATGCCAGTGGGAAGCTCCTGGGTGTAACGCTCATCAATGATGCGGTTGATCACCACCCTTTCGTTGTTGCTGTTGTGTTGAATCCCCAGTTCGTCAATCACCAGCAGATCAACGTTGCTGAGGTACCGGATAATGTCAGATTCACTTACCTCCGCGTCTTTCCGGTACGAGTCGCGCAGTTTCAGCATCAGCTCTGCCACCGTTACCACCACCACAGAACGGCGGTGCAGCAGCAGCTCGTTGGCAATCGCGCAGGCTAAGTGGTTCTTGCCGGTGCCAGACGTACCCGCAAACACAAACCCGCCCGATGCTCGGTTCAGGTAGCTCGCCAGCAGCGCTTTCGCATCCGTAAACACCGTTTGCTGCCCTGCCGTATTCACCACGTAATTCTCGAATTTGCAGTTCTGGTGACGTTTCTTAATGCCCGAACGGCCAATCGCTTTTGATGCGAGGGTTTGACGGTTTTCCTTGTCCAGCTGCTTCTGGTACGCCTCGGCCTCTCGCTGGCGAATCTCCGCCATCTGGTCCGCCGTGTACGGCTGAATGTGCTGTGGCATCGCCTGTGACAATCGCTGCATGAAGTTCATCGGTATCCCTCCGGTGGTCCGTAATTGCCATTGCTGGCACCCATTCGCTGAGTCGTGGCTGCCGGTGATCGGCTCTCCCGCTCCAGCGCCCACTTGTTCGCGTTGCGCATTCCGTTACGCCAGGCGGCTGGCCAGTCTTTGTACTTGGTCTGCTTCGCCAGCATCGCGTCTTTCCACTGCACCGTTGCCGCGTTCATATCCACGATGAACTCCGACTGCTGGGCATACCACGTCGCCATGTCATGGGTGATCGTGAAATCGCTTGGCAGTGTCACAGCCCGTAATCGAGGCTTACGGATTTTCGGCTCAGACGATTTGGGGATTACAGGGGTATTACTATTAGAGATTGATGGATCTAATGATGGTTTGGGGCCAGATTCCGGCCTACCTTCCGCCAAATTTCGGCCTAGGCCAGTTTTCGGCTGAGGTGAATTCTGCCCTAGGTCAGATTCCGACCTACCCAGCGATTGAGTCACAATCCAGTACAGATTAGTGTCATTCGTGATCTCGCCAGATGACGTCGTTTTCTTGCGTGTTTCCTTCCTGATGTAGCCATCATTGCACAAAGTATTAAGTTGCGCTTTCAGCGTACTGAGCGAAATACCACACTTCTGCGCAATGCGGTTCAGGCTCGGCCAGCAGCAACCTTCATCGTTAGCGAAGTCGGCAAGGCAAAGCATAATCAGCTTTGTGTTGCCGCGAAAAGACGGGTCATCCCACACCATAGACATGATTCTTACAGACATACGGTGCCTCCCGGTTTAACGGGTTCAGACAAGTAAAGGCTCATTGCAATGTCCTTAAATATTTAGGCCAGTGGTCAGCTAGCCGCGTGTTGCGATTTGTTGTTCCACGTAAGCAAGCAGCGGGTTATGCGACTCCTTACTTTCGACGAGTTCTTTCAGGGCCGCACGCAGTTGGTCGAGGCTGGCGTGTTTCCCCAAAAGCAGAACGGCACTTACCGCTTCCGACGTTTCTTTGTTCATGGAAGCCAACAGCCGATCACGATCGTCCGAGTCATATCCCCCACTCTTTCCCGCCACCACAAAGCCGAGCGGGTTCAGGAACTGATTGAGCAAATCCAGCGCCCGTTGCTGAGGCAGCGCAAGCAATACTGCCGGCAGCAAATCCATCATGTTGGCTTTGGCCTCGGCGGAAATACGCTCGTTATAGCGCCAGAAGTTTTGCGAGTTGTTAGCATCGTCTGCCCCAGGTACTTTCAGCACCAGTTTCTTGGGCGCATCCGGCTCCTGATGCAGATTCAGCTTGTGATAGAAGTGCGCGATTTTGTTAGCGACAAAGTCTTTCGAGACTTCACAACGCCAACTTTCGATAGCGTTACGCATAACGCTTTTTAAACTGAGCATGGTTTTTCCTTATACCTAGCCTGATTATCAGTAATCAGTGAATGAGATAATTTTGTGATAACTTTTTATTAAGCCGCTTTGTTCGGCTCAGGCTTTCGTTTGAGTTCGCCGTTAGTGATTTGCTCGATTTGATATGCGCGCAGTAACGGGACTTTTTCAGGCCATTGGTAAACAGCCGAAGGTTTGATTCCCAGCGCTTTTGCTACTTTGGCGCCACTACCAAAATGGTTGATGACTTCTTGCTTATCCATATGCAACACCTCAATTAAAAAGTAAGCATGCTTACATTACAACACAAGATAAATTACTTCAATAAAAAGTAACATTGCTTATATGCGAACATAAGAAGGCTAACACCATGCTTGAGACTGTAGGCAGTAGGATAAGAAGGCTAAGAAAGGCACTAGGTCTGACACAGAAAGATGTCGCCAATTATCTGAAGACAAGCGCCGCAGCTGTTACTCAGTGGGAAAATGATCAAACGAAGCCGAACAGCAATAACATCATTACCCTGGCTAAACTCCTTGAGACAACGCCAGAAATGATTGTTGAAGGGAAAGAAGCCCCGAAAACTCATTTCCCTCATACGGTTGAAACCCGAGTAATTCCAATCCTTTCATGGGTACAAGCAGGCCATTGGACTGAATCATGCACCGCTGAAGAACTTGGTGATAATGTTGAGTGGCAAGAAACGACCGCAAAAGTATCTGCAAACGCGTTTGCTTTAAAAGTTCGCGGGGATTCAATGACCAACCCTTATGGTTCCCCCTCTATTCCTGATGGTGCCACGGTCATTATTGAACCGTGTCCAGATCCAGAAAACGGTAAAATCGTAGTTGCCATGCTGGAAGGCAGCAGTGAAGCGACTTTGAAGAAGCTTGAGAAGGACGGGCTTTATAAGTACTTAGTCCCTCTCAACCCTAAATACGAACCGATGAAGATCAACGGTAACTGCCGGATTATTGGTTATGCCAAGCAGATTGTGATGGATCTTTAACCACCAAATCTCCCCAGAATTAAGCGCCCTTGCGGCGCTTTTTTTATACCTAAATTTCCCTCCCTTACATCAAAAAGTAAGTAATCTTATTTTTTATCTTGACTTATAAAGTAAGCATACTTACCTTATAAGCATCACGAGGCACAAGGAAAGAAAGGGAATAATCATGAAAGAACTGAATGAAATCGTCACAACCAAACTTGCCGCCATGATTGACGACGGCTCAATCGAAAAGATGATCGAAGAACGTCTGGAATCGCTGATGCAAGACACCATCAAATCCGCGATGGGTAGTTACAGCGGCTTCGGCAAGTCTCTCACCAAAACCATCGGAGACTCCATCGGGATATCTTTAAATCAGATTTCATTTCCCGAGTACAACCACTTCGTCGCGCAACTGGTTCAGGAAAAGTACAGCCAGGCACTCGATCAACACGCCGCCCCACTGCTTGAACAGCTATTAAAAGATGAACTCAGCCCCGTTCCGGCAGAACTTAATGCTCAGGAAATGCTGGATGAAATCAAAAACTGTTGGAGAGAATCAGCTCTCAACGAACGCGCTGATGAAATCGAACTCGAGTGGGATATGTACAGCAATGACACCATCTTCCTCATCGCCAAGCACCCTGAGTATGAGTTCTATAACATCAACGTCACTTTCTACAGCCACGCCAAATCCAATGGCAATTTCCACGTTGGCTATATCACCGAAGGTGAACATCGAATCAGCGGCAGCATCAAAGGGGCCACACGTGCCATGGGGTTAGCCAGTTACTTCTACAAACTGTACTGCCGCCGCACCAAAATCTCCGGCCTGAAAGATGTTTTCGGAGACAACATTAATGTGACGGATTACTGAGGGAAGCAGCATGAGCCAGCAGCTTATCGAATTCTACAACGCCGTAATGGAAGACTTAGTCGAGCGGGAATTCATGTTCACGAACAAGGCGGGCAAGCCTTTAAAACATGACGCCCAGCTAACTGAAAAACTGATTCAGGCACAAAACATCCGGTTGTTAATCACTCGCCGCGCCAGACTTTTCGGCCTGCCGATTGAGACAACACCTGATGAAGAAACACTGAAAAAGATCGTGACGGAGAAAATAGACCATCAAGATTTCAGCCGAGAAACGCTGGATAACTCGCCAACACAGGTGTTCCTGAACATTCGCACAATGCACAACACCCTATTACGGCTGATGACGGTCATTCGCGACGCCCCCGAAAACACGTTGATGTACCGGGGAAAATGCATCAAAAAATCGACCCTGTGGCGAATCGTTCTGGCGGTAGATATCGCCGCCAGACTCCACCAAAACCACGAGCGTTATTCATCAGCCAGTTCGACATCAATTGTGGAAATTTCGCCGAGTGTAATAGATATACGAAGTAGTTCGGATGGGATTCGGAATTGAGAAAAACCCCGACTCGGGGACCAATCCGAACCGGGGTTTAACATTGCAATGAGCCTTCATTACAAAGGCTTAGTGAGTATAGCTGACCACTAATCTGCCCACAAGCCCACAGGGTGATTGCCAACAGTCACCCTAAAAAACGAAACGGAGATCGTTATGAGTAAACAAATTGATTCACAAGATTTCATCCTTCGGTTTTGGAAAAACCTGGAGTTGCAGATCAAGACAACTCGCATACAGTTAAAAATTGCCCATAGAAATGATACCGCTATAGATAAATTTCATCTCGACGAGTTGTTCGCCCTTTATCAGCAACTTGGCTCTCGAATAAGCGCATATATGAGCAGCTCTTGTCCTGATTTTGAATCGAAAGAGCAACGCTGGCGGCGTGAAGGCCGGAGAGAAGCGGCTTTGCTATTGATGGAAAAGCTATCAGCAGAAAGCATCGAACATACAGAATTGGTTGGCTGGTCATCCATTGCTGACACTGGTGATTACAGCGGTCACTGGAATGAACAAGCCGTCTTCCAGTTCTTCAATGCAGACATTACCGAAAGCTACCTTGAAGCCCAACTCGCAGCTGCGATGAAAACTAAATCTGCCTATATGGATGCAAAATTCATTGAAGGAATGCTGAGAACAATCATTGAAGACTATCGGCATGACCTCAGTACGAACGGGATGACTCAACTTGATAAAGCAGCCTTCTATCTGGGTATTCATAGCAAGCCACCGCAAGAGACACAGTGATGACTTCGGAAAAGCAAAAAGAACAAACCCGCAAACGGCAACAAGCCTTGCGTGATCGCCGAAAGGCTCTGGGGCAAAAGACAGTGTCGTCTGTTCTGAGTAACAAAGAATTCGAAATGCTGACCGAGATATGTGCCTTCTTTGCCCCACCCGGCCAGCCGCTGACAGAAGACGAAGCTGTGTCTTCAATGATCAACCGGTTCCACAGTTTTATTCCTGCGTTACGCGTAACGCTCGGCAAATGCGACAAATGCAGCCGTGAATTACCCACCGGCTGCGACGGCTTCTTCAAAGGCGATACCCAATGCTGGCACACACTGAACCGAATTCAGTTACACCAGCTCACCCGACCCAAGGATTTTGTAAGGACCATCAAACTAGAAACCTGACAGGGAGAAACGGAATGAATCCCACTGAGTTTTTAAAAAAGAACATCATCGAACATTTGATGAAGCAAGGGATCAACGAAGCGAATGCAGAGTACTGCGCCATTCAGGGTATTCAGTTCTTCGAAAAGAAAACCTCGAATACCAAAGATGCATTCAAAGATGCCTGCAACCATGCGGGGCTAATCGCCGAACAACGTTGTTTCGGATTTAAGTACAAGCCACCTGTTTCCAAAACAACCCGGCGGCTTAAACGACCACAAGAAGCGTTCAACTTTTAACTGAATTTACCTGACCAGTAAATTCCGAGAATTCAGGAAACATTGCAATGAGTAAAACACTACACCCTACATGGCTGACCTGCGAAAAATGCGGCGGCAGCCAAATTGAAGTAACCACCGAACAAGGTGATGAAGAATGGCTGTATTCCGGCGACTTTGCCAAGTGCCTGGAGTGTTCAGCCACTGGCACTATCGAAGCCGACGGCGAACAAGCCTGGTTTGAAGTTTTTGAGGAGAAGGACGATGTTTAACTATGCCTGCTACCCCGCTGTCGAAGTATCGTATAAAGTCAAAACTCCAGATTCAGTGACACCGTCACAGTTAAAATCTGAGGAAGAACCAGACCAATCATCTAAGTCTTTGATAGAAGCAACCGAACAGTCAACACCGCAACTGATCAGTCATAAGGAAGTGTTGGAGATGTTCCAAATCACCAGCAAGGCCACCATCTACAAATGGCGCCAGAACCGCGGCTTCCCTGACCCGGTTACGTTAATGCCGCTCAGGTGGTTACGGTCAGCAATTGAGGAATGGAAGGAGAACGTTGGTGGGTGTGGGCGATGATATTAAAAAGCGGCCGGGTGGCCGCTTCACTCGACAATTCTTCGACATTAACTATTTAGCCTTTGAATCAGTTTGCTAGGAAGCCGTATATAATTATATTTTACGTTTTCAGTCGTTTTTTCAAACGCAGCATCACTCTGTTCAAATGATGCTGCTACTATCGTTTGGGTGCCACTTAACTCAGACATTGATAGAAGTAATTTGTTCATACTCGTTAAACTCATTGAGTGTTGTGCTGGCTCATCAAAAAGCAATAAACCTAAGTGATTTCCATTATTTTTGCTTGATACATAGCATATAGAAATCAAGTACGACCAAATTAATCGGACAAAGTCACTTGCTGATGAGTCAGCTTTAATATCTGATACTTTACTATCGTTTATTTCTCTAAGTTCAATTCCTTTCAAATATGGAATTAATGTATATCTATTAATTTCAATTTCTTCTGGTTTTGCACTTCTGTAAGAAAACAATTCAGCAAGTGTTCTGAATTTATCCTCAAACTTAGATAACTTAACGTTATCATTATAAGAAAACTCATACTGATTCATACCTTGAATATCGCCTTGACATTCTGAATATTTATCAGATATAACTACCAACGATTTAATTTCTTTTTCGATTGATAATTTTGCATGTGTAAGTTTTTCAATTTGATTTTCAGTTAAAACTTTTCTTCTGACTTCGACTTCACTCACATTTTCTACAGATTTAATATCTCTTTTTAATGAAGAAAGCTCTTTAGTTAATCGAGTAATTTCTCTATTTACTAATAAAACATTTGATTTACTTTCTTCAAGTTTCTTTCTCAACCCATATACTAGTCCATTAACCATAGATTTTTGGTTTGTTAAGTATTTGATATTCTCATCTACAGTCATATTAATTACTGTATTTTCTTGAGGCTGTAGAGAACCATCCAAAGGACTATGGCATGTAGCACATATATCATTCGCAATCGGAAGATTAAAATCTGCACCAAATCTATTTAACTTATTAGTTATTTTATTTTTCTCAAGTTCATCTTCAATATCAGAGAGTGTGCTGGAGTATAGTTTAAGCTTTGACTCATTGATACGAACATTATCACCATGCATTTTTTGCATAGTTATTAATTCATCGATTCTGTCCTGAATTTTTTCTATTTGCTCAGCTAAATTTGGCTGTTGTTCTCGTAACTTATCTCTTGAGGTTTTGTTAAGTTCTTCTAATTTTAACCTCTCTTCTTCTAATAATATATCAATGCTTTTAAATGTATCTAAAGCATGGCCAACATATACTGTTGAATCTTTAAAGTCTAGTTTAGGGCTAGAATCCAGACCCCTTACTGTTAACTGAGCATTATTTGCTACTAACTTTATATTTGATACAACTTCAGACCATTCTTTAGTCAAACTATTTCTTAATGCAATTTTTTCATTTAATTTTTTTTCTTTTTCGAACGTATCAAGATTCAACAAGTAGCTAACAGTTTTGTTTACAACACCACTAATCCCATAATAAGGAATATTAGCTATATAGTTCGTCCAACCACGCTTTTGTTCAATAAGCATAGAAGCAAAAATATATTGTAGATATAATTTCCTTTCAGTACCTTTGTTATCAGTGATCTTTGGCAGCTCAATACCTAAGAATTTTTCAAAAACTGCATAAAAACCAAATTCTGTGTTTGTTGCAGAGTTAGCATCATGAAGGTATACCGGACTAGAATCAAATATTCCGCCTTCTTTCTGTGTTAGATAATCACCATAGATAACTTGAACAAGTTTGGTATCTTTACTTTCTGAATTAATATAACGTTTGAAAGTTATTATCTCTCCTTTTGAATTTTCAATTTCAACTAAAGTCATTGATTCTAAAATTGCCAATTTTTTTCCATCACTCTCAAAATGAGTGCGTAAAGCATATGGCAAACTAGATGGCCCTTTACTTCCAATAATTTCTTCCATTCCAATGGAATATATCAAAGAGGATACAAGTGTACTTTTCCCTGATGAATTATCACCACGAATAATATTTAGGTTAGATTCAAATTCATATTCAAAACCGTACCAGTCTCCCTCTGAGAAAATTTTAACTTTAAGCTTTCTAAACTTCATTCTTCCACCTCAACACAATCTGATCTACCATTCCTTGTGTGATCTTTTTCTTAACTATTGAAAAAAAGTCCTCGTATATATGGAAAACTTCCTTTATTTTGAATTTTTTTAAGAACTCTTCCCCTAAGTTAGTTATCTTATATCCGGTGGATATTTTAATAACAAGACCATTTTCAACTGCATGATTAAGAGCAAAATTAACAGTCGGATCCATCCCCCAAACATCGAACGTTAATTCTTTGTTTTTTGCAGATAATATTAGCTGTTCAGTTCTTAACTTATCCTTTAATGCCCAGTTAAATAAATGCAGCCTTATCAAAGATGATTTCCCACCTGTCGAGCACTCTTTCAAAATGAGTAGAATCAAAGATATTTTATACATTGGCCTATAATCTGATATGACAGGCATCGCCTTTCTTTTAAATCTTATTGAATTCATCTACTCAACCTCTAGTGGACAAAGTGCTATCCATTTAGAAACCATATGATCAACTATTTCATCAATATCAGAGTTACATATTGAACCAGTAATATTATCATCATTGATCAACCTCGACTTTAACTGACTTTTAACTTTATCGATTAAGTCGGAAGGCGTACCAAACCAAGTACAACAAATCTCTTCAACTTCTTTTTCATACTGGTTAATTTTTTTTGAAAGCATCCTGTATATTTCAGGTGCCGATTTTTCTATTTTTCTTATTAACTCATCACCTAATATGAATTTTTCTTCAGTAATTTCGTTCAATTTTAAGTGACGCGATTCCTTATAAACCCCGCCAGATGTACATCTAACTTTGTTTTTTCTAAATATATTGTTAGAGTATTCATTAGGTTCATCAATTTTTACAATTTTGCTATCATAAGAATCTGAAAATGGAACCTTTACCCCATTTAAATTTTGTATGGTTAGAATTTCATCATAGTAATCATCTATTGTATGGATAAGCAACTTGATTTCAGAAGAAATGAACGGTAAATTTTTTCCTCTAATTTCTTTTTCTTTCTTCTGTAAATGTTCATATATATCATTCTTAGGAAATGATGGTATTAAGAAAATCCAACGCTTAATAAGATCATCAGGGTCATTACCAATTCTAGAACCTAACTCTATTTTATAGGTTTCTAATTTTTTCAAGTCTTTTGTTATCTTAGCTACAATTTTTGTATGCAAAACTGCACTTGAATACCATTTATCGGGACAATAACACTGTATAGCGATTCCCTCGCCCCTTACGAACCCTTCGATCCCCCAATCACCTGGCGACGATACCATTTCTTGGTAATCTAGGTATTTTCGTTTAAAGACCTGCTGACAGAGGTCCTCCCATGAACCTCCATCTAGTACTCCAACTTTAGTTTCAATCACTCACATACTCACCACAGCGCATAACATGGAACAATATTAACCTCGTTAGCATTGCGGTGTATTCTCGGCTTTATCTCCTTCATGTATTAAATTTATTTATTGAGAGTTCAATCACATTTAACTCCGTTAACCTTTTGTTTAATAAAATTATTTATAAATAAATGCATGTGTATTTATACATATATTTACTAGTTTAGAGTGAATTTAACAGCCTCTCCGAATATTTTTCATACCCTGCCAACTGCTCTTCCAGCCAGTCATGCTTGTTGTACACGGCGAGTACGCCGCCCAGCTCGTGGCCTAACATCTTTTCGACCACATGAGGCATCACACCCAGCTCTGACGCACCGGTTGAAAGTGAACGGCGGAAATCGTGCGTGCGCCACTCTTCTAATGGCAGGCTGGCACGTATGCGGCGTATGTAGCGGTTGGCGGCGGCAATACTGATTGGAGTGTTGAGGTCTTGCCCTGGGAACAGCACGTCGTCGTAGGTTTCCATGACGCGCTCTAAAATGGCTCGGGCTTTGGAGGGAATCGGTCGGCGGATAGGCTTGTTAGTTTTGCTGAGTTCTTTAGGCACAGTCCAGATACCGGCTTTCATATCGAAGTGGGAACGGCGGGCCAGGCGGAGTTCTGAGAGGCGGTTGCCCCATAGCATGGTGAGTTGGTGAAGGGTTTTGTTGGCGGTGCTGGCGCGGCTGCGTTCGATGGCCAGCCAGATAGTGGCGAGTTCAGACCAGGTTGGTACCCTGCTGCCGTTTTCAGGGCGGGTGCCGACGTTCTGTTTTTTGATGCGTTCAAGATCGGTGCGCTCAATGATGAATTTGCTTTTACAGAAGTTCAGGCAAGAGCGCAGCTGAGCGAAAAGGGAATGCGCGGTTTTGGGTTTGTCGGTGCCAATGGCGTCCAGCCACTGCATCCATTCACGGGCGGGGATGGTTTCAACGTTTCTGTCGGGGAAAGCGCCAAGGAAGTAGTTTCTGGCGAAGGAGCGATAGAGCGCCTGAGTGCCCTTTTTCAAGGTGGGGACATAATGCTGAAGCCAATAATTTACGCAGTCGTCTAAAGTGACGAATTCTTGTTCACCGTTGATAGCAATTTCGGGATTTCTTCCTGATTCCCTCAATTCCATCATGATTTTATGTTTCCGCCTTGCCTCTTTCAGGGTAGTTGCGGGATACTTACCAATCTTGATTCTGAGGCTTTTGCCATTGAATCGGCAGCGATACTGAAAGGTGATATTTGCGGTAGGTGAAATGCGGGCCACCAGCCCTTCCCCGTCACTGATTTCGGACGGGCCATCGTAAGTTTCTTGCTTGGCGATCAGTTTCAGCTGCCGGTCTAAGATTGTCATACTAAATCCTTGTTTCGTCCCTGTTAGGACGCTGCTTTTAGAACGCGATTTGGACACACAGCGCAAGAATTTTGGACGCAGATTTGGACGAAAATGCAAATCCCAAACGTTATTGCGCAGGAATTAACTACTGTGTATACATACAGTATAGCATTTGAAAGCCATTGTTAGAACAAGTACTTAATACGAAAGCAGTGGTTTCTGGAAAATACTATGAAAGATACAAATGAACCAACATTGTTTTGGCTCGATTATGAAACCTTCGGTGCCAGCCCGGCGAATGACCGTCCGTGTCAGTTTGCGGGTGTGCGTACCGATATGGATCTGAATGTGATTGGTGAGCCGCTGGTGATTTATTGTAAGCCACCCGTGGATTACCTGCCCTCGCCTGAAGCCTGTCTGATCACCGGTATTACTCCGCAGGAAGCCCACCAGAAAGGGCTGCCAGAGCCGGAGTTTATTGCCCGCATTCATGATGAGCTGTCTAAGCCGAATACCTGTGTGATTGGCTATAACAACATCCGTTTCGATGATGAAGTTACGCGCTATACCCTGTATCGCAACTTCTTCGACCCATATGCCTGGAGCTGGCAGAACGGTAACTCGCGTTGGGACATGCTGGATGTGATGCGCACCTGTTATGCGCTGCGTCCGGAAGGTATTAACTGGCCGACCAATGAAGATGGTTTTCCTAGCTTCAAGCTGGAGCACCTGTCGGTCGCCAACGGTATTGAACACGCTAACGCGCACGATGCGATGGCTGATGTGTATGCGACCATTGAGCTGGCGAAGCTGGTGAAACAGCATCAGCCAAAACTGTTCAGTTATTTCTTTGATCTACGCAACAAGCGTAAATTACAGAACCTGATCGATATCGTGGAAATGACACCGCTGATGCACGTTTCTGGTATGTTTGGCGTGGAATGCGGCAATACCACCTGGATTGTGCCGATGGCGTGGCATCCGGATAACAAGAACGCGGTAATTGCGGTCAATCTGGCAATGGACCCGGCGCCGCTGCTGGAGCTGTCTGCCGATGAGCTGCGCGAACGTCTGTACACCAAGCGAGCGGACTTAGGGCCGGATGAGTTGCCAGTGCCTCTCAAGCTGGTTCACATTAATAAGTGTCCGATTCTTGCACCGGCTAAAACCCTGCGTGCTGAAGATGCGGCGCGTATCGGCATTGACCGTGAAGCCTGTCTGAAAAACCTGCAGCTATTGAAGTCTCACCCGGAAGTGCGCGAGAAGCTGCTGGCTATCTACAGTGAAGATCGTGAGTTTACGCCGAGCGATAATGTGGATGCACAGTTATATGACGGTTTCTTCTCTGATGCGGATCGCTCCACACTGGAAATCATCCGTAAAACGCCTTCTGAAGAACTGGGTAAGCTTGAAATCAATGTCAGTGACAAGCGTATCAAGCCGCTGTTGTTCCGTTACCGCGCCCGTCACTTCCCGATGACACTGGATTATAAAGAACAGCAGCAATGGAAACATTACTGTCAGGACTTCTTTGAAGCCAAGCTGCCTGGTTACATGCAGAACCTGGAAGCTGTGGCGATGGAACACCAAACCAGTGAACGGGATATGAAGATTCTGAAAGCAGTGTATGACTATGTAGAGTCACTGGTGTAAAGAATCAGATAGTTCGCTGTTTTTATGGTTCACCAGCAACTCTGAGTAACCAACAGAAAATGCTATAAAAACTACTAGCCTCTTACTGCAAGTGCAGCAAGAGGCTTTTTTCTAAGACAATATCCTTAGAAGTGAAATTGCGCATCCCCCCTTCACCGCTCACACTTAAATCAGACCGGTGTAATCAACACCTTATTTCCGTTGTCTATTGGCCCTGCTGCTGGGCGTATTTACCGCATAACCAGGTTGACCTGAGATCACCTGTCAGGTTGTGCGGAATCATCAGGACACTGTCATTCATGGATTCGAAGTTTGAATTGAAGTAATTGATATGGCAACCAGAACTCTGACACGCTGTTACCGTTTTCCTGACGTGGACTTCGAGCCTGACCTGCGTTTGCTGGTGTGGAAAGACAAGTCAGAAACGTCGCTGACTCAGCATGAATCCCGCCTGCTGGAAGTACTGTGCTATTGCGCGGGGGAAGTGATCAGCGCTGAACCTTTGTATGAAAAAGCCTTCTCTCAAATCGACCCTTACGAAGATGCCAGCGGGCAGCATTATGACATCAATGCTATTTTCCATTCGCTGACGGATAAGCTCAATAAAGACGGCAAACTGGCAATTCCAATTGAAGTTTTGCCCCATTATGGATTCCGTGTGCCTCTGCCGGACAAAACATGCCGGACGGTACATCAGAGCCAGTTGAAGCCTAGCCTTCCGGCCCCGGAAGAAGATGTCCCGCCTCATTACGAAGAAACCCCGACCGAAAAAATCGTGAAATACAGCGTCTGGCACAAAATCTCTGTGGCAATACTGACGCTGGCCGGGGTCGCCATGATCGTGGCCTCCACATTCTGATTTTGCAATCTAACTTCCATGGTCCGAGCAGGTCATTTTAGTGTGGTCTGCGTCACATTTATTTTGTATGATGAATGTGTGGATTCCTGATAGTGAATGGCTCATGGCGTATCTCCGTTCTTTCTTTATCATCTTTATTTGCCTGATGTTGGGCAAAGGTATTCAGGCCCTGACTGGTCTGGCAATTCCCGGCAGTATCATCGGGATGTTAATCCTGTTTACTGCCTTGTCGATGGGTTTACTCCCCGCTCATTGGGCGATGAAAGGCTGCCACGTACTCATCAAGAACATGGCACTGCTTTTTGTACCTGTCGGTGTCGGACTGATGAATTATCTGGACCTGCTGACAGATAACACGCTAACTATTTTGCTCAGTACCCTAGGCAGCAGCCTGGTGGTATTTATGGTGATTGGCATTGCTACACACTATAAGGAAAAACAATGATCTGGCTTCTGACTACCGTTGTAGTGTTTTACACCGCACGGCTTATCTCCAAACGTCTACAGCACCCGATTGTTAACCCTTTACTGATTTGTCTGCTGGTGATTATTCCGCTTCTGATGTGGTTGCACGTACCGTATGAAACCTACTTTGAGCAGAACAAATGGATTAACGCCCTGCTGGAACCCGCAGTGGTCGCTCTGGCCTTTCCATTGTACGAGCAACTAAGCCAGATTCGCGCCAAATGGAAAGTCATTTTTTCCGTGTGTCTGGTTGGCAGCGTGTTATCCATGCTGACTGGGGCGGGTATTGCTTTCATGATGGGTGCCGACGCCCAGCTGACGGCATCGATTCTGCCAAAATCCGTAACGACCCCCATCGCAATGGCGGTCGCCGATCAGATTGGCGGCGTGCCTGCTATCGCTGCAGTCATGGTCATTATCGCGGGCTTGTTTGGTGCTGTTCTGGGTTATCCGCTGTTTTCTCTTTTTGGCGTGAAAGCACCTATCGCCAAAGGACTGACCATGGGCACCGTGTCTCACGCGCTGGGCACGGCAAAGGCGGCAGAAGAAAATTATCAGGAAGGCGCATTCAGCTCGCTGGCACTGGTTATTTGCGGCGTCATGACATCAATTCTGGCACCATTATTGTTCCCACTGCTCACAGCGGTGTTTCAATAGTGCTAATGTTTCTTAGCATAATTCTTTTTTAGCGTTTTCTTTAGTGCACAGGTTCAATTGATTCACCAGGATCAGCCAAACTAAGAAACAGACAAAATGAGTGGGTAATCGAATACAATCTCTAACTCACTGATAAATATTGCACTTTGAAAATTAACTTGTGTGAACTCACTCTCAATAATGAAAACAATGAAACAAACAAAACAATAACGTGATCAATATCACACAACAAAGTAAGGACACAGCCTACAATATTTCTCCATACACAAGACGGAGTGATAACTCATGCACACTAAAGTAATGGATGCTTTAGGCGCTTTACCCGCTGATTTAGCATCGGCCATCAAACCGATCGTGGAAGCGGATCATTTTGATGCAACTCTAAGCCCTGAGGTGTTTGCTCAGTTGCTGTCACAAACTCAGATGACAGACACTGAATTACGTGTTGCATTACTTCCGCTTGCCGCCGCTTATTCAATTACCCCCATTTCGCATTTCAATGTAGGCGCAATTGTGCGCGGTTTGTCCGGCACTTTGTACTTCGGCGCCAACATGGAATTTGTTGGTACCAGCCTGTCGCAAACGGTTCATGCTGAACAATCTGCTATCAGCCACGCCTGGGTAAAAGGTGAAACTGGCCTGCAGGACATTACCATCAACTACAGCCCTTGCGGTCACTGTCGCCAGTTCATGAACGAGCTGACGTCAGCGAAAGATCTGATTGTGCAACTGCCTGAGCGCGAGGCAAAAAATCTGCAGGAATATTTACCTGAATCGTTCGGCCCTGCCGACCTGAACATCACCGATGCCCTGCTGGCAACCGTTGATCACGGCATGCACACAGAAGCAACCGAAACACTGGTTCAGGCGGCCTGTCAGGCGGCAAACCGTGCCCACGCGCCATACACCAACAATTTCAGCGGTGTTGCGCTAAAAGCCAAAGACGGAAACGTTTTTGTGGGCATGTACGCAGAAAACGCAGCTTTTAACCCGAGTCTGCCTCCGCTGCAAGTCGCTATGATCAATATGAACATGGCTGGCTACCCGCTGGCTGATATAGAGGAAGTCGCTTTGGTTGAGAAATCGGACAGTACGATCAGCCACCTAGCTGATACCCAGACCACTCTGGAAGCGCTGAATCCCGACATTCCTCTGACTTACGTCGCGGTGTAATCCATCGTAAATACGTAAAAGTCATGCTTAAAATCAGAAAAACCGCCGTAATGGCGGTTTTTTTATACTTTTGTGTCAGCAACCAAAGAAAGCGGTTTCTTATCCTTCCTCTCGCGGGTATGATTTTTCAAGTTTTTCATTACCCTATCAATTTGAATGTCACACCAACATAATCCTATTCAGGGTGCCAGCTGGATGCTGATCGCCGGACTGGCTTTTGCCCTGGTTAACAGCCTGGCACAGTATGTCAGTATCAATTTCGGCATCCCTTCAACCACTGTCGCACTCATTCAGTACGCCATTGCTCTGGTCGCGATATTCCCTTGGCTTCGGACGCTAGGGCTTCGTCGTGCACTACGCACTCAGCATTTTGGCATGCACTGCCTGCGGGTTTTCCTCGCGGTAATAGGTATCCAGCTCTGGCTATGGGCGCTTGCCTATCCGGTTCCAATTTGGCAAGGCATTGCATTACTGATGACTTCGCCGTTGTTTGCCACGATTGGTTCTGGGATTTTTCTGAAAGAAAAAGTCGGCACGGCGCGTTGGGTAGCTACCCTGACAGGTTTTCTGGGAGCGATGCTGATTCTTGAACCTTGGGCCGACGGCTTTAACTGGGCCAGCCTGTTACCGGTCGGTGCCGCGTTCTTCTGGGCCAGTTATTCCCTGATGGTGAAGAAGATGTCAGCGTATGATCCACCGGCCACTATGGTGGTGTATCTGCTGATTCTGATCACTCCCTTCAATATTTTTCTGGCTGTACCTGATTTCACAATGCCCGATACTGGTTTCAGCTGGTTGTTGCTGTTCGGAGCGGGTCTGATGACAGCACTGGCACAATGGGCTATCGCTAAAGCCTATGCGGTGGCAGATGCGTCGTTTGTGCAACCTTTTGATCATGCCAAACTGCCGCTGAATGTACTGGCAGGCTGGCTGGTTTTTGGCTGGGTACCGCCAGGACGTTTGTGGCTGGGCGCAGCCATCATAATTGCCTCTGTGGCGTTCATTACTCAGTGGGAGAATAAGAAAGCGGCGGGTCAACAGGCTGCAAGAGCATAACGCTGTCTGTCGGTCGCAGTTTGATTGCATCGCGCGCTGTCTCACTTTTCTTCCCCACCGTCTGCGGGTGTCAGTTAAGGTTTTAGAATCTATGGTTTCAGAAGCTGTAGTTTCATAGCCTAAGCTGACCCCCACAGGCGACAGGGATTGTCTTAATCCCACGACAAGTCTCACTCTCTCAACGTCTAGACTCAGACCTAATGTCGTTTGCTGAACATTCTCTGTGAATCAAACCACTCTTGATCAGCAAACACAACGTAACACCCAACCCTTCTTTCCTCTGCCCGTATCTGCGAGGTCATTATGAAACGGTTCCGCACGCTGACTATCGCTTGTTTGTCCTGCTTCAGTTTGCTTCTGGCCGCCTCCGCCTTATCCGAAACCTTTATCACAATTGGTACCGGGGGCGTAACCGGCGTGTACTACCCAACAGGAGGCGCCATTTGTCGGCTGGTGAACAAAGACAGACCGGTACATGGCATTCGCTGCTCCGTCGAATCCACCGGTGGTTCAATCTATAACATCAACAGCATTCGTGCCGGTGAGCTGGATTTAGGTATCGCGCAATCTGACTGGCAGTATCACGCGTACAACGGCACCAGTATTTTTGCCGAGAAAGGCCCGTTCAAAGCGCTGAGATCAGTCTTCGCCCTTCACCCCGAACCTTTTACCGTGGTTGCCAGAGCAGATTCAGGGATTAAAACGTTTGCTGATTTGAAAGGAAAACGGGTCAATATCGGCAATCCCGGTTCAGGACAGCGTGGCACGATGGAAGTGTTAATGAAGGCCATGGGTTGGTCGCAGTCCGATTTCAGCCTGGTCGCTGAGTTAAAAGCGTCGGAACAGTCAAAGGCCCTTTGCGATAACAAAATCGATGCCATGGTGTATACCGTGGGACACCCAAGCGGTGCCATTAAAGAAGCCACGACGGCCTGTCAGAGTGTGATTGTGGATGTTTCAGGGCCGGTGATCGACAAGCTGATAGCAGAGAATAATTTTTATCGGGTAGCCACCATTCCCGGCGGTATGTATCAGGGAAATCCCAAAGACGTGCACACGTTTGGTGTCGGGGCGACACTGATCTCTTCAGCATCAGTGGATAAGAACATCGTTTATCAGGTCGTGAAATCTGTTTTTTCCGACTTCGAGACGTTCAAGAAGCTTCATCCCGCGTTTACCCTACTGAAGAAAGAAGAGATGATCAAAGACGGACTGACCGCTCCCCTCCATGACGGCGCGAAACAGTATTACATTGAAGCCGGGTTAATGAAGGAATAGCGACACAACTCGCTGTTTACGGTAAATCGGACTGCGCAGAAAAGCAGGATGTCACTAGTCTGAAACCGATAAGCTGCATACCGGTAAACAGAATCCCGGTAAACAGAATACCGATAACACAAGAAACAAGGGAATAGACATTCCACAGCCCCCTCATTCTCTCCGAAACCGGAAAGAATGAGGATGGAACTCATGCGAAAGACTCTATAGAACCGGCTCGATTATACCTCAGAGTCAGTCGCATGAATCACGGATAACAGCTATCAGAAACGGTAACGAATACCCAGCGCGCCTTCAAGATCCGCATCAAAATCTTCAACCATGTACAGTGTCGGGCCCAGTTCACCGTAAATCTCGAAACGCTCGACCGGCACTTCAAAACCAACACCGGCACGTACGCCCAGTTTATTGTGTTTGTCGTCCACATACTGCCCGCCTACGAAGGTGTAGAAATTGTTCATAGACGGATCATTGGCCAGAGAACCCAGATTAAAGGTTTTATCTACCGCCACACCAAAGTCATCCACCCCCAGCGAGAAACGCAGATCGTGATGCTTGTACTGGACACCCGACATCGGGCTACCGAAGAAGGCACCAATAGACTGAGCCGCATGAGCCGACAGCGGCAGCGCCGCTAACAAACTTAAACCTAGAATTGCTTTTTTCATGATCCACTACTTTTTATTGCTGAATTTATGCTGGGTAATCTAGCCGCAAAAATGTCCTAATTCGAGGCCAGACCGGCAGGAATGACAGAACTTTTACAATTCTGCACACCGTTTTGCAGCTGCACTTTTCAGCATACGAACAGACAAATGCTCCTCGCCTGTAGCGTGTATCAACCATGTAGATGAAATACTCTCCGCTATTCCTGTTAAGCCATTTGACTGCGTCACAACAAAATACAGCCGCCGCACCTTGCCATACTTTTATCGCCTAATCTGTTTTACCATTTATTTATAAATCAAGGGGGATAAACAACAAAGCAAGTATACAATCACACACGCAAACGTTTGCGCATTTCATAAAATCCGGTATCATGCCGACTATTCACTGACACTCGGTAAGGATTTTCGATGATTGGTTCAGCTACCCGTTTAAACGCAACCCGTGTTCTTCTGCTTGGCTCTGGTGAGCTGGGGAAAGAAGTGGCGATTGAATGTCAGCGCCTCGGCCTTGAGGTTATCGCGGTTGACCGCTATGCAGATGCCCCGGCCATGCAAGTGGCTCACCGCAGCCATGTGATTGACATGCTTGATGGTGCCGCCCTGAAAGCGGTTATTGAGCAGGAAAAACCGCATTACGTGGTACCGGAAATCGAAGCCATTGCAACTGATATGCTGGTTGAACTGGAAGCGCAGGGACTGAACGTTGTTCCTACGGCCAACGCGACCAAACTGACCATGAACCGCGAAGGTATCCGCCGTCTGGCTGCCGAAGAGTTGGCTCTGCCAACCTCGCCGTACGCGTTCTGTGATCAGTTTGAAGAGTTCACTGCGGCTATTGAGCAGATTGGCATGCCTTGTGTGGTCAAGCCGATCATGAGCTCGTCAGGCAAAGGTCAGAGCGTGGTGAAAACAGCGGCAGACATCGAGAAAGCATGGCGTTATGCGCAAGAAGGCGGACGAGCAGGCGCTGGTCGGGTGATTGTCGAAGGCTTTGTCGATTTCGAGTATGAAATCACCTTGCTGACAGTCCGTGCTGCAGATGGCGTGCATTTCTGTGCACCTATCGGCCATCGTCAGGAAGACGGGGATTACCGCGAATCATGGCAGCCACAGCAAATGTCTGAAGCGGCGTTGCAAGCCGCTCAGGCGGCAGCAGAAAAAGTGGTGAACGCGCTGGGTGGATACGGTCTGTTTGGCGTTGAACTCTTCGTAAAAGGTGACAAGGTGCTGTTCAGCGAAGTGTCGCCCCGCCCTCACGATACCGGGATGGTCACACTGATTTCCCAGGAGCTGTCAGAGTTTGCTCTGCATGTTCGTGCTTTCCTGGGACTGCCTATTCATTCGATTACACAATATGGCCCGAGTGCGTCAGCTGTGATTCTGGCTGAAGGCATCTCTGAGAACATTCGCTTTGATAACCTGGCAACGGCGTTGGCCCGTCCGAATACTCAGGTTCGTCTGTTTGCCAAACCGGATATTCATGGTCGCCGTCGTTTGGGTGTGGCTCTGACCCGTCGTGACAGCATTGATGGTGCCGTCGATGATGCCGTAGCGACCGCTGCGGATGTAAAAGTGATCCTGTAACTCAACCTTACATCAAAACTGTGCCCTAAAGGCCGCGCTCGAAAAAGCAGGCATTACTAATCTGGCACTAAAGCCTGGTATTTTAGCTTGCATTGAGATCTAGACATTAAAAAAGGAGCCCTCGGGCTCCTTTTTATGATTCTGATTCGCTTGATTTTACGACGGGCTCATAACCAATTCGTGATTACACTTTCAGGTTATTTAGCCACTTACCACGTAATCCGTCGTTTATAACGAAATCAACCAGGCTTCTTCTGCAAACCAGCTTACCCCACGTTGGATACGCGGATGGTTCTCATCGCCTTCTTCGCGTGACAGATGACGGATCTGGTAGCCTTCGAACAAACGCTCCACTTCTTCCTTCGCCACAGAAAACGGAGGGCCGTCCATTTCATGCTGCGGGTAATCCACTGTAACCAGCAGAATACGGCCACCCGGTTTAACCAACGACAGCAGCTTTTCCACATACATCTGACGCATTGCTTCCGGCATCGCAATCAGTGCTGCACGGTCATAAACCACATCAGTCGGTTCAATGCGCGTCGAGAAAAAGTCACCGCAGTAAATGGAAATTTCATCAAACTCATACAAACTCTGGCCATTGCCCAGTGGCGTTACCAGCGGGGTATACAGGTGCTCAGAGAAGTAAGCGCGAACCGCAATCTCACTCAGTTCAATGCCAATTACCTGATTGTGTTTTTCCGCCAACCAGGTCATGTCCAGTGATTTACCGCACATCGGCACCAACACGACATCTTCACGCGTTGCCTTTACCTCCGGCCAGAAGCGTTCCAGCATTGGGTTGGTATCATTCTGGTGAAAACCGATGCGGTTTGCCGCCCAGCGGCTGTGCCAAAATTCTGCATCCATTGATTTCTTCTCATTTATTCAGGCTGACTGGCACGTTTATACCAAACTTCATCCACAATGGCTAACCGAGTGACATCACGCTGCATAAAAGAAAAACGCGATGCAACGCTTACATGATCCCAGCTCTTAGACCTTCTCAGCCGCATTCTGAGACCGTTTTAGCGACTCAGCCCCTGCATCCCACAGAGTCACGGCCAGAACGCCACCAGCATCGTTTCAGAGAGCACTTATCACACAACCACGCACCATTTCGGACAATAATCAGCCATCCTGGTGAAATGACTGCGCTAAATGCCAGCCAACAAAAAAGGATGCCTGGGCATCCTTCTTCGCTAATGGAATTTAGCAAGGGCAAAAATCCATTAAAAATTATTTCTCAATTTTCTTTTATGAGAGTCATTGAATAATCGATGTTATCTATCGAATTAAGAAATTCGGAATAGCTTGATCGAGTCACGACGAACAGTTACGCCACGGAAAGTTACTGGCTCCAGCAGGGTCATCAGCTGCTTAGAAACGAAGAACTTGCCACCGTAGCTACGATCGCCACCACGATTTACCCAATCTGCAAATTCATCTGCCAAGCTGAACATAGAGTTTCCAACAAGCAGAACCAACACTTTTGCGACTTCACTGTCATTCTGTTTATTAAACTCCGCGTCGCGAACTTTCTTACGATATTCCTCGACGATTCTTTCTAGGCACTCAAATCTGCTCATATACACCACCATAAAAAAAGAGGTGCGGATACTACTGCTCAAACCCAACGAAATCAACCCATTCAGCATGCTTTCATGACAGAATTCCGTGAATTTTTCTTTCTATTAACATCGGCAACCCAAATTACGCGAAAAATTAAGATTTAGGTCAAATTATTACCGCCACTTTAAAGTTATATTTTACATATAAGTTTAAAGCAATGACGTCGAAGGTGAGTCATGACTAACCAGGCCCCCTCCCCTGTACCATCCCCGGTTTTGCTGGGCAGTCTCGATACCGAATTAAAAACCATTCAAGCTATGGTGAAAATCTACTGCCGGGATCACCATGGGCCAACGCTGTGCGATAGCTGTCGCGACTTTTTGCACTATGCCCACACCCGCTTGGATCGCTGTCCTTACGGTGAAAATAAGCCAACTTGCCGAATATGCCCGATCCACTGCTACAAAGCCGATTACAAAGCCCTATCTCGCACAATAATGCGCTACTCTGGTCCGCGAATGTTGCTTCGCCACCCTATCCTGGCAATCCGCCACCTGATTGCGGAAAAAAGGCCGGTGCCAGAAAAACCGCAAGACAAAGCCTCTAATCGCCACAAACGCAAAGCACTGGAAGCGGAAAACACCAGAAACCAGAAACCAGAAACCAGAAACCAGAAAAGATAATCACACGCAGTAATCCGGCGCCGACTAGCGATTAGCCGCCAATCGCGTAAAAATCGACAACAACAAAAAAGGGTCACCCTCGGATGACCCTTTTGTTTGTTGTGAATCAGCTGCGTTTATCGGTAGTAATCAACGACCTGAATTTTGGTCGGTGAGTCATTCGCCACCAGCGCCATCGAGAAACGATTACCACCCAGCATTTGCACCGTCGAACCTTGCGAACCGGTAACACTCACCCCTTCAATTTTGTCAAAGCTACGTGTTTCGCTGTAATGCATATTCACAGTCAGTGTAATGTCTTTGTTGGATGACAGCTCAAACTGACAAATACCGGTCACGCAGTACACATTCAATTGCTCGTCCTGATACTGCATGGTTTGTACGTCTTTTACCGGGTTTGCTGTGATCTGCAATTTCTCACCACATCCGGCAAGCAGCATTGTCAGGGCACTCACAGCGACCAACGCCTTTAAGTACTTCACGAATTTTCCCTCAAAAGATAACAACTTGCCTCCAGTATACCTCAATCGCATTTGGATGCGGTCAGATAATCCGTACAGATACACCTAGTATTTATACGTGATTACAAAACAAGACACACAGTCTCAGCCTTGTCTTTCCTACACTCATCATGACTGTTTTTCTGGGCAGTCACTATTAGGACACCAAAAGGATACCCTCATGAAAACAATGAGCTACCGGCACACGCCCGATGTTCGGGGCGTGAGGATAACTATTGTTCAGCATATGGTTCTGCGTATGGCGATGTGGATGATGAATAGCTTAACTCAACGCATGATCTGGGGGCTGCTGTTATTACCTTTTGTGGTACTGGCGCAGCACCCGACGGGGAATGAAAAATGGCTTCATCCCCATAAACCTACCTCACAGGCTGAGATTGATGCCCAAATGCCGTTTTACCCCTCCCGCGCCAGCACCGGCGGGATGGATCTTAAACCCGAAATGTTTGAAGACCCGCAAGTCTGCAAAGGCTGCCATCAGGAAATTTACCGACAGTGGAGCCAGTCGGTAATGGCGAATTCCTGGGATGACCCTATCTATCAGGCGCTCTTTAAACGAGCCAGCGAAGCCACCAAGGGTGAGATCGATAATTTCTGTATCGCCTGTCACAGCCCAATCGGGATGACCAGTATGAAAGCGACCTCCGCCATGATAGGCAGTGATCAGACACTTCCGGGCGTGAACTGTGAGGTATGCCATAACATTTCTGAACTGTCAGGGCACGACAACGCCGCTTACGTCTTAACCCCCAATCGGGCAATGCACGTAAAACTGGGGCCAAGAACCGATGCCGAATCGCCGTACCACAAAACCGAATTCTCTGATTTACACACCCGCTCCGAATTCTGCTCCGTTTGCCACAATGTCACCCACCCGATGAACAGCACCCCGATTGAACGCACCTACGATGAGTGGCAGGAAAGTGTGTATAACGAGCAAGGTGTCCAGTGTCAGGATTGCCACATGACCCCGGGGCCGGGTACGTCAGACAACCCGGGCAAATCCGCCATCATGGGAAAAGATCGCAAGCACATTTACTCACATGATTTTTCCGGCGGTAACTCGACGTTACTGGAGTACCTGGGCCATTCGGAAAGTGCTCAGTTGTCCCGGGACATGCTGCGCTCTGCCGCAACCATTGAGTTCATGAACTTGCCGAGCCATGTTATTCCGGGCGAACCGGTAACCATTAAGGTCAAAGTGACTAACACCGGTGCCGGACACAAATTGCCAACCGGCTTCCCGGAAGGCCGTGAAGTTTGGATCGATTTCAGTGCTAGTCACGACAAAAACCGTCCACTGTATCGCTCTGGCGCTGTCGTTAACGGCGAAACAGAGGCCGGAACCCGTAACTTTAAAGTCTGGCTGGGAGACAAAAACGGCGACATTGTGGATCTGAACGTCTGGGAAGTTGACCGGGTTCTGGCAGATAACCGGATCCCCCCCAAAGGCTTTGCCATTGTCGATTACACGTTTGTGGTCCCTGAGGACAGCAAAGGCAAGCTGACCCTTGCTGCCAGTCTGAAATACTGGCCTTTCTCTCAGCATTTGGTCGACGAACTATTGGGCGCAGGCAAAATGAAAGTGGATATCGTGGAGATGACGGCGGCAACCACAACACTGGCTGTCAAAAATGAGCCTTTGCCAAACCTGATTGCTCAGGATAGCCACCATTAACTATGTTGATTACTTTCAATCACTTAGCAATCAGCACGGCATAACGCTTAATGAGAAAACTTGGTAACTAAGAATAAGCTGAGTAGCTTAGAATAAGCTGGGTAAAGAAAATGGATACTTAGTTTATCACTGTCTTTAAGCCCAGCGTCCTTCGCATTTGCCCCGTGTCCCCTGAGTAACGGGGCAAATGCGTAGCTGGCCAAGCCAAGCCAAGCCAAGCAGTTAAAACTAAGGACATTCAAAGCTTATGCTTTCAGTTCCTTACTGGCTATTGTTGTTAACCAGCCATTCGTCACGGGTAATGCGATACAGGCAATGGCGTTTTACAGCAATGGGTTTATCCAATAAACGGGGGTGGTCAAAATCCTGCCCCGTGTTGCTCATACCAATTTTATCCATCACCTTTTGCGAAGGAATATTTTCCAGCGTGGTAAACGCATACACTGCGTCGGCGATGTTTTGTTCGAATGCAAAACGCAAGGCTTCCCGAGCAGCTTCCGACGCATACCCTTTCAACCAGTGAGATTTGGCCAGACGCCAGCCAATTTCCACAAAGGGCGTATTGGGAATAGCAACGCCTTCTTCCTGAAAATGCAGACCGACAAAGCCGATAAACTCACCGGTTTCTTTGAGCTCTGCTGCCCAGAATCCCCAGCCGCGCTGGCTAATCAGCCCCTGAATTCGGCTGGCCCCTGCATCGCTTTCTTCCCGGCTCAGCGGAGCGGGAAAATAGCGCATCACCTCTGGGTCTGCGGTCATATCAGCAAAAACCGGCAGGTCTTCAGCCTTCCAGCTTCGAAGTCGTAATCGTTTAGTTTCCAGTTCAAAAATTCGCTGCGTCATAATCAGTCCTGATGCCAAAATGTGGTGAAGTGAATGGCTCATCCCTCTTACTCATCCCTACGATGAGAGAAATTCGCTGAGGGTTCGCACAAAATGATAATGCATGGCACACCTGAGTTAACTCAGGGATCCAGAACTGGATTGAGAGCGGTAAAAACCGTAAACCGCATGGTTCAGAATACGATCGCCAACTTTTTCTTTGCGAGTTATGATGCCTTCCAGCGTCATCCCTAATCGCTCACACACGGCCCTGCTCGGTGTATTGTCTTCGGCAGCAGAAATCTGGACTTTTTCCATCGCCAGTTCACTGAACGCATAATCGATCAGATGTCGGCAGCAACGTGTCATGATGCCCTTACCCTGGCAGGATTCCGCCATCCAATAACCAATCTCGGCCACCTGAAGCGTAGGATTAATGCTGTTGAAGCCAACGTTTCCAATGATCTCGCCGCGGTATTCAATTGCGCAGTTCATGGCAACGCCGTCAGCATATTTGTGCAGCGAACCTGCCACGAACTGCCGAAAATCCTCTTCGGTTGAACACACTGCCGGCCAGGCCAGCCATTGAGAAAGGTACGCTTTGTTCTCCGCCGCCAACTGGACATAGCGGGGAACAAAACGCTGGTGTACCAGACAAAGGTTTATTTCATCATCAAGCTTCCATTTGAACAAAATGCATCTCCTTTCATAACAATATTTTCACGTTATATCAGGGTATTGCATTAATCCAGTGATTTCTTGAACCGCAGTGAAGCTACAATCAGACCGATAACGGTAAAGCCTACCAGCCACACCGCATCGCGCCACAGATCGGCCAGATCAGCCCCTCGTAAAATGATCCCACGGATCAACCGAATGAAATGGGTAGCCGGCAACGCTTCTGAAATCCATTGCGCCGGAATCGGCATGGCTTCATACGGAAAAATAAAGCCGGACAGCAAAATCGATGGTAGCAGGATGAACACTGTCATCTGCATCGCTTGCAACTGGGTTTGCGCCACGGTTGAAATCATCAGGCCCAGTGTCAGGCTGGCGGCGATAAACAGCAGCGTCCCGAGCAATATCTGGCTCAGGGAGCCATTAATCGGTACATCAAAAATGAAATGCCCCAACCCGAGAATGATGGTGACCTGAATCAGGCCGACAAAAATATACGGAATAATTTTGGCGATCATCAGCTCCAGCGAATGTACCGGCGTGGTAATTAACAGCTCCAGATTGCCGCGTTCACGCTCGCGCACGATGGCCGCAGAAGTGAAAAGGATCATAGTCATGGTCAGGATCACCCCTAACAACCCCGGCACAATATTAACCGCCGAGCGCCGTTCCGGGTTGAAAAACAGAGCCACCTCAAAAGTTTTGGGCGGCGGTGGCTGATAATTGACCAGCTCTCTGAGCGGCATAGTCTGAAGCTGGAGCAGTGCGGTACTCACCATGGTGTCAGAGCCGTCCACCAGCCACTGACCGACCGTACGCTGTTGTGCCACTCGCTGCGTCAAATCTTTAGGCAGCACCAGTACCCCGCGCACCAGCCCCTGATTAATGGCTTCCTCGGCTTCAGCCACCGTCGGATACCGATGGATCACATGGACCACCTGTGTCGCTTTCACCGATTCGGTGATCATCCGTCCCAGTGCCGATTCACTCTGATCAACGATCGCAATCGGGATATTACGGACATCCGTATTGATGGCGTAACCAAACAACAGCAGCTGAATGAGCGGAATCATGACAACCATGCCAAATGTAATTCTGTCCCGCGACAACTGGCGGATCTCCTTGCTCATGATGGCTTTCATTCGCAGCAGGCTCATCACACAGGCACGCAGAAATGTGACCTTCTCTTCCACTCTCATTGCCGTCCCTCCCCGCCGGTGGAGGTGACAAACACATCTTCCAGACTCGGTCGTGCCAGATTCAATTGTTCAGAGCGCAGTTCAGGAAACCGACTGGTCATCCAGGCAATCGGATCTGCCACTTCTTTTCGCACCAGCACCCGCAGTCTTACTCCCAGCTGAGCGGCAGAGCGCACTTCTGCACATTTCAGCAATCGTTCCTTAAGCTGACGGAGCTGACTGGCTTCCACTTCCACCACGTTCACGCCCATTTCCTGCATCAGCCGTTCTGGCGGACCATCGGCCCGCACCACGCCAGATTCCATGATCGCCAGAGCGTGACAGCGTTCAGCTTCATCCATGTAATGGGTCGTCACCAGTATCGTGGTGCCCTGATCACATAAATCAAACAACTGCTCCCAGAATTCACGCCGATTTTCGGGATCCACCGCAGAGGTCGGTTCATCAAGAAACAGTAGATCCGGCGCATGCATCGTCGCTGCAGCCAGTGCCAGTCGCTGGCGCTGACCACCACTCATTTCTCCGGCGCGCTGTCTGGATCGCTGATCCAGGCCATAGGTCACCATCTGCTCCTGAATACGAATCCGGCGCTGCCGCGCCGGTATGCCATAGATTTCACCGATAAATTGCAGGTTTTCAAATACCGAAAGGTCATCGTACAGCGAGAATTTCTGGGTCATGTAGCCAATACGGCGTCGTAACAACTCTGCTTGTCTGGGAATCGACAAGCCAAGAACTTCCACCTCGCCAAAGGTCGGGCTCAGCAACCCGGTTAGCATCCGCAATGTCGTCGACTTACCGCACCCGTTCGGACCGAGAAAACCATAAATACTGCCTTTCGGCACCTTCAGGTTCAGCCCTTCAACGGCGGTAAAATCGCCGAACTTCCGGGTCAGCCCGCTGGCTAAGATGGCATAATCACTCATCCGGCATCTCCACCTGCGCCGGCACCCCGGCGGGCAGTGAACGCGCTGAGTCCGGCAGATCGATTTCCGCCAGATACACCAGTCGGGACCGATCCTGCTCATTGAGGGCGTAGTAAGGGGTGAACGCCGGTTCGGTGGCTATCCAGCGAAGCGTGCCGCTGAATGGGTCACTGACACCGTCGACATACACGGTCAGGCTGTCACCAACGGTCAGTTTCACCCGATACGGCTCAGGCACGTACACTCGGGCATACGGTACTGTGTCGGCCTGAATCGCCGCGACAATGGCATTGACGGGCACGCGTTCACCGACATTGTACGGCAGGCTATCCAGCACACCGTTTCGGGTCGCCACTACCGTTAAATCGTCGAGTACCTGTTCCTGCAGAGCAACTTCCGCATGGGCAGCAGCCAGCGCGGCTTCGGCCTGTTTAATATCTTCAGGGCGCTCCCCGCTGGTTAGCTTCGCCAGATCTTCTGACGCTGACGCCACATCGGCACGAGCGGCATCCCGCTCTGCCCGGGCTTTGTCTCGCTCGGCGTAACTCAGCAGTTTCTGGTCCACCAACCGGTTAACACGCCGGTAATTTTGCTCGGCTTCCCGTAACGTTGCTTTGACGCGTTCAAGACGGGCCGCCGAGGCCGCAATGTCTTCCGGTCGCTCGCCATTTGTCAGTCGCAACAAAAAAGCTTCTGCCTTGGCCTCTTCCGCCCGGGCCCTGGCCAGAATGGCCACTTGCTGCTTGGTGTCCAGTTTGACCAGTACCGCGCCTTGCTGGACGTAATCCCCTTCCGCTACCGGCTGCTCACGGATAATCTCATTGGCTGTTGCGGTAAGAGTGACCCTGTCACGTTCAATCGTTCCCAGTGCCTGCTTTGGTGGCTGACTGTCGCAGCCTGCCAGCGCGATCATCGCGACTCCCAGCCAGATTCCCTTTATTCCCATACGCCAACCGTGCTCTGTTGTCTATTTAGCAAAAAGTGTAGCGGGATTGCCCGTAAATAGAGTGGGTTAGATTCACACTCTGCGCATAAAGAGGTGAATGAAATGTCACTTTTACAACAACCTCTCCGTTCTGCGCATACTTGAAAGGCATCAGAAAGCTGAGAACATGCCACCGCCGTCTGACACAGGTACTCTCGCCATAACCAACTGCCACAAAACATAAAAACGCTAACAAGCGCTTTTTTGCGGGAAAAGATTGTGATACACCATGAGTCACTTTATTATCCCACCGCATAAACGTACCCCTACAGGATTTATTAATGAAAGGTATTCTCTCGATTCAATCCCATGTCGTATATGGCCATGCGGGCAACAGCTCGGCCGTGTTTCCGCTTCAGCGCATGGGCTTTGAAGTCTGGCCGATTCATACCGTTCAGTTTTCTAACCATACCCAGTACAAGGAAGGCTGGACCGGGCGCACGTTTGATGCGCAGGACATTCACGCATTGGTCAACGGCATGTCTGCCATCGGCCAACTGGCCAATTGCCAAGCCGTGATCAGTGGTTACCAGGGTAGTGCCGAGCAATGTGCCGCGATTGAAGACACCGTCAAGAAAGTAAAAGCTGAGAATCCGGCCGCGCTTTACGTTTGTGACCCTGTGATGGGTGCCCCAGACAAAGGGTGTATTGTGGCTCCTGGTATTGCCGAGCAGCTGATCAACACCCTGATGCCAATGGCAGATATCATCGTCCCGAACCAGTTTGAACTGAGCCAGTTTGCCGGGATGGAAATCACGTCACTGGGCGATGCCATTGAGGCGTGCCGTGTTGCGCTGAACAAAGGACCGAAGATGGTGGTGGTTAAACACTTACACAGCGTGTCGGACGAGATGTTTTCAATGATGCTGGCAACAGAAGCCGGTTGTTGGCTGGCACAGCGCCCTCACCTGCCGTTTGATAAACAACCGGTTGGCGTGGGTGATCTGATTTCAGCCCTGTTCACCGGTCAGTTCCTGGCACAAGGTAATGCCGTGGAAGCTTTCGCTCACTGTAACGATGCGTGCTACGCGGTGCTGAAAGAAACCGCCGCCCGTGGCGAATGGGAACTGCAAACGATCGCGGCACAAAACGAGATCGTGACACCGGCGGAACGTTTTACCCTACAGGCGCTGTAACCGCTTTTTTCTTGGCTAAACTGTGGCGGTAAAAACGCTAGCCATCATAATGCCAATCAGCAGCAAAAAGCCCTGCATTGTAGCAATGCAGGGCTTTTCATTTAGAGCACAATCACTGTCCGAGTCAGCAGGTCAGAGCCAACGCCTAACCTGTTGCAGGTATTGTGGATAGGAACCCGGAAAAACTTTTTCCAGCATGCGCTCTTCCGGCTTGATCTGAAACTGGGTCAGATACCATGCAAAGCCGACACTCAGCATGATACCTGCCCCACTGGCCAGCCAGCATGACCATGCCAGTAACATCAGTAAAAAGCCCAGATACATAGGGTTGCGGGTCACACGGTACACACCTGACGTCACCAGAGCTGATGAGGCATCCGGAGTCATTGGGTTCACCGTGGTTTGCGCACGTTTGAAACTAACAACACCGCCCCATGCTACGCCAATACCCGACAGCATAAGGATTACAGCCAGCCATTTCCCGCTCACCATCAGTCCACTGACCGGAGGAACGTACGCCGCAGCAGCACCTACCGCAATACCAAACACCAGTAACAACACCAAAGGTGGTATACGTAACTCTAATGATTTCATCGTTTATCTGCTTCCATTCTCAAACAACTTGTATCCTTTCTGTATCTTACTTCAGGGCCGAGCTTCAAAACTGAGCTTCAAAACCGAGCTTCAGCGCTTTCCGTTTTCTCTGGCACTGGTTCTGGCTTTAGCACAGCATGATCCTCACTGCTCAGAAGGAGCTTCGCAGTATTCCTCAAATGCCTCTGTTGTATTCTCAAAACCGATTTTCTCAGCAAGCTCCCATGGGCGTTCGCACTGCTGGGTTGACTCACACCAGCTATAACCCGCCGAGGCTTTACACCCGTGTTCATCACTGTCGCCGCCCACTTGATTGTCATCAGCCTTCTCGTTTGAGCTGGTTTCTGCGGCAGCATCCGGTTGTCCCGTCGACTCTGGTACATCTTGCTCTGGGGTATTGGCTTGCTCAAGGCCGTTTGCTTGTTCAGGACTGCTGACTTGATCAGCGCCGGGCGCTGGTGATGACTGACTGTCCTGAGCCGGTTCACCGCACCCTGAAAGCATCAATGCTAACGCAAGCCATCCCGCACCATACCATTTCACACCGTTTTTGCTATTCACCTGGTTCATTTCTGACTCCTGAATATTGACCAAATTGCGATGTTAAGACACTGAATCAGTGTAGTTTTATTTTTGAAAAGAAAAAAGCCACTCGTAGCGAGTGGCTTGTTGTTAATTTCGTTTAATACGGTTTATTGCGGTTTAGACAATATCCTCGGGAAACCGCAATCAGTAGTGGAACCGATCCAATACCGCGTCCGCAACTTTCTCAGCAATTAACCGGTGTGTACTGGTCGTCGGATGTGTCACGCCCCAGAACACATAGCTGTCAGAACCGTAGGTCGCGCAGTCATTCCTCAGTGAATGACTCATCAGGTAGTCTTTCGCGGAGTTGCGGTTAATATCCAGACACGAATCCGTGGCATTACGGAAACCAAACTGCTGCGGGTTCGCGGTCAGATCTTCAAACAGACGGTGCGTGTCAAACAGTGCCACATTGACCCCTGCCATCTGATACTTCATCACCTCGGCTTTCAGGAAGGTGTTGTACGCGTCGATTTTCTGTTTCACTTTCTGCGCTTCGGCAGGATCCGCATATTTAAACTGCGGTGCTTTCGACGCATCCGGCAAGCTCAGAATGACAATGTGCTGCGCGCCATTGCTGGTCAAGCGATCCATCGCCTTGGTGAAATCACGACTAACGTCTTCAACGGAGCGGTTATAATTCACGAAGTCATTTAATCCGAACTCCATCGTAAACAGCGAGTTTTCCGGTCGGTAATTCTTCGCCATCTTCATGTAGGTCAGATAAGATTCAACCTGATCATGAATCCCGGACAACAGTAAATACTGAGTGTCGCCAGCGGCTCCGCCGACGGCCCAGTTATACATTGGCAAGCCCATTTTTTCTGCCAGGTATTCCGTCCAGACAAAACCGTTTGAAAAATGGCCCAGAAACCAGGTATTGCTGTTCGGGAATGTCCATTGTGACGCGTTGAAGAAATTCCCCGTATCCGAAATGCTGTCACCCAGACTGATCACTTTATTGATTTTCTCTGGCTGGTTCGGCTTATCGTTTGTCCAGAATGTGTGGTTATAGGAATAACGCATATCTGAAGCAAAGAATGTCAGATCCCTGGTGTCATGCTCAACCCCAATGGTCTCTTCACAGCGATCTTTGATGGTTTGCTGCGGTGTGTCCGTGAAGAACATATTCATCAACGACACGGAAGAGTACCAATATCCCGGCACAGTGTAATAGCTGCCGTCCGGATTTTTCGCCCACTCCCACTGTGTGGCAGAATCATCATGGTTGTAATGCGGACGATACCAGCAACGTACATAGGTGTAGGTATTGTCATTCTGCACCAGGCTGATTTGAGCGGCGGTAATTTGCTCGGCACGTACCGGCATTTCAGTGGCCATTATGGCGTTACCAACTGGCCACTCAGCGGCGGACAACAGAGTTGCGGGTAACATTAAAGCGATGGATAAAGCTGTTTTTTTCATTCTTATTTTACGTGACATTTTTATTTTACGTGACATTCTTGTTTTCCGTGAATAGATATCTTGCCAACATCTAGCCTGGCAACGTGACAGCCTGACCACATAGAAAGCTGGCAGACTGTCAATGGTCATACACGTTTATGGTCGAACGGTGCTGAAATCTGTAAACCGACTGGTATACAGAACCCCAACGGGTTTCTCGGCGGTATCGTCCAGCGTCACAATGGCCGGTTTTGCATCCGAAGCGCCTGCACTGGCATCAATGGCGTTGATCGTACGGTCATGATTGACGGTATACAGAACGTCATTGGCAAAGCTGTTAGGCTCTTGCCAGTACCAAACCTGGCTGTTCGGCGCGTAATCAGCATGACACTGATTGCTCAGGGTCAGCTGACCACCTGCACTGTCGAGACAGTAATCCAGAAACTTAACGCTGCGGTAACGTTGCTCCTGGTCATAAACGAACGACTGCGATGTGGCACCTTCCACACAAGATGTGAACGAGAGCTGTTTGTCTTCTCCCACAGTCAGGCACTGCGCACTGTCCTGGCTCAGATACGTCGATTTGATCGTGACGGCATCAGCCCCCAGGAACCACGGACTGTTCCAGTCAACACTGAGCGTAAACTCATCGTGGTAAGCCAGTTTTTCAAAGTCTCGGTTTTCCTGCCAATCTGGATCAAACGAGGTTTTCTCTTTCCATAACTGACTGCCGGAGGCATAGCGACGACCAATAATCCAGCGGTTGTGACCAAACAACGCCAGCCCCTGCACCGTGGTTTTCACGCTGATATCTGATGTTCCTTCCACCTCTGGTTTCGCTGCGACTTTGGCAACAAAATCAGGTCGCATCCCACTCACTGCCAGAGGGTTATTCTGCTTCAGCTTGTCAAAGTCCCACGGTTCACCGTATTTATCGTCATAGTCCCAGCACCAGCCATCAGCGGTTCCTAAATCACAGAACCCCTGTTCTGCCGGTACTGCTGAGCCATAACGGTTATTGACGTAACGAATACTGTAACCGTCCGATTTTGTATCGGTGACCAGAGAAAACTCTTTCTTGTTGGTAATGGTGTATTTATCGCGAAACGTGTATTCAATGTCTTTAAGCGGTATCTTTGCCGAAAAACCTAAACCTAATTTAATACTGGTGCTGGTTTCTTTTTCTATTTTTGAATCAACCTGATCCTGCATACGCGGATATAAATCATTAAAATAAATCTGTCCTGATTTCAGTTTTTCTGCATCATGGACAAGAATATCTACATTTACCGCATCGAGATATTCGTTATACACATAACTGGTGCTGCTGTTATGGTTCCAGCGGTAATAAATACTGGACCAGTCATTTTCCAGTCCCATATCAATGCCTGACCCTTCGGCCAGTACTACTTCCACATATTTATCTTTATCACCAGAGCGAGAATAAAAGGGCGACTTACTGTAATAGCGCACTTTATATTTCAGTGTTGCGTTACCATCGCCCTCACGCTCCACCGTAAAACGGCGATGAAGGACAAATTCCATGACATTGCCATTTTCTTCTGCCAGCGCACGTTTGACACGACGAGATGGGTTCTGCTCAGCAGATTGCCCCAGATCATGTTCCAGTTGCTCGACCAGATAATCGATATCCAGGTCATCCAGTAGATATATTTCACGTTTGCGAATCTCACCCGGACGGGTGATCAGTAAATAACGGGTATCAACCCCGATACCGAGCAGGCCCATCGTAAAGTGTTTGCGCTCTGCCTCATCCAGGTGACCGAGGTTCAGAGCCAGATAGTCACAATCCGCGGGAATCATCGTTTCGTTGCCAAACAGATGGCATTCCTGACGGTAGTACGCCGTCGAACTTTGAAACGCGTCTGCCACGGGGTCTGGTAAACCCTTGTTCGCTAATGCTACTTCCGGTGAAACAGAGACAGAATAAGAGGTTTCCGGAATAGCGTCGGTAGACGGAGTTACAGCCAAGGCGGGACCAGCAAAAAAGCCCCCTATCAGTGCCAAGCCAAATGCCGTTTTTTGACCACTCAAGTAACGAGCCGAGTGATGAGGGGGATGATAAAAAGGTTTGTCACGGCCGCGGAGCGTAGCGCTTCGAATAGCCCTGAATAGCGTGTTGTGTATGACCATAGTTATTTCCAAGGTTATTGTTATTCACATTCGTAAGCAGAATGTGGGCGGATTTTATGCTCCGCCGGAATATACAACTACGGGCAATATTCACATTTGAGTGACTGCTGTAAAAATTAGACAGCTTTTCAACATGCAAGCGAAAAAATGCCAACCATGCATTGAAGGGATGATTTATTACCGTCACTTTGGGTCTGATTTATCACTAATCATCAGATTTTTGGTCGAATTTATGACTCATCACAGTAAATCATGTAGTCGATTACACTGTCGATATATCAGTATCCGTTACAGGAAAAAGTGAGTCATTCAAAAAGGACAATGGGTAATTAGGTGAATGAAAAAGGAAGAGATGCCCATAAAGTTAGCCATTTGCTATCTGCTTTCAAGAGCTATCTGTTTTATGAGCCATCCGTTTTATAGCCACGGATGACTGAATTGCAAAAGAATGAGTCACTTAATAGCTAAATCACAACCACAACCTTCATAGCGATAACACAAAGTGCGTACCAGAACGATATTCGAATCCCAGCCTGATAAAAAATTGTCTGGATCGCACATTGCCGTCATCAATATCTGCAATTGCTTGCTTGATGCCATAACGAGATGCCAGTAACAACAATGCCGTCACCGCTTCTGACATGTATCCCTGACGCCAGTAATCAGAATGCAACAGGCAGCCGATTTCAGCTTCCGTCCGGCAGGTACTAAACGAATGAATCCCGCATGTTCCAATAACCATGCCTGACCCTTTGAGTGATACGCACCATTCAAAAGATACCCCTTTTCGGTGTAAATTTTCGACACTTTGCAGCATTTTATCGACTGTAGAAATATCGGTAAAAACCGGGTCAGCCGCAAACTCCATCACCGCCTTATCGCTGTAAATTGAATATAATGCCTCTCGGTCTTCATTCTGTATGGCTCTTAATATTAACCTTTCGGTGTCGATGACCGGTAATATCATCCCTGCCTGTAATGTCATAGACTCTCCTTCCGATGGAAATTTATTTATGTGACGTTATCCGTTTTATTAAAACTAGATATTCGCAATCTTAGCGCGCTCTTCTGGTGTCGGAATACAATCACTGAATTTTTCATCCAGCCAATGGATGAAAGTATTTTCAAGTTCAGTCGGCGCCGTATCCTGTCGCAATAAAATATAATTATATCCCGATGGGTTAAAACCAAACGGGGCAATTAAATTTCCCCGCCGAAGATCATCCGCCACAAGCGGGTAAGGCCCCATTGCGGCCCCAAGACCGTCAACCGCCGCCTGAAGCGAAAAATAAAAATGCGCGAATGTTTGCTGGCTGTTATTTGCAAATCCTGCGTACCCGGTACGACTTATCCATTCCGACCAGGCTTCAGGCCGTGTTTGGGTGTGCAATAATTTCACCTGTTCGATCTTCTCTTTCATTTCATCCCAGTATCTGGGCGCAAATACCGGCCCCACCCACTCTTCCGTCAGGTGACGTTTCTGATAATCAAACACGACCGGAAAGTCATCCCGACGTATGGCCATCGCAATACCGGACGGACCTAACGTTACCGCGCCTCCCGCCGTTGACAACCGAATGTCAGTTCCGGGGTGTTCAGTATAAAAATCAGATAGCCTTGGCATCAGCCACCGCATCGTTAACGTAGGCTCACAGGAAATATCCAGGCTCTGCTGATTCAAGCCAACCACGGCTTCAACCCCTGCTTCCAACGTAGAGAATGCCTGCCCCGTATATTCAGACAGGGTTTTACCGGCTTCTGTCAGCACCACATGTCTGCCCTGACGTGCGAACAGCGTAAGCCCCAGATAACCTTCCAGCACTTTGATTTGTTTACTGACCGCTCCGTGAGTCAGATTCAACTTCTCTGCCGCTTCCGTAAAACTGCTCGACAGCGCAGCCTGATGAAAAATATAGAACGCTTTCAAGTGTCTCACTGTGAATTTTTCTCACACATCATCCGAAATCTCTTCGATTATAGTCAGCCCTGACATTGGCTACAATCACCCTCAACCTAAACATATATACGGAGAGCAACATGGATATTTGGGGTCTGGCATTGCTGGGAATTTTAATTGTGATCAGTCCAGGAGCAGACTTTGTTCTGGTTTTACAAACCAGTCTCAATGCCGGACGTAAAGCCGGTGTATGGACAGCGCTGGGAATCAGTGTAGCAATCACCCTTCACATCAGCTATTCCATGCTCGGGTTAAGTTACTTTATCTCACAAAACCCGACACTGTTTGCTGCGCTGCGATACCTGGGTGCTGGCTACCTGATTTATCTTGGAGTCAAAGGACTGCTGTCAAAGGGTCAAACGCTACACATTGAGCGCAGAAAAACTGAGGAACAATCCGGCTTTTATTATTTCCGGCAAGGGCTGCTCTGCAATGCGCTGAACCCTAAAACGATGTTGTTTTTTCTCAGTGTCTTCAGCCAGGTCATGATGATTGACACCACCAGCCAAACCATCCCGATGTTTTATGGTTTGTATATGATTGCACTGCACGGTCTTTGGTTTTCAGCTGTAGCCATGTTACTGACCTCTGATGCCTGCCAGTCATTGCTGCTGTCAGCCAAAGAGCATATCAATAAACTGTGCAGCGCCGGATTAATTGCGTTTGGGGCATCATTAGGATTGCTTGGCTAACTAAAATCTGACAAACACTCAGGCTAAAAACAGCGCTGTCCAGCGACACCACAACCGTGCCTTGCCATTTTGTGCATTCTCTTGCCATTGTGTGGATAGTTTTGCCATAAGGCATCGAACAAACTCGGTGAGGTTGTCGCTGGACAGACTGGATAAGATTTCGCCACACAAGCCATTGATAATGAATAAAAAACAAACGAGCCAGGCTCTATTTACGGTAAAAGTGTGACAAATGTATCAAATTGATTTTTATCTCATTGCTGAGACAGACCATTCAGCACTAGTATCAATCCCGTAGTCAGGCAGAACGTTATGCGGACATCGTATAATGGTATTACCTCAGCTTCCCAAGCTGATGACACGGGTTCGATTCCCGTTGTCCGCTCCAGATGTTCACTGACTCATCACTTAAGGTTGTATGCGGTGGTGGCGGAATTGGTAGACGCGCTAGCTTCAGGTGCTAGTGTCCGCAAGGACGTGAGGGTTCAAGTCCCTCCCTCCGCACCAAACCTTGAGATACCTTTCAGATAGCACTTTTCAAAGCTGACATTCTCTGTTGCGTTCCTAAATATTTTTAAGATGCATCCGTGCAGCTTTCACTTTCTAGCGTTTCTGCTGCTGAATCATGGTTGCAATACCCACCAAAATGGGTGACGCATACTCATAAAACGCTTTCAACCCAGAGCAAAGGTAGTTGAGCCCAATTTCGCCTTCTGGCGTTTTGATCAACCTGTTTTTCGGGCACTCTCCCCAACACAAATTCAAGTGATCGCACGATAAACAGTAGTCAGGCAAACTATCCCGTTTTGACATGCCAAACGCTTCCTGACGAACAGAAAACACTATGTGATTGAGCTTGTGATCTCGAATGTTACCCAGCTTGTATTCCGGATAGACAAAGTGATCGCACGAATAGACACTACCATCATGTTCAATCGCGAGCGCTTTACCACAAAACTCTGAAGTTACACACAACTGAGAGGGATACCCCATGGTTTGGGCCACGGCAGTTTCAAACAGATTGACCAGTACCCGGCCCAGATCATGATTCACCCACTCTTCAAACACCACTTTTAGAAAGTTGCCCCAGTCATCCGGGTCAACAGACCAATCGGTAACCACAGACATTGGGTGACCCGGTTTACTCAGTTCTGACCCAACCACTGGCAACATCGATGCATTCCAGAATTGTGGCGCTGTTGTTTTAAATGCATTGGCTTCAACACAAGGCGTAAACTGAATGTAGGTGGCTCCCAGATCTTTTGTCAGGAACCGATAAACTTCAAGCGGAAACTTCGCGTTGTGCCGATTCACAACAGTCAAAGCATTAAATGGCACATCATGTTTTCTCAGGCACTCAACGGCACGCATAACAGCATCAAACGTCGGTTTGCCGCTTTTTGTTACGCGGTATTTATCGTGAATCTCTCTGGGGCCATCAATGGATAATCCAACCAGAAAATGATGTTCTTTGAGGAACTGACACCAGGCATCGTTCAGCGCAATTCCGTTTGTCTGCAAGTCATTATGAATTGTTACACCTTTTGGCTGATATTTTTTCTGCAGCGCGACAACGTTGCGAAAGTAGTCAATACCTAACAGCGTTGGCTCGCCTCCCTGCCAGGAAAACACGATTTCATTGCCATCATGACTGTTTATATAACTCTGGATAAAGTGTTCGAGGGTTTCATCATCCATGCGAGGTTGTCGAGGCTGATGCAATAACCCCTCTTTATGGAGATAGAAACAGTACTGGCAATCGATGTTGCACTTAGCTCCACCCGGTTTCGCCATTACATGAAACTGGCGGGCATAGCGTGCTTGTCCTGATGGGTCCTTCTCTGCCGTTTTCAGTGGCACAAGAGACATTCGGGTCGTATCGCTGGTTTGCATACGTCGCATAACATTACACGTCCTGTGACAAATCGCTACTCAATACGCAGAGCCCAATCACAAACCATTCACAAAAAACCACAAGTTAGTGCTTGGACTCTGCGTTCAGCATCATGCTACTGCTGTGTCTTTTTCATCGCATCTTCAATGGTTTTCGCCATATCAAATGTTGAGCCACCCTGTACCGGCGGGTATTTCACCAGTGACTCAACGTGTTGCTGAACCATTTCACTGATTGGTGCCAACAGCCACGACACTTTCTGAGTCAGGTGGCCATAGGCATCGATAGAATCATAACTCTCGAACGGGTCCGCTCTCAGGTTATAGACCTTAGGCTTGGCCTGACTAACGAGGTTGTCATAGTAGTGTTCTGCAGTCGCAAAGTGGAATTTCCAAGGGCCAACCCGGACTGCCGATAGCTGACTTTCAAAGTAATAAAAGATAGACGTGCGGGCGGATTTGTCGCTGGTACCCTGCCAGTAAGTCAGGTTATCAACACCATCAATATATTGTTTTTTCTCATCCATCATTTTCTTGCCGACATCCTTAACACCGGCAGCAGAAGCTAGGGTGGTAAACAAGTCCTGATGCCCCTGAATACCGTTTAGCGTTTTTCCGGCCGGTAAGACTTTCGGCCAACGAACCATCATCGGCACCCGGACACCACCTTCATAAGTCGTCATTTTTTCGCCCCGGAATGGCGTAGTCCCACCATGAGGCCAGGATGAATGCTCGGGTCCGTTATCGGTGGTGTAAATGACAATCGTGTTTTCTGCCAGCCCCCGTTTTTTCAGCTCATCCAAAATAAAGCCAATATCATCATCATGCTGAAGCATGCCGCTGCCGTAGAAATCATACTCACTGGTGAAATTTTCTGCGGCATAACGCCATTTATCATTGAGGCGGGTATATAGGTGCATTCGGCTGGTGTTAATCCAGGTGAAGAATGGCTTATCGGCTTCAATGGCCTTATCAATGAACGTCAGGGCCGCCGGGATCATTTCGGCGCGGTCGAAGTCTTTCATCCGTTCATTGCCCAGGGGGCCGGTATCGGTACACTTCTGCTTACCAACCACTCCAAAACGCGGATCTTCCGTGGCATCTTCAGCCTCTGTTGCAAAGCAATGCAGTACGCCGCGGGTTCCGAATTTCTTACTGTACTCTTCTATAGAGCCGGAATAGGCTTTCGCGAAATTCTGGTAATCGCGTTGCTCATGCTCTTCCTGGGTGTTGAGGTGATAAAGATTGCCGAAGAACTCATCGAAACCATGCACCGTCGGTAAGGCAAAATTGTGGTCACCCAGATGGTTTTTACCGAACTGACCAGTGGCATATCCCGCCTCTTTCAAGACTTCAGCCAACGTTGGAGACTCTTTCTTGAGCCCCAACGATCCGCCGGGCATCGCCACCGTTGTCATACCTGAACGTATCGGATACTGACCCGTTATAAATGCAGCACGGCCAGCCGTTGAACTCGGCTGCGCATAATGATCGGTAAACTTGAGACCCTCATTGGCAATCCGGTCAATATTCGGGGTGGTATAACCCATCGTCCCCTGACCATAGGCACTCACATTCTGCCAGCCAATATCATCACCAAAGATAACAACAATATTTGGTTTATCCTGCTGCGCCAACACACTCCCCGGCAGCAAGATACCAATAACAGAAGCTAAAGAAGTTAGCCGCGTGGTACTTATGGTCTTCTCCATGTGCTCATCCTTATAGATAAGTAAATGCCAAATGACATACTCAAGCATAGACGCCAATCACAAAGGGGTAGAAGACATGGCATGGTTGGAAAGAAAAATCAGAACCAGATTCAAGAATTCAGGGCTCAATCAGTAAGCCGTACAGCGACAATGACCCGTAATCCTCCTAAAAAGGCGGTCGAAGTACTTGCATCAGCAGTCTAGAAATGTGAGGTAATTAACAGCCTTATTTTATTGAATCAACCACTCAAAATAATAATGACAATAATCAATAGAAGCAGAGACGCATTCCGCTAGCATGATGCAAAACATGGCCAGGTTACTTCCCCGGGTTACTACAATGCGGACGTTAAGATATTCCTCCTATTACCTTCTGACCAAGCTGTCTTTGCTTATGGGTATTCTTATCTTCTGCCTGACCCTGCTTCTTTCCGTTGGCCATTATCACAACTACATTCATTTACGAATGAACACCTACCACGACATGCTCAATGTCATTAAAAACATTTACCTGTTGGAACTTGTCGTCAAAAGTGAACGTCAACTGACTTCCCTCTCAGCATTACTGGACAAAACAGACATAGAGAACGGCCAGTCTGCCATTAATCACACCTGGCCAATTGTGCATAAAATCAAGATGGAGGCTGATCATTATATTTACTTCTATAACGCACAGACCGGGAACATTGACAGCTACCCAGAGTGGAAGAGACCTGACGACTTCGACCCGGTTACCCGTCCCTGGTACGCATTGATAGAACAGCCGACTGACAAACCGTCATGGATTGGCCCCTACCCGGAATTTGGCAGCGATAAACCGGTCATCAGCCTGGGACAAACCATTCTGTCGGCCGATGGACGCACACTTGGCGTATTGTTGGTGGACATGTCGTTGGATTCCATCCACTGTGTCATGGAAAGAGTATCCGGCGGGTTAGACGTCGCGATCTTCATGCGCTCAAAAGAAAATAACGAGATGATCTCTGTCATCAATGAATCGCTGTTAAAGATTGAGCATATTATCCCTAATGATAATTCTGTCGCGCTCAGTGGGTTAACGCAGGGGGCACTTATACTGTATTCATTACCCTACCTTCCCTGGGAAATCGGGTTATACATTCCTGCCCACCGTTTCAGGCAGGCTTTTATGAATGAACTGGTTATTCAGGTCTTACCCGTAACAGCCATCACACTCATCACTTTTCTGGGCATACTGTTCTTACTGAAGATTTTTTATCAGGAACTCAGACTGGTTGAAAAAGAAGTCCGCCGATTAGGAAAAGCGGCTCAGCCACACTCCGTTGCCTTACCGTTTTCTTCCTGGTTTGTCGAAAAAAGCCTCAAAGCCCTGAATAAAAAACACCAAAGTCAGTATCAGACATTACGACGAGATCCATTAACCCGCGTTTTAAACCGGCGCGCCTTTGATCAAGATAAAAAGGTGCTATTAACGACTAATCAATCTTATGCTCTGATCCTGATCGACATCGATCATTTCAAGCATATCAATGACAGTTTGGGGCATCAGTTTGGCGACACCGTGCTTTGCCGCATTGCCGAACTCATCGCGTCAGTCGTCGGAGAAGATCACACCTACCGGATCGGCGGCGACGAATTCGCATGTATTGTTCCTGCTGACGTTGAACACCTTGAATCAACCCTAAACAAAATACAGCACTGTGCCAGCCACCAGCAATGGCGCGAGACAGAATATCCGATTACATTGAGCATAGGGGCGGCAATGGGGCCCGACGAGCCAACGACTCTCTTTCAACATGCTGATGCCGCGCTGTACCAAAGTAAACACATGGGCCGAAACTGCTGGCACCGTTCAGCAGACCAAGCTGACAACCAGACGCCACAGTGATCCATTAACAGAGTTCAACGGAAGGTTCGTTCTAGCCCAGCACGTACCAGTCAAACTGACTAAGGCTATTAACCCTCACCTCAGAGAAAATGAGATTGTACCAGCCACAGTGTTTACCAGTACAATCCATTCCTATTGATAGGATATATCAGTAAATATCTCTGCTGCTGCGAGCCAAATAATTAAAAGGCGTGCTGCGGTTTAGGAATAGTCTTGAAGGTAGCGTCAAATACGCTTCGGTCACCTTCCGACAGGTTAACTTGAAAACCCACTGCTCTCTCATAAAAGTCGTGAGCTTTAGCGTCTTCTCCAACAATATGGCAGGCATGACTTAATACGGCATTCGTGAAGGCCTGAACCCAATCAGCCCCTTGACCATCAAAATATTCAAACGCTTTTTCTGCATATTGAACACTCAACGAAGAACCATTTACACAAAGTGCTCTTGCAACGGCCAAATAAGCCAAATGTTTGTTCTCTTCCGTCCCTATTTCTGACCAATGAAAGAGTGAAGTAAACGAAGCGGTTAAAAGCCTTTGCTTGTCTTCATTACTCAAATCACCCTCTGAAAGTGACCAGAATTCGTTGTTACTCTCTATCGCAAAATAACGATGAAAACGCGAAATATCTTCCATATTCGGCTTAGCCATAAAACATCCTTATTATTAACTTCATAATTACTTTCAGAAAAATATCAACTGGACATACCAAAACATACCCTTAAGGTATATTAAAAAATTTATCCATTCTGACAATGACCTAAATTACCATTATCTACACTTTTCATTTCACAGCAGGCTAGATATATTGTCACTGTAAATATTAAAACCAGAAAACCTCAGTGAACTTAGTAGGTATTGAAAGAAAGTCTACTCTCGACATTATCTATAAATGCATTTTCTGATTTTCATCACATTCCATATGTTCATTCATGAAGTAATTCTAATACCACTATGTGTGAATGGCTTATCACTTCATGTCAGAAAATTTGGAATCTAACCATAATGATAAAAGATGAGAAAGAGGTATCGAGTCATTTATGAGTTTCAACTAAAACTGAGCTTTTATTTTTCTTACGAAGGCATCAACTCGAGCTTGTGACGCATTTTCACTCTTATAAAACGACAACATTTCAAACTTACATCGCTTTGCACATGCGCCTAATAGAGCCACTTTCAGTACCCTTTTCACAGGCTGCCAAAGTACAAACTTGTCCACCCACCAGGGGGAACCCAGTGTTGTTATCACCTTTACTTCTTGAAGGTTGTCTAAACAAGGTGTAATCGCGCCCAAATCTGAAGCATGATTGTAGGCATGCCCCGGAGCCCACACACGATCAAACCCCCCTTTCAAAATAGCCGGGAAACCAAACCACCACGTGGGAAACACCAATACTAGTGATTCTGCTTGCTTCAACTGCGCAATTTCCTCAGCAAGTAAAGTATCATCAAAATCACTTTGATAATAACTCAGCCTCTCTTGCTGAGTTAAGGCTGGAGAAAAGCTATTTTCATACAGATCAAGTAAAGTAATCTCATAACCTTTTGACTGTAGGTGTTCAATCGTATGTTTTGCTAAATAGTGACATAAACTTTCCTTTATTGGGTGTGATACTACCATCAAACATTTCATTTATTTTCCCTTTAACTTTTAACAAAGACACTATTTATATATTAATGGTTACTATCAACAACCAGACATTTTATACATTCTATAATCAAAAAGAAAAAATCCACATGGCGTCTGATGAGGCTATACAACATTTATCATAGACGCCATCAGTGTTATAAACTTAACCAGCACATGGGTTGGCAATGGATATATCGACTATATTTATCGTAGACTCGATAAAAGAAATACTATCCTTACTCCCTTCAAGCTTGTAGCTGTTTTTTGCAGTACCTTCCAAACCAATATACAAATTATCAAATAACTCATTAAATCTAATATCTATCCGTTTACCAACACTGATATTGAACCTCTCAGATGAATATGATTTAGTCGATTCAGATGTAAAATACTCATAGTTAAAATAACCATCATTAATTGCATTCCCACAAAGATAATCTGCAAACATGAAGTCTGAATAAGAATTCTGGCTTCCAAAACTATCTTTTTGACTTTTCAGTTCTCCAGAGCTAAGCCAAAATCCGTTAACGTTATCATCAATAAGGACGGTATAGGTAACGAAATCTCCTACGAGTACATGGCTAATTTCTTTTGAGGTAGTATTGTCGTTAACTCTAGTTACGGTTCCTTCTACGGTAACGTATACTGGTTCAGCACAAATGCTGAATGATACGAAGAGTAATGCAAATCCTGTTTTATTCATTTTAATCCCTTGTAACAAATAATCGAATGAAAGAAAAACAGTGAAAAGATGACATCAGTTAATCTTAAGCATGTTCTTAAATCAACTACATCCCTTAGATACTGTCATGGTAATACTCGGCAACAAAGAAAATAGTTAGCCTGTTTCAATCTAGCACAGTTTTTAAAAAATCAAACAAATAAGACAGAATATTAAGTTGAATTTCTTACTGATAAAAACAACCTTTATTACAAAGGCATTACCACTTCATTAAAAATCACGTCTGTAGTTTTTATTTATTAATAGAAATATAATTATATGATTTCATAAAAACTAAAAAAGATTAAATGGCACATAAGTAAAACATTTCAGGACAGTACTAAAATCCAAAATTACACATGTGCCAAATAGCTATTAAACGCTTCACTTGCTTAGTTAGTCAAACACAGGCCTGAAAAAACTGCGCTCATAGCTGACTATACAATTTGTTTTTTCAGCAAACTTAATAGCGGCTATGCATTCATTATCTTTAAAAGAATCGTTCCGATATGACTCATACTCCGCAAGGCTCGGAAAAGTAAACAGAGCAAGAGCGACGTTGTTAGCACCTTCAGATGGAAGAAAATAACCATGATGCTGACCACCAAATTTGGCGACAAGCGGTATCCACATTTTTGCGTATTCTTCAAACTCACTGATCTTCGCAGGATCAATGATATATCTCAGGTAACACGTAACCATTTAATGTACTCCTTTTCGAAATTTCAGATGCTCTGCCAGCGTATGACCCACGCTACGAAAGCTTGCTCTAAAAAAGCCTCTGTACGTTTCAATACTTAACCCAAAGCAGACAAAAAAAGCAATGAGTACCCATCGCTTCTGAACGCGTTATCAGGTCATTTCTACAGATATGTCCCGACAACAGACATACAATGTTGAACTGTACTTTCTTTTTCGCCTACTGGCGCCACATAGTGAATTGCAGCTTCGGCGTGTGACCTCCCCGCAAGCTTACACAATACCCATGTTGCTAAATACTGCGAGGATAAACAGCCACCTGCTGTTGCCAGGTTACCTTTTGCATAGAAAGGCTGCTCTAATACTTTGACACCCGCCTCGATAACCCAAGGTTTTGTTGTCAAATCTGTACACGCTGGAAGTTGGTCTAGTAAACCCAACATTGACATCAGTAACGTTCCAGAACATTGCCCACCGATTATCTGCTTTTGCGGATTGAGGTTGAACTGCGATAACAATTGACTATCTTGCGCTATATCCCGTGTAAACACACCGCTACCAAACAACACCGCGTCGGCAGTATGGGTAAATTCTAATAGCTGTTGAGCGCGAATGGTCACACCATTCATTGACGTAACAAACTCAGTGGGACTTGTAATTTGTACGTTCCAACCAAACTCTTTCATTCGATTTAAAATGCCGAATGCAACAAACGAATCCAACTCATTGAAGCCATCAAAAGTAAGCACCGCGATGTTCATATTGATCTTCCTTTTCCTGAATCCACATTAAGATGTACAGCGCCACTATCACTCCTGAACCAGCCCGTAAATACAAAATCCACATTTGGCCAGTTAATGCCAAACAGTGGGAATGACGCTTAACTACTTTGCTATGCCTGTACTACCTTTTGAGTGTAATGCTCAAAGGCCACACGCTACCGCCCTTGGATGGCGTCATTGCCTCCGGCTAGAACACAAGTTACCGAATGACAGTACAGTGTATCCACAACATCTGACAATCATGACTAGCACCCACAATATGCATGACAACACATAATATTAAAACCCATAATTACATGATTTTGTCCAAAGCGATAATCAGCGTATTCAGTTTCATTGAATAACTGAGATACCAACCCCACTCATTCGTTCGCCCTTCGCCCAGTAAACACAAATATGGCCTGACCAGCCTGCTGATATGCCTGAGAAGGCTTTTATTTGGGCTATCGCGATATACGCGGCATACATAACTACCAACTCAATAGGTACACAGTGATCTTTTATATATCCTGTCTGTAACTGGAAAATCGTACAGTTAGTATATTGTCATGGCAGTACCCCAAATGATTAATGCTATCCTGAGAGCATGCCGATCCCCGTTTTTCCCAACCATCTTGACCTAGATTAGATTCACAACCATTTCGAATTTTCGCTTGGAGTAATTCCGAATATTAGCAATGTTTTTTCAAAACAAATGACAATAGTGGTGAGTCGTAATTCATCCTTCTTTATTGCAATATGTTTTATCATCTAATAAGTAATTTATATGTTATTTCAAAACTTAGGACAAAATATGCTGCATATAGCAATACTAAAAAAATTTTCTTGTTCGCCTTGTTTTATGAAACATTTGAGTTTTATTCTAGGTTTTCGAACATGAATATTATGTTTCATTTAATGACTCACTACAGCAGATATTTTTGCACAAATGGACAAACAGCATGCAAATGATGATGAGCAGTAAAACTAACCATTCACCCATTCAGTATCTAAAAGAAGAAGCACCTTTTTTATCAATAGTACTCACCTTTCTTGTATTTCAGTTTGGCATGGATGGCGTATTGGACAAAGCGGTAAAACCAGGTACCGCTAATCCCTTTATTTGTGCACTGCTGGGTTTATGGTTATTAGGTGTTACCCTATGGGCTGCATTCGGTGTTGTTCGCCATGCCGAAGCATTGGCAATAAAGTTAGGTGAGCCCTTGGGCACTATCATTCTGACATTATCTGTTGTCGGTATTGAAGTCGCCTTAATTTCAGCTGTCATGCTAACAGGTGAAGCTGCCCCAACCATGGCAAGGGATACCATGATGGCAATACTCATGATCGTACTAGGCGGCTTGACAGGAGCTTCCCTACTGATTGGAGGATATATTCACGGAGAGCAAGAATACAGCTTACCCGGAGCAAGGACTTTTCTGGGTGTATTGCTGCCACTTGCTGTATTTGCACTAGTTCTACCTACCTTCACTACTTCAACAGACACCGCCACTTTCAGCCCTTATCAAGCGGCTTTTTTCGCATTTACAACGCTCTCCCTCTACGTCATTTTTTTAAGAATACAAACCAATCGACACAAGTCATATTTTGAGCAACCCCGAAAAGAAAGAACGGACGATCATGAAGCCGCACCCGACGACGCTCATCATCACGGAACGCTGCGTTCGACGTCGTATCATGCCATTTTCCTTCTTCTGACCTTACTACCCATTGTTTTGCTTTCGAAACGCATTGCAAAAGTCGTTGATTACGGAATCGTCGAAATCGGGGCTCCAGTTGCACTCGGAGGTATCTTAATTGCGTTTATCGTGTTAATCCCGGAAAGTATGGCCGCACTGTCGTCTGCTAGGGCGAATAAACTTCAGCGTTCTGTAAACCTGTTACTTGGTTCTGCATTATCAACAATAGGGTTAACACTGCCTGCAGTGCTTGCTGTAAGCCTAATGACAGGACAATCGTTAATTTTAGGGCTAGAAATCGCGCCTATGGTACTGTTGCTTTTAACACTTACAGTTTGCCTCATGACGTTTAGTAGTACGCGCACAAATATCATGCAAGGTGCAGTTCATTTGGTTATGTTTTTTGCTTACTTATTGTTGATCTTAAATCCTTGAACAAGACGAACTATTCAATTTCTAGGATTCATCAAGCTGAATCCTAGAATAATATAGTGTGAATAAAACATGGGTGGCTTGCACTGGTGTGGGCCATTCGTAGAATTTATGGAATTAACGGGATCTTCTTTGTCGGTGTTCTAGCAGCTAAGAACTCTGAACTCACCGTCAAAACTGCATATTCATCTCTTGCAAATGGTAATATATCAATACTGATTACCGTGTTGAAGTTGCCGGAGATATTTCTAATCTCACCTATCCCAAAACCGAGGTTTAACTCAGCACTAAAGAAATGAACAAATAGCCTTATCTGATATCCGATGAGCTTAGAACAAGATTAGAGCCGGGATGGGAGATGGCATAGGTGGTGACCACCTATGCCTTTAGAGCGAGATTGTATTAACCGATCAGAGCAGGAATACCCGGAAGCTGGCCAACGACAGCAAGGGAGCCAGCACAAATGATAAAGGCAATACCAGGAATCAGGTATTTATCTTTGCTCGATAGCTCGTTGGCGCGCTCATGGTCGCCGATAAGTCCGAGGTTATCCAGCAGCATAGTGATTGCCCAACCAAAGACTGGGTTAACGAATGCACAGGCAAAAATACAGATACCTGCACTAAGTGAATCTTTATGCTTATGGATCATCTGCATACCCGCTTCAAGAAGTGGTAAGAACACACCAACAATCAGCGCAACGCGTAAAACAGGCTCCCACATCGCGAGATCCATTGGATAACCAATTACTGCCGCGGCAATACACATTAAGCCAGTTAACAGCGCGCCACCAGGAATAGGACGTTTGGCAATTGCGGCTGGAATCATGTACGTCCCCCAAGAAGAAGCTAGGTTACCGCCACCTAATAGTGAGCCAACACCCTGACGAACAGATGCTCCGACCATCGTGTCGTCGACATCCATTAATACGCCTTTTGCTTCTTTTGGGTAGTTAAGTTCTTGAAAAACACGATGCCCGAGGTAGTCAGGAGACCACATCGCGACGGCTAGCAGAGCAAATGGAGTAACGGCAATAAAGTGCTCTAGGGTTGGCCAGCCTAGTTGCCAACCGGTATTTTCACCCCACCAGTAGAATGGACTGAAATTAGGCAGGCCCGGCTTAGTGGTAAAAGCAAACTCGGCGCCCATCACATAAGCGACAATCCCCGCTAGTGCAGAACACAGTGGGATGGCCAACCAACGTTTGTTGATCTTGGCTAAGTAGGCATACACCATAACCGTTAGACCAATGACCACAAACGAAATGTACCCTTGATCCGTACTTGCAGCCCACGCTTCAGTCTTATTAATCTGTCCGATCAACCCCACTGCGCCGAGGTATATCAGCAACCCACCTCGAACCCCAACGCCAGTCAGGGTCATGAGTTTAGAACCACCTTTAGTCAAAGCGAGAATTAAACCAAAAGCACATACCATCAAACCGAGAGCCAGAGGATGTCCCCCTGCTGCAGCAATCAGAGGAATCAGCGGTATCATTGGGCCATGGGTACCGGCTAAGTTTGCGTTCGGGTTTAGGATGGCAGAAAACAGGATAACAAACAGAGCGCCCGCGATAAGCAGTTCGTAACGCACGTTTTCTGCAACGAACTCCGGAGATAAACCGAACTGAACAGCAAAGGCGGAAACCATGGCTGTTACCATCACCACTTTACCAATGGTTGCTGCTAATGCAGGTACCCAGTCTTCGATTTCAATACTGTAATCACGTGATGGCAGATGAATCCCCCAGCGACGAAAGCTCATGACGGTTAAATCATGGTTTAGAAAATCTTCTCGGTTTTCAAATTCATGCGGTTTTTTGCGCACATCCCTGTAAAAAGTCTTACCTGTGTCAGACATTGAGTTATCCTTTTTATGTTTCGAAGTTGAACTATGTCAATTGGAGTTTCGCTTGGTATACAGACCCTCGACCAATACGAGACGACATCCTAAGTGCTATCGAGCACCTTTATTGATTTGAGCTTATTAAGCATGTGTTTCCACCGGTAGGAATATTAGACATTAGTCAAAGAGCAACAAAACTCTCACTTATTAAACATAAATTTAACATTGTATTGGGCGTATTGAACTTTGGGGAGTAATTTTACTAATGCAAATACGTATGAATGGAATTAAATAGATTTCATATCTCTAAATGATTTCGGGGCAAAAGTCAGTTAGACATGGCAGATCAAGATGATGTCTGCTCAAATCGTGCCAGACACATTGCTGAATTAACAATTATCACATAACCTCAGGTATGGAAAAGTCGCTTAACTCAGTGTCAAGTATGAGGGTGCAGATCAGAGCCTCATCGCCTTTCTTTTCCTATCGTTTTCGATGATACTCTTGCACATTATTGTTTAGTTGGAAAACTTCATGCCTCAAGCAAATTCCGTGGTAGTACTTGACTTTGAAACCACTGGCCTTTCTCCTAATTTGGGTGACCGCGCAATTGAAATCGGTGCGGTTAAATTAGTCAATGGTGAGGTTGTCGATACTTTTCAGCAACTAATGAATCCTGGCTTCAGAGTGAGCTCATTCATTGAAAGTTATACTGGTATCACCAATAACATGTTACGTACAGCACCAAGCTGCGACGAGGTAATGGCATCGTTTAGTGAGTTCATTCTCGATGAGAACCTTATAGCTCATAACGCTTCGTTCGATAAACGATTTCTAGACGCAGAGCTTGAGAGAATCAACCGTGGTTATTCAGGAGAATTCGCTTGCTCCTTACTGGTGGCAAGACGACTGATTCAAGGTGCACCGTCACACAAACTTGGTGAGCTCGTTCGCTACAAAAACATCGACAACGATGGTGTTTTTCACAGAGCATTAGCCGATGCACAAATGACAGCCAAACTCTGGCTTCTAATGGTAGATGAATTAGAGCAATTAGGTATCGCCAAGCCTAGCTTTCAGTTTATGAAAACCGTTAGTAAAACAGCAAAAGGGAAAGTGAATCTGCTACTCGCTAAAAGTCGTGCTTAACTCACTCTTACTCAAGTACTTCTTGATAAAACTTTGAAAAGTATTTGATTTTAGAGTCTTCGACGTTTAAGTGAATTTCAAAATATCAGCGACAAAGTTTTCCATCAATGTCGCGTATTTCTAAATCATAACAATCTTGACCAATTCAAAAGCATTATTGGACAATTTTGAGTTAGACCTCTTGCTCTACATATGTAACATCAGAGGAATTAGAGTACCCTTACACCTGAAATCAAGGGAGTTGATGATCTAGCTATCTAGATCATCTAACCTGAATCTTACCGATCTCATTGCTACGGCTATATAAATACTTCGGATGATATATCCAATATATATTTGGGTTATCAGAGTCTCGCGATATCCACAGCTCAAGCTCTCCAGAATTAATAACAATACGCAATGTGGTTCTATCTACTGGTCGAGTTTTATTGGTAGAAATGTATATCTGATTTTTTAATGCACTGATCAATCTTTTTTCATCAAACTCAAGAGTTGTGCCTACGATAAAACTGTATTCACTCAACTGCTCTGACAGTTCATTTCTAATCATACGTTTAAGAAACAGTAATGAAAAAAAGCTGACCAACATGACACAAAACAATAGAATTATGACTTGCTTTCTTATCTTCCATTCTTTGAATAAAGCAGTAAAGAAGATTGTAAAAACACATACAGGGATAAGCGCATGTACAACCACATGCCATGTGTCAAATAGCTTGATCATAAATAACCTTATTACATAAGTCACCAGACCTCAATGTGTGTAATTTCCATTGCGCTTTATCCTTGAAAATTCACATCAATGAGAGATATGGTGACTTCTTAAGCTCATTTTCTGAAAAACATTACCAATTATAGGTATCACTTCTTCAGAGAGTAAAGTAAGCCAATAATCTATTGATTAAAAAGAGGCTATAACTTCCCATCCCAATTAATGGTATTTACAACCCACTCATTTTTTGACTTGTAGAAAATACAATTACACCGCATAGCGTGATATTAAAACTTAATAGCATAAGTGTGCATCACAAAGCTTGAACCAGCTTTTCGGGTTCCAATAAACTCAGTTCCCAATGCAGAACCAGATCTAAATGTAAATAGTTCAAACTGAGACATTCCTTGGTGAACAAGCTTATTAATTTCTTCTTGATTAATCGGCCAATGCGGTACTAGAGTGTCTGCTAGATCTTTCATTTTACCTTTCTCGAGCAACTTAGCTGAACTATGACATAGTTCTTTGATACCATCTAAATCTGGCACACTAGCGGTTACTTTTGTGGCAATTCCTAACAATAAAATCGCAATATAGACTCTCAAGATCAATGCTCCCTTTATCTTGAACTCTTAATCGACCTCAGCATGCATTCTTTGAATGCAGCTTGCTAACACCATTAACAATCAATATGCAACTAGGTTGGATTAAATACAAGTTTGATTAAGAAATAGTGAGAGCACTGATTACAATTTTTCAACCCTATCTTTTGATTTACGTATAAATTCCTCTATATCGGAACATTTCTTGATTTTTTAAGTCTCAACTCACTTATACGCTGTTTACTGTCAAACTAACCTTGGGTCCAGTCTTTTAGTGTGGTCCACACATCGTCAAACTCAGTACCGGCGTTACCAGCCATAGCATCGCGGCTCGCTAACATTAATAGCACAAGTACGAACATGAAAGATAGGTTTCTCAGCGTATCTTTGTTTTTGGCTGCGTTTTTAATGTCGTTGACAAGATTTTGCATGTTCTACTGTCTCCAAATTGGCGTTATTACAATGAAAGATGTTGAGTTAGGCCCGATGTTTAAATGCGTCGCCTAACCATGCATTCATTTAAAAACAGTTGAACAAAGAATAAATTGGGGCTTTTGCCTATTTTGGTTCTTTGAGCATTTTTTTCCTTAATCAAAATTGGCAACTTAAGTAATATCGGTTATTGTTTCGGAATAAAAATTGGAACAATTGACGTTTGCTAATTTTATTACTATTTAAAATATTGCCTGAAGACTTTATAGCGTAAGTTGTAAATAAGCAGGTACGCAAGGTATCTAGCCTACAAATAGCATTCCAGTTCAGTTTTATATTTTTCTAAGGAATTAAGGATGAAGAACTTTATATTTTCTGTTGCGGCTTGTGCCACGCTGACGGCTTGCACAGTCCCACCACGTGAGTTTGATGAGTCACACAGCATGGCTTGGAACGTAGCTCGAGCTGGTGGTATCTATGATATTCAGGATAAAGAATTATCAGCTGAAGATTTCAATCGAATTAACCGATTCGAGTATGGATACAACACAGCCTACTGGGGATTGGAAATGGCTTCAGGGCCTTTCTTTTCGATGGATTGGTCTAATGCATTGCTTGCTGGGGTTGTACTCTCTATGTTTGAACCCGACAAGCCAGCAGCCCAAAACTCTGTACTTTCTTGGATGCCCAAACACATGGCTGCCGACGAGGAACAAGCCCGCCAAAAGCTGCTAGAGATTTACAAGCAGTCGATATCGCGTTCGCTTAAAGAACTCGGTTTCGAGTACTCTGAGCACACAGTAAACGGGGCACCTAACGCAGTATATTACCTCTTTTGGTCAGATGAGCCGGAGATGAATTGCAAACCATTGAATGAGTTACCTGCACTACAAAAAGGTGATTTTTGTGGGGTGTATTTCGCAGTTAATCGGGTTCAAGCCTACAGAACCAGTCCAATCATTGCCAATCTAAGTGAATTGAATCCATTGGATCCGGTATGGCTTGTTACAGGAAACAGCCAACAAAGTTATTTGTACGTATCAAGTGGTGACAAGTCCACCCCTCCAAATGATGTGATTATAAATAAAGTGTCAGAAAACTTACCTGATTGGAATTTCATCTACACAACAGGAAACTTAAAACGTTCTGGGAAAAATGCGAATAACAACAGCATTCCAATGAGTTACCTTTCTCACAAAGGCAAGCCTATGTTTTTCGTAGTGGAGAAGAGTTAAGGTTTATGTACAACGGCAAAAAAGCACAACACTGCCAGGTAGTGTTGTGCTTTTTTTTGCTTGGTTTTGGTGCTTAGTCGATGAAGAATGCCCTGATTCAGCCAGCTAACGACTTCACATCAGTCTCAATATTTTGAAAGGGCTTTATGTAAGACTGGAAAGCACACAGCTTTTCCCATTTACTCCCAAAGTGGAACAAAAACCACACTGAACTGAGACAGTAAAGATAGCTTAACACTATGGTGTTTTTGACCACACCTCCTTAAATTACTGTATAAGACAGCTATATCAATGTGATGATCATAAAAAATTCATCACAAATATTCGCCTTTATTTCTCGCTAAACCTGGATAGCCTTGATCTCCTACCCGTTCAAAAATGAACAACAAAAACCTTATTTATCAATACTTTAAAATTAACCCCATAATCCCATTCAGCCGGACAGAATCCAAAATGAGACTGGAACTGACACACAAAAAACACTTGCATCAATATCCGAACACAACTACTGTATAGGCATACAGCATGTATAAATAAACACTGTGAGGATGATGGACTATGGCAGATTACCTTGAACACTTACATTCAATCTCTGCTTCTCAAGCTTATAAGGCAACATTTACGGCGCAGACTGCTGCCCCATCGTCTCCGAAAGCTGTTAAATGCCCGATTGAAGTCTGCTTTTCAGACCGTACACAAACGCAACTGGCGTATTTTCTTCGTATCCTGAAACAGGCTAGCGAACAGAATCGTTGGATCATGTTTATCGGACAAGAATCCTTGGTGGATAAGAATTTGCTGAAAAGCGCTGGCATTGATCTGCACAAAGTTCTGGTGCTGACCAATAAGAAAGGAAAGAGTGATCAGGCTTTGATGGCACAAGCACTACGTTCAGGTAACTGTAGCGCGGTAATCGCTACGGGTGAGATTGAAGCCTTCACCAGTACCGATATTCGTGACGCTTCCGATTTTGGTGCCAGCTATGCCTTTGTAATTAATCGTGATAGCAAAAGCCAAATCACTTTTCATTGATCAAAGCGGCACATTTACTCCCTGTTTATAAACTTTTCGTGCCATCCTTTTGATAAAGCCATTTGCAAACGCTGATGGCTTTTTTGATCCAGTACAATGAATAGTGTTTTTAACTGCTCATTACGTGACTTACATCACCTTAGGCGTGTAAGTTCATAGAATTACCTCATAATAGACCCGAAAATATCCTGCAATAAGAGATTAATACCGGATAGAAAAATGGATAACAAACTGGGTTTAGGCTCGCTAACCGCCTTAGTCATCGGCTCTATGATAGGTGCCGGAGTGTTCAGCTTACCGCAAAACATGGCAGCGGTTGCCAGTCCGGCAGCGGTCATCATTGGCTGGACTATCACCGGCATCGGAATGATCTTTCTTGCTCTGTCTTTTCAATATCTGGCTGAACAAAAGCCACATATTGTCAGTGGAGTATTTGGCTATGCACAAGCGGGTTTCGGTGACTTTATCGGTTTTTGTTCAGCCTGGGGGTACTGGTTAAGTGCAATGCTGGCAAACGTTTCTTATCTGGTCATCGTATTCAGCACCCTGGGAATGCTGTTCGACCAGCCAGATAACATTTTGTTTGGTCAGGGCAACACCTGGTTGTCAGTCATTGGTTCCTCGGTCTTATTGTGGATGGTTCACTTCCTGGTTAAACGCGGGGTACAGACCGCAGCACTGATTAACCTCGTGACCACATGTGCCAAACTGATTCCTCTGTGCCTGTTTATCATTACTGCCCTCATCGCGTTTCGCTGGGACATTTTTGTTTTTGACTTCTCGGGTCTGCACTTCGGCGAGAGCCACAATCTGATCACTCAGGTTAAATCCACCATGCTCATTACAGTCTGGGTCTTTATCGGGATTGAAGGTGCTGTGGTGGTGTCAAACCGGGCACGCCATCGCCGTGATATTGGTCGCGCCACTATTCTGGGTCTGCTGACCGCGCTGACTATCTATGTGTTTGTCACGTTATTGTCGATGGGTGTTGTTAGCACAGAGACATTAGCTAGTTACCAAAACCCGTCAATGGCGAAGGTACTGACCGAAATCCTAGGCCCATGGGGAACGTATATTATTGGTGGTGGCCTGCTGATTTCGGTTTGCGGTGCATTCCTCAGCTGGACAGTGCTGGCTTCGGAAGCCCCTTATCTGGCAGCAAGAGACAACATGTTCCCGAAACGCTTTGCGGAACAAAATGAGGCCGGTAGCCCAATCAAATCCCTGATGCTGACAAACGTCTGTATTCAGCTCTCACTGCTATTTGTGATGTTTGCCGGCAGTACGTACGACACATTGCTGGCCATCGCCTCAGAGATGATCCTGGTTCCCTACTTCCTGGTAGGAGCCTACACTCTCAAGCTGGCGCTGGAACAAAAAAATCGCGGCAAACTCTTGTTTGTCGGTATTGCCGCCAGCTTGTACGGCCTCTGGTTACTGTATGCTTCAGGCCTGAACTACCTGTTATTATCAGCACTGCTTTACCTGCCTGGGCTGTACTTTTATATTCAGGCTAAACGCGAGCAGAATATAAACCCGTTCGTCGGAAAAGAAAAAACCGCAGCCAGCCTGCTTACTGCGGCGGCCTGCCTGGCTGTCGGCATGCTCTGGCAAGGTATGCTTCATTTATAAGTTGCGCTTAGCAACCCGACTCTGCTTGAGCGCAAAAAGAAAAAGCCAGCACTTATGTGCTGGCTTGTTTTTTGGTTGATTGGGCCTGTTACAGCATATGCGCTCTGATTACTTCACCCTGCTCATCCAACAGGATGAGTTTGCACATTGATTTTGATTCGATCTCACCTAATTGTTCATCCTCGAACGCATAGGGAAGCTGGATCGTTAACTCATCAATGTGCTCTGCTCGGGCCAGACGCAACAATCGAATAATATTGTTGGTATCACTCACACTGGTAGATAAAACTTTCAGTGCCTGCAACTGCAATTTTTCAGAGTTTGTCATTCCCGACGGCATTGTCGAAGTCCATGATATTTCAAATGCCGGAACGAGTGACTTTAACGCATCAAACAAAGTCATCCTCTGTTTGCAGGATGCAGATAAGAATGTGGTGTAGTTAAACGTCACATTCTCATGACTTGAGAAATCAACTGATGTTTCCATAATCGTCCTTACAAGAAACATTACTGCTGTTGGTAATCACTCAATGCATCGGGCTGATTACAAACTACCCTGTTTCCACTATACGTCGTAGCATTATTTGATCTATGTCGAATTTATAAAAATATGCAGCGGATCTTCTTTTTAAGTCATCATGTAGCAAATAGAAAATACATAAGAAACAATTGATTAACATCAACAAAACCGACGATAAACTTTTGGCCTTTCTTGATATAAAAGTCAATTTTTGCTAGTACGCTTGGATTTTGGCAGGTAAGCAGCGCTGGCAATTCGCTACATCTCGTCAAACTGCCAGCCTGAACATTTAAAACTGATAATCGGAAGGGATCACGACAACACCATTCGGAGAGACTTTGAAACGTTCTGCATCTTGCTTTTTGTTGACGCCAATTTGGGTACCCGGTGGAATCACAACGTGCTTGTCGATGATACAATTTTCAAGGTGTGCACCATCACCGACCGAGACATTCTCGAAGAGGATGCTGTTAATCACTACCGCAGCATTATCCACACGAACCGTTGGAAACAGGATAGAGTTCTGTACCGAACCACCGGCGACGACAACGCCGCTTGAAATGATGGAATTAATAAAAATCCCTTCATTGCCCTGTGGTGAAGAAACCGTCCGCGCTGGCGGTAATTGCGGCTCATAGGTTCGAATCGGCCATTCTTTCTGATAAAGATCCATGGGCGGCTGCGGCGATAACAAATCCATGTTCGCTTCATAGTAGGAATCAATCGTCCCCACATCTCGCCAGTAGGCATCCTGACTCACCCGCCCTTCTTCACCACCGAACTGATAAGCATACACCCGCTCGCCATCAATCAATTCCGGAATAATGTCATTCCCGAAATCGTGACTGGAATCCGGGTTCGCGGCGTCTTTACGCAGGGAACGCTCAAGTGCATCCATCGAAAAGATATAAATCCCCATCGAGACCAGACAGGCATCTGGCTTATTCGGGATAGGAAGCGGATCGTCAGGTTTTTCTGTAAATGACTGTATTTTATGATTTTCATCAACAGCCATTACCCCGAAAGCACTTGCTTGCTCACGCGACACTTCCATACAAGCCACAGTCAGTTCGGCTTCACTTTCAACATGGTGTTTGAGCATTGGCGCGTAGTCCATCCGGTAGATGTGATCACCCGACAATACAACGACATACTTGGCTTCGCTCCGGGTCAACAAGTAGAGGTTCTGATAAATGGCATCAGCCGTGCCCTGATACCAACTGGCACCAGTGCGCATCTGAGGGGGGACGGCTGTGATATATTCCCGCAACTCCGGATTGAAAATCGACCACCCATCCCGTAAATGCTTCTGTAAAGAATGGGATTTGTATTGCGTCAGCACCAGAATGCGTCTCAGGCCAGAATGAAGACAGTTGGTGAGCGTGAAATCGATGATGCGGTATTTACCACCAAATGGCACCGCCGGTTTTGCACGATTATCGGTCAAAGGCGATAATCGCGACCCCACACCACCAGCAAGAATGACGGAAATTGTCTCTTGTTTCATTACTTATCCCCTAACGCTTAATCCATATGAGCACATTTCAAAAACATAGACAGCAAGATTCAGACCAAAATGAGGGAATCGTAACCCAATGATTATTAATAAAAATCCTTCACCTTTTCATCAGATGGGTTTTCAACGCTTCATTTTGGTGCCTCCAGTAAGAATAGTGCACTAAAAAAGCCCTAATGGCGTATGACCGCACCATTAGGGCTAACTGGTTCATTCAGATTAGGTTTTTGTTGTTATAAGCTGTGTTTCTTTTGCTTGAAGCCCGCTTTATTAGTCAGTTCAGATTCCCCGCCATGGAGAACCAGATGACGCTGCACCAGATCGTGGCAGCGCAAACTAAGCCACCAGCATCAAGCATACCCTCAAGGGCGTTCACCTTCCGCCAGACGACGCTCAATATCGGCTACAACGTCTGGCAAATCCGCAATGGTATCAATTTGGTAATGTGCACCAGAATGGGCAAAGGCATCCTGCGCTTTGGCTCGCGCGGCAGCCAGCGTCGCTTCATCAGACGCTTCAAACTCCGCTTGAGTCAGACCCGCTTCGTTACCGGATAACAGCAGTGCGACCGTCCACATACCGGCATTCAGACCTTCTGTAATACCCGGCACAGAGTCATCCACTTTAATACACGCTTTGACATCACTGACCTGAAGCTCAATCATGTTCTGCAGCACCATGTAAGGTGCCGGACGACCGCCCGCAGCTAAGTCATCAGTTGCAACCGCGCAATCCGGGCTATAACCATTCGCTTTTGCGGCTGGGATGAGAGCGTCCAGCACGACACGCGGATAGCCGGTACATGAACCAATTTTAATGCCCTGCTCGCGCAGACCATCCACAACGGCTTTCGCACCAGGGATCAAATCCGCATGCTCACTGACCTTCGCTACCTGGAGCGGCATGAAGGTTTGATAAATCTTATCGATATCCGCTTTTTCCATCGCCCGGCCAAACTGAGCCTGCCAGCGCTGACTGACACTCGGCAGCGCACCAACCGCCTGAATGTGATCCCACTTACCGAGTCCCATCGGAACACGCGCTTCTTCCAGGGAAATGTCGAAGTCGTATTCACGGCGGAATGCTTCCACAAAAATGGTGGTAGGTGCAAACGAGCCAAAATCAACAATTGTACCGGCCCAGTCAAACATTACCGCCTGAACATACTTAGTCATGGTTCTATCCTTTTCTGTGTGAGGAGCCGCCCCGGGTTAACTGCACAATTATCGGGCAAACTCAGAGTTCAATCTTCTTTGATGTAAATAATGGTGATTCAACTGCCGCTAGCAGTTGTGCTGTAAATCCGATACTTCCCGGATTGCCTGTTCGACAATGTCCAAAGCGCGTTCCAGCTCGCCCCGCTCAATAATCAACGGTGGGCTTAGCTGCAAAACGTTACCCTGTGACACTTTAAAACTGAGACCCAACTCAAGGCAGCGATACAAAATAGATTCGGCTTCATCCAAGGCACGGCTTTTCGCTTCACGGCAGGTCACCAGCTCGATTCCCCAGAGCAGCCCCATTCCCCGAATGTCGCCAATCAGTGAATAGCGCGACTGCATTGCCCGGAGCCTGTCACGCACGTAGGCCTCATCGTCTTTAACTTTGGCCAGCAGTGATTCCTGCTCAATGACTTCTATCGTGGCCAGCGCAGCGGCGCAGCCCACCGGACTTTTCTCATGGGTGTAATGCCCCAGCGATACCTGTGAAGCCGTGTTGTATTTGTCTTTGGTCAGCATGGCCGCCATCGGGACGATGCCCCCGCCCAATCCTTTTCCAATACAAAGGATATCCGGTTCGATACCAAAAGCCTGATACGTAAACCAGTGACCAGTTCGGCCCATGCCGTTCGGTATGTCATCGATGATCAGCAACACATTGTGCTTGTCACAGATTTCTCGGATACGCTGCCAGTAGGCGCGGCTTGGAATTTGTACATCGGTATTTCGCAGTCCTTCGGCAATAAACGCGCCAATGCCGCCCTCTTTTTCGATAACATATTCCAGATAGTCCGCATAGTGCACATCACTGCCATCCGGTGACGGGAAAGCACCCCGGTAAGTGATCGCTGGCGGAATTCGCTCCACTCCGGCCAGTAACGGCCCCATACCTTCACGGAAACACGCTTCCCCGCCGACCGCAATCGCATCCAGGGACGCCCCGTGGAATGAGTCCCACAGCGACACCACTTTGTAATTACCGGTAACATGGCGAGCCAGCTTCAGTGCCATTCCGACAACCGACGTTCCTCCCGGCGCAAACAGTACCCGGTTCAGTTCCCCCCCGGCGATTTCTGTCAGCTTTTTCGCGCAATCAATCGCTGTCTGATTGGTAAACCGGCGCGGTGAGAACGGCAACGCTGCGATCTGATTCTGAATCCGGTTCACCACGTGCGGATGCCCGTAACCCACCTGATGGACATTGTTGCCATGAAAATCCATATACCGTTTACCAGCGGCATCCCGCAGGTAAATCCCTTCCGCTTCAACCAGCGCATCAAGGCATGGCGTTGACATTGACTGGTGCAGGAAATACCGGCTGTCCTGCTCCAGCATTTGTTGGGTCGTGGGGTCCGCAATACTTTGCGTCCAGCGTTGTCGGGCTGGTGTAATATTGGTATCCCCTTCGCTGCGCAGTAACTGTGCCGTCAGCGATGATTGCGAGTGGACCTGGGTAGACATGTTCAGAGCCTTTCTTTCCCGTGATTCTTTAAGCCTGCGCTTCGTTGAGTCATGCTTCTTTTATTACCAACGCATCCGTAAATTAATGCGTCTTTACAGCCATCACTTTCAGGCCCAGTACATTGACGCACGAATTGCATCAATCAGGCGGTGCATGTCTTGGTTGTGAACGTCACCGATATTTCCGATACGGAAGCAATCAGCGTTAGAAACCTTACCCGGATAGATAACAAAGCCTTTTTCTTTCAGCAGCGTGTAGAAACGTTTGAAATCATACTCAGCATGTTCCGGTGAGTAGAAAGACGTAATGATGGGTGAATGCAGCGATGCGTCCAGCAGACAACGGAAACCCAGTGATTCCATACCTTCAACCAAAATTCTCTGATTGGTACGGTAGCGCTGATAACGTGCCGCTACGCCACCCTCGTCAGCCAACTCAATCAGGGCCTGATGGAAAGCTCGAACCGTATGCGTCGGTGAGGTAAAACGCCATTTACCCTGATTTTTTTCCATGCATGCCCACTGATCAAACAAGTCCAGAGACAGCGAACGGGCACGACCACGGCATTGTTCCAGTTCCGCCTGCTTGGCTATCACAAACCCGAAACCCGGTACGCCCTGAATGCATTTGTTGGCCGAGCTGACCATAAAATCAACACCCATCACACCGATATCCATTGGGATCCCACCGAAACTGGACATCGCATCCAGAATCATGATTTTGTTTCGGGCTTTTACTACATCACATACCGCAGCAACCGGGTTCAGCATACCGGTCGTGGTCTCACAGTGAACCATAGCAACGTGTGTAATGGCCGGATCCTGATCCAGTTGCTGAGCAATATAGTCAGCGTCAGGCTGCGCCACTTCACCGAGATCCAGCACTGTATGGGCAATGTTAAGGTACTGGGCAATCTGGCCGATACGCTCACCATATGCACCGTTATTGATCACCAGTAACTTACCGTCAGTCGGTATGACACTACCAATAGTCGCTTCTACTGAAGCGGTTCCGCTGCCCTGCATCAGGACACTTGTATAACCTTCCGATTCTGTTGCCAGCGCCACCAGTTGCTGACGGATCACTTCTACAACCCCTTTGTTGTATTCATCATCCCAGGTACACCAGTCTTTTAGCATGGCTTCACGTACTGTACGGCTGGTTGACAGTGGGCCCGGTGTCAGCAACAGATATTGATTATCCAAGTTTTCCATTTTTCTCTTCCAATTTTGGACTATACCAGATTGGTTAAACTATACCGACCCGGATTATTTTGTGTAAATCCCCGGCCGGGACATTTCACAAAATCTTCATATGTCACTTTCATGACAAATTTGCGTTGATTAGCCGGAATTTGTCGTCAAATCCCTTTCAATAAAATTGTTAGCAAAATGCAATATTCCAATCATCTAACTGTCATCTTTCCTTCCTAGCATCATCCGGGTCGAAAACATCTGGTAAAGACCAGTTTGGTCGCCAATATCATTCATGGAGAAAGAACGATGAAAAACCGTTGGATTATTGCCCCTCTGACTGCAATTGCAGCCCTGACCGCTTCTTCTGCATTTGCAGCTGAGGAACTGACGGTCTACACAGCATTCGAAACTGACATGCTGGCGAACTACAAAAAGACCTTCGAAAAAGCTAACCCAGACATCAAAATCAAATGGGTTCGCGATTCAACCGGTATCATGACGGCCAAACTGCTGGCAGAAAAAGACAACCCGCGTGCTGACGTCGTCTGGGGTCTGGCAGGTTCATCAATGGCGCTGCTGAAAGAAGAAGGTGTGCTGAAGCCTTACTCACCAAAGGGTCTGGCTGACGTTCGTCCAAGCATGGTGGATCCACAGGACAACAAAGCCTGGTTCGGTAACGATGCCTTCTTTAATGCGGTCTGTTTCAATGAAATGGTTGCCAAAGCTCAAGGTCTGCCAAAACCGGAAAGTTGGGACGACTTACTCAAGCCGGTTTACAAAGGCCACATCGCGATGCCAAACCCGGCTTCATCCGGCACCGGCTACATGCAAGTTTCCGCCTGGATCCAATCTATGGGTGAGCAACAAGCATGGACCTACATGGAGAAACTGGACAACAACATCGCGCACTACACACATTCTGGCTCGAAGCCATGTGTTCAGGCCGGTATGGGTGAAGTGGCTATCGGCATTTCAATGGCGCTTCGCGGAGCAACCCTGAAAACACAAGGTGCTCCTATCGACATCATCCTGCCAAAAGGCGGTGTGGGCTGGGAAGCTGAAGCCGTGGGTCTGGTGAACACGAAATCTGACGCTGCGAAACGTCTGGTTGACTGGTCAGTTTCGAAAGATGCGAACAAGCTGTACAGTGAGTACTACCCGGTTGTGGCACACAAAGACGTGAGTGCGCCAGTGAAGAATTACCCGGATGTAGAAAAAGCGATGCTGAATCTGGACTTCGGCAAAATGGCAGTCAGCCGTGAAGCCGTGCTGAAAACCTGGTCTGAGAAGTTCGACGCGAAATCTGAGCCTCGCTCATAAACGTTGGCCTAATCAGCACAAACAAAAAAAGCGTGGTGACGGCAGTCACCACGCTTTCGTTTTTCTCTTAAACAGTCTGGCAACGCATCATAACTGATAATGCGCATAAGAGAGGCTCACCTGTTGTTCTTGTTGTTGTGCACTCTCTTGCTGCTCTTTGCGGGCATCCAGCTTTGCCAGCTCTTTTTTCATTTCAGACAGCTCACGCTCCATATAAGAGATATTGCGAATTAACATTTGTCTTTCCATGCTTCATTCCTTATGAAGTAAGTGTAACTTTCAGGGCCCCACCTGCCCGCATTCCCAGGTGGCCTCAAAGCATTAATGGATAGACTGGCCTACACCTTTCTGGTCAGTCCCCCCTCAGACATCGACATATTGAAGCTTCCGGGAAACAAAAAACGTGGCTTGCTCGTCATACTGCTTATTTTTGTACAACAAAAAATGCCGCATTCAGCACTGGTTAAGTATGGTCAGCCCGGACAATATTTTCCATGTCAAAAATGTCTTTTTATCGTAAAACGCTTGTCATTTAAGTGTCATGCTGCGCCTTTAAATTTGGTATATACCAAATTTAAAGAGAAACAACATGGAAACGTATCTGAAGATTGAACATGTCAGTAAGCAGTACGGTCAGTTTACTGCGCTGAACGACATCTCCCTTGATATCCGCAAAGGCGAATTTATCTGTTTTCTGGGGCCGTCGGGTTGCGGTAAAACCACACTGCTGCGTGCCATTGCCGGACTGGATCTGGCCTCTTCAGGCAAAATTACCCAAGGTGGTAAAGAAACCACGTTCCTTTCCCCTGAAAAACGCGATTTCGGGATCGTTTTTCAGTCTTATGCCCTGTTTCCTAACCTTACCGTGTCAGAAAACATCGGCCTTGGCCTGCGTAATCAGGGCAAGGACAACAAAACCGTCGATGACGCCGTCAATCACTGGCTGGAGGTTATCGGTCTGCCTGATGCTGGTATCAAATACCCGAACCAGCTTTCCGGCGGTCAGCAACAGCGTGTCGCACTGGCTCGCGCCTTATCATTATCACCAGGTTTGTTACTGCTTGATGAACCTTTGTCCGCCCTTGATGCAAAAGTGCGATCTCACCTGCGTGATGAAATCCGTCGCCTGCAACGCAAACTGGGGATCACCACCATCATGGTGACGCACGATCAGGAAGAAGCGCTGGCAATGGCTGATCGCATCGTGGTGATGAATCACGGCGTCATTGAACAGGTTGGCACCCCACAGGAAATCTACCAGAAACCGGCCTCACGATTCGTGGCTGACTTCGTGGGCAACATGAATTTCATTCCGGCGTCTGTGGTCAGCGAGCAAGACATCCGTATTGGTGAAACCCTGCTGCCAAAACCGTGTGACAGCCTGAAACGCGGCGTGCAGTTCGAACTGGGAATGCGCCCGGAAGACCTTCACTTCCTGGAAATCGGAAAACAAACCGCTTCCAGTTTCCCGGTCAAGATTGAAGAGCTGGAGTTTCAGGGCACCTATGTACGGGCTGAATGCCGCGTGCAGGGGGAATACCAGGGCGGCACGATCAAAGTAGATGTCCCTATCCGTGAATTACGTGAACTGGCGCTGGAACGCGGCCATTACCACTTCGTCAATCTGTCGAACAAACACGCCCATATTTTTCAGGCGCAAGCATGAATTCGGGCATGGACACAGGAAGAGAAACTGTAATGGATACTGGAATGAGCACGTTAAGTCCCCAAGAGACGGCCAAACGACAATCGCCAATGAACACGCAAACGGCACCAATAACAACGCGCCAGCGACTGGCACAATTTTCCGCCTCTCTCAGTAAAGATAACCTGATCCTCGGCACCGTTCTGCTGCTGATTCTGGCCATACTGGGCACCTTTGTGATTGGTCCGCTGTTCGCTATGCTGCAAAAAAGCGTGCTTAATGCGGACGGAGAGTTCGTCGGACTTGCTAACTTTGTCACGTACTTTGCTTCACCGGCCCTGTGGCAGTCCTTGCAAAATACCCTGACCCTAGGGATCATCGTCACACTGTGCGTCGGGCTACTGTCATTTGGTTATGCCTTTGCGCTAACCCGCAGCTGCATGCCACTGAAAGGCCTGTTCAGTATTCTGGGCTCTGCACCTATTCTGGCGCCATCTCTGCTGCCGGCGATCAGTCTGATCTATCTGTTCGGTAATCAGGGGATCGCCAAAGATCTGCTCATGGGCCATTCAGTATACGGTCCGATCGGGATCGCCATGGGCCTGATCTTCTGGACGTTTCCTCACGCCGTGATGATTCTGACTACCTCACTGCGCACCTCGGATGCCCGTCTGTACGAGGCCGCCAAAGCGCTCAATACCTCATCCCTGAAAACCTTTTTCATTGTTACTTTGCCAGCCGCGAAATATGGCCTGATCAGCACCCTGATCGTGGTGTTTACCCTCGTGGTGTGTGATTTCGGGGTACCGAAAGTAATCGGCGGCAGCTACAACGTACTGGCAACGGACATCTTCAAGCAAGTTGTCGGTCAGCAGAACTTCTCGATGGGTGCCGTCACCAGCGTATTGCTGCTGTTGCCTGCTCTGCTCGCCTTTGTGGCCGACCGCTGGGTACAGAAAAAACAACAGGGGCTGTTTGATTCCCGTTCGGTGGCTTACGTGCCAACACCGAGCCCGGTGCGAGACGGCCTGTGCTTCCTGTTCTGCGCCACTCTTTCGGTGATGATCCTGGCCGTGATCGGTATGGCGGTCTATGGCTCTCTGGTGACCTTCTGGCCCTGGAACCTGACGCTCAGCCTGAACAACTACAATTTTGAGCAGTTCAGTACTTATGGCTGGGAACCGTATTTCAACTCGCTGCACCTGTCTGGCATGGTCGCTTTACTGGGAACAGTGGTGATTTTTATCGGGGCGTACTGCATTGAAAAAGGCCGCTTGTTCGCCCCGCTGCGCAGCCTGCTGCAAATGCTCGCCATCCTGCCTATGGCTGTACCGGGCATGGTTCTGGGTCTGGGCTACATCTTCTTCTTTAACGATCAGGCAAACCCACTGACGATGTTGTACGGCACCATGGCCATTCTGGTGATCAACACCGTGATTCACTACTACACGGTCGGACACATGACGGCACTGACGGCACTGAAGCAGCTGCCAGCCGAGGTCGAAGCTATCTCTGCATCCATCAAAATGCCGCAATACAAGGTGTTTTTCAAAGTCACGGTGCCGGTTTGTCTGCCAGCCATCCTCGACATTGCGGTGTACCTGTTCGTGAATGCCATGACAACCACCTCTGCCATTGTCTTCCTGTATGCGACCGACACCCTGCCCGCGTCGGTATCGGTACTGAATATGGACGATGCCGGTCAGACCGGTCCGGCCGCTGCGATGGCTGTCATGATTCTGCTGACGGCCGCAGGCGTGAAACTGCTGCAAGTGGGTAGCCACCAATTGATTGAGCGTTACACCCAGGCGTGGCGCAAACGCTAATCGCCTCAGTGATTTTGGCGCAGGCTGTCACAACTTGTCTGTTTGCCTGCCGGGCCGTAACTCCCTGACTAATAAATCCATTATTAGAAAGCGTTGCGGCCCGATTCAACAAACCGTCATACTCATCGATTACCGTCCTAGTGCCGTTGGGTTTGTGCTTACAGCCGGTCAGGCAAGCCTGATATAATGCCAATCCGATTAACCGCCCGCAGGTGCCGTTAATCGAATTTGCATTCTGATAAGGTGAATTGTGCAATATCTGAAAATCATGGAAGCCATCAACGAGCAGATTGATGCCGGTCTGTTGGTTGCCGGAAATAAACTGCCTGCAGAGCGAAAGCTGGCAGAGTCTTTCAATACCACGCGTGTGACATTACGTGAATCCCTCGCGCTGCTGGAAGCCGAAGGGAAGCTGTACCGGGAAGACCGACGCGGTTGGTTTGTCTCGCCGCAACCGCTGCGATACGACCCTACCTACACCACCAATTTTCCGGAAATGGCACGCCAGCAAGGCCGGACGGCACGCAGTGAACTGATTCAGGCCCGGTTGATCCCGGCCAGCCGTCGTGCGGCATCGCTGCTCAAAGTTCCGCCTTTGTCGGAAGTTTACCGTATCGATCGGGTTCGTTTTCTCGAAAACCGCCCTGTGGTGGTGGTGACCAACTTTATCCTGCCGCGCTTTTTCCCTGGCTTGCTGGAAAGGTCGTTTACCCACTCGCTGACAACTATATACCGGGAAGAGTACGGCGTGCTGTATTCCAAAACACGTTACCGGGTCAGAACCACTTCGTTACTCGGTGACACGGCCCAGCACCTGCGTGCTACGGCAGGTAGCCCGGCGATGCTGGTCGAGCGACTGAACTACGACCAGCACGGCAATGTGATTGACTGTGATCTGGAATACTGGCGACACGATGCGATCAGCATTGAGTCTACCGCTACGCTCGACTAAAACCTTGACTCACCATCGCGGTGGCCAAACGTGTTTGCCATACCACTGCTTTAACCCCTGATAAAACAAAAAGCCCGGACCAATTGGCCCGGGCTTTGTTTTTACGGGTGTCTCATGGATAACCGTGTGCTTATCCATCAACCGTGTTTGTATTTAACAACCTTGTTTTTATCCAACAACCGTGGTTTTAGGCAACAGCAATGAAGAACACGGCTGTCGAGATAATACCGATCAGTGCATATGGCAGCTGAGTCAGGGCGTGTTGCATCGCTGTACAACCAGAGCCTTGTGCTGACAGAACTGTTGAGTCACTGAAGAAGCACGAGTGGCTGCCCGCGGCTGATGCTGACAGTAGCGCGCCCACAGTGATGTGAACCGGTACCCCAAGATGCTCACCCAGCGGGAACACGATTGGCATCGCTACCGCAAACAGTCCCCAGGACGATGCTGTCGCAAACACCAGCCCTGTCATTACCAGGAAGATAATCACCGGGAAGAAGCCAGGTGACATCCATGGTGACACCGCTTCAATCACGTATTGCGTCAGACCCAGCTGATCGTTCACGTTTTTCAGCATGAAACCACCCACTACTGTTGCCAGCGGCACCATCATCACTTTGATACCGTCGTAGATAGCATCAAACATGGTGTCCAGGCTCAGCAGTCGCTGAATACCGTAGAAGAAAATGGTGAACATGATTGCCGCAAATACGCCAGCCAACAGGTCAATGTCAAAGTACCAGCTCGCACCAACCAGCACGACCATTGGCAGTACAAAGTTCATCACACCCAGGAACGCATTCGGATGAGGCTCAATGTTGTCACCGAAGTTGATCTCAGTAGCGCCTTCGGGCTTCACCTGTCCGCTCTTGGCACGTGCTTCCGCCACTTTCATCGCGCCCATGTCAGGCAGTTTGTCAGTTGCGACCAGCAGTACCACCACCAGCGTTACCCAGCCGTAAGCCATGTAAGGAATCGCCTGAATGTACACACCCAGACCACCCCCGGTTTCGGCCACGTTGTTATCTTCCAGCAGGGAACTGAAGAACACCGCCCAGGTTGAGATAGGAATGATGATACAGATGGGTGCCGCCGTTGAATCGACCAGGTACGCCAGTTTCTCGCGAGAGATCTTGTAGCTGTCGGTGATGCGTTTCATTGATGATGAGATGGCAATTGCATTCAAGTAATCATCAATGAATACCAGAATCCCCAACAGGAAAGTCAGCAACATTGACTGCTTGCGGCTCTTCACTTTGGTGACCAGCGCACTGCTCAGGCTAAGAATACTGCCGCCTTTTTCGAGGATGGCAATCAGACCACCCATCAGACCACACACCAGAATAACCCAGGCGATCGTCTCATCCATCATCACGCTGAGAGAGACATCGACGACCCCGCCAACCAGGTTTGCCGGATCAATCATCAGCAAGCCCATGATCGCACCACTGAACAGGGCTTCAACTGTCCTGTGAGTGATCAACGCAAACGCAAGGACAAACAGGGTCGGTAACAGGCTTACCCAACCGTAAGCCTCACCCTGTATATGGTTGTTACCGATAATGACAAAGGTAGCAATGGCGCCAAAAACGGCGACCAGATAGAACCAATAGCTATTGCTGGGCTTGACGGGGGTATCAAGCACTGTGTTTTGGGTCGTCATACAGATTCCTTCCTTTATTTTGGTCTTTGCTAAGCTGTGTGCAGCATCCATTCAACTTCTAATGGCGTGACCGCAGTTTCAAATTCAGTCAGTTCGCTTTGCTTACAGGCTGAATAAATGTGAATAAATTCCTCTGATAGATACTGTCCGAATTCGCCCTGCTCCAGTTCAGCCAATGCATCAGACATTCGGGTCGGAATCGAGGCCGCATTCTTGCTTAATGGCGGTGGGCACTGCTCCGGAGTAAAGTGCGGAGCCGCCAGAACACTTGACAACACCACTGACGCCAGAACATACGGGTTTACATCGGCGCCGGCAATACGGTGCTCAATACGACGGTTACTGCTGTCACTCATCGGAATGCGAAGCGCAACACCACGGTGGTTTTCGCCCCAGTCCGCTTTTGTCGGAGTATACGACCCGAGCGAGAAACGGCGGTAAGAGTTCACATTCGGGCACAACAGTGCAATGGAACTTGGGATAGCGTGAATCATCGCCGCCAGCGTCTGGTAAAACAGCGGGCTGGCATCCCCATTCGAGTTCGAGAACAAGTTTTCGCCATGCTCATCCACCACACTCATATGAATGTGCTGACCGTTACCGGCTTCATGCGCAAAAGGTTTCGCCATGAACGTCACATCAAAGTTGTGCTGATGCGCAACCTGACGGATCAGACGCTTGGCAAAAATCAGCTGATCACACGCCTTGAGCACATCGTCGGTATGGTTGAAGTTGATCTCAAACTGACCCGGCGCCGATTCTGACAACGCACCGGACGTATTCAGATCCTGCTTCTGCGCTGCAGTATTAAGGTCAGACAGGAACGCCGCGTAATCATCAAGGCTGTCGATGTCATACACTGCCGTGTCTTTTTCCTGACGATTCTTAGTCGGGTTATGTGCCGGTCGCACCAGCCCGTTTTCCGCCCGCTTCTTATCGACCAGATAGAACTCCAGCTCCAGCGCGATAACCGGGTATTTTCCGTCTTTATGTAGCGTGTCCAGGATCTGCTCCAGCACGTTTCGAATAAACAGACGGCTTGGCTTCTCGCCGGAGCTGTCCATCATCGAAAGCAAAAGCTGCGCCACACTTGGATTGGCAGTCGGCGTCAGCGTACCCGGAATCGGCATACAGATATGATCCGGTTCACCCAGCGCTTCTCCCAGCCCGGCTTCTTCAATCACGCTCCCTGCATTGCTCAGTGTGATTGTTGAAACCGGCAGTGGTACACCATTCACCACCTTCTTCAAGGCATTGACAGGAATACGCTTCCCGCGAGGGGTGGCATTAATGTCGGTAAAAACGAGATCCACAAATTCGGTTTCAGGCCATTTTTGTAAAAAATTTTTAATTTCAGATTCGAATGTATCCATACAATTGTCTCCGGCTAATTTTTCATCGCCTGTCATATTCAACCGAACGCAAAAATTAATTATTTAGAACACACCATCGAATGTTACAACTAAGCAAAAAGAAAAATATTCCTTATTTTTTAATTGTTTATTCTCTGATTGCGCATTTCAATTGACTCAAGCGAGTAACAAATTATTAACACAACGATCGAGTTTTGCTCAATATTTTAAACACTATTTTGGTGATTAAATGGCATTTCAGCGATCACAATCACAAAATTTCATTCTTTTTGAGCATGAACGTTGCGTAAATCGATTACGTTTTGTAACGTCAATGTTAAATATTTCGAACAAGAAGTGTTAGACAAAAATGAATAGATCACCAGTCATCGCCATCGTTAGCTGCCAGAAGAAATTGAATGGTTATTTAATTCAAGCGGTTAATGAGTTTTATATTAATGCTGTCACTGACTTTGGCGGGATCCCGGTTCTGTTACCGGCGGCACTGAACAAAGATGCGCTGGGCACACTGTGCGAACAATTTGACGGCTTCCTGTTTCCAGGCAGTCACTCCAACGTTGCGCCACACCGCTATCAGGCCACGCATGATGAGGATTACACCGATGAAGGACGTGATGAACTCGCATTGCAGCTGATTCGCACCGCTATAGAGCAACGTATCCCTGCTTTGGGGATTTGCCGTGGCTTCCAGGAAATGAATGTGGCGTTAGGCGGCAGCCTGCACCCACACGTGCGTCATGTGGGTTATAACGACCACCGCGAAAATCCGTCAGAGGACTTTGCGGTTAAATACGGTCCGGCCCACCCGATTCATGTTGAACACGGCGGCCTGTTTTCTGACTGGCTGGGCGAGCAAAATACATTTAGCGTCAATACCCTGCACAATCAGGGGATCAACCAGCTGGCGCCTGGCTTACGCGTGGAAGGTTGCGCACCTGACGGCCTGATTGAAGCATTCAGTCTGCCTGAACACCCGTACTTTGTTGGTGTGCAATGGCACCCAGAATGGCAAGCAAAACACAATCAGTTCTCACAGTTTTTGTTCAGACACTTTATTATGGCTTCATCTCAACGTAATGGAGCCAAGAGAAGTGGACAACGAAGCGATAGGTAACAAAATAGCCAGTTTGCGTAAAGAGCACGGAATGTCTCAACGCGAACTGGCAGAGAAAGCACACATGACCAACAGTGCCATTTCATCGATTGAAAACGGCAAGGTCAGTCCATCTGTCAGTTCCCTGCAGAAAATCGTCAATGTGTTTTCTTTGTCGTTATCTGAGTTTTTCACGTTTGAACAAAACGAGAAGAAAGAAGCAAAGGTTGTACTCACTGCCGAAGAACTTGTTGAAATGGGCAGTGAAAGCGTATCGATGAAGCTGGTATGTAACGGCACCAAAGAACGCAAAATGGGTTTTCTGATTGAAGAATACAGCCCACATTCCAGTACCGGTGCGGCAGTGATTCAGCACGAGGGTGAAGAAGCCGGCACCGTACTGGAAGGCGAAATAGAACTGGAATACGGCGATAAAACTTATGTGATCAAGCAGGGAGAGTCTTACCTGATTGACACAACCATCGCCCACAAATTTACCAATAAATCCGACAGGGTCTGTAAGATCATCAGTGCTCACACGCCTGCGACTTTCTAGCGCCCTGTCCTGTTCAAGGAGAGCGTATGAAATCGCAGCAGGAATGGAAGCAACTGAAAGACCAAACCCGGCTTGAAACGCGGGCATTCATCAACGGGGAATATGTCAGTGCCGCTGACGGCGAGACATTCAGTAACATTAACCCTGCGACCGCTGAAACACTGGGCCAAATCGCACGCTGCAAACAACATGATGTTGATCTTGCTGTCTCATACGCCCGCCAGGCATTTGAAAACGGCTGCTGGCAACACCAGCCACCAGCCGCTCGTAAAAAAGTCCTCTACCGCTTTGCGGAACTGATTGACACTCACCGCGATACATTGGCGCTGCTGGAATCACTCGATACCGGCAAGCCCATTGCACACGCCCACTCGACCGATATTCCGGGTGCCGCAGCTTCTCTGCGCTGGTATGCCGAAGCCATTGACAAGGTGTACGGCGAAGTCGCCCCAACCGAACATGACGTTCATGCCTTTATTACCCATCAGGCGATGGGAGTAGTCGCCGCGGTTGTGCCATGGAACTTCCCGCTCTGGCTGGCCTGCTGGAAACTGGGACCTGCCCTGGCGGCAGGCAACAGCGTGATTCTGAAACCGTCAGAAAAATCGTCCCTGACTGCTATTTATCTGGGTCAGCTGGCCAATGAAGCCGGTCTGCCTGCCGGTGTGTTCCAGGTCATTCCGGGCTTGGGCCACGAAGCCGGTGAAGCACTGGCCCGTCATCACGATGTTGACTGTATTACCTTTACCGGGTCAACCAAGATTGCCGGACACCTGATGGTGTGCGCCGGTGAAACCAACCTGAAAAAAGTCTGGGCAGAAGCCGGTGGTAAGAACGCCAACATCGTCTTTGCCAACTACCAAGATCTCGACAAAGCGGCTGCCGAAGCGGCGGCGGGTTGTTTCTACAATCAGGGCGAAGTTTGTGTGGCTGCCACTCGTCTGTTGGTTGAAGAAAGCATCAAAGATGCCTTCATCGACAAAGTGGTATCAGCTGCGCAGCGTTTTGCGCCGAAAGATCCGCTCGACCCGACGTCTTCGATGGGTGCACTGATCGACCAGGATCATAAAGACAAAGTGCTGTCCTACGTTGACCTCGCCCAACAGGAAGGCGCCACTGTGCTGTGTGGCGGTGATGTGGATGCGAAAGGTGCCTTTGTCGCCCCGGTTATCCTCGACAACGTTACTAACCAGATGCGCGTTGCCCGTGAAGAAATTTTCGGCCCGGTACTGTGTGTGATTCCGTTCAAAGATGAACAGGACGCCATTCGTATTGCCAACGACTCCCCATACGGCCTGGGTGCCGCAGTATGGAGTTCTGATCTGAGCCAGGCACACCGTGTGGCCAAGCAGCTGGAAGCCGGTTCAGTATGGGTCAACAACTACAACGAAGGCGACATGACGGTGCCTTTCGGTGGCTTCAAAATGAGTGGCAACGGCCGTGACAAGTCACTGCATGCCATCGAGAAATTCACAGAAACCAAGACCACTTGGATCCGCTTGTAAAAATAAAAGGACGTGATTATGAACAAGCACACTGATTCTTACTACGCCAACTCCATCGACAATATGCCCGATTACCCGCAGTTGCAGGACCATATCGAGGCGGATATTTGTATCGTCGGAGCCGGTTTCTCGGGTCTCTCCTCTGCCCTGCACCTGAGCCAGAAGGGATTCAAAGTGGTCGTGCTGGAAAGTGCCAAGATTGGTTTCGGCGCGACCGGACGCAACGGCGGCCAGATTGTAAACAGCTACAGCCGTGACGTGGATGTTATCGAGAAGCGCTATGAGCCGAAAATCGCCAAAGCGCTGTGTGACATGATTTTTGAAGGCGGCGACATCATCCGCGACCTGATCAACACCTACGATATCCAGTGTGATCATAAGCCAGGCGGCGTATTTGCAGCACTGAACCATAAACAAATGCGTGGGCTGGAAGAGCACAAAACCAACTGGGAACGCTTTGGTAACGATCAGCTGAGTTTGCTGGACAAAAACCAGATGCGTGAAGCCCTGGGGACCGACGCCTATGTCGGCGGTATGCTGGATAACCGTGGTGGCCATATTCACCCGCTGAAGCTGGCTCTGGGCGAAGCAGCAGCTGTTACTCAGCTGGGTGGCCAGATTTTTGAACAATCCGCAGTCGTGCGTATCGAAAAAGGCGCCAAAGCTGTCGCGCACACCGCAAAGGGTTCCGTAAAAGCCAGTTACCTGGTTCTGGCCGGTAACGCCTATCTCGGCGGTCTGGCACCCAACATCAGTAACAAAGCGATTCCATGCGGCACGCAGGTCGTTGCTACCCAGCCGCTGACCGATGAACAACTGCAATCTGTGCTGCCATCTGACTACTGCGTTGAAGACTGCAACTACCTGCTTGATTACTTCCGCCTGACGGCTGACAAGCGCCTGCTGTTCGGAGGCGGTGTGGTGTACGGTGCCCGTGATCCGGAAAACGTCGAACAACTGATTCGTCCGAAAATGGAAGGGATTTTCCCGCAGCTGAAAGGCATCGGCATTGATTACGCATGGACCGGCAACTTCCTGCTGACCTACTCCCGCATGCCGCAGTTTGGCTGTTTTGATAACAACATTTACTACCTGCAGGGATACAGCGGCCACGGGGTTACCTGTACCCACTTGGCGGGCAAGCTGCTGGCTGAAACCCTGACCGGCCATGCCGAACGCTTTGATGCCTTTGCATCGCTGAAACACTATGCCTTCCCAGGCGGTCGCCACTTCCAGGTGCCGTTCACTGCACTGGGTGCGGCTTATTACAACCTACGAGACAAACTGGCTATTTAATAAAGGATTATCATTATGCCTAAAAACGTCACTTTTGCTGCCGTCCAGCTTTCTATCAGCTGGGATTTAGACAACAACCTGGAAAAGATTCGCCAGCATGTCCGTGAAGCAGCCGAGAACGGTGCTAACGTGGTGGTACTGCAAGAACTGTTCGCCGCTCCGTATTTTTGCAAGAAACAGGAAGCAAAATACTTCGAGCTGGCACAACCGCTGGAAAACAGCCCGCTGATCAAATCCATGAGCGAGCTGGCCAAAGAGTGTGGCGTGGTGATTCCGGTCAGCTACTTCGAGAAATCCGGTAACACCTTCTTCAACTCGCTGGTCATGATTGATGCCGATGGTACGGTGATGGACAACTACCGTAAATCGCACATCCCTGACGGCCCTGGCTACAGCGAGAAGTTCTACTTCAGCCCTGGCGACACTGGCTTCAAAGTCTGGGATACCCGCTTCGGTCGCTTCGGTGCCGGGATCTGCTGGGATCAGTGGTTCCCTGAGCTGGCGCGCAGCCTGGTGCTTCAGGGCGCGGAAGTGATCTTCTACCCAACCGCGATCGGCTCTGAGCCGCAGGATCCGACTCTGGACTCCCGCGATCACTGGCAGCGCACCATGCAGGGCCACTCTGCGGCAAACCTGGTACCGGTGATTGCTTCAAACCGTACCGGTGTGGAACTGGACGACGGTATTGAAACCACTTTCTACGGCTCCTCGTTTATCACCAACCACACCGGTGAAAAACTGGCCGAAGCCAGCCGTGATGAAGAAACCATCATCTATGCCACGATTGATCTGGAGGCCACGGCCAAAGCTCGCCACAGCTGGGGACTTTTCCGCGACCGTCGCCCTGAACTTTACCACCGCGTAAACAAGCTGAGTGATAACTGATTCAGAGAGATAAGGAGATCCCCGATGGAACTAGCCAGCACGCCTGCACAGGATGGCTTTTATTTCCCTGCCGAATTTGCCCGGCAGGAACAAGTCTGGCTCGCCTGGCCGGAGCGGACTGACAACTGGCGTAACGATGCCAAACCGGCGCAACGCGCGTTTGCTGATGTGGCCAATGCCATCGTGAAAACCGTCCCGGTATGCGTTGTTGTCAGCAAATGGCAGGCAGAATATGCCCGCCAGCTGTTGGATGATGTGATTTCACTGGAAATCATGCCGTATAACGATGCCTGGATGCGGGACATCGGTCCAACCATTCTGGTGAACGACCAAGGCGAGCGACGCGGCGTCAGCTGGCAGTTCAATGCCTGGGGTGGCGACTATAACGGGCTGTATGACTACTGGGAAGATGATGACCAGGTGGCGGCAGCCGTATGCGCCAAACTCGGTTTAGATCACTACCGTGCACCGTTTGTACTCGAAGGGGGTGCGATTCATACCGACGGTCAGGGCACACTTTACACGACAGAGGAATGTCTGCTGAGTCCGGGGCGTAACCCGTCCATGTCAAAAGCCGACATTGAGCAACAACTGGCCGAGTATCTCGGTATCCAAAAAGTCATCTGGCTGCCAAATGGCCTGTTCAATGACGAAACCGATGGCCACGTTGATAACCTGCTGCATGTGATTGCGCCGGGAAAAGTAGCACTGACCTGGACTGACAATGTCCGCGATCCGCAGTACACACTTTCCCGTGAGGCTCTGCGGGTACTGGTGAACAGTACCGATGCCCGCGGACGCCGGATTGAAGTGGTCAAGCTCCCACTGCCGGGACCGCTGTATCTCAGTAAAGAAGAAGCAGAGGGTGTGATTCAGTCAGAGGGCATGAACCGTACTGAAGGGGAGCGTTTAAGCGGCTCGTACGCCAACTTCCTGATGATCAACCATACGGTGTTTATGCCACTGCTGGATCCGATCACCGATCGTCTGGCAATGCAATCCCTGCAGGATGCCCTGCCCGATTATCAGATTGTGGGTATCCCGGCACGAGAAATATTACTGGGTGGTGGCAACATTCACTGCATTACCCAGCAGATCCCAAGCGGATTATGACAAATTCAGGCCGCGCGCTATGCGGCGGCCTGCTCTGAATTAGGACAAGCTATGCACCAGATTAACAATGCAAGTTTGCTCAGTGGACTGAGCGAACAGGGTTCTCACACCCTGACCATCACCAATCCGGCTACCGGCGAAGTACTGGGTCACGTGCCTACCGTTAGCGAATCCGCCTTACAGGACATGATTGAGGCCGCTCACCAGGGGCAAAAAGTTTGGGCAAAGACCACGGCCAAGCACCGTGCTCAGTGCCTGAACCGCTGGTTTCAGCTGATTCATGACAACCAGGACGATCTGGCACGCATCATGACGCTGGAGCAAGGTAAACCGCTGGCAGAAGCAAAAGGCGAAGTGGCCTACGGTGCCAGCTTTATCGAATGGTTTGCAGAAGAAGCCAAGCGTACTTATGGTGAGACCATTCCGGGTCATACCGCAGACCGCCGCCTGATGACCATCAAACAGCCAATCGGTGTTGCCTGTGCCATTACGCCGTGGAACTTCCCGATTGCGATGATCACACGTAAAGCCGCCCCTGCGCTGGCAGCCGGCTGTAGCTTCATTGTCAAACCCTCAGAACTGACTCCCCTGTCTGCGCTGGCTATCACGGAACTTGCCTATCAGGCGGGAATTCCACGCGACATTCTGAAAGTGGTATGCAGTGATAACGCGCGCATGATCGGCCAGATCTTCACCGCCAGCCCGCTGATCCGCAAACTTTCTTTCACCGGCTCAACCCGGGTTGGCAAATTGCTGATGGAACAATGCGCAGACACCGTGAAACGCACATCGATGGAACTGGGTGGCAACGCGCCGTTTATCGTGTTTGATGACGCGGATATTCCGGCTGCTATTCAGGGAGCCATCGCATCTAAATTCCGCAATGCCGGACAGACCTGTGTGTGCGCCAACCGCTTCTACGTTCACAGCCGCATTTACGACGATTTCGTGGCTCAGTTCCACGCCGCAATCAACAAACTGGTGACCGGTAACGGACTGGATGAAGGCGTCACTATCGGGCCGGTTATCAACCAGGCCGCCAAAGACAAAGTCACCCACCTGATCAATCAGGCTTGCCAGCAAGGTGCGACCCAACTGGGTGAGCCAATTCCGGCAGACGGCCTGTTTGTTCCACCTCAGATTCTGGTCAATGTCGACCACCAGATGGACATCGTTCAGCAGGAGATCTTTGGCCCGGTTGCTCCGGTGATCAAATTCGACAGCGATGAAGCACTGATCGAGATGGCAAACGACACACCATACGGTCTGGCCGCTTACTTCTACAGCCAAAACATCAAGCGCATCTGGAAAGTCGCAGAAGCGCTGGAATACGGCATGGTCGGTATTAACGAAGGCATTATTTCAACCGAAGTTGCTCCGTTTGGCGGAGTGAAAGAGTCCGGCATTGGCCGCGAAGGTGCCAAACAAGGCATCGATGAGTACATGGAAATCAAATATCTCTGCTTCGGCGGCATTAACGAATAAGGAAATGAACATGAAATCCAATCAGGAACTGCACAACCAAAGACAACAAGTGATCGCTCAAGGCATGGGTGCCGCGTATCCGCTGTACGTAGAGAAAGCCCTGAATGCCAAGGTATGGGATGTGGAAGGCAACGAGTATATCGACTTCGCCGCCGGTATCGCCGTGAACAATACCGGCCACTCCCACCCTCGCATTGTGGAAGCCGTAAAGCAGCAGCTGGATAAATTTTCCCACACTTGCGCCATGGTCACGCCATACGCCTCATTTGTTGAGCTGGCTGACAAACTGACAACAGTGGCTCCTATTCAGGATGCTAAAGCGGTCTTTCTGACCACGGGTGCCGAAGCGGTTGAAAACGCGATTAAAATTGCTCGTGCCCACACCAAGCGCAGCGGCGTGATTGCTTTCAAAGGTGGTTTCCACGGCCGTACTAACCTGACCATGGGTCTGACCGGTAAAGTCGCACCATACAAAGCGGGCTTCGGACCGTTCCCGAACGAGATTTACCACGTACCTTACCCAAATGCCTACCACGGTATTTCAATCGATGACAGCCTGCAGGCCATTGACGACCTGTTCAGCTGTGATATCGAACCAAGCCGTGTGGCAGCCATTATCTTTGAACCGGTTCAGGGTGAAGGCGGTTTTTATCAGGCACCTCCTGCATTTGCTCAACGCATTCGCGCCCTGTGTGATCAGCACGGTATTGTCCTTATCGCCGATGAAATTCAAACGGGCTTTGCCCGTACCGGCAAGCTGTTCGCCACAGAATATCTGGGTATCGAACCTGACCTGATGACCATGGCAAAAGGTATCGCCGGTGGCTTCCCGCTGTCTGCGGTTGTCGGTAAAGCCGCGATCATGGATGCCGCGGGCCCGGGTGGTCTGGGCGGTACTTACGCCGGTTCACCACTGGGCTGTGTCGCAGGTCTTGAAGTGCTGAACATCATTGAAGAAGAGCAGCTGTGTAACAAAGCCCTGAATATTGGTGAAATTGCCAAAGCCCGTCTGGAAGCACTGCAACAGGACGTGCCAGCCATGGGTGATATCCGCGCACTGGGTGCCATGATTGCCATTGAATTTACTGACCCGGCAACCGGTAAACCGCTGCCAGACCTGACGAAAGCCATTATCGGTCAGGCACAGCAAGCCGGCCTGATTCTGTTGTCCTGTGGTGTGAAAGGCAATGTCATTCGCCTGTTGCCACCGCTGACGATTGACAATGAAACACTGGATCAGGGTCTGAACAAACTGGCTGAGGTACTGAAAGCCACAGCCTGATAACGCCTCACGATATCCCGAGATAAGACCAACACCGCCTGTCGGGGCCAGCCGACATGGCGGTGTTTTTTATTGCAAGCAAGCAAACGGAGCAACACCACCAAAAAAGAGCGATAAATGGCGATTATGCTTTATCTGCCTTTCCGGCAGCATTGGCCAGTTTAGCCAGCTGCTTATCAAGCCACAGCGGGGTTTTACCTGCGTCTTCCGCCGCTTCTTTGCGTCGAATCGCATTTCGCACCAGCATGGCACCGGTCCATCGGAAAGGCTCTGGCGGAAAGTACCCTTTCGGTCCGGTTGTTAAACCACACCGGCTCCATTCATTGTCCAGATCCAGTACCATCGCAGAGAGGATCTTTCCCCCCATCCAGGTCTGCACCACGCCATTACCGGAATACCCCAATCCGTAAATGATGTCCGAATTTTGTTTCATGCGCCCGAAAAACGGCATGCCCGTCACAGAACGATCTGAAGCCCCGGTCCAGGTGGCGACAAATTTCTCCGCTTTCAGCGTCGGAAAGAAGCGGTCAAATGCCCCACGCAACAAAGACTGGTAACAGCTGGGTTCATCAAAGACCGGGCTGATGCGGTTGGCAAACGAAAAATGGTTTCCGCCTTTCCCCAACATCAAACGGCCATCCGGCGTTGTCCGGTAGTAGTGCACAAATGTGCGGGAATCAACCACGGCTTTACCATCCTCCAGCCCGATTGACGCCAGTTTGTCCGGCATCGGTCGGGTAATCGCCATGTCGGATGAGACCAGTACCACGCTGCGCCTGAACTCAGGAAACTGCTCTGTCATCCAGGCATTCAGCGCCAACACCACCTTGCGGGCATAAATCTCACCCTGGGGTGTTGAAATGGTCACCGGCACCTCAGTGTTGATACTCTCCATCGGGGTATTCTCGTAAATGATCACACCCAGCTCCTCCGCTACCCGCTTCAGGCCCCGCACCAGCATCGCTGGCTGTACGCTTCCGGCAGCGGGCGAATAGAAGCCTTCGCTGTGCAAATCGGAGCCGGCGGCCCGTTTGACTTTGTCGGCCTGCCACGCCTGCCAGCTGTTCAGCGCCTTCTCATCCAGCGCAGCCATCACCGAGGCCATGCTGCCTTCCTGAGCCAGACTGGTTGCGGTGTACAAGGCACCATGGCGACGCAGTTGCGCATCTATGTTGTGGGCCTGACAGAAGGCTTCTAATTCATAAACGGCCTGCTCCGAGGCCGCAACCAGACGGGCCGCTTCTTCTTCACCGTACAGCTTTTTCATCGACAGGTACTTTGTTGACCAGGTCAGCATACAGCCACCGTTTCTCCCGGAGGCTCCGCTGCCGCACAATCCCTTGTCGATAATCACAACATCCAGATCTGGCTGCTGCTGTTTGATATTGATTGCCGTCCACAATCCAGTGTACCCGCCTCCGACGATACAGATATCGGTCTGAATATCGCTGGTTAAAACGTTCGGTTGAGCGCCCTGCTCCTGCTTCATTGCCTGTGCAAACCAGAAAGGTTGGCTGGCAGTCCCGTTGTGTTGCTTGTCCTTTGCCATGTAGTGTTGTTATCCCGCTCAGCTGTTGTCAGAACTAGAATGACGATAGTAAATTGGTATAGACCAAATTTGTTAAAGGCACTCTAGCGACCAACTGTGAACGCTTAATGACAATCCTTCACAAACAGCGTATAACTGAAAACACCAGCCAGTTACTTTTCCTTTGATGCGATACTTAGCAACACCAAGGGCAAAAAAGTGATACGGGCTGAAAAAGTACTGGCGTATTTTATTTTTTCTTCTTAGAATGCGCCCGCTTTGGGGAGTAGTCACCTTAGTTCGTCTGTCGTCATCTCGAAGCCAACGCTTCCGGCAGCCGAGGGTGGAACCACCATCCTGACGAGACCAACGCCATTGAACTGACACAACTGTGTCTGTGTTTTCATGCGCGAAAGGTCTTGGCACGTCTCATCATCCCGCCCCTTTCGCGCACCTGTGAAAGGAGATTTTCATGAGTCTTATCAGCTACGAAGGGTTTGCCCTGCTGACATTGTGTATGTTAGCGCTCGATTTATATCAAACCCGAAATGGCCAGGTCACGATCAAAAAAGCCGCCATCTGGAGCTTGTTCTGGGTCGGGCTGGCACTGATTTTCAACGTGGTGATTTATTTCTACTGGCCGATGATGGCGCCGGACAGCAGCTATACCAATGGTGAAGCCGCGACCGCGTTCCTGACCGGCTACCTGCTGGAAAAATCCCTGAGTGTCGATAACTTGTTTGTCTTCGCCCTGATCTTCAGCCAGTTTGCGGTACCGGAAGCGATTCGCCCTCGGGTACTGATGTTAGGGGTCGTCGGGGCACTGGTGCTTCGCGCGATCATGATTGGTGTCGGGGCTGAGTTGCTGACCCAGTTCCACTGGATTCTGTACGTGTTCGCTGCATTCCTGCTCTACACCGGTTACAAACTGTGGCGGGAAGACGAAGAAGAGGATCAGGATTTTTCAACGTCACTGCCGGTCCGGCTGGTTAAACGTTGCTTCCGGGTCAGCGACAACTATCAAGGCCACCGGTTCCTGGTTAAAGACAGTCAAGGCTGGATGGCAACACCGCTGTTTATCGTGATCGCGGTGATCGCAATGACAGACGTCATGTTCGCCCTTGATTCAATACCGGCGATTTTTGCTGTCACCAAAGAGCCGTTTCTGGTATTGACTGCGAACGTCTTTGCCCTGTTGGGTCTGCGCTCGCTGTACTTTGTGCTGGAAGGCATGCTCAGCCGGTTCTGCTACCTGCGCCCGGCTCTGGCATTCATTCTGAGCTTCATCGGGGTTAAAATGCTGCTGATGGAAACGCCGTACGCCATCCCGACCCTTGTGTCTCTAGGGGTAATCGTGGTGACTATCACCGTCGCGATTGTCGCGTCGTTACGTAAAACCCGACGTATTGAAGCGCCTGAATCCAACTAAAGTCCGTGAGCACCCGTTACACTCTTGAGCGAATAGCGGCATGCTGAGTAACGGGAAACCAAAAAAACGGGGGCAACTGCATGGCAAGCCAAAAAACAGAAGAAACTGCCCCATGATACAAAGACAAAAGAGCCCTGCAATGCAGGGCTCTTTTTCGTTGACGGCCATCGGTCAAGCGTGGCTGACTGTCACAGAGACTGACACGATCACTGGGTGTAACGATAGTTCTTCATTGTCGAGAACACAGGATCAGCCGGCTCATCCGTCGGCCGGTCATAGCCATAGATATCTTCCCGCATCTGCAGCTGATCATTATCATCAACCCATGCCGTCAGATAGGTCATGTCTACATCAATTCTTCGCGGCAAGCTGATAGTATCCGTGGAGCTGCCCGCCACCAGCTTATCGTAACTGCGCCAGCTTGGCCGCTGCTGGTAATCAATGATAAACCGGGCCAGATCCGCCGCTTTTTCAACCCGAACACACCCCGAACTCAGATTACGTTTAGAGCGGTTGAACAACCCTCTCGCCGGGGTATCATGCAGGTAAATCGCGTAGTCGTTAGGCATGAGGAATTTCACATTCCCCAGTGAATTTGTCGGCCCCGGCCCCTGCATAAACTCATACGGAAAAGTTTCTGGGGTGACGCTTGCCCACTCGATCTGATCCGGTGAGATCTCGCTGCGATCCCGCCAACTGCGGATGATCTTCAGATCTTTCTTCCGCAGATAATCCGTTGATGCTTTCGCTTTAGGAATCACATCTTTTTTCTTGATGGTTTCCGGCACATTCCAGTTCGGATTGACCACCATGACATTCAGCGCCGATGAAAACAGGTTTGTCGGACGGGAATTACGCCCGACGATCACTTTCGACTCGAACACGATTTGATCGTGGTAAGCAATTTCCATACGGTAGTCCGGAATGTTAATCCGGATACTCGGCCGGTTTTCCCCGCTGGCGACCAGTTGACTGCGGTGCAGGTTCAGCGCCAACACGCGCGCAACTTCACTATACGGCAGCGCCAGTTGTTTCGCTGTCGCCGGGCCAATAACACCGTCATCTGCCATGCCGTTGCGGTGCTGGAACCGGCGAATCGCCTGATTCACTTCACCGTCATTGAGAATTTGACGACTTGCACGATAATGGTCAGCCACCTCACTGCTCATATCCCCATACGCAACCAACACATCCAGCATTTCATGGCCTAGAGGGATCACCTGCCCTTTTTTCACCAGCACCCGCCCCTTAGGCGTATAGTGGTGAGCCGGTAAGCGTTGGTACTTCTCGGCCATTCGAACAACACGTGACATTTGCTCTGTTAGCGTCGGGCGACCCTGCAATTCATTCAGCAGCGTTGATTCATTAATACCCGAGGTGATCACCGAAACCGGCAGTGTCGTCAGTGCAGAGCGCTCAATGGGTAGTAACGACTGATGGCGGAACAGACGGCTGGGCTGGGCTTTCAGTTGACGGATAAACGCCTGATACACCAGATAGCTGTCGGTCGCTAAAATATCAAAGCCCCGTTGATCATTGTCATGTTCACGCTCTTTAAGCTCTTTCACACGCTGCTCGATACCCGGCGCAAGACCTGCGTAACCCAAAGCTGTCAGACGCAGAAACAGTGCATCACGTAACGCTTTCGTGTTCCAAAGCGGCATGTAGCCATTGATGTCATAAATACGATTAACCGGCCCGGCAAAGCACACTTGTGCCGCCGAATGCGGGCACAACGCCGCCACGCTGTCGAGTGGCTTCGCACCCAGAAGACTGAAATCCAGCCCTTTGTGACTGGCCGTCGTCGACCGTGAAGCGTCACTCGCTGCGGGCGGGTTTTCCGGCGTCGTCTGTCGGCTGACAGCAGCACGCACCGGCGATGATATCACCGGGCCACTGTCAGTAGATGGAACACGTTTTATTTGTCCCGGAACAGTCGTCACGGAGGAGACAACATAAGAAGTGCCGGACGTACGTTCAGAAACAGACTCGAGAGAATGCGCCTGTTGCGCATAACCACCTATCACAAGTGCTAACAAACTTAGTGCGGTTGGTCGGTGTCGGTAGCAAGACATCACTGGTACCCTGAGCTAAACAATGCTTTTTAATGCTCAATCCTTGAGGGAGTTATTGTAATCAATCATCCTGATTGTGATTTACTTCTCATTATATTTAGTCAAATTTTTGACATCATGACAAGTAAATAGTCATGATTATCACCAACATTATGAGACACAACGCATATATTATCATCTCGTTGCACTCAATCTTTCATGGGGATAAACCAATTCGTGATCAAAACCGTTGGATTTCAGATATAGAAAACAGTGATTGTATTTTTTTCACTTCAGGATTTGATGAATATAACTCTCAGCTAAACGAAATAATCAAGAACCCCGTCGCTATCACGCAGCAAACTTTAGATACAAATTGGGTAAACATTGAGAAAACAGTCCAGCAAAAATAATCAGAATAATGGCTGAAGAAAAATTTGAAACAACTTGAGACAAGATGACGAAAAAATGGGAATAAGATCTGTCAGATAAATGATGGAGGCTGCCCCCCATCATTAAATCACCCTACTTGACATGTTCATTTAGCAGAATGTGAAGTCAGCCTGCGTTAGTCAAAATCACTGTATAGCTTCGGTACCGCTGGTGGAAACTCAATAGGCTGCCAGCGATCATTGAAGGTATATTTGGCATAGAACATAAAATGGTTCGGCGTGTAAAAATCTGACCGTTGCAAATCAAAGGATGCCCCAAGATACCAACGTTCACTGACTCGTTTTTCTAAAGCAGCTTGCAGCGAGTAACCAAAACCACCTCCGGTATCTGACTGACCACTGGATAGATAAGGCGCATCTTCCTGCGTCCAGGAGTTCGATACCGAGCCACTGATCAAGTACGACCAGGTATTGTCATAACGACCATAGTAATTAACCGGCAAAGAGATAGAAAAATAGCTTTGCGGACTGTAATAACCACCATGCAGTAACGAATACTCGCTGAGATTTTTGTCATAGCTGAGATACATCAGGTTAGTCCCGACACTCAGGCGACGATCATCGGTAGCGATAAGCTTATAATATGCCCCTCCCAGCAGCCCCAGGCGCGTGTTGTCGGCCACCTTTTCACCATTCATAAAATGGAACTGCGCACTACTCCAGAACCCGTAAGATCCGCCGTCGTCCCAACTGGCATTGAATTTCACGCCGGTTCGTACAACACCGCCCCATTCTGTGCCGGCTGGGTCTGAAGCCTCTGAAGGGACCGTCATTCCCGCATAAGAGAGCGTACTACTGGTCTCCGGACGGCGCGATACCGTTGCCGTCCAGCCAATATCTCCGAGATCACCATCCACACTTAGACCGCCCACCCAGGTCGAATGATTAAAACCTAACGGGGTCGTGCCTATGTCAGCTCGCCAGTTTTCGGCTTCCCAGCCAACTCCCAGCGCCATACCGGATGCCTTGTTACGGAATCTGGTGATATCTTTGTCAGTATTTTTGTCGTAATAGCCCAGCTCACCGGAATCGACAGAGATATAATCCGCTCTCAGTAGAAGATGCCCCTCCCATTGGGTAACCGGAATACGTGCTTCAATGGGTATCTGACTGGATTTATTTTCACCGTCACGGGCGCTGTAATCCCAACCAATCAGAATATGGCCATCAGTACGATCACGAAGCTTATCAATATCCGTTTTAACGTTTCGGGTTAACCAGTAATCGTCTGCTGTGTCGTAAAGCTCCCTGGGCGTTGGTGTTTCAGACTTAGCCACTGCGGTGTCTTTGCGTTTTTCGATACGATCGCTGTTTAATGCCTGATAGGCCCGCATTTCAGCCAGGTTCCACTGCTGATTGTCCATGGCAATGGCCATACTGTCGCGATAGTCCATGGCATCAGCGTCCGACCGACTATCCAGCAATGCGTTAAATTCACTGGCTTTTTGTTGATAACCCACTCGATGTAGCACTGTCGCAGCAGCCATAAGCTGACGCGCACTAAGTGAATGGCGCTTAGCATCTAAAGCCGCCACCAAATTCGGATAGCGCGCTTTATCACCTAACTCTGCGGCAGCCAGAAGCATACCTATCTGGCCCTGAGTCTGATATGGCTCTTGCTCCGATGACGCTTTTTCGTAGCCGTCAAAGGCACGTTTTGCATCGTGACGGGCCAAAAGAATATCGGCCTCTGCCAACCAACGTCGGGTTTGGAGAGCATCCAGTTCCCTCAATTCAGAGGCTGATAGTTTGTCGGAAACTGAACGTTTTCCTGTCGTGAGCTGAGGGGACAGAGTGTTGTACCAGCGATCAAAATCGGCAAAATGCATGAGACTGACCATCAGCCCGCCATACGCCAAATGCGCATCAGCGTCCCAGCTACCGGAAGGCTGTAACGTTCGGTATATACGTTCCGCCTCTTGCGGATGCCCTACATCTACCCATGCATTCGCGATACGAGAAAGAGGCTGAACCTGACCCGCAAACTGTTTCTCCAGACGATGAAGTGTCTCTCTGACCGCTGACGGGGAGATCGCATACTGCTTATGAAGATCAGTAAGATCACGGTTCAGTTGCAACCGGATCAGATTGCGCTGCATCGACTCAGTACGGTTGTTTACCGGCACACGTTCCAGTGCCGCGATGGCCGCATCCGGCTGCTCGGTATCCGCGAGATACAAGGCATACGCAAACTGCATTTCAGGATCCGCAGTCTCGGCCGCCCATCGCTTCATCTGAGCATCAGCCCGGGATCGCTCGCCCAGAGACAGCAGCACATTGGCGATATCCAGACGTAACCACGGTGACGTTGGATTAACCTCAATCAACGCTGCCAGATATTTCTCTGTCCCGGCTCTGTCATCATTCGCCATGGCTGTACGCAAATTGCGCAAAATAGTGTCCGACTGAATAGCCGCCATTTTATCGGCAACCACAGTTTGTTGCGCCGGAGTATAGCGTTGCGCCAGTTTCAGAGCTCCAACAGCATCATCCTGCTCTAACAGCACATCAAGACGACCACGAAGCGCTGAGCCATTGAGCTTATCCCGCTCAAGTGCCATACGGTAATACCTGTCCGCGGCAGCGTACTTACCTTGCTGAAGGTATAACGCACCCAGTGATGTAAACGCGTAAGGCCCGTTTTGATCGATGGTGATGGCGCTTTTATAGCGCTGCTCAGCCTTGGAAAAATTACCCCGCGCAGCAAACTTGTCCCCGTCGTCCAGATAGGTCCAGTAGCTCGACGTCTGAACCAGGTTCTCCCATTTGGACTGCGTATCCGGGTTGGTATTCAGCGCCAGCGCCTGCTTGAAATAATTGAGCGCTTGCTTTTGATTACCCGCTCTCAGGTAAACCAACCCCAGCCCGCCAAGAATGTCAGGGTCTTGAGGTCGTGTCGATAAAGCGTAACGTAACTGTTTTTCCGCCTGCGCGTTTTTCCCTTCATCCAGCAGCTTCAAGCCTCTCAGCTTAGCGAGATAAGTCGGATCTTTCCTCAGCTCCTGCTCGATTTCCCATCGCTTAGCCGCTCCCTGACTGGCTCGCTGAAGATCCATGTCCGATGGAAAATAACTGGCAAGCAAAGAGTATTGCTTAACGACGTCGGCCGAGATAGGAACGATATCCAAAGCCCTCATCCATGAATTACGGACAGTCGTTCCCAATCCCGGGGTAAAGGCAAGCTGACGATAAGTGTTCAGCACCCAGGGATCCGCCGGGTTTTCTTTCATAATATGATTGGCCAGTGCCAGCTGATATTGCGGCACTCCCGGATAATCAGCATTCAGGCGTTCCAGCCCGCGTTTAACGTCCGCCCAGCGACTGCTCAGATTGCCTTCCAGCTGGAGGTATTCCAGCTGCAATGCCGGTGACGGCATTCCTTGGGGAAACAGTGTGTTATATGCGGAAAGCGCTTCCTGATAACGACCTGATTTCGCCAGTAAGCGGGCATGTTGATAGGCCAGCCTGTCTTTACCGCGAAGGGCCAGAATGACGCCTAACGCCTGAGTGTGGCTTGAGCGAGGCGCTGATTTTTTCAGACGCTCATAAACCTGCTGGGCCAGTTCGGGTTGTTGCCTTTTCAGGTACATATTGGCTTCATAATAAAGCCCGGCAGGATGATTCTCTTCAATGGCGAATAATCGTTCCAGCGTGCTTTCGACAATATCATCCCGTCCGACCGCATCCGCCAGCTTAAGCTGATTCAACAACCACTCCACCGAGTTAACCCGAGGCACAGCCGTCGCAAACTGCGCTGGCTGTACCGGCTGATACACCGCCTCAAGTTGAGCCTTGGTTAAAGGTGCCGTCGAAATCTGCTGGATACCGGCGTGTGCGCTCAGGGAGGAAAAAAGGCTACTTACCCCCAAAGCAACAGGCATCAGATGCGTTACACCTATTTTTACGGCTGGTTTTAAAGCTGGACCTGTCCTTACTGGCATTGATTACTCCATGAAGGAAGAAGTTCGCCTTTAGGACCAAAACGATAACGCTCGTTGTGCCAGCCTAAACCAAACAGCGCCAGCACATTGTCATAGTAGTGATCGTAACGGTCGTGGTTAAACACTGCTGATGCCCGGTCAGCCTGTGAAACCAGGACAGCCTGCTGGCCGGAAGCGGCCAGTAATGGCAACATAGCCGCTGAAAAACCGGCGCTTCCAGATTGGGAATAAGTCCCTTCAACGGTATTCACTTCTCTTGGCGGCGCTTGCAACTCGATTGTTGCCTTCACCATTGGCTGCATGGCTTTTACTAAGCGCGCTTTTTCTTCGACACTATCATCCAGCATCCCCGCCCATAAATAGGTACGAATGGCGTTATAGCTGCCTACCGGTCCAGTCTCAGCATCTGCTGAATATTGCCCGCCTTTCAGCCTTGCCCAATCAGGACTAAAACCTGCGGGCATCGTCTTCATCAACATGGCGGTGCTGGATTGATACAAGGATGCCCATTCCGGCTGCGGGTACAGGGAATGCATTCTTGCAACCAGCTGAAGCGGCTGATAACTCGGATTAATCCGGAATTCACCATTACCCTGCGCAAACCCTTCCGGTGCCGGAAGCAATACCGTTCCGATACCATCAAGCGTAATTGTCTCTTCACGCAAAATCCGGCTGGATAACAAGTAAGCCAGCGACTGATAATAATAGTTGTCCCAAATACGCCCGGCTTCCGCCAGTGAATATGCGATCCACAGATCAGAATCAGAGGCCGGATTGGCATCCAGCACACCAAATTGACCATCTGGCTTGCGACCCCACAGCCAAGCCGGTAAACGAGCCGTTAAATCACCACCACTCAGGTGTGTTTGCGTCCAGTCCAGCACGTCACTAAATGCCTGTTTGTCATTCGCGACCAGAGCAAAAAACAGCGCATACGACTGCCCTTCAGAAGTGGTGATCAGACGGGCATCACTCCCGTCAATGACCCGCCCCTGCTTCATGTAGACAGACTTAAAATGCTCCCATTGCGGCCAGTCGCAACTGTTCGCCAGTTCCTGGGAAGCAAGCACCTGTGACGAAAGCACCTGTAACGAAAGCATCATGGTCAGGATCGCAATCCACTTTCTCATTCTTCGTCCTCGGTATTTTCAGTGCGTTTCTGGGCAATCTGACGCAGTACCCGCCACAGTACGATAGTCACAATCACCACCAGCAGAGCAGCAAAGAAAGCAACGATCACCGGATGATTTGAGAAGTGATACCAGACAAGCTGCCATACCGGTAATTTACCCATATAGTAGTGCGAGCCAACGTTGTAACTGGCGACCTCACCATTGCGCAGCGTCACCACAGAACCAAACATGTGTGCCACTTTACCGGAATCAGTGATTGCCTGATCCACCGCGGCAAAGTCTGCCGGTTTGGATGCCATAATGGAGACCAGAGTACGGTTTGGCGTAAATGGGGATTCCATGCCCGTAATGGCGGCAAACGAACCGCTCGCCTCAACAGAGACGAAATCAGCGGCATCCTGTTTGCTATTGGACGGATTCATCCAGTTCAAGCCAAGCTGTTGTTCGTTTTTACCCGGCAACAGAATCTGGCGTTTTCCGGCTTGCAGAACCAGATTGACCTGATCAGCATTTTGCGCAGCGTCTTTCAGTTCTGGCACCACACCAATACTCAGAATGTCTTTATTCTTCAGCGCCGCTTTATCCCATTGATCCGTTAACGTGACTTTAATGCCCGGATAGCCCGAGTCACCGCCCAGAGAGCCCATCACATTCATAAACGTTTGCAACGCTTCACGTGAGGCATTTTGCGGAATGACAACCACGGTTTCAGACAAGTCAGCCATACGCGTATACGGGAAACCGGACGTCGCAAAGGCACGCATGTTCGGCATTTCAATGTAATGCGGGAAGCCACTGAAATCGATGGTCGAATCGCCATCAATAACAGCATATTGCTTGCTCGGTTGCGTGACCAGACATTGCCCGTCAGTCACCGATGCAAAACCAAATTCAAACTCAATCTGGTTCTCACTGCCCACTTTGAACGCCGGGATACGAACCAGATCGTTAGTGCTCAGGAAACTGTCATCCAGCAGAGGGACACGAACGCGGTTGGAATCACCGCCCTGTCCTGAAGTGGTCAGGTTGAAGGCTTCCACAAACTGATCGTTAATACTCAGCGTCAGGCGCGACCCGGAGTTATCTTTGGTCGGTGGTGAATAGCGGTAGCTCAAATCCATCGGAATACCGCGACTCTGCCAGGTAAACAGATCCGGCGGCAGACGCAAGCTGACATTGATCGGCGGCGGTGTCCGACCTTCTACCTGCAGCATGCTCTTTTGTTCAACCAGCTCTGACAACGCGACCGGGCGACTGGTGCTAACCCAGTTTGGCGCGTCATAAGGCACCCGAGGCTTAATCTGCTTGACCTCGTTGATTTTAGCCATGGGACCGGTCAGCAACTGGTTACCCAGCGCCAGTCCCTGCACTGCCGTGTTCAGATCATTGCTGTCACGACCGATCACCAGCAGCAGTTTGACATACGGATTTGTCGGATGACTGATGATCTGCAAGCGTGGGCCATCGGCATCAGGAAAATCACGCAGAAACGCCGGTTTGTTGTCATTGCTGACAAATACCACGGCGTTATGCTCAGGAACGCTATCGAAACTCAGCGGAAAGTGAGCGCCCCGCCAACCGGCTAACGAGCCAAAATAGGATGACAAGACCCCGGCCGCTTTGATTTCACTGAGCGAATAGTTATCTCCCATGATAATCGGCAGATTCAGCGGGCTGAAATCACGCACATCAAAGAAAGGCGCTGGCAGTAAACTCAGATCACTCTCCAGTTCCGTCTTTTGCACGTACATTTCGATACGGCTGCTCTGGCTAATTTCGGCCCAGATACTGGAGTCATTCGGGTTTGAACACTCTTTTTTGGTATTACCAATCAGTTCAAAACGAATCTGGTTAAAGTTACTGAAAAAGCGCGTATCCAAAGGCATCGAGAGGCTGAGCTTTTTCCCCTGCTGACCATCTTCAATGGAAGTGACACCCATCAGTTCATTATTCAGGTACACCTTGATATGCGAAACCAGTGACAACAATGCAGGTGACGGTGTCACATCAAAGTACAAGTTAGCCTTCGACACCACCTCATCAAGACGGGAACCAAAGCCAATGTATGCGTTTGCCTCACTGCCCAACATAGCAATCGAGCGGTTAAAGCCCAATTGGTTAAACGGCATCACCTTCTTGATAACAAGGGAAGCATCAGGTGTTTGAGACTGATCGTTGGAAACTGAAGAAAGCTGACTGACTTCCACAGCGGCAGCATCACCTGCCAGACAGGCAAGGCTTAATGCCGCAGTAAGCGCTGTTATTTTTTTATTAATTTTCATGAATAATGGTCCTGTTTGGGACATTTCGAGGTCGTAATGACCAAATAAAATTGCAACCTGCCATTACCGCACTGACACAAACGGTAACCGGCTTCGGACTGTGCTTAAGCAATCGCTTATAACCATTAAGCCCGACAAGAAGAACGGCCTGCATGCTCGACAAAGGCTTATCTGACTGATAACTCTGTTGCCATTTTGCCCATGTATCCGCGCGGGCAAACGTACACTGGACGTAATCTATTTGCTGCTGGTTAGTCAGTTCAGACAACTGCAAACCAACGATGCCATTGCGCGCGTAAGCGACAACCATAGGGAAAACATACTCATGGCCGCCACGATTGAGCACGACGTCCAGCGGCTGCCCATTCTCGAACAAACCGATATCAGCCTCAGATTCACTCATCTGAATGCGAACACCACCCAAAGAGAAGTCTTTCATTTCCGCCTGCACCAAATGCCCGGAATTGAGTCGAACGGCAATAGGGATAGAAACTTCAACGCGATGATCTTTACGTACTTGCTTGGCTTCTACAGCCACCGCGACAGCAGCCCCCAGAATCAACAGGTTGTATAGCGTCCAGACGATATTGACGATGACAGTACCAATTTCGTCCTGCGGCCCCCATCCGAGTCGGTAAACACCGGCTGCCAGACCTAAAATATTCAGCGCAACCAGTGCCAGATATGGCCGGGAGATAACCCAGTCGTAATGTGACTTCTCGACCAGACCACCTTTCGCCGTTACGTTAAAGGTTCCTTTATGCGGCGCAAACAATGCAACTGTGGTTGGCCTTGCGATATACCAGGCCAACACCGTTTCATAGACCTCACCCCAGAATGAGTAGCGATAATCGCCCTGCATCCGCGAGTTAGTCATGCTGGCGTGAATCATATGCGGCAGCACGTACAGAATGATTGCTAACGCCGGTGCATAAATCACATAAGAGTGCAGAAGCAAATAAGCCAGTGGTGCGATCAAAAACACAATCCGTGGTATGCCCGATAAAAAATGCAGCATGGCATTGGCATAACACAAGCGCTGGGACAATTTCAGCCCTTTACCTTTAAAGGGGTTATCGACCCTGAAGATCTGCGCCATCCCCCTCGCCCATCGAATCCGCTGCCCCACATGGGCTGACAAGGTCTCTGTCGCCAGACCTGCTGATATCGGCTGCTTCAGATACGCAGAGTGATAACCCAAACGGTGCATACGTAACGACGTGTGCGCATCTTCCGTTACCGTTTCAACCGCAATCCCGCCAACTTCTTCAAGCGGTTCACGACGCAAAATGGCGCAAGAACCACAGAAGAACGTTGCATCCCACAAGTCATTACCATCCTGAATCAAGCCATAGAAAAGGTTGCCTTCATTCGGCACATTCCGGAAGTTAGACAGGTTACGCTCAAACGGGTCCGGCGAGAAAAAGTGGTGTGGCGTCTGAATCAGCGCCAATTTCGGATCTTTCAGAAACATACCCATGGTGAGCTGAAAAAAGGCCCGGGTTGGAATATGGTCACAGTCGAAGATCGCCACGTACTCGCCACTGGTCTGCTTCAGGGCGTAATTGATATTACCGGCTTTGGCATGCTCGTTCGTTGGCCTTCGGATGTAATTCACCCCAATACTTTTGGCGAATTCACGAAAGTTGTCGCGTTTACCATCATCCAGAATATGGATCTTCAGCTTATCTTTCGGCCAGTCGACCCCCAGCGAGGCGTACACAGTTGCCCTTACAACGTCTAAATCTTCGTTGTAAGTCGGTATCATAATGTCGATTGTTGGCCATAAAGACTGATCATCCGGCAATGCCACAGGCTTGCGATTCAGCGGCCAGATATTCTGGAAATAGCCCAGAATCAGCACGACCCAGGAATAGGTTTCTGCCAGTAATAGAATGCCGCCAAGAAACAAGGCAAGCGGATCATCCCAGTTGAGCGTGGAAGAGTATCGCCACCACAGGTAACGGCACGACGCGGTGACCGACAAAATGATCAGCAACATCGTCGGGAAACGTCCCGGCATGCGCCGAAACATCATCGCCAACGACCATAACAGAAGAACAAAAACGATTTGCGCTTGATACCCAAATGGTACGGTAAAACACAGCAGTGCCAGGAACACAACCACAAACAGCAACAGATAATTCAGCAACATCGCTGACTTACTGGCTTTCATCTGTTCTCGTACTTCAGGTGATTTCGCCTGATTCGCCTTCTTCTCAAGCCATTGCACACCTTTGGTAATGAATTCAAACGGCAGGTAGAAGCACTCTGTCAGGACATCCAATGCTTTACCGGCCAGAAGATGTAAACGCTCAAGAAAAGCCATCGTCGCCTGCTGTTTGAAACACAGCAGCCAGATGCTCTGGATGATAAAGCGAAGAGGATCCAGTAACCCCGGTGCAGCAAAGTTAATCTGCGGGAAATACACCAACGGCAGTTTCCATGACGGAACACCTGCGATTGTTGGTTTTAAGAAGATAAAGGCAAAGCTGAGCCAGATTGTCAGACAGCACTCCCCTATCCAGGACGCACGGCAATCCCACTCACGTTCGTAAGTTCGCTTTTGCTTTTTGAACTGGTCAACAATCCAGTCCTGAAAAAAGAGATTCAGGCTACGAAACATAATCTAGTCATCAAGTTGATGTGAGGACAGAAACGACACGCACCAGAATGCCAGCGATTGAAAATCTTTTGCCGCCTGACTGGCCGGCGCATAGTGCTGAACTGTCGTAAGGTTGGCGACACTGTCCATGAGAGCCGTATCCTGATGAACAATAACCGGGACCAGAAGACCAGCCAGTTCCTGTTTCAGTACCAGCATAAAATCGCGGCCAACTTCCGTTTCTGGCTGGTATTTATTGGCGATAAATCGCAGCTTGCCTTGTTTGCTTAACACCTCTGCCGCAGGATGCGACTCTAACCATGACTGTAAAACCGTGTAGCTGACGGCATCTGGCGTTACAACAACAAACACCGCATCCATCGATGCCACAGCTTCTGTCAGGTATGAAGCATTCAGATCGGACATTTCCGCATGAAACAACATCCATTGCTCCCTGTCGGCAGAATCAAGCAGGTAGGTTTGCTTATTCAGGTCAACCAAGTACTGTTCGCGCGAAGCGTCAAATTGCTGTCTTTGTTCCGGTGACAACTGGCCAAAAGGTAATAAGGCAGCACCCTGAGGACTCTCAAAGCCAGCCTCATACCATGGGAGCCCTTTGAACAGATGGTGTGCCCATCCGTCAGTAGTAAAATTAGGAAGACCAAAATGAAGGCGCAGCAGGTTAGCCGGCGCCGTATCAATCGCCAGCACATGCTTGTTGATCTTAACCAGAGCCTGAGCTAGGTTGGCGGTCACTGTCGTTGCGCCGCATCCACCTTTTAGGCTGACAAAAAGTAGTCGCTTCATACAGTATCCTGTTGTTCAGTGCCAGCAAAGGAGTGCCCTTTCTGGTCTGTATGGGTTGAAGCGATATCTTCATTTGACTGCAACACCAGCCATTTACGACGAGCCCGCAGGTACGCTTCCTTTTCTGTAATTTCAATGTACTGGTGATTGTTCACCTTATATGATGCATAGATCGCATTAATATCTTTTGCTGATTCTGACACAACAATCATCCACTAATATGAGAGGGTTAACGCAACCTTGATGTTGCTTACGAAAATACTAAGAAGAAGCTTGAGCTAGGCACGCTACATGAAAAACCAGACTGTTAAGTTTTTGTAATCAAGTCACAAACAAGAATCAACACAATATGGTAGAATTGAGACCTTAGTTCTGCACATCACAAGCATTGTCATCAAAGAGGATGAATCTGATAAGAACACATCATTAAGAATGATATTATCCCTGACAATATAATTACTTGTGATTTTTTGCTTGTAATTAATTGATTTACTTATCCATTAACAACTATTGCGCAAAATTGTATATCTATTTTTATTTTTTATCAATTTAGTTTAAGATTAAAGCGCCATTTTTTTGTCACTAATGATAAAATTCTGTCAGAAGACGTTTAAAGGCACTAACTGAAAGGCTATAACCTTTCTTAAGTTGCAAGAATTTAAGGTATTTTTATGTCTGGCATTCAAGGCCTAACTGCTATTACAAGCGAAAAACAGCTGAGATCTGTTTATGTCAATTTATTTTCACATAAAAGCTTAGCAATCGATTACCTTGCAAATTCTTGCTCTGTTGAAGATAACATTACCTTTACAAGCTGTTCTGATAAAGAATCCTTTTATTCGGGATTAAACAACCACAGCCAAGAGCAATTTAATGCTTGCGTCAATTCACGAATAAAGAATACCTATTTCCTTAATATTAAATACTCATCAAAGTTAATTAATATTTCTGATCTATCTGAAGATCTGTGCCGTATTAAAATTCAGAATAAATCCATTTTTATTCTTCTTATTCCTGACGCATTACTTTCAAATAGCAGTGATGCAGAAATTAATGATTTTTTGAAAAGGTTCAGCTCCTTTTCAAAAAAACACACAGCAACAGTACAACTTTTTATATACGGTTCACTGGCACTGTCCCTGCTAAAGCCCAAGCTGCTAACAGCCAACAGTTATTTATCAGGTCTCGCAACGATGACCGTACTGGACGAGTACCGTTACAGTTACCTGGTGGATTTCTGGTCTAACACTCACGGTGTAAAGTCAGATGTTGAGTATATTTTGTCCCGGCTCGAAAATGGCGAAATTATTGCCGAGACGAATGAAAGTGCAGCACCAAGCATGCTAATTGAAGATAAAGCAGACAGTGAGCGTATGTATCTGAGTCAAGATGTACTTGGCGATAATACTATTCCGCCCAAAGGCGTGTATATCGCAGAGAACAATAAAGCCTTATTAGGCTTACTCCAGAGTCCGCGTGCTTCTACGGTGATTTTCAGTTGCAGCAGTCAGAGCGAGATCCGTCAATTAACGATTGATTGCTTCCAACTTCGTAACCGAGCTGGTAATCAACTCAAAATCATTATTCGTGAAACCAGTCAGTGTTTACGTTACGCGGATGAAAAGTTTCTTATGCGGGCGGGGGTGAATCTGATCTCACCTTTCCAGGTGCCATTCGTAAGATTCATGACACAGGTTGAAGCTATTCAAGGACAAATACTTATCCGTCCTCAGCCAAAGAGTCTTGAAGAGTTGCTTAAATTTGATCAAAAGTTCGGCCGAAAAGGATATTTACACAATAGCGACTTTACACATTATTGTCGGGACGTATTGAATAAATCCCTACAATCTAATATTCGCTTTGCGTTAATTCGCCTTCAGTTACTTCCGGGTATGAATGCAGAAGAATGTTTACGTCTTTGTCATATTCGCCGCGATGGCGATGTTATTACTGCGAGTGATAAAGCGCTATATGTTCTGTTTAGTGCAATCAGGCAAGATGACATTAATATTGCGCTAAACAATATTTTTGAGTTTCCGGTGAGGGATTTGTTCCATTCTGTTCGAACTTTCGAGAATCACCATGATATCGAAATTGAGCTCAAAAAGATTGATGAAAATGAAGTGATAATTTCTGAAGAAGTTTCAATGCTGGCTACAGAGAAACGTATTTTCTCATCAAAACCAACATCAAACGAAAACACGCCATCACTTTATGCCGTCAAAAAACCGCTTTCAGTTAAGGTGAGCGCATGAATATTAATGATTTCCTACTCACAACCGGAATTAGTTTAACCATAGGATTGCTTGTAGGTTATTTCATTCGGGATTTAATTGAGAGCGGTAAACGCTTTTATCAACGAAATCTCAAACGTTCGCGTTACTTTGAACAAGATATGACTACTAAGAAATAAGACAACCAGACAATGACGACCACTTCGAAAAACACCCCAACCCTACTGCAGGGACTTGGTTGGTGGAACATGTACTTTATTATCAAGATTGCCTTGTTTTTACAGGGGGTAATAGACTTCCACCCTGTCGAGAACTTTGCTCTGCTACTGTTGATCTTGTTTCCACTGCGTCAGAAAGCAATCAATGTGACCCGCCATATCGTTGCGGTTCCATTGGCTGTCTGGTTGATGCACTACGATTCATACCTGCCCCCGTTGGATCGGCTATGGGCACAAACCGGTCAGCTGCTGCAGTTTGAAACCGCTTATCTCATCGAATTACTGGGACGACTTGTCACATATCAGGTAATGATCGTGCTGTTCGTGCTCTGTACGGCCTATTACATATTGAGTAAGTTTTTGCGTGTGTCGGTACTTGTTGTAGCAACCATGATGTACATCAGCATCCCCCAACAGCAGACAGCACAAACCGTGGTGGCAGCGCCGATCACAAACCAGCAAACAGGTACTGCGGCCGGTAGCAAAGGAAACATGACAACAACACCTGTTGAAATCAATGACAGTGTTCTAAACAACCTTAAAGCGGACTTCTTTGAACGGGAATCAGCTCGTCAGGTTAACTTCAGTGCAGACAGCAGCAACGATGTTCCGTTTGATCTGTTGTTTCTCAGTATCTGTTCTGTTGCTTGGGATGACATCGAAATTACCGGCCTTGGTGACCATCCCCTGTTCAAAGAATTCGACATTATGTTCGATAATTTCAGTGCTGCTACCTCGTACAGTGGTCCGGCGGTCATTCGTTTGCTTCGAGCCAGCTGTGGCCAACAAGAGCAAGACGCGCTCTTTGAACCTGCACCAACTCAACAGTGCTACCTTTTCGACAACCTGAAAAACCTGGGCTTTGAAGAAAACCTGTTATTGAACCATAACGGTGTATTTGACAGCTTCCTGGATTTGATCCAGAAAAACGGAAATCTGCAAGCCAATATGATGCCTCAGACGGGATTAACCCCTTACCAGAAGTCATTTGATGGCTCGACAATTTTCAGGGATAAGCAAGTCTTAAATCATTGGTGGAACGAACGCTTGTCCAGTAACAGCGACAAAGTTGTGGCTCTGTACAATACCATCTCGCTTCATGACGGTAACCGTATCATCAGCGCCAACTCGTCAACCTCCATGGTGAGTTACAAGCGACGCCTCAATAATTTACTGGATGACTTGTACGATTTCTTCCAGACCTTGAAGGCATCAAAACGCAACATCGTGGTCGCACTTGTTCCAGAGCACGGAGCAGGTATGCGTGGTGATCGGATGCAAATCTCCGGTATGCGTGAAATACCGGCTCCGACCATTGTTCACACACCAGTAGGGCTAAAAATCTTTGGTGAAGGGATGGAACGTATTGGTGACAGCGTCGCAGTGAAGGCACCATCCAGTTATCTGTCTTTATCTCAGTTGGTGGCGAACATCCTTGAACAGGACATTTATAAAACCAAGCGTTATTCTCCAATCGCTTTAACTAAGGGTCTGCCTGAAACTCGTATGGTTTCTCAAAACTCTGGTTCTACGATGATGGAAGTAAATGGCAAGTATTATGTCACGCTGGATGAATCAAGCTGGAGTGAATACCCGGTTAAATAACGCAAACCACGTACCTCAGTCAGCCAGGAATAGATCATTCGACTGACTGAAAGACCACAGTACTCATCCAGTAACCCGCCGGATGAGTACTGCAACCTCAGGCTAAACTCTATTTAACCTTCTGGCCGCGTATGCTGAGCCGTTTTATCGTTCCTGCCGTCATCATTTACATCGGAAAGAACAATGAAACCTGACCTTCTAACTACCATTAGCAGTGATATTTTGCACTTTTCCTGCCACAGCGCACCGGGCAACCGCTTAGCACTGTATCTGCAAAATTGCCGTTCCCGCAGTCCCAATTGCCATACTCCTTCGTCTTCTCTCCCCTCAACAGATGTTGTGAGTTACCGGGTTCCATCTTGCCTGTGCGACCCTGCTGCCAACACTTTTGCACTGTCCGTTGAAGAGGCATTGACGCATATTCATCGCGAGCTACCTTTTATATCTGGCATCACGATTAGCTGTAATGAGGCAACACTGAAAGCCGATCTGGCGTTAGAATTGACGGTGGCGCTTTTCTCCGCCATCAAAAACAGTCCGGCACTGTGTCATTTGACTTGCTTGATCGACAGTAGCGGTTGTTTCAGTGAGGAAGGCTGGCTGAGACTGATGCCGTTTATGGATGGAGCGATGATTGATCTTCAAACCTGGCAAGCAGATACCCACCAATGGGTCACCGCTCGAGATCAGCACCGAGTAATTAGATCAATTGCTTTACTGTCACGTCATGACAAAGTGGAAGCGCTGAAATTGTTTTATATTCCGGGCATCACAGATTTTGAAGAAGAGTTAATTGAGCTTGCCCGTTGTTTAGGACAATTACCAGATAGAGCGCAGATTCAAATCAATCGATTTCAGCATCATGGTATGGATAGTGAGGTAGTGAACTGGGATATCTGCACCCACTATCAAGCAGTCGAATTTACTGAACAACTCAGGTTACTGGGAATAACCAGCGTCTGCCAAAGCGGGCTTGAAAAGAGGAAGAGCTAATGTGGCAAGGCAGTGCATTCGCTCCGACCCATCCGCTCCATTCATTCACTTTTCAATGCTTTCGATTTTCAATAGTATCACTTTTCAATAAAGAGGCAGATGGCTGGAACTCTGGTGATTAGCTCTCGCGAGCAACATGGACAATCTGCTCATAGAGCCACCGCTGGGCTGGATCATTCATGCCGGGCTGATGCCACACCAGTGAGTAAGCCACTTCACCGTAATCAAACGGCAGGGATTTAACCACTAAGCCCTTAGCCTGCCGCGCCGTTTCCGCCCACTTTTTCGAGCAGGTGAACAACAAATCGCTTTCGTGACACATGACTGCTGCGCTGCCAAAATCAGGCAGTTGTACTGACACCCGACGATGTCGGTGCTGCTGAGCCAATTGCAATTCAAAATATGGCACCGCGAGTTCACCATCAGAGATGCCAACATGGTTAAATCGCAGGTAATCATCAATCGTTAACGAATAAGCGGCCAGCGGATGCTCAGGCCTCATCAGGCACACCATCTCGTCATCCAGCAAACGTTCCCAGACCAGGTTACTCTGCGAGCTGGGCGGCTGGCTTTTGTCATGCGGCAAAATGATAAAATCCAACTGACCTTTACTCAGGCTATCGAACCCCATACTATCCCGCGAACAGATTTCCAGTCTCATGCCCGGAGCCTGACTCAATACCCGCGCGGACAATCGAGCAGCCAGCAATTCAAATGTACTTTCACGCATCGCCAGAGAAAACCGCCCCTGATAAGACGCCGGATCAAATGCCTCCTGCGTCAGCATCTGGTTCATTTCATTTATCATCTGGTGCACGGTTGGCCCCAGCCGACGAGCCAGCGGTGTGGCAATCAACTGATTACCGTGCCGGTAGAAAAGCTCATCATTGAGGCTTTCACGTAACTGACTCAGGGTTTTACTGACAGAGGAAGGACTCAGGCATAGCCGCTCAGCACTCACCGTCACGCTCAGAGTGTCCAGCATGACATGCAAAGTGATGAGGTGTTTCATACTGACACGCGACAGCTTGATAAGATCCATAACCCTTCTCTGGCTGAACAGTGGTAACAAAGGACGTTTAAACGTGAAAAAAGCCAGCAGTGAACCTGCTGGCTTATTGATAGTATCTGAACCGAGTGGTTATCTTCAAATGAAGATTTATCTTACACCATGCAGAAATTCAGCACGGGTCGCAGGGTTTCGTTTGAAAATCCCCCCCAGTGCCGTTGTGGTGGTCACACTCGTCGCATCCATAACACCACGCGCTTTCACACAGTAGTGAGTGGCATCCATGGTCACAGCCACATCGTCACTTTCCAGCAAGGTTTGTAGTGCAACCAGAATCTGCTGAGTCATACGCTCCTGCACCTGCGGGCGCTGAGCAAAGAAGCGAACAATGCGGTTGATCTTTGACAGACCAATAATTTTGCCACGCGGAATATAAGCGACAGTCGCTTTACCGTCGATAGTAACCAAGTGGTGCTCACAGGTACTGGTCAGTGTAATGTCTTTAACACGTACCATTTCATCACAGTTCATTTTATTTTCAATGACCGTGATTTTTGGGAAGTTGGCATAATCCAGACCAGAAAAGACTTCGTCGACATACATTTTCGCGATGCGATGTGGTGTCTCAACCAAGCTGTCATCGGTCAGATCCAACGACAAAAGCTCGAGGATTTCACGCATGTGATACTCAATCCTCTCTTTTTTCTCTTCGCGGCTGACAACCTTGTCGGTCATCGGGGTTTCAAGGCCACGATCAATCAGTGCCTGGCGCACCTTCAATGCAGATTCGCTGTATGCAGTCATTCTTTTCCTCCAACCGGCTGGCCGTACGACAAAACCATCTGCAGTTTTTGACTGAGACAACTTTCCGCTCCCCTTCCCCGTCATAAATCGGGACTGTCTTCTTTTCGCTGTAAGCAAATCGCATGCAATAAAAGAAGACCTGAGCTCCTGAACCTTCCGCAGCGATGAACACGAAAGACGCCTGAAACCCAGCAATGACATGAGATGAGAGCATGCCAGCAAACTTTGAGACCGAAGGATACCTGTAAATGGGAACAATTACACCACGAATTTGATCGGGTATTAGTGAACAACTTATTTTTTTGTCATAATAAGTGCTTACACAAAACAACGAAGATTATAGACGGATAGCAATTATGGGATGTTGTGACACACCAGGGTTGATGCCAGTTGAAGACGCACTGCAGAAGATTCTGGAACAAGTTAAACCACTGGAAACCGTCAATACGGTATCCCTGGCAGATGCCATGGGGCTGGTACTGGCTGAAGATATTCGCTCGCCGATTAATGTACCGCCTTTTGCCAACTCAGCGATGGATGGTTACGCCCTACGCAGTGCCGATCTGGCGCAGTCAGATACCTTGACCCTTGCCGGTAAATCATTCGCCGGGATCCCGTTTGAAGGCACCTGCGAAGCAGGCCAGTGTATCCGTATCATGACCGGTGCCCAAATGCCGGACGGTACTGATACAGTAATTATGCAGGAAGAGACCGAAGCGCATGGCGAGCAAATTCGCTTTCTGACGAAAGCGCCGGCGGGTGATAATGTGCGCCCGATTGGTGATGATGTTCGCCAGGGGGATGTTGTGGTTGCCAAAGGCACCCGTATCACCGCACGTGAAATGCCGTTACTTGCCTCTCTGGGTATTGCTACCCTACCTGTTTATCGTCGCCCTGTTGTTGCTTTCTTCTCAACCGGTGACGAACTTAGTCCGGTGGGTGAACCACTGGAAGCCGGGCAGATCTATGACAGCAACCGATACGGCATTCGTGCTCTGCTGGAAAAATTCGGTTGTGATGTGATGGATTTGGGCATCATCCCGGATTGCCCGGAAAAACTGCGTGATGCCTTTGCGGCGGCCACTAAAGCGGATGTTCTGGTCACTTCCGGCGGCGTCAGCGTCGGTGAAGCAGACTACACCAAAGATATTCTGGATGAGCAGGGAGAAATTGGTTTCTGGAAAATTGCCATGAAACCGGGCAAGCCATTTGCTTTCGGTACCATCAAAAACACCTGGTTCTGTGGTCTGCCCGGCAACCCGGTATCCGCCATGGTAACGCTATACCAGCTGGTTCAGCCTATGTTGGCTAAACTGTCTGGTCATACTCAATACCAGCCACCGCAACGCATGAAAGCTAAAGCGGCGACTGTCTTTAAAAAACGTCCGGGTCGGGCTGACTACCAACGCGGTATTTATCAGATTAATACCAATGGTCAGCTGGAAGTCTCCACCACCGGTAATCAGGGCTCTGGCGCGTTCAGCTCAATGCACCTTGCAAACTGTTTTGTCATCCTTGAGCAAGAGCGCGGTCGCGTGATGCCTGGCGAAGAGGTGACTATTGAACTGTTTAACCAGGCCATGTACTAATTCAAGGCAGTAACTGACAGGATATACCCGTGGTAGAACTTACCGATGCAGAGATGCTGCGTTATAACCGCCAGATCATTCTGCGCCAATTTGATTTTGAGGGTCAGGAGGCACTAAAAAGTGCTTCTGCCCTGGTACTGGGAGCTGGCGGACTTGGATGTGCCTCAACCCAGTATCTGGCTGCAGCCGGTATTGGCACGTTAACCCTGATTGACGACGACAAGGTGGAAGTCTCAAACCTGCAGCGTCAGGTACTGCATAACGACAATACGGTCGGTATGCTCAAGGTTGAGTCTGCGAAGCAAGCATTACAGACCATCAACCCGAACGTATCCGTCTCCACCATTGCCGCACGTCTTGACGACAGCGCTCTGCATGATTTGATCGAAAAGCACGATATCGTGCTGGATTGCAGTGATAACGTGGAAACCCGTAATCAGCTGAATCGTTTGTGCCACCAGCTGAAGACGCCTTTAGTGTCAGGGGCCGCCATTCGCATGGAAGGCCAGATCAGCGTCTACACCTATCAGGCCAATGAACCTTGCTACCAGTGCCTAAGCGCACTATTTGGACAACAGGCACTGACCTGTGTCGAAGCCGGAATCATGTCACCTGTGGTCGGTATCGTGGGCGCAGTACAGGCAATGGAGACCATCAAAGTGATTGCTGACATGGGGCAGCCCTTGTCAGGAAAAATCCTGATGCTGGACGCCATGACTATGTCGTGGCGCGAGATGAAGCTCAGTAAGCAACCTGCCTGCCCGGTGTGCGGATAACAGTCGCCATCAGCTCATTGATATAAACGGGCAGCGAACAAGAATTAATCGGTTTATTTGTTCACTGCCCGCTTTCTTATTGTCGATTTTATTTTGGTTTCCTGCTTCTGACAGGCTCACTGGTAAACAGGCGAGTTCGCGGACTCCCCTATGCTCCGTACTATTACGGCGTTGCCTCTTCAAATTTTGGCGACAATCTCGAAGCTATATTTTGACAATGACGATTGTGCTTGCGCACCGCCATATTGACTCTCAGCAATCAGCGCACTTTCCCTCCTGCTTACCTCCTGCGCTTGCGGAGGCTCCTTCCAAATCGATCAAGTTCTCAATTCACCGACTAACCTTCTATAAGGCAATCACAACGCACTAGAATAGATTCAAAGACTTAGCGTTATCAGATCCCTTAGCTCAGGAGTATCTCATGCAGGACTTATTCACGGTTATCGTTACGGTATTTATGGGTTTTTTTGCCATTATGAACCCCATTGCCAATACCGCAGTATTCGTCGGCCTCACCGGACAACAATCCGTCGAACAGCAACGCAGAACCGCTTTTAAATCAGTATTTACCGCTTTTTTGGTTGTCGCCGTATTCAGCCTTTTAGGCAAAGCCATTTTCTCGCTTTTTGGTATCACACTACCGGCATTACGGCTGTCTGGCGGTATTCTGGTTTTTATCGTCGGCTACCACATGCTGCAAGGCAGTAGTTCAACCATGCACAGCTCTACTGACAATTCTGACCAGGACATTGCCATTTCCCCGCTCGCAATCCCGATTCTGTCCGGGCCCGGAACCATTGCCACCGCAATGAACTACTCGGCAGCAGGAGGATTCTTGCAAATTCTGGTAACCATCGTCGCTTTTGCCATTTTGTGTGTCATTACCGTGGTTTGTTTCCTCTACGGTCAGCGGCTTGTGAAATATATGGGTTCGGAAGGCATAGGGATTGTCACACGTCTGATGGGACTCATCCTGACAGTCATTGCGATGCAGATGTTTATTCAGGGTGTGCATGATGCCAAGCACCTGTTTGATAAGCTGACCTGATTCGCCTGACCGTAACCAGAACGTGTCTCAGAGCAAGATCCTAATGCACTGTACAATGTATGGAATTGTATGGATTTAGGGTCTTAATAGTGCATTGCGATAAAAAGTCGTTATGATAGCCACCAACAAATTGAACAACGTTTTATATCAAGGTTATGGGCGACCCATGCGGATATAAAACCGCGATACAAACACAATGGCTTTCGAGAACGACGATGAATAAAGCAAGCATGACACTCTGTGGTTTAACTGCACTGATCCTGGCAGGTTGCGCCACCCCTTATGACACCGACAAAAGCTCCTTCTGGTCATTCGGTAAAGGATTCGAAGTAAGTAACCTGTCCAGCGATACCTGGCAAATCAGTTTTGTCGGTAATGAATACACTGATCGCACCAAAGCCCGTAATTACCTGCTGCACAAAGCTGCGGAACTGGCGCAGAATGCCGGTTACCCTTACTTCATGCTGCGTGGCGAACAGAATTATCGCGATCAGACCGGCACCAGCGGTTTTGGTACCAGCAGCCATGACTTTCTCTATGGCGTAGGCAACATTACTTCAGAAACAACCGTCATGGTAGAAGCTATCGGCCTGAAGGAAAAACCGCAAAACAGCACCCTGCCAGTCTACGAGTCAGGCTTTATCCTGCAGAACATTCAGGTTAAGTCTTAATCGCAAGTCAGGCTGCTACCACCAGCTAGCAACGTTTAATCGAAGATAAAAAGCCGGACCATGGTGGCCCGGCTTTTTCTGTTTTGATCTTGCTGATTTATTTCCGGTTGCCTGATTCCTCCGTGTGATACGGCAGTATCTGTAACAGGCATCAGGCTTCAGGCTTCAGGCTTCAGACTTCAGGCTTCAGGCTTCAAAGTTCAGACATCATACGAATTACTGGATTTTATACAGATCACGGGTGTACCGGGCATCCGACGCATTGGTGGTTGAGTATCCACCGACTTTCGGGTTTTTCAGCACAGAACGTGTGTAGTGATACAGCGGGATAGCCGGCATCTCTTCTGCAAAAATCTGCTCAGCCTGCTGATAGTAATGATTACGTCCTTTACTATCTTTTGCGAGAATTGCTTTCGCCATGACCTCGTCATACTTCGGATTTGACCAGTCACCGTAGTTCATACCCTGGCTGTCAAAGAAAGACAGGAAAGTCGATGCTTCATTGTAATCCCCCATCCAGGCATAACGGGCCACACTGAAATTACGCTGTGACAGTTTTTGCAGAAACGTTTTCCATTCCTGATTGGCGAGTTCAACGTCGGCGCCCAGCGTTTTCTTCCACATCGAAGACATGACAATGGCCAGCTTTTTATGCGCTTCCAATGTGTTGTAAACCAGTTCAAACTTCAGCGGATTCGCCGCGTTAAAGCCTGCTTCTTCCAGCAACTGTTTCGCTTTCTGATTACGCTCTTTCTGATTCAATTCACCCCAACTCAATCTCGGCGCAGCAAAACCGTCCACTGACGGTGGTGTCAGGCCATAAGCGGGAATCTGTCCCTGCCCCAGAATCACATTAGTGACAACGTCACGGTCAATCGCATAAGCCAGCGCTTTTCGTACCCTCGGGTCATCAAACGGCTTCTTGTTAACATTGAACAAGTAATAGTACGTGCCGAGCGATGGCATGGTCAGCAGTTCATCCGGGCGCTGCTTCTTAATCGCATTGTACTGCTCCAGCGGAAACGACGACGTAATATCAATTTCCCCGGTACGGTAGCGATTGTATTCAGCGGTCATATCAACAATCGGCAAATATTTCACCTGGTTGATAACGGTCTTCGCGTTGTTCCAGTAATTCGAGTTTCGTTCCAGCACGATACGCTCATTCAGCGTCCATTCTTTCAGCTTGTAAGCACTGCTGGTAACAATATGCTCTGGCCTCGTCCAGGTGTCGCCGTGCGCTTCAATGGCTGGCTGATAAACCGGATAAGTGGATTCATGTACCAGCATTTTCAGCAAATACGGTACCGGCTTATCCAGCGTGATTTGAAACGTCTTATCGTCCGGAGCAGAAACACCCAGCTCTTCTACCGGCACCTTCCCTTCACTGATTGCGGTGGCATTTTTAATGTGTGCCGTACCGTAATACCAGGCATAAGGCGCGGCTGTTTTAGGGTTGATGACACGTCGGAAGCTGTAAACAAAATCACCGGCGGTAATGGGTTCACCATTGGACCAGGTGATGTTATCGCGAAGGTGGAAGGTATAGACTTTACCGTCAGCGGATTGTTCCCACCGGGTAGCGAGCGCAGGAATGATTTCCCCTTCAGGACTTTGAGTCACTAACCCTTCAAACATATCACCTATAACACGGGAACTGGCAGAGTCAGATGAGAATGAGGGATCCAGCGTGGGCACCTCATCACCGTTACCGCGTACAAGCACCTGCTCTTTTGCCAGTGTGACATCAGACGGCACATTTGCGGCCCAGGAGGGTGAGCTGGCGACAAGTCCGATAACCGCTGCGATAACGGAAAGTTTACTTCCTTGCATATATTGTCCTTTAATGCAGTTGTCTCTTTAGTGAAAACACCCATTAACATACACAGTTATAAAACATGACGATAGGTTTTCGGTCACAAAAAAACGGACAAAAACCATGCAAAAAGCCATGCCTTAAAACAAGTCAAACTGTTCCGATTAAGTCATACAAAACTGACAGCTTTTCATAGAGTTAACCGTGATTGAAAGCCGAAGGATAAACAGGCGATTTACGATGCTTTTTTATTCTTTTTATCCGCTTGGCTAAGCAATTGTTTCAGTACCCCGATTTGTTGTTTCATCGCGAGATACCCCGCATCGACTGCCGCTTCACGCTCCGGCGTGCGCCCGAAATTTACCAGGCTGTTATCCGGTGGGATGGGAGTGATCACCATATCAGCACTGGCAATTTCATCGCTGGCCAGCTGACAGCTTTGCAACCAGAAGGTATTCGCCATGGTATCAACGGCCTTCTCTCCCAGTGGAGGTGGTTGACTGCAGAAAACATCGACGGCAATAACGACATCGGCTCCCAGTTGGCGGGCGGCATAAACCGGCACCACAGACAGCACCCCGCCATCCACCAGTACATCCCCATGATGATTAACAGGCACAAATACCCCAGGTACACTGGCTGAGGTCTGAACGGCCTGCCCTACGTCACCGGCAGTAAACACCACCGGTTTATGACGGGTCAGGTTCGTGGCAACAATGCCGGTTGGCATTGGTAGCTTGCGTATATCATCGTAGGCAACATGTTTATTAACCCACTTCGCGAGCGCCTTTCCTTTCAGCACACCCTCTGGCGAGAGGTTGACATCGGTAATGTCATGCTCGGCAAATTGAAACAGCAGGCGATGAACGGCGCTGTAATCATTCGCACTGTATAACGCTGCGGCAATGGCGCCCACAGATGTCCCCGTTACAATATCTGCTTTGATACCCTCTTCTTCCAACGCCTTCATCACTCCAAGATGCATCATGCCTCTGGCAGCACCACCGCCAAAGGCAATCGCCAGTCTAGGGGGATAGCGCCCGGATGAATCAGTACGTGGACTCGACGGAACAGAATCAGCTGGCCGACGAATCTCAGTTGTTTGCAAGTGGTCATACTGATTGACCGTGGAACATCCCGACAACGTCAATGATGCCAGTGGAACCAACACCAGCATCGTAAGTGCGTTTCGTAAATGGTGAAAAGGTTGCATCTGGAGCCAAACATGTTTCCTGTACGCCATACCTCACTCCTCCGGACCCGATCTAAGCCCTAACCGCGCAAGTTCCTTCTGATCTTCCTTTTCGTCATACGCTGCTATATCCCTGAACGTGAGGTGAGTAATACGTTTGCGCCACAGATTGTCCGGAATATGGGAGAAAGATGAACGGTACTTGCTGTTAATTTCCAAAACCAGCACAGCAATCTTATCCAATTCCAGGTCATAAAGGCGTGATGGCAGAGACAAGATTACCGGAAAATCAGTGACTTCACTCACCTGCGATTTAGCCAGATACGGTCGCTGGGTATCTCCCAGTAAATAGTGACGTTTAAGTACCATGTACTTGCTAGGGATCGATTCCTGCGAGTCCCACCAGATGCCATCAACTGCATCCAGCGCCATTCTGGCCTGCGTCTTGTCAACGGCATCCAGCTGACGCAGACTGGCATCCAGCCACAGCGTCAGATTCCGATTGTAGTCTTCTTCACTTAATATCTTGCGCTGCTGAATCAGCGCCAATACCAGCTTCGCCCCAAGCATGTTGGAATAGAGATCTTCTATCGAGTAGGCAGAGATCGTCTCCGGCCAGGCTGTAAAGCTGCTGTAACCGTGCCACTGGGCAATTTCATGGGATTCTGCTTTGAAATAGGCCAGTCGGGCTGCAACATGAGCGGCGATTTGCCACCGCTGTTCGGCGGTCAGCGCTGACGTATCAAAAGCTTTTAGTTCGATATACCGAGGACCAAGCTCCGAGGGCAATTCAATACGATGGGCCTTGCCTAAGTGAGCCAGGATGTCAAAAAACAGCGCAATAGTATCGTCTGCGGTATCCCGAACATGCGCCAGGTCGATAAACCCACCGCGCCTGGTGTACATCAATCCGTTATTCTCCCCACCCGCTTGGTTCAGCGCAGAAGCCGACGCGGGGGTAAAATGGTAAATACCGCTGGCAAATTTATGCGGGCCCACATCCTCTCTGGCTCGCAGGTTGTCGAGACGGAAAAACGGCACCGGGACAGCGCCGACATTCACTTTCTGCATATCACCAAATGCGCAGCATGGCCTGACATTCTGGGGAACCCGAAACTGAGGGTAATGATGCTGACTGAGTTGCCACGAATCTTGGTTGATCGCCTCGCCATTCAGCATGGCATGAATCTGCTGCTCATCAGGCAGCGTGTTTGTATTCCACGATTGTGTCGTGCATCCCTGTACGGCCATTATCACGGCTGATAATAGAAAAACACTGAAAGTCTGTCTTTTCATAGTAAAGAAAGCGCCATATGCACTGAAAAATGTTGTTTCCTGAGAGGCTGTGTTAGCTGGATGCTCTATGCATTGGATAACTTATTGGCAGGATTACCTATTTAACTAACTGGCCACATAGCCAGCCGGGCAGTCCAGCCCCTAAAAGGCTTCATTGATAGAAAAGTAAAAACCGCTCTGATCGTTGCCAAACCCCATATCCAGACGGAGGTTCACCCGCTGCTTTATTTCAAAGCGATAGCCAACACCGGCTGAATACAGCCATTTGTCCTGCCCCAGCTCGGAAAAGTCGCTGGCTAAGGTGCCGCCTCCCAGCCAATACACCATCCCGTGACGTCCACCCAGCGGCCTTCGGTATTCCACCTGAGAAAGCAACATATTGCGATCGCGGTAATGCCCTTGCTCATAACCACGCAATGCATCGGCACCACCCAGTAAGGCCATTTGATCCCAGCTGACATCACCGCGGTTAGATTCGAGCCGCACCTGCCAGGCTACAATTCCTGGCATGCCGGGTATCCCTTTCAGCGTCAGGTAATCGCTGTAGTTCAGTTTTATCCGTTCGAAATCATGATCCGAGCCTAAGGCTTGATCAAAATAAAAGTATTCAATCTGAACGAGTCGGCCAGACGAGGCATTCAACGCAAAGTCTCGGGAGTCATAAGTCAACGAGGCTTTTAGACCGATGTGGTTTTGTTTATGCGGAAAAGCGGTCATTGCTGGCATATCCGCTGCGTCCCGATAAGCAATATCTGAGTTACCGTTTACAGAGCTGTTTGCTACAAAACGGGGGGGTTCATCCCCTGTGTTTACCGAACCGTCACTGGCTTCCGTGCGAGTAAATTGCGCCCCCAACCCGAAATACGTAGAAGGAAAGATTTTCCTTTTTCCTTCCATTGAAACCGAATACGCCCGTCGAGTGTAGTCAACTCGAGGGTTGTACTGTCCGGCATCAATCCCGACCCCATAAAAGATATCCGGTGAATCAATCACTTCTGCGTTAAAGTACAACCGATATGTATCACGCTGAAGGTAACTGGCGTTGCTGACAGACAAACCATACGCGCCGTTTATCGACGCAAAGCCATTCAGCGTCACTGCGCTGGGTTGCGATACCTGATCATTCAGATCGGGTAAATACAGCCCAATCGCGGAAACCCCAACCCCCAGCTTTTTCTCCGGGGTATAAAACGGCCCAGGCATGACACTCCAGTCGATGCCTTTTTCCGGCGTAAATTGTCCGTCAGCACCCAGCTCCAGCAACAAGTCGGAAAACCATGCCTGAGTTCGCTGATACAAGCTGAGGTCATTGTCAGCAGGTGGTGTCTCGTTTCCCGCCGCGGGTTTTGCCACCGCGGACACGGTAAACAACATCGCAAGCCATAGTCGCTTATGCTTCATACTGACTTAAAACCGCCGACCTAAGGAGAAAAACAAGGTCTCGCGGCTACCGAAACCGGCCTCAAACAAGGCTTCCCAATCGCGGTTGAAGGCATACTGAAAACCAATCACCGAGTTCCATTTGTCTTCCGCATGCTGACTGACCTCAAACTCACCATCGGGTGCCAGTGATCCAAGCAGGTGGTCGAGTTCTGACGGAAGCCCAATATCACGTAGGTTGCCGGACAAAAACTGTTCAACGTTCTGATACATCGCACCGGCAAACACCCGCAGCTCCCTGCCGCCGTCATATTCCCAGCGATAACCGACCCGGGGTGCCGCAACAAACGTTTTGATATTGCCGTTAATCGCCGAAATGCTGGTGTAGGTATAGTTCATATCAAGCAAGGCAAACCAGTTGCCAATGCCACCCGCCAGTGTGGTGCCGACCCCATACGTGCCGCCATCCATATCGAGCACAAATTGGGTATTCTCCGGTAACGATTCGCCGCCCTTGTCTATGGCGGCGCACAACAAGCGGTTAGGATTCAGCAATCCCGGAAACTGACTGGCATCACAGTGGACCGCATTGATGTTTGCCTTACTTTTCCCCTGGGTATAACCGATGATGCCGTACACATTCATAAAAGGGAAAACCCAGACATCGCCACGTAAAGTAATGTTTGAGCCTGAAAAATGCGCCTGCCTGGCATCCACATCAACGGCGTTGAGTACGGGGTGGCCTGAAAAAGAAATGCTGTCGATAGTAATCGGATTATTCATGTCCATGTAAGACAGAGATAACCCATAAGGCTTAGGTAATGTGTATCCGCGCTGCTCTGCTTCCTCGCCCCAGATAGGGAAAAAACTGTCCTGGGCACTGAGGCACGACGAGGTCAATGCGGTAAGTAATAATAGTTTTTGTCGTTTCAAGGTGGTGTTTCAACCTATCCGCCCATTAACCATGAGCTAAAAGTGGTTATTAAAAGGGGGCCAGTATGGTTTCGGAATACTTAATGATTTCTTAATCAACCTTCCAATAATCCCAAGAGTCATATTTTCAATGTGTAACAATTCATGATTTTAACGCTAACTCATTGTCGGCATGTGGAATTATTCAGCGCTGTTTACATGTAAAAAAAGAGGGGGAAATGAGAGGCAAGCAAGAGGAAAAGAGATGGGAAAACGTAGGTCAATTGTGGTTCTCCTGTCGCACCTGATACACATGAGAAACACACGGGGAAACGGGCGAGATAACCGGCATAACGCACGGATAAAAAAATGCCCCGTGAATACGGGGCACTTTCGAAGCAGTATTAGTTATCGTTCAGACGGATACCGTCACGCTCGATAATGATCAGTCCCTGTTTGTATAAGCTACCGATGGTTTTTTTGTAGGTCGCTTTACTGGTACGGAACTCTTTAAAAATTTCATCCGGGCTGGATTTATCGCTCAGCGGAATGAAACCGCCTTTGCGTGCCAGTGTGGTCAGGATTTTATCTGCCAGATCATCAACGCGTGCACGACCCGCTTTTTGCAACGACAGGTTAATCTTGCCGTCAGGACGAATCTCTTTAATGAACGCTTTCAGCTTCTTACCCGGGAACAGTTTACCGAACGCTTCAGTTTTGAAAATCAGTCCCCAGTGCTCACCTTCAATCACTGCCTTGAAGCCAAGATCACTCACTTCGGCAATCATTACCTTTACTTCTTGGCCTACTTTGTAGTTTGCAGGGGTTTTATCCAGGAAGCGGTTAAACTTGGTACTGCCCACGATACGACCTGATGCCTTATCTGTGTAAATGCGCACCATGATTTCCTGTCCGACTTCCAGACGACGGCGCTGCTCACTGAACGGAACCAGCAAGTCTTTCTCCAGACCCCAGTCAACAAACGCTCCGACACCGCAGATACCCACGACTTTCAGGCGTGCAAACTCACCAACGGTCGCCAGTGGCTGCTTCGTGGTCGCAATAATTTCGTCTGATGAGTCAAAATAAACGAAGACTTCCAGTTTATCACCCAGCTGAGTGCCGGCAGGAACGGAAGCATTTGGCAGCAGGATGTTACCAAAGTCCTCACCACCATCAAGAAAGACGCCAAAATCTACCATCTTAACGACTTCTAATGTGTTGTATTGTCCGATTCTAATCATTCTCTCGACACTCTCTGGATACATGACATGGCGACGTTACCCACAGGCACACAACTTGTCACAACATGTCTCACAAACTATGGCCGCGCATTATACGTGATGTTACTCCACTGCGCCTGACCTATCTTAAAATTATTGGCTACTTTTCCACCTGTCAGCCTTATCATGGTGAATAAGCCATGCTAATAACTGATTAATTCATCTAAAATTAAAGTCATTTCCGACGCCTTAATACATACTGTCAGCCCCCTACTGTTTCCCCGCGGCCCGAAAGAGGATAAATACAAGCGTGATCACTGTTGAAAAGAAAGACGGACATAAGATTAAAATCTCTCATGTCATTCAGGAAACCACCAACAGGCAGCTTGACCTCTTCATTTTTGTCCCCGGCGAACTGGGGCTGAACAGCCATATTATTTCCGCTGACGAATTTTACCATAATGCCATTCAGGGTAAGCGGACTTACTACAGTGACGTGAACCATTTACCTTTGGTACACAGTCGGCTGGCCAGTCGCGGTAAACTCTCTACCGAGCAATACCGTCTGAGCCTGAGCCTCTATGCCTTCCAGTATGCGCTGGCATTAGAAAAAACGACCCAGGCGCTGCTTGATTCGCAGGAAGAGCGAACGCTGGAAGAAGTCGAGGAAGTCGCCCAGCTCACCATCCGTATCCTCAAGCGTCTGCGCCGTAATGTGCCGTCCGACAAGAAACTGCACAAATACTACGAGAACATCGACAATTACCTGTCATGGTTTACCGAACAGCGCCTGCTGGAGCTGGTTGCCCACCTGCCACGTAACAGTGAATACAGCAACATCAAAACCATGCTGCTGGAAGTGTGCGAAAACGAGGCCGAACACCGACTGAATCACGAGTACAATTCGTCAAAAGCCCGGTCTGATTTAACCCGGATGTCCAACAAAATGCGTCTGCTGCGACGGTTGATCGAATATCCGGTCACCATGAAAGAGAAGACGGACGAGCTGGGTCAGAACACCCGCAAAATTGTCACCGGTTTTGCCGCAGGTTTTGTGATGATTTTCGTGACCCTGATGCTAATCAAAGCCCGAGGCGTACTCGGGGACATTACCGCCTCCTTTATTCTGGCGTTGTCTTTCATTTATGCGGCCCGCGAAGTGTTCAAGGACGACCTCAAACTCATGCTCTGGCGCTGGGTACGCAAAGGCAAACCTAAGTGGCGCAAACAGTTTTACGACGTCAACACCAATCAATTGATTGGCCGTCAGCTGGAATGGATGGAGTATTGCAGTTTCAAAAATCTGGATGAAGAAATCCGCCAGATTCGTAAACACAAGGTCTCACAACGGGAAGAAACCATCCTGCATTACAAAAGCACCACCCGTATGTCTCCCACTAAATTCCTGAGTGGTTATGAACAGACGCTGGAATCGCTGATGCTGGATCTGCGCGGTATCACCAAGCTGATGGAAAAAGGCTCTCAGAAAATCTACCAGCTTAACGATGGTCAGGTTTCCAAGGAATCGGTCGATAAGCGCCACCTGATCAACCTGATCACCCGTGAAAGGGATGAAGACAACACGGTGCGAATCCAGCGCTGGAAAATCGTCATGAACCGCTCAAAAATCGTTGATATTGAGCCAATAGAGACCGAAAGCAGCACCGAACCTTCCGGGCTTGAATAGCCCTACTTTCTTTCCGTTGTAACCTGAGACCAAGTTGTTACGCTTAAAGGGAGAATTTTAAATCCGAGCCCTTTATGAAAACACTGTCGCAACTGGTTTTTAATAACACTTACCGTCAACTGCCAGCGTCTTTTGGCACCCCGGTTTCTCCTCAACCGCTGGATGACCCATTTCTGGTCAGCGTGAATCAGAAAGTCTGCCGCTGGCTGGAGCTGGATCCGGCGGATGCCGCGACGCCCTATTTCATCGACGTGTTTACCGGCAACGAAGACCATGACGGGTTTGAACCTTTTGCCATGAAATACACCGGTCATCAGTTCGGCCAATATAACCCGGACCTCGGCGATGGCCGCGGCCTGCTGATGGGCGAAATCGTGACGTCTGAAGGTAAAAAGTGGGATGTCCACCTCAAAGGGGCTGGCATGACACCCTACTCACGTCAGGGCGACGGACGGGCAGTATTGCGCTCCAGCATCCGTGAATACCTGGCCAGTGCCGCCATGGAAGGACTGGGGATAAAAACCACTCATGCGCTGGCCGTGTTATCCAGTAACACGCCGGTTTATCGTGAACGTATTGAGCGCGGAGCGACTCTGATCAGAATCGCGGAAAGCCACATCCGTTTTGGCCATTTCGAATATTTCTTTTATACCAACCAGCACGCAGAATTACAGTTGCTGGCCGATTATCTGGTTACACACCATTTCCCCGAAATTGCCCAGCAGTCTGACAGCCGTGACCCTGAGCGCTATTCCCTACTATTTCGGGAAATTGTCCGCCTCACCGCCGAGATGATCGCAGACTGGCAGGCCGTCGGCTTTGCCCACGGGGTAATGAATACCGATAACATGTCTGTACTGGGGCTCACCTTCGACTACGGTCCGTATGGCTTTCTGGATGACTATAACCCCGGCTTTATCTGTAACCATTCCGACTATTCCGGTCGTTATGCCTTTAATCAGCAGCCATCCATTGCCCTCTGGAACCTGTCTGCACTTGGCTACGCCCTGTCACCGCTGCTGGACAAAGAAGCTATCGACGATGCTCTGAACAGTTATCAACCAATACTGCAGACAGCCTACAGCCGGAACATGCGCAGCAAACTCGGACTCAAAGAAAAACGGGATGAAGACACGCCGCTGTTTTCCGATTTGTTCCAGCTGATGACCCAGCAAACCGTTGACTATACGCTGTTTTTCCGCACCCTATCGGACATTGAGAGCTCGGCGCTGCCAGACGCGGCAGAACAATTCGGTGCTTTCGTGAAGCAGCAGCCACCACTAAAAGAGTGGCTGGGGCGCTATGCAGAAAGACTGCAACACGAAGTCGTGCCGGACGAAGAGCGTCTCACCCTCATGCGCGCCGTCAATCCGAAATACATTTTGCGGAATTATCTGGCGCAACAGGCCATTGAAAAAGCAGAAGGCGGCGACTTCGCAATGATTGATCAGCTGCTGCATGTACTCGAAACGCCATATCATGAACACCCTGATTACGCGTATTTCGCCGACCTGCCACCGGAATGGGGTAAACACCTGGAAATCAGCTGCTCATCGTAGCATCGTCTTCAGGCACTCTGGTCAACAGCCAAACAAAGCCCGTCCGAGCACCTAATAGGCTCGGACGGGCTGCTTTTTGAATCGGTGATTTTGCGATTTTTTTGTTAACTAGATTTTTGGGTTAACTATATGGTTAGCTGTTTGGTTTGCTTGCGGGAAAAGGCAAGGGGGAATAGGTGAAAGGCAGCGCCCGATCCCTTCCCTCACGGCTTCTTTAGTAAGCAATCACCCGAGTCATCCCCTGTTCCAACAGCCACTGCTGCAGGTTCGGTGCCTTGCTGATAAAGTGGCTGAGTACTTCTGCCGGTTTACCGGCTTTGCGTGCTGCACGGAGAGACTGAGCAACCAATTGCAACACGGCTTCGTTCTGATCATCATGCAGATATGCGAGCGCCGGATGATCAAAGTCCACGCCCAGCGCAAACCGGGCAAGCTGGTCAACATCAATGATCAAACCATCAAAGTAGTGCAGGAAGGTTTCAGCAGTCAGGGCATTTGCCGGCAACTCGGCCATCAGATGCACCTTCAGGCCGTCGGTTCCCCGGCTGAGCCCCTGCTCGGCCAGCAAATCCATCACTGTCGCCGCTTCGCTGAACGTGCGTACAAACGGGATCACCAGCTCTATGTTTTTCATTCCCGCTGACAAACGTGCCCGTTTGATGGCCTCACATTCCAACTCAAACGCCTTGCGAAAGGTGTGATCAGCAAAACGCGACACACCACGCAGCCCGATCAGCGGATACGCTTCTTTCGGCTCTAACTCCGCCCCCGGCAGCGCCTGACGGTGGCTGGAATCCGCGCCACTGAGACGAACACGCAGCGGCTGCTCTCCGGCCAACTTCGCCGCCTGCACCAGGTGCTCTGAAAGGGTCGAAACAAAAAATTCAGCCGGATTTCCCTGACAGCGCTTCAGCAACGACTGCTGGCTGTCCTGAGCAAGCTCAGCCACATACGCGGCAGCATAAGGGTGAATGTTCAGTTCACTGATTAAGTCATCCATTGACACCAAACCTATCGACACCTGTCCGATGGCAACATCCTGGTTTGCCAGTTGTTCTGACGACGTCATCACCGTCATGAATTGAAGTCCAGACTGAGCACAACTTGTCATAAGGCACCTTACTGCTAGCGAATATGCACATTGATAGAATGGCAGGCTCCGGACAGCTATCCCGAACATGCGCGACTGGTATTCAACTTACTGACAACATATGGATAACGCAAGGTGTTACTGGGCATCCCGTCTTTCCTTTTGAACAGGCAGATATTATTCCTGCAAGACTATTAGTTGACAGCATATTGATCGGCGGATTGCTTCACTGAATGTCTAAAAACTCACCACGCATTGATCCGGGTTGACTATTTTTGAATAAAAGGAAAGACGCAGAGAATAAAAAACTAAGCTATATCACAAGTTTGGTTTATTCCTACCGGCTTTTAAGCTATCTTTACGCGTTATTAATTTTTGCAATACCGAGATAGGCACGACTATGCCAATGAAAACCGATGAACTTCGTACCGTGAGTCTGGGCCCTATGCCTACACCTGCTGTGGTCGAAGCCGCATATCCGATTACGGATGCTATTGCGGAGCATGTCGCCCAAGCGCGTCGTCAAGTTGAAGCAATTCTGACGGGTGAAGACACTCGCCTTCTGGTTATCGTTGGTCCTTGCTCGGTGCATGACCCTGAAGCAGCCATTGATTACGCCACCCGCCTGAAAGCGTTGCAGGACAAGTATCAGAATGAGCTGTTCCTCGTCATGCGCACCTACTTTGAAAAACCGCGTACTGTGGTCGGCTGGAAAGGTCTGGTTTCCGACCCGAACCTGGACGGCAGTCTGGACTTGGCAAAGGGCCTGCATACCGCACGCAAATTGCTGGTAGATATCAATCGCCTTGGCGTGCCAACCGCAACGGAATTCCTTGATATGATCACCGGTCAGTACATTGCAGATCTGATTGCATGGGGAGCGATTGGGGCTCGGACAACAGAATCTCAGATTCACCGTGAAATGGCCTCGGCCCTGTCCTGCCCAGTAGGTTTCAAAAACGGTACTGACGGGAATATTAAAATTGCGGTAGATGCCATTCGTGCCACCCGTGAGCCACACGTCTTCTGCTCACCGTCTAAAACCGGCGAGATGACTATCTACCGTACGTCCGGTAACCCATACGGACATGTCATTCTGCGTGGCGGCAAATTGCCTAACTATCATCAGGAAGACATTGATGCTGCGTGTGAAACGCTGGCATCCTTTGAATTACCACCACGTTTGGTGGTGGATTTCAGTCACGGCAACTGCCAGAAGCAACATAAACGTCAGCTCGACGTTGCCGCAGACATTTGCCGACAAATAAAAGCCGGTAGCCGCCATATTGCTGGTATTATGGCTGAAAGCTTTATTGTCGAGGGGAACCAGAGTGTTGACGCAGGCAATCTGGACGCCCTGACTTATGGCCAGTCGATCACGGATCCGTGCATCAACTGGGACGATACCGTTACCATGCTAAACATGCTGGCGGAAGCAGTAAAAAATTCTTAAGCCGTCTGAATCGACAGCGGCTATGCTGAAAAACATTACAAACACACTGTGAAAGACGTTAGGACATCAACATGCCTTCTTTTGACATTGTCTCTGAAGTAAACACTGTAGAACTGAAAAACGCGGTTGAAAACGCCATCCGTGAACTGGATACCCGCTTTGACTTTCGTAACGTTGAAGCCAGCTTCAAACTGAACAAGGATATCGTGACCGTTTCTGCGGAATCTGACTTCCAGATCAGCCAAATGGTGGATATTCTTCGCAACAACCTTGCCAAGCGCGGCGTTGAAGCTAAATCCATGGAACTGAAAGACATTGTTCATTCCGGTAAAATGTTTAACCGTGAAGCCCACTTTGCGCAAGGTATCGACACCATGACAGCAAAGAAGATCGTGAAAATGATCAAAGATGCCAAGCTGAAGGTTCAGGCTTCTATCCAAGGCGAAAAAGTACGCGTTACCGGCAAAAAGCGTGATGACCTGCAAGCGGTTATGGCACTGATTCGTCAGGCTGATATGGACAAACCGTTCCAGTTTGAAAACTTCCGCGACTAATTATCCGGAAAAACGCAAACAACACAGCATGAACGCAAACGGGAAAAGGTCACTTTTCCCGTTTTTCTTTCTGTGCAGAATATCTCAATCATATTAGCTCTCGCTGCCCCACCCGTTTCAAAGTGAGTGAAATGACTCGCAACCTCATGGTTTCGACCAGCGATAATTCGCAATAAAAACTATCTTGTTTTTTGTCTTTGACAATCAACATCATAAGGAAAACCATGATAAAACGTTCTCATAAGCCGTTGCCGCACAAACACCTGCTTATTGCCGCCAGTATTTCCGCAGCCATGTTTGCCGGCAGTGCCTTCGCCAGTTATCCGAATTACAGTGCTGATGCCGTCTATCACAGTGGTGATCAGGTGCTCTATCAGGGGCAGGTCTACAAAGCAAAATGGTGGACCACCAATGAGCTGCCGGGTAGCAGCAGTGGTGTCTGGGCTCTGGTTGATTCAGGCACGACTCCGCAACCAGAACCCACCCCTGAGCCGCCCCCTGTTCCGGAACCGACACCAGAACCAACGCCTGAGCCAATTCCTGATCCGGCTCCGGGTACTGCATCCTACCCTACGTACGAAAACGGAAAAGTGTATGTCGGAGGTGATAAAGTCAGCCATAACGGCAAGCTATACGAAGCCAAGTGGTGGACGCAGAATGAAGCGCCGGACGCTGCAAACAGCACAGGAGTTTGGCAATACATTGGAGAAGGCAGCACAACGCCTGATCCGGGGCCAAACCCTGACCCGACACCGGATCCAGATCCCACACCAGACCCAACTCCGGATCCTGTTCCTGAAAATGGCATCATCGGGCAAAACCCAGACGGCAGCTATATCATGAGTAAAGCGTATCTGGATGCCAAAGAAGCCGCACTCACCAATTCACCTCAGTTTGATCAGGTGCTGGCATCCATTGCAACTCAGCCAAACAGTGTGGTTGAAGCAATTCAACCGGGCGCGACCACTAACCCGGATAACGTAAAACGCGTTGAATCGCTAATCTCTGAGCAGCAATGGGACTACACCTTCCCCGAGCGTAATCCGGTCTACACCTATACCAACTTCCTCAAAGCTGTGGGTAAATTTAAAGGGTTCTGCGCTACTTACACTGACCACAGGGCTGCGCAGTCAGATGACATCTGTGCCAAATCGCTGGCCGTGATGTTTGCTCATTTTACGCAGGAAACGGGGGCCCATAATCCGCATTCACCTAACGAAGAATGGCGTCAGGGGCTATATTTTGTTCGCGAATCCGGCTGCTCTGAAGAGGCAGGGTCCTGCGGCTACAACAGTGAATGTGCCGCAACAAACTGGCAGACAGAGCAATGGCCATGCGGTAAAAATGCAGATGGCAGTTACGTGAAATATTACGGACGCGGTGCCAAGCAACTTTCTTACCACTATAATTACGGTCCATTCTCTGATTTCATCTTCAATGATGTGAATGTGCTGCTGCAAGATCCGGATCGGGTGGCGAACAGCTGGCTGAACCTGGCTTCTGCGGTCTTCTTCTTTGTCTATCCGCAACCGCCTAAACCTTCCATGCTGCATGTGATTGACGGCACCTGGCAGCCAAGCGCGACCGACATTGCCGAGAAACGCACAACCGGTTTTGGTGTCACGACCATGATCATCAACGGCGGGATTGAATGCACTCTGGAGACGGAAAAGCCGCAGTCGGTCAACCGTATCAAGTACTACCGTGGCCATGCTGCGGCGCTGGGTGTACCTGTTCCTGCTGACGAACAACTGGGTTGTGCCGGTATGAAACCGTTTAAGAAAACCTCAGATAACAGCTTCGGCCTATACTGGGAAAATGACTGGGGTTACTACCCGAATAATCCGGGCGGTGCCAGTTTCGCCTGCCGGATTGAATCCGGTTACCAAACTGCACATACCACACTGAAAGAGGGTGACTACGCGAAGTGTGTTCAGAAATACTACAATGTGACCATTGAATAACACCCGTAGTTATTAATAGCTTTTATCAAATTACGCCCACTTTTTAATATTTGAAAGTGGGCGTTTACAATTAGTTACCCTTATACATAACTGCCTATAACCCTGATTATCAGGGGGATCTACATATGCTGTAATTTTATGCAAACAGCGCAGCCAGAGTCGAAAATACATAGGTGTTAGATAGCTAATCCCATATACTTTCTGTGTCCTATTTAGGGTTCAAATTGTTGTTGATTAAAGGTAGATAATAAGAAATATAGAGCGAAAATGACCAAGTAGCGTTCTACTTGTATGGAAACAATATCGCCAGACCCAGGACGTCACCCCTAACATTTCAGGAAATTGAAACTGTTAACTCCCCAGCACGCTTCTTTATCATTCCAGATGAAAAAATCTTTTTCAGGCTGCTCATATTCCTTTGCCAGATAACTTTTTATGATGGCAAAGCAGGGAAGGTACACAGTGTGAACCCTTTAAGGCTAATAAATAATACCTATAAAGGAGATGTCCATTATGGGCACTGTGAAAACAAATACAGTTCATTCTCAAATTACAAGCAACACAAAACCAACTTGGAAAAAAAGCGATACACTTTGGGTACTTGGCCTTTATGGCACAGCTGTCGGCGCTGGTACTCTGTTCCTGCCAATTAATGCCGGTGTCGGCGGTCTGATCCCTCTGTTGGTGATGGCTGTTCTGGCGCTACCTATGACATTCTTTGCCCACCGCGGAATGACACGCTTTGTGCTGTCCAGTTCCAACCCGGGTGCCGATATCACTGAGGTGGTTGAAGAGCATTTTGGTACCGGTATGGGTAAAGTGATCACCCTGCTCTACTTCTTTGCCATTTATCCGATTCTGCTGGTGTACAGTGTCGCCCTGACGAATACCGTTGAAAGCTTCATGCAATACCAGCTTGGCATTGAGCCACCAGCCCGCGCATTGCTGGCCTTCATGCTGATTATCGGCCTGATGGCAATTGTCCGACTGGGCGAGCAGCTGATTGTTAAAGCCATGAGTGTACTGGTGTTCCCGTTTGTTGCGGTGCTGCTCATGCTGGCGATGTATCTGGTTCCTTACTGGAACGGTGCAATTTTTAACAACGTGATTCCGGCTGAAAATGCTGTGTCATCTATTCTGATGGCTGTCTGGCTGATTCTGCCTGTGATGGTATTTTCCTTTAACCACTCACCGGTTATCTCATCGTTCGCAGTCGCAACCCAGAAAGAACACGGCGCACAGGCAGAGCAGCAATGTTCACGCATTCTGGCCCGCAGCCATATCATGATGGTCGTGACAGTCATGTTCTTCGTATTCAGCTGTGTGCTGAGCCTGTCTCCGGCTAACCTGGCAGAAGCCAAAGCGCAGAATGTTTCGATCCTGACTTACCTGGCGAACCATTTTGATACGCCGATCATTGCTTACGCGGCACCGGTTGTGGCGATTATCGCGATCACCAAATCGTTCCTGGGCCATTACCTGGGTGCAAGCGAAGGTCTGAAAGGTCTGATGATTAAAATGGCACGTGGTCGTGGTAAAACGGTCGGTGATAAAACCCTGAACACGGTGACTGCCTTGTTCATGCTGGTTTCGTCTTGGGCGGTTGCCACTATCAACCCGAGCATTCTGGGTATGATTGAAAGCCTGGGCGGCCCGATCATCGCTATGCTGCTGTTCATCATGCCGATGTACGCGATTCAGAAAGTTCCGGCTATGCGCAAATACTCCGGTGCGCTGAGCAATATTTTCATCGTCGTGATCGGTCTGATTTCAATCTCAGCGATTTTCTACTCGCTGGCGCAATAATGATCAGAGGCCATCTTCGGATGGCCTTTACTGTTTTTTTTCATCATCAACTTCTTCATATTGTTCTTTTTTCTTCTACATTTTATTGGCCCTTTAGCCGGGCACTCTTAGCACACTTTTTCTGCAGCCACTTAGCCCAACATTTAATCCCCCTTGCCCTACATCAACATCCGGGCTTGAGCTTACCCGGTCGGCTCTGATAGCCTACTACACTGATTTTTGGACATGAGCGTTTATGCTACAGCCTCAACCACAGCCCTCCGTACCCACACCAGATCAATATGAAAACCCGTTTGTCTGGCCGATATACAATCTGCTCTGCAATCAGTCTGAAGGGTGGAAAATCCATACTCTCGCGGCGGAGTTAAGCGCCAGGAAATTGCTTACCCGACTCGACAATGATGACTATCAGCATCTGTTCAAAACCAATTTTCTGATCATGAATGCGCTGTATCAGTTGCAGAACTTGTTGCTGCCAGCGCAATGGTTGCAGGTTGATGCCATGAATATCCGCCTGCAGTCCGCGCAAGAAATCGGGCAAGCGAACGCAACCCTGCCATACGCAAGTGATTCACTGCGCGATTATTACCTTGACTGGCAGCACTACACCTTGGACTCAGAAGAAATTCAGCATCTGCTGACTGACTTCTGGACACGCTATGCTGCCTATCAAGGATTAGCCACAGCATCAGCCACAAGCCTGGAAGATGATTTACAAGCATTCGGCCTTAGCAACAACGCTTCAGCACACGACGTACGTAAACGCTGGCGACAACTGGCGCTGAAATGGCATCCGGATCGCCCGAACGGTAACGCAGAGCAATTTAGGTCACTGTACGTCGTCTGGCAACGCTTGCGTGTCAGCATCCCGGCCTAGCGTGTGTCTCTAAGCGTAAACCTCTACTCAACATCATCTGAGCAACCCAGTAGCCTCCCACGATAAATACTGCGTTATCTGAAGCTTGCCTTTGATTAAACGCGTTATACAAAGTCATTCAAATTTTTGAAACAAGCTGTTCGTTTCAGCCCTCTGTATGTCTGCCCTAATGCTTTCTACACTGTGTGCATAACGGTTACATGCCGTATCAGAGCAAATTCGCATTCAGGAGGCCACCATGGCAATTCGACACGTCAAACAGCTCATTCGTTCTCACCCATCAGCAGATGGTGACGGCGTTAAAATTCAACGTGTAGCAGGATTTGATAACCCGGTGTTTTCTCCTTTCCTGATGATCGACGAGCTAAAATCAACCAGTGCTGACGACTACATCGGCGGCTTTCCTCCGCACCCCCACCGTGGCATTGAAACCCTGACTTACATGCTAAATGGTCATTTTCAGCACAAAGATCATATGGGTAATGTCGGCGAGTTACGTGACGGCGGCGCGCAATGGATGTCTGCCGGACGTGGCGTGATTCACAGCGAGATGCCAATCATGACAGCGGGCCAGTTGCACGGTTTCCAGATCTGGATAAACCTGCCCGCCGCCAAAAAAATGCAACCGGCTGACTACGCAGATTTTCAGCCTGAAATGCTCACGGAGCACGCCCTCAATGACAACAGTCTGATCCGGGTGATCGCAGGGGATCTGACCATTCGCGGTACGACTCTGACCGGCCCGCTGCAGAAAACCGGAGTTGCCACGACCATCGCAGACTGGCACGCCAGCCGTGGCGAAGTATTGACCAGTTGCCTGAACCCGGATTTTCAGGCACTGATCTATGTCTATCGCGGGGAGGCTGAAATCAAGGGGGTCAGCATTGATGCCGGCACACTTGCTGTACTCGATCATGGCGAAGGTATCGAAGTTAGCGCGAAACAGGATACCGGTCTGCTTTTACTCTCCGGACTGCCGCTGAATGAGCCGGTTGTCCACTATGGGCCGTTTGTCATGAACTCACTGGAAGAAATTGAACAAGCCATCACCGATTATCAAAACGGTCAGTTTGTTTAGTTCGTAGCAAATGTAAAACCCGGCGAAGCAATCACCATTGGCTTTCCATAACAGCCTTGTCACCACGGTCATCGCCATAGTTGGCTGTTTAGAAATAAAAAAGCTTCCCACAGTGGGAAGCTTTTTTCACAGCGTTTGTTTTTAATTGATAACCTGAAATGCTGTCAGCGCACTCAGTAAAGCGACGGCTCACCTTCAGGGCGCGTTTTGAACCGGCGATGCAACCACATATACTGCTCTGGCGCTTCCATGATAGAACGCTCAATCGCTTTATTGATATACGCAGCCGCTGCATCCGGATCATTGTGCGGGAAGGCGTCCAATGGCGGGAAAACCTTCAGCGTGTACTGACCAGAATCGGTATTGCGGACCATCGCAAACGGCACCACAGCACATTTCGAGGCGTCCACCAGCAGGCTGGTACCTGTGGTGGTACACGCTTTCTCTACTGCAAACAGTGGCGCAAAGGTTGAACGGCGGCGACCGTAATCATGGTCAGGTGCATACCACACACGTTCTGCTGTACGCAGCGCTCGCAGCATCCCTTTTACGTCTTTACGATCAATCATGTATTTGTTAGAACGCACGCGGCCTTTAAACTGAAAGTAGTCAAAGCACGGGTTCTTATTAGGACGGTACACCCCAACCCCCGGCGTTTGCATACCAAAAGCACGCGCACCCAGTTCAAGGTTCAGGGAGTGACAAGCAACTAGCAGCACGCCTTTGCCTTCCGCTTCCAGCTGACGGATATGTTCCATACCTTCATAGGTTACATGGCGGCGTACACGAATATCCGGCCAGAACCAGGCCATGCCGGTTTCGAACAACGCCAGCCCGGTATTATCAATGTTCTTTTTCACCATCTCGTCGCGCTCTTCCTGTGACATCTCAGGAAAACACAGCTCCAGATTTCGAACGATGGTTTTCTGGCGTTTTTTCAGCAAACGAATCCCCAACCGCCCCAGCAGCTGACCCAGACGGAACTGGATGAAATAAGGAAGCCAGCTGATCAGATACATCAGACCAATCATGACCAGTGTCAGCCAGTAACGCGGATGAAGAAGCGCCTTGGTGAAAGTAGGAGCTGTAAATTTACTCATTAGAATCGCTGTCCCGTTGTCTTTATTGTTATCGCACCCAGTCATCGGTAAGAGTCTGAAGCGTAAACTGAACAGCAAATTTTATGCTGCTGCCCCCGGTCATGCAAGGCTTAACACCTTCACATAAAGGGGAAGGTGCCTTTCCGAACCAACCCTAGCAGTAACCTGCTTCACCGGTTCACAATAATGCGGACAATCAAACGAAACAGAGGCAGAAAAAGGGATGACTCAGAATGACACGGCGGATGCCGTCACGGTGCAAACCTGACGACAGTCGTTTGCAGATCGCGTGTTACAGAGAGCGTATTGCAGAAAGCGCTTGCTGAATACGAGCTTAAATCAGGCGGCTGCATCCTGCAGCCTCATCACATATGTCTAAGATAATAAATCCATTAAAATCCTTCCACACCACTCATATTCGGCAAGCGGTGAGCAATCCCTTTGTGGCAATCAATACAGGTTTTTGAGCCATCAGCCAGGGAGCTTGAATGTTGTGTGGATGCCCGTGATGATTGACGGGTGAAGTCCATATAACTGAACTCATGGCAGTTACGGCACTCCAGCGAATCATTTTTCTTCATTCGGATCCACTCACGCTCAGCCATGTGCAGACGACGGGCATCAAACTTTTCTTTGGTCGAAATCGCACCGGTTATCCAAGCCCACACTTCTTTGGATGCCTGCATCTTACGCGCCATTTTATCCGTCCAGTTGTGAGGTACATGACAGTCAGAGCAAATCGCCCTCACCCCGGTTCGGTTGGTAAAATGGATCGTGCCCTGTATTTCCTGATAAACATTGTTTTCATGACAACTGACACAAAAAGGTTCGGTGTTGGTCAGTTCCATCCCGGTATTGAATGCCCCCCAGAAAATGATCCCGGCGATGAATCCGCCAAGAGTAAGGAAGCCCAGACTGAAATATTTCGCCGGTGAGCGTATGATTCCCCACCACTTCTTAATCCATTGCCACATAGGATCCTCCGTTACTCTTGCTGATCTAGCAATGTATCGAGATCAGAAAAAGTGGTCCCGACGGCAGGCTTAGCATCTGTCTGCACCACGTGGCATTGTTGACAGAAGTAGCGCCGGGGCGAAAGCTCTGCCAGAAAGTTACCGTCACGGTCCATATAGTGCGTCACACTGATCATGCGGGCCTGTGTTTCTTCCACCCGGCTGCGAGCATGACAGGCCATACATTTGTTGGCATTCAGATCGACCTGATAGTTATCGATCTTGTGCGGGATCACCGGCGGCTGCATCGGATAATTGCGTTTCGGTATCCGGTCGGTGTTGAGTGTATTGTTCATTGCCGGCGGCTCTGGTTCGCCCACCAGAGCAAACTTACGCAGCGTCGCCAGCTCATCGCCCTTGATCACAGTGGTGGCGGCAATCACTCCGGTAGTAAACAGCAATATCATCAGCATTATGATGCGGTTCATAGCAGGCTCCTGAGCCAATGCTTGGCTGTTGGGTATGCTCTTCTCGGTATCAGGCCTTCACGACCTTAACGGCGCATTTTTTGAAATCGGTCTGTTTGGATAACGGATCCGTTGCATCCAGTGTCACCTTGTTGATGAGCTGACTGGCATCAAACCACGGCACGTACACCAGACCTTTCGGCGGTTTATTCCGTCCCCGGGTTTCAACCCGAGTAATGATCTCACCTCGCCGCGATATCACTTTCACCGCATCACCCCGTCGCAGACCTCTGGTACGGGCATCTTCCGGATGCATGAAGACCTGTGCATTCGGATAAGCCATGTACAATTCCGGTACACGTCGGGTCATTGAACCGGAATGCCAGTGCTCCAGCACCCGTCCGGTCGAGAGCCACAAGTCATACTCTTTATCAGGGCTTTCCGCCGGCGGCTCATAAGGCAGCGCAAAAATCACAGCCCTGCCATCCGGTTTTCCGTAAAATTCAAAACCGGTTCCGGGTTTCACATACGGATCGGAGCCTTCTCGGAATCGCCATAAGGTTTCTTTACCGTCGACGACCGGCCAGCGCAGCCCGCGTTCTTCGTGGTATCGCTCAAACGGCGCCAAATCATGACCGTGACCGCGTCCGAACTGGGCGTATTCTTCAAACAGCCCCTTCTGGACATAGAAACCGTATTCGGTCGATTCGTCATTACTGCGACCTTCGGCAATCTCTTCCAGCGGAAACTGATTCACCTGACCGTTAACGAACAGCACGTCAAACAGCGTTTTATCCTTATACGCAGGGTTGGCATCTAACAGATCTTTCGGCCACACCTCATCGGTCTTGAAGCGTTTGGAGAATTCCATCAACTGCCAGAGATCTGACTTGGACTCTCCCGGTGCATCGACCATCTTGTGCCAGAGTTGGGTACGGCGTTCGGCATTGCCATACCCCCCCTCTTTTTCGACCCACATGGCCGTTGGCAATACCAGATCGGCTGACTGCGCCGTGACCGTCGGGTAGGCATCCGACACCACGATAAAGTTATCCGGATTGCGATACCCCGGCAGGGTCTCTTCATTGATGTTCGCCCCGGCCTGGAGGTTGTTGTTAACCTGAATCCAGTAAACATTAATCAAACCGTCTTTGAGCATCCGGCTTTGCAGCACCGCATGAGCCCCAACCTTCTCAGGCACAGTTCCCTCCGGCAGTTTCCAGATTTTTTCAGCTGTTTTACGGTGTTCCGGATTGGTTACGACCAGATCAGCAGGCAGTCGATGCGCAAATGTCCCGACTTCACGCGCAGTACCACATGCTGACGGCTGCCCGGTCAGTGAAAACGGACTGTTGCCCGGAGTCGATATTTTCCCGGTCAGAAGGTGAATGTTGTACACCAGGTTGTTACACCAGACACCGCGGGTATGCTGGTTAAATCCCATCGTCCAGAACGAGGTCACTTTGGTTTCCGGGTCGGCGTACAGCTCAGCCAGTTCAATCAGCCGGTTTTGTGGTACACCCGACATTTCGCTGACCTTTTCAACGGTGTACTCCGCCACAAAATTTTTGAATTCATCAAAGGTCATCGGATCCGATTCGCCGCTGTCCGGATTTTTGGCTTTTTGCTGCAATGGGTTATCCGGTCTCAGACCATAGCCGATATCGGTCGCCCCACGGCGGAAATTGACATGCTTATCGACAAAGTCATGGTTCACTTTGTCGTTGGTGATGATGTAGTTGGCAATAAAATTGAGAATGGCCAAATCCGTCTGCGGGGTGAAGACAATCGGAATATCGGCCAGTTCGAAGCTACGGTGTTCAAACGTCGACAGCACAGAGACTTTAACATGCGGATTCGACAGACGCCGGTCAGTCACCCGAGTCCACAGGATCGGGTGCATTTCTGCCATGTTCGAGCCCCACAGCACAAAGGCATCTGCTTCTTCGATGTCGTCATAACAGCCCATAGGCTCATCGATACCAAATGTGCGGATAAACCCCACAACGGCAGAGGCCATACAGTGTCGTGCATTGGGTTCAATGTTGTTTGAACGGAACCCGCCTTTCATTAACTTTGACGCGGCATAGCCTTCATAAATCGTCCATTGGCCGGAACCAAACATCCCGATGGCCTCCGGGCCTTTGGCTTTGAGGGTCGCTTTCCATTTCTCAGCCATGATGTCGAACGCCTGCTCCCAGGTGATTGGCGTAAAATCACCCTCTTTATCAAATTTGCCGTTTTTCATTCTTAGCAACGGCTGCGTCAGGCGATCCTCCCCGTACATAATTTTGGAGAGGAAGTATCCTTTCACACAGTTCAGGCCGCGGTTTACCGGCGACTTAATATCGCCATGAGTGGCCACCACCTTGTCGTCCTTCACCCCGACATTCACCGAACACCCCACGCCGCAAAACCGGCAGGGTGCCTTTTCCCAGGTGATTTGCGTTTTGCTGGCATCGGTAACGACATTACTGGCCACAACCGGTATGGAGATACCAGCAGCGGCAGCAGCCGATGCGGCGGCCTGCGCTTTGATAAAGTTACGCCGTGAACATTTCATTGCGTCCTCACTCTGCTGCTTAATCTATGCTGACAATCTGCTGTGCCTGATCAGCAATCGGCTGTAGGCTCAATGGCTGACCAAAGCTAATAGTAGGCTCTGTAAACTGGCTCTTTAGCTGTTTTTTCATTTGGCGCTAAGCGTTTATCCCGCCATGACCTGTAAAAACCACACTAGGAAGCCGTAGCCACCAACCACAGCGACCGCCAATACAGGAAACAAAATAACGGTGATAAACAGGAAGGCTTTCAGCTCTGAGCCTCGACGGTTTGCGTCACTCATAGTGATATCCCAATATCCATTCCCTATCGGTTTATTATGTTTAACTCTAGTTAGCTTCTGAGAATTTGATAACTTAGTCAGGCAGGAATTAGGACTAAAGGGGTAGCCGATCGGCGCTGACGCACGGTAGAAAAGCGATCAAGGCAAAGAACCTCGATGCAATGAGAATGGACTGTTGCCGGACCCATTTCAGTGATAGGCTTATTTACAGCCTAAACACCTGCTAACCATTTGTTTTATAGGCACCCTGACGATAAGTGTTCAGGCTGAGAAAAACGCGTTCACAAACTGTTCAGCCAAACAGAATTCCATCAGGTATGCGAAGGGAAATGCCGGGCAATAACAAAGGCGACGCAATAAGGATTTTTCAAGAAGGACCGTCTGAAATGACAATTAGCAAGACCAAAACCAGCTTTTACCGCCGCCTTTATGTGGCATACCTGATAGATAACGGCATCGCCACGGTGCCGGGGTTACTGGAATACACCGGTATGCCGCGCCGTACAGCGCAGGACACCATCAAAAGCCTTGCTGATCTAGATATTGTCTGCACGTTTAAGCAGGCGCAAGGTGAACGCAATCGAAGCGGCATGTATGTGATTGAAGAATGGGGTGCCATTAACAAACACTGGATTCATGACAATCTGAGCGACATCAAAATGGTGCTGGACTACCCGTAACATCCCGGATTCACCAGCGAGGCCAATCCGCGTGTTTGCGTCCTGGCTTGCACCTTTACTTGCACCTTTAGCTGAACTATTCATTGCACTCTTAGCCGCGCAATTAACGTCACTCCGCTAACTTAACTCTGCACGCTCTTTGCCCGGCTCACGTCAGACGGGCAAAGCATGTTTTGATTCCACTGCATTAGCCTCATTGCCAAAAACAACCGGCAACGGAGGCATAATCCGTAAACATTTTCCTGCAAACCCAGCCAGATACGCTAAAACTGAAAAGGGATACGCATCTTGTGGCCGACCGGGCAGATTAGCATGCGTATTTTTCCGCGATGACAGAGCTTTGTCAGAGATTTTTGATGGTAAAGTGAGCGACAGCGAAACGAATTGATTTAATTAGGGCAAAAAAATGACAGGCTTAGATGTAATGCACCCTGATTATGATAAGATTCGCCCTAATTTTGAATAAGAATCTCACTGTTTATAGAGAATACGGAATATGGCTTTTGATTTTTCTAATCTGACTGTGGATCTATCGGCAATGCCGACAACTATCGACATGGGTCACGCCTGGCTGGCAGGTCTTGTCGTTGTTCTTCTGGTGCTGTACGTCGCCAAAAAAGGCAAACCGGTAGAAATCGAGAAAGTCGTTGAAAAGGAAGTGGAGAAACTGGTCGAGGTTGAAATACCCGTCGAGAAGATTGTTGAAGTTGAAAAAGTGGTTGAAGTCGAAAAGATCGTCGAAGTTGAACCAAAACTGAAAACCGCCACGCCTGATGCGGCACTTCAGTTACTTTCACTGCTTCAGCAGGAAGCCCGTTTCATCGACTTCATGCAAGAAGATTTGAAAGGCTTTGCCGATGCTGAAATCGGTGCTGCTGCGCGCGTTATTCACGAAGGTGGCCAGAAAGTACTGAACGAGTACTTCAGCTTTGCCCCAGTGCGTAGCGAAGACGAAGAAACCCGCATTACCCTGCCACAAGGCTTTAATGCATCAGAAGTTCGTCTGACCGGCAATGTTGTTGGTGAAGCGCCATTTACCGGAACATTAATCCACCGCGGCTGGAGAGTCACTGACGTCAAACTGCCTAAACTGGCAGAAGGTCATGATGCGCGTATCATTGCCGCCGCTGAGGTAGAACTGTAATGCACGAAACACAAGAACACCGTTACAGTGTCGGTATCGACCTGGGTACCACACACTGCGTTTTATCTTACGTTGATCTGCAAGATGAAGATGCTCGCGTCAACGTGATGCCGATTGCCCAGCTGACTACGCCAGGTAATGTCGAAGAAAAAGATCAGCTGCCGTCTTTTATGTATCAGGCTCACGAGTCTGAACTGGCACCGGGCGACACGGCCCTGCCTTGGAACGGTCAGCCGAAAGCCATCGTCGGTGCCATGGCTCGCCACTTAGGCAGCAAGACCCCTATCCGTCTGGTTGCCAGTGCAAAAAGCTGGCTGTGCCATGGTGGCGTAAACCGCCGTGATGCGTTTCTGCCGCTGAACAGCCCGGAAGAAGTTGAGAAGGTTTCGCCACTGGAAGCGACCCGTCAGTACCTGTCTCACCTGGCTGATGCGTGGAATCACCAGCATCCTGACTCTCCGCTGTTTGATCAGGACGTGACCATTACGGTACCGGCCTCGTTTGATCCGGCAGCCCGCGACTTAACCGCCGATGCGGCCCGCGAAGTTGGTTTCCGACACATGACGTTGCTGGAAGAGCCACAAGCCGCGGTATACAGCTGGCTAAAAAACAATGAAGACAACTGGCGTGACCAGGTTTCTGTCGGCGATGTGGTTCTGGTTGTTGATATCGGTGGTGGTACTACTGACCTTTCACTGGTTGCCGTCACTGAAGAAGACGGCAATCTGGTACTGAACCGTGTTGCAGTCGGCGATCACATCCTGCTGGGTGGCGACAACATGGATTTGGCGCTGGCTTACCGTCTGAAAATGAAACTGGCGCAGGAAGGCAAGCAGCTTCAACCATGGCAGATTCAGGCCATCACACACGCTTGTCGTGATGCGAAAGAAGCACTGCTGAGCGACCCAGAGCTGAAAACGATGCCGATCGTGGTGCCTAGCCGTGGCTCGAAGCTACTGGGCGGCACACTGCAGACTGAACTGACTCAGGAAGAAGTCCAACAGACACTGGTTGAAGGTTTCTTCCCACGCAACAGCATTAACGAACATCCTGTTGAAATGCAGCGTGGTGCACTGACCCAGATGGGTCTGCCATACGCACAGGATGCAGCGATTTCCCGTCATGTTGCCGGCTTCCTGAGCCGTCAATCTTCTGCGGTTGATGAGCTGTTTGAGAAATACGACCAACTGCACGAAGATTTCATCCGCCCGACCGCGATTCTGTTTAACGGTGGCGTTCTGAAATCGGATCTGCTGTCACAGCGTCTGATGTCCATCATCAACAGCTGGCTGACCACCGCAGGCAGCCCGGAAGCGAAGCGCCTGCAGGGTGTGGATCTGGACTTGGCCGTTGCAAGCGGTGCCTCTTACTACGGTTCGGTGCGCAAAGGCAAAGGCGTTCGTATCCGTGGCGGTATTGCAAGCAGCTACTACGTAGGTATCGAAAGCTCAATGCCTGCAATTCCGGGCATGGAGCCACCGTTAGAAGCTCTGTGCGTAGCACCGTTTGGGATGGAAGAAGGCACTCATGCCGACGTACCAAGCCGTGAATTTGGTCTGGTGATCGGTCAGCCGGTTCAGTTCAAATTCTTTGGCTCAACGGTTCGCCGAGAAGACCCGGCCGGCACCCATCTGGACTGGTGGCAACCGGAAGAACTGGAAGAGCTGCCTGCGATTCAGGTTACCCTACCAGTTTCTGAAGGTCGTACTGCAGGTGAAGTGGTCCCTGTTCGTCTGGCTTCTCGTGTGACTGAACTGGGTACTTTGTGCCTGGAAGCGATTCCGACTGACGGCGGCCAGAAATGGCAGGTCGAATTCGACGTTCGCGACAAGTAATCCCCTCCATAAAACGGCGCTTAATGCGCCGTTTTTCTTATCGTTCGTTATTGTAATCAAAGATTTGACTCAACAGAGACCGGTTTACAACGTTATAATGGCCGCTGTCTTTTTGCATACTAATCTGAATAAGGAAGATTCAGTTTCCGGTCAGTCCCCTTTCAGCCCATCCTGATAAGGTGATTTTCAAAACCTGTATCCGCACTGAATCCAACATGTTCTGAACACTGAATGATCAGCCTGGAGTAATCATGTCATCCCCTCGTTATCTTGTCGGTATTGACCTCGGGACAACCCATACCGTTGTTGCCTACACCCCGATTTCTGACGATCTAGAATCGAGTCCAATCAAGATATTTGAAATTGATCAGCTCATTGCTCCGGGAGAGGTCGCCCGTAAGCCGCTGCTTCCGTCATTCCGCTACCACCCAGCCGAAGGCGAAATTGATCCATCTCAGCTGGTACTGCCGTGGGACAATACGCCGGTTCGCGGTGACATTCCTCATGCCATTATTGGTGATTTTGCCCGTGAACTTGGCGCTAAAGTAGAAGGCCGTCAGGTCGTCAGTGCAAAAAGCTGGTTGTCACACACCGGCGTTGACCGTAATGAGCCTATCCTGCCTTGGTCTGCCAACACCAGCGTGCAGAAAGTGTCTCCGGTCGTTGCCAGTGCCAGTTACCTGAACCATGTACGCCAGGCGTGGGACTACCACCACCCGGATGCCAAACTGAACAGACAGGAAGTCGTCATAACAGTGCCGGCTTCTTTCGATGAATCAGCCCGGGCGCTGACCCTGGAAGCCGCAGCCATGGCCGGATTAACCAATATTTTGTTATTGGAAGAGCCACAGGCAGTCTGCTACGACTGGTATGCACAGAATAAATCGCAGGCGGAGCATCTGCTGCAGGATATTCCGTTGCTGATGGTCTGCGATGTCGGAGGAGGAACCACAGATCTCAGCCTGATCAAAGTCGGTACAAAAGCAGGCAAACTAACATTGGATCGTATCGGTGTCGGGGATCACCTGATGCTGGGTGGTGACAATATTGACCTGGCCCTAGCACATCTGGCTGAAAAACGACTTCACGGCGACAGTAAAAAGCTCAGTGCCGCCGGACTATCAAAGCTGATTCAGCAAACCCGCAAAGTCAAAGAACATCTGCTCTCTGGTAACGCGCCGGAAAGTGCCAACATCACCATGCTTGGCAGCGGTTCACGCCTGATTGGCGGAGCAAAAAGTGTGGCTCTGACCCGTGACGAAGTACACGGTGTTGCGCTTGATGGCTTTTTCCCTCGCACTGCGTTCAGTGATCAGCCTGCCCATCGTCAAGCTGCCGTGGTGGAGTTTGGCCTGCCCTATGCTGCCGATCCGGCAATCAGTAAACACCTGGCGCAGTTTATCTCATTGCACGACAGTGTTTGCCGCGAATCTCTTCGTGAAAAAGGTATCGAGCTATCCAATGGGCAACCCGCAATTCCGGCCGCTGTGATCCTTAACGGCGGGGTGTTTAACAGTCCACTGCTCTCCGAGCGGGTGCTGGAAAACTTTTCTGCATGGCGAGGTGACACTGTCACTGAACTTGAAAACCCACATCCGGATCTGGCCGTCGCCTTTGGTGCTGTTGCGTATGCCAAAGCCCGTCACGGGGCACAGCTTAAAATCGGTGGCGGTTCAGCCCGCTCGTTCTTTCTGGTTCTGGATGACAAGAAAAAAGACAGACAAGGCTTATGCCTGCTGCCGAAAGGGCTGGATGAAGGCACTGAAATTCGTCTGAAAGATCGTAAATTTGCCCTGACGCTGGGCGAACCGGTTCGTTTCAACCTTGTTTCTTCCACTGACGATCAGCACACACAAGCCGGCAAGCTTTACCCTATCGATCATGAGAGCTTCGTTAGTCTGCCGCCTTTCATTGCCACACTCGACAGTGAGCGGGATCGCTCTGAACTGGCTGCCAACCAGAAAGATCGCGAGGAAGTTACCCTGGCCTGCCAGCTTACCGAGGTGGGAACACTGCAACTGGAATGCGTCAGTACCCAGGACGACACCAAACGCTGGAAAGTCGAATTTGCCATCCGAAAAGATCTGGCAAAACTGAATCAGTCTGGTCACGCGAATCTGGCCGAGTCCGGTGTACCGGCCAAAATGGATGACGCAGTAGCACTAATTAAACAAGTGTACGGTGGCAGCACCAAAACGGCCGATCCAAAAGCCATCAAAACCATCAACAAACAACTGGAAAAATTACTGGGGAAACGAGATAGCTGGGAAACGCCGTGTTTGCGAGAGCTGGCCAATGCTCTGCTCGACAGCCGCAAGCGCCGTCGCCGTTCAGATTTACACGAACGAAACTGGCTAAAACTGGCCGGATTTACGATGCGTCCCGGTTTTGGTTACCCGTCAGATGAATGGCGCATGGAGCAAATCTGGTCGCTTTACCAGCATGGTATTCAGTTTGATAACCCGAAAACCTGGAGCGACTGGTGGACCTTCTGGCGGCGCGTCGCCGGGGGGCTAACTCAGGAACAGCAAAAACTGATTTTTAAGGAAATTGCCAAGTACATTAATCCGTCGGCATTGCGAAACAGTAAGCTGGCTAAAGAAATGCAGGATCGCAGCTACGAGGACATGGTTCGTTTAGCAGCATCACTGGAAAACCTGCCGTTTGAGTACAAACTGCAGCTGATTGAGTGGCTTTTCGGCCGCTTGCAGAAGCCCCAGTTCGCTCAGGCACATTGGTGGGCCATTGGCCGGATTGCAACGCGTAGCCCGTTTTATGGCAGTGCGCATAACCTGCTAACACCACAGCACGTTGCCTACTGTTTACCAGAGCTGATGGAGCTCGATTGGCGCAATGATTCCAACATCGCCTTTGCGGCCGTTATGATGTGCCGCATGACCGGTGACCGGACACTGGATGTGGATGATGAAAGCCGTCAGGCTGTACTGGAAAAACTGAAGCTCAGCAAAGTACCTGAAAGCTGGATTGAGATGGTATCTTCCGTGAAAATGCTTACAGAAAGCGAAACAAAACGCGTATTTGGTGATGCACTACCAGCAGGTCTTCGCTTGCTCGATTAAGGTTCTGTTAGGGTTCGGCTGGTAATCTCTGTGGCATAAATAAAACGACTTTTTACTTTTGAGCAATTTTAGTCCTTTTTTGCCGAGCGAGTAATACCAGATGAACCGAGCCCAATACCAAATTATCGCACAACGTATTTTTAAATCTGACAATCAACGCGTTGCTGTCGAAGCTGTAGTGTTTGAAGGCCTTTCCAGCTACGAAGCTGAGAAACGCTTTGATGTTCCTAAGGGCACACTGTCACGTAATGTTCGTAAGTACAAGCGTGAAGTAGACTACATCAAGAGTGTCACAACAGCCTGACCGCTGTTGCTGACAGGGAAGAAAATAAAAACGGAGAGCACTGCTCTCCGTTTTTATTTCTATCAGTTCAAGGTGCTAAACAGTGTGTCCTAACTGGCTCTATTCGCTAGCTAACATCGCTATCACATACGTAGCATTTCATCTCGCCCGCGTAACCAGACGGATGCCAGGAACAACAGCACACTAGCAACCAGCAGTACCGCGTTCAGCCAGCCTAACGTCAAATAAGCGAGTAGAGGTTCACTGCTGGTCAATACGGTTACCGGTAGCCAGTAAATATCAGAGAGTCGACTTCCAAGTTCCGTTGAACCTGTCGCCTGAATCATCGCAACCTTGAAGATAACAATCGCCATAATCACTGTTAATAGTGGATAACGTGTCAGCTGAGAAACTGCCAGCAGCAAGGTGGCAATCGGCAATAATGCCAGGCTCATCAAGCCAAGGCGCGTCACATAACCAATCCAGTGCATTGCGGCACCAGTTACTGAAATGCCCAGCGAGGCAATTACGTCCTGCGGCATAAAGAGCGACGCCAGCACCCAGACAATGGCATCAGCGCTAAGCAACAAAACGGAAGAGATAGCGGGAATAACCACCAGCGCGAAACAAAGCTTGGCCGCCACTGCCAGCGTGTCAGACACAGGCATTGAACGCCAGAACATCAGACTTCCCTCTTGTTTTTCTTTACGCATCGTCTTCGGAACATAAATAAAAAACAGCACTAAAGAAACAATACCGGCGAGCAACTCATTCAATTTCCCGATGAGTCCCGCAAACGCATCCACTTCGATTCCCCAGTCAATCATCGCGCCCGAGCTCTTTACAGAGAACATCACCTGACTGTCCCCGCTAAGAACAATGGCAAAATTGACCACGGCAAACACGACAAGAAACAACGGCAGCTTGATAACGATTCGATATTCCAGCAGTTCTTTCTGTAGCAACGTCATCCAGCTTTTCATTGTTCCTCCTGCTGTAATGCCAAAAACACTTCTGCCAACGTTGGGATAGAGAGTTCCCCTAAGCGAGCCAGTTTTTCAGGGGGCTGATTGCGGTAATACCCCACTCGAGAATTTGCCCCATGTTGAATCCAAACCGGGCGGGCCACTTCTGCAGCATGGTATTGCTCGGGCAATAACTGTACTTTCGTCAGTTGAGTTACCGCATCGGCAATGGTTCCCATAAACACAGGCTTGCCGCGTTTTAAAATCAACACATCTGTCAGTAAATGGGCAATTTCATCAACTTCGTGGCTGGCAATAATTAACGCTCGGTCGCCTTGCTCAAACCATTGCATCAGGTGCTGGTAAAATGTCTCACGGAACATTAAATCCAGTCCCAGAGTAGGCTCATCAAGAATCAGAACTTTTGCCTGACTCGACATAACTAACCCTAAATGCAACTGCACTTTCATACCTTTCGACAGACGAGAGATTCGGGTTGATAACTGTATATTTGTTTTTTTCAGAAACTCATGAACAGCGTCTTTACTGAATTTCGGGTGCACGCCGGACACATAATTGATCACCTGCTTCACGGTCATCCACTCCGGTAACATGGCAACATCAGAGATGTAGGCCAGATCACGGACGATGTTCACCCGATCCTTACGGGGCGACAACCCAAAAACAGAAAGCTCGCCATCAAAATCATGGGCACCAAGTAAACTTTTGATTAATGATGATTTTCCTGCACCATTGTGGCCAAGCAGCCCCATCACCTGCCCGGCTTTCAATTCAAAACTGACATCCATCAGGGCTTTAAACCGGCCATAAGATTTGCTCAGTTGTTTCGCTTTAATTAAAGTTTCCACACTTTACGCCTGTATATTTTTTCTTTGCATTTATTTTTTGACAGGCCAGATTTCTTGGCACAATCAATGCTGAAGCACTAGTTTATACCAAGCCTAAATTGATATACAGAATCCAATAGATTGCTCAGTTGATAGCACAGAATGAGCAAGATGACAGCGTCCGTTTCAATTGTAAGAAACTTATATTACATCAGACAAAGGAAAGACAATAAAAGACAGAAGCGCCAAACCATATTTGGCGCCCAAGTAAGAGGTAAAGAGAAAATCACTCTCTTTAATCATTAGAATTCATTGAGAGTTAACTGTGTACGCATTACACGCAACAGAAAATCGATAATTAAATGGCTTAATTATCGGTGAACAAGATATCTTTTTCTTATTCACGAATCAGAACTTGGTGCTCAAAACTCGCCAACCAAATATATGCAGTCAGTTTTATACTTCGTAGCTGTTTTCCAGCAATTCTTCCGGGTGTACCCCGTCTTTTTCCATCTGCGCCAGGATCTCATTCATACGAACCTTACGCGACTCTTCTTTAAACTCGTGCAACACAGCAATCAAGTTATTAATCTTCTGTAATGGAATACGCTTAATTACAGCTTTCTGACGACCAGGAACCTCATCAGCAAAATCAATCAATATCTGGCGGTAATCAACGCGCTCTTCTTTAACTGAACCTGATTTACTATCAACGCTTTTCAGCATCGCTGATAGCGCCTTTTCAGCGGCAGCAAAATTATCCATGAATTATACCTCTTAAACCGAATACCACATCCGGCTCATTCTGAATCGACAGAAGATATGATTGACTCTCAGCGAGGCACGGAATTGATAATCGAAAAGTCACAACAAAAAACACAGCCTCAGAACTGAGCTGGTTTGACAAACATTCTGAACCACATTCAATATGCAGGACACTCGTCATTTAAAGCATTGTCATTGAGAGCATAGAGCGTGGCAATCAGAAACCACTAAGGTTAGACAGGCCGATGATACCTCTACTTCTTGTACATGTGAACTTAAATTTCTTCAAAATTAACCTTCGTTCAGGTAGTAGCAGGTTTTTGTTCTTTCAAAATGAGTGTGGTTCACACTTGTTTGTTTGGCAACAGTTTATCTATATGAATCGTATCCTCTATAATATCTGCAAATATTTCCATACATACGCGCCTAATTAAATCATGCCAATTTCACAGACTCGTCCAATTAAACATTTCGCTTTTCTGCTCATTGCCAGTTTAGTCCCAATTACCAGTTTCGCTTCAGTTAAGGTTAATGGATCGTTCACTGCCTCAGAACGGTGCCCGGCTTTTCAATCCATCAAGAAACAAGCTAACCCGGGCGACTGGTACACTGATTCCGGCAACACCTATCAGGCATTACAGCTTAACAAACCAAATGGCGACTGGGTTCAGTTGGCCATTCCTGGTGCTCACCCGCAAGAACGCTGGGTAAACCTTAATTGCGGTAAAGCGGATTTCACACAATCTCAGTCGCCGCCATTTACGGCATCTCAGAATAATAAACGCCAAAACAACCAATGCCAGATTCCAAACCAGCATGACTCCTATGTTCTGGCTGTCAGTTGGCAAAAAGGATTTTGTGAGCACAACAAAAATGCCAATCAAAAACCTGAATGCCGTGCGATTAACCACAATAAACTCACTGTTAATAATCTGACCTTGCACGGTTTATGGCCGAATCGAAATGTTTGTGGCACCCAATATGGGTACTGTGAACCCGCTGAGCCAATGCGCCTTTCACCTTCCACGATAAAAGCGATCGCTCCCTGGATGCCTAACTTTTATTATGAAACTGACTTTGGTGAATACCAGTGGAAGAAACACGGTGCCTGCCAGAACCGCGCAGATGACGACTATTTCTTATTGGCCACAAAATTAGTGCAACAGGTCGATCAGTCTGTGGTAGGGCAATTCATTAAAGCTAACATTGGCAAATCCGTCCCTGTAACTCACTTCCGTGAGATGATGGTTGCGTCATTGGGCGAAAGTGCGACCCAAGGTATTCAGCTTTCTTGCCTGAACGGTCATTATCTGCAAGAGATACGCCTTTCACTGCCGAATGATTTTGAACAACACTCAACACTGCGTGCCAAGCTTGAAGCATATTCTGCCCAGACCGGTTTTAAAAAACGGGGACAAGACAAGGCGTTCAGAGGGAACTGTCAGGCCAATATCCGCATCGAGGATTAAACGCTCCCCCAGTTATAGCCAGGAAACCTGATTTTCCCACAACACAAATGTTCTCCCATTACACGAATGCAGCCTGTAATGGCCTTACCGGCTGCATTTGTTTCTACCCTTAGCGCGCTATCCTTACTTAGCGCCGCTCCTCGTCATGACTTGATTAAACACCGCGAATGCTTCTCTTACATTTTTACGACAGGCACACAATCATCAGTCAATCAGTAGCCAGTAGCCAGATATCCAAAAACAGACATACACAGCCAGACAGTTACAAACCAGAGATAAGATGGGGAATTTTTCACCAAACAACCGACCTGTTCTGAGAGATAGCTTAAATTTCTCGTGGAGAGGCTATTGCATTCTTTATTTTCTTGAGTACACTCATTTGCACTAACGTAATGAATATAAAGCCTTTTGGCGGACATTAGCGCAGCCTGGTAGCGCACTACTCTGGGGGAGTAGGGGTCGCTGGTTCGAATCCAGTATGTCCGACCAGAAGGCTTTTTTATTCTGATGCATCTTCCCTACTCTCAACATTCACTTTCAGAGCACCTTTTTCATGCCTCCTTCGGCTGAAGGTATTTTTCTGTGTACCTTTCCTTAATCCTTTGTTACCAGTGAAATTTTAGTCATCTCTGATTAATAATGCCGCAGATCCCGTCGCGACATGAGGACGATTCTGACCGTTAGTTTACAGAAAGTTATCAATAAATTAAGGTAGTATACTTACAGCAGGCTTGAGCGTATGTTGTTCAGTCATGCTGCTAATGATGAATAGTAATGAGGCTTTCACAGATATATGGTTCCACTTCTTTTATGAAACTGCTGTTTTTCTTACGCATCAGTGTTGTTTTTCTGATTCTGTTTGCCTCATCTGCCTTGCTTGTTGATCGGTGGTTTACGTCTCAGGCTTCGTCGCGAATTTTTGAAGATACTGCAGATATCCCAGCCCGCTCAGTCGGTCTGGTGCTGGGCACCAGCAAATATATCGCGAAGTCACTGAACCCCTACTATCAATACCGGATGAATGCCGCCCAAAACCTGTACCAGTTAGGAAAGGTCAATGTGCTGCTACTCAGTGGTGATAATGCCCATCGTTCTTACAATGAACCCTGGACCATGAAGCGGGACTTATTGAAAGCCGGGATCCCGGATCAAAACATCGTGCTGGATTACGCGGGGTTCAGAACGCTGGACTCTGTAGTGCGCGCTAAAAGTGTGTTCGATGCCGACCACTTTGTCATTATCACACAGCGCTTTCACTGCGAACGGGCACTCTTTATTGCTAAACAAAACAACATCGATGCCATTTGTCTGGCCGTACCTGAACCCAAAGGTGCTGCGGGAATGAAAATCCGTGTTAGGGAAGTATTCGCACGCGTAAAAGCGGTTATTGATATCTATGTGCTAGATATGCAGCCGAAGTTTCCGGGACCGAAAGAGCCAATCTTGCAACAAAGGCTTGAACAGGATGCCCCACATTCATCACTGTAAGCCCGCAACGCACACGCTGACGTAAATATAATGCTGTGTCATCAATTCCTTTCGATGAACCGGCTGACTAACGGATACAAAAACGCCACTGAGTTTCAGTGGCGTTTTTCATCACAAATACTGTTCAATTGACTTTCGCCTTAGAGCCGTCGGCAAAGGATCTGATAAATTTTGCTCTTACGCTACGCATGTGAGTTTGTACTTCACTCTGAATGCGCTTTTTCATCAAAACCTTCTTTGTACTCATTGTGTCCCTAGCCTTTTTGTATATTAATTATGATTCCTTTTTACTTATGATACATAAGGCATAACAGTAACTAAATACTGTATTCATCAGGCGCCAACCTTAATTGGAGCAAGATCACACTTGTTTCGCCAAAAACCTGCTGTGCGTCCATAACACCAGTCAAAGTATTGACATTGTTGTTCAGGTCAGATTCATCCAAATGATGCCCTTCTGCCAGGCGAACATCATCATTACGCCACGACTTTTTTGTTAACATCTCTGACGGTGTACCCCATAAGATGCGACGGGGAATACTTTCTGTTTCATGGGTGACAGCTTCAATGGGTATATTCCCACACATTCCCTGAACACCAACTCACAAAAAGAAAAACCCACCCGATAAAGGCACAACATTTGCGCGCTCTTTGGTTAACAATAGCCATACAACTGATAACATCTGTACCCGATTCACCGCCAAGACAAGCACTTGCTCGGTAATAACTATAATCTAGCGAAAGGAACTATTATGACAGCCTTGACCATGACCCTACGTAAGTGGCTGTTTGACCGGAACAGTATTATTCTGCTGGCAGACATCGCCCTTTTTACAATACTGCTGAATACCCTGCCTTTTGACCACAACGTGGTTGTCGGCCTGAGTATTCTGGTGTTCGTTGCTGTACTTTGGCTGACGGAAGCGCTACACGTCAGTATTACCGCTATCCTGATTCCTATTCTGGCAATTGGATTTGGCATTTTCCAGACGCCTCAGGCGCTCAGTAACTATGCCAACCCGATTATTTTCCTTTTCCTGGGTGGTTTCGCTTTGGCAGCCGCACTGCATAAGCAAGAACTGGATAAAGCGATTGCTGACAAAGTACTGCTGATGGCTAAAGGCAAGATGTCTGTTGCCGTATTCATGCTGTTTGGGGTGACTGCAGGTCTGTCTATGTGGATCAGTAATACAGCCACTGCAGCAATGATGCTGCCACTGGTACTGGGTGTCCTGAACAAAGTTAACGCCAAAAGTGAACGCAGCACTTATGTCTTCGTGTTGCTGGGTATCGCTTACTGTGCAAGTATCGGTGGTATCGCAACCATCGTTGGTAGCCCACCAAACGCCATTGCCGCTGCAGAAGTGGGTCTGAGCTTTACAGAGTGGATGGCATTCGGTGTGCCAGTTACAGCTATCCTGCTACCTGTTTCTGTAGGTTTGCTGTACCTGCTGCTTAAACCAAACCTGAACCACACGTTCGAACTGGATCATAAGCCGGTTGAATGGACCAACGGTAAACTGGCGACACTGGTTATCTTCTCTATCACTGTCTTCCTGTGGATTTTCAGCAAACCGATTAACGCATTCCTGGGTGGTTTCGGCAGCTTCGACACTCTGGTAGCTCTGTTTGCCATCGTCATGCTGGGCACCTCGCGCGTTGTTGAGTGGAAAGATATCCAAAAATCAACTGACTGGGGCGTTCTGCTGCTGTTCGGTGGTGGTATCTGTCTGAGTAATATCCTGAAAGCAACCGGCACCAGTGTGTTCCTGGCTGAAGGGCTGAGTGGTTTCCTGGATCAAGCTGGTCTGTTCTTCACGATTCTGGTTATTGCGGGCTTCGTTGTCTTCCTGACTGAGTTTGCAAGTAACACGGCAAGTGCGGCACTGCTGGTGCCAGTATTTGCGACCGTAGCAGAAGCGTTGGGTGTATCACCTGTCATTCTGTCTGCTCTGATTGCTGTTGCCGCTTCATGTGCCTTCATGTTGCCAGTGGCAACACCACCTAACGCAATCGTGTTTGGTTCGGGCCACATCAAGCAGTCTGAGATGATGAAAGCCGGTATCTACCTGAACCTGGCTTGTATTGTGGTGCTGACACTGATTGCTTACCTGTTCTGGTAATCCGCCAGCCTGCTCAAACATTCAATAAAAAGGGCCTCTCAAATTGAGAGGCCCTTCTGTTTCTGCCATATCCCGGCCCAATTACCCCCAATCGCCCCAATAAAAACGCCTTCATAGCACTCACGGATGCCAATCTACTGCCCTCTCGTCGTAATACACGAATGCTCCCTAGCGACAAAAAAGCCAGACAAGCATCTCCTGGCCGGGTTACACACAGATTCAAATAAAAAGACCAATATGAACAGCTGTAAGCTGAACATATCGGTCTTTTTTCGTTCATCGATATCGTGCGTCTAAAAGCACCTGTGTTTTTAGGTATCCTTCAGTTGCTGCTTATACATCGACTCAAGTCAGACGAGCAGTATTCACTGATTAGGTATTACAGCTTATCGGCCGGATAGCGCACACCAATAATTTCTCGAGCCTGAGTAATGATTGCACTGACAATCTGGCTGCGCAGTAACCCTTCATGGTCAACCTGCTGGCTCTCTACCAATTCGGCAAAAACTTCGGCCTCATAGCGCATCGCATTCTCATCCTGCGCTACGGACAAATCGACGACGGGTTCACCTCGACGGTGCAGTTTTACACCATGACATTCAGAAATAAAATCAACCAGTAACGTACCCTGCTCGCCCTGAATTTCACTTGGGATAATTCCATCGCTCACTTTTGAGTGACACACCACCACGTCACACTCGCGGTAATGCAACACAAGCGTACCGTGCGCATCAACACCCGAATCCAGAAGTGCCCCCTGTGCCGTAAAACTGTTAGGCTCACCAAACAGTGCAATCGCCGTGCTCAACGGATAAATGCCAATATCCATCAGTGAACCATTGGAAAACGCCGGGTTAAACGTATTCGGATTTTCACCGTCCAGGTATTTCTGGTAACGGGAAGAGTACTGGCAGTAAGACAAATACACTTTGCGCAATTTACCCAACTTCGGTAACGCCTGTTTCATGGCGTAAAAGTTCGGCGTATACGTTGCTTTCATAGCTTCAAACAGCACCACCTGATTCTGTTGCGCGACATCAATCAAGTCCTGAACTTCAGTGAAGTTCGATGCAAGCGGCTTTTCACCAATCACGTGTTTACCTGCCTGAAGAAACTGTTTCGCCTGCGGGGCATGAAACGAGTTCGGGCTGGCAATGTACACTGCATCGATAGCCTCAGAGGCCGCCATCGTTTCCAGCGAGTCAAAGCACTCAGCGGTATCATATTTTGCGGCAAAGGCTTTCGCCTGCTCCATTGTCCGGGAGTATACCGCTGCCAACTGATACTTGCCTGACGCGAGCGCTGCCTCGATAAAACGGTCGGTAATCCAGTTTGTGCCTATTACACCCAAGCGAATCATGGTTTATTCCTTTTTTTAATGTGTACCTGCTGATTGTAACAAATCCTTTTCCTGATGAATCGCTCCATATTTCAAGCTGACGCACTGATTTTCTGTTGTAATTACGTTAAGGTGTCATGGCGAAATTGTGTTGGACAACAATAATAAGAGTCATCCTATGTACTATGCCGAAATTACTGGTTGGGGAAAGTGTCTGCCGCCAACCGAACTGACAAACGAAGAACTGAGTCAGTTTGTTGATACTTCTGATGAATGGATCCGCACCCGCACCGGTATTCATTCTCGTCGCATCAGCCATGTGAAAACTTCTGAACTGGCCAAAGTGGCTGGCGAACGCGCACTGGCTGCGGCAGGAATTGATGGTTCCGAGCTGGACCTCATCATTGTCGCGACGTGCTCACCGGATACCCTGGTTCCAAATATCGCGTCGAAAGTCCAGCTGGATTTAGGGGCTAAGAAAGCCGCAGCATTTGATATGAATGCGGCATGCACAGGATTTCTCTACGGGCTGGAAACAGCCAGTAAAATGATTCAGGCCGGCAACTATGAGCATGCACTGGTTATTGGTGCTGAGCGTCTGTCCTGGTATCTGGACTGGAGTAAACGTGACACGGCAGTTCTGTTCGGTGACGGTGCGGGTGCTGTGGTATTAAGCCGCTCCACACAGCATTCTGGACTACTGACAGCTCAGCTGGGTTGTGATTCAGAAGGTCGCGACGTACTGGCGATTCCGGATTTTGGAGTCGGGATGGATCGCTACAGCCCGGATGCAGGACACTTTGCGTTCAACTTTGTCGGACGTGAAATCTTCCGCCGTGCGGTGCGTGGAATGGGAACCGCAGCCAAAATGGTCATGGAGCGCGCTAACCTGACGCAGGATGACATTGACGTCGTCATCCCCCATCAGGCAAACCAGCGCATTATTGAAGCGCTGTGCGAGCATTCCGGCATCCCGCTGGAAAAAGCCTTCATCAATATCCATAAATACGGCAATACCTCGGCTGCCACTGTGCCTATCGCGCTGTGTGAAGCCGTTGAAGAAGGCAAAATCAAGCCTGGAGACACCATTCTGTCAGCTGCCTTTGGTGCAGGGTTGACCTGGGGGGCTGGCGTCATTCAATGGGGACCGAGGGTTGAGCCACGCCATCCGTGCGATGCGGATTTGCCTGAATGCCACTTCACAGCCACAGAATTACTGGCCGACGCCATCAAAAACTGCAAACGTTAACAGCAGTTATCGGATATGTCCGTCATGAGTCTCTGAAACAACAAAACCCGTGCAGCCTAATGCACGGGTTTCTTTTCGTCGAGAGCACACCTTTTGGGGGCTGAAATATTCTGGTACTTAAGGTGAAGGCTGTGGAAAGTTACGCGATATAGCCAAATACCTATTAACTTAACCAAACAGCTATTAGCTAAACACATATTAGCCAAACATCTATTAGCCAAACACCTATTAAATACAGATACCGTTAGCGGCTGACACGACGCCCACGATTCTTATGAATCTGATGCTTAGCTTTGGCGCGGCGCTTATCGCTTGAACGACCACGACGGAGATTTTCCGGCGGTTCTGCCATTGGATCCGGCTCATAGCCTTCCAGCCATTGCTGCGGCAAGCGGGTATCCAACAGTTCTTCAATGGCTCGCAGCGCCCATTCTTCATCAAGACTCATCAACGAAATCGCCTTGCCAGTCTGGCCTGCACGCCCGGTACGACCGATACGGTGCACATAGTCTTCTGCTTTAAACGGCATATCGAAGTTCACAACATGCTCTAGCTGTTCGATGTCCAGCCCTCGAGCGGCCACATCCGTCGCCACTAATGCACGCACTTTACCTTCTTTGAACTGCTCCAGCGCACGTTGACGAGCGCCCTGACTTTTATCCCCGTTAATAGAAACTGCTTTGATCCCATCTTTACCCAGCTCTTTGGCCAGTTCATCGGAGCCCTGTTTGGTTTTCGTGAAAATCAGTACCTGCTGCCAGTTGCCGGAACCGATCAGATAAGAGAGCAACTCGCGCTTACGATGCTTATCTACCGGGTAGACCATTTGTTCTACCGTGACGGCAGTACTGTTTGCCGGAGATACTTCAATTTCTTTCGGATCCTTGAGGATACGGTACGCCAGCTCTTTCACTTTCGGGCCAAACGTCGCAGAAAAAAACAGTGTCTGACGCTCAGCTTTGATGCGCTTCATGATCCGTTTGATATCGTCAATGAAACCCATATCCAGCATGCGATCCGCTTCGTCCAGCACCAGCATGCTGATCTGGCTGAGATCAACGGTCCCGACATAGGCATGATCCAGCAGGCGTCCCGGCGTTGCGACCAGAATATCCACGCCCTGTTCCAATGCTTTTACCTGCATCTTAATACTGGTTCCACCGTAAGCCGTGACAATGCGTAAATCGGTTTCTTTGGCATAACCGCTCAGGCTTTCAAAAACCTGCTGCGCCAGTTCACGGGTCGGCGTCAAAATCAGCGCCTTCACGGTTTTAGCGCCATAAGAACGTGCCGGTTCCGCCATCAGCTGCTGGATCAACGGCAAGCCAAACGCTGCCGTTTTGCCGGTTCCGGTCTGCGCGCCCGCCAACACATCATGCCCGGCAAGCACTTCAGGAATAGCCTGTTGCTGAACCGGTGTCGGCTGTTGAAAACCCAGAGCATGGATATTGGAGATAAGTTGGCTGTTAAGCCCTAAAGCTTGGAAAGGCATGTTGGAATCCGGCATTGATAAAACGAGCGGGGATTCTAGCAGAGTTCATTCACAACCGTTAGCATCTGGCGAGATTCATTACACTTTCTCACTGTCTACCTTTTCATGATTCTGGCTGTACCCCGTCAGTATCAGCCAACACGCGGATTCCCCGAAAAGCAAAAAAGCACCGCCAGCGGTGCTTTTTTCATTGAGGTTATTTCTTTATAACCTTGTGTCCTTATAAAGAACAAAAATAGTTTTGCTATGCGATTTTGCTACAGCCGCCGATTAGCGGATGTTCAGGAATGCCGCACCACGAACACCACCAGCATCACCGTGTTTCGCTTTGATGATTTTAGGTACGCGGGCAACCGACAACAGGTGCTTAGGCAGTCGTTTAGGCAACTCTGAATACAGCAGGTCAAAATTCGACAGTCCACCACCCAGCACCACCACATGCGGGTCAAACGCCGTGAACAAGTTTGCCAGACAGATTGCCAGCATTTCCATAAAGCGATCGACATGCTCAACGGCTTGCACTTCACCTTCGCCGTACTGCTTGATGATGTCTACCGCTTTCAGATTTTCGCCATAGTAATGGGCATACAGCTGCTCGAAACCACGACCAGACAGGTAGTTGTCAATACAGCCTTTATTGTTACAGCCGCACTCAAACAACGGTGCTTTCTCGCCCAGATGGAACCAGGCATCGATAGGCATACGCGTATGACCCAGTTCACCCGCGACGTGGTTTTTGCCGGAGAAGACCTGGCCATCAATGACAATGCCGCCACCAAATCCGGTGCCCAGGATCAGACCCAGTACGGATTTTTCACCCTGCAGCTCACTGTCCCACGCTTCTGAAAGCGCAAAGCAGTTAGCGTCATTATCAATCTGAACGCTACGACCAATACGGCTTTCCAGATCTTTACGCAGGAAACGGCCTTTGGCTGCAGGCACATTTGAAGTCAGTAGTGCACCATCTTCCGCATCTTCCATACCCGGAATACCAATACCGATCTGGCCCTGAGTTCCAAATTCACGGTCGGCTTTTTCAATAATGTCGACAAGGATATCCACCAGCTTGTCGTAATCATCCCCCGGTGTCGGTACTCGCTCAGTAGCCACCCGCTCCAGTTTTTCGTTAAAGGCGCCAAATTCAATCTTGGTTCCGCCAATATCAAAGCCGTAGTACATCCCGCACTCTCCGAAAGTCATTTAAAAACAAAACTGTAAAAAATTATCCACACTTCTACACCTACAGACTGTGATGAGGTACAGATTTAGCGGGGTCTGTTCCATGCGCTCTGTCGCGATTGCCGAAAGAAACATCGATATGTTGCATATTGTAACGCAGGAATGTCATTTTATTACTGAATAGCCGGCCATACATTCGGACAAATCTTTCAGCGCGTTTGCTTCCGGCAAGGTGCGATTGAGCTTGCCGGTCATGTAGCGTTCGCGAAATACATCAAACCACAAGTCGAGCACCTCGGCATTTTTTGTCTCGCCGTACAGATCCACGATACGTGCAGCCACTTCAGCAGTTCCCAGCTGATTGGCTTTGGTGGCTTCGCGCACCTGATAACGGGAAGGCTTATCCGGATCTATCGACAGCACAGGCAAGTGATTCAGATATGGGCTCTTCCGGAACATTTTCTTGGCTTCCGCCCAGCTGCCGTCCAGCAAAATAAACAACGGCCGCTTATCCGGTTGCGCACTGACTTCCGCGGCCACTCGCTCAGGTACCGCGTATTCGGCTGGGAAAATCACATATGGCTGCCACTGTGGATCATTAAGCAGGGCCAGCATGTCGGGATTGGGCTCCGTCCGTGACCAGATAAACGCAAACGTATCTTTGAACAAATCGGCCACTAATCGCCCGGTATTGCTTGGCTTCAGCACTTCATCGTCATACATCAGCAGCATAAAGGCAGCCTGAGAATCAATGTCTGGCTTACTTGAACAAATACACAGGTGAGTACGTAACATGCAGTAGAGACAGCGCTCAACTTTACCGCCTCGAGCCAGAAATGGCCGGGTTGAGCGAGCAAGACGCTCATCATACAACTTATGAACAGCATGAATACGCATAACAGATACCAAACAATAAAAAACGCCAGCATTGTACTGGCGTCTGAATCAGTTGCAATGATTACGCGTTAATTCCTACCGTTAGACGTGTTCTCATGGTGTTTTTTACGCTTTTTCTGCTCTTTTTTCACAGGGCTTTTTCGCAGGGCATTTTCACAGTTTTTTTTCTGCTCATTGCCTCTGTTGCCTGTTTACCAACAACCTTGCCCGACGGGAAAACAGGCTTATCCGTTCACAGTTTGTAAGTTGCCAGTAAGTCCTGCTGTTGATGAGCAATGTCCGCCACCGCTGCGGCCTGTTTTACCAGGGTCAGTAACTGAGCGTTATTACGTTCTGCCTGCCCGGAAACCTGTCCGACGCTTCGCCCTACTTCGACCGAGGCGTTCTCCTGCTGCTGGGTAGCGGCTGCAATCGTGATGATTTTATCGTTAATGCCCGTGATGACTTGCTGCATCTGGTGAATGGCCTGCTGCACCTCGTGACTGAGGGTGATTGTCGAGGTCATCTCCTGTCGACTTACCAGCATCGCTTCGTTCGCATCCCTCGCGGCGCGGTGCAGTTCGTTAATGGTCTGTCGAATGGATTCTGTTTGCATATTGGTTTCTTTGGCCAGCTTGCGGACTTCATCCGCCACCACCGCAAAGCCCCGCCCCTGCTCTCCTGCTCGGGCCGCTTCAATGGCCGCATTCAGTGCCAACAGGTTTGTGCTGTCCGCAATCGAGCTAATCAGCTCCACCACTTCCGTGATCTTGTTAACATGGGTATCCAGCTCGGTCATGCGCTTTTCATTCACCGCAAACTGATTATCCAGCTCCCGCAGCCTCACAGTACTGCGTTCTATAATTGCGACGCCGTTTTGCGCCAGCTGGCTGGCCTGCTCTGCCTCAAGCTCAGATTCAGCCGTACTGCTGACAATTTCTTTAATTGAAATTTCAAGCTGTGAAATCGCCGCTGAAATCGTATTCAGCTCATCGCTTTGTTCATTCAGCGCCTGACGTGACTGAGAAGCCGCCTGCTGACTGCTCTCTGCGGCAAGATTCAGTTCGTGGCTGTTAGTAACCAATCGCGCCAGGATTTGTCTGTTATTGGCATTTGACTGTTCCAGCAACGAGCCCAGCACCGCAAATTCCTTTGGCATGCGTTGCTCAACCTGAACCGTCAAGTCACCTTCACTGGTCGCTTTGACAACCCGGTCAATTGTCTTTATCGATCGTTGTACCGACACACTGATCCAGACACTGGAAAACAGAGCCAGTATCAGCCCCGCGATACTCAGTGTAAAAAACAGCGCCGTCGCCTGTTCGCTGGCATCAATGACTCCCCGCTCACCTTGCGCCACCAGCTGATTGGCCCCCGCAGTCAGGGTTTCGAGCTGTCCCATCATCTCATCAATATGCAGTCTAACCCGTTCAGCTTTTCCCGCCTGGGTTTGCATCAGTGAAAGGGTTTGCAGTTTCAGCGCGATGATGCCGTCATCGGCAAACAGCGCTTTCACCATATCAAACGGCACGGTGACGCTGGTAAACTCTGTCATCGCCGGGTTGATCCGGTTCATTTCCTGCCAGGCGTATTCCATACCGGATAAATTGGTTCGGCGTAAATCTTTGGCCAGCTCCTGCGCTTTATAGACATCAGTTTCCAGCATCAGCGCCATCAGATGGCTCGCCATCTCAAGCGAATGATTCACGAAGTTGGTCACTTGGTTCATACCGGTCGGATTATCGTAAAACACATCCTGTCCGACACGGCTCATTTCTGCTCTCACTGATGAAACGGCATAATTCATCATGGCTTTATCGGCAAACAGGCGGGTTTGATTCTTCAGGATCTGTTGTTGTGACTGATTGAGCTGCTCGCCCATCGTGACAATTTCCGCATGCTGTTGCTGCAACTTCACCACACCATCCGTTAACCATCCAATACGGTGGTCAGCCGACAGACTTTCGAGCGTCGTCAGCGAAGTGGCCATGGCGGTATACCCGGTTTCAAACTGTTGGTAAGCCGTTTCTAACTCCTCGACCGAGGCGCTATTGATAACTGACGACAAAGCTTGCGCAGATTCCAGAGCGGCCTTGACCATGACAGCATTATTCATGGTGACCGGAATCGCCTGCTGACTCAGTGTTTCAAATTGCCGCGAAACATTTTTAAGGCCATCGTTACCAAAGAAAGACAGTAAACCGCCAGTGGTAACCAAAATGAGGAACACAATCTGAATTGAACGAACAATTGAGACTTTTGCGCCGCTCGGAGAGAGGATTTTCATTATTGTCATATTCCTTTATTTCTGTTTTTGGCGAACAGCATCAGTGCGTGATGGCCTTATACGGAACCGGGATCACACTGATTATCGCTAGCGGGCAAAGTACAAGAGAAATATGACAGGGAGATTTCAGATTTACGGGATTATCAATAAAAACAAAGTGATTGCCTTTACCGGTAACTGTCCAAGCAATCCTTTTGAGTGGTAACCTCGGGATAGATAACCTCGGGAATGGTAATTCCGTGAATGGCAATCCCGTAAATGGTAACCCCGTGTGGGGCTACCCTGCGTAATCCATATGGGTTGCTTATTGGCTTTAAGAAAATGCGAGTAATTCGCTGAACGACGAATCTAACTGCAGTCAGTGTTCAGCAGGAATCGGTTAACGATCTTTCCTACCGTCTGCGGGTCTTCATGGTGACAAGCATGAGAAGTAAACGGCAGGTTGGCAAACTCGGCTTCGGGAATCCTCGCTTTCAGCAACACAGCTTCCTGTAGCGCAAACAGAAAATCATTATCACCGCGCATGATCAGTACCGGACACTGAATAGCTTCGACCGTCTGATTCGGGTAGCCCGTGTGTGAAACATCCAGCCAAACGTCTTTCACCGCATCGACCAACCGCGAGAAATCCGGAGTCGGATTGATGGCCTGATACCTCGCGACATCCTCAGGGAAACGTTGAGCCCAGAAATCCGCTGACAAGCTTTGCAGTACACGAATCGCGGGATCATCAGGCTCAAGACGCCATTGTGAACCGAGTGTCACCAGCCGTTCGACCTTATCCGGATGGGCTGCTGCCAGTCGATACCCGGCAATTCCGCCATCACTGAAGCCAAAAATGGCGTACTGATTTACCTGCAGATGATCCAACACAGCCTCAATATCTTGTTGGTATTGTGCGTAACTGAGCGGAGCATCTCCCAGTGTTGATCTGCCATGCCCCCGAAAATCAACAGCGATAACAAAAGCGTCGGCAGGAATATACGCCCACAGAGGCTGTAAATCATCGATGGACCCAAGACCGCCATGCAGTACCAGCAGCGGTTTGCCATCCCTGTTCCCCGATAATTCATAATAAATATCGGCGCCATTGACCGTTAAATAATGTCCTGTTTTATTCATCATCGTTCCTGATTTATTACACCTAGCCATGTATTTGAACTGAGTCTGTCTCGACGTCCACCAGCAATGTAACGGCGATATCTCGTGCGTCCATCGGGTAAAGCTCAAGCGTACTCAATTGCTCAAAAGGCAGCCAAACTAACTCATAACGGTTTCTGATATTCTGTTTTTCAAGCTCAGGTCCGTTTCCCAGCCTGGCTGGTATGTTATCAACATTGGCAACAAAGAAATGTTCTCTTCGCCCCATATTCAACAATGAAAATACAGGAGAAAACTGCTGAAGGACAAAGGAGGTTTCTTCAAGTGCTTCGCGCTGCGCCGCGGTTAACAGGCTTTCCCCTTGCTCTACACCGCCACCGGGAAACACCCAATAGTCTCTTTCTTCCTTGATACGATGAATAAGCAGGATTTCTCTCTTCGGATTAATCAGAAGTAAACTCACGCGCGGTTTCATGGCTAATCTCTTTGCTAACTTTTATCTGATCTTTTCCTTGGCTTCTCTTTTTGGCCTTGCCTCCCTTTTAGCTTGTCTTTTTGTAACTTGCCTGTGTGTGGCTTGTTCGCTTCGCCCTTCGCTTTCAAGCTGGTCTGACGGGTTAAAGCCATGCTTGGTCAATGCGATCAAAAAAGGCAGCTGAGCTGCCTTTTTACCATTCGGTCTTTAGATGTTTTTGAGACCTCTGTTCGCACCACATGGCCTGCCGTGACCAAGTATCAGGAACGTGGTTTACTTACTGAACGTGCTGGCTGATTGCACTGTCAAACAGGTTTTTGACAAGACCAATGTAGTCTTCCAGAAACATCACCTGCTCATTAGTCGGACTTCGCATCAAGGCCCCGGCGAGGACTTCATTCAGGTCTTCCATCACAGCATCGGCTTCCTGCATCAACCTGAAGCGAAAATCTGGTTCCAAATCTGGGTTTTGCGAAAACACAGCCATTAAATTGGTTGCAATCATGTCCGTGACAACATCTTCAACCGTCTCATTACACGCTTCCGTTTCCGACTTCTCAAACAGTGATAAGTGCTCGGTAAAATACTCAATCAGCGCGTGATAACCTTCTGATTCAACAACCATAATTATTGTAACTCGTTCTAATACTCATTCTAACAGCACAGGTATCGGAAGCGCCGGTGAGCAATCCATTCTGCTACAGCGTTTTCATCACTGGCCTCAATAACGACATTATTGTAGGAGCAAATGAAACAATTACAATGATATAACTAATAAAACCAATAATTTGCCCTTGATTACGTCAAAGACATCTTGTGAGGAGCCGATTCGCGCTGGGTAATGAACATAGTACTTCGGTTACGCCCCCCTTGCTTGGAACGATACAAAGCTTCATCAGCACAAGCCAGCCACTGATTATAGTGCTTCATCCACGGCGCCCACTCACAAATCCCCAGGCTGATAGTGACGCCAATTTCCCGCAGGTCGATTTTTACAGACGACTCATCAACTCTGGCCCGTAATCGCTCGGCAAAATAACTGGTCAGTTCCGACGTTGTCTCCGGTAAAATGACCGCGAATTCCTCGCCGCCATAGCGACCGGCGAGATCATTCTTACGTTTGGCCTTACGCAACATAACCGAAATGTTTTTAATTACAGCGTCACCGGCTACGTGACCGAAGGTGTCATTCACCTTTTTAAAATGGTCGATATCAAACATCACCAAGGTCGACGGAGTCTGTCGCTGCCGGCAGCGTTCAAATTCTTCTTCCAGGCAACGTTCCCAATGACCTCGGTTGTACAACTGTGTCAGCCCGTCAGTAATGCTCAAATGAGTCAGTTGAGCGTTTGTCTCACTGAGCTGCTTCTTACTTTTTGCCGTATCAGACACATCATAGATGGTCATGCAGACATAGCTGTATTCTCCCGTCAGGGATTTAAGTGGAGTCAGCGTCATGTTCTGATACATTTCGACCGATCCCCCAGTCACCGGACTAAAATTCTTGAAATCAAAAATATACGGCCGATCTTCCCAACAACTGAAAGTACGGGTGCGGAGCTTAAACGTGGAGGCTATTTTCTTTTTCAGCCAGTCATCGGGTAATCCGGGCACGACATCGAACAGGTTTTTCCCCATGATTTGCTCGGCGCTGATCCCACTGTAGGCCTGCATAAACGTATTCCATGCCTGTACGGTGTAATTACGATCAAGCAAAACGACACCGGCGTCGATATTATCTATCAGCTGGATCGTCAAATGAAAATCAGACAGATTCATCAGGTCTTTCAATGTAACGTCTCCATCACTCGCTTAATTACTTCCGTCGAATTGTGATCCATCATGAATAAGACATTACACTCGACATCCAAATTTTCTGACTGATAACAGTATTCCACGGTAAATAATTCGCGTTGATCCCGTTTACCTTCTCCCCATACCATATAGTCTTCCATCACAACCGGCTGACGAACAGAAAAAGGGATATTCATTTGTTCAGATAACGAGACCAGAAATGAAGATACCATCAGGTTGGCAATATCCATTACCACCTCACTTTTGAATTCGTCTTTTTGCCCGAAGCCCAGACGATAACCAAATGCTTTAATATCCTGACCATGCAGGCACACCAAGGCCTCTCCATGTATGCCACCACCGACAAAACGCTGCGCAATGGCTTTAGACTGAGCCTGCTGCTTGATATCAAGAATGGCCATAGCCAGTTCCCCCGTGCTCAGCATCGCCACATTGGGCATGGGCATTTTAATAAATTCACCGAAATGATCAGAGATAATTGCGGCCCCCCGCCCCAATGCCACATTCGCTACCTCTTTAAACACGGTCAGAAAATCGTCCTGACCGACATGGTTCCGATCAGGCTGGGTGGAAGCAATGGCAGACGTTGAGGAAGATGCAGCCGCTGACAATGCGTTTGGATGCGAATTCTGATGAACGTATGAGTTTGTTTCAGGGCTATCTGTTTGATGAACCTCGGTTTGAAGGTTCTCGGTTTGAAGGCTTACGTTTTGCGTGCTTGCTGTTTCACTGTACGAGGCTTGAGGAAAAGCAAGCGTTATACCGACCCGCTCCAGGGCTTTAACAAGAATGGCTTGATTGAACGGTTTCGGCAGGAAAAAAGTGGCTCCATTCTGGATACAGCGTTCCATCGCCTGTTTTTGCACATCCGCAGACAGAATAATGATTTTCGTCGGGTACGGATTCACCGGTAAGGTTTGCAGTACTTCAAACCCATCCATTACAGGCATGGTTAAATCAAGAAAAAGAACATCCACCTTGTGCTGTTTCATGCATTCGATGGCTTGCTCACCATTTTCTGCATTGAGCAGGGTCAGCGCTTCGGCGTCCCCCAAATATTTCATTACAGCTTTATGGACAACCGGCGAGTCATCACAAATTAAAATTGTCTTTTTACTTTGCACGAACTCATGCCTTCTCATAAATTATTCATCGATTATGATAATGAATTAAATAAATAATGAAATTAGGTCGCAACACAAAATGATGATGCAGTGAGATAGATCGTTTTTTTCACCATCGACTCCTATTATCTCTATGAATAAATAGCGATGAAATATAAGCGTGCTACTGCAACAGCAGGATGCCGAGGGAATTATCCACATCAATACAAAAGTTTCATTCCTCAATAATGCCACGATCCATTTTCGCCAAATAAGTACCGTATTAAGTACCAATATGGCGGCAAACATAAATACCTTTGTTCATTTTCGGGCGCTTCGTTGATCCTTCGTCAGCCTGCATCACCAACCGCCATACCCCTCCTTTAATCATGGTTTTATCAGAACATGAAAGTCGCTATCATGTCGGCCACAACATGGTGTTAAGAATTGTTTCAAAAGGATAGTCCCTCATGAAAGTCATCCGATTGGTTTTGGGCCAGCTTATTCTGTTGCTCAACGCTATTTTTTCTCCTCGTGCAATGAAACGCAGTGAAGATGCTCAGCAACAAGTCAATGATCAAGCAAAACAGCTTCAGCTTTATCAGTTTGAAAGCTGCCCTTTCTGCGTCAAAGTTCGTCGTTCGGCTAAACGCCTGAACCTGCCTCTGGCGACTGTTGATGCCAAACAACCGGACAATGAGCAAGTGCTGATTGAGCACGGTGGTAAACGCAAGGTACCTTGCCTGCGTATCGAAGACGAATCTGGCCAGGTAAAGTGGATGTACGAGTCAAACGACATTGTCGCTTACCTTGAACAACGCTTTGCCTGATTTGTACTGACTTGTTGTTCTGACTCAGCCAGCAGGGATAAATCCCCTTCGCCACCTAGTCTCGGTCTCCGGTGCTGGCTGATATTCCTCTCCCCGTTTTTTCTTCCATTTGTGTGATCGCGTTTTTTTAGGCAGCTTCACAACAATAAGCTTTATCGCTTTGTCATGTGCAGATTCTTTCCACTTTTCCTGCCTTCCCCCTGAGAAATTAGTGAGCAACATCAACTCCCCGCTTTCAGAGTTGTGCAATTTAACGTGTTTAGTGCCACACTGCGCTTTCGCACGTTTAACTCATTTTGTGACATGAAAAAAACAAAAATTATTACAACTGACGATATTCTGCTGAAACTTTGTCAGTCAATTGCTTCGGTTTTATCCACCGCTACAGACAGCCCTGTTCATTACTCTGCCATGGTGCAGAAAATTCAAAAAACCAGCCTAAAGCCAGACATCGGTTGTTTTGTATTATTTGACGGCGGCTTTACCGGCTTGGTCGTCACTAATTTCTCTCAACAAGCTGCACTTGAGCTTTATCAGGAATACATGTTGAAAATGGGCATGGCTCAGGATGAGCTGGCTATTCACCACACGTCTGATGAAGTTGCCGATGTACTGGGTGAATTAATGAATCAGGTGGTGGGTGATTTCACCCGTAAAGTTCGCCGTGAATTGCAGGTTTCTATCACTCAGAACCAGCCTAAAATGCTGGCACTCAACAAACAGGTTATGCTGTCAGTCGATACTAACCTGGAGCGTCCGCAGGCCCGCCGAGTCAGTTTTACTACGGCTAAAAACAATATTTTCTATCTGGAGCTGGCGATGGATAAAACGGAGTTTATCCAGATTGAAGAATTTGAACATCAGGATGAACTTGATCCAGACAGCATTATTGAGCAAACCCGCCATTCACAGGCCCAAGCAGCATCAACCCACGCGAAAACGCAGCACGCCGAAGTTGATTTAGATCTGCTGGATGAACTGGGTATTTAACTGCTAACCTAGGCGACACCTCAGTTAGCGCATACCATCGGAAATATGGGCTAACTGAATCTTGGCATCAGTGACAAGAGCTTGACGGCGTTTCTCTTCCCCTCAATGATGAAACACGTCTTGCAACTTGAATTTGCTAGACTTCTATCATATTTCGACTCGGGGTTTCTTTATTATGCGCGGTAGGCATCGTCATCTTCGTTTACTCACTGGCATTCTTTGTGGTGCCTTGCTGATTCCTGTTTGTCAGGCTGACGAAGAGAGCGCAAAAAGCCAATACAGCAATCTGGAGAACGGCGATATCATTTCCGTTAGCCTTGATCAGCTCCTGCCTACTCAGGCTGTACTCGATTACGATGCCATTTTCGCGAATTTGCAGCGATATGCTAATGACCCGGCGAATATGTTCAACGATTTGTGTCGCCTTAACGGGGCTCAAAAAGTAAAGTCCTGGACTGAGGACTCCATGCCTACTAACCCGGACAGCTATACCTGTACCGCCAAAAACGGCAGCGATGCTGACGCACTGGCCACGGTTGTCGTTGGGCCTGAAAATGGCGTGCTCTATCTGACCAGTCGCCTGACAGCGCTGTCGACGTTCTGGGATATGCCTAACGGTGGCACCAGCGTGCCAATCACGGTTAAGGTCAGTCATAACCTCATTGAATCCGGTGATGATTTCTGGGCCGAAATGAACCATGACAACGCCGTCTGGCTTTACGATTTCAAGGGAAAGAAAGTCAGCCCGGATGATTTGCCGGAATACATCGGCATGAAGCAACTTAAGCACGACAAATACCTGACCCTGGTTAACCTGTTAAACGGCATCAGCTACACCGCACCGAAGCCGGATGGCAAAGATAACACCAGTGCTACGGTGCCGTTTCTGCATCTGCAATGGGCGCTGGAACTTCGCAAACAGATGAAAATCTCTGAATACGACCTTAATGATCCTGAAGAGTTTGCCACCGCGTTAACGGAAGCTGCCACCATTATGGTTGATCTTCCCGATGATCAGGTAATTGGCAAATCCAAACGTACAGCACTGATGATGGGTCAATTCGATCAGGTGGACAGCAAGGCGCTAGAAGCCCTGCTAACCAACGAAAAATCGCCGTTTGGACTCAGCGTGGCCTATCGACTCGCCCAGAAAGTCAAATCGACCCCGAAAGTCGTTCTGGAAGAAGAGAAAGCCAAAAAAGAGAAGGCCAATAAAGCAAACAGTGAAGAAAAGTCGGACGCTGGCTCTGGCAAAGCGCCCAACAGCACAGACAAACAAAGCAGTGCAGATAAACAAAGCGCTACTGAGAAAGAAACACCGGAAAAATAAACGTCCGCCAACATGTATGAGGATGGATTTAGCCCGTTATCAGCCGGGTTAAATGCCCCTTGCCACCTCGAAGTAGATTTCATTCTATTTTCCAAAGCTGATCTTTCCCAATGTTCTGATTTCAGCAAAACAGGCCACTGACAGCCTGTTTTGCTGACTATACTTTCCGCTGTACAAGCCCTTTTGTTTCAAGAGCATTCTTAACATGCCACCCCGAATGCAGGCTGAGACACTTTCTTCTCCCGGAGGAGAGCATGGCGGATACCTTTCTTCTTTTTTCAGCATCCGACAAAGACAATGTCAGCAAAGAAGTCATCCCATTATTCAGCGACACCCTTTTGCCTGTCATCTGGCCATCAGTGGAACCCATTACGCTGACACCAGACTGCCGGGTATTTGTCTATATCAGTGATGCTCATATCCCAGCGATTATTGATGCGGCTGTCGCTCATCAATGGCAACTGGCGATTCTTCCGCACCCGGAAGCCGGTCATGCATGCCGTGGTTTTGGTATCCCCAAACAACTTGATAACGCCATTCAGTTGGCCTGTGACGCAAAGCCCCTTCATGTTGATGTGTTACGCTGCAACGGCAGTGTCGTGCTCGATACCGTTATTCTGGGACGAGGCAGCATCTTTGGCCTGAATCGCCAAAACCTGAACTGGCAGGAAAAGCTGAAAAAAGTCTTCGTCAACCTCAGTAAAGTCAAAACCTTCATTCCGGCGAAATTTACGATTACGACGGAAAGCGAGAATACAGTGGAAACTGCCGCAATAGGCACGTTGATCATTTCCCATGCTCATGGCACGGCGTTATCACGCAATATTCTCAGTACCTCCAGTGTCAATGACGGCATGTGCCATGCGATTGTGCTGGCACCACACAGCATTATGGAACTGGTACGGTTATTTATTACGGCCCCATTTCGCCGGGATCCCCGTCTACCGGGTTTACTCGGTTTTATCAAATCACGCACGCTGATGCTGTGCGTGCAAAATCCGATGACCTTCCTTCAGGACGGGATTGAAAGTACAGCCCAAGAGCTGATTATTGAAACAACCCCCCGCAGCTTGTGTATTCTGGGCGGTGAGCCTCTTCCGGTAAGTGACAACCCCGGTAGCAGCAAAGAAAGCCGGAAAATTGTTAACTTACCGGCCGGAGGGGCAATTGCCGCCATGATTGATAAGCCACTGCCTTTCATTACGCACGCGGCCACTGATGAATTTAGAGAACTGTATCAATTGCTGCGGGAAAATGCGTCGGCGACACCCTCTTTCCTGACCCTCATGGTGCTGTCTACCCTGCTGGCCAGCATTGGGCTATTTGCCAGTTCAGCCCCCGTGATCATCGGCGCAATGATTCTGGCACCGTTAATGGCTCCAATCATTTCCCTCGCGATGGCCTTAGTCAGGCAGGACACCTCACTGCTGAGTGCCAGCTCACAAACCCTGCTAACTGGCCTGCTGATGGCCACCAGTTTCGCTGCGCTGGCCAGCTTTATCCTGCCGATGGAAATTGTGACACCGGAGATTCAGGCCCGTCTCAGTCCTAACTTACTGGATCTGGGAGTTGCCGTCATTTCCGGTATTGCGGGCGCTTATGCACATGCCAGAATCGACGCGTCAAAAAGCCTGGCGGGCGTGGCTATTGCGGTGGCTCTGGTGCCCCCTCTGGCCGTGACCGGCATTGGGATTGGCTGGGCAGATCTTCATGTCGCTTGGGGGGCTTTACTGCTGTTTTTAACCAACCTGGCAGGCATTGTTCTTTCTGCATCAGTCACCTTTCTGATGCTGGGGTTCGCCCCCTTCACCCGGGCAAAAAAAGGGCTTGCCGTTGCCCTGCTGGCAGTTTTTATTGTGAGTGTGCCACTGCTGATTAGCTTTGTGCATTTATCGCACGAAGCAAAAATCATCAAAGCTCTGGAGGGGCTGACTATCAATCAGGTTGTGCTGCGGCAGGTCAGTGCACGGGATGTGAAACCGCTGGAACTGAGTTTAGAAATCATGACACCGCATGCTCTGAGCGAGCAGGATCTCGACAACATCAAACAGGCGATTGAGCAAGAACTTCAAACGCCTGTGATTCTTGAGGCCACACTGGTCATTCGCCGCGAATAAAACGGGAAGAGCTCAACGGCTCCACATTACCTTAGCAATGATGGCTATGGCTGGCTCGCTATTCAGGTCGAAGTAAGATTACGCCTTTTTATAGCGGCTCAGGTACCGATCCAGCTGATTACCGAAGTTCTGACGGTCGGCCTGACTCAGAGGAGCAGGTCCACCGGTCTGGATACCGGAACTGCGCATGGTTTCCATAAAGTCACGCATTTGCAGGCGCTGCTTTATGGTGTCTTTGGTATACATTTCGCCACGGGGATTAAGAGCTAACGCTCCTTTGGTAATCACTTCGTCTGCCAGCGGAATATCGGCAGTTATAACCAAATCACCCTGCTCTGCCTGCTGAACAATATAATTGTCTGCCACATCAAAGCCAGATTCGACCTGAATGGACTTAATGTGCGGGGAAGGCGGCACACGAATGAACTGATTGGCTACCAGTGTCACTGGGATACCTACCCGATTTGCCGCTCGAAACAGAATTTCTTTGATGACATTTGGACAGGCATCAGCATCGACCCAGATTTTCATTTTGGCTCCACTTAATTAAGCGCAATGGTTTGGCTCTATAACGTTTGATTTTATCAGTCTGACTCATCGAAACCCGCCAGTGTTAAAAAGCCGCCCATAAGGCGGCTTTGGCTCGTCGATGACGACATACAGTTAAGCGTATTGAAAATTAGCCTTCCAGGCCTTTCTTCGCCAGGTACTCATCGTAAGTACCGTGGAAGTCTTCAATACCGTCTTTCGTGATTTCGATGATACGCGTCGCGATAGATGATACAAACTGACGGTCATGGGAAACAAACAGCAGTGTGCCTTTGTAGTTTTCCAGCGCCAGGTTCAGCGATTCGATAGATTCCATATCCATGTGGTTGGTTGGCTCATCCATCAGCAGGATGTTTGGTCGTTGCATAATCAGCTTACCAAACAACATGCGGCCTTGCTCACCACCAGAAATCACACGTACAGATTTCTTGATGTCATTTTGTGAGAACAGCATACGACCCAGAATACCACGAACGGTCTGCTCATCTTCGCCTTCATTTTTCCACTGACCCATCCAGTCCAGCAGGTTCATATCGGTATCGAAGTCTGCAGAGTGATCCTGCGCGTAGAAGCCAATATTGGCATTTTCAGACCACTTCACCATACCTGACATCGGTTCCATTGCACCGGCCAGCGTATTCAGGAACGTGGATTTACCAATACCGTTCTCACCGATGATCGCAATGCGCTCACCCACTTCAACCATCAGGTTAACGCCGTTAATCAGGATGTTGTCACCATAGCCCTGTTTCAGACCTTCCACTTCCAGCGCGTTACGGAACAGTTCTTTTTCCTGCTCGAAACGGATGAACGGGTTCTGACGGCTTGACGCTTTCACTTCTTCCAGCTGGATCTTGTCGATCTGCTTCAGACGTGAAGTCGCCTGTTTAGCTTTAGAGGCGTTAGCAGAGAAGCGGCTCACGAAGGTATTCAGCTCTGCAATTTGTGCTTTTTTCTTCGCGTTATCAGCCAGCAGACGCTCACGCGCCTGAGTCGCCGCAACCATGTACTCATCATAGTTACCAGGGAACAAGCGCAGTGCACCGTAATCCAGGTCAGCCATGTGAGTACAAACGCTGTTCAGGAAGTGACGGTCGTGCGAAATAATAATCATGGTGCAGTTACGCTCAAGCAGAACGCGCTCCAACCAGGCAATCGTGTGGATATCCAGGTTGTTCGTCGGTTCGTCAAGCAGCATGATTTCCGGGTCAGCAAATAGAACCTGCGCCAACAGAACACGAACTTTCAGGCCCGGAGCAACTGCACTCATCAGACCGAAATGCAGATCTTCAGGAATACCCAGACCCAGCAGCAGCTCACCGGCACGCGCTTCAGCAGAGTAACCGTCCATTTCGGCGAATTCTACTTCCAGGTCAGCAACACGCATACCGTCGTCTTCAGACATTTCCGGCATTGCGTAAATACGATCGCGCTCTTCTTTGATTTTCCACAGTTCTTTGTGACCCATGATCACGGTATCAACAACGGTGTACGCTTCAAATGCAAACTGGTCCTGGCCCAGTTTCGCCATGCGTTCATTAGGATCCTTGGAAACAGTACCGGCAGAAGGCTCCAGTTCGCCGCCAAGAATTTTCATGAACGTCGACTTACCGCAACCGTTCGCACCGATCAGGCCGTAACGGTTACCTTCACCAAATTTAACGGAAATGTTCTCAAACAGAGGCTTATCGCCAAACTGCATTGTGATGTTAGCTGTTGAAATCAATGTACTGTTCCAATAATTAGGTCTTTCAAGCATTAAAAAAGCCGTTTCAGGGTCAAAGCCACGCTTCCTGCCTGAACGACTTTTCGTGATGAGCGTGGAGTATATCAGTTTCTGCCAGTGGCATCACCCCATAATAAAACGGGTCTGAAAGCCCGTTGTTAGCGATAGCACAGGACGGTTTATGGGCAGAGGTAATGGGAAGGTTATGGATAGGCACTCACGCCTATCTACAGGTGAAACTTACAAGGCTTTGCCTGAATACCACCATCTGTCTCTGGCATTGATTTGGCCAAACATTCGTTCAGTATCCTCGGTGAAGATGAGCAAGGCAAGGTACTGAACCATAAAACAATAACTCGCTCAAAAGTCCTCTCAACGTTTGCCACTATCCCCCATCCATTGTTGGAATGGAAGCATGCGGAGCTTCCCATTAGTGGGCTCGTGAACGGGTTAAGTTGTGCCACACTGCAGAGATAATGGCATCTGAAGCCGAGCGGCGGGGTGTTAAACGGGCCATTGTTGCTCTGGCCGCCCAAAATGCTCGGATAATATGATCGCTGCTCAGCAATAACAGCGAATACCAACCTATATAAAACCAAGCTGTTTTCTAACGGAATAGCTGACTTCACCGGGTCATTGCAATAGCCAATGATGATGTAAGGTTAAGACCTTTTGCGGTACGGGAGAACCTGATAATGCGGCGGGCACTGTAGAGCCTTCTAACGAATGAGGAACCGCAACCGCGTAGGGTCACAGGGTCATGGCATCAAAAGCTAATAAACAGACCGAATATAGAGCGGCAGTCCCAAACCGTCCATCACCTGACACTGTTGTTGACAACCTGGAGGAGTCCATGTAGCCAGGTTAAAGGGCTGACAACGCAATACCCTGAACTCAAAATCACAACCGTAATCACAACTACTGATTTGAACAACTGAGAGCGCCACGCGCTGGCAGCCCCTATAGAACCGTTTGCGATATCGTGAACCGATGCACAACGTAGGAACTTCTTTATCAATTGCCATAGTCCCGTATAATCGCGGCCAAATTACACCACACCAATCATCAGTGAGTTTCAAATGTCCAAACTATTTTTCAAAGGTCGAATCGATGCTAGACAAAACCACGTCATTTCAGGCTACAACGTAAATCGTGATGTAAAAGCAGGCACTGAAGAAGCTCCAATCAATGTTGTCGTCCCAACCGAGGCTCGTAAAGCAGAGATCGAAACATTGCTTTCTGAGCACTCAATAGTGGCCCATATTGTCATAGACTCAAACCAACCAGAAAGCACAGTTGAGCTTGATACGCTATTAAACAAGCCTAAAACTATTACCTATGACAAAACACCAAACCGTAATGAGCCGTGCATTTGCGGAAGTGGGAAAAAATACAAAAAGTGCTGTGCTTAAGCTACTGATAATTAATTTAAAAGCCGTCATCTGACGGTTTTTTTGTAAACTAGAGCTAACACTCACTTGATACGGTGCTCTGTGCCTAAGTTAAAGCGGTATAACGAATGACATGGACTCCCCCTCATCAGGCACTGGGTAAGTCTGACTACCGTCCTTGGAGGACACCATGTCACTATCAATTTATGGCATTGATTTAGCCAAACATTCGTTCAGTATCCACGGCGAAGATGAGCAAGGAAAGGTACTGATCCATAAAACAATAACTCGCTCTAAAGTCCTTTCGACCTTTGCCAATATCCCGCCAGCCATTGTCGGGATGGAAGCCTGTGGAGCTTCCCATTATTGGGCTCGTGAACTGGTGAGGTTGGGTCACACTGCAAAGATAATGGCATCTAAAATTGATACAGCGGATAAATTCCCGCATGCTTTTTCTCACCAAGAACCGTAACGACTTTTAAAGGATCAGACACTGCCTCAGCAACAATCTCTTTAATTGCTTCCTGTCCGTCTTGGACAGCATTAAGGCAATCCAGGATAAACTGGTTTCGACTGAACATCACGACATCTCCCACACTCTTCTTCAGGTGTGCCTTAGCTAGTTTGCCGACAATTACTATAGTATAGCCATAGTGGGTTTCTGAACATTCAGTTCATGTTGAGGGCTTTATTGGCTATCTGCTTGCCAATTTTAGTTTACGAGCCAGAATACCCATGAAAATAAAATGTGTTTTTCACCAATAGTCATTACTGGCTTTATGAAAAGCTCCTATCGAATGGTTTTAAGGGCTCGGGTCCATTTTGCCAATTCATTCAGCATGGCTGTTGCCGATGATTCATGGTGTTTGGCTGGACTAAAATTACCATTTTCATCAATCAGGGAGCTGGCCATTTGTACCATCACGCCCTCCATCATTGGCATCATTTTTACGGTGGTCGCCAATTGTTTTGCCAATTGTGCTGAACGCAGGCCTCCCGATACACCTCCGTAACTCACAAAACCGCAGGGCTTATAATTCCACTCCTTGTACACATAATCGAGTGCATTAAAATAGCTTGGCGGTGGGCAGTAGTTGTACTCGGGTAAAACAAAAACGAATGCATCAGCCGCTTCAACGGATCGCGACCATGCCTTAGTGTGGCTGTTTTGGTATTGTTTTAAAGATGGATGATTGGGTTCATCGTACATTGGTAGTCCAACGTCTGCTAAATCAACCAAGTTGCTATTGAACTCATCATGTTGATTGGCAAATTCATCAAACCATCGGGCAATTGATGGACCAACTCGACCAGGGCGAGTACTACAAATAATAGTGTTCAATTTGTATGGCATCGTGTCTATCTCCCTCGCCTAATAGGTAGCCATAGAAACCACTGTCTCGTCGGTATTTCTGATGACTCATAAAAGCATGAAAGTAGGGTCATAAAGAGGTTTACCTCTTCTTATATGATAAGTACACGGTCGGAAGTCTTATGAGTCAGTGTAGATCCTTATGACTCAAGGATGGTAGATTATCGTTTCTCGCTGGAAGCGAGACCGTATTGTAGAAGAGTAAAACCGCTCTTCTGCATCTCTAAAAATTGATTTCACCCGTTCTACGTCCCAAGGACGTTCTACTAAGGTTTCGTGGTCCCACTCACTTCTGGGTTCTATTGGTGAAAAAAAGTCGCCCCCATAAACATGAATGGCACCAGTCATTTTACCTATTGGGTTCAGCGCTGAGTGAATGGCGGTTTTGTCCAGTATCACTACGTCACCTGCGCCAAGTGATTTCGCGCCAACGGCTGCAAGGTTCCTATCATTTATTTGCCAGAAGATATTGTCTTCCCGCCCCGAATAGATGCCGACGACAGAAAACATCTGATGATTATGCGGCATCAGACTCATATAAGGTGCCCACGTGAAGTTGATGATGGTCAGAGTCGGTGACTGATACAGCGGATAAATTCCCGCATGCTCTTGCTCACCAAGAACAGCGACGATTTTTGCAGGATCAGACACAACCTCAGCAACAATCTCTTTAATTGCTTCCTGTCCGTATGGTGCAGCATTAAGACAATTCAGGATGAACTGGTCTCTACTGAGCATCACGCCTCTCCCAACACTCTTATTCAAGTGTGACTTAGCTAGTTTGCCGACCAATTACTAGAAGTACAGCAACAGTGGTTTGCTGGAAGATCAGTACATGCTTTGGGCTTTATCGGATTTAATATCGGCCCATCCCGTGGAACATCCCGCCAAAAACAGCCATCAATAGAGCAAAAATAATGCTCAAAATTATAACGGCCGGAATTGATGCAATAGCGAGTTTAACTAAGAAAATAACCATAGACGTAAATGGCATTTTTATATCTACAACAGTAACTTCTTGTTTTTCATTTTCTGCGGACATGCGTATTTCCTTGTTATCCAACGTAAGCAGCATGCTTACTTTAATGAGTAGTGTTGTTCCGTAATATAGCTATTACTTTCATTTTATGGGTTAAAAAACACTCAACACAAGTAAACCGCCATATAGGCGGTTTATACAGTATGCATTGGGTTTTGAGCCAGGTTTGAGCTCACATTTTTAGAGTGGAGCTGAACCTTATCCGTATAACCATGCTACCAAACACACTTTGTGGCGCAGATGGTTCAGCACAGGTGCACTCAGGAATGGAAAGATAGCCTGTTGTAAGGAGCATATCCAAATTTTGAGGAATGCAGTACAAAGGTTAATCATGCCTTACATCATGGTAAGCCCATGATTGTTAATTAATTATCTTGAATTATTGATGCTGCTTAAAAAAACGTTCGGCTTTTGCGAAGAGAGAGTCACAGTGTTTTTGATGCTGGCTGTATTCAGTCGTACCTACCTTCATGGAGTCAAGCATTGCTTTAGCGTTTTGGTATTCTCCAACCATCTGCTCAAATTTTGCTTCATGACCGTTCTTCCACGCCTTCTTCTGATGTTTTTCTCGATTTTTTTTCATTTCGTGTTCCTATGTTGAAATTCATAACTACAACGGAATTTCAGTTTAAAGTATTCATTCACTTCAAATATATAAACATCAATCAATTAATATATTTATTTAAGAATGAAAAAATTGCCAACAGAATAAATAATATAGTTAGCAAAAATTCGACATTAATAAACGTTCATTAATTTACTGAAGTATGGTTTCCATTTAGATTGGAATATTCTAGAATCAGGCTAATTGACTAAAACACTTGTAGCCTGCGGACCTTTACCGCCTTGCTCTATATTGAATGTTACTTTTTGACCTACAGAAAGATTTCTGACACCTTCTGAAGCTATAGAATTAATGTGGACGAATAAATCTGCTCCACCATTGTTTGGAGAGATGAAACCAAAGCCTTTAGTTTCGTTGAACCACTTTACTGAACCTGTTGCTTTATTAGACATAAATACCTCATTAATAGTTAAAAACTGAAACTATTGTATGGAAGATAAAGATTAAGTTGCCTCAGGAGTAGTATAACGAAGTGAATCGAAAGAAAACTAAGAAGATACTTGAACTAAATGTTTCATAAATAGCTCACGTTTAAGAGCTATTTTCACTATACACTGATTACCCTAAATAGATAGAATTTTCTCACTTTATTTTCATAATCAAAATTATTTCAGTATATTATATTACCTTCGCGCATATCATTTTCATTATCGAAGATGAAAGTCACTAAAGGTTTTGACGAAATTTTCCAGATAGACATACTTACAAATTATGGGATCTTTGCTTTTTCCTCATGCTCTATCATATTTAAAAACATAGTTAACAACGCCTCTCAACTGACATGAATATCGGAATTATCTTTCAACACTTCAAAAACCAACATACAACAAGTTTTATATTAACGCTTTCCACCAACTACAAAAAATAACAAAATCATAAGCTTAACTAAAAACACCATCAGAAAATAAAAAAGTGTTCAAAAAACCAAAAATAATACTGTCTATTTTCAATACAACCTGTATAGTGTTCGTAGCTCTTGCAAACGGGCTATTAATAAATATTTAGTACAAGCTTTTTCCCAGTTTCCTTTCGATACCTTCGTCTAGCTCCTGCGATAGCTTTTCTTCATGGTTTTAAAAAATAGCATTTGCTCGCAGTTTTCAATTTTATTTATATCTCAGAGGTATCTATGTCTACTAAAACAACTGGTTCAGTAAAGTGGTTCAACGAAACTAAAGGCTTCGGCTTCATTACACAAGATAATGGCGGACCTGACGTGTTTGTTCATTTCAGAGCTATTGCATCTGAAGGTTTCAGAACGCTTGTTGAAGGCCAAAAAGTCAGCTTCAATGTTGAACAAGGCCAGAAAGGCCCACAAGCAACAAATGTATCAGCGATTTAAAAATTTCAGGTGTAATGTGAAAACATTGCACCTATCTCCTTTCACAGTTTTCCATCCCCCTAAAATAATCTGGATTTTTATTGTCTCGTAGAACAAGTCGCCAGCGATACTGGTATAAAAAATCATTTGATAAAAACTCACAGTCGACAAGCGTAGCTTATGTTTAACATAGAATTTTATTCTTAAAATGAAAGAATACGCTAGTCAACAAAAATACATCAGTTAAATAGTGACATCTTACGACGTCACATTCTTCCAAGAATTTACTCCAGCCATTAAAACCTCCTATTTTCATCTTCTGAAAAAGACAGCAGGGATGTATTGTATCAGGTACAGGAACGCAACTAGGCACTTTCAAGATTTCCTAAATATAATTTTATGAGTAGCAGGCTCGCATGAAAAAGACTAAAAAAACAATAAAAAATAAAGAAAAAGAAAAGACAAAATCAGAAGCGGCTGATAACAAGAACATCCATAAAACCAGAAGAAAAATCGAAGATATTCTTGATAAACGCGACTTTGACAAGCTATATGAATTTTAGCTGATTGTTTAAGTTGTAGCGTTGAAAATGGTTTCGCCCCTCCACTAGTCGCTCGCTAAAAAACGAATAAAAATCCAAAGCTAATGTCCACCTGACTAAAACTTTGTGCGATGAAGCGCTTTTTCAAACAGCATAACTTGCGTTGTTTCGAAACCATAGAATGCTGTCATCATAAGCTAGAAAAAGTGGTATGAGCAGCTGGCGGCACTGAAGTGTCACCAGCGGGTGAGAATATACATATCCGATTGCAAATAGTTCATGGTCTAGCCACAGTTTCGCTATTGCCGTCTCCAGCCACTCCAAACCGGGTAACCTTCCGAATCTCGTAACACTAAAACATCATTTCCTTTGCGAACTTCGGAAGCAATCAGAGTCGGCTCGTCATCAAAGGTGATTCGAGACCCTTTGATGACAACATTGTCCCCAGGCATAATTTTCACATCTTATTTTTCGAGGTACCAAGCCGGGCCTAAAACTGGCATGTTGCCATCGCTGGTCTTGACGGTCAGGTGTACGCCTTCGTGCATTTGATGCATCATCGTAATCCGAACCACCGATACCACTTCACCAGTGATTTCCGTCATGGCTTTATTGTCGAACATCATCCCATAAGTAGAATGGTGTCCCCAGCCTCCACTTCCATACCATGTCATGCCTTGCTGAGCGAATACAGCATCTGCATAAGCCATTTGTAGCAGCGCCAACAGCGAGATGATTACGGTATCAGACTCCTTTGCATCATCATATAGATGAGTTATTGGTTGAGATTTCAAGACTCCCCATGGCAGTAGTTTGCTCGTTTTGGAACTGTCTAGGGTATGTTAGCTGTTTATCACATCCCAATATGGAACATGTACGGCAGAATATTTATTGCGTCGTTCTAATCTCAATCACTTCCCTACTGATACTTATCCAAGAAAGTCTCTGGGCCAGATTTCGCAATGGCTTGAGATTTTTCATAACTCTCAATCAAACATTGATACTCAGGAAGTAACTGACAGATTAGTTGTGCAAATTGCGAACCTTCCGGACGGTTCCAGGTTCTGAACAATTCAGCCAAAATCGCAAAGGTATCCACGGGGATAGCGCCAGCTTGAGCGAGTCGAGCAATGGTTAAATCTGTTGCCATTTTACTCCAGTTCCCTGAAGCATCGACTACAGCATAAACTTTATAGCCCGCCTCTACGGCACTTATGGAAGGAAAGGCAAGACATACGCTAGTTAGCGTACCGGCAATCACTAACGTTTTTCGCCCTGAGTTTTCGATAGCTTCAACGAAAGGCGGGTTGTCCCAAGCATTAACCTGGCCAGTACGAGGAATATATTGTGCGTGTGGGGCCGATTCATGAATTTCGGGAATCAATGGACCATTGGGACCATCGGGTACCGAGGCAGTCGTTAAAACAGGAATGTTTAACAGGGTGGCCGTTTTTGCAAGTGCTATCGCATTGTTACGTAAATCAGCTACTGGGATGTCTTTCACCGTGTTAAATAAACCACTTTGATGGTCGATGAGCAGCATCAGTACATCATCAGGATCTATCATACCGTTTGTAGAAGCCATGGCGTTATCTCCTCACTTAGGGTTATGTATCCTCTCACAAATCCGTTTGCGGTCTTCTTTCCTTAAACTAATGTAACAAACTTAATATCAAGAGCTCATAAAGCACTCATAACTAACTGATAAAATTAATAAAGGCTATTTTAAGACTTAAGTTGATGTAGGTGAGTATAGTCGAGTTACAGGTAGCCATAATGATCACTGTTTCGGCGGCATTCCTGGTTACTCAAAGGGAGCATGAGAGCATAGTCATAAATTAAATGACAAGTGCTCGGTCGGAAGTCTTATGAGTCAATGTAGATCCTTATGACCCGAGGGAGGTAGGTTATCGTTTCTAACTTGCTATGGGACTAGATGGGACCATCCGTGGGACCGTGATGGGACCAAAATGGGACCATTCATGGGGCTAAATACCGCCCCATCTTCCATTTCACTGTTTATGCATACAGCACCGTAGAAATGAAAAAGCGCCCCTTCCGGAGCGCTCTCAATCTTATTCCCAATCAAGGATGACCTTGCCGGAACGCCCGCTACGCATGGCGTCGAAGCCTTTTTGGAAGTCATCAACCTTGAAGTGGTGAGTGATAATTGGGTTCAGATCCAGACCTGATTGGATCAGGCTCGCCATCTTGTACCAAGTTTCGAACATATCCGGTAAGATAGGGTATAAATACTTTAAAATCATAACCTTATTTATTAGCCCCTATCCCGCGGGGCTAAAATGGGGCTATTTAAATAATGTAGATTTCTTCTTAGCTGGCGCCGTGGTCACCAGAAATCCTCAGCTGCAGCCCGGTTTCACTAAGTGACCACTCAACCACCTTAACGCGCCATTTTCCGTCTTCCACATCACCGAAGCCATCTAGGGTTACATGACCTTCAGCGACCAAGGCCATCAGTGATGCTCTTGCTGGCAGGGTAACGTCCAGCGTATCACTGCCAGCTTTGACCTGTTTGGCACGTGCAACCACTGCAGCTTTGGCTTCTTCATAGTTCGGATACGTATAAACAATCTTGAATTCAGGCTCACCGATTCCTGTCGAGACTTCCTTCGTATCGCCGCTCTCCAGGTCATGGTAGGTAGCCACCACCCGGCGGACATCATTCCGGCTGCTGAACCGACACTGCCAGGTCGTCACTTGGTGAGGGTGGAGTGTGATGTTCTTTAGTGCCTTTCCTGATGCCGATTTCCCCTCTCCCTCTTTCAGAAACAGCCAATAGCCATTCGCTGGCTTGCTGACTGCCCCATAGCGCTTCGCCAGCCGGGTAAGCAGGTTCATGTCACTCTCACCGACCTGATCAATATGGGTCAGCGTGAGGCTGGCCAGCTCGCTGCTGACCCGCGGTACCAGGCCGTGCTCAGACACCACAGTTTTCACTAAATCCCCCAGGCTAACGTCATCGAAACTGCGGGTTTTCTGGGTCTGCAAACTCCCGGGCTGCTTGCGGTTATCCATCGGGGCGGCGTTCGCCACTATCTGAACCCGCCTGGGTGGGCCACTGGAGGTCACCTCATCCACCACAAACTGCCCTTTATCAATCAACTCACCATTAAACCCCAACCCAAGGCGCAGGACAGCCCCTTTCTTCGGGGTGGCCACGGTGTCAGGCAGGCTCACAGTAATGGCAAGGCGATCCGACTCACTACCGGCATTATCCGTTAGGGTCAGGCTGATCAGGTTTCGCTGGATGGCAGTCGTGATGTCGTTGCCATCCGCTGAGAGGGAAAAATCCGGGCGGTAATCTAATCCCATAAGCTTGAGGACTCCTTAGCTACAGGAGGCGGCAGGTCAGGCAGCGTGATTTGAATGCCACTAGGCAGAATGGCCCCACGGTCTGCCAGACCCGGGTTGGCGTTTAGCACCTCAATCACGGCGTTTTCCCGCCCGTAATGACGCCAGCAAATGGCATCAAGCATGTCCCCTTCACGGGTTCTGTAGGTCATCGCCATAAAATGCTAACTCCAGAGTAAACGACTGGCGCCTTGGCAGGCCACCTTTGATGAATTTGGTATTGGTTTCACTTAAATCTGTCATCACCCAATACCCCATGACATCGCCAAGGCCGCTGACGAGCAGCTGAGGTCTGTACTCATTGCCCATTGCGGCCAATTTCTCTATCTGATGGGTGCCGACCTCCCGGAACGTGGTCGCGATTTGCCCGTTCAGCGAAATCTTCACGGCGGCTTTGCCGGTGTACTGCAGCAGATCAGACTGGCCAATCCGAGACTGGGCATGCCAGCGCCACTGCCACGTTCTGACCAGTTCATTGTAAGCGGCGGCATCAATGTGGAACTTGAAACCGCCCAGGGACAACATGACTTGAGCCATTAGCCTGCCTCCGGTAAATCATAGAGCGCACTGTCCTGGTAACCGCCAAGCTGAGAGTGAACAGCCTGCGCCACGTCTGCCGGGGATTGCCCCGGGGCGGCATACACTTTAATTTCACCCACACTTTGGTGAACCGTGTGGCCTTTACTGGCGGGATAGGAACTGTTGATGGCGGCAACCGTTCGGCTTTGGGCAGCGTCCTGCTGAATCTGGTGATAAGATTTCACCTGCGGTGCCGGGGAATCGCTATCCCAGAACGTCAGCGAATCCATCCAGCCGCTGACGGTGTCCCAAATGCCTGAGATCTTGGCGAGACTCACATCGAAGATCCCGGTGATGCCGCCCCAGAGATCAGTAAAGAATCCCGTGATCGGCGCCCAATGGTTAACAATCAGCCCCAGGGGCGACCAATCAAACAGCGTCTTGATGACGTTGAAGGTGGCCGGAAACTCGGTCTTGAACCAGGTCAGTTTTTGGCTAAACCACCCTGTGACAGCATCCCAGTTTTGATAAAGCTGAATACCTGCGAAGATAAGCGCACTGACCGCTGCCACGGTTAACCCAATCGGGTTGGCGGCCATGACCGCATTAAAACCAGCCATCCCGACTTTCATCGCACCGATGGCTTTAGCCGCCTGGTATCCGGTGGCTATCATACTGCCCAGCCCCATCACCAACTTGCCAGCCAGCAGGGAGGCAACCGCCAGGCCCACCGTTTCCCAGCCACCGAAGATCTGCACCACCCGGTTAACCGTGGCACCCACATTCCACACGGCCACGGCAAAATCTTTGGCACCGTAGACCATCGTTTTTAATGTGCCGACCACGTCCTCCTTGTTCTCCCAGACGTACTGGCTGACAGTTTGGCCAAGCTGTTGGATATCGCCCGCCATTTCACCGCCAACGATGCCTGAGATTTCCTGCCAGGCTGAACTGATGACCGTTCTGAGGTTTTTGAATGACTGGCCATACGCGACCGCACCACTCGCACCTTCCTCGGTCAGCATGTTGAACTGGCGCTGCTCATCCAGCAACGCATTCAGGCTTTTCCCCGTATTGCGGATATAGGTGGTGACCTTGTTCCCTTCACCGCCAAAGAGCATGTCCGCCAAGGAAGCGGCTTGCTGCTTATCCGTCACCCCTTGCAGGCGTGCCATGATGAACTCAAACTGGTCGGCCGCCGCCATGCCATCCATCATGGCTTCATCGATCCCCAACGCCCCAAACACATCCGCCACCGATGACTGTTCGCCCAAGGCTTTGAACTCACCGAACTTGTTGCTGAGCTCTTCAATCAGGTCACCGATGTGCTCCCCGTTCAGGCCTGCCTGCTGGGCGACCCCACTCCATGCCTGGAAGCGCTCAATGCTCATGTCATAGGACTTGGCCATCCCCGCCAGGGTGGCGGTGCTGTCATTGGTGACGGTCATTAAGCCGGTGATCGCCGTGGTCGTGGCCCAGATACCCCCCACGGCGGTCGCGCCTGCCGCGCCAATCCCAAGTAAGCGGTCGCCCAGCCCGGACGCTTCTTCAAAGGCCTCGGCTTTTAGCCGGGCATCATCCAGCTCCTCACCCAGCTGCTGATACCGGCGGGTGAGCAAGCTGACATCGGCACCGGCTAATTTTGACTTCCGGATCGATTTGGTGAGCTTGCCCTGCTCCCGCTCAAGCTCCTTGACCGTTTTGGTTGCCTTCCCCATAGACTCATTGAACGCAGAGCCCATTTTATTGAAACTGCCATCCACGGTACCGCCAAGGGTAACCACCGTTTTAAGGTTTTGCGTGACCATCTGATTTTTCCTTTTTAGGCAGCAGTTCAATGAATTCCGTGAACGTGTTCAATGGCAGATCCAACAATTCAGAGAGTGACCAGCCGGTGTAGCTGGCCAACGCGATCAACCCTCGCTGGATGTGCCGCTCGCTGAGCGCTTCTGGCGAAAACCCACGATGACTTTTTGCACCTCCGTATAGTCATCCAGATCCAGCTCCTGGATCACGACGGGGTCCACTTCGGCTAACAGCGACATTAAATGCACTTCTTTGTCGGCGTCGCTCTTGTTCTGTTTGTCCGCAATCAGCTGATCGCGAACCTTCGGACGGCGCAGGGCAAGCACCTCAATGGTCTGGCTGCCTACCGTCACGGGATAGTCCAGTTTCACTTCTTTTTTTTCAGCGGCTGGGTATGTCATGATGTCACTCCAATAAAAAAGGCCGCATAAGCGGCCATAAAACGAATGCGACCGCGGGCGCAGGGTGTTAGGCGAGTTGCAGGATGGCGCGGATGCCCTCAAGGACATCGATGCCGCCCAATTTGCGAACGTGGTTAACCGGGTCAATTTCAATCAGCACGGCACCAGACCGCACCACTTTGTAATAATCCAGTTTCATGGTCACTTTCATGGCCTTGTCACGCTGGCTGCCGGTGTCCTGGGTGTCACGCTCAATCTTGGTGATCATGCCGCCCAGCTCTTCAACCAGGTCATAACTGTTACCGTACAGGTCGGTATAGGTCGAACGCACCGACACCGACGTTCGTGACCCCTGGCGCAACCCGAACAGCGGCAGCACCGTGATATCCATCCCGAACAGGGAAAAGCTGGACTCCATGCCTGCCATGCCATCATCCACAGGGATCGGCATGTCCATATCACCGGCCTGAAAGTCAGAGGTCAGCACCTCAAGCACCGGTGGCGTGTACTCTTTGGCATTCCCGGCTTTGCCGACACCATCGACCCAGATAGCCCAGCGGCTCAGTAAGTTGTCCCCTGCCATCAGCTAAATACCTCTTCCAGATAATCATTGTTTAAGCGGCTGCGGAACACGATGTGCTCAGCCGGATACGGCGGGCAGAAATCAAAATCAAAGTACACAAGGCCTTTTTGAATGGTCGCAGGTGTGTTCAGCTCTTTATCCGCCCAACATTCCCCGCCAAGAATCGCCCCGAGCGCCTTTAATTCACGCAGGTAGGCATTGACCCCGGCCGTCACATCATCCACGTAGGTTTTGGTGATGTTGCGGTCTACCGCCCACAAGTGCGAGCGCTGGACGCTGTCGTTGATAATGTCTGCCGTTCGGCGGGTCTGCTCGAACGTCCACTTAGGATCCACACTGCAGGTCCGGTTCCCCCAGTGACGAAAGCCCCCTTCACGGATGATGGTGCTGACCTTGTTTTCGTTCAGCATGTTCGCCGTGGTATTCGCGTCCCCCAACGACCAATCCACTGGCTGAGAAGTACCAACGATGCCATAGACCTGTTGGTTCGACTTCGACCACCAGAAACCTTTCTCCGCATCAATGCGGGCACGCAGGCCTGCCGCCCGGGCGGAATAGGGACGATCAATCTCTTTGGCCAGCTCGGTGTCGAACACACGCACCCATGGCCAGGTCACTTCAACCCGCTCACCGAACTGGCGGGCACGTTTGATCGCATCGGTATAACTGGCAGTACGTTCACAATCTGAGTAGAAGATAGCGCGCAGGCGTTTGGCTTTCGCCTCCCCTTCACTCGATACCGCATCCACCTGGCTGAACTCTGGTGCCACCAGGATGCGCGGGGTGTATCCGGTTTCGGTTTGGCTATCAAGCCAACCCTGCATAGCCTTGATAATGTTTGCCTGTGTAGTGGCATCATCCGCACCTTCTTCGGCGCGAACCACAATGACCAAAGCACCTGTTTGATCAAAGATGTCATCAATCGCAGCAGGTAGCGTACCGCCAACACCCAAGCCTTCAGCACGTTTACGACTACCAGCAACCGCAACGGGCTTATACAGGGGAAATGGCTCATTCTCACCGCCAGTGAGATAAGTGCGAGGGGCAGAAGCCACATCACCACTGCCATCACCAAGTACGGCAACACCCACCAAAGCAGTAGCATCTGCATCGGCTTCAATAGCGGCTTTAATTTCGACTGCAGTCGAAGTGATCACTTTGCTGGCATCGGTGGCCAGCGTGACCTTAACTTTGCTGCCGTCAACTTCAACGGCAAGCGCAGAATCTGCTGCAGCTGGGTCTACGATTTCAATACTGATTGCATTACCTTCGGTGCCTGCATTCTTAGCAGTGAACACCATGCCATCATTCAGAATGGCACTGCCAAGCGTGAGCGTAGCTGCAACTGCAGCGGCAGCTCCTGGTGCCGTACCAACCAAACCAATGACGGCTGATTTTACGGTTTGAATCGGGCGTGAACCGTCATCAATCTCGATGACTTCCACACCATGGAGAAATTGCGTCATTACGATTTCCTCTTTTGGGACAAGCTGCCCCGTTAAGAATCTTGTGTATACATCTCTAACAATCTAAACCGCTTATTAACCCTTTAGATTTGATAAATTCATAAATGGTCTTCCTTAACGTTTCACTCAGCTCAGCACTTTCATCGAGTGTTAATGAAATATCATCGATAAATAAAGGAAGATATTCTTGAGATAATTTATGCTCAATATTGATTGAAACTGATTCATCGTGAATTCCCACGAATCCAATTTTTTTATATGGCAATAAAACACCATAAATCTTCTCAGAATTTTGATTTAAAACTGCCATATTCAATCCTCGGACGCCTGCCAATGAACGGTAGAAGTCACATCACCTCTATTCGTAATAGTAAAACCATTAATTGTTGGTGCTGTCATAACAGGCTCTGAACGTTCCCCACCACCAAGTGTTCCTGTTGTAACTTTGGGAGGCGTGTAGAATGCCGTGGAAAAACTGACTGCCTTTGTTTCACCAGGAAGCAGCGTAACTGCCCCACTTTCCACTTGACCTGTTGTGTGATAACCATACTTTTGAGCTCCTTCACCGACGGCACTGTTAATTATTCGCACTAATCCATTGGGGTCATTCCTATTAAAGTCATCCCTTTTGAAAATACACTCTTTCATGGTTAACCGACGGCCATGCAATACTGAATATAATTGAACTTGAGGGTCTGGGATTTGGAATTCAACGCCTTCAAACGTATTCCCTGCCTGGACATTGCCGCCTAAAACGAGTCCCCTTTCATCAGGGTTATTAAAGGCCATCGTCCCGCCCAACATTCGAAAACCAGAAAACGCTTTTTCTGCATAAATCTGAGTGCCATTTTCCTCAAACCATGCGCCACTTAAAAGCACTCCCACAAGATTTTGATAGGCGCGAATACCGGCTGCATTATCTTCAACATTTGTTCCATATAATTGTAGGTTCTTAGTAAACTGACCCGCGGCGACATCTATGGCAGCAACTTTGGCTTGAGTGAGTGAACCACCAAATAAACGAATATTATTCACCCTGGCCTCAGCACCATTTCTTGACGTGGTAGCGATATTTTTATTGTTCGCCCTTAATTCACAGTCTCGCAATGTACCAATATATGTCTCAGATAATTCTACCGAGTTATCACAATTTGTTATGAGGAGATTATCCAGTATCCATTGACCGGCGTTTTTTTTAGATACCAGCCCATTACTTTTCATATCACCAATAATTGCAAAATCACTGGCATCAAGAAATGAGCCCAACCATAAGTGGCTGCCAATCCCCATCGGTCTTAATATTGACTTTCTACGGCCATGTCCTATCAAAGACACATTTTCAGTATCAAGGACACCAGAAAACTCATAATCCCCATCAATAATCAATGCTCTTTTTTCTGACACTGAAACTGCAAATAGCTTCTGTAAGTGAGAACGATTGTCTATCCCAGAACGGCATTTTCCCTCTGATAATGCAATAGGAGAAAGGTTTGGCTTTTTTAGCCGCCCCCCATTTTTGGGCGTAATTACGGTAATGCCATTTTCTTCTGTTTCAGCGTCTGATTTGTCATAAACAAAATCGCCACCTCCACCTGATAAATGCTCATTAAAATCAGCAACAGATGTTCGATAAACGGCTTTATCAGAAGCAATAATGTTTTTAAGAGAAGCTAAATCATGGCCACGTAAATCAAGCACATCCCGAGTAACAAATTCAAACTGACCATGCTCAGTCGTTACATAGTAACCAGCAATTTCATTGGGCTCTATATTTTTAATGGTATGGGTTGTTGCCCCAAAATTACCGCTGGGAGGCCAGGGAAAAATTAACACTCCGTGTTGATTCGATACCGATTCAATTCTTAAACCAGTCACTCCCTGCAATGAGACAACCGTATTTTGCAATCCCAATGGTAAAACTTTGTCTATATTCTCTGGCCAAATCACGCCATATTGTTGAAGTTCCAGTAAACGCAATTGATTCCTGGACCACTCACGGCTGGCCGTCACCACATTCGGATCAATCTCCACAATCGGCTCGGCACTGGTAATGACAAAAATCATTTCCAACGTCACTGGCGTGCTGACGTTACCGTTATTGACCGGGGCGGGGACATAAATACGAGCGCAGTTACCCACCGCATGAAAGTAGGTATTGCCATCAAACGTCGCCACGGCGGCAAATTCCCGGATAATCAGGTCATTGACATCATCAGGCAGAATCGCCTCGACCTTTAACATCGGGGTGCTGTCGGGGGTGGGCTGCAGCACATCCACCGAATTCACCGGGATACGGGCCAGCTCATTGACCAATGCGGTCTGTTTACGATCGGGCTGCACATAGGTGTCATTGGCATCACCAATCGCAATATGGGTGAAGGTGATTTGTTTGTTCTTCAGCTTACCGTTCTGCTCGGCGTTTTCGCCGAGAATGGTCAGAATCGAGCCATATTGTTGCTGGCTCTCTGGGGGTTGACTCATGTTTGTTACTCCAACACTAACGGTATCGGGCCGGACTTGATCTGTATGCCCTGGCGTGAAATGCAAGCCATGCCGTTATTTGACGAACTCACCATTGACGAAATAATCCACGGACCCGCTTTCAGCTGCATCGCTTGCCGGCTCACGGCAACATGCTTTTCCGGCGCTTCCACTCGGCTGGTAATGGCGACTTTGGTTAAGGTGCTGCGGACATTTTTCACCGCGTTGATAGCAGGCACGAGCTTTGCCAGCTCAGAGCCGTCAACCGGGGTGCCGGTCGATATGTAATCCACCGTGAACTCACCGGGAGCCAGGTTTGCTTTGTCTTCAAACCACTCGGTAATTTTGGTGTCATCCCCGCGGATGGCGCTCACGGCCCGCTCGACCGCATCCCGGGTTCCCTTTTTCCGGTGAATATACAGACTGTCTTTGATGACCTTGCGCTTGCGCTCAACTGGCCAGGCGGAGTCCCAGTTATCCACCGACAACGCCCACGCCAGATGCGGCAGGAGGTGCTCAGGGCATTTGTCCGGGTTCCAGAGATCACGGTTTGGAAAAGAAAGAGGCGGTGAAATCACCGCCTCGACGTCTTTTTCATGTTTGCTGGCATTGGGTGGCAGCAGGCTTTTTCCCGTCACGTGGTCACCCTCGCGGTCAGTGTGATGCTTGACGCAAACCCGGCACTGAATCGGTCATTGATGATGTCGGCCGCTGGCGAGGTTAAATGGACTTTGTAGACACCCGGTACCCGCAACGCGGCATAAAAACCATCCAAGGTTAAATCCAGGCCCTGACGATGAGATTCACTTAACCAGACATCCAGTTTTTGCCGCGCCGCCTTCAACACTTCCGCCTGGTCCGGCCCCGAAAACAGCTCCAATTCAGCCTCCACCGCAAACTCATTGATGTGGGCGCTTTGCACCACCACCTCATCACTGAGCGGCCTTGTGCCTTTTGGCGTGAGCGTGTCTTCAACCAACTGGAGAAGCTCTGGGGTGGCCGTACCGTTCCCTTCATGGGACAGCACCGACACCGTCACGGTTAACGTGCCTTTGGGGGAGTCAGTGGCAATACTCTTTACCCGGCCATCGGCTGACAGCGCCCAGAACTCATAATCATCCGCGCTGCCTGCCGTGTTCTTGGCCCGGTTGGATAGCTGTATCCGGTACCGAAACGCTTCATCTGACTCCATAATGCGCGGGCGTGGCGGCAGGGCTTCGGGATCCCCGTGATCAATCACCAGGCGCTCCACATCAAAATCAGCCCCTCGGATATCCAGGTCGGTACCAGTCGCATACGCCAGCATCGTGGCATGCGCACCATCATTCACGCGCTGACGCAGCACCATTTCACGAAACGCAGCAACCTCCATCAGCTTGTAAACCGGATCAGACTCGTTCACATCCTGGTAGTCTGGGTCGAGTCCCTGATAGCGAACAATCCATTCCTGGAGGATTTGTTCATAGTCCAACTGCTCTATCACCGCAGGTTTTGGCAGTTGGCTCATGTCTACATTCACGACTGCCATTAACTCACCTCAATGCCTTCCAATGTGATGGGCTCACCATTGGGTTTGTATTTCCCCTCGATGGTGAGTATTACCGAGCCCGGCCGGGCTGATGTCACCCGAACCCGGGACACCTCAATCCGCTTTTCCCACTTTTTCAGGGCCTGGGCACTTTCTGCCACAATGTCCGCCACCGTTTCGGGGTTACCCGGGTTATCAATCAAATCGAACAGGCGGCTCCCGTAGTCACGGCGCATTACCCGTGAGCCAATGGGCGTGGTGAGGATATCCCGTACCGACTGTTTGAGGTGTTCCATTCCGCTCAGGGCGCGGCCTGTCGCAGCATCCATCCCTTTCATACCTGCCCTTACTGTTGCGAATTTGGCTCACTGGTGTTGGGCTCACCATGGCGGTGAGTGTGGCCGTTAAAGATGTCCCGGTCGTCGCCCATGCTCCGCACGGCGTCGGTCACCGTCTTCCCTTTCACCTGCTCTATCGCCGTCACATTCTTTTGGACGGTCATGTCACCGGTCGTGGTCTGGTTGCCGTCATGCTGGATATCCGCATTGATGTAGAACGTTTTGCAGTTGAGCTCAGCATTGCCGTCGCTACCCAGCGAAAGGGTAAACTTGTGTTCGGCGCGGTTGTATTTGAGCTCCGTGCCATCGGTATACCGGCTGACATGCTCATCGGGCGAGGTGCTCGGTACCGGGCTGGACGCATCGGCCAGAGAGGGGATCACCACACCGGCAGCCAATTCGCCAGACTCAGACAGAATGATCACCTGCTCCCCGACAGCCAATGGTTCCCAGTCTGATCGACTGCTTTTCGAGGCCCGGCCCGACACCCAGGGTAGCCAGGCAGTCACCGCGCCTTTGGCATACTCAACCCTGACCCGCGGCGGCACCTGGGTGAAATCAACACTGTGGACACGCCCCCGGCGAATCATGTTGGCCATCCGCCGCTGCAGATCCCGGACGATATAATTCAACTCACTCATTCGGTACCACCTGCACGTAATCCGCCTCATGTGCCGCCCCAATCTCCGGCGCGACGCCAACACGCACCATCGCGGGCGTCAGTCCTTCCGGCTTGAACGCATCCTCACCCACTTCCACGTTCTGGCTAAACCGAATCGACCAGACCGCGTAATCATCCAGCTCGGGATTGAAGCCATCGGGTTCCGCGCTAATAAACACGGCAGGTTCTACCGGCAAACCAAAACGGGCGCCTTCAACCTTCAGGCCAATGGCCATCGCCGCGTTACGTACTTCAAGCTGAAGCTGCTCATCGGCCATGCCAAGAACAGCAAGGATTTCACAATTCAATGTGACCGCCAGCTGCCCGTTCATGGGCTGGTCATCGGCCCGATCCCAGTTCATCACCGCAAAGAACAAACAGGGAGTGGACAGCTGGGTTTTGGTTTCCGGGTAATAATCCACAGACTCAACCCACTCCAATTGCTCTGCCAGCCATTGCCTGACTTTGTCGTGATAGTTGGTTAAATGAATGCCATCACTCATGCCAGTTCTTCCTGTTCATTCCCATCTTCACACGGCCTTTCAAGTCGGTTTCAAAATGCTTGAGGAATATTTCCGGCAAACGCTCAAAAATTTCATCTTCGATTGAGACTTGAAGGGAGTCTGAAATCCCCACGCTGGCCTCATCTAGCGGATAACGGTGCTTTGTAGTACGCATATAGATAGACTTCTTCCCATTTCCGTATGGAGAAGCAATAAATCCACGATCATACTGCTTGGAAGGTAGTTTCCCCTTGGGCGTAAACCGTGACCCCTTTGGTTTTTTCTTAGTGCCTAGACGTCTCATCGAGCCCTTTAAGATACCTATCGGCACATTATCAAGACCAAACCACAATTTGATTTCATCCAGTTTTTCCAACTGGCTGGTACTGCGAATGCGGAAATACTTGATACGCTCTCGCAGCTTATTCATCGCTCTTGGCTGAAGCTCATCCCGAACCAAAGACTTAGACAGTTTCCGCAATGTTTGCGCGGTTCGCCCAAGCGCACGATTGTAAGCCGCTTTAACCTGGCTTTCTGTCGCCCCGAGAATTTGCCTAACAGCCTCAAGTTCCTCGGGATCAATATGGAATAGGAGATCGTTGTGATTGCTCGCCATGATGATTCCCTAGCGTCAGCTTCACGAGGCCAGTGCCATCAGGCTCTGGGTTCTTAACCTGGTAAGTTTTAACCGTGCCATCAGAAAATGTCAGAGTCACTAGCGTTCTTCGCGATATTCCAGATGCATTGTGACTTTGAAGGAATAGCTCATTGTCTCTATCTGAGATTTGGCCGCCGCCTGGTAACGAACTGATGGCTGATGGGTTATCAAAAATGCCAGGAACAGGGTTATCTCTCCCTTCGATCGTAACGGTCACATTGGCAAAGGTTTCAAAGATAATGTTGTCCGCTTTTTTCAAAGCAGACTCAAAATCAAACATACACCACCTCTACAGGGTCGCGATCAGGTTTGCCAGACCGGCTTCAACCGCTTCCATCGCTGTTTCTTCATCCAGGTAAGGCTTGTCACCGACGTTGTGCAAAACAGACCGTTTGCCGGTGTGGCTTTGAAACGCTTTCAGTACCAGTACCTGCATTTCACCGTCGTCATTTGTGTTGACCTCAGGTGCCGAGCCTTCATCTACGGACTCTCCATCTGGCAGCTCGCCAATACTGACCAACACTTCTGTGTGACCCGTATCCGCACCCTGGGTTTCCTGGCTTTCATCACTGGCCAGATCTCCAGAGTGAGCTGCTTCCGCTTCGGTGCCAGTTTCATTGTCTTGATTGACTTCATCATCTGACTCATCCTCACCGGGCAGCTTGTCTTCCAGCTCATCAATCATGGTATTGAGCTGCGCTTCTGATGAGGTATCGGAATACGGGACATCGGCGATACCCAGCTCTTGGCACAGCGCATCAATACGTTTTTTCAGGTTGTCTTTACGGCTCATTTCGTTAGCCCCAAAAAAATGGGGCACTCGGCCCCATTAGGTTTCACTCCGCTGGCTAAGGGGTTAACCCACCTTAACCACCACCACTTTGTTCACATCAATCAAGTACATCGCCGGGGCTGATTCCGTTTTGGTTTGACGCACTGCCGGGTCACCGCCTTCGGTCCAGTCCTTAACGTAACGCTCAGCTTCGTCTAGGCCTTGCATTTGCGCATCCAGGTCCTGAATCTGGCCATACAGACGGGCACCGCGAACGGAGGTATGCGCCAGGATCAGGTGGAAGTCACGCTGGACTTTCTTGGTGGTACCGTCTCGGTCAATGTACTCTTCATCAACCACAATGATGGTCACATCGCCCAGGTTACCTTTGATGCTAACGGTTGCCCCCAGGTCTTTGAGCGCAGTTTCCAGCTGGGAGTTGGACCCACGGCGGGTTTCGAGCTTGTCTTTAAATGACTTGAACTCGCACATCAGTGCCCACGTTTTTGGATCCGCAATCACTGTGTTCGTCAGCCCTTCAGACTGCGCTGCCCACTTCGTGATGTCTGCAACAATGTCATATGTTTCACGGTCTAGGTTGTCCCACTGTGCGGCAGAGAGCAGCGTGATGTTGTTACCCGGGTTACGACCGGCATCGATCTCATAAGGCTCTTCGATGTAGGGGCTATCAATGACCGTTTTACCGTCATACACCATTTCGGCACACATCAGCTCTTCACGGTCACGCACCGCCTGCTCTTCGATGTCCATGTTCTGCATCACGACGGCGTTCAGTCGTTCTCCGGCTGACATGGTGCCTCGCACGGGCTCACCCGGACGGCGCTTGATGCTCTGGTTCGCCGTCACAATGTGCTTGGATTTCACGTAGGCAGGTTTAAACGTAGAGGTTTTGAAACCCTGATTGCGGTCCGGTGCTGCACCAATCATCGGTGAGCAATAGGCGGCAATCTTGGTTTTGTTCGGGATCATGTCCAGATCGACTTTTTCCGTGGCGAAGGTGTACGACTCACGGAAAAAGAAGCGCATGAAAAAGTTGTCTCGGCGAATACCGGCTTGCGTCACAGCACCCAGCAGTTCACGCGTTGTGTAGTTATCAGGCATAGTAAGCTCTTTCTAAATTCTAAAGGGAACGACTTAGTATTCGTCGTCGACGTACACGGCACTGCCAAGGAACGCTGCACGTTTGGCTTTATCGGTGGTGACAGTGTCCGGCCAGTTCACGAAACCAATACGGAAACCGCCCTGTGGGTATACCGTCGACACCTGCTCTGAGCCGGAGTCGGTCACGTTACGGGCTGACACCGCAATAGCTTTGCCCGGGGTGCCGTCCCATTTGACCAGCGCAGCAGTATCGGTCGCGTCGAACATCAGCGGCGTGCGGGACGGGAAGGTTTCACCGGCTTTAATCGTGGCGCGGGTTGTCACCGGAGGACCAATCAGGAACTCGTCCGGTGTGTATTCTGTTACTTCACTCATTGCGCTTTCCTTTAATCAATACGCGTATAGGATGCAGCGAGAGAATTGATATTCTGCTGCTCTTCGGATACGTCGGCGGAGTTCACATCCTGGCCAAGCGGTTGACCATGGTCCTGAGCGAGCACCTGAAGTGCCGCATCATTCTCGCTGACCGCACTCTTAGGTGCTGAGGCGAGAAAAGCCTTGGCATCCTCCACCGAAATTTTCGGGTTGCTGGCCAACTGGTGTGCCAGTGCTTCTCGCCCTTTGCTTTCTTCCAGGCCAAGAATCCCCATGCAGCGTTCACGCTCGGCGGTAGCAGGATCAGGGTCGGTGTTGCTCTCTGGTGCCGCCGCAACTACCGGGGCTGGTTGCTCTGGCTGGCCCTGGTCAAGATCGGCTGAGGCTTGTGGGGCTGTCACATTGGCATTGGTGTCATTGCCGGTGGCTTCTGCTTTTGGGTTAGCTGTGGTTCCCATGGAGGCTCCCATATCAAAGTTGGTTGATTTGTTTTTGAAGGATTCAGCCATCAGCTGAATCGCATCCAGACCGTTTACGACTTCATCCGCGAAGCCAATATCCACCGCTTCCTGACCTTCGTAGATCTCCGCTTCGGTGGCCAAAACTTTATTTACATCCATGCCCATATACTGCGCCGCCTTGCTGGCAAACATCTGACGGGCTGACTCGACATTTCGCTGCCATTTTTCCTTCACGTCTTTAGGCAGCGATTTGTAAGGATGCCCATCCGCTTTGTGATCCCCGGCAGTGATCAGGGTGATTTCCACCCCTTCATTTGCCAGCATCTTTTCCACGTTGGTGTGGGCCATAATGACGCCGACCGAACCGGCTATCCCGGTTTGGGTGATTAGGCGGCGTGAGCAGGCGCTGGCCACCATCTGCCCCGCACTGGTATGCATGTCGTAGCCCAAGGACCAGATAGGTTTGATTTGCCGGAGCTGGGCAATCTTGTCGGCCAGATCAAAACACCCGGCGACCATGCCACCGGGTGTGTGCATATCCAGCATGATGGCTTTCACGTCCTTATCACTCACCGCTTCGGCCAGCCGGTACATGATGCCGTCATAACCCGTCATGCCTGAATAGGGTCGGACGTAGCCGTATTTGTGCACCATTGACCCGTCAATCGGGATAACGGCAATGCCATTGATGACCTGGTAGCTGCGGTTTTCAGGGCGGCTTCGGCTGAAACTCGACGCGACTTTTTCCATGTCCCGATCAAGCAGTACCACCCCGTCGGTATCAGTCAGTTGCACCACGTTGCCCATCTTCTGGCTTAACGCCGAAAAGAAAACTCGGGCATAACCCGCTTCCAGCGCCAACGGCCTGTTGAACGTATTACTGATGAGGTGTTGTAAATTATTCATTGGGATTCTCGTTTGGGTTGTCCGGGGCGAGCGCCTGCAGCTTCATCCAGCTTGGAGGCGGTAGCCCTTTGGCTTTCCGCTCTTCCATCTCGGCAACCTGCTGCTCGAAGGTTTCCTGGTAATCTTCACCGAGCAACGCCAGCTCTTTCTCGTAAGTCGACAACCCGGCTTCGATACGCAGCACCGCTTCCTTGACTTCTTTCAACCCATCAATGGCCAGACGGCCAGAGCCAATCCAGTCACTTTTCGTCCAGGCATGGCGGCGGTCATAGAAACCAAACCGGGCTTTACTCGGCAGCGTGATGTACCGGCGTATAATCATTTCTTCAAAAATCAGGGTGAAGATTTGGCTGGCAAACCGGTTGGCAATGATTTTTCTGCGCCCCATGAAGTAACGCCACGAGTCGTTATGGGCTGCCCGCAAGGTGCTGTAAGACATTTGCGCGTAGTTTTTCGATAGCTGGGCGTAATCGACCCCTATGCCAGCCGCAATGTATCGGATGATCGACTGCTCCAGGGCTGAGAACCCGTTGTCCGCATTTCCGGCGCTGTGCAAGTTGATCTTGTCACCTGGCATCAGGTGAGGAAGCTTCACCCCGTTGAATTTCACTTCGTTGGACGCGTAGTATTCCCCGTAGGTCATCAACATCCGCTCGATAGCGCCATTCTGTTGGTTGGCCCCAAACAAGAACTCCATAGCCTGATCCGAGCCCAGTTCAGACTCAATGCTGGCGGCATACATGGCGTTGACGACAGCCCGCTGCAGCGTCGTGTTCTGCAAGGTATCGAGCATTTTGAGCTGCTCTAAACTGGACATGAACCGGTTGACGCCCCTGCACTGGCCGCCTTCGGAGGGTTCAAATACATGCAGAAAGCCGAGTCGGCCGGTGCGGGTGTACTTGGGGATCCGCCGCCATGTTTTGGCAACCCCGAAGTTGTCTGCACCTTCTTCGATATAAAACGCTTCCGCCGCGCCATAGCGGTTGATGTCCATCCCGCCCCTGAGGTCCGGTTTATCCATCGCGTAGTTCGGGTTGTTCACCTTTCGGGGGGCGACCATGCGGATGCAGGTTGCAAACGGCGAATTTCGCCGCTCTATCCATTCCGGCTTCGCCATGATTTCACCGGCTGACGCATGCGTTTCTACCGCTTCGCGCATCATCATGGTGAACGTTCGGCGGCCTTCAGCGTCAATCAGGCAGTTGGGATCCTCGGCAATGTCACGGAAGATGGCTTCCACTTCCCGGACAAACCCTTTGTCGGGCTTGATGCCGAGCAATAGCCAGTTAGGCTTGTAACTGAGCCGAAATTCAGAGCCGATGATGTGGTCTTTGTGGATTTGAATCCCGTTTGCCGCAATACCGTTATTGCGGATCACATCGTCGGTTCGGGCATTGGCCTGCTTCATGACAGGCAGTAAAGCGGCATCCACTGATTTTGACGGCGGATGCCAGTCGCGCATCTGACCACCAAACCCTGAACCGCCAGCTCTAAACACCGCCTCTCGTAATGGTGTCTGACCATCTGGAGCCAGAAGTCCGGTGCTCTTCATTAGAATCCGACTCCTGCTGGGCGGCGACGCCGAACATTGGTGATGCCTAATTGCATTTTGAGATCGTCAATATAGGATCTCAGTTCATGCACATTCGCTCGGTTGTACTCCACCCGGCGGTCTCCTTTTTGGATAGACACCGCCATGGTTCCGGTCTGAATCTGGTGGTAAGCGTGTTCCGCTTCATCCAGTCTTGCTTGTAAGCTCATTATCCACCTTTAAGTCTGGCGGCTAGCTCAGCGATGCTGAGGCCGGAAGATTTCTTCTGTTGAACTAGCTCAGGCTCCTGTAGCACCAAGCCGAATTTTTGAATAAGGATGTTTAACGCGGCATAGGCATAGTTCCAGCCATCCAGCGCTTCATCGTAGGGGTGGTATTGCTTTATCCAGCGCCACATCTGACGACCTGACTTACTGTGCTCGAGCTTTTTGTTGGCAGAGCACAGCTGTTTGAAAAACTCATCCCCGGCAATGGCATCATCCATCGGGAAGTGAACGCAGCCCGGTACCGGCTCGTTGCCGTTGGGTGTCAGGCATAACCGGCTGTACAGCCTTTGCTTGATACCATCGGTACCCAGCCGGGTCAGGTACACTTTCTTGCTGTTTTTCTTGCGCGGGAAGTTTTGGATCGGCTTGCCGTATTGGTTTTCACCCTGAATCGGGATGACCCTGAGAACGCCGTGTTTCCGGCTCATTTCATACACGTCATCGGTTTTGTGCCCCATGGCATCCCAGCACCAGAGCTGGACGTCCATTTCGGTCCCATTGCGCTTTTTGTAGGTATTGTTTAGCTCTTTACCGACCGTATCTTTCAGCACCTGGCTAGAAAGGTCGCCAACACGCACAATATGGTCAACCAGCCAGCACTCTTCACCGGCTCCCCATGCCCAGATGAACATCTCTATCCGGTCATCCTGGGTATCAATGCCACCGGTCAGTACCACCGCGCGATCCGGTACCGGATTTTGTTTCCTGTCTCCGGCCCACCAGATTTCGCGACGTGCTTTGAGTTGTTCCCAGTCCAGCTTGTCGCCGTTCTCCCCTTCCCAGAGTTGGCCGAGAATGAGGTTCACAAAGGTCTTGAGTTTTGCCGGGTCGTTTTTCTTGGTCAGGTACTCGCGAACCAATCCAACCCAACCGTCAGTCATGGTGGTGTTGTACGCCGCCCAGCAATGGATACCGACACTGACCGGGGTGCTGACGGGCTGATTGTCTATGTCAAAGAACGCCAACCCGTCCTTGGTCCAGGTGAAATCTTCGGCCATCCAGCGGCCAGCTTTCTCCATCTTCAGCAGGTCGCGGTAATAAATCGCCTGCTCGCACTCGATGCAGCGGTAATGGGCCGTTTTGGCTTTTTTCTCTATCGACGGCTGTTCGTTGTCCCATTTGAATCCGTGCTTGGTTTCGTCAGAGCCCCATTCCAGCACCTGCTCATGGCCGCAATGCGGACAAGGGAGATAGAACCGGAATGTCAGCTCCATCTCCGCCATCAGTTTTTCGATATGGGATTCACCGGCGTTGGTCGGTGTCGTTCCCCAGCGCTCCATCGGGAACGCGGCACCTTCAAGTCGGGTTCGGGCAAGGGAAATGGGATCCCCTTCTTTGCCCAGCTCCCAGTCCCAACCGTCCACTTCGTCGCCAAACAAGGCGGCTTTGGTGATTCGCCGCATGTTCTTCGGGGTAGCAGCACCTAAAATATCCAGAATCCAACCGAGACCGACTTTCTTTTTGGTGGTGTTGTTTTGGTCTCTGGCGTTAAGGAACGGGAAGATCCGCCTGATGATTGGCATTTCTTCCCAGGCACCGTCTATCTCATCAATGCAGAACCCTTTGGCATCATCATCCGTTGGCTGGTAAATCACGGTGTTTGTTTTGAACTGATGCAGTAAACATGAAACCGCTGCCACCAACATTTTTGACCAGCCGATACGGGCCGATTTTTGAAACGCTAACCGGCGGATGGACCGGTTACACATCATGTTCAGGATTGCGACCTGAAACGGCAACGTGACCCAGGCACCTTCATCTTGTGAAGATCCTGAGGCCAGCCGGTAATGTTCATTCGCCCATTGCGTACCACTAACCGGCGGTGTCCGCTTCATCCCCGACAAGCCACGCTGGACCGCCGAATGGATCGCCGTCCATGTAATCTGAGAAATCTGGTCGAACATCAGCACACTCATTTGACGCAGCGGCGATTTCCGCCTCAAGGACTTCGATGGCTTCTGGCGGCATGTCTGGCCAGACTTTTTTCATCTTTGGCAGCAGGCCATCAAGGCGGGAAGTGAGACGGGAACTGACCTGTTGCAAGGTCTCGACAATGATCTGAATCGGGCCGTAGGATTTCTCAAACAAAACCCGCTTGGCTCGCTTCATGGCGATGGTTTCTTTCTTGTCTTCGTTGGCTAGCCGCTTCTTTTCAATCTCAAGGTTCTCTTCTTCATTTTCTGCCGGGGTTTCCGGTTTTGAATCGACCTGTTTTGCTTGCGATTTATAGCTGATGTACGCATGGGTACACGCTAAAGGATCCATGCCGTTCCGCCCCTTGGCGGCAGGCAGAACCCCTTGATTTAAAAGGTTTCTAACCTGCCTCTCACTGATACCAAGGAGCTTGGCAATATCCGACTGTGTGAACTTTTTGTCGGGATTGAATATGCTGCTCATTCATGGTTAAAAACCGGAAACCGGAAACCTCCAAAATCAAAAAAAATTTTTAACGAGAGCTTTTCTGCGAGGTTACACCCCCGTGGTAATTGCGGATCGCCAAAAGGACCCGCTTACCACTGCGGGTTGAGATCGCAGTCGCCCCCGGATACCGATAAACAAAACGTTCAATGGAAATAAGGGTTCGGGGCGTTATAGTGATTATTTCTCAAGAATGGGTGTAGATGTTTGGGTAGGGTCTACGCAAGGTAAACCCTGTTCGGTTACGGTTGGATGAGGTCTCGCGTTAGTTGTTGGCTTTAAATGCCTCATAATTAAGGGCGTCACTTATAGCTTGTATGTGCGACTCTACTGCCAATATGCCGTTTGTGCCACCAGCCGAGCCTGCTTGCTGATACTCAAACAGGATGCTTTCAAGATAAGGTCTTAGCGTGTTTTTCATGGTGTTGTTATTGGCGTTAACCGCATCCCTAAAACCCTTACAGAATTTATCAACAGGAGGGACTACCATCTCGATTGGGGCTAATGTGGTGTTTTGAGTAGAGATAAAACTCTGAACTTGAGAGAGCACCAAAGGATAGCTTACATTAGGAACACTATCCAATTCAGGGCATCCGCTGCATAACCCGACGTATGTGATAGATTTGAAAAAATCCACAGCGGGATTAGATTGACAAGAGCCATCGTCAACCTGAGCAAAAGTATTGAAATTGTTTGTGCTATCCGATGTGCAACCGCGATACTCGCATTGAGATTGAGCATGAACAGGGTTGGTGTAATCCCCGCTGTTAGCCGTATTTGATGCAGTTGGGTCTAGGCACACTTCCGTTTGTCTTTCCGTCTCTGATGTGTAACCAAGCGCTTTGATGGTAAACCCATCATTTAAGCTAGATAAGCGAAAGGAGCTAACGCCAAGGCCATACAAGTCGATGCCTGATGAAGACTGATGTTCTGATAATGAGTTATAAGCTAAGTCTTCAGAATGAACCTCTCCTCCTTCGTCATCAAGAGACGTGATTCTGATTAGTGGGTCTCCATGCTGAAGCTTGTTGTTCCTATAGATGGTGATATGGTCAAAATGCGAAAGGATATCCTCACCAACTTTTGGGGTTAGGTCTATAAATTCCCCATTATTGAAGAGGATGTCATTCTTGGCCTTTTGTAAAACCCCCATTCCAAATTTATCGAAAGTGGCAAATTGTGCCTCCCCACCATTATCGCCATAGGCATTTATTAAAAAATGCAAGAAAGTGTTTGGTCTATTCTGGTACGAGTCCATTAACTTTATAGCGTCGCTGGTGGTGATTTGCCCATTTTGCAAATAGGTCACCTGCCCCTTAGTGAAGGCGATCTCATGTTGAGTTTCAGCCGACAGTGTGGGGAAAGCTATCAGCGCTAGGCTCATAGCATAAAGTTGTGTAAAGAGGTGTCTCATTTCTCTATCCTCGCCATTAAGTAAAGGACAGTATAGGTATGCAATGCTGGGCGCGGCTGTACCAATTGTGACACACGCTTCGGGGTCAAAAATGCAATCTAGTTTTTTTCAAAAAGAATCGCCATAGTCATAGTTTTGGGTGATCAGTTCTGTTTGTGGCTGCTTACATGTATAAGGCAGAAAGCGTAGAAGTTAGCTTCTCAGTGGTTAGTTCGTGACGTTTTTGGAAGACATCGATTAGAAAATTCGTGCCGTCAATCGAACCAGAAAAAAAAGCCCGGTAGTTAACCGGGCAAACTGGAAACAAGTGGACATATTCAAAGCTGGGCGTCAGCTATTTGCTGGACTGCTTGTCTTGTACCCAGCGGTTAATCTTGTCTATCTTTCCTGCACACTGATCAAACGCCACTTTCCAAACGGGATCTCGTTCGTAGGCGTCACCATAGGTGTCGGGCTCTGAATCAAAAGGCGGAGCGCAATCAACCAAGTAGGCTGGCGGCGGGAACAGATAAACCTCGTTAACTTTGGTGATGACTTCGGGTGTAGACGGCGCGCACCCCGTTAACAACAGCATCAGGAGGACGCTTATCCCGGCATTCATCTTTTGCATCTTCGAATCCCTTTCTGATCACGGCCAAATCTTTTTCCAATTGCTTGCTGGCCACCCGTTGAGCCTGGTTCATTTCAACAGCGGCTAACTGATTGGCTGCCATTTCCGATGTCAGTCTGGTCACTGTCTCATTCAGTGAGGCATTGTATGAAGTGGCCACTTCAGCCATTGACTGGTATTTCTCTTTATCAAGTTCTGATTGGTACAGCTGCCTTTTGAGAAGACCAATCTGAAATTGATTCAGCAACACCATGCCGAACAGGGCTAAAGAAACTATGGCCCAACCATTACTAAATATTCGCTTCAGGAACGCCAAGGCACATCTCCGTTTCTTTCTGGCGGCGACTGATCAAACCGGGCAGCTTTTTACCCCCACCATAAACCCAATAATTAAGCTCACGACAGGCTGAGTCATATCGACCCGTCTTGATCTTGCGGTAAATACGTGTCTCACTGCCGTCCCCGTTAAACCGGAATCGCGTACACCCTGTGTTAAAGATAAAGGACGTGAATGCGTCAACTTGGCCCTGGCGTAAACCGGCATCAGGGGCTGAGGCAATGAGACAATGCTCGGATGACTGGATGTTCTTCACCCAATCTTTAGCAATTTGTTCCAGACTAACCGGGCTATCCGGTACACCGTGGGTATTACCGATACCATTGGTCACAAGGCCAGATGGGCATCGATATGGATCCTGTCGGCAACCCTCAACGTTACCAATTAACTCAAGGGCCGCAGGTGAAACCCGCAAGTTACCCAGTGATTGACCATCAATCACAACCTGCCCCACGGATTGAGTAAAACCGGTGCCAGTGGTGGCTACACCACCAGTGATTAACGCGGCCACTGCCGCCACCGAACAAACAATACGTTTCTTCAAGTTCATGACTGATCAACCTCGTTCATAATCTTCTTTTCACGAGCCGATGAGTGCTTCAGGAGTTCATGGTTTTTGTGTTTGTAGTACCAGCTCAAACCGAAAGAAGCGATACCCAAGACAATCCCCACGATTACCCCCCACTCCTGCACAGTGAACAGACTAAAAAATGTTGACCAACCCGCCCAAAAGCGAGTCGAGCCAGTTGAGAGCTCTTCAGCCCTGACGGTGACAGGAAAAGCTGACCACCACACAGCGACTCTCTTTAACATGCTTTTCATTTCGTCTTGCATGATGATCAAAAAAGGCACCTCACGGTGCCCCCTCATAACAATGAATTGTATTTCCTGAATTTCAGGCATAAAAAAACCGCCAAATTGGCGGTTATTAAGACATCTGTACATTTATCCATATTAGATATATATACACTAATATGCCCCACTTTTATTTTCAAGCGCTTTTTTGAACAACGTCCGGGCTAATTGGTCATAGCTAATTAGCTGCGCCCGAATACTCTCAACATGTGGTTGCCAGGCCGACCAATGGTTCTGATAATACCGTTGGCGTTTTTTCCAAAACGACACGGAGAAATTGTCCTTCTCTTTACAGTCGAATTCCACCAGCGCGGCAATTAAGGCAGAACGTGTCGCGACCGGTTGATATTGCAGATCTGAATTGTGATAGCTTACATCGGCACCTGAGGTTTGTTCCAACGCCAAACCACCAGCAATGAGTGGGACCAATGTTTCTACCCGCCTAAAAGTTCGCTCCTGAATGAAAACGCCATTCCCGGCCAACGTCATTGCCCAGTCATGAAGCAAGTGGCTGAATAATCGTTGTCGATTTTCCAGAGCGTTCCAATAAGGTGAAGAGTAAGCAAACAGGCTCCAGTCAGCCAGATGAGGGGATAGTTTTTCAATCTCATCGATAACAGCTAAGACTTTCGCACCGTCTATTCTTGATGCGATCTCCATGTCTGCAGCACCGAAGCCGCCACCACCAACACCGTGATTGTATTTGGCCTTGATACCTTCAGTCGCCATCCCAATAGCCGCCGGCATACCCCATTTTTCGATATTTGTGATCAGCCCCATAATGCCCCCTTCTCCAAATGAGAAGATCATACCTGTTCATAAAAACAGTATCAAACCACTCACACACAAAGGAGCTCTCATCTCAGTTCGTCTCGGGGGCTTTAACGAGACAACAATTGCTGCCTTTACTAAGGCCAACACAACATATATCACGGAAAATAAAGGTTTTATTTCCTATTGGTGGGTATTAATGAGGTCTCGTTATACGCACTCGCTTGTTTTGTCCGAAAGTAAAACCGTGCGCAGCTATCAAATTTGGACATAAGCTATTGATACTTAATGTTAAAGCGCTAACATCCAATCAAAACAGTCTGAGTGTTATCGAGCATGCTGCATAATACTCTGTTAGTTACATTAGTTTAAACTCATAATTGAAGTCGAATAATGAAAGTATATAAATACACTCCACACATAAAGCTTTTTCTGGAATCCTCTGCTTTGAAATTAACACCGACTTTTCAATTGAACGATCCATTCGAAGCCAAGATTACAGACTCATTTATTGATAATTTTGAGATTGAATATAAGAAAATTTTCAAGGATAACTATAAAGGGGTATTACCAAAAATAAAGAAGGATCTTCAAGATCTTAATCAGTACCAAGGAGTTATATCACTGTCTAAAAAACCACTAGATATTTTAATGTTATCTCACTACGCCTCAGATCATACAGGTGGGATATTAGAATTTGAAGTAAATGCTTTGAATGATGGATATTTTAATGACACAAATCTTTTTGATAGAGATCATGATAGAACCTTCAAATTTGGTAATGTAAAATATAATGATTCACGGCGATATGAATTAAATGAAGATTTTAATGAGTATTTATCAACAGAAGTGTATTTTGATAAGTATTCTGCTTGGAAAGCTGAAAAAGAAGTTAGGTATGTATCTGATTTTAGATATTCTGATTATATAATTATTCCCAAAAGTAGCTTAGTAAATAGCTATTTTGAAGACATAAAGAAGGTTAGCCATTTAGATATGGTGTCTTGGCAGATTGAAGGGGATAGTTTCTACTATATCTTTAAATCATATGATTGTGACTCTGGTGAAGAGCGTTTATATCGTAGCAAAAAGAAAAAAATAAGGAGTATTGTTGGGAAAATATTTGGCAGTAACATTTCTTCTTATGAAGAAACATCCGATAATGTGAATTTAAAACTTAAATGTAGTAAAAGTAGCTTTTTTGGAATAGATCATGCGATATCGTGGCGTACTTTTACAAGTAAAAATTGCGATTTTCATCCAATGATAAAAGTTAATAGGGATGCTCTAACTGGGATCTATTTGGGGTGTAGATTCAATAAAGACGTACTCAATGAATCTTCATTAAATTTATTTCCAAACTTGTCAAAAAACGTAATGCAAGCGGAGCTTTGCGGAAAAGAGTTCAAGTTAAATCTCAGTAATATTTTCGAAATAAGAAACTAAAAAGCGCATCGAAAATGACTTCAAACTCTTGGCTTGCGCTCATTTTTCGCTAATTTTAGCCAAGAATTATCCGCATTTTATGCGGGCGTGCCATGCTCGACGAAATATTTAATTTGGAGACTTATGTTTGAAAATATAGTGGAGATAGACACTAATGTTTCTATTCTCGTGATTGGAATCGGAACAGTTGGGTGCAGAATCGTAGCATCAATAGACGATATAGTAGATATTGATAAGCTTTATCTGCATTCTTCACAAGAAGTGCTACATTCTCATGACTCTATTCGTAGTGACTCGTTACTTTTGTCTGAGCAGGTGTTTTACCTAGAGCAAGAAATAATAGGTAAACTAAAAGCAAGAGATATTGTATTTGTGGTTGCTGGTCTTGGTGGAGAAACGGGCAGTGTTGTTGCACCATATATTACCAGATTAGCAAAACAGCGAGGCATACTTTGTGTGGGGTTGTGCTCGTTTCCATTCGAATTTGAGGGACGTTACAAAAAGAAGCGCTCTCAACAAGCCTATTTGTCGCTTGCAGAGCATACCGACTCTCTTATTTGTATTGATAATGATAGATTTTTAGATTCAAACCTAAAAAACAAAGATCTTCAAGGGGTTAGTGATATCTTCTATGATTCAAACAATCACTTTAAAGCTGTAATCAAGGGTCTCACAGAGCTATTAACTAGACCTGGAATGATTAATGTAGACCTTGTAGACATTCGGACGATATTTGGTGATATGGGTTTGGCAACTGTTGGTTATGCGATTGACCAAGGCGAAGAGCGGTCAGCTACTGCCGTAGCCAACTTGTTAAGTTCTCCAGCATTGAGTAATTATCAATTACAGGAAGCTAGAGGATGCCTCATCAATATTACCGCTGGGCTTGATATGCGGCTAGATGAGTTTGAGGTTGTAGGTATCGCTGTTAAAGACATAATGGGTGATAATGCTACAGTTGTAATTGGTACATCTTTAGAAACTGAAATGGTTGATACTATGGGGGTGACAGTAATCATAACTGGACTTCCAGAATTGCCAATTGATAAAAACATTTCACAAGATCTATTTGATATGGTGACGCTGTCAAAGTCGATCGCTTTTGAGCCACATCAAGCGAGTGCAGGATTGTCAATATTGTCTTACTTCAATGAGTTTCTTCATCAACAATACGCTGGTATTGAAGCAAAAGTTAGTATTAGGCAAGAAGGTAGCAAAATCACACTCATTGTTGAAACAGCTTCAGGTGAAGTCGAAAAAATCGAAAAGTCACTATATGAGTTTGGTTTAGTGGTCATTAAGGAAAAATTGCCTTGTGATGTACTTGAATCGAGTGTCGATATTGAAAAACTCCAGATGAAGCTTGAATTTGCAGAGCTTGAATTGAAACAAAATGCAAGACTTATAGCAAGCTATGAAACAGTAGCTGGTGAGTACCGGCAACGCATTACTTCATTAGAAGATCGTGTTGGAGAATTGCAAAAAGTCATTTGTGATAGCTTAGTGACATCTCAGGAATTACAAAAAATGCAATTGAATAATAACGATCAACTACCTTTAGAGTTGGTTACTCTACTCAAGAAATATGGGGCATCCGAAATGACTCAAGATGTTAAAGATTCAATTGAGCTCAAAGTACGTAGAGAAATTACTACGCAAGAGCAAGCAAGCAAGTTAAGAGCTTTAGCTGAGAATACGTTCTATGGCGTAACTGGAAATTCAATGTATACATTATTAACGAGTATATTAGCTACGCTGCCACGTTAATATGCATATAACGCGGTCAAATTGACCTCCCCCTGTTGTCAACAACAGTGTTAAGTAATCCAAGGGCTGGGACTGCCGCTCTACATTCGGTTTTGTTCCTGACTCTTGATGCCATGATTTGGCGTATGGCCAAACTTACCTAGCTCTCGTGCGCAGTAATGGGAAGCCTCTCCTGCTCCCATCCCGGTGATAGCAGGCGGGATGTTGGCAAAAGTCGAGAGAGCTTTTGATCGCTCTATTGTTTTGTGGATCAACACATCACCTTGGATACTGAAGCTATATTTGGCTAAATCAATGCTATTGACAGATCGTGGCATTGTGACCTCCAGTGATATCGTGTTCGGGCTTACCAAGTGCGGCAAAGTCCAATGAGGGAGAGTCCATCATTTGTTATGTTCTCTTCGTCGAGCAATCGACTAGCTATCAACCTGATGTTAGGATTCAAAGCTTTTAAGATCTAATTATCATATGGATACCTTTTTTGATGCAGAGTTCTTCATATCTAACTCTCTGCATGTTCTCGTTACATTATTTGTACTTACATTGCTCTTTCATATTCCGCTTTTTTTTGGCAAAAACCTCACCAAGGCTGGTTGGAAGAAGGTTGATTATATATGGCTTTCGGTAGCGGCAGTTGCATTGATAGGATCGGCTTCAGAAGTTAGAACTTTTGTTGCGGGAAACTGGTTGCAACATGAGAAACGATTGGCAACGACCAGCTTAAAAAGTTTGACTTACTTCACACTCTCCGTTAATGAGGCGAATGTATGCACAACTTTTAAGCTAAAGCTAAAACCTGAGGAATCTAAAGCTTGTATGTGGTTTTCAGATACAGGCGCTTATCTGGCATCTCTAGATTCAGAGTCCATCCCAGAGCTTCAAATACAACCTTATGTGCAGTTATCTAAAGGTGATTGGCTCTATCAGGATTATGATCAGTTTTCAACACTACTTAATATTTATGAGATGGATTACTCTCGTGTTCAAAAAACATCAAAAGCTGTTGGTAAGTCTTCTACTGAGATATTTTTATGGTATCTCAGTCCATTCTTACTTTGTATTTCGCTAGCAATAAGGCTCACAAAAGTAACCGGTGAAGTGATGCTGGAACAATCATAACAAGACCACCAAGATGCCCCTAAAATCCCCCGTTTTATGGACACACATAACCAACCTTCTCGGTCGCTACGCCTGCTTCTAAAACGGGGGAAGCCTCACCTACCCCAGCGCCCCCAGCTCCAGGGCCTTCCTCAATGTTGCTTTCACATACTCGAGCTGGGAACCGTGCCGTTCTTCCCAACCTTTCGGATCATCATGAAAGCGTCGGTGTTCGTTGGCTTCTAAAGGGATGGTGAAGAGGTCATGGGTTTTGCCGCCCATCTTCCCTTCGCCGTGGCCGATTAAGTGATGAGCGACGACGTTTTCAGTTTTGCCGGTGATCACACAAGGCAACGAGCGGACAAACTTCAGGTACTTTTCACTACGCCAGATGAGCTCTTTTGGCCGGGCCATGTACATCGCTGGTGGCTCGTCATCCACCTTGAACTGGATGGGTTTCACCCTGTCGGCCAGTAGCTCCTTCGTATCGAGGTCGAACCGTTCATCACTTTCTCGGCGAAGCGTGAATGTATCCGACTTTGGTTTTGGTCTCAGACCAAACATCTCATCGACAACAGAGCACGGCAGGTGATCGTACACGCCATTCACCACACTCCACCAGCAGAGTTCAGGTAGTGAAACCGCCCGATCTAACCTCAGTTTGTGCTTTACCGCTTCGAGGCCCCACAATATGACATTACGCCTGGCGATCGCCCTGCCCTTTTCAGTTGGATTAATGCGTTCCTCATTGTCATGGTGCCAGCAAAGCCGAATGGCCCCGCTGGCGTAATCCAAGAACGTCAGGTTTTTATCGCAATAGTCACTGTCTGACAGCTGGCAATGTGGGATCCGCTCTAACCAGTGATAGAAATTACCCAGACGATTTTGAACATCCGGATGAGTAAAGAACTCGAGTAACCGCTCATCCTCCACCAGCGATTTTGAATTATCCGGGAAAACCGGACGGTTCAGCTTCCCGCTGGGTACATTCACCAGCTCTTCAGGTAACGGCATAACCACCAGCCGATTACCCTGACTCATTTTGACCAGTTCAGATAACAGGGTTTTGCCCGGTTTGAACATCATCAAACCCAAATCAGGCTGCAGGAAAGGTTGAAGGACTAACAACGTAACGCCTCCTCAATCATTTTTATCGCTTCCCCACGCTTGATCATGTCTCCGGTAAAACGCAGAACAGTCCAGCCTCTTAATGCCGCGGCATTGTATTTCTCGCAATCACCTTCGAATCCTTTACCTCGCGTGTGCCGGCCATTCGTCCAAGTACCGCCTTCAACCTCTATCGCCACTTGATGCTCTGGATAAGCAAAGTCGAATCGCCACCGACGTTTTTCATGGAACCGGTACTCAGCAACAGGCACGGCCAGTTTTACTGCCCGAATGTGCGTTAACAGCAAACGCTCTAACTGACTCACAGCACCACCTCTTCATTCCATACGGGATTCAGTTCAGCGACAACACGCGCATCACGCCCTGATCCGGCAACAGTAATCGAGGTCACAAAGTATGGTATTCCCTGGTGGTGATAAACACGCTTCTTCTCATAACAAATGCAAAGCGCTTCAACAGCTTTGCTGTCAGGTAACATACGAATAATCATCAGGCTGCCACCGCCTTTAGATGACCGGTTTCAATCAGCTTTTTACGGAGCCAGATTTCCCCCTTACCGGTGATCATCGCTGTATGGCTGATACGGGTCTGAGAGTTTGTTTCATAAGTACCCTGCTTCACCGTAAAGTACCCTCTTTCTACATACTCCTGGTATGGCAGGTTGTACGAATCCCCTCGGCTCATGAATACCTTAATTTCTCGAAGAATACGGAAGATCGTCACCGGCCCTAACCCTACTGTCTTAGCAAACTGGCCAAGCTTCACACCTTTGTCGGCACCCGCAATCGCATCGGCAAACTCGACTTTCGGTTTGGCTAATGCCAACGCATGATTTTTAGCTTCTATCTCTTTCGCCTGATTAGCCGCTAATTGCAGAGCTTCAGCAAACGAAGCTGGCACTTTGGGCTGGTTCTGCTTTTCCAACTCTTGCCAGCGATCAACAACTGCCGCAGTGAAATCAGGAGATAAACGCGCCACCACAACCAGCGAATTACGTCGGTTCAAATGATATTCGTAATAGGTCCTCTGGTTTTGAGGGTGAACATAGGGGGTCTCCTTAATCTCAGGAACCCCATCACTCGGCTTGAGTACTCTGCCGCTCACCAGTTCACGAATAATCTTCATCACATTGTCGTGGCGCTTATTGGTTAACGAAGCAATTTCGCGGCTGCTCATTGTCATTTCTGTTTGGGTCGTCAGTTCAAACATTGGTTATCCCTCCACCAGCCAAAGCTTATGTGTATTCCCTGTCCGCTCGTTGTTCATGATTCGAATATTGGCGCCGGCCTTACGGGCTTTATCTAACAGTCGAACCAACTCACAGACATGCACACCCAGCTCGTCACACAGCTCCTTTGGCGTCCACACTCTGGCTCGGGATACCATCAGCGCTCGAAGATCCTTTTCACTGGCCATTCCTTCCCCCTAGTTCGTCCAGCAGCTGCTGTCGTTGTCGTGACATTTCCGCGATACGACGCTTACTGGAATCGACAGACTCTTGTGTTGCTCCCCAGTCCATAGCGCGCAGCAGCGCTTGGTTTTCGTTGTTGATTTCCATCTCCAGTTCACGAACTTTGTTTTTCAGTTGGGTACGCTGGTCTGGTTTTGGTTTCGAAGTCGGTTGAGCCGCTGCTGGCAACACATAACCGCGGTCTTGCTCTTTGGCCAGCCATGAGTTGATGAACCGCTCGATGCCGGATTTCGTTTTACGGCGGCGAGGGTTCGATGCAAGCCAGCCAATCATGTTCCGACACTGCTGGTGGACGTCTACCGCCGGGTACAGCCCTTCCAGTGCCTGAACGTCCTCGGCATACAACGGGAACAGCGACTTGTCGTTCAAAATAAACTTAAAAACTGGCTGCCGTTCGTCGGCATCGAGCTTGCTCGGTGCATTAGAGATCTGTTTGTTTGTATATGGTTTGGATCTGTTAATGGAATCGGTAATATTCCCAGTTCCATGGTTTTGGTAATCTTCCCGATTCGACTCGGTAATATTGCCGTTTCCATTCGGTAAAATTACCGAATCCATTTGGGAATTCTGTTCAGTTGCAGGAAACAGTAACTCCACCAGCCGATCACCATTAATCTGGTAATGCGTTGTCGGTACGCCATTGGCTTTCTTCACCCGGCTCTGAATCACATCACCCAACCGCTTCTTAAGCTGGCGAACGGCGTAACGCACCTGGTCTGTGGTCAGGCACAATTCAGTGCCCAACTCATCATTTGATTTATAGAACCACTCACCGTCTGCTTTGGTGCTCGACCAGAACACCAGCTGAGACAACACAGCAGCATGAGTATGGTTACCCTCGCAGAATTTAATATAAGGACGTGGAATGCTGATCGCTGCTGCCTGACCAGATAGCTCACGAACTATGTCGAACAACCTAGCCATCAGTTATTATCCTTATCTCTCAAAATAGCCTCACCAATTTCACGCAATCGATCACGGTCGACATATCGAGTTACCAGCCCTGTCCCAAGATCCGAATGTTTGAACACAATCAGAGCGCTTCCTTTGGTGTTTCCATTTACCAGCCTTTTCGTCACCGGATTCATGAATGACACCCGGCCACCAGTAATAAAACGAATTTCAGTCGCGTTCTTAGGCCACCAGTTAGCGTCTGGTGTTGCAGGCACCAGCATTACAGAGTTGATTTGATGGTTAACGCATTGCTCATAAGCCTGTTTGATAAAGGCTTTAATCATTCCGCGAGAATAAGGTGGGTTGATCCATGCCCATTGTTGTTTGAGGTGAAAATCCCCATCCCAAACATCTTTCCAGTTCTCCATGCTCAGCGCGTCCATTTCTTCAGTGATGTAGCAAGGGTGTTTGAAGTTATGCTCACTGGCACAAGCATCTAGCTTGAACCCGAATTCATTGTTCAAAGCTGCATACAGCCAGTCAGGTGTTGCCCATGAATCTTTCTGATTCGGAGATAAGTCCGATGAAATATAATCAGCCACGTAACACCCCCTCATAAATCGCTTTGAAAAATGAGCGACTGATTTCTACAACACCATATTTGCCCACCAAGGAATCTCGCCATTGGTGGTTCTCTATACGGGCCTTTAGTGCTATTCTCCTCATGACTTCTCCGGGTTCTTTCGTAGGTTTTTCGGGGTTGTTAGTGACTTTTCCTCGCAAGAAAATTCACATCCTGGCTTTAAGTCGTTGCCGCGGCTTAAAGCCAACTCAATTCTTTTCTCTAACGTTTGGATATGTAGGTCGCATCGAGCCTTGAGTATCCGAAGTCGTTCCAGTTCGAACCGGTCACCTTCAACGTCCTGCTGCACACGAATCACTCGGCAAGAGTTCATCGTCATGTCCGACATCTGTTTCACCATTTCCCAGAACTGATCTGTTTTCATACGTCCTCCGCGTATAAAGCATCGAGCTTGAGCATGAAGGCCTCAAACATCCCCTGATAGTCATTCTTTAACCGAGCAATGGTCATCCGTTCGCGGGAATCAAACACACCATCGGCCCTCGCCTCTTCAATGGTTTTATCCAGCAGTCCCTTCACCGCATTCAGTTGCAAGTGGCAATCGAACATGTCTACACTGTCCAGCTCTGCGACTCGTGGACGTTCCACAACCATGCTGCCAACACGCTCTGCAAAGTATTCAGCCACGTATGACGTACTCGTCAGATCGGCCATTTCCACCAGCTCATCTACACTGAAGAACCGTGAACCTTTCTTTTCGTATAAATGGTTATTGAAGCTATCCACTGACATACCCAAAACCGCAGCAACCGCTTCCTTCCCACCGGTTACCCCCGCAATGGTCTTGTTCACCATCTCTTTCTTGTTTATCACCATCTGCTCCTTTGTTTGGTGGTTAACGTTCGTGTTCGATCTCGTTAGTATCGAGCTGAGGGTTAGGGAAAACCTCTTCAAAGGTACAGACGACACCTAGTGCATTCAGTGCCTTGACTATTTTCCAGCACATTTCAATGTTGATATTTCTAATACCAGACTCGTAATTCCCAATAGTTGATGGAGTAACACCTACAACTTTTGCTAATCCTGCTTGGCTGACTTTTACTTTGTTACGAAAATCGGAAATTCTGTTCATGAGTACTCCTCCCGGATTGAATATACACAAATCGTGTTCGACGGTAAACACAAAAAGTGTGCTTACTCTGTACACGGAGCGTGGTAATTTAATGACATGAATAAGAAACAAGAAGTCGGAGCACGCCTTAAGCGCTTCCGAGAAGATAAAGGGATGAGTCAAAGATCTCTGGCTGAAAAATGTGGCTGGGGAGCGTCTCGTATTGGGAACTATGAAGCAGGTGTGCGTAGCATCAACCTTGATGATGCAGAAGTCATAGCTAAACACCTTGGTATCAAGCCATATCAAATTTTATTTGATAGCGAAGAGTTAATTGAGTTCGCAAATGTTTCCAACATAGACATTCAACCTTCCTACATACAAAAGTTTCCCGTTTTAAGCTCAGTACAAGCTGGGGCTTGGACTGAAGCCGTTGAATCTTATTCGACCATTGATGCTGATGAATGGTATGAAACAACTGAACGCACCAGCAAACGCTGCTTCTGGTTAAGAGTCCAGGGTGACTCTATGACGTCAGCAATTGGCCTCAGCTTTCCAGAAGGAACGCTAGTTCTGGTTGATCCGGAACGAGAATTTGAAAATGGTTCTTTAGTAGTAGCTAAGCTGATTGATGTGAACGAAGCGACATTTAAAAAGCTCGTCATCGATGCTGGCCAGAAGTTCTTGAAACCCCTAAATCCGTCTTACCCAACTTTACCTATCAACGGAAACTGCAGAATTATTGGTGTCGTCGTCGACGCAAAAATGAAACTTTTCTAATCTAGTCGCCTCGCCAAAACACAAATCTAACCGCCTCTGGGCGGTTTTTTTATACCTATTTTCGTACCTCTCAAACTACGCACACACATTTTGTGTTTGACCGATAGACACGATATGTGTACATTGAAAACACAAAACGTAGCCACCTGACAAATTGCGAGGAAAAACGATGCAGAAACAAGAAGCCGGAAACCTCAGTGTTGAGGATCGCACCACCAACTTCCCCAAGCTGATGCAAGAGCTTGATGGCGGGGTCATCTCAAATGTAATGGGACTGGCCTTGTCGAACGTTGCCCGAGCTGTTTCTTACAGCGACAAAGTCGGCAACGTGAAGATGGATCTCAAGTTGAAGCCAATGGGCACCAACAACGAGATGGTTGAAATCACGGTAAACATGTCGGTGAAAGAACCCAAAGCAGGTTTCGGCGCCAAGAGTGAAGACTTCCAGTACACCTCAATCGCGTATGTAGGGAAAGGCGGCAAACTGACCTACGACCGACCAAAGGAAGACATTCACGGCCAAGTCGTTATGGAAGACACCATGCTGCGGGAAGTTCGCGGCTAATACACACCACCCTATTCAATAACAGAAAGAGAATAATCATGAGCATGGACAAATCTGCTATTCAACACATTCAGGAAACCGGCAGCGCTAAAGAGTTTCTGGCCCAGCTGGCCGTTGCAGGGTTTCCTGTTGCGGCGCTACCTGCAAACTTCGAACTGCACAATCTGGAAAGCTACATGCCTAACCGCAACACTTTCCGCGGCCTGATGAAAACGGCCAACATTGATGAATTTGTTCGCTACCACGAAGAATATCAGACAGAAGGAAACCAGTGTTTTATTAACGCCGACAACATGTCTGCGCTAACCATCTTTGACTTGGGCACTCACAACGTTCCCGGCCATTGCAAACACCAGGCGCAACTTACCTTGCGTAAAACAGCACTGTTTCGATCCCTACTGAACGTGAATGAAGAGCGCCTCGGACAAAAGCAGCTGGCCGAGTGGATCGAAGATTACAGCACGGCTATTCAAGTGTTTTCGACTACCGGTGACGTCATTGATAACGCGATCGCGTCTGCCGCGGTTCGTAACATGAAGTTCGAAGCAAGAGCTGGCCGTGAATCAAGTGTTGATGATTTCAGCCAACACCAATCAGAGTATGAGTCGGTTGCTGTTCGTACCAAAGAAGAATTCCCAATGCCAGCCGTGTTCAAGTTCACCTGCGAACCGTACCTGGGGCTTGATGAGCGTGTATTTGAACTACGCATGAGCACCATCGGGAACGATACGCTGGTTCTGCGCATCAAGAAATTAGAGCAGCATCAGGAAGAGATGGGCGAAGAGTTCCAAGAGAAACTTCAAGCCAAGTTCCTGTCTGAAAGCATCGAAATCGACACTTTTATCGGTTCGTTCACTTCATAACGGGTTAACGCGCCCTTTCATTAGGGCGCTTCTTGCGAGGAAACATGGCTACAACATTTCAAACAAAACACGGGGTGATTACGGTCGGCAAGCCGTATTACCTCTTCCCTCTGGGACAGGTGGTTGATCTGAAGCTGATACGGCATGAAAACCAAGAAAATGGATGGGGAGTCAGCAAGCCCTCCCGGTTTCAACTGAACTCACGTCCGATCTGCTTAACGACTTTGCCGATCAAGCCAGCAAACTACTGTAAGGGACTACCATGCATTACGAAAACGTCACTATCGACATCGAATCCACTGACACAGCAAACACCTCGAAGATTCTCAGCATTGGCGTGGTTCCCTTCAACTGGGGAGAGAACGTCAGCTTTGATGAGCTGTGCAACCGGGAAAGCAGCCTGTATTTGACTCTCGATTTATCCAGCTTTCCAGCCGGTTTCACCGAATCCGCCAGTAAGATGGAATGGTGGGAACGCCAAGGTGAAGCGGCGCGGCATGTGCTGGCACCCAGCCCGACAGACATCAGCATTAAAGATGCTTTGTTGAAGCTGCACATCCACCTTTGTGCTCACGTGCTTCCCCTGACTAAAGACGGCGGACAAGTGTTTTGCCGTGGCTACGACTTTGACGGGGGCATTCTGGAGCATGCCTATGAGCAGCTTGAGTTACTGACTCCCTGGACCTACAACCGTTTCCGCTGCGTTCGTACAACCATTGATATTCTGGCTGACTCGCGTAACGGCTATGTGGTTGAAAAGAATCCTGCCGGTTTCGTCAAGCATCACGCGTTGCATGATGCTGCCAAAGACACCTTAACCATGCTGGCGCTGAATAAGGCACACCACGCATCAAGCAATACCGCGCATTGAGTCGGTAGTTTAACAAGTCAACCACCAGTTCCGCCCGTTACTGGTGGTTACCTTCAACAACAAAACCAGATATATAGGTCACATACATGAGTAGATCTCAAATCGCGATTGTTACGCTGAAGAAGGCTTCTGAAGAAATTGGCCTGAGCACCAAAACATTGCGAGAAAAAGCTCGTGACGGGTTCTATCCATCCACTGTCATGAGAAAGATTCACGGCACCTGGATGGTAGATATTGAGGAATGGAACCGATGGCACCGAATGCAAGCTTGAACAACCTGCCACCAGGTATTGAAGTTCATGGTAATCACTTGCGTATAGTTTTTTATCACAAAGGCAAGCGATTCAGAGAAACACTCGGTTTACCGCCTACGAAACAAAACATCAACTTCGCCATGCGCAAGCGCGAGGCCATTCTTTATGAAATGAAAATCGGTACCTTTAACTATGCGGCACACTTTCCGGAATCTAAACATGCGTCGGGCAAGCCGAAGGCATTAGACTTGGGGCATCTCGCCAAACGGTTTCTTGAGTCCAAATCGCACGATATTCGCCGTTCGACTCACCAGCGGTATGAGTGGGTGCTGCGTGACTTTCTGGAACTCTACGGTGCAAACCGAAGCTGCGACACGCTATCACCCCGGTCACTCACGCAATTTCGGCAGGAGCTGGTTAAAGGGAAAAGTGGCCGGACGATTAACCGCAACTTGGTGACTATTAATGCCTTTCTGGCCTGGTTACACAAAATGGAGTACGTCGAGCGCGACCTTTCTGAGGTGTTAACCCGAGTTAAAGAGAACGAGGTCGACATACAGCCTTTCTCGGTCGACGAAATTACCAAAGCACTGGCTGAATGCCACCAGCTGCAGCACAGGAATATGATCACGTTGCTGGTATACACCGGCATACGCAGCGGCGAGTTGTGTGCCCTCGCCTGGGAAGATGTGGACTTTGAAAACAACACCATTCACATCCGGCGATCAACCTATGACAGACGTGGCCTCAAAACCACCAAGACCGACAAAGAGCGTTTTGTTGATTTACTGCCACCAGCCATTGAAGCACTGAAAGCGCAACGCCACTTAACGTATTTGTTTCCGGCCAAAGACTATGATGTTGAGTTGCCCGGCCAAGCCTATCGCCAAGAGAAGCTCCGTTTCGTCTTCAACCCAAAGGCCGTTCGAGAGCAAAAGTGCAGCGACTACGACTATTACGGGAAACGCGCACTAGGCAAAGTCTGGGAAGCCCTTTGCCAAAAGGCCGGCATTCCACACCGAAATCAGTACCAGTTGCGGCACACCTACGCCAGCTGGATGATCACCCACGCGAACGTCAATGTCAGTTACCTGGCGCAGCAAATGGGTCACGCCGACATCACCATGGTCGCCAAGGTGTATGGGAAGTGGTTAACGGAATCGAACAAGAAAGAGTCCGATCGGGTGTGGGGAGAGTTGCAGAAGGTTCAGAAGAAGTAAACCGCCGGAAGGCGGTTTGTTGTTATCGTAGCTCACAACTGGACGGAAACTCGTTTTATTTTTGACTCTAACGCACCAAAAAATACTAGATAAAGGATCTTGAAACTTTAGCTTCCTTGTTCACTGCCACAAGTAAGGCATATATTACTTGTATGTGATTTATAAGTATCCTTTGGATAAATTACATTTGAGGGACATGATTGCATTTCACAGTGTGTCCTCTCAACTTCTGCATATTTATGGCATAACCAACAATATAATTCGACAGAATCTGGTTCATTCGGTTCCAAACACGCATAAGTTGCTTCAACAAGACCACCTGATTCAATTGAGTTCTCTTGGCAATGTGGACATAAGTAACGTCTGCCACGTAAAGGCATTCCTATTAGTTTCCTGAACTTCCTCTGAGATAAGTAGTCTTCAAAGAACTTGTAGTACTGAAGAAGCTGCATGTTTTCTTCATCTTCATCGAATAGACCATATAGAGGCTCGGTCAGCATAACTTCCCTGAATTCTGATATCCAAGTAGCCCCCCAAATGTTGGTTAAATACTCAGCTATTGACTCAACAATGTAGTTTGGCTCCATAAGTTCTCTATGCAAACCATGTGTAAACTTGTTTCTTCGAACTCTAAGATCTTCTAGCATCGCTAATGCAGACCCAGATAATGCCTTTCCATCAATACGTTGGTATTTTGATATAAGCTCATCTAAGCCAATCAAAAATAGGGTCTCAAATTCATATGATTCTGATGAATCTATGCACTCTCTCGATTCAACAGTTAAAATTTCGTGAGGGTCTAACTGACTAACTTCATATTTGAAGTAGTTTTCAATGCTAAGGAATAGCATTATTAAAGAGTTTCCAAGCACTCCTTGCCTGTTCTCCCATTCCTCATCAAAATCGCCGAAACTTGATACTAAGGCGGCAGGTGAAATAATTAGCTCAGTCCTAAATACATGGTCTATTGCTTGAGCTAGATATTGAATACTTAAGTTTTTGAACTCACTCGATTCTGGTAAATTAATGATCATTCAGCCTCCCTCTGGTGATGACGAACTCTCGTGGAAACATCGCGCTCTGCGGAAAATTTAGAGCGCAGTATGAAATTTGTCCGGAAAAAGCGCTTTGTTGCTCGAGCCACATCATTATCTGCAAAATAGAAGGGAGTATACCTCCCTCGTTCTATTACTCTGTTTGCACCAACCAATCATCGACAATTGGTTTCCAATTAACATCTCGCTGCTCAGCTGAACTTGACCAAACATTCCAGAAATCTGGGTCATCCGACTGTGGTCTTTGATGCTCAGATAGTTCATTCATCCTGACTAAAACAGGCAATTCTGATGCCCACCCGAGTAAAATAGCATGTCGTGAAGGAAGGGAAGGGAGTTCTCGTAACAGTCCCCTCATGTTATCTGGCACTAACCGGTGAACTTGCTCCTGATCCCTGTCATTACTTATTCTATGAAGTAAAAAGGTATTACATTGTGATAATACAGTTGGTGAAAGCTCAGAGGGTCGTTGTGAAGAAACAACTAAGCCCAAACCAAACTTTCGTCCTTCACGTGCAATTTTCTCAAACACCTTACAACAAATGTCTGACACACTTTGGCTTTCGCTGTCTTCTTTGTATCTTTTTATAAAAGTATGAGCTTCTTCGGCCACCATAACAGTAGGAAGAGCTACACCATTTATCTTTCTGTAACGCTGAAGAGCTTCAAAGGTAACGCGAGATATTACGGCTGTCATCAAATGAACAATTTCATTTGGAACAAGAGACAGGTCAATAACGGTGAGGCTGCAACCTGACTTTTCACCTAAAAATGTGCTCAACCAATTCTCTAAAGAAACTGGCTCTTGAGTATCATTCGTAATTTCACTTATTCTTGTATCGCCTAACATTGTACGAATTCGCGTAAGTAGAAAATCTACAAATTGCTCAGTGCCTGTTTCTTGTGCAAGAACCTCAAGATACGATACAAAGTCCTCTCCTTCGAACCTAATCGGTGTATCTTCACTTTTTGGAAGTAGTTCACATTCATTCCCACCGAGAGCTTCGTAACAAGTTCTTAAGTCTTCAAGCAGTTTATCAGTATCAAGGATTGTCGGTTTTGCTGGCCAGTCAATACCACGCCTTGTTGATAGATAACTTTCTATAGAGTCGATTGCTGTATCTAAGGATGCGTCAGCTATTTTGTCCTTCAATGCAAGAAGACTTGTACTCCATGAAGACAGGCTTTCGGCGAAGCCTTTGGCAGGACCAACATCTGTATAAATTTTCCCTTGGCTAATGGTCTGTCTCAAGGAAACTAATAAGACACCACAGAAGTGCTTGGCTTGGATAGTAACGTCATCTTGAGTAGATACATCATTTCTCATAGCTCTTAATGCGCGACGTAGCAACGGTAATTGTACTTTAGGACTTGCTTGCGTGAACGCTCCCCATTCTGAGCTATTCCAAAGCCACGAGGGAACCTTAAGGTTCTGTTCTCCATTTTCAGCTTTGGCTTCTACACGCAACACTTTTCCTTTGTATTTGGATTTTGCTCCAAATGCGCGACTATATTCACCATTTGGATCGAGAACAATGAATCTTGCGTTAGGAAGCTTTCCCTCCATTGTTGCAGCATCTAACGACCACTGGATAAGCCCCGCTACCGAGCACGATTTACCACTACCAGTATTACCTAGAACCGCGATATGGCGACCGAATAATCTATCTGGGTCAACCATGATCTCTGCATTATTTGCTAAGGGACTTTCACCAATTTTGACTCGCCTGTTATCCCCTGACTCTATAATAGCTTTCAGCTGTTCGTCAGTTGGCAGTAAAACAGAATCCCCTACAGATGGGAAAGCATCTGTCCCGCGGGTGAACTTAAAGCTATCCGTATTTCTTCTGAGTGTTCCAACAGGATTCACACTTAATTTTTTGATTGGGAATGGTAGGTCGATTAGCCCGAAGTCTTGCAACCCCTTTCTTTTAGGATATGGAGAGCGTTCTACTGCTATCCATTCTACTTGGCCTACAAGGTAACCATCATCGCTACTAACTAGTATGTAGCTATTAATTCGGGGAAAGTTACGAGGTGCCCCTCCTTGAAGCGATACAGAATCAGGGGAGTCAATTTCTAGAGATACTTTGATTTCATTCGGAGATACGAAATCGACACTACCAACTCGAAGTTGCTCTAATCTTTCAATCGGCAAGTAGCTCATAGTTCAGCCCCCCCACCAGTCATTGCTGAGCTATCACTTTGTAAGAAACCTCGTTGCTTAAGCAAGTCAGCCATTTTGATAGAAGTTCTATCTATCGCAGGCTTAGGTAGGTAGTTTTCAACGAGTGTTTTCAGATCGCCCAAATGCGTTCCCATCAATAATGTGATTTGTGCTTTTCGTGGACTTGCACTGTAAAAACGCATTATTCGACCGAGAGGGTCACCGAAAGCAATGATCACAAGATGAGTCGATGGAACCGTTAGCATGTCTTCAATTACTCTATTAATGTGTTCGTCACCGAAGCTGTATCCGTAAGTAACTAGAGCACTATTTGGCCTGCTTGTGGCGGCTGCCAGATCCCTAAACAGTTCCACATATGGATATTCTGCAGTTTCTCGATCTTTTACCGAGTTTGGATAAATCATCAGCTGTTCGAAACCGTTAGCACCGTGGCCTTCTGCTTCCAAAAAAGGTTCAACCGATTTTGCGCCAAAAGGTAAACCAAACCTTCGAATAGCGCCATCTTGCTCGTGCCAATCTAATGAACCATGTAGCTTGGTGAATCTTGCAACACCTTCTAGATACCTAGGCTCTCCTCTGATACCCGGCGGATTATAGTGGTAATCTACTTCTAATCGTGAAGAACGGAAAACGGGAGCTAAACTACCTACGAATCTGTCGATGAGTCTCAAACCTGCCAGCTCGGCTCCTACTTCAATGATACGGTCATAGTTTGTGGTAAAAATATGTAACCTATCACGCGTGGCTGTTCTGCTGGCAAAGCTCATCAAGAAACTAACAAGATAGTTAAATGTTTCTTCTTTCTTATCCAATTCAGCATGTTTTATCAGATATTCGCCGTTACTGACTGATTCAGAGAATTTCCCCATAGATCTAGAAAGCTCTTTTTTTAGAGCTGTTAGCTCATATTTTAAGTCTCTATAGGGAGGATTTGGATCAAGAGGTTGTTGTGGTGGTGGGACTGGATTTAAAATTGTCATTATTTCTAGCCCACGAATAAGCTCGCTGATTGCACGAATCTGATCTTCGATATTTCCTCCTTGTCGACCTGATTTTTCAGCAGCCTCCTCTGCAAACTTATCTATCTCAGCCTTGTAAACGGATAAATCTTTTATCCACCCCATACCAACCGGCGGTTCACCAGTAGCCGACATTTGAACTGATGTGCTTAATCCCGCGCCAATTAATAAGTTTAGGTGTTCTGATTGAAACAAAGCTGTTAACCATGGTTCGATTTGCTGACGAAGTTTTTCTATAGAAATTTCTGTACCATGCTCTCCCCATATCGAGGTAGATACGGTTGTAAATGAGTTGGAGTCGCCTTCCTTTGGAGTTAACTCGATAACATCGGGAGCACTTCCAATTTTAATGAATTGATTCTCGGTAGTCATAATTCGTGTCTTCTCGTTCCAGCCAGATTAGAAAGCATTTTCTTAAGGCTTCCTTAAAAGGATTTTCACTCAAAAATATATCACTATGTGAATATCCGATACTGAGCTTGTGTACACATTGTTGACATACCGCTATTAATTCAAAGGTAATGAAGTGATTAGACATCAACTACGTCACTAAAAAACAACGTTGTCTACTTAGATTTAGCAAATCCAATTTATCTAAAGTGATCGACATTGAGCGTCAAATCTAACTCACTTTTGTCCAGAAACGACTTTGGTGGTGATAAGGTGACCTGCCCCCACTTTTTGAATCCACCGTTAACTTAGTAATGTTAATCTATCAATGAGTTATCAATACACTAGCCGCATTTGATAATCGGTAAATCCCGCCACTTGGTGGTGTACTGTGGGGACAGAAATTCACGGCGCATGGCCCACTTAGGGGTGACTCCCTGAGCGGCTATAAACACGGTATCTGAACCAAACTTTCCATTGATGCCATCGAAAGCTTTCATCAGTGTTGGGTTTGATGGAGAAGTGTTGAACAAGTCTTGCTGGGCATGGCGGGCGTCTTCTAGGTCGATTATTCCGACACCCACTTTGTAGTAGCGTACACCCGGAATAAAGAGTGATTTGGCGGCTTGAGATGCGAGTTGTGTTAATTGCCGGGTGTCATCTGTCGCGCAGGCAAACCTATACTGAAAACGTCTGCTCACTGGCTCTTCATCGTACGGTGAGTTTCCCGCAAAAATGAGTATATGGCGGCACAATGATTGTTGTCGTCGAGCCTTAGCGGCCGCTATGCCAGCATGCTTGCACAGTGCCTGCTCCAGTTCGGTCAGGGAGGTAATGCGCTGCCCCATACTGCGGGTTGAGAAGATCTGTTTCTTGTCTGCTCTCGCCTCATCCCAGACTTTGCAAGGCTGACCGTTGAGTTCTCGAACTGTCCGCTCCAGTTCGACATTAAACTGCTTTCTGGCAAGGCCTGGGGGCATATCGGCCAGCTGCAACGCCGTTTCAATCCCCATCAGTGATAACCGCCTGGCAATACGCCCACCGATTCCCCATATGTCTCGGGTCATCATCTGAGCCAGTACTGAACGCCATACTCTGCTCTCGTCCAACACACAAACGCCCTGATAACCGGAAATTTTCTTCGCCGCGTGGTTAGCCACCTTGGCCAGCGTCAGCGTTGGTGCCATTCCGACACAGACAGGCAACCGACATTCTTTCCATACCGTTCGTCTGAGCAAAGCAGCATGCTCTGCAAAATCAGGGATAGCTTTACTGCAGTGCTGAAAGGAAAGAAAGGATTCATCAATGGAGTAGATATGTTGCTCTGGGGCAAAGCGGCCGATCACTTCCATCATTTTGCCGGACAAGTCTCCATAGAGCTCGTAGTTGGATGAGCAGACAATCACGCCTTTGGCTTTGCACAGCCCCTTCACTTCAAAGTACGGCTTGAATTTTTCAATGCCAGCTTCTCGCGCCTGCCGGTTTGCGGCCACGATACAACCGTCATTATTGCTGAGCACAATGATCGGCCTTCCACGCCAGTCTGGCCGGTAGACCTGCTCGGCAGAGCAATAGAAACTGTTGGCATCAACCAGGGCAAACATCAGGCCTCCAATAACCGGCTGGCCCGGTGGCAGCGTATTGAACGAACCACGACGCCTTCGACAGAGAACTGATCATCGCCACTTATCCAGAGCGGCGGATACCCAGAGGCGGCTGAGAGCAATCGCCTCTGGCGAATATCGATGATCTTACAGACGAATTCACCATTGTAATTAGCGACGATGACATCGTGGTCTGACACCGAGACATGACGATCTACAATCAGGATATCGCCATCGAATATCCCGACCCCTTCCATCGAGCGACCCTGAGCCCGTCCGATAAAAGTGGCACTGGGATGTTCAACCAGGAGTTCATCCAGGCTGAGTGGTAACTGAAGGTAATCGGCTGCCGGACTCTCAAAACCTGTGATACCGGCACTTGCACAAATTGGGATGACGTTCATACTGCAACAACACTGTTTATATATACAGTATTATTTTCAACGCTACCAGGGTGTTTTGCAAGCGCTCGATCATTTCAATAGAACAACAGATGAAAAGGTAAGCATTATGTGTGGACGATTCAGCATCGACAGCTGGCTGGCAAAAATGGTGAGGGACGAAATGGAGTGCGAGTATTCTCCGCAGGAAAACATGGACTTGAGGCCGACCAATGAGGTCACGGTGCTGATCCACCAGCAGGCATGCTACCAACCACTATTGACGCATTGGGGTATTCAGCCAGGCTGGGCAACCCATATGATCATCAATGCCCAGTCGGAAACGGCGGCTCAGAAGAAAACCTTTCGTGATGCGATGGCGAACCATCGGTGTCTGGTGCCGTGCTCAGGTTGGTATGAATGGCGAGATGAAGGCAATCCCAGAAAACAAAAGTACCTGTTCGCTCACGAGGAGCAGCGGCCACTGTATATGGCTGGCATTTGGTTTCCAGCAGACGAACCGAAACTGCTGTTGCTAACGGCGGAGGCAGATTACCAATGCCTTCCTTACCATCATCGCATGCCATTGCTGGTTGGCCGTGCTCAGGCGAATGAGTGGTTATCTGGGCAGGTTCCCAGGGCATCGGTGCCGTTAGCAATTAAGCCATGCTGAAGTAACGCGGAGGTATTGGCAAAATCGGGGGCAAATGAGCGTGGAATGACTCGTGCTGACAAGCTTTGCTCTGGAAGGAATGAAAAGGGTAGGTCAGAGTGGGATCGCACGAATTTACCTGCCAACGTGTTTGGCAGTGGATGTATCAGTACAAGTAAAAACGCCCCAAGAATCCTTGGGGCTTTTTTGTAATTAGCTTTGGGGCTAAATTGGGGCTTTTTTTGGGGCTAAATACCGCCCCATCTTCCATTCTACTGTTTATGCATACAGCGCCGTGGAAATGAAAAAGCGCCCCTTCCGGAGCGCTCTCAATCTTATTCCCAATCAAGGATGACCTTGCCGGAACGCCCGCTACGCATGGCGTCGAAGCCTTTTTGGAAGTCATCAACTTTGAAGTGGTGAGTGATAATTGGGTTCAGATCCAGACCTGATTGGATCAGGCTTGCCATCTTGTACCAAGTTTCGAACATTTCACGACCGTAGATGCCTTTGATGATCAGACCTTTGAAGATCACCTGGTTCCAGTCGATGCCCATGTCTGACGGTGGAATACCCAGCAGTGCAATCTTACCGCCGTGGTTCATGCTGGTCAGCATGCTGTTGAACGCTGACGGTACGCCTGACATTTCCAGGCCCACGTCAAAACCTTCTGTCATGCCCAGCTCGGCCATCACATCTTCCAGTTTCTCTTCGGCAACGTTTACAGCTCGGGTTACGCCCATTTTACGCGCCAGATCCAGACGGTATTCGTTCACATCAGTGATCACCACGTGACGGGCACCAACGTGTTTCGCAACCGCAGCCGCCATGATACCAATTGGGCCAGCGCCGGTGATCAGCACATCTTCACCAACCAGGTCAAACGACAGTGCCGTGTGAACCGCGTTACCAAACGGGTCAAAAATCGCAGCCATATCATCAGAGATGTTCGCCGGGATCTTGAAAGCGTTAAACGCAGGAATCACCAGATATTCGGCAAATGCACCTTCACGGTTTACACCTACACCGATAGTGTTACGGCACAGGTGCGTACGGCCACCGCGACAGTTACGGCAGTGACCACAAGTGATGTGGCCTTCACCGGAAACACGGTCACCAATTTCAAAACCACGCACTTCCTGACCGATACCTACAACTTCACCCACGTACTCATGGCCAACAACCATAGGAACCGGGATCGTTTTCTGTGACCATTCGTCCCAGTTGTAGATGTGTACGTCAGTACCGCAGATGGCTGTCTTCTTGATACGAATCAGCAGATCATTGTGGCCAAGCTCAGGCTTGTCCACTTCGGTCATCCAAATACCTTCTTCAGGCTTTAGTTTAGAAAGAGCTTTGATTTTCATGTGTTGTTCCTACTGCAGGGTAGAGATCCGGAGGCAGGTTTCACGGCTGCCTCCGGCCCTAGAAATCCATGTTCTGTTATCGCACTGAATCAGCCGATAATCCCCATGTCTTTACCGACTTCGATAAAGGCATCGATAGCTTTATCCAGTTGCTCACGCGAATGCGCGGCAGACATCTGAGTTCGAATACGTGCCTGACCTTTTGGTACAACCGGGAATGAGAAGCCGATAACGTAAATACCTTTCGCCAGCGCGCGCTCTGCAAACTCTGCAGCGACTTTAGCGTCGCCCAGCATGATTGGAATAATGGCGTGATCTGCGCCTGCCAGAGTAAAGCCGGCTTCAGTCATACGCGTACGGAAGTGAGCCGCGTTATCCCATAGCTGATCACGCAGTGAACCGCTTTCTTCCAGCAGATCCAGTACTCGCAGTGAAGCTGAAACAATCGCCGGGGCCACTGAGTTAGAAAACAGGTACGGACGTGAACGCTGACGCAGCCAGTCAATCACTTCTTTTTTACCAGAGGTGTAACCGCCTGATGCACCACCCATTGCTTTGCCCAGGGTACCGGTAATGATGTCGATGCGACCCATAACATCGTGGTACTCATGAGTACCGCGACCGTTTGCACCCATGAAACCAACAGCGTGAGAATCGTCAACCATGACCAGAGCATCATATTTGTCAGCCAAGTCACAGATAGCAGGCAGGTTAGCAACCACACCGTCCATAGAGAAAACACCGTCAGTCACGATCAGCTTATGGCGTGCACCCGCTTCATTAGCCGCGATCAGTTGCTGCTCCAGCTCTGCCATATTGTTGTTCGAGTAGCGGAAACGCATTGCTTTACACAGACGCACACCGTCAATGATAGACGCGTGGTTCAGTGCATCCGAAATAATGGCATCTTCTGCGCCAAGAATGGTCTCGAACAGACCGGCGTTAGCATCGAAACAAGAGGTGTACAGGATTGTATCTTCCATACCCAGGAAGTCAGATAGCTTGCGCTCAAGCTCTTTATGAGAATCCTGCGTACCGCAGATAAAACGAACGGAAGCCATACCGAAACCGTGCGTGTCCATCCCCTCTTTCGCCGCTTCAATCAGCGCCGGGTGGTTAGCCAGACCCAGGTAGTTGTTCGCACAGAAGTTCAGTACTTCTTCACCGGTGTTGATAGAAACAGCAGCTTTCTGCGCTGAAGTGATGATACGTTCGGATTTGTACAGACCTTCAGCTTTAACGTCTTCGATTTGCTGATTGATTTGGTCATAAAATGCGGCAGACATGATGTTCCTCTCATTATTGGCAAGACACCGCGCAGGCTGCTCCCGCTTGGTGGAAGTAAATAGTATGATTATTTACTTTTGCAATATTTCCATTTTTAGATTAGGTGACATACCTGCAAAAATGCTAATTTCACAGGTTACCTCATGTAACGCCATTCTAATCAAACCCCTTTCAGACTATTATCCCCTCTTCCGGAAAAGGACTCTTGAATTATGGACACAAATACATTAATTGCCCTGATGTCGGAGCTGGCCGTTTTTAAGATAGTGGTTGATGAGGGAAGTTTTACCGCAGCCGCCCGCAAACTCGGCGTCACTCCGTCAGCCCTGAGCAAACAGCTTTCTCGTCTGGAGCATACCCTGTCGACCAAGCTGCTCGAACGCACCACCCGTAAACTGGTTATCACAGAGTCCGGTAAAGGTATTTACAATCAATGCTGTACGCTGATTGAAGCGACTAAGCAGGTGGTTGAGTTCACCAGTTCGGAGCACACAACCCCATCGGGTTCGTTAACCGTCGCAGCGCCGAAAGCGTTTTTGAGCATTGTACTTCAGCCGATGGTACTGCCGTTTTTAACGAAGTACCCGGACATCGAGCTCAAGCTGAAAGCTCGCGATGGAGAGATTGATCTGATCTCGGAAGGGATTGATGTGGTTTTCCGTCTGACAGAAAAACCGACCGAAGGGCTGGTTTTAAAGCAAATGGGTAAGGTCAGCCTGAGCTTATGTGGCAGCCCTGACTATCTGGCACAACGCGGTACACCCATGCACCCGACAGAGTTACGTCAGCACGACTGCCTGTACCTTGGCGAAACCCCCACCGATCATATTTGGGAGTTTGTTAAAGAAAATGAATCCCACACGGTCGCCGTGACAGGACGCTACGCCGTTAACCACTCCCAGATGCGCCTGCGTGGTGTTATGGACGGACTGGGAATCGGTATTTTTCCGGATTTTGTCATCAAAAAAGCACTGGAAGAAGGCAGCGTGAAACAGGTGCTGGCAGACTGGACAATTAAAGGCAACTATCAAGGTGACATTGCCCTGCAATTTGCGCAAACCAAGTTCATGCCGGCTCGCCTGCGGGTGTTTATTGACTATGTGTCTGAACACCTGTCCAAATACACGGTGTCCTAAATTTATACCTCCGCCTCTTCTTGCTTTTGCCATTGGGCACGTTTTCGAACAGCTCACAAAGTGATTCAGAGGGAAGATTAGCGGCGCAGTGTTAACACTGCGCCCTTGCCTATTCAAGCCGGAGTGACTCCGGCTTTTTTTCCACCTTGGTGTTCTATACTGAGACACAACACTCAGATTTCTTCGCTGCAGGCGATTTAAGACGATCAACCAACAATTATTTGCGTAAGACACTCAGACCGTTTCTTATCGTTGATCCAATCCGACAGGCGCGTCGTTAGATATTGGCAATGGCACAACGGCCATAACCCGCTTCAGACCGTGATTGACTAAGCCACTCTCCATACTCAGTCAACGGCGGAGGGAGAACGATGATGAAGATTTGTGTTCAATGGCTGATGATCCTCCTTCTCATGGCCGGATCACCGCTACTACTCGCCTACCCTTACGGATCCATTCACTGGAATCACCGAACCATTCTGTACTTTGCACCTGAAAAAGATCTGCACGTCGACAGCTTCCTCAAAGAATCTCTGATGAATGATTGCCTGCTCAAAGAGCGGGACATCATGGTATTTGTTATGACGAAAGACGGCTTTAACCAACCTGGCGATCTTCTCAGCCCAGAAGAAGTACGCCGCCTGACCCTCAAATACAACATTGATGAAAGCAGCCATACCGCCATTCTGATTGGTAAAGACGGCAAAGAAAAATACCGTTGGCGCGATACCACCAATTGGCAGTATCTGACCCAGCTGATAGACAGCATGCCGCTGCGAAAAGAAGAAATCGCCGCCCAGACCAGCAGCCCCTGCTCCATTTAACTTAAAGACGGGGAGTGGCTTCATCACAGTATGTCGTTCAAATCGAACCTTATTTTTCTCATCGACACACAGGTCAAATCCGCAAGCGTACATTTTTAATGTGCTGCAACAGGCTGTTATTACAGCTACGCCCCGCACTACGCCTCCAAAAATTGAGGCAGGAGGATTTTATTTACCTGCAAAACCAGTAAGGTAGATCAACACTTCCATACAGGGGGCTATTAGTACAATGATGAATACGCCTTTTCTTTTCCACGGACAGGATCCATCGTGGATTGAAGTCACCGACCAGACTCTGAACCTTACTCTGGTCAGCGATGCTGACACGCCAATTACCGCCATTTTTATTCGCTGCGAACCCGACAATGAAGAACGTCTTGTCGATATGGAGCGTGGCCAGCAGATGGGAAAACGGCAATTCTGGCACGGTCAAATTCCGCTGAACCAAGATAAAACCATGACGCATTACTGCTTTAAAGTCATGCAGAACAGCCGTCAGTGGTGGTTACATGCGCAGGGCATCAGCCCGCGAATGCCGAGCCGCCATCAGCATTTTAAATACAACCGACAAGATCACCCTCCGGGCTGGGTGAAACAGCAAGTGTTTTACCAGATCTTCCCGGATCGATTCTGCAACGGCGATCCGACAATCAGTGTTCAGGATCAGGAATATTGCCTGAGAGGGGATCAACTGCCTGTTATCGCCAAACAGTGGGGAGACGCGGTATCCGGCCATGACAATAATGAAGAGTGCGACAACCGCAACGGTGCCAGTGAGTTTTATGGTGGCGATCTGCAAGGCATTCACTCCAAGCTGGATTACCTGGCTCAACTCGGCGTCACCACGCTCTATCTGAACCCGATTTTCAGTGCCCCCAGCAACCATAAGTACGACACCACCGACTATCTGCGAATTGATCCGCACTTAGGTACGAATACACAGTTTGCCGAACTGGTGGCAGATATTCATCGCCGTGATATGAAAATCATCCTTGATGCGGTGTTTAACCACACCTCGGTTGATCATCCGTGGTTTGATAAATACGGCAGACAAACGTCTACGCCAGGCGCTTACAATCATCCGGATTCTCCGTATCGGGACTATTACCAGTTTGACGGCGCCACCAACCAGTATATCGGCTGGAACGGCATCGATACCCTGCCCAAGCTGAATTTCTCCAATCCGAAAGTCCAGAACTACCTCTACGCAGGTGACAACGCCGTTATCAAAACCTGGCTGCGGCCACCTTACAATATTGATGGCTGGCGATTTGATGTCATTCATATGTTGGGTGAAGGAGCCGGAGCAAAAAACAATGCCCATTACGTGAAAGCCTTTCGCGAGGCGGCGAAATCAGTAAATCCGGACTGCCTGATTCTCGGCGAACACTTCTTTGAAGCGACCCAATGGTTGCAGGGCGATCAGGAAGATGCAGCAATGAACTATTTCGGATTCGCCCACCCGGTGCGGGCCTTCTTTGCCCATAAAGATATTGCCTATCACAACTGCCAGATTGACGCCGAAGAACTGATCGCCTGGCTGGATGAAGCTCGGGCACAAATTCCGTGGCAGAACCAGTTGGCGCAGCTGAACCAGCTCGACAGCCATGACACCATGCGTTTTTTCACCCTGCTTGATGGCGATGAAGCCACCATGCAACTGGCACTGCTGATGCTGTTTGCGTACGTCGGTACACCGTGTCTGTATTACGGTACTGAAGTCGGCCTGGAAGGCGGGATGGATCCGGATAACCGCCGTTGCTTCCCATGGGATCGCATTACCCAACCAACAGAAAAAATCAGCAATACCTTTCAATATGTCCGTCAACTTATTGAGCTGAGGAAGACGCGTCCGTCTTTACAGGAAGGTAGCTTGCAGTGGCTACATGGACAGAATAATGCGCTGGCTTTTTCTCGATCTACAGAGCAAGAAACCACACTTTGTTTAATCAACAACAGCGACCATGCCGCTACCTTTACCCTACCCCTGTGGCAGGTAGGCATTGAGGAAGGGACACTGACCGATCTGCTGACCGGGGATGAATGGAGCTGCAAACATGGCGAGCTGTCTCTGACGCTGGCGGGGAAAGAAGGTGTGCTGCTGAGTCACTGAACCTGACCGCAACATCATTCAAAACAAGTGAATCAAAAACAGGAGCCTGATGGTTCCTGTTTTATTTTGGCTGCTTTGCCTCTAATACCGCCCACAGCGCCTGAAACAGTTCAGTTTTAAAGACGGGCTTGGTGACAAAATCGTTCATCCCGGCATTCAGGCAACGTTGTCGCTCAGTCTCCGAAACATTGGCTGTCAGTGCCACAACGGGAAGTTGATTGCTACCGTAGTATCGCCTGATGGCAGCTGTGGCCTCGATACCGTTCATCTGCGGCATCTGGCAGTCCATCAACACCACATCCGGTTGGTTAGCCTTCACGGCAGCCACCGCTTGCCGCCCGTCATCAGCAAATCTAATGCGGCTCATCCCCATCGATACCAGCAGGGCTTTTACTAACAGCTGGTTCACCTTGCTGTCGTCTGCCACCAGAACAGAGCAGGCCTTAAACCGGGATAAATCACATGTCCGGAATGTCCCTTCAACAGGGAGGGTTCCCTGCGTGGCCTGATTCGCCGTCAGCGTCAGACAACATTCCACGCCTTTGCCTTTACTGCTGTTCAAGCGCAACCTGGCACCCATCAGCTTCGCAAGTCGACTGGCAATGGTCAGCCCGAGGCCAAGACCACCATAATGTTCTGCCACTGCAGCATCCGCCTGTATAAAAGGACGAAACACCGCCTGTAGACGATTGACAGGAATCCCTCCCCCGGAATCCTGAATGCGAATATCGATATCAACATCGGACAGCAGCACGCGTTCACTCACGGAACGGTCATCTTCCGGCTCGCCATTTTGTGGCAATGCTGCCGCTTGAGGTGTTAACGTCACACTCACCCTGATCTCACCGTCATCGGTAAACTTCACCGCATTGTCCAGCAAGCAGCCAATGATTTTTTGCAGATGTTGGGTATCAAGCATGACGGGCAGATTAGCATCAGACGGAAGCCTGACATCCAGCAGAAGCCGCTTCTCTGTCGCGCGAGCAGTAATGTTATCGACACACTGCCTAACCAGTTGCGACACCCGCACGCACTGCATCTCGGTCACCACATCACCTTGCTCCAACCGAAGATAATCCAGCAAACCCTCGATCGAATGATTCAGTGTCAACGCGGCCTGTTTAATAAACGCGGTCTGCTCCAGCATCGGTGACACAGTTTCTACTGTTGACGCTGGTGTTGGCGCTGCTATTTCCGCCTCTTTTGCCACTGGTAGAATTTCATCTTTATGGCTTTTCGCTTTTGCTACGTCACTTGCCTCTTTATCTATTCCTTTATTTCTTCCTTTATCTCCTCCTTTATATAGCGGCTTATCAGACAAAGCATGCTCATGTTCAAGGCATTGCACAAAGCCCAGAATGCCATTTAACGGCGTACAGAGCTCATGACTAACATTCGCCCATATATCAGGATATTGTTTCAATTGGGATGATACCGAGGAATCGAACGTTGATGGTGCTGGTTGCCGACAATCGCGAAGTTCTTCTGTTAACTGTTCGGTCATTGCCAAACCCGTTTCAAGCAGGCGTCGGGACTCCTGAGATTGCCTGTGAAGCCAGCGGTAGAGAATCACAAAAGCGGCACTAAGGCTCATCAGATAGATCACCAGCAGAGGCAGTGCTTTGCTGAAGGCGCTAAACCACATTACCGCAATACAGTAGTCAACCTGATACACCATCGACTTTTGAGGCGGGTCCCCCAGGCTCCCCGTAATATTGAGGGTCCACAATGGATACCCTTTCACCGAAGGGCAACACACAGAAGAGCAAAGCTGTGATTCACCAAGCTCTGATGCTTCAAGTTCTGTTGCTTCAAGTGCTGATACAGCAATCTCTGATGTACAAAGCCCTGAAGAACAAATTGCCTCCTCGCTTTGCCGGTGCGCCAGACGCGTACCGATAACCTCTACGCTGTTAACCTTATTATCCCCGGATAGAGTGACAACCAACCGGGTAATGTTGTCGTCATGCTTAAACAATTGCTCAACCAAGGCCTCAGCGTGCTTCAGGGTGAACGCCTCTTCCTTCAATCGGTCATCCGTCATGTACGGCATACCGGTTTTTGAGGGGGTTTCTGTTATAGCAAACACGTCGGTGTCAACAGGCATAACCGAATGATCAACCCCACCCTCTTTGCCCGGCGCCTTCGTTCTGGCATAGGCAGACCGCTCAGCACCGAGCGGCAGAGCCATACTCATCGCCAGCTGAACTGACTGTTCCGCTCTCAGCACCGTCAGCTTCGTGACGTAGAGCACCACCATCAGCAGGCTCATTACCATCACAAAGCTATAAATCATCACGATCACTCGTCCCAGCCTAAGCTGTAGCCCAAATTGAGTTCGCCATGGGCGGCAAGTCGGCCTAAACCGGGAATGATCTGAACCAGAATGCACCATTGAGCTACCTCATCACAGAGCTTCCTCATCACACATTCGGTGTTCCACAGGCTGAGTTCTTAGTCGCAGGCACTGAGCGCCATCACAAATACCCAACCATCAGGATTCCGAATGATACAGTTGCCACCTAACGCCTGTTGCTTGTGCTTGCTACTTGCAAGGCACATGCAACAACCACCAGACTTGCTAAGGGACGACTGTTTGAACGTTAAAAATGAAGGAGCAAAAAATCTGCCAACTTTGGGCAGGAAATAACCAATTGATTTTTAATGAGGTCTTTAAGGAAAAATCAGAGGGACAGCCTTAAAGCGGCGTATTACCGGATTCTGGATGCAAATTGAAAAGAATTTACTCAAAAAGCGGTGATATTTCATTCGCTAATTATCTGCTAAAAAAAAGTGCTCGGTAAGTTAAATGTGTTACATAAACGTTCACTCAAAGTTTGCGCATCATCACCTTTTATCGACGTTTTAGATCACATTTATAAATCATTAATTTTACTAGGATAAAAACGACGCAAACGTTACACTTCCCGCCATCAAAAATCATAACAATAACATCACAAGCCGAAAATAACGGTTTTACCTCTATCTTCCCTAAGTGAAAGGTCCAAACGAAAGATGAGTCCAGAAAAATACCTGCTAGACTGGCAAACCAGCCAAACCGACGCCGAAACCATCGCTCCACTGCTAGGTCAGCTATATCGCCAAAAAGGTGTAGAAGTGCTGCTATTTGGTCGTCAGGTAGTTAACACTTCAGTGATTGATCTAATCAAATCACACCGTCTGGCCCGCCGTTACACCGGCTGCGAAGTTTCACCGACTCAAACCCTGCCTTTAATCCAAGCGCTGACTGAACTGGATCTCTCTCCTTGTCGTATCGATGTCGGCCAACTTGCCGCGACATACTGGAAAACTAACAACGACGAAAGCAATATCCAGGACTTCCTGCAAACTGCACTGATTGAATCCATCAACAGCACGCAGTCTGTCGAAGCTCGTGACGTTGTTCTGTACGGCTTTGGTCGTATCGGCCGTCTGCTTGCTCGTCTGCTTATCGAGAAAAGCGGCCAGGGTTACCCTCTGCGCCTGAAAGCTATCGTTGTTCGTGGCGGTAAAGGTGGTGACCTGGAAAAACGTGCCAGCCTGCTGCGTCGTGACTCAGTACACGGCCAATTCAATGGCAGCATCACTGTTGACGAAGAGCGCAAAGCCATCATCGTTAACGGTAACTACATCCAGGTTATTTACGCGAACAGCCCTGCTGATGTTGATTACACCACTTACGGCATCAACAACGCACTGGTTGTTGATAACACCGGTATCTGGCGTGACAGCGAAGGTCTGAGCCAGCACCTGGCTTCCCCTGGCGCAGCGAAAGTTCTGCTGACCGCTCCAGGTAAAGGCGATATTAAGAACGTTGTATTTGGTGTGAACGAATCTGTGATTCTGGAAAATGACACCATCATCTCAGCCGCTAGCTGTACAACTAACGCCATTACGCCAGTACTGAAAGCGATTAACGACAAGTACGGCATTGACTCTGGTCACATCGAGACTGTTCACTCATACACTAACGACCAGAACCTGATCGATAACTTCCACAGCGGCGAGCGTCGTGGTCGTTCTGCATCACTGAACATGGTTCTGACTTCAACAGGTGCTGCGAAAGCTGTAGCTAAAGCGCTACCTGAACTGAGTGGTAAGCTGACTGGTAACGCAATCCGCGTACCGACACCAAACGTGTCTATGGCCGTTGCTAACCTGAACCTGAACTCAGAAGCTGAGAAAGACGAGCTGAACACATACCTGCGTGAGATGGCGCTGAACTCACCGCTTTCTGGTCAGATTGATTACACGCAATCAACTGAAATCGTATCCAGCGACATCGTAGGCTCACGCCACGCGGGTGTTGTTGACGGTGCAGCAACTATCGCTCAAGGCAAACGTTGCGTACTGTACATCTGGTACGATAACGAATTCGGCTACAGCTGCCAGGTTGTTCACTGTATGGAACAGATGATGGGTGTTCGCTACAAAACTTACCCAGAATTTGCTAAGAAATAAGCCCTACACATAATAATAACACTGTTGTACTTTTGAATTTGCCGCCATGTTTCCTGGCGGCTTTTCTTTATCTGCAACTTTTCTGCTTACAAACATTCACCTCCCCCTCTCTCACAGAGTCTTTCCGCAAACCACCACAACATCCCCTGCAACTGCCCTCTTTAAACAAATCTCAAAAACACAGCTTAAAACAGGTATTATCCGGTCTCAGGATCGAAAGATGTTTAACAAGAAGGATATTATGGCCATTTTAGACATACTCACCGCACCAGACCCAAAACTCAAGGTACAAGCCGAAAAAGTTGATGATGTTAAAGCGGTGCAACAACTTATTGATGACATGCTGGAAACACTTTACGCCACCAGCAATGGTATAGGTTTAGCCGCTACTCAGGTCGGTAGGAGAGAAGCCGTTGTTGTTATCGACCTTTCCGAGCAACGTAATGAACCTTTGATACTGATTAACCCTGACGTGGTCAGTGGGGCACATAAAACAATGGGACAGGAAGGGTGCTTATCGGTTCCTGACTATTACGCCGATGTCGAGCGCTACAGTTCGGTCGTTGTCTCGGCGCTTGACCGCAATGGAACTCCAATCACCATTGAAAGTGACGATTTTCTTGCCATTGTGATGCAACATGAAATTGACCACCTAACCGGCCATTTATTCATTGATTACCTTTCGCCGTTAAAGCGCCAATTGGCATTAAAAAAGGTGAAAAAACACCTGAAAGCCAAATCCTTACCAGCAAAGTAAGCGTGTCGTCAGACATTCGTCAGCGTTTGATACCGCCGGATGTGCTTGATACTTAGAATTTCGCTTCATATAGCCTGCTAGAGCCTCTGAGGCTTCATATCCGGGGAGCTAATAACATTCGACTTCATCGAGGCTCTTATGGTCTGCTACAGCGCTTTAGGGCGGTTTTCAAACTCAGGCCATTAAACTAAGGTCATTAGATGCTGTGATTTGGATGACGTTGCTTATTGGATGAGCTATAAATGCCTTTACTGTGAATACCGCGATTCTGAAAGCTGCACTTCTGAAAGCGGTACTTCTGAAAACTATACTTCTGAGAGCTGTACTTCTGAGAGCTGTACTTCTGAGAGCTGTGCTTCTGAGAGCTGTGCTTCTAAGTATGTGCTTCTAAAGGCTGGGAGTCTGCATTTTGAGCTTCGCAAAACAAAAAGCCTGCAACTTTCATTGCAGGCTTTTTTCATTCAGCGTTTCGCAGTGATCAGATCATTGCGAGGTAAGCTGGTATGGAATTATTGTTTTGAACCCAGGTGTAGCCAGGTTTCAACAACTGTATCCGGGTTCAGAGAAACAGAATCGATGCCCTGCTCCATCAGCCACTGTGCCAGATCATCGTGATCCGACGGGCCCTGACCACAAATACCAACGTATTTACCCGCTTTGTTCGCCGCTTTAATGGCCATGCTCAGCATCGCTTTCACCGCTTCGTTACGCTCATCGAACATGTGCGCAATTTCACCGGAGTCACGGTCCAGACCCAGCGTCAACTGTGTCATGTCATTTGAACCGATAGAGAAGCCGTCGAAGTACTTCAGGAAGTCTTCCGCCAGAATCGCGTTAGAAGGCAGCTCACACATCATGATGACTTTCAGGCCATCTTCACCACGGCGCAGGTCGAATTTCGCCAGCAGGTCGATGACAGACGCTGCTTCGCTGACTGTACGCACGAATGGGATCATGATTTCTACGTTCTTCAGACCCATACGGTTACGAACACGTTTAATCGCTTCACACTCCAGTGCAAAACAATCCTGGAACTTAGGTGAAATGTAGCGAGACGCACCACGGAAACCGATCATCGGGTTTTCTTCCGTTGGTTCGAAGTTCACACCACCTACCAGGTTACGGTATTCGTTTGACTTGAAGTCAGACATACGAACAATCACACGCTTCGGCCAGAAGGCTGATGCCAGTGTAGAGATCCCTTCAGTCAGTTTCTCAATGTAGAACTCAACCGGATCGCTGTAGCCTACAATGCGTTTGTCGATTTCAGCTTTCAGCTCATCAGACTGCTCGCTGTAGTTCAGCAATGCTTTCGGGTGAATACCGATCATCTTGTTGATGATGAATTCCAGACGGGCCAGACCAACACCTTCGTTTGGAATACAAGCGAAGTCGAAAGCACGATCCGGGTTACCCACATTCATCATGACTTTCAGAGGCAGGGTTGGCAGATCATCAACCGCTGAGCGACGAACTTCAAAGTCCAGCTCACCTTCGTAGATGTAACCAGTTTCACCCTGAGCACAAGAAACCGTTACTTGCTGACCAGTCTTCAGCAGTTCAGTCGCGTCGCCACAACCCACTACTGCCGGAATTCCCAGCTCACGGGCAATGATAGCTGCGTGACATGTACGGCCACCGCGGTTAGTCACGATAGCTGCCGCTTTTTTCATCACTGGTTCCCAGTCAGGGTCAGTCATGTCAGCAACCAGTACGTCACCTTTCTGAACCTGATCCATTTGAGACAGGTCAGATACCACACGAACCACACCACTACCGATACGCTGACCGATTGCACGGCCTTCAATCAGAGCTTTACCTGTGCCGTTCAGGTGGAAGCGTTCCATCACACTTGCATCATCACGTGAACGAACGGTTTCCGGACGAGCCTGAACGATGAACAGCTCACCAGTGATTCCGTCTTTTGCCCACTCGATATCCATTGGACGACCGTAGTGTTTCTCGATGATCAGCGCCTGTTTCGCCAATTCTTCGATTTCCTGGTCGTTCAAAGAGAACTGGTTGCGTTCTTGAGCAGACGTTTCCAGTGTCTCAACCTGAGTACCCAGTGCTTTACCGTCGGCGTAAACCATCTTAATCAGCTTAGAACCGATTGTACGGCGTACTACCGCCGGGTTACCGGCTTCCAGAGTTGGTTTATGAACGTAGAACTCGTCCGGGTTCACCGCACCCTGTACAACCATTTCACCCAGACCCCATGAAGAGGTCACGAACACGACCTGGTCAAAACCAGACTCGGTGTCCAGGGTAAACATTACGCCTGAAGACGCTTTGTCTGAACGCACCATGCGCTGAATACCAGCAGACAATGCAACACCTTTGTGGTCGAAACCCTGGTGCACACGGTAAGAAATCGCACGGTCGTTGAACAGAGAAGCAAATACATGCTTAACCGCTTCAATAACAGAGTCGATACCGCGAATATTCAGGAACGTCTCCTGCTGGCCTGCGAACGAGGCATCCGGCAGGTCTTCTGCAGTTGCAGAAGAACGTACCGCGACAGACAGCATGTCGTCACCTTCGCCCAGCTCGGCGTAACATTTGCGGATATCATCTTCCAGGTCTGAAGGCAGCGGTGCATCCAGAACCCAATTACGAATAGTTTCCCCAGCCTGTTGCAGTGCGTTGACATCGTCAACATCCAACGAGTCCAGCAACTGGTAAATTCGCTCGTTCAGCGAATTCGCCTCCAGAAACTGGTTAAACGCATATGAGGTTGTCGCATAGCCATTTGGCACTTTAACGCCAGCGTTTGCCAGGTTAGCTACCATTTCACCTAATGAAGCGTTCTTTCCACCCACTTTATCAACATCGTTCATTGACAAAGCATCGTACCAGACAACATTCTGTTGCACGGTCATTCTCCTTTATTGGATTCAACAGGTTATATTGGGGTAGTTTCAGGCTAAACGATTGCGCCATCGTTTAAAAAAAACGCGGTCGCAGCCGGTATTACCTTCCTATGCAAACGTCACACTCAAAAATGTAAACGAGGCATAGCCACCCTGTGTGGTTATTGTTATAAGTAATATTGAGCTTTAAGCTACAGAAATTTTTTAAGGATTCAACTTTTTATGCAGCCCAAAACTAATTTTCGTGACGTGTTTTACGTTTCTGATGGTACAGCGATTACTTCTGAGACACTTGGCCATGCTGTTCTGGGACAATTTGACATTGAAACCCGCCAAACGACCCTTCCCTTCGTCGAAACCATCGAACGAGCGGAATCTGTACGACGAAAAATTGAAGCGGCCTACGAAGAAACCGGTATCCGACCGCTTGTCTTCTATTCCATTGTAATCCCTGAAATAAAAGCGGTTATTGAGCAAGGCCCAGCGCATTTTTATGACATTCTGAACTCGCTGGTTGTCCCCCTGAAAGACGACCTTCAATTAGAGCCGAGACCAATGCTGCAGCGGTCTCACAGCATCAATAAAGATGCTGCCAGCTACCAGGATCGTATTGCCGCGATTGAATATACCCTTGCCCACGATGATGGTATTTCTCTCAACAATCTTGATCAAGCCGACATCATTTTGTTAGGTGTGTCACGTTGTGGAAAGACCCCTACCAGCCTCTATTTAGCCATGCAATTTGGAATTCGCGCCGTGAATTATCCTTTCATTGCGGAAGATATGAAGAGCCTGGTGCTGCCGAAAGCGATTGAACCGTATCGTTACAAAACCTATGGCCTGACTATCGATCCAGAACGTCTGGTTACCATTCGTCAGGAACGTTATGCCAACAGCCAGTACGCCAGTGCGATGCAGTGCGAGCAGGAACTGGACAAAGTGGAAGCCATGTTCCGCCGTGAAGCCATCCCTTATCTCAACACCAGCTCTCTGTCGGTAGAAGAAATTTCAACCCGTCTGCTGGACATGAGCGGGTTAAAGCGAAAGATGTGCTAAGCCGCTAAGCAGACTGACCGATCAGCCTCGGCTATATGCCACTGTGGGCAGGTTCAAACCTGCCCCATTTATCTCAACTCAAGGTCTTATTCTTGTCTCAGCGCAAAATCTCATTCCTGAGAGCAAAAAAATCACACGCTTTCAGTCACTTATTATTTTCTTAATTTTCTCCCCGTTATTCGTCAAAAAATTATCAGTTCTTGCAATATGCTTATCCTGAGCTTCAGAAATTATTATAACGAGGTTCCTAGCATGATTAGGCCAGCGCTAACAATTCTCACGACCGTTCTTTTATTTGGCTGCGGCGGAGGTGGCTCAGACGGAGACCCCACCCCTTCTGTCAGTTCAATGGATGATATCAGTGTCAGAAAAGCCGGGATTGATTTAATTAATATTGTTAATGAATCAATAGACTTTTATGTCAAACAGACATCCGACAGTTCTCAGTTATTCGACGGCAATAATAAAGTTGCGACAGTGTTGGATAACGATGGACAATATCATTCAATTAGCTGGACCACATCAACACCAACAAAAGTCAATATTGGTGTGACCGATACCAATAGCCAGACTTTTGTTAATCAGGTGGATGATGTTTTGCTGAATAACTCAGAGAAGCTCTGGGCAGTATCCTGGGCAGACAGTGGTGACCTGATGCTGTCCACGGATCTGCATACACCATCACCGGTTGCAGAAAAGTACCGAATCAGGATATTTACAACGAAAGATACTCAGGTATTAACTCTGTCATCGGCGATGTCGACAATAGAAGTAAAAAAAGGCACCTTTTCACCCCACATGACATTAGACAATTGTAACGGTGAACTTTATTTAGGTGCGAACTCTGCCGATGTTTGTAATTTAGATATTGGGAAGTCATATCTTTTGGTGACTGATGGGGAACATCTGTTGTTAGAAGCAGAGGAATAATAACAATAAAAAAGAAATATAAAATAAATAAAAAACAAACTGGGAAATATAATAACGATAAAACTTGCGCTTTAAATTAATTATACGCAGGGAAAGTCTACTTATAACTAGTGCGTCAATCAGAGCTTGCTGTACATTGTACAGCATTGGGGGAGCGTCACTCTGAAACCTAAATAAGGTGACCACGACACAAAATCGTAGGCAGCGGTGGCAACAGCCCCGGCAATTTACGCCGGGGCTTTTTTTAGGATTTCAGAAACAGAACCTGATTATTTTGCTGTACTGCTTATTTTGCCTGCGCCGCGACCAGCAATTCTTCATCCGATTTCTTCAGGAATGCGTACGTCACACCGGTAACGATAGTACCGGCAGCAATCGCGACCAGATACATGAACACGGGTGTGATTGCATTCGGAATCAGCAGAACAAACAACCCACCGTGCGGAGCCATCAGTTTTGCGCCGAACAACATCGACAATGCCCCAGTCAACGCGCCACCCATCATACAACTAGGGATCACTCTCATTGGGTCACGGGCTGCGAAAGGTATTGCCCCTTCTGAGATAAAGCACAGTCCCAGAACAAAGGAGGCTTTACCGGCTTCTGCTTCGTTAGCATTAAACTTGCGTTTAGCCAGAAACGTCGCCAATCCCATCCCCAGCGCCGGTACCATACCAGCCGCCATAATGGCCGCCATCGGGGCATAAGTTTGTGAAGCCAGCAGTCCTACCCCGAAGGTGTACGCTGCTTTGTTCACCGGACCACCCAGGTCGAAACACATCATGGAACCCAGAATAATCCCCAGAAGAACAGCATTTGCTGACCCCATGTTATTTAGGAAATCAGTCAGTGCTGTCATTGCCGTCGAAACCGGGCCACCCACCACATAAATCATGATAAGACCGGTGACCAGGCTGGCAACCAGAGGAATAATCAGGATAGGCTTCAACGCTTCCATCGACTGTGGCAGTCTGACTTTATCTGCGACAAATTTCGCGGTATAACCGGCAAGGAAACCGGCTACGATCCCCCCCAGGAAACCGGCACCCGTTGAGCTAGCCAGCATACCGCCAATCAGACCCGGCGCCAGTCCCGGACGATCCGCAATCGAAAATGCGATATAGCCTGCCAGCACCGGAACCATCAGCGCAAACGCCGAACCCCCGCCGATGCTCATCAGGGCCGCTGCCAGTGTGCCTTCTTCTTTAAATGCCTCAATACCGAATACGAACGACAGCGCAATAGCCAGACCACCAGCCACCACCAGCGGCAGCATGTGTGACACCCCGGTCATCAGGTGTTTATAGGCACCGGCTTTCTCTTGCTTTTGTTCACCGTCAGACGCCTGACCACCCTGATGGCGATAAACCGAGGCCGTTGAGAAAGCTTTATCCAGTTCGGAGGCTGTTTTCTTCAGTGCCAGACCCGTACTGGTTTTATACAGTTTCTTACCGTCAAAGCGCGATAAATCCACTTCGATATCCGCTGCGATAATAACCAGATCCGCCGCCGCGATTTCTTCAGCCGTCAGCTGGTTTTTTGCGCCCACCGAACCACGGGTTTCAACCTTGATCTGATGCCCCTGACGCTTGCCTTCATCTTCCAGCGCTTCAGCTGCCATAAAGGTGTGCGCCACCCCGGTCGGACAGGCCGTAATCGCCACAATCCGCTTGGTGCCAGAAACGGGTAACGCTTCACTCGACGCACTTTGCTCTGAACTTAGCCCTGAGCTTGGTATAGAACTTGGCACGACGCTCTCAGCAGTCTGCAATACAACGGCATTGGTAACAGCAATTTCAAGGAAAGCTTTTGGATCGGCCAGACAGTCAGCAATACAGGCCTGATAAACTTTCTTACCCACAAAGCGACGGGTATCGACCGCCGTGTCAGCAACGATAACAATACAGTCTGCATCATCAATTTGTGCCTGAGTCAGTGTCTTACCCGCGACGACTGAAGACTGGCACTCAATACTTGTTGTCCATTTCAGATCGGCGGACGCTTTTTCCATCAATCCCGCCGCAATCACACTGTTTGCAATACCGCTAGGGCACGCTGTTAGAATCGCTAATTTCATATCAAAACCCTCTGATCCGCGTTAGCACGTCACGTTATCAATCCGGACACTTTCTTTTACTTTCAGCACTTGCTCGATGTCTTCCACACCGACGCCGACCTGACTCACGGCCAGCGCAGACAATGCCGTTGCAAAACTCAGTGTCTCTTCTTTGTTCCAGTTATTCAGGTGTCCCCAGCACAGCCCGGCTACTAATGTGTCACCGGCCCCGACAGTACTTACCACTTGCATTTTCGGTGGCTGAGAACGCAGCCAGCCGTCTTTGTCCAGCCACATCACCCCTTCAGCCCCCAGTGATACCACCACATTGGCGATCGCTTTGGTTGCCAGCTGCTCTGCGGCCGATTTAAGCTCTGCTTGATGAGCCAGCGGCTTGCCCGCCCAGTCAGACAATTCTTCATCATTGGGTTTCACCAGCCATGGTGCGGCTTCGAGACCCGCCGTCAGCGCGGCTTTGCTGCTGTCAAACAGCACTTGCTTGCCTTGCTCATGCAGTGTTGCAATCCATTGTGCGCATTGTTCAGGCGACAAACCGCGTGGCAGACTGCCTGATATAACAAACACATCGTGGGTTTCCGCCAGCGTAAACAAGGTGCGTTCGAACGCAGCAATGTCATCCGCCCCGACTTCAACGCCCGGGAAATTAATGTCGCTGACACGGCCGTCCTGCTCCACCAGCTTTACGTTTATACGGCTGGCACCTTTCACCCGGACAAAGGCATCTTCTGCTCCCAGCTCGGTAAACAGTTGACAGAAAGGCTCCTGATTATCCGCTCCCAGCAAACCGGTCACGGTCACTTTCGCCCCGAGTTCGGCCAGCACTTTGGCAACATTCACGCCTTTTCCGGCCGGATGCAGACTGCCGCTTTCCACCAGATTCACCGTGCCCGGCGTCAGGGATGCCAGATTACCGGTCAGATCCAGCGCCGGATTCAGGGTAACAGTGACAACACGTGGTGCATTTTGATTGACTTGACTCATCATCTGCCCTCACCCAGACCATCGGCAATGGCCTGACCAATAGCGGCCAGCGCCTCATCAGCGTCATCACCTTGCGCTGTAAAGGCCAGCTCATGACCTTGTTTAACCCCAAGGGCGATCACTTTCATCAGACTCTTGGCATTCACGGCTTTACCATCCCCATTCAGGTTGGCAACCAGAATGTTGGCATCAAATTTCTTCGCAACACTAACCAGCATCGCTCCCGGACGGGCATGCAGACCATGCGGGTTACGAATTTTGAACGTCTGGCTGTTGCCTTCAATCACTTCTTCGGTCAGCAGCGCAACGATCTTGTCAGCAGCAGAGGTGAACAGTTTGTCAGCCTGCTGCTTGTACAGCAGTTGCGCCAGGTAAGTGAGATTTTTTACATGTGCGCCATTACACGCAGCCACAAACAGCAAGCCGTTTACCGGCAGCCCCTCTTCCTTAAAGGCTGTAGCAGGAGTGACCAATGACAGCGTGGTACGAGTAACACCGGCTCGGCTTTTTGCCAGCCATAATCCCTGCCCCAGATACGTCGCGCCTGTTGCGATGGCTGCTGCCACGGTTTCGTTCGTGGCAGACTGACGGTTTTTCACCAAGCCGGCCGCCACGGCCGTCAGCTGAATCAGATCGGTCGCTGGGAACTCGAGCTGAATCAGTGAGTCATCAAAATCGGCTTCCAACTGTGTTTCACCGTTCAGAATCGCGATCAACCCTTCTGCGTTTTCTGCGGTACGCAGTTTTTCTTCCACGCCGTCAGCGGACAGCACTTTGGTCAGTTGCTTGAGAATGCCAAGGTGTTCATCCGATTTGGCAGCAATACCAATTGCCAGATACACGGTTTTGTCATCCCCCCAGCTGACGCCCTGCGGAAAATGATGAATACGCACGCCAGTCTGCTTAACCAGACCGCGGGTGTCTGTTGTACCGTGCGGAATCGCAATGCCGTTGCCAAGAAAAGTGGAATTCTGAGCCTCCCGATCCAGCATCCCCTTCACGTAACCCGTTTCAACCAGCCCCTGCTGCTCCAGACCGGCCGCAATGGCTTTGATGGCTTCCTGCTTGTCTGCCGCAGCTTGCTGTAGCTGAATATCTTTTGTCGATAATGTCAGCATGTATTCACTCCCATTCTGTTCAACCCGGTGAGGATGTCCTGCCTCTTCCCGTCTAAGTCTAGTCTACCCCTTGCTTACTGAATCGTTTCAGCAAAAGGGAAAATAAAAAGTTTCAGCACAATAAATGGAATAACTCGCTCTCTGCTGAAACCTTTCAGCTTGAATGCTGAATGGTTTCAGCTAATAATGCAAATGTGTTCGACGGTTCATGATTCAATCTATGATCCGCCGCACAAAACAGGATCGGGAAGCCGTTACCCTAGCCATTCAGGATCCATGATCCTGAGAGGCTCACCGGGGCGAATGCCTTTTCGGAACGAGACAGCCTTTGCGTATGCCGACCAAGCCAGTAGAATGCAACGGTCTGCCTACCTCGTTAAGAAAAAGAAATCACATGAAGCTAGACGAAATTGCCAAACTTGCCGGAGTCTCCCGCACGACAGCCAGCTACGTCATTAACGGCAAAGCGGAGAAATACCGCATCAGTGACAAAACCCAGCAAAAAGTCATGGCGGTGGTTAACGAACATAACTTCCGTCCGGATCATGCGGCCACGTCACTGCGGGCAGGCAGCAGCCGTTCGTTTGGCCTGATCATTCCCGATCTGGAAAACAGCAGCTATGCCAAACTGGCAAAACTGCTGGAGAGCAATGTTCGTCAGGCGGGTTATCAGCTGATCATCTCCTGCTCTGATGATGATCCGGAGACCGAAATGAAAGTGGCTGACACCTTGTTAAGCCGTCGCATTGATGCCCTGCTTGTGGCCAGTTCGCTGCCCAGTGACAATGCGTTTTACAAACGGATTCAGGCCAGCGGTGTGCCGGTGGTTGCCATCGACCGTGCACTTGATGATGAAGTGTTTGCCAGTGTGATCAGTGAGGATCTGAACGGAGCCTATGCCCTGACGCTTAGCCTGTTGCAGGAAGAGGTATCCAGTATTGGCCTGATCGGCGCAGTACCTGAGCTGGGTGTGTCCCGTGAACGTGAACAGGGTTTCCTGTCGGCAGTTCGAACTTACAGTCAGCAGAAAGATCAGCCTGAAGTGAAAACCCTGATTGCCAATGGCGATCATTTCAGCCAGAAGCAAGGGCAATACCTGGTGGAACAATGGATTCAGCAGGACATCATGCCAGATGCGATTCTGGCCACGTCTTACACCCTGTTTGAAGGGGTTCTCGATGCCCTGCTGGCAAATCCTTCCCTGATGCAGTGCACGCGACTGGCAACATTTGGTGATAACCGGTTACTGGATTTTCTGCCGATGAAAATACAGTCGCTGCCTCAGCAATTTGAACTGATTGCGGACAGTGCGCTGGAGCTGACACTCAATGCGATTGCGGGACGTTACCGGGCGGGCGTTGAGGTGATCCCGCGCAAAATCATTAATCGTTAATCGTTAATCGTTAATCGTTAATCGTTAATCAGAAAAACAGTTCAGAACAATAATTCAGAAGAACAGTTATCGCCGACTGTTCCGTGGAAACGGCGATAACTGCTTACTCATGGCGTTTAAGTTTTGCATTTATGACAAATGCACCGCTCACAAATACAGTAATCAGGTAAACCACTGACTCAGAGCGACTTTACTCAGTCGATACAGCCGTTTTGCCTGATCGCCTAACGCGCCACGCGCATGCTCAAGCCGACGCCGGTTGAGCTGTGTATTAACGCCATCCTCAAACGCTGCTAGCAGGCTTTCCCCCACTTTCTCCAGCTGATAGGCCGGTTGCTGATCTGGCATGGCAATCACCACTGCATCATCCGGCTGCAACTGAGCGATGTTGTACGCCAGTGCCGCCTGAATATTCTCAGCTTTCCGGTTGGTCGGCTGGTCCAAACGATATGGAGGATCCCATTCGGTAACCGGCGACAGACGATCCACCTGATTCAGCAGCATGATGATTTTAGGCCGCTTGCGGCTGCGATGTTCCGGTTGCTGATAAAAAACATCAAGCTCCTGTTTGAAGGCGACATCAAGCTGTCTGGCCGGTTGATTGGCTTTTACGACCCAGAGCACCACATCGCTGTTCGTCACCTGTTTCAGCAGTAATTTCTGATTGGCTTCGGTTCCGTCTATCCCGGGCAGATCCACCAGATGAATACAATCAATGCCTTCCACCTCGCATTTATGGATCACTACACTGTCAGTTGTCGGAATAGCATTCACCTCGGCGACCAGGTTTCCGATAAAGGCATTAATCAGCGACGATTTACCGGCACTGATCTGCCCCAGCAGAGCGACCCGCAACGGCTCGATTTCGGCCGCAAGGTGACTCTGATCGGTTTCGTGGCCATGACTTTCCCCCAGTTCATCGTCAGCCAGAGCAAACCGGCCGCTGTACAGGTCGATGGCAACTGAGATCACCTCCTGCATCAGCACCTTCTTCAGTTTGTACTGTACGTCCACGTTCACTTCATCAAACAGGTAACCCAGCACTTGTCCCCGGGCTTCAGCAATCCATCCGGCAGGCGTGACCAGTCGAAACAACCGGTAAACATCATAGACCTGTTTGGCCGTATCCAGCTTCTCTTTGTACAGGTAACCCTGTTTAAGGGTTGACAGTTTCAGCTGCTCGGCAAAAGGCACATGGTTGAGCAGAAACCGGCGGTATCGCTGACTGACGTTTTCCAGCATCAGCAAAAACTCCGGCGCAGTAAAAGCCAGCGCCTTCCCCTGCCGTTCTGGATGGTATTGCCCGGCCACTTCCATCGCCAAATCTGTGCCCAGTTCACGCAGTGAAGGCCAGGTCGTGGTTTTATCAAGCCTTGCATCCAGCTCTCGGTTCACCGCTTGCCAGACCTCGCGTTCGAAGCTGCCCCATTCACCAGAAGGCGCAACCTGATAGTCCCCTTCCAGCTCGAAATCGGTCATCGCTTCCACGTTAGCCCGGCGTCGCTGTAAGCTGAGATAACCGATTAGCACCAGCAAGGCCGATCCGGCCAGCACCAAAGACAGCAGTAACCAATAGTCATTCTGAAACACACTGACCAGCCCGAGCCCGGCCAGCACCAGTAACGGCAGCGTCAGGGCTGCCATGAGCAACGGCACGACACCGGCGGACAGACGAGATAACATCCCGAGGCTATTTTTTGTTCTTTTCATTATGATCTCCGGCCTTGTCGCGCAATCCGTTAACGCCACTGGCTTTTACCTGTTTCAGTGCCTCTTCAAACACGCTTTTCACGTCCTGCGCAGTCACCGATTCCCCTTTGCTTAGGTGGTAGAGGTACTTACAGGCGGCACGCCCGATGGCATAGGTCATGGCAAAGCTGACCGCAACAGCCACCGCGCTGCCGACGGTCTGGCCATACACTGGTACCAGCTTGACGATTTGTCTGACCCCGAGTTTGGTCAGGTACTTAAGGGCAAATGTTCCTCCCAGCAGACCGACAAACTCGACAAAACGCTGCCGTGTCCATGTCACGCCATAGTGACAGCCCAAACTGTGCAGCATTTTGCCCTGAATAGCCGGAACCGAAACCAGCCCTACCGCGGGCAACGCATCGGATGCCCCCGCTGTACCGGCATACCACAATACTTCCCGCTGCAAGGTCGCAAAATTCCTGTGTTCCACGTCTTTATGCTGCTGCTCCTGACGCAGCAAATACAACACCGGCATCAACTCGGCCAGCTGCGCCGTAAGGGCTGACCAGCCATGCAGTGCCTGCGAACCAGTACTATCCGAAGACTCAAAAACAGCAAAATCCACCTCGACCGAAGTGAACGACTTACCCCAGACTGCCGTGACCTGCGCCTGGTTATGGGCTATCGCCTGCTGGCGCTGATCACGTTGCGGAATGGATAAACAACCGGTATGCACCAGCAGCAACGACTGGATTCGGGCATCTTTACGGATTTTTTCCAACGCGCGCAACACGTCACCCTGCTCAGGCTCTTCAGCTTTCATGACGACGATCAGTGCATGGCTCTGACTCAGGCAGGCGGCAATGTCTTCTGCCGGATCATAACTGGCTTCCGCCAGTCCCCGAGTATCAAGAAATCGAATGATCGGATTATCCTGCGGAAATGCATAAGCCACTGAGGTTTGCGTGCAGGGTTGAAAACCATTGCCGATTTCAATTGCGCTGTTTCCGGTCACGGATTCAATCAGAGAAGACTTGCCCGCACCGGTTTTTCCCAGTAACCAGAGCGTGGGCAACTGGGCTTCCCATTGCTCACTGGCGGGAGAAAGATCAGGATTTTTGGATGGATTCAGGTATTGATAAATTTGTTCAAAGAACTGCTGCATGACAACCCCGTTGCTTGCGATACTGCGACCACGATAACAGACTCAAAAGGTTTCATATAGCAACTGTATAGTGCTGCTGGTAATAGAATAACGCCCTCGGTAGCCAGATAGCGACTTTACCACCGGGTGTGACCAAACGAACATTACCAGGCGGTTGGATAAACTCAGCCCCATCGTCAGGTGACAGACGGGGCTAATAACGTCAGTCCTCGGTATTTTGGGCCGTCTCGTCAGCCTTTTCAGGCTGGCCGACCGGGGTTCTCACCCAATGGGTGAACAGTTCGTACCAGATAGCCAGTACTACGGCTCCCACAAACAAACCGATGATTCCCGAGACCAGCATCCCGCCGATGGCACCAATCAGGATAACCGGCATAGGTATTTCGACGCCCCGTCCCATTAGCATGGGTTTCAGGATATTGTCCGACAACCCAGCCAGCAGAACCCAGACCGTAAAGATGGTCGCCGGCGTCGTATCCATGTACGAAAAGACATAAATGATCACCGGCAGCACAATGATCAGTGCCGGTAACTGGGCAATCGCCAAAATAAAGACCAGCAGTGTCAGACCGCCTGCCGCCGGAATGCCGAAGACGAAAAACGCCGCGCCAATCAGAATGGCCTGAATAAAGGCCACCCCAACCACGCCCAGTAACACACTGCGAATCGTTGCGGCAATCAGGCTTGCCCACTGTTCCCCTTTCGGGCCGGCTATCCGTATCGACACGGTTTTGACCGCTTTCGACATGGACTCCGCATTGGCCATAAAGGCGGCGGCAATCAGCAGGGAAATGACGGACATCACCACCGTGAGCACCCCGCTTCCAAGGATGCCCGCAAACGCCCCGACGGCGGTTTTAATCTGTGGCAGATAATTGGTGATGGCTTGCTCCAGATTGGTAGAGAATAATGACCAAATACTGTAGAGCTTGTCCCCTATCACCGGAATAGCCGCTATCCGGTCGGTCGGGCCGGGAATACGAATCTCTCCGGCCTGAAACACCTCCGTGAGCCTGATAATGCCATCATAAATTGACCCCATGACCAGAATCAGCGGCACAATCAGCACCAGCACACCGAGCAATGCCAGCAGCGTGGCGGCCAGACTTTCCTTGCCGTTGAGCCAGTTGGCCAGCTTTTTGGTCACCGGCATCAGCGCCACCGCAATAATAGCCCCCCACAGCACCGGGATAAGAAAGGGTTTAATGATGTCATAGGTCCACACGACCAGCACAAACAGCAAACCAATTCGAATGGCTGACTCGACCATGTTGTTGATAAAGGCACTGCTCGATTCTGAGTGTTGCGGATTTTGATTATTCATCATGCTTTTCCTGATTACTCTGACTGGCACCAACAAGGCTGGCTACCACAATAGCCATATAGAACACACCGGCAATCGCTTCCAGATACACGACAACCTGAGCAAACGGCGTCACCGGGCTGATATCACCGTAGCCCAGCGTTGTAAGGGTCACGAAGCTGAAGTAAGCAACATTGGTAAAGTTCAGCCCCCAATCCTGATATTCCAGCCCGTCAAAAGAACTAGGCGAAAATTCCAGAATTAACAAATAAAGAATCGCCCATATCAGCCCCAGCAACAGAAAGAGCGCGAGCGAGCCAACCACTTTGTTGTTATCAATCGAGCCCGTGAACAAGATCTGCCGAACAATGGCTTTAAAGGTGCCGATAAAAAACATGAGCATCAACAACATCATGGCAATGTCGACCTGCGTAATGCCGAAGACATTTTTGCTGATTGCCAATACGACCCAGATAATCATGATAGTCATCAAAAAACGATACCATCCGACGGCAAAGCGGAGGCTGATCAGGCAGACGAGAAAAGTAAAAATCGTGATGGCCTGAAAAATTGTGTCCAACCAGTTCTGTTTAATGACCATGCCGAGTGACGTGGAAATCAACAAAATGATCAGGGCCAACGTCATGTAGTAGAAATTGTTCTGCTCGGTGATTTTTCGCCCCATCCTACTGCCTCCTCATTGGTTCTGTTGCTTATCTGATTGGTCGAGGACCATGACCGACGCTGTCATACCGAATCGCAGGTGAACCCCTTCCGGCAGATCGCCAACCGTAATGCGCACCGGAATACGCTGTGCCAGCCGAATCCACTGGAAAACCGGGTTAACGTTAGGCAACAGGTTATAACCGACACTGCCGTCCTGCGGGGCAATCCCCCAACCCAGCGAGTCGACCACCGCATCAATTGGCTGCTCCGGATACGCCATCAGCGTCACTTTGGCATCATCCCCGATGTGAATACGAGACAGCTCATTTTCACGGAAGTACGCAAACACCCAGAAGCTGTTAACATCCACCAGCGCCAGCAACGGCTGATTCGCGACGGCCTGCGTTCCCTCCCGGATATCCAAGTTAGACACATAGCCATCGACCGAAGCCACTATCCGGGTAAACTCAAGATTCAGTTTAGCCGCATGTACTTTCTGCTCCGCAATACGAATTTGCACCAGCGATTCCTGATAGCTGATTTCCCTACGGGTTAAGTCTTTCAGCGACACCGCGCCACGATCTTTAGCCTGAATATCCAACAACCGGTCGTATTCGATTTTTTTACCCTTGGCGCTGATACGGGAGCGCTCCAGTGCCGATTCAGCCTGAGACAGCGCAACATCAAAGGTGGTCGGGTCAATTTCAAACAGCAAATCCCCTTTGCGCACAAACTGGTTGTCTTTCACCGCCACCGTTACCACCGGGCCGGAAACCCGCGGTGCCACTTTCACAATATTGGCCCTGACCTGTCCGTTTCGGGTCCAGGGATTGGCAAAATACTCCTCGTATTTCTGGTAGCCGAAATACACCGCCCCGCCAATGATCAGGACATTAATCAGCACCACGATGAGCTTTTTAATTTTTTTCATAGCTGCACCTAAAAACGGATAAAGTAGGCATCCACTGCCACGATGTAGAACACGACAAACGCCAGAAAAGTGACCGACGGAAAGGCAATCAGTCGGGACAACCGCGTGGCATTCAGCACCATCACGGTCACCCAGGCAGCCACAATGGCAATGACCACCACCAGCAAAAACGGGGAAAAATACACATCTCCCCACGATAATTCATATGGCATCAGGGTCCTCCCGGATAACGTTGCTTGGCCGGGTCAATCGGATCCCCGAACGGGGATTTGGCCGGCGTGACCGGTTCCGGCGCCCACGGCGGCAGTGTTGTCTCTTCCAGCATGTCACCCCAGTCGGTGCGCTCCGCCATTTTTTCGCGGGTTGCCTCACTGACGAATGCCTTGCCGGTATTGGCTTCCCAGCCGCCGCCCAGCGATTTGTAAAGCGCCACAACCTGCGTCGCGACACTGCCTTTCACAATGGCGTAGTTATCTTCACTGCGGGTCATCTTCTCGACAGAATCCAGTAATCGCTCAAAGCTAATCTGACCGTTCTGGTACTGGGTCAGTGAGATGTTAAAGGCCCGAACCGAGGCATCCACAGAGTTAAACGCCAGCAGTTTCTGCTCACGGTTAAGCTGATAAGACTCCAGGGCATTCGTGACTTCCTGCACCGCCAGCAACACCTGCCGGTTGTAGTTGGTCAGGGTTTCCTCGAAACGGGCATCTTCCAGCCGGATATTATTTTTCACCCTGCCGTACTGAAAAATGTTCCAGGAAAAAGAAGGCCCCATTTGCAGGTTCAAGGCTTTACTGGAAGAAAAGTCACCACCGGCCGGTACTGTGCTGTCAAAACCAATGGCACCAAAGAGCGTAAACTGCGGATACAGGTCTGCCTGAGCGATCCCTATCCGGCTGCTTTGCGCATGTGCCTGTAACTCCGCCAACTGCAAGTCCGGGCGCCGCAACACCAGGGATGCTTCAATGCGTGGCTGAACCCGCGGCGGAACCGGTATCAGGGACAATTGATCATAGTTTTCAGACAGTCGGCTGTTGAGGTGGGTCTCATACTTGTTATCAAAGGCAGCGACTTTTGCCCTGACGGCGGGACTCTTCAGCAAGATCTCCACGTCGTCCGGCAGCATTCCCAGCAACACAGCCAGCGCATTACGGGACTGTATCAAACCGATTTTCAAGCTGGGCAAGGCAGACTGAGTGTTATACAGCTGGGTGTTCGCCTGCTGTACATCGAGCTCCGTCACATCGCCCGATTCATACTGCACCTGGGTAATTTTGGCGACCCGTTTCTGGATATCGATGTTACGCAGCGACAGCAGAATACGCTCTTCGAAGGTGCGGTAGTTGATGTAATTGCGGACCACTTCCGCCGTAATGGTCACCAGCACATCATGATAAGAGGCAATAGAGGCATACATTGCCGCTTCTGCCGATTCTACGCCCCGCACGTAACGCCCCCAGACATCAAGCTCCCAGGCCGCATCAAACGTCAGGTTGGTATTATCGAAAGTTTGTTCCGACTGATAGACCTTTGCCAGTCGCCCGGATACCGTCTGCCGTTGTGGATACCGCAATCCGTCAGCCACCCCTAATGCCGCTCTGGCCTGCAGAATCCGCAAACCGGCCGCGGTCAGATCCAAATTCTGCTGCGCCGCCAAATCAACCAGATGATTGAGGTTAGGGTCGTTAAACTGCTGCCACCAGCGTGCGGTCTGCGTCTGGCTGAGCTGATAATCCCTCTGATCCCAACTGGCAGGCAACGGCACCGGATCAACTCCGGTAAAATTCGGCCCCAGTACGGTACAACCGGGCATGGAGGCCAAGACACCCACGAGAAACCAGACATTCAGTTTGCCTGTCACGCCTTTCCCCTTAAAAACGTGTCATGCGAAGTGCCGACCAGGGAACCTGATCATGGGCACGCTTACATAACATCAATGATTCAAATAAGTTTTTCTTCAAGTTTAGGAAAAAATAAAATCCGGCAATGTCTTTACTGCTGTGCTTTTCCAGCACGATATGCTCAAAATACTGATCCAACCGATGTTCCAGTTCATGATAATCCTGCCGGAGATCTTCCGATTCATGTGGTGGTGGATCCCTCTTCTCCGGTGCAGCCATCAGAGATTTAGCGACCGCCGGTAAAATTTGGTCCCGGTGTTTTTTCTGTGCATTAAGCACAATTTCGTTGTCGCTCAGCTTTGACTTGCCCCGATCCAGCATTAATAAATGATGCTGAAATACCTCACACGCAGCGATAAACGCTGCCATGTCCTGCTGATCGATATCGGGAAACGACTTTGTCGGTACTTTCTGGCTCCAGACCTTCATTTTACCCAGCGTGGCCTGCATGGTGACCCGATGCCACCGGCGCAGAATACGATCCCGAATTGTCAGCTTTGGCTTTTGCATCAGCCGGAATAAGCGATAGCAGTGGCGGAAAAAACGTTCGCGGAAAATCAGCATCAGCGCTTCGGGGCGGCTGGTAAACGGCAGGTAATGCGACAAAATTACCGTGAACGTAATGAGATAAAACATCGTCACTATGGTGATGGTGATATTGAAGTTGTACACCATAGTGTTGTTGATACCGATCGTGAACATCCCAAGCAGGAAGAAGATCGTGACCGGCCCTTTCAGCAGGTAGAAACCAATAAATGTATACAGAAAAATGAATACGGCCAGTTCTGAGCCTATGGTCAGCTGTGGCAGGATAAAAACATAGGAAGGCACAGAAAACGCAAACCCGAGGGTAAACAGAATCAGCAACAGCACCGGGTGTATCGGCATATAAGACAGCAGCGAAACCAGCAAGGCGCTGTATATCACCACATTGTATCCACCGGGTGGATTGAAATTGATCCAGAATGCGGCGGCCAGCCAGTAGGTCAGCAGTACCTTTATCGAAGTTTTGGCATTTTCAGCATCCCACCAGCGGAAGTCAGGTGTGGCGGCAGGCGTTGGCAGATCCAACCCTAATCCGCCCGTCACCGAATCAATACTGCTGATGCAGGTGCGCAACTGACACAGTTTTTCCTGAAGCTGACCAAGCAGATAATTCAGCGTGATCGCTTCGCCACGATAGAGATGGCTCGCCTGTTTCAGTACATCACCATCACACTCTATCGGTTCAAGTGCCACAAGCGGATACACTTCTTTGCTCTCCCACGCTTCCGGCAAGCTGGCAAACAGCGCCGTAATCTCTTCACAGCGGGCAGAAAAATCACGGATATAATGCTCCGGGTGCCCCCCGGCGCGGGGATGCTGTCTGGCAGCCATCGCGAGCAAATCTGTGATTTGGCTGAATAACGCCTGAGCACCGTCCCATTCCGTTTTATAGGCAGAAATTTCACTGCAATCGGCATTCAGGGTCTGATACCGGGTATCAAAGGCTTTCTGAGCGGCAAACATCGCTTGTGTTAATGCCATTAAATCTGTGTGAGAAGCGTTTTTATCTGCTTCCGGCGAGATATGAGGCTGGGCCTGAGTCTGAGTCTGCGGAGCACTCCCTGAACCTGCATCGGAAACAATTCGCTCGGTATCCGTGCTGCGACTCTTATCGGTCTGAAATTCCGCCGATTGGCTTTTGTCCGCCATGTGGCTAACCGTTTCTGATGACGGGGATTCCGGCGGTTGGCAGATAGCATCAAATAACGCTTTCTGCGCCGCGGCCAGTGCGTCAGCCATCTGATGCAAGTTTTGCTCTACCCGGGGTGGAAACAAAAAGATCCCAATCAGGGTGTACACCACCACACCAAACACAGTCATATAAATACGTTCGATGCCGTAAAGAAACGCGCCCTGTGCATCACCACCGTGATACATTATCAGCGTGGTGACCCCGGTGAGCATGAACAAGGTGGGATCATTGAGATAGGCAGAGCGAATATAGAAAACCACTGTCACGACCAGCGACACCACCAGCAGATACAGCATGCGGTCTTGCGCGAACATGCCCACCAGCACCAGTCCGATAAAGCCACCGAGCAGAGTGCCTAGAACCCGCAATGTCCCCTTCGCCAGCGATTCACGCCGACTGCCGGTTGATGCAATCAACATGACTGTCGTGGCTGCTGTTGACGGGTTACTCCAGCCCATCGCCATGGGGAACAAGTAGGCAAATGTCAGACTGACCGCCACACGGAAGGCAAATTTGAACTTATCGCTCAGACAAAAAGGGATCAGCCACGTAGATGGCCGGGTCATCACAATTTCTGATTCGGCTGAGTTGCTGCCTTCTGTACTGGACAAGTGCGGCTCCCTCATGTGAACGACAACGCGTTGGGCTTAGGTCCGTGAAATTAAAGTCTGTGAAATTAAAGTCTGTGAAACTCAAATCAATAAAACTCAGGCACTCTGGATACTGCGGATCGAAATGCAGTTCGGAGTCACTAGTTCGGCGCTGACAAAGCTTCCTGACGGTTTCCCGTCGGCGCATGACAATGAAAGTTATTTTTCTTTAACCATAGAAATAATATGCGCTTTTTGAAAAATTTTTGTGCTGAACCTTAAACAAATTCGTTTCAGTATAAAAAAGACCCCGAAACTTTCGCTTCAGGGTCTGTCGGAGGTGTCCTTACAATGAGCAAGGCTATCGCTGAGGTCTGTATATCGGTTTGTCTCTAACCTTGTAGAGCTAACCCTGTGGAACATTTGTGCCAGATATTAGGCCGGAAATTGGTTGGCTTAATTCATTGCTACTCAGGCTGTGCTCCCGTGCTATGTTTTTGAGCTGTGATCTTGTATCTATACTCGTAGCTATGCTTGAATCTATGCTCGTAGCTAGCTTGAATACATGCTGATAACTATGGCTCTTAAACTACTTTATTGAGCTATTTCACTGGGACGCGTCATTCAACTGCGCTTCCCGTTGCAAGCTACTGATCGCATTCAGAAACAAACGCACAGCAGGCAACATACGGCTTTCATCAATATCAAAATCGCCGTTGTGGTGGCCAGCTGTCAGGTCTGAACCAATCAGGCAGTACACCGCCTTACCACCGTTCGCCTGCACCCGATCAACCAGATAACCGGCGTCTTCACTGGCACCGAAATCTTTCTCACGCATCACATCGGCAAAGCCGCTCGGTTTCCCCAAGCGTTCCAGCAGATTCACCATCTCGACATCGTTTTCCAGCCCAATCGCTTCACCTTGTGGCCGGATCTCCACCTGCACGTTGTGCATCTGCCCTGCGGCCTTGGCGATCGTTTCAACCTGCTGGAACATATACGCGTTCAGCTCGCGATTTTCACCGCGGGTTTCCCCCATCAGCACCGCATTTGCCGGAATCACGTTGCGCCCGTCACCGGCATGCATCTGGCCAACGTTCACCCGTGTCATCCCGTCACGGTGACGGGGAATCGCCAGCATCTGAGTCACAGCCGTACAGGCCGCCGCGAGGGCGTTGTGACCGGCGTTAGGTTCAATACCGGCGTGAGCCGGTTTACCGGTAAAGTGCAGGTCAAACTTGGAACTGCACAGGAAATGCTGAGGGTCACACACCAGCGTCCCGCTCGGCACATTCATTCCGATATGGGCGGCAAAAAGGTAATCCACATCGTCCAGCCAGCCACTTTCAGCAATGGCTTTACCGGCGCGACAGCCTTCTTCTGCCGGTTGGAACAGCAGCTTGATGGTACCTGTCATCTGAGATGTGTTGGCTGCCAGAATTTCTGCGATCCCAAGACCAATCGAGCTATGGGCATCATGGCCACAGGCATGGGTCACGCCCGGCTCCAGCGACGCAAAGCCCAGAAAACGGGGACGATGTGAGTCATTCTGGCTTTCCATCACTTCAACAGCATCAATGTCAAAACGCATGGCAATGACCGGCCCCGGTTTACCGGTATCAAGAATGGCACCGACACCGGTAATGCCGTTCATTCTGGCCATGTAGCGCTCATCCGCACCCCAGACCATTGCACGCTGCTGCGCTTGCGCCACCAGCGTTTCATCCCGCCCCATGATGGCATCCCGATGAATGATTTCATCGCTGAAACACAGGGTATATCCCAGCGCTTCCAGGTGACCGGCAATCCGGCTAGTCGTGAAAAATTCCCGCCAGGCAGCTTCCGGGTAACGGTGAAATTCCCGGCGAAAATTCATTAAGCGTTGGGTCAGCGACGATTCATCGAATTGTAAGTTAGTTAACACGTGTGTCTTCCTATTCGTTTCCTACGGCGTGCCGGCATTAATAGCCGGTCAGTTCCATATATCCTTGTCCTGAATGGCTGCCCGTTACTTTCACAGGTCCTTCCCAGTATGAAAAGATAAACGGCAACCATTGTTCCTTGCGGACAGTATCCACTTTCAGTTGTATTTGATAAGCAGGTAACTCAATGTACCAGGCGTGAGGGTAACTGTGTCCCTCATCGTTAGTCGTAAAAGACACGGGCGACAGCTTAATATCTTCCGGCTTCAGCCCCTGAGTACGCCCATCCGGCCAACTGAGGGAGCCAAAATAATACGGACGGTGATCTTTTTCCCTGATCTGGTACAGCATCAGGGCACGACCGTCATCAAGGTGAATCGCAAACCAGTCCCAGCCCAGCTGGCTGTCTGACAGTCCGACACTGCTCCATTCCCGATCCAGCCAACCCTTACCTTCGACGTGGTAAAGTTTGCCGTCCAGCTCCAGTTCACCCTTCAGTGTCAGAAACGGCGCGCTGTAATAGTAAGAAGCGATCGGCTGAGTAGCATGTTTGCGGTTATAACCCTGATCGCCCTGCAGCACCAACGGACCGGTTTGCGTGATCTCCAGCTTACCCGCCATGTCCGGCTTGGGTGACTCCCCGTCAGCAAAGGTCAGTGTCGAGGGAAACGGTGAGTCGCTGTGAGACAACCATAACCAGTTATCCAGCCAGGCACGAAACGGCCGTCCGGTGACTCCGGCCTGACCAATCCCGCCACGGGCAAAGCGTTCTGCCGCCCAGAGCTTCTTCTCACCGGTGACCACCAGATGTGCCATATAACGTTGCGGATCTTGCCAGCCATTACCCGGTTGAGTCGATACGGCGTTGCGGAACAATGTCCATTGCAAGCCAAACTCTTCCCCGGTTTCACTTTTCAGGTTCGCAGTGAGATACCACCATTCATTGCGAAATTCCGGATGTGGCAGGTGATCCTGCGGAAATGTCAGCCTGACTCCCGGTTCGACTCGCGCAAACTGCTCACCACTTTCCTGACTGAGCATCACAATAGCCTGATCTTCGGGGTCGGACTCCGTCTCACACCCCTGCAGCGTCAGCAGACAGGCGGCCATCAGCAAAAATACCGGCAGCAGGCTGAGGGTTGATAGTGTGCGCATCAGAATGACTCCCGCAAAGACAGAATGGCTGACCGCTTCACCAACCGCCAGACCGGCCAGGCTCCGGCCAGCAACAGGACAAACAAGGCGGAGCCCAATGACATCAGGTAGTCGACCGGAAAATATTCGACCGGCATCGTCCAGCCAAACGAGTATTTGAGCACCACATCAATCAGCAACTGCGCCAGAATCAGCCCCAACGGCAGTGCAATCAGCGCGGTCATCACCCCGATCAGCAGCAACTGGCCGCCGCCCAGCAAGGCTAACTCGCGTCCGGTCATGCCCATGCAACGTAACAGAGCAAACTGGCGCTGACGCGATAACTCACCGGCAACCGTCGCAAAAAACAGACCGCAGACTGCGACAAACAGGGTCAGCTTACCCAAAGTGGCCGTGACCACAAAAGTACGGTCGAACACCCGCATGGCCTGTACCATCAGCTCGGCATTGTTGCGCACCCGCTCAGGTGGCAGACGGAATGTCTCCCCCAACTTTTTCATCATGCTCATGGTGTCAGCCCCTGGCTGCAGATGAATAGCCAGCCCAACCTGACCACGGTGCGGCCACAACTGCTGCCAGCGTTTGTGCGGAATAATCACCTGACCATGCGGGTTGCCGTAGTCGTAATACACGCCCGCGATCAACCATTTCTGGTTCAGCGGTGCAGGCATATCAATCACCTGACCCGGTTCCCAGTTATGTTTAATGGCCAGCGACTCACTGACCAGCATTGCCCGGCCATAATGCAGCCGCTGCCAGTATTCCGGCATGGCGACTTTAATGGCCAGCGCGGCTTTTTCTTCTTGGGTGCCGCCTACGCTGACCACCTGCAGTTTGCCGTAATCAGAAGGAATGGTATGACGCCATTGCCACCAGACCTGATCCACTTCTTCCTGCTTTTCCAGCCAGCTGGCAATGCGTGGTGCTACATTCGCCGATGGACGCACATAAATGTCCGCCGCCAATCGCTGATCCAGCCACACCTTGGTCGTATGGCGGAAACTGCCGGTCATGGTTTCCATCCCGATATTGGAAGCCAGAGCCAGCATGAAAGCCATTGCTGCTACCCCCCGATAGCTGAGGCTGGCCGCGGCATCGGAGAAAAACCAACGCAGACGTGCCGAACGGACGACAACGCCCAGCAACCGGAACAGTTGCCACAACAGATAAGGCATGCCTAATGCCGATGCAATCAGAATGCAGGCAATCAAAACAAACCCGGCCTGCTGTCCATGTGGCAGCTGATAAATACCATAGGCCGCTACCACAAACAAACAGGAAACCAGCGCCTGAATCGCAAACTCACGCCCGCTGAAACGCACCAACGACATATGTGTGGCCAGTCGTGCCGGCGGCGTTCGAATCAACCGTATCAGCGGCCAGCCACAGGCCAGCAGGCAACCCAGCAAGGCAATCAGCACCGAGGCAACGCCCCATTCCCAGTGCCAGCTGACTGACAGGCTGACGTTTGCACCGTACAAATTGTTCAATGTCTCGGCGACCGATGGCAGCAGTTGTTCGGCCAACATCAGGCCCAGCAGATTTCCGCCCACCAGCCCGAGCACAATCCAGACCAGCAATTCCACAATCAGGGCTTTGGCCAGTTGCAGAGAAGATACCCCAGCCTGACGCATCAGCCCTACCAACGGCTGGCGCTGCGTCAGCGATAACGACATCGCCTGATAAAAAATGAACAGTCCGACCACAAAGGCCAGCATTCCCATCGCAAATAGGTTCAGGTGAAACGCATTGGTCAGCGGTTCCAATCCGGCCGCTTCTTCTTTTTCCAGCTTAAGGGCAATTGGCAACTGACTTTCCAGACGGCGTAGTGCCTGCGGTGTCATCTTGCCGCACAGGATAGCGGTCAGGCCTGAGCCCGGCTGAATACTGCGCAGCAGGCTCATGTCCGCCAGCATACGGGGGCCGTTGATCCGCTCTTCATCCACCACATGAACAGGCCCGAGCTGACGCCCGTTTTCCAGCGTCAGGGGCTGGCCGTCTTCGATGCCCATGTAATTAGCCAGATGAGCCCCCACCATGATGGGATACGGCGGCTGCATCAGCTGCATGATCTGGTTCTGATTACGTGACGATAATAAAGAGGCACCGTTAAACAAGGCGACCGGATCGATCCCGACGATTTCCACATCGCGTCCGTCTTGAGTGACGACCCGGATCTGATCCATAGGTACACACTGTTTGAACCCGTCACGGCGAAGCTGGATATAAAACCCTTGCGGGACTTTCAGGGACGGCTGAGCATGGCGAATACGGTAGGGATAAGGATTGGAAAACAGTTGCTCACCGTCGCGGTAGCTTTCTCTGGCCTGCTGGTTGACACCCATAACGCCCACCAGCAGTGCGATACCCAGTGTCAGGCCAAACCAGACCAGTACTATTTGCAGGGGGTGGCGTTTGTAGTGCCCCCATAGCGCCTTAGCTACGGGGTTTGACATGCAACTGCCCTCCCTGAAGGCGAATACAGCCGTTCATGTGATCGGCCACTTTGTGGCTGTGGGTCACCAGCAGCAACGTGCAATCCAGCTGTTTGGTCAGACGCACCAGCAGGCGGATCACTGCGTCGGCATTTCGCTCATCCAGACTGCCGGTCGGTTCATCGGCCAGCAGGATCTGCGGTTCCATGTATAACGCGCGGGCAATCGCGGTACGCTGTTGCTGACCGCCGGACATCTCCTCAGGATAACGGCCCAGCAGCGGCATCAAATCTAGTGCAGAAATAATCTGACGCCAGAGCACAGGATCTTCATCCATCCCTTTCAGCTGTCGACAAAAACGGATATTGTCGGCCGTGGTTAAGGTAGGCAGCAGATTAAACTGCTGGAAAACGAGGCCGATATTGTTCCTGCGAAACGCCGTTCGGGCCCGCTCAGGGATAGCATGAATAGGCTGGTCACCGAGCCAGATTTCTCCGGCATCAGCGGTATCCAGCCCGGCGATCAGATTCAGCAACGTACTTTTGCCGGAACCACTTTCACCCATGAGTGCGAGTTGTTCACCTTGGTCTAATTCCAACTCAGCCCCTTGCAAAACAGAATGGTATTCATCACCATCCAGATAGCCTTTGCAAAGATTGACCAGTCGTAGCATGTGTATCCCCAAATTCAGGAAAGCAATTTGACGGGGGAATGTACTGTAATCCCTGTGTGGGTAAAAAGAGAATCGGGAAAAATCAGCGGTTCTTGTTATTTATTCAACAAATTCACCGCAATTTATCCAAATCTCATACACTTCCCGTCAAAAATTCATAAAAACAAGCCACTTAGCTATTTGGTTGCCCTAAGTGTTCTTTCTCAATTGTACCCTATTGGGCCCAAATAACTAACCCTTGTCACATTTTTCCACTACAGTGAATAGAGTCAGACACAAGGAGTAAGTGGCTTATGGGACAAACAATTTTGGTTGTTGGCGCTTCTGGATACGTTGGCAGCCACCTTGTTCCTGAACTGGCAAATGCCGGTTACCGCGTTAAAGCCACTGCAAGAAATATTAAACTGTTAGAACAACGAGGCTGGCAGGAAATCGACAACATTGAGATCCACCAACTGGATCTGGATACCCCCGACAACCTCGACACACTCCTTTCTAATACTGACATCGTTTTCTTTCTGGTACATGGCATGAATCACGGCCATGACTTTATTGATTTCGAAGCGCATGTTGCCCGAAATTTCAGTCAGGCGCTAAAACAAAGTACCGTAAAACGGGTGATCTATCTGGGCGCTTTGCAACCCAAAGAAGGTCACTCATCCCACCTTGCCGCACGCAAAGCGACTGGCGAAATTCTCAGAGAAAGCGGTATTCCCGTTACCGAACTGCGAGCCGGCATTATCGTTGGCCCGGGATCTGCCGCATTCGAAGTGATGCGGGACTTTGTCTATCATTTCCCGGTCCTGATCACGCCAAACTGGGTGCACACCCATAACTCGCCGATTGCGCTGCGCAACCTGCTCTATTATCTGATGGCATTATTGAAGTTTAACCCCTGCCGCCATCAGATCATGGACATTGCCGGTCCGGAGCCTCTGACTTATGCCACACAGTTGAGAAAAATCGGTCAGCGTGCCGGTAAAACAGTGCGGATTCTGCCCCTGCCCTTTTTGTCGCCGAAGTTTGCCGCGCTCTGGCTGCGTTTTGTCACGTCAGTTCCGACCAACATCGCCAGAGCCTTAATTGGCGGGATCAGTCTGGATCTTAAAGCAGACGGTTCAGCCATACAGTCGCTGATCCCGCAACGTCTGCTCAGTTACGACGAAGCCGTTGATGAATCACTCAGTCATGAAACCGAAGTCGTACGCAGCGAAATTTGGGGGTTCGATCCCGATGCCCTCGCCCGCTGGCAACCCGGTTACGGCTATTACGCCAAGCAGGCGGGCTATACCTTAAAAACCGATGCGACAGCCGAGCAGCTATGGCATCAGGTGCAACTTGTCGGAGGCAAAGAAGGGTATTTTTTTGCCAACATGTTGTGGCGGATTCGGGAATGGATGGACTGGTGTATCGGTGGTGATGCGCTGAAACGCTATCGGCGGGATCCGGAAAACTTGAAACTGGGAGACAAGGTCGATTCCTGGAAAGTCATCAACATAGAGCCAGGCCGCTTCCTTTCCCTGCTGTTTGGCATGAAAGCACCAGGGCTGGGACGGCTCGAATTTACCATTGATGATCATGGCGATCACCGTACGTTGGATATTCGCGCCTGGTGGCACCCGGCAGGGTTTTCCGGGTTACTGTACTGGTTTGCCATGATGCCGGCCCACCTGTTCATTTTCCGCGGCATGACGCACGCTGTGGTTAAACGCTGTAAGGCCACAGCGCAGGAAGGCAAAACGGAAACCATCTGAACTTCTCACCTTCTGGTTAAGCTCGAAGGCATACAAAGAAATTCCATAGCGGCGATGCCCACTCACTGATTCCTTGAAAAAAGCGATATTCCAAGCAAAGATGCAAGACAAAAAAGCCTGTGAGAAAACAAAAAACGAGCCTCTCAGAGGCTCGTTTTCATCGGGTTACTGGTGCTGAACCGGAATCTCAGGAATGGACGGCCCGGCATTGCGCGGATACAAAATGTACTCACCGTGATATTTCACGATGGATTTATAATCGGTCACTTTAAACAGCAACAGGCCGTGCTGATACGCCACTTCAACCAGCTCACGCACATCGCCACGAACAAACAGCGACAGGGGTTTTACCATCAAGCTGTCGGCTGTGTCACCGTCAAATCCCAGTTTCGACTGAGTCGCACACACTACCAGCGATGCCTGACCGTCGGTGTGATGCGTCACCTTGCGGTTGACCTCATATTCCGTCGTGACCAGCCAGTCTTTTTCGGTCAGAGACGCATACAGCCCTGTCAGTTGTGAACGCGTAATGTCAGCGGCCTTCTCTTCAACCGCCTGTTCTGCCTCGTCACCCTTTTGGCGCGGCACACCGGCATAAGTGGCCTGAATCTGCTGAAACTGCTGCTTCATCTGGGCCTTTGTACCCTGACTGCGCGCCTGTTTCTGCCAGCTCACCAGTGTTGTGGCAACACTGTGATCATAGCGCTGCTGTTTGATCGCCTTGGTCACCCAAGCACTGAGAAAATGCGTTTCACTCACCGGGTTATTCGGCGTTTTACCGCTGCGGATGGCTTCCGCCAGTTCGTTTAACCCGTCGGAGACCAGCTTGCTGAGCTCCTCAATATATACAGCCATGTGTTTCCTTATGCGTTTCGGGAAAATAACCAATAAAAGCCCGCAGATAATACTGCACATAACGCCATGGTCAATGCCATTGGCCACGCTGTCGCATCCGGCATGGCTGCAACCAGACTACCAATAACCGAACCGGTACCAAATCGCATTGTGCCCGCCAGTGAAGACGCTGTTCCCGCCATGTGCGGATACTTCGCCAGCAAGCACGCCATGGTGTTACTCCCGATGATCGAAATAGTACCAACATACAGCATCACCGGCACAACAACGCCCCACAGCCCCAGATCAAACACCTGACCGATAACCAGCCCTGCTCCGGCGATCAATTGAACCCCCAGACCAAAACGCAGCATCCAGTGCGACCCTTTTTTGCGTACCAGACGGCCATTCAGGCTGGTCATCAGAATCAGGCAGACAATGTTAAGGCCAAACAGCAAACCAAAGTTTTCAGTGCTGACCTGATACAAATCGATATAAACGAATGAGCCGACCGTCAGGAAAGTAAACATCCCGGCAAACGAGAAACCGCTGCTGAAGATCAGACCGACGGCTTCTGGTGTCACCAGCATCCGGGCATAGTTCCGCAAACTGGCGCCGAGATGAAACGGCAGGCGTTTTTCTACCGGCAGGGTTTCGGGTACTTTTCCCAGCACCGCCAGAATGATGATGACGGCAAACAGTGCCAACACCCAGAAAATAGAACGCCAGCCCAGCCATATCGACAGATAGCCACCGATCATCGGGGCAGCAAGCGGCGCAATCGTCATGACCAGGGTGATAAACGACATGGTGCGGGCAAACTCTTCCCGCTCAAACATATCCCGCACCAGCGCCTGAATAATGACCGCAGCAGCCGCTCCGGCAAAACCCTGAGCAGCACGTACCCATGTCAGCTGAGTAATATCCTGACTGAGCGCACTGACCACTGCCGCCGCAGCGAACAGCAACACCCCGATCATCAGTACCGGACGTCGCCCGTAGCTGTCTGCCAAAGGTCCGTGTAATAACTGACCAATCGCAAAGCCAGCAGTATAGGCCGTCAGAGTTACCTGCACAGCACCGGGTACAACCCCGAGATCTCTGGCAATGCTCGGCATCGCCGGCAGATACATATCAATCGCCAGCGGCGTCAGCGCTGCTATCGCCCCCAGGATCAGAATCATTTGAAAACTCAGCCTAGGGCTGTCGGATGTGGTCATAAAATCTCAATGCAGAAGATGAGGAAAAAGAGAGCTATTGTACGATGAATTTCATCATTTCACTCTTTCCTAATAGGAAATGATAAGTTTCTGATGAATTGATCTTGATCACAGGTATAAAAATAAGCAAGCCCCGGTTCGGGGCTTGCTTATTACATTAGAACAGTTTTTCCGTGACGAGCGGTTAATCAGCCGAGGAATCTCGATAATGGTGCAACACGTGAGATAACCAGCCAGTCCAGCACCAGAACCGTCACAATCGCCAGGCCTGCAAGCGGAAAACAAACACCAAGTACGGCGATCACTACCATTGCGCCTTTCCAGAGTGCCGGATCATTAGGTGCTGGCGGAGGTGACAGACTCAGCTTGCCTTTCGGGCGACGTAACCACCACATCACAATGCCGCTCAGGCTGATCAGAACAAAGGACAGACACAATACCGTGTTCACCGCTTTATTTGCATACCCCATATCGCCCTCATGCAGGGCAATTCCCCATGCCATTGTTTTCGCCATCGCGGTGTAGTCAGCATATTTCACATCAGCCAGCACCTTGCCGCTGTATTGATCAATATGCATGGTGCGATCCTGCGTGGCGTCGGTAATGTCTTTCCCCATGGTACTGGCCATGATGGTGTAAACACCGGTTGCGCTCTGCGGCAGATTCAGACGGTAGTTCGTGAACCCTTCCTGACGGGCAAAAGCCGTCACGCTATCAATGTTGACGTTGCCGACGATGCCCTGTTGCAGCGGACGAGCCGGTACTGATGTCATCATATGATGACCTGCATGATGGCTGGCCGCATTCGCCGTGTCGGCTGCCGTCCCGGTCATCTCTTCCTCAGTGATAACGGACATGGGCATTGGCGTTTGCTCAAGGTTCCACGGCACCTCTTCCGCTTCACCATGATTCATTGCCGCATGGGTAACATCCGACAACGGCGCATCACCAAAGACCCCGGCAGGAAAACTGTTCCATGCCTGAACCATTTTACTGCCCCATACACCCGACCAGGAAAGGCCGGAGAGTAAAAACAACAGCAGGAACACTCCCGTTACTACCCCGACATTGGCGTGAGCGTCTCGCCAGAAGGTTCGCTTGCCCTGCCCCAAACGTAGCCGGAACATCCCTGCGCGGCTGGCATTGTCGCGTGGCCACCACAGGTACAACCCGCTGACCAGCAAGATCACCCCGAAGCTGGCGGCCAGTTCAATCAGACGATCTCCGGTTTCACCAATGAGGAGTGTGCCGTGAATATCATTCGCCAACTGATACATGGTGTTATCACGCGGGATACTGCCGAGCACCTGCGCCTGATAAGGGTTTACCGTGACAAACAGCCCTTCGCCCTGTTGGGTAACAACGGCAAAACGGCTGACATCCTCAGGGGTTTTCGGCGGGAGGTATTGCTTTATGGTTGCCTCAGGAAACTGCTGGCGAACCACCTCCAGCTGCTGGCTAACCGATATTATCGGCCCGGCAGGTTCTACATGTAACAGGTTCTGATAGCGGTAATTTTCAAGGGTGCCGGCATACATCATCATCAAACCGGTAATCGCCAGCATGATAAGAAACGGCGCGACATACAATCCGGCGTAAAAATGCCAGCGCCATGCCGTCCGATAAAATGCCCGGCGTTGAGACAGGGGCGATTGAATGTCAGATGCAGAGACCTGACACTGAGAAGTGTTCATGGTATTTCCTTTACAAAGCTGCTTTTTTAAACACACAACAAAAAACGGCTCCGCCTACTGCGCGATAAGAAGTCGCATCAGCAACGAAGTCGATGATGAATGTGTCTGATTTTTTATTTTATTGAGAGAAGTTCAGGCTTAGCTGAAAGATGATGTGATGACGACCGGCGGGGCTCGGGTGATAAAAAAGGCATACTCCCAGCCTTGGGGAGTAAAGTGATACCGGTACGGGGCCAGTTCCTGATGCTTAACACCAGGGTCAAGCCATCGGTCATCAGCATGAGCCAAACTGAATAAACCAATGGGACATTGCCCGTGGGTGTCATGCTGGAACTGCTGGGTTTGCCCGTCAGCCAGTTTCACCAACTTGAAGCCACTTAAGGTACAGAGAGAAGCCCACACACCAACAGGTTGGTTATGGGCGTTGACAACCGGCATAGCAACGAGCACAAACCAGCTCAGCAGGCTGGCCAGAAACATCGTTCTGATATAAGGCGTTCTCGGTTGCATCGTTCCCTGTTGCATAAGTATTCGTAACGAAGATAGGGACGAGATAGTAAAAAGATTGGATACTGTTTACAACCAAATGTAAGAAATTAGTGACATTGTTAACAGGAAATCAGGCGTCCCATAAGCATGTCGCCAGGACACGACTTTTCTTGTCTGATTGTTCGGTGAAAATGCGAAGAAGTTGAAGAAGTGAAGAAGTGAAGAAGTGAAGAAGTGAGAGAGTAAAAATAAAAACTGAATGATGTGGCACCCTGACCGGGCCAAGTAAAAAAACAGGCTCTCAGCCTCTACTTACGCAGATTTAATGCTAAGAGCCATATATTCATCATGTTTAACCCACGCTCGTGAACGCAGATTAAAAGAAATCAGAGGACATCAAAGAAAAGCAGCGATCTCTTCGTCGGTCAGCGGACGGTACTCACCCGGTTCCAGATCGTCATCCAGCTCGACAGCGCCGATTTTTTCACGGTGCAAGGCTTCAACCTTGTTTCCTACCGCAGCAAACATACGCTTCACCTGGTGGTATTTACCTTCAGAGATGGTAATCACCGCTTCACGCTCACCCAGAATTTCCAATTTCGCCGGGCGGGTCAGTTCTTTTTCGCCACGCAGCTGAACGCCTTGTGCAAACTGTTCAATTACCTCTTCGGCAATCGGATCAGCCAGTTCAACGTAGTACACTTTCTCACACACATGGCGTGGGGATGTAATACGGTGAGACCACTGACCATCATCAGTCAACAGCACCAGACCGGTGGTATCACCGTCAAGACGGCCTGCAACATGCAGTTTCTCCGGGCTGACTTCATCCAGCAACACAAAAACGGTCGGGTTGTAGTCATCGACATGTGAACAGACAAAACCGGATGGCTTGTTCAGCATAAAATAACGCGGCCCTTCAAAACGGAGTGAACGCCCGTTGAATTCGACATCGCAATCATCCGTCACTTTCAGCGCGCCGTTCTTCACGACTTCGCCATTGACTTCAACCTGTTTATCTTTTAGCAGCTTACCCGCTTCTTTTCGGGTAATGCCCAGTGTGGTGCACAGAAATTTATCAAGCCTCATGAGGGGCTCCAGATGGTACAAAAACGCGTATTCTACCAACATCCGCCAGCGCATAACATCCTGGTCATGGAAAATGGGCTAAAATGGAATCACATCATTAAATGAGCACTGTTCATTGCTTACAGGTATCCCTTTTGGGCAAAGTAGATTTTCAGTGCTAACCTGAAACCCGTTACAAATGCATTTTCCAACTAAGCTCATAAACTAGAACATTTTTGGGTTTTTGTGGTCTGAATCAGTGGACGTGTCGGAAGATGGTTACGTATAACAGGATGTAATACCGATTCATCAAACATGATGGAGCTCAACTGCAAAGGTCAAACTATGAAGATTTCACTTGTTGCGCCAAGTCTGTCCTCAATGGATATGCTGCTTAAGCTTGTTGGCGAATTGTTTGAATATGAAGTGCTGCCTCAGAAAAAAGAGCAAACCCAGCACGCTATTCAACAGTTGCTGAACAACCCTGAGCTTGGCCAGGCTTGGTTTATTGAAGTGGACGTTGACGGTGAAAAATTCATCGCCGGACATATTATTATCAGCTTCAGCTTTAGCCTGGAACATGGCGGCCGTATAGGCCTGATTGACCAGTTCTACCTTAAACCGGAATGGCGCCAACAAGGGATTGGTACCGAGCTAATCCCACAGGTTGAACAGCATGTTGCTTCTGCCGGGGTCAATGCCCTGTCGCTAGAGGTTAACATTGGTAACAGCGGTGCCCGTAAGTTCTATGAAAAACACGGTTTTGTACCGCGTCGTCAGTTCTGCATGATGACCAAGGTTCTTAAGCCAGCTGAAATGCCGCTAAATCTTGCTTCTTAAAACGTTTCAGGCCCTGTATGTACACAGGGCCTGCTTCATTGTGGTGATTTCCCCAGCTCCTCCTCTGTACCATTTTTTCACGCTAATATCGGCTTACGAATCTCAGCTCTCTAATCCCTGCTGCTCCGTAATCTCTTCTCCGGCTCGCTAATTGGTGTCACAATCTGTACACTGTCGCTTCACCAGATTTACTCTCATTGATTGTCCCGCTCTGCCGGACTGACCCTTGTTTTCAACTATGTACACTCTTCGCCCATACCAACAAGACAGCGTTAACGCGACCATCCATTATTTCCGAAAGAACAGCACCCCAGCCGTGCTGGCTCTGCCAACCGGTGCAGGTAAAAGCCTGGTTGTTGCCGAGCTGGCTCGTATTGCGCGCGGCCGGGTATTGGTTCTGACCCACGTCAAAGAGCTGGTTGAGCAAAACCATGCCAAATATGAAAGCTATGGCCTGAAAGCCTCCATTTTCTCTGCGGGCCTGGGCCGCAAAGAAACGGATCAGAAGGTGGTATTTGCGTCTGTACAATCGATGGTTAACAGTCTGGATCAGTTTGCGAACGAGTTTTCGCTGCTGGTTATTGACGAGTGCCACCGGGTTCCGGATGACGAAAACAGTGCGTATCGCCGGGTAATCAAGCATGTGCAGGATATTAACCCCGGCATCAAAATTCTCGGATTAACCGCCACCCCATACCGACTTGGGATGGGCTGGATTTACAAATACCATACCCGGGGTCAGGTTCGAACCGAGCAGGACAGATTCTTCCGAGATTGCATTTTTGAGCTGCCAATCCGCTACCTGTTGGATGAAGGCTTTCTCACCGAACCCAAAGTCATGGACATGGCCGTTATCGGCTACGACTTCTCGAGCCTGAAACCGGCCAATAACGGCCGGTTCCGGGAAGCAGATCTGGACAGTGTTATCGAACAGTCGGGCCGTGCCACTCCGATGATCATTGATCAGGTCATCGACTATGCGAAAGATAGGCGGGGGGTGATGATTTTTGCTTCTACCGTCAACCACGCCAAGGAAATCATGGGCTATCTGGCCAATGAAAAGGCCGCTCTGGTGGTAGGCGACACTCCGCAAGATGAGCGGGATCGCATCATCGATGACTTCAAGCAACAGAAACTGAAATATCTGGTGAATGTCTCGGTGCTCACCACCGGATTCGACGCGCCGCACGTGGATTTGATTGCGATTCTGCGTCCGACAGAGTCCATCAGCCTGTACCAGCAAATTGTCGGACGCGGCCTTCGCTTGTTCGAAGGTAAAAAGGACTGCCTGGTGCTGGAATACGCCGGTAACTGTTATGACCTTTATCAGCCGGAAGTCGGTGATCCCAAACCGGACAGTGACAGCGAAGTGATTATGGTGCCCTGCCCCGCCTGCGGCTTCAATAACAGCTTCTGGGGTAAATTAGACGCGGCAGGTTTCCTCATTGAGCATTATGGTCGTCGCTGCCAGGGGTATTTTGAAGATGATGACACCGGCGAGCGGGAAGAATGTGGTTACCGTTTCCGGGCTAAATACTGCGAAGAATGCGGTGCCGACAACGACATCGCCGCCCGACGCTGCCATGTCTGTGATGCCGTAATGGTCGATCCGGATAAAAAACTGCGGGATGCCCTGAAACTCAAAGACGCGATGATCATGAAATGCACCGATTTGCGCCTTGAACCCGGCAAGAACAAGTTTGGCAAACCACAACTGAAAGTGATTTATGTCAGTGATGAAGGGGCGGAAATCAGCGAAGTCTGGACCTTATCGACCAAAGGGCAAAAAGACGAATTCCTGCGCAAATTTATTAACCCGCATCTGGTCGACCGCCACCGTCCGTTTACCGATACGGCTCCCACCAAAGTGGCCAATAATGAGCACCGCCTGAGGCCGCCCGAAGTGGTGATTGCCCGCAAAAATGGTCGCTTCTGGGCGATCAGAGACAAGCTGTTCGATCTGGATCAGTACCAGAAAGCCTGATGCTGAAACTAAAAAATACAAAACTAAAACGAAAAGGCCGCATATTAATGCGGCCTTCTGTTTATGGCTTTGGACTGATAACTTTCGTCTTATCGCTTTCGACGATTTACCTTTTGCGCCAGTTAAAACGCGTAGTCCACAGTAACCCCCCAGTTACGGCCAGCTTCCGCCTGACGGTCCAGTTTGCCCTGTTCGGTTGCCGTAGAGTCACCCGCAAGATTCTGGTACTGCCAGTATTTCTTATCAAAGGCATTAAAGAGGCCCGCACGTAGCGTCAGATCATTGGTGGGACGATAGTAAGTGGTCAGGTCAACCACCGCATAGCCCGGAGCATCCACATTCTGCTTTTGACCTGCATCAGGACGTTCCCATTCGTCTTTACGATCCGCCGCGGTAACCGTCAGTGCCCCACCCCACATTTCGCTTGGCGCATCGTAACCTAGACCAACGACTGCAATAAACGGCGCCACGGTGTCCAGGGTATCGCCGGTTTCTTTATTTTCCCCATCCATGTAAGTCATCGCCAGACGGGCATAGGTTCCCATCGGCGCACCAAAGGCTTCATCCAGCCACAGGCTGCCCTTCAGTTCTGAGCCATAAATACGGGCTTTATCGATGTTTTCATTTTTCGTGATATCAATGCCTCCCACATCATTGGTTTGACTCTTAATGAAGTTCTTATAGTCGTTATAGAAGAACGACATTTCGACTGCACCATAGCGGTTGTTCCCGCGCAGACCAATTTCGTAAGACTGGCTCTCTTCTGGTTTCAGGTCAGGGTTGGCTTCCAGTTTGTAGCCGTGTGCCGCATTGTCTTTGGCGTAGTACAGTTCGTAAATTGTCGGAGAGCGGAAACCTTCGCTATATTGCGCATAGGTGCTGAAATTATCTGTCCAGTGATAAACCGCCCCAAGGCGGGACGTCAGTTTGTCACTATTGTGTTCCTTCAGGCCAGAATCACCTTGCGGCTTGGCTTTAAAATCGTCATAACGCAGCCCCGCAGTAACCACCATCTGGTCATCCATCAGGAAAATCTGGTCCTGAACAAAAACTGCGCGCTTCTCGGAATCAGACTTAGGGACTTCAGATGAACCCGGCGATGATGTGCCGCGATCCAGGAAGTAGTCAGTATAATCAAGGTCAAAACTGGCGTCAGAAGCTGCGATGCCGTAAGTCAGTTCGTGACGGCTACGGCTTAGCTGCAGTTCTTTCTGCATCTGAAGATCAAACTGCAGGCTGTCATCTTTGCCTTTTCGCAAACGATCGCGGTTGCCGTAACGACCAGTGTGGTCGAAGTTATGGTGTTCGGTTTCGCTTTCCGACCAACTCAACTGCCATTTCAACGTATCAAAGACAACGTTGTTTGCCAGCCACTCGTGCTCCAGACCTACGCGATAGCGGTCATCTTTATCATCAAAATGCACGTTGGTGTAAACGAAGCCCGGCATCATACCCATGCCGCCATCATAGCCTTCCTGTGACAGATTCCGACCATCCTGGCTCTTGGTATTAAATTCCCCTGTCAGGCCGACACGGTGATTTTCGTTGAGCTGATAAAACAGTTTACCCAGCACATTGTGAGAATCGTAGCCAAACGGGTTCGCCGCCCCACGCTGCTCGCCAATCACATCAGCACCATCGCCGTGTACTTCTGTCTCATGACCATTGCGGTAAGTATAAATAACCATTGATTCCAGATCGCCGGTACGGTTTGCCAGCTCCACTGTGGCTTTATACTCATCGTTAGCACTGGCATAGCCAGTTTTAACGCCCACATGCGTATCGTCACCCGCTTGCAGCATATCCTCCGGTTTCTTCGTACGCATATACACGGTACCACCCAGCGCATCGCTTCCGTAAAGGGTTGAAGACGGCCCTTTATTGATTTCAATTGCTGTCAGGGTATCAACATCAAACCCGTTCGAGTTTTTACGCATTGCGTCAGCACCCGGGTTATAAGAGGAAGGCTGCTCTACGCCATCCAGCAACACTTTGACACGGTTGCCGCTCATGCCGCGGATGGTGAAATCCTGCATGCCAAAGCGACCTCTGCCATTCACCTGCACCCCCGGCTCATACTTCACCGCTTGGGTAATGTCTGTGGCCAGATTCTGCTCCATCTCCTCCGCTGTAACTTTTGACACGCTGCTCGGTACATTCTTAATGCTTTGTTCAGAACGAGTACCCGATACAACGACTTCATCAAACACAGACACATTTTCTTTTGCCTGCAGTGAAGGAGAGATTGCCAGAATGACTGAGCTGGCGATCAAAGTGAGCTTGTTTGTCATAGTTTCCTGCTTATTGAAATCATTATCAAAAACAACATTTGATAAATTATCACAAATAAAAACGATAATTACTATCATTTGCATTGTGATCAAGATCAATTTTCAGAATTTATTGCACACAAGGTCTCACTTTTAGCTATACCGACTTTTCATAAAAACGATGGCTAGTCTAGGGGTAGTACGGTTATCATTCTTGTCTTGCTGAGCTCTGCCGGATAATAGCAACACAATAAAGCAGCAATCCGCTTAACATCTCAGTAGTTAGTGAAAACAAATGACATTTCCCCTTGCCGCCTGTACCGAACACTGCTAATATCCGCGCTCAATTTATGACATCGCGTAAGGTCGCATTATGCGATGTCCTTATTAGACAACTTAAAGAGACTTTAAGATGAAATTTGAAGCAGAAGTACGTACTGACCTAGGTAAAGGTGCGAGCCGCCGCCTGCGTCACGCTAAAAAATTCCCAGCTATCGTTTACGGTGGTGAAGAAGCGCCAGTAGCAATCGTTCTGGAGCACGACTCAGTGATCAACCAAATGGATAAGCCTGAGTTCTACGAAGCAATTACTCTGGTTATCGACGGTAAAGAAGTTCAGGTTAAGCCTCAGGACATCCAACGTCACCCGTACAAGCCAAAAGTTGAGCACATGGACTTCAAACGCATCTAATTGCGGTTGTCTATTGCGAAAAAAAGCGCCCATTGGGCGCTTTTTTTATACCTGATCGAAACGCAAACTCATCGATGAAAAATTGATGAAGAAAGCGTTCAGTGCTGGCTTCCTCACTCGCCCCTGCCGATTAGCCGTGTGGCTATTTTCAAAACAGATCTTGTTGAGGGGAGTCATGATCCTGAACGGGCTGACCTGCATCTTGCTGTTGTCTGGCTTTCAATACACGTTGATAACGTTGCCGACATAACCGAATCACATTGCGTTTCTGCTCATTCGTCAGATTTTGCCAGTGAAACCGCTCATCACGAGAACGGAAACACCCTTTGCAATAACCCCGATTATTGGCCTGGCAAACACCGACACACGGGCTGGGAACGGTAAAGAAGTCTAATTGTTCCATCTCCCCCTCCTTCGGCGGCCATGATTTCATCAGTCTTTCTGATAATAATCGCTATTGGCTTTTTCTCCAACCGGTTAACACTTCATTAACTAACATACCGTCCACTTTACATGCTTCCGCTTGGATTAGGATCAATTGCCAGAGAAAAGCGGGGAAAAGACCCAACTTGCAAGACTAACAATAATTCTGCTACTGTTTACGAGGTTATCTGGAAGGAGCCAATCACTACTCATCCCACAAAAGACCGATGAATGGTTCATTGATCTTAGTGAGAACGCTGATTTTAAGGAGGGAGCCATGGATTTTTTTGTACCATCTGCATCTGACCCACAGCAAGCCGAAGCGGTATTCACCTCGATTGCCAAACACATTCAGGCGCCAGCACAACAACAACGCGTCTACAAACTCGAATGGCGACATGAAGGAAAAGTCTGCCAATGCGAAATCGGTAAGCCGTTACCGGCAATTTTCCGAAACGACGAAACAGTTCTCGCAATTTATGACTGCGGCGAGGTTTACAAAATTTGTACCCCTAACCGTGGTGCCATCAAATTTGACCCGATTCTGGCGTCTAAATCGGCCGTGCAACATGTAGAGTTTTTCAGCCACTAGTCACTGACTCGTCACTGGTTACTAAAAACGCGCCATCTGGCGCGTTTTTCAAAACAGCCCTAATTGCGGCGCTGTGATCTCTTCAAAATACTTACCGATAAATGGCAAAATACCGTCAGCGACCGGCTTAAGTTGCTTATCGACATAGTGCTCGTAGTCAATCGGGCTCTGCTGGGCTTCTATCGGTTCGGGACCGTTCAGCGTAATCACATACTCAATCCAGCCACCATTCTGGTACTGTAATGACCGCCCTGCTTTCTGGTTCACTTCATCCGCCATACGGGCGGCCCTGACATGAGGTGGCACATTTTTCTGATATTCAGATAAGTTACGTCGTAACCTTTTGCGATAAACCAGCAACGCATCGTGCTTGCCGCTACGGGTATCCTCCACATATTGTCTGACGTAGTCTTCCACATCCTGGGCGTGAAACACCTTATGGTACAGGGCCTGCTGGAAATTCTGAGCCAGTGCCGTCCAGTCTGTCCTGACGGTTTCCAGCCCTTTAAATACGATCTCTTCCTGATCCCCTTTCACCACCAGCCCGGCATAACGTTTCTTACTGCCAGTCTCCTGCCCCCGAATGGTCGGCATCAGAAACTGGTGATAATGAGTCTCGTATTCCAGCTCCAGTGCGGATTCCAGGTTATAGGTTTCACGCAAATGATCCCGCCACCATTGGTTGATATAGGCAACCAACTCTTTCCCGATGGTGTCTGCCTGCTTGGCACTGTGTGCTGTTTTCAGTGAGACGAAGGTCGAATCCGTGTCCCCGTAAATCACTTCATAGCCCTTAGCCTCAATCAGCTCACGGGTTGTCTTCATGATTTCATGCCCACGCATGGTGATGGAAGATGCCAGGCGATGATCAAAGAATCGGCAACCGGACGAGCCCAGCACGCCATAAAAGGAGTTCATAATGATTTTCAGGGCCTGAGAAAACGCCTTCTCACCTTCCCGCTTGGCCTGATCACGGGCAGCCCATAACTCTTCAATCATTTGCGGCAGGAAGTGGCGCTTACGGTGAAAACGGCCGCCCCGGAATCCGGCAATGGCCTGATCATCTTCCTTGCCTTCTTCCAGCAAGAGTCCCTCCACCAGCCCGAGAGGGTCAATCCGAAAAGAACGGATAATGGACGGGTACAGCGACTTAAAATCGAGCACCAGTACCGACTGGTACAACCCCGGTTTGGAGTCCATAACGTAGCCACCGGGGCTGGCAATCCAGTTCTCGCTTTCCAGATTGGGGGCGACATACCCGGCACGGTGCAACTGCGGCAAATACAAATTGGTAAACGCGGCTACCGAGCCACCGACCCGGTCCAGTTCTACCCCGGTCAATCGACTGCGTTCAATGGCAAAATCCAGCAGGTGGGTATGCTCGAAAATACGTGAAACCAACTTACAGTCCTGCAAGTTGTATCGCGCCAGCGACAGCTTGTCATGACGATACATGTGGTTAATTTCCGCCATACGGTCATGGGCGTTATGGATCGCCTTGCCCTCGCCCAGCAGTTCACGGGAGACCGACTCCAGCGACCAGGAACGAAAGTTGTAAGTGGCCGTTTTGAGGGTATCAATACCGTCGAGCACAACCCGACCGGGAAGCGTCAGAAACCCTTGTTGCGGATTTTGGGTAGACTGCCGCCAGTGCGGCGTTTGTCTGCCTCGTCCGATCCGCAAGCTCAACCCATTCCATTCAGCACGACGCAACAGCAGGCGGAAGTCGAAATCAATCACGTTCCAACCGATAACAATATCCGGGTCAAACTGTTCAAACCAAGTTTCCAGCGCCAGTAACAAAGCCTTTTCTGACTCAACCCATTCAATCCACGGCGCCGCCTCTTTCACCTCTTCCGGATTACCGACCATGATGACCCGGCTGTCAGTGTTACTATGCAACCCGACGGAGTACAGCACGCCTTTTTCTGAACATTCGATATCCAGTGACACCACAGATAAAACCGGCTTGTAGTCAGCGCTCTTTGCTTTTACCTGGGTGAAATCCTGATAACCATTCCGCTGCTGTTTAACGCCGCTGAACGCGATGCCGCCGCGAATAAAACGCTCCATCAAAAAGCGGTCCGCGAGGCGGATATCTGCCTCATACGCTTCAATGCCTTCCGGAGTCAGATACTGACTGACCTGTAAGCTGTCTTTGACAGAGATGCAATAACACGCGGTCATCGGTTCATGCCGAAAATTTTTCATCGGCAACGATTTCCAGTCAGCGGCAATCCCAGCCTGACGTAACAGCTGTTCTGCCTGAGCCTGATCCTGCTGGCGAATGAAGCACACCGGCTTATCCCCCTGCACTACCAGCTTTGCCGGACCGTCATCGGTACTTACCCATAAGGTGATTTCTGTCGTACCGCGAACATCGCGACTCTGACGTGTCAGCACAAAGCCTTTTGATTGAATAAGCAATGAAACCTCAGCAGCCATGACGGCTTAACCTATCTTTCTATCAATCTTATCAAACTCAGCCACAATCCAGCCGCCAAAGTCAGTAATCATGAAAAGAGTTGCTTTTTTTGGCACCTGAGTGCCGGAAATCAGAACAAATAGACGTTCAATCTCGGTCTTTTTTTCCGGGTAGTAACCCAAAAACATCTCGGCGGCCTGCTCAACAGACAATGCCAGGCGTCGTTCTCGATGAAACACCAATGAAAAACAGCTCCAGACCATTTTTTTGGCAACAGAACGGCAGTCATCAAGATACTGGGCTACCACCCGGGTCGCCATAATGCGGCGTCGGTAATTTTCCAGTTGCTCGCGCAAATCACCGTTTTGCATTTTGGCGATGTCCCAGCTAGCCTCAAATTGGCCGAATCGGGATGACAGATCATCGCCCGACAGACACCGGCACCCGTGCTTCAACCAGAACCCCCAACGGAATATCCCATCCAGACCCAGAACGTCGTCCAGCGTCACCCACTGGATATCCAGCCCTCGAATCACCGAGCCGTATAGGTGGGCGGTGCGTCGTTCAATAACATCCAGCGTACTCAGTTGGGCTGCGGTAAGGGGCCGGTGCAGCACCAGCGTCAGATTCAGATCAGATTGTCCGGGGTGCCCATCTCCTCTGGCAATACTGCCTGCGAGGTACACGCTGTGCAGATGTGCGGCCAGCCCCGCTTTAAGTTGATGGAGAATCCCGCTGACAACAGGCTGAAATTCCGGTTGAAGTGCAAAACGATTATCGAGAACAGGTAAAACACGTGTCACAGCTGGCCCTTATAGCGATCAGTCAACCTGCGAATTATAACGGTTTCATCCGTATCTGTTGAACGTAAATCCCCGCTTAGTCGCAGTTACCGGAGACAAAATTTTTGGTTTCCCCATCATACCCATCATGAAAATGTTGGTGTTGCTGCCTTTCCGTGGTAATTTCCGTTTTTTATCTCACAGAAAGATCAAATCCATGCCAAAAGCGAGTGATATTAAGAAAGGGGCCGCTGTACAGTACAACGGTAAATTGTTGCTTGTTAAAGATATTGATGTTCAGAGTCCGAGTGCTCGAGGCGCAGCTACCCTTTACAAAATGCGCTTTCGTGACGTGGCTACCGGCCTGAAAGTTGAAGAGCGTTTCAAAGGCGATGATGTTCTGGACACTGTCGACCTGTCCCGTCACCAAGTGACGTTCTCTTACGTTGACGGTAGCGAATACATCTTTATGGATGTAGAAGATTTCAGTCAGTACAGCTTCAACGAAGAAGACATTGAAGACGAACTGCTGTTTATCACTGAAGAAATTCAGGGACTGAGCGTACTGGTTGCTGATGGTAAACCAGTTGGCCTGGAACTGCCTGCAACCGTTGAGATGGTGATCAACGAAACTGATCCGTCAATCAAAGGCGCATCTGCGTCTGCTCGTACCAAGCCAGCCCGTTTTACAACAGGTCTGACTGTTCAGGTACCTGAGTACATCTCAACCGGCGAAAAAGTTAAAATCAACGTTCAGGAACGCCGCTTCATGAGCCGAGCAGACTAATTGTCTTGCTCCTGCTGACCATTGAAAGGACAAGCTTCGGCTTGTCCTTTTTGTTTGGCCAAACCTCAGGGATTCAGTCTTTACCCTCTCGCCAAAACCGCCTGGTTTATACCAAACAGGCTTGCCAGGAAAACATACCCTGATTGTTGATGGCCTGGATTAAATCCCCCTGCCCGCCCGCAAACGCTGGTATTCAGTGATGGTATCGTTATACTGTCGCTTTACTCCTTCATTAGACTGATACCGCTCATGGACAATCAAGACCTGATTTCATACGACGACGTGATCGACACCGCCTACGACATTTTCCTGGAAATGGCTTCAGACAATCTGGAACCTGCTGACGTGATGCTTTTCACCCTGCAGTTTGACGATCGCGGCGCTGCCGAACTGGTAGAAACACAAGACGACTGGGCAGAACACGTAGGTTTTGACGTCGATAAAGACGTATACGCAGAAGTACGTATCGGCCTGGTTAATGAAAAAACCGACGAGGTGGACGATGTTTTCGCCCGTCTTCTGATCTGCCGCGATCCAGACAACAAATTCTGCCACATTCTGTGGAAACGTGACTGATTCAAGGCAACTGGTTCTTAAGTGATAGATTCAAAAGTAACAGATTCTAAAGTAACGAATCTAATGTGACTGATGCATTGTCTGGTTGAAGACCGATTCGCGTCAGAAGATACATCACAAATAAATAACTCACTTAGACATCAGATTTCAGTGCCACGAAAAAGCAAAAGGCGAGGTAAATACCTCGCCTTTCTTATTACCGGCTCCGCTAACTGAGTAGTTATGACGCCAGAACTGACTTATCTTCATTCTGACTGCGACGAACCCAGATCAGACTCAGCATCACCAGCACAGCCATAACAGACATGACCGCTCCCAGGTTGTACTGATTTTCAGCCCCCATTAACGAAGCCGCCAATGTTGCCAGACCTGCACCCAGGTTCTGCAAACCACCCAGAATTGCGCCAGCCGTACCAGCATGATGTGGGAATGGTTCAACCGCTGCCGTTGTCGCAGCCGGAAACAGCACCCCAGCTCCGATAAAGTAAAGAAACGCACCACCAATCAATGAATTAACGGTTACCAGCCCGGATAACCCCGGCAGCAGGATAGTCAGTGATCCAGCAATGATAGCGATCATACCCAATGTCATCACTCGGCGGTTACCCAGTTGTTTCACCAGCACGGCCGACATCCATGAGCCCGCCAGATATCCCGGTAATGGCAGGACAAATAACCAGCTGACCGTTTCCGGATCTAATTTCAGTACACTACCAAGCAGCACACCCGCGGCAGCCTCAAACACCGCAATACCTGCAAATGTCGCGACCAAACACATTACATAGCCCTGGAACCGACGATGCCCTAGCACATAGCGGTAGCTGACCATTACACGTTCATGACGGCGTTTCTCTGCCGGCAAGGTCTCTGAAAACTGAGACATCATTGCCAGTGTTACCACCGCACCAAAGGTCAACAGGAACAGATAGCTGGCCTGCCATTCAAAGTAAGAGGACAGATATCCCCCCAATACTGGTGCAATCAGTGGCGAGAATATTATTCCCATACTAACCAGACTATTAGCACGGTGTAACTCTGCCCCTTCATATGCGTCACGGGTTACCGTACGGCACATAGCTCCGCCACAACCGGTACCCATGCCTTGAATAAAGCTGGCCAGCAGGAACAACTCAAATGACGGCGCAAACAGTGCGCCGATAGTACCCAGCAAAAAGATCCCCATACCGAGCAGAATAACCGGACGGCGTCCGACGCGATCTGACAATGGCCCATACACAAACTGGGATAAGCCATAAGGGATCAGGTACGCAGCCATGACGGCCTGCAGGTATGACGACTGTACTGAAAAATATTCCGACATCACAGGAATAGAAGGCACATACATGGTTTGTGTCATTTGACCAACCGCGGCCAGAATGATTATCAGAAATAACAGTTTTACCATGTTGGTAGAAGACGATTGCATTTCCACAACCAGAATCCTTATCACAGAATAATGTTTCGATACATGCGGTAGATTTGAACGAAAACCGCCAACTTAAAGAACAATTCTCTTTTAAATTTCAGGTTTGCAATTTATAAGGCCAAAATAATTAGCCTTGATGGCAAGATTAACTGGAGAATTCGAGCAGATAGTAATCCTGAAGCCCTGACTAAGCAAGGACTTAGCCCACTCAACAGCACGATACTTTATTATGAATCGGATTAGTTAAACTAATATTACTGACGCATTTTCCACATCATGAGAAAAACCCGCCTACATGCATTTTTACGCAACCATTTTGAATAGAGTGAATATTCATTTTCAGTATGTTCTCATGCTCCAGATGCAAATGCATCTGGAGTAATATCCTTGCCTGATCACTATCGGAACCATAAAGTTTCAAGGAAGCCAGAATACAAAAACAGGCGGACAATCAGATGACGAAGCGGTGTATGCCACGACGAGAACTTACTCAGTATGTCAACCCACCCAAAGCGGGCAAATAAAAAGCCCTGCCAGAAGGCAGGGCTTTATATACTTGACTGACATCAGTTTGAATCAATCAAAGTGGAAACGGTGCTTACCGTGGCTCGCTTTGGTACGCAGGTAATTTTCATTACCGTCTTTAACATACGCTTTCGTGCCCACAACTTCCGCAATCTCAATACCCAGAGACTCCAAGTCACTGATTTTTTTTGGGTTATTGGTGATTAGACGGATTGCATTAATCCCCAGAGCTTTCAGCATCATCGCCGCTTCAGTAAAGTCACGCAGATCATCCCCGAAACCCAGGTGGTTATTTGCTTCGTATGTATTCATGCCCTGACTTTGCAACTCATAGGCATCAATCTTGTTATACAAGCCAATCCCACGGCCTTCCTGACGCAGGTACAGAAGAACGCCGCCTTCCTGACCCATTCTTTCGATCGTTTCGTCCAACTGCTCACCACAGTCACAACGTGAAGAATGAAACACATCGCCCGTCAGACATTCAGAGTGCATACGAACCAGAGGCGGTACATCGCCCTTGTCCGCACCACGGAAAATCAGTGCTACGTGTTCTTTACCTGATGCTAACTCATTAAATGAAAGCAGCTCGGCCGGTATATGACTTTTCTGGCCGACTTTGAATGGCACTCGGGCCCTTACAGTTACCATGTTGTTCCTAATTACGTTTGCTGCCGGGATTGCAATACCCAGTCAATGAGACAGTTATCAGCAGAAACAGCCTATCGTACTCGCGACAATGCTAATAACTCAAAAAAACTAATCAGCCCAACGGGAGTCAAACGGCTCTACCCGGACTATCACTTAGCAGTGATGATATCTAAAATTATTACACTTAAACAGCGCTAAGGCACTGTGATAACAAATTAGCCTGTTGAGGCATACCGCTAAGATCGCCCCGCTCCTGTTTCTCAAATGATCCTTCACCACTTAAGATATGTTATAACATAACATATCTTGATCTTGCAATGAAACACTTCGTGGCGTCATCTTGCAATCCGCGCTAACTGGTGGCTTTTATCGAGGAGTAATAAGCCCTGACTTTATCGCTCTGGAACACGACCGCTGACAGTAGCGTAAAACAGATCACCCCTCCCATGATAAACAGCAATCTCCCCCAACTTTCCCCCATTACAAGACGGACAGAAAGCATGTCATAGGTCACCAAGCACCAGATAGCGGCATTGAGCAGCAATCCCGCTCCCATCACGACAGGTATCCAGGCGGAGCGCATCTTGAGTAAGAGCGGTAAGCACACCAGCAATAACGCCACATCAAACACCGAATGGCGAAAAAAATGTGCTGCTAACAACCAGTAACTTATCACAACCGGCAACAGACGCCACATTCTTAACTCTCCTTCTCACGCATTCAAACATCGCATCAATATTGATAGTCATCAACATGATGGTCCCAAAAACACAGATTCATTAACACAGCCTATTAACAGTCATTATACATACATGTTATAAGTGGTATTTGCCTTAGATTAAGATCAATAAAGCATAGATCCTCTGCAAACAATTATGCTGAGTTATTAGTCAGTAATGTACAATGAAAATAACATCCAATTACGTACCTGATGGTCTGTAATATCCGCACGAATTATGGTTGAATGTTTTTCCTTCGTTAATTCTGACGCATGTACCGCACTATGGATCTGACATTCTGGCGACGCTGGCGCTTGCCCGCTCTGGTATTTATTCTGGGTACATTAGTCATTATGGTAAGCTCACCGTTTCTTGGGGAGAGATTATTTGCGTCTGAAGCCAAGGAAAGGATGGACAATCTGTTCGACTTCTACCAGAAGCGCTACATGGATATCGGCAAGGAAGCAAGGCGACTCGCCACGCAGTTATCCTTCACTTGTGATGAACACGATATCGGTATTCTACGCGACGCCAGTGAAAACCCGACGGTCATTCAGTTCCTGGAACTCCAGACCCCTCATGAGCATTGTTCCGTCTACGGGAAGGATGTCAGCCTGATTAAAGACTTCCGGAACAAAGAATTCTTTTTCCTGCATGACAGCCAGTACAATGCGTTTATGGTTGAGCCATATTTCAATCAGCGTCTGAAAATCACCTTCTATCTGGCCAAAGGTGAAATGATCCTCATCACAGAGCCTTTCCAGAATGTCTTCACGGACAGCGAAGCCTGTATCAACTGTTTTGCGATGTCACTGCTGTATCGAAATCGTGAATTGCCCATAAAACGTAAAACAGCCGACCAGTCTTATCGCCTCATTGCCAGTAAAGCATTCACAAAAGAGTTTGATGTCCAGCTTTACGCCACTGAGCAGGGTCTAAGGGAAGTTGTCGATCATGATGTCGAAATTACCCAAATGCTGCTGATGTCTCTGCTGCTGTCCTTCAGTCTGATTCTGGGTTTGCGCAAGCCTCCTGAGAAACGGCTCAGCGATCTGATCGTTCACGGATTGAAAAACAATGAATTTGTTCCTTATTACCAGCCTATCATCAATACGGAAACACATAGGGTGGAATGCTGTGAGGTGCTGATTCGCTGGCACAGGGCGAACGGAGAGGTCATTGCCCCAAATCAGTTTATTCCCATCGCGGAGCACAACGGGCAAATCCTAGAACTGACCGAAAACTTACTCGACAAAGTCGTCCATCAGTTCTCAGAGACGTTTCCGACAGGGCCGACCTTCTCCCTGAGTGTCAATGTCACTCCGCAGCAGCTGGAAAACCATCGCTTTGTTGACTGCGTACTGAATATACTCAGCAAAGGTAAGCTGCCAGCAGAAAAAATTGCGTTTGAAGTAACCGAACGCACGCCTTTTACTGATGTGTTACGGGCGAAAGAAGTCCTGGACCGCTTCAAGCATCACGGAATCAGTATCAAGCTGGACGATGCAGGCACGGGCTATGGCGGCTTCAGCTACCTGCAATCACTGCCGATTGACACCCTGAAAATCGATAAAATGTTTATCGATACGATTGGCACCAATGATGTGAAATCCTCCCTGCTGGATGCAATTATCCTGTTTGCTCATCACGCAGGGGTTGAGCTGATCGCAGAAGGGGTCGAATCGCAAACACAAGTTGATTACCTGCAAAGCAAAGGGGTCTTGTTACTGCAAGGGTACTATTTCGCCAAACCAATGCCGTTTGATGAACTGTGTCAGTACCTGAGTCGCCATCACGGTCTGGAGATTCCTGCAGCTACCGCGAACGAAAACAAACAAGAAGTTCCAACGGCCTGATGCTTGCGAGTTTGTTTCATATCAATCGTTTTGCAATAACACCCCATTACACTATGCCCCTTTCAGGCAGGGGCAATATTAATCGTCAAGAGGCGCACAGGCTGCGACTCTTATTGACCGTAACGTCCCTTCCCTTCCTCTTCTAAAAATACAGGAAACAACATGATTGAAGTCGTAGGTCACAAAAACCCTGACAGTGATAGCATCTGTTCTGCATTAGTGGCGGCTGAACTACTTAAAGCTCGCGGGCTGGATGCAAGAGCGGTACGTCAGGGAGACATCAACCGTGAAACCCAGCATATCCTCGAAACCGCAGGTGTTGAAGCGCCGGAAATGTGTACCACCGTGGCTGGTAAATCTGTATGGTTGGTCGACTTTTCCGATCTGGCACAAGGCCCTGACGACCTTCAAGCCGCCGAAATCGTAGGCATTGTTGACCACCATCGTCTGGGCGATGTGACCACCGTTAACCCGCTGGAAGCCTGGATCTGGCCAGTGGGCTGCACCTGCACCATCCTGTTTAATCTGTTCCAGATGGAAAATGCCACTATCACGCGTCCATTGGCGATTTTGATGATGTCGGCCATTCTGAGCGACACCGTAGGCTTTGCTTCACCAACCTGCACGGATAAAGATAAGGCCGCCGTCACTGCTCTGGCCGAAATTGCCGATGTACAGGATCTGGATGCTTTTACTGAAGCATTGCTGATTGCCAAAACCGATATTGCCGGACTTTCCGCCGATGAGCTGGTCAACAAAGACCTGAAAGCGTATGCCTTTAATCAGCGCGATGTGGTTGTTGGTCAAATTGAGCTGGCAACACTGGCTCAGGTTGAAGAGATGATTGACCAACTGGAAGCAGATCTGCAGCGTCGTTGTGACAAGGAAGGTCTGGCACTGGCCGCACTGATGCTGACAGATATTACCACCAGCACTACCCGACTCCTGTTCCGCGGCGAATGGTCAGAAAAGCTGGCACCATTTGCAGACGCTGCCGGTCACCTGATGATGGAAAATACTCTGAGTCGCAAAAAGCAAGGCTGGCCTTGGCTGCAAAACGTGCTTGCCTGAGAGAAGTGACAAGGCAAATATTTTTCCAAGACCTTAAGCATGCTTAAGAAATGAAGTAAAAGGAACCAGACGGTTCCTTTTTGCTTTCTGATGAGCGGCTGAGAATTCTCTTCAGCCCAGAAGTGCTTCAATACAACAGAAGAAACACTTGCGACACCGTATGCACCAGAGAGACACAAGAGAAAAGCACCAGAGAGATACCAGAATCAACGCTATCGCCGCTTGGGCAAGCTGGTCGTGTCGTTTAGGATATCTGCGAAATGCGCGATAAACTCTCTGCCGACAACTTTCCCCTCCCGGTAGTCCACTTCCAGATCATCTTTATCACTCAGCAAAGCGCGACTACGCAGGCTTTTTTCCGGTGCAATCTGGATCACCTGCAACCCTTCAGGTGGTGCATACATAAAATCATGTGCCGCCTGGTAGGTCGTGTAATAGCGATTGAGCATCTCAATCACCTCGGTACTTTTACTCTTACCGGCAATTTTGAGAAAACGTTCGACATTATCGACCGACAATAAGCTCCATTTTTTTCCTTTGCTGGCTTCAGCTTCAATTAACTCACCGGCACTTTCTTCAATGGCATTGTCGACCGGATGGCGCTCATTCCTCGCTTGTTTCCAGCTATCAAACTTTGATGTCCATTCACTGTGCAGTACCTTTACTTTATCAATCGACTCATTCAGGCTGAGACGATCAATATACTCAGGCACCAGTGTTTCTATTTTTTCCCGCCAGTCTTTTAACAGCCGGTTGTCGTCTTGCTGCGGCCTGAGTAACAAGGGTTCAGTGCGAACGACAATGACTAAATCCGCCCCCCGGTTCCAGGCTTCTTTTACCGGTACCGCAGCACTGACACCACCATCAACCCACTCCAGTTCATCGATATTCACCGGCAAGTTATAAATCACCGGTATTGCACAGGATGCCCGTAATACATCAGTCCAGTTGCCCTGATACATGGGCATATATATATCCTGCAAGGTATCTTTTCGGGTCATGCAAGCCAGAGCGGTACGGTAACGCAGCACCTGCTGCGCCGTCACGACATCCAGTGGCGTAGAGCCTTGCTCTCCTACTTCGCGCAATGCCCAGTCCAGATCCATTGACTGTTGCTGACTCAGATATTTGTAAAGATTGAAGAATTTACTGTCGGTGGTGTAATTGACAATAAAATTGTAGCCAAATTTAGGCTGACGACTAATGAAAGAAGAGAGATTCAGAGCGCCGGCAGACGTTCCGATATATAACTCGAAGGGATCAAAACCAGCTTCAAGAAAAGCGTCAAAAACCCCGGCAGTAAAAATACCCCGCTGGCCTCCCCCTTGCACGACAAGAGCGATACGACGCTTTTTTGCAGTTTTCAGTTTAGAGGAGAAATTGTTAACCAGTTGTATATCAATATCTTTTAAACTGAATGGCAAATGATTAGTCATACACCTGCCTCTTTCATAACGAACACGTTGGCAGACAGTATATCGCACTCCCCATTCAGTTTTTCAATAGTGATCACAATTTGCTTTATTATTAATAAATTACGTAGTAATCGCGATAATGCCGAATGAAAACAGTACCGTCATCACAACAGCAACGGTGACAAGTGCTAACTTGAGATCAAAGTCCATCATAAAAACCTCACTACTTATCATGGCTTAACATATTTTTAACCCTATTTTAGGGAGACTTCAAGATTATGACTATTGGAAAAGCACTAATTTCGGAAAGCTGTCACACTAAATTTCTGTTTAGAAAACTGGACAAGGAAATGAAAATACCCAAGTTGCTTTTTGCAGCCGTCGGCCTGTTCACCTCAATGCATGCGCTGGCAGAAAACACAATTTATGTCACTCCTTATATCGGCTACACCTTTTCCAATAACATCCGGGATGAAAATCAGCTGAACATTGATATCGATAACGATGTTCACTACGCCCTGGGCCTGGAAACAGATTTTGAAAATGGTCGGGTCGGCCTATTTATCAGCCACCAAAAAAATGAAGCCAGCCCATTCAGTGATGACGGCACCCTGACCTACGTACATATGCAAAGCGCCCTTCACTATCAATTGCAGCACCGGCTGAACAGTTTTATTGGTGCCAGTATAGGCACCACGATCCTGGATGTTGACTGGAGTGACAGCGATTTAGTGTTTTCTGCTGGTATCCACGGTGGAATGACCTACCAGCTGGCTGACAATTTTGCGGTGGTGTTTGAAGCTCGATGGCTGGCCAACCTGATTGATAGCGACACCAGCACCATTTGCACACTGCACACGGGGAATGAAACCTGCAACGTTTCAATCGATTCAGAGTGGCTGACGCAGTTTCAGACCAATCTCGGCCTCACATATTCGTTTTAAAAGAGCCAAATGACAGCAGAGAAGACCAAATGCTCTGGTCTTTCTCTGTTTTTTACAGTGAATAACTCCTTTTTGGCTATTTTATGGTCATTGATTGCAAATATGTAAAATAAAATTTATCACTAGCGTAAAACTTAACAATAGTGAATTAAACCAGCCTTTTCCCAAGCCCCACTCCGTTGTTTCATCCTACCTACTGCTACCAATGAATATCACCACTGGACATAAGCAGGTCCTCTACTATGCTCTATTGCGTAAGACATTTTCTCTAGCTACTCTCGAAACATCTGCCTGGTCTAACCTTTCAAAGATCATGCAAGTCACGGTTTATTAATGGAATATTTCTCTACTAATTCCTCGTTATATAGGGATTTGCAGTACATAAGGAGATGCATATGAAACGAGAACAATGGGGCTCACGAGCCGGGTTTATCCTGGCAGCAGTGGGATCAGCAATTGGCCTGGGGAATATTTGGCGATTCCCATATATGGCTTATGAGAATGGTGGCGGCGCATTTTTTATCCCTTACCTTTTTGCCATGCTCACCGCAGGTATCCCTTTTATGATCATGGAATTCAGCCTCGGTCATAAATTACGTGGTGCCGCTCCCCGCGCTTTTTCTAAGCTGGGTGTGAAGTATGAATGGCTGGGCTGGTTCCAGGTGTTTATTGCTGCTGTTATCGCCGTTTATTACGTCGCGGTTATCGGCTGGGCAATTTCCTACCTTGGTTTTTCTTTCTCTCAAAGCTGGGGATCGGATACCAACGCCTACTTCTTCAGCGAATACCTGAAGTTAGGTGAAAACTCACCGTCTAAACTCGGTGACCTGCAATTCCACATTGCCATTCCAATGGCCATTGCCTGGGCAGTCACCTTTGCAGCTATCTTTACCGGCGTAAAAGGCGGGATTGAACGCGCCAACAAAATCATGATGCCTCTGCTGTTTGTCATGGTTATCGCGCTGATTGCTCGTGTAATCTTTCTGCCGGGTGCGGTGGATGGTATTAACTATCTGTTCCAACCTGATTTCAGCAAGATCATGGACGCAAAAGTATGGTCTGCAGCTTATGGTCAGATTTTCTTCACCCTGAGTGTGGGCTTTGCCATCATGGTGGCTTACTCCAGCTACCTGCCAGAAAAATCTGACATCAACAACAACGCCTTTATGACCGTGTTAATCAACTGTGGTTTCTCAATCACGGCGGGTGTGTTGATCTTCGGCGTACTGGGCTACATGGCTCAGGAGCAAGCGAAGCCACTGACAGAAGTCGTTTCTGCTGGTGTGGGGCTGGCCTTCGTGACCATCCCTGCAGCTATCAACTTGCTGCCAGCACCTTATATTCTGGGTCCGCTGTTCTTCCTGGCTCTTGTGGTCGCCGGTTTGAGCTCACACATCTCGATTCTGGAAGCTGTCACCAGTGCCATTATCGACAAACTGCACTGGTCACGTAAGAAAGCCGCTTCAGTCGTATGTGGTGTCGGTTTTGTGGTGTCAATGGCATTTGCAACCAACGGCGGTCTGCTACTGCTGGATTTGGTCGACTACTTCATCAACAACATTGCCCTGCTGAGCAGCTGTCTGGTTGAACTGGTTATCATCGCTTGGCTACTGAGAGTCTCTGACATTCGTGACTATGTTAACGAGCGTTCAGAAATCACTGTCGGCAAATGGTTTGAAGTCTGTATCCGTTACCTGAGCCCACTGATGCTGGCTGTAATCCTGGGCACCAACCTGCTGAATACAGCAAGTGAAGGCTACGGCGGTTATGAAACATCCGACCTGCTGATGCTGGGTTGGGGATTGGTTGCGGCCATGTTTGTTTTGGCTGTCATCATTAACCTGTCATCTAAACCACAGACTCATCAGGAGGCATAATTATGACTACAGGTGCAATTATCATGATGCTGTTCGGACTGGGCATTACCTGGGGTGGAGCTGCCTTCTGTATCTCCGTCGCCATGAAAGAGCGCGGACACTGAACACTTCAGATCTCGTTCTGATTCAAAAAGTAAAAAGAGGCTCACATGGGCCTCTTTTTTTATTTGGGCCAGCTACTGTGTTAAGCATTTTTAAACACAACGGTTTAAATACCACTAAGGCCACGACTCTCCCGTTCAATTGTGTTAACAGTGATCCATTCCCACAAAGAATCCTTTTCCTTTGCTCAATCATCCCGTTACAATCAGCGAACCATCAGGACATAAGATGGCTTAGCAAAAATAAAAGCGAACTCAAGCGCTATCGCGACAACTTGGGCCCAATAGATATTACATTCAAGGAAAGGCAATGAAGTTAGCTGCAATTTTACTTTCAGCCGCCATGCTACCAGCCACTGCTCTGGCTGCCAATGACAGCTGTGAAAGCCAAAAATATCACCAATATATCGATGCCTCACTGACCTGGTACCAGCAACTGGTTGATATCACTGTCGAGAAAGATGCCAGCCTGAAAGACGTCGGCGACTGGTTTTTAGAAGGACGTAAGCACCACTTTGAGCTTAACCGTGAAGTGTTCGACTGGTATCTTGCCAACGACAAAGAAAAACTGGATTTGTCGCAGCCGGTTGAATCCTGGCTGAAACTGACCCAGCAGGATGTAAAGGCATTAGCTGAGCAACATTCAGAACTGGGTAAAACCGCCAAGCAGGCTTTTGATGACCGCCAGAGCAAGCCTCACCCTCAGAACTATGCACTGCGTAGCGCCTTCGCCGAACTCCTGACCCATCCGGGTAAAATTGAAAAGCCTCTCAACGATTACAACAAAGCGATGACAGCCATTGCTGACATCTCATGTGATTAAGGCTGCACCTGTTGGCTGGCAGGGAAAGTGCGATGTGATCACACTTTCCCTGCCAGCCAATTTTGCCCTCACAAAATGGTCACCTTCGTATTCACTTTGTCTTTGTCTCAATATCCGCCTGTAATACACCTACCGTAATCCATTACAGCAAAGCTCACTGAAAAAAATGGATTATGTTCACGGCCAACTTCTATCGTCATTTGTATAAATAAAAAGCGCGGAAACTATGTGGAATCGTTTGCGAAAAATAAACGAAGTTCACAATATACCCTCTGCTTATGCATCAACGCCGTAAAGCAAATTACTGCCTGCTTTTATTTAATAACTAACTCTGTAAAAATCCCCCACATAACACCTACAAAAATAACAAACAATCCACATCAGCTTAAATCAGGAGTCTTCATGAGTTCGCATTCTCTGGGTAGAATTGCTCACATTTCCGCACTGCTTATTGCCTCATTCCCCGGCTATGCCGCAACAGCTAAAGACTGGCAACCAGGTCTGAGCGGCGATATCGCTGTAATGGCCGGTTATTCACACACACGCTCTCAATTTGATACCGATAACAATGTTACCGACAGCTTGGACAGCCAGGGACAAGGACGTGACAGCGGCATTATTTTCCCTCTCGGTACCCTGAAATACACCAACCAGGCCGGTGACAAACAAGTCTACATGGGGAGTAACCAAAGTGACTTGATCTACGGTCGATTCAACCTGGAGCTGGGTTATAAGCAGCGATTACAAGATAACAGTGTTATCACTATTGCGTATGCGCCGGGCCTTATTGCCTCAGAAACCTGGAAAGATCCCTTCGTAACCAACGTGAACCGTGAAGAGACCGACGTAAATACCAAGGCTCTGCGTCTGATCTATGACCGCATCCTGGGCACAAATTTCTCGTTTGAATTTGCACTGCGTGAGCGCGAAATTGACAATGAAGAAAGCGGTCTGGCTAATTTCACGCCTGATGAACAAGCACTGCTTCGCCGTGACAGCGATATCTATTACAGCCAACTGAGCTACCTGCATCGGATTAATCAGGATCTGGCCCTGCGTGGCGCAGCCAGTTACACCAGAACTGACGCCGATGGTGATGCGATGTCCAATGACAGATATGGTGCGGATATTACCGTTATCAAAAACTTTGAACGCTCTAATCTGGCCGTCACACTGCATTACGACTACTCCGAATATGATAAAGCTAACCCCGTTTTCGGCAAAAAACAGGAAGACAGCTTGCTGGCAGCTTATCTCGCATACCGATATGCCGAACCTTTTGGCTGGAAACAGTGGAGCTTCCTGGGCATTGCAGGGTACGGCTACAGCGATTCGAAGATCAATTTCTATGAAAACGAAGGAACAGTGATCACTGCCGGTTTGAGTTATCACTTTTAATTTTTTTCGACAGCGGCGGCAATTTGCATTAAATTAGCAACAATTTGCCGAACAAAATTACAAGATATCAAGTGATATGGCAGTGATGGATTCTAAAAAAGCCGATGCGACCCAAGCGTCATTACATCGCATTTTTACGGTGCCGGAAGCACCAGACTCAACCCTGGGCCGGATCGAGAAAGAGATTTCGGAAAACCTGAACGCTTTTCTTCAGACGCACATTGCGGCCAGAGAAAAGCCACTGGCCGAGATCGAAAAAGACTTTTCTTGCGCAGACATTCCTGAGTCTCCCAGCTTTGTCTCAGACCATACGCATTTCTTGCTGGATAAACTGGTGGCGCAGTCTGTCCATACCTCGGCGCCGACCTTTATTGGTCACATGACCTCAGCACTGCCCTATTTTTTGATGCCGCTGTCAAAAATCATGATCGGGCTGAACCAAAACCTGGTAAAGATCGAGACCTCGAAAGCATTCACCCCTCTGGAACGTCAGGTACTTGGCATGCTGCACAACCTCATCTACGACGAAGATGAGCGTTTTTATGCGCAGTGGATGCACAGTGCTAACCATTCGCTCGGGGCATTCTGCTCCGGGGGCACCATTGCCAACATTACCGCCCTGTGGGTGGCACGCAATAACGCCCTGAGGCCAGATGGTTCATTCCGTGGTGTGGCGCAGGAAGGCTTGTTCCGGGCAATGAAGCACTACGGCTATGAAGACTTGGCTGTGCTAGTCTCAGAGCGGGGCCATTACTCGCTGAAAAAAGCCGCAGATGTTCTCGGTTTAGGCCGGGATTGCCTGATTCCGATCCAGACAGACAGTGATAACCGGGTTTGTGTTGATCAAATGCGTGCCAAGCTGGAATCACTGAAACAGCAGAATGTGCGAGTTTTTGCCATTGTTGGTGTCGCCGGTACAACGGAAACCGGTAACATTGATCCCCTTGATGCACTGGCTGATTTGGCTGCCGAATACGACTGCCATTTCCATGTGGATGCAGCCTGGGGCGGCGCAACACTGATGTCCAATAAGTACCGTCCATTGCTTAAGGGCATTGAACGTGCAGACTCCGTCACCATTGATGCTCATAAACAGCTGTATGTGCCAATGGGCGCGGGTATGGTCATTTTCAAAAACCCGGCATCCATGAGTGCGATTGAACACCATGCGGAATATATTCTGCGTAAAGGTTCAAAAGACTTAGGGAGCCACACGCTGGAAGGTTCACGCAGCGGAATGGCAATGCTGCTTTATGCCAGCCTGAACATTATCAGTCGTCCCGGCTACGAAATGCTGATCAACAACAGTATCGAGAAAGCCCGCTATTTCTCTGAACTGATCAAGGCGCACCCTGACTTTGAGTTGGTCACGGAACCGGAACTTTGCCTACTGACCTACCGCTACCTGCCGGCTCGCACTCAGCAAGCACTGGCAATCGCCAACACGGCGCAGAAAGAGCTTCTGCTGGATGCTCTGGACGATCTGACCAAGTTCATCCAAAAACGTCAGCGTGAATCAGGGAAGTCTTTTGTCTCACGGACTCGGATTACCCCTGAAAAGTGGGATCGTAAACTGACTACCGTTTTCCGCGTGGTGCTGGCTAACCCTTTAACCACAGAAGCCATCCTACAGGATGTGCTTGAAGAGCAGACTCAGATTGCTCAGGAAAGTGAGAAAAGTTATCCGCTGATCATGAACATGACAGAGTCCATTCTGGCAAATGCCTAAGGCTACCACCGTTGACCGCTCAGGATGCGCTGTGCTCATCTTGGGCTATTCATCGTAAGCTGCTATCAGCAAGAGGCTATCTGTTTTCAGGGCGATTCGTTTACAAGATGATTCGTTTACAAAGCTAAGTGTTTACAAGGCTACCCGATCTGACTATTCAGCTGGGTAGCTTTTTTCTTCTCCTTTATCATTTCCTCATTTCCTCAATATTTCCATTCCTCATTGATACTGAGCGGCTTAAGATGCTGCCTTTACGAACCATGTAAAAATTGACAGGGTAAGCTGAACTTCACTTAGTACTCACGCTCAGTTAATGAATGATTTTTCACCATCAACGGTATTAATTTGACGCATTCTTTTCGAGTAATCTGGAAATTTCATTCGGGAAAAGTATCGAACCGCTTTGTTGAATGGCTATTATTTAATCAGCCACTCTGCGATTATCCGTTATGAAAAATTTGTCTTCAGAAAAAAATTTAAATATTCCGGTTACTTTGAATTTATAAAATGTATAACCGCCAATTTTTCATTTACATTTAAGAAAAGATTTAGGCCCATTTTTGTTACCAGGATAAACCATGGATAAAAACAATAACCATTAAAAAATACATATTTAAAGTTAATGATAAATTAATGGTCAAAATTGATATTCCAGGCATATTAATATCCAGTAATAAAAATTGATCAATATCAATGAAAGGTCGGATTTATCGCTATGGAAAAGGTCGACACACCTTGTGAGTCGACCTAAATATGACAAGTTATGACAAAACAGAATTGAAATTGTATGGGATATTAGTCACCCGCAAACATGTAACCTTCACCATGAACGGTCACAAAGATCTGGGGATTTTTAGGGTCAGTTTCCATTTTAGAACGCATACGACGAATCAGAACATCGATGGTGCGATCGTTCGGTGCTTCTACCCGATGGCTGAGCATATTCAGAATGCGCTCGCGGCTCAGTACCACATTGGGATGGGACGAAAACGCGACCAACAGTTCGTATTCAGCCTTGGTCAGTTTTACCGGCACACCATTGTGGGTCAGCGCACGTTTGTTGATATCAAATACCCAGTCGCCAAATCGGATGATGCTGTCTTCCTGCATTTCAGTCACTGTCTCGCAACGGGCCTTTTCCACCAGCGAGATACGCCACAGCAGGTTTTTCACACGTACCAGTAACTCCCTCAACTCAAACGGTTTAGTAACGTAATCATCGGCCCCCATTTCCAGCCCGACAATACGATCAATACTGTCTGTACGACCTGTGACGAGAATGATGCCGACTTCCGAACGGCTACGCAGTTCACGGGTCAGCATCAGACCGTCTTCACCTGGCAGATTAATATCCAGCATCACCAGGTCAATCTTTTCCTGAGCCATAATCTCGCGCATTTGCATGCCGCTTTCCGCCTGGCTGACTTTATACCCTTCATTTTCAAAATAACCGACCAACTTGGTACGGGTAACAATCTCATCCTCAACTACAAGTACGTGATGACTCATTTCATTCTCTTTATGTCTATTTAACTGTTCTTTTTAACGGTAGTACAAAAGGCGGCTATTCACAATTTGTCATAACACAGACATTTCTGTTAATCGCCACCGTTAACCTTATTCACATCGTGGAATTAAGATTACCCCATAAAAATTTAAACGTCACCGTTGTTTACGGCAGGCAATTCATCCATACACGGAATCATACTATGAAAAAACTTTGGCAAAAGTTAATAAAGCCAAGCAGCAAGTATCCTATTATTGCGCTGGTTTTAGTGGGCATTGGTATTACATTGGCGGGCACCTTTGTAGTTCATAAAGGATTTGAACTGACATCCTCAATTGAATTCTGTACGTCTTGCCACACCATGGAACAGAACTACGAAGAATATAAACAAACAGTTCACTTCAAAAATGCTTCCGGTGTGCAGGCTATTTGTACTGACTGCCACCAGCCTAAAGATTTTCCGGGCAAAGTATTCCGTAAACTGGAAGCGGCAAAAGATCTGTATCACCACTTTATTACCGGCAAAATCGATACACCGGAAAAATTTGAAGATCACCGTTTGGAGATGGCTCAGAAAGTCTGGGAACGCATGAGCAGCCAGAACTCGAAAACCTGTAAGAGCTGTCACTCCTACGACAACATGGATCACAGCAAGCAATCAGCGAAAGCAGCTTTCGAAATGAAGAAAGCGGCGGCCGAAGATCTGAACTGTATCGAGTGTCACAAAGGTATTGCGCACGAACTACCAAACATGGCAGGTGGCTTCCAGAAAGACTTCCAGGCGCTGCAGGCAACAGCAAACAGCCAGGGTGCCAATGCCGAAGTCCTGTACTCGCTGGGTGAAAAAGACCTGTATGCCGTGGCTGACCCTAACAGCAAAGCTGACGGTAAACTGCTGCCGGCTTCTCAGGTCAAAGTGCTGGAACGCAAAGACAACATGCTGAAAGTACAAATCGACGGTTGGCTGGAAAAAGCAGGTAAAGGCCGTGTGATGACCGAATACCTGGGTAAACGTGTCTTTAAAGCGACCATTCGCGGTGATGTGAAAGCGACTGAGAAACTGATTGAAGAGAAAACCGACAGCGCAACAGACATCGTATGGCAGCACGTTTCTGTCGAAGCCTGGATTACTGCGGAAGACATGATTGACGATATCCAGCCAATCTGGAACTACGCAAAGACCATGTACGGCTCAACCTGTAACGCCTGCCACGCGGCACCAGACCCAGCGCACTTCACTGCGAACGGCTGGATCTCTGGCCTGAATGCAATGAGCGCATATTACCGCCTGAGCAAGACAGAAGAACGTACTCTGCTGAAATACCTGCAGAACCACGGCAAAGACACAGGCGGCGCAGGCGCGCACTAATTCCTGAACGGTGGCGGGAGCACAGCTCCCCCCACTTTTCCACAAAGAATTTAAAATTAAGGATTGTTCAATGGCGACTCAAATTCTCAATAAAGGCGTTTCACGCCGTCGCTTTCTGTCTGGTCTGGTAGCGGCCAGTGCAGCATCCGTTGTGGGCACCAGCCTGCTGGCTCCTCGCAGCGCACTGGCAGCCACAGACACCAAAGCAACCTTCACCGGCGAAGTACTGTCTGGTTCACACTGGGGCGCATTCCGTGCCAAAGTCGTGAATGGCGTATGGGTAGATACCGTTCCTTTCGAGAAAGACAAACACCCGACCACGATGATCAACGGTGTGCGTGAAGTGGTATACAACCCGGCTCGAGTGAAGTACCCGATGGTTCGTCTTGACTGGCTGAAGCACGGCTTTAAGTCTGACACCAGCCAGCGTGGTGATAACCGCTTTGTGCGTGTGCCTTGGTCGCAGGCGCTGGACTTCTTCTATCATGAACTGGAGCGCATTCAGACCACGTACGGCCCAAGTGCCCTGTATGCCGGTCACACTGGCTGGCAGTCTGTGGGTAAACTGCACTCTGCAAGTACCATGATGATGCGTGCTATCAGTCTGCACGGTACTTTCCTGTCAAAAGCCGGAGACTACTCAACCGGTGCTGCACAGGTTGTACTGCCGTATGTTGCTGGTGCGATGGAAGTGTACGAGCAACAAACCTCATGGCCGCTGGTGCTTGAGCATTCTGACACCATCGTGATCTGGGGTTCTGACCCAATCAAGAACCTGCAGGTTGGCTGGCTGGTGCCTGACCACAGCCCGTACGCGTACTACGAGCAACTGGCTGAGAAAGTGAAAAATAACGAGATCAAAGTGATCTACGTTGACCCTGTGGTTTCCGATACCCAGAAATTTGTCGGTGGCGAGCAGGTGCGTGTGAACCCGCAAACTGACGTGCCACTGATGCTGGCGATCGCTCATACTCTGTATAGCGAAAATCTGTACAACAAAGAGTTTATTGCTGACTACACCACAGGTTTTGATAAGTTCCTGCCTTACCTGCTGGGCGAGAAAGACGGCGTAGCAAAAACACCGGAATGGGCGGAAAAGATCTGTGGCGTCAAAGCTGACAAGATCCGTGAAATTGCGCGTCAGATGGCGTCAGGCCGTACCCAGATCATCGGTGGCTGGTGTCTGCAGCGCATGCAGCACGGCGAGCAGTACGCGTGGATGCTGGTTGTGGTGGCCGCCATGCTGGGACAAATCGGTCTGCCGGGCGGTGGTTTCGGTTTCGGCTGGCACTACAACGACGCCGGTTCCATTACCTCAAATGGCCCACTGATGTCAGGCTTCAGCGGTGTAACGGGTGTTGACCCGATTCACAACGGCTCTTACAAAGGCTACTCGACCTACATTCCTGTGGCCCGCTTTGTCGACTGTATTGAAAACCCGGGTAAAACCATCAAGTGGAACGGCCATGATGTGACCTTCCCTGAAATGAAGATGGCGGTATTCTGTGGTAACAACCCGTTCCACCACCACCAGGATCGTAACAAGATGATCAAAGCGTGGCGTAAGCTGGAAACCGTGATTTCAATTGATCACCAGTGGACAGCGACCTGCCGTTTCGCGGATATCGTCCTGCCGGCAACAACCACGCACGAGCGCAATGACATTGAGCAATACGGTAACCACTCCAACGCCGGTATCATCGCTCTGCCGAAAGTGGTTGAACCTATGTACGAAGCCAAAGATGACTTCGACATTTTCAAAGATCTGTGCCGCCGATTCGACCGTGAAGAAGCCTTTACTGAAGGCAAAACACAAATGGAATGGATTGAGCAGATCTATAACGGCGCTCGCCTGCAAGGTCGTGGTTTGGGCGTTCGTATGCCTAACTTCAAGAAATTCTGGGAAGGTGAAGGCTTTATCGAATTTCCTGCGGGTCAGGAATGGGTACGTCACGAGTCATTCCGTAAAGAACCGGATCTGGAACCACTGGGTACGGCTTCCGGCCTGATTGAAATCTACTGTAAGACCATTGCCGACATGGGCTACGACGACTGTCAGGGTCACCCGATGTGGTTCGAGAAAAATGAGCGCAGCCATGGCGGTCCACGCTCTGACAAGTTCCCGATCAACCTCCAGAGTACGCACCCTAAACACCGTCTGCACTCGCAGTTGTGTTCGTCAACTGAGCACCGTGCGACCTACTCTGTGGCCGATCGTGAACCGATCTACATCAACACAGAAGATGCCAAAGCACGCGGCATTAAGTCTGGTGACATTGTGCGCGTATTCAACGACCGTGGACAGGTGCTGGCGGGTGCTGTCGTGACTGACGACTACATGCCTGGCGTGTGTCGTATTCACGAAGGTGCATGGTACAGCCCGCTGGAAGGCGGTAAACCAGGTACGCTGTGTACGTACGGCGATCCAAACGTACTGACTCAGGATGTGGGCTCTTCCAAACTGGCACAGGCAACATCGGCCGCATCGGCACTGGTTCAGATAGAGAAATACACTGGTCCGGTGCCGGCTGTTACCGGCTTCAACGGCCCGACAGAAGTAACTGAGATCAACCCGTTGTTCCCGGCGATGGATATTTAATATAAACCCGGAACTACGCTAATAATCTGTACCTCAGACAGCCAGGGGTTTCCCCCTGGCTGATTTCTCTTCGCTGAGCCGGGTATCTCAGGTACACCGACCCGTATCGACGAGAGCCTATTCACATATACTAAGGTCAGCACCTTAACTATCTGAATATGCTTTTCAAACGGCGCATATTAAGACGCCGACAGCCTGATTTGGAGTGATCATGAAAGAACTCATTGCTTTCAACGAACAACGAGCCGAGTTTTACTGGTGGATGTCTTCCCTGTTTGCCCGTGAGCTGACGGCAGAAGACATTGCCCAATACCAGGACGGCGAAATGCTGACCTACCTGTCCGGCCTTGGCATGACCGAAGAACTGAAGCAACAGGTTGACGCATTTCGTGATGCTATCCATCGTCTGGGACAACGCGCAGACGCTCAATTAGAACTGGCTGCCGATTTTTGCGGCCTGTTCCTAAGCACACCCAAATCCGGTGCTTTGCCATATGCATCCATGTACGTCGGCGAAAGCGGACTGATGAATGACAAACCGGCGCAGGATATGAATCAGTTACTGGATGAATACGGAATTGCCCAACGTAAGGATTTTAACGAACCGGCCGATCACCTGGCGATCGAGTTGGATTTTCTGGGCAACCTGATTATCATGGCCAATCAGCAAAAGACAGAAGCCGATGCCGAACCGCAGATGCAGGCGCAACTTCACTTTCTGGAAAACATGCTGCTGAACTGGCTGCCGGCGTTTACCAGTGCCGCCAAAGCGCGAGACCCGTTTGGGTTCTATGCGGCCGCAGCCAGCCTGCTGCTGGCCTTCTGCCGACTGGATACCAACTTCCTGAAAGGCGAAGAATAATATCCCCGCTGGTCGTAGCAGCCAGCGGTTTTCCATCACTATCGTGACGTTGCCGGCAGAAGGATTGCCGGCTTTTTTCTGTTATGCTGTTCAGTTTTCGTGCAGTATTCATGACACAATACTGACATATCGATAAACAAGCTTCGATACATTGATTTCAACCGGAAATCGACGTTTCATTCTGGGTTTAGCCCTGAACGAGAAAGTCACAACTAGCAAAGGTTATTCTATGCAAAACAGCTTAACGCGTACTGCCACATTCCCAGCACTTACCCGCAAAGCCATGAAGCTGTCACTACCTGTGATGCTGGCCGCGTTGTTTACGCTGACTCAGCCAGTACAGGCAAGCGAAACGACCGATAACGTTGCCAGTCAAGCCGCGGCCACGAAAGCGACCACACAGCGAATCAATGCGATTCAGCGTGATTTGACCAGCATTCGTCAGCAAGCACTGAAAGCAAACCCGGAACTGGTTGAACAAGCCAAAGCGTTCGAAAGTGCTTACAAAGAGAAAGCACAGGAAATCGGCTATAACCCTGAAGAATTTATTGCTCAGGCCCAAGAGTTGCAGGTAAAGATCCGTGACGAAGGTTTGTCTGAACAAGAGCGCAGCGACCTGCTGCATGAATTTGCGAAAGCCAAGCAAACGCTGGCCAAACAACGCCAGACACTGCTTGAAGATGAATCGCTGATGGCACTGCAAAACGAACTGCAAAACAATACCCTTACAGCGATGAAAAACCACAACCCGAAAACCGAAGAGCTGGTTTCAGAACTCAACCAATTGATTGAGTCTCTTCAGTAACCCCATCCCCCTGGCATTGCCGTGGCTCCCTGTATTCCACGCCGCGGCAATGCATTTTCTCCTGTAGATTGCGCTTCCTCTGCTGATGTGTTGCTTGTGGCATTCTGGTTTGTGGCGGTCTGGCTTCTGGTAGTTTAGCTTCGAGTGCTCCGCTCCTGATGCGTCAAAGCTCGTCATCCGCATACGGACTTAAATCAATCCCCATTTCTTCCGCCATGTCTGCCCAGTAAGGCTCCGCCTCACAAACACAGCAGTCATACCACAATGCAATTCCGTCATGCATATTCGTTTTCTGGTGGCTCCCTTCATGTTCGCGTGCAGATTGCGGTTGTGATGCCGAAGCCACTTTGCCATGCGTTGTTACTTTTCCCATCTGTCTCCCCTCTCCTTCATCTATACCGCCAACGCTAAATCCACCCGTTGCTGCGACTTTGCCGGTACAAAGCAATCGGATTAACACTGCTGATTCCGGTTCCAGTTCTCTACAAAGTATAGAAACGACCCAAGAATAGAATCGACCTGAAGTGACAAATAGGAGCGGTAATTGCGTCGTGCCACTACAGCGACAGCGACAGCGACAGCGACAATGATGGCAGCGCATGCATTTATGACAGAATAAGCGGAGCCGATAAGTAGATGAAAAAAGCCGGTTGGTAAAACCGGCTTATTAGAAGTGACGTTCTACAACAAGGAACGATGGAGACCAGAGACTCATCACCCGCCAGGGCGAATATCACAGCTCAATCGCCTTGTGCTCATTCAGTAAGCGGATGCCTTTGAGGTGCTGAGCAAACCACTTCACAATCGCCAGCCCGGCAATCGCTAAGCCAACCACTGGAATGGCTTTAAGCAAGACATCCAGCCAGCTGCTGTGCACCCAGTACGTTGCCCCTGCGACCATGCCGCTCATTGTCGCAGCAGTTACGCCTAATACCACGAAAAACGTAAAGAAAAGAAAAAACGTACGGATGAGGGTGTAATAATGGCTGTAACTGAATTCATCCGTCCCTTTGTTGAGCTTATACCCGGCGTAAATCACCGCGACAATCCCGGAGATCATCAGTGTCAGTGGGGTCAACAAGCTGGCGATATAGGCAAACCGCAAGCCTTTCATATCCTGATTTTTATTCACCATAATCAAACCTGAAAAAAGGGAAGAATAGGGTTAATTATCACACGGTTTCAGAACTCAGCAAGCCAAGACAGGACAGAGGATGATCATGATCATCGGAATCCGGCAGAGTCCGTTAAAATCCCCTAAACGCACACAGCCCGGCAGTTACACCGGGCTGTGAATGGTTCAATACGGAATCAACCCGTTGATGCTATTACAGTTCTTCAGACGCTTCCGTCACTTCACTGCCGTCTTTGATCCGCTTGTGTCCTTCCTGCAGGTGGACAAAGTCCACCAGATCATCACCAGATACCTGGAACGCCTGACCAAAGCCTTTAACAAACAGTCCCTGCGTAGGTGACAAACGGAACAGGGTAAAGTCTTCCAGTCCGCTCAGCCCGTCAACGATATCACCGAAACGTGCCTTCAACGCTGCAATCGCGTCCTGCCACTTGTCAGTTGTACGTTCCACCACCGTCACATCAGCTTCAAACGTCAGTCGTTTACGCGCATAAAGCGTCTTTGACAGGCTTTCATCTTCAATCATCATCAGCGAAACCTGCGGGTTTTCCAGCAGGTTACGGGCGTGCTTGGCAATCTGGCTGATCAGTACATAATAACCGTCGTCCAGCATAGCAAACGGTGCATAGCTGACATTGGGTTTACCGGCAGCATCGACGGTTGCCAGTTGCAAGGTCTGGCAGGCTTCACGAAATTCTTTAATTTCCGGGCCAAGGCGATTTTGCAGGCGCTCTTGCTTTACTTCACTCATTCTGACTTTTCTCCGTGGAACGCGAATTTTAATTGTTGGAATTTTTCAATTTGTTCTGGGAACAATTGTCGCTGCTTGTCGCGACCAAGATACACCTTGAAGACACATTCACCGCCAGTCGCAAAGAAGCCGATAAAGTAGCTTTCCTGCCCCATGAACGGTTTACTGACCAAGGCGATATCCGAAATACGCTCCAGACGCAGGTGGCCATGCAATTCACCCGGTTTCCCCATTAAATTGTAGTAGCCGCGTGCTTCCTTTCCTTTTGGAAACGGCGCTTTGACTTCAAAGATGGAGCCCATTGAATGCACGATCGTCGTCACTGGCCCCCAGCCGGACAAATCTTCCAGAATTGCTTTGGCGTGCTCACCCGGCAAGCTGACCACCAGCTCTTCAGGCATCGCCATGATGATCTCTCCTTCAGTCACGTCCAGCATCTCAGCCATAGAAACAGCATGTAACTTCGGGTCTTCGGCCAACATCTCAGCAACGTTGGCTTTCAGTGAGGCTAGTGAGATTTTCTCAAACACAATATTTCTCCAGATACTGGCTCCATGACGACGGCTGCCGACGACCGGAACAGATTGATTTCAGTTTTTCACAATTTCTTCATCAGAAAGAGGCGGTTTCTGAGTGATTATGCGGTCAGACGTTCGTTGCCAGTCAAGGCCTGCTCCATCACCTGAATCAGCCCCTGCGCCAGCGTGACAGACCAGAACGCTCCCGCCAGGGTCAGCGTGAGGTAACTATCTTGCACGTTAACCAGCCCGTTGCGCTGCCACACCTCAAACAGCGGGTGACACCAGCGGAAAGCGTCCCATCCCGCAGCGCGATTCAGCGCTTTTTCTGACAAAGCACCACGATCAAAACCGGCTTTAATCGAGGCATGCACTGCCGCATTGGGCGACATTGTCATCATCATAGCAACCGGGTGTTGACCCTGCCTGACCGCATTGAAATATGACGGTAACTGACGGCATTGCATCAGGCTGATCCCACCTACGTGGCCACCGGCACCGGCACCAAGCGGAAGCACTTCAGCCGACGTTTTCGCCAGGCTGTTATACAGGCTGCGTTCCCGGTTATCCCGCGCCCAATGATTAACACTCAAACGGTGCAGGTGGTGTTTGTCCATCATCTGTACGCCGAGTTCAAACATCCCGGCTTTGCTCGCGGTATCCGCAGGAGGCGGTAAACGCTGGTTAGCCACCAGATCCATCATGGGCGTGCTACCCATAGGGATCAGCTGATACAAATCAACACCATGAGCACCACAATCCAGAAAATCCGTCAGATCCTGCGCCCACACATTCATTGTCTGATATGGCAGACCGTACAGCAGATCAATCACAATAGGGGCATCATTTCTTGCACTAAGGGTCTGTATTCGTGTCAGAACCGCCTCGCGATCGTCCAGCCGTTTGGCCTTACGTCGCACTTGCGTATTAAAGCTTTGTACCCCGAATGAAAAGCGGTTAAAGCCCCCTTCCAGCGCGGCATCAAACAAAGCATCATCAAATCTATTAATCCGCCCTTCCAGGGTGATTTCACAGTCATTCGTCAGTGGAAAATACTGTCGGATTAACTGCCCCAACCGGGCAATCTGCCTTGCGGTCAGATCCGTGGGCGTCCCTCCCCCCACATACACAGCCTGAAACGGTGCGGCCTGTGTCCACGGCTGGGCAGCTTTCATTTTCAGTTCTAGCACCAACGCATCGAAATACTCTTCAATGAGCGATGCACTCGCCGCATGCTGGAAAAAATTACAGTAGGTGCAACGTACCCGACAAAATGGGATATGCACGTACAAACAACGATTCGCGGGCTTTTCTGCCGCCAGCAACACATTCTCAAACTGAGACTGAAAAAGGTCAGGCGATATAGGCTGCTGGCTGCCACCCGCATGCGCCGAAGCTTTATTGTCAAACGCAAACCGCAGCGGGTCAGGCGTATGCCGACCTGTTACCAACTCAGGCAACGCTGTCACCTTCAGCTCAAAGCCAGGCGCATGATCTTCGAATGCAATGCCCTGTTGCTGGGGCAACCCATCCTGTGATGTATCATGCTCGGCCGCTGTACACTGGGAAACGTTAACCTTTGATACTTTATGTACTTCTTTCTGATGCATCTCTTTTGTATGCATTTCTTTTTTGTACATTTCTTCTTTGTACACTTTTTCTTTGTACATAGACACTTAAGCCAAAATGGCTTCTCCTCAACGGGCATTGTCTGACGTGCCAGACGACCTTGAGCACCGCAATACCAGCATCCTCTATGTCAGAAAAGAAACTGTTTCAGCATTACCAGTGCTGCGCCTTGTTGAGCGAAAGTGACGACTTTCTCCGGGAAACATCTGACAAGAGCTGAATGAGACCCACAGCTAGCTCGTCGTTTACACGGCCTGTCTTAACCGGCCGCTTCCCATGTAATCTTTTTATCTCACCAACGGAGACGTCCTGTCTGCGTGCATTAATGAGAACATATCTTATTTGCGTGCACTATAATTACCCACAAACAATATTGCAAATGATAATTGATATTATTACCATTCCATGGATAATGAGAACCGTTATCGAATAGAGTTGTTCAAACAACTCCCCGATTGAAAACCTTTTCCTGTTAAAGCAATAAGATAAAGCAACATTTAGCTTTGGGTGATTCTGTGAACACAAAACGATATGTCATCGCTGGTGCAATTTCTGTCGCGTTCCACGGAATGCTTTTATATACCGTGCCAAACACACAAGTGATGGCGATGCCCATTGGGACAGAATCGACCAGTGTTTCGCTGAATTTGATGTCAGCACCAACCCCATCCGCTTCAGCGCCAACACCGCCGCCGGTCACCCAAAAGTCCAGCGTGACTCAGCCTGTTGAGCAAAAAACTGACATTAAAAAGCTGGTCAAAAAAACGCAATCTGAAGCGAAACCAACCAGCCAACCAGTGCATCACCCTGAACCAAAAGCGAAGCCAAAAGCTGAACCAAAAACACAACCCGAGTTTAAAACCTCACGCAAGGTGACAGCGCCACAGCCAGACAAACGCCAGTCAGAAGCCGCGCCAAATACGGCTGCCACCAATTCGCAGGATACCCATATAACGGAAACCAAGGCGTCACCCTCAGCGAGCGCAGCCGGGGTCAATAGCCCTGCCCTCGTCAACCAGCCAACCTTTGCCACCAAACCTTCGCCGGTCAGCTATCCGCGTATCGCACGTCGACGTGGACTGGAAGGTCAGGTCACGGTTGAAGTCTGGATTGATGAGAAAGGCAGACAGGTCAAGCAAATGCTGGTGCAGTCCTCCGGTGCGCAGGTACTGGATGAGGCCGCGTTGGACGCGATTAAACGCTGGCGTTTTTCCTCACACATTGTCGATGGGCACGCCATTGCCCATCGGGTTCATATTCCTGTTCGATTCAAGTTGGATTAATTCATGGACACGTTTCAAAGTCTTCAAAACCAGTTCGGCATAATGACTGGCCCTCTGCTGCTGTGTTCAGCACTGACCGTCATGATTCTGGTCGAGCGCAGTATTCAGGTTCTGCGCTGCACCGGTGTCGGCCGAGGGAAAATCAATGCCCTGCTCAGTGCACAAGATCGTGGTGACGAAGCCGGGCTGGATAGCCTGGCTCATTCCCTTAAACAGCAGCGCCCTCTGTTGTGTCGGGGGGTCTCAATGCTGATTGCCCATCGCCATTTTGATAAGCCGCTACGTGAAGACGCAGCAGGTATCTGGTTGCAACAACAACGCAGCCAGTTGCGTGCCGGCCTTCGCCTGCTGGGGTTAATTGGTGTCATCAGTCCACTGATTGGTTTATTAGGCACCGTTCTTGGCCTGATTGAAATGTTTAAAGGTATTGCGGCCAGTACCGGCTCTGTCACGCCAGGCGATCTGGCTGATGGACTGGGGCTTGCGATGCGTACCACCGCCGCCGGTCTTCTGATTGCGCTACCGGCCATTACCGGGTCGCAACTACTGGGCCTTTGGGCAGATAAAATCACCGCCAAGCTCGAACACAGCCTGAACCATTGCAACTTATGGCTTGAAGGGCTCACCCTTGAGGGTGCAACCCGCCAACGTACGGCCACTCCGGCGGAACAGTCATGATCCGTACTCATCAAGGCATTAATACGGACGACGATCTGAAGCCTGATCTTACCCCGCTGCTCGACATTATTTTTATCGTCATGGTCTTTCTGCTGCTGACGGCCAGTGTGAAGTTGCAATCACTGGAAGTCGATTTACCGCAAACCGACACCCGGACACTGCAAACCACACAGGCCGATCCGATCACGATCAACCTGATGTCTCAGTCACCTTACTGGGCCTTGCAGGGAGCAGCTGTGGAGGACTGGGAAACCTTTAAAACTAAGCTGGTTGAGGCTGTCAAAGCCGCACCGGAAAAGCCAGTAGTCATAGGAGCCGATAAAACAGGATCGGTCGAAAACATGCTCAAACTGCTGGCCTTTTTACAGCAAAACAACATCAAAGCCACGCAGCTATTGATGGAAGAAGAAAAGTAATATCAGACGAAGTAATGGAAGAGGAAGAATTATGAAACATCTAGTCATCGCCAGCGCATTACTCATGACGACGGCCACAAGCTTTGCCGCTGAACGTATTATCAGTGCCGGCTCTGCCATTACTGAACTGGTCTACGCATTGGGCGCGCAGGACCAGTTGGTTGGCGTAGATCAAACCAGTAAGTTCATCGTTGCCAGCCAAGCTCTTGAAAACTCGGATGCCATAGAGCAAAACGTCAAAAGCCAATACGTCAATAACCAATATGTCAAAAACCAAGACGTAAACAATACCGCCATTCCCGTGCTCGGTTATCACCGTCAGCTCGCGGCGGAGAGCCTGCTTTCTCTCAACCCGACCCGTATTCTGGGTTCAAGTGAAATGGGACCGCAAACCACGCTGACCCTGCTGCGTCAAGCCGGTGTGGCAGTAGATGTTCTCAACTCAGGTGAAACCGTCGAAGATCTGCTTGTGCGTATTGAGCAGGTGGGTCGCCTTACTCAGCACGAATCTACCGCACAAGCCCTGCAAAAAGAGGTAAAAGACAAGGTAGCAGCCATTAAAGCCAACCAGGCCAATACAGAAACGCCGAAAAAGGTTTTATTTCTGATGATTCACGAGGGACGACCAACCAATGTCGCCGGTCGCCATACCCCGGCAGACAGTGTCATCCAACTGGCTGGCGCTATTAACCCGGCAGCCGACAGCATTGAGTCATATAAACCGATTTCACAGGAATCGATTGTCGAGATGCAGCCGGACATTATTCTGATCAGCGAACGTACTTACAGCCAGCTTGGCAGTGTGGAAGCCTTGCTGCAAAAAATGCCTATGCTGGCAGCCACGCCTGCAGGACAGAATCAAGCCGTTGTGACCATTGATGGTACAGCATTGATTGGCGGACTCGGGATACAAAGCCTGAATGAAGCAGAACGCCTCAACCGCGAATTTTATCCTCAGTCATTCTGAGTCACCCTCAACCTACCCTGAGTCATTTTCCCGAGTAGTACACAACATGCAGTTACAACGACTCCCAACCCGCGTGGTCTTTCCGGCTGGTCTGGCTTTGCTGACAATGACGCTGATCGTCTCAATGACGGTCGGCCCAATGGCAATCAGCGTCAAGGACAGCCTCCATGCGCTTCTGCCGTGGCAGACCGAACTGCCGACTCATATCAGTATGGTCATTCAGCAAATTCGCCTGCCCCGAACCCTGATGGGAATTGCCGTCGGTGCCATTCTGGCGCTGTGTGGTGCTGTGATGCAGGGGTTGTTCCGCAACCCGCTGGCTGACCCGGGCATCATTGGGGTATCCGGCGGAGCAAGCCTGGGGGCCGCAGTCGGAATCGTGCTTTTTGCCCCGCTTGCCGCCCTTTCCCCCTACCTGCTCACACTGGGCACAGTGCCCGTGCTCGCTTTTCTGGGCGGCACTGCCACAACGTACCTGGTATACACTTTGGGAACCGATAAAAATGGCACATCCGTCACCGTCATGTTACTGGCTGGGGTTGCTATTGGCGCGCTGTCCGGCGCAGCACTGGGCCTGATGAACTACTATGCCGATGATCAGGCACTGCGAGATCTGTCATTGTGGACATTAGGCTCACTGGCTGGCGCAACCTGGCCCAGCATCGCTCTGGCCTATATGACGCTGGCGCTGCTGATTGTTCTTTTTGATCGCCATGCCAACGCCCTGAATGCCTTTTTGCTGGGAGAAGCAGAAGCTCGTCACCTGGGTGTTAACGTCCAGCACCTGAAACGCAGCCTGATTCTGCTTTGTGCCGCTGGCGTCGGAGTGGCCGTTTCCCTGACCGGGGTGATCGGTTTTGTTGGCCTGATTGTTCCCCATATTTGTCGAATGCTGATCGGGCCGAACCACAAAACCCTGCTTCCGCTGTCCGCTTTGCTTGGCGCTTTACTGCTCCTGATTGCTGACATGCTGGCGCGCGTTGTCGCGGCACCGTCAGAGCTTCCTGTTGGCATCATCACCGCGTTAATTGGCGCGCCATTTTTCATCACACTGTTAGTTAAGCAAAAGGGCAAACTGTCATGAGTGACAATCCAACAACCGTGAACGCTTCGTCCTTTGCACGCCAGCCAGCAGATTCGGCCAACCGCTCGTCTTTGGTAACAAAGCCAATTGTGGTAACAGAGCCCGTAGCAGTCAGCGTCACGGGTTTGAACCTCAGTCTGGGCGACAAAGTGATTCTGGACGACTTCTCGATCGACATTCGCTCAGGCGAGCTGACTGCACTGTTAGGCCCCAACGGCGCAGGGAAAAGTACCCTGCTGAAAGTTCTGTGTGGTGAACGGAGCGTGCCAGGGGAAATCTGCTATTTCGGCCGCAACCGACAAAACTGGCCACCCCATCAGCTGGCTCAGCATCTCGGCATCCTGCCGCAGCACAGCAGTCTGACATTTGCCTTCACGGCTGAAGAAGTGGTGGCTCTGGGGGCTTTGCCTCTCAATATCTCGCAGGCCCGTACCCGAAAAATTGCCAGTGAAAAAATGGCGCAGGTAGACGTGACTGCCCTGTCTTCACGTCTGTACCCGACCTTATCCGGCGGAGAAAAACAGCGGGTTCATTTTGCCCGCGTGCTGACACAATTAAGTCAGGCGGGCGAACAGTGCGTTCTGATGCTTGATGAACCGACCTCAGCGTTAGATCTGGCGCATCAGCACAACACGTTACGCGTCGCCAGAGACATGGCTCGGGCCGGCGCGGCGGTCATCGTCGTCATCCATGATCTGAACCTTGCTGCTCAGTACGCTGACCGGTTAGTTATCATGAACAACGGCAAAATCCAGGCAGATGGTAGCCCGCAGCATGCGTTAAGCGAATCGCTCATTGAAACCGTATATGGCTGGCCGGTATGCATCAGCCACCACCCGGTCGACGGCTACCCTGTCGTGTTACCGGCCGGTGAAAACGCAGACAGAAAAAAGGCAGAAAACAGAGCCGCTATTACTATCAATCAAACCTCGTGAAGCAGAGTGATAACGCCGCTTCAAGTGAAAAGACCACGGTTTTATAAGAGCGGAAACATCGTTGATTGAGCGAAATTAGTACCGGTTGTCGCGCAGCAAGCACAACCGGTATTTTTATTCCATGCAAACTGATTTATTGCAGGATATTAAATTTGTTTCAAATCAAGTTATTACCATAACAATAAATTGCAGCGTAGAGCCTTGTTACAAGCAAAATATTGATAACTGTCAATTAATATCCATGACTTTGGCCAGAAACATTGCACTATTGGCCACACTCAGTAAAATGTGATCGCAAGCGATTAAACAATGCAAATGATCCATGCAACGCGTTTTATTAGCGCGGGTACGATTTTTTGTTATCAGAGATGAAGCCGCCCGTTCGAGATGCGGCCTTTTGGCGTTTCTGGTAATTCCACCTAACAGAATAGTGAATGGCATCCCTGACATCGCAACTCATCACTGTCCTCTTAGGTAATGCATTCAATTTAAAGGTCTGCGGACCCATTCACTAGAAGAATAACTATGGCAACGATTAAAGATGTTGCACGTATGGCTGGTGTTTCAACCACCACCGTTTCACACGTGATCAACAAAACACGCTTCGTGGCTGAAGCAACACAGAAGAAAGTTCTCGCGGCGGTTGAAGAGCTGAACTACGCACCAAGTGCCGTAGCACGAAGCCTGAAGTGCAATACAACCCGCACCATCGGCATGCTGGTAACCAAATCGACCAACCCGTTTTTCGCTGAAGTTGTCCACGGCGTTGAAGAATATTGCTACGGTGAAGGCTATACGCTGATTCTGTGTAACACCGAAGGTAACCTGGAAAAGCAAAGAGATTACCTGCGTATGCTGGCCGAAAAACGGGTAGATGGCCTGCTGGTGATGTGTTCGGATCTTGACGAGCAACTATTGGAACTGCTGGAGCGCCAGAAAGATCTGCCGATGGTGATCATGGACTGGGGTCCGGAAAGCCCGCACACCGATAAAATTCAGGACAATGCTGAACTTGGCGGCTACGTGGCAACCAAATTCTTTATTGAGCACGGTCATAAGGAAATTGGCTGTCTGACTGGCCACGCAGAAAAAGCGGCCTGTCGCGAACGCCTGAAAGGTTTCCGCAAGGCAATGACAGAAGCCGGACTAGACATCAATGAAGACTGGATTCTGGAAGGTGACTTCGAATGTGAATCTGCGGTAAAAGCGGCCAACACATTTATGGCAATGGAAAAGCGTCCAACCGCGATTTTCTGCTTCAATGACATCATGGCGATGGGCATGATCAGTACATTTGAGCAAGCCGGTATCCGTGTACCTGACGATATGTCGATCATTGGCTACGATAACATCGACCTGGCACCGTATTTTTCACCGCCACTGACCACGATCCACCAGCCTAAACGCCGTTTGGGTAAGAGTGCGGTTGAGATTCTGATGGATCGCGTGAAGAACAAAGAACACGAGCATCAGGTTTTTGAAATGATACCAGAACTGGTCGTTCGCAAATCAGTGCGTAACCTGAACAGCTGATATGCATAACTTGATGACAAATGTATGACAAACCGGAGATTTTTATCTCCGGTTTTTTTGTACCACTTTTGACTTAAACAGTAATAAATTCACAACATTAGAAGTATATCACTATAAAAATTGTGAGATATTACTGGGAGCAATATCACACTTTAAAAGTTGGGAGCAAGTTCAAAATAATCTTCTGAGATATGCTTTAGGTGTCACGAACAAGGCAAACCTATCGAAAGGTAGGGACGCAAAGCTTCCGGCCTAAGAGTAGGCAGTTTTATTTTTAAAGCAGTCAACTTATGGTAGCGGGGTTGCCGATGGATATAGCAGATAACATCAGGAAATAATTTCACTTTTCCCTGACAGTTCGTTTTACAACTCTGCTATTCTTGAATCCTCGCTCGTTGTTAGGTGACCTAGTAACAATTCACCGAGAAGACGCATGGACAAACCAGTACTCAAAGATTCATTACGCCTTTTTAATAATTTCGATAACGTCAAATCACGCTCAATGTTTGGCGGCTTTGGCATATTTTCTGGCGAAACAATGTTTGCACTCGTGGTAAATGACAAACTGCATTTACGGGCGAATGCCGACAATGAAAAGGAATATAAATCCGCAGGAATGAAACCTTATGTATATAAGAAACGTGGCTTTCCTGTTGTAACCAAACATTATGCCATTCCTGAAGAGTGGTGGGACGATACTGATAAAATTCTGGCTCAGGCGAAATTGTCTTTATCTGCCGCTAAAGCAGATAAAGAAATAAAAAATAACACCTCTCCCAATCGAATCAAAGATTTACCCAATCTTCGCCTGGCGAATGAGAGGATGTTGAAAAAAGCCGGAATAACCACAGTGGATGAGCTGTACGAAGCCGGTGCCCTGAATGCGTATAAAGCGCTACAGAGCACTCATGAAGGCGAAGTAAGTATCGACTTACTGTGGGCTTTGGAAGGAGCAATCAGTGGCAAGCACTGGTCTGTTATCCCGAAAGAGCGGCGCTCAGAACTTCTTGCGAAATTAAGTTAATCGCAACCTAACACATATAAAAGAGATCTTCGGATCTCTTTTTTATTCCCAACATATTTTTGGCTCTGCAATGACAGAATAATGTCATTCCCTGTCAAACATTGAATTAACTCACAAAGCTGCTTATTAATTCGGCAACACACTTTTATTCAATGAGGGCAATTGTAGAATTAGCCGGATGTAAAACACCGGAGGTTATATGAACTATTCCCAACCTTTCCCAGGACAAAATGAACAGATGTTCAAGGATAAGTTTGGCAAATGGCCACGCCTGATGCGAGCGGTGGTTCTTATTAGCCTGCTTCCGCCTGTGGTTGTCTATTTATTGGTCAGCCAACAAGTGGCTTCACCGGTGGCTATGCATGATGTGTTACTGTCGATTACCGTGTTAAACGTCACTTTATTCGTCTGGGGACTACTCCTCAAAATCCGCGCTAGAAAGTATTGGTATCGTAATTACCATATTGGTAAAACCATGTTGTTGTCTGTCGCCCCGATTATCGCTTGTGGCTATATTCTGATCACCGATGCACCAAGCAGTCGCAATCAGGTGGCTAACCAGCCGCAATCCATTCCTGTACGAATTTCCATCGATCAATCCTGATTTCTGCTATTTTCATTAGCGACTGAAATTTTTTACCTCTTTATCAGGTCTTTGTCTGATATTTACCGATAAAATGATCCATGATCTTTATATTGGACTCAGACAGTTACACGACACACCGACGAAAAAGAGGTTCCTGTGCGTATTTCGGCTAAAAAGCGTTACTCCGTTCTGATCAGACCCCTGCTCTGGCTCCAACAGCGGCACTTCGGCAAAGTGCTGAATCCTGCTTTACTGTGGGGTAGACGTCCGCCTTTATTTTGGCTGGTCGCCGGATTTTTTGGTTATCTGGATCGCCGTTCTTCTCCCCTCTCCCCGGTGATTCGCTCGCTGGTGTGTGTCCGGGTCTCCCAACTCAATGATTGTGCCTTCTGTGTCGATGCCAACGGCATGCGACTGGCAGAACGTTGCCAGTCTGTCGAGAAAATCAAAGCGCTGGCACATTGGCAACAAAGTGAGCATTTTGATGAATGTGAACATGCCGTTCTGACCTATGTGGAAGCCGTCACTGTCACCGGGCAACGAGTCACGGATTCCATGCTGGTTAGTCTTAAACAGTGGTTCGACGAAGATGCCTTAGTAGAGCTCACTGCCCTGATTGCCTTCCAGAACTTGTCGGCCAAGTTCAATACTGCGCTGGATGTACCAGAGCAAGGCTTCTGTTCGCTACCCATTCAGCCTTCGGCTTCAGAATCTGACACAACTCCGACCACAAACACCGTTCAGGCCGACAAGGATGCTAACAGGAAGCCGTTATGACGAATAAACCTGTGGTGGACAAAAAGCCCGCCATCAATAAAAAGAAAGTTATCACGATCCTGCTGGTCAGCCTGCTGTTTGTACTGTGGTACGCCCTCGATTTAGGGCAATACCTGACGCTTGAACATGCCAAGGCTCAGCAACAGGTTTTGCGGGATACCATCCTCGCCCAGCCACTGCTGTCCAGTGTGCTGTATTTTATGGTGTATGTGGTCGTGACCGCGCTTTCCCTACCGGGGGCCGTCATTATGACTTTGCTGGGGGCCGCCTTGTTTGGTTTCTGGTGGAGTCTGTTGCTGGTGTCGTTCGCTAGCACCATCGGCGCAACACTGGCATTTCTGTTCAGTCGCTATATTTTGCATGACTGGGTGCAGAGCCGTTTCAGTAAGCGACTGAGCGCCATCAATGCCGGAGTCAAAAAAGATGGGGCTTTCTATCTGTTTACACTGCGTTTGATTCCTATTTTTCCGTTTTTCCTGGTTAATCTGCTGATGGGGCTGACCCCTATCACGACCCGAAAATTTTATGTTGTGAGCCAGTTGGGCATGCTGGCGGGAACGGTTGTTTACCTGAATGCAGGTACCCAATTAGGTCAGATTGAGAGCCTGAGCGGGATTATTTCCCTGCCGGTATTGGTGTCTCTGATGTTGCTCGGTGTCTTCCCATTTTCAGCCAAAGCAGTCATGCACATCATCAGTCGTCAACGACTTTACGCCGACTGGACGAAACCCGCACAATTTGATCAGAACATGGTGGTTATCGGTGCAGGTGCTGGCGGACTGGTCAGTGCATATATCGCGGCCGCCGTAAAAGCTAAAGTGACCCTGATTGAGAAAGAGAAAATGGGCGGCGACTGCCTGAATACTGGTTGTGTACCGTCAAAAGCCATTATTCGAGCCGCGCATGCCATGTCTGAAATCAACAACGCGAGTCGGTTTGGTATTCAGGCCACCGCTCCTCAGGTTGACTTTGCCGCGGTGATGGCACGGGTACGCCACGTTATCAACCGGATTGAACCCCATGACAGTGTGGAGCGTTATTCTGCTCTTGGTGTGAACTGTATAACTGGCGAGGCTCGGATCCGCTCTCCGTGGGAAGTTGAGGTAAACGGCCAGCGCATTACAACCCGCAACATAGTGATTGCCACCGGTGCCAGACCTCTGGTGCCGTCCATTCCGGGGCTGGAAAATGTACACTACTTCACCTCTGATACGATCTGGTCATTGACGGAACAACCAAAACGCATGCTGGTACTGGGTGGCGGGCCGATCGGCTGTGAGCTGGCCCAAAGTTTCAGTCGCTTGGGCAGCCAGGTCACACTGGTCGAGATGGCGGATCAGTTGCTGATCCGTGAAGATCAGGATGCCGCCAGACTGATCAAGCAAAGTCTGGTGCAGGATGGCGTGACCGTTTACACCAGCTACAAGGCAGTGAAATTCGAAGTATCCCCTTGTAAACCACCGCAGTCTGAGTCGCAGACACCTGATTTATCTATGGCAGAAACCGATACTCAACGAGTCTGGTTAGAGGCAATGGCAGCCGCTCATACCCATGCCCCTGGTAATCGTGAGACAAATACTCAACCTGAAAACCTACAGGTCGAATTTGACGTCGTACTGCTTGCATTGGGCCGTGTGGCCAATGTCAGCGGATTCGGACTGGAAGAGCTGGGCATTTCCGTCAATTCACGCGGTACTGTGGCTGTGAATGACTATCTGCAAACCAAATACCCCAATATTTTTGCCGTCGGGGATGTGGCTGGCCCTTATCAGCTCACTCATGCCGCAGCACATCAGGCATGGTATGCCGCCGTCAATGGCCTGTTTGGTCAGGTTAAGACATTCAAGGCGGATTACTCTGTCCTGCCGGCAGCGACCTATACTTCGCCGGAAGTGGCACGCGTGGGCATCAATGAAAAAGAAGCCAAGCAGCAAGGTATTGATTTTGATATTGTTACATACGGTATTGACGACCTTGACAGGGCCATCACCGATGGCGAGGACCATGGCTTTATTAAAGTCATCACCCCAAAAGGGAAAGATAAAATTCTTGGCGTCACCATTGTCGGCCATCAGGCCAGTGAAATGCTGGCCGAGTTCACGCTGGCGATGCGCCACGGATTAGGTCTGAACAAAATACTGGGAACGGTGCACCCTTATCCAACTATGAGTGAAGCCGTCAAATATACCGCCGGCGCCTGGAAGCAGGCAAATGCGCCACAAGGACTCCTGACACTGGCCGAAAAATACCACCGTTGGATGCGCCATGAGAAAAACCACGCATCAAACGCGGTAAACAGCCAGACATCGCCCCCAGTGACCGATAATCGCCCAATCAGCCCGGAATCCGCAGAAACCCGGCCGACAGATGCTGACAGCGATACTCAGGCTTCGGAAAATACGCCGATTAAGCGCAATGCCGATGGCGCGTTCAGCGATAAGTAAAAACAAGGGACAAGAAAAATTCAAGTAAGGATAAACAATGAAAGCGTTTCTAACAGGTTTAACGTTCACACTGGCGAGTGCAATGTCGGGGGCCACAATGGCTGCCACGGCGTCTGCCGACAACGCCGCATTGCCATCAGATTCTGACTGGCCGCAGATTGTCGAGCAAGCCCGGGGACAGGTTGTGTACTTTAACGCCTGGGGCGGTAGCCAGGAGATCAATGACTACCTGCGCTGGGCAGATCGCCAGCTTCGCGCCCGTTATGGTGTCGAGTTACGCCATGTCAAAGTTGCCGATATCGCAGAAACCACGCAACGGCTACTGGCTGAAAAAACCGCGGGCAAGAATACCGGTGGCAGCGTGGATCTGGTTTGGATTAACGGCGAAAACTTCCGCTCGATGAAACAAAGTGGCCTGCTTTACGGCCCCTTTGTTCAGGCCCTCCCAAACTGGCAACTGGTGGATCAAAGCCTGCCGGTTAGCGAGGATTTCACCGAACCCACCGATGGACTGGAAGCACCATGGGGCGTCGGCCAACTGGTGTTTATTCATGACAAGCAGACGCTCAATAATCCCCCACAGAACTTTGCCGAATTGCTGAGTCTGGCGCAGGCGTTTCCAGGCAAAGTCACTTACCCGCAGCCACCGGAATTTCACGGCAGCAGCTTTCTGAAAGCCGCCTTGCTGGAGCTAACCCAGGATCCAGCGGCGCTGTACCAGCCAATTGATGCCGAAAAACAACCGGAACGCTTTCAGCAGGTAACGGCCCCACTCTGGCAATATCTCGATCGCCTCCATCCGGTTGCCTGGCAGCAGGGCAGACAGTTCCCGTCAGGCAGCAGTGAAATGATCCAGCTACTTGATGACAGGCAGTTATATCTGGCAATTACCTTCAATCCCAATGCCGCCAGAGCAGCCATAGAAAACGGCAAGCTCACTGCGTCTGCCGAGACCTATGCCTTTGAGCAAGGAGCCCTGTCAAACATCCACTTTCTGGCTATTCCATGGAACGCGAATGCAAAAGCCGGCGCATTAGTCACTATTAATTTCCTGATGAGCCCGGATGCACAAGCCAGAAAAGCCAATGCGAGTATCTGGGGAGATCCATCTATCCTCAAACAAGAGGCTTTAGCTTCGCAGGGCTCTCAAGGATTCAGCCTGTTCAAGGCTATTCCGGAACCGCATCCGAGCTGGTTAACTGCTATTGAGCTGGAGTGGCAGAAACGCTACGGCAGCTGAACACTGATGTTGCCGGGTCAACCGATCCGGCAACCGGAAACATTATGATTCAATTGATTTTTCTACTGGCGTTGTTGCTCTGCCTGATCCCGTTGATCCCCGGAGTTATTGGGCTGATCCTCCCCGCCTTTTCCTGGCTGCCGCCACTGGGTCATCAGACGCCGGGACTTTCCGCCTTTACGACAGTGATTCACTGGCCGGGGCTGGGTGAGTCTATTTTGTTGTCTCTGTTTACCGGCCTTGGCAGTACGATTCTGGCCCTGTTGTTCACTTTTACGATCCTTCAGCGTTACTGGGACAGTGAGGGCTGGCGTCGCCTTGAGCGCACGCTTTCTCCTATGTTGGCTATGCCGCATGTGGCTTTTGCCATCGGCTTTGCGTTTTTGCTTTCGCCATCTGGCTGGCTTTACCGGCTGCTGGAAACCGTAGGTATTCCTACCGGGCAGGCGTTCAGCCTGATTCAGGATCCGTACGGCGTTGGCATGATGCTGGCGCTGGCCATCAAAGAAACCCCTTTTCTGTTGATGATGAGCATCCCGGTTCTGCAGCAACTGCAAACCGCTCGACTGCTGACAGTGGCGACAAGCCTGGGTTACTCCCACCGGCAAAGCTGGCTGAAAGTCATAATGCCGCAATGGTTACCGTTGATTCGTCTGCCACTGTTTGCGGTCGCCGCTTACGGGCTATCCGTGGTGGATGTCGCCCTGATTATCGGCCCGACTCGCCCTACAACACTGGCGGTGCTGATCTGGCAATGGTTTAACGAGCCCGATTTACACCTCCTGCCACGGGCGGCGGCAGGTGCCCTGCTCCTCCTATTGTTAACCGCTTTGACGCTGCTACTGATGCGTCTGTGTGAGCATGCTCTTGTACGAGGCTGGAAAAGTTGGCAGCTAAATGGTGCCCGAGCACATCGCCATCGCAGGCTGAACGCATTCCGGTTATTTCGGTGCCCGGCTCCGATAAGTGCATCTAAGAATTATGCACCTTCATCAATGGCATCTTCGTCGACGACAGGGCTTGGTCTGTACTGGCCGTTCGTTGCCATTCCTGTGCTGGTCATTCCGGTGCTGGCCGTTTGGTCTGTTGCACTGCGCTGGCGTTTTCCGGATCTGCTTCCCAGTCGCTACAGCCTGCGTTTCTGGCAACAGGAAATGCTCTCACTCTTCGAACTGGCCTCGAACAGCCTGACTCTGGCCCTTGCCAGCAGCCTGACCGCGCTGATTCTGGCGATTGGCTGTCTCGAATACCGACAACAAACACAGCGTGGCCTGCCCATCTGGCTGATAGCTACACCTCTGGTGGTACCGCAATTATCCTTGCTGTTCGGCGTTCAGATCGCCACTTACCTGATACCAGGGCAACACTACTGGCTCTGGGTTTACTGGAGCCACCTGTTTTTTGTCTTTCCTTACCTTTACCTGACACTGGACGGGGCATGGCGCAGCTATGACATTCGCCTTGATCAATGCAGCCGCAGCCTTGGCATGACAACCTGGCAGACATGGTGGAAAGTCAAACGTCCCCAAGTACAGCCCGCCATGATTATGGGGTTGGCGGTCGGTATCAGTGTCAGTCTGGCTCAGTATCTACCTACACAAATGCTGGGGGCGGGGCGACTATCCACCATTACAACCGAAGCAGTCGCGCTTGCCAGCGGGCAGGACAGACGCGTCAGTGCCATTTATGGCCTGATTCAGGGCTCGCTTCCGTTTTTCTTTTTCACTCTGGCATTCGTGGCAAACCGGCTAACGTCCCATTATCGCCACGGCAGACCCTACACAAGGAGCACACTCGCAGATGACACTGTCTGTGGAAAACCTCACTATAAATAATGGCCACCAGCCGCTGTTTGCTCCCGTCTCCTTCACGGTGTCCCCCGGTGAAGTCGTTACCCTGATGGGCCCCAGTGGTTGCGGGAAATCCACCCTGCTGAGCGCTATTGCCGGACATCTGGCTCCGGCGTTTCATTGCCAGGGCAATGTCAGTCTTAATGGCCACAATGTCATGGGGCTGGCACCGAACCTGCGAAAAATCGGTGTGCTGTTTCAGGACGATCTTCTGTTTCCGCACCTTTCAGTGGGCGAAAACCTGATGTTTGGCCTGCCCCGCTGCTATCAGGGTAACGAACGGGCTGCAAAAGTAACCGATACGCTGACGACCCTGAATCTGACGGCGATTGCCAACAAAATGCCGGATGAAATTTCCGGCGGACAACGAGCCCGTATCAGCCTGATGAGAATGTTACTGTCTGAACCACAAGCCGTATTGCTGGATGAACCGTTCAGTAAGCTTGATAAAGCACTGCGTGATGAATTTCGCCAGTTTGTCTTCAGTCAGATTCAGCAACGGCAAATCCCAGCGATCATGGTAACCCATGATGACGCGGATATTCCCGCTAATGGACAAGTGCTGAACTGGCCATGGCAAACGAGTTAGGATTCGGCAGAGATGGTCTGCGACCTTTCTCAGACGACAAAAGCCTTTAATACCCAAAGCACCATAAACGCCTTAGCATCATAAACGTCTTAAGCCCCATAAGCGCCATAAATGGACAGACAAAAATGCAACCACAAGTAATACAACTGGAAGCAATAGTGCAGTGAAAGAAGCGGTAACCGACATGACAAATCAGGTAGCAACAACGTGTTAGACAAATATTCAATCAAAGTGATCAAATGGCCGCTCAACACCCTCGCGGTATGGCCGGATAAATTGGGTATCACCGCGAATCAGGTGACGATAAGTGGCTTTCTTATCGGATTACTGGCACTGCCGGCTCTGGCATGGCAACAATACGAATGGGCGCTCGCGTGTATTCTGTTGAACCGTATTTTTGACGGTCTTGATGGCGCAATTGCCCGTCGGCAGGGCATTACCGATTGCGGCGGATTTCTCGATATCACCCTGGATTTTCTGTTTTACTCTCTGGTGCCCTTTGGATTTGTGCTGGCCAACCCTGAAGCCAATGCGGTCGCCGGTGCTTTTCTGATTTTCTCGTTTATCGGTACCGGCTCAAGTTTCCTCAGCTTTGCCATTATGGCAAGCAAGCGCAACATTGAAAGCCCGGTTTACAAGCAGAAATCGCTGTATTACCTGGGAGGGTTGACTGAAGGTACCGAAACCATTGCCTGTTTCGTGCTGTGCTGTCTGCTGCCGCAACATTTCGCCTTGATTGCCTGGGTGTTCGGCTCACTGTGCTGGTTTACCACCGGTACCCGTATCTTGGCTGGGTACCAAACCCTGAAACAGGAATAACCCTACGATACAACCTTGCTTGGAAACAATTCGGAAGGGGCCAGCGATAGCAGCCCCTTTGTTAACCCCTCTTCATCTCTATCTACCATTCAAACTTTTCGCTGGGCTTGTTTCCCGGCGTTTTTTCTCAGCATCTTCGATACTTTTCTCGCTGCTTTTCCTGAAATACCCGCTTTCATTTATCTCTTGCCATTGCAGACCACTGCTTTACAATCGCTGCTTTTTTACGACGACAGATTGGAGCCTCGAATGAATCGCAGAAAGAAAGTCATCGAGACGCAGAAGAAAAAGCTGAAAAAGCAAAATGCCAGAATACACCGCAGCAATAAGCCGCGTTACATATCTAAGGCTGAAAGAGCACAGATGGAAGACGAAGCTGCGATGCCAGAAGCTATGCAAGGGACATTACAAGAATCTATGCAGAGCACCGCGGCTGATCGTCAGGACGACAAAACGATATCAGATGACGACACCCACAGCGAAAAGTAATACCGGCAGAGGCCGAAAGCCTTCCCCGATTGACAGCTTGTTACCACGTGGCCACTTTTATGGTGGCCATCTGAAATCTTATCGGCAATATAGACTTGCAAAATCCTTTCTGTATTGGCTGATGCAGCTCCGTTATGAACTTCAATACTGTTCTGAGTATCAACTCGGTGCTGAACTCGGATACCACGCATGACCCCATGGTTCCGAAATAGCTCTGTGAGACAACTAACGCATCCACTCACGGTGCAGCTGCTCGCTGTCACCCAAGTATTCCAGCAGCCATTCAATGGCTGGATTGCGTGTTGCTTTGTTCCAGGCCAGGCAACACGGGCTGAATGCTGGTTTTACTGCAAGCTCCTTTTCCACCAGCTCACCATTGGCTATCCGTGGCAGCGCCATATGAGCCGGAACAACCGTAATACCCAAACCGGATTTCAGACAGGACATCGCACTGTGCCAGTTTGGCACCATAATTCGGCGTTGGTTATCCATCAGCCAGGTGACCCGTTTAGGCAGTACCCGTGAGGTATCTTCCAGGCAGATGGCCGGATACTGGCTCAGCTCTTTCTCTTCAAGCGGATGGCTGGTCGCTGCTAACGGATGATCCGGCGAGACAACAAACCGCCACTCCAGCACGCCCATATCGCGATAATCAAAATGCCCACTGACCGGAATCGCCGCCGTCGCACCGATAGCAATATCGGCCCGGCCATCAGCCAAGGCGTCCCAGACCCCGTTGAACACTTCCATGGTAAGGTGCAACTCCATATCCGGAAACTGCCGATAAAAGTCACGGACTAAGGTATTAACACGGCTTTCCCGGACCACCGTATCCAGCGCAACGGAAACACTTTGCGACCAGCCGTTTGCCACACGCTGCGTTTGCAACCTGAGCTGTTCCATCTGCTTGAGCAAATTTCTCGCTTCTTCGACAAAATACTGGCCAGCAGGGGTCAATTCGACCTGCCGGTGAAGCCGAACAAATAATTCGACAGCCAGCCGCTCCTCAATGGTTCTCACTGTGTAACTGATTGCACTTGGCACTTTATGAAGCTCTTCTGCGGCAGCGGAAAAGCTGCCTCGCCGAGCAACAACATCAATTACTTGCAGGTCATTGTATGAAAACATAGCAATATTCCACTACGAAAACGTGTGCGTGAATTTCAAATCAATTTATTTGAAAGCAATGTTGAAATTTTACCGTTTCACAGTCTATGAAGCCAGTTATAGACTTGCAGGCAAAGCAATTAATCTAATGCACTAAAACTATGACTAATCAACCATCAAAAATCACCATTCTCTGGTTTGCATGTTTAAGTATGCTGGGTTTCCTGGCAACGGACATGTACCTTCCCGCTTTTGAAGTTATTCGGCAGGATTTTGAAACTTCACAATCACTTATTGGACTGACGCTCAGTATTTTCCTTTTAGGGATGGCACTTGGCCAGCTGGTTTATGGTCCGTTGTCTGACCGTATCGGCCGTATCAAAGTCCTGTTGGGCGGCATGGCATTGTTCTCAGCTGCTTCAGTTGCCTGTGCTTTTGCCCCGAATGTCGAAGTCATGCTGATCGCCCGATTTGCTCAGGCTCTGGGCGCATGTAGCGCAACGGTTATCTGGCAGGCAGTGGTTATTGACCGCTACGAAGGCAAAGTGTCAGAGCGTGTTTTTGCCACCATTATGCCACTGGTTGCCCTGTCTCCGGCGTTAGCACCTCTGGCCGGTGCCGTGCTGGAAAGTCAGCTGGGCTGGCGCAGCATTTTCATCGCCCTGGTAGGATTTGGTGCTATTTTATCCATCATGACGCTAAAGGAAACTGAAAGCGTCAATCTGGATAAAAAACAAGAAAAACTCAGTGTTCAGTTGCGCCAGGATTATCGCCAGATCCTGAGTTCAAAAAAATTCGTGGGTAATATGATCATTTTCGCTGCCTGCTCAGCAGCCTTCTTTGCATACCTGACCGGTTCTCCGTTTGTTATGTCTGCAATGGGTTATTCGGGTGCGGATATCGGTCTGAGCTATGCGCCGCAAACTGTCGCCTTTATTCTTGGCGGTTACGGTTGCCGTGCCCTGCTGGGTAAAGTTGACAGTCAGCGCCTGCTGCCATGGATTTTGAAACTGTTCGTGGGCAGTGTCCTGGTGATGCTGTTGGTTTCCGTCAACACTGAGCCAACAACTATCTGGCCTATCCTGGTTCCATTCTGTTTCCTTGCGGTAGCAAACGGTGCGATTTACCCGATTGTGATCAGCAAAGCGCTGGAAGACTTCAAGAACTGCAGTGCTACTGCGGCCGGTCTGCTGAACTTCCTGCAAACCATGGTGTGCTTTGCGGCCAGCGGCCTGGTGTCTGCTTTTGCGGGTTACGGTTTGATTACAGTTACCATTGCTATGTTCTCGACCGGTATTCTTGCCCTGATCGGCTTCTCGCTGGTCGTCAAATCTCGTCGAGGTAATCCGGCAGTACAAACTGCCTAAGCAAAACACTCACTTCGAATAATTATCAAGGCTGCCATTCGGCAGCCTTGTTTTTATCTACAGTATCCCACCCCTTCTAAAACTGCGTACTTTTCCAATCCCATTGATAGGTTTGTTTATTATAATTTCACATTTGCACTAAGAATCACCTAAAAACAGGTCATTCCGCCTTAAAGGCCCAGCATTCACAGAACAAATATTAAACAAAACCCTAACATCAAAGTTTTTTTATACATTTTTCTTGCATAAGCACTCACCATGGGTAATATAACTTCAATCCACGGTTTAATGCAGTCTGTCAGCATGAGTATTCAAGTAAAGTCTATTAACAAATTCTACGGAAATACCCAGGTTCTCCACGAGGTAGATTTTACCTGTGAGAAAGGTGACACCCTGGTACTTCTGGGCCCAAGTGGCGCAGGAAAAAGCTCTTTACTTCGCGTCCTCAACTTGCTGGAGACCGCCACATCAGGCCAACTGCATATTGCTGATGAGCATTTCGACTTCACTGGGTCTATCAACGAAAAGTCAGGGCTTCAGCTCAGACGTAAAGTCGGCATGGTGTTCCAGCAATATAACCTCTGGCCGCACCTCACAGTGCTGGAAAACCTGATTGAAGCACCGGTGAAAGTCGCGGGCATGAACAAAGCTGCGGCTATTGAAGAAGCGATGACAACGCTTCAGACACTGCAGCTTGCCGATAAAGCCGATGCCTGGCCGTTACAACTTTCCGGCGGTCAGCAACAACGAGTGGCTATTGCCCGTGCTCTGATGATGAAACCTGAAGTTTTGCTGTTTGATGAACCAACTGCCGCGCTGGACCCGGAAATTACCAACCAGGTAGTCAAAATCATCAAAGATCTGAGCGGTACTGGTATCACCCAGGTAGTCGTTACCCACGAAGTCGACTTCGCAAAAAAAATTGCCAGCCATGTGCTGTACCTGGAAAAAGGACGCATGGTGGAGTTTGGCACCCATGAGGCATTCACCCGACCAGCCACCCCGCAGTTTGCTGAATACCTCACGCACTAATTAAATCTCAACCCTTATTGATACACCGGTATCAGGCCGAAAGCCGTGATGCGCGGTTTATAACGCACGGAGTAATGCGATGAAAAAGATTTTACTGGCATCCCTGATCGGTCTGGCTTCCACTCACGCCCTGGCACAGGACGAAATTAAATTTGCAATGGAAGCAACCTACGCGCCATTTGAATATGTTGATGAAAACAATCAGATTCAGGGCTTTGATGTGGATCTGGCCAACGCGCTTTGTGAAGTCATTGATGCAAAATGCAGCTTCCATAACCAACCTTTTGACAGCCTGATCCCTGCATTGAAATTCCGTCGTTATGACGCTGCAATTTCTGGTATCGATATTACGGAACAACGCCAGCAAGTCGTGAACTTTACTGCGCCTTACTACGACAATGCAGCCGTTTTCGTTGCCCTGAAAGACAAGGTCGCTGACCAGTCTGCACTTGCAGGTAAGCGCATCGGTGTTCAGAACGGTTCGACCCACCAAAGCTACCTGACCGATACCATGCCGGGTGTAACTGCGGTGCCTTATGCGAGCTATCAAGATGCGTTCCTGGATATGCAAAATGGCCGTATTGATGCGGTATTTGGTGACACCGCCGTTGTCGCTGAATGGTTCAAGAAAGGCGATACCCTGAACTATGTCGGCCAGCCCGTTACTAACGCGCAATACTTCGGCAACGGTTTTGGTATCGCCGTAAATAAGAACAACGAAAAGCTGCTGGAACAGCTGAATGGCGCCCTGAAAACCGTCAAAGCTAACGGTACCTACCAGCAGATTTTTGATAAGTACTTTGGTGAGTAATTTATGGCGTTATCGGGATATGCATTAACGTTATTGGAAGCGAGCTGGATCACTATCCAGCTTAGCTTTGCCAGTGTCATCGTCGGATTGTTGCTCGCCGTCGCTTTTGCCGGTGGTGAAATGTCACGCTACAAATTGTTGTCGTGGCCAACAACTGCGTTTGTGACGGTACTCCGCGGATTACCGGAACTACTGGTTGTGCTGTTTATCTTCTTTGGTTCGACCCAGGTGTTGTTTCTCATCACCGGTGATTATGTCGAAATCAGCCCGTTCTGGTCTGGAGTGATAGCCTTGTCGCTCATTTTTGCCGCTTATGCTTCGCAAACCCTGCGGGGCGCGTTGAAAGCGGTACCAAACGGACAACGAGAAGCCGCCAGTGCACTGGGTATCCCGAAAAGCCATGCCTTTATCAAAATTGTGCTTCCACAGGCTATCCGCCATGCCCTGCCAGGGCTGACGAACCAATGGCTAGTGCTGCTGAAAGACACCGCACTGGTCTCTCTGATTGGGGTCACGGACCTGCTTAAACAAGCCCAGTTAACGGCAGCAGCTACGCACCAGAGCTTTACCTGGTATGCCTCGGCGGCGGCGGTCTATCTGGTGATCACCATTGTCACCCAACGTTTTGTTAAAGTGCTTGATAAGAAATACAGTGTGCAGGATGCCAGCCAGGGCCATTCGGTTTCCGCGACATCCACCAAGGAGGCAACGGCATGAACGAACAACATGTCTGGCAGCTCGTTGACGGACTCGCAACCAGCCTTGAACTGACTGCCGTTTCCTTACTGGTGGGCTGTGTGATTGCACTGCTGATGACACTGACACTGATTCTGAAAACACCAGGGTTCCACTGGATCAGTCGGGGGCTAATAACCCTATTTACCGGTACTCCGTTGCTGGTACAGATTTTCCTGATCTATTACGGGCCAGGTCAGTTCGAGGCCGTTCGTGACAGTATTGCCTGGAACTGGCTTAGCCAACCGTGGTTCTGTGCCATGCTGGCACTGGCACTGAATACCGCGGCCTACAGCACCCAACTCTTTAAAGGGGCGTTTAATGCGATCCCGTCAGGACAGTGGCAGGCATGCCGGGCGCTGGGGATGGATACCAAAGCCACGCTGGGTGTCTTGCTACCCTACGCCATTCGCAGGGCTATTCCGGCTTACTCCAACGAAGTGATTCTGGTATTTAAAGGAACGTCTCTGGCCAGCACTATCACCATCATGGATATCATGGGTTACGCGCAGCGTATCAATGCCCAGACCTACGACACTTTGGTCGTGTTTGGTGTCGCTGGCGCGTTTTATCTGGTGATTAATGGTTCTCTGACCTTACTGTTTCGTCAGGTCGAACGCAAAGCCCTGGCCTTTGAAACCGCCCGTTAATGTCAACGTCCGGCCATGTGCAGTGGCCGGACGTTAAATTAGGGGGTCATTGTGTTGTATTAAGGCTCATTACGGCACTGGCTCAGCTCATTGCTTTCCGAGCGCCGACATTCCACATCCGCCCATTTGCCCTCAAAGCTGTCGAGTGTCCCATCTGTAGCGGAATAGCCCCACAGACTGCCGCTGCTTACGACACCTTCCAGGCTGATTTCACTGTCTTTGCTTTCCTGATCAATCTTCTTGGCTCGGTGTTCACCATTCAACGAACGTCCCTGAATTTCTACCCACATCCCATTGATGGAAGAGAGCGATAATCCATCCACAAACTCAGTGTTTGCATCAACGATAAAAGGGATTTGGTTAATCGTTAGCTGATTGCCAGCAAAACTGGCCTCACCTTCCACCTTAAACTCAAAGCTGGTGCTGGTTGGTACAGAAGGACTGGAACCACTGGCTTGAGATTCAAAATCAACCTTTGTTGCGACCAGTTGCCCATTCAACTCGACCAAATCTAATTCCACGATGGCGCCGGGTTTCAAGTCCGCAGGAGAACCATCATCAAAGACAGTACTGCCATCAACCTTGACACGCAGATATCCACCGACTTCAAACTCCGCCCCGTCATCACTGACCCAGGTAACTATGCCCTCAAATTCACTCCCGCTGACATCACGTCCTTGCTTAACCTCAATACGGGAGGCCACAAAGGTGTCACCTGAGAATTGACCGTGTACTTCCGCCCATGCACCATCCAGCAATGGCCGGCTGTCATCAATCACCGCATTACTGAAATCCACCTTCACCGTCTGCAACAAGAAAGTACTGCTGGCAGTATCTAACTGGGAAATCCCGCCTTCTAATTCTGCTGACGTGAGAGAAGGCGTTTTGGCCACATGCAGCACCTGCCAGGAATCGTCTGGCTGAAGCATCGCAAAAACCAGCACCCAGTCGCCCACAGCAAACCCTGAGCCACTGGTTGCCACAACAACCCCGTTCACGGTAATACTGTCCGCAGACACCGCCGTCACCGGCCCACTCAATACCGGCTGCAAAGTGATCTGCTGGCTAACCCGCTGAGCCTGTGTCCCTGATACGATGGCTTCGACAACCATCCCCTGAGCCAGATCATTGAAGCTGAACGTGTTATCGTCATACGACACCGTAGCCGCTGAGCCATCCAGCTGATGGCCATTAACACTTAACGTTTCATCATCATATGAAATACTCTCAACCGGGCCGATTATTCGGGCTAACGTTGTCGCATCATTACCGGTACCACTGTCGGAAGAATCACTCCCACACCCCGCAAACAACACCGAAACTCCCACCATCACCAAGCCCGAGAACATCTTCATAAACTTGCTCCAATAACGAATCAGGGCGGATACCCCAACAGGACGGTACAGCACCGAAGCTGGCCACTTATGTTACCTACCCACTTGTAGCAGGTAACGTCAAACTGTTCGCTTGTAACTGTTTGCTTTAACTCATAGCTGCAAACTAACAGCTAATCAGCGCCTTACTGTTTGGCACTGACGGAATAACACCGGCCCGGGTGCTGATACTCGCAATATGCGCTGAGTATAGGCGGGCAGCAGGAAGCATTAAGACTCATGTGTTAGACAATTCGGGCAGCAAAATGGAGAATGCGCTGAGTTTCAGGCAGTTAACCTTTAGCGCGACAGTTTTGACGAAACCTCTGATAACCTGGATTGACCTCACTGCATGCATGGCTAATGGCCTGTGTACATTTGCTTAACGTCAGTGAAAGGTGTTTAATACCGGGCGTTTGCTGGCCGCAGGTTATCATTGTCTGATTGCTCGACTTGCAACATGGATATTAAGAAAAAGAGGACCTTATGAACGATTTAGAAAAACAGCTTGCCTTCATTACAGAAATTGACCGTTTGAAAGCTGTTCGACGTCAAACCATGGTCAAGCCAGACAATAACCGCCGTGAAAACAGTGCCGAGCACAGCTGGCACATCGCCCTGATGGCGCAGGTACTGAAAAGCTATGTCGAAGAGCCGGTAGATATCAATCGTTCTGTCAGCATGTTGCTTATTCACGATATTGTTGAGATCGATGCCGGTGACACGTTCGCTTTTGCCGCGCAACATGAGCTGGATAATCAGGAAGAGCAAGAAATTGCCGCGGCTAATCGCTTGTTCGGATTGCTGCCTGACGAACAATTTGAAGCAATGAGAGCGCTGTGGATTGAGTTCGAGCAAGCAGAAACGGCCGATGCCCGCTTCGCCAAAGCCATGGACCGTATTCTGCCGCTCATTCAAAATATGGCCAATAACGGCGGCACCTGGGTGGAGCACAACGTCACCAAGCAGCAAGTACTGAAACGTAATCAATACCTGCAAGCAGTGACACCCAAACTGTGGGCCTACGCCTGTCAGCAAATCGACCTTGCTGTTCAAAATGGCTGGTTGATTGATCAGTAATGGTTATGACTTCATGATTGTTTTGAGCCCGTGACATCGGGCATCACTCACATTATGAAGAACAATAATAATGAGTAGCCGGAGCCACGCTGGCGGCTTCGGTATCATGCCCCTTCCCTAACTTATCCCTTTTCGTCTGCCGCAGGTTTTCCCTACTTTTCCCAGTCTGTCCCTACTGGCTTTTTTCCTGTTTTATCCACCTGTATTTAGGCTGGTTGACTCACCTGCTTTTTTAGCTTCATTGTTATTATTTCCGTCACGTAACCACCTTTTATTTATAAAAGTGAAACAAAAGCACCTATACTTAAGTTGCCTGTGAAAAAACACATCCATTAATTATTGACAGTAATAACAATCAATTTAAATGCAGCTTTTATTTTTCTGACATTTAATTATTAACCTATCATTAAATAGGCATTCAGCTTATTACCAACTGATAATTTACTGACGCTAATTCGGAAAAAAGTTGTGCTTCAACTCGCAGAAATCATGCTTTTTGAAAGAAAACGCACGAAAACTCACTTTTTATACGACAGCAAGCAATCGGGTCCTATACTTAGTTCTGATGTGGCTTAATCATGGAAGATGTATGAAGGTAGTATTGTTGAGATTTCTGGTTCTGTTGATCCCTCTGCTATCGCTGACAGCCGTTGCTTCCTATTATATCTATCAAGAAGATGCAAAACAGTTAAAGCAGCGTATCCACGAAAGGGAACAAAGCCGGCATATTTCTTCATTGCACATCACTCGACTGCATTTTTCACCGATCTTGGAAGATTTACATTATTTAAGTGAAAAATCGCGTGAAGAGTTTGTCTTATCCGGCCATTCTTTTGATGAGTCATTAACAATATTAACAGCGACATTTAAACGCCTGGCTAATACACGTCGATATTATGATCAAGTCCGTCTTCTGGATGAAAACGGCCAAGAAGTTATCCGTATTAACAGTGTTGATGGTAATACCACTGTTGTGCCAGATAAACAACTGCAAGATAAAAGCCATCGCCCGTACGTCGTCGAAGCCCTGAATATTCCTCCGGGCCAGATCTATACTTCACCCTTTGACCTGAATATGGAAAATGGACGGATAGAACTGCCCTACAAACCCATGATTCGCTTTTTCAGCCATCTGAAAGTGAACGGGAAAAGTTATCTGGTCGGGCTAAATTATCTGGGGATGGATTACCTGAACGAACTTACCCAACAGTATGGCTGGCAGAACAGCCAGAACTGGTTGGTCAACAATGAAGGACAGTGGTTACTCGGGCCGGACAGAACCAGCGCCTGGCAATTTATGCTGCCGTCCAACAATCCCGCAGTGACAGATTTCAATCAGGACTTTCCGACACTGTGGCAGCAAATTCAGCTAAATGCCAAAGGACAGTTTATTTCGGGTGACTACCTCTATACTTTTACCCGTTTTTTTTCCGGGAAAGGCTTCTCCGGCGATAAGCCCTTCACCCTGCCTTTTGACGGTGCCGACTTACCCTGGACTATCATCAGCCGGGTAAATCTCACCAATGCCATTGATGAACTGGCTTTCTCACAACAACGAATCATCAAGTTTGTGGCTTTTGTCATTCTGATCCTCGCTCTGCTGTCAGGCTGTATTGTCCTGACCTGGCACCTGTCTCAGATGCTCAATGCTCAGCGCAGGCTGACCCGCAACGTTGAAGACGCAGCGCTTAAGTATCAGACCGTGTTAACCAGTGCGCCTGATGGGCTGATTACGCTCGACATGCAAATGAACGTGCTGACGATGAATCCGGCAGCCCACAAAATTTTAATGCTACCGAATAAAAGCCTGAGCGGAAAAAACCTGCTGCGACTGGTAGCGGGCGGAAAAACCCGTAAACAGCTTAAAGAGCTGATCGACGATCTGCATGAGCGAAAAGTCGGTCAAAGCAACGAGGCTTCACCCGTCGTTAAAGCCACCATTCAGCTGAGAGGCATCCGCCCCCGCTATATTGAAATCATCGCAACCGAAACCACCTACAGTGAAAGCGATGAAATTTTGCTGAACATCCGGGATGTCACTGAGTGGTCATTGCGTGAAGATAAGCTGAAAAGCCTCTCGCGCGCACTTGAGCAGAGTAACGACGCTATCATTATCACCGACTATAAAGGGATTGTTGAATACGTAAATCCTTCGTTTGAAAAGCAGAATGGCGTGCGTTCAAAAGAAATTGTCGGCACTCAGTCTACCCGCCTGCTGCGCCAGTCATTGCCAAGTAACCATGAACTGATCAAAGTGCAGGAGCAGTTGAAACTAGGGATGACGGTACAACGGGTGATTGCGCATGAGCAAGATGACAAAGATGTGCTCTACGAAGAAAAAACGATTTCACCTATACGCAACAGCAGGGGCAAAATCAGCCACTATATCTCGACCGGGAAAGACATTACCGAACGGGTTCTGTTCGAGACACGCCTGCAAAAGCTGGCCCATTTTGATTTACTGACCGAACTGCCCAACCGCACCCTGCTCCAGCAGAAAATCGACAGTACCATCAATGGTCATCATCGCCCGGAGCTGTGTGTGGCACTTCTGTCGGTGGATCTGGACCATTTCAAACAAGTCAATGACTCGTTCGGCTACGACTTCGGTGACAAGCTCATCCAGACTGTGGCCGGACGAATTCAGCATATATTACGCGAAACAGACTTTCTTGCGCGCTTGGGGGGGGATGAGTTTGCCATCCTCATTTGTGGTGAGATGACAGTCGAACACATCAGTCGCTTGGCAGAACGGATTATTACGCATATCTCAGACCCCATGTGTGTCGATAATAAAGAAGTCTTTCTGACCGCCAGCGTCGGGATAAGCCTCTACCCGATGGATGCCGGTACGGCCGATGAGCTAAGCAAACATGCAGACATCGCGTTGTATCGGGCTAAAGAAGAAGGCCAGAACCGTTACTGTTACTACACACCCGAGATGGGTCGAGAAAGCTTGCTGAAACTCCAGTTGGAGTCAGAGCTTCGTAAAAGCATCGGTTCCGACCAATACGAACTTTACTATCAGCCCAAGGTGAATGCCACAAACCACACTCTGTGCGGTGTTGAAGCACTGCTGAGATGGCACAATGAAGCCGGTGAGATTCAACCGCCTGTTGAGGTAATTCCGATTCTGGAGCGCTCCGGCTTGATCATTCAGGTAGGTCAACAACTTATCCGCACGGCGTGTCAACAACTCAGGGCCTGGCAGGAAAACGGCGTGTATATCAATTTTGCGCTGAATATATCAGCCCGCCAGCTGCTGAACTCCAACCTGGTCGAAACGGTGCAGCAAGCCATCGAAGATTTTCAGTGTGACCCCAACTTCCTGGAGCTGGAAATTACTGAATCCGTCATTATGTCCGACGTAACGACCGCGCTGGATCGTCTTGTCAAACTGGAAGCGCTGGGAGTAAAAATCGCAGTGGATGATTTTGGCACCGGCTATTCCTCACTGGCTTACCTGAGCCGTTTTCCTATTCACATCCTGAAGGTCGACCGTGAGTTTATAAAAGAGCTGCCATGGAACCAGGATAATGTCACCATTACCCGTTCTATTGTCGAACTGGCACATAACCTGAACATGCGGGTCGTCGCGGAAGGCGTGGAAACCGATCCCCAGCAGCGTTTTCTGGCCAGCATTGGGGTCGAGGAATTTCAGGGCTATTATTTTGGTCACCCTGTCCCTGTTAATACGTTCGAAAATAAGTATATTACACAGGACAACGAATCTGTCCTCTGAGCGAGCACGGGTTTTAATTGCAAATCTGCCTTTGGCGCTATACCGTTAAGAAAACCCAACGTGATTAGGTGTGTAACATGAGTTTCAGTGAGCATCTTGAAAACTACATCAAACAACGTGACCAACAACAGCAACAGGGTCAGCCATTACGACACAAATACGTAGTTCAGGATCCGACGAACCAAAGCCTGGCACGCGAAGCAATGGCACAAGCACAGGAAGATGCTTCCCGACAGGCGACGGTTGAATCAAAGCAACCGCACTACCGGGTGAATGGCCGCTGCATGACACAAAATGAAGCCAGCGCGATGGAACAGCTAAAACCAACCAGTGCTCCGGCAAACCCTGACCGAATTGCATATATTCAACAACTGCGCAAAAACCTGAAATTGAGAAAACCCAGTTAATCCCTCCCCCACTTTTGTCGCTCTTCTTTATTAACGATTCTCAGAAGAGCGATAAATTTGTGACTTCAATACAATGAAACGCTGATTTATTAATCACAACATCCCCCCTTCAATGCCGTTATCACTCTCGCGATATAATAAAAAGCCAATTAATTTCAAATTTTTTAAGTTAATTTTTGGTAGTTTTACGCAATATAATCCTGCTTTTAGTCAGATGGCTACTATTTAGCCGCAACATATTCATCCTTAACAGTTCGATTACAATTCACCAGAATGATAGTTGCTGATATTCATCGTCTTCGAAACATTCAGAGAATTGACAGGGTCATGATTTTTAAGTGCTACAGCGGGTTTGGTGGTGAACCTTTGAGCGAATATTAAATCTGACATTTAATTTTCGCCTTCAGGTTAACTACGCCAACAACGAACAATATTTTAACAAATACACCAAAAGCATTATCAAGATACAAGAAACACATCAAAAAATTAAACAATCACAACAACATAGAAACTGGAGACCTACAACATTTTGTTCGGGATAGCAATATATGCAGGTGCTTATTTAGGAGTTAATATGGCCACCTAAAAAAACAATGCAAAGACATAATCATGAATACAGTCGTACAAGTAAGTGAACTTGAATCGTTTCTGATAGCGATTATTGTGCTTTTTATTGGCTATTTCGTTAATAGCAAAGTAAAGATCTTCAGAAAGTACAATATTCCCGAGCCTATTGTCGGGGGCCTTATCGTTGCCTTGATTATTACCATTTTGCACAAGCAAGGTATCGATATTACTTTTCAGCTAAGCCTGAAAAACACACTGATGCAGATGTTTTTTGCCACCGTTGGTCTGGCGGCCAGTTTTAAATTACTGGCTAAAGGAGGCTCTCGGGTTTTCTTATTCCTGGCCGTGGCAACCATCTTTATTGTCATTCAGAACGCCGTAGGTGTCGGAATGAGCAGCATGCTTGGCCTGGATCCGCTTCTGGGACTGATGGTGGGGTCTATTACCCTGTCTGGTGGTCATGGAACCGGTGCAGCTTGGTCACAAACCTACAGTGAGCTGTTCAATCTGAACACTTTGGAGCTGTCGATGGCAGCCGCGACCTTCGGCCTGGTAATGGGTGGCATCATTGGTGGCCCTGTCGCTCAGCGACTGATTAACAAATTCAATCTTAAATCGGATTTTGGCCCGGGTGAGAAACATCATGTTGAGCATCCTGATCTGGTGACGTATATCGATCATGAAGAAGATCGCATCACCGCCAAGAACACGATTGAAACCCTGTTTATTCTGTTAATCTGTGTCGCGGGTGCCGCTCACTTTAAAGCGTTTGTGGATAGCTTTGGAATCAGCTGGCTTCGTATCCCGGACTTTGTCTACGCCCTCTTTATTGGTGTTTTCATCACCAATGTGTGTGAGACAACCAAGGCTTACAAGGTCAACACGGAAACCGTGGATGCCCTGGGCACTATCTCTCTGTCGCTCTTCCTGGCGATGGCATTGATGAGCCTGCAACTGTGGGAACTGCTGGGTCTGGCTCTGCCGATGCTGATTATTCTGTCGGTACAGACTCTGTGTCTGGCTGCGTTTGCCTACTTTGTGACATTCCGAATGATGGGCAGTAGCTATGATGCAGCGGTCATTGCCGGAGGCCACTGTGGCTTCGGTATGGGGGCAACCCCGACGGCAGTAATGAACATGGGCTCGCTGGTCTCTCGTAACGGGCCATCTCCGCAGGCATTCATGATAGTCCCTATCGTCGGCGCGTTCTTCATTGATATCGCTAACCTAGTGGTACTACAAGCCTATATCAGCTTTATCCAGTAAGTCGCCACTTACTCATGAAAAGGCCAGGTTAATCACCTGGCCTTTTCTGTTTCAGGAATCCACAGCTATTATTATCTTAGCGGTTCGCTGTATGCGGCATTGTTCGCAAGAGCACTATAAAGTAATCAGCGCCATACAAACGTTGTATTACGACAATAATGACTTTCTTCACTCTGGGTGCGCTAGGAACCGAAAGCAACACGGTAGTGCCGTACACGCTTTCTCACGAGGCCGTTGCAAGCGGTGGTCCATAAGCTGAAATTACGGAGTATCACGATGTTAGGTGAAAATCACTCGCTCTTCATTGAGTACCCAGAACTAAGTGACAGAATCAAAGAACTGAAGACATCCGATGAACACTTTAAAAGGATGGCAGATCGTTATCATCATCTTGACCATAAAATTCGAGGTTTAGAAGGCAGCAACATTCCGACAGACGACCACCACTTCACGCAACTCAAACTTGAACGCCTCCAGCTTAAAGACAAAATCTTCAGTATCCTTTCAAACTAACACACGCTCCCGATATAGCGCCCTCCCCGCCATCCTGTATGGCGGGGAAACATTTTCCTGAATTCCCCTGCACACCTGAAGCGAATGTAACCCATTGAATTACGATGTTATAAATGAAAACAAACCGATGACAGCTGTTATCCGCCCGACAAACATTTGTAACAGGATGTGTCTATCTGTTTTCTGTCAAAAAAATATTGATAGAATCCGCGCTCCCTTGGCAAAAATGTCATTTTTGTTGATTAAAGACAAAAAAATTTTAGTAGAAAGCCCGCTGTCTTCGCGGTAGCGGCTTTGTTCGTGGTGACTGAGAGCAAAATGAAAAAATTTGATAGAGCTAAGCAGATCCTGCTGGCAGGTTTCTGTATTAACTTATGTATGGGCATTCTGTACGCTTGGAGTGTATTTAAGCAAGCGCTGGTCGTTGACCTGGGTTGGTCTAATGCTGATGCCTCAATGCCTTATACTGTCGCGGTCATCGCGTTCTCTGTATCTCTGCTGATTGCAGGCGTGCTGCAAGACCGCATGGGTCCACGCCGTATCCTGATTCTGGGTACCGTAATGGTGGGCCTGGGTATGATCATTTCCAGCTTTGCGACGTCACCACTTCTGCTGATTCTGACTTTTGGCCTGATGACCGGTTGCGGTATCGGTTTTGGTTACGCCTGTCTGGCACCATCAGCCATGAAATGGTTCCACCCGTCGAAGAAAGGCCTGGTAAACGGTCTGATTGCTGCAGGCTTTGGTCTGGCTGCGGTTTACCTGGCTCCTTTGACGTCCAGCCTGATTGGCACCTTCGGTATCAATACCAGCTTCATGATTCTGGGTGTGGCTGTCCTGCTGATTGCAGTGCCACTGGCATGTACCATCAACAACCCACCAGCCGGTTACCAGCCAGAAGCACCTGCCAATGCCGCGAACAAGCCAGCGTCTAAACCGGTTGATATCAACTGGCGTGCAATGGTCAAAACCCCGCAGTTCTATTCACTGTGGCTGATGTTTGCACTGGCTTCATCGGCAGGTCTGATGGTGATCGGTAACATCACCTCTATTGCCGCCCAACAGGCTAACATCACCGAAGCCGCTTACCTGGTTGTGATCCTGTCGATCTTCAACTCTGGTGGCCGCGTCGTTGCAGGTATCCTGTCTGATAAGATTGGCGGCGTGAAAACCCTGATGCTTGCCTTCATCATGCAAGGCATCAACATGGCGCTGTTTGCGAGCTTCAATTCAGACTTTACGCTGATGATTGGCGCAGCACTGGCAGGTGTCGGTTACGGCACCCTGCTGGCAGTGTTCCCATCTATTACTGCTGATTACTACGGTCTGAAAAACTACGGTGCAAACTACGGCGTACTTTACACCGCATGGGGTATCAGTGGCTTTATCGGCCCTGTGGTTGCAGCAGTCGCGGTTGACACAACCGGTACTTACACACTGGCTTACACGATCTGTGCCTGTATGATGGCAGTAGCAGTCTTCCTGTCTTTCATCACCAAGCCTGTCGATGCCGTTGCGCTGGAAAGCAAACTCGCTAAGGCGTAACCCGCACCACGTACGATGAAACCCAATCAAGCGCAGCTCAGGCTGCGCTTTTTTATTTTTAGAACAACTGTCGCATGTCTCAGGCGGTCTTGCGAGGTTCTGAAGCCAATCTTAAGATTGGTGCGAAATCTTATGAGACAACGCAGGTTGCATATTTACACCTCCCCGATTGGCTTAAAAAGCTCTCAGAAAAATTGTCCTATTTTGTGGTGAGTTATCGTCAGAATATTCATAGCTGGCATAAAAAAGACTTAGTCCAGCTTTGGGACATATCCTCACTTTCGCTACCCGCATCGCGGATAAGACTGAATTATTACCCCTAATGCAATTGTCTATATTTCCGGCTTAATTTCTAAATCAATAAAAGTACCGTTATTCACAAAGTTAATAATCAAGACTTCGCGTTTCACCCATCTTTATTTCACGAGTTTCCGCTCGTAATAAAAAACTAACAGTTTGTAAAAATGGAAGTTAGGGGTGAGTGATGAACGAAGTGAAGTTTTCTAAAAAACGTCAACTTCAAGCGATAATAGCGTCATGCATATTAGGCTTAACCGCCAGTATCGCGATCGCTGAAGTGGCCGAACCAACACCGGAGCCTGTCGATCTCTCTGTACTGAAATCGATGAAAGGGATCCAGCCCGCGCCCGTTTACGGGATAGAAAAATATGTCAAAGACAAAAATGCCGCGATTAAATTAGGTAAAGCACTTTTTTGGGAAATGCAGGCAGGTAGCCAGGGGCAAAGTTGTGCCAGTTGTCACTTCCACGCAGGGGCTGATAACAGGATTAAAAACCAGCTTAGCCCCGGTTTAAAACATACCGAAGAAGACAAACGTGAGATTTTTGACCCGACCCGTACTGGTCATGGTGGTCCTAACTACACACTGAAAAAAGAAGATTTCCCATTCCGTGTGTATCAAAACCCAGACGATCGTGAATCTTATGTAATGTTCGACAGTGATGACGTTGTCTCGTCTCAAGGGGTATTTGCCAGTACCTTCGATGATCTGTTTGGTGCCGACTACGACCAACACTTCACCGATGGCCGTGAGGGATGTACCAACATCAATGACATCTTCCATGTCACCAACATTGGTACCCGCCGGGTTGAGCCACGTAACACGCCTACCGTCATTAACGCCATTTTCAACTTCCGTAACTTCTGGGATGGCCGGGCGAATAACGTGTTCAATGGAATTGACCCATTTGGCCGTCGCAACAAAGATGCCAAAGTTATGCACTTTGATCGCTACAGCAACACGATTAACCTGAAGGAAGTGAATCTGGTTAACTCCAGTGCTGCATCTCAGGCGGTAGGGCCTCCAGGAAGTGATTTTGAGATGACCTGTGCATCTAAAGCCTTCCAGTCCATGGCAAAAAAACTGCTGCGTCTGGTTCCTCTGGGGCTGCAGCAAGTCGACAAAACCGATAGCGTACTGGGTTATCTGAGTGCCTACCCTAACAATGGTCTGCGTACGAGCTATCGTCAGATGATTCAGGATGCTTTCCATGAAGATCTCTGGGGCTACAGCCGTAAGATCGATGACTTTGAGCAAATCGAGCACAACTTCAGCCTGTTCTGGGGTTTGGCCATTCAGCTCTATGAAGCGACGCTGATTTCAGATGACTCACGTTATGACCAATATGTAGAAGGTGATAAATACGCATTGACTGACGAAGAAATCAAAGGGATGGAACTGTTTGTCGGGAAAGGTAAGTGTATTAACTGTCATAGTGGACCTGAGTTCTCGAAAGCCGCAACCCATCTAAACCCTGAGCAACAGGAAGGGGGGCTGGTTGAACGGATGATCATGGGCGATAACAACGCGGCGATCTACGATAACGGCTTCTACAACATCGGTGTACGTCCAACCAAGGAAGACATTGGGTTAGGTGGTGATGATCCTTGGGGCAACCCACTATCTTTCACTCGTCAGGCGCAGCAAATGGCCGCGGGTAAGAATGTGCCGGATAGCTTCGAGGTCGACCACAATACGTTTGAAGTCGATCCAAATGAACCGGTTAAATCTGACGAGCGGAATGCGGTTGATGGTTCCTTCAAAGTACCAAGTTTGCGCAATGTTGAGCTGACCGGCCCATACATGCACAACGGCAGCATGTCGACCCTGTTCCAGGTAGTGACTTTCTATAACCGTGGTGGTAACCGTGAAGACATGATGGAAGGACACGGCGACTCAACCGGATTTGGTGAAAACGGTTCTAACCTGGATCCAGACATCAATAACCTGGGACTGACTCTGGAAGAGAAATACGCGCTTGTCGCGTTCCTGAAAACGCTGACAGATGAGCGGGTTCGCTGGGAGAAAGCACCGTTTGACCATCCACAACTGCACGTTCCTGTCGGTGCCATCGGTGATGAATACGCGGTCACTGATAACGGCAACGGTATCGCGGAAGAAGAATGGATGGAAGTACCTATGGTTGGTGCTGGCGGTCGCTATGCCAAAGGGCTGTCTCCAATCGAACCATTCATGAATGACAAGCCGGTTAGTTCGGTATACGCCAAGGATGACTACCCTTCAGTGAAATACCGGTACAAAGTGACATTTGATGTAACAAGCAATGATTACGCTGACGGCGCAACTATCGATATGAACAGCGTCAACGTGATCAATGGCCCGGACCCACTGCTCGGTAAACTGGAAAATCATGGTAACGGCAGCTTTACCTACACCGCGACTCGTGCCAAGGATGCTACTTTCACTTACACCGTGAAAGACAGCTATGGAAACCTATCGAATGTCGCCACAGTGACCATCAAAGTCTCTTACTAACTTGCAGAAGCAATATCATAATAAAACGCCCCGTCCTGCGACGGGGCGTTTTTACGTGTTTGATAGTACCAACTGACTGGATGATACCAGCAGTTTTGCTGCTACCAGCGGTATGGCTATGCCGACAAGATTGGGACGGATCATTCAGGCATAAAAAAACCGCTGACAATGCAGCGGTTTTTTCGAATGTGGCGGAGAGATAGGGATTTGAACCCTAGATACGCTATTAACGTATGCCGGTTTTCAAGACCGGTGCTTTCAACCACTCAGCCATCTCTCCGTGAGCAAAGAATACTAATCATCCCGCAGCCTGCTGTAAAGCCTTTTATTGGCACTTGTGATTGATTGCTCAAACAACCAACAAGACTACTATGAAATCACCAAAGCTAAGCAATCAAAACTAGTCATAAAACCTGGCCATCAAATGAAACTACCGAATCCAACCTTTTCATAATAAGCCACTAGAGTGGTACATCCATCAACCTTGATCCTTTGAGTAAACCACTAGCAGTATTTCAAACTGTTTCTATACTCAATAGTGACAAGAAAAACAGATAGTTAATATTCACTCTTCCGGGTGAGGCCATTCCGTGCCGATTATTCTCATTGCAGAAGGAATGACAGGACGTATTTATGAAGCAATCCATGACCTTTACCTTTCTTATCCCTTCAGCCCTGCTCTTTCTGGCAGGCTGTGATGACGGCACAGCCCGGGATCAGGAACTGATTCAGCAACTTCAGAATAAAATTGACGTCCTGGAGCAACAACTCTCCCAGTCATCGCCCGGAGGCATCGCCAACCTCCCTACCGATACCATGGCGCTCCAGCAAAAAGTCATGGAGCTGGAAAAACTGCTGTCCGAACAAAACAACAAAACACAACCGCTGGTTTCAGAAACATTGGCGCAAATTCGGCAAAAAGGTTATTTGCAATGCGGTGTGAGTACCGGGCTGCCCGGTTTCTCTTACCCGAATGACAAAGGCGAATGGAACGGGTTAGATGTGGAGTTATGTCAGGCTGTCGCCGCAGCCGCGCTCGGTGACAAAAACATGGTCAAATACATTCCCCTCACCGCCAAAGAGCGTTTTACCTCGCTGCAATCGGGCGACATCGACATTCTTTCACGCAACACGACCTGGACCTTAAATCGGGATACGGCACTAGGGCTGAACTTTGCCGGAATCAATTATTACGATGGTCAAGGGTTTATGATTCACAAGTCACTGGAAATCAGCAAAGCAACCGAGCTGGATGGCGCCAGAATTTGTGTTCAGGCCGGAACCACCACCGAGCTGAATCTGGAGGACTATTTCCGCTTTCATGAAATCCGTTATACCTCAGTCCCGTTTGATACCGCATCTGAAACCGTAAAAGGCTTTGAGGCCGGTAAATGTGATGCCCTGACGGCAGATCAGTCTGGTCTTTATTCCCTGCGCCTGCATTTGGCAGAACCGGAAACCGCTGTTGTATTAGCTGACATCATTTCCAAAGAGCCTCTCGGGCCGGTTGTACGCCAGGGCGATGACCTGTGGTTCAATATTGTGAAATGGACGTTATTCACCATGATTCAGGCTGAAGAGCTGGGAGTGTCCTCACACAATGTGGACGACATGAAGGCATCTAATGACCCCGACATTCTCCGTCTAATCGGTTTGTCAGGGCCGAAAGGCAAAGGACTTGGCCTGAATGACGACTGGAGTTACCAGGTCATCAAACAAGTAGGTAACTACGGCGAGAGCTTTGAACGCACAGTAGGCATGCGTTCCTCACTCAAAATTAAACGCGGCCTCAATGCACTCTGGTCTGATGGTGGACTGCAATACGCCCCGCCGTTACGCTGACGCTTCAACAATCTGATGCTTGAGAAAACTGATACTTAAGAAAACTGGCACTTAAGAAAACTGGCACTTAAGAAAACTGGCACTTAAAAAGAAGCTTGATGGTTTATGGCATGAGCACAAAACCATCAAGCTTCTTTACATTTGGGATGCTGAACAATTACCTTCGAAGTGATTTGATCCGCCAGGTTGTAACATTCGTTTACAACTTTAGCCACCACGATAAGGAATTGTTAAGTATCATCTTTGTCAAACAGTTACACTGACATACAATGCCTGGGGCAAGCCTCATCCAATAACGAGCGACTTGTAATTGGCGACACTCGCCCCAATCTATGTATTATCAGAATATCTACATAACTAACCCTGAGGGGACTATTTATGAACGATCGTATTGTCAATCGTGACACAGCTTACGAGAGCGTACTATCTACCAACAAGGTTCTACGTAACACTTACTTCCTGCTATCTCTGACGCTGGTCTGGTCAGCCGTTGTTGCCGGTTTTGCAATGACGATGAACCTGCCTCACCCCGGTCTGATTCTGACTCTGGTTGGCTTCTACGGTCTGCTGTTCCTGACAGAAAAGAACCGCAACAGCAGCTTGGGGCTGGTTTTCACATTCGCACTGACAGGCTTCATGGGCTATACATTGGGTCCAATTCTGAACATGTACGTCGGCGCAGGTCTTGGCCATGCCATTATCCCTGCACTGGGTGGTACAGCTCTGACGTTCTTTGCGTGTTCAGCCTACGCCCTGACCACCAAGCGTGATCTGTCTTTCCTGGGCGGCATGCTGTTGGCTGGTTTCGTGGCCATTGTTGTTGCCATGATTGCGAACATCTTCCTGCAAATGCCAATGCTGTCTCTGGCTATCAGCGGTATGTTTGTACTGTTCTCATCAGCAGCGATTCTGCTAACGACCCAGAGCATTGTGCGTGGTGGTGAGACTAACTACATTTCAGCGACTGTGTCTCTGTATGTGTCGATCTACAACCTGTTCCTGAGCCTGCTGCAAATCCTGGGCGTAATGGGCAGTGACGACTAATTCGCTAGTGGTCAGAAGCTGAACATCAGCGTATAGCCAACGAATATACAGCTGCCGTTTTCATCTTGGCAATATTCCATTTCATTCAAAAAGCGCCTTCGGGCGCTTTTTTCATTCTGTCGCCACCTTTCCTCTTCCTTGTACCAATTTATTTTTCCAGCCGTAATTTCTCTTTACTCGCCGCAAATGGAAACTTGCAGCGTCTCACGATAATCACTATTCTTTCCCCGTTCCAAAAACGAGGCGCAACATGCTTGAATTTGAAGGTAAACAGATCGAAACCGATGCACACGGTTATTTAAAGCACACTGATGACTGGTCAGAAGCCTTGGTTCCTGTCCTGGCACAGGAAGAAGGCATTGAACTGACTGACGCACACTGGGAAGTCGTGCGTTTTGTGCGTGAGTTTTATCAAGAGTTTAACACCTCGCCAGCTATTCGCATGCTGGTGAAGGCTATGGCGAAAAAGTACGGTGAAGAGAAAGGCAACTCACGTTACCTGTATAAACTGTTCCCGAAAGGTCCGGCAAAACAAGCAACAAAGCTGGCTGGCCTGCCTAAGCCGGTGAAGTGCATTTAAGATGAGATGCACATAGCCTTAAAGTGCATGGTGGATAACGGACATCCCAGATTTTGCTATTAATAAGAGGCCAAGCCATAACAACAGCTTGGCCTCTTTGCTCATTCTTTCCCTGAATTCTCTTAACGCCTTCATTGGCTTAATAACTTAATTTACATACAGAACAGCGCTTAACCGCCACAAGTGCTCTGATTGTTCACACTGTCGTGAAGGCAATCTCCAGTTCCGTTATGGCGCAATGGTGCAATGGTGCAGTCCCATTATCGTGCAGTGCCTTACGTACATGATTTACATGATTTCAAAGCCATCAACATGGCGCCATTCGACGGTTTCGCTGGCTATACCATCAACCCGGGACGTGGCCGGACCTCTGTTTAACCATTCCAGGAGCTTCCCTACCTGCACCTCATTGCCACAGGCGAGTACTTCAACACTGCCATCCGGTAAGTTTTTCGCATAACCGCTCAGCCCAAGCCGTAATCCCTCATGCGCAGTGTGGAATCGAAACCCTACCCCTTGCACCATTCCATTCACTACGGCTTTTGCACAAATTTGTGACATGCATCACCTCAAGTATTCTATCCATTAATCGATATTATTTTACAATCAGCACACATTGCTAAGCTTCTGTTTTATAGGAATTAACATGAAAGAAGTTGCATTCAGATGGATCGACAAATACCTTATCCACTTAACAATACAGGAAAAATTCACTCTCCTATTCCTTCTTCCCGTCATCGCTATTGTTAGCGTAGCTTCTATTTTAGTGGACGCGGCAGATGAACAACGTATTGAAATCACGACGCAACACCTGCAAAACACCGCAAGCATTCTTTCCCAGCATCAAATTCCTTCCTCAGAAGCCGCCGGTTTACTGCTGAACAGCGGACTTTCCGTTGGCACCAGCTCAGGCTCAATCACAGCCAATGTACCGGGCATGGCCTACAGCATTAGTGCGACTGACATGCCGGGACTGCTGAGCTATTTGAGCACCGGCCAGATCGCATTAATGGCTACCCTGATCGTTCTGGCAATGGCCGTGGTGTACTACATCATGACATTTATTGGCGGTGCCATGTTTACCACCAATAAAGCGCTGCAGGCTCTGGCAGACGGTGATCTGACTAACCGCATGAACTTCTTTAAAGTCCGTGACGAATTCAGCACCATTGCCATCACGATTGATAAAGTTAGCGAACGTGAACAGCAGTTGGTTCTGGCGACTCAGCAGGCGACTGCCCTGATGCAGCAAATCAGCAGCAGTCTTCGTCAACGCAGCCTGGAAAGCGAGCACTTGTCATCGTCTCAGCAACAGCATTTAGACTCACTGGCCAGCGCCACCGAAGAAATGGCGACCTCAATCCGCGAAGTCGCCAGCCATGCCCACGAAACGTCTGAGCAGACCCGAGAAGCTCAACAGGTTTCGGAACAGGGACGCGCCCAGGTGAACCAGACGCGTGATGCCATTTCTCGCCTCAGCACCGAGATTGCGCTGGCTGCGGAAGCCGTTGCAGAGCTCGACAGCAATGCCGCAAGAATCGACGACGTTGTTACCACCATCAACGGTATTTCTGAGCAAACTAACCTGCTGGCGCTGAATGCAGCCATTGAGGCCGCCCGTGCGGGTGAGCAAGGCCGTGGGTTTGCCGTGGTAGCCGACGAAGTTCGTACCCTGGCGGGGCGTACTCAGAGTGCCACCGTTGAAATTCAGCAGATGATTGAATCTTTACAGCAGCACAGCCAGCAGCTGATGGCCGTGATGAAAAATACCGTCGATAACGCCCAGAGCAGTGAGTCCCTGATGCATTCTGTCGACAATGAAATCACTCATATCACGGAACGCAACCAACTGATTTCTGACCGAAGTACAGAAATTGCTGCCGCGGCCGAACAACAAGGTGCCGTAGCTGACAATATCGCCGGAGATGTTGAGCAGGTGCGAACCCAGTCTCATCAAATCTGCGATGTTATCAGCCAGTCTGCGCAGGAAATCGAGCAACTGAACAAACAGGCTGAAGTGCTGGAGTCGCTGATGAACGGGCTTAAAGCCTGATCACTCTGATATATCGCATCACATGGCAAGGGGAATGGCGGACCATTCCCCTTTTTTCTTTGTTCAGAATTTGATTTTCCGCTGTTTCGACAACATAATACGCCCCCATTCTTCCATCCATACAGAGCATGTCATGACAGCTTCTATTTATCTGGTTAAAGGCCGTGAAAAATCACTTCGCCGCCGCCACCCTTGGGTCTTTTCTCGTGGTATCCAACGCGTTGAAGGTAAGCCATCATTAGGTGAAACGGTTGAAATTTTTGACCATAAAGGCGAATGGTTAGCACGTGGTGCTTTCTCACCTCAGTCTCAAATCCGTGTACGTGTATGGACTTTTGATCGTAACGAAGCAATCGACGTTAACTTTTTCATCAAACGTCTGAAAACAGCGCAAGGGCTGCGCGACATCCTGGCGGATCGAGATGGCCTGACGGGTTACCGCCTGATTGCGGCTGAATCTGATGGTCTGCCGGGTATTACCATTGACCGCTACCAGGACTTTCTGGTGTGCCAGCTGTTAAGTGCCGGTGCAGAAGCACAAAAAGAAGCGTTAATTGAAGCTCTGAACACTTGCTACCCGGAATGCAGTATCTACGAGCGTTCTGACGTTGCCGTCCGGAAAAAGGAAGGCCTGAAACAACGTACCGGCGTACTTTCTGGCGAAGAACCGCCAAAATTTGTCGCCATTGAAGAGAATGGCGTCAAAATCAACGTTGATATCGTGGGCGGCCACAAAACCGGTTTCTACCTGGATCAACGTGACAGCCGTCAGGCTGCCGTGAAATATGTGAACGGCAAACGTGTGTTGAACTGTTTCTGTTACACCGGCGGTTTCGGCCTGTATGCCCTGAAAGGCGGTGCAAGCCAGGTGGTGAACGTTGACGTGTCTCAGCCTGCGCTGGACACCGCACGCATGAACGCCGAAATGAATGGCTACCCGCTTGAGAATGCTGAGTTTCTCAATGCCGACGTCTTCAAACTGCTGCGCGAATACCGTGATCGTGGTGAGCTGTTTGATGTAGTTATCATGGATCCGCCAAAATTTGCAGAGTCAAAATCTCAGCTGGTTGGCGCATGTCGTGGCTATAAAGATATCAATATGCTGGCGATGCAGATTCTGAAACCAGGCGGCACACTGCTGACTTACTCCTGCTCAGGACTGATGGACAATAACCTGTTCCAGAAAATTATTGCTGATGCCGCATTGGATGCCAACCGTGAGGTACAGTTCATTGAGCGTTTCGCTCAGGCAGCCGACCACCCACTGGACAGCGCGTACCCGGAAGGTTTCTACCTGAAAGGATTTGCCTGCTACGTGAAGTAATAGTCTTTACTGCCGAACTGCTATCACAAAAAGAGCCAGCGCTATGCTGGCTCTTTTGTTTGGCTTTGCCTATTCCGTCGGATTTGACCTGCGTTAAATGCGTTTAACACAGGGTTAGGTCAGCATAGCTGCCACACAACCACACAGCGTCATTACAAACAAAAACCACTTCAGGGTTTCCGGCTTAGCACGAATGGCAAACTTCACCGCCAGATGAGAACCCACCATAGTGCCGACAGCCAGTACCAGACCCGGGATCCACATCACCAGCCCTTCCATGACAAACAACGCCAGAGCAACGACGGTGAACACCAGTGTACACAACATTTTCAGAGCATTCGCCCGAACCAGATCATAGCGGAGCGTCCCGGCCAATGCCGCCAGCAACACAAACCCGACACCGGCCTGCACAAACCCGCCGTAAAATCCTGCCAGCCCCAACCCCCACCATGAACTCGGGGTGTCTTTCACTTTACGAGGCTCTGTGCCCGGAGGGGGCGCAACGATAGCGGGTTTGAGCAAAATAATCAGCGCCATAGACAGCATGGTGCCGAGCAACAACGGTTTGATAATTCCTGCCGGGGCGTAAGCCGCCGCCGCTGCGCCCAACAAGCCACCAATAATGGTGGGTACCATTATCCCGCCAGTATCAGAGGCATCCAGCTTACCGTGATGTCTGAAGCCAAGGAGTGCGGTCAGACCCTGCAATACGACCCCGACCCGGTTAGTAGCATTGGCCACTTCAGCCGGCATTCCCATCACCATCAGGGCAGGCAGTGTCAGGTTTGAGCCGCCCCCGGCGAGCGTATTAATAATGCCGGCAAGAAAGCCGGTGCTCACCAGCAGCCCGAGGTGAAACCAAGAAATGTCCATTTACTCTTTCCTTGTTGTGGTTATTTTTTATCCCTTGCGGGCATGCCAGAGTAAACAAAAAGTCACATAAGATCATTACTTTCTAACCATTCAACGTTATTATTCAGGATAGATTCAGCGATACAGAGCCAGACTTCTCAGATCAAAACAAAATCTCAGTAACCTGTTTGGAATTCAGACATTTTTCAAGGACTTTCTATGAAATTGCGTACTGCGTTATTAGCCATTACAGCGTGTGGTCTTAGTTTCTCATCACTGGCGGACGTAAAACTGGCCATGCCTTACCAGGCCGAAACGATTCTGGTCAATGGCGTCAAAAATAATGGTGATAAGTCACTGACACTTCCAAACGGTGTCAATCAGATTGCTTTCAAATTCAAGGATTCCCTGCGTGAAAACGGTGATGACCACCTTTTCACGTCTGATGTTATCGTCGTAAAATTTGACGCCTCCGACGCCAATATCAACCTGGAACTGCCAAAAATCCGTTCAGGTCAGGAAGCACGTAAATTCAACCAGGAGCCAACATTCAATCTTGTTGATGCTTCTGGCACCAACGTGGACTTTACTCAGGACAAACTTCTGAAAAAAGGTCTGCAATTTGGCCGTAACTATGAAGCTGAAATTGTGGCATACAACCAGTCTGGTCAAGCTGCCGCGATTGCACCGATTGCTGCAATTTCAACGGCACAGGCAGTGACAACTTTGCCTGCTAATGCAGCGCCGCAAGGTCAGAATGTTGCAGAAAACATGCTGATGTACTGGTATGCCCAGGCTGACGAGCAGACTCGCGCCCGCTTTAAGGCCGCGATTAGTCAGTAATACTATCTAACAAGCTGTTAAGCCATACATCAATACCTCAGACTGACAATCAGTCTGGGGTATTTTTATCCCTTCGAATAATAATTCATTTTGCCATGCCCAGCCTCAGTGGTTGCGCACGCGCTTGCACGCTGTCGTTCATACAGTCGTGACTCTTCGCTACAAAGCTACCTTCTGACAATATTTCCGCTTAATTTTTTCATTAAAAACCGGTTATTGCTGCAAATTAACTGATGAATCTTTGCATCTGAATGCAGATATTTTGCGAGTTATTCGATGAATAACGAGAAATGTCAGTGAATATCTGATCCCTCTCCCTATAGTTATTTCACGGCAGAACAAAAGACCACTACAGCCGTCATTCTGAATATCCAACGTTCAATAACTAAGGAATATCAATGAACAAGAAGATCCAAAGGAAGGCAGTCTATCAGGCATTTCGCCTCAGCACCCTTGCCATATCGTGTATTGCCGCTTTTAATGCTCAGGCAGCAATAGACTGTGGGACCATTGAAAGCTGGAGCAACACCACGGCCTATGCTGGCGGTACGCAAGTTCAGCAGAATAACAGTGTCTATGAAGCGAAATGGTGGAGCCAGGGCAGCGATCCGGCAAAGAATTCCAGCTCTTATCAGGAATGGAAACTGGTTGACCAATGCGGCACGGGTGTCAGCAACCAGGCACCTTCTGTTCAAATCACTTCCCCGTCAGGCAGCAACCAATTGGTAGCTGGTGATGTCGTCACCATCAGTGCGGATGCCAACGACGTCGACGGCACTATTGCCAACGTCGAGTTTTACATTGGCACCACCCTGTTGGCCTCTGTGTCTAAAGCACCGTTCACCACTAACTGGACGGCAGTGAGTGGTTCTGCCGAAATAAAAGCCGTTGCCACCGACAACCTGGGCGCAACCAACACTTCTCAGATCACGCTGTCTGTTCTGGGTGAATCTAACGTTCTGCCAAATGTCGGTCTGACGGTTTCAGCCTCTGCGGTAGAAGCCGGCAGCGTCGTAACATTAAACGCCAGTGCTGCCGACAGTGACGGGCAAGTTGAAAAAGTCGACTTCTTCGCCAATGGCAAACTGGTTGGCACGTCAGCCACGGCGCCATATACCTTCAGCTACACTGCTCCACAATCAGGTAGTGTTTCCTTGTATGCGCGCGCGACCGACAACCTTGGCGGTTTCAGCGATTCTTCTGCCGTTTCGATTACAGTTTCCGGCGTTACACCACCGTCAGCACAAAGCTGTCGTCCGGATGGACTCTACCAGACTGAAGGCGTAAACGTACCTTACTGTACTATCTATGACGATCAGGGCCGCGAAATCATGGGCGCCGATCACCCTCGCCGTGTCATCGGCTACTTCACCAGCTGGCGTGCCGGTGACAACCCTGACAGCCGTTATCTGGTCAGCGACATTCCGTGGGAGCAGCTGACACACATCAACTACGCCTTCGTCAGTATCGGTTCAGACGGCAAGGTCAACATAGGTAACGTGAACGATCCTGCCAACCCGGCGGTCGGCCAGGAATGGCAAGGCGTTGACATCGATCCGTCTCTGGGTTTCAAAGGCCACTTTGGTGCGCTGGCTACCGCCAAGGCCAAACATGGTGTGAAAACCCTGATTTCTATTGGCGGCTGGGCTGAAACAGGCGGGCATTTTGGTCCTGACGGCAATCGCGTTGCCGATGGTGGTTTCTATACCATGACGACGAATGCCGACGGCAGCATTAACCATGCCGGCATTCAGACATTCGCCGATTCAGCCGTTGCAATGATGCGTCAGTACAAGTTTGACGGACTGGATATCGACTACGAATACCCAACCAGCATGTCTGGAGCCGGTAACCCGGATGATAAAGCGTTTGCTGAGCCTCGCCGTCCGCACCTTATGAAGTCTTATCACGAGCTGATGCGTGTACTGCGTGAAAAACTGGACCACGCCAGTGCACAAGACGGCATTCACTACATGCTGACTATCGCAGCGCCTTCATCGGGTTACCTGCTGCGCGGCATGGAAACCATGTCTATTACCAAGTACCTGGATTACGTAAACATCATGTCTTACGACCTTCACGGTGCCTGGAACGATCACGTAGGTCATAATGCTGCCCTGTATGACACAGGTAAAGACTCAGAGCTGGCTCAGTGGAACGTCTACGGCACCGCGGCCTACGGCGGTATTGGTTACCTGAATACTGACTGGGCATACCACTATTTCCGTGGTTCTATGCCTGCTGGCCGAATCAACATCGGTGTGCCGTATTACACCCGTGGCTGGCAGAACGTCACCGGTGGCGAAAACGGCCTGTGGGGCCGCGCTCCGCTGCCGAACCAGTCACAGTGCGCGGCCGGTACTGGCGAAGGTGAGAAAAACAACTGCGGCTACGGTGCAGTCGGTATCGATAACATGTGGCATGACAAAGATGCAGCAGGTAATGAAATGGGTGCGGGTTCCAATCCAATGTGGCATGCGATGAACCTGGCCCGTGGTATTTACGGCAGCTACACCGCAGCCTACGGCCTGGATCCAGTCAATGACCCACAGGACAAACTGGTCGGCGCATACACCCGTCATTATGACAATGTAGCCGTGGCACCTTGGCTGTGGAACGCAGAGAAGAAAGTCTTCCTGTCGACTGAAGACAAAGAGTCGATCGAAACCAAAGCCAACTACGTCATGGACAAGGGTATTGGCGGTATCATGTTCTGGGAACTGGCTGGTGACTATAACTGTTACGTAGTCGATGCTAACGGCAAGCGCACCACTGTCGATCCGACGGAAGCGGCCTGTCAGTCCGGTAACGGTGAATACCACATGGGTAACACCATGACCAAGGCGATTTATGACAAGTTCCAGTCAGCCACGCCTTACGGTAACACAGTTGCAACCGGGGCAATTCCGACAGAAACCGTTGACATTACGGTGTCTATCGATGGTTTCAAAGTCGGCGATCAAAACTACCCTATTAACCCGAAAATTACTTTCACCAACAATACCGGCCAAGCAATTCCTGGCGGAACGGAGTTCCAGTTCGACATTCCGACATCTGCGCCGGATAACGCCAAAGACCAGTCTGGTGGTGGTCTGAAAGTGATTGCATCCGGCCACAACCGCGCCAATAACATCGGCGGCCTGGATGGCGAGATGCACCGTGTTGCCTTCAGCTTACCGAGCTGGAAAGATCTGCCTGCTGGCGACAGCTATATCCTGGACATGGTGTACTACCTGCCAATTTCAGGCCCGGCTAACTACAGTGTTACAGTGAACGGTAAAGAGTACGCCTTCAAGTTTGAGCACCCAGAGTTGCCTGTTGGCGATATCGGGGCTGGCAATGGCGGGGGCGATACCGGTGGCGGTGATAACGGCACCTGCAACACAACCGGTATCAACACTTATCCTAACTGGCCGCAAACCGACTGGTCTGGTAACCCGAGCCACGCCAACCAGGGTGACAAAATCATCCACAACGGCGTTGTTTATCAGGCTAACTGGTGGACAAGTTCAGTTCCGGGAAGCGATGGCAGCTGGAAAACCGTCTGCAACATCTAATCGTTGTTAGACTGGTTACATCAAAGCGCAGGGTTGCCCTGCGCTTTTTCCTTCTCGAATGCGTAATCTTTTTTCCTTTATCCATCAGCATGCAAAGTCTGCGTTCTTCGTCTGAATCCTCAATCAGTCTCAATCGGCTCTCAGATTTGCTGTTTTAAAACCATCGCCGAAATCTGCCCTGTCTATCAGTCTTCGCTCGGTAGCAGCAAGAGTTAACGGGTGACATCCGGCTCCTTGTTGCCTTCCGCCTTCATCAATGCTCATTTTATAACCACTAAAACGCGACATTACGCTCATTTTTCAACCGAACAGCCAAAAGTTGAATTTTTCTATAGTTACAAAAACATGATCCTGATTTCTATCATTACAAACAGATATTTATGCCATTCTCAATGCTGTGATTTATAAATTTAGCGAAAAGCGAAAGAACTAGGACAAATTTGATGATAAGAAAAACAAACTTATTTAACGCATTGTAATGAGCGTTCTTTTCCATCAGGACAAGAAATAAAACTTGATTTTTTTGCTTTTCATTCGGTCAATCTGAACCTTTACCAAGCCTAAACAAAAGTTTTTTTTATGGTAGAGTCCTTTCCCACTAATGATAAACAACTCACTTTTATACTTTACAGGGAAAATGAAAAAAGTAATTTTTTTGTTTGTTTGGGCTCTGCTCAGCTTACCAGCACTTGTATCGGCGAGTGTGATCAATGCTCAATCGTACACAAAGAGCAATAATTCAGACATCCTTGCCAAGGATGTTTATAAGAAAGCCAAACTAGAGGGCGTAATTAATTATCAAGTATTTGAAGAGGGTTTTAATGCTTATTACAAAACACAACAACGTAAAAAACAATTGCTGACAATCATTGATTTCAGTAAGCCATCAACACAAAAACGTTTTTACGTCATTGATTTAAGAACTAACCGCCTGCTTTATCACACCTACGTGTCACACGGTGTCAACAGCGGGGGTAAAGTGGCCAACCGTTTTTCCAACACGGTAAATTCACGCCAAAGTTCGCTGGGCACCTTTCTGACCGACACGACCTATTATGGTGGTAATGGTTACTCACTCCGCCTGGACGGACTCACAAAGGGCATCAATGACAACGCTCGCCGCCGCTATATCGTGGTTCACGGTGCAGACTACGCGACAGAGTCGTTCATTCGCCGACATGGTTATCTGGGACGAAGCTGGGGATGTCCAGCGTTACCGGAAGAACTATCTAAAGAGATTATTAACACCATTAAAGGCGGTAGTGTGATTTACGCACACGCCTAATGGCTAACTGTTCCTCTTCAAATCAGCTTAGAATAAAAAAGCAGTACATTCATGTACTGCTTTTTTATTCTTATCACTTCCATCAATCGGTTATATATATCATGCGCATATAAGCGTTACCTGACTAGAGATGCGATATATGCCCTCTGAACGATAACTTCTTATAAACAGAAAGCAATTTTTTAAATACCGCCGATTTTTCAAAAAATATTTTTATTCTTTTCATCAAGCACTTATTAATCATTTTTCTGTCACCATAAGATCACTTAACTACGTCTTTTTTAGGCCGATAACGCTAAGATCATGAAATAAAATAATTTTCATGCTATGACAGATAAAATCAACCCAAATAAGCGCCATAAAAAACAATTAACACAGTGGCGAATAAAGTCGGTAAATAAAAAATCCCCGTAAACGGGGATTTCATATGATTATTCAAGAAATTGAATTAACCGGCCAGTGCGCTTTCAGGCGTTACATATGGCAGGTTTAACGATTCTGACACTTCGCGACAGGTCACCTGTCCGCGGTAAACATTCAAGCCGTGAAGTAGGTGCTTATCTTCCTGCAGTGCCGCTTTATAACCTTTGTCTGCCAGTTTCAGAATGTACGGTAATGTGGCATTGTTCAGCGCAAAGGTGGATGTTCTTGCCACCGCTCCTGGCATGTTCGCCACGCAGTAGTGCACAACATCGTCCACGATGTAGGTCGGTTCACTGTGGGTTGTCGGGTGCGATGTTTCGACGCAGCCCCCTTGGTCAATCGCAACATCCACAATCGCAGAGCCCGGCTTCATTTTTGACACCATTTCTGCAGTGACCAGTTTCGGCGCAGCCGCACCGGCCACCAGCACTCCACCAATGACTAAGTCAGCGTCAAGCACATGCTTTTCGATAGCGTCTTTTGTTGAGTAAACACACTGCACTTTTCCATCAAACTGGGCATCAAGACTGCGCAACACGTCGATATTACGGTCCAGGATTACCACGTTAGCCCTCATACCAACGGCAACTTGAGCGGCATTGGCACCCACGACCCCGCCACCGATAATCACGACATTAGCTGGTTCTACACCCGGGACACCGCCCAGTAACATGCCACGGCCGCCACGAGATTTCTCAAGTGCAAAAGCCCCGGCCTGTACAGACATACGACCCGCGACTTCAGACATCGGTGCCAGTAACGGCAACCGGCCTTTATCATCGGTCACGGTTTCATAGGCAATACATACCGCTTTGCTGTTGATCAGATCGTGCGTTTGCTCCGGATCAGGCGCAAGGTGGAGGTAAGTAAACAGGATCTGGCCTTCACGCAGTAATGCACGCTCAACAGCCTGAGGTTCCTTGACCTTTACAATCATGTCTGATTCTGCAAAAACAGCGACGGCTGTTGGCAGAATCTGGGCACCTGCATCAATGTAGTCCTGATCACTGAAACCGATCCCAGAACCCGCATTGGTTTCCACATACACAGTGTGTCCATGCGCAACAGCTTCACTCACTGAAGCCGGCACCATACCCACACGGTATTCGTGAACTTTAATTTCCTTAGGTACACCAATAATCATATTTTGTATCCTTGCGGCCTTGTTAAAAGTTATATACACAATAATGTAAATAACTCGGAATGTGCGCCCGTTTTTTAACCACAAATCAACAAATCGAACCGGGATTTTCTACCATCAAAGATGATTAATCGGTTTTTGAGCCACATCACACACCAAAAACCTGACTTATATCAATTAAACAGACCAGTAGACTATATATAAGCATACTTCCAGTCCAAATCACTAAAAAATTTCTTTTTTAAGGTTAAATCATAAGCAAGGAAGCGGGTTAAAAGCAGTGGTGGCCTGATGGCGCCTAATGAAATTAAACAATTCATCGGATAAAACCAGAAAAACAGGATAAATCTCATAGATGATAGTCTTGTCTTTAGCCTGACTGACAAAAACCAAAGCCAACAAACAATTAAACTACCCGCAACAAAAAGAGTCTGGCCAATGGGACAATCTGGATTTGAGGACAAAAAAAGAGCCGCATCGTGCGGCTCCTTTTTTATACCTTGTCAGCAGGTTCAGAAGAATCAGTCTTCAAATTCCCACGGCATATCCGGTAATGCATCAAGGTTTTCGCTGTAACGTTTCAGATCAAAGCTACCGCCATTTTTCGCCACATCGAATACTTCAACCGATAAAGCGCAAGCGATCATCTCAATTGCTTCATCACGCGGCGTGCCGGTCATTACCAGTCGCATCAGCGTCTCTTTCACCTTGATCGGATTACCATCATCAAGCTGGTTTTTTACCGTTTCAACCAGCATGTCGCCAGTCATAATCTCATCATCTTGCATAAAAATGCCTTACATTTTTGTCATTTAGTGCTGCTGCAAGCAACACGTTAAGCAACCAGCCAGCTGGCGCGCTGCTCGTGCGCTTCAACCAGTGTCTGGTAACGATACGGAGTCATCTCCTGCCCGACCGGATGACTGTCATTCACGACAACAAGTCGCAACCCGGCCGAGGTGGCCGACATCGCACCGGTCATACTGTCTTCCACGGCAACAACTTGCGTGGTGCAGTAACCCAGAGTCTGGCAGGCAAGCTGATAGATATCCGGAGCAGGCTTATTGGAAGCCACTTCATTTCCGCAAAAAATATGATCGAAAAACTCCAGCCATCCCAGCTTTGCCAGAATCCCTTCGACGTACTCACGCGGAGCGCCGGTCACCACCGCCAGCGGTAGTTGGCCATGTAGCTGGCGCAGCAATCCTTCCGCACCATGTTTAGGTGGTACGCCACGTTCAATCAGGGCGATGTGTGTCAGGTGCTCCATGTCAGCCACCGTTGTAGACGGGCAATGGGTCAGCTGATATTGCTGGTGAAACGCAGTGGCAACCTTCTCCCACGGTACTCCGGCATAATCACGTAAAAAGTCTGCGGCAGAGATATCGACTCCCCATTTAGCCAGATACTGGCTCCAGTTCTCAGCGTGAAAAATCTCGGAATCTACCAAGGTACCATCAAAATCAAAGCATACAGCCTGCATCTAACTACTCCTGTCATGTTTCGGCTGCTATGTTACTCATCTTGCGCGCATAATGCCAAACGTGTCGTGATACCGATTTATGACGAACACGAATGGCTTTGCTCTTATACCTGAGCTAAATACCTAGTCGCTACTTACCCAGAACCTAATTACCTATTACCCCGAACCTAGCACCTAGCACCGAGTAATTAGATCTCAGATCTCTTCCTGTTGAGCATCGTATAAATCATGGCTTCTGTCATCTTCAAGCCCTTCCTCATACTGATTGTTCAGCATTACCAGGCAATCGGTCAGCGGGCGTGCCGGGCTGTAGTAAAAACCCTGAACGTAATGACAGTTCAGTTCCTGCAGACACTCAAGCTGAGCCCGATTCTCCACCCCTTCCGCCACCACCTGAATACCGAGTTTGTGGCTGAGGTCGATAATCAGAGATACCAGTGTCCGACTATCCTGGCTGTGTTCCATCTCCCGGATAAAACTCCGATCAATCTTGATAATGTCGGGCCTCAGCTCGACCACAGAACTCAGCGAGGAATACCCGGTTCCGAAATCATCCAGCGCCACCTTAATGCCGCGCTGTTTGAACTCTCCCAATAGCGCCTGAATGTTCTGGCTCTCACTGGATGCGGTCGTTTCCGTGATTTCAATGATCACCGAATCCGGCGTCAGGCCATACTTCTCAATTACATCCCAGACCATAGGTGTGGCCTGATAATTCATAAACTCTTTTACGGAGCGATTGATATTAAATGCGATATCGGTATAGCCGGCCTGATGGACTTTGCACAAATCACGGCACGCCTGATGCAGAACATATTCGCCAAGGTGAGTAATAAGCCCATATTTTTCTGCAACCGGAATAAACTTTTCGGGAGAAATGAATCCCTCGACGTCATCGAACCAACGCAGCAAGGCTTCAAACCGTTTTATTTTACCGCTGTCGGCATCAATGATCGGCTGGTAGTGCACCGTCAACGCATTTTCGGTAATGGCTTTTTTCAGGCGGTCACGCAGTTTCAGTTTTTCGATGTACTGAGACTGCATGTTGCTGTCATACTCACAGATCCCATTCCGGCCATTGCCTTTCATGTTGTACATGGCGTAATCGGCATTTTTCAGCAGCTCACTGTGCGTCTCCCCGCTTTCCGGATAAGAAGAAATGCCAACGCTGACCGTCGTATTCACCTCCACGCCATCAATCATAAAGGTCTGAGAGATACGGTTAACCACTTCTTGTCCCCACTGCCGGGCTTCAGCTGCGGTGGTGTCAGGCAGTAAGACACAGAATTCATCGCCGCCATAGCGGCAGATGTCATCATGGTTTGCAAAAATACCTTTAAGGCAGTTCGCGATATGTACCAGTACGTTATCGCCAAAATCATGCCCGTAGAGATCGTTGATCGATTTAAAGTCATCGGTATCAATAAACAGCAGAGCGAAGGCCTGGGTATGGCGATTGGACACCTGGTCGATATGTTTGCTAACACGATGGGCAAAACTACGACGGTTTACCAGTCCGGTCAACGGATCGTTATAGGCATAAAAGCTCAGTTGCTCTTCCGCTTTTTTCCAATGGCTGATATCCCGAAATACCGCGACGAAGTTAATCACTTCCTGATTATCATCACGAATCACATTGATGGACATTTCTTCTGGATAGATTTCACCGTTCTTGCGTTTATTCCAGACTTCCCCTTTCCAGTGTCCGTATTCACTCAGGTGCTTCCACAGAGATTCATAATACGATTTATCATGAATACCCGACGACAACACATTCGGGCGCAAGCCTAATATTTCATGCTCGCGATAGCCGGTAGTTTCTTCCAGCGCACGGTTAACCGAAATAATACGGTTATGTTTATCTGTGATCAGAATACATTCCGACGTATTATCAAATACGACCTTAGCACGGCTGAGCTGACGCTTGGTTTCGACACTACTGGTAATATCACGCTGTATACCAGCGATTTTAACCGGATTACCCGCTTCATCTTTGGCAATCACACTGCCTTTAATCTTTAGCCAGTGTTCTTTACTGACTGACTCACCAGAAGCAAAATGCTGTTTCCGGCGAAACTCAAATTGAAACACTGAAGTATGACGTTGCTGAAGAAAGCTATTAAAAAAGGTCAGCCCTTCTTCTTTGTCTTCATCAACAATAGAGTCAAGCCAGATATCAAGATCATTACCGCAGGTCGGTTTTTCCCTTCCCAGAATTTGCCAGAACTTCGGGGATGTCGCGAATTCGCGTTTTTCGATGTCGTATTCCCAGATACCTTCTTCGACATAGGTAAATGCAGTGTTCAGTTGGCGCGACGTTTTCGTTAGTTTGGCGGAAATCTGATACACATCGGTGACATCATGCACGGTTCCACGCATTTGTACCGGTGCGCCAAATTCGTTGCGAATCACTTCCGCCCGCTTTCGCAGGTATTTAATTTGTCCGTCTTCCAGCAATGTCCGATGAACCAGGTTGTAGCTGTGCGATTCTGAAGCAATGGCGCTGTGCAGGGCATTCAGTACCCAATCTCGGTCTTCCGGGTGAATCAGGGTTTTCAGCAGAGTCAGCGACGGTTCCAGTGTTTCATCTGGCAAACCGTAGATCCGGTATACCTCTTTACTCCAGCGGAAAGATTCCTGATTCAAATTCCAAACCCAGCTACCAACCTTGGCAACACGCTGACCTTCTTCCAGCGCCCACAGCAACTGATCCTGGCGCTCCAGCAACGCAGAATATTGCATTTCCACACCAAGGTAATAACTCAGTGACTGGCAGCCCGCCACCAGTTCATCCGGCAGCTCAAATGGCTTATCAAACAGACAGACAATAATGCCTTCCGGGGTACTTTTTTTCGCATAGACAGGAATACCCACATAGGCTTCGGCCTGCAGATCCTTCAACGCAGTATCTCGGGGGAATAACGCCTGAATATTGGCGCTGTAACAACAAATCTGATTTAAACAGCGCACATCAGAGCATGGAGTTCCATCCAGCGGGTAGCGAAAATTGTCGCTTATTTCGCCGCGATGGCGATAAGACAGCGTCTGAATAGAGGTGTTGCCATCGACAAAATAGCCAATAAAGACATCTGTCGCGCCAAAATGTTTATAGAGTAGTTGTGTGGTGGCTTCGAATAATGCTTCTCCACCCAGCCATTTCAGCTCGTTTATTATTGCTTCCATCACTATTGTGTAACCGCTGAATTCATAGAAAACGCTGTCACCCATTCCTTAGACGTATTGAGAAACGGGGGCGACTTTACAGCATGCAGCTTCGCGTTAAAAGTGCATCTACTTTAATATAAATTAACAGTAAACAGAATATTGATAAACATCACTATTTCATCAATGGTTTTTATCAACAACGTTAACGACGGAAAAAATATGCAAAAAAGAAAAGCCCGGAGCACAACGGTACTCTGGGCTTTGTATCTGAGTGTCGAATAGTTAATCAGTGACTAAGTCGAAAAGCTTAATCCGCTTTATGGGCGGGTAGCCAGAAAGAAATCAGCGTTGTCACGGCCAGAAATACAAATGATACCCACAAGCAGGCCGCCAGTCCGAATGCCAGATATATCCATCCCGACAAAATGGTGCCAATTAATCGCCCCATCGCATTGGCCATATAATAAAAACCAACATCCAGAGACACACCGTCTTCTTTTGCATAACTGACAATCAAATAGGAATGCAGTGATGAGTTGATGGCAAACACCGCGCCGAAACTCAGCAAGCCAGCAATAATAGTTAACCCTGGTTGCCAGCCTGATTGCACGCCAATCGCCACCAGTGCCGTCACAGCGGCTAACAGGGCAGCCCAACCCATTGCCGCTTTACCGTCCGGCACCACACCACGCGATTTGCCGGTGAAATGCGGTGCAACACCCTGCACAACCCCATAAGCAATCACCCAGAGAGCGAGGAAACCGCCTACCCAGAGATGATCCCAGCCAAATACTTCGCTCAGATACAGCGGCAACGCCACCACGAACCACACGTCTCTGGCGCCAAACAGGAACATTCTGGCGGCAGAAAGGATATTCACGCTGACGCTTTTGGAAAATATCTGAGAAAACTTCACTTTCTGCTTGGCTTTGCCCAGATCTTTGTCCAGCCACATCAGGCTCATCACCAGTACCACCAGCAAGACCGACGCCATGGCCACAACCGCGCCCTTGAAGCCAATCAACGTGAGCAGCAAACCACCGATAAAAAAGCCCGCCCCTTTCAGGGCATTCTTAGATCCGGTTAGCACCGCGATCCAGTGATACAACGCCCCCTGCTGCCCATCAGGCACCAGGGTTTTAATAGCACTTTTGGCGCTCATTTTATTGAGATCTTTTGCGATTCCGGACATTGCCTGCGCCAGCATTACCCAAGGCACTGTCAGATAGCTGACCGGTACAGCCAACATCAGCAACGCCACCACTTGCATGGCCAGGCCGGTGTTCATGGTACGATTCAGCCCCATACGCGCACCCAGCCAGCCGCCAATCAGGTTTGTGACAACCCCGAAAAATTCATAGAACAGGAACAGTGAGGCGATTTCCAGCGCGCTGTAACCCAGTTGATGGAAGTACAGCACCACCAGCATACGCAGTGCTCCGTCAGTGACGGTAAAATTCCAGTAGTTAAAAGTGACCAACATATACTGGCGCACTTCTTTAGACAGACTTGAAATGGCGGCGATCATACTCAGAGATTCCTGTTCTTAGACTTATTCGAGCTTAACCTGCCAGACCCACTTTGCGGATCAGCTCTGAGGTACGGGTCGCATAACCCATCTCATTGTCGTACCAGGCATAGACTTTCACCATCCGGTCATTCACCACCATCGTCGACAGTGCATCTACCACCGTTGAGCGTTGATCGCCTTTGTAGTCAATCGATACCAGTGGGCGGTCTTCATAGCCAAGAATACCTGCCAGTTCGCCTTCGGCTGCTTCTTTAAGCAACGCATTCACTTCATCGGCTGTCGTGTCCCGGCTGACATCAAAAATGATGTCGGTCAGCGAGGCATTTGCCAGTGGTACACGCACCGCATGACCGTTAATTTTACCGGCTAGCTCAGGGAAAATTTCGACAATAGCAGTGGCTGAACCCGTCGTCGTCGGGATCAGGCTCATCCCACAGGCACGTGCACGACGCAGATCTTTATGCGGCGCATCCAGAATGGTTTGAGTGTTTGTCAGATCATGAATTGTGGTAAAGGTTGACTGCTCAATCCCCAGTTTTTCGTGAATAACTTTAACCACAGGAGCAATACAGTTTGTGGTGCAGGAAGCCGCCGTCACAATGCGGTGTTGTGCAGGATCAAACAGATGCTCGTTCACCCCAACCACGACATTCAGTACCCCTTCCTCCTTCACCGGAGCGGATACTACAACGCGTTTCACACCCTGCGCTAAATATTGATCCAGAAACTCGCGCTTACGGTGAACACCGGTCGCTTCAAGCACCACATCACAACCTGACCAGTCAACCGCCTGAATATCACGCTCCTGAGTGCAACGGATTGTTTTGTTGTTAATAAGCAGCGTGTTCCCGTCAACGTTCACGTTGTGATGCCAGCGTCCCTGAACTGAATCGAACTCCAGCAGATGGCCCAGTGTTTTAGCATCACCAGCCACATCATTGATTTGCACAAACTCCAGCTCTTCCCAGTCAAACGCAGCACGAAGTGCCAAACGACCGATGCGGCCAAAACCGTTAATGCCTACTTTAATTGCCATGTTCCATTCTCCTCGCACCCGACGCTAATACCCGGGATCTTATGTCCGAAAGATAGTCACCCACGCTGGTGTCTGAAATCTTAGCCACACTCAGGGGTCAATACTTATGCCTAACTCAGAATATACACAAAATCGTATATATGATTTTTCATATATACTATCAGGACAAAAAATAGTTTCCAGATCTTTTTACCTCCCCTTCTCTAAGAGAAGCCGCCCCAGAGACCTAACTGACAGAAAAACCACTCTGCTAACCAGCGCCCCCTGTATTCGGACAGGGAAAACACGGTAGATACACGACGTAACCTGACCAACATGGTGGCCAAAAACAAAGTGAGATGGAAAGAGTGAGGGAAAACGCGGCGAACAGAGATACCGCGAAACAAGCCGGGACAAAACGGAGCAAGTGGGAACAAAAGAAGCTGATAGGTTTAGAAATACTATAAAACGGAGGGAAACACAGCGTGGACTCACAAACAATTAAGCAGCAGCTTAGCATTAAGCCACTGCCAAATGTGACGAGACACTGAACGGCAGAAGCTACACTTTTACGGAACGGTTATCTGGCACTTTACGTTGCTGGAGCTGGCTGAGTTGGAGCTTTTCCTGATTGATTATTCCCGGATTGCCATTGCGAACCGTTGTAAAAACATGACGGACCCAGACAGGCAGGTTTTCCGTGTAACGGTAGAAGATCCATTGTCCTTCTCGGCGCGTTTCCAGTACCCCGCTATCGCGCAGCAATGCCAAATGTCTTGAGACTTTAGGCTGACTGACACCCAGACTTTCAACAAGATCGCTGACGGTCACCCATTGCTCATCTTCTATAATCATCAGGATTTTGAGCCTGAGAGGATCACTCATCACTTTAAACAGCTCGACCGGTCCCATCGCGGACGTCGATTCCGTGCCGTTTAACATCAAAAACAAGGAAATCCGGGCGATGAGCGCATCCAGCGTGTCACGAAACGGCTTGAGCCCAGGCAGCGGTTTAGGATCTTTAAAGTCCCAGTGTAACAGCGCATCAGAATCAGCAAACAACGCACACTCATCGCTGGCTTTGTCACACAAGGTGATAACGGTATCAAAGTGCTGATCCGCCAAATCCTGAACCGACAAGCTTTCAAGGCCGGAACTGTCGATTCCTTGCTCTGCGAGTGCTTCATAAACCCGTGGGTCAACCCCTTCAGGCCGCATGCCAGCGCTACACACCTCCACGCCATTGCCCGCCAAATGACGCATTGCCGCTTCAGCCAACTGAGAACGGGCTGAGTTACCGGTACAAAGAAAAAGGATTCGTTTCATGCTACTGGCCTGATGGTTATTATTCTGCCGCTATTATATGCACAGGCTCAGATATATGAAAGATCATATATGCTGCGCTGTGACTTTCAGTCGAGGAGATTAAAACCGTTCTAAACAGCTATACACGCCGTCGGGCATCAGCCATTAGGAGTACAAAATGCTGACAGTGGACAAAGAAGCCGGGAAGGAATAAAAAAGGGAAGGAAAGCCGGCAGAGAAACTGATAAAGGGAAATGAAAACAAGTTAACCGTTCTAAAAAGAAGAAAAAGCCACCCCATGACGACGTGACTCTTTTTGTGATGGTGTGCTGTAGTGAACGCGCTGATAAGTACCGAGACCGTTCAGCTGGGTGTCTCGAAAACTAGCGGGAAATATCCATCCGGTCGCCCGTTACCCCATTGGTTCGGAACCAACCAGCAATGCTAAACCGTTCACGCTGTACCGGTAACACTTCATGAGGAAAATTTTCCGACAAAAAGACCACCAGCCGGCCGGCTTTTGGCTCAAGCGTTTTCAGCAAGTTATCTTCCATGTCATACATTTTAAGCTGGCCGCCATCATCTTCATGCCATTGCTCGTTGAGATAAAACACTGTGGTCAGCTTACGGTTGCTCTGGCCTTTGAAAGCGTCCAGGTGTTTCTCATAAAAATCACCGTGCTCGTATTTGGCAAAATGTGATTCATACTCAAACAAACCGAGAAACAGGTGACGATTGACCATCTGACGGATCGTTTCCATTTCGGCCAGATAAGCCTGAACCGGCTGCCCCATGTTGCCGTCCAGCCACTGTATTTTGTCGCGGCGTCGCGATTTTGCCTGCATGTAGTCCTGATTCCGCCCGATTCCGGCTTGCGTCCATTCCTCCGGAATACAGCTGGCTAATGCCCTTACTTTCTCTGTCGAGAGAAAATCGTCCCAAACATACCAACCACAGGTATGCAGTGCATCAATCAGAGAATCGTGATTCATTGTTTATAAGCGCAATACAGTAAAAAGACGCTTATATTTCATTCTGATGACCGCCACAAATCATCTATTTCATCCTGAGCATCAAAAATAATTATCGAGCTTTCACTGTCATATTATGCGCTTCGTATGATGCTGGGTAACACAGAACCAGCGCCTTAGGCAAGACACTGTTTTTTAGCGAAAATACCGATTAAGACAAGATCTAAACTTAGCGCCTGACGGAGCAAGTGCCTAAGCTGCATTAATAAATGCTGACAAGATTTCTTACAACGTCATGTCTACTAGGCCATTACCTACAAAGTATGGGTAAGTACCCATTGGCGAATTTGAGCCATCACTGTCGGGTGGCATATCAGGTCAATATGGTGAATGCCGGCCCCAACCCACTTCCCATGGTCAGCATAATTCAGCGCTGGCATCCCCTGTTCGCTCTCACCGAGAGCACTCGGTACTGGCACAAGGCCGTCTCCCAAACGGCGATTTTTTTCATCATGAAGGTTTTTCCCCAGGCAACTTGCCACCGCAAAGCAATGTACTTGGTCAGGTAAACGCGGACGGGTCTGCATCGCATCATGACTTGGTGACTTGTCAGTGTGCAGCCAGTCTTCATGCACAATCAGACCCCGGCTTAAATCTTTCGTCCCACTACTGCGTATTTCACCCAGTTTCTGCAAAAAACTCAGACTTGGCGTAGTCGCGGCCTGCTCATCAATCCAGGAAGCCAGACGCGCCAGCGGTGCCCCATTGTGTGGCGTACCCAAAGTGACAAATGTTTGCAGTCGGTGCAGCCACTGATAGTTGTACTGCTCAGCATAGTAACAAGCACTGCGGGTCACCAGCCCTCCCATGCTGTGGCCGACAATCACAAGCTCAGTCACCTCACATGGCCAGGCCCGGATCAGCGCTTCCAGTGCGGTCGCCAGCTCTTCGCCATTCTGGGAAATATGGTGGCCGGTGTTGTAACGAAGAAAAACAGCAGTATATCCCGCGGCAGCCAGCAACTGATCAGGCTTATGCCCTTTACGCTGCCAGCCGGTATCAGCCATACACCAGCCATGTACATAAAGAACAATCCTTGATGAAGCGCCGGGAAGCTGGGATGCCAATAATGCCGGATGAGTGCTCAGGATCTGGCGTTGATCAGTAAACACCATCGATAGCGCTAACGGGCTTTGTTTGTGATGCAGCTGATCCCCTACTATGCCATTGACTTTGGCGAGAAACGCCAGTTTCTGATCCGGTGGCAATCCTTCTTCGATAAACTGCAAAGCACGCTGTTTAGCAGCAGCAGACTGTTCCACAAAGCGGCTGGAAAAGTCCTGCTTCAGGAGATGGAGCTTATCTCTGAGATTATCGTTTATCGCCATTGGTCAACCTCAGTAATATTTTTTTCACTGTTCGATAATAGAATAATCCCCTCCGGCTTAACAGCCTATTTTTCAATACACGAAAAATAATCAGTGCTAACTAATTTAAAATAAAAACCAATAACTCAAATTTTAAACAAAAAATAAAATTGGTAGATTATAGAAAATTAAATTAGAAAAAACATACCAATTTTAAAAATATGGCTATCGATAAAATATCTATAAAAAATGGCGAAGGTAACAATAAGTCACAACTTCGCCATGAAGATGATAAATCACGCTACCTGATGCGTTGAAATAATAGGTGCAGGTGCAACGTCAGATAAATCGTTTAAAATCATATCAGCGGCTTTTTCTGCAATCATGATGGTCGGTGCATTGGTATTCCCCCCAATGAGCGTTGGCATTATCGACGCGTCAATCACACGCAACCCCGACATCCCCCGAACCCGTAATCGCTCATCAACCACTGCCATGCTGTCCTGCCCCATTTTGCAGGTACCGACCGGGTGATAGATCGATTCCGCTTTACGCCGAATAAAAGCGAGCAACGCTTCATCATCTTGTGCGTCACATCCCGGATACACTTCTTTCCCGCGATAACGGTCAAATGCCTGCTGGTTGAGAATTTCACGGGACAATTTCAAGCCCTGCAGCATTACCCGAATATCTTCAGGATGACTGAGATAATTCGGTGTGATTTTGGGAGGATGTGCAGGATCGTGGTTCACCAGCGTCAAACTGCCGCGGCTTTTGGGCCTCAGGTTGCAAGCATGCAACGAGTAGCCGTGACGGACGGTTTGCCACAAATTAAGCCCATGATTATCAAGGAAACAAGGCGAAAAATGGAACTGAATATCCGGCTTATCCAGGGTCGGGGTGGATTTTACAAACCCGCCAGCTTCCGCAATGTTCGTCGTGAAATTGCCTTTCCTGAACAATAGGTAATCGACGATTCCCTTCACAGAACGCAACAGCGCGACGGGGGAAAATCCAACGGAATAAAATGTTCGTTCACGCGTCACAGCCAGTACATCCAGATGATCCTGCAGGTTTTTACCTACCCCAGGTAAATGGTGAACAGGCTCAATGCCCACCGACGAGAGTTCGCTCTGATCCCCAATCCCCGACAGCATTAAAAGTTGCGGACTATTGATGGCCCCTCCGCTTAGCAGCACCTCTTTGCTGGCCAGCAGTGTCTCCGTTTTGCCTTTTTTCTGATAGCTGATCCCAATAGCCTTACCCTGTTCTGTCAGCACTCGGGTAACGAGCGCATCAGTAATCACCGTGAGATTTGTTCGTTGTTCAGCCGGGCGCAGGTAAGCGACGGCACTGCTACAACGCTGCCCGTTACGCTGGGTTACCTGATAAAAACCGATCCCTTCCTGACTGGCACCATTGAAATCGTGATTGATTGGGTGGCCCGCCTGCTGCGCAGCTTGCAGAAAGGCTTCAGATAGCGGGTTTCGGATACGCAGATCCGACACGTTCAGCGGACCATCTGCACCATGGTAGTCGTCTTCGCCCCGCTGCTGGTTCTCCGAGCGCTTAAAATACGGCAGCACATCTGCGAACCCCCAGCCCGCATTACCTTGCGCCGCCCACTCGTCATAGTCATCGGCATGACCGCGTATATAACACATCGCGTTAGATGACGAGCTACCTCCTAAGGTTTTTCCTCGCGGCCAGAACAGTTGGCGAGACTGTAACGTGGGCTCCTGCTCCGTATAATAGCGCCAGTTCATTTTTTTCGAATGCATCATACCGATGAGCCCCAGCGGTACATGCACTATCGGGCTGTCATCTTTTGGTCCGGCTTCTATCAGGCAGACATGGATAGCCGGGTCGGCACTGAGTCGGTTAGCGAGTACACATCCCGCAGAACCCGCACCGACTATGATAAAGTCATACATAGCATCCCCTTTGATAAATATTGTCCATGCCAGCCAAATGTATAACCCAGTCTATTTTAAGTTTTTTAATTTCTATTAATCATAGAAGATGATTGTGGCATTGTAATAATGCTTACACTCATTATTTCTATAAATTAAAAATAAAAAGTGATCGCTTTAAAATTTATTAAATTTCAACATAGATAACTTGTCAGACCAGTGTAAATATAGAATTGAACGTTAAATGGATGCACAGCCGTATCATTTCTATTTGGGTAAGAAGCTGGATCATCGTCCATTCATTACTGACACCCGAATGAATTTTATAACCTGATGAGGGATCGACACATGGCAGATTTACACTCACAATTTGAACAGGCTCAGGCCAACATTAAAACGCTGACACAACGCCCAACCAATGATGAGCTGCTGGCTCTATACGCCCTGTTCAAACAAGCGACCGAAGGGGACGTTTCAGGCAAAAGACCCGGGATGTTTGATTTTAAAGGTGCGGCTAAGTACGACGCCTGGGAGCAACTGAAAGGGACAAACGCTGAAAATGCGATGCAGCAGTACATCGACAAGGTAGCAGAGTTGGCCACACAATACGCATAACCGCTTCACACCCACTCCACCCCATCACTCCTTTCGCAAGAAGTGCAATAAAAACAAGAAGTCGATAAGAAAAGGCCGCTGATGCGGCCTTTGTTATTGGTGACAGATGCCAGTCTGCTGCGTCGCTACTTTGCTGCGTTGCGGCTTAGCTTCATAGCCACTTAGCGATTCAGCAATACAGCCAGTCAAACATCAGTATCGATTCCAGGTTTCGTGGTAGCTGTTATAGCTGTGATGACGGCTACGATAGATCAACCCATGATTATCATAGGTGTCTCTTTCAACGGTTATCTCAATCAGAGGTTCACCGTAGTAATCCAGCACCGGCTGGCCATCTTGCTGATAGAAACTGACCTCCCGGCGGCGGTTGACTTCACAGGCCGGTATGCTGTCCGTTTCCGAGACTTTGTCCCACTCAAGCACACGACCGGTAAACACTGTGCTGGTCACTTGCTCGAAGCGATGGCGCTCAGGATGATCACCTAGTAGCAACCCTTGAACATAAGACACTTCCGGCAGGAAGTAAGCGCCAGCCACGGCTGACCACGGTGTCATTTTTTCAACATACTGACCCCACACCACGGTATCTCCAGCATTTTCTGTGCCTTCAAAGCCGACCATCTCACCCGCGGCGTTTTGGTAATACACCTCGTTAAAACTGTAAGTCCCGCTGTCAAAATGCCCTCGAACAACGGATTGACTCAGCCCCTCATGTCCACGCCAGCTGGCATTTTCACCGGCCTGAGGAATCATGGTATACACCCCTAGGCGCCGACTCAAATCGTGCAAATCAAAACGATCAACTAAGTATGATATTTCCTCATCAGGGCTTACGGTATAGCCACTATCCGGCAACCCGGCTAAACATTGCGCCAGGCTGACCGGCTGATCCAGTGGCGAACCCCTTTCGGTGACAGGGTCACGACCAAACGCATTGTTATCGATAATGGCTCCAACCAGATCTTTGGTGTAATCCGTGTATCCCCATGAGATGCTGCCTTCCGCAGCAGGATCATACTCCAGATAACTCACTTCAACTCGCTGTGCCAGATTATCAGTGTCCAGATACTGTTTACGTTGCTCCACCACTTTAGCCACAGGATGATGATTTTCAGCCTGGGCATCCTGATTGTTCATCAACACCATCTCAGAGGATTGCTGAACCACACAGACCTCACGCAGCCCCATGACCGTTTCGATAATATCTTTGCCCAAATACTCGGTTGACAGCTTGTCATGTCGCACAGACGTCTCGGGAGCGTGCTTATCCAGCCGATCTACCCACCTTGGTGTCACTTTGCCTAACTCTAATTCGACATACGGACTGCTATCTACGTTGATCGACCACCAGTTACGGAAAGTTTCCCGGTTACCCAGGTATTCTCCGGTATGGGCATCGGTATATTCATGCTCGAACGTCGGATGGTAATCATTGTAATCCGCCCCGGGCGTGTACCCTGCGATTTGGGTCACTTTGATTTGCCGATCCGCCAGCTGACCTGTCGGTAGTCCGGTCCAGACATCAACATCGATTTCACTCTGGGTATAGTTCTGAATCTCGCCAGATGTCGCCATTTTTCGCGAAACCTGGTACAGACGGCTGTTTGGTCGGTCGAGGGCACTTTCCCCCTCTCCACCCAGCGCAGGCAGACCGGCAACACAGGCACTCAGAGTCGCAGGTGTATTCAGCGCTTGTAGCGGCGTATTGTCCCGCTCGTCATCGTAGCCATCGTTGTCATCATCATTATCGGCGTTGTTACCGATGCCATCTTTATCTGTATCCCATTGCTCTGCTTTATCAAGCGGGAAGGCATCTTCCGTGTCTAGGGTGCCATCGTTATCATCATCGGTATCACGATTATCGCCAATACCGTCACCGTCAACATCAGCCGACTCTGTGGCATCCAGTGGGAAAGCATCCAGCTCATCCGGCACCTTGTCATTGTCATCATCAGCATCATACTTATCGCTGAGGCCATCACCATCCGTGTCTACAACATCCTTAGGCATCATTGGATAAAGGTCTGCGGTATCCGGAGAACCATCGTCATCATCATCTTCATCGGCATTATTCCCGATGCCATCACCATCGGTGTCAAACCATTCAGCATCATCGTGTGGGAAGGCATCCAGATCATCCAACACTCCGTCTTTATCGCTGTCCAGTGTGCTGAGGGTCAACAGATTACCGGTTGCATCCAACAGGACAATTTCGTCACCTGCTGCACTTTTCAAAGCCGCTGCAATTTTCTCCGCATTACTGAGCAGGATTGACAGTTTAGTGATGAAATCGTCGGCGGTTTCAGCCAGAGCATCAGAATAAACCAGGGAAGCAGCAGCCTGACGAAGCTTCTGTGACCGCCCCTCGTCATCCTTGGTATAACTCGCCAGTAACGCTGCGCCACTGCCTTCTGCCAGACCTAGGCTTAACGCCACCGTTTCTGCCACGCCTTCAATCGAAAGCTCTTTCCCTTCTTTCTGAGCCTGCAGCAGGTGTAGCTCAATCACACTGGTCAGTGGGTTAAGTTCAACCTGATGTGAGGCAGTATCAGCCGCTGATTTACCGGCTTGTTCGGCTACCAGTGAAGCAGCCAGCGGGGCGGACATCAGGTAGTTGCCGTGTACAGTATTGCGCCCCTGATGGGACGCTTTTCCGGCAACCACTTCGGCCATCAGTACATAGTTATCCAGATCTTTCACCGGCACGCTGTCAAACGTAACGCTGCCATCCTGACCGGTGACAGCACGCAGTTCATCCGCATCCGGCTGGTTATTGCGTTGAGTTTTCTTTTCCAGCCACACTGTTGCATTTTGCAATGCGGCAGTGTCACTTACCGCCACTTGCAGATTTACCTTTGAAACAGCCGTCGGTGTTGTGACATCCGGAGCGGGCTTTTCCAGCTCTTTCTTATCTGATCCGCCGCCACCACAGCCGGACAGAATGAGTACTGTCGATATCGCCAAAGCAACCTTGCTTTTGTTCATAACCTTTTCCTATGAGTTATTAGTATGGACTTACTTTGCGCAGCAAATTTTACCGATTACTCAAGTCAGAAGGATGGGCATCATATTCAACCTTCGGCGCACTTCAAAAAACTGCTCCTACCAGTTGAACTATCTGTGAAGTCAGACACACCTCTCAGCCAATAAAAAAAGGCTCATTCATACAGCTGATGAATGAGCCTTTGCTGGGTATGGGGGCATAACGTATTAAGTATTACAAATTGAATCAGTTAGTTATGAGCGTTTTCGTGACGAAATTTCATCCTGATTCTGAGCAGGAAGCGATGGATCAATGTCGATAGTTTTATTCAGCATGTCGGTAAGCTGGGCCAGTTGCGCTTCCAGTGCCTCTACCTTACGTTGCTTTTCAAGATACAGCGCTTTGAAATCTTCATCATCCGGATCCAGACCTCGCTGAGCGGCTTCAACCGCAGTTTCAACAGCCAACACATCCTCATCGTGCCCCTGAAGCTGCTCGGCCACTGCCTCGATTGCCATTTGCATCACATCCTGCTCAATGTCGGCAAATGCCTCGCACATGTAGTCCGCTATGACTTCAAAACCGGGCAACGACTGCTTACAGGCCACTAGCGAGAAATACATCATCCCGGCGTTACTGAAAAACGTGATATTCAGGGTTTGTCCCGGCATCAACAGCGATACCGGATACTGCTCTTTCACTTCAGCACCCATAAAGTACAGGGTGTCATCCGTACCGGGCACATTGGATATCAACAAATTACTGGCAGGCGGAATAAAACTGTTCAGGCCAAATTTACCACTGAACAGAGAAACCCCATTAACCAGCAGCGAGTAGTTCACGTACGCATCCGGTGAGATGTTCAGCGCTTCCCGCTTGAGATCAACAGTGGCGTGCTGAATCGCTTCCAGCCGTTCCAACGGCGATAAATCCGGCCTGCCCAACTCAACATGGCCAATGGAGATTTTGTTGCCTTTATCACTGGTATCGCCCTGCGCCCGCAGGTTCATGGGCATCATGGCCACCAGCGGCTTGTTCAGGGGAATAGCCCTGTCGTTGAGGTAACGGTTAAGGGCAATATCGCTGACGGTGAACAAGATATCGTTAACCGACGCGCCAGTGATTCGGCTGATATGTTTTAATTCGGCTATCGAAAAATGCCCGATGCTGACCGAACGGGTTCGTTTCGGACTCAAATTAAACGGTGTTTTAGGAGCCGTAAACGGAAGCTTCAAGTCACATTCAGCCATGTTCACCGCTTTCAATGCCAGCTTGCTGCCTAACCGAAACATGGAGGGTAACAAGGAAATTTGCTTTGTGGCGGCCATTGCCGTTTTCACAACCATATCGGTTAAGTGAGTCTCTTCCCGGCGCTGACTGGCTGTTTTCCTCAAATCACACTGCCAGAGAGGCTGCGTAAAGGAGTCTTCCCGCGTTGTCGCACAACTTTGGGTAAACAGGGTACTGGCACGAATACCATCTGCCATGGAATGGTGAATTTTCATGATCAGTGCCACGCGGTTATGCTCAAGTCCCCCGACGACCCAGACTTCCCACATCGGGCGACTCCGGTCCAGCACCTGGCTATGTAATCGCCCCACCAGCTGTTGCAGCTGTTGATCGTTACCGGGCGAGGGCAACATCGTAATACGTAAATGGTCTTCAAGATTCACTTCGCTGACCGTCGTCCAGCTCGGCCGACCGGTCAGCGACCAGGTCAGCTTCCAGTTAAATGGCGGTACTGTCTCCGGGTGTTGCAGAAAATGCGAATAGAGCTCCTGCGCATACGTGGTCGCCTGCCCTTCCGGCGGCTCCAGAATGACCAGCCCGGTCACATGCATCGGCGTATTGGCCGTCTCGAAAACAATGAAACTTAAATCCAGAAGAGACAAACTTGGCATAAACCAGTCCTTATGTTGCAAGTTGGCGATATGGCCCGCTGAGAAACAGATTCCTTTTGTCAGACTCAACAGACACCGCAGCCTGGGTGATTTTCAGCAGACGGTTTAACCTTGCCTGCCACCGATACGTTTCCTGATATGCCTGAGGGAGTATTACTGAGTTCCGACACGATAATCCCTCACGACATACAACATCGGCGTGCCTTACTGTCCGCGTTTGTCTGCCAGCTTTTCCACTGCCGCCTGCAAACGATCTACTTTGTCTTCAAATTCGGTCAGTCGACGACGGTCAATGCCGCAGGTACGGTTCAGTACCTGGTTAAACTGTGCCTCAGCCTGATTGCGCACCGCCTGACGTGTATCCTGTACCCGATCACGCAGTTCAGATTCAACCGACTCGCCTTGAGCAACCATCGCACTGAATTGCTGGTTGACCCGTGACTGAACGCCATTCACCTGCTCTAGACCGACCCGGCACACACCCAAACCGGCGTACACCAGTTTACGAGTAAGATCCTCCCCGGCCTGACCTGCCACCCTGACATTAGATACTGCTTTAATATTGGTTACTGCTTTGATAGTTGAAAATAGCTGCATTGGACTCATCTTTTCTCCTCCTCTGACACAGTGGGTACAATCAGAGCCAGAAATACCTTTTGATGCTTCCAAAGTAGCAACAATTATTAGATCAATCTTTCTAATTCGACGTGGTATCTGCTAGCCGCCTCACATAACAAAGCGGGCTTCCAGACTCATAAACTCACCGCCAGCAACAGACCTCAGGGCACAATGAAACTGCGAGCCCTTTCCCGTCATGCCATCGCTAAACATGATGCGCTGTGGGGGGAAGGCATTTGCTGTGACTCACTTCACCAATCCATCACAAACTGTGTATCCTGCGCATATTTTCCCAAAAATAGAATGAAAGCTCTAAGTCCTGCCGCAACAATTGATCACATAACAACCATAAGCACAGGGTGAATTGAGCAACGCAATCTTGGTGGCCATAGTGACTGCTATATACGTATCTAGCACATCAGTCGCTAACATTTTCACGGCTAACTACCTCTGCGACTCACAACCCATGCGAATTACAACGTGAACAAGGAATGCGCCATGTCTGTGATACAACTCTTCGATGCGGAACAGCCCACCCCCGCCCTTGTTGCCTCGGTCGTTCATCCGAAACCGCATGCCCGGGTGATCGATCAGGCTGACACTCTGGTTGATGAAATCATTGCATGCGTAGGGAACAAGATCGTTCTGGGGATCCCCCTTGCCGTGGGTAAGCCTGTAGCCTTTGTGAATGCGCTCTATCAGCGCGCCAAACATGATCCCAGCCTCTCGCTCAGGATCGAAACCGGGATCAGCCTGGAGAAACCCGTTGGTAAAAGTGCACTGGAAAAACACTTTCTTGAACCGTTCGTCGCACGAGAATTCGCCAATGTTCCGGATCTCGATTACATGTTGGATCTTCGTCGCGGCTGCGTCCCTGATAATATAGTGATCAGTGAGTTTTTCTTCAAAGCAGGCAGCTTTCTGAATTCCCCCCAACAACGCAATTACACCAGCACCAACTATACCCACGCCGTCAGGGATTTGCTCGACAAAGGGGTAAATGTGATTGCACAGATTGTTGGCAAACGGACTTGCGGCCAAGACCACGAGCAAGTCACGACCTACAGCCTGGGCAGTAATTCGGATCTGGCGTTGGATCTGATTCCTGAAATGGACAAACTCAAAGCAACCGGACATCGCGTGGCTGTTGTCGGGGAAGTGAATACCAACATGCCGTTTATGCGCAACCATGCTGAGGTGGCCGACAGCGAGTTTGATTTTATCCTGGATCTGAATACACAGCCTGACCATCAGGATTATGCCCTTTTTGCCGCGCCCGCCGCCAGCATTTCGCCGGAAGATCATCTGATCGGCCTGTATGCCAGTACCCTGCTCAAGGACGGGGGGACACTGCAAGTCGGGATCGGGTCACTCAGCAGCGCCCTGACCTACAGCACCTTGCTTCGCCATGAAAATAACCGGGTGTACAACAAAGTACTGTCCGATTTGAATGTCTTTAATAAATTCCCCATCAGCCGCGATATCGGCGAACACGGGGCCTTTGAAGAAGGATTGTATGGCTGCAGCGAGCTGATGGTTGATGGTTTTGTCCATTTGTACAAGGCAGGCGTTCTGAAGCGGGAAGTGTTTGAAGACCTCACCATTCAGCACTTACTGAATCAGAAAAAGATAAGTAAAACCGTGACTCTGGCTACTCTCAACACCCTGCTGGAATACGACGCAATCAACAGTACACTGACTCAGGCGGATATCAGTTACCTGAAACGATACGGGGTTTTCCGGCCGGAAGTCAGTCTGGTACACGGAAAGTTAGTCACGCCTAATGCGACAGCAGGCACCGACATTAGCCAACCGGACATTCAACACTGGATTGAAACCCATGCACTCGGTCCATCGCTAAAAGGCGGTGTGGTAATGCACGGGGCCTTTTTCATCGGTCCGAGAGCCTTCTACGATGACCTGAATCAGTTCAGCGATGATGAACATCAGCAGTTCTGCATGACCAGCGTAAACTACGTCAACGATTTGTACGACCACATGCTCGGCAATCAGCAGCTGAAACAGGCTCAGCGCAAACACGCCCGCTTCATCAACTCCGGCATGATGGTGACGCTGGATGGCTCTGTTGTCTCTGACGCACTGGAAAACGGCCAGGTTGTCAGTGGCGTGGGTGGTCAGTATAACTTTGTTGCCCAGTCTCACCAGCTACGCGATGCGCGCTCTGTCATCAAGATCCGCAGCTGTACCTACCGCAAAGGCAAACTGACCTCCAACATTCTGTTTAACTATGGCCACAACACGATTCCCCGCCAGCTGCGCGACATTGTGATCACGGAATACGGCATCGCCGATCTTCGTGGTAAACCGGATGAAGTGGTGTACAGCGAGCTCATCAAAATTGCCGACTCCCGGTTTCAGCAACAGCTACTGGCGCAGGCAAAAGCGGCCGGTAAAATCGCCCCCGACTACCAGTTGCCGCCGGAATACGCCAACAATACGCCCGATATGATCAATGCCTTCTACCGTAAGTATCAGGCTCAAGGACTCTTTGCCCCCTTCCCGTTTGGCTGCAGTTTTACGGCACAGGAGCTGAAGCTGGGTAAAGCGCTGAAAGCCCTCAAGTCCAAAACATCAACTCGCACCGGAAAATTGCTCGCAATACTTGGCTCGCTGCATACCCAGAAACCCGATCATGACACCGAGCAACTGATCAAACGTATGAAACTGGAAGCTCCTTCCTCGTTGGAAGAGCGGATAACGCGCCGATTACTGGTCGCCGAGTTACAGAAACAAAGCTAGACACTCAGCAAGCCCCTCGAAAGGGGGGCCGTACAAATAGCAGCAGTGATGACAAGAATAACTTTCGCAATATCAATGCTAACGCAGGGCATTGTTCATCGGCAAAACCAACCGGTCGCCCTGCCCAATAAGGAGGTATTCAATGGCTCCCAAGACCAAAACCAGAAAGAAAGTACTGGCGTTGTGCCCCTACGCAGCGCTGCTCAGTTGCCGTCAGTGTCCGGTCAAACGCATCTGCCCGGGTAAAACCACTATTGGCGATCAGCCGTTAAAATCCGACAATCGCAAGCAATCGTAAAACTACACACGCGGCACGAACTTCCCGTCCGAATTTAACGACATCAATTGCTGTCGGTTTGGTGTTGTCGATTTGGTATTGTCGGTTTGGTACTGTAGGCAGTGCAATACTTCTAGCAACAAGATGCAGCCTGGTTGCACTGCCTGCTTCCTCAATGTTCACCCCGCTTTGACCTCACGCACAGGGCGCTCAAACGCCCACCTGTTTACCTGCCCTGCCTTAGTGCGTGTCTTACTTCCTGTAAACAACTAATAAGACGAATTTTTCTACTGGTGCACCACGAGTGATCATGACTATGCTTTAAATAAAACCATAAAAAGTAGTGCGGTGTTCCTGAGTCGTATGGGGGATAAAATGATGGAAGTCATGAAAGCCGTGTTATTTGGATTGATCCTGTCACTAACGGTCGGTCCGATTGCTATTCTGGTGCTGGGAAACGGTATACACCATGGTTATGTCACCGCAATGCGAAGCGCTATCGGTGCAGCGCTGGCGGATTATTGTTACGCCCTGATCAGCTTCATCACCGGGACACTGCTGATCAGCCAGCTCGATGCCTACCATTACCAGATTATCCTGCTGTCTTCCTGGGTTCTGATTTTCATGGGCTTCTACATGATGTACTCCGCGCTGAAAAATACTCGGCTACTGGCTAACGTTCATCACCCGGGGAAAAAGCTGGGATTTCGCTCAACGTTCTTTCTGACGCTGGCCAATCCGGTCGCACTGATTGCGCTGTCTGCCTTTATTGGTCACTCAATCGATCAACTCAACTTGTTGTTCGCGATGCAACTGGCGGGGGCGGTTTTTGTGGGGAGTTTGATTATCCAGTGTATCCTGGCGATATCCGGGGCGGTATCAAGGTCAACACTGATGGACGATGATGAGGTCATTACCTTCCCCTTCTACCTGCAAGTCTTAGGCGGACTGGTCATCTGCTTGTTTGGGGTCAGTAATTTTGTCGATCTGGCGGGCTGAAGACGCTAAACGAAAAAAGCCTGACTAACCAGTCAGGCTTTTAAAAGATGGAGGCGCGTCCCGGAGTCGAACCGAGGTACACGGATTTGCAATCCGCTGCATAGCCACTCTGCCAACGCGCCATCAATGTTGTTTGCCAGTACTCTGGCTCCACTTGCTCTGCTGCCGGATCTTTCAGTATCCGAGAGAAGATGGAGGCGCGTCCCGGAGTCGAACCGAGGTACACGGATTTGCAATCCGCTGCATAGCCACTCTGCCAACGCGCCATCAATATTGTTTGCCAGTACTCTGGCCTCACCTGCTCTGCTGCCGGATCTTTCAGTATCCGAGAGAAGATGGAGGCGCGTCCCGGAGTCGAACCGAGGTACACGGATTTGCAATCCGCTGCATAGCCACTCTGCCAACGCGCCATACCCTGTTGCTTTGGTACACGACTCTTTTCAGAAGTGACCGCTGCGGTACGGGTGGCTAATTTACTGATTTTAGAAAGTGAGTCAACCAGAAATCCAAAGATTCTTACCGACTGACTACTTTCCGACATATCCAATCAAAAAGCAGCCCTTTATTGGTCAGTAGACCACCAGTACAGGCCTGCTGTTTTAGCCCGGCATTGTGCAATGTCGCGAATCCTCTCACCGCTTACATCACCGTTCACCACCCTGAATTTATTTCAGTGACTCAATTTCCTCGTTCAGTCGGTAACTTTTATCCGTCACGATTTTCTCCAGCACTTCGACCCGGGCAGTCAGGGCGCTGACTGACTGGCGTAACTGATCGTTATCTTGCTCTAATTGGGTATGGTTGAGATGCTGCAATTCCAGCTCACGCATCTCTTTGCGGTGGCTGAGCAGGCGTCGTACAACTTCCGCACCAAAAATGATCCCGACAATAATGATGGCAATATCCATATCCGTCCTCATATTCACTGGATTGACTATAAAATCAACTTAATGAAGACTTTATAAATTCGCAACAAGCAAAACACTGCAATGTTCAAATTTGCTGGCGGTGACCTGAAGCCTTGCCAAAAGTGCGACACAGGTAAAATCGGAAGGGAAACAACCAAAAAGAAAGGGAGCTGATTAGCTCCCTATGACTGGTACTCAAACTGAGAATGTCTGAATAATCAGGATACCGACCACTGTGACAGTGAACGTTTGAAATCGTCGTAGCCAAACTCGTTCAGCTTCTCAATGTCACCGTTAGTGCGCTCACAGTACACTGATGGCATTTTCAAACCGTTGAACCAGTTCAGTTTCACCATGGTGTAACCGGCACTGTCCATAATGTGCAGCTTCTGGCCAATTTCCAGCGGCTTATCAAAGTTCGCCACACAGAACTGGTCACCCGCCAGGCACGAGCAAGAGCCAATCACGTACTGATGCTCACCGTTTTCAGAGGCTTCCAGTACCGACGCTGGTTCATTGTAAATCAGTGTATCCAGACGGTGTGCTTCTGTCGCAGAATCAACAATCGCTGTTTTCATGACGTTTTCCACGACATCAACCACAGTCACGACCAGATCAGTGGTCTTTGTGATGATCGCTTCACCCGGCTCTAGGTACATCTGCACGCCGTGTTTTTCTGAGAAGGCTTTCAGCGCCAGACCCAGTTTCTCAACATCGTAGCCAGGCCATGTGAAGAACACACCGCCACCCATGCTAACCCAGTCCAGCTTGTTCAGGTACTCACCGAACTGCTCTGAGATCGCATCCAGTAAGTTAATGAAAGCGTCCACATCTTTGTTCTCACAGTTCATGTGGAACATCACGCCGTTGATGCTATCGAACACTTCCGGATTGAGGTGATCGACTTGTACCCCTAGGCGAGAGAACTTACGTGCCGGGTTAGCCAGATCCTGCCCCGCATAGCTGACGCCTGGGTTCAGACGCAGACCCAGTGAGGCTTTGCCTTCCACCAGGTGACGGTAAGCTGCCAGCTGGCTCTGTGAGTTGAAGATCATCTTGTCGCAGATGTCAGCCACTTCACGCACGTCATCTTCGCTGTAACCCACGCTGTATGCATGCGTCTCGCCGCCAAACTTCTCGTAGCCCAGTTTCACTTCGAACGGACCTGAGCTGGTTGTGCCGTCAAGGTACGGCTTGATAATGTCAAACACGCCCCAGGTCGAGAAACACTTAAGGGCAAGCACCAGCTTCACCCCAGAAATTTCTTTCAGCTGCTTCGCGATTTCCAGATTACGGATCAACTTTGCTTCATCGATCATGAAGTAAGGTGTTTTTAATTGGTCTTTATTCATTTCTCAATCACTTAAACTAAATAAAGCCGGCGCGATGCACCGGCTCAATTTCATTACTGACGGATAATGTCAATCAATTGCCTGTTACTTCAGGATCTGAATGTCTGGCTGACGTGGTTCCATTTCAACCACACCCCAGTCCAGGCCAAGTTGTGGCATAGTTTCCAGGAATGGATCCGGATTCAGCTGTTCCATGTTGAACACGCCGGCATCCGCCCATTCGCCACGGAAGTATTGCAACGCCGCAGTAATAGCAGGAACACCTGTAGTGTACGCAATCGCCTGGTGTTCTACATCTTTGTACGCCACTTCGTGGTCGGCATTGTTGTAGATAAACACGCTGCGTGGTTCACCGCTTTTCTTACCTTGTACCCAGGTACCGATACAGGTTTTACCTGTGTAACCCGGCGCCAGAGACGTTGGGTCAGGCAGCATTGCTTTCAGGACATGCAACGGTTGCACAACAGTGCCGTCATGCAGGGTCAGCGGCTCAGGGCTCAGCAGACCGATGTCGCGCATGCAGTTGAAGTAGTTCAGGTAACGATCGCCGAAGCCCATCCAGAACTCAATACGTTTGGCAGGAATGAACTCTTTCATAGAGCGAACTTCGTCGTGCGCCATAGAGTAAACTTTGTGTTTACCTACCAGCGGGAAGTCGAACTCAAGCATCCGAGAGTGACATGGTACTTGTTTCCATTCACCTTCTTCCCAGTAGAAAGAATCACCCTGGATTTCCAGCATGTTAGTTTCAGGATCGAAGTTTGTCGCAAACTTCTTACCATGGTCACCGGCGTTCACGTCCATCACGTCGATGGTGTCGATTTCATCGAACAGGTGCTTAACAGCGTAAGCAGCAAATACGCTTACTACGCCCGGATCGAAGCCCGCACCCAGGATACCGGTAATGCCAGCTTCTTTGAATTTCTCGCGGTAGCCCCACTGCCAGTCGTAGGCTTGTGGTACTTGCTGACCTTCAGAACACAGGTCAACCGCAACTGATGTGTCGAGGTAAGACACTTTCGCCTGATAGCAGGCTTCCATGATTGGCATATTTACCCATGGTGGTCCAGCGTTGATCACCAGATCAGGCTGCACTTCTTTGATTAGGGCTACCAGTGCTTCAACGTCATCAGCGTTCACTGCACGGGATTCCAGTTTCTTGGAAGGGTCTTTCAGATTATTTTTACCGTTGATTGACTCGATAATCTTGTCACATTTATCAACGGTGCGCGATGCGATGGTGATATCACCCAGCACATCGTTATTCTGAGCCGCTTTATGTGCGACTACCCAACCAACACCACCAGCACCAATCTGTAGAATTGCCATTTCGTCTTTATTCCATCATTTAATGAGTAAGTGTCCAGGCACAGCCAGCCCGACGACCGACTGTGCCCTACGAGTTGTTAGCTTGCAGTCAGCTCAACCTGAGCTGCTACCTGGCTAATCTCTTTAAGTAACGCTTCAAAATGCGACAGCGTCAGACAAGGGTTCAGAATGGTGAACTTCAGGGCCACGTTACCGTTAACCATGGTTTCACCCAGTACTGCTTTACCTTGTACCAGCGCATCCATACGAAGCTGTTTGTTCAGGCTGTCCAGTACTGCGGCGTCAGTGTGGTTGCCGACATAGCGGAACAACACAGTGGACAGAGCAGGATCAGCCAGTAGTTCAAATTCAGAAGACTGATTCACCATGTCCGCAACCAATTGAGTCTGGTTCAGCAGGTGATCATACATTGCGCCCAGAGCCTTCGGTCCAACGCTTTGCATGGTCATCCATACTTTCAGGGCGTCAAAACGTTTGGTTGTCGCAATAGACTTGTCCACCAGATTTGGCAGCAGGTCATCTTCACGGTTCAGGTAGTCTGCGTGATGAAGCAGATACTTGAAGTTTTCTTTGTCTTTAACCAGTACCGCACCACAGCTGATTGTTTGATAGAACAGCTTGTGGAAGTCAACGCTCACAGAGTCCGCTTTCTCGATACCGTGTAGGCGTGTCTTGTGACGGCTCAGAATCAGCGCACCGCCGTAAGCACCGTCTACGTGCAGCCACAGGTTGTGTTGCTGCGCGATATCAGCCAGACCAGCCAGATCGTCGATCGCACCGTTATCGGTTGTACCTGCCGTACCGACCAAAGCAAATGGCAGCAGATCTTCATTTTTCAGCGCTTCAATCGTTTTCACCAGTGAAGCCAGCTGAATTGTACCGTCCGGGTTAGTATCAACAGTCACTACAGCGTTTTCACCCAGCCCCATCAGAGAAGCTGTTTTCTGTACCGTAAAGTGAGACTTTTTCGAACACAGAATACGCATCTTGCCAGCATACTCAGGCAGACCCTGCTTCTGAATGTTGTGGCCGGAAATCGTATCTGCTGCCCAGTCACGCGCCAGTAGCAGACCCATCTGGTTTGACTGCGTACCACCACTGGTGAAGATACCGTCAGCCTGAGTGCCCAGCTCGTACACTTCGCACAGCCAGTCTACCACTTTCTGCTCAACGAAAGTCGCCGAACTTGCCTGATCCCAGGAGTCCATAGACTGGTTAAGCGCCGCGATAAATGCTTCACCGGCAATAGCAGGCAGCAATGGTGGCGTATGCAGGTGCGCAATGCAATGCGGGTGCTGAACCATGATCGAGTTTTTCGCGATCAGATCACCCGTTTCTTCAATTACGCGCTCCAGAGGCAGCTGCTGATTGCTCAGATCAACGTTGTTGATCTGCGTTTTCAGGATCTGCGGGTCCATACCAGAGTAAGGCGTGGACGTCTCTTCAAACACTTGCTTCAGAACTTGCGTAGTCTGATTCAGAACCGCTTCAAATCGGTCCGCGCCGCCTTTACCGGTGTGGATAAAGTGCTGGCTCCAGTCGTCATTCGACGCAGTGTTGTCTTCAACCTTCTCTTTTGCCGGACCCGCTGTTGCCAGAATCGCCTGACGCAGAGTTTCCAGAGCAAAATCAAGTTGCTCGTAGCTGATGATCAGTGGTGGCAGGAAGCGCAGAACAGAGCCCTGGCGGCCGCCTTTTTCAATGATCAGACCACGTTCCAGCGCAGCACGCTGAATAGCGATAGTCAGCGCTGAATCTGCTTCCGGCTCACCGAATTTGTTCTTCGAACCGTCAGGCTTACAGATTTCAACACCCAGCATCAAACCTTTACCGCGAACTTCAGCAATACAGTCAGTTTCACGGGCCAGACGCTCCAGACCTTCACGCAGGTACTGGCCAGCCAGACGAGCGTGCTCGGTCAGGTTGTCACGACGGATAATTTCCAGTGCTTTCGCACCCGTTGCCATTGCCAGCTGGTTACCACGGAACGTACCGGTGTGTTCACCCGGACGCCAGGTATCGATAGACTTATCGAACACCAGGATAGACATTGGCAGGCCGCCGCCTACAGCTTTAGACAGACACAGAATATCAGGCGTGATGCCAGATTCTTCAAAGGCGAAGTTGCTGCCTGTTTTACCAATACCACACTGGATTTCATCAAAAATCAGCAGGATACCGTGATCTTTAGTAATACGGCGCAGTTCACGCAGCCAGAATGCAGGAGCTGGAATCACACCGCCTTCGCCCTGTACAGGCTCAACGATGATCGCTGCAGGTTTCTGTACGCCGCTTTCGTCGTCGTTCAACATACGCTCAATGTAGCGCAGGGTTTGCTTCGCACCTTCATCACCGTGCATGCCAAACGGGCAGCGCAGGCTGTATGGGAATGGCAGGAAGTGAACATCAGACATCAATCCCTGACGACGGGCCTTCGTATTCAGGTTACCCATCATCGCCATTGTGCCGTTCGTCATACCATGGTACGCGCCGTGGAAGGCCGCCATGGTGTTACGTCCTGTTGTTTGCTTCGCAAGTTTGATCGCAGCTTCCACTGCGTCTGCACCGGAAGGACCACAGAACTGAATACGGGCATTTTTGGCAAACTCATCCGGCAGGAAGTTCATGACTTCCTTGATGAATTTATCTTTCGCTGGTGTTGTTAGATCCAGCGTCTGGTATGGCAAACCAGCTTGCAGATGTTCAATGATTGCCTGGTTGATCTCAGGGTGGTTATAGCCCAGTGCCAGAGTACCGGCACCAGCCAAGCAATCTAGAAACAGTTGGCCACGGCTGTCTTCGACCAGAGCGCCTGAAGCCTTGACGATAGCAAGCGGTAAACGTCGAGGGTAAGAACGCACCTCTGACTCATAATGCTCCTGACTGAGCAGCAACTCATCCGGTGTCAGATCATAGACCCCATGTACCACAGGTACATTTGAAGCAAGTTTTAGCTCATTAAGGTCAAACACATTACTCATGTAGTTTTCCATCTCATCACATAGTACCAATACACATGAAATTTCATTTCTTCAGACTCATCCCTCACCTCGCAGCCATTATAAACAGGGCGTTGAGATGATAGAGCGCTGAGAGCAAGGAAATTGTCACGGTACGGTACAGAATGCATCGTGTTTAGATGCATAGACTTATAATTTGCCGAAAACGATTAAACGTTCGACGTGACCAATTAAATTTCTGACTTGCCAGAAAAAATTATCCTTTGCAAAACAAAGGCTAGGCAATACATTCATCAGAATATTAACAACCAGTGACTGTGATCAGAGAGATCAAGGCTCAGTAATAATACTGCAGTTGGGTAAGACAAAGCTGATAAGGATTGATAAATAAAATAATTTCACAGTTGGGTTCCCTCAATATGCCGCTGCGGGTTCTTTGGCCGGCAGTCAGCGCTATTAATGCCCTTCTATTGGCCACTAGCATGACCAATACCTACAATCGCATAAAAAATGCAATCAGCCCGAATACATTTTTATGCCGTGTGTCTCAGTAAAATGTCCCCCTGAGATTGCGCGGAAAAGTAACATATCAAAGATGCCGAGCCAAGCATTATTTGAACGAAATAACTCGCGCATAACATTTCAATGGTTACCACTACCTTAACACCCCCTCAAAGCATGCATTACATATGCAACAAGCATAAAACAGATAAAAAAACCATAAAAATATCATTTGAAAGTTATAAATAAATCATCAATTTATACGGTTTATCTATAAGATCATGAAAACCCAGAATTATTGAGCAACCAAATAATAAACGTTCATTTTTCACTCAAACCTTTACTCTGAGCAGTGATGGCTGAGTATCAATAAAAATGGTTGAAAACCGTAAGTGACAAGCGAGGAAAAGAGAATAAACAGGGAAAGTCCAAATGCAAAAAGCCCTGACATTACTGTCAGGGCTTCGAATCTGGAGCGACACACGAGGTTCGAACTCGTGACCTCAACCTTGGCAAGGTTGCGCTCTACCAACTGAGCTAGTGTCGCAATATGGAGGCGCGTCCCGGAGTCGAACCGAGGTCCACGGATTTGCAATCCGCTGCATAGCCACTCTGCCAACGCGCCTTTTTGGAGCGACACACGAGGTTCGAACTCGTGACCTCAACCTTGGCAAGGTTGCGCTCTACCAACTGAGCTAGTGTCGCTTCATCTCATCATTCGGGTACAACCCGTGAGAACGAGTTGTACTTTAACGGATTACGCCACAAGGTCAACAATAAATTTCTTCCCTTATCATCAAACGGTCAAAAAGCCACCTTTGCGGTTTATTTTTTATCCGTGACGCGTAAGTTTCCTGCCAGCCACTGTATGCCCCAAGAATAAATGGACCAAGAGTAAGCACTCTTAAGACTGCGCCGCATCCAACATATCCAGCCAGTCTCTGTATATAGGGCCTCACAATCTCAGTACCTGTCGGTTTCCCCTCTTTTCTTCATTGTGTTGCCTAAACTAAAATTTTCAGGCCCGAGACGCGGAGGAAGAATGAAGGTTTATCTCGGTAACCTTTGGGAATACTTACGTACCAGTTTCTGGTTTGTACCAACGTTTATGATGTTGCTTTCCACGCTGCTGGCTGTCGGCACCATCTGGTTTGATCTCAGTTTCCATTTTTCTCGTCGCCAACTGCCTTTCTGGTTAATCTCCGCTAATGCCGAAAACGCAGAAGTACTGATTTCCACCATTGCCAGTTCAATGATCACGGTCGCAGGTGTGGTCTTTTCCATGACCATGGTGGTACTGTCGCTGGCCTCCAGTCAGCTTGGCCCCCGGCTGCTGCGTAACTTTATCCGTGACCCCGTGACACAGGTTGGCCTGGGGATTTTCACTTCCACCTTCCTGTATTGTCTGCTGGTACTGGCCTGGCTGCTGGCACTGGCGGATACCGGTGTCCATTTGCGACTGTCGCTGACGATGGCCATTATGCTTGCGTTTTCCAGCCTGCTGATGCTCATTCGCTACATCCACCATGTGTCTGTTTTTATCCAGGCGGACACCCTGATACAAGCCGTGTCAGATGAACTCTGCTCAGCCATCGATCGCCTCTATCCGGATACTTACGATAAAGAGACATCGGCCCCTATTGCTCCACACGACAATGAGCACCCCGGCCAAAGTCTGATGATACCAGCCCTGACCAGCGGCTATGTTCAGGCCATCGATTTAGATGGGTTGTTTCATTTTGCCGATGAGCAGGATGCCAGCCTTCAGTTGTACTGCCAGCCAGGCCAGTTTGTGATTGAAAAAGCCCAACTGGCAACGTACTGGCATCAAAAACCGCCTGAAGAGGAGATAGACACTCAGCTCAACCGCTATTTCATCATCGGAGACAAAGCGACCCCGGAGCAAGATATTGTGTTCAGTATTCGCCAGCTTGAAGAAGTTGCCTTGCGGGCACTGTCGCCCGGCATTAATGACCCCGGCACCGCGATTGCCTGTGTCGATCGACTGACGATTGCCCTGGGAATTTTGCTCCACCGCCACTTTACGTCTTCACACCGCTTTAATGATGACGGGCTATTAAGGCTGACCTCCAAGCCGATCTCATTTGAAAACATATCAGATGCCGCTTTAAACCAGATTCGGCAGCACAGCCAGGCCAACGTGGCCGTCACCGCGTGTATTTTGCGAAATCTTGCCATGCTGGCCAGACAAGCCGTTCGTTCGACAGACAAACAAGCTATCGAGAAGCATGCCATTCTGGCCGCCAATGGGTGCCTCGAGCACATTAATGAACCGGTCGACAGAGAGCGCATTGACCAGTCTCTCAGCGAAGTGAAGTCGGCCTTGCACCAGAGCCACGGGCAGGATTTGCATTCGGGCTGAATACCGGTTTGCTAACGGCAAGTCGCTGATACCTGGGTTGCAGATTCTCGGGGCGATGTGCGCCGCCCGTAATGACAGGCACTAAAACGAGAGGCAACAAATCGGGGGCTATCCGATACTTATCACAGCGTTCAACGTTTACTGATGACGCCATAACTACAGTAGCCACAGCACGACTGCCCTGTGCTCTGAGACATAGATGCTACACATCTAAGAAAAGAATTCGACTTACCTATCGAATAAGGAGCCAACAATGGATCGCAAAGCACTCATCGATAAACTGCATGCCAGACTGCTTGACTGGAACAATGAAATTACCCGACTCGAAGCCAAAGCAGAGCAGGCCTCAGGGGAAGCCAAACGTGACTTGCTTGAAACCATCGAACAGATGAAACAGCGCAAAGAAGAAGCCAGAACCAAAATTGCCGAGTTGCAGCATGCGAGTGACAGCGCCTGGGAAGACATCAAAAAAGGGGCAGATGAGGCCCTCGATGCCATCAAGCGCTCATTTGAATCTGCCAAATCCAAATTCTGACCGCTTATCTGGCTGACAGCATCATACATACCAGCCTTAAGCCGGTATTAACATTCGCTGCCGTTTGTGGCTGGCTGTTGTTTCAGCCACAAATAGCCCAGCGTGCCCGCCAGAAAAGAGGCGAGCAGCACCGCTGTTTTCGCCACCAGTAACGCGTCAGGATCTTCTGAGAACCCCAGGCTGCTAATGAATATCGACATTGTGAACCCGACGCCCCCCAGCATGCCGATGCCGACAACGTGGCGTAATGACAATCCGTCCGGCAGCACACCCAGTTTCAACTGCATCGTCAGCCAGCAAAATAAAGGGATGCCGACAGCTTTTCCTATCACCAGGCCGAAAATCACTCCCGCGCCAAGCGGATGCAACCACACACTGGTCAGCGATTCGGTATCAATGGCAACACCGGCATTGGTCAGCGCAAACAAAGGCAGAATAAACAACGCAACCGGAGTTTCCAGCACCTTTTCCCAACGTCGCAATGGCGTAGAGGTTTTCTCTGCTGCTTTCTGCAGGTACTCGACCACTTCGTGCTGTTCCTGATCTTCCAGGATCTGATTGCTCTCTTTATTCTGCCGGTGCAGTCGATCAAACCGGAATAATAGTTTCCTGCCCTTTTCAACCAGCCATTTGGGATCCCGTTTACCGCGAGCAGGGACGGCAGCCGCCACAATAATACCGGCCAACGTGGAATGCAGCCCGGAACCATGCAAGGCCACCCACAGCACAATGCCGGCCAGCAGATAAGCGCTTGGACGCCGGATTCCTGCCAGATTCATCGCGGTCAGCACCAGCGTCATCGCCGCTGCAACGGCCAGGTACGGCAGGCTGATATCGTCAGAGTAAAACAGCGCAATGACCAAAATGGCGCCCAGATCATCAATAATGGCCAAAGCAGTTAAAAACACGAATGCCGCAGAGGGAATCCCTTTGCCCAACAAAGCCAGAATCCCGACCGCCAGCGCAGTGTCTGTGGCAACCGGGATTCCCCAGCCATGGCCGTATCCTGACGAGAGATTAAGCGCGTAATAAATGGATGCGGGAAAAAGAATTCCACCTAAAGCCGCAAAGGCTATTGGGGCTAAACGCTGCAGCGTTCTGATTTCCCCGACCAGCAGTTCCCGCTTCACTTCCAAGCCCAGCAGGAAGAAAAAGTAGGTCATGAAAGCTTCATTGACCCAAAGCTGCAAGCTCATTTCAAACTTGGCCTCGCCCCAGGAAAGGCCAATAGGGATGGCTTTGAAGGCTTCGTAGTGGTCAGCATAAGGTGAATTGGCCACAACCAGTGCCAGAATCACACAGAAAATCAGCAACACGCTGAGAGTGATTTGATTGCTGATAAATGACTGGAAAGGCTGATACAGCTTTTCAAATCCGTATTCAATTTTTTGGGGAGTCAACGGCATGGTTCCATTTCCCTCCAGTCACACACACTGGTTTACATCAGAGTGTAAAGCGTGGAAGGGAAATAAAAACGGGTCAAGTTTATGCTGGCGCTGAGCGGCAAAAAGCCAGTGCGGCAAAAGCCAAGACAGTAAAAAGCCGGATAAACCGGCTTTTTACTGATTCCGCTATTTTTACAGGTTCAGCTAGCAGCACACTTAGCACTGATTACCACCTTAATCTTATATCTGTCTGCCGACTAATGCGCATTTACGCGCAACCTGAAACCCGTTAACGGCACGGCGTTTCCGGCTGATCGCTGACCAGCTCGCTCACCGTATCGGCGACGTTCTGCGCGCCCAGACTAATTTCAGCAATCAGTGCCTGAGTCGCCTGAAGCTTTGCGTTACAGTCGTGCACCATGTTCTGAATGTTCGCCATGGTCTGCTCAGCACTGGCCGTCAAAGAAGCATTGTGCTGTACGATGGCCTCAATTTCCCCGGTTGCTCGCATCGTGTTAGAAGCCAGGTTTCTCACTTCATCTGCGACCACGGCAAAACCCCGCCCATACTCACCGGCGCGGGCCGCTTCGATTGCAGCATTTAAAGCCAGTAAGTTAGTCTGATCGGCAATCTTGGAAATGGTCGTGACGATCTGAGTGATATTCTGTGACTGCACGGCAAGATCGGTCATCAGTTGGTTAGCCTGAGAAACCGATGCAGTGATACTGGCAGCAATTTCAGTGGCGGAATTCAGCGTCGCTGCCCCCTGGCCAGCAATCCCCACCGTTTCATCCGATGTTTGCATGGCGACTTCAGACGCTGAGCGAATGGCCTCGGCACGTCGAATTCGCGCCGTCACATCACTGGCAAATTTCACCACCCTGACGACATTCCCCTGCTCATCAAAGACTGGGTTATACGTCGCCTCAAGCCAAATCACGTCCCCGTTTTTCGTTTGTCGTTCAAACAACCCTGACTGATATTGCCCACGGGCCAGCGACTCCCAGAATTCGGAGATATCGGATAAAAAAGCTGGCGTACAGAATATCCGGTGATGCTGTCCAACAATCTCTCGTAGTGAATACCCGACACACCGACAAAAATTGTCATTGGCATGCAACACCGTTCCTTCTGGAGAAAACTCAATGGTTGCTAATGATTTTTGCAACGCCGCAAAAACAGCCCCCTGCGCATCAAGTTGCTGCTTTTGCTGAGTCACATCGGCAGCAATTTTGATGACTTTGACAACACGACCATTGCCGTCGAGCACCGGAATATAGTTAGCTTCAATCCAGACACTGTTACCATCCCTGCCAACCCGCTCAAACGTGCCATGTTGACTGCGCCCCTGCCCTAGCTGGTGCCAGAACTGGCGGTATTCGTGCTGGGCAACCTGTTGTGGCGGACAAAACTGCCGATGATGCTGCCCCACCACGTCTTCCGGCAAGTATCCAAGTGTTTGCGTAAACAAAGCGTTCGCCGTGATGACTGTGCCATCAGGTGTAAATTCTATGTATGGGACACTACGCTGCACCGCCTGCATAAGCTGAGACTGTTCTTTCAACCTCGCAATGACCTGCTCGTTATCTTGCCGTGATGTTGAGCGTCCCAGAAAAAACATAGAAGTTTCCTTATGATTATTATTCGTTATACGTAATGGCAAACTTGTTGTGGCCGATTATGTCTCCATCGCCCAATAGCAATACAGCACTTCCCTCAAATTAACCATTTTCTCAAATGGAAAAAGGTTTCAGCGCCTGCCCATGAGCAAAAGAGCGCGAAGTGTAGTACATCTGATAACGCGATTTAACAACAATTGGGTCAATAAAAGCTCAAACATTATAAAAACGGATAAAAGAAATCATAACCATCTGACAAAATTATTTATCTTTCATAATGTTACAAAAAGTAACCAAACTATCAGCTGTTATCCCACCCACAGCCCTTCCGTCTACCAGCAGATGGAAAATCAAACCGTTCAAACACTTTGATGAGTGAAACGTTGCTTGAACAATTTACACTGGCGAACAATCTACTCTGGCAAACACTGGATTCTAGTGAACAATGGATTCTGGTGAACCTAGACTCCGGTGAGCATTAAATCCGGATTAGACGTCTCAAAAAGGAGTGTGGACGTTTAAGAAACTTACGCGATGAGGTGGCACGAAAAGAATGAAAATAGAACACGGTTATCGGCTATATCTGAAGACGCACTGAATAACAGAAAATCGATGACAGGTAAAATGCTTAGTGGGAAATGTAGCTGATGTGAAAGTGCTGATGGGATGAATACACAGAAAAATGGAGGCGCGTCCCGGAGTCGAACCGAGGTCCACGGATTTGCAATCCGCTGCATAGCCACTCTGCCAACGCGCCTTTGAATACTCTCTTTATGAATGTCGATGATGAAACCGACCCTACTCGTGGCATGAGTAAGTAACGAGAGTAAAGATGGTGCCCCGGGCCGGACTTGAACCGGCACGCCGCGAACGGCGAGGGATTTTAAATCCCTTGTGTCTACCAATTTCACCACCAGGGCAACGCTTAAAAGCGATACTGCTAACTGAAGAAAGTTAAACACCATCTGTTCTGCGAGTTTCCCCGTAAGAACGAGGTGTACTTTACTGGATTGAAAAAATCCGTCAATAAGAAGTTTTATCTTTTTTATTCATATGGTTAAAAAGCATTCCACTTGAGATACCCAACGCGCAATTAGCGTAAATAATTGACACTGCTTCTCAATACCCGCCTTGTATGGCTACAAAAAATAGTCGTTGTATAAAAAACCTGTAACCGCAATGTGCGCCACCACGGGAAAAGCAATCAACATAAGCCGTAGCGTGTGAACCAGCGACCACTTTGCCTTCTCAAACGTTAATGGATAGTCAAAATACACCAGTAAATAAAGCATTTGCTGAATGGGGAAAAAGCCTGATTTTAACAGAATATTTCTTCCTGATGCAGTGATGATAAACAAAGCATGGGGAATATAAGACGTTCTGACATCACGAGTAGTTGGCCAATAAGACACGACAATGTTTTGAATTTCGATCCTCGCGACGGTGAGACACTGCGGACCTTGAGGCTCGGGTTCTCTCGGCTCAGGATGTCGGGGCTGGTGCTCCATCGACTCAGAAACATCCATGATATGGCATGCGGGAAGCTCCACTTTCCCATGGCTGATAAGGCATGACAGGCCTGAGGAGACGTGGTAACAACGTTTAATACATAACTTTCGCAGGAGTAAATAACAAGGCACAGTGGCCCCATAGATAATGAGCGCAGGGACAGGCGGCCAAATCTTTGCGTAGATAAACGGCAATATTGCCAGACTAACCAACGAGATAAAAAATAAGCCCTCTAATAAAAAGGGTAATGGATACAGTATTGATACCACTTTCAAGCGAATTGCACTGGTTGGTGAAAGCGTCTTTTTCCCTTTAAAATCTGTGGCACCAAACCAGGTGGAGTCATTTATGGTGATCTTACCCATCTTTTCCATAACAGTATTGTGACCTTTTATTCCTTGAAAATGAGTCTGTAATGGCATCAGAAAGTGCCTCCCTAATACACCTTCAGTGCCCGGTTTCAGATCTGCGCGGCACAATATAAAACATGGCACATAATGAGAAAATGTGAATTTTTCGCATTTCCACCGTGCGATAATTCGCTGCCAGTGACCGTTAACCACCTGAAATAACCTTATTTATTGTCCCCTTGTTTTCAATACACTTTCAGGTCAGCATAGCGTTACTGTCTTGCCACCAGTCAGGAGATACCCGTTGACAGCAAAAAACAAATTGATTCGTTACCTGAGTATCGAGGCTGAAGATCTTTTCGAAAAAGAAGCCGAGCTGCTGCACATGGTCCAGTCCAATGACCTTTCTCAGGCACTGCTGCTGTGGCAAGCAAAAAGCCCGACTCTGGTTCTGCCCGCCGGAAAAAAATGGCCGGTCTCTCCGACTCTGATTGCTGAGCTTGACGCATCCGGCTGGAAATTAGTCTCAAGAAAAACCGGCGGCGCTCCTGTACCGCAGCTGCCAGGTGTCATAAACCTCTCCCATATCTATCATTGGCCGGAGGGGCTGCCATACGATATCAAGACGGCGTATTTGCATCTGTGCCAGATTCTCACCCATTTCTTTGACGATCTGGGTGTCTCCGTAAACATCCATGCAACGCCCGGTTCCTATTGTGATGGTGATTACAACCTCAATATCGACAACCGAAAAGTGGTAGGAACGGCTCAGCGAGTATTGCTGAAAAAAGGCGGCGGTCAGGTTGTGCTTTCACAGGCCTGTATCCTGCTCACAGGCAACATGGATGACATTGTAAAGCCTGTACAGCTGTGTAATCGGATCTGTAATAATCCGGTACAAATCCGTGCCGATGTTCATACACCGCTTTTTGAGCACATAGATCATCAGCCGTCGGTGGATACACTGTTTCAGAAATTGACCAGTGCTTTCCTCCGCTCCGGCCCTATCAGCTCAACAGGGTAATCTGTAGGGCAACTGTCAGGCGCACTGTCAGTCATGCCCTCTATACCGTTCCTTGGCTTGGCTTGGCTTGGCTTGGCTTGGCGGTATTCAAAACGTGACAATTTAAGCAAGCGGTATGTGAATGAACGCCGAATGCATGAGATACATATCATTAAGGCGTGTTGAATCCCTATTGAAGCGAGCCTGATTACATCCCAGTACATCTGCTAGCCATTCACATCCAGAGAGATATGAGACATACTGCAAACCATAACAACTATATTCTGCTGATTGTATAAGACAATCCATCTTTTCCACCTACACACTGGCTATCTGATCACCATGCAAACCGACATTCAACCCAACCTGACGTCAGGTACAAACCTGCACGAGTTCTCGAAAAAAGAAGTCTGGAACGGCTTTACCCAACTGGTACCACTGTCCTTTTTTGTCGTCGTATTTGGCGCGGCTTTTGGCCTGGCGGCCTCACAAACCGGCCTGGATAACACCTCGTCACTTCTGATGAGTACACTGGTGTTCGCCGGCGCATCTCAGTTTGCCGCCCTGGACTTGTGGGGCACAGAAGTGCCTGTTATTCCACTGATGGTCACGGTGTTTGCTATCAATGCCCGTCACCTGTTGATGGGAGCAACGCTGTATCCCTGGTTGCGTCACCTGCCTCCTGCAAAACGGTATGGCGTCATGCTCCTGGCATCAGATGCAAACTGGGCATTGTCACTCAATGCACTCAGTCGTGGCGAACGCGGGATAGGCTTGCTGCTGGGCGGTGGTCTGGCGCTCTGGTCGTTCTGGATTGTCGGCACCTGGCTGGGACTGACCTTTGGTAACGCTATTCACGACCCGGTTTCGCTGGGGCTGGACATGGTGATGGGTTGCTTCCTGCTTTCGATGGTAGCTATCGGACCGAAAAACATTCGTATTCTGGTGATCTGGGCCGTTGCGGCGGGTTCATCATTACTGGCTTACTGGTACTTACCTGAAAACAGCCATGTCGTAGTGGGCGCACTGTCGGGTGGTTTGCTGGGCGCATTCTGGACGGAGAAAAAACATGACCATTGAGACCAGTTTCAACGGTACCCTGCTAATTATTCTTGTGATGGCGCTGGTAACCCTCATCACCCGCTGGGGTGGAGTTTTTGTAATGTCTTTTATTCCAATCAGCCATCGAGTCCAACAGTTTATCAGTGCGATGTCTGGTTCCGTGCTGGTTGCGCTGCTCGCCCCGCTGGCAGTGGAAGGGGATAACGGTGCACGGTTGGCATTACTGGCGACAGCCATTGTGATGGTGATTTGGAAAAAGCCTTTACCGGCAATTGCTGCAGGTATTCTGGCTGCGGCCCTGTTCCGGCACTTAGCATAAAAGAAAAGCCAGAAAGTGATTTCTGGCTTACTTGGCTTACTTGGCTTACTTGACTTACTGGCTCAGCTTACAGCGGGAAAGTATTGGTCATCACTTTATAAAGCTCAGTCCCCTGATTGACACTGGCAGATGCAAAATGGAGAACCGGGATAGCATCACAATGCAAAGTCAGATCCCGGCGTTCACAAGCCTCACTTGCCAGCGCATTAAAGTGCCATAAGGTAACCAACGGCGCGCCAGCCGCCAGCGGTTGATTCACCGTGGCATGGTATTCAACTTGCCCGCCGGCCGGGCTGAAAAACGCTTTGTAATCTTTCAGATAACACGCATGCTGTGTCACTGGCTCACACTCAACAACCGGCGTTGCTGACCACAAGCCCTGATGCTGCAGATACTGACAAATGCCAAGCGCATCTTCTCGTGCGGCCTGCACGTTCAGCTTCTCCTGCGAGCCCAGTTCAATCGTGAAAGCATCCACCATCACAGGTAACGGACGTCCAAACTTGGCAAACGCCTCGCTCAGTTGCCACCAGGGGCTGAAACTCGCTTCATCCATCGCACCACTGAAATCACTCGGAATCAGAATATTCAGCGGGATATTGAAATAACGCGCACGCTCTCTGGCATATTCCGGCACATACAAATGACGCGCAGAAATCGGCCCGGTATGCAGATCCAGCACAATATCAGCCTCCACCGCCATCAGTTGTAAATTGATGGCAAGATGCTGGCCGCAGGTCAGTCCCCATGGGGAATTCAGCCGCTCATGCAAATGCTGTCTCAACTGACCGCGAAACGCCTCACGAATCACGGTTTCCTCAGCATGGCGGTACTCCTCACAGAATGGAGCAATCAGACTGGCATCAAAATGATATTGACGATTCCAGTTTACCCCCGTTACAGGGTCAAAACGGCCAAGGGTGAACTCACCACTTTTCTGATTAATGCCCATCGGATTAGCAAGCGGCACCAGCACCACATCCCCTTCTGGCGGGTGTTGCCGAAAGAACTCAAGCAGCTGATAAATCACCGCATTACCCTGAACTTCGGCACCGTGCACATTCGCCTGAATATACACCCGAGGGCCATTGCCGCTGCCCTGAATACGGATAACGGAAATTTCCATCGGATTACCCGTTGGCTGCTCACCCACTTTCATTTTTTCTGTTGCAATCATGTGCCATTCCGAAGATTTCGCTTCGGCTCTCCGTGATCGGGCGCAGGCCTGTCTCAACAAGCCTGCACAATGAGGTTATCGCGTTGCTGATGTTGTTAGCGTATAAAATTGCCGTAGAACGCTGCCGTATTGGGCTCTGTTTTTAGGTGCGAGATTCGTAAATGGCGCCGGCGCGTACATTGGTACCGGCGTAAATCGGTGCTGATACATCACTGTACTGCCCGAGATAAGTAAGAAACCAGTAATCAGGCAACCAGGAGCGGATCGTCAGCCGATACTGCTGGTTTAGCGCTGGCTTGCAGCCACTGATGCACAGCATCGTTGGCTTGCAGCACCGTGGTCAGTTCATTCAGCTCTTCCAGATATAGCGGTGGACGCAATCCGGCATGAGGAATTCGGCCTTGATGCTGCATCAGCGCTTTCACCGGAATCGGGTTCGCCGCACAGAACAGGCTGTCACCGGCTTGTTGCCATAACGCTTTAAAATCCGGAGCTGTCTCTGTCAGGCTGCGCTGGACATAGCGTGCGGTTGCTTCCGGCCAGGCATTGGCGGCCACGGAAACCAGCCCACACGCGCCAACAGCCACGAAATCCACCAGCAATCCGTCATCCCCACAGAAAAACTGCAGTGATGGCGCCGCATCATAATAACGGGTAAAGGCTTCCACACTGCCGCTGGCTTCTTTGACTGACCAGGCATTCGGGTGGACGGCCAGTGATGCCAGGGTATCAGCATTCAATGACACGCCTGTTCGCGAAGGCACGTTATAGATCATGCACGGCCACTGGCTGGCATCCAGCACACTGAGGAACCACTTAAGCTGACTAACCGGGCCCGGCTTGGCATACAGCGGTACCGGCACCAGCAAGGCGTCAATCGGGTAATCTTTAAGGAAACTCAGCCATTGCAGTTGCTGCTGCAGCTGGAAACCACCCACCCCGACCATCAGCGGGACTGTCAGATCCAGCGCACAGACATGCTGAACCACGGCCTGTTGCTCTTCCTGGGTCATCGCCAGTGCTTCACCGGTACTCCCGAGCACCAGCACACCATTTCCGGCGGCTTCCTGTTCTTTACACAGTCGAGTCAGGGTTGCAAAGTCGATGGATTCGTCGGCATGAAAAGGCGTAATCAATGCCGTCCACAGAGTTGTTTGTTGTAGTTGTTGTTGAACCGCTGTCGCGGTGGAAGAAGTTTGATTTGGCATCTCTAATCCGAATTTTCCATTATCAGTATTAGAGAGCTTGGTTTTGCGAAAAAGCCAATGACAGACAGCCATTTGAAGGCAAAAAAGCACAAATACCAGAAGCTCTCCACCAAAGGTGACAGCCCTGAGGATTCAGCCCCAGTGACCGACAAGTATTGCATCCAAACGCAAACTCATCTCGGCGTTAAGCCCCCTCACCTGCCTTCCCGGGTATTTGGATACCTCAGACAGACTACCTGGTTAACGCACCTCTTCTGCTCCCATACACTGATGGGATGCCTCGATTCAATCATCAATAGCGAAGGTCTGTCAATCATTAGGTGGATTTTTATGTGCTTTAGAAGGAAATTTTTTCATTGATGATATATCGACGTGAAGATAACCCTATTATCTCCTTACTTTAATCATGGTCAAATATATCTATGCATTAGCGTGATTAAAGATAAAAAAATGCCGGACTTTTGTCCGGCATTGATATCGTTTATGAAAAAATCAGAAATTTTCTGCTGTTTCTTGGTCGTTTATTGCTTACTCACAACCAGTTTATCCCAGTCGATACTGAAGCGGACTTCCGCTTCGTTGTAATGGTTTTTAGTACCGTAATCAGACCAGGTACACGCGCTACGGGAGAATCCCTCCTGAACCTGTTTCATCCCAGCACGCACGATCATTTCGGTTGTCGTTACCTCGTTGGTATCCGCGTCGGGGGTAAACACATACTGGAACTTCGGTTTAAAGCCGTAAATCAGGCGTGGGAAATTCTCTTCCGGCAGCAGGTTCTCATTGTAGCAGTCGGTGTAATGGTAAACACCTGCCCATTTGCCGTAGTACTGATAGTCATTGGTATACAACTGATTCAGTGATGTCGTCCATTTCACGCCTGTCCCGCGATAACTCCCGACCTGTGGTTTTACTGCGGTAACATAGTCTTTGCTGGAATACCGAGAAGTGTAGGCCACCCCCAACTGAGTGTTTAGCGATGCCGAAAAACCAGGCATTTCACCCGGTTTGCCGCTCACAGACAAGCCAATAGACGGCGCAACGGTGGTAGTTGAAACCGACACGTCGCTGGCCTCGTTCTGCGGCGAATAGTCTTCACTGAAGATGGGGGTACCACCAGCCTGATAAATGCTGTAATCAAACTGAACCGGATAATTCTGAGTGAAACGGGCAAGCAGCGGCGCATCATAGATTTGTTTTACGCCTGAGCCACCCGGCACATAACCGTTGCCCAACGTCACAACCCGCGCGGCTTTCTTGCCGTTGTGGCTATTGTGGAACAGCTCCACCAGCAGCTTCATCTGCACCCGGCTGCCACGGAATTCGCTCGGTGACAATTGCGCTTCACTCTCAAGAATGACTTCATAACTTTTTTTCTGATAGCCATCGAGTGTCACATCATCAATCAGTACACTTTCCACGACCTCATTGGCAAGCACTGACGTCCCATTCAGTGCAGTGAAAACCAGCGCCGCAATCCATCTCTTTTTCATAGGTATTATCTCTCTGGGAACCTTCCCAACGAAAATACCAATTAGTTCCATTATCAACAACGCATTGAAAGCAAATTTATGAAGGCAAGATCAAATTTGTGATCTGTTAAGAAAAGTAGACAGGCTGCTTCAGCAAGAATCGAACATACCTGACACAGGATTGAAACATCAGAACGCAGTGAGTAATCGCTGCTTGTAACCCTCTGAGCGGCAAGTAAACACCGCCTGCAGCATATCGCACTCTTATTGCATCCATATCACACCCTGTCGGTGAATGTTTTTTCACCAATAAGATTAATTAGACATACACTTTATGTGGATAAGCGAAGCAGTAAACATAACGCATAACAACGCAGGGATACACTGCAAGCACGTGAGCGAGGTTACTATGAAAATAAAACTGCCGACTCCAGCCAGATGGTCGCAGCATTTATTCGTCCTTCTTACCGCAATACTTCTTTTATTACCCGCGACATCCTTTGCTGAACCCAAAGCATTGGTCATGAAACCCTTCAAGCAACTCAGTCAGGAAAGTAAGGAGTGTGCTGCCTGCCACAAGGAGAAAAACCCGTCTATCTACGCACAATGGGGTCGCTCAAAACACTACGGCGCCAATGTGGGCTGCTATGAATGTCATCAGGCATCACCGGATGATCCGGATGCAATAAAACATGAAGGCTTCAATATTGCTGTCATTGTGTCACCGAAAGACTGCAGTGCGTGCCACAGTCAGGAAGTGGCCGAATTTTCCGCGAGTCACCATGCCAAAGCCGGTCAAATTCTTGGTTCTTTAGACAACTTTTTAGCCGAAGTGGTGGAAGGCGCCCTCACCTTCCACGGTAAATCCTCTGCGGCGGTAAACGGTTGCTGGCAGTGTCACGGCTCTGAAGTCAAAGTGCTGGAAAATGGCGACCTTGACCCAACCACCTGGCCCAATACAGGGATCGGACGGATCAATCCGGACGGCTCGGTAGGTGCCTGTACCGCCTGCCACCAGCGCCATGAGTTTTCCATGGTGCAGGCTCGCCGCCCTGAAGCCTGCGGCAAGTGCCACTTAGGCCCAGACCATCCGCAGAAAGAGGTTTATGAAGAGTCTAAGCACGGTATCAACTTCTTTGCCCACGTCGATAAAATGAATATGGATTCGGCCAAATGGGTAGTCGGTGAAGACTATGATGCCGCGCCAACCTGTGCAACCTGCCATATGTCAGCAACCCGCGAACTGCCTGTCACCCATGATGTGGGTAACCGGATCTCCTGGACCTTGCGCCCGGCCATTTCGGAGAAAATTGACGCCAAAGACAAGGCATCCGGTAAAGAAACCAAGTCCTGGCAGGACAGACGGACAGACATGAAAAATGTGTGTCAGTCATGCCATACCAAATCCATGATCGACAATTTCTACCAGCAGTTTGATTCACTGGTTGAACTCTACAACGACAAGTTTGCCCGCCCCGGCAAAGCCATGATGGAAGTCCTGCAAAAAGAAAAACTGCTGACTGACACCGAGTTCGACGAAGAAATTGAATGGACCTGGTTCTATCTCTGGCATCACGAAGGCCGCAGAGCGCGCCATGGTGCGGCTATGCAGGCACCGGATTATGTCCAGTGGCACGGCATGTATGAAGTGGCTGAACGGTTTTATATCGAAATGGTTCCGCAGTTTATGGAGATCCTCGAAAAAGCGGAGCATGACGGAAAAACCGACAGCGCCACCCGGGCTCGCGCAGTACTGGATGAAATCCTCAACCGACCTGAGCATGCCTGGTTCACGGGTAATGAACCGGAAAATGTCAAAAAGGCACGAAAAGAAGCACAGGATGCCTTTAAAGACCGCTACCTCAACGACAGCAAATAGTCCGGGATGCCGGGCATGACAACCTCATGCCCGGCAATACCCTAAGGAGGCATTATGGGAGAACCACGTTCCCGGACAAAAAAGTTTTGGCGCTGGCTGAAAAAGCCACTGCTGCTTGGTATCCCGATTGGCATCGTCCTTGTCGTCATCGGGCTGGTCAGTTTCCAGGGTGTCATGGTGGCTTCAAACATGAACGCATTTTGTTTCAGCTGCCACCTGAAAATGGACACCATCGTGCAAGAGTACAAGGCATCGCCCCATTATGTCAGTGACGATAAAGTTCTGGCCACTTGTGCAGACTGTCATGTACCCCACGAGTTTATCGATAAGATGAAAGTGAAAATCGCGGCGACGGCAGATATCTACCACATGATGAAAGGCACGGTCACCAAAGAGAACTTTGAGGAGCACAGGCCAAGGCTGGCCCGGATCGTCTGGGAGGATATGAAAGCCAGTGATTCAGGCACCTGCCGCCATTGTCATTCCGGTGAGAACTTTGATCTGTCCAAACAGCCTCAGCGCGCCCGGCTAAACCATGAAATGATTGAACAAAGGGGGGAAACCTGTATTGACTGCCACGCCGGTATTGCCCACAAGCGCATTACCATCGAGTAACCACCAGAAAGCACAAAGCCGCCAGTCAGGCGGCTTTTGTCATTCAGGCGTTCAGCATCCGGTTGCTGCTTTCAACATTGATGCTTTCAACATTGGTACTTTTAACATTGACGCTTTCAACGATACTTTCAACATTAATGTCTTCAAGATTGATGCACCCAAAATGCGTGTCAGCCAGGGTTACATATGCTCGGCATTAAACAGGTCGTCTTTAGCAGCACGCAGATAAATGTACATCGACCAGTAAGTCAGAATCATTGCGACATATAAAGCGACATACCCTACCCAGACTATCCACTCGACCGGATGCCACAGCAGCAGCAACAGGGCCAGCATCTGAGAGGCGGTTTTCACCTTACCGACCCAGGAAACAGCCACGCTGGAGCGTTTACCCAACTCGGCCATCCATTCACGCAAAGCCGAAATAATGATTTCACGACCAATCATAGTGATCGCCGGGATGGTCACCCAAATAGAATGATAGTGTTCGACCACCAACACCATCGCGGTTGCAACCATCACCTTATCCGCCACCGGATCAATAAAAGCGCCAAAGCGGGTAGTCTGATTCAGTTTACGGGCGAGGTAGCCATCAAACCAGTCTGTCACACCGGCGACAAAGAAAATCAACGCGGTTGCAAAAGGAGCCCACTGATACGGCAGGTAAAAAGCAATCACGAAAAAAGGGATAAGCGATAGCCGTATGAAGCTTAAAATATTTGGAATCGTTAAACGCATAATCAATTAGTTCTTATTGTGAATTTTTGTATCGCCACACCGCTAGTGTTGCAGTGCGTCATAGATTTTTTCTGCCAGTGCCCTGCTAATCCCTGGAACCTTGGCGATTTCCTCTCTGCTTGCTTTTTTGAGTTCCTGTAAACCACCCATGTATTTGAGCAACGCCTGACGACGCTTCGGACCTATGCCTTCCACATCCTCCAGCACACTGCGTTTTCTTACCTTCGCCCGCTGTGCACGGTGACCACTGATCGCATGATTGTGGCTTTCATCCCTGATGTGCTGAATAAGGTGCAACGCCGGAGAGTCTGAAGGCATGGTAAATTCTTCGCCTGTTGTGAGCAACAGGGTTTCCAGGCCGGGTTTTCGGGTCGTGCCTTTCGCCACGCCCACCAGAATCGGACGGGTCGGCCATTCGGCCATCAAAGGTGCTACTACATCATACGCTCTTGAGAGCTGACCTCTACCCCCATCGATAAAAATAATATCGGGAATTCTGTCAGGATCGATCTGCGAACCATAACGACGTTCCAGTGCCTGAGCCATCGCGGCGTAATCGTCGCCACCGGTGATACCGGAAATATTGTAACGGCGATATTCCTGTTTCAGCGGCCCTTCTTTGTTGAAGACCACGCAGGACGCAACGGTTTTTTCACCCATGGTGTGGCTGATATCGAAACACTCCATACGCTCAAGCGTATTCAGCCCCAATGCTTCACGCAGCGCCACAAAACGCTGGTGAATGGTCAGCTTGTGGTTCAGCTTGCTGATCAGCGCCGTACGGGCATTGGTCTGAGCCAGTTTCTGAAATTTGGCTTTATGCCCGCGCGTATGGGTCTTAATCGTGATTTTTCGCCCGGCCAGATCCGACAGCGTTTCCGCAATCACCGATTGCTCATCGCCTAACGACTCACCCAGCAAAATTTCAGATGGGATGACCCTGCCTTCTGCCTGATTCAGATAAAACTGACAGACAAAGCTGGACAGCACCTCGGTAATGTCAGCTTCTGCCGGCATTTTCGGGAAATAACTGCGGCTGCCCAGAATCTTGCCCTGACGGATATACAGCGCATGAATACAGGCCATGCCATTTTCGTGCGCAATGCCTACGACATCCAGATCGTCATCACTGTCCTGGCTGACAAACTGCTGCTCCTGTACCCGGCGCAGCGCTTGAATTTGATCCCGGTACATCGCGGCTTTCTCGAACGCCAGCTGCTGGCTCGCCTGCTCCATCTTTTCGACCAGGGATGCAATCACCTGACGGTCTTTCCCTTTAAGGAACAAACGGACAAAATTCACCTGCTCCTGATAATCCTCGTCGCTGACCAGCCCTTTCACACAGGGCCCGAGACAACGGCCAATCTGGTACATCAGGCAGGGACGGCTTCGGTTTGCATACACCGAGTCTTCACACTGACGGATAGGGAACACCTTTTGCAACAGGTGCAGGCTTTCGCGTACTGCGCCGCCATCCGGATACGGACCAAAGTATTCCCCTTTGCGCTTTTTCGCGCCGCGGTGAATAGTCAGACGGGGGTGCTGGTTAGCACTCAGGTAGATGTAAGGGTAGGATTTATCGTCGCGGAGCAGGACATTGTATTTGGGCAAATACAACTTGATGTAGTTGTGTTCCAGAATTAACGCTTCGGTTTCGGTATGCGTTACCGTGACATCAACTTTGGCAATGTTTTTGACCAAAGCCCTGGTCTTTTCACCACTGACATTGGTGCGAAAGTAGCTGGACAGGCGTTTCTTTAAATCCTTCGCCTTACCGACATAAATAACCTCACCAGCCTCGTCATACATTCGGTAGACGCCTGGCTGGTGAGTAACGGTTTTTAGAAAACTTTTTGCGTCAAACTGTTCTGACACTACAACGTCTCTGTGTCTAACATTCCGTGGCGAATCGCAAGGTGGGTGAGTTCGACATCACCATTAATGTCCAGCTTACTGAACAGGCGATAGCGGTAACTGTTAACCGTTTTAGGACTCAGATTCAATTGCTCCGAAATTTCGGTCACTTTCTGCCCTTTCGTAATCATCATCATGATCTGCAGTTCGCGTTCAGAGAGATCTTTGAATGGGTTTTCTGAGCTTGGCGCAAACTGGCTCAGTGCCATTTGTTGCGCTATTTCCGGTGAAATATAACGTTGTCCGCTATTCACTGCGCGAATCGCATTCACCATTTCATCAGGCCCTGCCCCTTTGGTTAAATAACCTGCGGCACCTGCCTGCATCACTTTCGTCGGGAACGGGTTTTCAGTGTGGATGGTCAGAACGATGATTTTGATATCAGGGCTGAAGCGCAAAATTTTACGCGTGGCTTCCAGACCGCCGATACCCGGCATGTTCATATCCATAAGAATAATGTCCGAATGATTATTTCGGCACCATTTTACGGCTTCTTCACCACTGTCGGCTTCCCCTACCACTTTAATACCACGGACATCTTCAAGAAGACGTCGGATCCCTGTGCGAACCAGTTCGTGATCATCTACAAGGAATACATTAATCAAGCTGTATCTCCAATATGATTTGGCTCTGCACCCTGCCGGAATGGCGGGATAGCTGTTACTGATAGTAACCGATTCTACCTCAACTTCCTAACTGAGCCCATGCGGATTCTGTGTATCAGCGCATGTTTTCGAAGCAAGTTAAAGCTTGACAAGAATCGGAATGTTCAAATTTCACGCGCTTTACATTAAAGCGATATGAAACAGCAGTATTTACTAACTAAGTGAAAAAATAAAGTGGAAAATTCATTATTTCCAGCCGTTTAGATAGTTCTCAGCAATATCGGCGGAAAAGCATAACTTTCGTTATCAGCCTATGTTCTCGCTATTATTGTGAGCAGAACAGAGAAAACAGTGCGCTTTAGCACTAACTGGGACATCCTTGCTAAAACGATAACTTATCATCCTAGAAACAGCCATTTAACGTGTGGCTAAGACCCAATATCAACACCGATCAAGCTGCCTTGATTAACTTACAGTATTGCTGATGATTGCATATTTTTAAAGGCAGCCTGCGTACTTCTTCTCTCTGTACTTCTAAGTTTAGTCGTCGTCAATGCCCGCCGAATAGGAAGAGTAAAAACGAAATCACTGTGTTTTTTCAGGTTACAAGGTATACGCTGATGACAACAAATCGGGCAAGGAATAGACGTCCGGAAGTAAAGATTTCATTTATTTAGCGGCTTCATGTATCATGCGCCGCTTGTGTCTGCCGACCACCCTGCTCTTGCGAAAAAATGGATTTACCTCTCTTCCCGGATATGACATCTGTCTGGCTATGCCAGCGCCCGCCACTTGCAAAGCAGCGTTTACAAGGCCGGCAAATCAACAGACTCGCCTACGGGCAACGTCAGTGAATTAGAAAGGTATGTCATGAATTTATCTGCCAAGACAGTTGTACTTATTGCTATTGGTGCAGCGTTATACGGCATAGGCGGTTTGCCTATGTTCGGTATTCCTGTCTTTGCCAACACCACCCTCAAACCGGCCATGGCTGTACTGGCTTTGTTCGGCGTCCTGTTTGGCCCACTGGTTGGCTTTCTGGTCGGCTTCATTGGACACTGGGTCACCGACTTATTTGCTGGCTGGGGCGTTTGGATTACCTGGGTGCTGGGCTCCGGCATCGTCGGCTTACTGATTGGCCTGTATCCGAAACTCACTCGCGAACGCCTTGAGAAAGGCCATTTCTCCAAGCTCGATTTCTGCCTGTTCGTACTGCTGGCCTTTATTGGCAATGTTGTAGGTTATGGCAGTTCCGCCATGCTTGACGCCATCCTCTACGCCGAACCTTTTACCAAGGTAATGGCACAGCTGACCATCATTGCCGCGGGCAACACGATACTGATTGCGGTGGTCGGCCACTTCATCCTGACCGCAGTCGCAAAACGTAAAAAACTCAGTTACAACCTGAAAGAGGCGTACTAACGCATGTCCATCCAGTTTTCAGATTTTTCTTTTAAATATTGGGCGTTAGAGCAGCCAACCCTGAAGAACATCAACCTGACGATTGAAAAAGGCGAAAAGGTCGTGATCGTCGGACCAAGCGGCAGCGGCAAATCCACCCTTGGCCAGTGCCTGAACGGGTTAATTCCTTTTGCCATCAAAGGTGATATCTCCGGCTCACTGACCATTAATGGTCAGTGCACCCAGCACATGGATTTACACCAACTGACCTGCCAGGTCGGAACGGTGCTGCAGGATACCGACGGCCAGTTTGTCGGCCTGAGCATCGGCGAGGATATTGCCTTTGCACTTGAAAACCAGATGGTTGCACCGGGTGCGATGCACCGTGTGGTCGAAGAGACCGCCAAGATGCTGGAGCTGGATGACATGCTGCATCTGTCGCCGTTTGATCTGAGCGGCGGCCAGAAGCAACGTGTATCACTGGCCGGAGTTATGGTAGATGACGTAGATATCCTGCTATTTGACGAACCACTGGCCAGTCTGGATCCCAAAACTGGCAAGGCGACCATAGAGATCATTGACCAATTGCACCGTGACACCGGCAAAACTGTCGTGATCATTGAGCACCGTCTGGAAGATGTCCTCCACTGCCCGGTTGACCGGATTGTGATGATGGAACGTGGCCAGATTGTTGCCAACATGACTCCAGATGAGCTGCTGGCCAGTCCGCTACTGGGTGAACACGGTATCCGAGAGCCATTGTACCTGTCTGCTCTGAAAGCAGCGGGCTGTACTGTCCGTGCATCTGATCAGCCAGCCTCATTACAGACGATGCAGCTGGATGCGTTTAAATCTGACGTCCTTAACTGGCTAACCTTACAGACTCCCCAATCGCAAACCAATCAAGCCACACCTCTTCTGGAAGTCAGTCATCTGGGTTACTCCTACGACGGCCAGAAGCAGACACTGGACGACATCAGCTTTACCCTGCGCCAGGGAGAATTTGTCTCGGTGCTGGGTAAGAACGGTTCCGGGAAATCGACTCTGACCCGGCTGATTATGGGCGTCATCGCCCCGGATCAGGGCACAATGCACTTTGAAGGCAAAGACCTGACCCAGCGTTCTATTTCGGAGCGCAGTCAAGATATCGGGGTTGTTCTGCAAAACCCAAATCACATGATTTCCCATCATATGATCTTTGACGAGGTCGCATCTGGTCTGCGCCACCGCGGTCTGCCGGAATCTGAGGTTGAGCAGAAGGTATTGGCTACCCTGGAACTGTGTGGGCTGGGTCGCTACCGTCACTGGCCAGTAGATGCCCTGAGCTATGGTCAGAAAAAGCGGGTGACCATCGCAACAATGCTGGTACTGGAACCCAAACTGCTGATTCTGGACGAACCTACTGCCGGACAGGATTACCGTCACTATACCGCGATGATGGCGTTTATCCGCGAGCTGAACCAGAAACTGGGACTGACTATCCTGATCATCTCACATGATATGCATCTGGTGCTGGAATACACCGACCGGGCGATTGTGATTGCCGACAGCAAGCTGCTGGCAGATGCACCGGTTAACACCATTTTCAGTCAGCCTTCGTTGCTGGAACAGGCCAACCTGACGGTGACCAGTTTGTACACGCTGGCTCAGAAACTTGGCATTGAACGAATCGATCACTTTATTCGTTGCTTCATTCACCATGAGGCAAGCGCACACGTATGAAAACCAATAAAATCAAATTCGGTATCAGTTACATCAATACCGGCTCACCGCTGCACAAACTGAATGGTATTACCAAGTTTGTCCTGTTCATGGCCTGGGTGACCATGGTGCTGATCACGTTTGATATCCGCATCATCACGGCCATGATCGCCTTAGGTTTTGCTCTGCTGAAGCTGTCGGGCGTGCCGTTCTCCAACTACAAAACGCTGATGACAGGCACCGTAACCGTCCTGCTGCTCAACGCGCTGTTTATGTACCTGATTGCGCCGCAACAGGGAACAGAATACATGGGTAGCGAGACGGTACTGCTGGCCCTGACCAGCCACTATACCCTGACTCAGGAAACCCTGTTTTATCTGCTGACGGTCACCCTGAAATATTTCAGCATGTTCCCCATCGCGCTGGTATTTGTTTTCACCACGCACCCGACTGAGTTTTCGGCCAGTCTGAACCGGCTGGGCGTACCATACCGGATCGCCTATGCCGTCAGCCTGACCCTGCGGTATCTCCCGGAAGTGACCAAAGACTTTATCAATATCATGCATGCCCAACAGGCTCGTGGCGTTGATATCTCGAAAAATGCCCCTGTTTTCACTCGCCTGAAAAATGTGGCCAAAATACTCGGCCCGTTGATTTTCTCCAGTCTGGACCGGGCCGATGTGATTTCCAACGCCATGACGCTGCGTGGTTTTGGCCGCCACAACAAACGGACATGGTACAGCCTGAAACCAATGCAGTCTGTGGATTATATGGTGCTGACAACCATTGCGCTGGTTCTCGCTGGCGGTTTCTGGCTGAGACACCAGTCCGACCAGTTATTCTGGTATCCGTTCTGATCGTGCTGGTAGCAGGCCAGTAATGGAAAAGCCCGTTTCTGTATCGAAAACGAATACTGAAGCGGGCTTTTTAGTTTCAAGGTTCGCTGTACTCTTGGCGACAGTTAGCGGGAAGAGACGCCGTACTGGGTAGCCTGAGCCGGTCGGATGTTTGGCCGACGAATCACCAGGTATACCGCTACCGCCGCCAGGGCAAACCCCATCGCACCATATTTATCAAACGTTTCACCAAATACCAGCCAGGCCTGAAACGCCGTCATTGGCGGTGCCAGATAAAAAGTTGAGGCAACCTTTGACGATTCACCGTGCTTAATCATGTACAGCAGCAGCAGAATTGATACCACCGAGAGCACCAGTACCAGCCAGCTCAGCGCAAAGATAAACGTTGGCGTCCAATTCACAGCCATGGTTTCCGTCATCAGTGCTACCGGCAAAAACAGAGTGGCAGCCGCCGCATATTGCCAAACCGCTCCGCCAATCATATCGACATTCTGGCAAAACCGTTTCTGATACAAGGTGCCGAAGGTAATCCCCAGCAACGCCAGAATCGTAAACGCATACGCTGCCGTTCGGTTACCATCCTGATGCCAGGACATGTTCCCCTGAAGTACCAGGGCGATCCCGATAAAGCCAAGCACTAATCCAGCCCACTGTGTGGGTCTCATACGTTCACCTGCAGCGGCAAACATCACCAGTGCCGTGACAATCGGCTGCAACCCGACCAGCAGTGAACACAGCCCGGCAGACATGCCAAGGCTAATGCCAATATAGGTTCCCCCCAAGTAGAAGCCATGGATCAGTAACCCGGCGACCAGGCAGTGCCCCAGCGCTTTACCTGTCGGCAGACGGGCACGCAAGATCACAACCAGCAACAGAAACACACCGATATTCGCTAACATGCGTAATAAAAGGAAAGTCATCGGCTCGGCATAAGGCAACCCTAGCCGGGCACCAATGAAACCGGAGCTCCAAAGAACAACAAAAATAAACGGAATAAAGCGTGCCAGCATGACTCTCTCACTTTGCATTTTTTCACAGAGTCTTTACTTTATAGGGGTACAGAAATGTTAACAGGCACAGATAACAGTGATTTTTAGGGTACAGAAGGATGAAAGCAACACCATCACCGGGCATCACCAAATATCAACAGGTACTCAACTGGCTCAATGACCAGATTGATAAACACAGTTATCTTCCGGGTGACAAACTGCCGTCCATTCGTCAGCTAAGCCGCGAACTGAACCTGAGCAAGAACACCGTCATCCGTGCCTACCAGCAGTTGGAAGCCGGCGGCAAAATAACGGCTTGTCCCCGCTCGGGTTATCGGGTCGCTGCCGGATTACATAGTGTCCCGACAGTCCCGGTGCCTGAACCGGAGTTTGTGGATCTGATGACCCTCAGCAAAAACATCATGCGGTTACCGGCATCGAGAGAGGTGCTGCCGATGGGCTCAGCGCACCCGGACACGAATTTTCCCGCTATTCGTTCTCTGTATGCTGAAATCGGTCGCCACAGTCGTTATCAAAGCCATATTCCCAGCCATTACCAGTTACCCCCCGGTGATGAAAACCTGCTGAAACAACTGGTGGGAATCAACCGCGAGCTGGGCATCACGACCTCAGCCAGTGAACTGTTGATCACACATGGCGCCCAGCAAGCCATCAGCCTGAGTTTGCAAGCGATCACCCGGCCAGGCGATATTGTGCTGCTTGAATCAGCCAGTTACTTTGGCAACCTGTTGTTGCTTGAATCTCTCGGCCTGCAGGCTATCGAAATTCCGTTTGATGCTCAGTACGGCTGGCATTTCGGTGCGCTGGAAGCCGCCCTTCAAAACTGGCCAGTCAAAGCTATCCTGATCAACCCCAGCTTCAACAACCCAACCGGCCATGTAATGTCAATACAGGAGCGACGGGAATTCCTCTCACTGACTGGCGGCATCCCCATTATTGAAGATGATGTATTTGGCGGGCTGGCTTACCACCAGCGGCCGCTGCCGCTCAAAACGCTGGATACCGAAAACCGGGTGATTTACTGTAATTCCCTCTCCAAAACCCTCGATTCCCGATTACGTATTGGCTGGGTGATTGCTGGACAATATCAGCCCGTGATCGAAAAACGCCTGATGACCGACAATATGGGCAGCCCCAATCTGCTGCACTCTGCCGTCGGCGAATTCCTGACGACCGGTAAATACCGCGATCACCTCGGCAAAATACGTCGCAGCTACAGCAAAAAACAAAAACTGTTTTTCCAGGCTCTGTCCTGGGCACTGGATCGTTATCCGCATCTGAAAGAACGCTATCACCTGACTCAACCTGAAGGCGGATATTTATGCTGGCTGATCTTACCGGAGCCAGCAGACAGCAATCGTATTTATCAGGAAGCCCTAGCCAAAGGCATCAGCCTGCTGCCGGGAAATATGTTCAGCGCCAAAGATCAGCACAGGCACTGCATACGGTTCAGTTTTGCGAACTACGAGGACACACCGAAGTGGCAGCAGGGGCTGGCTACCCTGGCTGGCATTATTGCCCGACATCTGGCCGAAACCTGATCTTTCACTGTTGCCTACTCACTCTGTTACAAAATCAGCTTGGCGCTAAATCAGTCCTTTGCCTGATCAGACTGCCGTATGCCAAGTGGCGATTCAGGCAAACCCAGGCAATGATGGTTACACTTGTCATCATCGGATACATGAAAAACAGAACAGGATTGTCTGCATGTTTCAGCAATTAATGAAAGGCATATTGACCGGGGGAATGCTACTAGGATTACCCGGATTGACACTGACTAATGGTGTCTCGGTCGCTCTCTCCTCCGCAAAAAGAGTTTCAGCGGCAATCGGCTTTGTGATAACGGTCTCCTCAGCGTTTGTCTCTTCCGTGTTTGTTTCTTATGTGTTTATTTCTTACTCGTTTGTTTCTTACGCCTATGCTTCAGCCGCAACGGATTCAGAAACGAGTAGTACTATCCTCTTCACGGGGAGCAGTCAGGGCATGCCCTACCAGGTCGAGCGCATCGCACAACAACAGGGTACGCCCTGGGGCATGGCTTTTGTTGACGATCAACATCTCCTGGTTACGTTCCGTGAAGGCAAAGCCATGTTACTGAATCTCGATTCTGGTGACTGGCAACAGCTCAGCGGGGTGCCTCACGTTGCGGTGTATGGTCAGGGAGGTTTATTGGATGTGGCGAAAGAGCCGAAGCCATCCGGCAAGCCCTGGTACTATTTCACCTACAGCCAGTCTGTGACAGGCAAAAGCGGACAGGCTGCCACCGCCCTTGCCCGAGCCAAACTGGAAGGTAACCGCCTGATCCAATGGCAGGAACTGCTCGTCACTCAATCTGCCAGCGACACCTCCCGCCATTTCGGCAGCCGGATCGCCTTTGATCAAAATGATCACCTGTTTTTTTCTGTGGGTGACCGCGGCCATCGGCCTAACGGTCAGGATATGACGACCCACGCCGGCAAGATACTTCGACTTAACCTCGATGGCTCTGTGCCTGAGGATAATCCATTTGTCCGCACACCAAATGCGCTGCACGAAATCTGGAGTTTGGGCCATCGCAATCCACAGGGCATGGCTTATGACTCAACAACTGGTCGCCTGTGGTCTATCGAGCACGGCCCGCGTGGCGGCGATGAAATCAACCTGATCCGCAAAGGGGTCAATTACGGCTGGCCTGTCACGTCACACGGCAAAGAGTATTGGGGACCCGTCGATGTCGGGGAAGCAACCGAAAAGGCGGGGATTGAGTCGCCGAAAAAAGTCTACATCCCGTCCATCGCCCCCGGCAGTCTGATGCTGTACACAGGAAGCAGCTTTCCGGCCTGGCGGGGAAACCTGTTCAGCGGGGCACTCAAACTGCGCCACCTCAACCGGGTTGAACCTCAGGCTGATGGCAGTATTCGCCATGAAGAACGGTTGCTGGAATCGCTCGATGAGCGGATCCGGGCTCTGGCGCAGAGCCCGGAAGGCTGGATCTATTTCTCAACTGACAGTGGCGGCATCTATCGAATTCGACCGTCGGATCAGTAGTGCTGCCCTTATCTGTTAAGTGAAGCGCTCAGGTCGTGGTTGCCTTGCACGACACAACAGACCTGAGCGCTAACCGACAAATCAGTTCTTCGCAGCAGTCTTGCGTATCAGTCCTGTGCATTACTCCGGTGCATCACACTTTAAACTGCCCCATCAGGGAATCCAGTTCTGTGCTCTGCGCAGCCAGTGCATCACACACTTTTTGTGCACTCTCAATGTGGCTGAGCGTGTCATTACATCCCATCACAATGGCATGAATATTTTCAGTCAAACTTCCCGTCACGGCCGTTTGCTGTTCGGCCGCGGCGGCAACCTGCGTGTTCATGTCACTGATCATCACAATAGACTGATTCATCACATCCAGCGCAACATTGGTTTCCTGAGAACGAGCCACCGTATCTGCACCCGCTTTGGCGTTACTGCGCATTACCTGTACTGATCGCTCGGCTGTCCCTTTGAGGGTTTCGATCATGCTGTGGATTTCATTGGTACAGTTTTGCGTTTTGCTGGCCAGTGCGCGCACTTCATCAGCAACCACAGCAAACCCTCTTCCCTGATCGCCCGCGCGGGCCGCTTCGATGGCAGCATTCAGGGCCAGCAGATTGGTTTGATCAGCAATCCCCCGAATAACCTCCAGAATCGATGATATATCCACTACGTTCTTTTCCAGCTCCTGCATCATCAGGCTGGATTCATTGATTTCCGCCGAAAGCTGTTCCATTGCAGCCACTGAATCAGCCAGAGTAAGTTGCATGGTACCGGATTGCTGATTAAAAGCCTGTGTGGCATTGGCTGCCTCAGCGGCATGATCACTGACGGCATGACTGGTTGCGCTTAATTCACTGACCGCAGATTCAACCGCCAGACACTCGTGTTGCTGCACATGGCAGGACGAAACAATGTTTGCTGTCAGTGAGCTCAAATAGGCCGCCTCACGCTGCAGCAGATCTGAAGAGGCAACCACCTTCTCCAGGGTCGCCTGAATTTTTCCGACAAAGATATTATAAGCCGTCGCCAGTTGCCCGGTTTCATCCTGACCCATCACCGGTACCCGCGCGGTCAGATCACCATCGCCATCAGAAATAGCTTTCAACGAATCTGTCAGTTGATGCAAGGGATTGACCACCAAACGAGTCATCACAAAGGCAATGGCTAACGACACCACTATCGTTATCCCGGAGCCCGTCAGCAGAATCGTTTGGGCAGCTTCGCTGTGCTCCGCCACCTCCTGAATTAATTTTTCACGGGCATCAATAATTTCCCCTCGGATCACTTTAATTAACCCGCGAATTTCTTCGAAGTCTTTTTCTGCTATGTCTTCATGATCCCGATAATAATCCAGAGCCTGCTCAGGATGAGTCACAATAAACTCATATCTTTTCTGCCAGACATCATATTTATTCTCTAGCTGAATAATATTATTTCTGCTGGCTTCTGGCAAAAAACCAATATCAACCAACTGGTGAGGAGATGCGATTCTTGGTGCAGCTTTAGGGGCATTGTCATAGAAATTGAATTTATGAAACTCAATCATTTCTTTGTCATCAGGCAGGGTTAATGCCATCCCCATTCCTGCAGTCATAACCTGATAAATGTCCCGGTACGCATCTTCCATCTCATCCAGCACAGGCTGTACCTGTTCGTTGAGTACCTTGTTCACCTTATGCTGTTCACTGAAAACCACAGACACCTGAACAATCAAAAATGTAAATGACAGGATAATAACGGTAATAGGAATGGTAAGTTTGTATTTGAAACTGACATTATTCAACCAACGCATAAAGCCTCTTAATACCAAAAGAACTGATAGCCAGTATAAATTTAAAAAATGAGAAAACAGAGGTTATATCAAACAGGATGATATCACTCCAACGGTTAATATCTACATTAAACTTATAAAAACAAAATCATTTATTTACTTTGAGTCAGAACTGGCTGATTTTAATTGTTATTAAAATGAGAATAAAACGCTTTATTTATATTTGCACTCTATAGGAATAACCGAGTACTAAATGATTTAACCAATACATTAATTTTAATGTTCTATGAAGACCGAAAATTACCAGTCTCAGGCATCCAACACTATACAGTCAAATAAACGCCTAATTACCCGGTTTCACTCAGACTTTAAGATAAAAAAACCAGCAGAGTCACTCTGCTGGTTTTGTAGATTACAGCGCGCCATTCTTAGGCGCTCAGACGGCCACCAATGTAGACACCCGATATGGGCATAGACATGGACACCGATATGAACGTAGCTGGGCAGTCGCTAAGAGGTTGTTCTGTTCTCAATCCATAACGATTGCCCATATTGCCGATTACAGGTGTTCACCACGACGAAGCGCGTCAATACGCTTATCCAGTGGTGGGTGCGTCATAAACAGCTCAGACAGAGTCTTTTTACCGTTGATGCCGAATGCCATCATAGAACCTTCCAGCTGGGATTCCTGGCTCATTTTCAGGCGTTCCAGTGCCGCAATCATCTTCTGCTTGCCAACCAGATGGGCTGAACCAGCGTCCGCTTTAAATTCACGGTGGCGGCTATACCACATAGTCAGGATGCTCGCCAGAATGCCAAACAGCACTTCCATGATCGACGAAACAATAAAGTAAGTCAGGTAGCTGCCCCCTTCACCTTCTTCATCGTTATTGTTCACGCCGCTGATTGCACCGGCAACCAAACGGGATACGAAAATAACAAAGGTGTTCACCACACCCTGCATCAGGGTCATAGTAACCATATCACCATTCGCGATATGGCTGACTTCGTGCGCCAGTACGGCTTCAGCTTCATCACGCGTCATGCTGTGCAGCAGGCCGGTTGAAACCGCAACCAGCGAATCGTCACGCTTGGCACCGGTTGCAAATGCGTTAATGTCCGCAGAATCGTAAATAGCCACTGTTGGCATGCCGATACCAGACTGCTGTGCCTGACGCGCGACAGTTTCCATCAGCCAGTGCTCAGTCTCGTTACGCGGGTGCTCAATCACCATACCGCCAACCGAGCGTAACGCCATTGATTTCGACATGAACAGTGAAATCAACGAGCCACCAAAACCAAACAGTGCTGCCATTACCAGCAAACCAGACAGGCTGCCAGGTTGCATACCGGTTACGGCATAAATAATGTTCAAGACAACACTGAATACCAGCAGTACAGCCAGGTTGGTTGCCAAAAACAATGCAATACGCTTCATGTTATATGTTCTCTCCTGAAAGGATGGTTCCTTCTCACAGCGCGCAGGCATAAATAACAAGCGCCCTGTGAATCAATTTATGTTGGTCTTTATAGTATGGTCGTCGAAACGAAAAACAAGTGAAAGTGATAAATTGTTACCTTTCGTTAGTGTTTTTCTACTCATGGATAACTCTATTTAACTCAATACGTTACTCTGTTTCATTTCGTACCACACTATTTTAGTCCGGCATCCTGTTCTTAACCTGTATCCGGTAAGGGTTAACGACTATACAGCGTACAAAATACGACCTTAGACTTTAGTCTTATTGTATCTGGAGGTCGGTTTGACTATTGTCATCGACAACAAGATTTCATTTTCTTACGTCGTCGAATTATCAAGGAGGACCGATGGCTGATCACGCAAATTACCAGGTCGCAATCGACATTCTGCGTTGTCACCTTGGCATGTCTGTTGAAGAAGCCCATAAAGAACTGGGGCTGGATAACAGCAAAACAGGTCTGAATGACACTCAGGAAGCCCTGCTCGGTTTGACGGGCGAAAACTGATCTTCCCACCTCATTATGATAAAACCTCCTTCGGGAGGTTTTATTTTGCACAAACAAAGCAAAGAAATGTGATCCAGATTCACAATTCAGTCTCTATTCAGTAAAGTGGCCTATAGTGTGTCCGATTTGACATACATATTACAATTGAACACGATACACACACTTTAGGTATTATTAATGCAGTCTATCAACTCTGTAGTTGCTGATGCAGACAAGTCTACGGTTAAAGCTTCCGCAATTTTCTGGCCATTTTGCCTCTCATTTTTATTTGCCAGTTTGCTTGCACTATCAGCCTTCGCTATCCACCTTGATGTACGAATTTTTCAAAACGACATGGGTGAAGCGTCTATTATCGAAGTCGGGCAGGAAGCCTATTTGCTGATTGCCGTGATTCTGTTTGGCCTGGTTGCCATCAAAGACGAATCTCAACGCGGGTTCGCGGTGCTGGTCACCGGCTTCTTTGCGACCATTTTTATTCGTGAAATGGACGGTATCCTGGATGCCATCCGACACGGTATCTGGAAATACCCAGCCTGGCTGGTGTCCGTTTCTGCCATTGGTTACAGTATTTTCCACCTTAAAACGACCACTCAGCCACTGGTACGATTCACTTCGACTCCGGCTTTCGGAATGATGGTAGGTGGTGTTTTTACCCTGCTGGTTTTCTCACGCATTTATGGCATGAACATTCTATGGCAAGCGGCGATGGGGGAACATCTGGACCCGGCTATCAAAGCCTACATTAAAACCATGGCTGAAGAAGGCGTGGAGTTACTGGCATACAGCCTGATTTTATTTGCATCAGCGTGGTACACCCTGCCTTGTCTGTTCAAACGTCGTTGATATCTTTGCCTTCCCATTGAAGAACGGGATATCACCAGAAAAGAAAAAACCTGCCTCGGCAGGTTTTTTCTTTTCATTATGTTCGGAGGGAATGTCAGACAGAGTGTTATCCGCAACAACCCAAGCCGATTTGTCAGTTCGCAATCAGACCTAAAGGGGCCAAATCGATGTACTGAGAAAGGTCCCGTTTTTTCACTCCCGGCATATACGGTATTTCACCCAGTCGAGGGCAATGCAGGTTCTCATCCAGCATTCGGATAATCTCCGCGTAGTTTTCCGTTCCCGGATTTACACGGTTTGCGACCCATCCCACCAGCTCCAGTCCATCTTGACGAATGGCTTCGGCCGTCAGTATTGCATGGCTCAAACAGCCTAACTTCACCCCGACCACCAGAATGACCGGTAGTTTTTCCTGCTTCACCCACGTGGACAGAAAATCATTGCGCGACACGGGCACACGCCAACCGCCTGCACCTTCAACCAATACCACGTCAGATTTATGCTTCAGGTGCGCTAGCCCTTGTGACAGAACATCAAACTCAATGACCCTATTTTCCATTTCAGCCGCCAGATGAGGCGAAACGGCCGCTTCAAACGCATAAGGGTTCACTTCGTCGTAGGTCAGTTCAACCACAGAGGCATCCTGCAGATACAGTGCGTCAGAATTCCGCATGCCGTCCTTGGTCGGAGCACTGCCGGAAGCTACCGGCTTATAACCCGCCATCTTGATATTGGCACTCCCCGCCGCATGAAGAATGGCGCGTGAAGCAACAGTTTTACCTACTTCGGTATCTGTTCCCGTGACAAAGAAAGCGTTAGTCATTCAAAATTACTCCAAAACAAACCTGATATGTCGCTGGCAACTGCCCCGTCGGGGTGCGGAACGCTTCATAAGCGCCCTCCAGTGCCTTCAGTCTGGCGCGTCCGGCTAAACCGGCCTGACGGCCTTGCTGTAAATGTGTTGCCCCAATCCCTTTCAGATCTTTCATCAGATCCATCGCGGACGGGTAATACATGGTGACAGGTGAAAATTCTAGGTCAGCCTGTGGCAGCCCCGCTTGCGCCAGCGCAAGTTTTATCTCGTTCGGAGAGAGAAACTGGTTGACGTGTTGATATTGATCAACCTGTTGCCATGCTGCTTTCAGCTCTGCCAGTGACCCATCAGCCAGGGTGGAGAACAAAATCCGTCCTCCAGGCTTCACCACCCGTTTGAGCTCTCGCAGCGGCACTGATAAATCGCGGCACCACTGCAACGCCAGGCTTGAGAAGGCCATATCAAACTGATTCACCTCAAGCGGCAGCTGTTCTGCATCGGCCTGTAGATACTGAACCCGATTGCCGCAGCGGCGCTGAGCCTGTTCGAGCATGCTTACCGACAAATCTGCCGCACAAACCCTGAGCCCTCGCTGCGTCAACTGGTCACTGAAATACCCGGTACCACATCCGAGATCCAGTATCTGACTGCCTGCTACTGAGGCCGCAGGGAGCTTACTCAGCAGACGATGACCGACCTGACGCTGAAATTCTGCGGCCTTATCATAATGCTTGGCCGCGCGACCAAAGGCCGCAGCAATCGCCTGCTTTTCTCCGGCATTCGGGAGAGCCGCATCATCCGACATCATCATTTTCACGTCACTGCGCATGAAAAACCTCGTTGATGGCATTGGCCAGTTGTCTGATATCCGACGGCTCATGATTAGCCGTCAACGTGATTCGCAGGCGGGAGGAATTCACCGGCACCGTGGGTGGACGTATAGCGCTGACCCAAATGCCCCGGTCCCGCAGTTGCTCTGACATTGCAACCGCGCGCTGGCTGTCGCCAACCAGTACCGGCTTAATGGGAGTATCAGTTGCCACCAGCTCTACCGCCGGGTCGAGTGCTTCCGCCAGGATGTGCCCAAGCTCCTGCAATTTTTCACGGCGCCAGTGCTGCTGCTGAATCATACTGCACGCCTGACTGAGCGCATGAGCCTGTGCCGGTGGAATTGCTGTCGAATAGATATAATGCCGTGCAAACTGCACCAGATATTCAGCCAGATCCTCGTTGCAAAGAATCGCAGCCCCCTGCAAACCAAAGGCTTTACCGAACGTCACCACTAAAATATCCGGGCGGATACCAGCCTGATCGCAACTTCCCCGGCCTTCATCGCCAAGCAAACCGCAGCCATGAGCATCGTCCACGGCCAGTAAACTCTGATGCGCATGACACAATGTCTGCATGGCAGACAAGGGCGCACAGTCACCGTCCATACTGAACACCCCTTCGGTCACCACCATTTTCACGGTTTCAGCCGAAGTGACATTTGTCTGTTTAGCCAGTAACTGCGCCAGTGCATCGGTGTCGTTATGCGCAAAACGCCGCATGGTTGCCTCGCTCAACATGCCCGCCTCCATCAGCGAAGCATGGTTGAGTTTGTCCTGAATCAGCAGATCACCTTTTTGCAACAGCGTAAACAGCAGCGCCTGGTTGGCACCAAAACCACTACTGAACAGCAGTGCGCGATCATAGCCCAGCCAGTCTGCAAGCTGTTTCTCTAATCGATGATGCGCTGGCTGATACCCCGTTACCAGCGGGGATGCGCCGCTGCCGGCACCATAGAGCATCAGCCCTTGTTGCCATGCCTCGACCAAGGCCGGAGATTGCGCCAAACCCAAATAGTCATTGCTGGAAAAGTTCAGGTAACGTTTAGCATGGTGGGGAGATGAGGCTTGAGAAAGTGAACCGGTCGCCAGCACCTGACAGTCCTGACGCTCAAGGCAGGTGCGTGAGCGATACAGCCCCTGCGACTGGCGCGCGGCAAGGGCTGACTGGATGCGTTGATTAAAGGGATGCATCGTAGAACAGATCGTCTTTCCCCGGACGGGCAGCCATCCGCTCAGCCACTTGGTTCAGCAACTCCTGCTCCTGGATTTCATCCGGCTTGGCACTTTGCTCGTCCCGGTTGATACCCAGCTTGGCAAACAACTGCATGTCTTTGTCTTCCCCCGGGTTTGGGGTAGTCAGCAGTTTACAGCCATAGAAAATGGAATTGGCACCAGCCATGAAACACAGCGCCTGCATCTGCTCGTTCATCTTTTCACGTCCGGCAGACAGTCGTACCGCAGATTGCGGCATAATGATACGGGCAACCGCGATGATACGGATAAAATCAAACGGGTCGGTATCATCCACCGTTTCCAGTGGCGTGCCTTTCACCTTGACCAGCATGTTAATCGGCACACTTTCCGGATGCACCGGCAGATTCGCCAGTTCTACCAGCAGACCCGCACGGTCACGGGCACTTTCTCCCATGCCGATAATGCCGCCAGAACAAATCTTCATACCCGCATCACGCACATGGCTCAGCGTATCCAGGCGATCCTGGTAGGTTCTGGTGGTAATAATATTGCCGTAGAACTCCGGCGAGGTATCCAGGTTGTGGTTGTAATAATCTAGCCCAGCATCCGCCAGCTGATTGGCCTGATCGCCAGTGATCATGCCCAGGGTCATACACGTTTCCAGCCCCATGGCTTTTACGCCGCGTACCATTTCCAGCAGGTACGGCATGTCACGTTCTTTCGGGTTTTTCCAGGCGGCTCCCATGCAAAAACGCGTAGAGCCTGACGCCTTGGCTTTACCTGCCGCATCCAGTACCCGCTCGACTTCCATCAAACGCTCCCGGTCAACGTCGGTGCGATAATGCGCGCTTTGCGGGCAGTATTTACAATCTTCCGGACAGGCACCGGTCTTGATCGACAGCAGCGTACTGACCTGCACTTTGTTCGGTTCATGGTGCTGGCGATGTACTCGCTGTGCTTCGAACAGCAAATCCATAAACGGCTTATTGAAAAGCGCCTGAACTTCCTCGACTGTCCAGTCGTGACGTACTTCCACGTGTAAAACCTCGTTTTTATTGTTCTTGGCATGCCGTTGTTGCCACACCAAAAATTATTGTTATGTGCTTCCTAATACTTGGCTAGTCTACTTCGAGCCAGTAGACTGTCAACCATAAAGAAATCACAAGGTTTACATCTGTGCAAAATAACAACAAACCGGTGGATTTAGATTTTGACCAGAAACATGTCTGGCATCCCTACACATCTACCCTGGCTCCTCTTCCCTGCTATCCCGTCACCCATGCTGAAGGCGTTTATCTGACTCTGGAAGACGGTCGGCAGTTGGTTGATGGCATGTCTTCCTGGTGGTCGACCATTCATGGCTACAACCACCCTATGCTGAATGAAGCAGCAAAGTCGCAAATTGATAAGATGGCACACGTTATGTTTGGCGGTATTACCCACCAGCCGGCAGTGGAATTGTGCCGCAAGCTGGTCGCCATCAGCCCGGAACCATTGCAACATGTTTTTCTGGCCGATTCAGGTTCGGTGGCCGTGGAAGTCTCCCTGAAAATGGCATTGCAGTACTGGCACGCCCGAGGTGAGCAACGCCCTAAGTTTCTGACTGTCCGGCACGGCTATCACGGCGACACCTTTGCCGCCATGTCAGTGACCGACCCGGACAACTCCATGCACAGCCTGTACAAAGGGTTTCTGCCTGAACACATTTTTGCCGACTCCCCGCAGCGCGGTTTTTTTGATGAGTGGGATGAATCAGATGTCGATGATTTCCGTACCAGACTTATCGCCCATCATACCGAGCTGGCCGCAGTGATCCTGGAACCCATCGTACAGGGCGCCGGAGGCATGCGAATTTACCATCCGAACTTCCTGAAACGGGTTCGTGAACTGTGTGATGAATACGGGGTATTGCTGATTGCCGATGAAATTGCCACCGGATTTGGCCGAACCGGAAAATTATTTGCCTGTGAACACGCCGGTATCAGTCCTGATATTATGTGTGTCGGAAAAGCGTTAACCGGCGGTTATATGACCCTTTCGGCGACACTGACGACCACGCATGTCGCAAATACGGTATGTGGTGGCGAGGCGGGCTGCTTCATGCACGGCCCTACCTTTATGGGCAATCCGCTGGCCTGCGCGGTGGCGAATGCCAGCCTGGATCTGCTTGCCGACGGACACTGGCAAAAGCAGGTAAAACAGATTGAAAATCAATTGGCTGAACAGCTTCCGGCGATCGGTCTGCTACCCGCGGTTAAAGCCGTTCGCTGGCTGGGTGCGATAGGGGTGGTCGAGCTGTATCAACCGGTCGATATGGCCACGATTCAGAAGACTTTTGTAGACATGGGTGTCTGGATTCGCCCTTTTGGCACACTTGTCTACATAATGCCCCCATTTATCATTAGTCAACAAGAACTTAGACAACTGACCTCTGCGATAAAAGCCGCTGTTAGCTAGTATCGAAAAGCAGACAGCATCCAAAAGTTGTCTGCTTATACTTTTCCTGAACGTTATAGCAAACCCAACTTTCTGTTGGACCGTACTTAATAAAGAATAACGTCAGTAAAGGCTAGAACTATGCAGTTACCACTATTCCCGTTACAGCTGTATCTGCTCCCTGGTGGGATCAGTAAGTTGAGGATTTTCGAACCCCGCTACACTCGCCTGGTTAAACTGGCTATGGCCTCAGGCGAAGGGTTCGGACTCTGTATGAAAGACGGCGAGACATTGTGTCATTTCGGTACCCGGGCAATCATTACAGATTTTGAGCAACTCCCCGATGGTTTACTGGGTATCACGGTTAAAGGGGTAGAAAAGTATGTGATCAACAAACACTGGCAAGAGGAGGATGCCCTTCGCTTTGGCGATGTCACTCCACTGTCCAACTGGTCACCGACTGAAATAAAATTTGTTGACCGGGATATTTCAAGCAGCCTCAAGGCTCTGTTTGAAGAATACCCTGAGCATGCAGCTAACTACCCCATGCCCGACTATAACGATATGACCTGGGTCTGTCAGCGCTGGTTAGAACTCCTGCCACTGGAAACCAATCAAAAACAGTGGTTTATGAGTCGCAGCGATCATCGTGCGGCACTGTCTTTTCTGCACAGTGTCATCGACGATCAGTTGAAAAAAAACCAGTGAGTGCCACCTATATTGCCATGTCTGTGGATGTGTCATTTAACAAAGACATGAGTTGCTTTTTATAACAAAAATAAAAAATTGGCCTGTCATATTGCCAGTTACAGTCCCCTATGATTTATGCGCGACGATTTATTCATACTGACAACGTATTCTTTCAGGCTTGCGGGTTTGTTATGTTCCGAGCAGCTCCTCTGCCACACTCCCAAAAAACATTCTTATCATTAAGCCAACGTGCGCAAATGTGGTGTTCTACAGTAAACACATAAACAGGAGCAGTAACGAATCAGGGAGATGAGACATACACAATTTGGGGATTCGGCATGAACAAGCTTTTACTGATACTGACACTCAACTGTCTGCCATTTGTCTTTATCGCATTTTCTATCTACGCCAGCAGTAACGAACCGGAAGATTCCCGCAAGACCCTTCAGCAATGGCTGCCACTCGATGCCATTTGTGAGTCGATTCAGTCTCCGCCCTCTCCATGACATCCGCTAACCACCGGTAGACATTTTGCCACAAAGCACGGTCACGGATTTCACCGCCAGAGGCAAATTCGTCTAGTCTCATAATAAGAAACTTCCACAAAAAAGGACTCAGCATTGGAATTTCTTTTGGGACCCGTGGGCTACTTTGTTGCCGCAACCGGTTTTGCGGCACTTTTGCTGTTGCTGCTAACAACATACCGGCAGGTGAACCTGCAAAAGAGCCTGCTTCAGCTGGTGTGTGTGTCCGGGGCTGTCTGGGCAGGCACCACCGGCTTGCAGCTAATTTACGGATATCCGTTGCTGTTTTCGCTGGTGACGGAAAGCCTTTTTAACGGCATTCTCAGTTTGCTGTTACTTGGCACCATTATCAGTGCCGAGCGCCTGTCCGAGGTGATCAAGCATAAACTGATGATACTGTGTGGCGTGATCTTTCTGGTCGCTACGCTGGAAATCTGTCGATTGCTGGTGCCTTTCCTGCACCAGAAAGTCTTCTTCTTTGCGCATCTCTGCCAGGCCATCATTGGCCTCTGGTTCATCGAAAACCTGTACCGCCGCAGCCATCGTCAGGAATTGCAAGCCATCAAGCCTATCTGCCTCGGGCTCGGGATGATCTATGGTTACAATTTTGCCCTGTACGCCGATGCCTTCCTGACCAATGTCATTGCCCCTTCATTCTGGGATGGTCGGGGATGGATCATCGCAACAGCTATTCCGCTCATTGTCCTGACAACCCGACGCCTTAATCGCTGGGCCAGCCGGGTATATGTCTCTAGGGATGTCATTTATCACAGCACCTTGATCCTGGTTGCCGGTATCTACCTGCTGGCCATGTCAATCGTCAGCTTTTTTATCAAAGCGGCCGGCGTTTCCTGGGCAGACACCGCACAGACCATTTTCTTTGCCCTTAGCAGCTTAGTACTGGCTAGTCTGTTTCTGTCCTCTCCGCTGCGCAGGCGGCTCAAGGTCTTTATCGCCAAGCACTTTTTCGCTAATAAGTATGAATATCGCCAGGAATGGATCACTTTCTGCGCCAGTCTGGAGCACCACGAACGTTCACCTTATGACAATGCGTTGGCTGCCATGCGGGGGCCATTCGGCTGCACCGCAGGACTGCTGGCCAGCATGAAAAATGGCCGGTTACAGGCAGTCTCTCATGACGGCTGTGCGGCGGCGTCACCCGAGGCAACCTATCTGCTGGAACACTTGGGCCTACCGGCTATCGAACACGACTGGATCATTGATATCGAGAAACTCAAAGCCGGTTACGAAGTACCGCCGTTTTCTGTTGAACATGATCGGCTTCCCGCCCCTGCACCATTTTCTGTGCTGGTACCGGTGCATTCTGACGGTGGTTTCCAGGGTGTGTTCCTGCTCTCCCGCCCGACGTCAACCGATACCGTCGACTGGGAAGACAGGGATCTGATGCATGCCATCGGCAGTCAACTCGCCGTTTATCTGACGATGTATGAAGCCAACCAGAAGCTGGCTGAAAGCCAGCAGTTCGACACCTTTAACCGCATGTCTTCTTTTCTGGTGCACGACCTGAAAAACGTCGTGGCTCAGCTACAGCTGCTCAGCCGCAATGCTGCCCGTCACAAGCACAATCCGGAATTTATTGATGATGCTTTCGACACCGTCGAGTCTGCGGTCAACAGACTGAATAATGTGCTGAGCCAGCTACGCAGCAAACGTATTGATGCCGACAGCACGCAGCACATCGAAATCGCGCCGGTGATCGCCCAGGTTTGCCAGACCCGCTCCGTGCAGGAGCCGTGCCCTGTTTTTCGTGACCTGACCCACGAGCCAATCAGCCTCGATGCTAATAAAGAGCGCTTTGAAAACATCCTCAACCATCTGATCCAAAACGCACAGGATGCAACCGATGCACAGGGGCAGGTCGACATCACCCTGCAGGTAACCGGTAACCACTGCCAGATTGAGATCACCGATAATGGTCATGGGATGAGTCAGGATTTCATTCAGCACCGTTTGTTCAAACCGTTTGATACCACCAAAGGCAACGCCGGAATGGGAATCGGGGCTTACGATGCCAAGAACATGATTGAACAACTCGGCGGTCATGTCACGGTACAGTCCGCCCCTGAACAAGGCACGCGCTTTGTGCTGGCGGTCCCCCTCAGCACCCGTTCACCACAAAAAAATCCAACTATACTCAAAGAATAACCACAAGAGAGGCAACGTATGGAAACACTGCTTGTTATCGAAGATGATCCGGGAATTCAGAAGCAGCTGAAGTGGTGTCTGGCCGATTATGACGTCGTATTTTCGGCCAACCGACAGGAAGCCATCACCGCCCTGCGCCGCTATGAACCCAAAGTGGTTACTCTGGATTTGGGTCTGCCGCCAGATCCGACAAATGCCTCTGAAGGGCTGCAGACCCTCAAGGAAATCCTTGACCTGTGTCCGAATACCAAAGTGATAGTGATCACCGGCAATGATGATAAAGATAACGCACTCAAAGCCATTGAATTGGGGGCCCATGACTTTTATCAGAAGCCGATTGATGACGAGATTCTGTCTGTGATCATTGCCCGCGCCTTTGTCATTGCGAATCTGGAAAGCGAGAATATCCGCCTGCGCCAGTCTTCGCTCGACAGCCACGGGTTTATCGGTAACAGCCCACAGATTCAGCATGTCTGCCGGATGGTGGATCGTATTGCGGCCTGTGAAATTTCCACCCTGATCCTTGGCGAAAGCGGAACCGGTAAAGAAGTGCTGGCCCGAGCGATTCACGATCGCAGCCCGCGTCATGACAAACCTTTTGTGGCCATTAACTGTGCGTCGATTCCAGAGCATCTGCTGGAAAGCGAGCTGTTCGGGTTTGAAAAAGGGGCTTTTACCGGCGCACATAAAACCACAATCGGGAAAATCGAACACGCCAATGGCGGCACCCTGTTTCTGGATGAAATTGGCGACATGCCTTATCCGTTACAGGCAAAAATTCTGCGCTTTTTGCAGGAGAAAGTCATCGAGCGTGTCGGCGGACGCCAGGAAATCCCGGTTGATGTCAAAATCATCTGTGCGACCCACCAGAACCTGCAACAGATGATGACCGAAAAAACCTTTCGCGAAGATTTATTCTTCCGCATCAGTGAAATTACTATCGACAACCCACCCTTACGCGAGCGCGGAGAAGACATCGTACTACTCGCCCGTTTCTTCCTCCATCTTGCCAACCAGCAGACTCAGCACAAAATCAATGGCTTTACCGACGAGGCCATCGCAGCGCTGTGCCAGTATCACTGGCCGGGGAATATTCGTGAGCTGCAGAATAAAATTAAATCAGCCGCCATTATGGCGGACGGCAAAGTCATTTCTGAATTTGATTTAGCTCTGACATCTGTGGACGCCTCAGCACAGGAAAAAATGCCACTTAATCTACGCCAGATTCGAGATGCAGCGGAGAAGCAAGCAATCAGCAAAGCGTTGACCATGACCGATGGCAATATCTCACGCGCCGCCAATCTACTGGGCGTTACCCGCCCGACCCTCTACACGCTGATTGAAAAATTCAGCCTGAACGCCGATGCGCCTTCCTCCACGACGCAGTAATAAATGCGTTGAATAAGCGACATGCGTACAGATAAATCGGCCTTCTTATATCGGCCTGTTGAACCCGCCCCACGACAAGTTCGTTGGGGCAAACACTGAACAAACCACCGGGTCTTAGCAGTAAAACGGCGAGAACCGTAAGCAACAAAAAAACAAGGCAGGTCGTTGACCTGCCTTGTTTTTTGTTTTCGTCCAATTTCATTATTCTTGATGGGCTTTCATCAGGGCCTGCACCCAACGTTTACTCTCGAGTTTAAGATTATCAGCATCTTCGATTTGAGTATTCCCATCCATGTCATTGTTGCCCTCACGGGGTTGAGATGACGTGATCTCCCCGCTGTACGACGAGGGAGCCGGAAAGGCATCTTCCCCGAGAACATTTTCTGCGGCATCTGTCTCAGCCCCCTCATTGCCATTGGATACCGCAGAGGAGCCACCAAGCTGATCGGATAATCGACGCTTTTTCAGGATGAGATTGTCCAGGTAACGAATTGTGGCAACTTTGCGTTCAATGACCTTGTCTAGTACCTCTTTCACTGAATCCAGCGTAGACAGGATTTTATCCATTTCATGATCACTCAGTGCAGAGCGACCTTGTGACAAACTATTCTCCGGATGAAAACCCGCACCCGCTGCGGAATGCTGGGAATCGGAGAGAGGAGCCATGGCGTGCTGAGTACTGATAGAGCCAGAGAATTCTTCGCCCATTTCATCAATCACCTGCTGAACGGCGTCCTCATCGATAATGCGCAATTCTTCAAGGTAAGCATAAAGAAACAAGCGATCCATCAGGATGTTAATCTTGCGGGGAATACCGGCCGTTTGCTCAGCGACCTTGGCAAAAATCGCCTCGTCCAGTTCCGGGTTCCCCTCCCAGCCAACCTGATGTAAGCGGTGCAAAATGTAATCGCGGGTTTGCTCGGTATCAAACGGCTGAAGATGGCAGGATGCAATGACCCGCTGGCGGAACTGCTCCATTTCCGGCAGTGCAATAATGGCTTTGAGCTCCTCCTGCCCCAGCAAAAAGCTCTGAATCAGCGGACGGTCATCAAGCTGGAAATTCGATAGCATCCGCAGCTCTTCCACTGTTTCGGCCGGAAGGTTTTGCGCCTCATCCACCAGCAAGAGTGCATGCCTACCCTGCTGATGCAATTTCAGCAAAGCCTGTTCCATGCGTTTCAGAATTGCGGCTTTATCCAGGCCTTCTACCGGTATCCCAAATTTGGCGGCTACCAGCCGTACCAACTCTTCTGGCGTGAGCCGGGTTGTGGCGATCTGAATTGCTTCGATGGAATCATCCAGAGAAGCCAGCAGGTTTCGGGCAATCGTGGTTTTTCCGGTACCTATCGGCCCGGTGACCACGATAAACCCCTCGCCCTGTGACAAGCCATATTCGAGGTATGACGCCGCCTTTTCGTGGAACGGGCTGGCATAAAAGAATCTGGGATCCGGGCTGAGTTTGAAGGGTTTGTCCGTCAGCCCAAAATGTGCTTCGTACATAATTAAAATTCCACCCTGACTTCTAGGTAAACGCGGTTCTCGTCATATTCGTTGTCCGTAACCGACGAGGAACGCTGGTTGAACTCATACCCTACTGAGCCGAACATGTTCTTACTCAGCTCATAGTTTGTGTCGAACGCCACAGTCCAGTACTCATCCTTTTGCTCGGGTTCCGACTGGTTCCGAAAACGGTAATCTTCATAAGACAACCCAATACGGGTATTAAGCCGCCGCGACAGTTCATGGGTGATATCCATGCTGATACCGTATCCGTCTTCATCCTTTTCCTCAGAATTGTCATTGAGCGGACGCTGCTGGTTATAGAACAACGTCAGCACATAATCGGTGCGACGAGCTTCCAGCGTTGTTGTCCATTCCAGTTTCCGGCTGAGAATAAACTCCGCGATGTCAGAGCCTGAGGTAAAGGTGTCACGGTCAAAACTGGTGGCTTCTTCGGTATAGCTAATCGCATTGGTCAGGCGACGGGTTTGATGCGAGAAAAACACCTCGTACGCATCCCCGAAGAAACGCTTGTCATAAGAAACAAAAAATTCAGTTCTCGGCGACGGATTCAGGTGTATCGAACCAGCCCAGAAGTCTGAGATCCCGTCGGTTTCGGAGAAGTTATAGCTCAGCTCAAGGTATGACGTTTTTGTCCAGTAATAACGGAGTCCCGGCCCCCAACTCAGCGCGTCCGTACTGTCCGCTTCGGAAACACCGTTGTAATCTTCATAGTTCAGGCGAATAAGCGGCGACCAGTGATGAATAGTCTGCAACCCTATCACTTCGCGTAAAATTTTCAGCTCGGTGTTTGGCGCACCTTTGTGGCCGTTTTTATAGTCATAACTGCCCTCGATATCCCAGAAGATATCCCGGACACGCTGACCGTTTTCGAAGTTAAATTCACCACCGTACCGGTCGTAATTCCCGATGTCATCTTCATAGTTCGCGACAGCGGTGAAAACCCGTCCATAGAAGTTAATGCTGCTCAGCGGATTAGACTGATAGCTCAAACCGACTTCGGCCGATTTACTCTCTATGGTATCCCCACTGAAAATGTCAGCATTGGCGTTCTCATCGATAGCACGCGCCAGATTGGAAATGGATGCATCAGCATCGACTCGAAAGCCACTGTCCCATAATCCTTTATCCGCATTAAAGGTGAGTTCCTGATAGGCCGAGTTTTCGCTGGAATCATGGCTGTAGAAGAGCTGACTAAGCTCATAATTAAACAGCAGGTTGCCGTCATTACCTGTGATATCAGCACTCAGGCCGGCGTCAATGGTTGAAATCAGGCTGTTACGACGATCTGAAGACGCCTGATCGACGTTATCAGTAAAGACTAGGCTGGTTCCGACAAAAGGGATAAATTCCACCTCTGCCGCGCCGCCGGTTTGTGGTAGCAGCAGTAGCTGTGCCAGAAATGCACTAATCGCTGTTCGTTTGAAGACCATATCCATAGCCATATCCATATCGACTATTTATTCCACGGGTCGCTTTGTTGAGAATAAACCCAATCACCATTTCCCTGTTCAGCTCCGAAATAGCCTGTTCAATATCAGACATCCGGGTTTTTGACTGCTCCACCACAATCATCGCCTGTCCCATAAATTTTGCGATCGTAGTGGTTTCTACCGCGTACAGCAGCGGAGGACAATCGAAGAGCAGAATGCGATCCACATAGCGGGCTGACAACTCTCTGGTCAGCTTCTCCATTTTGTCACTGGCCAGCAACTCATTGCTCAGGTGGTGCGGTCTGCCAGCCGGCAGCAAACGTAAATTCGGAATATTGGTGGTATAAATCACCTCTGAAATATCACTGACTTCACCCAGCAGGTACTCAATCAGGCCCGGCTTTTCATCCAGACCAAGGGTTTTGCTCACGCTAGGTTTCAGCACATCCGCATCGATCAGCAGAATAGTTTTGTCCTTTTCCGAAGAGATACTCAGCGCCAGGTTGACGGAGGTGAAGGTCTTCCCTTCCATCGGATTCGGGCTGCTCACCATCACCATGTTCGGGGACTTGAGGGTCTCAGAAGCGGGACCAAACGCGTTATAGAGCAATTTGTGTTTGATAGAACGAAATTCATTGGTAATTTGCGAGTTCGCCTGCTCATCCGTATGGGAAACCATACCCATTTTTTTCAGCCGCTCAGTATCTATGTACAGTTCTGCTTCACCGGTAAACGCAAGCACCGATTCCTGCCCTGCCGCAGATTGGGAATAACCGGTGTGGCTATCCACATCTGCCATAGACCTCTCAGGCATAGACGTGTTTGATAAGCGACTGCCCGATGCAAGCAGATTCGATGAGGGGCTCTGTTCCCGCTCTTTGGACTTATCCATCGCGCGGGCAATCATCCCCTGCTTACCCGGCTTTTTGCCGCCCCCTTTTTTCAGTGCTTTTTGAATAATGCTCATAACATCTCCTTACCCTGCATTATCAATTGATGCACTGAAGGCATGCTATTGATGACCACAAAACAGACGAAAAACACCAGCAGCAAGACACTGACGAACGAGAAACGCAACATTCGCCACCGCTCAATTTTTTTCAGGCCAGAGAGCTCTGTTGCCGACACGACCCCAAATACCGGTAACTGCAATTGCTTATAAATTTGCGTAGGTGAGAATGCCACTGACCAGATTTGGCTGGCAATAAACGCCAGTGCAAACCCTACGCCTACCGCCAGAATCAGCACAACAGTCAGGAATAGCGGACGCATCGGACCAGACGGTTCCCGTGGCAGCAAAGGTGGATCAATAATCCGGAACGAAATCTGATCGGACTTGGCATCCAAGCTCTGCGACAACAAGGCCGACTCCCGACGAGAAAGCAATTCGTCATACTGCCCCTTCGTCACTTCATAGTTACGCATCATGCTGGTCAGTTCTGCTTCGATTTTTGGCAGATACTCCAGCTTTTCATCATTAATCCGAATCTTTTCAATCAGGCTCTCTTCCCTGGCTTTCAGAGAAGCTACCTGATTTTCCATTTGTCCGACCGTCAACTTCATTTCCTGCAATACTGGATTTAATGCCAGTTGCGCGGCATTGCTACCGCTGCTGCTTTGCTGTGTCTTCAGCTCTTCAATCTGACGGCGGGTTTCACGAACATCCGGGTGCCTTTCCGTAAAGCGGAACAGCAAACTGTCCAATCGGGTCTGCAGGGCTTCAAGCCGCAGGTCATACTCCGTTTTAAACCCAGAACTCTGTTTAGACGCCAGATTGGTTTCCTGATCCAACTGGCGCCGGGCAGAGATCAGACTGGACTGGGCTTCACGCAACTGCAGCCGCGTTTCCTCCAGTTCGCTTTTCATTTGTTCTGATTTAGCGACAAAGCCTCGCTCAGACCCCGGCAAGTAACCGGCATTCTTTCGCTTAAAATCAGCCAGTTTGGCTTCAGAATCCAGCAATCGAGCTTCATATTCCGCCAGCTGGGTTGATATGAATTCATTGGCACGCCGGGTGTCCATCTTCTTCTGCCCGACGGCATTTTCAACAAACACGTCCAGTGATGCCTGAACCACATCCTGCGCATACTGCGCATCTTTGCCGGTGAAACTGATAGTAAAGAGGTTTTCTTTACCGGCACTTTGAATACTGATATCTGATTTCAAGGTATCCAACAGATCTTCATATTCTTCTGTGGTGCGGGTTTTCACATCAGCATCAGTGTAACGGGCAATGGTTTCCAGGTTGCGCCGACTCAGCAGCGTTTTCACCATCAGGCGAAGTTCCTGTGACGGATCGGCATTGATCGCCAGACCTTGCATCAGGGGTTTTAGGATCGTCTGCGTGTCAGCATAAACCCGCGCTTCAGACGTGTATTGATTTGGCATCAGGGTGACGGCAATCCAACCCAGCGGACAAATAACCCATGCCGTCATCCAGATCCACCGACGATTCAACCAAATACCGTTAAGGTATTGAATCAGGAGATCCAGCTGTTCCTTCATACAGACGCCCCCTTAAAACCAGGACTCAGGAATAATGACAATGTCACCCGGTAAAATATCGATGTTGGCCGTGATGTCACCGTCACGGATCAGATCCCCCATGCGCAACCCATATTGTTGCTGACGCCCGTTAACAACCCGGATAAGGCGGGCATCATTACCGTCTGCGTAATCAGTTAAGCCACCGACCTGAACCATGACGTCAAGCAAGGTCATGTTCTCACGGTAGTTAATCGCCTGAGGCTGAGAGGCTTCGCCAATCACCCGCACCTGCTCGCTGTAAGGGCCAATAAAACCGGACACCATAACGGTCACTATGGGGTCGCGAATATACTCGGCCAGTCGTGCCTCAAGGCTGCGGGCCAAGTCTGTCGGGGTACGACCAGAAGCGGGGACATCTTCCACCAGCGAAGTAGAGATCATGCCGTCAGGCCGCACGGTGTAGCTGCCTGAGATTTCAGGGTTCCCCCAGATAAAAATGCTCAGGCTGTCACCGGGACCAATCAGATATTTGTAATCCCTGACATTTTTGGTAAGTGAAGGCTGGGTGGTGGCGGTTGGTAGTTGCGGAAGGTTACCGCTAGAGCATCCTGCTATCGATCCCGACAACATCAAGACTGCGATCCCTGCCTGCTTAGCGCTAAATACTCTTCTTTTCATATCCTTATCCATCCTGGTCTTTCCACATTTCAGCGCAATTGATGCCTGTATTTCCAATGTGTTGCAGCGTGCTAAAAAGAGTTTTGTATAAAACTAACTATATATGATTTTTTTATTGTGTAAGTTTTTTCTACACTACAATTATCCATACCAGCATAACGTTCATATTTAGCTATAAGTCAGGGAAAGCTATGGCAAATACACGTTTTCATGATTTAAATCTGAGTAATACCACACTCATCGTGACTGACATATTTTTGTTAGTCAGTCTTTTTTATTTAAGTTTCCATTACCTTCCGGTTTATTATCCGGAGTACTTTCATGGGTTAAAAAGCCTGCCGCTGATTCTCCATCTGTTCTTTTTTACACTGCCGATTCAGCTCACACTGTTAGCCGTCGGTCTGTACAACGAAAAGTTACGGGAATCTTTCAGCGGTATTACCGTTCGGATTGCTGTGGCTATTGTACTCGCCTATATTTTGACGTTTACACTTTCCATTGTCATTCCCCCGCTGAGTCTGCCTGCCACCAATAAGCTGGTTCTGTATGCTTCAGCCTTTGCCGTGCTTGTGATTGCCCGCTATATCGCCATCAGTAAACAATACGAACACATTGGCCGACGCCGGGTGCTCTTACTGGGTTGCGGGGAACGCGCCACGCTGATCAATACCTGCATGCGCCGTAAAAAAGACAGGGTCCATTTTGAATTGGTCGGTTATGTCCCTTTTAAAGGCGATAAAGAAACTCAAGATCCGAACATGAATAAAATCGAATTAACCGTTCCTTTAGAACAATATGTGTTTGAAAACGGTATCGATGAAATCGTGATTGCGTTGGATGAACGCCGGAATAATCTTCCGACTGAAAGCCTGTTCCATTGCAAAATGCAAAACATTTTAATTACGGATATTCTTGATTTTGTAGAACGGGAAACCGGTCAAATTGCGGTTAACCATATTTACCCTTCGTTTGTTATTTACAACAATCACAATAAGGAAAATATCTTTTCACGTATTTTCAACTGGTTGTTTAATAGCGCATTAGCGTTAATTATTCTTGCCGTATGCTGGCCGTTAATCCTTCTGACCATCATCGCCATCAAATTGGAAGACGGTCTGAAATCCCCGGTACTGTACTCTCAGCAACGGGTCGGTCTACGGGGGAAAGTCTTCTCCATCTACAAGTTTCGCAGTATGCGTACCGATGCAGAAAAAAACGGGGCACAAATGGCCACCAAAGGTGACAGCCGTGTCACCCGGGTGGGTCGTATCATCCGAAAATACCGCGTCGATGAGCTTCCACAGTTATTTAATGTCTTTCGGGGAGACATGTGTTTTGTCGGCCCAAGACCGGAACGTCCGCAATTTTCTGAGGAATTTGAACACCATATCCCCTATTACTCGCATCGACACCGGGTCAAGCCCGGGCTGACCGGGTGGGCCCAGCTGAAATATCCTTACGGAGATGGCATGGATGATGCAGTAGAGAAATTGAAGTTTGACCTCTATTACATCAAGCACCGCAGCCTGATGCTGGATATTTTAATTCTGATCAGAACCTCTGAAATTGTTCTGTTCGGAAGAGGAAGGTAGCTATGCAAACATTCGATGCCCGTGATATTTCGACCCGACAAGACGCCACTCCCGCTCAGCCTCGCTGTCATGCAATGACTGTCGATGTGGAAGACTATTTCCAGGTTGCGGCTCTTTCACCTGTGGTAAAACGCCACGAATGGGGAACCACATACCCGCTTCGGGTCGAAGCCAACACGCATCGAATTTTGGAACTGTTCGACCGGTACAACGTAAAAGCCACTTTTTTTATTCTCGGCTGGGTCGCTGATGCCTGTCCGCAGCTGGTGAAAGCCATTCATCGGCAGGGACATGAAGTTGCCAGTCACGGCTTTGCCCACCAGCACGCAAACCGCCAATCGCCGGATGTATTCCGGGACGATGTGGCGCGCAGCAAGCATCTATTGGAAGACCTGACCGGCCAGGCCGTTAATGGCTATCGCGCCCCGAGCTTTTCCATAGACCAGTCAAACCAGTGGGCCTTTGACGTACTGCAAGAGCTGGGCTTTCAGTTTACCAGCAGTACTTACCCGATTAAGCACGATCTGTATGGCGTCCCCGACTGGCCCAGGTTCAAACATGTCCGACAAGAAGGGATTGTTGAAATCCCAATTCCGACCCTCACCCGCTGGGGTCGAAATGTCCCCATCGGCGGCGGCGGATATTTCCGATTTTACCCTTATCGGCTCAGCCGATACCTGATTCAAGCTTACATCGAGGAAACCGGCCAGCCATACAGTTTTTACTTTCACCCCTGGGAGATAGATCCGGCTCAGCCTCGTCCCTCAGGGCTGTCAGCCAAATCGCGCTTTCGTCACTACATCAACTTACACCGAATGGAACGCAAGCTGTCGCGACTGGTTCAGGATTTTGAATGGAACACGATCAGCAATGTTTATCAATTAGACGGGCAGGACGATCATGGAAACGCTATCAATACGGAAGTTAACGCCTACCGAGCACAATGCCTGGGATAAGTACGTCGACACCCATCCGCAAGGCAGCTTTTTTCACCTCTCCGGCTGGCTCGATGTAATTCAGTCTGTGTTTGGCCATCGCCATCACTACATGCTGGCAGAGCAGGATAAACAGGTGGTGGGGGTATTGCCCCTTTTTGAGCAGAAAAGCTGGCTGTTTGGGCATTCACTGGTGTCGACCCCTTTCTGCGTCTACGGCGGCGCGCTGGCTGACAGTGATTCCGTGCGTGAGAAGCTGGAAGAAGCGGCCTATGAGCTGGGCTGCGATCTGAAGGTAGACTATGTCGAGCTGCGCGATCGCAATCCGGTCGAAAGCAAAGGTCCCTGGGTGACCCATAGCCATCACACCTCCTTCGGATGCACATTACCGGACGATCCGGAGCAAATTCTGACCGCTATCAAGCGCAAGCAGCGTGCAGTGATTCGCCACGCGCAGAAAAATGCGCTGAGCTGGGACAATAGCGATAACCCGGCAGAATGTTTCGACCTGTACTCAGAAAGCGTACGCAATCTCGGCACACCGGTTTTTTCAGACAAATTGTTCACCAGCCTGAAACAGCAATTCGGCGAGCAATGTGAAACACTGATTATCCGGGATCACGCGCAGACGCCGGTGTCCGGCGTGCTGAGTTTTTACTACAAAGGCGAAGTGCTGCCCTACTATGGCGGTGGCACACTTGATGCGCGGGATCTGAAAAGTAACGACTTCATGTATTTCCAGCTGATGCAGCTTGCCCATCAGAAAGGGATTCGTCAGTTTGATTTCGGACGCAGTAAAAATAATTCGGGATCCTACAAATACAAAAAGCACTGGGGCATGGAAGAAACACCACTGAACTATCGGGTGGCCCTGGTCAAAGCTCAGGCTCTGCCGAATCTGTCACCGAACAACCCGAAATACCGTTACTTTATTCAGCTCTGGCAGAAGCTGCCACTGAGCCTGAGCCGTCGCCTTGGCCCGTTGCTGTCAAAATACCTGGGGTAGTTGTTATGAAAGAGCCGTTACTGTATCTCTGTCACCGCATCCCTTTTCCGCCGAACAAAGGGGATAAAATTACCACTTACAATATCCTGAAATTTCTCAGCCGGTATTTTGACATTCATTTAGGCTGTTTTGTGGATGACGCGTTTGACAAACAGTATCAGCAAGATGTGGCGCAGTTTTGCGCCAGCTGTCATATCATGCCTCTGTCGCGCCGATACAGCCAGATAAAGGGACTCACTGCCCTGCTGACCGGACAACCCATCACGGTTCCCTTTTACGCGCGCGCTCACATGCAGACCTGGGTTGACCAAACCATTGCAAAATACGCTATCCGCAAGGCATTTCTCTACTCAGGGTGCATGGCGCAGTATGTGTTGAAACACCAGAAAGACCTGCACACCGTGATGCACTTTGCCGATATTGATTCGGATAAGTGGCGCCAGTATGCCGACAAGACTCAGGGGATCATGCAGGCCGTTTATCAGCGGGAGCACCGCACTCTGGCAGCTTACGAACAGGCGGTTGCCGCAGCCTTTCAGGTCAGTTGCTTTGTCACCCAGACTGAAACCGACGCATTCAAAGCCATGTTACCCACAGCGGTACGGAACAAAATTCATCCGCTGGAAAATGGGCTCGACAGTGCCTTTTTTTCGCCCGAGGCGGATTGCCATTTGGGCGAGAGCTATTCGCTTGTGAGTGAAAACTACATCGTTTTTACCGGTGCAATGGACTACTGGGCCAACGAAGACGCCGTGATTTGGTTTTGCCGTGAGGTCTGGCCCAAAGTCAGAGCCGCCGAACCGAACGCCAAGGTCTATCTGGTTGGCAGTTCGCCGGGCCCGAAAGTGACTGCACTCAATAACCAACCCGGCGTCGTGGTCACCGGTCGGGTGGAAGATGTGCGCCCCTACCTTAAATATGCCAAAGCAGCGATTGCTCCCATGCAAATTGCACGCGGCGTTCAGAATAAAATGCTGGAAGCCATGGCGATGGCGAAACCGGTTGTTGTTTCTTCTCTGACCATTGAGGGCATGGAAGATTACCCGACATCGCAACTGAAAGTTGCTGATTCTCCTGATGTGATTAGCCAATGGCTGCTCAACAAACTCAACCAGCCCCATATTGTGGCCAGTGAATCACGCAACTGGATAGAGCAGCACTTCAGCTGGGAAGCCAAGCTACGCCCGCTGCTGGATTACCTGGACTCGCCCTCTCTGGCGACCCAGTATGATCCCGCCACACAGCGCCATGAAGGTTTGAGGGGAGATGGTACGAATACCAATCCGCCCGGCTGTGCGGTCAAAGAAGCACAGGAACTGTAGCCAAGGTATTAAGAAGAGGTGACCATGGGACAGAACAAACCCTTGTTAGTGTTACTCCCCATCTTTTGCTGGGGACTGGTGTTCTATGCGCCGCTGATGGACATGGCTACCGTATGGGGGCAATCCAAAACCTATGAGCATGGTTATCTGATTGCGCCCATCAGCCTGTGGGTTGCCTGGCAACATCGCCAGCAAATCAGTCAACTGCCTCGTGATGTAGCCTGGTTACCCATTCTCCTGATGCCGATTCCCGGTATGCTCTGGCTGGTCGGTAAAGCCGGCGGAGTCGCGCTGTTTGAGCACGCAGCCGCCATTTTCAGCCTGCAACTTCTGCTGTGGGCAATGCTCGGCACGCCCCGAGCAAAAGTAATGTGGTTCCCGATTGCTTACCTGACATTTTGCATTCCGTTCGGCGAAGAGCTGATTCCTTCACTGCAAACCGTGACCGCCGATTTAAGCATTGTCTTTCTGCAACTATCGGGGATTCCGGTATACCGGGACGGCTGGTATCTGACCATTCCCAACGGCCAGTTCTTTGTGGCCGAAGCCTGCTCCGGTATTCGTTTTCTGATTTCCAGCGTGGCTCTGGGTACTTTATTTGCTTATCTCCAGTTCACAAAACCCTGGAAGCGAATTTTGTTTGTCGGGTTTTCCTTTATTTTCCCGATCATTGCCAACGGTATCCGTGCCTACGGCATTATTCTCATCGGCTACCTGTCTGACATGAAACACGCTACCGGTGCCGATCATTTGGTGTACGGCTGGGTCTTCTTCAGTCTGGTCATTCTGTGCATTTATTTGACTGCCAGCCTGTTTGCGGACAAACAGCGTGAGCAAGAGACCGTTTCTCCGCAGCCTCACCCCAGCGGCACCTCGCCGGTTAAAGCAATCGGGTTGTTATCCGCATTACTATTATGCTTTGCACTTTGGGGACGCAGCATGACAGCCGTGCCGGATCCGGTGACAGACACGTCACCGTTGCTGGCCGGCAGTGTCGTGACACAATCTGTCAGTCATCTCCCCTCACCTCCGGACACAAAGCCAGCGACATCCCTTGAGATGGAAAAGTTGTGGGGCATTCAATTTCCGCATGCGTCTATAGCCAAACTGGCTGTCAGCACTAACGGCAACGCGCTGCTGTATACCGCCCGTTACGCTCTGTGGCAACCTGAAGGCGAACTTATCAGCAGTGATAATCAATTGTTTGATAAAGAGAAATGGGCGATACAACGTAGCGGACAACTTTCACTGCAGACTGACACTTCGGCCGCAACCCTGTCACTGACCAATCAGCGGGGTGACACAATGCAGGTAGTTTACTGGTACTGCATCAGTGAGTTCTGCAGCAGCGATCCGCTCACCATCAAATTGTACAAAGCCGGTCAATTGATCCGCGGCGGCAGCGGATATGCCGATGTTTTTGCCATTGCCAGTTCCGATGATCAGCAGGCGGCTCACTTTGCCCGACTCTGGTCGGCGGCAACCAACGCCGAAGCAGACGTTATGGCAGAAAACTTGCAGTAATCCCATGCAGTAACCCCTTGTCGTAACTGCTTGTAGCAAGTTCTGGCAATAAGCTTTTGCAAAAAACCGGCATAAAGCCAACAAGGAAACAGCTCAGCTACCCGTTAATGTCAAAAGGAGAGGACGATATGTGTGGGATTTCAGGGATTTTTAACCTGCGCCAGCCGTTTCCGATCGATGAAGAGTTAGTGAAACGGATCAATCGTCTGCAAAGCCACCGAGGCCCAGATGATGAAGGCTATTTCTTCGACAGCAACACCGCACTGGCCCATCGCCGCTTGTCCATCATCGACCTTTCTGGAGGCCACCAACCGCTGTTTAACGAAGATCACAGCGTGGTGGTGGTTTTTAACGGCGAGATTTATAACTTTCAGTCACTGGCAGACACGCTGATGACCCTAGGCCACCAATTTCGGACTCTCAGTGACACCGAAGTGATTGTGCATGCCTGGGAAGAATGGGGGGAACAATGTGTAGAACGCTTTCGGGGGATGTTCGCCTTCGCCCTATGGGACACTAATCGCCAAACCCTGTTCATGGCAAGAGACCGATTGGGTAAGAAACCGCTGTTTTATACCGTGACCCGTAACGGCCAGTTTTTGTTTGCCTCCGAGTTAAAAGTGCTGCTCGGGCATCCGGACATTGACACAACACTGCGTCCGGAAATGGCCGAAGAGTTTTTCATGTTCGGGTATATTCCTGAACCATTCAGTGCATATCAGCACATTTTTAAACTCAACCCCGGACACACCCTGACGCTGACTCCCGGCAGCCACATTCACCCCCGCCAATACTGGGATTTAGCGGCACCGTCAAACATACTGTCATGGGAACAAACCCAGGAAGCGCTGCTGGAAAAACTGGAAGAAGCCGTGGCCGTTCGTATGATCGCCGATGTGCCTCTCGGCGCTTTCCTGTCCGGCGGCGTCGACTCCAGTGCCATAGTGGCTTTAATGGCACAGCTACAACATGCCCCCGTCAACACCTGCGCCATCGGCTTTGATGAGAAAGCGTATGATGAAAGCGACTATGCCCGGCAAATAGCAGACCGTTACCGCACCCGCCACCATCAACATATCATCAGCCCGAACGATATCAGCCTGGTTGAGCTGATGACGGCGATTTATGACGAGCCTTACGCAGACAGTTCTGCCCTACCCACATACAAGGTGTGCCAGCTTGCCAGCCAGCATGTCAAAGTCGCATTATCCGGGGACGGTGGAGATGAAATTTTCGGTGGTTACAGACGACACCGAATGCACCTTGCGGAGCAGAAACTGCGGGATGCCATCCCTGGTCCGATTCGTAAACCACTGTTTGGCTCTCTCGGACACCTTTACCCCAAGGCAGATTGGGCTCCTCGCCCTCTGCGGGCCAAAACCACGTTTCAGTCACTGGCCATGAGCATGGTGGAAGGCTATGCAAACTCGATTTCCAAACTGCGCGCTGATGAGCGGCGACAACTGTTCAGCGCCTCTTACCGCCAGAAACTCAACGGCTATACCGGACTGGAGTTGCTGCAGTCCTACACCCGGCACCTGCCGACCGATGATCCGCTGAAACAGATACAGTATCTGGATATCAAGACATGGCTGGTCGGGGACATTCTGACCAAAGTGGATCGGGCGAGTATGGCCAATGGCCTGGAAGTACGTGCGCCTTTGCTGGATCACGAATTTATTGAATGGGCCTACCAAATAGACAGCCGGGACAATATCCGTGGTACAGAAGGAAAATATGCCTTCAAAAAAGCACTCGAAAACCATGTCAGTCACGACATTCTCTACCGGCCGAAAATGGGATTCAGTATTCCGCTTGCCGAATGGTTGCGAACCAGCCTGAAGCCTATGCTGATTCAGAACGTGTTGTCTGAACAGATGTGCGACAGCGGCTTTTTCAATGTCGATGTTCTGAAGAAAATGATTGCGGATCATCAGTCAGGGTATCGCGATCACGGTGCCTCTCTCTGGTGCCTGCTGATGTTCGCACAGTTTATGGTGAGGCAGCGCTGATGAAACTATTGACCATTACCACTCTTTACCCGAACGCCGAAGATCCTAAGCACGGTGTCTTTATTGAAAACCGGTTACGCCAACTGCGGCTGAGATACCCGGATGTCGAGGCCACCGTCATCGCTCCGGTGCCCTGGTTTCCGTTTCGTCATGCCCGATTCGGTGCATACGGCCGGTATGCCGCGGTACCCGACATGGAAACCCGCTACGGTATTAAGGTGTACCATCCGAGATACCTGGTAATTCCCAAAATCGGCATGAATCTGACCCCCTACACGCTGGCGCACAGCCTGAAAAATCAGGTTGGCCGTTTACAGGCTCAGGGCGAGCAGTTCGATCTCATTGATGGGCACTATTTTTTCCCGGACGGGGTCGCTATTCATGCTCTGGCACAATCGTTACGCCTGCCGTTTACCGTGACGGCTCGGGGAACCGATATCAACCTGATACCCAGCTATCCTCGCCCATTACAGCAAATTCAGCATGTTTTAAAACACTCTCAGCATAACCTAGCCGTGTGTGAAGCACTCCGCCAGGCCATGATAGGTTATGGCGCTGACCCGACGCGAACAACAACAGCACGCAACGGTGTCGACTTAAATGTATTCCGATGCGTCGACGAAATAGCGCAACCGGCGTTACGTCAGTCGTTACAACTGCCTACAGATCGGCCTGTCATCATTTCTGTGGGGTTGCTTGTAGAGCGAAAAGGTCATCATCTGGTGATAGAAGCCCTCTCACAGATACCCGATGCGCTGTTGTTAATTGCCGGAACCGGCCCGGATGAACGCAAATTACGCCAGTTGGCAACACAACTGGGCGTGGCTGAACGGGTCACCTTCCTCGGTGGACTTTCCCAAAGCGTACTGGCGGACTATTTTGCAGCCAGCGATATTTCTGTTCTAGCATCCAGCCGGGAAGGCTGGGCCAACGTTCTGCTGGAATCAATGGCGTGTGGCACGCCGGTCGTCGCCACCAACATCTGGGGCACACCGGAAGTGGTAAGCGCGCCGGAAGCTGGCGTCTTGGTAGAACGTGACAGTTCCAGTATCGCCCAAGGTCTGTGCCAACTTCTGGCACACCGTCCGTCCCGTCAGCAAACCCGACAATATGCAGAACAATTTTCCTGGGATGATACGTCTGATTTGCTCTACCACTTATTCACGCAGATTATCTCCGGCCGTAACCCCCCGTTACCGGCGCCTTCAATTCGGCACACCCGATCTGAGACAGAGCACGACAAGGAAGCCAGCTTATGAAAATTTTGTACCACCACCGGGTAGCTTCCCGAGACGGACAGTTTGTTCATATTGATGCCATCATCAAGGTCTTAAAACAGCAAGGGCACGAGATTATTCTGGTTGCCCCGGAAATCAGCGAAAAGACCGATTTTGGAGACAACGGGGGATGGGTCTCCAGACTCAGAAGCACCTTACCGGGGTTCATGGCTGAACTGCTGGAATTTGGCTACAGCTTTCTCGATTTTTACAAACTCCGAAAAGCAATTAAAACCCACCGACCCGATGTGATTTACGAGCGTTATAACCTGTTCTTGCCATCCGGTATCTGGGCCAAAAAACTGTACGGCCTGCCATTATTGTTGGAGGTCAATTCTCCCCTCTATCAGGAACGCAATGACTATACCGGTATTGCTTTGCCAATGCTGGCGCGCTGGTCAGAATACTATGCCTGGCGTAATGCTGACCACGTCCTGCCTGTCAGCCATGTGCTGGCCGGATACCTAGATGAAGCTGGCGTACGCCAAGAATCAATCACCGTCATACCCAATGGCATTGACGCCGGGCTGTTCGCCGCCGAAAGCCAACCCGCCCGAATGGCCGATTTTGAGGGAAAAACCGTAATAGGCTTTGTCGGCTTCTGCCGTGAGTGGCACCGACTGGATGCCGTGATGGATAAAATTGCCGAACTGAATAACCCCGATTTGCATTTGCTGGTCGTAGGAGACGGGCCGGTCTTGCCTGCACTGCGAGAAAAAGCCAAGGCACTTAACCTGAACCACCAGATTCACCTGCCGGGATTAGTCCCGCGTGACGACATGCCACGCTGGCTGGCGCAGATAGATATTGCGCTTCAGCCTGCGGTGACCCCCTGGTGCTCACCACTCAAACTGATTGAGTATCTGGCCTGCGGCAAGGCCATTGTGGCCCCGGATGCCGACAATATTAAAGAGCTGCTGGCGCATGGTCACAACGCCTTACTGTTTCAGGACGGAAACATGGATGCCATGATCAATGCTATCGAATTTTTGATTCAGCACCCGGAGCAGCAAGCCAGGTTGCGTCTGGCCGCTCGTCAGACAATCAATGACAAACAACTGACCTGGACCGAAAATGGCGAGAAGATTGTGCGTCTTTTTGAACAGTACCTGTCCCGCACCGAACCTACGCTGCTCAGCAGCCAGACTGGCGGATAACGACTAAAGGCTATAAATATCCCCCCACCCACGATCTCAGGCACAGGCAAGGAGCTAAACGATGGTCAGGAAAGTGGTTCACATTGTGTATGGTTTCCACATTGGCGGGCTGGAAAAGCTGATCGTCAACTGCATCAACCAGATGGGCGAAGCTTATCAACACACCATCATCAGTCTGACCACCGTGGGCGATATTGTGGAGCAGCTTGAGCAGGACGTCACCACGATGGCATTAAACAAATCGCCGGGAAACAGCTTAAAACTGTATGGTGAAATGTACCGGTTGCTTACCGACCTGAAGCCGGATGTGGTGCATACCTATAATCTAGCGACAATCGAGTTCCAGCTTGTTGCCGCATTGGCTCGGGTACCGGTGCGTATTCATGCCGAACATGGGCGGGATACGTATGACCCATATGGCAAGGTCAAAAAATATCAGTACCTGCGCAAACTCTGTGCTCTCGGTATCCATCGTCTGGTTGCCGTCTCTGATGATCTGTATCGCTGGCTGAAAAACGATGTAGGCATACGCCCCCGCCAGCTCCAGCTCATCCGTAACGGGATCAACACCCGCTATTTTTCACCAACAGCCTGCCACTTTTCACCAACAGCCAACCACGAGCCGCGGCAGCGGTTCACCTTTGGTCACGTCGCCCGACTGGAGTCGGTGAAAAACCAGCCCCTGTTGATCAAAGCCTATCAGCAGGCCTGCATTGAAAGCCCGGACTTTGCCCAACAAACGCAACTCATCATTGTCGGCGATGGCGACCAGCGCGCTCATCTTGAAGCCATGGTCGCGGAAGGCCCGCTCAATGCTCAGATTGAGTTTGCCGGACGTCAGACTGACATGCGCAGCCAGTATGCCCGCTTTGATGCCTTCGTGCTGACATCCATCGCCGAAGGGATTCCCCTTACACTGCTTGAGTCCATGTCGATGGCTCTGCCACACATTGTGACCACAGTGGGAGGAATTTCTGAGGTCATTTTGCCCGGTGAAACCGGCTGTGGTATTGCGTCAAACGATCAGCCGGCTCTAACCCGCGAGCTCCTGCACTTTTATCACCAGCAACCGGCAGCAATCGCTATGGGCCAGCGGGCCCGTGACCATATAGAGCAACACTTCAGCGAGAAAGCCATGGTGAGTGCCTATGAAGCCATTTATAACGCAGGTTCATAATTAAGGGATTATACAGAACACAGAGTACACATGCCTGCACTTCACTATGCCCACCAGCATCTACTACGGTGTCCATCATCCCCTGCATGTAGTAATAAACGCCAAGCGGCTATCTTCCTCTCAGAAGATAGCCGCGGGTCTGGTGGCATAGTTTGGGGAATGTAAGTGGGTACATGCTATGACACAGAGTTATCCCATGACGCAGAGCTATCCCATGACTCAGCATAACCCCATGACACAGTGTTAACTGAAATGCATCTGGTCATGCTGACTAAAGTACGCGTTCGCGAGCTTATAATCGTCGAAAATGCCGATATCGATAAAATAACTGTCCGAGATTTGGCTCGCCAGGCAGATATGGCGATCTGCTGCCTGCTCCAGATAGGTCTGTTCAAAAGAAAATTTACCTTCCGGTGCCCGACTGAAAATTGATGCTCTGAGCAGGTAAATTCCGGCATTGATATATCCGGAGAAACTCTGTTTTTTCTCCTGAAACCCGGTGACATAACCCCGGTTATCCAACTGAGTCGTGCCGTAACGGCTGGTGTCATAGAGGTATTTTGTCACCATGACAATATCTGCGTCTGTCAGTTGCTTGTACATGCCATTGAGGTCGAACTCACAGTAACTGTCCCCGTTCACAACCAGCAGGGTTTTATTTTCCAGCCCCAGCGAACAGATAGCATGAGCAATCGCGCCCCCCGTTCCCAAGGGCTTATCTTCCACACTGTAGTCAATCGGCACATTGCGATAAGTATCACCAAAATGCGCCTGAATAATTTCCCTCAGGTAGGAGACTGCCAGCACGATCCGACTGACATTTTGTTCCACCAGATTGTCGAGCACCCGCTCGATAAACGGACGCCCGGCGACATCCATCATGGGCTTAGGGGTTTCCTGAGTCAGAGTCCCTAATCGGGTGCCCAAACCGCCGCAAAGCACGACGGCAACCACGTCTCTTTCATCGTCATGGTCGGTCATAGAAATACTCCTTCTCAACGTACCCGCAAATCATGTGACCAATCAAAATGTGGCATTCCTGTATTCTCGGCGTATCACCGGATGGCACACTGATACAGTAATCGCAGCTTTCCTGAATAGCTCCGCCCTGCCCGGCCAAACCCACTGAAATGATGTCATGCTCACGGGCATATTCCATCGCGCGTAAAATATTGGCAGAGTTACCCGATGTAGAAATCCCGATGAACACATCACCCGGCTGACCGTTTGCCTGAAGTTGACGTTCGAACAGCTTTTCGAAACCGTAATCATTGCCGATAGCCGTCAGAATCGAGGTGTCGGTCGTCAGTGCCAGTGATGGCAGCCCCGGACGATCAAAATTAAACCGGCTGACAAATTCGGCGGCAATATGCTGCGCGTCAGCCGCACTCCCGCCGTTACCGGCCAGAATGATTTTGTTTCCCCGGCGATAAGCCGCCAGACACAGCTCGGCCACATCCGCAAGGGTACTCATCACTGCCGGGGATTCCAGCAAGCGCTGTTTAACGGCCATTGAATCAGCAATGCTGTGCGTAAAATAGCTTAAACCTTCCATGACTGTGTTCCTTCCTGGGTAAACTTAAACGGATGAATTGACCCTTCCAGATCGGCCAGCGCTGATTCAACGGCGAGGCGTTTGAGTGGATCGACAAACAGCATCATGAATCCGCCACCACCGGCACCGGAGATTTTGAGAGATTTCGCGCCGGCACTCATGGCTCGATCTTCGATTTGTTCAATTAATGGCGTGGAAATAGAATTCGACGTCGCTTTCTTTGCCAACCAGGACGAACGGAACAAATCTGACATACCTGAAATGTCTGAATGCAGCAGACGCTCTTTCATCTCAAATGCCAGTTTTTTCACATCATGCATCGCCTGAAGTGGCTTTTCTGCGTTACTGTTGGTCGTTCTGACCTGATCATCAATAATCTTGGCAGAGGAACGAGACACCCCGGTAAAGTACAGCATCAGCTGTGACTCCAGCTCATTGAGGATAGAACGCCGAATGCGCAGCGGATTGACCAGAACCCGATTATTGTCGTAGAACTCCATAAAGTTAAACCCGCCAAACGTGGTGGCATACTGATCCTGGCGCCCACCGGACAGCTGGCAGTCAATACGTTCAATATCATACGCAAGCTGTGCAATGTCGTATTCACCCAAAGGCAGGTTCAGTAATTTCTGGTAGGCGCTGATCATAGTTACGACCAGTGTGGACGATGAGCCGAGCCCGCTGCCCGGAGGCGCATCGCAATGGGTGTAAACCTTAACAGGAAGCGGTTGTCCCTGATTAAACTGGGTCACCACCCGGTTATACACGGCTTTGTGGAGCATGAGGTCGCCCTCAAGCGGTATCGCACCGGTCAGATCAACATCCACCTGTCGGTTAAGATCCTGAGCGATAAATGACGCATAACTGAATGCCTCATCCATCTCGATGGTACAGTGTGCATACATATCAATTGTTGCATTCAGTACACAGCCGCCATATCGGTCGCAATATGGTGAAAGGTCTGTGCCTCCCCCGGCAAGCCCGAGACGAAGCGGTGAGCGCGATCTGACTATCATGGAACAGGCCTCCTGTCGTCAAATAAGCAGTCGTCCAATAAAGAGCCATTAATAGGGGCCATCGCCAGTTAGCATCAGCCAGCCCGTTACAGACAAACCAGTGATAACAACCACAAATAAATACAACAATTTAAGCGTGGTTGAGTACCAGGGTTAACGCAAGAAAAATACCAGTTTTACCGCCGCTAGTTTGCCCGGTTTTCAGGGCAATAGCTGACCAAATTGAAACGCCACAGCAAATATGCATCGTAAATTGCAAACCGCCGCCAGGCGGGCTCCTTCACTTCATATACTGTCTGCCTGCGTTACCCGACATCGCTGGGGCAGGTATAGCTTCCTGGTCAGGTTTCTGGGCTTTTTTCCGTTGCGTTTCGGCTGCAACCGATGCCAGGGCCGAGTTTTTCAGAGCGATAGTCATCGCAATGAACACCCAGATGACCTCGAAATATGGCAGTGATAATGCCGCGCCCCCGACACAGAATGCGATAATGGACAGCTGCATCATCTTTGCTAATTCCGCTTGCCACCTGGCACCTTCAATGTCTTGAACCTTCTTCATGATATTGCGGAGCGAAAAAATCGCCGATGCAATCACGCACAGGAACAGAAACAGCCCCAGAAAACCATGGTCACCCAGCACCTGAAAATAAATACTGTGGGCGGCCCAGCCTTTTTCTCCGGGTTCAGGGGATTTAATAAAGGACAGTTTCGAAAAATTCGGCGCAACTGACCGCCAGACATGACCGTGCTGCATTGCCCTGAATCCGCCTCCGACTAACGGCCGTTCCATGGCCATCAAGGTGTACATCTTCCAGGCTTTCACCCGGATCATGAAAGAGCCATCCTGATCCGCATTCTCAATCGTATTCATCCGATTGAACCATTTATCCGTCAGAAATTGTGATGCCACCGCAGCCACAATTAAAAACCCGACAATGGTGAGCAGCTTACGTTTGCTGCGCATCCAGAAGAAAAAGCTGATGCAGCTCAGGCCGATAAATCCTCCCCGTGACTGTGTGCCCAGAATTGACATCACACAGAGCACCAGCACGCCAATCATCGTCAGGCGGATATATTTTTCCTTGTACTGCGACAGCAGATAAATAGTGATGGGAATAATCATACACAGCACAAGGGCGAAGTGATTGTTATCGGAAAGAATGTGGTTGTCCGGGCCTTTAATGTGATGGGAACCTGCCGAGGAAAAGAATTTCAGCCCTTCAATCACCCCCATTACCCCCAACGAAAACACAAAAACCGTACACAGGTACTTGAAATGATTCCGGTCACGAATAATCAGAATAATAAAGACCATTAACAGGACAATTTTGAAAAACTTGACCCACTCGCTCCAGACAAAATCTGGCAAGGCAACGGTGGTGATACTGGTAATGGTAACGTGCAAACAAAAGAGGAAGGTAATAACAAACGTGGTGGTTATTTTTACCGGATCCTTTCGGGGATAAACGATATAAACCAGAATGGTCAGCAGTGCGAACAGGGAATTAAAACTGAGGCCTTTGGCAAACCCATAAAGCCAGTAAGCGGGTACAAAAATCCCCGTCCAAAGCCAGAGCGATACGGCGATGTATGGACGCCGAACGGCAAACAGCAACAATGCACAGACTACAGAGAAAAAAATGATGTCTCTCATTCGCCATCGCCTTTTTGATCATCCTGAAAAGAAAGGTAGGTAATCCAGACAAACAGCACCAGGAAAAACAAAAACAACAGGGATTCCATTCACCCTCCTTTCACCGCCATTGCCGGTCGGTTTCTGCGGATCAGTCGAAGCACGAACTCACAACATTCCCAGTAATACGGAAACCAGCGACGAAAACTGTAAGCCAGCAGCAGCATACAAGGGATATAGACAACCATGCCGGTTAACACTCCCGCACAGAGCTGCCACATCTCTGACGGAAACATCGCCATGGTCTGGACCACCATCAGGTACATGACAAGACCAGAAACCGCCGGCGTCAGATACAGGAACAGTAAATCATGCGCTTTAATGCCAATAACAAACCGTTGCAGCATCAACAGCCAGAGAAAGAAACCTGCACCAATGGCAAACCTGAGCTGAGCCAGTTGCTCAATCCCGGCATCATGGTATGTCGTGAACACAACAAAAATGGACACAATGATAATGGCGTCTGAAGCAATGATGACTTTCAGCTGCTTTTTGACCGTGAGAATGGAGCACATCAAGCCATGCGAAGACATGACAATCACTAACCCCGCCATACATTGCAATAGCGGCGCAGCATCCCGCCATTCTTCGCCGAGCACAATACCGGAGAAAGGTTCAGCAATGGCGATAAGTCCAATCCCGCACGGCACTAAAATGAGCATATTCAGACTCATCTGTTTCACTATGCGGTAATAAAAATCAGCCACCTCGTTCTGTACCCGGGACACCACTGCAAAAAAACCATGATTCATCGGTCCCACCAGCTGCATAAAAGGCAGCCAGGCAAATTCCGTGGCGATGTTGTATAACCCGATACTGCGGCTGTCGACGATGTTCCCCAATATCAGCACATCAATGCGCGATCGCATGTATCCAAAAATAGCGGATAAATAGAGCCATTTTGAGAATGTCCATTGCGTTGACCAGTGCGAGGCGGTCAGCCGTGGCCGGTAAGGAAACAGGATATAACCCATGACGGTTTCAGACAGCGCAATCACTATTACCCCGATAATCAGCGCCCAGTAGGACTCCAGGTAAATAGCCAGCATGATAGACACAACAGTACCTATTGTTTTACCAATCATGTTTGCTGCCAGAATACGCTTAAAGTGGTAATTTTTTTCGGCCACATCCAGTGCGACATTTCTGAGCCCGGAAATGAGCGGCAAAATTGCCACAACATGGATAACCGCCTCCATTTCGGGTTTATTGACATAGTCAGCAATGAACCCGGCGGAGAAAAAAAGCAATATGGCTGAAACACATTTGACGGCCAAACCCAGCGACCAGATGCTGTCGAGTTCCTGTTTAGACATAGAGTCTGAACTGATGACAAAGTGACCGATGCCGACATGGGAAAAAGCGGCAAATAATGAAACAAAGAATGTGGACAGCGCGGCGATGCCGAAATCTTCGGGTTTAAGCAGTTTTAGAAGGATAATGGTATTGACCAGGCCGATACTGCGGGCATACCAGTTGGCTATCAGTGCCCACTTTGCTCCCTGCATTAAGCCATCGCGTTCTGAAAAAGCCATCCCTGACTCCTTGCTCACCAGTAAATGGTGTAATGCCTTGCATTTACCAGGCCGGAAAATACTTTTTTGTGCTGGCCACGACCATACCATTGAATAAATTTGTTAAATATTTCAGCTCGCTTTTCTTTCATAATGCCTCCGTTCGAAAGAAACAAATTGCTGAATTCATGGTGAATGTCGGTCAAGCCATTTCAAATAAGCATGGCACAGAACAAAAGAACCCCCAATTTAATTTCTAGTCACTAATATTTTTTTGTGCCCTGTCCATATCTCAGCCCATACTTATGCAAGAACTGACAGCATGCGTATCAGGGATTTGATATATGAAAGCATTCTTTAAAAAATACCTGCTGGTTTGCGGGATTCTTGCCAATGCCACCTTTCTGTATGTCGGGTATAAAGCAGTAACCACGGTATTTTTGGAAAGCCCCAGTTTTCCTCAAGCAATACATTCGCTGTCTGCTCGGCTACAACCCCACATCCCCCTGGCCTCTTCGTTGCTGAGCGGGTTCGTCAGTAATGTCACCGCTGCAGATTATTTTCCGGCAACGTTCATTCCCGAAATAACCCCTGAGCGCTGGCCGACTGTCGGCCCGGCGACAACCTTTTCCACAGACGAATTCCAGCCACGCGAAACGGTACGCGTGAGTGACGCCAATGCATTGCTGCTAGCGATAAAACAGGCTCAGCCCGGGCAGGCTATCGTGATTTCAGATGGCGAATACCGACTAAGCGGCAAACGCTTTGCCATTAGCCAGAGCCGCCCGACAGCCTCCAATCCGATCTATTTACGCTCTGAAACACCGGGAGGGGTAACGCTCAAACTCGATTCACTGGAAGGCTTTATGATTGATCAGCCTCACTGGTACATTGAAGGCATCAACTTTCAGGGTATCTGCGCGCAACATTCCCGCTGCGACCATGCCTTGCATATTGTCGGGGCAGCCAGCCACACCATAATTCGTAACAACCAGTTTTATGATTTCAATGCTGCGATTAAGGTCAATCAGCTGAAAGGACAGTTCCCGGATTATGGCATTATTGAAAGGAACCGCTTCGGCATGCATCAGCCACGAGAGACCAATGCCTCGGTAACCCCGATTAATCTCGACCATGGCAGCGGCTGGAAAGTCAGACAAAACCTCATTCATGATTTCATCAAGACCGGTGGCAATAAAGTGAGCTACGGGGCTTATATGAAAGGAGGCTCACTGCACGGCGTGTTTGAACAGAATCTGATCATTTGTAACACCAGTCAGACCCAGTATCCCGGAAGTCGGGTTGGCCTTTCTTTCGGCGGTGGCGGTATGCATCAGAAACAGCGCCGGGATCAGGCTGAATTTGAAGTCAGTCAGGCGGTAATGCGCAACAATATTATTCTGCATTGCAATGATGTCGGGATATACAGCCAAACGGCTAAAGATGTCACGATAAACAATAATATTCTGTATCACACCGCGGGCATCGATGTACGTTTTCCTCAGTCAAAGGCCGAGGTGTACAACAATGTCATGAACGGAAAAATCCGGGAAAGGGACGGCGCACTCAGCCATCAGACCAACAACTTCATCGCCCCGCTGTCCTACTGGACAGGCAAGAATTCCCTGAAGGCGGTGTATGCCGCGCCAGAGTCCGGTGATTTTACCCTGGTGAACCCGGAACCCCTGTTGGATCATTCCGTGAATGCCCGTCGGAGCGCAGGTAACTTTTCCGATTACTGTGGCAACCCCATAAAAAATGGCACCGCCTACTTGGGTGCCATTTACGACAGTGCCCGTTGTTTTCAGCCGTCACGCCTTCCATGAATGCTGGATGAGCTTTTCACGGCAGAGATGATAGGCATCCTGACAGCTCATCAACAACTCATTGTCCAAGTCGAGAACAGAGCTATCCGGTGATTTTTTCACAATGACGCCTGCATGGATGTTTTCTGAAGAGTCACCGGCAAACCGGTGGCCGGTTTTTTCAAACTTACGATACGTGGCTTCAAATGCACGATCGATTCCCAAAAACTCTTTCATCTCGCCAAGCACGCGTTTGGGATGTTGGATAATGTCGTCCGCATCGTAGTAATAATAGTTTTGGTCATTACCAAGGCTGAGAATTAGATCAGTAATATAACGCACCCGGTCCAGGTAATATTGCGCGGCCCCTTTTGGCGATGCACAAGGATGTTCCGGATTTTTCTCACTGTACAGCTTCACAATACTTTTGATTGTCGCCTTCGGTTCCCGCAGCGCTACCAGCAGCTTAACATTATCCCGACACAAGACGTCGCGGCTTGTAAAATGTTCATTATGAAGCACTTTATCAAAATAAAAATCGGTTACCGGCTCGGTCCTGTTCTGCTCATGAAACAAAAACTTTTGATTAATCAGACTTTTCCAGCTGTAGTACCCAATATGCATTTCGTAATAGCCGGAAATGTCTTCATGGCTGCCAATCAGGTGCCCGACCAGACTGGTATTGGCACGCATATGGCTGATTAACAGCACATGCTGTTTAGGGGCGAGAAGCCGCACTTTTTGTATCGCGTCTTTTAATGCTTCCATGATCAAACTCCTTTTTCGCTCAATACCCATTTGTCCTTGCGCTGAAATAGTTTCCGGCATGAGAGGTACACAGAAAAAAGCAGCCACTTCGCCGTGAATCTGGCTGCCAGTCCCTGCCACGCATAATATGCCGCGCGGTGAGCATCGCGTTGTTGATGCAGCGTTTCCGCAATGACTTTCAACTGAACACTCTTGCCATACAGGCAATATTCAACCATCGCATCGTGTTTACTGCTGATAATGCCCTTGTCATAAATTCGCAGCTGAAAGAGCTTCTTCTCCAGCGTAGAAACCAATGTCGACACGTTATCCGCTTTCGATTTGTCCGGAATGTTGTGGTAGGCCATAAAACGGGGGTCAAAGTAGATTTTCCTGGCGGCGTCAATCGCACGGATATATAAATCACGATCACTTTCGTACCGCAGGTTTTCATCAAATCCGTTAATCTGGTGAAAAAACGCCTTTTTATAAACAGAACAATTAAGGTGCGCAAAACCATCGCTGGTAATCAACTGCTCCAGCGTGACAGGGTAAGCGCTCCCATCTGGTTGCTCTGCCAGCTCCAGCGAATCCCGGAGATCCTCGATCCAGACAGAGCCTGTTTTCTGCTCTCCATTAGAGAAAAACGCTTTCTGATTCGAAAAATATAAGTCTGCCTGCGGATCGTGTGTCAGGTTTTTATACACTCGGCTCAGATAGCCGTTGTCCGTCCAGTAATCATCATCGTCCAGAAAACAGATATATTCACCACTGGCGATAGCAACACCATGGTTACGTGAATAGCTTGAGCCATGCCCCTGCTGACGCTGTACCAGCGAGCAAAAACGCACACGCGCATCAGCCTGAGCTACAATCGCGTCATAGTGTGGCAAATACTGTTGATCGCTTCCGTCATTGACGATAACAACCTCAAGCGCGGTAAAGTCCTGCTCTAAGACGGATTTCAATGCCACAGCCATTAGGTCTGGTCTGTTTCGCGTGGGGATGATGACAGAAAAAAACGGAGATAGTGTGTTAGGCATAACATCCTCCATGATGCGCAAGGCTGGCTGGTAAAAACATTTCGCTGTCGGGCAACCGGTTAAACCACTCGATAAAGTCCAGTGTCGTAGCGCGGAATGTCTGGTATTCATCCGCCGACGAGACATAAGGCGTCATCCCCGGCTTTACGGTTGGCGAATGAAACGACAACACCAACTGGTGGTGACCAAGCTTTAACTGGTGTCTGGCAGCCGCTATTAAATCTTTCAACGGCACCCCTTCCGGTGACAAGCGGTATGTTCTTACCCCAAGCATTTTACGTACCACTCTGGTCGTGAAGTCCTGCCCCCTCAGTAACGTGGGATGATCATTCAACGTTTTACTTGCCCAGGGAAACGCTGACATGCGGCTGCAGGTATGCGGCAGATACGTTATCTGATCTTGTTGGAACATACGGTTGTTGAACGTACTGAAGTCCGGCCCTTGTTGATGGGTAAAATTACTGAACGCACTGATGCTCAAATCCACACGGTAGCCCAGCCGTTGCAAAATACACCGCGTATTCGGACCAATGCCATACCGGCCAGCCAGATAAGTAACCGGAGATAAACCGGTTTCCCGTTTTATGGCATGAGACAACACCTGAATTTTTTCAAATTCCAGTTCAGCCGATAAGTTTCCGGGATAGGATTCCAGCTCACTGGCCACACCATCTTCCCCGGTCTCCAGATAGGGCGGATTCACCCAGGGATGAAGATGGGCAGCAAACTCAATCGCCTCGCCAGCCTGATCACGGAAGGTATTAATAACCTGCTGACCACCGGCACTGGTGACAAACGGGTAATCCATCGCAAGCGTCACTTTTGCGCCGATTTGCAGCATTTCCCGAATTAAAACGATCAGTTCCTGATGGTGAGTCACGCTGTCATTGAAGCGACAGAATCCTCCGTTCCAGTCAAACTCTTCTTCGGCATGAATCACGACAGCCAATTTAGCGCTCATAAGCCCCTCCCTTGCTGATGATGTCTTTCGATAAGCGTGAAATACACTGCTCAATCTGACGGTAACAGTTTCTCACGCCCTCCAGTCCCAGCCCGTACGGGTCGGCGACTTCACCGGCGGTCCGGTTCCAGAACGGCTGTAAATCACTCAGATAAAAAGCATTGGGTACGTGATAGCTGGCAGTGATGACGGCATGGTTCTTTTCATCAAAAATAAACACCACGTCGCTGTCTTCCAGATCACACTGCCTCAGGCATTTGGAACGATGATCTTCAAGGTTGTAGTTGAGTTGTAGCGCGGCCTGTCGTGCCTCCGCCGGACTTTGCCTATCTTCAGGGGTGTGAAACCCGAATGATTCAACACCACTGCCGGTATTCAGCTGTTCGACCGCCTGGCGGCAGACCTGTTCAGCAAAGGGGCTGCGCATGATGTTGCCGTAGCAAACAAACAGAATCCGGCGGTGCGGATTGCTCCGAAATAGCTTCTTCAGCCGGTAACGCGTTATCAGACAACGTCCTTTCAGCAACACCGGGAACCGTCGGGTAACCGCCGCGGCCAACTCAGCACCAATTTTCACGCCTTCCCGGACAAAAGGGAGTGGATCTGTCAGCGAGAAGCTGTCAATTTTCTCTTTACCCAGCAGAAGCCGGTGGCCATCTGCCAGTCGGGAGAACAGCTTTTTCAGCACACGGGTTTTGCCGTGGCAACTGGCCATTTCCCGACGCAACTCGTACAAATCTGCCGTCAGTGCACGGGCATAGTAGCCACTCCGATAATGTGTTTGATCATCAGACGGCAAAGTGCCCATCATCAGGTAATTGGCATACCATGCCGGGAAGTCCATCCCGCAAAAAACAGCCAGAGGAAGTGAGCCCCAAAAACGGGCATTCACTTCAACCAGGATCCATGCCGATGGCTGCTCCTGCTTTTCCGGTAATCCGCGGCGAAATTCGAACATCGCCACCCCGGTAAACTGCGTGGCCTGACACATGGCCTCGACGGCGGCCAGTTGTTCGGGGTCATTGGCAATACTCACCCGGTAAGAGCTGCCGCCTCCTCGTTCAGGCTCTGCCGCACGGCGATGGGAAAAAGCCGCATGCACCTTGCCGTTAACCGCAAAGACGGAAACACCTTCGCCAAAACCGGCAAAAAACGCCTCCACCATGACTGGCTCAGAGCCCGCAGCCAACTGTCCAAATTCTTTACAGTTGCTGACGATAGCTACATTCTGACGACGACTTAATGCCTGCTCTTTAAATGACTGGAGCGGTTTAATCACAAAGCGCTCGCCAAATTCTTCCGCCAGTGCCTGATAAGACGAATCAGCCAGATTCACCAGCTTTCCTTTTGCAACCGGTACCCCACACTCCAACGCTGCCTGCTTGGTTTTCCACTTATCAAACAGCACCTCCATCGCCTGCTCGTTAGCAACGGCAAGGCGTGTGTGTGCCGGCAGCTTTTCTCTGTTCTGCCATAAGGGATACATAGCCCGCTCGTCGCACGGCAGCACAATGTCGAACTGGTAGCGCTCAATCAGGCGAAATACGGCTTCCTGCCATTCCTGTTGTGAGTAAGCCTGGTAGTTGTAAAACTTCGCAGTCGTAATGTATTTGCTCGCCAGTGCCGGACTGGTTCGATCAAAGCAAACCACATGAACATCATACCCGGCCTTACCCAAAGACCGCACAACAGACAGGAAGCTGCGAGTGTCATCACCAAGTACTAACGCTCTGAATGGATGTCGTTCTGCCCGGTTCATACCTCACCTCTTACAAATCCCTGTTAATCCGGATGCGATGCGCTGGATTGCTCGTCTGTCACAAACTGCTGCTTGATGGCACGCAGGGTATGTTCCAGTCGGACACGCAGTCGGTTCTGACGGATGTGGTAAATTGCCAGCTCGGTTTCGTGGTTGGCGAACGTTTTCTTATATCTTGAAAAGCCACCCATGAAATCGTATCCGTCAAAACCCTGTTCAAACGCATCGTTAATCAATAAGTAATGAGAAACTAAGCCCGGTTTGCTGTGGCAGCCTTCTATCTCATAGTTCAAGGCACAGAGATAAAAATACACCTGATTCTGCCAGTGAAAATTGTACATAACCGATATCAGCGTCTGGCCTGCCATCACCTTGTAAATAGCGACAGAGCCGTCTTCAATGCCCCGAGAGATCAGGGTCTGATGAAATTGCCTGAAGCCGTCATTCACAAATCCGCTCTGACCGGGCTGGCTTCCCCATCGTTTTATATGCAATGGACGCGCCAACTCAAAAAAGCACAGCGCGTCTTTGACCGTAAGGGCTTGGGTGACCGTCAGCGGGCCAAGGGATTCATACTCACGCAGGCTGCGACGAATCTGATACCGGGCGCTGCGGGAAAGCGCCTGCGAAGGGGTCAGGCCTTTGGCCCGGTATGCCGTAAAATCCACAGAGTACGCGCTTGTTGCCCAAATCTGATGACGATCCAGATCGGGGGTAGCACATGTGAACGTGTCCCGGTAGCAGGCGCCAACAGATAACACCCCGTCACCGACCACTTCTGCCATCAAGGTGGCCAGCATTTTTTCCCGAACTGCATCTGCGACTGCTGGTTCCAGCAGAAAGTCGTTATATTCGATCCAGATTTGATCCAGCGAATCATCGCCGGTTCGGTGCAAATAATATTGCTTTGCAAAATGAAATCTGGACGGACGTCCCTGAGGACTGACAATGACCCCCAGCCCGACCGTCCTGCCCTCAATACGGGCTTCAATGACGTAAAAGTGGCGTACGAAGCAGTCAAGCCAGCAACCGATCCAATGCCATGATAAAAAAAAGACGGGATGGCACCGCTCTTCAAGGCTCTGCCACGCGTGTTGCAACCAGGTACGATCCGGCGATAAAAACACCTCACAGGATATGGTACTTTTTTGTGGCTTATTCTTAACGCACGTACTCACCGGCCTGTCCATTGGCACCTCTGTTTTACGAACTCGAAAACGGGCACTGCTTATCCAGCAGTTTCCTCATCAAGCATAGCAACTGGGCTGCAAGAGTGATCATTGATTCTCCGGCCATTTCTCCGCTCACGGTGAAATCTGAGTCTATGATTGTTGATGAGGTGTTTTTTTGTCATGGACGGGATATCAATGAGCAAATTCATCACAAACCGAAGTTTATCGACTATCGCCGGCTGCCTGATGGCAGTTTCAGTAGCGGGTTGTAACGACATTGACCCGGATACCCATATTGCAAATGCCAAACAATTCATTACCAAGCAGGAATACAGTGCTGCCATCATCGAATTGAAAAATGCGATTCAGCAGTCTCCGCAATTGGGTGAGCCACGGTATTTACTGGGTGATTTGTATTTACAACGCGGAGATTTCTCGGGCGCTGAAAAAGAACTGCGGCGGGCCCTGAAATACGGTGAAAATCCCGATTTGATTGAGCCCCTTCTGGCTCGCGCCCTGCTGGGGCAAAGTGACTTGCTCTCCCTGAATGAACTAAGTACCCAGGCAAAAACCCAATTGAGTTCAGCCTTGGCCGACATTCATGCCATCCATGCCATGGTGCTGTTGCAACATGGCGAGAAAGAAAAAGCCAAAGCGGCGCTTAATCTGGCAATGGAAGATGATGCCAATGATGGCAGCCTTTACACCACGCTGGCTTATGCCGGACTGCTGGCCGAGCAATCACGGTTAAACGATGCGCTGGAAATCTTGTTACAACTGACTCAGCATTTTCCCAAAAACAGCGATGTATGGCTGACAACTGGCCACATTCAGATGGCCAGCAACCGATTCAGCCGTGCCGCAGAAAGCTATTTGCAGGCTGTGACGCTATCGCCCCAGGCGAAACACTATATGCTGTTTCTGGCTCAGGCTCTGGTCAGAGACGAGCAGTACACCAAGGCAAACACTTATGTTGATGAAATTCTGACGGTATCCCCTACCCACCCTCTGGCCAACGAGCTGAAAGCCAGTATCGATTATGCCAACGGCAATTATCAGGATGCGCAAAACCATGCTGAGCTGGCGATACAAAATGGCTCACAAAGTATCGGGGTGTTTGTCATTGCCGGGGTAACCGCATACTCACGTAATCAGTTTGAACAGGCCAACGAATATTTCGCCCGAGTCATTCCCTTTGTCGGAAAAGATCACCTGATCAACCGCCTGTACGCCTCAACCCAGTTCAAACTAGGCAACATGGACGGGGCACTGGAGACGCTGAATAACTTTGACTTATCACTCAAAGAAAACAATGAATTTGTGAATCAGATGAGTCTGGAGTTTGCCAAAATCGGCCGTCGCACAGACGCACTCAGCCTCGCATCCAAAGCCAGCACCGACACACAAAATCAGTCCCTCACGTTAAGCCTGATGCAGTTGGCAAATAAAGAAGCTCAGGGTGTCACTCATCTTCAGAATATCCTGAAAGTCCAACCGGATTTACCCGAGGCGAATCTGGGTCTGGCGTATTACTACCTTGAGCAAGGTGACATCGTTCAGGCGGAGACTATCGTCAATGACTGGCTGAGCACAGAACCTAATCAAGTCAGTGCCATCATCATGAAAGGCTACATCGCCACCAAGAAAAAAGATTACCCCCTCGCCGCCAAACAGTTTGAGCGAGCTATCGGACTCGAACCGAAAAACCTGACGGCATTGCTTTCCCTTTACAAGCTGGAAATGCTGACCGGAAAACCTGAAGATGCCTATCGCCATACACTGGCTCTGGCTGAGCAGTCTCCGGAAAACTTCGTGATCGCCAGGAACCTGTTCCAGTTTGCGACAGAAGCCAAACTGCTGCCGGAAGCGCTGGCTTTTTATGAACAAAAAATCAAACAGTCGCCCAATGACGTGCCGCTGAAAATGATTCTGGCGCGTGGTTATGCCAGCCAGAATGACTACTCAAAAGGTCTGCAGGTTCTTGAGAGTCTGACTCCGGTACAACAAAGTGCCGAAAGTTTCAGTCTAGCTACCCTGCTACACTTCAAATCCGGCGATTACCGAAAAGCGCAACTCGCAGCAACTGAATGGCTAAAACGCGACCGGCTTAATCCGGATGCGTATATCAGAACCATTCAGCTGAGTGAGATGAACAAAGAGTATGACACAGGGATCAAAACAGCCTCACAAGCCGAAAAACTGTTCGTAGACCAACCCGGCTTTAACCTGATGAAAGTCGGTTTGCTGCTGAAAGACACTCAGTATCAAGCTGCTCAGGCCATTCTGGATAAACAGAATGATGCCGTAAAAACCACTGCCTATTATTTACGTCTGCAAGGCGAGCTTTATGCCCGTAACGGGCAAACGGCTCAGGCTGTGGATGTACAAAAGCAGCGTTACGAGCGTTACCCCAGCATCACGACCGTCAAAGACCTCGCTCTGGCTTACGATGCAAACAAACAAACTCATGATGCCGTCAGGGTACTAAAACAATACATCACCCAACAAGGCGAAGCCGCTCAGCCTCTGGTGCTGGTACTGGCGCAGCTACAAGTCAAAGCCGAACCTGACGCCGCCATTGCCAATTACAGGGCCATTCTGGAGAAAGAGCCTAAAAATGTTATTGCGCTCAATAACCTGGCCTGGCTGTATATGAATCAGAACGATTTTGCCAAAGCCTGTGAACCGGCGAGCCAGGCCTTTGAGCTGGCGGGCGAGTTTGCAGAAGTACAGGATACTTATGGTTACTGCCTGCTGAAGTCCGGACAGACTCAGTCTTCACTTGAGCCCCTGAAAGCAGCGTACCAGAGCAAACGGGCCAGTGTTGAAATCGGGCTTCACTATGCTGAGAGCCTGATTGCCAATCACCTGCCGGAGAAAGCCAAAGATATACTGAATACCGTAGAGGCAACCTCGCCGGAACATGTTCAGCAGAAAAATCAGCTGATGGCACAAATGCAATAATCAAACGATTTCAGGCACACCGGACGCACAGTGCTGCCACTAAAACCGACAGTGGCAGCCTGAAAAACCTTGGCGGGTATGCCTGCAATCATGGCCGGGGGCTCTCCTTACCGAAAGGTCAATGCCATTAACAGATTTCTAACCAACACGAGCCACAGCTGATGCTGTGGCTCGTCATATGGAGGATTCATGTCAGGACGATTCTTATTGTGTCTTCTCTGTTGCTTCTCGGCGTCAGTTTTCGCCGACCTGCCGGATACCATTGCACGTATAAAACCGTCCATCGTGGGTGTCGGTTTTTATGATAAAGCCGCCAGCCCCCGAGGTCAGTTGTTTGGTACCGGCTTCGTGATCGCCCCGCAATTGGTTGCCACCAATGCGCATGTCGTCAACCCTTCCCTATTGACCGGTAAGCGGCAGTTTGTTGTCTTTATCGGTACCGGCCGCAGCCCGGAGGTACGCACCGCAACTGTCATTAAACGGGATACCCGGCACGATCTGGCTATTCTGAAAATTGCCGGTTCCCCCTTACCCGCGTTACGTCTTTCTACTCGCCCGGTTCGGGAAGGTGAGCGCTATAGTTTCACCGGTTTTCCGATTGGTGCCATTCTGGGCCTGTACCCGGCAACGCATCAGGGCATTGTTGCCAGTATTACCCCCATTGCGACGCCCGCCAATCATGCCCGGGAGCTGACCGTGCAGCAGCTAAGGCAACTTAAAAAGCCTTATGACGTCTATCAGTTTGATGCAACAGCCTATCCAGGAAACAGCGGCAGCCCGGTTTATCACCCGGAAACCGGTGAAGTCATTGCCATTATCAATAAGGTCTTCGTCAAAACCAGCAAAGAGTCCATGCTCACTGACCCCAGTGCAATCACTTATGCGATTCCGATTCTGCACTTAATTACCCTGAAGCAAAGCCTTTGAGTGAGTAACCCGAGATGATGACATTCACCCCCTTCCAGCGAAACAATCTGGCCTGGTTCGGTGCCGTAGCCAGCACACTCTTTATTGCCTACATTTCGCTGGTGCCCGCTCAAAATGAGCCCGAGTTCGCCGATTTGCAGCAATACGGCATTCTCTTTCTGGATAAAATTTTACATCTGATCGCCTATGGCGGCCTGACGTTTCTGTTTCTGTGTACGTCACAACTACGCCGTTACCCCAGAGCAACCTGTCTGGCACTGATTCTGTATGGGTCATTGCTTGAGCTCACCCAGGGCCTGTTACCTCTGGGGCGCGAATTTTCGCTGTTTGATGCCCTCGCTAACGTGCTGGGCGTACTGATCATCGGCAGCGCATTTCTCTACCGGCAGAAAAAACAAAAAGCCAGACGTCTACTTTCGTCTGGCTAATCAGGTGGTACTCGCGGGTCATCCGGTTTGTCGTTGACTGCCAGGGTTGACCTCAGACAACCCCATAACAGGCAGGCAAGAAAGCCCCAACTGTCTGAATTACTGTTTTCTGCGTTTCATCCCCGCGAAGCCCAGTAAACCCGCACCAAACAGGAACATTGAAGCGGGTTCTGGTACTGATACCATGCCATATGAAACGTCGTAGGCTTTACTTTCTCCATCAGGATTGAAAATAAATTCCAGGGCAGAAATGTCCGTAAAATCGGTGCCACCAAAAATAGGATCACTGAAATCGATATAAACGACCCCAGGTGCTGACGATGTTGTCACCAGATTCGCTGAGTTTGTTGAGGCACCGCCTCCCCACCAAGTGTTGATGCGGATGCCTAAATCAAGGTCCTGAGACAGCACTTCAAACAGGAAACCGCTGCCGTTTAACGCAAAGTTTCTGGAACCTAAACCCGCTGCGTTGATATTTGGTGAGTTATCTGTACCATCATACTGAACAGACACAGTCGCGGATGTCAGAGTGTCAACACTCACAGAAAGAAAACCACTGCCGACAAAAGCACTGGCCCCTAAGTTGTTGTTGGCCACAGAGGTAACATCAACGAGAATATCCCGCTCTTCACCCATCAAAACACTATCTGGCCCTGTTACAGAAGTGGATAGGCTACCGACACCGTTTACCTCAATCTTTGCTTGATCAACGCTGAAGTCATCAATAATCAGTTCTGCATTGGCAGTGCCAGCCAGGAACAGTGTGGACAGTGAACATGCTAAAAGAGTTTGCTTAATCATGAGTGTTTCCCCCGATATAGAATCACTCACTACTAAGCGAATTGTGTGCCAGTTATTAACTTACTGTTTTTACTGGGTTTTATATTCGTACGGTTTATCAGGTGTAAAAGATACCAACACTTTGCAAACCATACTGTCAGGAAAATCATGCAACGAAGGTTTAATGAACAGGCGACATTATCCCTCAATCAACTTCATCAGCAGGTGACCGTCATACATGGCTTGCTTCACCAGCGCCGCACCGGGCATCGTTGCCTGAGTGTAAAAGCAGCTTTCTTCAATCATCAGATCACGATTATAAACCGGCAGTGACTGCGTTCGGACACAATCCATGATAGCCGGATACAGCACTTCTTTTGCGCGGTTAAACTCTCCGCCGATCAGAACTTTATCGGGGTTAAACAGGTTGACCATAATTGCAATGGCCTGTCCCAGGTGATGACCAAGCTCAACGATGACCTGGCGAGCCAGACTGTCACCGGCAACCGCGGCGTCACAGATACCCTCGATTGTCAGCACCTTGCCGTGAAGCGTGGACGGGTGCCCTTCGCGAAGTCGCTGTTCCACTTGCTCAAGCACCGCTTTCAGGCTGGCCACAGTTTCCAGGCAGCCATGGTTTCCGCAGAAGCAGCGTTTACCATAGGGCTTTATCTGAATGTGGCCAAGCTCACCCACATTCCCGATACGGCCCGATAACACCACATTATCCAACACAATACCGGCACCCACACCATGGTGGATAGAAATCAGTATCGAGTTCGCCACATCTCGCGAATTCCCAAACAGTTTTTCAGCCAGCGCCCATGAACGGGTGTCATTGCCGACAAACACCGGCAATCCAGTAGCCTCATGAATCGCGGGACCTAACGCCAAATTATGCACATTGTAGTGCGGCATTTGCAGTACGGTGCCGGCTTCCGCATTCACCAACCCCGGCAATGAAACCGCGATCGCTGTAATACGATCCAGCTCATTCACATGATTGGCAAAAAAGGTATGAATTTCGGAAATCAGCTTTTTCAGGACTTCATCCTGCTCCAGCACATCCACATCCTGACGTTCTTCAATCAGGATATCGCCCCCCAGCTCATGCAGTGCGATGGTCAGATAGCCACGCCCCAGTCGGATAGACATAAACTGCCACCCTTCATTGGCCGGCATCAGACCAATCGCCGGTCGCCCCCGGCTGGCCGCTTCTTGAATAGCGGTTTCTTTTATAAGATGAGCATCAATAAGCTCACGGGTAATTTTCGTGATACTGGCCGGTGCCAGCTGGCTGCGCTTTGACAGTTCAATCCGTGAGATAGGGCCAAGCTGATCAATGAGCTTGTAGACGCTGCCGGCATTGTTTCTCTTGATATGATCGATATGACCAGGCTGAGCGACATACATGCCTTAACTCCTGAAAAAATGTAGATATAAAGATGAACAATTGAATTTTTTTACTTTGCGAAGTAATTGTGAAGCCGAAGTTTCATGGGACGTGACAAGAGTCACAGGGAAATCGAAATCAATCAGTGAAAACTGTATGCCGCTTCATATTTCCCTCAAAATGGTCGCGGTTAATTCACCACCAAAATTTATCTACTGGAAGACAGCTCACAGCTTTTTTGCCATAATGCCGCGGTTCAACTCCTGTTCAACTCACCACGAGGTTTGCGGTGTACAAAATTAACGAAGTCTTTGAAACCATCCAGGGCGAAGGTGTCTTTACCGGCGTACCGGCCATTTTTGTCAGACTCCAGATCTGTCCGGTGGGTTGTGCCTGGTGCGATACCAAACAGACCTGGTCGGCAGAGCCGCAGGATCATGTTTCAATTGCTGAGATCATGGCGAAAAAAGGCGACTCTCCGACCTGGACTGAGCTGGATGCTCAGGGCATTGTGAATCTGCTCCATGATCAGAAATACACCGCGAAGCATGTTGTTATCACCGGTGGTGAGCCATGCCTGTATGATCTGGTGCCTTTGACCGAAGCACTGGAGCAGGCCGGTTTCCGTTGTCAGATTGAAACCAGCGGAACATCAGAAGTGAAGGCCACAGCCAACACCTGGGTAACCGTGTCGCCAAAAATCAACATGAAGGCCAAACTTCCTGTGCTGCCAAGCGCACTGGAGCGGGCTGACGAAATTAAGCATCCGGTTGGAACAACCAAGGACATCGAGCAACTCGATGATTTGCTGGCTGGCAAAAATCTGAAAACAAACGTCAGCATTGCGCTTCAGCCAATCAGCCAGAAGCCGCGTGCGACCGAGCTGTGCATTGAAACCTGCATTGCCCGCAACTGGCGTCTGTCCATTCAGACCCACAAATATCTGGCGATTGCCTAAGCCTCTGATCTGCACCACCCCATCACCTTCAAGCGGTCGTCTCACTTTTCGGACGGCCGCTTATTCTTTGAGACACCTTCCCCCTCTTAACAATGGCTAATTTTGTCCTATCTATACTCAGCAAAAAACCAATAGTCATAATCATTTGTGGGGAAATATTATGCGCAGCTATCTGGGATACTGCTTCCTGACGGCTTTCGCCCTGCTTCTGACCGCCTGTGGCGGAGGTGGAGGTGAGACACCCAATCCTGTTGCGGCTCCGGCCACACCGGTAACGACCGACTTCAGAGTCTCTGTCGATCTGCCTGACCAAATGACTCTGGCTCAGCAACATTCACTGTCACTGCTTCCTCAGGCTTACGCCAACGCAGTGAAAGATCTGACAGAACAAAATTTTGCCGCAGTCTGGCTGGACGATAAAGGTAAGGTGCTGGAATCCATCGAGCTGACCGACTGGCAGACAAACGGTGAAGGGATTTATACGTTTACCGGCGATACCAAACCCAGAGTCAACGCGGTACTGCTGATTGATCCGGCGGGGATCCCCGAATTCACCTTGGGTGAAGCACTGCCTGAGGGTCTTTATATGACTCCATTGGCCAGCGAACGCCTGACGGTCACGCTGGAAACATCGATGACTTACTACGCCCTGACCAAACGCATCGTCAAAGACGGCAACTGGGGGGTATTTACTGAGGTGTTTACCGATGCGCCGCAGGGTAAAGTGCTGTTTGCGCTACAGGACATCAACAACATGGCCCTGGATATTCGCGATACCCTGTTCCCCCAAATCGGCCTGGAAGGCATGACACTGAAAGATCTGATGCAGCTTTCTATTGTCAAATCCATGACCGACGGTCGTATTGAGCGCTTTTATACCGAGCAGGATGCTGCGCTGGCAGATATTAAGGCCATTCTGAGCGACGGTTACTGGCAGGTTGCCGCTGGCAGCAGTAACAACGGTACTGTCCTGATGTCGGACCACACCTCGTATAACGGTTCACAGACCGAAGTGGCAGAATTCCGCTGGAAAAAAAGTGGTAACGAAGACATTAATCTGAGTGAATTTTTTACTTATCTCAGCGGCTCAACCGCATTCGGGACAGAAGATGTCACACATCAGGTGCTTACCTCTCAAGGCTGGACCGGGCTGTTCAGTTACTTGAAAGTCATCCTGGCGACTCAGAGAACCGCGATGCTGACCGATGCCGGGCTGACGAAAGATGATAAGTCGGGAATTTCCCTGGAGGCGAATGTCTATTCGTTGTCAGGAAAACGGATCCACGATTTTCTATCGAGCCGGGAAAATCATTTCATGACCCGCTATATCAAGGATACTGCGACGTTTGATGAAAATGCCTCAGGCTTTTATTTCACCTGGCGGCCGGAAAAAGAAACGTACCTGCTGTGTGACACCACCAACGACAAAGACACCTGCCGCGTTTACTCCACACAGCTGCCGGATACCGCCTTCACCAGTCTGGATGACCTGATCACTGCTCAGGCCAATGCCGGGCCAGAGTTTGAATCCGTTAACGGCTTTAAACTCACCGATAACGTGGTCGTAGAAATTATTGATGACGGTCTGTTTACCGTCCGTTACTGGAGCAACATTGCGGTCGATGAATGGGTGGTTCAAGAGCAAGGTGTCTGGTCTCCGGTAACGATTGCCGGCAAACAGATGATCCGTTTCGATGTCCCCGATGTCATCAAACAACTGTCTGATAACTACCGTTTCAACAGCCTGGCACTGTTCCTGGTGGTTGACCGCGGATTCGTCAACATCGGCGAAACCCTGCTGGATGGTGAACAGTTCCACTACTCCGGTTTTGATAATGATGCGAAAGATCAGATCTTTGCCGCTGCGACCCGGGACAACCTGCCCGCCTTTGACGACTGTATCTTTGGAAATACCGCACTGGCAAATGAAGACCTCTTCCTCAACGCGGTAACAGAGTGTGGGGGTGACGAGCACTTCACCACTCAGGGCGTCAGTGATCTGGTCGACAAAACCCTGGTACAGATTGCCGAAGATGGTGAGATCACAGCTCAGATCCTACGCAGTGATAATACCTGGGAGTTTTACCGCCACACCGAACCTGTCAGCGGCAGTAACCGCAGTTGGGCACTGCTGGATAACAGCTACCTGAAAATGCTGGAAAATGCCGATACCCCGAATTCCTTTGAGTACTGGGCGAAGACCAACTATGACTATGCCCTGCGGGTTATGGCGATTAAGCAGTACATCCATCCGGATAACGGTCAGCCTGAGGAAACGGTCATTACAAACTTCATGGCCCGTGAGTATCAGGCCGATCAACTGGCCGCCTGTACGACCAATGATTCCGGCTGGGATCAGACCACCACTACACCGATGGTGAAGAAAACTCAGGAGGAGTACCAGACTCAGGCCGCATCCTGTAAACAAGCCTGGTATGGCCGGGTGCCGCGGTTTACGGAAGCCTTGCTGGTTGGCCAGACCGGTAACCTGAGTGACGACAAAGCCCTGACGTTCGCCAGCGATACGTCACGGTACCTCAAGCTGACCGATAACTTTTCCGGTGACTACTTCCTCGGCAGCTATGTGGACTCAGACGGTTGTGGCTTTAACTTCGACATCCGCTGGAAACTGGAAGATGACGGTACCCTGTACTACGAAGCCATTGATGGCTCAATGAAGGAACGGATTCAACTGTCAGATACTGACGGCCTGAAACTGGCCATCAAAGCCTTTAACCACCAAACCCGTTGGGAGACCGATGACACGTTGCTGTACGGGGACAATGAAGGGGAAATCTGGAGTGATATCGTCACGCTGATCGATGCCAGTGAAGTACCGGACGTGGTGCCCATTGAAGCACCGGAGACCCCGCCACCAGCGGAAGGCGAGCCTCCTGCTGAGCCGACCGGGCCACCAGCCGGGACCATTTTAAATGACGGCCAGACCTGTGCCTTTACCGACCAGCCAGCAGCCTGATAAAAATACCTCATGGGAATAACACCTTTCTTATTCCCACAGCCTCGCTACCGAGCCCGCGTCACATCGCGGGCTTTTTACTGCCAGTCGCATGACGATTATTCAGGTCATCTTCCACACTGGGTTCCCAGCCACAACGAACATAAAACAGAATGAATAACAAGCAATTACCTATAGATAAAACGTTATCGTGGCTTACATCACAGTCATAGCAGGAAAACTATTTATTAACATGGCAAGCAATTACACTATATCCACAACAAGAATATGTGTAAGAGATTAAGGAAGATGCGTCTTACCATTGCTCATAAACTCCTCCTCACCCTATTAATGGTTTTTCTGGTCGTGCTGGTCGCCTCTCTCGCCTATGAGGCTCGTCAGCAAAAAACCATGCTGGAATCGGTCATCAGCGAGCAGACGCTGGATAAGGCCGGTAACTACTTCGACAGCCTCAATATGATGATGCTGACCGGCACCATGTCACAAAAAGAGACGCTGCGTGAAAAAGTCCTGTCTCACAACGGCATTGAGAATGTCCGAGTGATTCGCGGACCCGGCGTGGTCAATATGTTTGGCCCCGGTCTGGACTACCAGAAGCCGGTGGATGACTTCGACCGACGAGCCCTTGCCGGCGAGCAAATCAGCGAAACCATCAGTACCCCGAACGGAAAAACCCTGCTGGTTGCCCTGCCAATGAAAGCCAGCAGCAACTACCGGGGCACCAATTGCCTGCAGTGCCATATCGTGCCGGAGAACGAAGTGCTGGGCGTCGTCCGCCTGGAATACAATCTTGGCCCGCTCTATGAGCGGGTTGACAGCCAATTACTTAACGCCGGGGCTATCATGTCGGCTATCGCCGCTGCCGGGTTCCTGTTCGCGCTGATGATGATCCGTAACATTATTGTTCATCCCCTGCGCCGCCTGTCCGGTTATATGAAAACCGCCAGCCAGAATAAAGATCTCAGCCAGCGTCTGAACTCATCCCGCACCGACGAGATTGGCGAACTGTGTCACAGCTACGATCATATGCTGGACAATTTCTCTGCCAGCCTGCGTCAGGTTCAACAAACATCGGAGTCCCTGACTCAACAGGCCAGCCAGTTAACCCAGGTTTCCGGCAGCACCAATCAGGCTGCGGACAGTCAGCGCTACGAAACCGGCCTGATGTTTACCGCTATCGACAACATGCAGCATCAGCAGCATGACGTTGAGCAACACACCACCGAAACCGCCGCGCTCAGTCGTCAGGCCTCACAGGCGGCTCAGTCGGGAACGCAGCTGGCGCAGGAAGCCGGTGAGAGCATTCAGCAACTGGTCCATGACATTGAACACGTCAAAGCACGTATCGATCACCTCCATATGCAGAGTCAGCAGGTCGGCAGCATCTTAGATGTGATCCGCGGTATTGCCGAGCAGACCAATCTGCTGGCGCTTAACGCCGCCATTGAAGCAGCCCGCGCCGGAGAGCAGGGTCGCGGCTTTGCGGTGGTCGCCGACGAAGTCCGGAATCTCGCCACTCGCACCCATCAGGCCACCGGTGATATCCATACCATTATCGACAATCTGCATCAGGACTGCGAAGCCTCAGCTGATGCCATTGAAACCACCTGCCAGACTGCGTACGGAAAAGTCGAAACGATTCGTGAGCTTTCCGCCGCGTTGGCTGCTATCGATAATCATATCCAGACCGTCAACCAGCATACGGTCGACATTCAGCAGCAGTCATCGAGTCAGGCAGCCCTTGCCGATGACATTCGCTCAAAAGTTGAAATTATCACCGAGCATGCCGACGATACAGCACGTCATGCACAGTCGTCGAAAGAGATTAGCGTAAATCTTGAGCACTTAGCCGAGCAATTAGAGCGATTACTTCATCAATTTACCCTATCAGGCCATCACAAGGCTTGATGCCTGACGCCAGACAGGTAATATTGAACCCTTGGACAGTGTCTGGGGCTTTATGCCCGATGGCACAACAATAAAAGTGCCTTAACGGAGAATAATTTACACATGACTTACGCGCCTGTAACAGACGTACTGAGCGGTAAGCTAGCTGTCGACAGTGAAGTGACTGTACGTGGCTGGGTTCGCTCGCGTCGCGATTCCAAAGCTGGAATCTCTTTCCTTGCCATTTATGACGGCTCTTGTTTCGACCCGATTCAGGCCGTGGTCCCAAATGAGTTAAATAATTACCAGGAAGAAGTGCTGAAGCTGACTACTGGTTGCTCTGTTGAGGTCACCGGTAAAATCGTTGAGTCTCCGGCCAGCGGCCAGGATTTTGAACTGGCAGCAACCGAAGTGAAAGTTGTTGGCTGGGTTGAAGATGCAGATACTTACCCAATGGCAAAAACACGCCACTCTATTGAGTACCTGCGTGAAGTGGCTCACCTGCGTCCACGTACAAACGTAATCGGTGCGGTTGCCCGTGTTCGTAACTGCCTGTCGCAAGCGATTCACCGCTTCTACCACGAGCAAGGTTTCTTCTGGATGTCTGCGCCGCTGATTACGGCTGCTGACTGTGAAGGTGCCGGTGAAATGTTCCGTGTTTCTACACTGGACATGAACAACCTGCCTCGTACAGACAAAGGCGATGTGGATTTCAACGAAGATTTCTTCGGCAAAGAAACATTCCTGACCGTATCAGGCCAGCTGAACGCTGAAGCTTACGCGTGTGCCCTGAGCAAGGTTTACACATTCGGCCCAACGTTCCGTGCTGAAAACTCCAACACCAGCCGTCACCTGGCGGAATTCTGGATGGTTGAGCCAGAAGTGGCTTTCGCCGATCTGGATGACGTTGCGAAGCTGGCTGAAGACATGCTGAAGTACGTGTTCAAAGCTGTACTGGAAGAGCGTCGTGATGACCTGGAGTTCTTCGCACAACGTATCAACAAAGACGCCATCACGCGTCTTGAGCAGTTTGTTGACTCAGACTTCGCTCAGGTTGATTACACCGATGCAATCCAGATCCTGAAAGACTCTGGCCGTGACTTCGAGTTCGACGTTGAGTGGGGTATCGACATGTCTTCTGAGCATGAGCGTTACCTGGCTGAAGAACACTTCAAAGCCCCGGTTATCGTGAAAAACTACCCGAAAGATATCAAAGCGTTCTACATGCGTATGAACGAAGACGGTAAGACAGTCGCAGCGATGGACGTACTGGCACCGGGTATCGGCGAAATCATCGGTGGTTCTCAGCGTGAAGAGCGTCTGGACGTACTGGACGAGCGTATGCGTGCGATGAACATCGACCCAGAGCACATGAACTGGTACCGCGATCTGCGCCGTTACGGCACAGTACCGCACGCGGGCTTCGGTCTGGGCTTTGAGCGTCTGGTTTCTTACGTAACAGGTATGGGTAACGTACGCGACGTGATCCCATTCCCACGTACACCACGCTCTGCGAACTTCTAAGTTCAGTAATAAAATTACTGACAAAAAAGGCTACCTTCGGGTAGCCTTTCTGTTTTCGACGCAGCTTACCACTTTACCCACTCACTCTGATTCCTAAAGAGACACCATTATGACAAACCAACCGAATAACCCGCTACACGGCATCACTCTGAAAAGACTGCTGGAAGAGCTGGTTGATCATTACGGCTGGGAAGCCCTGGGACGCGAAATCAACATCCGTTGCTTCAACAGCAACCCGAGTATCAAATCGAGCCTGACGTTTTTACGCCGAACCGAATGGGCAAGAAAAGAAGTGGAACAGCTGTATCTCGAGACATTTTTTATCTGACCGAAACAACATTTCGCAGTGATGCAAAAGCACTTCGCGGGCCGGAAGAAAACGTCAACACGTTGGATGTCACAACGGCTGACGTTACTTCCTTCCTCTTCTCAGTCGGCATGCATCAGCTTACGTAGCTTTTGACACGCATCGCTTGGCGATGTCGCATGACAAATTGCCGACACTAAGGCGACCCCCGCCGCACCGGCATCCATGGCTGATTTAATGTTGCTTTCATTCAACCCACCAATAGCCACCAACGGCAATCGACTTTCACCCGCCGCTTTCTCTAACCCGTCCAGCCCCCAGGCATACACAGTATTGGTTTTGGTTGGTGTCGGGTAAATCGCGCTGAGACCCAGGTAGTCCACCGGCAGGTGTTGCGCATCCGCCAGTTGCTGCTCATTTTCCACCGAAAGCCCCAGAATTTTGTCACCGCCAATCAACCGGCGGGCGATTGCGGCAGGCATGTCAGACTGGCCCAGATGCACACCATCGGCATCGACCGCCAACGCCACATCCACCCGATCGTTAATGATCAACGGGATCCCGGTTTCCATCAGCAGCGCTTTAACAACCATGGCACGCTGAATGAACTCACGAACATCGCCGTGTTTTTCACGCAACTGAACCATAGTCACGCCACCGGCAACGGCTTCCTTGATCACAAACTTCAGTTGTTCAAGATCCAGATTCTCGTCCGTGACCAGATACAGGCTGTAATCAGGCATTGGCCGTGCCTCCAAGCAGCTTGGCGTTCAGACGGGCCGCCAGCGCAGGCTCACCCAGCAGATATAGCGAATCAAGCAGATTCAGTTGTAAGCTCCCCGGCCCGGCTGATTTTTCTGCGGCCAGCTCACCAGCCACTCCCAATACGGCCGTTGCGGCCAGCGCGGCTTCCCAGGTATCCTCGCACACTGCGGCAAAAGCCCCGGTCAGCGCAGTATGGCTGCACCCCATGCCGGTCACTCTTGGCATCATGGCATGGCCATTGTCCAGCGCACAGACCTTGTCGGTGGACACCACGTAATCGGTCGCACCTGAGATCACCACAGTACACTGGTGCTGGTGTGCCAGTTGTTTGGCCGAATTCAGGGCCTGCTCACTGCTGTCCAGTGCATCGACCCCTTTTGATTGCGCCGCTTCCCCGGCAAGTGCAATGATTTCAGATGCATTCCCGCGAATGATCAAGGTTTCTGCCAACGCAGCCAGCTTACGGGAAACCTCTGTCCGTAGCGCGCTGGCTCCGCAGCCCACCGGGTCCAGTACCACCACTTTGTTATTGGCGTTTGCTTTCTCCACCGCGTAGTACATCCGTGGTATCCAGTGGCTGTCGAGCGTCCCGATATTAATGACCAGTGCACCGGAAAACCCCATCATTTCCGCCATTTCTTCCCGGCTGTGCGCCATGATTGGCGAAGCGCCAACAGCCAGCAATGCATTGGCTGTATTGTTCATCACAACATAGTTGGTCAGATTCACCACCAGCGGCTTCGTTGTCCGAACAGCCTGCAACATTGCGCAGCACATTTGCTCTATAGGTGTAGATTCTGTCTTCAAGGGGCGCTCCTTCTTGATATATTCTCGACAGGCATTATACCCAACCAGCCAGAATTCACAGCGTCATCCAGTCATCGGTCCATCGTTGGAATAACATTCTTTGAATGAAAGTGTTTAGAAGTGAGAATTTGAGTGAGGCCGCTTGATCAGCGCATCTTTGAAAAGTTAAACAACTGTTTCAAAGGTAGCATCACAGATATCTTTCTCGATCTACGCTTAAATGACAACGCTCGACACCGAAAATAGTCAATCAGAACGCACTGAAGTTAAAGCGGAACAACAGGACGACACAGAACAGCCCTCTCAGGGAGAAACTCTCGGCCGACAACAGGAAGAAAAATATGGATATTCTTGTCAATCAGGAAGATGCGATCCTTGATATTCAGATTCATCGCCAGGACGCACGAAACGCTCTCAATCAGCAGATGTATCAACAGTTAGCGGAAGCCCTTGAGCAGGCGTCCGCGACCCCAGGGATTCGGGCGGTGGTCCTTCGTGGATTACCGGATGTCTTTTGCGGCGGCAATGACATGCAGGATTTTCTCGCTATTTCAAAAGGGATGTCTAGCTTTGCCGTCGAAAGGTTCATGAAAGCGCTCATCTTGTGTAATAAGCCCCTCATTGCAGCCGTTTCCGGACCCGCGATCGGGATTGGCACCACTATGCTGCAGTTCTTCGACATCGTGTATGCTTCAGCCAGTGTGCTTTTCAAAACGCCGTTTGTTCCATTAGGACTATGCCCGGAAATGGCGTCCAGCACAGAAATGGCGAAAATCATTGGTATCCGCAAAGCCAAAGCCATGCTGCTGTTTGGTGAGGCGATGACGGCTGATGAAGCGCTGTCACTTGGTTTTATCAATGCAATTGAAGCGTATCCGGATCAACGGGCACTGAAGGAGGCCAAGCGCATTTGCCTGTTACCACCACAAGCCATGAAGATTTCAAAAGCCATGCTGCTGGACCATGACAGGGATCGCCTGCTGGCAACCATTGAGCAGGAAAACCGTCAGTTAGTGGAGTGTATTCGCAGTGATGAAGCCCGCGAGGCGGTGTCAGCATTTCTGGAAAAGCGGACGCCAACATTTCAGTGAGGTTGTTTGCGAGAACCCCATACAGGGCTTGCGACCCAAACAACTCCCCTACCACCAGAAGCAGGAAACAGGAAACAGGAAACAGGAAACAATAAAGCAAAAAAAAACAGGCCAGTGAACGAACTGGCCTGTTTCCACAGAAGCGATTCAGCCTATCGGCTATCGGCTAACGGCTAACGGCTAACTAGATTGCAGCAGAAAGCACGGCGGCAGACTTTGGCTCAGAGTTGCATACCCGGTTCGGCTCATCTTCATCTTTCACGCGAATCACCATCAGCCCGGCGACAATCATGGAGATCCCACCCAATACGATAGCCATCATGGTGTTTCCACCGAATGCCCAACGGGTGAAGAAGCCGAGAATACCGGCCGCCAAAATTTGCGGCAGAACGATAAAGAAGTTAAAGACCCCCATATAGAATCCCATCTTCCGGGACGGTAACGCCCCTGCCAGAATAGCGTAAGGCATGCACAAAATGCTGGCCCAAGCGAGACCGATACCAACCATGTTCAGCATCAGCATTGCAGGATCATTAATCAGCGCCATAGCCGCTAAACTGACTCCGCCAATAACCAGGCTGAGGCTGTGAACAAACTTGCGGCTGGTTTTCTGTGCCAACCACGGCAGCATAAAGGCCGCCAGAGCTGAAATACCGTTGTAGGCTGCAAAGCACAATCCAACCCAGTCCGCCCCTTCGTTGTACAATGCGGAGCTGGTATCAGACGTACCGAAAATATGGGTGGTTACCGCAGATGTGGTATAAATCCACATCGCAAACAAAGCAAACCAAGAGAAAAACTGCACCAGGGCCAGTTGTACCATGGTCTTTGGCATCGCTTTTATATCGCAAAGAAAGGTTTGCCAGCACGCTTTGGGTTCCTGTTCACACAGCGGCTCGCCATCAAACAGCGCCAATTGCTGTGGCGAATACTCTTTGGTCCGACATACTGTCCAGAGGATCGATCCCAGAAAAACCAACGCCCCGCACAAGAAAGAAATTTTCACTGACGGCGGTACTTCTCCGGCCGGTGCGGTATTGGCGATATCAAATACATTACTCAGCAGATAAGGCATGGCAGAGGCCACCACAGATCCGATACCAATAAAGAAGGTCTGAACCGCAAAACCCTGCGTGCGTTGTGATGACGGTAAGTTATCCGCGACCAGTGCCCGGAATGGCTCCATCGAAATATTGATAGAGGCATCCAGCATCCAGAGCATACCCGCAGCCACCCAGAGGTGCGGTGAATATGGCATTACGATCAATGCCAATGATGAGGCAATGGCCCCTAGCAGAAAATACGGGCGGCGGCGACCCAGTACGGTCCAGGTGCGATCACTGAAGTGACCGATGATCGGCTGTACCAGTAACCCGGTCAGCGGCGCGGCAATCCAGAGTATCGGTATTTGCTCAATACTGGCTCCCAGCGTTTCAAATATCCGGCTGACATTCGCATTCTGAAGCCCGAAGCCGAATTGAATGCCCATAAAGCCGAAGCTCATATTCCAAATTTGCCAAAACGACAGGCGCGGTTTTTCCATTGAAACATCCCCGAATTTGCCGGTCGGCATCCTTTCGATCCTTCAACCGGCATACAACATTCAGACAAACATGACATACGCAAAACCGGGAAGATTTAGCATCTTCGTCGCGCCAGCTGTACAAACACGAATTTTCTCCACATTTCGTGCCAGTAACAGGCTGAATTCATCATGTTTGACCTTATTCCATCGGGTGCAATGCTATGACATCGTATGCCCTACCATCCGTGATCGCATTCACGTAGACAAACAACAAAACCCATTTCATTAATAAAATTACGTAGTTACCTATTTTTTATACAGTTTTTGAGTGACAAACATCACATTGATCGCTTATTGATCGGAAATTTGTAGTAAGTTTCCATATCTTACCAAAATGTGACTCACACCAAAATTAACCACTTATTAACAAAAGACCCCATAAACGTCTGCCAGCTATTAATATTTGATGTAATTGTTGCAATTTGTTGTCAATCACGTCCGTTAAAAGGTATAAAGAGGGGGTTGACCGTTATTATTCACATCAGCATGGATGATCATAATGTTTGAGAAAATTTCTGCCGCACCTGCCGATCCGATTCTTGGCCTGACTGAAGAGTTCAAGAATGATCCTCGCTCTGAAAAAATTAACCTGGGCGTAGGCATCTACAAAAATGAATCTGGCAATACTCCTGTTCTGGCTACAGTAAAAAAAGCAGAAGCCATTCTGCTGGAAAAAGAGACGACCAAGTCTTACTTGAGTATTCCGGGTACTGCAGAATATGGTCTGGCTGTTCAACAACTGCTGTTTGGTGCTGACTCCTCAATTATCAGCGACAAACGAGCGAAAACGGCTCAGGCACCAGGTGGTACAGGTGCATTGCGTGTGGCGGCTGAATTTATCAAACGCCAACTGGGTGATGTGAAAGTGTGGATCAGTAACCCGACTTGGGCGAACCACAATGGCGTTTTTGCGGCTGCCGGTCTGGAAATTGCCCAGTACAGCTACTACAACGCAGAAACAAAAAATATGGATTTCGACGCTGCAGTTACCGACCTGTCTACAGCGGCACCAGGTGATGTAGTACTGCTTCACGGTTGCTGCCATAACCCTACTGGTATCGATCCAACCGCAGAACAATGGCTGCAACTGGCTAAACTGTGTGTTGAAAAACAACTGCTGCCAATGTTTGACTTCGCTTACCAGGGTTTTGCCAAAGGTGTTGAAGACGATGCTGAAGGCCTGCGTATCTTTGCCCAGTATTGTGAAGAACTGCTGGTTGCCAGCTCATTCTCGAAGAACTTCGGTCTGTACAACGAACGTGTAGGTGCGTTTACGCTGGTCGCGAAGAATGCTGAACAAGCCGAAACCGCTTTCAGCCAAGTGAAATCTATCGCTCGCGTCATCTACTCCAACCCACCGGCTCACGGCGCGGCTATCGTGACTGAAATCCTGAACGACGCTGCTCTGCGTGCAGAATGGGAACAAGAAGTCGCTGACATGCGTGACCGTATTCAGGAAATGCGTACACTGTTTGTACAAACCCTGAAAGATCTGGGTGTGGATGCAGACTTCAGCTTCATCGAGCGCCAGAACGGTATGTTCTCGTTCTCTGGCCTGTCGAAAGATCAGGTTGCTCGCCTGAAAGAAGAATTCGCAATCTACATCGTAGGTTCAGGCCGCATCAGCGTTGCCGGCATGACCAAGTCAAATATGCTGCCGCTGTGTAAAGGCATTGCTGCTGTACTGTAAGCCAGAATTCTGTCTGACATCATGACATATTGAAACGGGAGCCATTGGCTCCCGTTTTATTATTTGTGCCCTACGTTATGTATACGCGTCTCGGTGGATGATTTATCTGCGCTTCAGCCTGAATGACCTTTCTTGTCAGCCACTGTCTTTAAGAAAACGGCCTCTAACTCGAAAGCTTGGCTGACAACTCATCAATTCAACCAGACTTATCCAACGGCAACACATTACAGAAGAGCTCACGCTCATACTGACGTTCCAACTGCTCCCGCCAGGGTTTGTTTGAAACCGGCACCAGATAAAAAATCTCTCTTGATGTATCAGTGACAAATGCCATTCCGTGCTGCATCAGTTCGTAATGGATGTCATGAACAAAACCCAGTGAAAAACTCTGACGACCGGTCAACTGATTAATATCATCACGGGTCAGGCATACACCCTGGTCTTCATGAGCAAAGCGATTGCGCAGCCAGTCAGAAAACTCTCTAGCACTTATCATTGTCATAAACTCGCCTCCGCGTAGCTACATCCCTGATAAACCAGAATACATTTCTTAGTGAAGGTTCTTTATTAATAAGTTATAGCAGAGATGAGACATTCCGACAGGCGAATGGCGGATGAGTATTAATTTGTCTTTGCCTGATGCAATTTTGAGACAAAGAGGTGCAGTGCCCGTTTTTTGCAATTTCAGAGGTTCACACGATGCGAAAAAAGAGGAAAAACGTCAGCGGAAAAACGGCGGGTAAAAGAAAAAATGAGGGGGAGATAATACCCGCCCCTGTCGTTGTCACAGGAACGGGTCTGGCAAGTCAGCGCCTGACAACAATGAGAGCCTGAGCCTCACTTGTCAAATTGCAAAGTGCACAAAAATGCGAAATTACAGAGCTTTGTACAGCACCTTGTTACCTGCCAGCTGGATGCGTTCAACCAGACCGTCTTCGGCCAGTTTCTTCAGCGCACCGGTTGCCCAAGAAGCGGCTTTTGTATCTTCCTGACCTGCTTCAAGACCAATCCCTTTCGGGTTGATGCCTTCCGCATTTTTCATCACGATATCCAGCACTTGCTGCTGTTTAGGTGTTAATGACACAGTCGCAGCCATGGCTGGCTTCTGTGTTTCCACCACAGGTTTTGCCGCTGGAGCAGCTTTTACTGTTTCTGCAGTTGGTGCTTTCTTCGTAACAGCTTTAACTGCTGCTGGTTTTGCTTCAACTACCAGCCCTTTCAGGCGCTTTTGCAGCTTCAGCTGAACTTTACGTTTGTGAGAGATTCTCATTAAATTTCCTACTCCGTTGCACTACTTTCAGTCACCACCATCTAACGAGGCAACTGGATAGTTGTCCCGATAGTTCCAGCGGGAAAAAGTAAGCGCGTGTTATACCAAGGATGTCAGAGAAATGCCAGCAAACGGTTATTTAAGCCGCAATAAAAGATGATTTAACTCAAAAATAGGCGACAACCTCTCATTTCCAGCAAAAGTTTTCCCCACAAAACGCGCTGAAAAATAAAGAAATATCCAAACTCAGTGGGGAAAATTCAGCATTTACCCCAAACAACTGGACAAATACACATATGCACATTCTTTTTATTTATTCTTGATTTTTGAACCAGCTTGCATAACCAAGGTGATCTGCTTACCAGTCTCAGCCATACTAACAGTAACAAAACTGACAACGTCTTGTGATGAAGAGTGATCTGAAGACCCAACATATCCATCCTCCGATTACCCCATTTGGTACCAATATGTATCTGGGCGGGTTAATAGGCGTTCTTGTGGCTGGCGCACTCGGTTTTCTCTATCCCGACGCTTCACCGCCAGCCATTGCCATCATCCTGATTGGTTCAGCGCTGATGGTCCTGCTGGGCTACAAGTACCAGCAAGGCCCTGAGCTTTCATTCACACTGACGTTTATGCATATCCAGTTTCACAGCCATTACGGTGGCTGGCTGGCAAAATGGAAGAATATCGAACAAATCGGTCAGGCCAGTATTTCTGTGGATGGCTGGTATGAGCCGGTTCCCTGGGTGGGAATCAAACTCAAAGATTATGAAGAGTTTGTTCGTTCAATTTGTCCGAGGGTTGCCACTAAGCTGTTGCTGGATCAGAGGGTATTATTGGTCATGGCACATAAGCGAATGAGTGACCCACCCTATGAGCTGGAAGACATCTTGTTCGATGACAGCCACTATCACACGACGTCGGGTTACGTCTTTAAAGGCCTGCAGGCCATGTTGGCTAACCGGATGCGCTACAACCGGGAATTTCTGGGGTACGATTTTTTTATTTCAGAGGACTTTCTGGATCGACCGGCAGCCGATTTCGCCGGGCTGGCAAGACGCTATCTGGCAGCATCCTGATTTTTTGAAGTAAGTAGTTGGATTATTTCCTGACCTGTTCCTTTTGGGGTCTGTAAATTTTCTTCTCTAATTTATCTCACTTTTCTTCTTCTCTAGCTTTTCAACGCTTAAAACAGCAAGAGCCGGAAACATCCGGCTCTTTTTTTTGTCTGGCAGCTTCTCTGACAATTTCTGCATTCAGGCTAGAGCTGTAACGATGCAATACTTAGCTCATTAGTACAACGGCATTTCGTCGGCGACAAACGGATTAGAGGCACGTTCGTGACCAAAGGTCGACATTGGGCCATGACCCGGTACGAAGGCAACATCATTGCCGAGCGGCCACAGCTTGCCCTTGATGGAGTTAATCAGGGTCTGGTAATCCCCTTTCGGGAAATCAGTACGACCGATACCGCCCTTGAACAGCACATCGCCAACGAACGCTACTTTTGCCTCGTCATTAAACAGAATGACGTGACCAGGCGTATGGCCGGGGGTGTGGTAAACAGACAGAGTCTGGTTGCCGACTGAAATGGTATCGCCATCGTTAAGCCACTGATCCGGGTCAAACGCTTCTGTCAACGGGAACCCGAACATCTGGCTCTGGCTTGGCAACCCCTGTAACCAGAAAGCATCTTCTTTGTGCGGGCCAAGAACAGGTACAGCCCACTCTTTTGCCAGCGGCTCTGTACCACCAACATGATCGAGGTGGCCATGAGTCAGAATCAGCTTGGTGACCGTCAGGCCCAATTGCTGCACCTTGTCTTTCAGCAGCTGAATATCACCGCCCGGATCCACCAGCGCTGCTTGCTTGGTTTCATCACACCAGATGATAGAGCAGTTTTGCTGAAACGGAGTCACAGGCACAATTTCAAATTGAAAACTCATCACTTTTCCTAACGATTACTATGCTGGCAGCAGGATAACAGTCCACTATCTAAATGCCAAATGCCGCGACCTAAATGCCAGATACAGCAAAGCCGACAGCTACCAAGAGAGGGAGATAGTGTCGGCTTTGTAATTATTCTTTGCCTGCAGGGCTGAAAAAACCAGATACGCGGTTCTCAGGCCTTGGCATAGCTGTTCTGTGTCCAGCTCGTCGGTGTACGGCTCGGCGTACAGCAAAAATGTTTAGCTGTTACCATCAACGAGTCGTCAGCCGTTCCAGCGGCGAACCGGGCCCGTGTCAAGATGGATAAATCCGCTTCGTGGATAGTATCCTACTCCACCTAACCGAAGATCCAGTGCAGCATCACGGATTCGTGACAGCGATACACCTTCCAGATGAAAGTCGATCGCCTGGCCTTTCATGTGGTAGCTCTTTTTCGCTACGCCGCCGGTTTTCTGCAGCGCCTGATTGGTCTGCGGCGAACGGTAGCCGGAGATAATCCGCACCTGCCCTTTATGCCCGAGTCCGGACTGGATTTCAGTAATGGCATCAAACAAACGGCGATCCATTTTTGCCACTTCATTACGTCTGAAATCACGGCAGATGTAGTTGATCTTCCTCAACTCGTCTTTCAGGTACTGCTCACCATCAAAGTAACGGGTTTCCAAATCTTCGTTAGTGTGAATGTTACACAGTGAGATAGAACGTTCATTCTTTGCTTTATAAGGGCTTGCTATCGCCAACCCCGGCAGCAAAGATGCCCCTAACGTAAGACCGCCAGCCACTAACAGCTGACGGCGCTTGTAATCAATATCAGACATAACTTTACAACAACTGCTTGTTAATTCTTGCTGATATTCCTCCCCGCACTGCGCATGGAATATCAAAAACGAGAATCAAGATAACGTTCAGTTATTGTGCAGTCAAACCATCAATTATCAAAAAATCGTCTAAAAAGCGGACGAAAACAGCCTACTTATTGACGTATAAGCAATTTAGCTAATGGTAAAGGGATGTAAATAATTGCTGGTTTTGAGACTCAGCTACAAATTTGTCATACTCGTAGACATCATCCCGGTAGTTCACCAGCCCATCCTGATCCACCCAGGCAGTCTGATAGATCACTTCGACCTTCACCTTGTTCTGCAAGCCCACTGTCTTGGTTTTCGTACGCGACTTCAGCTCAAACACTCGCTGCTCCGGCACGCCTGAATATGTCAGCAGGATTGTCGCCAGATCATCGGCCTGCTCTACCCGAATACAGCCGGAACTGAACGCGCGCGTTTCCTTGGCAAACAGCCGTTTCGACGGTGTGTCGTGCAGATAAATGGCATTGTCGTTAGGCATGTTGAACTTGAACCGTCCCAGTGCATTGTTTTTACCCGGATTTTGCCGCAAGCGATAAGGGAAGGATTTGGCATTCATCAGCCGCCAGTCAATAGTATGAATCGGGATCTGCTCAGAGCTGTTCCAGCTTCTGATCACCGCAAAATTGTTGCGGTACAGATACCCGCGGTCATACCGGGCTTTAGGCAGAATGTCCTTACGCATGATCGACATCGGCACATTCCAGTACGGATTGAACACCACTGAGGACACATTGGAGGTCATTACCGGGGTGCGACGGCTTGGCCTGCCGACAATCACTTTGCTTTCAAGTACCTGCCGGTTATCCAGCCACAAACTCATTTCAAAACGGGGAATATTTACCACCAGCATTGAAGGCCGGTTCATCGGCCAGATTCGGGTTCGCTGCGCATTGAGCGCCAGCACCCGGACCCGAGACTGAGGTGACAGGGCAAGCCACTGTTTGGTTTTGGGGCCAATTGCGCCATCCGGTGTCAGACCATGGCGTTTCTGGAAGTTTTTCACCGCATTGGCGAGATCAATGTTGTAATTTCGCACTCTGGCTGAACGCAGCTGATCAGCCTCGAAATTCTGTAAATCGCCAAGCCGTTCCAGCATCGAAATCAGCCCTTCCGGATCTTTCAGGCGAGTGCCCAACCGGATAATGCCGGGCTGATAAAACCCCGGCCAGGGTGATCCCGCCGCTCTTTCCATCGACTCGATCGCCAGCAACAACTGGGTGTAGTTGTCGTCTGCCGGTTTCAGGCTATTCACAAACGAGCGCAGCTGTTCAAACTCGATGGCCCGATACAGCCGAGCCAGCTCCATCTCAGAAGGTAGCGGCAAACGCGGTTCAACGCCAGCACCGAACAGCCATTCCCGACCGTATGTCGGGATACCTTCCACATAGCTCATGTAAGCAAACAGGGTATCGGTCGCCAACAGGTCATACTGACGCCAATCATTACTCTGCTTGTACTGTTTGAGTAACTGATAACGCTGGGTGAAATCACTGCTGATATTCGACAGCGCTACTATACGCAGCTGCTGCTCAAATTCATTAGCCGTGAAACTGTCCTGCCACAGGGGCACGAAACCGATGTTGTGGTAAAGATCCGCGAGCTGATCCACATAGCGAATCGTCGCAATATCATTGGCGACTTCGTGGATCCATTGACGCGCTTTTTTCTGCTGCAACAATTCTTCTGAAAATTGCTGCTCCAGCTCAGCACGGGTTGAAAGCGGCTGCACAGGCTGGATTTCTTGCGCTTCTGACAGCACAGAAACCGCCTGAGCAAGGGCAGCGACCAGAACCAGGCCGGTACTTCTTAACTTAGCCATTGCCAACTGACTCCTCATTGCCATTGTTATTATTATGGCAAACGCACTCTATGACGGACTAACTTTAGCCGTAAGCGCCAGCTGGCATTGTTTCAATTCTTAAAAAGTGGTCATATCCGGTTGATTCTGCGGTTCTGCCCTTTTCCCCGATTAGATGATGTTCCAGTGGTTATCCCACATAACCGGGCTTTGTACGGTCTTCGCGGCAAAAGTCGTATCCATGGCAACGATACGTCCCGAACCTGAGCCAACCAGCCATTGGCCGTCTTTGATTCCAACGCCGGACGCGTCGACCAACGGACGCTGCTCCACCAACTTTCCGCTGGTTTCATCCCAGATACCGTAGCAATTTCCACGCGGCGAGGTGGCGAGCAGATAACCATCGAGGCTGGCAATGCTCGCAATATAATGATTGAAGCGCAGCCACTCTGCTTCCTCAGCCACCAAATGCTGCAATGCCTGCCCGCGGCGATGTAACGCAACCAGCGGCACGGCATCTTCTGGCTTACCACGATATTGCTGGCCGCAGGCAATCGCACCGGTATCGGTCACGCTCAGGTGACGAATACTGAGATGCTTATCCGGTAACTCCGCTTTATCCACCATCTCACCGGTATGGCGGTTCAGGTAGACCAGGGCAGGCTGCATAGTATCGAGATTGAGTGGTTCCCGACCATGGGTGTGCACCCCACCGACGCCAATAGCCAGAGTCTCTGAATCAGCCAGCACCACCTCATGCGGACCAATCCCAAAGGCGCTGAACTCAGCGACTTTCGTTAGCCGGCCTCCCTGCTCCGCAGGCTGAACCTCATACACCCCAATCACCCCCTGACTGGTTTGCGATTCCCCTTCAGTGGCATAGATCAGCTTGCCATCCGGTGAAAACACCCCGTGACCGTAAAAATGCCGCCCGGCATCTGCCATATAAATCGGCCAGCGCGTACCATTTTTGTAATCAAAGACCTGTAGGTATGTGCCGGGACGTCGTCCAAAAGCTGCCGCCAGCGACCCGTCCGGTTGCACGGCGACACCATGGCCCCGTGCAGGCAACGGCACCTGGTACAGAGGCTGCCCGTCAAGCGCGGCCGCAACAACACCGAATTGTCCCTCACCCTGACGGGAGCAACCGATAATGTGAGCAATCTTTGCATCGGCCATGGGCTCTGACGCAGATGTTAATCCCAGCGATTTACCCGCACGGGATTCATCGCTGCATCCGCCCAGCCCGGCGAAAGGCATCACAGCCAGCCCACTCAGCGCGGCACGCAGCAGCTTACGGCGGGTATGATCAATCACCATCGGTTGCATTGAACCCCACAACAACACCCAGCTCCGGCGCGACTTCGTCATGCAGCGCAATTTGAATGTATTCCAGTCCGTTATAGATATTGATCAGTTCGCGGTAGCCATCACGAGAGGTCAGAAGCGAAACCATAGCTTCACTGGCTGGCCAGCCGGACAGCAGATACTCAAACCGCTGACTGATACGTGTTGCCGTGTCCGCAAAGCCGCGTTCACGAAGCATCGCATCGATCCCCTTGCCATCAGCCAGGTACAGTGCCTGCATCGCCGCGACACTGGCTTTCAGGCTGGCCAGGGAATATTGGGCACGCCACGCTTCAGCCTGATAAGGCTTCGGCGAGCCGGGTTTTCCCATCGGCCGGGTCAGTTTCTTGATGGTGTAATCCATCTGGTTATTCAGCGCCCCAAGGTATTCCCCCAGCGCCATCTGCGGGGTCATTTCCTGCCACGGGTCTGCTTGCCAGGCCGATTGCAATTGACCTGCACTGTCTGCCAGACGCAGGCTGACCGCATGTGCCAGCTGACAACCCTCGGCCTGTTGCAGCGCATCAGACTGATCAAACAGGAACCACTCCATCGCCCCGAAACCCTGTACAGCGACACTTTGTTCAGCCATCACCTCTGGCGTCCAGGTCGTATCCTGCTTCAGCAACTGAGTCAGTTTACGTCCTGTGGTGTTTTTCTTGTCCGGCCAGAACTGGATCTGCCAGCTCAAGGCCAGCGCCGCTTCGCTGCCTTTTTCACGGCCCTGCAGCGGCATCCAGTTAAGAAAAGCCTGCTGCCAGTTGTGCTGCGCCTGCGCCAGACGCTCTTCTGAAGGTGCCTGACAGATTTGTGCAATAGATTCCGATAATGCCCGGGTCGAGGTGGCCAAATTCGCGGTTGCCGTCTGATACTGGCTCAGAACGGCTGTACGGGTAGTGACGTCTTCCTGGCAGCCACTGAGCAATGCAACAGCACCTACAGCCAGACTAACGGCAACACCAGCAGAAACAGTTTTAGTGGTTTGATTACGCATGGTACGTCTTTATCCTTACAGCGAATCCAGAAAAGCCAACAGCGCTTTACGCTCTGCCGTTGACAGGTGAACAACACGATCGCGGCTTGCTTGCGCTTCACCGCCATGCCACAGGATCGCTTCCAGAGTATTGCGTGCCCGGCCATCATGCAGATACTGGGTGTGACCATTCACTTCCTGGGTATAACCCAATCCCCACAGCGGCGCTGTTCGCCACTCGCGACCATCGGCCAGGTACTCACCGCGATGATCCGCCAGACCTTCCCCCATATCGTGCAGCAACAGGTCTGTGTACGGATGAATGGTTTGCTCAGACAAAGCAGGCAGCTCGGTGTTTGGTGCCGTTTTCAGCGAGGTCTGGTGACAGCTCTGACAGCCGATATCAGCAAACAGCTTTTCGCCCTGAACCACCTGTGGGTCAGACACATTACGGCGAGCCGGCACTGCCAGGTGACGTGAATAAAACTCAACAAAGGTCAGCACTTTATGGCTGACTTCCGGTGCACCACCGTTGGGTAAATCAGTACAAGCCGTTTGTGATGAGGTGCAGTTTTCAACCGGGAACAACTCACTGGTCAGGCCTAGATCCCCATTAAAAGCCGCCGCATTTTGCTGCATCAGCGTCGGCTGACCAGCTTTCCAGCCAAATCGGCCGGTCACCAGCTCTTGCTTTGCCACATCCCAAACTCGGTTGATTTTGCCAGAAACCCCCTGACCATCCTGCTGTTGCTGTTTAGCCATCGCTTCCAGCGTGGCATCCGGAATTTGTTCCAGCAAACCTAAGCCGATCATTGGCGGTGCAACCCGTGCAGACATCATGATGTCTTCATGCATCGGCCCATAGTTCAGATCAGTGATCGTCAGCGTCGGCTTACGCAGGGTTACCACTTCACCGTCAGCCAGTTTCACCGGTACATCCTGATAAGCGATATGGATCTGACCTTCAGGTTTCGCACCTTCCAGCGAGAAGTCCTGCAATTGCCCGCCATAGACGGGATCAGGAATCACGCCGTCGTTGATAATGGCACGTTTCTGCTCGTCCGTTACCGCAGGGATGCTCAGGCGCACCAGCATGGAAACGGCGTTGCTGTCCCCTTCTGCCGGTGGGTGGCCACGGCCATCCTTTATGTGGCAGTTCTGGCAACCGTTCGTGTTAAACAACGGGCCCAATCCATCACGGGCATCCGTGGTCGCCGGTGCCTGTACCCAAGGGTTACGGAAAAAGCTGTTACCGACACTGAAATCCAGCCGCTTGGTCAGCGGCAGATTGGCAGCCGGCAGAGAAAATGCATTCGCCCCTGATTTACGCACGGTGGTTTCACCGCCGGATTTCATTGCAGCGATCTCGGCCGGCGTCAATGATTCAGAAGAAGCAGACGGCGAGGTTTTGGCCTGCAGCGCCGGGCTGCTTAGCGCGACCGCCAGAGAAGCGGACAGCATTGCAAAAGAAAATAACGACTTCATTGCTTATTGCTCACGTAAAACGGCAAAAGGGCTCATCATGAGCCCTTTGATTATCAACGAAAAAATCAGAACTGATGGTCTGCAGTGTCCGGATTCAGGTTGTTCACCCCAATCAGACCCGCAGCCTGCTCAATGCTGGCAGTTTGCTGAACCAGTGCTGAAATAGCGTCATTCACCAGCGCATTGCCCTCTTTGTTGCCAGCAGCGATCAGCTGATCAAAGGCCTGCTGTTTTTTCTCCGCGGAGTCCACCAGGGTATGTACCTGGTCACGAGTCCGGTCAAACTGTGCCTTGATGTCTTTGGCTGCGGCGGCGTCTTTCTCCGCTACCAGGTCGTGAATGCTCGGGCCTGAAACCAGCTGGCCGTTTACACGCAGGTAAGTACCCGTGTAAACGTTGTAGATGCCCTGCTCGTTGTAGTAGTGAGAGTTGTGGGTATTGTCTGAGAAACAGTCGTGCTCATCTTCGGTAGAGTTCGCTTCCAGCGCCACTTTCATACGCTCACCAGCCAGCTCACCCAGCGACAGCGAACCCATGCCGAACATCATTTTCCGCAGGCCATTTTCAGCTGAGTCTGACAGCAACTCGGCACGGTAGTTACCTTTCACGTCAGCAGACCACTGCTGCTCCATCCAGCTCAGATCGCTTTGCAGCAACTCAGAAGCGGCTTTCAGGTATTCACGACGACGTTCACAGTTACCCTGCGTACAACCGGCACCCACCACAAAATCCGTGTAGGCACGCTCACCGGCACCGGCCGCCGTTCCGTGCAGATCCTGACCCCACAGCAAAAACTCAATGGCATGGTAACCGGTCGCCACATTCGCTTCCGAACCGCCGATTTCGTTCAGTTCAGCCAGCAGGTCCGGGGTGATTTTGGTAACGTCCACTTTCTGGTTACCGACCTGAATCGTGCGGTTAGCCACGATGTTGGCATTCGCCCCTTCATTACCCATTTCGTGCTGGTAGTCTTGCGCAACGTAGTCGATCAGCCCTTCATCCAGCGGCCAGGCGTTGAGCTGCCCTTCCCAGTCGTCCACCACGGCATTGCCGAAACGGAAAACTTCAGACTGCTGATACGGCACACGTGCTTTTTTCCAGGCTTCGCGTGCCTGAGTCAAAGTTGCCTGCGACGGTGAAGCCAGCAGAGCATCAATCGCTTTATCCAGCGATTGTGCGGTAGTCAGAGAGTCGCTGTATACGCTGTGCGCAATATCAGCATAGTGTTTTACCACTGCTTCCTGTGTCACAGCAGCATTGGCGAAAACTGGCGCCACGCACAGTGATGCCATAATTAGGTTGAGTGAAAGCTGTTTTTTCATTGGCGGTTCATCCATGTATAAAGCGTCAATTTGCATTTAACCCAAGAGCCGTTTGAATCGCGTGTCACGAATCAAAAGCCACATAAGTCGGATAATCACTTAATTGCAATGCAAGTGAGAATTATTTTTATTACATAAATGATAACTAAGTTTGTAAGTAAATGTAAATAATGTTTTTCAAGAGTTGTCGGTTTAACCATAAAAAGCGGGGTTTCAGCACATATTATTCACAGCCTGAATCAAACCCGTCGTTTTCCGATTAAACTTGGAGACAAGCCACGTAGAACAACAGCCTGCAATTTATCCATTTCGAAAAATAACAGGCTCTGACTCTTCCAACTTGTTGCTGTTTGAGGTAATTTCGCCGGACACTTATTAGGAGAGTAAAATGGATAAGCACGAAGAAGTCTTGATTGCCTTGCGGCAAATCATTCGAGCCATCGACCTGCATTCACGCAAGCTCAATAAACTTGCAGGTTTAACCGGTCCTCAGCTGGTTTTGATGCGTGCTATCCGTGATTCTGGTGAAGTGACTATTCGCCAGCTTTCCAATAACACCAACATGAGTCAGGCGACCGCGACAACCATTTTGGATCGTCTGGAAAAACGTGGGCTGGTGGTTCGTGAGCGCAGCAAACTGGACAAGCGTAAAGTGCATGCTTACCTGACTGAAGCCGGTAAAGATCTGCTGTCCAAAGCACCACTTCCACTCCAGGAAGACTTTGTTACCCGCTTTCAGCAACTGGAAGAGTGGGAACAAACCCTGCTGCTCAGCTCCGTACAACGCATTTCGTCGATGATGAATGCTGAACACCTGGACGTAGCCGCCGTACTGGAAGTTGGCAGCATTACCGGTCAGGACAACTAACCCGTTCCGTTAAGCCCGCCCAGAGATACCCGTCGCAGAGACGACGGGTCCCGCAGCACGAAGGACTGTTCACTGTGCTACTCGAAGGAATTGAAACCCTGCTGGTACTTGCCCGTGAAGGCACGATGAGCAAAGCCGGCAGCCGTCTGTATCTCAGCCAGAGCGCCGTCAGCAAACGCATCGCCAAGCTGGAAAAACGCATGGGCAAAAAGCTGATCGAACCTGACGGTCGGCGGATCAAACTGACTCCTGATGCCCGGCAGCTGATCGCAGCCGTTGGCCCCGGTTTCCACGAATTAAAAGGGCTGATTGCCGATCAGCTGGAAGTGGATGACCATTCCCTGATTCGACTTGCCTGCTCTGAAACTCTGGTGGCCGGTTATCTGGCACCGCTGCTGGGCGAATACGTCCGCCAGGATCCATACCTGTCGCTCTCCACCCACCATACACCGGTTATTGTTGAAAAAGTGCAGTCTGGGGAGGCAACGCTGGGGATTTGTGCCGGGTATCTGCCGGCCCAACACGGTATTCAGGCCATTCACCTGTTTGACGAACCCTTCAAGATTGTCAGCCAGACGCCACTGACTCAGCCACCGACCGCTCTGCTGACCAATGATCTGGTCAACACCGCCAATACCTACCAGGCCGGATTACTGCAAAATGCCGGTATTGTCCCGCTGATGCAGATGGACTCCTACACCGCCGCCGCGCAACTGGCGCTGAATGGGGTGGCTGCCGCACTGGTACCCATGTCGACCATTCGTACCCTCAACATCCCGGACAGCCACTGCTTTCATTTTGAGTTTCTCGACACCCTGACCCGCCCGGTTAATATCTGCTACCGGCAAAAAAGCTATCAGGTGCCACGAATCAGAAAACTGATTGAAACCATTGTGGATTTTGTTCAAGCAACAGTTTAATGGCCATGGTCATCGACACGATGACCACCATCGGTCGAATAAACTTGCGCCCTTTTGTTACCACAACTTTGGCTCCCATGCGGGCACCAATAAATCCTCCGACCGCCATGGTAAGGCCAATTTCCCAGATTGGCAGCCCGGCCAGGATGAAGAACAACAGCGCAGCCAGGTTTGAGGTGAAATTCAGCACTTTCGTACGCGCTGTGGCTTCAATAATGCCCAGTTGCGCCAGCACGACAAAACAGATCGTGAACAGCGAACCGGTACCCGGCCCGAAGAAGCCGTCATAGAACCCGATGCCGGTGCCAACGGTAAAAGCAAACGCCGCTTCCGATATTTTCGGCTCTCCCCCGCCTTTTCCGGCTTCCGGGGCAAACAGAAAATACAGAGAAATAGCCACCAGCATTACCGGGATTAGGTTTGTCAGCAATCCGGCATCCATCACCTGTACCAGCAAAGCGCCAATCGCCGACCCCGCAAAAGTACAGCCTATCGCCAGCCGCATGGATTTAAGGTTGACCAGTCCGTTGCGAACAAAATACAAACTGGCCGAGAAACTGCCGAACGAGCTTTGCAGCTTATTCGTTGCCAACGTCTGAGCCGGTGGTACACCGGCAGCCAGCAATGCCGGTACAGTCAGCATCCCGCCCCCTCCGGCGATAGCATCAATGAAACCGGCTAATCCCGCCACCAGAAACAAAATCCCAATAATATCCCAAGACAAATCCATATCATTTCCAAATCATCAAGAAACCCGGGTCACAAAAACCGAGGTTAACACCTTTGGCTGAATAGGTTACGGATAGGCCGTAAAAAGAAAAACGAAAACTCGGACAGTAACCCATTCCCGTTTGGAATCATTTTAAGCCTGTTTGAAAACCTCGTGTTGGGATGATTATCAGACGCTCCAATGGCCAAGCGCTCACATGACAAAAACGACATGCCCAAGTGCCAAGTGCCAAGTGCCAAGTGCCAAGTGCCAAACGTTAAACGCCAAGCGCCAAAGAGGCATGTCGCAAAATGAGAGGCTATTTACAATTCCCGGCCTTGTTCATCACTGGCTGTACGATCGCCCGAATCCCGCTTTATTGCTTTCATTGAATGGCTTGTCGACTCAATCAGACATTTGTCAGTCAGCAGCGCCTGATAGCCCTGACAATATTCTCTCTGCAGGCATGAAAACTGGGACTGCCAATAAAAATCGTCTGATGGGAGCGTATTGGCATAAAGATTGATTCTCAGAAGCTGAACGTCATTCTGAATGAAAAGACGCTTTCTCAGTGCTGCCAGTGCCAGCAGCAACAGTTACAGAAGAAACAACATGACAATCTCACGGGCAGCGAAATGAGAAAGACCATCCACTGCCCTTTTTGAATCACGCCTTCAGCACGAAGTCGTACACAAGCAGCAGGCTAAAGGCTACTTAATTCGCCTGCCCGCTTGCACACTGAAGGGAGACTAACCATGACAAAATGGCCTGCTCTGCTCGCAGGGGTGGTAATCACCAGCAGCCCGGCTTTTGCAGAAACGATCGAAATTACTTTCGGCAATTTTACCGGTGAATGGCTCAATGCCGTCACTTCAGACGGCGGGGATTCAACGTCGACATCCGGAACGGAGACCGACCCGGTGCTCAGCTGGGGTCGGCCTGCAACGTCAGAAGGACAAAGCAGCTATACCTTCGAATCCGAAGCCGCGTTTACGACCCTGTTTGATTCCAGTGCGGAAACCAGTGACATTTTCAATCTCGGTACTTTCACTCACTCAAATAACCCGATCTACAGCCCGACGCTGGTCAGTGTCGATTTGAAGCTGACCACGACGGTTCAGGTCGGGGATTTAGAAGCTGCGCCGGTGGAATTCCTGTTCAGTTTCAGCCATGACGAAACACCAAACAGTGCTTCCCCCTGTAAGTACGATGATTCGACGCAGCCCGGAGTAAATGACAACGGCTGTGCTGACAGCATTACGCTGACCTCGTCGCTATTTACACAGACCTTTACTATTGGCAACACGGATTACACCATTGCTATCGAAGGATTCAAGGTTGGTGAAACCACGGTGGACAGCTTTCTCACCAAAGAAAAAGCCGATAACGAAGCGATTATTATTGCGAAAGTCACCTCGTACGAGGCAATTGTCACTGGCGGAGGGGAAAGTGGTACACCAACCGATGTACCGGAGCCCGAGCATACCGCTATCGCAGGGATATTATTCTCGCTGTATGGCGGACGACGATGGTCAGCACGAAAACGACGAATGCCACTTTAACGCTATGCCTTTCTGGCGCTATACCGTTCTGGCGCCATACCGAACGACAGTTTGGTATTACGACCGCTGACCAAAGGCTTATCACAAACACACAGTGACAAGGACAGAGATAACAGTGATTACCTTTTCCGTCATTGACCATCCTCCGAGGTCGCCGGTCACTGAAGGTCGTCGGTAACTGAAGAAAGCAGTGGCAAACCGCTTTACCGGTTACCGGCGACACCACTCTCGTTTGTCGCTTAACTCAACCTCACTGCCGTCCAAAACGAAACAACAGTGCAGATCAACTGCGTAGAACAACCTGTGCCGACCAACGGAACAGAACAACGAAACTGGCGGCTGAGCATGGGACACAAAGCCACCAAAGCGAAGAAGTTTCAGTCGACAAAACTGAAATTAAATTTCACCAAATAACAACCAAAACTCTATTTTGTAGTAATTTTACAAGTTAATGACTTTTTTGACGGAATTTATCACCTTGTTAATAGACTTGGTCGGTATGAAATCAGTGAATATCACTCTCGTGATTAGTGCAGGTATATAAAATCATTGTTTCCAAAACTCCATAAATAGAAACATTCCCGCACCACCTATTAGAAACAAGCTATTGTTTTATATAAAAATAGCTATTGAGCACTTCATAAACAAAGGTGCATCTATCACAAATTGTTGTTTTCCGTTACTCAATCCAATCTAAAAAAACATAGCATCAGGGGGAATGATACTTACAATAATCTCCCCACGACGTCCTCTATTCAAAAAATTTAAACAAAATTACAACGTATAAATGCGATTCGCCCGTCGTGCGGTTCGTTCTCTGTCACAGAATTATACGATGGAGTGGAAGTACCCATGTTGAACCTGATTATTTCAGTAGTCCCTATTCTGCTGCTGATTTGGATGATGACTAAGCGAAATGCCCTGCCTTCGCACATTGCGTTGCCGGTAACCGCCACCATCATCGGTGCCCTACAGCTATTTTATTTCGGTTCAGACCTGACTGAACTCAGCGCCAACATCATGGCCGGTATTCTGTCTGCTATTACCCCTATTTCGATCATCGCAGGCGCAATTTTGCTGAACCGCACCATTGCACTGTCAGGCGCAGAAGCCGTGATTCGTCGCTGGCTTGAAAACATCAGCCGTAACCAAGTCGCGCAGTTGATGATCATCGGCTGGGCCTTTGCCTTTATGATTGAAGGCGCATCCGGCTTTGGTACGCCAGCCGCCATTGCTGCTCCTATTCTGGTCGGCCTGGGTTTTAACCCGCTGCAGGTCGCAATGCTGGCGCTGGTGATGAATACCGTACCGGTTTCCTTCGGGGCTGTCGGTACACCAACCTGGTTTGGTTTTGCCAACCTTGGCCTGACCGAAGCAGAACTGCTGGAAACCGGCCGTAATTCCGCCCTGATGCACTCCATCGCCGCATTTATTATTCCGCTTCTAGCTCTACGATTTGTGGTGAGCTGGCAGCAAATTCGTCGCAACCTGCTGTTTATCCAGCTGAGTGTACTGTCCTGTACGATCCCTTACTTCCTGCTGGCACAGTGGAACTACGAGTTCCCGGCCCTGGTAGGTGGTGCAGTGGGTATGTCGCTGTCGGTACTGCTGGCGAAAATGCGTGTCGGTCTGGAAACGTCTGAAGACGACCACAACCGTGCCGCGCAGGAAGCCATCCCGTTTGGCCAGGTACTGAAAGCCATGAGCCCGACCCTGATGCTGATCGGTATTCTGATCGTGACCCGTATCCAGCAATTGGGCATCAAAGCCATGCTGAACGATGCGACTCCGATGCTGAACATCGACTTGGGCTTTCTGGGTCAGTTCTCTGTCAGCCAGGCGCTAATCATCCAATGGTCTGAGATTTTCGGCACCAGCACCGCATGGTCTTACAAAACCCTGTATGTCCCGGCGCTGATTCCGTTCTTCCTGGTCGTACTGATCTCCATTCCGGTGCTCGGCCTGAGTAAGAAGGTGGTAACGCAAGTGTTCACGGAAACGGCAAGCCGGATTCGGATGCCGTTTATCGCTCTGGTCGGCGCGCTCATCATGGTCAAATTCATGATGATGGGTGGCGCTAACTCGCCAATAATGACAACCGGTCGCGCGTTCTCTGAGCTAATGGGCACTAACTGGCAATACTTTGCTTCGTACCTGGGTGCACTGGGGGCGTTCTTCTCCGGCTCAGCAACGGTTTCCAACCTGACGTTCGGCGGTATCCAGCAAACTATCGCCCACACAGTCGACCTGCCACAAACCACGATTCTGGCCCTACAGTCGGTGGGTGGCTCCATGGGTAACATGGTGTGTATCAACAACATTATCGCGGTATCGACCATTCTGGGGATCGCGAACAAAGAAGGCTACATTATTAAACGTACCGTGGTGCCTATGGTGCTGTACGGCATCATCGTGGCGATTGCCAGTACGTTTATCTGAGCCCGCCTGCCTGAGCAGGAACACGAATAAACGGCGGAAATTAGGAACAGCCGCCATTGCTCCCGGCAGACACTGTCGGGAGCAAAATAATAAGCGTAATACGCACAAAGCAACGGATGTTGCGAGTACGACACTTAAAGGCGGCATGAACCGTCAACTGGAGCAATTATGAAGGTAAACTTTTTCGTCACCTGCCTTTGCGATACGGTGAAGGCCAACGTGGCAAAAAAAACGGTCTTATTACTTGAGCAACTTGGCTGTGAAGTCATTTTCCCTGAAGAACAGGGATGCTGTGGCCAGCCTTCGCTAAACAGCGGGTATATCGAAGGCAGCAAGCCGGCGATGAAAAACCTGATTCGTGCTTTCGAGTGCAATGATCTGCCAATCGTCACCCCTGCGGGTTCTTGTGCCGCGTCAGTCAAACGCTACCCGGAATACCTCGCCAGCGAGCCTGAGTGGGCAGAGCGTGCTCAGAAAGTCGCTGACCGCCTGTTCGAACTGACCCAGTTCATCGTTAATCAACTGGGAACCGAGAACGTGGGTGCCCGCCTTGAAGGCCGCGCCGTTTACCACCCTTCCTGCAGCCTGATCCGTAAGCTGAATGTACGTGAAGAGCCGCTGAAACTGCTGGCCAATGTTGAAGGTCTGGAAATGCTGCCGATTGCCAACCAGGAAACCTGCTGTGGTTTCGGTGGTACGTTCTCGGTCAAGATGTCAGAGATCTCCGGCGAAATGGTGAAAGAAAAAGTTCACCACATTTCGGATGTGGAACCCGACTACCTGATTGGTGCCGATATCAGCTGCCTGATGAATATCGGCGGCCGTATCAGCCGTGAAGGTAAGCCAATTAAAGTCATGCACATTGTTGATGTGCTGATGAGCCGCTAAGGGGAAAGACCATGTCAATGAAAACCAGTGATCAGAACTTCAAGCAACGTATTGATGTTCAGATGCAAGATTCGTTCATGCGTGAGTCTGTCGCCAACGCGCAAACCCGTATGTTCACCAACCGTCAAATCGCTGCTGACAAACTGGGCAACTGGGAGCAGTGGCGTGAAATGGGCATGGATATCCGTAACCATGTTCTGGAAAACCTGGATTACTACCTGCACCAACTGAGCGAAAAAGTACAAGAGAACGGCGGTCACGTTTTCTTTGCGGCCACCGCGCAGGAAGCCACTGACTACATCGAAGGTATTGTAAAAGCAAAAAATGCCAAAAAGATTGTGAAGTCCAAGTCGATGGTGACCGAAGAAATCAGCCTGAACAAGGTGCTGGAAGCCAACGGCTGTCAGGTGGTTGAAACCGACCTGGGCGAATACATTCTGCAGGTAGATGACTACGATGCCCCGTCACACATCGTGGTACCGGCCCTGCATAAAAACCGTTTCCAGATCCGCGATGTGTTCCGCGACAAAATCGGTTACGAAGGAACAGAAGATCCGGAAGAGCTGACCCGCTACGTGCGTAATTATATCCGCCACGATTTCCTGGAAGCTGACATCGGTATTACCGGCTGTAACTTTGCCGTTGCAGAATCCGGCACCGTGGCACTGGTAACCAACGAAGGTAACGCCCGTCTGGCCACTACCCTGCCGAAAACGCACATCGCCGTAATGGGGATGGAGCGTATGGTACCGACCTTCGAAGAGCTGGATATCGTGATCAGCCTGCTGTGCCGCAGCGCCGTCGGCCTGCCGCTGACCGGTTACGTCACTGCGCTGACCGGGCCTCGTGAAGCAGAGCACCTGGACGGACCGGAAGAATTCCATCTGGTGATCGTCGATAACGGCCGCTCTGACATTCTGGGTTCTGAGTTCCGCGACATTCTGCGCTGCGTGCGCTGCGCTGCCTGTGTGAACACCTGCCCGGCTTACCGTCACATCGGTGGTCAGTCTTACGGTTCTATCTACTCAGGGCCTATCGGTGCGGTGCTGTCGCCGCTGCTGGGTGATTACGACGACTTTAAAGAACTGCCTTATGCCTGCAGCCTGTGTAAAGCCTGCCATGATGTGTGTCCGGTGAAAATCCCACTGTCGGATCTGTTGCTGAAGCACCGTGAGAAAATGGCTGAGCAAAAACTCACCCCGCTGTCTGAGCGTGCATCTGTGGCTGCCTTTAACCTCATCAATGCCCGTCCGCTACTGTGGAGCAACACCGTAAAAGTAGGTGCCACCATGGCCAGCGGCCTGATTAAAAACGGGAAACTGCCGGTTCAGCTGGGTGCGATTGGCAAATGGACCGAAGCACGTGATCTGCCGGAGCCGGATGGCGAGTCCTTCCGCAGCTGGTTTAAGAATCGTAACTAATTCAGGAGAGGCAACATGAGCCAAATTCACAATCGCGACAGCTTTCTTGACAACATCGCCCAGAAGCTGGGCCGTGCCCGTCGCACTGAGCCGGTCGCCAAACCTGAGCTGAAGCACACCTGCCACCATGATGTGATGGCTGGTTTTACCCCGGACGAGTTGAAAAACGTGCTGTGCGAGTACGCCCGCACCTCGCTGGGTTCTCAGGCAATTGAAACCACCAAAGACAAACTGACGGAAACCCTGAAAGCCGTTTGCGAAGGCTACTGCCAGCCGGAAGGGGAAGACGCAGCGACCGATCCGAAAGAGACCATTATCTCTGCCGACCCACGCCTGCTGTCCCTGATTGACATCAATGCCCTGGAAACCCCGGAGCATTGCATTCATATCTGGAATACCCAGCTGGGTTACGAGCCAAATATCGACGTCGCTGAGCGTGCCAAAGTAGGCATCGTGTTCGCGGAGCAGGCGCTGGCGGAGTCCGGCACTATGGTGCTGTACTCTCAGCCAGCACAAGGCAGGGCTATCAGCCTGTTGCCGGAAGCGTCGGTGTTTGTGGTGCCGAAAAGTGCCCTGGTAGCTCGTCTGACTCAGGCTACCCGCATTTTGCACGAGAAAGCCAGAAACGGTGAGCGCATTCCTTCCTGCGTGAACTTCATTTCCGGCCCAAGCTCAACCGCCGACATCGAACTGATTAAGGTTGTGGGTGTACACGGCCCAGTGTACGCCACTTACATCATTATTGATGACATGTAATCCGTTTTCAGCCAATCTTCCAGGCTGATTCCATGGCCATACCTACTTGGGTATGGCCATCTTTTTTGGCAAGTCTGCAGTTTCATGGTCAAATAGCGGTATCGCCGACACAATGCCGCTATCTGGCCGCTCACGACCTCGCTAACTGTCTGAGCCTTCCCGGCTGAAACCTTTCTTATCGCTAACAGGATCACTATGCCGCAAATTGATGATCTGGTACTTTTCACCCAAGTAATCGAACACGGCTCATTCAGCAAAGTGGCCGAGCTGAACAAAATGACCAAATCTGTGGTCAGTAAACGGATCAGCAAACTGGAACACGAGCTGGGCGTACAGCTGATTTACCGGACCACGCGTAAGCTGACACTGACCGAACCGGGATCTATGCTGTTTCACCGGGCAAAAGACATACACTATGTCGCGCAGTCTGCGTTTGATGCGGTTACCGGTTACAGTGAAGCCCTGTCCGGCAATATTCGGGTGTCAGTGCCGACGATCTCCGGCGAACTGTTGCTGGCTGAGGCCTTATCCGATTTTTGCCAGAAGCACCCGGGGCTGAACATTGAAATGTCCATGGACAACCATTTCGTCGATCTGGTGGCAGACAATTTTGATCTGGTGATCCGTACCGGCTACCTTGAAGATTCCAGCCTGATCGCTCGCCATATCTTCAACTCGCGCTGGGTGATTTGTGCATCACCGGATTATGTCACTGAACACGGCGAGCCGGATTCACCCAAAAGCCTGCTACGTCATAACTGCCTTGGTTACACGCACCAGAGCACTGGCCCCTTTGACTGGATTTTCCTGCGTAATACCAATGAAACCTACACCCTGAAAGTGTCTGGCAACTTTGCATCCGACAACGCTGTCGCACTGCGTAAAGCCGCGCTGGCGGGAAATGGCATCGCCTATCTGCCAACCTGCCTGATCTACGATGATTTGCAGGCAGGGCATCTGGTTGAACTGCTGCCGGAGCATTCCGGCAAGGTGGTCGGCATTTACGCGGTCTACCCTTATACCAAAAAACCGTCTAAACGCATTCAGGTGTTGATTGAACACATTCGTGAACGCTATATGGAAATGAAAGAACGCTTCTGAGTTGCCGTAAGACGATACATACAGTAAGAGAAACTACGCCGACCGTTCATTTAGCTGATGGAACATTTGCGCTTACTCTTTCTGAATCAAACAATCAGACGTCTCCGGAAGCCCTTTCCGGGAACCACTCTCTGATCTCTGAAAAAACAAAAGGCTGCACATGCACCCGCATGGCAGCCTTAATCTCGAAAATGGCAGGTGGGTCTTATTGACCGCTTTTCGTTAACTGCGGCTTCGGCACATTTCCGCCGGAAAAGAGAGCTGTACCATGATGTGGCGTTTGAGCAACTCATGGTAATTCTGATCATCCAGTGCTTTTTGCATACACAGCAACCAGGCTTCTTTCTCAGCGATACCAATACCAAGGTGACGATGGGCACCGGGTAAGTTCATCATGCCATACTGTTCGGTGTACCGATCAGGCCCCCCCATCCAGCCCGTCAGAAATGCGGCCAGCTTCGCTTTGGACTCGGTTAAGTCTTCTGCATGCATTGCCCGTATAGTTCTGGCTTCCGGCAAGGTATCCATGTGACTGTAAAAATTGTCGACAAGTTGTCTGATACCCTCTTCACCGCCCACGGCGATGAAAGTATTGTCCCCCACCGAATAGTCCGGTGTTGATTTACGTTGAACAGAAGAAGAATCAGGTCGGTAGATGAGTGGCATAACTAGCAATTGTGTGTGACTGAAAATACTAGTTTATCCACTCTCTACCTGATTAGTAAAACCAGAGTGCCAGATCTGTTACTTAGACTGTGCCTTCTTGCGGCGACGCGCCAGCCAAGTACTTCCCGCCAACCCTAGTCCCAGGAAGGCGACGGAAGAAGGCTCTGGAACCTGAGGAGGGCTACATTGCCCCTCGCAGACATCACCAAATGTCTGATAAGCCTTGTCACTGTTGCCACCCAGCACCGATTGGCCACGAATACCGGCCGATTCAAAATCACTCAGGGTCAGGCCAAGATTAGCAATATCAAAGGTCACATCATAATACCAGTTACTGTTACCGGCTCCATTCGAACCCACCCGGACAATCACATCAAATGGATTAATGCCGCCAGGTACACCATTAAAGTTACAGCCACTCCCGCAGTTTGCATCGTTAAAGAAAAGTCCGGTCGGTGCTGTTGACGTACCACCATCTCGATTCAGCGCGACAAAATTCTGCACGTCAATATTGCCCGCATTATAAGGACCACCGTCTATGTTAAACGCGATCCCCAGAATGTCCGCATCAGCCTGCGGGACGCTGACATGAAATGTGAAACGCCCAGCTGTATTATCATCTACGGTGTAGGTGTAGCCTGCTGTTGGCGCATCCGTGTCCAACCAACTGGTGATCGTCAACATATCAGCCGATGCTGAATTTACAAAAAACAAGCCGAGTGCTGCTGCTAGTACTTTAACTTTCATTTTCCGTCTCCAACCAATCACGAGATTACGCATAGTTAAAAGCACAAACCAGGCCAATTATTTAACCACATGAAATAGAAGAAATTTTATCTAAACATCTATAACAGCCTATCTCCCGCTGTAAGAAATCCTGACAACTTGCCCTGCCGATTCCGGCATAACAGCCACAACGACCTGTCAGATCTACTCAATTCACCTTAAACAATGCCGCTCTAATTTCGTCAGGTAAGGCATTGAGCCAAACAGGCATGAGGCATCTGACTTCATGCTTTCCGCTTTACTTCTTACTCTCAACTCTTGCAAGACCGCCGATACAGTATGTTAAGTGGCCGAGGTAAGGCGTTCTGAGTGATGGGCCTTAAGCCGGAAGCCCTGGGTTAGAAGATCTGATTAAGCGCTTTAAGTTAGAGGCTCTAAGGTAAGCGCTCTAATTTAAAAAGCTTCAAGGCAAGGACTCTTCGTTAACCGCTGGAGGGATTAAGGTGCATCGAACGCTCTGGCCTGACTTTTGCAGTTTTTCTGGCTTCCTTTCCGACAACGAAAAAGGACGGTGACACAATGAGAGTCTCTTATTCAGCCCTGCTGTTATCCAGCCTGCTATATTCTGGGTTGGCAGCATCCGGGCCTATTGATCTGCTCAATGAGTATAACCTGATAGTTTTCAACGATCTGGATTCACAAAGCGCTGTTGAAGGCCATACCCTGGTAATGGGAAACCTGAATGGCACTGCGTCTAACTACGGCACCGGATCCGCCCCGGCTGGAGGCAGTCATCCGGCTTTAGTCATTGGCGGCGACCTGAATGCAACCGTTCAAATCGAGAACGGACACAACGCCGTATTGGGAGGTGTAAACAATGGCGCCATAAACTTCAATGGCAGTGGCGGCAGCCTGACAACTGACACCAGCGGTTATAATTTCCCACAAATTCAAACAGATCTAACAGCCTACTCCGCCTATCTGGCGTCACTGAGTAGCAATTCTCTGCTGAGCACACCTTCATCATGCTGCGGAAACGCACTTTTCAATGTCAATAATACAGTCGGTAGCAGTGAATCTGTTTTTGCGATATCCGCCTCGACTCTGTTTGAAAATCCGTATGTCCAGGCTTATGACATAGATTTTCAGGGTCAGAATCCCTATGCCGTGATCATTAATGTAGCGGGTAGTCATATTGATGATGCTGCCTTCACAGCAAACCCAATTGGCAATTTTACAAACAGCGCGATACTGGATGTGATCATCTGGAACTTTTACGAAGCCGAAACCATCAACCTCACCAGACAGTTAGGAGGTCATCTGCTGGCTCCCCTCGCGACACTCACAAATGCCAGTAACCTGAAAGGGGCAGTCGTGGTCAATAACCTGATTCAACGCGCGCTGATTCAGCAGCCCTATGATGACAGTTTTCCTTCTGTGTCCGGCAGCTACCCCGTTCCGGCTCCGGCGACCCTGCCGCTTCTGCTGATAGGGATTGGCGGGACGCTCTGGTGCCAACGTCGGCCACGCAGGCCATCGCCGGCACACGCGATTGCAGCCTGACATAACAAAGCCCTCGGATGAGGGCTTTCTGTTGGTGTCTCAGCCACTCAGTATTTTTAAGATCATTTTCTACTAAAAAGCATCCACCAGCTTGCTCCGAAAGATATCTTAATGACCGAGACCTTTTCGCGATGGAGTCTTTACAATTTTTGCAAAGAGAAAGGCAAACCGTTCTCGCTAAACGACGAACAAAAAGCAATTGTGGAATAAGCGTCCAAAGTCGGTCAGGCGATTACCGTCAGCCCGGAACATAGAGAATAAAAAAGGCGCCTTTTCAGGCGCCTCAGGGGATGAGCTTTTTCAGCTCGTTTTATTAGACTCGTTATTATTCAGGCTTGGGTACTGACTCTGTCAGTGTGCTTCTAAATCAAACACTGTATATCAACGGGTTATCACAAAGTGTTATAACGCAGTACTGTAAATAGTCTGGTTATTTTCGTACAGCTTCAAACGCTGCTGGAAGTTGGCGTAACGCTTTTCGTCTTGCTCGTCATCTTCCAGTTTACCCAGCGCCATTTTCTGCGCTTCAATAGCACGCTGGAATTCGCCACATGCCGCGTAAGCCGCCGCCAGGTTATCGTAGTCAGCTGCATCGCCGGTATCCGCACGGTTCAGTACCTGCTTCGCCAGTTTCAGAGCACGCTGACCATCACGCATACGCTCGTCGTCGCATGTTGCATACAACCAAACCAGATTACGTTTTGATTCCAGTGAACCGCCATTCGCCGCTTCATTGAACCATTTGATGGCTTCGCCACATTCAACCGATCCATTTACACCTGACGCATAGTAAATGCCCAGCTCTACCATCGCAGGTACATCGCCCGCTTTGGCTGCGGCGGTGTACCAGTACACAGCCTGGTGATTATCACGAGGAACAAGCTGACCAGCTTTAAACAAATCGCCGATCATCGTTTTCACTTCCGGCATATCAACAGCGGCTTTTTCCAGCCAGTACATGCCTTTCAGTGGATCGGCCTGAAGACCGTTTGTCCCTTCCAGATACGCGCGCCCCAAAAAGAGCTGCATATTTTTATCGCCCTGCTCAGCTTCCAGTTCAACATAATCCAGTGTTGCAAGAAGGTGATGCTCAGGTGACGTGGTCACAGACGCATTTGCAAATGTCGCGCCCATCGCAGCAAGGCCAAGCATTGCAGTAATTACAACTTTTTTGAGGTTAGTAACAGCTGACATATCCGGGTCTCTTTCCTGTAGCAGTGAAGTCTGGAAAGAGAATTTAATGAAGTGCTGACTAAAAAACAACCAATAAAAAGTAGACACGATCGCCAAAAAAACCGACATATTGGGAAGTTTATTAATAGCGTCAGACGGTTAACCCTTAAAAGAAAAGGGAATAAAAAATAAGAAATGAGAGATGGATCAGACTATTCACCGTATAACCTACACATATATGTTGAACATCCCCTGAATATACAGCCGATTATGCTGCCGAGCTTTGTTGAGCAAAACCAAAGCACAACCATAAACGCAACCATAAGCACCTATCACGACCGCTATACGTGACTGGTTACTGGTTACTGGTTACTGGTTACTGGCAGTAGGATGATCAGAAAAGAATCCACCAACAGAACAGAACAGAACAGAACAGAACAGAACATGGTATGCAAAAGACAGGTGCAAACAGACAAGCGCAAAAAGAGTGCACAAAAAAACGGCCGGGTCACCCCTGGCCGTTTTCACGGTATCGCATCATTATTTCACTCCGCACCACACACTGTTTTCGCTGGCTAACGACATGGCTACAGGCTTTGTCATCTGTGCTGACTTGGCCGCTTATACCGTTATGAAACAGCAAGTGTTACAGGTTACGGTAGTGGTCATCACCGGCAACAATGTGCTGGTCTTCATATTTAGAGGAACCATCCAGGTCGATATCAAGGTCAATCTGGTTTGGAGCATCCAGCAGGGCGTCACACACCAATACGATGTCGTAGTCCCCTTCCGGTACGTACTTCATGCTGTAGCTGTTGTCATCATTCACTTTTGCAGTCTGTACCGGTGCATAGTCTGAACCTAAATCACCATGCTGATCCATACCTGCCGGATAGAGATACACATACGCCCCAAGCACGGAGTTCGCACAGGAGGTATCGTCTACGTCCCCGTGAATGGTCGCGGCCAGCGCATTATCAACAATGCGGAAACCTTCATTTTTCAGCTTGTACGCATTCTCAATCATCTGGATCATGCTGCGCAAATCAAACGACATGGTGAACGTTTTCGGTACATCAATATTGATATTCAGGCCGTCAAACTTGAGATCTTCAACAATATCCATTTTCATCTTATCGACCGGATTACCGACATATGAATAAGGTGTGTTGAGGAAATCACCGTAACTGCCCTGCAACACTGACAGCGCCATCGACGTATATTGACCCACCGGAACCAACTGCTCGGAAATCAGTTTCACCAGATCAACACCGGTGATGTCATACAAGTCGATAACGATGAACTTCGGATAGCCGTCGTTATCGACCGGAATCTCGGAGTCCGCCGGGATACACTGTTTGGAATTTATCGCATATGGATCCGCCATACTCTTGGTGGTCCACTCAATGATGGTACCGGCGAGGTCCATAAGCCGTACGGCATCAATCGCCACACAAGCCTGCAGATCATCGGCCCCATCCGGTACTTCTTTCGGTGGTTTCGACACATCCACATCAATTGGCACTTCGGTTTTGCTGGTGTTGTCATCTGCTGCCGGTGTTGTTGCCCCGGCAGAGTTCGCAGCCCCATCAGAATCACTGCACCCGGCCACGATCAACATGGCGAGCAATGGTAGTATTATTTTTTTCATCTCTTCACCCCTACGACAATGTAATCACTGGCCTTTACCAAACCAATCTGCTGGCCGCCGAAAGTTTGGTTATGTTGTTTTGGGTCCTGTCCGGATGCAATTACGTAATCCCGTCACAACACGCAACCGTCATTCAGAAAGGAAAATGGCCGAATCTGACAGTTAAAATTTTAGGAGTTAATGAAAGGGCAAAAAATTTATCCGCGGGATAATTAAGTAATGAGAAAAAGTTCTTACTTACAAGACGAAAAAAGCCGGTCATCTGACCGGCTTAGTATCGAAGGGAAAATCAGAGGCTCGGCGTTACGCCGGATCCAGCTCTAGAAGCTCCTGAATATTAGAGGTTTTCGGCTCCTGGCCAAAACCACGCAGACCCACGACATGTACGTGTTCACGGTCTTTGAAGATCTTACGTACCAGCTTGTAAGTGGTCCCCTTCTCCGGACTAATATTTTCCGGCGCCGCAATCAGCAACTGCATATCCAGACGCTCACACAGCTCAAACAGTGTGGCGATTGACTTGGCATCCAGACGGGCAGCCTCATCGAGGAACAGCAGACGGCACGGAATAATATCTTTGCCGCGCAGACGACGGGATTCTTCCTCCCAGCTCTGTACCACCATCAGCAGAATGGCCTGACCGGTACCGATCGCCTCACCGGTTGACAGCGCGCCGGATTCGGCCTGCAGCCAGCCATCGCTGCCACGGTTAACCTCGATGCTCAGCTCCAGGTAGTTACGGTAGTCCAGTAGCTCTTCACCTAGTACCTGCGCGGAACGCTGCCCGGTATCGATATGCGGGTTCAGACGCTGGAACAGTTTCGCCATCGCTTCCGAGAACGACAGACGGTTATTACCAAACAGATCCTGATGCTGATCCTGCTGCTCTGCCAGTCCGGTCAGCAGCTGCTCGTGGGTTTCGCGAACCTTCACGTTCAGACGCACACCGTTCACCTGACCAAAGCTGATGTTCTGCAGTCCCTGGTTCAGCATGCGGATACGGTTCTGCTCACGCTGAATGGTCTTGCGGATGATGTTCGCCACAGAGTCCGAGCTAATTGCCAGACGCTGTTCGCGCGCAGTCAGTTCTTCACTCAGACGCGCCAGCTCCACTTCCATTTCTTCAATCGCTTCAACCGGATCATCAGTGCGAATGATGTCATGGCGGATACGCTCACGCAGATGCTGGTAAACCGCGATATAGAACAAGACTTTGCGTTCTGGACGAGACGCATCTTCCGAGGCGCGCAGCGCATCGCGCAGGTTCTCGTTATCGGCCACCGCCTGGCGCAGTGCGCCCAGCGATTTATCGGACAGCGAACGCAGGTCGTCGGCTGACATGTACGCCATTTCACGACGGTGCAGACGGCGTTCGACGTCGCTTTCACGCGCCAGACGCAGCACCGCACACCAGCCGGCTTTCGCCATCACGACCAGTTTACGCAGATCCTGATAGTCTTTACCCACTTTACGCAGGCGTTTCACTAGCGATTTCATCTCCAGCTCAATGGAGGTGATGGCTTTTTCCAGCTGGCTACGACGACTACGAGAAGAGTGCAGACGTTCATTCAGCTCATCACGGCGCAGACGGGCGCGCTCTTCGGCTTCGATATCAGCACGAACCCCCAGCTCCTGCAGCTCACGCTCAAACTCCTGGATGGTCTCCAGTTTGGCCTGATGAGAACTCTTCAGCGATGCCATCAGCTGGTTGTACTGGTTGGCCTGGGCGCGAGCCTGTTTCAGGCTTTCGCGGCAACGGGTACGCTCACGTTCAGCCGCCGCCAGTTTCGCTTTCAGCTGTTCATTCAGTTCAGAACTCTTGTTGAGCAGATCAACCGAGTCGGCGTAACTAAAGTGGTGACGACGCTCAACCAGATCGGCCACGGCGAAAATCTTGGTTTTCAGGGCTTGTAGCTTGGCATCAGCCTGTTCATATTGCGCATTCAGGGCATCAAACTGTTCCGGGTCAGCGTCCAGCGCTGTCACCAGTTGTTCCAGCTCAGCAATGGCTTTGCCGTGGCGATCCAGATAGTGACGGGCTTCATCCAGCTGCGCCAGTTGTTGCTCGACATCCTCAAAACGGGCCTGAAGTGTTTCGTCTTCCAGCAGGTTTACCAGCGGGCTGATTTTACCCAGCAGGGTCAGACCTTCACGGGCCCCATTCAGCTGGCTGCGCTGCTGTTGTTCACGCGCCTCGGAATCAGCCAGTTCACGGCTGATTTGGTTACGTTTGTCGCGAGCGATTTTCAGCGCCGCTTCCGGATCGTCGTGGAAAGCAACGGCCATGTGCGTAGCCACAAAGCTGTTGAAGCTCTGGTACAGACGCTGCAGTTTCTGTGAATCGAACGACGCTTTGGCGTGATCTTCAATCAGCTGATCGCGCTCTTCGCGCAACCCTTCCAGGCGCTGTTCACGGGCCGCACGACCAAACAGCGGCACTTTAGGGAAACGCGAGTAACGCAGCTGACGATCATTGAGATGTACGCAAACCGCATCTTCCAGTTCGTCCACATCGAACCCGCTATCATCAAACGAGTCCGCATCCCCTTCGATGATGTACAGATCGTCCGGACAGTCATCCAGACCGACCAGCTTCTCTTTGATGCCTTTCAGATCCGGTACCACAATTGCGTGACGAGCAGGACCGTACATGGCACTGAAGTACGGAGCATCAGCCAGAGTGATATCGTCATAAATTTCAGACAATAGGCAGCCACCCAGCGTATCCGCCAGTGCGCGCAGGCGAGAATCATCGCTGCCGCCCGGCTGTGCCAGACGCTCAATTTCCTGCTCCAGCTGCTGCTTACGTGTCGCCAGGGCATCACGCTTGGCCGATACCGCACGTTCCTGATCCAGCGTGTGCTGCATTGCTGCCATCACCGCCTGACCATCCTGCAGTGCAGACTCAGACTGATCAGACAGCTTGAGCAATGCATCGTTGGCTGCAATCCAGGCCGGGGCTTTGGCTTCCAGGGCCTTAATGTCCACGGCCAGTTGCTGCTCCTGGCGTCGCAGTTCATTGCGCTGCTCTACCAGCGTTTCCTGATCCTGCTCAAGAGCTTCCAGCGTTGCTTCGTGGCGTGCCTGCTCTTCCGCCATTGCCAGCTCACCGTCGATAGTGACGGCAAAGCGTTTGGCATAGGTTTCAGCCAGCTCCAGTGCCTGACGCTGGTTACGCATGGCGCGTTCCATGTCGCGGTACTGGGCTTTCAGCTGCTCACTGCGCTCCGTAATGCCAGCCAGCTGGCGGGCATGGGCAATCAGCTCACGGGCTTTGCTGCCCGCATCGGCACGTTCAACAGCGCCGGCGATCGTGGTCACAATCGCCAGCCCTTTTTCAAACTGCTGGGCAGCCGCAGACGACATGTCCAGTTTGTGCTTGAGTGCCAGCAGTGCTGTGGTCTGAGTATCCTGCTCCTGCTTCAGCTGCGCCAGATACGGCACGGCTTTATCCGCCAGCAGCTGGTAGTCCCCTGACAGTTCACGGGCTTTTTCCAGCGCCTGTACCGCTTGCTGGTATTGCAGGGCACGGGTCTGCTGCATGTCGAGCGCTTGCTGGTAATCGGCCAGCTGAGTTTTCAGGCTGTCGACTTCTTCTTCAGTCAGCAGTGCCTGCTCTTCCGCCATTGCCAGCTGCTCGGCCGCTTCTTCAACGACCATCACCTGCTCTTCGAGACGCTCAGTTAGCTCTTCCAGATCTTCACGGTAGCGCTCGATTTTCTCCTGCTGGCGGACAGCCGTCTGCACCAGTTGCAGGTGATCCGACGCGGCCTGATGATCCTGCTCCAGCGCGCCTTCGCGCTCGGTCAGTTCATCCAGCTCAGCGGTCATGTTCATCAGCGACTTTTGCTGATCGTCGAGCGTCATACGTGACCCCATCAACTCACCGCGCAGGCTGAGCACTTGCTCCAGCTTGTTGCGGCGATCGTTAGCATGACGCATGTAGTCGGCGGCCACGTAGTTGGTCGCTTCCGTGATCAGGTGTTTGAACAGATCACGGTCGCTTTGAGTCAGCTTGATTGCTTCCAGCGTCATGCGGTTTTCACGCAGGGCCGCTTCCATGTCCTGGAAGGCTTTTTTCACCCCGCTGTTGTGCGGTAACAGGTAGTCACGCAGCGAGCGGGTAATGGCGCTGGAAATCCCCCCGTACAGGGATGCTTCAATCAGGCGGTAGAACTTAGAACGGTCAGTGCTGTTACGCAGTTTCTTCGGCAGTACGCCAAATTCAAACATTTGTGCATGATAATCGGTCACAGAGTTAAAGGACTTGAAAATCACGCCTTCAAAATCGGCCGTCACAATGTCTTTAACTTCACTGAGCTGACGAACGCGCGCCTGGTTGTCAGACAGGGTTTCAACCAGCACTTCCGTGGGTTTCACGTGTGAAGGCAGCCCCTGAATGATAAATGGCTTGATGTCAACTTTCTTATCACGCCCTGCGACCTGCTGCAGTTTGACTACAAACAAGAGGCGCTGGTTGTTCGAGTTCACGACATCCAATGCGGCGTAACAGGCACCCGGTTTCAGCTTACCGTGCAGACCTTTGTCGCGAGAGGCGCTGGAGCTGCCCGCTTCCGTGGTATTTCGAAAGTGCAGCAGACTCTGATCTGGGATCAGGGTGGTAATGAAGGCCGCCATGGTGGTTGATTTACCGGCACCGTTACCGCCCGACAGCGTGGTGACCAAGTTATCGATGTCAAAGGTACGGGCAAAGAAGCCGTTCCAGTTCACCATGGTTAACGATTGATACTTACCGCGTTCCATTAGGCTTCACCCTCCTGACCGGCGTGTTCGAGTTCTTGTTCTAATTCTTCATCGTCCAGCAGGCTGGATTGGCTAGGCGCTTGTTGATGCACGACAACGGCTTCACCATCACGGATCAGACGCATCTGCGCTTCGCGGATATCATCTCCGGCACGTACGTCCGCCCCGAAGCGGAACACGGCTTCGCTGATGCGGAACTTGCCGCTTTCGCCAATCGGAATAATCATGCCCAGGCGGCGCAGACGGCGTAGCGATGTCTTCACTTTGTCGTACAGCTTTTCGCGGTCAACGTCAGAACCACTGGCACGGTGAGTCACCAGCTTCATCAGCTTTTTCTCATCCGCCAGCGCCATCAGTTCTTCAAACAGTTCCTGATTGGTAAAAATACCTTCGTGCGCCAGACGCTCCGGGCTCAGGTACAGGAAACACAAGACCTTACCCACCAGCATATCCAGCTCGGCCAGTACAGAGCGGCTGATCAGTGACGTAGAACGCGGGCGTAAGTAAAAGAAGCCTTCCGGTGCACGCACCAATTCAGCGTTATAACGCTTGTAAAACAGCGCGAGTTCCAGTTCGAACTCGATCAGCATCGCGTGGTTGTCCAAATCTTCGCTGGAGATATGACGACCAGAACGAAGGGCATTATCCAGTGCCGGGAAAAGCGGGTTGGCAATCGCCTTGGCCAGCTTCTCAGGCATGTATTCTTCAATATTTGTCAATGACATTCGCTTGTACCTTGGCTCCGTAATTATTGATCGCTTCCCAATCCGGCTGAATGGCGTTGAAATCCGCTTCGGAATATCCCATCCGAACGGCCTGGTCGACGACCAGACGCGCCATGTCGAAGTGCTTCGCCTGTGGGTGCTGAGCCAAATAATCTTTCAGGAGTACACTCAAGTTAATTGCTGCACCGGTTTCTTTATGGGCCTGCAACATCAGGGCAATTTGTTCTGCCAGCTGGTCATGCACCAGATCCAGCTCTTCAAATTCCACTTCTTCCGGCACAATCCCGGTCACTTCGTCATCACGCAGTACCAGCGCTTCGTCACGCATATCGAGCAGACGCTCGGCATCGGCGTAAGTCAGCATCCAAGGTGCGTCGAAGTAATCCTGTACCGACTGTCGCAGACGCTGGCTGAATGCCCGGTTCTTATCCATATCGATCGCGGTACGGATAAATTTGTGAACGTGGCGGTCATAGCCAATCCACAGGTCAATCGCCTGCTGACCCCAGTTAATAATGCGGTCCAGTTTAGACTGAAGGTTGAATACCATCGCACTGACAAAATCCAGCTCAGGGTTGCCCTGAATTTCTTCCTGGATAATCAGCAGTTGCGTCTGCAACTGGTCACCGGCTGCCTGCAGGGTATCCTGCAGTTCACGCAGGGTGCTGGATGTTTCGTTCAGCAGGGTTTCACAGCTGGTAATGGCCGCACGCCAGTCCTGATTCAGCAGTTCCGCAATGTCCTGCTTCACCTGCTGTTGCTGCTCATCCATCGCCCGCTGGTTGAGATCGATGCGGTCAAAAATCTCCGCCACCGAGTACTTGAGCACTGCGTGTACGTTCTTGCGCCAGTGTTTCTCATCACCGCCCTGCTGGGCGGCACTGGCTGCTTTATTAATTTCATCGGCAACCATCGCCAGCTGAATCGACAACTTCAGGGTCGAGTATTCGCGGTGACGGGCGTAGTAATCGGTAATCCCCAATGCCAGCGGACTTAAACGGTAAATACTGGCACCGTCAGTCAATTCACTGGTAAAGCGGGAAATAAGGCGTTGGCGAACCAACTCATTTATGGCGTTGTTGGCGCGAAAGGCGACAGTTTCCGGCGTTTGCTGAAACAGTTCGCTGACAATGCGAAATGCATCAATCAGTTCACCTTCCCCTAATTCTTCGTCAATACGATCGCCGCTTAATACAGCAATCGCCAACAGGAACGCCAGCCGTTCAGTTGGCAGGTTAAGCTCGAATTCATTCTGCTTAACCCAGTTAACCAACTCAGGAACGGTCTGGGTGACTTCACTCATCCGTTGTCCTTATTGCTGTTATTTTCTTTCATCTCAGGGCTGTGTGCGTTGTTTTGCACGTCAGGTTTTTGTGCATACACATGGATGTAACGCCCCAGAGACAAATATGGTTCCTGGCGACACAGCTTACGCTCCATCTCCAGAACCTGTTCAAAGGTGTAATCGCCGACCCGGACTGTTTGCATGTAGTCATGGAAAGTACGTACACCCGTTTTGCCTAAAATCTCAAAACCGGCAGCATTGAGCCAGTGGTAAACATCTTCCGGCTTAATCCCTTGCTGCGGCTGTAATTTAAACCGCTTGCGGTGTGGCATGCCCTCTTCAATGTGCGTCAGGTTGCCGCAAATCAGGTTCTTGAACAACAGACCATTGTAGTTGTAAAACATGACGGAAATGATGCCGCCCGGTTTCACCTGTTTCATCAGCCCTTCCAGGGCCGACTTCGGATCAGACAGCCACTCCATCACGGCATGGAACAGAATCAGGTCCACCGGTTCATCCAGGTGCTGACCTATCTCCTGTACCGAGCTATGAACCAGGCGATATTGCTCAAGCAGACCCTGCTTGGCAATTTCCTGCTCGGCTAATTTGAGCATTTCACCAGAAAGATCACATAACGTAACGTGATGTCCGAGTGCTGCAATTTTCTGCGAGAGCTGACCAATCCCACCGCCGGCATCGAGTACCTGCAGGGGCTGTTGTTTGTTTAACAGGCCCAAAATTTGCTCTAAATCTTCCCAAACAACGGTTTGCCGAATCTGGCCTTTACCGGTGCCGTAAATATTTTTTGCAAATTTTTGGGCTAAATCGTCAAAATTTCGATCTTTGATCACGTCGGCTTTACGTTATGATAGCGGTTTCAAAAATGTGGCTTATTTTCTCACAAGCGATAGAGGAATAAAGGCTTGTGGTGCTTTTTCAAGCTCAACTGCTGATTTTTCGGACTACATTCCATGTTTGAACTCAAAAAAATCGTGTCGGCATTTTTAATGCCTTTACCAGCCATGCTGCTGATCGGGCTCGCCGGACTGCTGCTGCTCTGGTTTTCCCGCCGTAAAGGACTGGGAACCGGGCTGGTCAGTATTGCTTTCCTTGGGATCTTCCTCTTCTCCTTCCAGCCGGTGTCGACTAGCTTACTCCGTCCGGTGGAAAAAGCGTACCCTCCTTATGTGCCTTCCGGCAAACCGGTCGAATTTGTGATGGTACTGGGCAGCGGACATATTATCGACAATGCCATGCCAATCACTTCGCAACTCTCCCGTACAGCTCTGATGCGGTTGTCTGAAGGTATTCGTATTCATCGCATGTTTCCCGGCTCTAAACTGATTCTGTCAGGTTTCAGTGGGGGGACCGATGTGAGCCAGGCAAGGATGATGGCTCAGGTCGCCCTTGCACTGGGAGTCAACAAACACGATATCCTGCTGCTTGAAACAGCACGGGATACCAAAGAAGAGGCCTCACAAGCCGCCACTGTGGTCGGCGATCACAAACTGGTGCTGGTCACCTCCGCCAGCCACATGTCACGGGCATTGAACGAGTTCCATTCGGAAGGTCTTACGCCAATACCCGCACCGACCAATTTCCTTGCCAGCAACAAGATTGAACAGCCGTGGGAACGTTATAAACCACAGGCCTTATATCTCGAACAGACCGAGCGTTACTGGCATGAACAACTGGGTCGCTGGTGGCAAACGCTGCGCAGCCTCCTGAATCAGCAAAACGAGACGGCTGAAGAGAGCCATAACGACGCTATGAATGCAGGATAGCCGCGGCATACTGGGCCTGTTAACCAACCTTTCCCAACTCCACCAGCATTCAACTGACTGCTTCAGGCCAACAAAGTTCCAGCCGCCGGTTACCGGCGGCTTTTGTAATGACGATACTCCTTACTATCTATCCGGTTTTTTCTCTGCTGTTGATGTTGCTTTTTCGCCAACTCACGCCAGCACTGGTGACTTTTTCACCCTTATTCAAAATAGTTTTAACTAGTTCTATTTTTTTATATGGATAGTAATAAAAATTAATTCCTGTTTTGCGATACAAATCATAAGATCGCTTCCAGCTTACTATTCTTTTACCTGCTCGCTGAGGCAGGTCAGACCGTTTAGGATTCCACATATGTTTGTAATCATTAACCTGGCGATCTTTGCCCTGCTGATCGCCTTGCTGTTTATGCAGCAAAGGGCAGAAAACACCTTGTCAAAACGTGTATTTACCAGTCTGGGACTGGGTGTTGTCTTCGGTGCTGCGATGCAGTTTGTTTACGGCGGCGGCAGTGACGTCATCAGCGGTACGCTGGAATACGTGAATATTGTCGGTTCGGGTTATGTCAGCCTGCTGAAAATGATCATCATGCCGTTGATCACTGTGTCGATCATCGGTGCGATCATCAAAGTGAAAGACTCCAGCTCGCTGGGTAAAATCTCCGGTCTGACTATCGGTATCCTGCTGGCAACGACTGCGGTTTCAGCATTGATCGGTATTCTGGTCAGCAACATGTTCGGCCTGTCGGCAGAAGGCATTGTGCAAGGCGCGCGTGAAATCGCCCGTGGTGAAGCACTGGAAACTCGCCTGACATCTGTTGCTGGTTTGTCATTTGCTGACATGATTATCTCGTTCTTCCCGGCCAACCCGTTTGCGGATCTGGCAGGCAGCCGTCCGACGTCAACGATCGCGGTTGTTATTTTCTCTGCTTTCATTGGTGTGGCCGGTCTGACCGTGATCCGCACTCAACCTGAGCTGGGTGCCTCGTTCGAGAAATTCATGCAGGTTGCACAAGAAGTCGTACGAACTCTGGTACGTATGGTGCTGAGCCTGACGCCTTACGGTATTCTGGCTCTGATGACCAAAGTGGTGGCCGGTTCTAACGTAAACGACATTCTAAGCCTGCTGAACTTTATGGTGGCGTCTTACGTGGGTCTGGGACTGATTCTGGTGATGCACCTGGTACTGGTGGCCTTCGTCGGAGTAAACCCAATTCGCTTCCTGAAGAAAATTCTGCCAGTACTGACTTTTGCGTTCACTTCTCGCTCCAGTGCAGGTGCGATTCCAATGAACATCGAAACGCAGGTGAAAAAACTGGGTAACGGTGAAACGATTTCTAACTTCTCTGCCTCATTCGGCGCCACTATGGGCCAGAACGGTTGTGCGGGTCTGTACCCGGCGATGCTGGCAGTGATGATTGCGCCAACGATTGGTATCAATCCTCTGGATCCGGGTTTCATGCTAACGCTGATTGCCATTGTCACGATCAGTTCATTCGGTATCGCCGGTGTGGGTGGTGGTGCAACGTTCGCCGCGCTAATCGTACTGTCGGCACTGGACATGCCTATCGCGCTGGCAGGTCTGCTGATTTCTATCGAGCCTCTGATTGACATGGGCCGTACCGCAGTGAACGTCAGCGGTTCGATTACAGCCGGTACCATTACGGCTCGCCTGATGGGTCAAGCGGATAACCAGATTTTCGAGTCTGACAACGAAGTCGACGTACAAACTGCAAAAGCGTAAGCTTCCGACCTCGTCAACACATTCAGATTTCGTAAGGCCATCAGGGAAACCTGGTGGCCTTTTTCTTGGTTTACATTAAGGTCAGGATGCCTCTGCCTGCCTTCCGCCTGTTTTTCTTAACCATTGCTGCCTTATCCATTGCAGCCATTAATTCTGCGTGCATGCGATTCGCTTTTTTCTGTGTAACCTCTTCATCATCTTTCCCTCATTTCTGAGCGTTAAGCCTTCACAACTGGCTTTTGCACATTGCGTGATAGGCTGCGGGCTATGCAGTGAAATCCCTATGAATGAATGATGAACAGGCGCCTCACGCTGGGTTCAGTCCAATTGGGCTTTAATAGCTCCAACAAACAGAAAACAGAAAACAGAAAACCCAGCCAATTCCATCCCATAACAGATGAAAAGGGGGGAGCTGGGTGCAAAATCTGAAACGGAGGCCTGATTATGATGAAACCACGCATTGCCCTGATTCGCCTGATCCAAAACAAACGACTGCTTAGTAAATGGTTCTTAAACCAGCAGCTCTTAAACCAACAGTTCTTAAAAAAACGTTTTTTGAAAAAAATGATGTCCAGCGTAATGACTAAGCGTGGAATGACCAAAAGTGCGATACTGGCCATCGCGACCACACTGACACTGGGACCAGCAATCGCATTGGCTACCCCGACTAAAATGACCTACACCGGGCCTGTCGACGTTACACCTATCAAAGACGTGATGCACAACAGCGGCATGCTGAAAGACCATGCTGTGGTACTCGAGGGATTTCTGGTGAAACAGATCAGCGCTGATACTTACATGCTCAGCGACGGTGTGGATGAGGTAAAAGTAGAACTGGATGATGACATCCGTTTCAACAAAGCCATCACGCCAGAGACCCGCCTGCGCCTTTACGGCGAAGTGGAAGGCGGGCTGACACCAGAAGTGGAAATCGACAAAGTTGAGTTCCTGTAAGTCCCTACCCGTAGCTCGCATCGCGGTAGCTTCTGCCGCCAAGTCGCAGCGAAGACTTGATCACTGATACAAGACATAAAACAGCGCAGACACGAACCCCGCCCCGTCGGGTCAGCACCAACAAAAAGGGCTGAAGGATAACCTTCAGCCCTTGTGTTTCAGGTCGGTTCAGCCACCGACCAGAGCGCGGACTTTGTCCAGGTCTTCCGGCGTGTCAACACCCGCCGGCGGCACATCAATGGCCACATCGACATGGATCTTTTCGCCGTACCAAAGCACACGAAGCTGCTCCAGCGCCTCAATTTTTTCCAGCGCGCTCGGCTCCCATTCGATGTAGGTTTTGATAAAACCGGCACGGTATGCATAAATCCCGATATGACGCATCAGGTTATGGTGGATTTCCTGCGGGCGCTTAGCGAAATTGTCACGATCCCATGGAATAGAGGCCCGGCTGAAATACAGCGCATAACCGTCTTTGTCCGTCACGACTTTCACCGCGTTCGGGTTAAAAACCTCGTCCGCATGATCAATTTCCACCGCCAGCGTTGCCATTGGAGCCTTGCTCTGCTCCAGGTTGACCGCGACCTGACGAATAATGGTTTCCGGGATCAGTGGCTCATCACCCTGTACGTTCACCACAATGTGATCATCCGCCAGGCCATATTGCTCAACCACTTCTGCCAGACGCTCGGTGCCCGATTCATGGTCCGGACGAGTCATACAGACCTCGCCGCCAAACCCGCGCACCGCCTCTGCAATGCGATCGTCGTCTGTCGCGACAATCACCTGATCCGCACCGGCTTTACTGGCCTGCTCATAAACCCATTGAATCATAGGCTTACCAGCAATATCCGCCAGCGGTTTACCCGGCAGGCGCGAGGACTGGTAGCGGGCAGGAATAATTACCGTAAAGGCCATTATTTCACCTCGTCAGAACTCAGCGTACGAGCTTCCGGTTCAAGAAGTACCGGAATACCGTCTTTAATCGAATAAGCCAAGCGATCAAACTTACAGATCAGCTCATTTTTGTCTTTATCGTAATTCAGCTTCCCTTTGCATACCGGGCAAGCAACGATTTCAAGCAGACGATGATCCATATTCTTCCTTTACCTTCATAATCCGGTTAATTAAACCCTCAGCCTGTTCTTCAGGAAGTACCGCATCCACAGGCAAGTACCACCAATCAGACTGAGCGAAAGAGTGGCATTTCACCGCATCTTTCTCTGTCATCACTAAATGCTGCCCTTGCTGGGCGAGCTGTTGTAATTCTTGTTCACTGAATGCCTGATGGTCGGCAAACGGCTGACAGTGAACCGGGCATACGCCCAGTTCCTGTAACGTATTAAAAAAGCGTGGCGGATGACCAATACCGGCCATTGCGACCAGATCGCCTTGCAGGCTGGTTACCTCGCACCGTTCACCACTCACCAGATTCACCAGTGATGCCGGTGCCAATTGCATCGGAATTTCGCCAGGCTGCGGCTTTCCGCCATTGCAGATCAGAAAATCCACTTCTCTGAGCCGGTCACAACTTTCGCGCAACGGCCCTAGCGGGATCAGCTGTTCATTGCCAAATCGCCGCTGGCCATCAATCACCACAATCTCAATATCACGCGCCAGGGCGTAATGTTGCAGGCCATCATCCGTAATGATGACGTCTACTTCCGGCTCCAGTAATGCCACGGCTTCGGCCCGTTTCGGCGAAACCGCAACCGGAACACCGGTACGACGATAGATCAGCACCGGTTCATCCCCGGCTTCGGCCGTTGTACTGTCAGGCGTTACCCGATACGGGTAATGCGGTGCTTTCGCCCCATAACCCCGGGACACCACGCCGGGGTTTAGCCCGGCGGCTTTCAGTTGTTCTACCAGCCAGACGACTACCGGTGTCTTACCGTTTCCGCCGGCGGTGATATTACCCACCACAACCACCGGAACCGATGCACGGTACACAGCCTTCTTGCCAGACTGATACGCCTGGCGGCGGGACTGGCTAATTCGTCCAAACAGCTTGCTGAGCGGCCACAACAGCGGTTTTAACAGGCAACCGGCCGGATGTGACTCGAACCAGATTTTTTCAATCAACGAGGCCATCAGTCACCAAACTGGATACGATGCAGCTGAGCGTAAGCACCGTCCTGCGCCAGCAGCTCCTGGTGAACGCCACGCTCGATAATATCGCCTTCATCAACCACCAGGATCTGATCGGCATTTTCAATGGTCGACAGACGGTGGGCAATCACCACCACGGTACGGTCTTTCTGCAGCTCATCCAAGGCAGACTGGATCGCGCGCTCTGATTCGGTATCCAGAGCCGATGTGGCTTCATCCAGAATCAGAACCGGTGCATCGCGCAGCAAGGCACGGGCAATCGCGATTCGCTGACGCTGGCCACCAGACAGGCTGACCCCGTTTTCGCCAATCACGGTATCCAGGCCATGTTCCATGTTGTTGATAAAGTCCATCGCATGGGCCAGCTCTGCCGCTTTTTCAATATCAGCGCGGCTGTATTGCTCACCGCTGGCGTACGCAATGTTGTTGGCAATGGTGTCGTTGAACAGGTGCACATTCTGCGACACAACCGCCACCTGCTCACGCAGGTTAGCCAGCTTGTAATCACAAATATTGCGGCCATCCAGAGTGATCTCACCGGAGTCAATGTCGTAGAAACGGGTCAGCAGGTTGGCAATGGTACTTTTCCCTGAACCCGAACGCCCGACCAGCGCCAGTGTTTTACCGGCCGGCAGGTCAAAGCTGATATTACGCAGTGCCGGGGTATCTTTGGTCGGATAAGTAAAGGTGACATTCTTCACCTGGATGTCGCCTTTGACACGCTTCGTTTCAAAAGTCCCTGTGTCTTTTTCCGCTTCCAGCTCCATCAGGCCAAACAGTGTCTGACACGCTGCCATACCACGCTGGAACTGCGAGGTGACGTTCGTCAGGGCTTTAAGTGGACGCATCAGACCAAACATCGAACCGAAAATCAGGGCGAAGGTACCTGGTGTCAGCGACTCACGCAGACTCTCGGTATTAGCAAGAATCAGAACCACGACCAGTGCCAGAGAAGCAATCACCTGAATCACCGGGTTAGCAATCGCCTGTGCCGACACCAGTTTCATGGTCTGCTGGCGCATGCGGTTACTGACTTTCTCAAAGCGCTCCTGCTCTACCTGCTGACCACCGTAACTCAGCACCACTTTGTGGCCCTTGAGCATCTGCTCGGCAGACGAGGTAACAGACCCCATCGCATCCTGCATATTCTTCGAAATACGACGGAAACGCTTGGAAACGACGCGAATACTGAACGCAACGACCGGCGCAATAATGAGCAGGATCGATGACAACTGCCAGCTGTTGTAAAACATGATAGCCATCAGCGCGATAATGGTCGCGCCTTCACGTACCAGACTGACTAGCGCACCACTGGTGGCTGAAGCGACCTGCTCTGAGTCATAGGTAATTCGCGACAGCAGCTTACCGGCCGATTCTTTGTCAAAAAAGCTGACCGGCATTTTCATGAAGTGGTTAAACATCTGACGGCGCATAGCCATGACGACATTGCCGGAAACCCATGCCAAGCAGTACGTCGATACAAAACCGCTGACGCCGCGCAAAATCATCAGGCCCAACAAGTAAATCGGCATCATGGCCAGGAAATTAGATTCAAGGCTGCCCAGCCCACCGAAACTTTCGTCCATCAGCGGCTTAATCATGGAAAGCATCAGCGCGTCGCTGGCTGCATTGAGGATCAGGGCGACAACGGCAACGGCCAGTCCGGTTTTGTACAGACTGATAGAGGGCCACAGTTGCTTAAACGTTTCCCAAGTGGATTGGTCTTTGGGTTGAATCATGGAAACCATATTTTTTTGAAGTCAATTCCCGACATTCTACTCGCTTACTGCGCGTGGACCAAATAAGTTAACAATTCTCATCACGAAACCGGTTGTTTTTCAAACAAAGCGATTTATACCGCCAGTGAATTACAGCAAACCATCATGTCAGCGCTAAACGCTTTTCTTAGTTCTCTACGCTGCTGTCTACCGGGCTGTCTATCGGGTTCTCAGGACGAAACCAGGCCGCTTTGCGATCCTGTCGGTACCTTTCAACCTTGATACCATCAGCGGACATGGTCAATGTCACTTGTCCGGTCTCTGCCGTCGACAACCAGGGAATCCCCTGCGCCAGATATCGCTGCCGGATACTTGCGGAGGGTAACTGCCAGGGATTGAATCGAGCAACAGACACCAAAGCATACTCCGGCGACATGGCTGACAACCAGGTAGCAGTCGAAGACGTTTGGCTGCCGTGATGCGGCACCAGCAAGATATCCGGCTGGAGATCAGCCTCAAGACGAGTCAGTAACAACTCTGATATCGCATCAATGTCACCGGTCAGCAACACCGTCACTGGAGCTCGATCACCGTTGACCCCTGTAGGGTCAGTGATTGCAACCACGCAAGAGTGCGGATTGGCCGCGCGTGCGACCTGTTTAGGTGGCCACACAGCACGAAATATTAGTCCCTGCCACTGCCATTGCTGCCCCCGTACACACGGCATAAACCCCGGGCGAACATCACTGCTGCGCCGCCACACAGGCTTAAACCGTTCAATCACATAGTCGGAGCCCCCGGCGTGATCACTGTCGGCATGGCTGAGAATAAGCCCGTCCAGCTGAAATATCCCGCGCCGATGCAGCACAGGTTCAATCACTGAACTGGCAATACTCCCCTGTGGCCAACGGTTGCCTGTGTCATAAAGCACCGCGCGACCATTACGCTCTATCACAACCGCCAGGCCGTGTCCGACATCCAGCAGGTCCACGGTCCAGGGCATGGACATTGGCGTTGACTGCTGTTGTCGTTCAATTGACATCGGCTGTTCCACCAATAGCCCTGCCGTCTGTTGATCCTCAAGCGGAGTGAATAACTCAGGTACGAATGGCAAGCGCGCCGCATTCCCCCACAGCAAGACAAGCAACACCCCAGATAGCAGCAACACTGGGAAGCGCTTCCACGGCAACAACCAGAATGCGATGACCAACGCAGTAACGCCGAAAATCACCGGTCCGCCGTTCAAACTGACAGGCCACCAGGTTCCCTGACTGAAACGGGCAATAAACAGTGCCGGTTCCAGGCTCTGGTCAGCCAACATCCACAGCCATGCTGCTCCCGCAGGCCAGAACGACAGTAATAATGCCAACAAAACCAGTGGCACTGTCACCATGCTTACCCAAGGCACCACCAGAAAGTTGACTAATGGCGCCAGTGGAGCAAAGCCACCAAACCCGACCCACTGAACCGGCAACATCAGACACAACAACGCCGCCTGCATCAGTGCAAGGCTGACGAGTTTTTCACGCCATTGCTGCCACCCGGTTTGTCCGGCGTGTTGCTGGGGCCGGATTCCGCTGGCGGCGGCCAGTAAAATCACTAGCACCGCGATAAATGATAACCAAAAGCCCATGGCATAACTGGCCAACGGATTGATTGCCAGACTAACCGCAAACACCACCAGCAAAATATGCCAGCCAGACCATACAATAGCCTGGCGCAACAATAGCAAAACCATACTGCTCATCAGCAATGCGCGAACCGTGGGATGGCTGAATCCGGCCAGCCACGCATATAACAGCCCGGCGAGCAGACCCAGCCAGATTGGCAACCACTGCCAGGCAGCATGGTCCGGCAACACGCCGCGCAGCCGTCGTCCAATGCCCCAGCCGCACAGCACCGCCAGACCAATATGCAAACCAGAGATCGCCATCAGGTGCGCCAGCCCGCTATCTCTCAGCAGTGCCCACTCCGAATCCCCGAGCAAATCCCGATAACCAAAACTCAATGCCAGCAAATAGGGCTGATACTCTAGCACTTGAGTACGCTCCAACGCCTGCTCAAAGGCCAATTGCCGCCACCGAGACAGGGTATCTGTATTATCTTTAAGGCGATGGCCGCCAACGACGATGCCGGTTCCGTGAAGACCCTGACCAACAAAGTGGCGTTCTTTGTCATAACCCGCACTGTTTACCCGCCCGGCAGGTGGCCGAAGACGAACTTCCAGTTGCCACAGTTCACCAGGCCGCAATTCGGGAAGTGGTTCAGCCGATGTTACTGCAACCGGCCAGAGTAGTTGCAGGCGCAGCGTCTTAGGCTGATACACTGCACTATCATGCACAGGCCGTGTTGGTGACGGCTCAGCGACGGGTGCCGTGCTCGCTGGATTCAGCGTAAAATCAGGGTTACGACGCCATGTTTCAGACGAAACAAATTCGAACACTGTATTGTTTTTACGAACATTTAAAAGGCTGCGAACTTCACCAACTATGATAATATTCCCAGCCTCTACAGCGGCAAATTGAACTTTCTTGAGGTAGCTGGTGGCGGAAACATTCGCCAAAAGTGCACCGAATGCGACATAGATCAAAAGATTCAGTCGAAAATAGGCACACACTAGCCCGCCTATCAGACACAGTGTCATAGTTGCATGGTAACTTGGCAATGCTGGCCAGAAATGCAACGAAAGAAGTCCGATTGCCATAGCGGCTGCGCCTTGCAACATATCAAGTCAGCCTTGGAAAAAAAGAACGACAATGCCCAGACAAGTAATCAAACGAATGATGCCGAGCCATGAGGTGATTAAGCGGCAAAAAGCGCTGAAAATCTTTGGCAACGTGCTCTATAACCCTAACCTGTGGTGTCTGAACCGCCGCTCGGCCTCTGGGGCCTTTGCTGTCGGTTTGTTTATGGCATTTGTTCCTCTTCCCAGTCAGATGATTATGGCTGCAGGCCTGGCTATCCTTTTTAGCGTTAACCTCCCTTTGTCGGTCTGTCTTGTATGGGTGAGTAACCCGATAACCATGCCGGTTCTGTTCTACGGCGCTTACAAAATTGGCGCCTGGCTGCTGAATACCCCCCATCAGTCGTTCCATTTTGAACTGTCGTGGGATTTCCTGATGAGTCAGATGAACCAGATTGGACCTCCTTTCCTGCTCGGCTGCATGATTTGCGGCGTAGGATGTGCGTTGGTTGGTTACTTCGGCATTCGTGGCTTGTGGCGTTACTCGGTAGTGCGCAGCTGGCAGAAACGTAAATTCCGGGTATTACGTTAAAAGCGCCCGATTAAAACTGTACAAGCGATATGTGCAAATAAAAAAACCTCGCCGATGCGAGGTTTTTTTATGCTGCGCGCCATGATCAAATCAATGCTTTCCCGACCAGCTGATTCATCACCGGAATCCACACTACGAAAAACCGGTCAGCCGCACTGACATTCACGAAATTTTGCATGGCGGCTCTCACTTTCTTTGATGCTCTTAGTACTCTCCACAGATAACTGATTTCAGCCTACGCGTCTGGTTACGGTTCACGCTGATGATTTTAATGAGTAGCCCTAGTCTGAACAGACTGAGAATACAAAACAACAAGGCCGGACTGCTACCAGTCCGGCCTTGGTTAATCGAGCCCATTGAGTGAGAAAAAAATCAGCTCATGCCTTTTAGAGGCAATGTCAGCTGAATCACATCCTGCGCCATCAATGACAGCACCATCAATTCAGTGCCATCAATAACAGATAGCCACTCCAGGTTTTCGCTTACTTCGCACTCAGTACTGTGGCCGGGTGCAGGCGGCTTGCCCGTCGCGCGGGATACCAGGTAGCCATAAAACTCAGTGCTACCGCCGTTAGGGTTACCAGCATGACATCAGAGAACGCCAGCTGAGTTGGCAGAAAGTCGACGAAATAGATATCGCCTGACAGGAACTGGTGGCCAATTATCCCTTCCAGCTGCCTGACCATCGCTGTGAGATTAACTGCCACCAGCGATCCCAACACCGAACCAGCGAGACTGCCGACCACTCCGGACAGAATACCGTGCCAGACAAAGATCGAGCGCACCAGACGATCATTCGCCCCCATGGTGCGTAAAATCGCAATATCTGCCGCCCGGTCTTTTACCGCCATCATCAGTGTCGACACTATGTTAAAACACGCCACCCCGATCACCAGTACCATCACCAGATACATAATGGTGCGTACCATCTGAATATCGCGGTACAGATAACCGTATTTCTGATTCCAGCTTTTCAGGTACACATACACCGGCAGGGTGTAGCCCACCTCCCGCACAATGTGCTGAGCATCCAACACCTCATCGACATTCAGCTCAATCCCGGTGATCCCGGTGCCCATTGACAGGTACTCCTGCGCATCAGCCAGTGGTACCAGCGCAAAGTTATGGTCAATCTGACCCGCCAGAGCAAGCAGTCCCGAAACCTGCAGACGAATCCGGTGTGGTGCCTTCAGGCGAGCTTCCGGATCAGGATTAGGGATCATCGCCGTGATCCAGTCACCGACTTCAATCCCCAGTTTGTCTGCAACCCCCTGCCCCAGAATCACCTGCTGCTTGCCGGATTCCAGGCGTTCCCAGGCACCGTCTTTCACATAGGACGGCAAGGCACTGACCTTCGGTTGCATCGTCGGATCCACACCGCGCACTTCCACGGCTTTCAGGCTGCTGCCTTTCTCAAGCAGCGCCGTAAACTGGATATAGGGCGCAGCAGCCGTCACCCGAGGGTGTTCTTCAACCTTGGCCAGAATCGGCTGCCAGTCAACAAACGGGGGTTTCACGGCTTCCAGCTCGCCGTGAGGGATCACAGACAGCACCCGGTTTTGCAGCTCACGCTCAAAACCGTTCATGGCCGACAGACCAATAATGATCACCGCCACGCCGACCGCGATGCCCAGCGTTGATGAAATGGAGATAAACGACACCATCCGGTTACGCTGACGAGCGCGACTGAAACGGCTGCCAATAAATAACGAAAGCGGGTTGAACATCAGGCTACCTCAACATCCACCAGTTCACCGTCCTGCATGTGCATGCAACGATCCAGCTTACCGGCTAACTCATTGTCGTGAGTCACCACCAGAAACGCTGTCCCTGATTCTTTGTTCAGACGACGCATCAAATCGTAAATTTCCAGTGCCGTTTTGTGGTCCAGATTGCCGGTTGGCTCATCCGCCAAAACCAGCGACGGCTTGTTAACCAGTGCCCGGGCAATGGCAACACGCTGGCGTTCGCCCCCGCTCAACTCGGAAGGTCGGTGTTCCAGACGGTGAGACAATCCCACCAGTTCCAGAATCTGATTAGCCTGCTCTCTGGCACTGGCTGGTGATACCCCACCAATCAACAGCGGCATGGCCACGTTTTCCACCGCGCTGAAATCTGCCAGCAAGTGATGGAACTGGTACACAAAGCCGATTTCCTGATTTCGCAGCTTGGCTTGCTTGTTGGCGCTCAGCGTATTGAGCTGCTGCCCTTTAAAATACACATCGCCCGCACTGGGTTCATCCAGCGCGCCCAGCAAATGAAGCAGCGTACTTTTACCGGAACCCGACGCACCGACAATGCCGACAAGCTCCCCGGCTTTCAGAGTAAATCCGACGCCTTTCAGTACTTCGGTTTCCAGCTGGGCTTCACGGTAGACCTTACGAAGATCCTGACAAACTAATAACGGATTACTCATAACGAAGTGCCTCAGCAGGACGTACCAATGCCGCCCGGTAAGAAGGAAAAACAGTTGCCAGTAGACTCAGCAGAATAGCACCGACAATCACAACAAGAATTTGTAAAGGTTCGATCACCACTGGCAGATGGCCGCCGGTAGTGATGAAGTTGACCCCGAAGAAGGACATCAGGGTATTGAGGTTAGATGCCAGCAGTGTACCCAGAATACCGCCAAACAGCGCGCCAATGACACCGCTGCTGGCGCCCTGAACCATAAAGACCATCAGAACCTGATTGCTGGTCATGCCCTGGGTTTTCAGAATGGCCACTTCGGCCTGCTTCTCCATGACCACCATAATCAGCGCAGAGATGATGTTAAACGCCGCAACCCCGATGATCAGCCCCAGCATTAGTCCCATCATGTTCTTTTCCATTTTGACGGCCTGAAACAGCTCACCGCGTTGCTCGCGCCAGTCAGACCACTGCAGGTCATCCGGCAGCGCACGGGTCGCCAGTTCAGACACCACAAACGGGTCATCAACAAACAAACGCCAGCCGCTAATCTCGCCTGGCTTCAGCCGTAACAAACGTCCAGCATCATCAATGTGCGTCAGCACCATCTGGTTATCGACGTCGGAGCCGGTATTGTAAACCCCGGCGACCTCGAAATTACGTTGGCTCGGAATACGGCCTAGTGGCGTATACTGGCTGGCACTGGTCACCATCAGGCGCACTTTGTCACCGACATCAACGCCGAGCTGCATGGCAAGCCCCTGCCCCAGAATCACCTTGTAGCTGCCGGATTCCAGCTCAGCCAGATCACCCCGCACCACGTAATAACTAATCGGCTCGAAGCCTTTCGGATCGACACCCAGCACCATACCTGCAGCCAGCGAACGGGCACTTTGCAGCACCGCTTCACTGCGGGTCAGAGGCGTAACCACACCGACATGCGGTATCGTCGTCAGGGCTTCGGGAGGCTGTGCGGTCCGGGTCAGGTGGCCAGCCGGTGACGATATCACCGCCTGCGGCATCACACCCAGAATACGCTCTTTGAGCTGCTGCTCAAAACCATTCATCACAGAAAGCACGGTCACCAATGACAGGACACCTATCGTGATGCCTGCGGTAGACATATAGGATACAAACCGACTGAAACGATCGCCTGAGCGACCCCGGAGATAGCGCAATCCTATAAAAAACGAAACGGGATGAAACATATGAGTAAAGAAGAAACCATCCGGAATAATACTGCCAGCAAGCATACCCCTTGCAGCGCATGATTACCAACGAAGCGGGTAAAACTAATGTAAAAACAGGAGCTAAAAACGTCACTCTCTCAGAAGCTGACTTGCCCCAGACCGGCAGCTAAGTGATAATCGAAGAATAGTTAATGAAATGCGAGTGCGACATGAACCAGGACGAATATTTTTCAGTCCATGCAGGGTTAACCATTAATGTAGAGCCCCTGTCCCCCAATGAGGCGGTACCGGACGAAACACACTTTCCGCAGGAAATCCCGCCACTGTTTCGTGTCGCCAGTGAATGCAGCGGATTAGACGATAACCTTGATCGCACGCTGTCGCAGTTTAATAAAGAGCAGTATCAGGCACTGACCCAGTACCTGGCCGCCCAAAACAGCAAAATCAACCTGCTCCTGTCGTACGTACTGTCGCAGCAGAATGACCCGGCATTTCGCTACACCACCACGACCTTCGGGGCCAGCCGTCTATCTTATTCCTCCGCCCAGCCTTTAACGCCGGGTCAGGCTGTTCGCCTTAAACTCTTTTTGGAACAACCGGCAGCGGCCGTCTATGCCTATGCTGAAGTCTGTGAATGCCAAGCTCTGGATCAGCAGTATGATATCTCGCTGCGCTATACGCGCCTTCAGGAAGAAGACCGCGATCTGCTGATACGGGCAGCCCTGTATTTCCAACAAAAAATTCTGCGCCAGCGCGCGCAACAGCGCTCAGATAATTCGTAATCATGATGAAATCACAATCCATACTGTCATTACCTTTACCCGCTCAGCCCGGCGATAACCGTTACATCGGCAATGTTTCCGGCGCCGCGCTGGCTCTGTCAGTCGCAGAGCTGACTCAGGATCACCGTGGTGCTATTCTGGCCGTAGTACCAGATACCCAGACTGCCTTGCGGCTTCAGCCGGAAATCAGCCAGTTTACCCACGCGGAGGTCAGCGTATTCCCGGACTGGGAGACCCTGCCATACGATAACTTCTCGCCGCATCAGGACATTATTTCCGACCGGCTGTCACGCCTGTATGCCCTGCCCACCCAGAAATCAGGGGTGGTACTGGTGCCAATCAGCACCCTGCTGCAGCGTCTGACACCTCAGTCTTTCATACGTCAGCATGCACTGATGGTATCGAAAGGCGATCGGTTATCACTCGAAAAACTGCGTCTGCAACTGGAAACGTCCGGTTACCGCCATGTGGATCAGGTGATGGAACACGGCGAATACGCCAGCCGTGGTTCCTTGCTGGATCTGTTCCCTATGGGCAGTGACCAGCCTTACCGGATTGATTTTTTCGATGATGAAGTGGACTCGATCCGTCAGTTCGAACCGGAAACCCAGCGTTCAACCGGTGAAATTGAGCAGATTCGTCTGTTACCTGCACACGAATTCCCGACTGACGAGTTGGCAATCGAAAACTTCCGGATGCGCTGGCGCGAACGATTTGAAGCTCGCCGTGAGCCCGAATCGATCTACCAGCAAGTCAGCAAACGTACCTGGCCGGCCGGTATCGAGTACTGGCAACCCCTGTTTTTTGACCAGACCGAAACCTTGTTTGACTACCTGCCGGACAACAGCCTGCTGATCACCATCGGTGAACTGGAGCCTGCAGTTGACCAGTTTCTCAAAGATGCCGAGTACCGCTACGATCAGCGCCGGGTCGACCCACTGCGCCCGCTTCTGCCGCCGAGTGAACTGTGGCTGGCAAAAGACGAGCTGTTTGCCAAATTTAAAACGCTACCGCAGATCCGCTTCCGCCGTGACGCGGAGCCGGAAAAAGCCGGTCGGTTTAACCCGGCACTACGCCCGGTTCCAGCCCTGACAATCAACCACCAGCTGAAAGAGCCACTGGCAGAGTTACGCCGATTTATTGAAAGCTTTACCGGCAAAATTATTTTCTCCGTGGCCTCAGAAGGTCGACGCGAGGCCCTGCTGGATCTGCTGGCACGCATCAAACTCCGGCCAATGGTGTGCTCATCTCTAAGCGAGGCCATTGAGGCGCCCGGCCAGTTCAGCCTGATCATTGGTGCAGCCGAACAGGGCTTTATCCTAGATGAGCCGTCTGTGGCGTTAATCTGCGAAAGCGATCTGCTGGGCGAACGTGTCGTACAGAAACGCCGCCGGGAAGATAAAAAGATCGTCAACACTGACACCATTATCCGTAACCTGGCTGAGCTGCAAATCGGCCAGCCTGTGGTACATATCGATCACGGCATCGGCCGTTATCAGGGCCTGCAAACCCTGGAAGCCGGAGGGATCACCACTGAATACGTCACCCTTGAGTACCAGGGCGGGGCAAAACTGTATGTACCCGTAGCATCACTGCACCTGATCAGCCGCTACTCCGGTGGGGCCGAAGAAAGTGCGCCGATTCACAAACTGGGGGGTGAAGCCTGGGCCAAAGCGCGTAAAAAAGCCGCCGAAAAAGTCCGAGACGTCGCAGCAGAGCTACTGGATGTTTACGCCAAGCGCGAGCTCAAACCCGGCTTTAAATTCAAACTGGATCGGGAAGCATACGCAGACTTCTGCACCGGATTCCCGTTCGAAGAAACCCATGATCAGGCGCTGGCCATTAACGCGGTTCTGTCTGATATGTGCCAGGCCAAAGCCATGGATCGTCTGGTGTGTGGTGATGTGGGCTTTGGTAAAACCGAAGTGGCCATGCGTGCGGCTTTTGTGGCTGTTGATAACAGCAAGCAGGTCACGGTTCTAGTTCCGACCACCTTGCTGGCACAACAGCACTTTGAAAACTTCCGCGATCGCTTCGCAAATACCCCGGTTCGGGTCGAAGTCTTGTCACGGTTTAAAACCGCGAAAGAACAGAAGCAGATCCTGGCTGACGTGGCCAAAGGCAAAATTGATATCCTGATTGGTACCCATAAGCTGCTTAATGCCGAAGTGCGTTACCACGATCTCGGCCTGTTGATCGTCGATGAAGAGCACCGTTTCGGGGTTCGCCAGAAAGAGAAACTGAAAGCGCTGCGGGCCGATGTCGACATTCTGACCCTTACGGCTACGCCAATTCCGCGTACCCTGAATATGGCCATGAGCGGCATGCGGGATCTGTCAATCATCGCCACTCCGCCCGCCCGTCGTCTGGCAATTAAGACCTTTGTTCGTGAAAAAGACGAAACGCTGGTTCGTGAAGCAGTGTTGCGTGAGGTAATGCGCGGTGGTCAGGTTTACTTCCTGCATAACGACGTTGATTCTATTGAAAAAACAACCGAAGAGCTAAGCCAGCTGATCCCCGAAGCACGCATCACTTTCGCCCACGGTCAAATGCGCGAGCGTGAGCTGGAAAAAATCATGAGTGATTTTTACCACCAGCGCTATAACCTGCTGGTGTGTACCACCATTATTGAAACCGGTATCGACGTTCCGACAGCCAACACTATTATCATAAACCGGGCAGATCACATGGGTCTGGCACAGCTCCACCAGCTGCGCGGACGTGTCGGCCGTTCTCACCATCAGGCCTATGCTTACCTGTTAACACCGCATCCGAAGCGAATGACCAAAGATGCCGTCAAACGCCTTGATGCCATCGCTTCGCTGGAAGATCTGGGCGCGGGCTTCACGCTGGCGACCCACGATCTGGAGATTCGTGGTGCCGGCGAACTGCTGGGCGACGAACAAAGCGGTCAGATCCAGTCGGTCGGCTTTACCTTGTTTATGGAGATGCTGGAGCAAGCTGTCGAAGCCCTGAAAGAGGGTAAAGAGCCATCGCTTGATGACTTACTGCGCCAGCAAACGGAAATCGAGCTGCGCCTGCCTGCCTTGCTGCCGGATGACTTTATCCCGGATATCAATACGCGTCTGTCGTTGTACAAGCGTATTGCCAGCGCCGACAGTATAGAGCAGCTCGATGAATTGAAAGTTGAACTGATTGACCGCTTCGGCCTGCTGCCTGAGCCGACCAAGAACCTGCTGACCCTCAATAAACTCAAGCTCAAAGCAGCAAGTGTCGGGGTTCGCCGAATCGAGGCCGGCGAAAAAGGCGGATTTATCGAGTTCAACCCGAATGCCACGATTGATCCAGGCTTCCTGGTCAGTCTGCTGCAATCGCAGCCACAGCACTTCAGAATGGAAGGGCCGACCAAGCTAAAAGTAACGGCACCAATGAGCGACAGAAAAGGCCGCATGGAGTACGTCGACGGTCTGATAACAAAACTCGCCGAAAACACAATGTAAATTTAGGCACAATTGTGCGGAGTAATCACTTGAAAAACTTGTTCTTTTTTTTGTTGGTTGTGCTGAGCGGGTCGAGCCTGGCACAACAATTTGATGTGGAAGTTATTGTCTTTAAACGCAATATTGCGCCGGAAAAAGTCGGGGAATCGTGGCCGAATCAGCTACCTCCCCTCAACCTGGATGATGCTATCCGTGTGACAACGGCCAGCGCCAGCGAGGACATCGGCAGCGAAAATACCACGGCACAGCTTCAGGCCAGAGGGATAAACCTGATGCCTGCCGAACAATTTCAGCTAAACACACAGTACGAAGCCCTGAAAAACCACGCTGGTTTCACGCCTCTGGCGCATATCGGCTGGCGCCAGAATAGCCTGGATCGGGATGTATCCCCTCAGATCCGTATTACCGGCGGACAGGATTATACCGGCCGCTTTTTGAAAAACGGTGCCCCGGTACAAAAGTCCGTTATGGACGTGACAACGGATAACCCTGATGCTACGACGGCTCCTAAAGATGCTCTCTTTGAGCTGGACGGGATGATTCGCCTGTATGTCCAAACGACCCCATTTGTGGATACTACGTTCGACCTGCGCGAACCACACCGCCGGGAAAGGGTCATTGGTACGGACATTGCGGATGATGAGCATGAGACAGCCATCGAAGAGGATAACCACCAAGATTCAGGACATGAAGAAAGCACGGTGCAATTTGGCCATCTTCAGGAAGTGAAAAAACAGGTACAGGTGGATGAATTTTTGAAGGCTTATCGTCTGGAGCAGACTCGCAAGCTGAGCAATAACGAGGTGCACTACATCGACCACCCGCTCATGGGGCTGCTGATTCAGGTACGGAGTCTTTAGGGATACGGGCTTTTGCTAATGAGATTAGCATCACCTCTATGCACTATTTGAGGCTGCCCATTGGCAGCCTTTTTCTTTCCAGCCACGTTATTTTATCCACCCGCCAGCGCTCCTTTTCAACGCTTTCTTTTGGCAGGTGTTTGCCTTCCCCTTTGGCCGGGAAATTCCCCTAAGCACTTAGCAGAAAAAGAAAAACTCGCTGAGTACACCAACTTGAGGTAACTTTGCTATAAGTGATCACAACGGACGACAGGAGAACAGATGAAATCAGATTTTGCGCTTACTACGCCTCGCCTGTACCTGCGTCCCTATAAAAATGCGGATCTGCTGGATTTGGTCGATGCGGTTCGCGAGTCTACCGCCAGCCTTAGCCCCTGGCTGACTTGGTGCACGCCGGATTACAACCAGCACGATGCTCACAGCTGGATTCATGCCAGCGCCCAAAACTGGCTGTATGATGTCAGCTATGAGTTTGCGGTTTTTTCCCGGCACAACGACGCCTTTTGCGGCAGCGTTTCTCTCAATAACCTGTCCAGCCTGGTAAATTCTGCTGAGCTGGGTTACTGGATACGCAGTCAGACTCAACGTCAGGGCATCGCCACTGAAGCCTGCCTGGCCGTCTCCCGTTTTGCCTTTGAACAACTGGGGCTCACCCGGCTGGAAATCGTGACCCATACCGGTAACCTGGCCAGTCAGCGGACGGCACTAGCCTGCCATGCCAAATTCGAATGTACGGCCAGAAACAGAATTATGATGCATACTCAACCCATCGACGGAATTTTATTTTCGCTGATCCCATCTGATTTAGCGTCGGCCAAGATTCCTTCGGCACTAAAAGTTTCGCAGCCATAAACCGTGCAGTAACCACACCGGTAAGCCAACTATCTCGTTTGTACTGCTCTGTCTGACATCGTGAGGCCTCTGCCTGCCTCAAAGAAGGGCTTGGGCAGATTCACACCGCTTTAATATCAGGCTTTTCCGGGTTACAACGCTTTGTTACTATGCCCTTTTATGGCTTTTTCAGACACAACGCCTGCACTTTCAGGCAGCGATTGAGGACGTAACGTGTTTAAAATTATCATTACTATTGCCATTATCGGCCTGGTCATTTTCTTTATGCAGCGCACCTACAGCAACAAACAAGCCGCAGCAGAGAACGTCACGATCGGGGAAGCCTTCCTGGCCGAAAACCAAACCAAAGAAGGGGTGAAAACCACAGATTCCGGGTTGCAGTACCTGGTACTCAAAGAAGGCACAGGCACTGTTCACCCGAAAGCCACCGATAAAGTGACTGTGCACTACCACGGTACGCTGATTGACGGCACTGTATTCGACAGCTCGGTAGAGCGCGGCGAAACCATTCAGTTCGGTCTGAACCAAGTGATTAAAGGCTGGACAGAAGGCCTGCAACTGATGGTTGAAGGAGAGAAAGCCCGCTTCTTTATTCCGGCGGATCTGGCTTACGGCAACCGTGCCATTGGTAAAATTCCGGCAGGCTCTGTGCTTATTTTTGATGTCGAGCTGTTCAAAATTAACTGATATCTGAACCAGTCAAGGAACGCTATTTGCCTCTTTTTGCCAACCTGCGCGCTAATCCAGCAGGTTTCTGCTGACTTTAGGCTATTCTGCTTCCGACATAAAAAAACCGCCGTTCTGTACCAGACGGCGGTTTTTATTTTGGCTTAGTCGTTTTTGCAAAGCTTGTCGGGGTGCCACGTGTCGCGAGTTCAGCATTGTCGCTAACCGGCTACTCCACCACTGAAAATGCTAAGATCAGTACGTATCGCTCAATACCTTACGCTCTGCACAGTTTCGATCAGTGCAGTTTCAGGTTCGGACGCAACACACGGTTGATGCGGCCAACCAGCATCATCAGACCCGTTTTAATCACGCCATGCAGCGCGATTTGGTGCATGCGGTACAGCGAAATATACACGACACGAGCGATACGCCCCTCGACCATCATAGAACCTTTGGTCAGGTTACCCATCAGGCTACCAACCGTCGAGAAACGACTCAGTGAGACCAGCGAGCCATGATCGCTATATACATAAGGCTTCTGATCGCGGTTAGTAATTTTCGCCACGATGTTCGAGAAGCAACGGCTTGCCATCTGGTGAGCAGCCTGAGCACGCGGCGGTACAAAGCTGCCGTCTTCCTGCGCACAAGAAGCCAGGTCACCGATCACGTAAATATCTTCATCACGGGTAGTTTGCAATGTTGGTTTCACTACCAGCTGATTAATACGGTTTGTTTCCAGACCGGCAATATCTTTCATGAAATCCGGCGCCTTAATACCGGCAGCCCATACCATGATTTGAGCAGGAATGTGCTCGCCGTCCTTGGTGGTCAGGCCGGTACTGTCTGCTTTCGTCACCATAGTGGCAGTACGTACATTCACACCCAACTTAGTCAGTTCACTGTGCGCCGCTGCAGAAATGCGAGGTGGCAGTGCAGGCAGAATACGCTCACCCGCTTCGACCAGGTTAACGTTCAGACGTGAGCTGTCCAGATCCCCAAAGCCGTAGTTACGCAGCTCTTTCACTGCATTGTGCAGCTCTGCAGACAGCTCAACACCGGTTGCACCCGCCCCGACAATAGCAATATCAACAGATTTCTGGTCTTTATTGGCATGCAGTTTCAGGAACTGGTTGTTCATTTCCGTACGGAAACGATGTGCCTGCTCCGGGCTGTCCAGGAAGATACAGTGTTCACGCACACCTGGGGTATTGAAGTCATTGGACGTCGAGCCAATCGCCAGCACCAGAATGTCGTATTCCAGCTCACGTTCCGGCATCAGCAGTTCATCGTGCTCATCATATAGTGCTGCCAGCTTGACCACTTTACGCTCGCGATCGATATCCTGCAGGCTGCCCATCTGGAAATCAAAGCTGTGGTTTTTAGCATGAGCACGGTAGCTCAGGGCATCAACCCCGGCGTCCATCGAGCCGGTCGCCACTTCGTGCAACAAAGGTTTCCACAGGTGGCTGGCTTTACGGTCGACTAAGGTGACCTGCGCACGGCCCTTACGTCCGAGCGTACGGCCTAGCTTGGTTGCTAACTCCAGGCCACCGGCACCACCGCCAACTACGATAATTCGCGTCACAATAACTTCCTCTTAACTTGTAAAAATTATGGTTCAGCGCCTTAACATCACATTTCATCCTTAAAGAGAGATGCTAATGCGCTGGCTAGCTGATAAATATCAATAGAACACGGCCTTGCCGGACAGTACTTTCGCCACCAAGAAGAAAAACGCCATTATTCAACAAGGTGCAACACAAGACGTTGTGCTATTGATATTTGCAGACGGACCACGCCGCCTGCATGAAGGTAGGAGGTTAATGCGTATCTTTGAATGTTTTTATTGTTTGTAGATGTTGGGAGATTTTCTTGAACTTATGGGTTTCCTGATCATCCCAGATGATTTCGTAGTAATCACCTAACACATCTTTTGTGTGGCGATTATCTAATACTTCATCTTGAGTTGAAAGTATGCAGAGACAATTCCCGGCATTTTTTTTCCGAAAATCTGTAACACATTTTGTCGCAATATCAGCATATTCTTCCGGGCGGTTAATTCTTCCCTCCATTGTTCGTTCTGGATACAAATTCGGGTTAAAAATCACCTGCTTAATACCGCAAAGAAAACCGATACGTTCTGACCAGTAACCGCCGAGACCAACGCCGCAGATCAACGGGTGCTCATCATCTGACTGCTCTTTGAGCTTCTGGACTTCTTTAATCAGATGCTGCATATCATGCTTGGGATGCTGGGTGCTGTAGCTCACGAAACGGACATCGGGGTCAATGAATTGAAGCTGTAAAACCTTTTCATGATTTCCGGGGCTGGTGGAATCATAACCGTGCAGATAGATGATCATCGCTTCTCCCTGTCGTATTACATGCTCGACGTTATGGTTTTGAATTTAATCTAACAGGTTTTCCCGGCATTAAAAGGGGAAAAATATGACTCACTTTGCAATTTTCCGGCTACTGATGAATAAGCACCGCAATATCTTTTCGTAAGTCGACCAACTTATCATTCAGAAACGCATTTTGTTTCCCAGATAGCGTGTGCTGCAAACGCCGCAGCAATTCAAACCGCCGCTTGAGGTACAAATCCATCTCGCCACGATAGGTAGTGGTATTGAGCGCGGTGACATCTCGCAGATACCCGGCCAGCTTTCGGTTGAAGCCAGCCTGTTTGCGCTCTGTCATCAACTGCTGCCAGCGCTTAAAGTAGTCATCACGCATAGCAATAAAAACCGGTTCCATCTCGATTTGATAACCCGCCAACTCTGCGAGCAAGGTTTTCTGACTCGAAGACACAGAGCCAATCCAGTTATCCGTAAAGTCCGCCAATCGTTCCGTGCGCTTGGCAATTTTTTGCGCTCGGCTCTTGCCTTCCCGCTCCCGATCCGCCTGCTGGAATTTTTTCCTGAGATTGATTTCTATCTGGGCGATTTGGCTTTCATCAAGCTGAGAGAGCATTGCAGCCAGCGGCGTGGCCAGCACTTGTGCCGAGTCCTGACTCAATCCGGTAAACAGTGTGTAGTAGTGCTGCATCTGAGCAAAGGTCACGGGGGATTTGAGATCAGCCTGCAAGGCATCAATGGCACGGTGAATTTTGGGGAGTTCCTGACGACGGTGGCGTTCGAGGGCACGTTCCAGATCGGTATCCAGCTGGAGCTGCTGCTGGCGGGTAAGCGTGACATAGTCAGATACCCGATTAACCAGCCACCAGTCAAGGTTGTTATACGCAAGCCGGGTGGTACATCCAGCCAGGATAACCACCAACAGCAACAGTAATGTGCTAAACCGGCTGTTATTGTGTCGTTGTCTCGCCATGCCCGCCCCCGCTTGTCATCTATGACCACATAACTTATGACCACATAACTCTATGACCATTACGTGTCATTCACTGCGATCGATCGCGTCACATCGCCTTGTTCCTGGCCGCTTGCTGTCATCATTGAATGAGCACGCTATGCGCACGGTTTGATCATCAAAGCAAGTTCGCTAAGCCGTAATTGGCGATGCCTGTTAATCCGGGTGACGAGAGACAACAGGCGTCAGCACTGCCATCAGCTTGTCTGCTTCCTTGCCGTATTCAGGCTCCTGCCAGAGTGCTTCTGCCACCCGGAACCAGAGTAATGCCAGATACTGGCACCACGGCAACCAGGCGTGTACCGCCTGAAGCCAGCGTGTTTCTTCAGTCCGGCTCAGTGCCCGGGCCTGACAATAGGCATGGACGGCACTTTGTAGCTCAAGTCCGTTGGCGCTAATCGTCAGCGCCAGATCCAGAGACGGATCACCCGCAGCCGCATATTCCCAGTCAATCACACGCGCGTCGGCTAAGCCGCCCGTTTCGCTGGTACCTGAAATTATAATATTATACCAACCCAAATCATGGTGGCAGCAAACGTCCGCAAACCACTGAATCGGAGGGTGGGTCTGGAAATGATGGTGAATCGCACGCAGTGCAGGTGATTTGGCTTCAGACGGGATATGGTGCCAGTAGTGCCTGGCCCGCTCCGGGCAATCCAGTCGCCAGTCTGGTACTGGTAATTGATGGATGTGCGCCTGTATTGCGGCCAGAGCCGCCAGCGGCAAGTTCTCAGCGGCCAGTTGCCCTTCCACCCACTCCACCAGCAGCCCCTCGGGCAACAAGGCAAATGCGGCGGGCGCAATCGCCTTTCCTGACAACACATCGCGCGAATCTGTCGACAATGCCTGCCCGGTTTTCAGGTTTTCCGAACGCCCTAAAGCATGGAGAAGACGGTACTCGTGCTCTCGCGACAGACCAAAGGCATTTGTCGCGGCAGACGTTGGCCGCCAGACCAGCGGCGTGAGGTGGTGGGAATGACGGTGCCTGAGGGTGACTTTCCAGCAACGATTGCTCAATCCACCGGTCAGCTGCGTTGCACTGACCAGTAGATAGTCGGGTAATTGCTGGTTGAGCAGATGGGCAATCTGCTCAATGGTCATGGCACCGTCCAAGGCTGATTTTACCAGCCAAACAGGCTCTTCGACTGTTGCTTGCGGATCTCGCTCTCATCAGCCCATTCAATCAGGCCGCTTTGCAGATCCATCAGACGCATTGTCATCTTGTAATACACGTCTTTGTCGCTGCCGGCATTTTTCACGATGCTCGACAGGTTACCGTACAGCATGTATTGCGCGCCGACCATCTTGCCGAACTGAATCGCAGTGCTCTGGTTTACCAGTTCATCATTGTTCTGGAAGTTAAGCTGTTTGCGAGCAGCTTCTACACGGGCCATGTCCACAAAACGGAACTTGCCCGAGTTCAGCAAACGCGTGCTGACTGAGTCAGTGATAGATTCGGTATCAATGTGCTCGCTGGTCTTGTTCTTGATGCTTTCAACCATGATGATCGGGCGCTGACCATTGCCGGTGATATAACCCACAGAGCCGGACGACAGCATGCTGTCAGTCATCTGCTCGGCAATTTTCTGCAGATCCGTCGAGCCAAATTCGACTGTAGTAGTTTCAACCGACTGAGCATCCCCGTAGTTAACTTTCTGGGCACAGCCTCCCATCAGAGCTGCCACACCCATTAGAGCGATTACGCTTTTTTTCATTGTCTTACCTTTCAAATTGTCCGGCTCAGGCCTCAATGGCCGCCATTCTCAAATCAGTGAAAAATGTTAATCCGCTTGTCGGATATAAATACGGTACTGAGTGATTTGTGCGCTTCTGGCAACCGCTTGCAATGTCATCGAATCACGGCCATGCAAAATGACATGCCGCCACGGGCTGTCACTGCCGTTCACTTCCAGACCCTGCGCGTCATACCAGTAGAAACGGTACTGCAGGCTCAAATCAGAATCGACATTACTGACAATCGGTACTCCGGCTTTTAGCAGGCCGTTGACCTTTCCTACCTGTGCCTGCTCGATAGTCAGCCGACGCGCCAGATCCGTGTTACCGATCACCACATTCTGATTGCTGCTTTCTATGCTGATCCCTGACGTTGTTGAGGAACAAGCCGTCAGCCCCAGTACAAGGCCCAATATCATGAGTAAACGCATTAGCTCTCTCCTAGTAAGACTGACCAGCCTGTCAGTGTATTCCCTTGCCGTGATACCCAAACCATGGTTGTCCTTCCCGGTTTCACTCCAACATCAATCTGCTGCCCGTTCCAGGCCAGCGTATAATCGCCTGCCGGTAAATCCTGCTGAGCAACCGACACACTGGCAGGCAGGCTTTGCCAGCTCCGGGTGTCCGGCTGTTCTGTCAGGGTATTGAAAATATTGGCTAACAAGTTACCGACATCATCACCTGATTGCGCCGAGACCTTACGCACTTCATTTTTGGCAACAACACGCAATGCCTGACGCACCACCATGACCGGGAGCTGCTCCTGCAGGTTGTATTTCGCCATCCGGTTGACATCCGTCAGCGTACTGCCTGAGACCGGCCGATTGTTGAGCATCAGTGGCGACAGCACCGGTGAGGCATTACTGCGGTAGTACGGCAGTGCGAGGTTATAAATGGCACTCTGCCCCCGGCTATCACGTAACCAGAGTGGCAGACGCCATCCGTCACGTGCCGCAACCACACCCTGCTCGTCAAATACCACCACCCTGCCGCTGTCTTTAGCGGAAGGCTGGTAACGGCCATAACGAGCTTCCAGGCTGCGGCGGTCATCAATCATGGAAAGCCGGGTGGCAAGACGCAGCACAGTGTGTGCGACATAGCGATTGTCCGGGACCACCGCCAGTGCCCGCTTATAATCGATGTAGGCGTTGTTGAGATCGCCCTCCGCCTCATAAAGCACACCAGACAGATAGAACAGGTATCCATTCTGCACATTACCGAGCGCATCACCCACGTCCGGATAACGTGCCAGAACCGCACCGAGGTTTTGCTTGTCCAGCCCCTCTTTACGGGCGGCCGATGCTGCGCTTTCCAGCTCTGCTTCACGCTGTTTGCGGGCAGATTCCTGAACCATATTGGCACGGCGTACTTCAACCAGCGCACCATTGAGATCGCGCTGCTGGATATAACTCAAAGCCAGGTAAAGATGAAGAAAACCCAGCTCATAATCGGCGGGTTTGTAGGTGATCATGTTGTCATTGGTCAACAGGGCACCGGCCTGATTCAGCCCTTCCGACACCTGAATCACCGCTTGCTGCTGTTGCGCTTCCACGGCTTGATCTGCCACTTTAAGTGCCGAGAAGCTCTGGGGATAGCTGCCAGCCAGAAAGCCAATCCGGCCGCGCTCCATCCCATCAAGGATTTCACCCGCAGGGGCTTCAGGTAGTTTCTCCAGTGCCTGCTGATAACGCCCCGCCTGTACAGCCTGGCGCGCGTCACTGTTGGCAGCACTGTAGTGACTGAATAAATTATGTGTCGATAAATTTGCACAGGCCGTCAAGCCTATAGACAGCACTGCTGCGACGGCATGTTTTATCATTACGCCTTACCCTAAGAAAAAGTCTGAGTTCCATCACTACCCAATCGGTAGCCTCTGCCACTCAGACTTTACAATATCTCTTTCGTTCACCCTGTCAGTCAGGACAAGCGTTCATTAGCCTGCCAGCATCGGGCCCATCGGACGGCCACCCAGCAGGTGCATATGCACATGGTAAACTTCCTGACCACCGTGCGGGTTGCAGTTCACAATCAGACGGTAACCGTCTTCTGCAATACCTTCTTGCTCTGCAAGTTTACGCGCAACAGTAAACAGACGTCCCATCATCAGCTCATCTTCAGCTTCCACATCATTCACGGTCGGCAGCAGCTTGTTTGGAATAATCAGGATGTGACTTGGCGCTCGTGGGTTAATATCACGAAACGCCGTAACCAGATCGTCCTGGTACACTACGTCTGCCGGAATTTCTTTGCGAATAATCTTACTGAAAATGGTTTCTTCAGCCATGCCATACTCCATTTCTGATTTTGTGACAGTACATTGCAGTATGCTCGACAAAAGACAGCAGGGCAATATTGAACACTGTTTAAAACTCTTTTTCCAGTAATTCTTTTGCGAAATAAGTGTTTTTTTGAAGTATCGGTCAAAGAATGCACCCCCTGAAATCCGCTACTATTTATCCCTAAGCCTGAATAAAACAGACAAAAAACAGGATGTTCCGGCTTACTTTTGGCCAAATTTTTGACACTTATTTTTTCGGTTAAAATTTGACTATGGCGATGCACAAAATAATCACAACAGCATCGTCCTGACTGGATATGGCAAGACAAAGGTTACCTTGCCGGTTTGTATTTAGGGACAATATGAAAACAATGAAACAAACCTCCGTGATACGACGTATGTACACCGGTTTTGCCATCATGGTATTGCTGTTCGTCGCGACCATGATGATGTTACTCAACGGCACCAGCCGCATTCACCAGCAACTGCAGACAGTCACCACCGACGCGCTCCCGCTGGTCTCCCTATCCAACCAGACCAGCGTCCGCCTGCTGGCTGCTGATAAAGTTTTCAAAGACTTTCTCACCAGCCAGGAGCCTGAACGTCTGGCGCACTACGACAACCAGTTCAGTCAATCACATGAGCAGTTCCTGACTGCACTGAATCAACTGGTAGAACAGAGTCGTAACACCCCGGCCTTAAATGATCAGCTTTCCGCACTACTGGCTCTGGAAGAGCGGTATTTTCAGGAAGCCCAGACGGCAATGACCAATTACCGAGCCCAACTGTTGGCGCAATCGGAGCGGCAGCAAGCGAGCCGGAACTTCCAGCAGCTCCATGCCCGCTTAAACAGCAAAATGAAAGACTATGTCGATGATCAGGACAGTATTTCAGTCAAGATGATCGCCAAGAACTACTTCATGAAGTTACAGCAGACCGAAACCATTACCTCAGATGCGCTGGCTTCAGAAGACATTGCGGTGATTGAGCAAGCCATCAAAAGTAACAAGCGAAACGTCAATCACCTCAGTAATGCTTACCGTTCCCTCACCGCGCTGATGCCAGATCTGAAATCGGCTTTCGATGAGTCGATCGCCCGGTATGAGCGGGATATCGGCCAGAGTGGCGGGGTGCTGGATACCCACGCCCAGTACATTCAGGCGCGTAACCGGCTGTACAATAATATTGCGGTACTGGCTCAGGAGATTGACTCAGCGACGACCCTGCTCGACGGATTCCGCCAACAGGCAACCCGCCAAATGGACGCGGCGATCACTGAAGCAGGTAACACCTACCGCCAGGGTTTCAACCACGCCCTGCTGCTCGGCATTGGCACCACCCTGTTTGCCGCATTTATTGGCTGGTATCTGGCCCAAAGCGTACGCCGCCCTTTGAAGTCAACCCTAGAAACCCTGGAAGCACTGGCCAATGGCGACATGACGCAGCGCAGTAGCGTCAATCAGTTCGTGGAGTTCAGCCGGTTGGCCACATATATCAATACGCTCGCTGACAACCTGCAGGAAATTCTCGGCCAGCTCAGTCAGGCGGCCAGCGAACTGACTGTCGTAGCACAAGAAAATCAGACCACCACGCGCGATGCCAAAAACCGCCTTCATGCACAACGGGAGCAAACGGCGTCAGTGGCTACTGCGATGACAGAAATGGAGCACTCTGTGAATGATGTCTCGCACAGTGCGCAAAACACCATGGAACGGGTTAACGATGTTGAGCGCGCCTCAGGCACCGGGCGTGAAGTCATGAGCCGCAACATCAGCACCGCCCACCAGCTTTCCCGCCGACTGGATGAATCCGTGCAGGCCGTCACCAACCTGCAAGCGATGAGTGGCAATATCGGCAAGATTCTGGATGTGATCCGCAACATCGCGGATCAGACCAATCTGTTGGCACTCAATGCCGCCATTGAAGCCGCACGCGCCGGAGAGCAAGGTCGGGGCTTTGCGGTCGTTGCCGATGAAGTACGGGTACTCGCGCGCCGTACGACCGATTCAACCGCAGAAATTGAGCAAATGATAAAAGAGCTGCAATCACGCTCTGGGCAGGCCGTCACCATGATGCAGAGTTGTGTAGGCGAAATGGAGAACAGCATTCATCAGGCATCAGAGGCCAACAGCGCAATGGAAGACATTCAGGCGCTGATTCTGGAAATCAGCCAGATGAGCACTCAAATTGCCGAAGCCTCGGCAGAGCAAAGCAGCACCACAGCCTCAATTGTCCGCAGCCTGGAGGAAATCAGCCATATTTCAGATTCCAACTTTGGTGCCATGGAAGAAGTGGCGGAAGCCAGTGCCAAGCTCGACAGCCTAGCGCATCAACAGCACCATCTGGTTCAGCGCTTTACGCTCTGACCCCTTTGAAGATCTGATTCGTGTATTACGTTCTTACGGGCGCTTTACACACGGCTTACCCAATCAACAACGATCCCGGCACGGCGATAACGGTCGCCTTGCCGGATTTCACCCATATTGCCCCGCCTTAACCCAACTTTCTACAAACTTTCAGCCAAAGTCAGGTATATCGTGCCACGTAATCGATTGCTCTTTTTCGCTTCAGTCAGACAGCGTATCATGGTGAGAGCCTTTACAAGCCTCTGCGTAGGCTTTAGAATCGGTCGATTTTTTTTGGAGGGAAGCAAAATGACGACAATGACGATCACCCGCCCGGATGACTGGCACACGCATTTACGTGATGGTGATGTTCTGAAAGACACAGTCCGGGACATCAGTCGATATATGGGTCGCGCCATTATCATGCCAAACCTGATCCCACCGGTCACCGATACTGAAGCCGCTCTGGCCTACCGCGATCGTATCCTTGCTGAAAAACCGCAAGCCCATTTCTCTCCTTTAATGACACTTTATCTCACCGACAACACCACTCCTGACGAAATTCGCAAAGCAAAAGCCACCGGCCATATCCACGCCGCCAAACTTTACCCTGCCGGTGCAACGACCAACTCAGATTCCGGTGTTACCTCGTTCGAGAAAATTCTGCCGACGCTGGAAGCCATGCAGGAAGTCGGCATGCTGCTGCTGATTCACGGTGAGGTGACAACCCATGACGTTGACATCTTTGACCGCGAAAAGACGTTCCTTGAAACGGTGCTGGCCCCTATCGTTGAAAACATGCCGAATCTGAAAATTGTGGTTGAACACATCACAACAAAAGATGCGGTTGACTTTGTGAATCAGGCTGGTCCGAACGTGGCAGCGACGATCACCGCGCACCATCTGATGTTTAACCGAAACCACATGCTGGTAGGTGGTATCCGTCCACACTTCTACTGCTTGCCAATCCTGAAGCGCAATACCCATCAACAGGCATTGATTGAAGCCGCCACCAGCGGTAGCAAGAAGTTCTTCCTGGGGACAGATTCCGCGCCGCACGCACAGGGCCGCAAAGAGTCAGCCTGTGGCTGTGCCGGTTCGTACACGGCTCACGCAGCCATCGAACTGTACGCGGAAGTGTTTGAGCAAGCCGGAGCGCTGGATAAGCTGGAAGCCTTTGCAAGCTTCAACGGCCCGGATTTTTACGGTCTGCCGCGCAATACCGACACCATTACGCTGGTGAAAGAGAACTGGGCAGTGCCTGAAACGCTGGCATTTGGTAACGATGTGGTTGTGCCGATTCGCGCCGGCGAGTCCCTGAACTGGAAAGTGATCTAATCACCTTCCTGACTCAACTCGCACGCGCTAAAAACAGTTATTTCGCCATACGTAGAACTACCCGCAAATAACTGCGCAACAGCCATAAAAAAGGGGACTCTCATTGAGTCCCCTTGTTGTATCTGCTCCGGGGAGTCTCAGTGCCACAGCACCGCCCCGCCCGGAACGTCACATTTTTAACGTTGTTTCATCAGTGGGCTGTCGCCGTCTGGTCATGCGCCGTACCATGGCTGCCCGGCAGCGCAACATGGTGGAACAGGCGATACAGTACCGGCACAACAATCAGTGTCAGCACGGTTGCAAAGCCCAGACCAAACATAATGGTGACGGCCATTGGCTTAAAGAAGACATCCGGCAACAGCGGGAGCATCCCGAGGATTGTCGTAATGGCCGCCATACACACCGGACGCACACGACTCACTGCCGCATCCACCACCGCTTCATATTTGTCTTTACCACTGGCGATCTCAATTTCGATCTGATCCAGCAGCACGATACCGTTTTTCACCAGCATCCCTGACAGGCTCAGGAAGCCCAGCAATGCCATAAAGCCAAACGGGGTATTGAGCAGCAGCAGACCAAGAGTTACCCCGATCACCGCCAGCGGTACGGTAGCCCATACAATCAGCGCTTCCTTAACCTTGTTGAACAGGAAGATGGTGATCAGGAACATAACCAGATAGCCCATCGGCATGGTCTGGAACAGCGATGCTTTAGCGTCTGCGGAAGACTCATACTCCCCGCCCCACTCCAGCGAGTAACCAGGTGGGAAGTGCAGCGCCTCAATGGCCGGCTGAATACGGGCCTGAACCGTTGCTGCGGTTTCGTCACCCAGCGGGTTCGGGTCAGCCATCACCGTCATCATGCGCTTACGGTTCTTACGGGCAATCAGCGGATCTTCCCAACGAACATTCACGCCGTTAATCACCTGCTGCAGTGGAATGTACCCCTGCGTGACCGGGCTCCAGATCTTCATGCCTTCAATGGTGCTGACATCAACCCGCTCATTTTCCGGCAGGCGAGCCACAATCGGCATCAGGTTCGTACCGTCACGGTAAATCCCGACTGTCAATCCAGAGAATGACATCTGCAGCAGATCATCCACGTCTTTCTTGGTGATACCGTAGCGGCGAGCCTGACTTTCATTGAACACAGGCTCAATCACCTTATTACGCTCACGCCAGTCGTGGCGAATGTTCGAAGTGCCAGGGTCAGCATGCATGATGTCGACGACTTGTTTCGCCAGCCCACGCAGCACTGTTGGATCCGGACCAACCAGACGAGCTTCAATTTTCGCCCCGGATGATGGGCCAAGCATGATTTGCTTGAGCTTGTATTCCAGCTCCGGATGGTTCTCATCCAGCACTTTGCTCAGATCTGACAGCACAGGCACAACGTCTTCGAAACTCTTCACCCGCACGATAAGCTCGCCATACGACGAATAGCTTTTCTCCGGCGAGTAAGTCAGCATGAAACGCTGTGAGCCTTTACCGGCACTGGAGCTGACGTACTCCACTTTATCGCTTTTACCGATGATGCCTTCCAGCTCTTCCAGCTTGGCATTGGTGGCACGAATGTCAGTACCTTCCGGCATCCAGACATCCACCATAAACATCGGCGTGGTCGATGCCGGGAAGAAAGACTGTTTCAGCAGGGTAAAGCCGTACAGGCTGGCACCCAGCATCAGGATCAGGGCGATAACCGTCATCCAGGCGCGGCGCATACAGAATTCAAGAAACGCCTTGTACCAGACGAAAAGCTTACCGGCGTACGGATCAACGTCTTCATCGCCGGTTCCCGTCTTCGCACTTTTGAAGAACAGATCACCAAAGAACGGAGTCAGCGAAATGGCGGTAAACCAGCTCAGCATCAGGGATACCAGCAGTACCGTAAACAGTGTCCGGCAGTATTCACCGGTGGAGTCCTGCGACAGGCCGATTGGCGCAAACGCCATCACGGCAATCACCGTTGCCCCCAACAGCGGCCACTTGGTCTGGGTAACGATGTCGGATGCAGCCTGCATGCGGGTTCGCCCTTTCTGCATGCCGATCAGTATCCCCTCCACGACCACAATGGCGTTATCCACCAGCATCCCGAGTGCGATAACCAGTGCCCCGAGCGAAATCCGCTGCAGATCAATGGCCATCCACTTCATGAAGACAAAGGTGCCCAGCACGGTCAGCAGTAGAATCAGACCAATCAGAATCCCTGAGCGTAGCCCCATGAAGAACAGCAGGACGATAATCACGATCGCGACGGCCTGTCCCAGGCTGACCACGAAACCGCTGACGGATTTATCCACTTCGGTCGGCTGGCTGTAAACCTCACCGATATTGATGCCGATTGGCTGCTGCTCTCTCAGTTCCTGCAAGCGACGCTGCACCCGAGAGCCGACTTCCACCACGTTGACACCGTCAACAAAGGAGATCCCGACGTTCAGTGCCTGCTGACCGTTATAGGCCAACAGGTTATCCGGTACTTCCTTGAACTCACGCTTGATTTCCGCCACATCACGCAGATAAATCAGCCCTTTAGAGCCACCATCGGTGATGATCAGATCCCCCAGCTCTTCCACACTCTGGAATTCACCGGTTGGATGAACACGGATATACTCGCTGCCGATTCGTACTGCACCGGCACTGGTCACCAAGTTCTGGGTTTCCAGTGTGCCGTAAATGGTTTTCGGTGAAATGCCCAGCGCGCTCAAACGCTGCATAGAGATTTCAATGAATACCTGCTCTTGCTGAATCCCGCTGACTGAAACTTTGCCAACACCGTCTACCAGTTCGATTTCACGACGCAGGTAGTCAACGTAGTCATTCAGCTCTTTGTAGCTGTAACCGTCGCCGGTAATCGCCAGCAGGATGCCGTACACATCCCCGAAGTCATCAATCACTTGCGGTTCATGTACGCCCGGCGGCAGAGATGGTTTTAAGTCATTCACCTTACGGCGCAACTCATCCCAGATCTGCGGCAGATCGTTCGGACCGTATTTATTTTTCATGGTCACGGTGATCTGAGACAGTCCGCGGCTGGATACCGAGTTCACCTCATCCACGTAGGAAAGCTGCTGAATCGCTTTTTCCAACGGATAGGTGACTTCTTCTTCCACCTGCAGCGGTGTCGCGCCCGGATAGGCCGTGATCACCATGGCATCTTTGATGGTAAACGCCGGGTCTTCCAGACGCCCCAAACCAAAGAATGCCAGCGTACCGCCAATCAGGAAGATCAGCGTCATCATCCAACTGATGACTTTATTGCGAATAAAATAGGCTGCAATATCCTGCTTCATAATCAGCTCGCCTCCCCGTTCACAATCCGGACTTCCTGCCCTTCGCGCAATTGATTAACGCCATCAACCACAATGACTTCACCTTCTTCTAAGCCGCTGAGCAAACGTACCCCTTGAGGCACCACTTTATCCGTTGTCACTTGTCGTTTCGTCACCGTGTTATCGCTGTTGACTACCCACACAAATTTGTTGGCTTTATCCAGATCATCGCCGTCTTCATTAAAAATGGCTTCCATCGGGATCACAGGTTCACCCTGGCGATAGATTTTCAGCTTCTGGGCATCGGCTTTCACTTCGACCGGCATCCCGTCAAGAATGAAGCGATCAGAAGGCATCGGCATGGTCAGTGTCACCAGAAATGAGCCCAGCGTCGGGTCAGGCTCTGTGGTAAATTCCTTCAGCTTAGCCCGGTACAACGTGCCGTCCTGCAACACCACTTCCACGCCCGGCGCCGTCTCGCGTACCTCTACTGCAGTACTCTGGGAATAAATCATATCCGGAGCCTGAATAATGATGTCGACCGCGTCAGCCAGATGCAGATTCATGATCATCTGCCCCGCCTGCACGTTTTCAAACTGCTCGACCGGGACCCGGGAAATCACACCGTCAAACGGGGCTTTCATTTCAGTAAACGTCAGGCGCAGCCGTGCCAGATCCAGACGCGCTTTGGCAATATCGCGCTGAGCTTTGAGTTCATCGAACTGAGATTGCGGCAGATAGCCTTGCTTCACCAGCTTGGCCGAACGCCGGTACTGGCTGTCAGCTACATTGAATTTAGCCCGGGCATCATCAACTTCCAGCTGATAATCCGTCGGGTCCAGGCGCGCCAGTAACTGGCCTTTTTTCACTCTGTCACCAGCACGAACCAGAATCCGGCTCACTTCGCCGTTGACGCGAAAAGACAGGCTGGACTTGTCAGCCGCCGCGGCCACAGCAGGAAAGGTCATTTTAGAGGTCACATCGGCAATCTGCACTTTGGTCACATTGACCGGCGCCACGATGGTGCGAGGTTCAATTTCCGGCTTGTCACAGCCAGCCAGAGTCAGTGCTGCCAGCATCGCTAATGGCAATTTTTTCATCATCACAGCCCCCGCTCCTTGACCCATGCCCGAACTTTGTCACCGTCTTTCAGTTCAGCCACCCCGGAGGTCGCGATCTGATCACCGTCATTAAGACCACCGATCACCCGATTGTGATCATCCAGCTGCACGGCCACTTTGCTGACGACACCGTCAGCGTCGACTTTCCAGACAAAATTCTGATCGCCTTCTTTCACGATAGCGCGTACCGGGATGGCACCGGCTGCCCCGCGCGGCAGTGCAATCCGGACATGCCCCGCCATACCCGGCAGCAGGTTATAACCTTCCGGGCGCTCCATATAGAGGGTGACTTTGTAACTCGAGGTGTTATCGTCTGCCTCTGTGTCAATCTCTTTAAAATGCGCGCTGAACTGTTTATCAGAAATGGTATCGAAGTTGACCGTCGGCTTGGGATCGAAATCCCCCTGAGATTTAAAACGGGTCAGCAGCTGATCCGGCAACTGGAACGTGACATTGATTAGACCGGCGCTCTGAATGTGCATAACAGGTTGCTTCGCCGCAACATACTCGTAGTTTTCCACCAGCGAGAGCGACAGCGTGCCGTCATATGGCGCAGACAGTGTGGCGTATTTGAGGTTAGTTCTGGCTTTGTCCAGCTCGGCTTTGGCCTGATTCAGGTTCGCCTGTGAGCGGTCATAGTCCAGCTCAGAAACGGCATTGGTTTTCAGCAGCTCACGGTCACGGCGAAACTGCACCAGCGCTAGCTGATAATTGGCTTGTGCCTGAGCAACCAGGAGCTCAAGTTCGTCAGTTTTAAGATGCGCCAGCGCCTGACCCCGCCTGACCACCTCACCCGGATTCACATTCACTCTGTCCAACTGACCCGATACACGGAAGGTCAACACGGCTTTATCACCGGCTTCAACCACTGCCGGGAATGTCCGATAGGTTTCGGCCTCCCCCACGGCAACAGATTGAAGCTTCACCGGCCGGGAATCCGGCTCCGGCACGGCTTCATCTTTATCACTGCACCCTTGTACCGCTAGCGCGAGAAGTGCTGTGGCGAAAAGAACACGTCCCATAATTTCCTCAGTGTTGTTTTTGTTGTTATGAATAGCCCGCAACAAACCTGGAATGGACTATATGCCACTACCTGCGGCTCGTTATTACTATAGTCCACCCACTGCTTCATTTTTTTAACGGGGCACTAAAAACTGACAAAAAACAATTCATTAAACGAACCAGAAAGCATATCAAACCCCTGAGGCCGGCTCGATAAACGAAGGAACGATTTCAAAAAAAATCAACAAATTAAAAATATCAAAAGAGCTCAAAAAACAAAAAGGAGCCGAGAAGGCTCCTTTCCATTCATTGCACTTAAGCAATTGATTCACATCTGATTTGACTAACGCTTAGGCGTTTTCCATCTCTGCGATTTTCACTTTCCAGGTATCCGGGCCCACTTGGTGCGCATTCACACCCTGCGAGTCAACCGCAACCGTGACCGGCATATCTTCGACTTCAAATTCGTAGATCGCTTCCATACCCAGGTCTTCAAATGCCACCACACGCGCTTTCTTGATTGCTTTAGAAACCAGGTACGCTGCGCCACCGACTGCCATCAGATAAACCGCTTTGTGGTTTTTGATCGATTCAACCGTTGCAGGACCACGCTCCGCTTTACCAATCATGCCCATGATGCCGGTTTTATCGAGCATCATGTCGGTAAATTTGTCCATACGCGTTGACGTTGTTGGGCCTGCAGGACCTACCGCTTCATCACCCACAGCATCAACCGGGCCGACGTAGTAAATGAACTTACCTTTGAAGTCCACGCCTTCTGGCAGGCCTTCACCATTGTCCAGCATGGTTTGAATGCGTTTGTGCGCCGCGTCACGGCCCGTCAGAATTTTACCTGACAGCAGCAGCGTTTCACCGGTTTTCCACTCCTGCGCTTCTTCTGCTGTCACGGTATCCAGGTTTACGCGGCGAGTGTTTGCGCCCGCTTCCCAGGTGATTTGTGGCCAGTCTTCCAGTTTAGGTGGCTGAAGATCCGCAGGGCCACTGCCGTCCAGCGTAAAGTGAACGTGGCGGGTTGCCGCACAGTTCGGGATCAGACACACCGGCTTAGAAGCCGCGTGCGTAGGTGCCGTTTTAATCTTCACGTCAACCACAGTCGTCAGACCGCCCAGACCTTGCGCACCGATGCCCAGTTTGTTGACACGGTTGAAGATATCCAGACGCAATTCTTCTTCGGCGTTTTGCGGACCGCGCTCGATCAGTTCCTGAATATCGATGTGTTCCATCAGAGATTCTTTTGCCAGTACGGCCGCTTTTTCCGCCGTACCACCGATGCCAATACCCAGCATGCCCGGTGGACACCAGCCTGCGCCCATTGTTGGCAGCGTTTTTTCTACCCATTCGGCGATATCGTCAGATGGGTTCAGCATCACCATTTTGGTTTTGTTTTCACTACCGCCGCCCTTGGCCGCGATCTGAATTTCCACTTTGTCGCCCGGTACCATATTGATGTGTACCACGGCTGGGGTATTGTCTTTGGTGTTGATACGTTTACCGGCCGGGTCCATCAGTACCGATGCACGCAGCGGGTTGTCCGGGTTGGTGTAAGCCTGGCGAACACCTTCGTCAACCATTTGCTGAACCGTCATATCGGTTGAATCCCACTGGACTCCCATACCGATATTCACGAAACAGGTCACAATGCCCGTATCCTGACAGATAGGACGGTGGCCTTCTGCAGACATGCGGGAGTTAATCAGAATCTGGGCAATCGCATCTTTCGCGGCCTGACTTTCTTCACGGTGGTAAGCTTGTTCTAGCGCTTGGACAAAATCCAGAGGATGATAGTAAGAGATGTATTGCAGCGCATCAGCCACACTGCTGATCACATCTTGTTTGCGAATGACGGTCATAATTGCCTCGTTGATTATTATCGTTCCATGGCGCCCGGTTTAATGCTTCCAATGTAGGGAGTGATACACATTATCCGCGCCTGCCCGTAGGGTATGTGGCAGACGAATACGGTGATCACGCGGCCATGTTCCACATGGCTGAAGTTCTGTTCACATTGCCGTTTCCGTTCCGGAAAAAATAATGCTACTGGGATCGTCCTTGGGCGTCGTAATAAATTCTGCGTTTATGATACTCTTGCGGACAATTTCGCGCTATGCGCCAATCGTACACCTGTCACAAAAAAGAAAATGATTTGTAAATCACACCCAGAACTGAGCATTGAACTGCTCGACTACCACAAGGACGCGACATTAGCGTGGTTTGAACCGTTTGCGGGACAGCCGTGGGCTATGATATTACGCTCTGCGGCCTCAGATCATCCGGATAATCGTTTTGACATTTTAGTTGCTGATCCTTTAGCCACTTTAGAGACCCGAGGCGATGAAACCCGAATCATTTACCGCAACGGCGACGAGGAAATCAGCCCTGATGATCCGTTTGCGCTGATTGAGCGCACCCAGTCAGCCCTACTGCCAGCTATTACCCCGATAAGAGATGTGCCTTTTTCAGGCGGCGCTGTCGGTTTTTTTGCCTACGATCTGGGCCGCCGGGTTGAACGCATTCCTGCGCTGGCAAAGCAAGATCTGGCTACTGCCGACATGGCGGTCGGCATCTATGACTGGGCACTGATTGCAGATCACCAGGCCCGCCGTTTATACCTGATCAGCCCGGAGGGCAGCGACCGCCGGAACTGGTTAACACAGCAGCGCAGTGCTACGCCCCAAACGGTAGTTGATACAGTTGAAGCACAAAAAAACCAACAAACCACCACCTTCCGCTTAACATCTGACTGGCAGGCGAACATGACGGTGGAAGAATATTGTAACAAATTCCACCGGGTGCAGGATTACCTGCGTGCCGGCGACTGCTATCAGATTAATCTGGCACAGCGTTTCAGTGCGCAATACACCGGCAGCGAATGGCAGGCATACCAGCAGTTGGAAACCTGCAACGGGGCACCGTTTTCTGGCTTTATCCGAACCGGCGACAGCGCCATTTTGTCGGTTTCGCCGGAGCGTTTCCTGCAGCACCGCGACGGAGTGATCGAGACCAAGCCAATCAAAGGCACCCGACCGCGCTCCACGGATGCGAAGCAAGATTCGGCGCTGGCCGAAGATTTACGCACGACCGAGAAAGATCGCTCTGAAAACCTAATGATTGTCGATTTGCTGCGCAATGATATCGGGCGGGTGGCAAAACCGGGCACTGTGCGAGTGCCAAAACTGTTTGATGTCGAGAGCTTCCCAGCGGTCCATCACCTGGTGAGTACTGTTGTGGGTGAACTGTCGAGCGACTATTCGCCGACGGATTTGCTCCGAGCGTGCTTCCCCGGCGGTTCCATTACCGGCGCACCAAAAATCCGGGCGATGGCGATCATTGAGGAACTGGAACCGCATCGTCGCAGTGTTTATTGCGGCAGCATCGGCTACATCAGTCGCTGCGGCCAGATGGATACCAGCATCACCATTCGTACGCTGATTGCCCATGAGGGTCAGATTCACGCCTGGGCCGGCGGCGGTCTGGTAGCAGACAGTCAGGCAGAGAGCGAGTATCAGGAGACACTGGATAAACTGAGTCGTATCCTGCCGATTCTTCAGAATCCGGAACGTTAACGCTCCGTTCTGCGGATGACTTGAGGTTTTTGATAAACGCCGGAGCTTGTCTCCGGCGTTATTTTTTGGTCCAGTCAATTATCCCGACTGCATTGACCCGTTTACATTGACCCGTTTACCCACGGATTCAATCCCTTAAGCCTAATTGCCGCCCCCACAGGGGTTCCGTCTCGCTGACCACCCACCAATACCGATACCGATACCAATACCAAACTCCAACCGTTGCTAACGTGCCGAGTTTGGTTATACTGGCGATCAACAAGTCACCTGCAAGGAATGCAGGGCACTGGCCTGATATGGCCCATAAATGTCATTTCAGATGTTTTATCAACATCTATAGTTAATATCAGGCACACAACCACGGACGGCCTATGAACAACCCGAGTCACATCGTTACCCGCTTTATGCTGGCCCCATCTGCACACTATGATTCCACTCATAGCGTCCGTGTACGTTCACATCTCAAGCCATCCCTGCGACTTAAACAGGCTGCGGTCCTTATTCCGCTGGTTCCTCGCCCTGAAGGCTTCAACGTGGTTTTCACAAGCCGTGCAAAACATCTGAAACATCATCCGGGTCAGGTATCTTTTCCTGGTGGGCGAAAAGAGCCTCAAGATGTTGATTTGATTGATACTGCCATCAGAGAAACCTACGAAGAGACTGGAATTTTATGCACCCGTGATAATATTATCGGGCATTTGCCGGCCTTACCGACAATCAGCGGCTACATGGTTACGCCCTATCTCGGACTGGTTTCGCCTCACTACAGGCCAGAACTGGATTTCAACGAGGTTGAAGAATTGTTCGAAGCGCCGCTGGACTATGTATTAAACCCAATGAATATGCGCACTCAGAAAGTCTCTATTCAGGGTAAAGGCCATAATATTTATTCAGTCCCCTACCAAAAATATGCAATTTGGGGTGCGACCGCCCAAATGCTCAAAGTCCTCTCTAAACAGCTCTGGTATTAGCATAAATTATCCGTCGGATAACTACTGCTTATATCGCCTTCTCTCCTTGCGTGATCAAGATCACCATTAATTGTATTGCAATTGCGGTCCGTTACATAACGAGATCTCGATCAATGTTTTCCTGCAATAAATAGCGAAAATGCGCGCCGTTCCTAATTTCCGTTCCGTAATTAACTTGGATAGATAATCATGCAAACATCTACTAGCACAGCAGTAAATAGCACTGCAAAAGCAGGATGGACGTATAAAGACCTAACCTGGGCCCTTTCGTTATTTGGTACTGCTGTTGGTGCCGGCGTTCTGTTCCTACCGATTAAAGCCGGTGCTGGCGGTTTCTGGCCACTGGTTATTCTGGCTCTGCTGGCGCTGCCAATGACCTGGTTCGCGCACAAGAGTCTGGCTCGTTTCGTTCTTTCTGCTAAAAACCCTGAAGCAGATATTACCGATACTGTTGAAGAACACTTTGGTAAAGCTGGCGCTAACATCATCACTTTCGCTTACTTTTTCGCTATTTACCCTATCGTTCTGATTTACGGCGTCGGTATTACCAACACTGTTGACTCTTTCATGGTTAACCAGATGGGCATGGAATCTGTGCCACGCTGGCTGCTGTCTGGCGGTTTGATCATGGCGATGACTGCAGGTGTGGTATTTGGTAAAGAGCTGATGCTGAAAGCAACATCAGCCATGGTTTACCCTCTGGTACTGATCCTGCTGGCACTGTCTGTGTTCCTGATTCCTGAGTGGAACGCTTCAATGATGTCAGTAAGCCCTGACTGGAGCGCAATGCCTTCTGTTGTATGGCTGGCAATCCCAATCATCGTTTTCTCATTCAACCACAGCCCAATCATCAGCCAGTTCTCTAAAGAACAACGTCGTGTGTACGGTGACAACGCAGTACAAAAAACTGACATGATCACTGGCGGCGCAGCTATGATGCTGATGGGCTTTGTAATGTTCTTCGTGTTCTCTGTTGTACTGTCTCTGTCTCCAGAGCAGCTGGCAGAAGCGAAATCACAGAACATCAGCGTGCTGTCTTACCTGGCAAACATCCACGAATCTCCAATGATCTCTCTGATGGGTCCACTGGTAGCGTTCGCGGCGATTACTTCAAGCTACTTCGGTCACTTCCTGGGTGCACATGAAGGTCTGGTTGGTCTGGTGAAATCTCGCTCTGAAATGCCTGTAAGCAAGATTGAAAAACTGTCGCTGGTCTTCATCGTTGTTACTACCTGGATCGTAGCGGTTGTTAACCCAAGTATCCTGGGCATGATTGAAACCATGGGCGCGCCAATGATTGCTGCCATCCTGTTCCTGATGCCAGTATTCGCAATGCATAAAGTACCTGCAATGGCGAACCTTAAGACAACTAAGGCTGCACAGATTTTTACAGCTCTATGTGGTATTGCCGCAATTACTTCGGTAATCTACGGAGCACTATAAGGCAACCTTCACAGATACTGTGATAATTAGCCACGTGAGAATGATTTTGTAAGATAATAAAATGTGCTACAACGCATAGTCTTATTTAATAAATCACGTAATATAGAAACGCATAAGAGCAGGAAGCACTCGCCCCCTGCTCTTTTGTTTTAATTATCTCGCCAAGGAAGGGGCGGGAATGATAAAAACTATACAGTCCAACAGGAGGCAAGATGGCTTCCAGGGGCTGAGGTATTAGCAATGATCAGTGTTTTTGATATTTTCAAAATTGGTGTGGGTCCTTCCAGTTCGCACACTGTAGGTCCAATGAAAGCAGGTAAAGAGTTCATTGATAACCTGCGCTCTATGGGCAAGCTTCGTGACGTCACTAAAATTACCGTTGATGTTTACGGTTCGCTTTCTCTTACCGGTAAGGGTCACCACACTGATATCGCGATTATTATGGGTCTTGCGGGCAACAGCCCTGAGCACGTTGATATCGACAGCATCCCAAGCTTTATTGCTCGTGTTGAAGAAACTGAGCGCCTGCCAGTAGGCATGCATTGCCACACCGTTGATTTCCCTCGTGAAGGTGGTATGAACTTCCATACTACCAACCTTCCACTTCACGAAAACGGTATGACTATCCATGCTTGGGTCGGCGACGAAGACATCTACACGAAGACTTACTACTCTATCGGCGGTGGTTTCATCGTTGATGAAGAGAGCTTCGGTAAAGAGGCTGAATCAAGCGTAGTGGTTCCTTACCCATTCACAATGGCTGAAGAGCTGGTGAACCAGTGTAAAGAGAACGGTCTGTCAATCAGCTCTCTGGTTATGGCTAACCAGCGCGCGATGAACTCAGAAGACGAAATCACGACATACTTCTCGAACATCTGGAAGACCATGCGTGAGTGTATGGAACGTGGTATGACCGAAGAAGGCATCCTGCCTGGTCCACTACGTGTACCTCGTCGTGCCGCTGCACTGCGTCAGCAACTGATGACGTCTGAAAAACTGACCAATGACCCGATGACGGTTGTTGACTGGGTAAACATGTACGCATTTGCTGTGAATGAAGAAAACGCAGCGGGTGGTCGTGTGGTTACTGCACCAACTAACGGTGCGTGTGGTATCATCCCGGCAGTTCTGGCTTACTACGACAAGTTCATTCAGCCTGTTGGCCCGAAAGAGTACACTCGTTACTTTGCGGCTTCTGGCGCAATCGGTGGTCTATACAAGCGTAACGCTTCTATCTCTGGTGCTGAAGTAGGTTGTCAGGGTGAAGTAGGTGTTGCCTGTTCTATGGCGGCGGCTGGCTTAGCTGAGCTGATGGGTGCAAGCCCTGAGCAAGTATGTATGGCGGCTGAAATCGCGATGGAACACAACCTGGGTCTGACTTGTGACCCTGTTGCCGGTCAGGTGCAGGTACCATGTATCGAGCGTAACGGTATTGCTGCTGTTAAAGCCATCAACGCCTCACGTATGGCACTGCGTCGTTCATCGGATCCACGCGTATCTCTGGATAAAGTTATCGAGACTATGCTGGAAACCGGTAAAGACATGAATGCCAAGTACCGTGAAACCTCTCAGGGCGGTCTGGCAATCAAAGTTATTTGCTAATACAGCAAAGCGAACTGTCAAGCTGAAGCCAATGGCTGACGCTGCGCCGGCAGAATCCTGATTAAAACTAAAGCCACCCAGTCGGGTGGCTTTATTGTTTCTGAAGCTTTGTTTTTCTGAGGCTTTCACTTTAGCAACCTGCCACTTTAGAACCTGTATGAACTCTGGCTGTTTCGGGTAATCCAGGCTAAAAAGCACCGCCCGAATTATGTAGCAACTGTTCGATATCTTCGGCCATCGCCTCTCCCATCTGGAGGGTCATCAGCCAGGAAATCGGAATACCGGCTTCATCACCAAAACCGTAACAGGCTCCGGCCAGTGCCCCGACGATCATCCCCCGTCCACAGCTATCTCCTCCCACGGCGACATTTTTCAGTATTGCTTCGGTATAGCTGTTGGTGGTTTGCAAAATCCAGGCGGCCATTGGCAAGCTGTCCTGCAAGTGGCACGCCGGGCTCGCGACTGTCATCGCCTGCTCCAGCGTTTCCATCGCCCTGACAGCCTCAATACGCATTTGAACTAACCCGCGGCATTTCACCTTGAGCACATTGAGCACCGGCTCTATCCGACGTGAGCGCAGGCCTTCATTCAATGCGGCAGCAAAGGCTTTTGCGCAGACCAAGGCCGTCTCATTCTGATGGGTAATACCAAGAATACGCTCAATCTCCTGCTCCAGCAGATCCGACGGCATTTTCATGGCTATCAACGCAGGAACGGCGCACAGGGCGGTATTCTGATCATCATCAATGCCGGAATCATCCGGCCAGTCTTCGGGCGGTAACGAAAACAGGGTCAGCAGCAGTGCTTTTGTCGGTGTATCAATGTAGCCGACAAACTCTCCACCAGGCCCAAAGAAGTCCAGTATCGCCTGCTGAATACTCAGAGTCTCGATGCCGGGTTGACTCAGCAAACGGATATACAGGGCCAGCCACTCGCCGTAAATCGTCAATTCTCCAGCCGTCAGCTTGTCATGGGCATAGAAACCCTCAACCCCTTGGTAGTGAGCGGGATCGGGTTCAATGAAAGGGAAATGCGGTAACTCCGTCAGGCTGGCAATTCGCTCAGGCGAGTAAATCAGATGCGTTCCCATCGCAGCGGCATCCGCCACCAGTGCCCCCATCAATGCTGCGTAGCGTTGTGCCATACCCTGCCCCCTCGTTCACTGCCGGACACAATGCAATAAGCTTATACCAATTTACCGGAGCTGGTTGCGAACATAAAAAAACCCGCCATTGGCGGGTTTTCAGGTTTTGTCAGTCGTTAATCTCAGGATTACGCTGCAGCTTTCAGCACTTGCTCAGTGTCTTTTTTCTTCAGTTCACCGATTGGCAGAATAGTACGGCCATATTCGTTGTTCAGAACCTGAGCCATTGCGAAGTAGATCGCACTTGCACCACAGATGATACCTTCGAAACCAGCAATCGTACCGATCAGCGCACTGCCAGTAAAATCACGAGCAGCCAGCAGGAAGAACAGTACAGTCAGTGAACCAAACACGAACTGCTTAGCACGTGGGTAGCACAGAGAGCCAATGAACATAAAGCCAGTGAAGATACCCCACAGCAGCAGGTACCAGCCCATGAAAGAAGCCGGGCTAGCAGGCAGACCCATGTAAGGCATCACGATCAAACCAACCAGAGTCAGCCAGAACAGACCGTAAGACGTAAAAGCGGTCGTACCGAAAGTATCACCACGTTTAAAGCACATCATGCCAACGAAAACTTGGCTCAGGCCACCGTAGAAAATACCCATCGCCAGGATCATCGAATCAATTGGGAAGAAGCCCGCATTGTGGATGTTCAGTAGGATGGTAGTCATACCAAAGCCCATTAGGCCCAGAGGTGCCGGGTTTGCTAGTTTCGTAGACATTGAATTCCTCAATAGGAGTAAATCAAAAAAAGTAATAAATATTAAAATTTGAGTGCATGGCAAATGCGCCGCGAATTCTAATGGAGGCTGACAGGCAAATCAAGACAAACACTGCTTATTTTTCGCCCAAAATGCAAAAATAGCTTCAACAACATCAAATTTGTAAAGCATTATTGGCTTTCAAAGACCGTAAAACTGTTAACAAATATTTCATCTATCGAAGTAATCACCCTATAAACGCCTGCTATCACCCTTTAAAATCAGAAAGATAAGTGCTACCCCTCTATTAACAACAGTTACAAATTTCCACTAAACATAAAAAAAGCAGCCACAGGGCTGCTTTTTTGACTCTAGACCGAAATTTTATACTCAACATGACACGTATTAAGTCACGTTAATCCTTTGTAAGTGGTATTTTTAAGCCGATAACTTTTTTGTTTGCAAGTTTAACTCTTGACGTTCTACTGCTGTGACGTGCTTTCCGGACTACTGGTCAGCTGACTAAGTTGCTGCTGCAATTCCGAAATCTGAGCGTGCTGTTGTTTCAACATCAAGTGCAGGTTCTCCAGTCTGTCATGAGAAGCAGGCAGCGGTTCTGGCGCCCCTGGCAAACGGCGAAGCTTCACCACCCCTTGCTGAATATGTTCAGCCTGGGAAGCCAGCGGCATATCGCGTAAGTCTTCATCGCTTAGTGATTGGGAAATTGTCAGCAAGCGATCTTCAATACCTAAAATATACTCTTCATACTCATCCCGACTTAAATCACGTAATGATTTCACTTCACCGGCGATATGCCTGGCATGCGCCAGTTCAAACTGAATCGCGGATACAGCCTGATTAATGGCATCAAACGCACGTGGTGAGAGGTCGATCAGGGATTTTCCGGCCGCGATTTCAGCTTCCACGCGCGCATAACTTGCCGGCGCGTAAAACCGGACATCATTATTTTTCAGCTCCCGCAGAGCCTCTTCTTCCGGGGCAATATAGATGCGCTTGATCACCCTCACTTCCAGGCTGTGCGCACGCTCAAGAAACTCTTTCTGCTCGTCCTGGGCATCATTAAGATCCCCGGCCTGAACCAATGCAAACAGCCGGTCATAAAACCGATTCAGCCGGACAAACTCACTGCGGTAGTAAGCATTGGCGTCAATACTGTTGAGATAAGCGACCTGCACCATGGCGGGTTCCAGTACGTCATCAGCCACTTTCTTCAGTGCTTTCAGCTGCTTGTAGTGCTGCTCTACCAGCCTGATATCGGCGTAGAACCGCTCCAAATTCGTCTCTGATGAGAACAAGGAATAACTTTGTTGTGCCGACTCAGGCGACAGCTGCATGGCTTTGAGTAAAGCATCGGCGCGCTGCCAGCTCGCCATCATGGCGCTGTATTTATCCGGGGAGTAGCGTTGCAGCGCTTCGGCACTGACCACTTTGTTACGCCACTGCTGATAGGCTGACTGTGCGGATTCGAGAGCCGTTTGCGTGGTCACCTCACCAGCCGCTCCGGATGACGAGCCAGGTGAACTGCTGCACCCAGCGAGTAAAGACGCAGCCAGCACAGCCGCTGCGACTTTCCCAAAATACTTCATGTGATCTTCCAATTTTTGGCGGGTGTACATATCGCCCGCTTCTTATCATTGTTGAATGATGTTTCAGGGATACCTGCTTCTACGCTCTGCGAGGTTCAGTCGTTAAACTCAGCAAACGACCGTTGATAATGGCCATACTTTCATCCTTATTTGGTCGCTATTGCATGCAGAACGTAAGGATTCAGACCAAGCGCCTGGAAAAAAGTTCGTTGGCAACAGTGTCACGCCCTTCCTTGGGGTCGTGACACATAGAAAGGTGAAACGGTCAGCCACTACAGTAATACTGACATTGATACCGGCAACAATACCGGCAGCAATACCGATAACTACCCGTTACTTTACGCTGAAGCCCTGACGGTGAAGAAAATCTTTCATGAACGGACGTGCTTCCTTGTCCATGGTTGCCGTGATTTGTTCACTCCAAGAGGTCTCTTTTGTCCCGCCGGTGCGGCTTTGGTAGTACTCGCGTACATGCTGGTCATAGCTGGCCAGTAAGGCATGGTCGAGCGGCTGATAGGTATTTTCGTGCACCACCAGCGCACGCGGCAGGCGCGGTTTCATTTCCGGAGCCTGATCCGGGTACCCTAGACACAGCCCAAACAGCAGAATAACGTGCTTAGGCAGAGCCAGAAGTTCAGTCACTTTATCCGGATTATTGCGCAGGCCGCCAATGTAGACGCCACCCAGCCCCAAGGACTCTGCCGCGACCAGGGCGTTTTGTGCCATTAGTCCTGCATCAACGGCGCCAATCAGGGTTTGCTCTGTAAACCCGACCTGAGCCGTTGGGTGAATTTGCAGGTGGCGATTGAAGTCCGCGCAAAACACCAGAAACTCAGCGGCAGATGCCACATAAGGTTGTCCACCGGCATATTCCGCCAATTTGTCCCGCATGGTTTGATCGGTCACCCGAACAATACTGACACACTGTAAAAAGCTTGAAGAAGAAGCCGAACGAGCACAGTCCAGAATAATCTCGAGCTGAGACTGAGGAATTGGTGCATCCGTAAATTTACGAATAGAGCGGTGGCCGAGCATGGTTTCAATCGTATGGTTCATAAATATCCGTATCCTAACCCTTCATTTCAGACACCACACTGTACCACAGCCCTCACCCCGCCGCACTCTGGCGCCGGGAGGATCCTCATGAACAGGCCACCTTGAAAAGAAAGTTGTGAGGCTACTCCAGTCCCATTCCAAGCGAGTCAGGCGCAGTGTCAGAACACTGGCACATTTGAGTCAGAATACTGAGCAACCGCACTTTATTTAGCGGCAGCGGGTTCCCCTTGATCGCATTGGAACGCAGGGCATCTTCGGCCACCTCATCAAACATCGTGCGGCACAACCCGTACTCTGATACCTGCGGCAGATTCAGTCGCTTCAGAGTGCGTTTGGTCCATAAGATACCGTCGATGATTTCTGCGTTCATCCGCCCAGTCAGCAGACAAGCCAGTTGTCGGTAGCGGTTCAGCACATCGGCCCGGCCGGCTTCCCGCGCAGCCAGCACATTCTCCTGCATCACATAGGGAGCCAGCTGTGCTGTGATCAGGCCATGTGGGGCTTTCAGACGTCCACCCAGTGACGAGGCCAACCCGTGAGCCGCACCCAGCTTGGCGTTGGCCAGAGCCATGCCACCCAGCATAGCGGCAAACGACATATCTGAGCGTGCCCGGGGATCATCGTCTTCACAGGCCGGCAAAATCGCTCCGGCCAGTCGACGCAGTCCCTCTTCGCACACCATATCTGTCAGCGGATTCGGTGCCCCACACACATACGACTCCATCAGATGGGTAAACGCATCCATCCCACAGCAGGCCGAAGTAAGCTGATCCATGCCATAGGTCAACGTCGGGTCCACAATCGCCAAATCGGCCAGCATATCCGGACTGCGCAGGCTGACTTTGACATTTTCCTGTGCCGAACGCAGCACGGCATTCTTGCTGACTTCCGACCCGGTTCCGGCCGTGGTTGGGACTGCGATAAACGGCAGCGGCTTGGCCTGAAACGGCACGCAACGGCCAACGACCTCCACATAGTCATAGACACTGCCCTGATTGGGAATTAAAGCTGCCAGTGCCTTGCCCGTGTCCAGTACACTGCCTCCGCCAATCGCCAGCACCATATCAGGGCGAAATTTCCGCCCCATGGCCGCCATTTCCTCAACCATGGCAATCAGCGGTTCATCATGAATCGCCACCTGCTGGTAACGCATGCCCTGTTGCTTCAGATAATGAATCACCGGCTCAGCACGCTGACTGCTTTTCCCGGTTACCAGTAATACGCTGTAACCAAACTGGTTGAGGGCTGACAATGAGTTGACCAAAGCCCCTTCCCCAAAAACGATTCGCGTTGAGGTCATAAACTGAAACATAGGCACTCCGTTCGCACTTAGTTAGCTTTAGTTTATCGAGTGTGCGCCAATTCAGATTCCTGATTTTGATTCTGGACAAGTTTTTGTGGCCCCCACACCAAACGCGCGCAAAGAATTCGTTCGGTATCACAGTTCGTTCGTAATCACAGAACGTTGAATTTAGTGCGCAAACCATGCATTTATCTGCTTGACTGACTAATAGCAAACAAACACCACAAAAAGGTTAAATTTCGTTCAAGCCCTCACTCCCTCTACACGACAAAAGTGACTGATTTATTTCGATTTAAAGAAGAGTTTTCGAAGATTTCAATTTTGTCCCAGCAGGTCATAAAAGTGACATGACACATCCATATATTTGTCATTTCAACCTTCTAATCTTGCCCCCGTTACGAAAACTAGCAATGAAGCCTAAAAATATTTCCAGGGGACAAAAATGAAAAAAATGACAGTGGCATCGGCCGTTCTTGCATCTCTGCTGGCGAGCGGTGTTAACGCTGCAACGGTTTATCAAAATGACGAAACGACTCTGAGCGTTGGTGGCCGCGCAGAAGCTCGTTTCAATATCTCAGATGAAAACAAAACAACTGAAAATGATTCTTTCAAAGATAAAAGCCGTGCCCGTGTAAACCTGAAGGGGAAAACCCAACTGGCGGAAGGGTTTGGTGCCTTTGGTACTTATGAGCTGGAAGTAGAATCAGGCAAAGATCAGCAAATTGATACCCGTTACCTGTTTGCCGGTATTGACACCCAATTTGGTGCGTTCTCTTACGGTCAGCAAGACTCCGCACAGGTCATTCTGACCGATTTTACCGATATTCTGGCAACCTTTGGTGGTGATGCCGCTGACCTGGTTGACGGTAACAAAGACAAGCGCGAAAACAACTTTGTATACGCAGGTTCTTTTGACGCGCTGACTATCACGGCTAACTACATTGCCAATGACAAGCGTGATTCTGACAACTACGGTCTGTCTGCGGTTTACTCTTTCCCGTTCGGTCTGGACGTGGGTGCAGGTTACGTTGACGGTAAAGAAGGTGATGTCGACGCAGATCAGTACAACCTGACGGCGGCTTACACCTTCAATGATTTCTACATTGCCGGTCTGTATGCTGACGGTTCAAAAGGCGATGCCGATTTGAAAGCCTACGAAATTGCAGCGGCTTACAAGTTCAACAAACTGACTATCCAGGGCGTGTACAACTTCCAGGAAGAAAAAGCCAATGGTATCAGCACAGATACCGTTGACTACTTTGCGCTGGAAGGTGTGTACAAGTTCAACGGTAACTTCCGTGCTTATGCCGGCTACCTGTTCGAGCAAATTGACGGCCAGGACGACCAACTACAGGCCGGTCTGCGCTACGACTTCTGATACCAAGGTATCGGCTGAAACCCTCCTAATTGGTTTCTTTTGGCCAGGTGGAAACACCTGGCTTTTTTACGTGCTCACGAAAAATGGTTAAGAGACTCATCCTTTCATGATCAATCGGTTTTCTCTATCACAGTAAAAGATAAAACCCGCTTTCTCATTATCAGCAGTCACGATATAGTAAGTTCATCGAATTTGAGGAGAGAAATTATGTTCGTAGTTATTTTTGGTCGCCCTGGCTGCCCTTACTGTGTTCGCGCTAAAGATCTGGCTGAGAAGCTGACAGAAGAACGTGATGACTTCAACTACCGTTACGTTGACATCCACGCGGAAGGTATCACTAAAGCTGACCTGGAAAAAACGGTTGGTAAACCAGTTGAAACCGTGCCACAGATTTTCATCGATCAGGAACACATCGGTGGTTGCACTGATTTTGAAGCTTATGCGAAAGAAAACCTGGGTCTGTTCCAGTAATTTTCATAGCAAACTGATAACAAATTCTTAAAAAGGCTGAGACATCAGCCTTTTTTATTATCTTCCGTCCTGGAAACCCCGAAATTACAGCATCTTTTTCTGGGGAATCCGCCATTTTGCTGTATGACGACCTCATAAAATCAGCTAGAATTTCACCATTTTGTTGCCTTTCTCACTGCTGCGGATAAATTTGTTGTGAATATCGATGTTGCCGCCCTTTTACATCAGAATGATATTCTGTTGCTCTTTGTTGTACTTGCGGTTGGCCTGTCGGCCGGAAAACTCCGATTTGCGAATATGCAGCTCGGAAACTCCATCGGCGTTTTAATTACGGCTCTGCTTTTTGGTAATGCCGGTTTTACCTTCGATGCGGAAGCCCTCAATATCGGTTTCATGCTGTTTATCTTTTGTGTCGGTATCGAAGCGGGGCCGAATTTCTTCGGTATTTTCTTCCGTGACGGTAAACACTATCTGCTACTGGCGTTAGTGGTGGTTATATCCGCCATTGTCATTACGGTGGTGATGGGAGAATACCTGGGGCTAAACCTGGGTCTGGCAACAGGGTTGATGGCCGGTTCCCTGACCGCGACTCCGGTTCTGGTGGGCGCCAAAGATGCCCTGCTCAGTGGTCTGACAGATGTCACTGATCCGGCGGATATTCAGATGTTGACCGACAGCCTGAGCGTTGGCTATGCCATGTCGTACCTGATTGGTCTGGTGAGCGTCATCATGCTGGCCAAACTGATGCCGAAACTGCAAAAGCACAATCTAGCCGAATCTTCTCAGCAAATTGCCCGTGAACGCGGTATCGGGGAAAGCGCCCAACGTAAGGTGTATTTGCCTATTATCCGTGCTTACCGGGTCGGACCGGAGCTGATCAACTGGATTGACGGTCGTAACCTGCGTGAGCTGGGTATCTACCGCCAGACCGGCTGCTACATCGAACGCATTCGCCGAAACGGGATTCTGGCCAACCCGGATGGTGACGCCATCCTGCAGGAAGGCGATGAAATCGCCCTGGTGGGTTATCCGGACAGCCATGCGCGTCTGGATCCGAGCTTCCGCAACGGTAAAGAGGTGTTTGACCGCGATCTGCTTGATCTGCGTATCGTAGAAGAAGAAATTGTGGTCAAGAATGACAGCATCGTCGGTAAGCGCCTATCGGAGCTGAATCTGGCGGAATACGGTTGTTTCCTGAACCGCGTGGTTCGCGCCCAGATTGAAATGCCCATGGATCACAATATCCTGCTGACTAAAGGGGATGTCCTGCAGGTCAGCGGGGAAAAGAGCCGGGTGCTGGGTCTGGCCGAGCGAATCGGATTTATTTCGGTCCACAGCCAGATTGCCGACCTACTGGCGTTTTGCTGCTTCTTTATCGTCGGCCTGCTGATTGGTGCCATTACCATGACCTTCGGCCACATTGCCTTTGGTCTGGGAAGTGCGGCTGGTCTGCTGGTCGCCGGTATTACACTTGGCTATCTGCGGGCCAACCACCCGACATTCGGTTATGTGCCGCAAGGCGCGCTGAATATGACCAAAGATCTCGGGTTGATGGTATTTATGGTCGGGATTGGTCTGAGTGCCGGTTCTAACCTGTTTGAAAGCCTGACCCAGGTCGGCCTGGCAGTGTTTACCGCCAGCCTGATGGTGAGCGTGGTGCCGGTGGTGCTGGCTTACCTGTTCGGTGCTTATGTCCTGAAAATGAACCGCGCCCTGCTGTTTGGTGCCATTATCGGTGCCCGTACCTGTGCCCCGGCAATGGACATGATTAACGAGCACGCGCGCAGTACCATTCCCGCGCTGGGGTATGCAGGCACTTACGCGATTGCCAACGTACTGCTGACCATCGCCGGGACACTGTTCGTGATCCTGAGCTGATTCGGGTCCCCCATCCGCTCTCATCTGATAACGCCTCCTTCTCAGGAGGCGTTTTTTTGCTTTTGATTCGCTCTGAGTCAGCCCGGATTCAGACCCCATCGATTACTCTGTCTGCCATAATGCGAAGTATGGGCAGAAGCACATTTCACCGCTATTTATTCGCACCTCAAACGACTATTCAGTATATTGAGTAGCAAAGAAATATATTGGTAATCAAAACTATGCGTATCCTAATTGTTGAAGATGACCCGATCCTGAGCCATCACCTGAAATCTCAACTGAGTGAGCTGGGCCATCAGGTTCAGTGTGCCGGCACCGCTGAAGAAGGCCTGTTTTTCGCGCAGGACTATCCGAATGATGTGGCGATTGTAGACATCGGCCTGCCTGATCGGGACGGCATTAGTCTGATTAAAGACATTCGTAACAAAGGGTTACGTTTACCGATTCTGATTCTGACCGCCCGCTCTAACTGGCAGGATAAAGTCACCGGTCTGGAAGCCGGGGCTGATGACTATCTGGTTAAGCCATTTCAGAAAGAAGAGATGGTGGCCCGCCTGAGCGCACTGGTGCGCCGCAGTGCCGGTTTTGTCAAACCGGAAATGAGTGCCGGCGACATTCGTGTCGACTTGCTGGCCAAGCAGGTTTTCATCAATGACACCCAGTTGGAACTGACCGCTTTTGAGTACGACCTGCTGGAATACCTGATGCGCCACAGCCGCCAGGTGGTCTCCAAGCAACGTCTGCTGGATGTGCTGTATGAAGATCAGGAAGGCGATCCAAATACCATCGAAGTGATGATCAGCCGCCTGCGCAAGAAGTTTGCCAATCATGGTCAGGATAACCCAATCTCAACCATTCGTGGCCAGGGCTATATTTTCGAGCTGCAAGCCCAGTAATGAAACATATTCTGCAACCCCGTCTGCGCCGCCGGGTTCTCGTAACCTCGGTCGCCATTATCGTATTGATCACCTCAGCCCTTGCCGGGGTGATTAACCAACTCTACAGCCAGAGCTACATGGCCGCCTACTCATCTGAGCTGGTTGCCCAGATGCCGATGGTCGTCGCGCAGCTGAACCGTGACGGCCTGATTAAAGACGTTGATAAGTGGATTGATTCCATTGACCCGTCCGACACCGATTATATGTCCGTGGTTTGTGATAAAACCGACAACACAATCTGGCTGTCAGAGGAAGCCAAAGTCGCCAACATCAACAACATCTGTAGTGAATTGCCTGACAGCATTCCGGTGCCGACCCTGATTTCAACGCACAACAATGAAAGTTTCATTGCGTACAACGTAAGTCAGGAGCGTGAAGGCGGAAGCATATACCAGCTGGTTGTCCTGCGCTCCGGAGATGCCTATGTGTCTTCCCTGCATCAGCTGCACAAACGTACCACCTTTTATCTTGGTCTGTTTGTCCTGATCGCTATTGCCTTTTTGATCGCCGCCTTTCACTGGAGCTTCCAGCCTTTGCGGAAACTGGCTGAACAGCTCGATGAAATCGGTGAAGCTAACCGGGACAAGCTGGACAATGACTTTCCGATGGAGCTGCAGGAAGTCACCGTGGCACTCAACCGTCTGATCGAAATTGGCCGGGCGCAAAAAGGCCGTTATCGCCATGCGATGGATGATCTGGCCCACAGCCTGAAAACCCGTCTGGCGGCAACCAACGCCCTGCTGGATGATCGCGACATTCCTCGTTATGAGTTAAATCAGCGCATCATGGAGCAGATCAGCCAGATGGATGAACTGGTCCAGTATCAGCTGAAACGCGCCATGATGGGTCAACAAGGGCTACGCAAAGACTGCACCGCCCTCAAACCGTTAATCGACAGCTTCGAGCGGCTGCTGAGCAAGGTCTACACCGAAAAAAACGTCAAGCTGGGCTACTATTTTGATTCGTCACTGACCCTGCCGGTCAACCGCAGTGACTTAATGGAGTTGCTCGGCAACCTGCTGGAAAATGCCTACCGCTTCTGTATCAGCGAGGTGAGGATCTACGCTAAACAGACGCCAGAGGGCACCGAAATCCGGATTGAGGATGATGGTCCCGGCGTGCCTGAAAACATGCGTGAAGCCATCTTCCAGCGCGGTGTACGGGCAGACCAGCTCAATCCCGGTCAGGGGATCGGACTCTCCGTTTGTCATGAGATAGTCATGAGCTACAAAGGCTCGATTTACATTGAGCCAGCCAGTATTGAAGGGGCAGCCTTTGTGATAAAGCTGCCGCACTGATCGTGAGAGACTCACATATTGACCCGAGAGCCCCGGCTCTCGGGTCTTATCTGTCGCGTTTTTACAATTATCCTAGTGCCGAATTCCCCGACTTTCTCTTTCTACCCGTCGTTCCATCGTTCAGCCGATCTCTGCTTCTTATCAGCCTTTAGTTTGTTTCCCGCTAACCCTAATCCCACTTTTTCCTTCTCCCCCGCTATTTTCCCACTGGCGCTCTTCGCTCTAGACTTAGATCAAGGCCGAGCCTGATTGCTGGCCAGGCATGTCGCCAGATTCCACACGTTCAGCGCTTCATTCCCTGCATTCCTTCAGCTACAGATTCCAACACGTTTGCAGCCACAGACTGAACGCCATTAAAACCGGAGGAGCCCATGGAATCCCCAACACAATACATCGACGGGTTTGTTGCCGCGGTACCGACGGCCAATAAGGCGGCCTACACGGCCTATGCCCGGCAAGCCGTGGCCTTGTTCAAAAAGCACGGTGCAATACGGTTGGTCGAATGCTGGGGTGACGATGTGCCCCCCGGTGAGATCACGTCTTTTCCGCTGGCGGTACAGTGTCAGGACGATGAAACTGTCGTGTTTTCATGGATTGTCTGGCCATCGAAAGCCGTGCGGGATGCAGGAATGGCAAAGGTCATGGCCGATCCGGATATTCAAGCCATGGACCCGATGCCTTTTGACGGCAAGCGACTGATTTACGGTGGGTTTGAAATCATTGTAGATGAGTAATCACATTACGCAGAGCCATTCTAACTAAAACACAACCAATAAAAAAACCGCCCGATACAGGGCGGTTTTTCGCACATCGTCAGCTTGATAATAAGCTGACTGTCAGTGCCGAACGCTATTGCAGCTTAGCGGCTAAGTTTCGACACTCAGAAGAATCAGATGTCTTCAACATCAAACTCAACAACTGGGTTCACGTCTGCATCGTAGTCCACAGACGCAATGCCGAAACCAAACAGTTTAAGGAACTCGTCTTTGTACTGAACGTAATCAGTCACTTCAGCCAGGTTCTCATTGGTCACGCTTGGCCACAGGTCACGGCAGTGCTGCTGGATATCTTCACGCAGTTCCCAGTCGTCCAGGCGCAGGCGGTTCTCTTCATCCACTTCTGGCGCAGTACCGTCAGCTTTGTACAGACGCTGGCTGAACATGCGGTAGATCTGCTCCATACAGCCTTCGTGTACACCTTCTTCACGCATCTTCTTGAAGACCATCGCGATGTACAGCGGCATTACCGGAATCGCAGAACTTGCCTGAGTTACCACACTCTTCAGTACTGCAACGTTCGCAGAACCACCGGTAGCAGACAGCTTGTCATTCAGCCCTTTCGCTGCACGGTCCAGGTCCATTTTGGCCTTGCCCAGTGCGCCGTGCCAGTAGATTGGCCAGGTGATTTCTGTACCAATGTAGCTGTATGCAACCGTTTTACATTCGTCAGACAGCACGCCCGCTTCAGACAGTGCGTTGATCCACAGTTCCCAGTCCTGGCCACCCATTACAGTGACTGTGTCCTGAATTTCCTGCTCGGTCGCTGGCTCTACGCTAGCTTCAAACAGCGCATCCTTGTTGGTGTCTACCGCTGTCGCTTTGTAAGTTTCACCAATAGGCTTCAGGGATGAGCGCACCATTTCACCGGTTTCAGGCATCTTACGTACCGGAGAGGCCAGTGAGTAAACCACCAGATCAACCTGACCAAGATCTTTCTTGATCAGCTCAATGGCTTTTTGCTTCGCTTCATGAGAGAAAGCATCGCCGTTCAGGCTCTTGGAATACAGGCCTTCTTCTTTAGCGAATTTGTCAAACGCCGCTGAGTTATACCAGCCTGCAGTACCCGGCTTCTTCTCAGTGCCAGGTTTTTCAAAAAATACGCCGATAGTTGCCGCGCCGCCACCAAAGGCCGCAGCAATGCGAGAAGACAGACCGTAGCCACTTGATGAACCAATCACCAGCACGCGCTTTGGTGCATTAGCAATTGGACCCTGGGCTTTCGTGTAAGCAATTTGCTCTTTTACGTTCTCTTCACAACCCACAGGATGAGTTGTCGTACAGATAAATCCGCGAATCTTAGGTTTGATGATCATTTTCAACTTCCCTTACACAGTTGCATGTAGGATAAAAGGTTAATGACAAAATCGCATTAAATTTATGAGTGAAAACGCTAAAAATGCCAGTGGTTGGAGGTGTTAGTCCCGTAAACGTCGGCAATTTTGCTGGTTTTGTCACCAATAATCCGCTTTCTGGTTGGTCTCCGCTCGCCAGTGTATCCGCCGTCAGTGCCCTACTTTTGTTCATTCGAACGCCAGTATGAGTATAAAAAGAAAGCCAGAAGTAGACACAGTCAACAGCCTCTCGTTCTGAGGCTAAGCTTACTTCCAGAAACCTTACGCACCTTAACATTTAAAGAACATCGGCCACTTTGAGGCGACCGGGTCAATTCTGATGTGATAAACAAAAAAAGTGCCACGCAGTTGCGTGGCACTCAGAGTTATCAGCACAGTAATTCCGTTGTGTTACGCCGCTTTACCCGGCTGTAAACTGCTTTTTTTGAAATCCGCAGGGGCAAAGTGGTCCACCTGAATCGCACGCTGGCGCAGCTGCTCAGCATGTTGCAGTTTTTCCAGTTCAGCCGCCGTGATAATGCCTTTTTCCAGCGCCTGCTCCAGTTTTTCAGCCAGAGAGGCTTTACGAGGAATGTCACCGGCTTTTGCCGCTTTCGCCAGTTTACGCTCAATATCTTTAACGCCATACATAGCTTCAAACGCGCGATCCATCAGGCCAACCGGATCATCCTCACTGTCACCAACATAGCACAGGTGAGTCAGACGCTCGCGGTGCACTCCCGGAGTCATCAGCAGTTCGGCAATCTTCACCGACAGCGTATCGCTTGGCGCCGCATAGCGGATACCGAACGGGAACAGCATTACACGTAGCAGACGACCAACGGCTTTCTGCGGGAAGTTAGCCAGTACTTCGTCAAAAGCAACGCCACACTTATGCAGGCAGTATTGCAGTGAGTAGTGCACCATTGGCAGATCCTGCTGCTGGCGACCTTCGTCTTCGTAGCGTTTCAGTACCGCCGACGCCAGATACAGGTGGCTGAGGATGTCACCCAAACGAGCGGAGATCATCTCACGGCGTTTCAGTTCGCCACCCAATGTCAGCATGGCAAAATCAGCCGCTACCGCCAGCGCACGGCTGACACGAGAAAGCTGTTTGTAGTAGACCGCAGTTTCACCCGTCACTGGCGCACGATTCAGACGAGAGCCAGTAAACGCATTCAGCATTGATTTGGCCACGTTGCCAACAGCAAAGCTGATATGCTTCGCCAGCAGCTTGTCAAAATCTTCCGCACCGTGCTTACTGTCCGGATTCGCCGCCGCTTCCATTTCACTCAGCACATACGGGTGACAACGTGTCGCACCCTGGCCAAAGATCATCAGGTTACGGGTCAGGATATTGGCGCCTTCCACGGTAATCGCAACTGGCATCCCGAAGTAATGGTGGCCGATGTAGTTCATTGGACCAAGCTGGATGGCACGGCCAGCATGAATATCCATCGAGTCATTGAGGATGGTACGGGCCATTTCGGTCATGTGGTATTTGGCAATCGCAGTCACGATCCCCGGCTTCTCATGCATGTCCAGCGAAGTGGTTGTCAGGGTACGAGCCGCTTCCAGCATATAGGTGAAACCACCGATACGCCCCATCGCCTGCGCGACCCCTTCAAAGTTACCGATAGAAGTGCCGAACTGCTTACGCACGTACGCATAAGCACCAGTCGCACGAGAAGTCAGGTGACCAACCGCCGTGCCCAGTGCAGGCAGTGAGATACCACGCCCTGCTGACAGACACTCCACCAGCATACGCCAGCCACGACCCACGTAATCTTGGCCACCAATAACCCAGTCCATCGGAATGAACACATCTTCACCGCGCGTCGGGCCATTCATGAAGGCCAGATTCAACGGGTCATGACGCTCACCAATTTCAACCCCAGGGTGATCTGCCGGGATCAGCGCACATGTGATGCCAAGATCTTTCTTGCCACCAATCAGGCCTTCAGGATCGTGCAGTTTAAATGCCAGACCCAATACCGTCGCAACCGGTGCCAGCGTGATGTAACGCTTGTTCCAGCTCAGACGAATACCCAGCACTTCCTCGCCCTGATAATCGCCGTAACACACGACCCCTTTATCTGGGATACCGCCTGCATCAGAGCCGGCTTCCGGCCCGGTCAGGGCAAAACACGGAATATCTTTACCGCTCGCCAGTCGAGGCAGCCAGTAGTCTTTCTGATCCTGCGTACCATAGTGCGTCAACAGCTCACCCGGCCCTAATGAGTTCGGTACCATTATGGTGACAGCTGTACTCAGACTTTTCGTTGCAATACGGCTAACAATGGTGGAGTTGGCATGGGCCGAGAAATTCAGACCGCCATACTCTTTACCAATAATCAGAGAGAAGAATTTTTCTTTACGAATGTACTCCCAAACCTCAGGCGGTAGATCCTTTTCCTCCTGAACAATTTGGTAGTCGTCCAGCATATCCAGCAGCGTTTGAAGCTGGTTATCAATAAATGACTGCTCTTCCGCACTCAGTTTCGGCTGCGGGTAAGTCAGGAGGGTATTCCAGTTAGGATTACCACTAAACAGTTCACCATCCCACCAGACACTGCCTGCCTCCATGGCTTCGCGTTCAGTATCAGATAGCGGTGGTAGCACTTTCTTAAACATCTCGAAAGCGGGATCACTGATATAGCGTTTTCTCAGGTTGGTTAACGTACTCATGTTTCAGATCCTTTTGTCTCATGTCGTTATTAGTGTTTTTGCATTACTACTACATCTATTGTGTTCCTGTCGGCTCTTCACGCAGTAGTGAGAGCGGTTGTTCTATTGGGGCTGCAACCCCTGCTGCCAGATACGGCACCAGACGTTCAACTAAATCCTGGGTACTGATTTGTCGTGAAAAGTCATTTTCCGCGATTTCGCACAACGCGGTAGACGATGCCATTGTGAACACCGTCGCCCCCAGCGTGAAGTGCAGTCGCCAGAACAGGGTTTCCGGATCCAGCGATGGGTTTGCCCGGCAAACCGCCGTGGTAAACAGTTTCAGTACCTTGTCGTATCGCGTCACAATGAACCAGCGTAAGTGGCCCTGAACATCGGTATAGCCTCGCCCCAGCAAGGACATAAAGATGGTGGCGCCATTGATGCGAAAATCGTTTAATGACAGCAGCGGTGATTTCACACAGCAGAAGACATCGAACATTGAAAAGTCATCACGTGTAAGAAGCACTTCCAGTTCCGCCTGCAAAGCCGGCATAAAAGCTTCCAGGTATCGACTTAATACAGCCCTGACCAGCGTCTTCTTGTCACCATAGTGGTAATTCACTGATGCCAGATTCACTCCGGCTTTGCTGGTAATGGTGCGCAGTGAGGTATCTTTGAAACCGTGCTCGGCAAACAACAATTCAGCAGCGTCCAGAATGCGTGCCTTGGTTTCTCCCTTTCCAGCCATACTCAGTCACCCGTATTAAACACATGTTTAAACTTTACATCTCGTAAACATTTTTAACAAGCGTTAAATGAGTCTCCCACCTCTGTGATACGTTTTTCGCCAACTTCAGTGTGAAAGGTGTGAAGGTGATCATTCTTCACTTCACTGTCTCACGAGACAGATCCCATCTCAGCCAGTGACCTGTTGTCACCTGCGAATGACGTAAGAATGCGGAATTCAAGAAAAAATGAGAAATTTTGAAAAAAGTTGGAACAAAGCGCAGAAAAGCGGGTCATAACTAGTGCCACTGCTTTTTCTTAGAAGACATTCTTCGAAGCCCGTCTCCCCCATGGAGATGGGTTTTTTTATGGCTGCGATTCAGGCCCGAAGAAGCAGATTTCAGAAGGAAAGAATGATAGTTCGGGCTGCCAGCAAAAAGCTTCCGTGAGCCACTTTCATAAAATCAACAAGTTAAAAAATATTTCGAATTTTTTCATTTCGACGCGGAACAAACGGGTTTTCCCCGAGTCATATATAGTGACATTAAGATTAAAGGTTTTCTTTGTTAGCTGGCCGCCAAACATGCCTTCTTCATCTTTAATCTGACAATGCCACTGCTGCTAAACTCCTAATTGTGTATAAAGCTTTGCCCACTGAATTTCAGTGGGCTTTTTTTTGCCGGTTTGACTCGTTCTGGTTATTCCGTCTTCAACTGAAATATCAGCTTCCTTAAACCTTCTCTTGCCTTCGCCCAAAAGCATGAGACACACGCTAAAAGACAGACTTCAGCCGCATTTGCTACCTGTCGCGCTTTGATACCTGTCGCGCATCTCGCGGGTTCCATCATTGGCTTTTTCTTCATCGCTGAAAAATTTTTTAAAATTTTTGGAACCTTTCGAATTAGCGCCAGTCTTAACTAGTGACATTCATAATTAAAGAGGCGATTCAGCCATTGTGTTGGGCTTCTTTAATTCGATGCCACTGCTGCTAACTCCTAATTGTGTAAAGTGTTCATCCCGCTAGCTTGTTTTAGCGGGATTTTTTTTGCCTGTGCATACCGAATCACTCCAGCTTCACTTCACCCTTTGCCATGATAGTTTTTGCTACTGCAACTTTTGCAACAGTAATTTTTGCGCCAAGCTGGCCAAGCGGGCCAAGCGGGCCAAGCGGGCCAAGCAAGGTTCTGGCATCAAAGTTCGGGCGTCATCGCCATAAGGTCCGCATGCTGTATCGTTAAACCCAGCTTGGCGCAGGTTGCCGAAGCATCAATCCACTTCGCCTGACGATCTTCCCAAGGTTGAAAATGGGGTACCGGCAAGCCAGCCCGCTCAGCCATCTGGCAGTAATACGCTTCCCGGGTTGGGTGCTGCGGTGCTGCGAGGTGTAATACTTCGCCACCCGGCCACGTTTTAATAATCAAACAAATCGCTTCGATAACATCATCCAGGTGAATCAGGTTAACCGGATCCCCCCCGTTCACGATAGCCTCGCGCCCAGCCAGAAACTTGATTGGATGCCGATTAGGTCCAATCAAACCGGCTGGTCGTAACACAACGGCCCGACTTCCCCATTCAGTAAACAGTTTTTCTTCCAATTGCACATGCGCATGTCCTGATGCCGTATCGGGCTGCACAGGCGTCGATTCAGTCACCTGCCCTGAAACATTTCCATAGACCCCGGTCGTACTGATAAACAACACACGCTGACAACCTGACTGTTGCGCCTGCTGCAATAACGCAGAGATATTATTTACAAACGCCGGTACCGCTCCTTCCTGGCGCCCCGGCGGTACGTTAATAACCAATACGTCGGTATTAAGAAAATCCGATAAGGAAGCAGGCTCCCCCGGCAACGATAACCTGACCGGTGTAATTCCTTTACGACTCAGTTCAGCGCAGCCATCTTCTGTCCGGCGGCTTCCCCACACATTCATCCCGTCCCGTTTTAATCGCTCGGCTAAGGGAGTCCCCAACCAACCACAACCACATACACTGATTTTCATTTTATTGATCTTCTCCCTACTTCCCTACTGATGTTAGGTGCCGATTTTCCATCACGGATGGTTCGTCGGCATCCCCACCTACAGCGGCAACAAACTCGGTTTAGTCATAACTTTTTCTATTGGCAAACACTATACAACCAGCCTCATACCTATGCTCAGCTGATTTTTTTCATCCTGTAAATTAATTCCTGACACATGAAAATAAACAACAAAAAACCACCGAAAGCGTGTTCAAAACGGTAATTTCCCCTAAAAAACTTTTCAGTTCTGAAAGGGAAACTTCGATCCCTGTCAAACTATAATAAAAAGAAGCAGCAATATTCATGGATTTGCTAGGAGTGGATCCATGAAAAGTAGTATAGTTTCAACAAAATGGCTTAATCTGATTCAGTAAGCCAGTAACGAAATTCAGTAACGAGCGGTAACCGCCATGAATACCCTAGAAAAAATCCAGAAAAACCTTGATAACTTCAGCAAGTCTGAGCGTAAAGTCGCTGAGGTTATCCTTGCCTCGCCACAAACCGCTATCCACTCGAGCATTGCCACTCTGGCCAAAATGGCGGATGTCAGTGAGCCGACCGTAAACCGTTTCTGCCGTCGGCTGGACACGAAAGGCTTTCCTGATTTTAAACTGCACTTGGCACAGAGCCTGGCCAACGGCACGCCATATGTTAACCGCAATGTCGAAGAAGACGATGGCCCGGATGCCTATACCTCAAAGATTTTTGAATCTACGATGGCATGCCTGGATGTGGCAAAAAATAGTCTGGATCCGATGCAAATCAATCGTGCGGTTGATCTGCTGACACAAGCGAAGAAAATTTCTTTCTTCGGACTGGGGGCATCGGCGTCTGTCGCACATGATGCGCAGAATAAGTTCTTCCGCTTCAATATTCCGATTGTGTGCTTTGATGACATCGTCATGCAGCGCATGAGCGTGATCAACTGTACCGACGGTGATGTCGTCGTAATGATTTCTCACACCGGCCGCACGAAGAGCCTGGTAGAAGTCGCGCGTATGGCCCGTGAGAACGGCGCTACAGTGATCGGCATTACTGCAAAAGACTCTCCGTTGGATCGCGAATGTTCGCTTTCTATCTGCCTGGATGTGCCGGAAGACACTGACATTTATATGCCAATGGCAAGCCGTGTCGTACAGATGACAGTCATTGATGTACTGGCGACCGGGTTTACCCTACGCCGTGGTGCCGGGTTCCGAGAAAACCTCAAGCGCGTGAAAGAGTCTCTGAAAGATTCTCGCTTTACCAAAGAAGGCATGATGTAAGCCATCTCGCACAAAAAGCACGGCACTGACCGTGCTTTTTTCTGCCCGGATTTCGACCGCGACACCACTGCAATAATCGCTACAAAACACTCTGTAACAAACGCCGTAAAATGCGCTGCCGCAAAACGTATCAGCTACGTACACGCTCTCCGCATGCGGCTGTCATCAGTATGACAATGGCTTCGACTAAACTGATTACAAGTGAAAAGCCATAAGCTGAGCAACCTGCTTCCCAGCCTGTTTGTGACAGCGAATAATTATGACTCAACTTTCACAAAGCGTGGAATTACTCGCAAAAATGTGAAATTTCATTCAATTACATGACAGTATTCTGTTCTTTTCTTTCATTTTGTTGATGGAGAGCAGCTTATCTCCAGCCCAAGTGTAGTAAAGTTTCAATCACCTCAATGAGGCAGACAATCCGAACGGATATGCTTCATTGGCTTGCAACGATACAGATGGAGTTTCAAATGTCTGAAAGGCTAAGACGTACTAAAATCGTAACGACCCTGGGTCCTGCTACCGACCGCGATAATAACCTGGAAAAAATTATTGCCGCCGGCGCAAATGTCGTCCGCATGAACTTCTCTCATGGCAGTCCGGAAGATCATATCCAACGCACCAAAACCGTACGTGAAATTGCCGCCAAACTTGGAAAGCACGTCGCTATTCTGGGTGACCTGCAAGGCCCGAAAATCCGCGTATCCACATTCAAAGACGGTAAAATCCAACTGGCCATCGGCGACCTGTTCACACTCGACAGTGACTTGCCAAAAGGCGAAGGTAACCAGCAGGCTGTTGGCCTGGACTATAAAGAGCTGCCGAAAGATGTTGAGCCAGGCGATATCCTGCTGCTTGACGACGGCCGCGTACAGTTGAAAGTTCTCTCTGTTGAAGGCAACAAGGTACACACGGAAGTCACCGTTGGTGGCCCACTGTCCAACAACAAAGGGATCAACAAAAAAGGCGGTGGCCTTTCTGCCGCCGCGCTGACTGATAAAGACAAAGCCGATATCCTGACCGCAGCCAAAATGGGTGTGGACTACCTGGCAGTATCTTTCCCGCGTAACGGCGAAGACATGAAATATGCCCGCCGTCTGGCCATGGATGCGGGTCTGGAAGCCAAGCTGGTCGCCAAAGTAGAGCGAGCTGAAGCGGTTGCAACCGATGAAGCAATGGATGACATCATTATGGCATCTGATGCCGTCATGGTTGCCCGTGGTGACCTCGGGGTCGAAATTGGTGACCCTGAGCTGGTTGGCGTTCAGAAGAAACTGATTCGTCGCGCCCGTAGCCTGAACCGCACCGTGATCACTGCAACCCAAATGATGGAATCCATGATCACCAGCCCGATGCCAACCCGTGCCGAAGTCATGGACGTGGCGAATGCCGTGCTTGATGGAACCGATGCCGTGATGCTTTCTGCCGAAACCGCAGCCGGTGACTTCCCGGTTGAAACGGTAACCGCAATGGCTAACGTGTGTCTGGGTGCGGAAAAAGAGCCAAGCATCAACATCTCTAACCACCGAATGACTCGTACTTTCGACTGCGCAGAAGAAACCATTGCGATGTCGACCATGTACGCGGCAAACCACATGCAAGGCGTCAAAGCCATGATTGCGATGACAGAGTCAGGCCGTACGCCGCTGATGATGTCACGTATTTCTTCCGGTCTGCCGATTTTCGCGATGTCACGTAATGAAAGCACTCTGAATCGTGCGGCTCTGTACCGTGGCGTAACACCGGTTTACTTCGATCGCGACAGCGATGCCGGTCTGGAAGCCGCCAAGCATGCGGTTGCGGTTCTGAAAGAGAACGGTTTCCTGAGCTGCGGCGATCTGGTCATCATCACCCAGGGTGATGTGATGGATACCATTGGTTCAACCAACAACATGCGTATCCTGACCGTCGACTAACAGTCGTCAACCAGACACAATCAGGGCGGCCCAAAAGCCGCCCTTTTTTATTGCTGGCACTAAATAATTGATAGTGCGATGCAGGTATAAATTGATGTATGGGAGCGATAATCAATACTCGCGATTACCCAAGCCCCTCTCAGGGATAGGTTTTATCCACCCGAACCCCATTGTCGAAATACAGGATTCGTACTCCATCCCCACGCTGAAACAACATGTCGCTATCCACATCCTGAATCACATCCACCAATTTACCCTCTTCTGTTTTAATCAGCAGTTCGACCAGTCGGTACTCCACAACATGGCGCTCAGGCTGGCGGTAATGCGCGATGCCCGCCCCGGTAACAGCCCCTATCGCAGTAGCGACTTCACGACCGGTTCCACCGCCAAACTGGTTGCCGATCAGGCCGCCAATTACGCCCCCCAGCAAGGTTTCCCAGCCATTGCGGTGGGACTCCAGGACTTCCTGCTGAGTTATGTACCGCACATTATCTACGTCTCCGAACACCACTTTATTCACGGCCCGCGCTTCATTACGCTGATATGGGCCCGCTTGGGCGAACAGGGGTAGAATTAGTAATAACATGAACCACTTTCTCAATTTATAATCCCCTGATAAAAAGGCGATAACCGCCAAAGATTGAAGTGCATATGATTTTAACCCGTCCAGCTGCCGGTCGTATATCTGATACCAGTCAACGCCCGCCAGGTGAGCTATTTTTAGTGTAATTATGGCAATTTATCTCCCGGAGCTTGATCCGGTCAATACTGATTTTCCGTCACCTGAGACTGCGCTGGCCGATCCTAACGGCTTGCTGGCCTTTGGCGGTGACCTGCGTCCTGAACGTTTACTGGCGGCATACCGACAAGGGATCTTCCCGTGGTTTTCCGAAGGTGAACCTCTGCTCTGGTGGAGCCCGTCGCCACGAGCCGTGTTTCTGCCACAGTATTTTCGCCCGAGCAAAAGCCTGCGGAAATTTTTCCGAAAGTCCGGTTATCAGGTCACCCTGAATCAGGCCTGCCACGATGTGATTCGCCTGTGTGCTGAATCACGCGGGGCTGATGAAACCTGGATCACGCCGGAGATGATCTGTGCCTACCAGGCAATGCATGACCTCGGATACTGCCACTCGGTCGAGGTCTGGCGTGAAAACGGCGAACTCGTCGGCGGATTCTACGGAATTGGCATAGGTGGCATCTTTTGTGGAGAATCGATGTTTTCTCTGGCTGACAACGCATCCAAAATCGCGCTCTGGTTTTTCTGCCAGCACTTTGACCTGCATGGCGGACAGCTTATTGACTGTCAGATGATGAACAACCACCTTGCATCATTAGGCGCCGTCGAGATGGAGCGTCCTCTGTTCATGCAGTTTCTCAGTCAACAAAGGGATGCCATACTGAAGTATGGTTGTTACGAGCCACAAACCTTAGCAGTACCCGAATCATGACCAGTTATCAATCGATGTCATTACGTATCGGGGTAACACCGGAGTCCCCCTGTAACTACCTGCCGGAAGAGACAGAACAGCTGGGCGTGGTGATGGACCATCACTGGCTAACACCGGAAGGCTACGCTCTGCTACTGGCGTCGGGTTATCGCCGCAGCGGCACGGCTGTGTATAAGCCCATGTGTCAGCACTGTACGGCCTGTACCCCATTGCGAGTGGACTGCCAGCGGTTTACCCCGTCTCGCAGCCAGAAGCGTCAGCAGAATCAAATGAGAAAGCTGCGCTGGGAATTTAAACCCAACCTCGATCCGGGTTGGTTCGAACTGTATGCACGCTATATTAACCAGCGCCATGCTGACGGCAGCATGTTTCCGCCGAACAAGAAACAGTTTTTTGAATTCTGTACTGCCCCCTGGATGAATACCCTGTTTCTGCATGGGTATGACGGTGATAGGCTGATTGCAGTAGCAATTACGGATGTGCTGGACGATGCGCTGAGTGCGGTATACAGCTTTTTTGATCCGGCATCACCACTGTCACTGGGCACGCTCTGCGTCCTTTATCAGATTCACTACTGCCAGCTGACGGAGCGTTCCTGGCTGTATCCCGGCTATCAGATTGATGCCTGTAAAGCGATGAATTACAAAATACGGTTTCAGCCTTACGAACTGCTGAAAAACAACCGCTGGCAGTCAGGCGAGTAAAAAAGCGGCTGTTTTATTCACCAGTACCGGCATTGACCTGCGATTAATTCGTTTAAATGCATCTCAGTAGCTGACAAAGGTTTACTGCGCAGGTAAAATTGCGGCCTAAACTTTACACTTAACCAGTTTCAAGGCAACATCCGGCCCGATCAGAAGAATGGCTGGTAGCCTAAGAGGATTCAATGGCAAAAGAAGACGTAATTGAAATGCAAGGCACTGTACTGGATACACTGCCTAACACTATGTTCCGCGTAGAGCTGGAAAACGGTCACGTTGTGACTGCACACATCTCTGGCAAAATGCGTAAAAACTACATCCGTATTCTTACTGGTGATAAGGTAACTGTGGAACTGACTCCATACGACCTGACCAAAGGCCGCATCGTCTTCCGCGCCCGTTAATCTTGCCAATCCAAGATAACAGAATACAAATAAAACCCGGCCTAAGGCCGGGTTTTATTTTTTCAGTCCCACCAAATCGCAAACACGGCGCGCTCAGCCCTTCAAGCACGGCTTCTTATCAGTTCGATAAAACAATTTGCTCAAGTTCTGAAAATCATTTTATTTGCCTCAGGGGCAGAACGGTTGTCTAATCGCGCTGCACCCAACCGCGTACGACCGAGGTGTAAACGGGGACCCTCCCTTTTTATCTGTCATACCGTGAAATCTGTCAGCAGCACGGCCGTTTAGGAATGACAATGAAACCTCTCGCAATCAATGATTATCAGGCCGAGTTACACCTGATTACACTTTGCGATATCGCAGCTCATATTCGCCCTCAGAACAAATCGCTGGAGTCGACGCTTACGTCAAGCCGTCGCAAAAGAAAAATGGCCCTGAGACGACCAGCTAAAACTCCGATGACGACACCAAGCGTCTAACCACGATTTCTCCGGCGTCTTACACGCTGGGTCTATTTATTTCCGGTGCTTGCCTTTTCTGAATATTGGCGGGCGGCTTTGTTACGCCCGTTCGCTGCGGCATGCCCCGTATAAACACTGAGGATTTACTATGAGTGATTGGTCAATCGACAATGCTCGCGACATTTACAACACGCCTTACTGGGGTCAGGGCTACTTTGATATTAATGCTGAAGGTGACGTTACCGTCAGCCCAGATGTCTCCAACCCTAATAACAGGATTGCCCTTTCCGCACTGGCTGACGATCTGATCGCTCAGGGCGCCTCGCTGCCGGTTCTGGTTCGTTTTCCGGAAATCCTGCACCACCGGGTAGACAGCCTGTGTGCAACATTCAATAACGCCATCGCAGACTATGGCTACGATGGCCAGTACCTTGCGGTTTACCCAATTAAAGTGAACCAGCAAGAAGCCGTAGTCAGTGAAATTCTGGCCAGCCAGTATGCCAAACAGCAGCGTCAGCTGGGTTTGGAAGCCGGCAGCAAGCCAGAACTGATGGCTGTACTGGCGATGGCGCATCAGGCCAGTTCGGTGATTGTGTGCAACGGCTACAAAGACCGCGAATACATCCGTCTGGCGCTGATTGGCGAAAAGCTGGGGCACGAAGTGTATATCGTGCTGGAAAAACTGTCTGAGCTGGAGACCGTGATTCAACAAGCGGCAGAGCTGGGTGTTCGCCCTCGCCTGGGCCTGCGCGCACGTCTGACGGCTCAGAGCAAAGGCAAATGGGAAGCCAGTGGCGGCGAAAAATCCAAATTCGGTCTGTCTGCCTCTCAGGTACTGACCGTGATGAATAAGCTGCGCGAAAGCAACATGCTGGATTGCCTGCAACTGCTGCATTTTCACTTAGGGTCTCAGATTGCCAATATACGCGACGTTCGTAACGGCGTCAGTGAAGCCGGTCGTGTATATGCCGAGCTGTACCGTCTGGGTGCTGGCATCACCACGGTGGATGTCGGCGGTGGCCTGGCCGTCGATTACGAAGGCACACGTAGCCAGAACAGTTGTTCCATGAACTACAGCCTGCGTGAATATGCGAACAACGTGGTCTACACCATTGGCGATATCTGTAAAGAATATGGCATTGCCATGCCGCGCATTATTTCGGAGTCAGGCCGAAACCTGACAGCGCATCATGCGGTACTGATCAGTGACGTTATTGGTGTTGAAAGTTATAAACCGGAAGCGGCCATTGCCCCGCCGGAATCTGCCCCTCAGCTGCTGCTGAACATGTGGCGTTCCTGGCTGGAACTGAGCACCCTGACGGATCACCGTTCACTGATTGAGATTTATCATGACAATCAGAACGATTTGGCGGAAGCGCATACTCAGTTTTCAATGGGCATGCTCACCTTCGAAGAACGTGCATGGGCTGAACAAATCAGCCTGCGCCTGAGCTTTGATCTGCAAAAGCGCCTGTCGCCGAAAAACCGTGCCCATCGTCCGTTGCTGGACGAACTACAGGAGCGCTTTGCCGATAAGTTCTTTGTGAACTTTTCGCTGTTCCAGTCTCTGCCAGATGCCTGGGGTATCGAGCAAATTTTTCCGGTGCTGCCACTCAGCCACCTGGACAAAGAGCCTGAGCAGCGTGCTGTGATTATGGATATCACCTGTGATTCTGACGGCGCGATTGACCAGTATGTCGAAGGACAGGGTATCGAAAGTACTCTGGCGGTCCCAAGCTGGAGCGATGAAACGCCATACCGGATGGGTTTCTTCCTGGTTGGCGCTTACCAGGAAATTCTGGGCGATATGCACAACCTGTTCGGCGATACCGATACCGCCGTAGTGCGCTGCCAACCTGAGGGCGGGTATCATATCGAGCACATTGACCGCGGCGACAGCGTGGGTGATGTACTGCGATACGTTCACCTCGATGCGGCAACTTTCCTGCGTCAGTACGAAGAAATGGTCGCGAAGTATCTGCCACCGTCAGAGCACAGTGGTATTCTGGCTGAGCTGGCAGAAGGCCTGCAGGGCTACACTTACCTTGAAGATATTCGAGGCTGCCGATAAATCACGGTTCGCCTCCCTCCAGAAGTCTGATGACAATGGCGGGCGGCGAGTCCATCAATTTTGAACGCCTTTCCTCACGCGACGCTGACGAATTGATAGTGACATATCAATACCGACGCACAGTGGAGGACAACAACTTGAAAAAAGACACTGATTCTCAGGAGAGCACTGCATTGTCAAATAACGCGCTAGCGACCCTTGCTAACTACCCGGATTATTCACTGTACGCCAATGCCTTCGGCTTTTTGCGTCAACCGCTGAATTTCACCCCACATACGTCTGACGCTGATGTAGTCATCACCGGTGTTCCGTTTGATATGGCGACAACCGGTCGCTCTGGCAGCCGCATGGGGCCAGGTGCAATCCGTCAGGTTTCCACCAATCTGGCATGGGAAGGCAAACGCTGGCCGTGGACTTTTTCCCTGACCGATAAAATCCGCATTGCCGATTGTGGCGATTTGGTGTTCGACAGCGGTGACGCCGCACAAATGTGTGAGCGCCTGGAAAAACATGCCACCAGCCTGATAGAACACGGTAAAACCCTGCTGACGTTTGGTGGCGATCATTTCGTGACGCTGCCGCTGCTACGGGCACACGCCAAAAAGTACGGCAAAATGGCACTGATCCACTTTGATGCTCATACCGACACTTATCATTTGGGCAGCCAGTATGATCACGGCACCATGTTCTACCATGCGCCGAAAGAGGGCCTCATTGACCCGCACCATTCCATCCAGATTGGTATCCGTACCGAATACAGCAACAAGCTGGGCTTCAATGTTCTGGATGCGGCAAGTGCAAATGATCAGTCCGTAGAACAGATTGTCGAGAACATCAAACAAACCGTGGGTGACTTACCGGTTTACCTGACTTTTGACATTGACTGCCTGGATCCGGCATTTGCTCCGGGCACCGGCACTCCGGTATGTGGCGGTCTGACTTCAGACAAAGCGCTGAAAATCATCCGTGGCCTGCAAGGGATCAACCTGATTGGAATGGATGTCGTGGAAGTGGCACCAGCCTACGACCATGCGGAAATCACAGCGTTAGCAGCCGCAACACTTGCTGTTGACCTGCTGCATCTGTGGGCTTCCGAGCGTTAAGCAATACCAAGTGATCACGCTCAAACAGCGTAATAGCGATAAAAAATAACCGCCCAAAGGCGGTTATTTTATTTCTGCGGTTAACTGAACAAGTCGTGTCCTTGATTCAGCCTATCAATGTGCAGGTTCGACCTGACTGCTGAACAGGAATTCCAGCTGGTCATTGACCAGATCAACCCGTACAGAGCCACCGTTAATCAACTCACCAAACAACAGCTCATTGGCCATTGGTTTTTTCAGGTTGTCCTGAATCACACGCGCCATCGGACGCGCACCCATCGCCTTGTCATAACCTTTGTTTGCCAGCCATTCACGGGCTGCCGACGAGACTTCCATCGACACACCACGAGCATCCAGCTGCGCCTGAAGTTCAACAATGAACTTGTCGACCACCTGAGAAATAACCTCTTTTTCAAGATGGTTAAACCAGATAATGCTATCCAGACGGTTACGGAATTCCGGCGTAAAGACACGCTTGATTTCCGACATCGCGTCGTGGCTGTGATCCTGTTGGATCAAACCGATCGACTTACGCACAGTTTCAGTCACACCGGCGTTGGTGGTCATAACCAGAATCACATTGCGGAAATCCGCCTTACGGCCGTTGTTATCCGTCAGCGTACCGTTGTCCATCACCTGCAACAGCAGGTTAAATACGTCAGGGTGCGCTTTTTCAATCTCATCCAGCAGTACGACTGAGTGAGGATGTTTAATCACGGCATCGGTCAGCAAACCACCCTGGTCATAACCCACGTAACCCGGAGGCGCACCAATCAGACGGCTGACAGTGTGACGTTCCATGTACTCTGACATATCGAAACGCAGCAACTCAATACCCAGAGTACGTGCCAGCTGCACGGTTACTTCGGTTTTACCTACCCCGGTCGGGCCGGCAAACAGGAACGAACCCACAGGCTTGTTCTCGGCCCCCAGACCAGCGCGGCTCAGCTTGATGGCTTCTGTCAGCGCATCAATCGCCGGATCCTGACCAAACACCAGCATCTTCAGTTTCTTGTCCAGCTTTTGCAGTACATCACGGTCGCTGGAAGAGACTGATTTCTCAGGGATGCGAGCCATTTTGGCAATCATGGCTTCAATGTCACTGACATTTACGGTTTTCTTGCGCTTGCTCGCCGGAGCAAGACGACAACGCGCACCCGCTTCATCAATTACGTCAATTGCCTTGTCAGGCAGATGGCGTTCGTTGATGTATTTGGCCGACAGTTCAACAGCAGCACGGATGGCTTTGTTAGTAAATCGCACTTCATGGTGCGCTTCATACTTCGGCTTCAGCCCCATCAGGATCTTCGTGGTGTCATCCAGTGATGGCTCAACAATATCAATCTTCTGGAAGCGGCGTGACAATGCGCGCTCTTTCTCAAAGATATTGCTGTATTCCTGGTAGGTGGTTGAACCCATACAACGAATCTTACCGCTGCTCAGCAGAGGTTTGATCAGGTTCGCCGCATCAACCTGTCCGCCAGACGCTGCCCCGGCACCGATAATGGTGTGGATTTCGTCGATGAACAGAATGGCATGATCTTCTTTTTCCAGTTGCTTCAGGATAGCTTTGAATCGCTTCTCAAAGTCACCGCGGTACTTAGTCCCGGCCAGCAGTGAGCCGATATCCAGAGAGTAAATCACACAGTCTTTGATAACCTCTGGCACCTGGCCTTCCACGATGCGCCAGGCCAGCCCTTCCGCAATGGCGGTTTTACCGACACCAGCTTCGCCTACCAGCAGAGGGTTGTTTTTACGGCGACGGCACAAGACCTGAACGGTACGTTCCAGTTCATTGTCACGACCAATCAGCGGGTCGACCCCACCGGCACGAGCCAGTTGGTTCAGGTTAGTGGCAAAGTTTTCCAGCTTATCTTCTGAGCTTTGTTCGCTGCGAGGGTCATCCCCGCCCACATCCGAACCATGAAGATCGTCGTTTCCACTGTCTTTCACAGTGCCATGAGAAATGAAGTTCACGACGTCAAGACGGCTGATGTCGCTTTTCTTCAGGAGGTATGCAGCGTGAGATTCCTGCTCGCTGAAAATCGCGACCAGAACATTCGCACCAGTGACTTCACTGCGTCCGGAAGACTGAACGTGGAACACAGCACGTTGCAACACACGTTGGAAACTGAGTGTAGGCTGGGTTTCCCTGCTCTCGTCGTCCACCGGAATCAGTGGCGTAGTTTGCTCAATGAAGGAGTCCAGTTCTTTGCGCAGCGTATCCAGATCAGCACGGCAAGCCAGCAGTGCTTCCTGAGCAGATGCATTCTCCAACAACGCCAACAGCAGGTGCTCTACTGTCATAAATTCATGGCGCTTTTCCCTGGCGCGTGCAAATGCAGCGTTCAAGCTCGCTTCAAGTTCTTTATTTAGCATAAGGCACCTCCCCTAAATACCACTCAATTATGGCGTGCCGAAAAAAGCCTAAGCTTTTTCCATCGTACACAGTAGCGGATGTTCATGCTCCCTTGCATACATCATTACCTGAGCAACCTTGGTCTCGGCGACTTCGGCTGTGAAGGTGCCGCATACGGCCTTCCCTTCATAATGCACAGTTAGCATCAACTGTGTGGATTTCTCCAAATCCATGGAGAAGAACTTCTGTAACACTTCTATCACAAAATCCATCGGTGTGTAATCATCATTATTTAAAATTACTTTGTACATCGATGGGGGCTTAACCCGGGTTTCCTCGTCTTCCAGAATATCGGATTCCGGAACGATCCACTCGTATAACTTACTCATAACCTTAACTTACCAGTACGATAGGAATAGTCCACCAATAAACAACAACTTAAGCTAGGACTAAGTGTATGTGGCGATTTCGACCGCAGTTTTCCTATCACTATATTCAGACTAATGCACTCATTGTATTCCAGCAACTAAGAGATGACTACGATAATGCCGAAAAACCGCCAATAAGACGGTGACCTGACGCGGGAAAACCGCCTTAAAGGAGGGATATTTTACGACAGAAAATAGCGTACAGACTAATGACTGAGTTTTACTTCCTTTTCAGAGCTTTCAACTGCATTCATCGTCTTTTTTTTCACCAACTGGTATTTTATGAGATTGTTACAATATGCACTTGACTGTCTATATTTTTTTACTAGAGTGTAACTTGTAGTAGATACTCACTGCATCAAATTAGCATTAGTATGCAATGCATGATAAAAAGGATCGGCAAACTAATGCAAAATGGAACTTGAATGCACAGAAGGATGTATAGCATGGCAACAGGTACAGTTAAATGGTTCAACAACGCGAAAGGGTTTGGTTTCATCTGTCCGGAAACCGGTGAGGGTGACATCTTTGCGCACTATTCAACTATCCAAATGGACGGCTACCGGACACTTAAAGCGGGCCAGCAGGTCAACTACACTGTAGAGACGGGTCCAAAAGGTTTCCATGCAAAGGAAATAGTTCCGGTCCAACTCGACGCCGCGAAGTGACCTCGCAATTACAGTTCTCTATTCGGTACATGAAAGACAGGCCAAAGCCTGTCTTTTTTATTGTTCGGGTTTTCAGTGCTAGCGCCATCCGGCCTCGGAGTTTTTTGCTATCTCATTCATCAGCACTGAAACTGACAAATGAATAATTATTAAATAACGGTGATCCTAATCCAATTGTTTAAATTTAACATTATTTAAACAAAAAGCCCTATTTATACAGCTTTGCTGTTTATCTTTCCATTCATATGTCGCGCATTTTTCACACAACCATTTACGCCAACTATTCACTCAAAGACGTATCACTCAAAAGAGTCATCGCTCAAAAAAGAATCGCCGGCAAAATGCATAGACTGCGTTTCAGCAACGCCAATAAAAAAGCCCGGCATTAATGCCGGGCTTATTATGCTTATTACAAGATGTTCAGCTTACATTTGCTCAATCATGTCGTTGGCAAATTCAGAACACTTACGCAAAGTAGCACCTTCCATCAGACGCTCGAAGTCATAAGTCACAGTCTTGTTACGGATGGCAGCTTCCATTGACTCGATGATCAGGTCAGCAGCTTCTGTCCAACCCAGGTGACGCAGCATCATTTCAGCAGACAGGATCAGTGAACCTGGGTTTACTTTATCCTGACCCGCATACTTAGGTGCAGTACCGTGAGTCGCTTCGAACAGTGCAACGCCATCACCAATGTTTGCACCCGGTGCAATACCGATACCACCCACCTGCGCAGCCAGTGCATCAGAGATGTAGTCACCGTTCAGGTTCATGGTTGCAATCACATCGTACTCAGCTGGACGCAGCAGGATTTGCTGCAGGAATGCGTCAGCGATGCTGTCTTTGATGATGATTTCTTTGCCGGTCTTTGGATTTTTCAGAGTCATCCATGGACCACCGTCCAGCAGCTCTGCACCGAACTCTGCCGCCACTTCGTAACCCCAATCTTTGAAGGCACCTTCGGTGAACTTCATGATGTTACCTTTGTGAACGATAGTCAGTGAGTCACGATCGTTGTCGATAGTGTACTGAAGTGCTGCACGAATAAGGCGCTTAGTGCCTTCTTCAGAAATTGGTTTGATACCGATACCACACTGCTGAGGGAAACGGATCTTTGTTGCGCCCATTTCTTCTTTCAGGAATTTGATAACTTTATCAGCTTCTTCTGTACCCGCTTTGAATTCAACACCAGCGTAGATATCTTCTGAGTTTTCACGGTAGATAACCATGTCAGTCAGTTCTGGTTGTTTCAGAGGGCTTGGAACACCGTCGAAGTAACGTACAGGACGGGCACAGATGTACAGGTCCAGCTCCTGGCGCAGTGCAACGTTCAGAGAACGGATACCACCGCCAACTGGCGTAGTCAGAGGACCTTTAATAGCAACTTTGTATTCACGAATAAAATCTAGCGTCTCTTGCGGAAGCCAGGCATCTTCACCGTATACATGCGTTGATTTTTCACCAGTGTAGATTTCCATCCAGGAAATTTTACGATCACCGGCGTAAGCTTTAGCAACTGCGGCATCAACCACTTTAATCATGGCTGGGGTGACATCAACACCGATACCATCACCTTCAATGAATGGGATGATAGGGGTGTTAGGGACGACCAGTCTACCTTCAGAATCCAGGGTAATCTTCTGACCTTCAGCTGGTACAACTACTTTACTATCCATTTAAATCTCCTAGCGTCCATTTGTTATCTTTTTGTAAGATGCGCGCAAATAATACTTGAAAAAATATCGAAACGCCACTCAGCAATTTTTCGCGGTATAATAGGCAGGTCGATTATTTTACCCTTTTACAGCTCGCTAGTTATGAAGCCAAACACCTCAATGCGTCAACCTAAACGTTCCAATTTTGCGCGTCGACCATCAAGAAATGTTAATCGCCCTCGCCGTCCGCAAGGGCCACAGAAAATCATATTATTTAACAAACCTTATAACGTTTTAACTCAATTTACCGGTGAACCCGGCGATCAAACACTGGCAGATTTTATCCCGGTGCGTGACGTTTACCCGGCAGGTCGGCTGGATAAAGACAGTGAAGGTTTGCTGGTTCTGACCAATGACGGCATTTTGCAGGCACGTCTGACCCAACCGTCCTCGAAGCAGCCAAAAACCTACTGGGTACAGGTAGAAGGAGAGCCGAGCGAAGATGCCCTGAACGAACTTCGCCACGGCGTCACATTGAAAGACGGTCCTACCCTGCCTGCGCAAATCGAGCGCATGACTGAACCGGGAATCTGGCCACGTAACCCGCCTATCCGGGAGCGGAAGAACATTCCGACAACCTGGTTAGCCATCACCCTAAAGGAAGGCCGTAACCGCCAGGTTCGTCGAATGACGGCTCATATCGGCCATCCGACCCTGCGCCTGATTCGCTATCGCATGGCTGACTGGACCGTCGATGATCTGGCTCCAGGCGAGTGGCGCGAAGTGTCACTTTAACAAAGTGTCTCGCTAATCTGCTGGCCGGGCTTTCATATGCCCGGTCATTTGCTTGAATCAGAAACAGAGCCAGCGTGACAAAAAAGCCAATCACACGAGGATTTTGTGATTGGCTTTGCTGCCACACCACATTTCTTAGTTTTTTCCGCTACAAGGACGAAAAAAACTACACATTTCAAATTCACTCAACTATCATTGCCGCAACAAAAGCAAACGTTTGCGTCAGTGGGTTCTGAACCACTGATTTGAGTCAGTTAAATAATTAAAGTGTGATTCTGCTCTCGCTCTGTTTCGGTAAAAAGCTTTCTGTTAGAATCACGCTCTTAACTTTCTTAACGACTGAAGAGAATTATGTCAGATAACAGCCAGAAAAAAGTCATTGTCGGTATGTCCGGCGGCGTTGATTCCTCGGTGTCCGCTTACCTGCTGCTTCAACAGGGCTACCAGGTTGAAGGCCTGTTCATGAAGAACTGGGAAGAAGACGACAACGATGAATATTGCTCAGCAGCGGAAGATCTCGCTGATGCGCAAGCTGTATGTGACAAACTGGGTATCCCCCTGCACACCATCAACTTTGCCGCTGAATACTGGGACAATGTGTTTGAGTACTTCCTGGCAGAATACAAAGCAGGCCGGACACCGAACCCAGACATTCTTTGCAACAAAGAAATCAAATTCAAAGCATTTCTCGAGTTTGCCGACGAAGTGCTGGATGCCGACTACATCGCCATGGGTCACTACACCCGCCGCTCTTTCCCGGCTGAAGGTGAAAAAGTGCAGATGCTACGCGGCGTCGACAATAACAAAGACCAAAGCTACTTCCTGTACACACTGAGCCACGAGCAAATCGCACGCAGCCTGTTCCCGGTTGGTGAACTGGAGAAAACAGAAGTACGCCGCATTGCAGAAGAGCAAGGTCTGGTTACCGCGAAGAAAAAAGATTCCACAGGTATCTGCTTCATCGGTGAGCGTAAATTCACTGAATTTCTGAGCAAGTACCTGCCAGCCCAGCCGGGTAAGATTGAAACGGCAGAAGGCAACGAAATCGGTGAGCACCAAGGGCTGATGTACCACACCCTGGGGCAGCGTAAAGGTCTGCACATCGGTGGCCAGAAAGGCGGCAACGGTAACGAAGATCCTTGGTACGTTGTCGACAAAGATGTAGAACGCAATGTACTGATCGTAGGCCAGGGTAAAGACCACCCTCGTCTGCAGTCTTTAGGCCTGATTGCCTCGCAGCTGCACTGGGTTGACCGTCAACCAATCCGTGAACCGCGCACTTGTACAGTGAAGACCCGTTACCGCCAGCAGGACATTCCTTGTACCGTTATCCCAGTGGATGATGAAACCATCAAGGTGATTTTTGATGAGCCGCAAATCGCGGTAACACCAGGCCAGTCTGCCGTTTTTTATGACGGTGAAATCTGCCTGGGTGGCGGGATTATCGAGAAGCGTATCTAAGGGAGTTGATACACGTGGCACACACTTTATATGACCGTACTATTGCATTCGCAGCTATTTGCCAGGCAGTAAAGCTTGTTCAGAAAGTCGCCCGTGACGGCCACTGTGATGATGACGCGCTGGAAGCGTGCCTGAACAGCATCATGGTGACTGACCCGTCCAATACCCTGGAAATCTACGGCCAGGAATCCAAACTTCGCCTGGGTCTGGAAGCACTGGTATCTGAAATTGACAATACACCGTCAGGCAATGAGCTGACCCGCTATCTGGTCAGTATTATGGCTCTGGAACGCAAACTGGCCAGCCGCCGCGACAGTATGGCTCAGCTGGGTGATCGCATTGATACTGCGAAGCGTCAGATCGAACATTTCGAGCTGATGGAAGATCAGATGATCAGCAACCTGGCCAGTATTTACCTGGACATCATTAGCCCGCTGGGCCCGCGAATTCAGGTGACCGGTACCCCGGCACACCTGCAGCAGCAAAGTGTTCAGCATAAAGTCCGTGCCCTGCTTCTTGCCGCAATTCGTGCCGCAGTGCTGTGGCGTCAGGTTGGTGGTAAACGCCGCCACCTAATCTTTGGTCGGAAGCAGATGGTTGAGCAGGCGAAAATTCTGCTGGCTCGCAGCTAATCAACGACTCAAAAAGCAATACCGATTGCGATACAACAAAAAGCGTTAGGTCGCCCGTCGATTGGCGGCCTGAGATAAAAAAGTCCTGCTGAGTGCCATTCAGCTTGGCAGGACCCTCAGTTATACCTTGTTTAAACCTCAAAAATCAGGAGAGAGCAACATGGAACTGTCAGCATTGACTGCTGTTTCCCCGGTAGATGGCCGTTACGGAAGTAAAACGAGTGCCCTTCGCAGCATTTTCAGTGAATTTGGTCTGCTAAAGTACCGCACCATCGTTGAGATCCGCTGGCTGCAAAAACTGGCCGCTACTGATGCTATCGTGGAAGTTCCTGCGTTTAGTGATGAAGCCAATGCCTTCCTTGACCGCATTGCTGCTGAGTTCAGCGAAGAAGACGCAATGCGCATCAAAACCATTGAGCGCACGACCAACCACGATGTAAAAGCTGTTGAATACTTCCTGAAAGAAAAAGTTGCTGAAGTTCCTGAACTGCATGCAGTGAACGAGTTCATTCACTTTGCCTGTACGTCTGAAGATATCAACAACCTGTCACATGCCCTGATGCTGAGCGAAGCGCGCGCGCACGTGATGCTGCCGGAAGTGCGTAACGTCATTGATGCGATTAAAGGCCTGGCGGCTGAATACCGTGACGTACCGCTTCTGACTCGTACTCACGGTCAGCCGGCTTCTCCGTCAACCATGGGTAAAGAGATGGCTAACGTGGCGTACCGCATGGAGCGCCAGTTCAAGCAAATCGAAAACGTTGAAATCCTGGGTAAAATCAACGGTGCTGTTGGTAACTACAACGCACACCTGTCTGCGTACCCTGAAATTGACTGGCACCAGTACAGCGAAGAGTTCGTGACGTCTCTGGGTCTGACCTGGAACCCGTACACGACGCAGATCGAACCGCACGACTACATCGCAGAGCTGTTTGACGCCTTCGCGCGCTTCAACACCATCCTGCTGGACTTCGACCGTGACGTATGGGGCTACATTGCTCTGGGTCACTTCAAGCAGAAGACTATCGCTGGTGAAATCGGCTCTTCAACCATGCCGCACAAAGTTAACCCAATCGACTTTGAAAACTCAGAAGGCAACCTGGGTCTGGCCAATGCGATCTTTTCTCACCTGGCACAGAAACTACCGGTTTCTCGCTGGCAGCGTGACCTGACGGACTCTACTGTTCTGCGTAACCTGGGTGTTGGCTGTGGCTACGCGATCATCGCGTACACTTCTACCCTGAAAGGTATCAGCAAGCTAGAAGTGAACCGCAGTGCACTGGAAGCTGAACTGGACAAGAACTGGGAAGTACTGGCTGAGCCTATTCAGACAGTCATGCGTCGCTACGGCATTGAAAAACCTTACGAGAAGCTGAAAGAGCTGACCCGTGGTAAGCGTGTTGACGGCGAAGGCATGCGTAACTTCATCGATGGTCTGGAACTGCCAGAGCACGAGAAAGCACGCCTGAAAGAAATGACGCCAGCCAACTACATCGGTGCAGCAATCGAGCTGACTGACAAGCTGTAATCACGTCATACAAAAATTTATATTCAAGGCCAGCACGATGCTGGCCTTTTTCTTTCTACAATAAAACTACCGACATTCGGGTATACTACCCGCTTACACAGTCAGCTATATATCAGATATGTATCAACTCACCTTCTCAATGGATGAATTTCTGGCCGAATACTGGCAGAAAAAACCCACGATTATCAAAGGCGGCTTCAAGCATTTTATCGACCCGATCAGCCCGGATGAGCTGGCCGGTCTGGCGATGGAAGAAGAAGTCGACTCCCGTTACATTGCCCGTCAGGGAAAAGAGTGGGACGTGAAGCACGGGCCGCTCAGCTTTGACCATGTCCCGGAAGACAACTGGTCGTTTACCGTCCAGGCAGTTAACCACTGGCACGAAGGTGCAGCTCGCCTCGTCACGCCTTTTCGGGCTCTGCCAGGTTGGCTGTTTGACGATTTGATGGTCAGCTATTCCACCCCGGGCGGTGGTGTCGGCCCTCATATCGATCAGTACGATGTGTTTATCGTACAAGGTTCCGGCAAACGTCACTGGCGGGTCGGACCGAAGAAAGATGACTATGAGGAAGAATTTGGTCATCCGGCCCTGCGCCATGTCAAAGGGTTTGATCCTATCATCGATGAGATTCTGGAAGCTGGCGATATTCTTTATATTCCGCCAGGTTTTCCGCATGACGGCTATGCCATTGAGACCGCGATGAGCTTCTCTATCGGTTTCCGTTCGCCGAAGAAACAGGAACTGCTGAGCAGTTTTGCCGATTATGTGATTGCGAATGATATTGGCGATGTGCATTACCACAACCCGAAACTGCATGCCCGTAAGGCCAGTGGTGCCATTCCGGCCAATGAATTTGCCGATCTGGAAGGGATGCTGCGCAGCCTGATGGATCACCCACAGCTAATGCGTCGCTGGCTGGGTGAACACCTGAGCAACAATCGCCATGATCTGGATGTGATTGCCGCAGAGCCACCATGGCAACAGGCGGAAATTTACCAGTTCCTGGAAAGCGGCGAAGCACTCAAGCGTCTTGGCGGCCTGCGAGCTTTCTATTACCCGGAGCAACCACATGTGGTCTTCATCAATGGTGAGACTTATGAATTACCTGAAGAGTGCGGTGTTGCGGCAACCTATTTGTGTGATGAAGAAAACATCACCCAAAACATGCTCGGTAAACTGTTGGACCATCCGGCCTTTATTGCCCTGCTGACCCAGCTGGTCAATCAGGGATACTGGTACCCGGTTGAGTAAATAAAGACAGCTTAGCCTGCCGGATACAGGCATAAAAAAAGCGCGGCTTTGACGCCGCGCTTAAAGCCTGTCACAGGCTTGGATTAGTGGGCATGCAGACAAGACACAGCGTGAATGTCAGTGCCTTCCAGCTGTGGTTTTTTCTCTGCACAAGCCGCGGTGGCTACCGGGCAACGTGTACGGAAAACACACCCCGACGGCGGGTTCATTGGCGATGGTAAGTCGCCTTCCAGCAACTGGATTTCTTTATTACGTTCGAGCTCCGGATCCGGAATCGGCACGGCTGACATCAGCGCTTTGGTATACGGGTGCTTAGGTTCGGTGAACAACGCATCCGCTTCTCCCATCTCCACCGCATTGCCCAGATACATCACCATCACGCGATCAGAAATATGTTTCACCACTGACAAGTCGTGGGCAATGAAAATCAGGCTCAGACCCATTTCTTTTTGCAGCGATTTCAGCAGGTTGACCACTTGCGCCTGAATCGACACGTCCAGAGCAGATACCGGTTCATCACAGATAATCAGCTTCGGCTTCAGAATCAGGGCGCGGGCAATACCAATACGCTGACACTGGCCACCGGAAAATTCGTGCGGGTAACGGTTAATCACGTTCGGCAGCAGGCCCACTTTCGCCATCATGGCTTTAACCTGTTGCTTTACATCATCAGAAGACAGTTCCGGGAAATACGCTTTTAGCGGCTCAGCAATGATTTCGCCAACCGTCATACGCGGGTTCAGCGATGCCAGTGGATCCTGGAAAATCATCTGAATGTCTTTACGCTTTTCACGCATTTCTTTGTGATTCAGCCGAGTCAGATCCTGGCCCAACCACACAACCTTACCGTCAGTCGCTTCCACCAGGCCAATGACGGCACGAGCAAAGGTCGATTTACCACAACCAGACTCGCCCACGACCCCCAGCGTTTCACCTTCGTAAAGGCGAATACCGACCCCATCCACGGCTTTCAGCTTGAGAGGTTTGGTCCACGGCCAGGCCGATTTCTGGGCAATATCAAAGTGAACTTTCAGATCTGTAATATCCAGCAGCAGGTTCTTTTGTACATCCATTACCATGTCCCCACATCAGAAAAACAAGCACGTAAGCGGCCATCGGCAAACGCTTCCAGCGCAGGCGCCTCCTGCGAACAGCGGCTGGATGCCCGGTGGCAACGCTCCTGATACGGACAGCCAACTGGCAGACGCAGAAGGTTTGGCGGATTACCCGGGATTGTCGGCAGTTCTTCTCCTTCCGTATCCAGACGCGGGATCGCTTTTAGCAGGCCTTCGGTGTACGGGTGTGCTGGCTTATAGAAAATCTCATCGATTTTGCCGTACTCCATGGTACGTCCGGCATACATGACCAGCACTTTGTCACAACTACCGGCTACCACACCCAGATCGTGAGTGATCATAATGATCGCCGTATTAAAGTCGCTCTTCAGCTCGTTCAGCAGTTCCATGATCTGCGCCTGAACGGTCACGTCGAGAGCGGTAGTCGGCTCATCGGCAATCAGCAGTTTAGGACGACACAGCAGCGCCATAGCGATCATCACACGCTGACGCATACCGCCGGAAAACTCGTGCGGGTACATAGTGATACGCTTGCGGGCTTCAGGAATTTTCACCGCTTCCAGCATACGTACGCTTTCTTCAAACGCTTCTGCTTTACCCATCCCTTTGTGCAACATCAGGACTTCCATCAGCTGATCGCTGACTTTCATGTACGGGTTCAGGGAGGTCATCGGATCCTGGAAAATCATGGCGATTTGTTCTGCCCGGATCTTATTCAGCTCTTTTTCCGGCAGGTTCAGGATCTCACGGCCTTCAAATTTGGCACTGCCAGAGATCACGCCGTTTTTCGCTAGTAATCCCATGATAGCAAAGACGGTCTGGCTCTTACCTGAGCCTGATTCGCCAACAATACCCAGGGTTTCACCCTGTTTCAGAGAGAAGTTCAGATCGTTTACCGCGGTGACAATGCCATCCTGAGTCTTAAACTCTACGCGTAGATCTTTGACATCTAATAAGCTCATAATACTTCCTTATAACTCTTCACCTTCAGCCTGAACGGTCAGTTAAGCCGTCAGGCCGACGGGCGTCTTATTATTGTTATCTGTCTTTCGGATCCAGTGCGTCACGCAATCCGTCACCCACATAGTTAAAGCAGAACAGGGTCACCACCATAAAGGCGGCAGGGAACATCAATTGCCAAATCGCCACTTCCATTGTCTGTGAGCCTTCTTGCAGCAATGCGCCCCAACTGGTCATTGGCTCTTGTACCCCAAGGCCCAGGAAGCTGAGGAAGGATTCTGTCAAAATCATTGACGGTACCAGCAGCGTGGAATAAACAGCAACGATACCCAGTACGTTAGGCACGATATGGCGGGTAATGATGCGCCATTTGCTTACGCCTGAAACATGCGCGGCCTCGATGAACTCTTTGCTGCGCAGCGACAGTGTCTGACCACGCACGATACGCGCCATATCGAGCCAAGAAATGGCCCCGATTGCCACGAAAATCAGCATGATGTTTCGGCCAAAGAATGTTACCAGCACGATCACGAAGAACATGAACGGAATGGAGTACAGGATTTCCAGAATACGCATCATGATGCGGTCTGTTCGGCCACCGATGAAACCAGAGGCCGCACCGTAAAGTGTACCGATAATCACGGCCACCAGCGCGCCCATGATACCGACCATCAATGAGATTCGACCGCCGATCAGGGTACGGGTGTAGAGGTCACGCCCCAGGCTGTCCGTCCCGAAGAAGTGCCCTTCCGGACCCAAACTTGGCGCGCTATGCAACGCGTACCAGTCAGTATCATCAAATGCGTACTGACTAAACATCGGGCCAAAAATCACGGCCAGAGAAATCAGGAACAGGATCGCCAGGCTCACCATGGCCGCACGGTTGCGGGTGAATCGAATGCGGGCATCCTGCCATAAGCTACGGCCTTCAATTTCCAACTGCTCGGAAAAATTTTCAACGGCCTTCACGTTTTCTTTTTTAGTAAGCATCATCTGTTGGCCTCTTAGTAACGAATCTTCGGATCAATGTACGCCAGCACAATATCAACCACGGCGTTGAAAATAATCGTTAGTGTCCCGATCAGGATAGTGATACCCAGAACCAGCGAGTAATCGCGGTTAAAGGCAGCATTCACGAACAACTTACCGATACCCGGCAGACCAAAGATAGTTTCGATAACCACAGAACCTGTGATGATGCCGACAAAAGCCGGACCCATGTATGACACCACGGGCAGCATCGCTGGTTTCAGAGCATGCTTCAGGATGATGTAGGTGTAGCTCAGTCCCTTCGCACGTGCAGTACGGATGAAGTTACTGTTTAGCGTTTCAATCATGCTACCACGGGTAATACGGGCGAATGTCGCCACGTAAAGCAGCGACATGCCGATCATCGGCAGCAGCACAAATTTTGTAGAACCGTCGTTCCAGCCACCCGCCGGCAACCAGCCCAGGTTGATGGAGAAAATGTAAATCAGTACCGGCGCGAGGATAAAGGACGGCATCACTACCCCGGCCATCGCCGTCGACATAATGCAGTAATCCACCCAGCTATTCTGTTTCAGGGCGGCAATGGTACCGACCGTGACCCCCATTACCAGAGCAAAGATAAACGCAAAGAAACCGATTTTTGCCGATACCGGCAAGGCTTCAGAAACCAGCTCATTAACGGTGAAATCTTTGTATTTAAATGACGGGCCGAAGTCACCCTGGACGATATTGGTCAGGTATGTGGTGTACTGATCAAATACCGGTTTATCCAAGCCGTATTTGGCTTCAATATTCGCCATCACTTCCGGCGGAAGCGGGCGCTCACTTGAGAAAGGGTTACCTGGTGCAAAGCGCATCAGGAAGAAGGAAATTGTAATTAACACCAACAGGGTCGGTATTGCTTCAAAAATCCGTTTAGCGATGAATTTAATCATAAACTCCACCGTTCATCAGTCTGTGACAGTCAAATCAACTGGTATAAAAATACCAAAGCTGCACTGCTCTCTTCCTGAGAGCAGTGCATAAAGGATCATTGCTTATAGTAACTATGAATTAGTCAGCGATGATGTAGAGGTCTTTACTGAAGATGTTATCTTCAGGGTTACGCTCTGGGTAACCGCCTAGCTTAGGATTTACCAGACGTGCGTTCACATAGTGGTAGATAGGCATGATAGGCATGTCTTTCGCCAGCAGTGATTCCGCATCTTTGTAAGCACTTGAACGGTCTGCGTCAGATGCAGCAGTCAGTGCCAGGTCCAGTTTTTTGTCGTAAGACTGGCTAGTGTACTTCGGATAGTTCTGAGAGTGGCCATCACGCATGATTGCCAGGAAGGTAGATGCTTCGTTGTAGTCACCACACCAGCCGGCACGGGAAACGTCGAAGTTACCCTGACGCTTGCTGTCCAGATAGCTCTTCCACTCCTGGTTTTCCAGCACTGCTGTCACGCCCAGGTTTTTCTTCCACATAGACGCGATAGCGACCGCAATCTTCTTGTGGTTTTCACTGGTGTTGTACAGCAGATCGAATTTCAGTGGGTTATCTTTGCCGTAACCCGCTTCAGCCAGCAGGGCTTTTGCTTTCTCTACGCGCTCTTTCTGAGACAGCTTAGAGTAGTCAGGCATTTCAACTTCCAGACCATTGGTCGCCAGTGGCGTGAAGTTGTAGGCTGGTGTTTCACCTTTACCAACGATGAATTTGGCAATAACGTCACGATCGATTGCATAAGACAGTGCTTTACGTACTTTCTCGTTATCAAACGGTGCTTTCGCCGTGTTGAACTCGTAGTAGTAAGAACACAGGTAAGGTGTCACTTTGACATCTTCCGGATGCTCTTTCACCAGACGGCTGAAGTGCTCGTTTGGCATTTCATAAGTAACGTCTACTTCACCGGCCAGGAAGCGGTTCATTTCAGCAACCTGATTTTCGATCGGCAGGTAAGTGACTTTGTTCAGTACAGTGTGGGCATTGTCCCAGTAGTTCGCATTGCGCGTCAGAACGATACGCTCGTTCACTACCCAGTTATCCAGCACGTATGCGCCATTGCTGACGTAATTTTCAGGGCTGGTCCACTTGTCACCGAACGTTTCAACGACCTTCTGGTTTACCGGCTTCATAGAAGTATGCACGGTCATTGAAACGAAATATGGAACGGGTTTTTCCAGAGTGACTTTCAGAGTGTGCGCGTCTACCGCTTCTACACCCAGTGTGTCAGGAGATTTTTTGCCAGAAATAACATCTGATGCGTTCTGCATTGTTGTCATTTCCAGGTATGAAGCATAAGGAGAACCCGTTTTCGGATCCGCCAGACGACGCCAGGCGTATACGAAATCGCCGGCAACCACTGGATCGCCGTTAGACCATTTAGCGTCTTTACGCAGGTGGAAGGTCCAGGTTGTGTTATCTGTTGTTTCCCATGATTCAGCAACACCGCCAACCAGCTTGCCTTCACCATCCTGGTTAACCAGACCTTCCAGCAGATCACGGATAACGTTAGATTCTGGTACACCAGATACTTTTTGCGGGTCCAGGGATTCTACTTCGGTGCCGTTGCCACGAACCATTTCCTGTTTATCAGCCAGTTTGACACCAGCAGGAACATTCGCAGCAAGAGTAGAAAATGATGTGGTTGCTACCGCCATACCCGCACCCAGAAGAAGAGCCTGGGTAATCTTATTCTTATACATGCATTAACTCCGATACATAGATTGTACGTCCTTGAGTCTCTTCGGTCGGCATAGACTCTAACCTGTTGCAATATTTGCATCGTTAATCCTAAACGACACAAAGCAACCGAAGAATTGGTCAAAACATTAGCAGGCATCGAAGTAATTTGCCACATTTTGTTTACAGAAAGCGACATAATTCTGATCTGTAACACCCATATAGAACAACCCACCAGATGCAACAAATGTTGCAGTTTGATGTATCACAGAACAGGTAATGAGGAGTAATTTCCGCCAGAAAACCCAAAAAATAACAAAAATTGAATAAATAATCATAAAACCGAACAAACCGGCAGCATATTCATCTTTTTGCAACGTTTAAAAAAAGAACAGTCAACTGGAGGTCTGTCAAAACTTGAACTCATACCAAAAAAAGCGCCTTTTCGGCGCTTAAAATTTGATCAGTCTATTTATTTTCACTGTCTATATTGATGTTTGGCGGGATATCATCCATCGATTCTGCTTTTTTCTCGACGACAGGCTGCCTGCCTTCATGACTGACCACCTCGTCAAACAGACCATCGTGGTTAATATCACCCAGCATTTGTTTAATCCGGCGATTGCTCATGCGTTTGTGCTTCATGGAACCCTCCGCTGTTAACCGTTAAGTGCAGTGCATGACAAGCCCGGTTGCCATGCAGGGCTGATAAAACAGACAAAGCAGACGTAGTGCAATACTCTTTTCTGACGGCTGTCATTTAGTCTGATAAACCAGCACTTCTACACTATGGCACAGGATGACCTATCCTGCCGGAAGGGTCCGATTCTCAGCGCTTTTTTAATAACTGCTATGCATATAAAAGAGACCTTATAGAATAAGTTTTTACATAGACTCATTTTCAAGACGGACACGTTTCTCTAACACATGAATAACGCTACTATCATCTCTGTTGGCTATGCACTTCATAACATTAGTCTTAACCAACACATTCCGTTCCCGTTCCGTTCTATCTTGAGAGTTTGAAAAGTATGAGACCAGCTGGTTGTTTTTCACGTCCAAGCCCTTCCCGTGTACGTCATGGTTATGTGCCTCCGGCTCATAAAACCAAAGACGGTACCAACGGTGCCAAATAAGCGTTAGCAGCCTTGACACCACCTCTAGCCCCTTGATTTCAAGGGGCTAGTTTCTTCTTTATTACCTCACTTGTTATTTGCTCCCCACTGTGAAATTATCCGGAAGGATCAAGGAACAGGTCCCGGCCCTGACGGCCGTAACATCAGTGGTAATAAACGGAATGTACAATGATCACCAAACCCTCCTCCCGGCAACACACCTACTCCATTTCTGAACTGGCTGAAGAATTCTCAGTAACCTTAAGAAGTATCCGCTTTTACGAAGATCAGGGGCTTCTGAAACCACAGCGAGAAGGAAAAAACCGCATTTTCTCTCGTCAGGACAGAGCACGCCTAAAATTAATCCTGCGCGGAAAAAGACTGGGCTTTACGTTGAATGACATTCAGGAGCTGTTTAATTTGTACGATGCTGAGGCTCAAAACAAAAAGCAGGTGCAGGTGATGCTCAATACTATTCGGGCACGGCAGTATAAACTGCTGCAGCAACAGGCTGATATCGACCTGATCATGATGGAGCTCAACGCTGCCGAGCGCAGGTGTTACCAGCAAATGAACAAATTCGACGAACACTGATGATACAGAACAGGCCACGTTCCCGATTTTTCCCTCTTTATATAGGAGGTACCTAAAGATAAAAAAGGTGCCTAAGTACAAGAGCATCTATATAAAGAAGGAGTAATTCTCAGCTGGCTGGTTAGCCTATCCGATAAAAAAGCCCGGCAGATACCGGGCAAAAATAAACAAGACAATGAACCATGGACCAGAATTACCAGTAAACGCGAGCACCTACAGCAAACGAGCTTTCGCCGTCAGCAGTTGCAATACCAACGAAGCTATCGCTTTCTTTGTTGGTGTAGCCCAGTGTGCTGCCGTCAGCATACGCGTATTCAACATACACACGTGACCAGCTGTTGAAGTGGTAATCGGTGCCAATGTAGAACAGTTTACCGTCACCATCTTCGGTGAATGCATCGGATTTCTGATCTGTATATTCATAACCCGCGTAAGCTGTTGCATTGTCCGCCCAGCTGAAAGTACCGGCCAGACTGTATGCGTCTTCATCGATGGTTGCACCAGTCGCTTTGTTTTCCAGTTCCGCGTTGTAGTACGTGAAACCGATCAGCGCCGGGCCAAAGGTATACTCAACAGTACCTTCATAGTAAGTGTTTTCGATATCCGCAGAAACACCATCGGCAATAGAAACGGTTTTATCACGGTTAACACCACCACCCAGGTGGAAGTTAAAACCACCAAAGCTTGATGCGACGAACAGCTCAGACAATTCCTGATTTGAATCATCTTCTGGCAAACCGTAGTTAGCAGCCAGAATGAAGTTTTCACCTTCGTAGTTATATTTAATCAGTGAATCGTGGCGAGCACCTGATAGCGTTGAATAACGCAGACCGGTTCCACCGAAGAAGTACGAGTAATCTGCACCGTAGATATCATCAGCAACAACCCACTGACGACCAAAGGAGATCTTTCCGAATTGAGTGTCCAGTCCCGCAAAGTGCAGGCGGTTTTTCATTGCATAATCTTCAGTATCGGTAGTGTAGTTAAGTCCGAATTCAACCTTACCGAAAACATCCACAGTATCATTAACTTTGTACTGCGCTTGCACACCAGCTCGTGATGAACCGGCATTTAGAGTCACATCCTTGTCCTCTAGCTTTTTGATTTCCGTACGCAACTGACCATAAAAATCGACCAGGGCCTCATCACTTTTCACGATTTCGACGGCCGACGCGGTGGTAGAGAATAATACGGCGGGAATAACTGCTGCTAGTAGTGTTTTTTTCATTTTACTTTCCTGTAATTATTTTGTGTATCAACTCGTCCTGAGTCGCCACGAAACATAGCAACAGAACTTTTTAACATCAACATAACAAAATACTGCTAAACAGCTTTCTAAAAAGATCTAAACCCAACCGCCAAAAACATACAATCAACAAAAAAATGAATAAAAAACCAAAAAAACAGAACCAAGCAATTGATAAATTAATCATTAAATGACTAAAACACCTTTTCACATCAGGAAAAATTAAATAACTAAAAGGAATATTTAAACTATAAACAAACAAAATAAATATAAAAAAATCACACAAAACAAACATGAACACCGCAAAGCAGAACAAAAAACAGTCTATTTTTATCCTCACAAAGAATTTAATAATGGGGGATTTTTGCAGGGACTTAAGATTGGGATGGGCAAAAACAAAAAAGCGGATATGAAAATACCCGCTTATCAAATATGAAGATGAATGAATATTTAATGAAGTGGAATTCTGACAACCCACACTTTATGCTGTTCACACACATCGACACCTTGTTCAGCCATTTGACGTAAATAGGCTAAACGATGATGCCCTTCCAATAAGTTAAACGGGGCTTTCAGCGTTTTGCCATTAAGCATGGGTAGATCTCTTTCATAGTGGAGAACGATAGGCGCAACTGGCCAAGTCCCCAGCAACTGCATTTCCTGAACCAGCCAGCTTCTCTGGAACAGTGGATTCATCATTCGACCCGATAATTTGTTCACTGTATCAATATGAGGCGTTTGGATTTTTGACTGAATATTCGTGGTCGTCCACTCTTCTAAACTGAATCGCATTGACTGAAAATCCAGCCAGCCCCAATTATAAAAAACGCCTTTCCAATGGCGATACACCCATTGTTCCAACACATCATCCGGAAAATGCGGCAAAACGCGCTGCGCTTTTTCTTTCCATTGTTCCCAGGGTTCGCAGAAGCGACTGCCAAATCCCTCGGGCTCTAATTCATAGAGTAAACGATCGCTCCTGATCATAGGCCAGCTCCCTTGTCTCATTCTTCGTTGACTGACTAAGTGATTTGTTACTGAATGCAATCTCATGATTAGCCGGATATACAAGCCCCTCACAACGCCCGATTAACCATTCAGTTTTAATGGTTATTTATCACCTTTAAATTTAAAGTAGCACAGGGGTAACAGAAAAAACACCCGAATAATCAAGAAAGTTTATGCAGCTGAATATAGGGGAATAGTTCGTGGTACAGCGTTTTCAACTGTAATGGATAAGGGATTGAATTTCTCTTTAGAGGATATAGCTAGGTACGCTGCTGGGAGAACCAAAAATTGTAGCCGGAAAATGGTAACGCAACGTAGCACAGCACCTGAACAGACAGATATCAGGTGCTGATACAGGTCAGCAGACTGCTGATTATTTTTCCCAACGTTTAGCAGCGTTAGTATCTGTCTCTCGGGCATCTACCCATCGGGACGCTTCCTGGGTTTGCTCTTTCTTCCAGAACGGGGCCTGCGTTTTCAGGTAGTCCATGATGAACTCACAAGCTTCGAAAGCAGCACCGCGATGCGCGCTGGTCACGCCAACGAACACAATCTGATCACCCAGATTTAAATCACCAACCCGATGAATCACGCGCACTTTTAGCAGCGGCCAGCGTGTACGCGCTTTATCGACGATCTCAGCCAGCGATTTTTCCGTCATTCCCGGATAATGCTCCAGCGAGAGTCCGGTAACACTGTCTCCCTGATTGAAATCACGGACTTTACCGATAAACGTGACAACCGCACCGGCGTCCGTCCCTTCCGCTAGCAGCGCATATTCCTCAGCCACCGAGAAATCTTCAAACTGAACAGAAATCATCATCAGCCTCCGGTCACTGGTGGGAAAAAGGCCACTTCATCACCGTCAGTCAGTTCGCTATCTAGAGACGTGATTGTCTGATTGACCGCAACCAGCAGCTTACCTGGCTCCAGCGCCAACTGCCATTTATCACCCTGCTCCGCCAGATGGGCACGCAGTGCTTCAGCCGTCGCAAATTCAGGTGTCATTTCCAGGCTATCCGTCCCCACCAACTCTTTAACCTGTGCAAAAAACAGAACTTTAATCATGCTTCCACCTTAAAATGACCCGATTTACCGCCCGTTTTTTCCAGCAACCTAACCTGACTGATGACAATATCTTTTTGCACCGCTTTGCACATATCGTAAATTGTCAAAGCAGCAACCGATGCAGCAGTAAGAGCTTCCATTTCTACACCGGTTTTTCCTGCTAGCTTACAACAAGATTCAATCCGTACTTTGTTTTCTGACTCAATGGCTTCCAGCTGTACTTCCACTTTTGACAGTAGCAGCGGGTGACAAAGCGGGATCAAATCCCAGGTTTTCTTCGCTGCCTGAATACCAGCGATGCGGGCTGTCGCGAAGACATCCCCTTTATGATGCTGTCCTGAGACAATCAACTGCAGTGTTTCAGGCGCCATATGCACAAAGGCTTCTGCGCGTGCTTCTCGTACTGTGTCTGCTTTTGCAGACACATCAACCATGTTTGCTTCGCCTGAAGCATTAATATGCGTGAACTGATTCATCCGTATTTACCAGAAGAAAAGAATTAGAGATCAGGCAGTCTTAACCGCCAATAGATGCCAGATGAGGAGTCATCCCGGTGTTGCCTTCCTGAAGAAAATGACTCACCGCTTTATCATTCAACCCACCCTGAATACGCGCGATCAACGCCTCTCGCTGGTCATCCTGCTGCATGAGATCACGTAAGTCGACACCGTGATCGCCAAACAGACACAGGTGCAGTTTCCCCATAGCAGAGACACGCAAGCGGTTACAGCTTTTACAGAAATCTTTCTCGTAAGGCATGATCAGGCCGATTTCACCCTGATAGTCCGGATGACAGAACACCTGAGCCGGGCCATCATTGCTGCTCTTGAGTTTAAGCACCCAACCGTTAGCAATGAGATGATTGCGGATCGCGACACCAGAGACATGGTGGTTATTGAATAACGTGTCCATCTCACCGGTTTGCATCAGTTCAATAAAGCGCAATTGAATAGGACGATGTTTGATCCAGGCCAGAAATTGCGGCAGCTGCTGGGAGTTCAGATCTTTAAGCAGCACGGTGTTGACCTTCACCTGCTCAAAACCGGCATCAAAAGCCGCATCAATGCCTTCCATCACCTGCTGAAACATGTTCTCGCCAGTGATCTGGTAGAACATTCTGGGGTCAAGGCTATCGACACTGACATTGATGCTCGTCAACCCGGCGTCACGCCATTGACGTACCTGCTTGGCCATCCGGTAACCATTGGTTGTGGTAGCCACTTTCTTAATGCCCGGCTGTTCTGCCACGGTGCGGATGATGTCGGTAAAATCTCGACGCAGGCTTGGCTCTCCGCCAGTGATGCGGACTTTTGTTGTGCCACATTCTGCAAAAGCAGCCGTAACTCGATGGATTTCATCCAGCGTCAGAAAAGACGGCTTTTTCTTCTCCGCCGGGTGGTAGCCATCAGGCAAGCAGTATGTGCATTTGAAGTTACAGACGTCTGTAACTGAAAGACGCAAATAATAGAATTTGCGATGGAAGCTATCTTCAAATTGTTTCGCCACGGAACACCTTTCCAAATATGGGAGGCCGATGCATTTCTTTATCGACCCTGGTGACAACCTGTCACTGGCTTAACTCACCTATCCCCGTCACAGACCCTAGGCCAAGATCAGGAACTTAGTGCAGCAAGCTCGGAGTTATGGCAATTGTGCCTCTGTTGATTAAACCGAAATGAGCACAATAGCGTACTGTTAATAAAAGTATCAGATCATTAGCACGTGTGGCAAATCACTGCAAAAAATTCGTGCCGCATTCTACCGTTCCACAGATTTCACGACAATACTACTTAAGTAAGTATGGGAATATTTTCTTACAAAAAGTGAGGATATTATGTCCAATATTATCGAATCGGCTTCAATTGATGATATTGCGCTCTACTTGCAGCGGGAAGAAGGTCTGGATGCCAAGCAAGCCAGGAAACAAGCTCAGCAAGTGATCGACGGTTTTCTGGATATGCAGGAGAAAGGATTAATTAAAGGATGGTACTTTGACGAACAAAGCCATTTAGAGCTGCTGCCTAGTGACAACGCGCTAAAAATCATTGCAAATCAAAAATGATTCGCAAAATGCACAGGAATATATGCAATTCGTTTTGCAAAATGAAACTACAACATTTTAAAACGGCCACCAGCGTAGAAATAACAGCGGTCTGAAATTCCGGCATCACATTTGCTTTGTCTATATCACCAGACAAAGGCAACCGGAGCAGACTATGAAACAGTACATTCCACTATTATTTCAAAAACGTCATATCTTGCCTGGTGGCCGTATTCCAATCCGTATCGCCCCTGGTACACAAATGGAAAACTTTAAATCGGCCATGAAGTCCAGTCAGAGTCTTGGTGTTTGCATGTTTGATCAAGATGAACACGGTCAGCACTTCTTCCATATTGGCACCCGCGTGACTGTCGAAGATTTTGACATCTCACCAGAAGACGGAACGCTGATTGTCACTGTGGTCGGCCACGAAACGTTTCGTATCGACAGCTTGCAGGAGTGCGATGAAGGCATGTTCATGGCGGAATGCGAAAGTATTCCACGCTGGCCGGACATTGAGCTTCGCCGGGATCAGCAAATTCTGGCAGACAAACTGAAAGTCGTGTTTGACAAGCACCCCGAACTCAGCGGGCTACACAAGAAAAAACAATACAACAACCTGAGCTGGCTGTGTCAGCGTTGGCTGGAGTTATTACCGGTACCGGCGAGTGAGAAACAAGTACTGTTGAGTGCTCCGAACTGCCATGACACCTACGACTATCTGATGAGCATTATGCAAAAACCGCATTGATACCCAATTGCTGCCGATGTTGTCTTTCCGCCCTCTCCGCCTTTTTGAGAGGGCATTTTTTATTCAGCCCACCCATACTAAACGTGATTAATATATCATCCCGGCACCTGCAGTTGTTTCCTCTGACATTGACAGGTTACACTCGGGGCACAGCAAGAATTTGATCACAGACAGACTCCATGACGTCAGACAGTACCCGCGCAATTACGGTTGACCCTCTTACACCGACCGATACCATTCCGGCCGACACCGGCCCACGCATTGTTGCCATTGGCGGTGGACATGGGCTTGGCCGCATGCTTTCAGCCCTATCCGACTTTGGCGATAAGGTCACCGGCATTGTCACCACAACGGACAACGGCGGTTCAACCGGCCGTATACGAGCCTGTCAGGGCGGTATCGCCTGGGGGGATACCCGCAACTGTATTAACCAGCTGATTACTGAGCCTTCGGTAGGGTCGATGATTTTTGAGTATCGGTTCAAGGGCAATGGCGAACTGGATGGCCATAACCTGGGTAATTTGATGCTTAAGGCGCTTGATAATCTGTCCATTCGGCCGTTGGAAGCCATCAACCTGATCCGGGACATGCTCAAAGTGCAACCTCATATTCTACCGATGTCAGAACACCCGGCTGATCTTTCTGCCATGACCCCAAGCGGAGAAATCATCTGTGGCGAGACCAGCGTCGATGAGCTGGAAGACGTACCGCTGCGGCTTTACGTTGAACCGGCAGTGCCTGCGACCAAAGAAGCGGTTCAGGCAATTGCACAGGCTGATTTAATCCTGCTGGGCCCAGGTAGCTTCCTGACCAGCATTATGCCGCCGTTACTGCTCAAAGAGATTGAGCTGGCACTGAAGCGCTGCCGCGCGAAGATCGTCTTTGTAATGAATCTGGATAAGGAAAAAGGCCCTGCGGGAAAAATGACCCTGGCCGATATGCTGCGTTGGTGTGAACGTTCGATGGGCGGCCGCCCGATTGATGTGATTGTAACTGATCGCCAGCAGGAGGCGATTGATGCGAAGTATCAGCAACTGATTATGCCCCTCGCATCAAACAACCACCAATGGCGGCACGACAGAGAAAAGTTACGACAGGCAGTTGACCGGATTCTCCAGGCTCGCTAATCGTCTGTATTCTATCGCCATACCTTCCACCATCTGTCTGTATTCAGGCAGATGGTCCAGAATCCACTGATCCTGCCCCTGTTTCACCCGAGACTCGCATTCCTGAGCCATTACGGCCAGTTCATCTGCCCCAAAGCTAGCGGCACTGCTTTTAATCGCGTGGCTGATCTCCCGTACCTGGCTGATCGTAGGCTGGGAGGATAATTGACGAAAATACTGGTCAAGTTCGTCGCTGAACACATTCAACAACAGCTGCAATGTGTCGTGACCCACTTCATCAGCCATTCGTTTGATGGTATCTGCATTGATAATCGATGTCATGCAATACTCTCCCTACAACTAACCTTGGGCTTCCTGCCAGGTTTGTAATTTTCGATAAATCGTTGACGGACTGACTTCCAATAAGCCCGCAGCGCGCGGAATATTTCCATCACAGGCATCGATGGCCGCCTGAATCGCTCGCTTTTCGACTACCCAGAGCGGTTCAACCTGTGACTTATCTACAATTTGGCTGGTTCCCACCGACGGTACTGGATCGCTGTCCAGCGGGGTACTCACCACTGTGTTACGAGGAGATGCAAAATTAACGCCACCATTGTTAATGGGAGGCGGAACCATCATCAGGGTGACTTCTTCACCACTATTGAGCACGACGATATTCCGAATTACATTCTGCAACTCCCGGACATTCCCCTGCCAGTGGTAGCGACGGAATAACTCCATGACTTCAGGTGCAAAACGGCTGAAGTTTTTGCCCTCTTCCACTGACATCAACGCCAACAGGGCATGCGCAATTTCAAGGACATCCTCCCCACGGTCACGAAGTGGTGGCAGGGTAATTGGAATGACATGCAGGCGGTAGTAAAGATCTTCACGAAAACGCCCTTCCTGCACTTCCAGCCACGGGTTACGGTTTGTTGCACAGACAAAACGGACGTCAACCGACTGCGTTTTGGATGAGCCCACTTTCTGATAAGTGCCGGTTTGAATAAAACGAAGCAACTTGCTTTGCAAATCCAAATCCATCTCACATAACTCATCAAGAAACAGGGTGCCGTTGTTCGCCATCTCCACAGCGCCCTGACGCTCGGTCGATGCCCCGGTAAACGCACCTTTCACGTGGCCGAACAGTTCACTTTCAATCAGCTCTTTTGGAATCGCGGCACAGTTAAGCGCGACAAACGGCTTATCGCTGCGTGGGCTGGCAGCATGAATGGCTTCGGCACACACTTCTTTACCGGTTCCGCTTTCACCGGTAATAAAGACTGTCGCTTTACTGGAAGCCGCTGATTCAATCACCCGATACACGGCTTGCATCGGTAAGCTGTTCCCGATAAATCCCTGATACTGCGCACCGGTTTGTTTTGAGGTTGTCTGCCCTTCACTTTTGCGCTGTTCTTCTTTCAGCGCCTGATTGACTGTCACCCGGAGCCGATCGGCTTCGCACGGTTTAATCAAAAAGTCCTGAGCGCCATATCGCATGGCTTCAACCGCCACATCGATTGAACCATGCGCCGTCATGATCACGACCGGCACATTCGGATAATCATTTTTGACCGCTTCCAGCACTTCTAAACCGGTCATATCAGGCAATCGCAAGTCAAGCAGGATCAAATCCGGGACGGTATCTTTAATAAACGCCAGCGCATCGGAACCTGTTCCAACGATAGTGACAGCCACTCCAAGCGGATTCAGGTAGGACTTGTACAACGTCGCTACGGACGCCGTGTCTTCAACCATCAAGACTTGACGATGTTTAGATTTGCTCTCCATTGCCCCTCCAAATCCAGTGACTCTTTACTAATTGTAATAAATAGAAAAAAAGAGGTATCACTTTTTTATTATGTTTGCATTTTTGTGCGAATTTTTCATTATGAATTGCATATTGATTTGCAAAATGCAATTCGCAGTACGGTTCTGCAAGTCAATCATGTTCAAAAACCCCACTATCCCTAATAAAAAAGTGCAATTAAAGAACACAACAAAAGTTGGCACAGAGCCTGCATTAACTATTGTGACTCTTCCTGAGAGTCAACCTAGCCAACTGACGTTGTTTGTGGAATATTTTCACTTAAACAATGACGCCAACCGACCTATTTTCGGTTGGCTTTTTTTTACCTGAAATTTGGCTACGCTGAACCGTTTGTCCTAATTCAGGCTGAAAAACTTGCCTTTCAGCCACTGATTACATGCAGCAAAGATACAAACTACAAAAATACTACGGCTCAGCGACGACTACTCAACTGTTCGCGATGAACTGCTCTCTCAGGCTGTGGATCTTATCGCGCAACTCGGCCGCGGTCTCAAACTCCAGGTTCTGGGCAGCATCATACATTTGCTTTTCAAGTCCCTGAATTTCCGACTCCAGCTGCTGCGGAGTCATCGTGCTATACGTACCTTTCTTCTCAGCCACTTTATGCAGCTGTGCAGCCCGATTCGTTTTACGGCCTTTACCGGCACCACCCAGCTCCATGATGTCGGACACTTTCTTGTTGAGTGCTTGTGGCACAATGCCGTGCTTTTCATTGTGCGCGATCTGCTTGTCACGACGCCGGTTAGTTTCGTTGATCGCCCGTTCCATTGACCCGGTTATCCGGTCAGCGTACAGAATCGCGCGGCCTTCAAGGTGACGTGCCGCACGGCCAATTGTCTGGATCAGAGAACGCTCAGAGCGCAGGAAGCCTTCTTTGTCGGCATCCAGGATTGCCACCAGTGATACTTCCGGCATGTCCAGACCTTCCCGCAACAGGTTGATCCCGACCAGCACATCAAACTCACCCAGACGCAAATCACGAATAATCTCAACCCGCTCAACGGTATCAATGTCTGAGTGGAGGTACCGCACTTTTACCCCATGCTCACTCAGATATTCAGTCAGGTCTTCTGCCATTCGCTTGGTCAGGGTTGTTACCAGCACCCGCTCATTTTTGGCCTCTCGAATACGGATTTCCGAGAGCAGATCATCCACCTGGGTGGCTACCGGTCGCACCTCAATTTCAGGATCCAGCAGGCCAGTAGGACGAACCACCTGCTCTGCAATTTCACCACCAGATTTATCAATCTCATAGCTGCCCGGCGTCGCAGAAATATAAAGCGTCTGCGGAGCCAGTGCTTCAAATTCTTCAAATTTCAAAGGTCGGTTATCCAGTGCCGACGGCAGTCGGAAACCGTACTCAACCAGATTTTCTTTCCGGGAACGATCCCCCCGGTACATAGCCCCGATTTGCGAAACCGTCACGTGGGATTCATCGATGATCAGCAAGCCATCTGGCGGCAGATAATCAAACAGTGTCGGTGGCGGTTCGCCTTCCGCGCGCCCACTGAGGTAACGGGAGTAGTTTTCGATACCGGAACAAAAGCCCAGTTCATTCATCATCTCAATATCAAACTGAGTACGCTGAGTAATACGCTGCTCTTCCACCAGCTTATTATTTGCCAGCAGATCTTTTTTACGGCTTATCAGCTCGACTTTGATGCCTTCAATAGCTTCCAGTACCCGTTCTCGCGGCGTGACGTAGTGGGTTTTCGGATAAATGGTATAACGCGGCAGATCGCGCTGCAGAATGGCGCCGGTAAGCGGATCAAACACACTGATACATTCCACTTCCTCATCAAACAGCTCGATACGGACGGCTTCTTTTTCCGATTCCGCCGGGAAGATATCAATGACTTCGCCACGCACCCGGAAATGCCCCCGCTCAAAAGCCATCTCATTACGGGTATATTGCAGCTCTGCAAGACGACGCAAGATATCGCGCTGGTCGATAATATCGCCACGGCGAATATGCAGCATCATTTTCAGGTATGAGTCCGGATCCCCCAGACCATAAATCGCCGACACCGAAGCAATAATGATGACATCGCGTCGCTCCATCAGCGCCTTAGTGGCCGACAGCCGCATTTGCTCAATGTGAGAATTCACCGAGGCGTCTTTTTCGATAAACGTATCCGTGGTCGGCACGTAGGCTTCCGGCTGATAGTAGTCATAATAAGAAACGAAATATTCCACCGCATTTTCCGGAAAGAACTCTCTCATCTCGCCATACAACTGCGCTGCCAGCGTTTTATTGGGAGCAAGAATCAAGGTAGGACGATCTGCTTCGGCAATCACATTCGCCACTGTGAAGGTTTTACCGGTTCCCGTTGCGCCCAGCAGCGTCTGGTGCGCCAGTCCGGCTTCCAACCCCTCCAGCAACTGCTTAATAGCCCCCGGCTGGTCACCGGAAGGAGCATAGTTGGAAGACAGCTTAAACGTTTTGCTAGAAGACTTATCCATAGAATTACCGTACTGGCTATATGATCAGTGGCCTACATTGTCCTATGCCGTTTTATTATGTCAATCATTCATCCAAGATCCAGCGTGCCACAATAGCTTTATGTATCTCCTGATCAGGGATTAACTGGCCGTATCTACACTCGACGCCATGGTTCAAAACTGAAACAAAAAATTTATATCTCACCTATTGATCCTAACTGGCTATCGGCGTATTATCACTGCCCTCACACAGCACATTGTCAACTTTATTTGGCAATACATCGCTTATCACCACCTCTTTTATACCTTTACTAGCACTTAGTTTCCCACAGCTTATCCAAGTTTCTGAGATTCTTAATTCACAGAAAAACGTGCCAGAAGAAATACCTGAAGTAATTACTCTAAATAAGATTTTCTGCCTCTTGCTTTTTTAGCTCATACCTTCTATTACAGCCATTTATTCCCTTTAACGATATCGGTCAAAAAGCAACCACACCGTATCAAAAGGGCGCTCTATGCTATTTTTCCATATATCAATTAACACACTTATCCACAGTTTCCGTGGATAACTCAGCTAACGCCTTGTCTTTACAGGCCAAGAAAAAAGCAAGCGGATAATGACGCTTTTCACGCTTTTTCTAACGAGCGTTTAATTCAAGCTCTAATTGAGCAATATTTAACCACAAACTCTTACTTTAGCCCTTCAACTTTCCGAAACACTCCACCTAGGATCGGAATCTGATTCTGAGGTTCCCTCCTTTACATTCGCCCCGAGGGTCAAGCGGATAACTGCCGACAGTGACAAAAGGATGCCATGCTTTAAATTCTGGTGACTTTGGTTAAGGAAAGTTAACTTAACCGTCAACAACCGCAGAATGAATGGCGAAAAGGTCGCCGAAGAGCAAAAACCCTGCTCGATGGGAGTTGTTATAGATCTTACAAAGGCAGATAATATTAGGATCTTTTGGAAATTGTATTTTGGCGGTATGACTGAATACCTTCTGCTTCTTGTCGGTACAGTGTTGGTTAACAACTTTGTACTGGTCAAATTCTTAGGGCTTTGCCCCTTCATGGGGGTCTCCAAAAAACTGGAGACCGCAATCGGTATGGGCCTGGCAACCACATTTGTGCTGACGCTGGCCTCGGTCTGCGCGTACCTGGTCGAAACCTACATCCTTGTTCCGTTGGGCATTCAATATCTCAGAACCCTGAGTTTTATTCTGGTGATTGCAGTTGTCGTTCAGTTCACCGAGATGGTTGTGCATAAAACCAGTCCGACACTTTACCGACTGCTGGGTATCTTCCTGCCGCTGATCACGTCGAACTGTGCCGTTCTCGGCGTTGCGCTGCTGAACATCAATGAACGCCATAACTTTATCGAGTCCGTGATTTACGGTTTTGGCGCGGCTGTGGGCTTCTCACTGGTGCTGATACTGTTTGCCTCCATGCGTGAGCGCATTGCTGCCGCTGATGTACCGACCCCCTTTAAAGGTGCCTCTATTGCCATGATTACCGCGGGCCTGATGTCTCTGGCCTTTATGGGCTTTACTGGATTGGTGAAACTATAAATGAGTGGGTTAATCATTGCGGTTATCGCGATTGCCGTCCTTGCCGCTATTTTCGGTCTGATCCTGGGGTTCGCCTCCGTCCGCTTCAAAGTGGAAGCTGATCCGATTGTCGAACAGATTGATGCCATCCTACCGCAGACTCAGTGCGGCCAATGTGGATACCCGGGCTGCCGCCCTTATGCTGAAGCCATTGCCAACGGCGATGACATCAACAAATGCCCTCCGGGCGGTCAGCCAACCATCGAGAAACTGGCCGATCTGATGGGCATTGAAGTGCAGGAAATGGCACACGATCCGGAAAAAAGCATCAAAAAAGTCGCTTTTATCCACGAAGACATGTGTATCGGCTGTACCAAATGTATTCAGGCTTGTCCGGTTGATGCGATCGTCGGCGGCACGAAGGCCCTGCACACCGTCATCAAAGAAGAATGTACCGGTTGCGACCTGTGTGTGGCACCTTGCCCGACGGATTGTATTGAGATGATTCCGGTCGAAACGACGCCTGAAAACTGGAAGTGGAATTTAAACCAGATTCCGGTGGTAAACCTTCCGGCAGAGCACAACGAGAACGCGGTGAAGTAACATGCTGTCAATTATCGAACAAATTAAACAAGGCCAGCTGTGGGACTTCCCCGGCGGAATTCACCCGCCTGAAAATAAAAAAATTTCCAACAAAACACCCATCACTCATGCCGGTATTCCGGACGAACTGGTGCTGCCGTTAAAACAGCACATCGGCACCAAAGGCGACATTCTGGTTGCTGTTGGCGACAAAGTCCTGAAAGGCCAACCGCTGACTAAAGGCGGCATGAGTATGTCGGTACCGGTTCACGCACCGACATCCGGCGTGATCACGGCTATCGAGCCCCGTACAACGGCACACCCGTCAGGTCTGACCGATTTGTGTATCGTGATCCAGACTGATGGCAACGATACCTGGGGCTCACAGCATAAAATCCCGGATTACCAGGAAAAGGAGTCCGGCGAGCTAATTGACGCCATCCGTTTCAGCGGCATTGCCGGTCTGGGCGGCGCGGGTTTCCCGACCGGACGGAAAATTCAGGGTAGCCTTGGTCTGGCTGAAATTCTGATTATTAATGCGGCTGAATGTGAACCCTACATTACTGCCGATGATCGCCTGATGCGTGATTACGCCGAGGACGTGATTGAAGGGATTCGCATCCTTCGTCATATCCTCAAACCCAAAATGACCATCATCGGTATTGAAGACAACAAGCCAGAGGCGATCAAAGCGCTGGAGCAGTGTGTCACGCCTGATGATAATATTCTGATCCGTGTCATTCCGACCAAATACCCGTCCGGCAGCTCCAAGCAGCTGGTGAAAATTCTGACCGGACGTGAAGTCCCGACTCAGTCACGTTCATCAGCCGTCGGCGTAATTGTTCAGAACGTGGGTACCGCTTTTGCGGTTAAGCGCGCCATTATCGATGGTGAACCACTGCTTGAGCGTGTCGTCACCCTGACCGGCGAAGCCATTAAAAAACGTGGTAATGTTTTTGCTCTGCTGGGCACGCCAATCTCTTACCTGCTGGACAAATACAGCTATAAAGCAGACAAAAAATACCCACGCGTGATTATCGGCGGGTCGCTGATGGGCTTTACCCTGCCCCACCCGAATGTACCGATCACCAAGATCACAAACTGTATTCTTGCGCCCAAACGCCGCGAACTACCGCTCTACAACCATGAAATGGCCTGTATCCGATGCAGTGCCTGTGCGGAAGTTTGTCCTTCGTCTCTGTTACCACAACAACTGCAGTGGTACGCCAAAGACGAAGATTTCGACAAATGTGAAGAATACAACCTGTTCGACTGTATCGAATGCGGGGCCTGCGCTTATGTCTGCCCGAGTGAAATCCCGCTGGTAAGTTACTACCGTCAGGCTAAAGCCGAAATTTACGCGCGCCGTGAAGAAGCCGCAAATGCTGAACGTGCGAAACAACGCTTTGAAGCTAAACAGGCCCGCTTTGAACGCGATAAAGCAGCACGAGAAGAACGCTTCAAGAAAGCCGCTGACACCCGCCGCCAGGAAATGGCAGACAAAGGGGGTGACGATGCTGTTGCAGCCGCTATCGCTCGCGTGAAAGCCAAACAGGCCGCCGCGACCCAAGAGACCGATAAGAAACCAGCAGTGGCTGCTGCGATTGCTCGCGCCAAAGCCAAACAGGCCGAAGCTGCGAAAGCCGCAACGACCGATGCCGCACCTGATAACAGTGAGATGGCCAAACTGCGCGAGGAGCGTAAACGTCAGGCACGTGAGCGTAAAGCCGCGAAAATGGCTGAAGATGCACAAAGTGCATCGGTAGACGCAACGAATACACCGCAATCCTCTGCCTCCGGCGATGAGAAAAAAGATGCGGTTGCCGCCGCCATTGCCCGTGCCAAAGCCCGCAAAGCGGCGCAACGGGCTCAGGCTGGCAGCAATCAGGACGATGCTGAGCTAGTTTCTGAGGCAGCATCAACTCCGGCTGATGCCGCGCAACCAGACGATCCGAAGAAAGCAGCTGTCGCCGCCGCGATTGCTCGCGCCAAAGCCCGCAAGGCCGCGCAACAAGCTCAGGCTGGCAATGGTCAAGACGATGCTGAGCCAGTTTCTGAGGCAGCATCAACTCCGGCTGATGCAGCGCAATCAGATGATCCGAAGAAAGCCGCTGTCGCCGCCGCGATTGCACGCGCCAAAGCCCGCAAAGCGGCGCAACAGGCTCAGGCTGGCAACAGTCAAGACGATGCTGAGCCAGTTTCTGAGGCAGCATCAACTCCGGCTGATGCCGCGCAACCAGACGATCCGAAGAAAGCCGCTGTCGCCGCCGCGATTGCTCGCGCCAAAGCCCGTAAGGCCGCGCAACAGGCTCAGGCTGGCAGCAGTCTCGACGATGCTGAGCCAATTTCTGAGGCAGCATCAACTCCGGCTGATGCACCGCAATCAGATGATCCGAAGAAAGCCGCTGTCGCCGCCGCCATTGCTCGCGCCAAAGCCCGCAAAGCGGCGCAACAGGCTCAGGCTGACAATGGTCAAGACGATGCAGAGCCAGTTTCTGAGGCAGCATCAACTCCGGCTGATGCAGTGCAATCAGATGATTCGAAGAAAGCCGCTGTCGCCGCCGCGATTGCCCGCGCCAAAGCCCGCAAAGCGGCGCAACAGGCTCAGGCTGACAGCAATCACGACGATGTAGACCAAGCTGATGCTATCTCTGCATCTCAGGCAGCACATCAGACAGCCTCAACTCCGGCTGATGCAGCACAATCAGATGATCCGAAGAAAGCCGCTGTCGCCGCCGCGATTGCTCGCGCCAAAGCCCGCAAGGCCGCAAAAGAAGCTCAAGAAAAGAATGAGGAAAAATAACCGTGGCGTTTAATATTGCCAGCTCACCCCATGCGCACAGCCGTCGCAGCACCAGCAGCCTGATGCGCACGGTTATCTTCTGCACGTCACTGGGTGTTGCTGCCCAGTGGTATTTCTTTGGTTGGGGAGTATTAATTCAAATTGCCCTCGCTGCACTTGTTGCCGTTGTTACGGAAGCGGCAGTGCTGAAACTGCGTAAGCGCCCAATCACACCGTACCTGCGTGACAATAGTGCGCTGCTGACCGGGGTATTGATTGGTCTGTCGATTCCCCCACTGGCTCCTTGGTGGATTGCCGTTATCGGTACGCTGTTTGCTATCGTTATCGCCAAGCATCTTTACGGGGGCTTGGGGCAAAACTTGTTCAACCCCGCGATGGTTGCCTATGTGGTTCTGCTGATCTCTTTCCCGCTACAAATGACAACCTGGTTGCCGCCACAATCCCTGGCTGCAGAGCCTGTCAGCCTGACTGATAGCCTGATGGCTGTCCTGACCGGTTTCACCACCGACGGCTTCAGCATCCATCAACTCAGACTGTCTGTTGACGGGGTTACCATGGCAACGCCGCTGGACACCCTGAAGACTTCCCTGACAACAGGCCACACCGCCACTGAAATCCTGGCTGGGCCGGTTTTCGGTACCATTGCGGGCATCGGTTGGGAATGGGTCAATATCGGTTTTCTGATTGGCGGCCTGATCATGCTGAAAATGCGGGTCATTCAATGGCATATTCCAGTTGGTATGCTGGGCGCCCTGTTTGTGATCAGCCTGCTGGGCTTTATGATCAGCCCGGATAACACGGCTTCGCCGGTTTTCCACCTGTTTTCTGGGGCAACCATGCTGGGTGCCTTTTTTATCGCGACCGATCCGGTTTCGGCTTCAACAACAGTGAAAGGACGACTCGTGTTTGGTGCCCTGATTGGGGTTCTGGTTTACCTGATCCGCACCTTTGGCGGTTTCCCGGATGGCGTCGCATTCAGCGTGCTACTGGCCAATATGTGTGTACCCTTGATTGACTACTACACGCGCCCGCGCACCTTTGGCCATTAATGGAGCAACAATGATTAATGCAATGAAGAAAAACGGGGGATTGCTGGCAATTTTTGCCTTGCTGGCGACCACTCTGGTTTCGGTAACAAACCTGCTGACTGAAGACCGGATTCAGGAACAGCAGCAAAAAGAATTGCTGAAGGTACTCAATCAGGTTATCCCGGCCGACAGCCATGATAACGAACTGTATAAAAGCTGTACGCTGATCACCAATGAACAGTATTTGGGTACACCCACCCCAATGCCAGCCTATGTCGCTGAAAAAGCTGGCCAGAAAACCGGTATCGCTATCGAAGCCGTTGCGCCTGACGGCTACAGTGGTGCTATTAAACTGGTCGTCGGCCTGAATATTGATGGCAAGGTAACCGGGGTTCGCGTGCTCAATCACAATGAAACCCCTGGACTGGGCGACAAGATCGATACCCGAATCAGTAACTGGATTAACAGCTTTACCGGTAAAAAAGTCAACGGCGAGAAAGATACCCGCTGGGCAGTACGTAAAGACGGCGGTGAGTTTGACCAATTTACAGGGGCAACCATCACCCCACGTGCTGTGGTCGGTGCGGTAAAACGTGTATCACTGTACTACCAGCAGAATCAGCAGCACATTTTCGATCAGCCGCTGAATTGCGGATAAGGTTGAGGTCATGAACAACGAATTGATGAAGAACGGCCTGTGGAATAATAACCCGGCCATTGTGCAGTTGCTTGGGCTCTGCCCGCTGCTCGCGGTCTCTGCCACCGTCACCAACGCCCTGGGCCTGGGTCTGGCAACCACCGCTGTCCTGGTGGGCTCAAACCTGATTGTGTCTCTGGTACGTCAATGGGTGCCGTCGGAAGTCCGTATCCCGGTCTTTGTGATGATCATTGCATCACTGGTGACATGTGTTCAGTTACTGATGAATGCTTACACCTTCGGCTTATACCAGTCACTGGGGATTTTCATCCCTCTGATTGTGACCAACTGTATCATCATCGGCCGTGCCGAAGCGTTCGCTTCCAAAAATAACGCCCTGCCAGCCGCCCTTGATGGACTATGGATGGGACTCGGCATGACTGCGGCGCTGGTTGTACTGGGCGCACTGCGGGAAATTCTGGGTAACGGTACTCTGTTTGACGGTGCTGATCGTCTGCTGGGTGATTGGGCCGCCGCCCTGCGCATTGAAGTGTTCCACTTTAACAGCAGCTTCCTGCTGGCGATTTTGCCGCCAGGCGCATTTATCGGCGTAGGCTTTATGATTGCCCTGAAGAATGTTATTGATAAAAAGCGTGAAGAAAAAACCGCCGCGGAAAAAGAAAAGCCGGTTATTGAACGCGCCCGGGTTACCTCGGCTCAATAAGGCAATCGGCCCAAAGTAAGGTAACGCCCCGAAACGATCCCGCCGGGCAAGGATGTCCGGTGGATTTAAACCCAAGCACAAAACTATAAATACAAATTTACCTGTTAGCTTTAACTGGAAGTAACTATGAACAATGAAAAGCGTGTCCAGATTCTGGAACGCCTGCGAGCAGCAAACCCTCATCCGGAAACGGAGCTGAACTGGAGCTCCCCCTTTGAACTACTGATCGCTGTCCTCCTCTCTGCTCAGGCTACCGATGTCAGTGTTAACAAGGCGACAGACAAACTTTACAAAGTAGCCAATACACCACAAGCCATGCTGGATCTGGGTGTCGATGGGGTGAAAGAGCACATCAAAACCATCGGTTTGTTCAATTCCAAGGCCGAAAACGTCATCAAGACCTGTAAAATTCTGGTTGAACAGCATGGCGGTGAAATACCGGAAGATCGTGAGGCGCTGGAAGCATTACCCGGTGTCGGGCGTAAAACGGCGAATGTGGTCCTGAATACAGCCTTCGGCTGGCCGACCATCGCGGTCGATACGCATATTTTCCGGGTATCCAATCGCACCAAGTTTGCAATGGGTAAGAATGTCGATCAGGTCGAGCAGAAGCTACTGAAAGTGGTACCGAAGGAATTTAAAGTGGATGTTCACCACTGGCTGATCCTACACGGACGCTATACCTGTGTCGCGCGAAAACCACGTTGCGGCAGCTGTATTATTGAAGACCTCTGCGAATACAAAGACAAGGTCTACCCGGAAGAATAAGCCCGTTCGGATTTCCGGCAACAAACAGTAAAAAGCCCGCATTGCGGGCTTTTTACATATGGCGAGATGCGACGGAAAAGGCTATTCGTCTTCCGCGTTATCTCCCGCGTTTTCTTCGGAATCCACCTTGCCGAAATATTCCGTCACGACCGCACGATACATATTGTCGTCCGATGTCGGATCGTTAAATTCGATCGAATAGTACGGCATGATGCTTTCTTTAAGCTTTTCGGCGATTTGCATTTCCAGGTTCTCGACACTGACCGTACTGGTCAGTTCATAAGTCTCTGCCCTGTTCAGCCCCATTTCTTCTGCCTGCTCTTCAGTGATTTGCTGAGCGCTCACTTCGCCCGCCAGCTCTTTATCCACCTTGGTCGTATCGCTGCCTAACACCACATCGTCCGCGGCCAGCACAGTGCCGGTACAAAACATTAAGAGCCATAACAGATTTTTCATAGCCACTACCTATCTTACTATTGTTGTTCTTAGTAAATTTAGTCAGTTCAGCTATAAGGTCCGCATTATTTATAAGACAGCGAAAATTCCGGTTCAGGCAGTACCAAATGCGCCCAGTTAAATAATTGAACGACCTAAAGAAATCACTACCCTGCGGTTTTTCCCTCGACCAATCGGGTTACTGCTGTCAGCAATCGGGCGGCGCTTACCGTACGCCTGTACCTGAATACGGTCTTTCGGCATCCCTATGGTCACAAAGTAGTCTTCCAGTTTCTTGGCACGTCGTTCTGACAGTTGCTGATTTTCATCCTTGCTGCCTTCTGCATCGGTATAAGCTGCCACCAGCACCAAATCCACATCATCACTGTAGCGGATAAAGTCAGCAATCTGGGCCAGGCGCTGCTGAGACATTTTATTCAGCTCATCGCTGTTATGACCATAATGCAATACGGTAAAGGCGATATCATCGAAACTGTACGGTAATAGGTTGTCGATACACTGGCTGAACTGGTTGTATGAGTTCTGAAATGACACCGCAGACAACGACACTTCCACCAGCTTATTGCGGTGCTGCCAGTCGGCATAACTGAAGGTTGGATACCGGCCACTTTCCAACTCAGAAAGCATTGTCCAGGCCGTCTGCCCTCCGACATACCCATCGAACTGTTTATAAAATTTCAGACGGGTTATACGTTCGGCCTTGTCACCAGGCATCCAGCGTGGCGGCATCGACACCAGGCTGACATTGCTGCTCTGCCCCATCGGGCGGCGCATTTTCAGTTCAAAATCCAGATTCAGCTTTTTACCGGCACGGGAAACAAATTGTGCTTCACCAAAGTTCGGCACCGTGTGCAGCATTCGACATTCAAGTGGGGTATCCACAGCGACCTTCCAGCTCGACTGCGCTGGTTTAGCGACATACAGCTGTCTTGCTGAGACAGACGTATTCACCGCCATAGCCATGCAAAGCGCCAGACCGCTATATGTGAGAAGAGATTTCATCATTGCTACCGCACTCATTCACCGTACTTTTTCGTTAACGTGACATCGTTTGAACCGATTCCCGGCCAGAAGAGCAATCATACCGCGGTATTGACCGGTTCAACACCAGGACTTTCTCAATGCCCCGTTCTATTACCTAACGTATCGGGCTGTTCGTGAAAAACTTTAGCGTTTCCCTCCCTGGGTGTCCTTGGCCAGCCTGAACAACCAGTTTAAGGTTTAGGTCTGGAAATGAATCTGACATAATGACCGACTCATTTTTATTCAGCACCGTGTTATGAGCCAAGATAACGAACTAAATACTCTCAAAAGTCGCTTTCGCGGCTACTTTCCTGTCGTCGTTGATGTTGAAACGGCAGGCTTCAATGCGAAAACCGATGCACTGCTGGAAATTTGTGCAGTCACCCTGCAAATGGATAAAGACGGCTGGCTGAAACCTGCCACCACCCTGCATTTCCACATCGAGCCTTTTGAGGGTGCGGTGATTCATCAGGAAGCATTGGATTTTAACGGTATTCGCGACCCGTTCAGCCCGCTGCGGGGTGCCGTGTCGGAAAACGCCGCGCTGAAAGAAATCTACAAGCAAATCCGTAAAGAGCTCAAGAACGCTGGCTGCTCTCGTGCCATCATGGTGGCGCACAACGCCACCTTTGATCACAGTTTCGTGATGGAGGCTTCTGAGCGCGCTAACCTGAAGCGCAATCCATTCCACCCGTTTGTGACTTTCGACACTGCGGCACTGAGTGGGCTGGCCTTCGGACAAACAGTTCTGGCCAAAGCCTGTACTGCGGCAGGGATCCCATTTGACAATAAAGAAGCCCATTCCGCTCTGTATGACACAGAGCGAACCGCGGAATTATTTTGTGAGATTGTTAACAAATGGAAAAAATTAGGAGGCTGGCCGGTTTTCGAAAATCAAACAGCTGACCTAGAAGAAGAAGCATAATTCAAACGAAGTCAACTCATCAGACCTCAGACCAAGCCCTGTAAATCAGGGCTTTGTCACAAACCTGCAAATCAATCCCCTCAATTTAATTGTGCGTTTTAAACGCAAAGCAATTAAACAATGCTCAATTAGACAGTTATATGAAAAACATAACGTTACATTAGGTTAACATTTCTAAGTTTGCCCGATATACTGATTTTCACTGTTTTGTCATGTTTAAAGTGATTTCCGTACAATAAAAATGTGCTGGTCGACAGCCGTGCTTCATCCCCCGCTTGAGCAGGGCGAATAACGTTAAATACAGGGTTACCCCCAAGGCACCTGGCGGAATCACTCAAGACATTACAGCCATATATTGTTTTTCATTCATGGATTGAAGAACTAGAAGCAAAGTCTACAAAGAGGCAAGAATAATAATGTCTAAAAGAATCTCCATCACGGCCATAGCCGTCACCGCTGCGCTATTTAGTCTGAATACCCAAGCGGCCGGTTTCCAGGTCAACGAGCACTCTGCGTCAGGGCTAGGCAGAGCATTTGCTGGTGAAGTCGCCATCGCAGATAACGCATCCGTTCTTGCGCGTAACCCGGCCGCGATGGCAAGGTTCAAGCGTATGGAATTTTCTGGTGCGATCTCGTTGATTGATCCGTCAATCGACATCAGCACCGTCGGTTCATCACCCGCGCAAACGTATGAAGATGTGGCACCATTTGCTGCAGTTCCTGCCGGTTACTTTATCCAACCTATCAATGACAAATTTGCCTGGGGTATCGGCCTTTTCTCTAACTATGGTTTCGCCACTGATTACCCGACCGATGCCAACTTTGGCGCCCTAGCCGGTAAAACGGAACTGCTGACAGTTAACCTGAACCCGAACATTTCATGGCGAATCAACGATCAGTTCAGTGTCGGTGCAGGTGTTTCACTGGTTTATGCAGATGCAGAGCTGAACCGCCATTTCGGCAGCCTGGGCGCGGTTTTCGGTACATCTCCGAGTCAGACGCTGATTAACCTGAACGGCGACACCTGGGAGTGGGGCTGGAATGTGGGCATGCTGTGGGAACTGAACGAAAACCACCGCTTTGGTCTGAGCTACCGTTCGCAGGTTGACCTGGATTTTGAGGGCAAATTCACCGATTACCTGGGGTCAGGTGTCGCCGGCTCCACACCGGGCAATCCGAAAACCGTTGATGGCAAGCTGTCTATCCCCCTGCCGGCTATTGCTGAATTTGGCGGCTTCCACCAGCTGACCAAACAGTGGGCGATCCACTATGGCATTCAGTGGACAGAGTGGAGCGAGTTCACCGAGCTGAAAGCCACCAGCCCGGACTGTGTCAACAACACCTGCCTATTTAAAGATGAAAGCTTTGACGACAACACCCGTTATTCCATCGGTGCGACTTACACGCTGAACCCGGAATGGACCCTGCGTGCAGGCTTCGCCTTTGATGAACAAGCCGGTGTAGCAACACTGAGTATCCCGGATACCGATCGCTACTGGTACTCTGCGGGCTTTACCTACACCTACAACAACGACCTGTCGATGGATGTGGGTATCACCTACCTGTACGGCAAGAGCAGTAACTTCGAAGAAGAATACGTCGATAGCCGTGAATACGAATTCCGTAGTGAAAACGACGCCTGGCTAGGTGCAGCACAGATTAACTACAAGTTCTGATTCTGACCACCTGATAACGCATAAAGGACATAACATGAATAAACATCTACTTGCTCTGGTGGTTGCCTCTTCTCTGGGCCTGACGGCTTGTGGCGATGACACCAAACTCAGCGGCGATCCAACTCAGGACCCGAGTATTGGTGAGAGCTTGAAAGCAGAAACCAAAGTCAAATTTGACATTGTTTCAGACCCGTCAAATCCCGTTATCGTCAAGCCAACGTACCTGGCGATGGACTCGGTCGATGGCACCATCAAATCTGATGGCAGCGTAGGAACAGAAACCTACTCAACTGATATCTCAAACCCGGAAGTGGCCTTCGGCAAAAATGACGGCTGGAGTACCAGCCAACCGCTGGTGATCGAGTTTACCGGCAATACATTGGATGCCACCACTGCGGCAGCCAGCTTCTTTATGCTGGAAACCGGTAACCCGACGTCAGCCGATTACGCCAACGTTCAACCGGTCAAATTGTCAGAGGCCAATGGTGATTTTAAAGTGGTCGCGTCCGGCAATAAGCTGATCGTTACCCTGCTTAAACCATTGAAGCCATCGAGCCAATATCAGTACGCCGTGACCTCTGATCTGAAAGATGCGAAAGGTAACCCGGTTGGTATGAGCAACAGTTACTCGATTCTGAAATCGACTAACCCAACCCCAAACATTGCGCTGGAACCTGCCCAACAACTGACCCACCTGAGTGAAGCAACGTTTGCTGCCGCGGGCGTCGATAAGAGCAAGATCATCTTCTCTAACTGGTTCAGTACCGCCTCTGTGGGTAAAGTGCTGGATACGACCAAAGCCGTTCTGGCACAAACTATTGCGACAGTGCAAGCCGGTGGCCAACCAGGTGATATCTGGAAAGGGGAAGCCAACCCGAACAACGTGGATCTGACCTCGCTGTATCGTATGGATATTACCCCTGTAGATAATATTCCGGCATTTTTGAACAACAACCCGGCACTGCGCGCGCTGGTTAACAACGATCAAGCAACGCTGGATCAACTGGCAGGGGCATACACAACGCTGGGCCTTCAAGTTTTCACCGGCACTATCAACCTGCCTTATTTCCTGAGCGACGAAACAGACAATCAGGAGTGGATGAAAACGCCTTGGCAGAGCGCAGTACCAAGTCTGGCGAAAATCAAGCACATCATGACTGAAGGCAGCGATGCGGATAAAGCCGCTGTGATGACGTCGTTACAAGGCATCGACATCACGAAGCTGCTGCAAGGTGACACTGTCGAGTTTATCAAACTGATCGGTGCTAAAGTCACGCTGGCTGATGGCTCTCGTCTCGACAGTGAACGTCTGGTCACACAGTACAGCCCGCTGCCGCAGATCAAATCGGTCAAACAAGTTCCGATCGTTCTGATCATGCCGGCAAATGCGGCTGATGCCGGTGCCGTTATCTATCAGCACGGTATCACTTCTGTGAAAGAAACCGCGTTTGTCTTTGCTGCCCAGCATATCGGTGCAGCATCAACCGCAGGCATGACCCCGAAAACAATCATCGCGATTGATCATCCTCTGCATGGTGAGCGAGCATTAGCAGACGGTACCGTCACCACTCCGGCCACCGCATCGGTTTACATGAACCTGCAATACCTGAATGTGGCACGTGACAATATCCGCCAGAGCATCATTGATGATCTCGGGGTACGTACGTCTCTGACAATCATGCAAGCAGGTGGCCACCCGCTGTTTACGCAGATGAATACGCAGGATGTCAGTTTCTTTGGTCACTCACTGGGGGCGATCAGCGGCATTGGCACTTATCGTCTGGCAAACCAGTCGCTGGGTAAACCAGAGGCCGATGCATTATTCAACTTCACTTCCGGTGCCTTTGCTAACCCAGGCGGTGGTATTCCGTCCCTGCTGCTGGAATCTGCTACTTTCGGCCCGACAATCAAGCACTCGCTGCTGATGGGAGCAAAAGTTGATGCCTATGTGGCGAACTGTGGCAGTGCAGGCGCTTTAGGCGGAGCATGCTTCAACACCTTCTACGGCAGCCTGGATGCAACGACTCAGGGTACAATTGATGCGCTTTTCAGTGAGTTTGGCTACGCTGCACAAACGGTACTGGATACAGTGGATCCATATAACTTGGCGAAAGATGTCAACGGCCCGGTGTACGTGATGCAAGCGGCCAATGACAGTGTCATTCCGAACCAAACCATGAAATTCAGCATTATGGGTGGTACAGAACCGTTAGCCAAACAGCTGAAACTGGATGATCTGAACAACTACAGCAGTGGTGAAGTCAGACACATTGCCCGCTTTAACAGCGGCTCGCTGGCACAGCACAGCACAGTGATTGCGCCTCAGCTGGTCAATGGCGCAGGGAATCCTCTTGACCCAGGTACGGCTCAAGCCGCTACCAATGAGGCCCAACTGGAAGTTGCAACCTTTAACGCCAGCGGCGGTCAAGGTGTTTTTGTCGCGGATGGCACGCTGATTCAACCGGAATAACACACCGTCACACCCCGCTATTCGTAGCGTAAAGAGGCCAGCGTTTAAGCTGGCCTCTTTTATTTTGTCCTCATGCTACGTGCCCTTTGCTCTTTGATTTTCTCTTTACGGTTTGTCATAGCCCGACATTTCGCTGCGCCATCGCAATCTATTTTGTGATCGTAATAGCAAATACGAAAACGCAGAAAAAAAGAGACACAGTGAAAATTAAACGCTCGCACTTTTAGCGCCTGATTCATTCAAACAACACCTTCACCGCGCTTCTGAAAAGAAGTCTCACAGAGCAATCAATAGAGTAAATAATCCAAACGGTCATTTCATTTTTATTGACCACTTTGAAATTAAGACGCTGAGTTTTCGTATATTTTATAAAAAACCCATTGTTAACGACATGTTAACAATGGGTTTTTCCGTCTTTATACTGCTTTTGACCGACTGGAGAGGTTCAACAATTTTCATTCACGGACAGAACAATCAGAATTATTAAAAGGCGAACATCATGGATAGAAAAATCGAACCCACGCTCCTTCCTGCAACTTGTATCTTCCTGTCATTCAACACATTTGCTGCCGGATTTCAGGTGAATGAGCACTCCGCCTCTGGACTTGGCAGAGCATTCGCCGGCGAAGCGGCCATTGCCGACAACGCCGCGTCGCTGGCCCATAACCCGGCATCAATGACCCGATTTGACCGCATGCAGATTGCCGGCGCATTAACCTTACTGAACCCGGAAGTCGATATTGAAACACTCAATACCGAGCCACCTCAGAGATACAATGACATCGCGCCATTTGCGGCAATACCGGCCTCTTACTTCATCCAGCCGGTCAACGACCAGTGGGCATGGGGGCTGGCGCTGTTTTCGTCCTATGGCGTCGCCACCGAATACCCGACGAAAGCCCATTTCGGGTCACTGGCCGGTAAAACGGATTTACTGACCATCAACATCAACCCAAACCTGGCATGGCGTATCAATGAACACTTGAGTGTCGGCGCGGGCGTGTCACTGGTTTACGCCGATGCTGAACTCAAAAGGCATTTTGGCGGGTTGTCGACCGCTTACGGCATCTCGCCATCCCAGGATCTCGTCAAGATGACCGGCGACACCTGGGAATGGGGCTGGAATGCCGGGATACTGTGGGAGCTGAATACCAATCATCGCTTTGGCCTTAATTATCGGTCGCAGGTGGATTTGGACTTCAGCGGTGAATTTGTTGACTCTCAGGGTGCCAGTATTCCCGGCGCCTCGTCTGATACCCCACAAAAAACAACCAGTGACTTAACCGTGGTGCTCCCTGCCATTGCAGAATTCAGTGGCTATCATCAGTTCACCAGCCAGTGGGCGCTTCATTATAGTATTCAGTGGAGCCAGTGGAGTGAATTTAAAGAGCTCAGGGCAACCAGTAAGGAATGCCGCAACAGCTTGTGTCTGCTGAAAGAAGAAGATTTTGATGACAGTTTCCGTTATTCCATCGGTGCCACTTACTTTTTATCGCCGCAATGGACCTTACGTGCCGGCTATTCCTACGATGAGCAAGCCGGTGCCGCAACGCTGAGCATTCCTGATGCCAGCCGTTACTGGTATGCGACAGGCGCGACTTATCGCTACACCTCTCAGTGGTCATTCGATGTCGGTATCATGTACATCCGAGGAAAAAGGGATACATTTACAGAAACGTATGTGGATGGGCAGGAATACCAGTTCCGCAGTGCGAAAAGCGACGCCTGGGCGGGCTCAGCCCAAGTTAACTATACGTTCTGATGACTGTATTTAACGCAATTAATCTCAATGCGTTAAAGCTTACACACACCAAATGACACGGCAAGGATTCACCAGCCAGAAACCATGTCGCGTCCACTGTATGAACGAAAAAGGCTAGCCAACCGGCTAGCCTTTGATTATCAGTGACGCTATTGATTGCTTCTTACTATTGATTGTTTCTTACTTCTGGGTGTTTCTTAATTCACTGATAGCTTTTTGGCTTCACAGTATTTGCGTATCACGCCAGCGCAAGGGCCAATGAAAGTGATTACAGATCGTCAGTGTGTGCAGACAGGTATTTAGCGACACCTTCTGGTGACGCGTTCATCCCTTCTTTTCCTTTTTCCCACTGCGCCGGACACACTTCACCGTGCTCTTCGTGGAATTGCAGCGCATCGACCATACGCAGCATTTCGTCGATATTACGCCCCAGAGGTAGATCATTCACGACTTGATGACGCACAATACCGTGTTTATCAATCAGGAATGAACCACGGAAAGCCACACCGGCTTCCGGATGCTCAACATCGTACGCCTGGCAGATTTCATGCTTGGTATCAGCCACCAGCGGATATTGGACAGCACCGATACCGCCGTCTTCCACCGCCGTGTTACGCCAAGCATTGTGAGTGAACTGTGAGTCAATCGATACGCCAATCACTTCCACGCCACGTGCTTTGAACTCGTCGTATCGCTTATCAAAAGCGATCAGCTCAGATGGGCATACGAAAGTGAAATCCAGTGGATAGAAGAAAAGAACAGCCGGCTTGCCTTCAATGTGCACATTCAGGTTGAAACGCTCAACAATCTCACCGTTACCCAATACAGCAGCGGCAGTAAAATCAGGGGCAGGACGGCCTACAAGTACGCTCATAACAAACTCCATGTTGAAAACGCCGGGCAGATAAACGCAGCCGGCAGAGTGGTTAGTCAGCCGTTATAACGCTATGATCTAACGACTGGTTCTAGATAATGTTCTGGCTGAACCAGTATAGGCAGACCATGATGACAACGATAAGACATGGCGCACAGATAAAGAAATTTGCCGCGAATATGAATTTTTACTCGACATGTTGTCATTTTTCAGCAAACTGATCGTTTTTGAGCAAAAAGCCAAAAATAAATAAGAAATACTGCATACCTTTGCAGTAACACGTAATTTTATGACATACACAACGGACGGATCTTAAGTATATGAACCCTGTAGTGATATCGGTATGCGTAATGCTTTTGCTCGCACTGATGCGGGTAAATGTTGTTGTCGCGCTTACCTTCAGTGCCATACTCGGCGGTCTGATTGGCGGACTACCCCTGGCTGAAACGATCTCTGCCTTTGAAGGCGGCTTAGGTGGCGGAGCAACAACCGCGCTGAGTTACGCAATGCTAGGCACCTTTGCCGTAGCCATTTCCCGTTCAGGCATCACAGATGTTCTGGCGCAAAAAGTCATTACCCGTATTAGCGGCCACCATAATGCGGCGGCGGCAACCGGCGTTAAATATTCCGTTCTTACCATTCTTGTGCTGTTAGCCATCTCTTCTCAGAACGCGATCCCGGTACATATTGCTTTCATTCCGATTGTCATCCCGCCCCTGCTGCATGTTTTTGCCAAGCTGAAGCTGGATCGCCGTCTGATCGCCTGTGTACTGACTTTCGGCCTGGTGACTCCGTACATGGTGCTGCCGCTGGGCTTTGGCGGTATCTTCCTGAACAACATCCTGCTGAAAAATCTGCATGACAACGGTCTGGATGTCAGCGCGGCTCAGGTACCTTACGCGATGCTGTTACCGGCGATGGGGATGGTGTTTGGCCTGCTGCTGGCCGTGTTTGTCAGCTACCGCAAACCACGTGAATACTCGGAAGAGAAAATCCTGGCCAACGAGCCTGAACACGCCACCATTAACATGCACCATGTGTATATCGCCATGGTTGCCATTGTCGCCGCGTTGGGTGCTCAGGTGTTCAGTGGCTCAATGATCATCGGTGGTTTGATTGGCTTTATGGTGTTTACGTTCGCCGGTGTGATTAAGTGGAAAGAAACCCACGATGTGTTCACTAAAGGTGTTCACATGATGGCGATGATTGGTTTCATCATGATTGCTGCGGCTGGCTTTGCTTCCGTCATGAAAGCCACAGGCGGCGTAGAAACGCTGGTCAGCTCTCTGGCAGACGTCATTGGCGACAACAAACCGATGGCAGCTCTGCTGATGCTGGTTGTGGGTCTGCTGGTAACTATGGGTATCGGCTCATCGTTCTCGACGATTCCGATTCTGGCCACTATTTATGTGCCGTTGTGTCTGACTTTCGGCTTTTCACCGCTGGCAACCGTTGCGCTTGTAGGTACTGCCGCCGCTCTGGGTGACGCGGGGTCCCCTGCTTCAGACTCTACACTGGGTCCGACATCTGGCCTTAACGCTGATGGACAGCACGAGCATATCTGGGAAACCGTCGTACCGACATTCATCCACTATAACCTGCCGCTTATTGCATTTGGTTGGCTGGCGGCCATGGTGCTGTAATCTCAGCGACACTGACCACACCATCCGTTCCCTCATGAGGGGATCAGACAAAAAGACCGCTTCGGCGGTCTTTTTTCTTTCACCGGCTTATTGCCCTGCAGATAAACAAAAACCCCGGCCATTTGGCCGGGGTTTCAGTTGCGTTCAGCAATAATGCCTTATTCGGCAGCGGCACCGTCGCGGCGCTCAGCAGCTTCTTTGATCAGCGGCTGAAGTTCACCTTTCTGGAACATCTCAATGATGATGTCACAACCGCCAATCAGTTCACCTTCAACCCATAGCTGTGGGAAAGTCGGCCACTGTGCGTAAGCAGGCAGTTCAGCACGGATATCTGGGTTTTGCAGGATATCGACGTAGGCAAACTTCTCACCACAAGCCATCAGTGCTTGAGAAGCTTGAGAAGAAAAGCCACAGCTAGGCAGTTTTGGTGAGCCTTTCATGTACAACAGAATTGGGTTTTCGGCAATCTGCTGCTTAATTTTGTCGATGGTTTCCATAGCTTCCTCTTACGACTTGCTTATAAGTTAAATATATCAGTCCCTCATTCTACTTTGTCAGCCAGGAGAAAAACAGGACTTAATTATAGGGTTATTCAAGACCGAACTTTTTTACCCCGAACACTTTTAATAAAGAAAAAAGTTGCTAAAATGATTTCAAAGTCGCAAACGGCCCTTTACCTTAAAATTATAGTTATTCAGGTACCGCGGTCCTTTCGATGTGAGTCAGTTTCAAAAAAGTTGGCTGATGCCGACTGGAAGCAATGTCGAGGGGATATCCCCCAAACCAAAATGGAGAACCGAGCAATGGCATTTGAACTACCAGCTCTACCTTATGCAATCAACGCTCTTGAGCCGCACATCTCTCAAGAAACTCTTGAGTACCACCACGGCAAACACCACAACACTTACGTGGTTAAGCTGAACGGTCTGATCGAAGGTACTGAGCTAGAAAACCAATCTCTGGAAGAAATCATCAAGACTTCTACTGGCGGCGTTTTCAACAATGCAGCTCAAATCTGGAACCACACTTTCTACTGGCACTGCCTGAGCCCAAATGGTGGCGGTGAGCCAACTGGCGAAGTGGCTGACGCTATCGTTAAAGCGTTTGGTTCTTTCGAAGAGTTCAAAGCGAAGTTCACTGACGCAGCAATCAACAACTTCGGTTCTTCTTGGACTTGGCTGGTGAAAAAAGCTGACGGTTCTCTGGACATCGTTAACACGTCTAACGCTGGTACTCCTCTGACTGAAGAAGGTGTAACTCCAGTTCTGACTGTTGACCTGTGGGAACACGCTTACTACATCGACTACCGCAACCTGCGTCCAGACTACATGAGCGCGTTCTGGGCTCTGGTTAACTGGGAATTCGTTGCGAAAAACCTGGCTGCTTAATCTGCCCGGTTAACAACGTATCCCGAGTCTGTTTCAGACTCTCTAAACGCCTGCCTTGTGCAGGCGTTTTGTTTTCTGCCCAGCCAGAACCTATTGGCTTTCTTCCCTCGTGCACACGGGCTGTTTTTTCTCTTTTCCCCGCCGCTCCTGTTTATTCCCGCTATAACGTTGCCGCCAAACAGCAGGCATAAAAAAACGCCTGCCAAGGGCAGACGTTTTTGGTGTTTGTGGACTAACCTTGCTTTCGGCAGGTTGTTCTGGCACTTAGTGTTTTTCAGCCAGAATAATACGCAGCGTACGACGCAGCGGCTCCGCAGCACCCCACAGAAGCTGATCACCAACGGTGAATGCATTCAGGAAGTCGTCGCCCATGGCCAGTTTGCGCAGACGCCCAACTGGCACAGTCAGCGTACCGGTTACTTTCGTCGGGCTTAGTTCTTGTGCTGTGATATCGCGATCGTTCGGGATCACTTTCACCCAATCGTTGTGAGATGCGATGATTTCTTCGATCTCGTCCAGCGGCACATTTTTCTTCAGTTTCAGCGTCAGTGCCTGGCTGTGACAACGCATTGCGCCGATACGTACGCAAGTACCGTCGATAGCAATCGGGTTGCTTTCCGTACCCAGGATCTTGTTGGTTTCTACCGAACCTTTCCACTCTTCTTTGCTCTGGCCGTTGTCGCGCTTAACGTCGATCCACGGAATCAGAGAGCCTGCCAGCGGTACACCAAATTCTTGGGCAGGGAAGTTTGAAGAGCGCATGACCTCAGCCACTTTACGGTCGATATCCAGAATAGAGGTAGATGGATCAGCCAGCTCACTTGATACTGCGTCATTGATCACGCCCATCTGGCTGATCAGTTCACGCATGTTCTTGGCACCGGCACCTGACGCCGCCTGATAGGTTTGCGCCGTCATCCACTCAACCAGACCGGCTTTGTACAGACCGCCAACAGCCATCAGCATCAGGCTGACAGTACAGTTACCGCCTGCAAACGTGGTCACCCCTTTGTGCAGACCCTGAACCATTTGATCGTAGTTCACAGGATCCAGCGCAATGATGGCATCATCTTTCATTCGCAGCGTTGACGCGGCATCAATCCAGTAGCCTTTCCAACCAGCCTGGCGTAGCAGCGGGTACACCTTCTCGGTATAGCTGCCACCCTGACAGGTAATGATAGCGTCCAGTTTTTTCAGACTCTCGATATCAAACGCGTCCTGAAGGACACCGGCATCTTTACCAAAATTTGGGGCAGGAATCCCAATCTGGGAGGTAGAAAAGAAAACCGGCTCAATCAGATTGAAATCACCTTCTTCTACCATGCGCTGCATTAGGACAGAGCCCACCATACCGCGCCAACCCACTAAGCCTACTTTCATCATGTGCACAACACTCCCTGATCATTTCCTATCGGTTGAACTATCGAAAACATCATTTCACTGGCATGACGTTGTCGATAGCAGTAACGACAGCCAGCCCTCATCTATATTAATTTCAGCTCCGAAACACAAGTAATTTATGCACCGGCGCTGTAAGAAAAATCACTTCAGTGTAATGGAATTACTCGGCGAGATCATTTCCCTGGTGTTTAACTGCTGCAAATTCATGCTTTCAATTGTCGAGATTTGTGGGCCAGAAATCAGCCACATCTGGAGCAAACAACCACCGAAACAAATGATAATGAACAAAAACATAGCCAATAATCAAAAAATGCAACGTAACATCATAAATTTAACTCATCACTTTTTTTGATCATTTCAACACACACTGATAACCTATAAAAGAAAATACAGGCGATATTTTAATCTGAATTATTAGATAAAAATTATCTTTAAAACTACAAACACAGGGAAATACACAAAAGGACACAACTAATACCCACAGTTAAAAAACAACCAAAACACAACATTCACACGCAAAATTAACATTAATTTAAATAGTATTTATGTTTTTTTAAGTGTTTTATCGAAGTGGTTGGATGAGCTCACAGAAAGTGACATTTTCTATCGCCGCACCTCCAGCAATCGGCTAGAGTAGCGGCGATTTAACGTTGGCACCTATATTGGGCATCCTGCCATAAGAATTATTAAATACCTGCCTCCAATTATTACAAGCAAACAGGAGGCTGCTTTTATGTACAGGTTCGAACTTACAAGGTTAGAAGTATGAACACACAGACTGTGAAACTACCATCGCTGACACAGGTTGTTATCGCGCTTGGTATCTTTCTTGCGCTGGCATTTTCGTTCACCGCTAAACTCGATCTGCCAATCCAGCTGGCACTTTATATCGGCTGGTTTGTCATTATGTTGCTTGGTCTCAAGCTTGGTCACGATTACAAATCGCTGGAAAAAGCGGCAACTCAAGGTATCGCTAACGGTCTTGGCGCTGTCCTTATCCTGCTTGCCGTGGGGGCGCTGGTCGGCACCTGGATTGCCGGTGGTATTGTTCCGACGATCATCTACTACGGCCTGAAAGCCATTCACCCGTCTATCTTCCTGCTGGCAACCATGCTGATCTGTTCCATGACAGCTCTGGCTACCGGTACTTCATGGGGTGCGGCAGGTACAGCAGGTATCGCCATGATGGGGATTGGTCAGGGGCTGGGAATTCCGGCACCAATGACTGCCGGTGCGGTTCTGTCAGGCTGTTACTTCGGTGACAAAATGTCTCCGCTGTCTGACTCCGTGATCTTGGCATCTTCAATGTCTAACGTTGAAATCGTGGAACACATCAAAGGCATGCTGCCAATCGCACTGATCAGCTACGTGATCACCGGTATCCTGTTTACGGCTGTGGGTTTCCACTACGCCGGTAACGTGGACATGTCACAGGTTGAATCTGTGATCACCGCGATGGAACAACAGTTTGTGATTTCTCCTTTCTCCTTTGTCCCTGTGATTATCGTGCTGGCGCTGCTGGCAATGCGCATGCCTTCATTCCCGGTGATTTCCTTTGGTTCACTGCTAGGTATTGCCTGGGCGGTACTGATTCAGGACATGGATCCACTGGTTGCCTTTAATACTGCATGGGCACCATTCTCGATTAACTCTGGTGTAGACTTCATCGATGCCATCCTAAACCGCGGCGGCATGTCATCCATGCTGGGCTCAGTGGCTGTTATCGTATTCGGTCTGGGCTTTGGTGGCCTGCTGGATAAAGTCGGTGTTCTGCAAACCATCGCTAAAATGTTCGAGAAGCGTGTTAACTCTGCAGGCAGCCTGTCAGTGTCGACGATCGCAACAGCGTTTCTGGGCAACGTATTTGGCTCGGCGATGTATGTATCGCTGATTCTGACGCCAAAAATCTGTGCCAAGAACTACGACCGTCTGGGCTTCCAGCGTAAGAACCTGTCCCGTAACGCCGAATTTGGCGGTACGCTGACATCAGGCATGGTGCCTTGGAGTGACAACGGCATCTACATGGCGAGTATTCTGGGTGTTGCCACCTTCTCATACGCACCGTTCATGTGGCTGAGCTTCGTCTGTATTCTGGTAACCATCATCTCGTCTTACATGGGCTGGTTTGTTGACCGCTGCCCACCAAAAGCCATTGATGAGCCTGAACAAGACGAACAAACTGCGGTAACCGGTCAGCAGCAGACGGCATAATCGCCCACTGCACCAGACTAACCCAGTTAAGAGAGAAGAGCGCCATCAGGCGCTCTTTTTATTTGCCTGATAATACTTTTTGTATGCTGATGAAATCAGGCACTCTTTCCCCCTCTCTGGTTCATTTTTCGCACCTGTCACTCCGCTCCGCTCCCAACACTCAGAGTTCCATCTGTGTTCCAATGGCTTCGCTGCAATTACCGGATACCCCTAAAGCGTTAATTTCGCTGTTTACCCCCACATAAGTTACATCTGATATATATCTTTATATTCATCCCTGATCTTGATCAATGATCGCACCTGACTATCACCGTATTCTCACTCTCATAAAGATGCAATATAAATACACCTTTAAGGATGCAACGATGTCTAACCTAGCAATGTTCTGCCACCAATGTTCCATGGCTCAAACCGGCGGCTGCGGTAGCTCCGGGAAAACGCAGGGAACCTGCGGTAAAGATGACACTCTGTCTCGCCTGCAGGATATTATGATTTTTGGTCTGAAAGGCCTGTCAGCTTACCGTACGCATGCCAATGATCTGGGGGCCGCCACCAAGTCGGTTGATGATGTCATTGCAGAAACGTTGTACTTCACCCTGACCAACGTGAATTTCAGCTTTGACCAACACATTGCGCAACTAATGAAAGTCGGCGCTGCCGGCAGCGAAATCATGTCACGCCTTGGGGAAGCCCATCATCAGCGTTTGGGCGTACCGACCCCGGTATGTGTCCCGCAGAACAAAGCAGAAGGCAAAGGTATTCTGGTCACTGGCCACGATCTGGAACTGCTGGAACGGCTGCTGATCGCGACCGAAGGAACAGGCATCAACATCTACACCCACTCCGAAATGTTGCCGGCGCACGGCTACCCGGAGCTGCGTAAGTACCCGCACCTTAAAGGGAACATCGGTAAAGCCTGGTTCGATCAAAAACAGCTGTTCCAGAAATGGAACGGCACTATTATCGTCACCACCAACTGCATCGTGCCGCTGACAGGACGCGCTGATTATGCTGATCGCCTATACCGCTACGGTATTGTCGGCATTGATGGCTGCCGTCAGCTGGGCGAGGACTTTGCTCCGCTGATTGAACACACGCTGAGCCTGCCGGATATTGAAGGCTTCGACAGCGACGAGACCCTAACAACCGGCCACAACTACAAAACTATTCTGGGGCTGGCACCGCAAATCCTAGATGCGGTAAACAGTGGGAAAATCAAACAGTTCTTTGTAGTTGCCGGCTGCGATAAACCAGGCAAACAAAACGATTACTACCGAGACCTGGCACTGTCTATCCCGCAGGATTGCATCATCCTGACCTCGTCATGCGGCAAGTTCCGTTTCAACGACCATGACTTTGGTACGATACCCGGCACCGAGATTCCTCGCTATATCGACCTGGGCCAATGTAATGACAGTTACGGCGCTGTCATGATTGCGCTGGCACTGAGCGATGCCATGGGCGTTCCGGTCAATGATCTGCCGGTCAACATCGTTCTGTCGTGGATGGAGCAGAAAGCCGTACTGATTCTGCTGGCGCTGTTCAATCTGGGTATCCAGAACATTTATCTGGGCCCGAATCCACCGGAATTTGTGAATGAGGCCATTTTTGAATTCCTGCAACAGCAGTTCAACCTGAAACTAACCAGTGATGTCAAAACGGATCTGGACGCCATGCTCAATCCTCAGCCAACGCTGAGTGTGGTTGACGCGTAAGCCTTTCAGCACCGTCGTACACTTCCGGGCCGGCCTCTCGCTACCCACTTGGGGTTGGCCCACCTCCCTTTCACCACATCGGCACCCAGAAGGCCGGTACTGTGTTCAGTCGCAGGAGTGAGTCATGTCTATTACTGAGCAACCCGGTATCGCAGACAAAGCAATGATACCGGCAAATCCATCTACCCCCGTGTTTGTCACTATGGATGGCAATGAAGCCGCAGCCTCCGTGGCTTATCGCTGCAATGAGGTTATCGGCATCTACCCGATCACGCCATCATCGCCGATGTCCGAAGCCTGTGAACAATGGGAATCGCAAGGTCGGGAAAACCTGTGGGGACAGGTACCACGCGTCATTGAGATGCAATCGGAAGGCGGTGCCGCCGGTGCCGTTCACGGCGCATTAATGGCCGGGGCGCTCGCGACCACTTTCACCTCTTCTCAAGGATTGCTGCTGAAAATCCCGAATATGTACAAAATTGCCGGAGAGCTGACGCCATTTGTCATACACGTGGCTGCTCGCACGCTTGCCACCCACGCGCTGTCTATCTTCGGTGACCACTCCGATGTCATGGCTGTACGGCAGACAGGGTTTGCCATGCTGGCTGCCGGCAGTGTCCAGCAGGCGCATGATTTTGCGCTGATCAGTCAGGCCGCAACACTGGCCAGCCGAATCCCTTTCGTGCATTTCTTTGATGGTTTCCGCACTTCGCACGAAATCAATAAGATCGCGTTTATCGACGACCATACCCTGCAGGCGATGATCGACCCGGCTCATGTCGAGGAGTTTCATCAGCGCGGGCTGACGCCGGACGCACCCAGCATACGCGGAACCGCCCAAAACCCGGACACATTCTTCCAGGCACGGGAAGCCGCCAATTTGTTTTATCAAGCCTGCCCGGATGTGGTGGCCGACTGCATGACACAATTTGGCCGCCTGACAGGCCGTTTTTACCAGCCGTTCACCTACCACGGTGATCCGGCGGCCACCGATATCATCATTGTGATGGGCTCTGCCAGCGCTGCTGTCCAGCAGGCCGTTGCTTTTCTCAACCAGCAGGGCCATGCCGTGGGTGTGCTTACCGTACATCTGTATCGGCCGTTCTCGTTCAAGCATTTTATTGACGCTCTGCCCGCTACCATCAAACGCATTGCAGTTTTGGATCGCACCAAAGAGCCGGGGGCAACCGGCGAGCCTCTGTATCAAGATGTATGCGCCGCCCTGCAACAGGCCTGTCGCCAGTCACAGTATCCGCACTTGCCGGATATCGTAGGCGGCCGCTACGGCCTTTCCTCTAAGGAGTTTACCCCGGCCCATGCTGCCCGCGTCTTTGAAGCCCTCAAGACGGGAACCCTGCACCAATCTTTCACGGTCGGTATCCAGGATGACATTACTCACCTGTCACTCCCTCAACCCGTAGAGCCACTGAGAGAGCCAGAGAGCCGATTCCGTGCCCTATTTTACGGTTTAGGTGCCGATGGTACGGTCAGTGCCAATAAAAACACCCTGAAAATTTTGGGTGAACATACTCCGCTGCATACGCAGGGGTACTTTGTATATGACTCGAAAAAGTCCGGCGGGGTGACGGTCTCTCATCTGCGTATTGATTCCGTGCCAATCGAAGCGCCCTACCTGATTGAACAGGCCGAATTTATTGCCTGTCACCAATTTGAATTCATTCATAAATTGGCCATGTTCGAGAAAGCAGCACCGCAGGCAACCCTGCTGCTGAACAGCCCGTACCCGGCTGATCAGGTATGGCAACATCTGCCACGCGAAGTACAGAGCACGATTATCAACAAACAGCTCCGACTCTATGTTATCGACGCGGTCAGCCTAGCCCGTCAGCTGGGTCTGAAAAATCGGATTAACACCGTGATGCAGGCCGCTTTCTTTTCCCTGAGCGAATTGCTGCCGATAGACACAGCGCTGAGCGCGCTGAAAACAGCCATCAGCCGCAGCTACAGCAAACGCGGACCGGCCATTGTGGATGCCAACCATGCCGCGGTTGACGCCACCGTTGCCCGCCTGGCACAGGTTGCTATTCCGGAACAAGCCAGCGCAGCGCACTCTCGCCCGCCGGTGGTCAGCCCAGATGCACCGGCGTTTATCCAACAGGTCACCGCTCTGATGATGGCCGACAAAGGTGACTTGTTGCCGGTCAGTGCATTCCCGGTTGACGGTAAATGGCCGACGGCGACCTCACTGTGGGAAAAACGCAACATCGCGCAGGAAATCCCGGTCTGGGAAGCGGATTTGTGTACCCAGTGCAATATCTGTACGCTGATTTGCCCACACGCGGCAATCCGGGCCAAAGCCGTTGCTCCGGGTGAACTGAGCGAAGCACCGGCTGGTTTCAAACACACCGATTACAAACAACGGGATTTCAAAGGTCAGGCCTATACCCTGCAAGTATCGCCGATGGATTGCACCGGTTGTAATCTGTGTACCGAAGCGTGCCCAGCCAGTGAACCGAGCCCGGAACCCGGCCAGCCAGTCCGAAAAGCACTGAACATGTCGGCCAAAGCCCCGCAACAGGCTGAACAGCAGCGACACTTTGCCTATTTCCAGACTCTACCTGAGCTCAAGCGCATTGACATCAAACGGATTGACGCGCGCTCCAGTCAGCTGCTGCAGCCCCTGTTTGAATTCTCGGGAGCCTGCTCCGGCTGCGGCGAAACCTCCTACATTAAGCTGCTGACTCAGCTGTTTGGCGATCGCCTGCTGATAGCTAACGCGACCGGCTGCTCGTCCATCTACGGCGGGAACCTGCCGACAACCCCGTACAGCACCGACAGCCAGGGCCGGGGCCCAGCCTGGGCAAACTCCCTGTTTGAAGATAACGCCGAGTTCGGGCTAGGTATGCGCCTCGCCCTGAACAGCAAGCGAGACCGAGCGTTGAGCCTGCTGAGCGATAGTCAGGCCCTGCTACCGGAAGAGCTGGCCACACAAATCCGCCAAGATGCTTTCGACAGCAGCGAGGCTGCCGTCATTCGTCAGCGCCAGAACCTGTCAACACTCAAAGAATACCTTGCCGAGAATGCAGAAACAGGTGCGCTGCTGGCCAGATCTGACGATCTGGTCGCGAAGAGCAACTGGATTGTCGGCGGTGACGGCTGGGCTTACGACATCGGATTTGGCGGGTTGGACCATGTCCTCGCCGGGAGCGATAACGTCAACGTGCTGGTGATGGATACTCAGGGATACTCCAATACCGGAGGGCAGCAGTCTAAAGCCACCCCAACCGGCGCTATTGCCAAGTTTGCCAGTCAGGGAAAAACCAGCGACGGCAAAGACCTCGCGGTTCACATGATGATGCACGGCAATGTCTACGTCGCCAAAATCGCGCTGGGCGCAAACATGAATCAGGCCGTCAAAGCCTTGCAAGAGGCCGAAGCTTACCCCGGCCCGTCTCTGGTGATCGCTTATTCGCCTTGCATTACCCATGGCTATGACATGGCAGAAGGCGTCAGCCACCAGCAACTGATGGTCGAAACCGGGTTATGGCCGCTGTTCCGCTTTGATCCGCGCCGTCTGGACAAAGGCCGCGCCGCACTGCAACTGGACTCCAAACCACCCAAGCAGGATGTAGAAGCGCTGGTCAGCCGCGAAGCACGCTTTACCCAGTTGCAACGCAAGCATCCTGAACGGTATGCCCAGTCGTTGTCCCAGCTTCGCCGTCAGGTTGCCCACAAACAACGTCTGCTGGCTCAGTTGGCCGACTGGACACCGTTAGAACCGGAGAAGCCCGCGGAGACAACGCCGTCCATTCCGACTAGGCAACCAGCGCCCCACCAGCAATAAACCGATTTAACTGCGGCAGCCTCTGTTAAGGCCGCAGCTCAACACTTGATACCAATGTCTGCCAGAGTCACGACTCTGGCAAAAGCAACAGGAGACACACATGGCTAACGTTGGAATTTTCTTCGGCAGCGATACCGGTAACACAGAAAAAGTGGCAATGATGATCGCCAATCGTCTTGGCCTTGAAGCGCAGGACATTGCCGGTCTCAGTCACGACATCTTTGATGCGTATGATCTACTGATTCTCGGCACTCCGACGGCTAACTACGGCGAAATGCAGCCGGACTGGGATTACTTTGTCCCGGAGCTGGAAGAAGCCGATTTAACGGGAAAAAAAGCCGCTTTGTTTGGTCTTGGCGATCAAATTGATTACCCGGACAGTTATCTGGATGCCATGGGCGATCTGGCCGATCTGGTCATGCAGGCTGGCGGCGAGCTGATTGGCCAATGGCCCGCAGAAGGTTATCAGTTCAATGACTCCCGCGCATTTCGGGATGGTCGGTTCATCGGGCTGGCACTGGATGAAGATCGTCAGCCGGAACTGACCGAAGATCGCGTCGCAACCTGGCTGGCGAGCCTTGGTCTGTAGGTTGTAGGTTGTAGGTTGTAGGTTGTAATTCTAGTAACAGCCCCCCGGCTAGCCAGTACGTGCAGGTGGTCAAACATGACATTTCTCCGAAGTGGCCCCAAGCTAAGCTGAAAATAACAACGGAAACGAAGACAAAGGGCTGCCAGCAGGCGGCCCTTTGTCATGTTGAACCATAGAGAATAAATTCAGGAAGACACCGAAGACGAGGATTCCGTCTCACAACGTCGGAGACAGTCGATCTTAAACTTCAGCGCTTTAATTGGCTGTCGCCAGGCAAATTTGCGCATTGACCAGCGCAGGACATGAACAAAGTGCAATCTTTTGGCAGGTTGATAACAGGGCGTTTCACACACCAGGCAATTCGGTTTGGCTTCCCCTAACCGGCAACTGGCGATGCGCTTTTCAACATAGTCAATCAGCCCTTCACATTCGGGACAAACAATCGCCCCCCGATGCAGCGTTTTACAATAAAGCCTTATCATCGCCTTAGTGATGTCCAGTTCACGCTGCTGTCGAACCGGTTCGTTGGATTGAATATTCATAACGGCGGTATTATCCACCGCCGTTTGAAGATTCCTCTGATCCAGATCAACTGTGCGAAATATCACACTTTTTCGCTTACCTTGTTATCGGCGCATCCGAATTGTCTGTTGACCGCATGACTTCGCTTGCTACGCCCCTTCAAACACATCTACTGTATAGCGCCGCGCACTGTCCATGGTATCGTTCAACACCCGGGACAGTGCGTTACAATCATCCAGCGTGACCGGCTGCTGATGTTTGTACTGAGCTTCAATGTGTGCCGCGACCTCTTTCAAAGCCCGGGCTCCCAAACTGCCGGCAACCCCTTTCAGGGTATGCACCAGACGCTGCGCTTCTTCGGTCTGTCCCCCCCGGCGTACCATCGCAGTCAGAGCCGCCGCGTCACCGGCATGCTCTTCGATAAACAGCTCAACCAGCATCTGCACAGCGCTGACATCATTGTCGAGCGATTGCATCAGAAACCGCACATCAATTTCTGCCGCCGGAAGTGCGTTAGCCTGATTTTTGACAGCTTGTCTATTGGTTGCCTGCAACCCGTCTGACGAAGCGGCTGGAGCGGTTGATTCTGGGGATAGTGCGGATGTGGTTACGGTTGCCGATGAAACAAGCGCCTCTGCCGCCTTCGCATCGTTTACCTCTCCGATAAATGGTTCTGCTCTGGCGTTATCGGTATCAGGTTCCACAGCAGGCGTATCACCAGAACCAACATGATGTTTCACTACATCGGTAGCCACGAGCACCACATCTTCCAACGCAACCTGCAGCTGGCGGCAATCTGCTTCTAAGACCACGTTTTCAGAAAGAAAACCGGGCTGGTTAAGCCGTCCGGCGATTTTTCCAGCCTGATCACTGAGCTCACCGGCCCCCAGGCTGGCAGAAACCTCCCTCAGCGCCTCTGCTAATTTGCCGGCGGTCAGATAATCTTGCTGTCGCACAGCCCGCAAAATGTTGTTGCCGTCTTCAGCATGATCAGTCAGAAAAATTTCGAGCAGCAGTACCACTGAGCCAATATCATGATCCATTCGGTCCATTAAATAACTCAAGTCCAGTACTGCCTGCGGTTTTGCACCGCCGGTCAAGACATCTGCATTGAGGTTAATGTCATCGGCCGGGGTCACCCGTGGCGACATGGTATCAGTGTCACATTCAGGCTCACGCTGCTGTCTTAACAGCCCGACGACGCTGACCGCAGCCATGATCCCCACGACCGCTGCCGCATAGCCCCAATCAGCCTGTGAGACAACACCAAGATAGAGCCCGATAAGTGCCACCAAAGCACATCCAATTACGGCAACCACCAGGGTGATTTTACCTGCTTGCCGAGAATGCCAATCTTTCACCATCATGCTGTCTCCTTCCCTGCCGCCGAGGTTCGTTCATGGCAGACCGTTCGGACGGCCGCCACCTGTCCTGTTTTACAGGTCATACGAATCTAAAAATCTATACATCTACTTTAGGCAATAAAGTCAAAAGAGAACAACTCAGGGAAAGCAAACAGTGACTGGGCTGGCAGTAAAAAGCCCGTCACCAGAAGGCAGCGGGCTTTGCGAGGAATCAGTCGTCAGCGTTCAGGCGACGTTGCAGCTGATCTTTGAGGTTAGGCGGGATGCCCTTAATGGTCAGCGTGTCAGTGTCGGCATCGTAAAAAATCCGCTCACCCAGCAACATGCTGTCAAAATTGATGGTCAGGCCGCCGCCGGAACCCACAAACTTGGTCAATTTGCGCATCGCCGTGCGGTCTGCCGGGAAGCTTTCTTCCAGCTCATAACCCTGCTGTGACGTAAACTGGTAAAAATCTGTGCCGTCTTCGGCCGGTGGCAATTCAGCCGCCAGCTCTTTCACCGTCACTTCATCACCGCTTTGCAGCTGGCTGTTGCAGTAATCATAAACCTGCTTGCGATACTGCTGCTTTTCTTCCTTGTCCAAACGCGAGTCTGCACAGAAATCTTCCACCGCCTGCATCAGAACCTGATTCTGGGTTTTCACATCCAGCCCCACTTCTGCCTGCATAAAGTCCAGGAAGAAATCTGCAATCTTACGGCCTACCCGCCCCTTGATGAAGGTCAGATAGCGATTAGATTCTGCATCCGTTTCCATTGTGGAAAGGTCAATGCGCGCGGCAATGTCCATTTTGGCCACATCCAGGTAATCAGTGGCACTGATATCCAGTTGCTCGGTCACTTTCATGCTATGGCAGGTTGGCAGCAGGCCAATGAACAAGTAATCCGTTGCCAGCGACTGGTATTCAGCGATCACCAACGTGCCAACATCAGCAAACGGGTATTTCGCCAGCTCCGTATGCAGACGCTGTGCTGCCTGATTGGAAAAACCGAGAAAATCCAGCTCACCGCGGCGGACCTGTTTCAGCCAGTGGCCGAACTCACTGTCATCAGCGAAGTGACCGAAGCCCTTGGCTCCCTTGCTGCTGTACACACGGTGCAGCTCTGCCACCAGATCTTCAGTTGACGCTGAGTTTTCAAGCGTTTGTTTTCGAAGATGAACTTCAAGCTCATCCTGACCATTCTTAACCAGCTGGTGCAGAATGACGTTTGAAAGGGTAAGGCTCATAATGGAAAAATTTCAGTAAATGTAAAGTGTAGGGTATTATAAGTCGCTTTCTTTAACATTAAATAAGATTAAACAAGACTTCCTATGCCAATTACTTCAAAATACAGCAATAAAAAAGTTGAACAAATCATTGATGATATGTTCGATGTACTTGAGAAGCATGATGCTTCGGCAGAACTGGCACTGATGATTGTGGGCAATATCGCGACCAACATCATCAATGCGGACGTTCCGTCATCGCAAAGGAAGGCCATTGCAGAAAAATTCGCTCAGGCGCTGCAATCCTCTATCAAAGAAGACTAATCTTGTTGGCTTGCGTCACGGCATAACGAAGAGTGGGAAACACTGACATCTATGGTCTCTAGCGGTAACAATTACAAAGAGAAAGTCTCTCAGCTTATCAGCTGGGGACACTGGTTCAGTTTTTTCAATATCATCGCTGCCATGCTTCTTGGTACGCGATATATTGTCCATTCTGAGTGGCCAGACACCCTGTTTGGACAACTCTACCTGGCTTTCAGCTGGGTAGGCCATTTTGGCTTTCTTGTTTTTGGGTTCTACATCCTCATCCTCTTTCCAGCCAGTTTCCTGATCCCGTCTCAGCGTCTGATGCGGCTGTTTGCCGTGCTGGTCGGCACCATCGGACTGACCGCGCTGTTACTCGATACCCATGCGTACGAATCGCTGGATCTGCACCTGAGTCCACTGGTGTGGGACTTGCTGTTGAGCGGAGAAAGAACTGAACTCAATGCCCGTTGGCAGTACCTGTTTATTACCGTACCGGTAATTTTCCTGTTACAGCTGATCCTGTCAGAGTGGCTGTGGCGCAAGTTAAGAAAACTGACTCGCAAGCACGTGGGTGTGCCGATTGCGATGGTATTCGGGATCTGCTTTGTCAGCAGCCACCTGATGTATATCTGGGCCGATGCCAAACTGTATCGCCCGATCACGGTCCAGCGCTCTAATTTCCCGCTGTCATACCCGATGACCGCAAAATCCTTTATGGAAAAACACGGCCTGCTGGATCGTCAGGAATACACCAAAAAACTGAACGCCCAAGGCATCGAAAGCAGCGAGCAGATCCGCTATCCGCTTGAAAAACTAACTTTCAGTGATCCGGGGACCGGCCAGAATTTGCTGGTGATCATGGTAGACGGTTTGCGCAGTGATATGGTTGACAGCGAGACCATGCCGTACCTGACGGCGTTTGCGCGCCAGAACCTGCAATACAGCAATCATTACAGCAGCAGTAATGACGACACATCCGGGTTGTTTGGTCTGTTTTATGGCCTGCCTAGCAGCTACATCAACAGCATTCGCTCGGCGAACACCCCGCCGCTGGTGCTGGATACCCTGCAAAAACGCGGTTACCAGTTTGGGATCTTCAGTGGTGCCGGCCTGAATGATAACCCGCTCTATCGCGACGCTATTTTCTTCGGTCAGCAACTGCCTGACGCAGACAAAGATGAACACAGTGACCAACGCGCCATTGCCGAGTGGACAAACTGGCTGAAAGCCGGTGCCGAAGACAAACAGCCATGGTTCAGCTTTATTGAGCTGACGGCAGTAGAGCGCTTTGAAGAAGGCGGCGACTACGCACAAAAATTTGAACCGGCGATTGGTACAGGTTCTGTCAACAGCAAAGACACCACCCGAATCCTGAAAAACAGTTACCGCAATGCCGCCTACCATGTTGATGAACAGCTGATTGCTATTTTCGATCAACTGGTTGAAAACAACATGATGGACAACACCATTGTTCTGATCACGGCAAACCACGGTACCGAGTTCAATGAAACCGGCACCAACAGCTGGGGCGCTGACAGTAACTACAGCCAGTATCAGCTGAAAGTTCCGATGATCATTCACTGGCCAGGCAGCGTTGCTTCTGTAACAAACCGTCTTACCAGCCATTTGGACGTAGTCCCGACGCTGATGGAATCCATGTTGAGAGCCGCCACTCCGGCATCAACCTACAGCAGTGGTGTGAACCTGTTTACTTCATCGTCTAAACGTCGTTGGATTCTGGCTGGTAATGAGGATGACATTGTCATGATTCAGCCGCAGACAACGACAGTGGTTGATAAATACGGTAACTACCGGGTTTACAACGAAGACTATAAACGCATGGAATCAGCAAAACCGAAATTGTCGACGCTGATGCAAGCCATGCATGAGTTGAAACGCTTTAACCAAAACGAAGATTAGAAAGCGTCTCGCTCTGAGCGACTCAAATAAGTTCAAACCAACAGCAGTGATGCGGGCTAAGGTACAACGCATTAGCCTGGCAAAGATGACCTGAAGCCGTTGGCACAAACAAGCTCACACAGACAAAAGGCAGCCTTCACAACAGGCTGCCTTTTTAGTACGCGACAAAATGGTATGCAGAAAGGATCACCACTCTCCGCATAACCCTAAGCAGAGAGAAGCTTTTTTATTTAGGCACTATTTTAGGCACTATCACCTTGTATACACCGACCTCCTGCTGTGGTCGTAAATAATGTGCCTTCAGATGCTAATAATAGTCAGATGCTAATAATAATCCCGGTTGTCGGCATAGCACTGATCGTAGCCATCGTTCCAGCCGTTGGCATATTTCGGCTCTCGCTTCATCCGCTCGGCATCCTGAAGGAAACCGTCAAGCCGGGTTTTGGCTTCAGTCGTACGGCTACTGCAACCGTCTTGGTAGCCGTCCAGATAATCCCGGGTGAAGCCCAGTTCGAGCAGCCTTTCGTGTCGGGTGTCTGCGCAACCGATCACCAGAACCGCTCCCACCATTAGCGCAAGATACGTCTTCAACATCATCCTGACCCTAACAAGATTAACAACAAGAATATGAAAGTGAACACGTAAAATTTAGCCAGTCACTCCCATCCCCGATGTCTTAACATTAATACTCTGCCTCAATACTCATCCAACGCTCATCCATATCCAGCTAAGCCACCCCAGATTCCCTGCCGCAACAAAGAATTCAGCAATACAGTTGGACTCCCCTGCATCTTGCGCTTCGCCATTAGAGTCAAACCTGACGGTTTACCCTGAACCGGCTGAAGCTGCAACGCTTCGCGATCAACGGTCAGTTTCGCTATCATGAACCATACGCGCCCCTATTTTTATCGAGAGCTAACACTATGACACCTACCCTGCTGATTACTGGTGCGAACCGGGGAGTTGGTCTGGCACTGACCCGAGAATATCTGCATAACGGCTGGCAGGTTTATGCCAGTTGCCGGGATATCTCAGCGGCGCCGGAGTTACAAGCGCTGCAGCAAACACATCCACACCTGACTCTGCTGGAGCTGGATGTTACCGATCACGCGGCAATCCAGTCTCTGAGCCGGAGCCTGTCGGGTATCGCACTGGATTTATTGATCAACAACGCCGGTTATTACGGTCCCAAGGGATACGGCTTTGGTAACACCGATGCCGATGAATGGCGCAAAGTATTAGAAATTAATACAATTGCACCGTTAAAAATGGCTGAGGCGTTTTACCCGCAACTGAAACAAGGCAAACCCGGTATCATTGCCTGCATGTCCTCCAAAGTCGGTAGCATGACGGAAAATACCAGTGGCGGCGGGTACATTTACCGCTCTTCAAAAGCCGCACTCAATTCTGTGGTCAAAAGCCTGTCCAACGATTTGTTCAGCGAAGGCATTCGCTGCATTGCGCTGCATCCGGGTTGGGTACAAACGGAGATGGGCGGACCAAATGCCCTGATTGATGCAGGCACTTCCGCCAAGGGGCTGAAACAGGTTCTGGATCGCCTCCAACCAGAAGATTCAGGCCAGTTCATTGATTATCAGGGGCAATACCTACCCTGGTAGGTGTAAAAAGCAGCCACCAATAAAACATGGCCGATCAATAACCTGTGTCGAGAATTCAATCAATACAGGGCTGGAATTGCACCTTTCATGCGGAGTGACTCGCAATTCTGCTTGCCGCTGGATACGGCCAGAGTATTTTGCGCTATTAGTACCCCATTTCGTTGGCATATACCGTCACAATAGTCTTCAGCTAGGATGTTAAGGGTACAGACCTTGGCTCAAAACGCACTTCTCACACAGTTTTATCAACCTCTGCTCAACAATTGGAGTAAGGCACACGGCTTCCGTACGCTTTGCGAGCTGACCTGTCGTCACTTTGCGCTGGTTTTTGGGGTAGAAAAAATAACGCTGGCGGTCGCGTATAAATCCCACTGGAAAATCATGCTGGACATGACCGAAGCGGGTATCCAGTTTCATCTTCCGCCACTGGTCTTCCCAGAGCATTCCGACGTCCCTTTTCACCAAATGCACAAGGCGGTACGCCAACACAGACCGACTCTGCTTCACGATATCGAGCTAAATCCGGAACCGCATGTTCTCCGCTCTGTAGTCAGCCATACTCAAAAAATCAGGCTATTGCTGCCGCTCGTGCGACGGGGTATTGGTATTGGCTGCCTGACAGTCGACTTACCGGACAATGCAGCCACCCGGCAGCTACAAGAGGACGACTTCCTTCAGCTCAGTACCCTGCTAGCTGCTGAGCTCGACGCCTTCCTGCTCAATGCATCCATCCAGGATGAACACATCGGGCGGCGCAGTGCCGAGCGCGAACTGAAAATCAGTTTGCAGGAGCAACAACACTTACAGCAGCAGCTCCAGACGCTGCACGATATATCCTTCCAGCTGTGGCGGGCCCATTCCATGGACCACATGTTGTTTACTGCAGTGGATGAAGCCAAAAAGCACCTCGACATCGACCGGATGGCCATATTTCTGTTTGAGGAAGGCGAACGGATGCAGGGCACCTATGGAACCGATTTGCAAGGCAATACCGTTGATGAGCACTATTTTGAGTCGGCCATTCCGGATATGTGGTTTGCCACTTTGACGCTGGAGCAGAAGGAGTATCTGGCGATTGAAGAAAATACTCCGCTATACCATGACCTGAAACAGGTCGGGTTTGGCTGGAGCGCCTACGTATCACTGTGGGATGAAGATACCCCTATCGGCTGGATCGCCTGTGATAATCTGCTGAGCGGCATGCCACTGCGGGATTATCATCGGCAAATTCTTAAACAATTCGGTTTCATCGTTTCGCAGCATCTGGTTCGCCGACGCGCCGAAGAACAACTGATCCGGCTCAACACCGAGCTGGAGCAACGGGTTTCCGAACGCACCCTGGCTTTGCTGCAGGCCAATGAAAAGCTGGAGAAAATTTCACGTCAAGATCCGCTGACCGAGGTGGCGAACCGGCGAGTCTTTGATGAAATGTTTGCTGAAGAATGGCGCCGGGCAGAGCGGCACCAGCTCCCGCTCTCCTTGCTGATTATGGATGTCGACCATTTCAAACACTACAACGATAGCTATGGCCATGCCGCCGGTGATCACTGTCTGAAAACGCTGGCGAAAGCATTATCTTCTCTGGAACGGCGGGCTGGGGCATTATTTGCCCGCTATGGCGGGGAGGAGTTTGTCTTGCTGCTGCCGGGACAAGATCAGCAAGCAGCACATTATGCGGCTAAACGTGCGCTGTACGCCGTACAGGCTCTGCAGCTTCCACGAGAAAACGGGGCAGACAGTGCCCCGGATATTGTGACCATCAGTATCGGTGTCAGCACCATTATTCCATCCAGCTGCCGCACCCCCGGAGACTTTTTCAAACAGGCCGACCTGGCACTGTATGAAGCGAAATCAAAAGGCCGGAACCAGTTCTTTGTCGCCTGAGCCATGCTCCGAAATCATACTTTTGAGCCATATTTCTGAGCCATCTGTCTGAGTCATACTTTTGAGCTTTACTCCTGAGGCCATACTGTTGCCTGCCAGTCGTTTCAGGCTGACTCTCTACACCTTATGCCTGTTTTTTTGCTCGAGGACGTTGACTGCCGCCTTTAGCCGAAGCGCGACCGGTAGCCCCGGATGACGGTTTTCGACTGAAACGCCGCTTTTTCCCTTTACTCGGTTCCGGTGATTTGAGATCCCGTAAACTCTGTGGCACTTCACTGGTTTTCACCCGCTCCATCAGCCGTGAGACCTGTATTTCCAGCGCCTCCATAAACGGCCGGTACGCACATTTTTTCTCGGCCATGTCCTGCAACTGGTGTTCCCAGTGTGCCGTCATGTCCGGATAGGTCGCCTCGTCCGGCAAGGCATAAATCAGCCCTCGCCCGGCCTCAGTGGCATGAATACTCTTGCCCTGCCGCACCAGCAACTGCCGTTTGAACAGAATATCGAGAATGCCCGCCCGGGTCGCCTCTGTGCCCAGACCATCGGTATCCCGCAGAATTTTCTTCAGGGACTGATCCGAGACAAACCGCGCAATCCCGGTCATCGCTTGCAGCAACGTCGCTTCGGTAAACGGCTTCGGTGGCTCGGTCATCTTGTCGAGAATTTCACCGTCCCGGCAGGTTAGCACCGTCCCTTTTTCCAGTGGCGGCACCTTGTCAGCCAGATCCGTGCTGTTATCAGACGACGATTCTTCATTACGCCCCATCAGTTGGCGCCATCCTGCAGACATCAACTGCCGTCCTCGTGCGATAAAAATGCCACCAGCAATAGTAAAGACTAACTTCGCCTCACTGTAGATGGCAGCCGGATAAAACTGCATCAGGTACTGACGGGCAATCAGCTGATAGACTTTCTGCTCGGCTCCGCTCAGGCTGGCGGCATTGACGGCTTTCGGCGTCGGGATGATCGCATGGTGAGCATCCACTTTCTTATCGTTCCACGCTTTTGACTCCAGGCTGGTATCAGCCCCATCTACAGCAGCAGATAAGCTGGCATCAGTGCTACCTATCGCGCGGCAAACATCGTCAGCCTGACGAAAGTGCTCCTGCGGCAAATAGCGGCAGTCTGAACGCGGGTAAGTAATGACTTTGTGCTTTTCATACAATGACTGGCAGGTGGCCAGCACATCAGCCGCGCTCATGCCAAACCGTCTGGCAGCATCAATCTGCAACGCCGACAGAGAATACGGCAAGGGTGCGGCCTGACGGCTTTCTTTGCGTTCTGACTCCGTCACTTCTGCCGGCTGGCCTTTAATCCGGCTGACCACGTTCTCACACAGCTTGCGGTTGAGGATCCGCCCATCCTCATCCTGCCAGGGCAGACAAGCATCACTCGGTTTCCAGCGAGCGCGGATCTCCATATCCTGGTAAGGAATCAGTGCAAACAGCTCGTAAAAAGGCTTAGGCACAAAGTTGGCTATTTCATCATCACGGCGCGTAACCAGCCCCAGCACCGGCGTTTGCACCCGGCCAACAGACAGTACCCCGCGGTAGCCGCCTTTCTGGCCCAGCAATGTGTATGCCCGGGTCATGTTCATCCCGTATAGCCAGTCTGCCCGGGAGCGGGCCAATGCCGAAACCGACAGCGGAATGAAATCCCGGTTACTGCGCATTTTACTGAGCGCACGTTTTACCGCTGATGGGTTAAGGTCAGAAATCAGCAGACGCTGCATCGCCGCTTTTTTGCTATCGGCCAGCTTGACGTAATCAATTACCTCATCCACCAGCAGTTGCCCTTCGCGATCGGGGTCTCCGGCATGCACCACTTCCGTCGCCTGCTTACACAGTTTTCTGACGACAGAAAGCTGCTTGCTGGCGGATTTTCTCGGCGTCAGCTGCCACTGCTCCGGTACAATCGGTAAATCGGCCATATTCCATTTTTTATACCTGTAGTCATACGCATCCGGCTCGACCTGCTCCAGTAAATGGCCGATACACCAGGTAACCCGGTCGCCGTTGCCCACTTCGATGTAACCGTCATGGTTTTTATGCGGGCGCGGCAACACGGCCGCAATGGCTCTGCCCAGGCTAGGTTTTTCGGCGATATAAAGACGAGACATGATTAACTGCTGTTTATTATTGGCTGTGCGTAATGTTCTGCACTATATGCAAATTCCACGGATACGACAAGAATTGACTGGATATAAACACAGTAAAGCCCGAAGAGAGTAAGGACGATGCGTAATCTCTCCGGGAAACTGAGGATAGGGTGTTAGGGATACGAGTATAGTGCGAGTATGGATGAACTATTTCACTGTTGTGTCGCGCAGCCAGTCACGCACTTCAACGTAGCGGCCACGGAACACAACCCGGTCGGCTTTCTTGCTCAGCTGATAGGCATACATAGGATCGTAATACTCACTGAGCAAAGGGTGTAACCAGTCGTAGTGCCCATCCAACGTACCGTCCACCTGCATTCGGTGAATAGCCAGTTGCTGCACCGCCAGCAAGTTTTCATACCGCTGGTAACCCAGCCGTTTGCGAATGGCAAACAACCCCTGCGCCAGATAGGCTGCAAACTGCTGCCAACCGGCGTCATCGCCATAGGCCAGACAAAAATCCTGCTGCATCCGTACCACATAATCAGCCAGCAATCGCTCCAGACGAACATCAACCGGGTCGTCCACCAAAGCAATCGGTGCCTGCTGCATGGTCTTGAGCAAGGGTAACGGCAGACTGACCGAGCCGATGATCCGTCCTTCGTCTTCGTACACCAGATGCGAGTGACCCGCGGCCTGCTTTTTGAGCATGTCGACAGCAAGCGTGTTTTCAAACGCAATCTGGGTCCGTTGTCCACTCACATAGCGCCCAAAGGATGAACCACGGTGATTCGCCGCCCCTTCGAGATCAATACCATTGGCCAACTCAGTAAGCATCTGGGTTTTACCGCAGCCCGTATTTCCCCCTATCAGGGTTTTGGGCTGAATGACAATGTCCTCCAGAGTATCAATCAGGAAGCGGCGCAGAGCTTTGTAGCCACCAATCACCATCGGGTAGTCGACCCCGGCCTCCTTAAGCCATTGCTGACTGATTCTGGATCGCAATCCGCCACGGAAACAATATAGGTATCCCTGAGGATTGGCCTCACAGAATGCTTTCCACTGTGCCACATGCGCCGCTTTGGTTTCTCCGCAAACCAGTTTGTGCCCCAGCGCAATCGCAGCCTCTTGCCCTTGCTGTTTGTAGCAGGTCCCGACCGCCTGACGCTCGCTGTCCGTCATCAGGGGATGATTTACCGAAGCCGGGAATGCACCCTGAGCAAACTCCACCGGTGCCCGTATGTCCATCAGGGGAATATCGCGGATAAACAGCTCGCGATAATCTTCAATATTTTTCCGGGCCATCAGCAAATCTCAATCAGGATACGTTCGTCGGCAAGAGCATTGTGCAGTTGGCCAATCGCTTCAAGGGAGATACCGTGTTTGTTCGCCACAGCCTGCACTTCCCCTTCGGCATCCGGTGACACTGCCAGCAGAAGGCCGCCCGATGTCTGCGGATCACACAACAGCGATTGCTGCTGTTGGCTCATTGCACCCAGACGGTGCCCGTAGCTATCGAAGTTACGATGGGTGCCACCCGGCACACACCCTTTTTCGATATAGTCAAACACGCCCGGCAAGTGCGGAATGCGATCAAACCATACTTCCGCTTTCAGCCCGCTGCCTTCACAAATTTCGTTCAGATGCCCCATCAGGCCAAATCCGGTCACATCGGTCATTGCCTTCACGCCGGCAATCTCCGCAAAGTCGGCGCCAGGGGTATTCAGCTTACACATCCAATCCCGAGCCAGTCCCTGATGCTCAGGGAGCAACAACGATTTTTTCTCTGCTGTGGTCAGCACACCGATGCCCAAAGGCTTGGTCAGATACAGTTGGCAACCGGCCTCTGCCTGATTGTTTCGTTTTACCCGGTCGGTACTGACCACGCCGGTAACGGCCAACCCGAAAATGGGCTCCGGCGCATCAATCGAGTGACCGCCAGCCAGCGCAATACCGGCTTCGCGGCAGGCTGCACGTCCGCCTTCCACCACCTGTTGCGCCACTTCCGGCGCAAGCACATTTACCGGCCAGCCCAAAATCGCAATCGCCATGACCGGCTTGCCACCCATGGCATAAATATCACTGATCGCATTGGTGGCAGCGATCCGGCCAAAATCATACGGGTCATCCACAATCGGCATGAAGAAATCGGTAGTGCTGACGACCGCAGTGCCATTGCCAAGGTCATACACCGCGGCATCGTCTTTGGTTTCATTCCCTACCAGTAAATTCGGATCGTGAAAGGGCGCCATCTGGCTTCGTAAAATCGTATCGAGAACCTGAGGGGAAATTTTGCAGCCGCAGCCTGCGCCGTGGCTGTATTGAGTCAGGCGAACCTTTTCCATTGTGTTGCTCCGATCTAAGAAATGTTGTCAAAACAAGACGTGATGTTGTCAAAAGAAGAGCGGATATATTACGTCGGCAGACTGACACTTACGTCGATTGGGATCAAAAAGGGGGAACCGGCTGGCTCCCCCTTGTGGTTTCTGTACCCGCCGACTTAGGTACACATTGATTAAGGTACTGTAGATTTTGATGCGAGTGATTTTGGTGCTAGTAATTTTAGTCGTATCGATTTAAGTGCTACGTACTCATGTACCGTTTTGTATAACGACGGTTTGAATCTGCCGCTAAAGCCTGACAGGGCCTTACAGATATTCGACAAACTGTGACAAATCACGCTCAGGCGCTTTGGCGTCACGGCAATCCGCCGTTCCCAGATACAGGAAACCGACAATTAAGTCCTCGCCGCTCACACCCAATGCTTCACGCACCACCGGGTGATATGCCCAGCTACCGGTGCGCCAGATGCCCGCAAATCCCTGTGCAACCGCAGCCATTTGCATCGCCTGCACCGCACAGCCTGCTGACAGGTGCTGTTCAATCACCGGTACTTTGTCATGCTCGGTCACTTTCGCCACCACAGTGATGACCATTGGCGCACGGAAAGGCGCTTTGGATGCCTTTTCGATCACCGCCTCTTCCGCACCATCAGCTTTCGCCGCTTCCACCAGAATGTCAGCCAGTTTTTGCAGCCCTTCACCTTCAGAAACAATGAAACGCCATGGCGTCAACGCCGCATGATCCGGGGCACGCAGGCCAGCGCGGAAGATATTGTCCAGCGCATCGCCCTGCGGGGCAGGTGCAGCCAGCTTAGGTAACGAGCGGCGATTTAACAGTAACGTAAGCGCGTCCATAACAACCTCATGATGAAAATAGTTCTTTTTTGTACATTACCACAAAAGCCAGAGACAAAAACCTGAGCAATACTGGGGTTTATCGCAAGATCAACCGCGGCCCGAACTAACGAGCCGCTTGATTGACTTTCCTTCGTACGATCCGGTGTATTAAATAATGGCAAAGTGAATACCACTGACCAGTCGCATGTTTAGCGCGGGCTCACAGTTTAGCGGCCAGCTCAACTCCCTGGCGGATCACCCGTTTAGCATCAACTTCACCCGCAACTTCCGCACCACCAATCACATGAACGGACAGGTTCATCGCCTGCAGTTTTTCCGACAGCTCTTCAACCGAGGTCTGACCGGCACACAGCACAATGTTGTCGACTTCCAGTATCCGCGACTGACCTTCAACCGTAATGTGCAGACCCTGCTCATCAATTTTGTCGTAGCTGACGCCACTGAGCAGCTCTACCCCACGTTTTTCGAGCACTTTTTTATGGATCCAGCCCGTTGTTTTACCCGGCCCACGTCCCACTTTGCCCGGCCGACGTTGCATCAGCCAGACCTGACGCTGACTCACATACTCGGAATACGGGTAAAGTCCACCGGCATGCTCAATCGATTTATCAATGCCCCAGTCTTTCAACCAGTCATCCAGATCCTGATGCTCTGGCTCAGTCAGCATGGTAGACACATCCACCCCGATACCGCCAGCACCAATCACGGCCACACGCTGGCCTAGCTGCACTTTGTCGCGAATCAGTGTCTGGTAATCGATCACTTTTTCATTGTCGATACCCGGGATCCCCGGAATACGAGGTTTCACCCCGGTCGCGATCACCACTTCATCGTAGCCCTGCAGCTCTTCAGCCTGTACCGCATGACCAAGAATCACGTTCACCCCGGTTTGCTCCAGACGGCGGGTAAAATAGCGAATCGTTTCCCGGAACTCTTCTTTCCCCGGGATTTGCATCGCCAGATTAAACTGGCCACCCAGATAATCATTCTTCTCGTACAGATCCACCTGAAAACCGCGTTCAGCGGCAGCGACTGCCGTTGCCATCCCCGCCGGACCGGCACCAACAATAGCGATTTTGCGCTGGCTGGCACTCGGCGTCAGCACCAGCTCGGTTTCATAACAGGCCTGCGGGTTAACCAGACAACTTGCCCGTTTACCGACAAAGATATGGTCCAGACAAGCCTGGTTACAGCCGATGCAGGTATTGATATCCTCAGCCCGATTTTCCTCAGCTTTGCGGACAAAATCCGGATCCGCCAGGAACGGACGGGCCATCGACACCATATCAGCCTGATTGGTCGCCAGAATCTGCTCTGCCACATCCGGCATGTTGATCCGGTTACAGGTCACCAGCGGAATTGACACTTCTGATTTCAGTTTTTCGGTTACCCAGGTAAACGCCGCACGCGGCACCTGAGTCGCAATAGTGGGGATGCGGGCTTCATGCCAGCCAATCCCGGTGTTCAGAATAGTCACCCCGGCCTGCTCAAGCAGTTTCGCCAGCTGCACCACTTCTTCTTTGGTACTGCCCTGCTCAACCAGATCCAGCATAGACAGGCGGAAAATGATGATGAAATCACGGCCAACCCGGGCGCGCACCGCTTTTACCAGCTCCAACGGGAAGCGGATACGGTTTTCATAGCTGCCGCCCCACTCATCGTAACGGTGATTCGAACGCTTACAGATGAACTGGTTAATCAGATAGCCTTCCGACCCCATCAGCTCGACGCCGTCGTAACCGGCTTCTCTGGCCAGCTCGGCACTTTTCACAAAAGCCTCGATGGTCTTTTTGATCTGGCGGGTGCTCATTTCCGTCGGGGTGTATTTGGATATCGGCGATTTAATTGCGGATGCGCTGACTGCAAACGGGTGCATCGCATAGCGACCGGCATGCAGCAGCTGAAGGGCGATTTTTCCGCCTTCGTCATGCACGGCATCCGTCACCACACGGTGAGCACGGGCTGCACGGGCAGTACTGAATTCGGCGCTGAGCGGATGCAGCCGACCACGGAAGTTAGGAGAGAAGCCGCCTGTGACGATCAATCCTACCCCGCCACGGGCGCGGGCAGCGTAGAAAGCAGCCATTTTCTTGAATCCGTCACGGGACTCTTCCAGTCCGGTATGCATCGATCCCATAAGCACGCGGTTACGCAGCTGAGTGAAACCAAGATCCAGCGGCGCTAATAGATGTGGGTAAGATTTATCGTCCATGGCTTCCATTCTTCTTATGTTATGGTCTGACCAGTATAGGGGCTGGCTGACCGAAATCAAACACCTGTTTACATTAACGTAACATAAAATTGATTTAGATCTAACCTTATCGACAATAATTCCCTTCACAGCCCGTGATAGCTGTCCCGCATTTGTCAGAGTAACCCTTTGCCTGGTTACGATTTCTTACTGTAATTCCTTGTTTACTAAGATAGGATAAACAGCATAAGAGAGAGTCAATCAGGTACCTTTATGAAAATGTTACTAAAAGGAATCGGCAAGCTGTTCCGGGGAATCTGGAAGCTGATCAGCTTTGCCCGTCAACTGCTCATTAACCTCATGTTCCTGGTGATACTGGGGATGGTGTTTTTCCTTTTCACCCAGAGCAGCAAACAACCGGAACTGCCGAAAGAGGCAGCCCTGGTGCTGGATCTGACCGGCCCGATCGTTGAGCAGCGAACCTACATCAATCCTGTCGACAACCTGACAGGCAGCATGCTTGGCCAGCCACCTCTTCAGGAAAACGTCCTGTTTGACATTGTCGAAGCCCTGCGTCAGGCCGCCACCGACGACCGGATCACCGGTCTGGTGCTGTATCTGCAGGACATGGATGAAACTAACCTGACCAAGCTGCGTTACATTGCCAAGGCTCTGAATGAGTTCAAAGAGTCTGGCAAGCCGGTGTATGCCGTGGGTGACAACTACAAGCAAAGCCAGTACTACCTGTCGAGTTATGCCGATAAAATCATCATGTCTCCGGACGGTGGTGTACTGCTGACCGGTTACGGCAGTTACAGCCTGTACTATAAGAGCCTGCTAGAGAAACTGGACGTCAACACGCATGTATTCCGGGTCGGTACTTACAAATCGTTTGTGGAACCTTACACGCTGGATGGCATGTCTGACGCCGCGCGAGAAGCCAATACCGTCTGGCTGAACCAGCTGTGGGATGCATTCACCCAGGATGTCGCTACCAACCGCAATATTGAAACGGCTACGCTGACGCCAAAAATCGACAATCTGCTGGCTGACCTGAAAGCCGTCAACGGCGATTTTGCTCAGCTGAGTGTGAAGCTGGGACTGGTGGATGAACTGCTGACCCGCCCTCAGATGCGCAAAGCGCTGATTGACGTTTTTGGCGAAAATGATGGTCACAGCTTTAACCAGATCAGCTACTACGACTACCAGCCAACACTGAAAGACCGTTCACTGCCCAATGACAACCAGGTTGCCGTCGTGGTAGCCAGTGGTGCCATTATGGATGGCGATCAACGCCAGGGCACCATCGGAGGGGATTCAACTGCGGCCTTGCTGCGTGATGCCCGCTATGACGACAAAGTGAAGGCCGTTCTGCTGCGGGTAGACAGCCCGGGAGGCAGCGCATTTGCTTCCGAGGTGATCCGTAACGAAGTGGATGAACTGCGTGCGGCAGGCAAGCCGGTCGTGGTTTCAATGTCGAGTGTGGCTGCATCCGGCGGATACTGGATTTCATCCAGTGCTGACCGCATTATCGCCCAGCCAACGACCATCACAGGTTCTATCGGTATTTTCGCCATTCTGACCACCTTTGAAAAAGGGCTGGAAAATATGGGTGTGTACAGCGATGGGGTCGGAACCACACCGTTCTCAGGCGTTGGCGTTACCCGCGCCCTGCCGCAGGGTGTCGCCGAAATGTTCCAGATGGGCATTGAAAACGGCTACCAGCGTTTCATTGGGTTGGTAAGTGAACACCGCAATATGACATTGGAGCAGGCCGATAAAGTCGCTCAGGGACGTGTCTGGACAGGTCAGGATGCGCTGAATCTTGGGTTAGTTGATGAACTGGGTGACTTTGATCATGCCGTGAAAGTCACAGCTAGCCTCGCTAATTTGGGCGAAGACTACGAACTGCGCTGGATGACTGAGCCACTGAGCCCGGCTGAACTGTTCCTGCAACAATTTGGCACCGATGCCAAAGCTTGGGTTGCTGAAGCCATCTGGGGTGAAGTACCGGCTGCAATTCAACCCGTTACCCGACAGGTTGTAACAGACCTGACAACCCTCGCTAACTTTAATGATCCAAAAGGACAATATGCGTTCTGCATAAACTGTCTGAATATCGAAAAGTGAGATCAGCCCGGCAATGCCGGGCTTTTTTTACTTCCAGTTCACCGTATAATGCGTGCACCAAACCGAAAATTCTGTACCTGAATATGGAAAGGAAACACATTTACATTGCTTACACTGGCGGCACCATTGGTATGCAGAAGTCAGACCATGGTTATATTCCTGTTGCGGGTTTTATGGAACAGCAACTGGAAAGCATGCCAGAATTCCATCGTGCAGAAATGCCAAAATTCACTATTCATGAGTACGATCCGCTGATCGACTCATCGGATATGACGCCAGCGGATTGGCAGCGCATTGCTGATGATATTAAAGCGAACTACGACAAGTATGATGGGTTTGTCATTTTGCATGGTACGGACACCATGGCATATACCGCATCTGCTCTGTCATTTATGTTCGAAAACCTGAACAAACCGGTGATCGTGACCGGTTCGCAGATCCCGCTTGCTGAGCTACGCTCAGATGGCCAGAGCAACCTGCTCAATGCCCTGCATATTGCTGCGAATTACCCGGTAAACGAAGTCACCGTTTTCTTCAACAACAAACTGATTCGTGGTAACCGAAGCACGAAGGCGCACGCTGACGGGTTCAACGCATTCATTTCGCCGAACCTACCACCACTGCTTGAAGCGGGTATTAACATCCAGCTGAATAACGTGGAAGTGAACAAGCAGCCGGATGGAGCATTCAAGGTGCACAACATCACGCCGCAACCTATCGGTGTGATCACTATGTATCCGGGCATTTCTCCTGAAGTGATTCGCAACACCCTTCGCCAGCCGGTCAACGCAATGATCCTGCTGACCTTTGGCGTGGGTAATGCCCCGCAGAACCCTGAGTTGCTGGAGCAGCTGAAAGAAGCCAGCGACCGTGGCGTGATTGTCGTGAACCTGACCCAGTGTCTGTCCGGTAAGGTCAACATGGGTGGTTACGCCACTGGCTGTGCCCTGGCTGATGCTGGTGTGATCAGTGGCTACGATATGACACCGGAAGCCGCCCTGGCGAAACTGCACTACCTGCTGAGTCTGGATCTGCCGACAGAAACGATTCGCGAGAAAATGCAGCAAGACCTGCGCGGCGAGCTGTCTCACTGATAGCTCACAGCGTGTCGCATCCCGTGCGATTGAGATAAAAAAACAGCGAGGAAATACCCTCGCTGTTTTTTTATTGTTTTTGACCGTAGCAACCAGAATCAGTCACGAATCTGGCGAACTCGGAATGAACGCCCTTTCAGCTTACCGCGTTCCAGCTTCTTCAGCGCCGTGCGTGCCACATCACGCTGCACCGCTACGTACGCACAGAAGTCAAACACATTGATCTTACCTACTTGGCTACCGGCAATCCCGCTCTCACCCGTCAATGCACCCAGAATATCCCCCGGACGCACTTTCTGCTTCTTACCACCGCCAATCTGCAGAGTCACCATACTTGGCTCCTGCGCAGGCTGATCAAGCAGATGAGAAGGCGGCAAAGCTTCCCCTTCAATGGTCTGCTCCAGGTATTCTTCCAACAGAAGGACCTTATAGTGCTCTTTGTCACTGAAGAACGAACAGGCCACCCCTTTGCCACCAGCACGACCTGTACGGCCAATACGGTGCACATGCACTTCCGTGTCACGAGCCAGTTGATAGTTCACAACCGCGTCCAGCGCATCAATATCCAAGCCGCGTGCGGCAACATCGGTCGCGACCAGTACCGAAGCACTTTTGTTGGCAAAACGCACCAGAGTCTGATCCCGCTCGCGCTGCTCCAGATCCCCGTGCAGGGCAATCGCACTAACGCCATGATAGTTCAGCTCATCAGCCACTTCCTGAGCTTCACGCTTGGTGTTACAGAACACCACGGTTGATTCCGGCTGATGATGCGCCAGCAGCAGACGCAACGCCGTCATACGCTCTTCATTGGTCTCAACTTTGAAGAAATGCTGGCGAATACTGCTGCTGTCATGCGTCGATGACACTTTCACCACCACCGGGTCCTGCATAATACGACCGGCAATAGATTTGATCTGCGTCGGATAGGTCGCACTGAACAGCAGAGTCTGACGATCTGAAGGGGCAGCATCAATGATCTCATCCAGTGCTTCCTGAAAGCCCATTTCAAGCATGCGATCGGCTTCGTCCAGAATCAGCAAATTCAGATCATCCAGGTTCAGGTAACCTTTGCGGACATGCTCTTCAACCCGCCCCGGCGTCCCCACCACGATGTGCGCACCATGTTCCAGTGAACCAATCTGAGGGCCGAACGGCATACCACCACACAGGGTCAGTACCTTGATGTTATGAATAGCCCGCGCCAGACGGCGAATTTCGTTCGCCACCTGATCGGCCAGCTCGCGCGTTGGGCACAGAACCAGCGACTGCACGCGGAAGCGTTTCACATTCAGGTGTTCAAGGACCCCCAGACCGAATGCCGCTGTTTTACCGGAGCCGGTCTTACCCTGGGCAATGATATCTTTCCCCGCCAGAATATGGGGCAGGCTCTGGGCCTGAATTGGCGTCATTTGCTCATAACCCAGCGATGACAGGTTAGAAAGCAGATCAGGTTTCAGATCCAGGGTCGAAAAAGCAGTCTGGCTCACGGTCAGTATCCTATGTAGCGCCACATTATTATGCGGCAAAATTACCCTGCGTCCGATACGCAGGGACAAGGGCAGCGACACTACCAGCCTTTAGCCGAAAAATAAACCAATTCTCAGGGGATCACCCACCGGGAAATTTCCTTTCATCTCAGCAAAGCTGCGAACATTGTCAGGATTGCCAACTACACTTTCACTATTCGAAATCACAACAGGCATATACCCCTTATGATTTTGCACGGCTCTTCTATTTCACCATTTGTCAGGAAGATCATGCTGGCGCTGGCTTACAAAGGGATCAGCTATGAATTGCAGCCGCTCAATCCCTATGTTGAAAAAGAGCTGGCTCAGAAGCGCCACCCGTTAGGCAAGGTGCCGGTACTGGAACATGATGGCCATAACATTATCGATTCCACCGTGATCGCCCATTATCTCGATGATCTCTACCCTGTCCCGCCGCTATACCCGGGAACCGCTTCGTCCCGGGCTAAAATTCGCTGGTTGGAAGAATATGCTGATACCCGCCTGACCTCTCTGATTGGCGGCGTGCTGTTCTACCAGAAAATATTGCGCGGCAAAATGTTGAATAAAGAGGTTGATGATGACGCCGTGGAACAGTGTCTGGAGCACCATCTGCCATTGGCACTGGCGTATCTTGAAGAGCAGTTACCCGAAGAAGGGTTTGTCGGTGAGCATCTGTCGATGGCGGAAATCAGTCTGTGGAGCATTCTGCGCAGTGGCTGGATGGCCGGACTGAGGCTGTCAAACTACCCCAAAATTCAGGCCTACATGTCTGCCATTGAACAGGAACCCTGGATAGCCAACCTGATCAGTGAAGAAGACCACGAGCTATCAGGCTTTTACTGCAAGCCCGTGATCATCGGAACCATTGCGACAGACGCTTAACCAAGACAAATGCTCAACGAAAAAGATACTTCATCAAGAGCGTCTCAGTGGAATCGGAGCAACTTAACCGAGAAGTGCGTCTTGCGTACGTCTATTAAAGGTTCCGCTTATGTACAGTGACAGGTTACAGATCGTTGTGCTCGAAGCGAGCGATCTCAGAGCCGGTATTGTCTTCAATACCAAAGTCGCGCTTTAGCTCTGTCTTCGACTTAAACTTGATCTCTCCCCCCTTGGCGACCGTCATGTGCTCGGCATCCGCATTGTTACGCGACTGATAAAGCATCACAGCTTGCATCGCTGAATCACGTTGCTGCTCGGTCAATGGTGTACCATCCGGCCACTTTCCGATTTCCACAGCAGTGGCAATGCGTTGGTAAACCTCTGGGGTCATAGCGTTTAGCAATGTTTCAAGTTCCATGGCGACTTCATTCCGGTGATCATTATGATTGTTCATTCGTCCGCTTTCGCTGCCAGAAACAGGATTACGACGATGTCAGTGTGATATACCAATTTCTTGCTGACTTCGACAAATCCCCGAGGCTATTTTGCTTATGGGATCACACTGCAGAAACGTATTTTACATCCGTTATTTCTCTGGTCGTTCAGGTAAACTTATAACCTATGTATCAGAAAGAAAAAATTGTTGCCATGACCACTCCCGTCTCCCTGATAAAACACTGCACTGTGATCGCCAGCATTCTGCTGCTAGGCGGATGCTATGAGCGCCACAGAACCACTGACAGCCTCTGTGAAAGCTATCCGCAGATTTGTGCTGATACCAATATTGATGACGGGCAGTGCCGACTACAACGAACCACCCTGATCTGGCAGCGCTACGATGTGCTGAAAAACCCGACAGATGCCGAAAAATTTAAAGAGCTGAAATTTACTTACGATTATCAGAAATGCCTTGAGTATGCTGCCCGCATTGAGCCAACCGAGCTGAAAGAGCGAAAAACCATTCGTACCCAGGCATTACTGCATGCCTATGACTCCATTCGACGCCTGAATGAAGAGTTGGCTCAGTCTGATGATCCTGAAATCCTCTATTTCCGCCTGAGTCAGGGCGACAAAACGGCAATGGCCAAATTTTTAAAACTGGAAGGCTCAGAAGTTCTCGACTCACCCGATCTGCAATTTGCACTGGCAACCATCTACATCGCCAAAGATCAGGATAAAACGGTATCTTTCCTGTTGCGGGCTCTGGAGTTGTATCAGCCGAATCAGCCAATCAAACCGGAAATTATTCAAAGTCTGGCGACCTTGTCGCACCAGAAGGGAAATCAAGACGCCGCTTATTTATGGGCCCGGGTTGGCCACGAACTAGGGATGCAAACGGCCAATATTGAAAAGCTGGATGCCTTCTATCCGATGCCTGATCAAGCTCGTCTTGCGTTGGTACAAAAAGCCCAGCATGTCGCCAAGGCGCTGCGCGACGGAGTGTTTACGGCCCGTATGGCGTTTTAGACAACCGCTCCAAACACGATGCTCAGAGCCCTATTCTTCTCATGACCCAGCAGCCCTTTCCCGACAAAAAACCGGATGGGCAACTGCCGCATCCGGTTTTTGGTATTTCATCGCAATAAACGCGAACTATTCTTCAGACTGACCTGCGAAAATCAGCGAGACCGAGTTCACGCAGTAACGCTCACCCGTTGTGTCTGGCGGCCCGTCCGGGAACACATGGCCCAAATGGCTGTCGCAATTGGCGCAGCGAATTTCAATCCGGTGCATGCCATGGCTGAAATCTTCCAAGTATCGAATCGCGTCTTTACTGACCGGCTCATCAAAGCTCGGCCAACCGCAGCCGGAGTCATACTTATTGTCAGAGTGAAACAGGGAAGCCTGGCAGCAGGTGCAGCTATACACGCCAGTTTCACGGTTGTGAAGCAGTTTGCCGGAGAAAGGCGGTTCTGTTCCTTGCTCACGACAAATATGATATTGCTCATCAGTGAGCCTTTCTCGCCAGTAAGCATTTGATTTATCTGACATTACTTTTCCTTATCTCGTTTCTTTACACCTTCCGTATGCATTTAGATTTGCCTATTTTCGCAAGAGTGGCACATACTTTTTGCTCGAAAGGATTTTACAACTTCATTGCTCATTTAAGCATAAATGCCCCTGCCTGCGTGCAGATATTAAAAGTTAATAACGGCAATGATGGATATTTATACAAGGTTTGTTCAAATTTGCAGCGTTGTAGAAGGAATGTAAAAAAAATCCGAACTTTTTTTTGACCTCACGCAATTTAAGTTCGTTTTTCACTTGCAGGGTCACGACAGATTCTGTAATTTTACTACCAGTTATCTTTCATTAGAAATTAAGTTGTGGAGCAACTGTAATGACTATCAAAGTAGGTATTAACGGTTTTGGCCGTATCGGTCGTTTCGTATTTCGTGCTGCTCAAGAGCGCGCTGACATCGAAGTAGTAGGTATCAACGACCTTATCGACGTTGAATACATGGCTTACATGCTGAAATACGACTCAACTCACGGCCGTTTCAACGGTACTGTTGAAGTAGAAGGCGGTAACCTGATCGTTAACGGCAAAACTGTACGTGTAACTGCAGAACGCAACCCAGCAGACCTGAAATGGGGCGAAATCGGTGTTGACGTTGTCGCTGAAGCAACTGGTCTGTTCCTGACTGACGAAACAGCTCGTAAACACATCGAAGCTGGTGCGAAGAAAGTTGTACTGACTGGTCCTTCAAAAGACAAGACTCCAATGTTCGTAATGGGCGTTAACCACGCTACTTACGCAGGTCAAGACATCGTTTCTAACGCTTCTTGTACTACTAACTGTCTGGCTCCAATCGCTAAAGTTCTTAACGATAACTTCGGCATCGAGTCTGGCCTGATGACTACTGTTCACGCAACAACTGCTACTCAGAAGACTGTTGACGGTCCTTCTGCGAAAGACTGGCGTGGTGGCCGTGGTGCGGCTCAGAACATCATCCCATCTTCAACTGGTGCAGCTAAAGCAGTAGGCGTTGTTCTTCCAGAACTGAACGGCAAACTGACTGGTATGGCTTTCCGTGTACCAACTGCTAACGTTTCTGTTGTTGACCTGACTGTTAACCTGGAAAAAGCAGCTTCTTACGAAGACATCAAAGCAGCTATGAAAGCCGCTTCTGAAGGCGAACTGGCTGGCGTACTGGGCTACACTGAAGACGCAGTAGTTTCTACTGACTTCAACGGCGACATTCGCACTTCAATCTTCGACGCTGCAGCTGGTATCGCTCTGACTGACAAATTCGTTAAAGTTGTATCTTGGTACGACAACGAAATCGGTTACTCAAACAAAGTTCTTGACCTGATCGCTCACATCTCTAAGTAATGTAAGCTCTCAGTGACTAAAAGGCGGCACTTCGGTGCCGCCTTTTTTGTATATTGTTCTCAGTAACAAATGAAATAGAATAATAAAATCAGACAATATTTCAAAACCGATCACAGTTTTAACAAATAAATTTTAATTTTTGCTGATATTTTTTAAATTAAAATAAGTGAGTAAATTACTGTGCTTTTCCTTCATAAAACCCTATAAAAGTTCAGTGATTTAGTTATTAACGTCAAAAGGATATCCAATGGAAAGACGAAATCTTACAACAGTTGCTGTTCTGTCTGATGCCGTGACCATTTGCGAATTCAACGGGATGAAAATTGTTCGGGTGCTTCACAATGAAGCTGAAGCCGGTATTTCATTACACGGCGGGCACCTGATTTGGTATCGTCCAGCAGATGAAGCAGGCGTCATCTGGTTGAGTGAAAAGGCGGAGTTTGATCCAGCCAAAGCAATTCGCGGCGGTATCCCGGTATGCTGGCCTTGGTTTGGGAAAACAGCGACACCGTCCCATGGTTTTGCCCGTATCAGTGAATGGTCATTGCTGGAGCACCGCGAGAATGAAAACGGCGTTATTGTGGCTTTATCTTTGGAAGACAGTGACGATACCCGGGCTATCTGGCCTCACAAATTCCGTAATATCCTGACCTTTGAAATAGGACGCTCTCTCAAGGTATCGCTGACTTCAACCAATACCGATGATTCACCGTGGAACTACGCGGGTGCCCTGCACTCCTATTTCCAGATACAGGATATTCGTTGTACCCAGATAACGGGTATGGGCACTGACTTCCTCGACAGTACAAAAGGAAATGAAGCTGACAGCACGGCAGAGCCTTTAACATTTGAAGGCGAAGTGGATCGCGTCTATGTCCGACCTCAGGCGACCATTACCATTGATGATAATGCGGCACGCCAGTTGCTGGTAACCAACCATGGGCACAATGCTGCAGTTATCTGGAATCCGTGGCAAGCACTGTCTGAGGCTATGGGTGATATGGCAGATAACAGCTACGAGACCATGGTATGCGTAGAATCCACCATTCACAGCGACCAGACGATTACACTTGCTCCGGGTGAGTCTCACACTCTGAGCACTGAGGTTCGTGTTTCCCGCTAGGTACTTACGACACCAATCACCACTGCTGATCTGTGCTAATGCTAAGTAATAGCAAATGCCAAGGCTGAGACATTCCGTCATTAAAGCGTTATCACTAGCTTCAGGGCTGTTCACCGGCAGCCCTGCTCTCTGGTTTGACAGCAGATCAATGTGGGTAAATTCCCATCACGTCCAGTCAAGCATATCGAGTGCGTTCAAGCCCACCTCTTATTTATTCAACCGTCAGGCTAACATCTGGGTCGTGGCTTCAATCAACACCCACCCGTTACCGTCAGGATCTGCAAAAGTCGCAAACCGGCCGCCGATAATGGTGACAATTTCTGACAAAGGCACTCCCCTGCTTGAGAGTTCATGATGCGTTGCATGAATATCATCCGTCTGAACCACCAATCCTTGCACTGAGCCCGGCGTCATTCCCCCAAAAGGCATAACAAGACTGATTGTGGTTTCTGCACCTTTTGGCGCCAGCTGAATCCAGCGTCGATGGTTATCTGCCAGGTGGTCACGAATCAGCTCAAAACCCAGTGCATCGCGATAAAACGCCAAAGCCAGACTTTGGTCAGACACCGGGATAGAAACCGTATCAACACGTGAAATTCCCATGAATCTACTTCCCCCAATACGCCGCATTTTCCTTAGCATATGCCAGAGGTTTTGATTTGGCTCACAAATTAATACCTCGTCGCAATCCTTCAACATTTCCACTACCCCACAATCGGGAGTGAGCCTCAGGACATTGACCGGGTTTACTGTGTAATGAGCCCGAAAAAGTGTGCACTTTTTCAAAAAACACATCATGGGCTGATACCTTGCGATAAAACGCCATTCATCAATAATGAAATCCTTTTCATTCAGCGAATAACGCCACCTTTAACAAGAAAACCAGTTCAATCAGCTAATTATTATTTCAACCGCTAATATCACATTTTTCCAACATTATCGTGAACATTTTTTAAACACTCCCCCTTGCAGAACGCAATTTATAGGAGGATAGTAGAAATATGGACAAGAAATAATCAGCTCGTCAGGTAGAAGGTAAAAAGGAAATTTAGTTTATAAACCAACAACTCAGTGAAGCAATTTAATCAGTTAGGTCTAGTCTTATGTTAAGAGGGATGTGAAAGTAATTTGTTTTCGTCCTTTCTAATTGATTGAAGAACGATTCAGGGGGCATACCATGAGTATTTTTGACCACTATCGTCAACGCTATGAAGAAGCCAAGGATGAAGAGCTTTCATTGCAAGAATTCCTTGAGATTTGTCGCAACGACCGCAGTGCATATGTGAATGCAGCTGAGCGCTTGCTAATGGCAATCGGCGAACCGGAAATGATCGACACCGCTCACGACCCACGTCTGAGCCGACTGTTCTCTAACCGCGTGATCTCCCGCTACAAAACGTTCGAAGATTTCTACGGTATGGAAGATGCGATCGAACAAATCGTGTCATACCTTAAACACGCCGCTCAAGGCCTGGAAGAACGTAAGCAAATTCTCTACTTACTGGGTCCGGTCGGGGGTGGTAAATCCTCGCTGGCTGAAAAACTGAAAAGCCTGATGCAGAAAGTACCGGTTTACGTACTGACTGCAAATGGTGAACGCAGCCCGGTTAATGACCATCCTTTCTGTTTATTCGATAAAAATGAAGATGGCGAAATTCTGAGCAAAGAATTCGGCATCCCTGAGCGCTATCTGAATACCATCATGTCTCCTTGGGCCGCGAAACGCCTGCATGAGTTTGGTGGAGATATCACTAAATTCAAAGTGGTGAAGGTTCGCCCTTCGATTCTTGACCAGGTCGGTATTGCGAAAACCGAACCCGGCGATGAAAACAACCAGGATATCTCTTCACTGGTTGGTAAAGTCGACATCCGTAAACTGGAGCACTTCTCGCAGGATGACCCGGATGCCTACAGCTACTCCGGTGCACTGTGTAAAGCTAACCAGGGGCTGATGGAATTCGTTGAGATGTTCAAGGCACCACTGAAGGTACTGCACCCATTGCTGACCGCCACTCAGGAAGGCAACTATAACGGTACTGAAGGTCTGTCTGCGCTGCCTTTCGACGGCATCATTCTGGCTCACTCCAACGAATCAGAATGGCAGACGTTCCGAAACAATAAGAACAACGAAGCCTTCCTTGACCGGGTATTTATTGTCAAAGTACCGTACTGCCTGCGTGTCTCTGAAGAAATTAAGATCTACGAAAAACTGTTAATGAACAGTGAACTGGCTGCTGCGCCTTGTTCACCAAGTACGTTGGACATTCTGGCTCGCTTCTCTGTCCTGTCACGCCTGAAAGAGCCTGAAAACTCCAGTATCTTTTCCAAAATGCGCGTCTATGACGGTGAAACCCTAAAAGACACTGACCCGAAAGCCAAGTCTTATCAGGAATATCGGGACTATGCCGGGGTTGATGAAGGGATGTCAGGTCTGTCGACCCGTTTCGCCTTCAAGATTCTATCGCGGGTGTTTAACTTTGATCACTCCGAAGTAGCCGCAAACCCGGTACACCTGTTCTACGTCCTGGAGCAACAGATCGAACGCGAACAGTTCCAGCAAGAAATTGCTGAAAAATACCTTGAGAACCTGAAAGGCTATCTGATTCCTAAATACGTCGAGTTCATCGGCAAAGAAATTCAGACCGCTTATCTGGAGTCTTACTCTGAGTACGGCCAGAACATCTTTGACCGCTACGTCAGTTACGCGGACTTCTGGATTCAGGATCAGGAATACCGTGATCCGGAAACCGGCCAGTTGTTTGACCGTGCAGCGCTGAACAATGAGCTGGAAAAAATCGAGAAACCAGCCGGTATCAGCAATCCGAAAGATTTCCGTAATGAAATCGTTAATTTCGTGCTGCGTGCCCGAGCCAATAACGCTGGTAAGAACCCGAACTGGACCAGTTACGAGAAGCTTCGGACCGTTATCGAGAAGAAAATGTTCTCGAACACCGAAGAATTGCTGCCGGTTATTTCATTCAATGCCAAGACCTCCACAGATGAGCAGAAGAAACACGACGATTTCGTTGCCCGTATGATGGAGAAAGGCTATACCCGCAAACAGGTCCGTCTGTTATCAGAATGGTATCTGCGTGTGCGTAAGTCGTCTTAAGCAGAGAATGGGATCATTTAAGGGGGGAGCTTATGGCGCATTTTATAGACCGCAGGCTCAACGGTAAAAACAAAAGCACGGTAAACCGTCAGCGTTTCTTACGCCGCCACAAACAGCAAATTAAAGAGTCAATTGCTGATGCGGTAAATAAACGCTCCATTACCGATGTGGAAAGCGGGGAAGATATCACAATTCCTTCCCGCGATATCCGCGAGCCAAGCTTTCACCAAGGCCGTGGTGGACAACGTGAAGTTGTCCACCCGGGTAACGACCAGTTCAGCACCGGTGACCGCATTGAACGCCCCCAAGGTGGGGGTGGTCAAGGTGGCGCTGGTGACGGGCAGGCTAGCCCAGATGGTGAGGGCCAGGACGAGTTCGTATTCCAAATCTCCAAAGATGAATACCTCGATCTGCTCTTTGAGGATTTAGAGTTACCGAACCTGGAGAAAAACCAGCTTAACAAAATTGTGGAGTGGAAAACCTTCCGCTCCGGCTATAAGTCATCCGGGGTACCGGCCAATATTGCCATTGTAAAATCGTTGCAGAACTCGCTGGCACGACGCACTGCAATGACCGCAGCCAAGCGCCGCCAATTGCGCGAATTGGAACAGGCGCTGGACCTGCTGATGACGACGGAACCGGCTCAGCCATTCGAAGAAGAGCGAATTCGGGCTGAGATAGAAGAACTGCGAGCAAGGATCAACAAAGTACCGTTTATTGATACGTTTGATTTACGCTACAAAAACTATGAGCGCCGTCCGCAACCCACCAGCCAGGCTGTCATGTTCTGTCTGATGGACGTATCGGGCTCAATGGATCAGGCAACCAAAGATATGGCGAAGCGATTCTATATTCTGCTGTATCTGTTCCTGAACCGGACCTACAAAAATGTGGATGTAGTGTTCATCCGTCACCATACTCAGGCGAAAGAGGTCGACGAACACGAATTTTTCTACTCACAGGAAACCGGGGGAACCATAGTCTCCAGTGCCCTGCGCCTGATGGATGAAATCATTAAAAAACGGTATTCACCTAACGAATGGAATATTTACGCTGCTCAAGCCTCCGATGGCGATAACTGGGCTGATGATTCACCGGGCTGTCGTGAGTTACTGGGTAAACATATTCTGCCGGTAACCCGCTACTATGCCTACATTGAAATTACGCGCCGGGCACACCAGACACTGTGGCGAGAATACGAAGCACTGCAATCAGGCCACAGCAATTTTGCTATGCAAAACATAAGGAGTGTGGAGGATATCTTCCCGGTATTCAGGGAGTTGTTTAAAAAGCAAGTCAGTTAATATGACGTAACAGCGCTGCCTCACCGCAGCGCTGAACGCTGCGTCTGGGGAGTGTGCGATGGAGACAACCGCTAAAGCAAAAACACTCAGTGACGGTCCGGACTGGACATTCGATCTGCTAGAGAATTATCACCGGGAAATTAAGCGCGTTGCCGAATTCTACCGGCTTGACACTTATCCCAATCAGATCGAGATCATCACTGCTGAACAGATGATGGATGCCTACTCGAGTATCGGCATGCCCATCAACTATCATCACTGGTCATTCGGTAAGCGATTTATCGAGACTGAGCGCGGGTACAAACACGGCCAAATGGGTCTGGCTTATGAAATAGTCATTAACTCTGATCCGTGTATCGCGTATTTGATGGAAGAAAATACCATCACTATGCAGGCACTGGTAATGGCGCATGCCTGTTATGGACACAACTCTTTCTTTAAGGGAAATTACCTATTCAAAACCTGGACCGACGCCAGTTCAATCATCGACTATCTGCTGTTTGCCCGTAAGTACATTACAAATTGCGAAGAAAAGTACGGGGTGGATGAAGTTGAACGGTTACTCGATTCCTGCCATGCGCTGATGAATTACGGCGTGGATCGCTATAAGCGTCCACAAAAAATTTCCATGGTAGAGGAGAAAGCACGCCAGAAAGCGCGTGAGGATTATCTGCAAACTCAGGTTAACGCCTTATGGCGAACCATTCCGACGCATACCGAGAAAGAGTCACAAGCCGTTGAGATTCGCTTCCCGCAGGAGCCTCAGGAAAATATCCTGTATTTCATTGAAAAACATGCCCCACTCCTGGAGCCCTGGCAACGTGAGGTGGTTCGGATCGTGCGTAAGGTCAGCCAGTATTTTTACCCTCAGAAACAAACTCAGGTAATGAATGAAGGCTGGGCAACCTTCTGGCACTACACCATCCTGAATCACCTCTATGATGAAGGACTGGTTACCGACCGCTTTATTATTGAGTTTTTACACAGTCACACGAATGTGGTGGCACAACCGAGCTATAACAGCCCGTATTATAACGGTATCAACCCTTATGCGCTGGGATTTGCAATGTTCCAGGATCTTCGCCGGATCTGTGAAAACCCTACCGAGGAGGACAAATACTGGTTCCCGGACATTGCCGGTAAAAACTGGCTGGATACCCTGCACTTTGCCATGCAGAACTTCAAAGATGAAAGCTTTATCAGTCAGTTCCTGTCACCGAAGTTGATCCGTGACTTTAAGCTATTTGCTGTCAATGATGATGACCGGCATAACTATATTGAAGTCAGCGCGATTCATAACGAGGAAGGGTATCGGGCCATCAGAGAAAAACTCTCGTCCCAGTATAACCTGAGCAATCACGAGCCAAATATTCAGGTTTGGAATGTGGCATTAAAAGGCGACCGCTCGCTGACACTGCGTTATGTACCGCATAACCGAGTCCCGCTGGCGGACAGCCATCATGAAGTGCTGAAACACCTGCACCGCTTGTGGGGCTTCGATGTCATTCTGGAAGAAGAATTGCCGGATGGCCGTAGTCAGATTCTGGCAACCTGCCCTAACAGAGGTCAATACAGCACGGACATTTGAAGATTCTGCCTGCACCTGCAATAGCAGTCCATCACAGAATACCTACAAACCAATACCCATAAACAAAAAGGAGATGCTTAGCATCTCCTTTCTTCTGGCATGCGGGTGAACGAGCGGCTTACTGCTCTTCTTCCACCAGGTAACGGGCAATCTCAAGACGATTGCTGTACCAGATTGCACCGCTTTCACGACCGTATTTGCGGATACGATCAGCCACCAGCTCTGGCTGGTTCTTTTCGCAATAGCTTTGCAGATCGCGATAAAACGCCAGTGCCAGCTCGCACGCTTCACGGGACATGAAGTAGTAACCACCTACACGGGTGTAGATCTTACGCAGTCCATTGATCGTCAGGGCATACAGAATATTGCCTGACTTCGCAGCCATCCCTTGGAACAGACGGTAGTCGAAGTAGTTAAAAGCACGGGCAAGTGAAATCGCTTCACAGGTTTCAGGGTCTTCCTTACCGTACTTATCGACAATTTTCTTCACTTCCTGCATGAGTTCGGCTTTATCTTCGCTGCCTTCTACGAATTCTGCAAAGCTGTTGGCTTTCAGCAACGCTTCACATTCTTCGATAACATGGCCGATCAGCTTCACGCATTCTTCATGGTTACCCTTAACGGCATAACGCATGTATACGCTGCTGATGTCGGTACGTGCCGACAGCAAATCTTCCAGCACACCCTGTACATCCTGACCATCAAGCGTGATCAAAGTGTCCAGAATACTCAGTCCGGACGTGTCCATGTAATTGTTAACCCGGGTTGGCTTACCATGCTGAATCGTCAGCCAGCCATCTCGAGCTAGGCGCTGCAATACCTCACGAAGAGTTGTCCGTGTCACACCAATCAGTTCTGACAACTCTCGTTCTGCGGGAAGGATTGAGCCTTGTGGAAAATGATTATTCCAGATACTTTCAATGATATATTTCTCAGCAAATGTTGCTGGGCTATCAGCCTTTATAACCATCCGATTAAAATTCCAGTTGCTTCTTGCTCTCTTTTTATTAACTCATCATACCACCAGTCCCTGCTGATTGCCTACCCAATTGCAAAATAAGCATTCTGAGTGCTTATTTATCAGCTGCGCATAATAAAACGAGTGATATGCAATACGGACCACATTTTGACCGGATAAATCAAGCAAAATAAGTTCCCAATTCATACTTGACCTAGCTCAACGCAACCGGAAAAATGTAAGCATATATTTCATAAATTGCAGTTAATTTTGTGTTTACACGTGTTTTTTGATGAACAATCACAATCTTCATTTTCTTCATCTGTCTGCGCTTGACTGGTTTAGATCACGCGGTAGAGTTAGCACGTTTTTACACTGGGAGCTGAAAGGATGCTGCTGCCTGCTTTAAGTTAAAAACCATACTTTTATGGTTTTTAGCTTAGAGAGTCTCACAAGAACACATAACCACAATAATAATCATGGTTTACTTGCTCTCGGACTAGAAAGGCCAGACCAGCGTACAGCTCAGTTTTTTTCATTTGCGCACTTAAGAGACTCACAACATGGCTATTTCGCTAAGGAACGCCTTTATAAAAAACTTTTTGGGAAAGGCGCCTGACTGGTACAAAGTTGCCATCATCGCTTTCCTGATCATCAACCCTATCGTTTTCAGCATTAACCCGTTTGTTGCTGGTTGGCTGCTGGTCATTGAATTCATCTTTACCCTGGCCATGGCCCTGAAGTGTTATCCGCTTCAACCTGGTGGCCTGCTGGCTATTGAGGCGGTTGCCATCGGCATGACCAGCCCAGAAATGGTCAAACATGAACTCGTTGCCAACATTGAAGTTCTGCTGCTGTTGATCTTCATGGTGGCTGGCATCTACTTCATGAAGCAACTGCTGCTTTTCATGTTCACCAAGATTTTGATCGGGATTCGCTCAAAAACACTGCTTTCACTGTCTTTCTGTGTCATGGCGGCTTTTCTTTCTGCATTCCTTGATGCTCTGACGGTTATTGCTGTTGTCATCAGCGTCACCATCGGTTTTTACAGCATTTACCACAAGGTCGCTTCTGGTCAGGAGCCACATGCCTCTCACGACCACACCAGCGATAAGCATATTCTGGAAGTCAGCCGTGATGACCTGGAAAACTACCGCGCCTTCCTGCGCAGCCTGCTGATGCACGCAGGTGTCGGTACCGCACTGGGTGGAGTAATGACAATGGTTGGTGAACCACAGAACCTGATCATTGCTGACCAGGCTGGCTGGCTGTTTGGCGAGTTTATTCTGCGTATGGCCCCAATCACCCTACCAGTGTTCCTGTGCGGCATCCTGACCTGTGTGCTGGTCGAAAAATTCCATATCTGCGGTTATGGTGCCAAGCTACCGGAAAATGTTCGAAAAATCCTGGTAGAGTTTGATAATGAAGAGCGCAAACGTCGTACAAACCTGGACTACGCAAAACTGATTATTCAGGTCGTCATTGCGGTATGGCTGATTGTCGGTCTGGCAATGCACCTTGCTGCGGTCGGCTTGATTGGTCTGACGGTGATTATCCTGGCAACCTCATTTACCGGCATCACAGAAGAACATGCACTGGGTAAAGCGTTTGAAGAAGCTCTGCCGTTTACCGCCCTGCTGGCAGTATTCTTCTCCGTGGTTGCGGTAATTATCGACCAACAACTGTTCGCGCCGATTATCGATATGGTACTGAGCCTGGAAGGCAGCGCACAGATGACCATGTTCTATATTGCGAACGGTCTGCTGTCGATGGTTTCAGATAACGTATTCGTGGGTACGGTATACATCAACGAAGTTAAAGCCGCCCTGACCCATGGGGTAATTACCCGTGAGCAGTTTGATATGCTGGCGGTGGCAATTAATACCGGTACTAACCTGCCGTCTGTTGCCACACCAAACGGTCAGGCAGCCTTCTTGTTCGCTCTGACATCAGCTCTGGCACCGTTGATTCGTCTGTCATACGGCCGTATGGTCTACATGGCGCTGCCATATACATTGGTGCTGTCGCTGGTTGGCCTGGCTTGTATCGAGTTCACACTGGTACCGATGACCCAATGGTTCTATGACATTGGCTGGCTGACTCAGGCTACAGCAGATGCTGTTGGCCATGTTGCACCGGCAGTTGGACATTAATTGAATCTTTGACAAAGATAAAGGTCAATACATCAACCAGACGGTAAGCTAACGCCCTGTTTCCGCAGGGCGTTAAACGTGCAATCTGAGTGACCTAGCACTCAGTGGCCGAGATTACCTTACCCTCTGCGGTTTAGACTTTTATCAGGAACAATCAATGCACTTTCTATATACCTTCTCCAAAAGCCGCCTATCCTGGGCTCTACTTCTGGCTTTCGTGATTTTCTTCGAAAGCTGCGCCTTATTTTTTCAACACGTGATGAAGCTCGATCCCTGTGTAATGTGCATTTATGAACGTGTTGCAATGCTGGGGATCGGCGTGGCGGCCATTGTGGGCATGATCGCTCCTCAAAACCCGGTTGTTCGCTGGGTTGGACTGACTGGATGGGGCTACAGTGCGTATCAGGGGCTGATGCTGTCGATTGAACATGTGGGTTACCAGTTCCCGGAATTTCCGTGGTCTGCTTCCTGTGCATTGGATGTCAATTTTCCGAGCTGGGCACCGCTGAACCAGTGGGTACCCTGGATGTTTGAGGCCTCCGGTGATTGCGGCAAAATTGTCTGGCAATTCCTTGGGCTGTCAATGCCTCAGTGGCTGGAAGTCATTTTCGCGGGTAACCTGGTGGTGCTGGCGATCATCATCTTGGCCCAATTTTTCGGCAATCGTAAAAGATCCATGCTGCGCTCGCGCTAAATAGTTAATGTAAACAAAAACGCGAGATACAAAAAAGCGAGCCGGATGGGCTCGCTTTTTTTCTGCCTTATCGAACAGTTCATCTTCATCAGCTGTCAGGCCCAAACCAGCCGCAGCGAAACGTACCGAATAAGGCTTAATCGGTACCTGCCTCTAAAGCCAAAAGGGCCTCAACGATTGGGTAATCCGCCGGGCACAAAGCGTACTGCGCAATAGCATCAGCTTCCAGCCAGACAGCATCCTGGTGACTGTGCAACACAATCTCACCCACCTGCCAGTGCGAGATGTATCCCTTAAGCAGAATCACCTTGTCACCGTAATCAAACAGACTGTCCGCAAGAAACTGACCAGTCTGAGTTTCAATAGCCAGTTCCTCCACCAGTTCACGTTCCAGTGCCTGTTGAGGTGTTTCCTGAGGCTCCACTTTGCCTCCGGGAAACTCCCACAGTCCGCCTTGGCTGGCATGTGCCAATCGCTGGGTCAGCAGATAGCGCCCGTCTTTTTCGATGACACCGGCAACGACAAGTATCACTGATTTCTCTGGCTTTGATACCGGCGAAGATTGTATGGGCGAAGATAACGTTGAGGAATTCAGCGATGAACGTAATTTATCGGTCACAACTTATTGCCCGCAGCAATGCTTGAATTTCTTCCCACTACCGCACAGGCAAATATCATTACGGCCCATTTCTTTATACGGGTTCACAGCTTGTGCTGCTGCTCCCTGCTGCAATTCATCCGCCGCCATAACAACTTCGGTCAGCATCAAAGGGAACTGTGCATACAGCGCAGCTGGCTCTGGCATGCCTGTCACCCCAGCTTCGTCCATTTGTGCCAGTGTCGCTTCTTCATCAAGCATCAGCATCACCGTTGTGATCAACGCCGATAGCATTCGCATTGTGCCGTCAGACATCGTCTGCTCAGCCCAGTTAGGCTCAATAAATGGCCACACAGCGAGAAAGCCCTCGGCAAACTCAGCCATTTCAGGCGTGACACCTTTCGCCTCATCCCAGCAGACCTGCTCCGGCAGCTGAAATTCACCCGCTTTGATATACCGGTACTGCAGCTCAAAGTGATTCAGGATACTCTGCGTTTGCTCATTGCTCAGGCTAACCGCATCATCTTCATCGACCCCACCCGTTACCAGCACCGGCAACCATACTTCAGGATCCAGTGGTTTCGGGTTGGCGTTAGCAGCCAGCAGAGCACCTTCAATAAAGGTGGCAGGCATACCTTCCCAATTGGTCGGTAAAGTTATCAGTTGTGTCATGTTTCGCATCTCTTGGTGTCGGCTAAGTCGCCAATTATATACCTGATGGTAACTCCGACACCACTTCACACCTAACGAGAGCGGCCAAATCCTGGCTCTACTTCCCCATCATCAGGAATAAGTCGACAATTTTGTTGAACTTATCACCAGTCAGTGGCAAAAATGAAGCAAGATTTCTTCTCATATCAGGCAAAGATCATGACGTTGACTAATGCCCAGGCCATTATCGCCGGAGCCAGTGGTTTGGTTGGTGATGAACTGGTCCACCTCCTGCTCAATCACGACAATATCAGTAAAGTCTACTCACTCTCGCGACGGGAGTTACCGTTGCACAGTAAAAAACTGGTGCAAATTGTGAATCCGGAACTTCGGGTCACGGAGTGGCACGACACGAATGCCCAGCCGGCTTACGGCTTCATTTGCCTGGGGACAACCAAAAAGCAGGCAGGTAGCCAGCATGCTCTGGAAGCGGTTGATCTACATCTGGTCAAAGACGTTGCCCGAACCATGAAAATCGTCGGTGTCCGCCACTTAGTCGTTATTTCCAGCCTGTTCGCCAACCCTTACTCGCCGTCGCATTACCTGCGTACCAAAGGGAAAATGGAACAGGCCCTCAGCAAAATGGGATTCGAGCACTGTATTTTTGTCCGGCCGGGCCCGCTCAAAGGTGACCGTGCCCAGCCAAGAGCCGACGAAAAACTGGTACAGGAAACACTCGCGATTATTCACCCTCTGATGTTGGGCCCATTGAAAAATCTTGAACCTATCCCTGCCGAACAGGTCGCCAGGCAAATGGTATCTTTGGCCTTTTCGGCTGCCAGACATGAACTTCCGGCCGTGTATCGTGTGTCAGGTCGGACTCTATTAGACAAGCCAGCCAATACCCTCTAAAATTTCGCCCCCTGACCCGCCTGTTGCCTTCCATTGTTAGTCAACAGGCTTCTGCCACCAGCAAAAGAGAAATCCATGCGTTTAATTTTAGGCCCGATGGAAGGTGTGGTTGATCACCTGATGCGGGAAATGCTGACTGAAATCAATGACTACGACCTATGTGTCACCGAGTTTGTGCGCGTTGTTGATCAGTTGCTGCCAAAAAGTGTGTTTTATCGTCTTTGCCCTGAGCTTCTACAGGGCGGGAAAACGACTTCCGGCACCCCGGTTCGCGTTCAGCTGCTTGGTCAGGACCCGCACTGGATGGCAGAAAATGCCTGTCAGGCAATCGAATTAGGTTCACCCGGTGTGGATATCAATTTCGGTTGTCCGGCTAAAATGGTCAATAAAAGTAAAGGCGGCGCTGCCCTTCTGCAAAATCCTCAGCTGATGTATGACATCGTTAAGGCGGTACGTGATGCTGCTGACTGCCGTAAACCGGTCACAGCAAAAGTTCGCCTGGGCTGGGACGATCCTAACCACTGCTTTGAAATTGCAGATGCGGTTGCTCAAGCTGGTGCCGATGAAATTGTGATTCATGGCCGCACTAAAACTGATGGCTACAAAGCCGAAGCCATTAAGTGGGATTACATCCGTCAGGTGAAAGACAAATTGTCGATTTCAGTGGTCGCAAACGGCGAAGTCTGGAACCATGATGACGCCCAGCGCTGCATGACAACCACCGCGGCGGACGCTCTCATGGTTTGCCGAGGCGCTATCAACCTGCCGAACCTGGGCAATGTCATCAAATACAACCACTCACACATGGAATGGGAAACGGTTCTGCAGTTACTGCTGCAATATTCGACCTACGAAATCAAAGGCGATAAAGGACTTTATTACCCTAACCGCATCAAGCAATGGTTTTCATACCTGCGTCACGAATATCCTCAGGCGAAAGAGTTGTTTGCTGATATCCGTAAACACAACAAGGCAGCCCCCATTGTTGAAACGCTCAAGCTAGCCCGAGAAACGCTTGAATCCGATTCCGGTGAATCTGGTATGGTAGCCTGACAAGCTTCAGCATAAAGCGAAAACGGTAGTATTCGCATACAACGAAACTAAAGATAAAAGAAAAGCGCCCAATGGCGCTTTTCTTTATTTTTGAGGTGTGCTCAAAACTTAACGACGATTGGGATGATTGATGATGTGGTCTTCCCAGTCAATCACATCAATTTCATACACCACTTTATCTCGCACAGACTCATTGGCTGCATGCATCGCGTCTTTAGAGCCGGTCAGCAATGGATGCCACTCCGGTAGCTCCTTACCTTCAGCAAGCAGACGATAGGCGCACGTGTCCGGCAACCACACGAACTCATCGATGCGCTCTCGGGTCAGTTTCAGGCACTCTTCGCCGGATTCAAAACGATTCGGGTAATCACGACATGAGCAGGTTTTATCATCCAGCAGGCTGCACGCTACATTGGTGTAGTAGATTTCGTCGGTATCGTCATCGATCAGTTTATGCAGACAGCACTTACCACAGCCATCACACAGGGCTTCCCACTCCTGATCGGTCATGTCCTTTAAATCTTTTTCTTGCCAATAGTGTGTCATCACGAAGCCTTTTTCTTGCCTTTAGTTGCCTTGCCAGTTCAACCTTGCACTTGGTTTTACCCAAGCGGTTATTCTGAACCCGATAGACATAAGTTGAACGCGGGTTTATAGCCCCCGAGCCAACAAAGTTCAAGCAATTCCGTTCCGCAAACGGTTTTCTGATGCTGTAATAATAGTCATTATTATTTATCAGCAAGATCGCTTCCCAATTCGTGATAATTTTTGATCCGTCACGCTGGGGGTGGTAAGTTGCGCAGCCGTTTTACTAATTGTAGGTGTGTGATGGAGTGTCGTTTAGGATGTGGGGCATGTTGTATTGCGCCGAGTATTTCATCTCCGATACCAGGAATGCCAAAGGGAAAGCCTGCGGGCGTACGCTGTGTTCAGCTCAATGACGATAACCTGTGCAAGCTGTTTGGCAAGCCGGAGCGTCCGGCCGTTTGCCACCAGTTCAAACCGTGCCCTTCACTTTGCGGTACCACAAATGCCCAGGCACTTGCTAACATCACAGAACTGGAAAGCATGACTTAATGTCATGCTTTCCCTGTGCATTATCGCTCTCAGAGCACTCAACTATCCATTTTGCCGGTCAGAATTCGTAATGCCTGCTTGGCATGCTCAACGGCCTGATGGCCAGAGTAAGTCAGATAGCCTCCGTCCGGTTGCGTCACCAGTCCTTTGTCAAACAGCCGCTGTGCCGCCTCAACCATCTCCAGCGGTGCATCACTGCGGACTTTGATCCCTTCCAAATCCGAATGCATCGGGAACTTAATTAACAGGTTCATTTCACTAACCAATTCTGTTGTATATGCCATACGCTGCACTCTATGTTTTGTTTACCTGATATAAATACTAGTGGCTGACGGCGAGAAAAGTAGGTGAATAGATCAATGCTGATTCATTTAATGCCTGATTCAACTTAAAAAACGCGACCGTGTCACACCTTGTTCGCACACATATTGTTCGCAGTTGTTTTATAAACAAAAAATCGCAGACAGAAAAAATCAGGCATAAAAAAACCGCCTCAGGGGCGGTTTTTATAGATTGAGTGATTGATTAAGCCTGGATGCCAACAATCAGCCAAGGTGCATTTGGCGTTTGCAGATCGCGCTCTAGGTGCCATACATCGGTGATGTCTTCTTCCACACCTTCGATACGATCTTTATAACGTCCTGAGAATTTAATACTCAGGTGGGCCATATTCGCATCGTAGTCAGCGCGAACCAGCTCAGCATCCACGTACATCACTTCTGTGTGTTGCTCACCGTCCAGCTTTGCACGTTCCGCAGCCAGATCGTCAAACAGTGCCGGACTGACGTATTCACGAATTTTCTCCAGGCGATTCAGGTTCCACGCTTCTTGCAGAGTGCGGTAATGTTCGCGAGAGCCATTCAGGAATGCCTGCATGTTAAAGCCAGGAGGCAGGTTAAACGGCACATCGCTGTCGGTTGATGCGTATTCAGGTTGAGCCGCACCACCAAATGGCGCATTTTGCTGACGGTATTGTGCCGTTTGCTGTGGCTGCTGAGGTGAGTTCCCCGCATACGCTTCACGATGCCCCATCGGCGTCGATTTGGCGCCACGCATCGCTTTAAACAGTTTAAAGATCACGAAGGCAATCAGGCCGATAATCAGAATATCCATGAACTGGATACCGTCAAACGCACCACCGAAGAATGCTGCCAGCAGGCCGCCGGCCAGCAGACCACCGAGAAGCCCGCCCATCAGGCCTTTCTTGGTACTGGATTTTGTAGTTTGGTTCGAAGCAGGCTGTTGCTGCTTCAGCGTGTCCGTTTGCTGCGGTTGCTGCTGTTTCACCGGTGCTGTTTTATAGCTTTTACCGATTGACTTACCGCCACCAAACTTCTTTGCCTCAACATGCGGTGCAGCGAATGACACCGTCAGAATCAGGGCAAATACTGTAAAGATGCGTTTCATATTAATGAATACCTTTGCCTTTAGTGGAGACTGCATCGTAAACGGCTGTATTGGAAAGTCAATAAAACCCTGACGGCAAATTGTTACTAATATTGATCAAAGGATGTAGCACATAAGGATGGCATGAGACATTAGGAGACTTTGAGCATACTCGACTGTAATATGCTAATAATGAAAACAATTTAGGATTTTTCCTGCATTTGTTCATAACCAAAGCGGCTTTTAGCCTTCTTTTAACCGGCCTTTAATAAGGAAACAACATGCAAGATACACATAGTAAGCTGATTGGCTACCTACTCTGGATTTTCGGATTCCTGGGTGCACACCGCTTTTACTACGGCCGTCCGGTAACCGGGACAATCTGGTTTTTCACTCTGGGTCTGCTGGGTATTGGCTGGCTGATTGACCTGTTCCTAATCCCTTCCATGGACCGTGAGGCTGATCTACGTTATCAGAGCGGTGATATTGACTACTCCGTAGCCTGGCTGCTGCTGACTTTCCTTGGCGTGTTCGGCGTACACCGTATGTACATGGGTAAATGGCTGACCGGTATACTGTATTTCCTGACTTTCGGCTTCTTCCTGATTGGCGTACTGGTGGATTTTTGGACGCTGAACGAGCAGATTTCTGTGAAGAACCGTGAAAAACAGCTTGCCTGATTACTAGACAGGTCGCAAAGCCTGAAGAAAGTATTTGTTGATTGTGCTGTAAAGCAGGATGATTTTCTTCACAAACTGTCACTATCTTAACCGATTATTAACAGATGACAGTACAGATGCTTGACCTGAAAGGTTGATTCAAACTAAAATATCGAACATCGTTCTATAATTAAAATATACTTCCGCGCGGTCGACTAGACGGAGTTATCGCTACCGCGCAGTGGGTTCTTACACAACAAGATTTATTCGAGAAGAGTAACATTTCAATGGCAAGACGAAACGACCATACTCGCGAAGAGTTGGTAAGCATGACACTGGAGCAAGTCAAAAACTTTCTCGCTGAACACCCGCACCATGAACTGAGCCTGCGCAAAGTCGCGGCTATGATTGGTTACGTGCCGAGTACCTTGGTCAATGTTTTTGGGAACTACAACCTGCTGCTGTTGCACGCTGTAGCCCAAACGCTTGATGAGCTTTTTGCGGAAGCGGAAGCGGAAATGAAAAAAGCGACTTCACCGGAAGAAGCGCTGCAAAAACTCGCCTATTGTTACCTCGATTTTGCTTCTCGAAACCCGTATCGCTGGCAACTGATTTTCCAGCACACCATGAATGGTGAAGAACTGCCAGAATGGCAATCGGCCCGGATCAATAATATGACCGGTATGCTGGAATCACTGATTAGCCAAATCAACCCGGAGCAAAGTGCAGAAGATGTACTCGCAAACAGCCGCGTGCTGTGGTCCGGTGTTCACGGTATTACCCTGCTAACCGTCGATGACAAGCTGTTCACCTCAACGCCTGTTGACGGCAAAGCCTTGATTGACAATCTGCTGACCACGTATCTTAATGCCTGGAAAGCTTAAACGGAGTTAAGCATGTCAGGAAAGTCCCAATCTCGCCTGCTGACGCAACGGCGATTTCTTCCGTATTTCCTTACCCAGGCATTTGGGGCTTTCAATGACAATGTCTACAAGAATGTCCTGCTGATCCTCATTGCCTTTGCACCGGCTGGTACGCTTCCTGTGAGCTCAGATTTGATCATCAATCTGGCTGCCGGTTTATTCATCCTGCCTTTCTTTCTGTTTTCAGCCTCTGCCGGCGTCCTGACCGACAAATATGACAAAGCCACGATCATGCGAATCGTTAAAATGGCTGAAATAGTCATTATGTCGCTGGCCGCTATCGCTTTTATCAGCGAACAGTACATGATTTTGCTGGTACTGCTGTTTTTGATGGGCACCCAGTCTGCCTTCTTTGGCCCGGCCAAATACGCACTGTTGCCACAGCACTTACAAAAAGAAGAATTAGTATCGGGTAACGCCTTGGTGGAAACCGGTACATTTCTCGCCATATTGATGGGAACACTGCTCGCTGGTGTCATCGCGAACCAGGCTGGCGCTACTTACATAGCCGCTGTCAGTGTGGTCGCCTTTGCCATCATCGGTTACTTATGTTCACGCTGGATACCGTCTGCCAAACCCAGTAACCCGGATATGGTCTTTACCTGGCGGCCGATCTATCACACCCGCCATACCCTGGCGATAGCCCGCAAAGACAAGACCATTTTTCAGTGCGTACTAGGAATTAGCTGGTTCTGGTTTCTCGGAGCCTGTTACCTCACCCAATTTCCAAATTTTGCCAAACTGCACCTCGGTGGTAGCGCAGCCGCAGTCTCTATCCTGCTGACCCTGTTTTCTGTCGGCATTGCCATTGGTTCACTACTGTGTGACAAGCTCTCCGGTCACCGGATTGAGCCGGGTATTGTGCCACTGGGCAGTCTGGGGATCACAGTATTCGGTGCAGGACTGATGTTTGCCACACCAGATACCCTGCCTGATTCACTCAGTGTGATGGAGTTTATTACCCACCCGGAACTGATCAGTGTTTTTGTGAACCTGACCCTGCTGGGTGTCTCTGGCGGCATTTTCATCGTACCTTTGTATGCCATGATGCAGCACCGTGCCCTGGAGCAAGAGCGGGCTCAGATCATTGCGGCTAACAATATCTGGAACGCCATTTTTATGGTGGCCAGTGCAATTTTCGCTATCCTCTGCCTATCTGTCCTGACGTTCTCCATTCCGGAATTTTTCCTGATTCTGGCTGTACTCAATCTGTTAGTGATGGCTTACATTTATACCCAGACACCGGACTTCTTCTGGCGCTTTCTGGTGTGGCTGGTCAGCCACACCATGTATCGGGTAAAACATCAGGATTTGGCTAACATTCCGGCCAAAGGTGGCGTGCTGATTGTCGCAAACCATGTCAGCTATATGGATGCGCTGTTACTGGCCGGAGCATGTCCGCGGCCGATTCGTTTTCTGATGGATCAGGATATCTACAACATTCCGTTCATCAAAACCTTCTGCAGAGCCTGTAAGGTGATTCCGATTGACGCGACCGATCGTCGCTCAGTCATGAAAGCCTTTATCGAAGTCAATAAGCGGCTTGAAGACAGCGACGTAGTCTGTGTTTTCCCGGAAGGTCGCCTGACTCACGACGGTGAAATCGGCCCGTTCATGCGCGGAATTGATTTGATCACCAAGCGCTCTCCGGTACCAGTCGTGCCCGTGGCATTACAGGGATTGTGGGGCAGTATTTTCAGCCGTGAAGGCGGGCGGGCGTTGCTCAAGTTGCCGAAACGATTTTGGTCAAAGGTCAATATCATTGTCGGCACACCGGTTGCAGGTGAAGACGCAAGCAGTACCAATCTGCGTGAAACGATTCTGACGCTGCGCGGCGAACGCCGTTAATACTGGGTTAAAGGTTCAGGTTCAGGTTCAGGTTCAGGTTCAGGTTCAGGTTCAGGTTCAGGCTTGATGATTGACGGCAGAAATAAAAAAGCGAGGCTCCTCTGCATGGAGCCTCGCTCTTTACTGGTTAAATCCGATAGCCAAAACCGATACTGGATATCTCCTCCCAAAGAAAAAATCCCTGCATCAGAAGTCCATACCGAAAACCCACCTCTCAATAGCGATCGTTAAATAGGCGCCTTTACTTAAATAGGCGCTTTTATCGAGCCTCAAACAGAATATCTCGAGAAGCAAGACGAGGCTCAGACCAAGCAGTCCTGATAGACCGCCCTTTCACTTTCCAGCCACGTTTTCAATGCCACGCGCGACAGCTTTATCCCACTGCCGGACAAATGCGCCGGAATAGCCAAATACTCGACCGGACGACGAAACGCCGTTACCTGCTGCGCCATATACGCTCGCAGTTGTTGTTTTCGTTCCTCGTCTAGCGGGCCAACAGTTCGAATCAGCGCCAGCGGGCGGTGTCCAAATTCCGCATCTTCGACAGGTAAGACGACCGCTTGTGTCACATCAGGATGTTGCAGCAACACTTTTTCAATGTCTTCCGGCTGGATATTTTCACCGCCGGAGATAAACATGTTATCGGCACGACCCAGAATATGCAGTTCACCGTCTTTCCAGCAGGCTAAATCGCGAGTCGCAAACCACTCGTCTTCGGCAATCGGGAAAATGGTTTGCTGGCGGTAATAGCCCAGACACAGCGTCTCACCTTTGACCATCACCTCACCGTCCACCAGCGTCAATTCCCGGTTAGGCAATACCGTGCCGACACCGCTGCTGTCATCTGCGGGTTTGGCAGTCACTGTGGACGCCATTTCCGTCATACCATAGCCACACCAGCACTCTATCCCTGCCTGACGGGCTTGCTGAGTCAGACTGACCGGAATCATCGTTCCTCCCAGAAGGACTTGTTTTAACGCCAACGACGTCGTCTCAGCAGTATCCAACAAGCGCTGAAGCTGTGTCGGCACCAGAGATGCATGAGTGACCTGCGCCAGCGCAGCATCCAGCCTTTCCGGTGCACAGACATCCAACCGGGCTCCCCGCGCCAGCCAGCGCCAGATAATGGCCATCCCGGAGATATGAAACAATGGCAACGATAGTAACCAGCTGTCTTCCGCATCAAAAGGCAGCCAGGCCAGCAATCCTTCTGCACTCGCCAGATGCGTTTGGGCAGAATGAACAACGGCTTTAGGGAAACCGGTCGAGCCGGAGGTCAGCGTCAGCGTAGCGGGACGATGCAATTGCCAGGTAACCGGCACCATTCGGGAAGCATCCGGCGGTAACAACTGAAGGCGGGTATACCCCGAGAGATCCAGCACTGATTTAGCGGGATACCACACAAAGTCACAGTGCAAAGCTGCAAGCTGAGCATCCAGCTCAGCCTGACTCAGGCGCGGATTAATACCGACGAAGCGTGCCCCGACCCGCAATACCGCCAAAAGCAGCCAGACTGCCTGTAAGGAGTTCGGCGAAACCACGGCAACCAGCTGATCGCGTTTGAGGCCCTGCTCAATCAGCCCCTGTGCGTACTCATCAACCCGCTTGGCGGTTTCATGCCAGCTGAACTGCTGCCCTTCACAATGTATTGCCACAGCCGCCGGGCGCTCAGTCGCCCAATGCTGCCACGGCCAGGTTGGAAACGTTTCAGTTGTTGCCGCTGCCATGATGCGTTCTCACTATTGGTGCCAGGCAACCGGACAGGCATTCAGTGGTGTCACCGGCAGTTCACAGCCAGGCCAGGCCACTTCCAGTTGCATCTGGAATAATTGCATGGTGTCCAGTCCCGGAATAACATCAGGCGTCTGCCAGGCAGCCAGACGAGCCAGTTGATTCAGTCCCAGGCTGGACTCTAAACTTGAGCTAATCACTGCGGTCAGGCCAACTGCATGGGCCTGCTCAATCAGCGACAAACATTTTTGCACGGAACCCACCAGCGTGGGTTTGATGATAATCGCGGCGACGCCAGGCTCGGCTTTTACTTCAAAGCCCGGATCACGCACGGTTTCATCCCAGGCGATATCAATACCGGTTTCATGAGCGAAAGCCAGACTTTCTTCCGGTGTCTGACACGGCTCTTCCAGAAAGGCAATTTGCGCACGATGTGCTGGTGCCACATACTTGGCAAACTGCCGAGCTTTCAGCGGGGTCCACTGCCGATTGGCATCAAGTCGCAGACGCAGTCCGGGAATGGCCTCGATAAACATATTCGCCACCATGCCATCTCGTACCGCTTCATACAGCCCGACTTTAATCTTAGCGATCTTCTCGCCCGGCATCTGATTTAATGCCACCACCAATTCATCCGGGTCACCACTGCAAAGCGGCGCCACTTGGTAGTTACCCTCATCCGGCAACATCCCCATCAGTTCCATCTCCGCCATACTCAGGCCAAAAGCGACCGATGGTAATGCGTCGGACAGGCACAATGCTTTCCCGCTCACCCAATCAGCCAGTAATGCCTGAGCCTGCTGGCCGGCTTCTTCGGAACTTTCCAGACTGAATTCAGGCAACGGCGCAATTTCACCGTAGCCCGTTTTATCTCCGTCTTTCATTTCCACGATCCAGCCGTCACGGGTAACCAGACGCTGGTTACGTAAAATAACACCGGAGTCCATAGGGAGTTGGTACTGATAGAGTTTCGCGCTACGCATCGTTTCCTTCCACTTGTCGAATCTGATTGAGGATTTGCCTGATTGCCGTAGCGACGCTGTCGGGTTGTTCGGCATGGGCATTGTGCCCGGCCTGTTGAATCACCGTCAGAGATAATGCCGTTTGTCTCGCCAATTGCCGGAATTTGTCGTCCTGCTCACCGCACAGGTAATGAACCGGAACGGATAATCTCATCAGGTCAGACAATAACTGGGGTTGTTTTGCCAGCGATGTTGCCAGCATCATATGTGCTACAGCTAAACCAAGGTTATCACTGCGTTTAGCAATTAAACTTTGTCTTTGGTCATGATTTAATGAGGAAAACACCGGCTGCTGATACCAGTCAGCCAGTGCCTGTTCAATCGGCTCTTGGGTAAAACGTTTTGCCCAGCGCTGATCATTGTGCCAGCGTGCTGCCCGCTCGGATTCCGGCAAGCCGAAATGCCCGCCTTCCAGGATGATCCCCGCCAGCTGCCCGTGACACTTGACGTCGCCGGACTCCGCCCCATTGCGTGAATCGGCGACGAGGCTGTCAGAAGGACACATGGCAAGTTGGCTCTGACAAGCATGATACATCGCCAAACGCGCGCCCAGCGAGTAGCCCACCAGCACATAGCGACCAATTCCGCGCGCTGCCAACGTCTCGTTAAGCTGTGCATTGGCCTCAGCAAAGTCTGCAACCTGAATAAATCGACTGTGACCGTGGCCTGGCAGGTCAACGGTCACACAGGAGTAGAAAGGGGAAACGGCATCGACGACCCGACGCCAGTCCCGCCCGTTTCCCAGCAGCCCATGCAGGAAAACGAGCGTTGGGGTGGCTGATGGTTCAGCGCCCCCGGCCTGAAAGGTTTCAGAGTAGAGCGGCATCACGCACCTCAGCAAACAGCGCTTTTACCAGCGCCCCGCTTTCGCCCGGTGGCGTTTGTACTTCAATCAGGGTTGCCCCCTGAGTCGTCAGTCCTTGGCGGCAGGCCTGCTCTGCTTCTGCCAACGTGGTAGGACTGGCATAGTCAAGCCCGAACATGGCAGCCGCGTGACGAAACGACAGGCCGTGTGGCATCCGGTACAAGCTCTCTTTCTCACTTTCCGGTACCGGCAACAAATCGAAAATTGCCCCGCCATCATTGTTGGTCACCAGCACAACCACAGGTGCCGTGGCTTTGGCAAGCAACGCCAGCGAGTTGAGGTCGTACAGCAGTGACGTATCCCCAATCAGGCACAGTAACGGAGCCTTTCTTCCTCGCTGTACGCCTGCTGCCGTGGCAATCAGCCCGTCAATACCGGAAGCCCCGCGGTTAGCAAAGGTGGCGATATCCGACATTTTGGCACACATATCCAGCAGACGAACAATCATGCTGTTACCAAGGAAAAGCTCGGCACCTTCCGGCAGCCAACGGGTCACATTCGCCGCCAGACTAAGCTCATTTAATGCATTCTGCTGGCCGATAATCCGATGGAGCCGCTCTGATGCCCCCTTGAGAGCATCAGCCCAGCCGTGATGCTGAGGATCACAGTCGGCCCGCAACACCGCCTGGCTGAATGCCGAAATATCCGCCTGAATGCGACGGGTGCAGCGATAGCTTGGGTCAAGCGGTACCGCTAATGGGTCCACCAGCCAGTAATGCTGCCACTGATGCAGGTCAATCCAGTGCGCCAACCGTTTCGAGACCAGGCGACCGCCAAACTGCAGCACAACTTGTGCTTGTGACAACAACGCTGAACAGTCTGCGTTTTGCAGCCAGACATCAAAACCAGCCCACTCACTGTCGCCACAGGCCTGCGGGTCAGCCAGAAGAGGCCATCCCAGTTGCTGCGCCAAAGTCTGAACCAGCGCATATTCACCCGGGGCGAGCCGACCGGCAATCACAACGCCTTTTTGGTTCGCACATTCCTGCCATGACAGCGCAATATCATCGCCGCGGAAAACCTGGTTGTTTTGGTATTGTGTGTAAGGCTCTGCCGACGTCTGCCAGAAAGAGAGCGGTGCCAGATAGGCAGAAAAATCCTCTGAACCACCATACAGCGGTTCCGGATAATGACAGTTGAAGTGCACCGCCCCCGCACGCAGTGCCTGCTGATACATCACTTTATCAATGGTCGTCAGCAGCCAGGCAGGATTGATTTCCAGTGATGGGGTCGGCAGCTCCTGAAATTCGGTGACATGACTGGAGAAAATGCCGTGCTGGCGAATCGCCTGATTAGCTCCACATTCGATCAGCTCTTCAGGCCGATCGGAGGTGAGCAGCACCAGCTTTTCACCGGTCAGTCCGCTTTCAGCCACTGCCGGCAACAAATTAGCGACCGCGGTTCCCGAAGTCACAATCACAGCGACCGGCTCTAAAGTCGCTTTAGCCAGCCCCAGTGCCATAAACCCGAGTCCCCGCTCATCAAAATGCGTGTGCAGGGTGAGTTTGTCATTGGCCGCGGCGGCCAGCGTCAGAGGGGTGGAACGCGATCCCGGAGCAATACACACGTGGCGTACGCCAAGACGGGTCAGTTCTTCAAGCAGCAAGCCAGCCCAAAGCTGATTGAGGGCGGCACGATATGCCGGAGGTTGATTCATGCCGTTTTCCGCTCTTTTTCCAGACATTGTACTGAGGGTATTGATGTCGCATCACAGTCATCCGACGCCTGCAGCAAGCTGCACAGGGTCGAGGTTTTTCTGTCCAGCTCCTGCCACTCACTGTCAGCGGTCGAGCCCGGCACAATGCCGGCACCGGCAAACAGGTGCAGGTCATCCCCCATGATCAGGGCGCTGCGGATCGCCACACAGAACTCAGTACGTTCACGACTCAGAAAACCGACCGAGCCACTGTACCAGCCACGGGCAAACGGCTCATGATCCTGAATAAACGACAGTGCCTTATCGCGCGGCAAGCCGGCGATAGCGGCGGTCGGCTGCAGGCTTTCCAGCAGATCCGCGTTATCGACGCTGGCTTTCAGGCGGGCATCAATCCCCCGCTTCAGGTGCTGCACCTGACGCAGCCGAATCAACTCCGGGGTTTGGGCGACCGTCATGCTCTGACAGCAATCGCGCAGGCGACTGACAATGTCATCAACCACCAAGCTGTTTTCATAACGGTTTTTGCTGTCTTCCAGCAGCCAGCGGGCTAGCTGGTTATCCTCCGACGGGCTCTGTCCCCGCCCAATGGTGCCGGCCAGAGCTTCCGTGTGCAGGGCTTCCCCCTGACGCAAAAACAGGCGTTCCGGTGTCGAGCCGACAAAACAGTGTTTGGCGTCCAGCGCCATCAGGAAATGAAAACTGTGTCGGTTATTGGCACGACTGGCTTTCAGAAGCTGAGCCGGCGCAACCGGCCGATCCAACGTCAGTGTGGTTTTACGTGCCAGCACGACTTTTTCGAATTCGCGCTGGGTAATGGCGTCGAGAGCCTGATCAATCATGGCAGACCAGCCATTAAAATCAGGCGTAAACGTACGCGCCAGAATTTTACTCTGGATATCGGCGACCGGTGTCGCTTCCGTACGGATCTTACTCAGCGTAGCAAGAACGGTTTCTTCCTGCTCAGGCGTCACATTGACAGCCAGTTGCCAAGTGTCATCCTGACGGCTGAGCTCAAGCACCGGCAAAAAGAAAAAAGAAGATAAACAACGCTGATTCCGGGAGGTACGTCCGTCAAAAGACCGACCGCCCCAAATTCGCTGCTGGGAAGCCAGTACCTTTTCTGCCGCTTTAGGATCGGTAAAGGTCTTGATCTGGCCCAGAGCCACAACCTCTTCCCGGCTGTCACGCGCTTGCCAATAAAACTTCGGAAACAGTGGCTGAGATTCCAGCCAGTCAATCAGATCAGTCTCAGCCGGCAGATCCAGCTGTACTGTAAAACGTTGGGCGTGATCAGCATTGTGTCGAATTTTCTGCTGCAACAACGCAACGGCATGTTGTAACGCGGTCAAGGTAACCTCACTCAGCTCGCAAGCGCTTGTAAAGGCTCATCCATGGCTGATAGTAACACGGCTAATTGATTAGCATAATTATCCCGGAATGGGTGGCGGGGTATCCCTGTTAAGCCCGTCATTTTTCCCTATCCTGAATCACGTATTCTACCCCAGATAACCTATTCTGACTAATAAAGTCATGATTTAACACGTTCCTTCACATTCCGTCACAACGTTAACATTGGTGACGAAAAATCCAGCGATTCCTTTCTTTGTAACATAATATTCTGCCGACAGAGGGAAAGCAGCGTCATTTTTGACTTCAGGCAGGGTATTCCACCTATTCGACCAGAATTTAATTATATGAAACTCTATATTTCGCTATTTTTACCTGTAGGGTATTTATTTTCTGCTTCTTCATAGTGTAATTTGTGGATATTCACATTATCAAACAGGGTACCTATCAATGCACAATATTGGGATGTCATCCAAACTCAATAATGTCTGTTACGACATCAGAGGGCCTGTCCTCAAGCATGCCAAGCGTATGGAAGAGGAAGGACATAAAATCCTCAAACTAAACATTGGCAACCCGGCCCCGTTTGGTTTTGACGCCCCGGATGAAATCCTGGTTGATGTGATCCGTAACCTGCCGACATCGCAGGGTTACTGTGACTCAAAAGGTATCTACTCTGCCCGTAAAGCCGTCGTGCAACACTACCAGAAGCGTGGTCTACTGGATCTGGATGTAGAAGACGTTTATATCGGTAATGGTGTTTCAGAGCTGATCGTGATGGCCATGCAGGCTCTGCTCAACAACAGTGACGAAGTTCTGGTGCCGGCACCGGATTACCCGCTGTGGACAGCCGCTGTCTCATTGTCAGGGGGGAAAGCCGTTCACTATATCTGTGACGAAGAATCAGACTGGTACCCGGACCTGGACGACATTCGCAGTAAAATCACGCCCAATACCCGTGGTATTGTGCTGATCAACCCGAATAACCCGACAGGTGCCGTTTACAGCCGTGACTTCCTGCTGGAAGTGGTGGAAATTGCCCGCCAGAATAAGCTGATCATCTTTGCCGATGAGATTTACGACAAAATCCTGTACGAAGGGGCTCAGCATACTTCTATCGCCCCGCTGGCTCCGGACGTGTTCTGTGTGACGTTCAACGGCCTGTCTAAATCCTACCGCGTCTGTGGTTTCCGGGCGGGTTGGATGGTGCTGTCCGGTCCGAAACACCTGGCAAAAGGCTATATTGAGGGGCTGGAAATGCTGTCCTCGATGCGTCTGTGTGCTAACGTACCGATGCAGCACGCGATTCAGACGGCACTCGGTGGCTATCAGAGCATTAATGAACTGATCCTTCCGGGAGGCCGCCTGTTAGAGCAGCGCGACAAAGCGTACGATCTGCTGACCTCAATTCCGGGTGTGTCGTGTGTGAAACCTAAAGGCGCCCTCTATCTGTTCCCGAAACTGGATCAGAAGAAGTTCAACATTATTGACGACCAGCGCATGGCGCTCGACTTCCTCACGCAGGAGAAAGTTCTGATTGTCCACGGCACCGGTTTTAACTGGCCGAAGCCAGACCACTTCCGTCTGGTGACACTGCCGCGGGTTGATGACCTGGAAATGGCGATGGGTCGCCTCGAACGCTTCCTGCACGGTTATCGTCAGTAACCGGATCATCCGAGCTTTCCGCCGGTTTATACGTAGCGTTTGATCTCACAGTGAAGCCCCGATTATCGGGGCTTTTTTGTATGTCCTTCGGGATCATACGCAACGCGACCCCCATCACCGCGCATATCAGGAAGAATTCTGTTCCTCTGGTGAATATTTCTGTTACTTTTAAAACGTTAGCCTGAATTCCCCAAGAAGTACCGATATGAAACAAAGTCACTTTTTTGCCCACCTTGCCCGCATGAAACTGATCCAACGCTGGCCACTGATGCGTTGCGTTGAAACAGAGAACATTTCAGAGCACAGCCTGCAAGTTGCTTTTGTCGCCCATGCCCTGGCACTGATTAAAAACCGTAAGTTCGGCGGGCAGACCAACCCGGAGCGTATTGCGCTGCTTGGCATGTTTCACGACTGCAGTGAAGTACTGACCGGTGACATGCCCACTCCTATCAAGTACTACAACCCGGCCATTGCCGAGGAATACAAAAAAATTGAGCTGGCCGCCGAGAAAAAACTGCTGTCGATGCTGCCGGAAGAATTTCGCGACGACTATGCGCCGCTGCTCGACAGTCAAAAAGTCTGTCAGGAAGATTATGCGATCGTGAAACAGGCTGACAGCCTGTGCGCCTACCTGAAATGCCTGGAAGAGCTGAATGTCGGCAACCATGAGTTTGCGTCAGCGAAAAAGAACCTGGAGCAGACCCTTGCTACTCGCTCAACGCCGGAGATGCAATACTTTTTAGAAACCTTCGTGGAAAGCTTTAACCTCACCCTGGACGAGATCAGCTGATGACCCCGATTACCCTCAATTCGGCTTTCAAGGATATCTGGGAAGCGCGCAAGAGCAACGAACAAAAAATGCGCCGTAATGACCATCGTTCAGCCTACCAGCGTGACCGCGCCCGGATTCTGCATTCCGCCGCGTTTCGGCGCCTGCAAGCGAAAACCCAGGTGCATGGTGCCGGCCACCATGACTTTTACCGCACCCGCCTGACTCACTCACTGGAAGCTTCGCAAATTGGCACCGGTATTGTGGCTCAGCTCAAAATCAAACAGCCGGACTTTCGTCACCTGTTGCCTTCCAACAGCCTGATGGAAAGTCTGTGCCTTGCGCATGATATTGGCCATCCGCCCTTCGGGCACGGTGGCGAAGTTGCCCTGAATTATATGATGCGTGAACATGGCGGGTTTGAAGGCAATGCCCAGACGTTTCGCATTGTCACCCTGCTGGAACCTTACACCGAACACAACGGGATGAACCTCTCGCGTCGTACCCTGCTGGGACTGCTGAAATATCCGGCATTTATCAGCCAGACCCGGGCCACGGAGTTGCCTGCGGATGTGCACCATTTTCGTCACCTGAAAGCCAAAGACTGGTATCCGGCCAAAGGTATCTACAACGACGACAGCGAATTACTGCACTGGGTACTGGAGCCGCTTTCGACTCATGACCGCGAACTGTTCAGCCTGATGCGGGCAGAGCGCTGCCATCCCCGGGAGCACCTGAAAACCCGGTTCAAGTCGCTGGACTGCTCCATCATGGAACTGGCCGATGATATCGCATATGGCGTACATGATCTGGAAGATGCCATTGTGATGGGAATTGTCACTCGAGAACAATGGCAGGAAGCCGTTGCCAGTCGATTGGCCGATTGCGGCGAACCCTGGCTGGAAGAGCGAATTGGTTTACTCAGCGAGCAGCTGTTCGGTACTCATCACCAGCGTAAAGATGCCATTGGTGCCATGGTCAATGCGTTGCTGACGTCCATCCATATCGCGCCTGCGATTCAAAATGGCATCGACAGTTTTGAAAACCCGCTGCTACAGTGGAATGCCTTTTTGTCTGAGCCAATGGAGTCTGTGCTGGATGTGCTCAAGCAATTTGTCAGTCAGTACGTGGTGCACAAGCCGGATATCCAGTTACTGGAGTACAAAGGTCAGCAACTGGTAATGGAGTTGTTTGAAGCCTTTGCGTCCGACCCTGAGCGACTGCTCCCGGAAAACACCCGCGAGCGTTGGCGCCAAGCCTACGATCTTGGCCTCAATGATCACCGTATCATCGCCGACTACATTTCCGGTATGACGGATGGATTTGCCCAGCGCCTGTACAGCACCCTGTTCCAGCCAACCTCGGCCGGAAACCTGATTGGAATGGACGGTCAGGGGTTCTGATCCTCCGTCACACATGGGCAGGCTAATTCAATAGCAAAAAACAGGCGCCACAAAACGGTGCCTGTTTTTATGTTGGCCCATTACATAAACCTGCTCGTTGCCGCTATTTACCGGAATCTCAATGGGTGTCTTCGTGTTGGCCTTTACCAGTATCTTGCCGACTGTTTTTACAACTGCCTGTGCAAGTATCGGAGCCAGTCTCTTTATCTGTCACTGTGCCCGAGTAATTACGCTCAAACACACCTTCAGGCATTTGGCGGATCTGGAAATCAATCATCCGGTTAAATACATCGAGCAGCGGAGTGAACTTCTCCGGATCATTTTCAAGTGCCGACAGCGCCAGATATCCGGCTTCTACGGTTGAGACCCCCTGATCTTTCGGGGACTTGCGAATACGGTAGTTGCCTTCCGCCGCCATATCGAGCGCTACCGTTGGCAGCTGGCGTAAATTAGCAGAAAGCTGCCACATCTTATACGCTTTCTTCCAGGTACCATCCAATAAGATCAAGGTACGGCGCTGAGGGCTAACCGATGATTCTGGCTGAGACGCCAGTTGGCTGATTGGCCAAGCCCCTTCCCCTGGGTAGACAACCCAGGCTTCCCGATCCGGCTCTGCCAGCAGAGCATTGATTTCAGCGTGTCCGGAAAAGTCTTCGCCCACCCAAAGCCGGGCATTAGGCAGTGACAAGGTCAGAATACGCGCCGTACCAATTGCCCGTTTTACTTCAGACGGGTGTTGTAATATCCACAACTCAGTTTTAGCATCAAGGACTTGAATCCAGCGGCAAATACAGGCCTTTCTGGCTTTACCGCACTGTTCACAATATCGACTCATAGGGGTTAACTTGTCTGTTCGTTTTTTTATCATCCTTGCGATCAGTTTCCTGGCACTGGCACAGCTGCCAGTGATTCAGCCTGTCCTTGACTGGCAACGCAATGCTATCGACCACGGTGAGATTTGGCGACTGATTACGGGAAATCTGACTCATACTAACTGGCCACACATGATAATGAACAGTCTGGCGTTGGCAATTATAACTTTCATTTTCCGCCGCCATCTCACCCCAGCAATTCTGCTGAAACTGATTCTGGGGCTGTCCTGCTGTGTCGGATTATCACTGCTTTGGTCTGACATGAACCGATATGCAGGATTATCCGGTGTGTTACACGGGTTGTTCGCTTGGGGGGCTATCCGAGATATTGAGCAGGAAGACAAAAGCGGTTGGTTACTGCTTGCTGGAGTCACCGCTAAAGTACTGTGGGAACAATGGTTTGGTGGTTCAGCCAGTTCAGCAGCCCTCATCAATGCCCGGGTTGCAGTAGAAGCACACCTTGCTGGAGCTGTGGCAGGCACAATCTGGGGGACTTGCCACGTATGGACCAAAAGGCACTGGCTTCGCCGTTCCTGAAGCCATCTGCATAAAGATAACTACACTTTCGGCATAGCCAGTACCTGATTTGATTAAAGACAGCCGTTAACTACACAAAGCAATATGTTGTCTGCGGAGTCGGAGAAGCCTACTGAATCTACGGAGAAGCTCTCGGCTCTACACCGTAATTCAGATACGCCATGTTAAAGCTGAATACGGTCACGATTTTTGTCCACCGTCGCCGGCCCAATCCCCTTCACTTCAGAGAGTTGCTCAATCGATTCAAACTGACCATGTGTATCACGGTATTCGATGATACTGACAGCTTTCTCAGGCCCTACACCCAGCAAGAGTTTGTCCAGCTCTTCGGCATTCGCCGTATTGATGTTGACCGTAATTTCAATGCCTTCATGCTTGTTGTCATTGGCTTGTGCCATACCCAGCGGCAGACCGGCAACAACTACGGCCAGTACCAGTGCTTTCAACGTCGTTTTCATTATGATCTCCTAAAAGAACAGTCGTAGCAGGATTTGCTCTGCATAAAATGAAAAACTCTCGCCGCACCGTAAATCGAAATGCGTTTCCACCAGTCCAAAAAACGACGGGCCGCACAAGGCGGCCCGTCGATGAACTTATTAGTTACAATTAGTTTGCAGTTGAATCAACCGCGCTGTAACTCACTTCTGAGGTATCACGCAGCACTTGCAGGGTTGCCATCACATCTTGTTGTGCCAGCATCTGCTCAAGCTGTGTTGCCAGCTGGTTGTTAGTCGCGACCGAAGACACATCAGCTTCAATGACTTTATCCAACGCAATCAGCAGGATGTTGCCTTCTGCATCACGGGTAACACCGTAAACAGATTTGCCGTCCTGAGGTTTTGCCAGTGCAAACGCTTCCTGAGCAATCATGCGATCTTCGCCCATGCGTGAAATAGTCTTGGACGCGGAGAACGCCAGACCGTCTTCAGCCAGCATCTCTGTCTTACCGTCACGCAGAGAAGCAAGCAATGCATCGGCTTTGGCCTGTGCCTGCTCTTCGCCTTTCTGTACGGCCAGTTGCTGCTTCACTTTTTCAGAAACATCTTCAAACGGCAGCACCATCTCATCGCGGGAATCATTCACACGAACAACCACGATATGTTCAGGGCCGACTTCAATCACATCTGAGTTCAGACCGTCTTCACGCACTTCAGGGCTGAACAGCGCCTGCAGCACGGCAGGATTTGCCAGAACGCCCGGGGCGTCAGACTGAGAAATGAAATCCGTGGTCTGTACTTTGGCATTAACCGCTTCTGCAGCGTCTTCCAGCGAATCAGGCATTTCAAACGCTTTTTCTGCCAGTGCAGTTTGCAGATCGTAGAAAGCTTCCGCGGCACGCTGTTCACGTACTTCCGCCAGAATTTCATCACGAACATCTGCAAAGGCTTTCACCTGCGGAGCCTTGATATCGTCCAGCTTGATGATGTGGTAACCGAAGTCAGACTCCACAACGTCAGAGATATCGCCTTTCTGCAGGGCAAATGCGGCTTCCTCGAAAGCAGGATCCATCACACCGCGCTCAAACCAATCCAGCTTACCACCTTCCTGACCGCTGAAGGTGTCATCAGAAGATGTCTTTGCCAGCTCAGCAAAGTCAGCACCTGATTTCAACTGTGCCAGCAGTTGCTCCGCTTTTGCTTTCGCTTCGCTGCCTTTACCCTGAACCAGGATGTGACGAGCCAGGCGCTGCTCAGCAGTACCAAACTTACTCTTATGTTCTTCGTAGTAAGCTTTGGCATCTTCATCAGAAACTGTCAGCGTGTTTTTCAGGTTGTCACCAGACAGCTCAATGTACGCTGCTTTCACCTGATCCGGACGCATGTACATTTGAGGATTCTGCTCGTAGAACGCTTTCGCTTCGTCATCGCTGACGTCTACGTTTTTAGTAAATTCCGCAACGTTCAGAGTCAGCGTACGAATATCACGCTGTTGCTGCTCCAGCTTGGTCAGCGCAGTCAGTTCATTGCTCAATGCAAAGTCACTGCCCTGAATCGCAATCAGGAACTGCTGACGCAGCAGATCCGTACGCATGGACTCAGCAAACATATCCGGAGTCATACCGGCGCGACGCAGCAGCATGTTGTACTGTTCGTTATCAAACGCACCGTCACGCTGGAATTCAGGCATGGACAAAATGGTCTGACGTACCTGCGCATCAGAAATACGCATACCCAGTTCTTCCGCACGCTGCTGAATCAGCAGGTCATTGACCATACGGTCCAGCACGTTGCGACGGAACTGCTGTACGTAAGCCGGGTCGCCCATCAGAGTTGAAAAGTAATCACCCAGTTGCGATTGCATGCGATTACGTTCGTTCTGGTAAGCCGTCTCGAATTCGCGCTGGCTGATTTCCTGACCATCAACTTTAGCGGCAAACTGGTTACCGCTGCCAGCCAGGTAGCTTCCCACCCCTGCAAACACAAAAGAAAGAATAATCAGGCCAAGAATAATCTTAACCCAAATGCTGTTTGCGCCTTCGCGCATTCGCTCCATCATAATTTGCCGTATCTCCTACTGATTCGATCTGGCATGTTACACCAACCGGAATAAGCCCAACACAGTTTGCCGGTGTTTCCACCCAGGCTTACCCGTTGAGTGATGAGTAAAGAATGCAAACAGGCCAGAGCCTGAATATCACACCACTTAAAGTAAAAAAGCGCATCGACCCGATGCGCCTTTAGCTTTTACCAAGTTGCCAGCTTTGACAACCAGGAATTTTGTTTGTTCCTACAAACTTGGGTCTGCCCCTTAGTTTACAGAATCTTTCAGCGCTTTACCTGCTTTGAAGCCAGGAACTTTAGCCGCAGCGATCTGGATTTCTGCGCCAGTTTGCGGGTTACGGCCAGTACGAGCAGCGCGCTCACGTACAGAGAATGTACCAAAGCCAACCAGAGAAACCTGATCGCCTGATTTCAGGCTTTCAGACACTGCTTCAATGAAGGCATCCAGCGCACGGCCTGCAGACGCTTTTGAGATATCCGCATTTTCGGCGATTTTGTCAACTAGTTGTGTTTTGTTCACGATCTCATCCCCTCTATGAACATTTCCGCTTGCAGCCTTTTGGCAAACAGTGCATCACGGATAAAAAATACCAGGTCTAATTATATCAAGTCATCGCCCAAATTGGCGCGGAAGCATTGATATTATTGAGCTAACGGCAAATTAGACTTAACTTATAGCCACACAAAAAAACGCTGACAAGGCTTTTTCTCCCTGAAAGCGTTTTTTCATTACTTAACTTTGCTGCATGTCACTGTTTTGAACGTTTACCAGCTCGATGCCTGATGGATTATTCTGAAGCGCCACATTCAGCACTTCATCAATCCAGCGTACCGGACGCACTTCCAAATCCGCAATCACGTTATCAGGAATCTCTTCCAAATCACGCTCATTTTCTTTCGGAATCAGAACGGTCTTGATGCCGCCACGGTGTGCCGCCAGCAGTTTTTCTTTCAAACCACCAATCGGCAACACTTCACCACGCAAGGTAATTTCACCGGTCATTGCCACATCACCACGTACCGGGTTGCCGGTCAGGCTGGATACCAGTGCCGTACACATTGCAATACCAGCACTTGGGCCATCCTTCGGTGTAGCCCCTTCCGGAACGTGAACGTGAATATCACGCTTCTCGTAGAAGTCAGGTGAAATGCCCAGACGCTCTGCTCGAGTACGAACTACGGTCATTGCCGCCTGAATCGACTCCTGCATCACATCGCCCAGTGAACCCGTGTAAGTCAGTTTGCCTTTACCCGGCATAGATTCGGTTTCAATGGTCAGCAAATCACCGCCCACTTCCGTCCACGCCAGACCAGTAACCTGGCCAACACGATTGTTTTCTTCCGCTTTACCGTAGTCAAAACGCTGAACGCCCAAGTAATCTTTCAGGTTAGCCTGATTGATGACCACTTTCTTGGTTTGCGGATTCAGCAGAATCTCTTTCACGGCCTTCCGGCACAGTTTGGAGATTTCGCGCTCCAGACTACGCACACCCGCTTCTCGGGTATAGTAGCGGATAATACCGACCAGCGCCGAATCATCCACTTCCACTTCACCCGGCTTCAAGCCATTACGCTTGATTTGCTTATCCAGCAGGTGACGTTTGGCAATGTTCAGTTTTTCGTCTTCGGTGTAGCCCGACAGGCGAATCACTTCCATACGGTCCAACAACGGGCCTGGAATATTCATGGAGTTAGACGTTGCCACAAACATGACGTCTGACAGGTCGTAGTCCACTTCCAGGTAGTGGTCGTTAAACGCATTGTTCTGTTCCGGATCCAGAACCTCCAGCAGAGCGGAAGCCGGATCGCCGCGCATGTCAGATGACATTTTGTCAATCTCATCCAGCAGGAACAGTGGGTTTTTCACCCCAACCTTGGCCATTTTCTGAATCAGCTTACCCGGCATCGAGCCGATGTAGGTCCGACGGTGACCGCGAATTTCCGCTTCATCACGTACGCCGCCCAGCGCCATACGCACATACTGACGGCCGGTTGCAGCCGCAATAGACTGACCCAGCGAGGTTTTACCAACACCCGGAGGCCCCACCAGACACAGAATCGGCCCTTTCAGCTTATTGATACGAGTCTGAACAGCGAGGTACTCAAGGATACGCTCTTTCACACGCTCCAGACCGTAGTGGTCAGCGTTCAGAATTTCCTCAGCCTTCGCCAGGTTTTTCTTCACTTTAGAGCGCTTGTGCCATGGCACGCTAAGCATCCAATCGATGTAGCCACGAACCACGGTTGCTTCCGCTGACATCGGCGACATCATTTTCAGCTTCTGCAGTTCCTGCTCTGTTTTCTCACGAGCTTCGGCTGGCATCTTCGACTCTTCGATTTTCTTCTTGAGCGTTTCGAATTCATCCGGTGCGTCATCCAGCTCACCCAGTTCTTTCTGGATCGCTTTCATCTGCTCGTTGAGGTAGTACTCGCGCTGGCTCTTTTCCATCTGCTTCTTCACGCGGCCGCGGATGCGTTTTTCCACTTGCAGCAGATCGATTTCCGATTCCATCATCGCCATCAGGAACTCAAGGCGTTCCGTGACATCAACGATTTCCAGCACTTTTTGTTTGTCAGCCAGCTTCAGTGGCATGTGAGCTGCGATGGTATCCGCAAGGCGCGCAGCTTCATCGATCCCGTTAAGTGAGGTCAGGACCTCTGGCGGGATCTTCTTGTTCAGTTTAATGAAACCTTCAAACTGGCTGATAGCGGTACGAACCAGGACTTCCTGCTCGCGCTCGTCCATCTCTTCCGTTACCAGGAACTCAGCATCTGCCACGAAGAATTCGTCATCACGCAGATTTTCAACACGGGCGCGCTGCTGGCCTTCTACCAGTACTTTTACCGTGCCGTCTGGCAGTTTAAGCAGCTGCAGGATCGTGGCAACTGTACCCACGTTGTACAAGTCAGTGATCGAAGGTTCGTCAGTCGCCGCTTCTTTTTGGGCCACCAACAGAATTTGTTTGTTGTCTTCCATTGCCGCTTCAAGGCAACGAATAGATTTATCCCGGCCTACGAACAATGGAATGACCATGTGCGGGTAGACCACCACATCTCGCAGTGGCAGAACGGGGATCTCAAGGCGTTCCGAACGCTCCAGGTTCATATTATTCTCTCTTCCGTTCAATCTCTTTACTGAGTATATGGGGGCAAGGGAGCAAGATTCAACGGGATAACGTACAGAAAATAAAAAAGGAGGCGAAAGCCTCCTTTTTTTATCCAGACTGGACAGAAATCACTCAGCACCTGCTGCCTGACTTTCTGTGTTCTCATAAATCAGCAGAGGCTCAGATTCGCCCTTAATCACTGATTCATCAATCACAACCTTGCTGACGCCTTCCGCAGACGGCAGTTCGTACATGGTATCCAGCAGTACCGCTTCCACGATTGAACGCAGACCACGCGCACCGGTTTTACGTTCCATCGCTTTACGTGCGATAGCCACCAGCGCATCCTCACGGAACTCAAGCTCAACGTTTTCCAGCTCAAGCAGTGCGGCGTATTGTTTGGTCAGGGCATTCTTCGGCTCACGCAGAATCTGAACCAGTGCATCTTCATCCAGCTCGTTCAGGATCGCAGTGACCGGCAGACGACCGATGAATTCCGGGATCAGACCGTATTTCACCAAATCTTCCGGCTCAACCTGCTCGAACAAGTCGCTCAGAGTACGGGTTTCGTCTTTCGAGCGGACATCCGCGCCGAAACCGATACCGGTGCCGGTTGCCACACGCTGCTCAACCACTTTATCCAGGCCAGCAAACGCACCACCACAGATAAACAGAATCTTGGATGTATCAACCTGCAGGAATTCCTGCTGCGGGTGCTTACGACCACCTTGTGGCGGTACAGAAGCCACCGTGCCTTCGATCAGCTTCAGCAGAGCCTGCTGAACGCCTTCACCCGACACGTCGCGTGTAATCGACGGGTTATCGGACTTACGGGAAATCTTGTCAATTTCATCAATGTAAACAATACCGCGCTCTGCTTTAGCAACATCGTAGTCACATTTTTGCAGAAGCTTCTGAATGATATTCTCTACATCTTCGCCCACATACCCTGCTTCCGTCAGAGTGGTGGCGTCAGCCATTGTAAATGGCACGTCAAGCATGCGTGCGAGGGTCTCAGCCAGCAGTGTCTTACCACTACCCGTTGGACCAATCAGCAAAATGTTACTTTTGCCAAGCTCAACCCCTTCACTGTTGGTGTCACCATTGCGCAGGCGTTTGTAGTGGTTATATACCGCTACCGCCAGTACTTTTTTCGCATGGTCCTGACCAATCACGTATTCATCCAGGTTTGCACGAATTTGCTGTGGTGTCGGCAGTTCGCTACCTTCTCGCTTAGGCATCACTTCTTTGATTTCTTCGCGAATAATGTCGTTGCACAAATCAACGCACTCATCACAAATATAAACAGAAGGGCCTGCAATCAGCTTGCGAACTTCATGCTGACTTTTACCGCAGAAAGAGCAGTACAGCAGTTTTCCACTACCGCTCTCTTTTCGCTTATCTGTCATTCGCTAACCTCTTTTCGGGTTTTACCCCATCATTGCCTTGTTTTGAGTGTATAACAACTCAGGTTGTTTTGCTCCGTAAGGAAACATTTCCCACCGGAGCAAATCATCAGTTGTTACGCTGGCTCAAAACAGCATCGACCAAGCCGTATTCCACCGCTTGCTCAGCCGACATAAAGTTATCACGATCTGTGTCTCGTTCAACCACTTCCAGCGGCTGACCCGTATGGTCGGCCAGCAGGTTGTTAAGACGATTCTTGATCGTCAGGATTTCCTGAGCATGGATCTGAATATCGGATGCCTGACCCTGGAAACCGCCCAGAGGCTGGTGAATCATGACACGAGAATTCGGCAGGCAGTAACGTTTCCCTTTAGCACCGCCAGCCAGCAGGAAGGCACCCATAGAGCAAGCCTGACCCATACATACTGTGCTCACGTTTGGCTTGATGTACTGCATGGTGTCATAAATAGACATACCTGCAGTTACTGAACCACCTGGTGAGTTAATGTATAGGAAGATATCTTTATCCGGGTTCTCGGATTCCAGGAACAGAAGCTGGGCAACAACCAGATTAGCCATATGATCTTCAACCTGGCCGGTCAAGAAGATCACACGCTCTTTTAACAGTCGGGAATAGATGTCGTAGGAACGTTCACCACGTGAAGTCTGCTCGACCACCATAGGAACCAGCGCATCCAAAATCGGCGACATAGCGTTTTTGTCTTGGTAGCTCATAACGTTATTTCCCTAAAATAAATGGCCCGAATGAAATTACTCTCACACGGACCATTGTTAGCAGAAGATTTGAAGTAAAGTCAAATCTCTACAGTAATTTCAGCAAATTAAGCAGCTGGTTGGTTCATCAGCTCGTTAAAGCCAACTTCTTTCTCAGAAACCTGAGCTTTCGCCAGCAGCGCGTCGATTGCTTGCTCTTCCAGAGCAACGTTACGCATGTTGTTCATCATTTGCTCGTTTTGCTCGTAGTAAGCAACAACTTCTGATGGATCTTCGTATGCAGAAGCCATTTCAGCGATGATTGCTTTAACGCGCTCTTCATCAACTTTCAGCTCTTCAGACTTGATCACTTCACCCAGCAGCAGGCCAACAACTACGCGGCGCTTAGCTTGCTCTTCGAACAGCTCACGTGGCAGTTCAGGTGCGTTCTGAGCGTTGCCGCCGAAACGTTGAACAGCTTGCTGACGCAGAACATTGATTTCCTGATCGATCAGAGCAGCAGGAACAGTGATGTCGTTTTGCTCAACCAGACCGTTCAGCACCTGATCTTTGATGCGAGCTTTAACAGCTTGCTTCATTTCACGTTCCATGTTCTTGCGAACTTCTGCTTTCAGACCGTCAACAGAACCGTCTTCGATACCGAATTTAGCAACGAACTCTTCAGTCATTTCTGGCAGTTCCTGCGCTTCAACTTTGTGCAGTTTGATAGCGAAAGATGCTGCTTTACCTTTCAGGTTTTCAGCGTGGTATTCTTCTGGGAAAGTCACTTCTACAGTGAACTCTTCGCCAGCTTTCTTACCAACGATACCGTCTTCGAAACCTGGGATCATGCGGCCCTGGCCCATTGCCAGTGCAAAACCTTCAGCTTTACCGCCTTCGAACTCTTCGCCGTCGATAGAGCCAGTGAAGTCGATAGTTACGCGGCTATCTTCAACTGCTGCTGCGTCAACTTCTTTCCAAGTTGCCTGCTGCTTACGCAGAGTATCCAGCATCGCTTCAACGTCTTCGTCTTTCACGTTTACAGTTGGTTTTTCAACTGCGATTTTGTCCAGACCAGACAGTTCGATTTCTGGGAATACTTCGAAAGACGCTTTGAATACCAGGTCTTTACCTTCAGCGATTTCTACTGGAGTGAAAGTTGGTGCGCCTGCTGGGTTAATTTTTTCTTTTACGATTGCTTCGATGTAGTGACGCTGCATCACTTCACCCAGAATGTCCTGACGTACAGATGCGCCGAACATACGAGCAACCATTTTCAGCGGAGCTTTACCTGGACGGAAACCATCGAAACGACGATTCTTCGCGATTTTCTTCAGTTCAGCGGCTACTGCATCTTCGATGTTAGCAGCTGGTACTGTGATAGTTAGTTGGCGTTCTAGACCTTCAGTGGTTTCAACGGTAACTTGCATTTTATATAACCTCAAAACTTACTCAGTTTGTCTGAGTGATGTTGCCGATCAGCGGCGCTGACGGTGGCATCCTTTCGTGTTATGGCTGACGCTCGTCAAAACCATAACGCCTGAATTCTGATAATTTCTGTTCTGCCGGCCTAAACGCCAATGAGCCAGAAATTAAAAACGCGGTATTATAGCGATCCTGTGCCTGCTCGTCGAGACAGCTACACCGCACCGCAATTTGACCATTCACACAAGATAGGGGCAAAAATTCCATTTACAAGAGAAAAGCGTAAAAAAATCGCGGCTAATTAAGATTTTTTGAGCACGTCCTGAAATATTCGTACTAAACACCATCCAAACGCTGCAATTTACACCACCTGTTTTTGTCTTCCACCCTGACCGGTTGCTGAACTTTTATACATCTGAGTACGTATGATTTCTCAAATCGTGGTTGTTCATAGTGCTCCACCAGCAGCTCTTAAGATTGAGAACTGTTAGGCCACCGCTTAACCAAGTCGACAGACACTAATAAAATTGCACCTAAGGCCAATGCGAACAAGAGGTAAAGCCATGACCAGGCCAAAAACCAAACTAAACGTTAATGACCCTCAACGCTTTCAGACAGGGTCTGGCAGATAAGTTATTGTAAATAAAAACGTATGAATCAATGAATACCAATCAGGTTTTGTAAATGAGTGCCACAATGGGATTCAGAACGTTCAAAAAGTAAGGATGGACACATGAGCCGGCGGGCTGATGCGGTGAAGAAGGTGATGATTGTCGGCAGTAGCGGTGGAATCGGTATGGCCTTGGTGCGTTATTGTCTCGAAATCGGCTGCCAGGTAGCCGCCCTTACCCGCTCCCCATCACCGGCTTTGGCTGCATTGCAACAGGCTGTACCCAACAGATTGGCGATTGTTGAGTGCGATTTGCTTGATCATCAACCGCAAGTAGAAGCACGCCTGTCACTACTTTTTGCCCGATACGGATACCCTGACTGGATCATTAACGCTGCTGGTTTCCTGCATGCTGGCACCACATCTCATTCTGATTTGCACAAAGGGCTAAAGGATGGGCTAAACAAAGGTGCCAGTGTTGCCCACATTAAGAGAGAACCACTTAACCAAAGCCGAATTCCCACAGCTTCTACTCAGCCTCAGATATCACAATGCCAGATGCCGGAAAAACGCTTGTCAGAGATCACGCCAGCTTTCTTAGAGCACAATCTTCGCGCCAACCTTTACCTCAGTATCGCGCTTGCTCAGTGTTGTGATAATCTGCTTCCCCGCAGTACACCGTTCCGGTTTGCCTGTTTATCAGCGATGGTGGGATCAATCGCCGATAACCATTCGGGAGGCTGGTACAGTTACCGCATCAGCAAAGCTGCGCTCAACATGTTTCTCAAAACACTGAGCCTCGAATGGAAACGCCAGTTTCCTAATGCCTGTGTGGCGGCCATTCATCCGGGTACGACCGACACCCAGTTGTCGGCTCCCTTTCAATCGCGTATTACGGCAAGCAAATTGTATTCGTCGGACATTTCGGCCCAGCGGATCGTCAGTGTGATCGAGTCAATGACACCGGAGCAAAGCGGGCACTTCTATCACTGGGACGGGTCAGTGCTTCCCTGGTAATCCCGTTGTGGCAATGAACAATATCCACCTATCAACACAGACGCTTAGTGCTTGTAAATCAAAAACTCCCCTTTTCCTACCGGAACCAGTGCTGCGTCAAATCCGGTCTCCTGTATGAAGTAATCCATAAAAGGTTGCAGCTCTTGTTGATGGGAAATGGCGTTGTCGCACACCAGAAGGCCCCCGGATGCCAGCAACCGTGTCAGGTCCGGCAGCATGGTCATATATGCACTGCGATCCGCATCCAGGAAAATAAAATCAAACGGTGTGGTCAGAATGGTGAGCAGCGCCGTGGCATCCCCTTGCATAATGTCAATGCGCTCCGCCAAACCCGCCTGCAAAAAATAGTGCTGTGCCTCTTCGATCTTATGCGGATTTTGCTCCAGCGTTGTCACCATGCCCGATGGCCCTAATGCATTCGCCAACCACAGTGTCGAGTATCCATTGGATGTCCCGATTTCTAATACCCGCCGAGCACCGCTGGTTTTAACCAATACCTGCAACAGCTCCCCTGTGTCCTTGGTGATATTAAGATATTTTCGCGCACGCTCGGTTTCCGCAGCGTCGTTTTCAAATCCTTTGCGTTCAATATCCGTTAGCAATGATTGTAAATCCCTAGCCATCATCCATATCCTTTTTAAGCAACCTGCTCAGCCGTGTTTATAACCAAACCTCGGCACCAAACACTATTCGAGCGCCCGGTGCGCCCCGCAGCAAGAATAGCCTCCGATTTCCTGGCTCCTGTAAAAATTCCTTCAGGTTGAGACCCTAGCCACACATTCCACCAAAACAATCACTCCCCCTCACACCCAATGAATAAGCGTGTTGAAAAATAGATTGATTAACAAAATGTTACACATACCGAGTGCGCCACTTTAACGGGTGACCGACTCAAAAATATCAAAAAGAGAATGAAAGGTGACGAGAAGTAACGGAATGGCCAAAGGACACATGCCAGTAACACAGGAGACAGAAAAAGCGATGGCAGTGAAATACGAAATCCTTTCGAGTTGCTTCCCGGAGCTGGAGATATAGAGGGGAGGAAAAGACTATACAGGGCAGCCGCATGACAAGGCAGTCGCATAACGATGATGCCCCGGAAGAAATGAAAAAGCCGCAGCAGGAAAACCTGCTGCGGCTCGAAATGCATGGCGCGCCCTGCAGGATTCGAACCTGCGACCACATGCTTAGAAGGCACGTGCTCTATCCAACTGAGCTAAGGGCGCACACTGCGTAACGCTGAGTTACGGGTCGGGATTATACGTTGCCGAAAATTAACGTCAACGTCTTTCCCCCTATTTTACGAGTATTTGCCATCAAGTGTTTAAACAAAGAGCAATGTGTCGGGGAAATGGTAATCTAATACGACGCATCGTTTAGGTAGGCCACACCATAGATTAATCACCAGGATAAGTTCGTAGTGGCAAGCAAACAGAACAGGCTTGTAACAAAATCGTTAAACAAAGTACAAAACACCAAAAGCAAACGTTTGCGCTATAGATCTTACTCACATTCTCTGCGACAATAGCGCCCAGATACACGATTGGTTATCGCCGCTCAATGCAGAAACTGCTTTCCTTTCCCTCTGCAGTGTTGGTTATGCCGTCGATACCCAATTGTTCAATCAATTACCGACCAAAGGAAAAACATGGCCGCTCAAATTATTGATGGAAAACTAATCTCACAAACGGTTCGTCAAGAAGTTGCCGCTCGCGTTAAGGCTCGTGTCGCTACTGGACTGCGTGCACCTGGTTTAGCTGTTGTGCTGGTAGGTAATGACCCTGCATCGCAGGTTTATGTCGGCAGCAAGCGTAAAGCCTGCGATGAAGTCGGCTTTCTTTCCAAGTCTTTCGACCTGCCGGCGACGACCACGGAAGCTGAGCTGCTCACTCTGATTGATGAGCTGAACAGAGACAAGGATATTGACGGGATTCTGGTGCAGTTGCCTCTGCCTGCCGGTATCGACAGCACCAAAGTCCTAGAGCACATTGTGCCTGAAAAGGATGTGGATGGCTTCCACCCTTACAACGTCGGCCGTCTGTGTCAGCGCATCCCGAAACTGCGCTCTTGTACCCCGAAAGGGATCATGACGCTGATGGAGCGCTACAATATTCCGGTACGCGGTAAACATGCCGTCATCGTGGGTGCCTCAAACATCGTAGGCCGTCCAATGACACTGGAGCTGCTGCTGGCCGGTGCCACCACCACAACTTGCCACCGCTTCACTCAGGATCTGGAAAATCATGTTCGCCAGGCTGACATTCTAGTCGTTGCCGTCGGTAAACCTAACTTCATTCCGGGTGACTGGATTAAGGAAGGCGCGACAGTGATCGATGTGGGCATTAACCGTCTTGATGACGGCAAGCTGATTGGCGATGTGGAATACGATGTTGCGCGTGAAAAAGCCCGCCACATTACCCCGGTACCAGGCGGTGTCGGCCCGATGACCGTTGCCACGCTGATTGAAAACACGCTACTGGCTTGCGAACAATACCACGGCGACTAAAACAAGCGCCACAAAGCGCTGGAAAGACCGAAACCGGACGCTTAAACCTGATGCAGTTGTACCCGCCCCAAGTACGGGATCTTCAACTGGTTCAAACATTAACTGGATCAAAAAAAGCGAGAGGCATCTGCCCCTCGCTTTTTTATGTAATCTGAATCAACAATAACCTAACGGGCATTTTGTCTGCGCGCACCCGCAGACAACAGTCTTACAGTTCAGTCTTCAGAGATTGCAGATAAGCTTTGAAATCTTCACCTAGCACATCATGGCGCAGGCCGTATTCCACAAACGCCTTCATGTAACCCAGCTTGCTGCCACAGTCGTGGCTCTTGCCAGACATATGGAAAGCATTGACCTGCTGCTTTTCCATCAGCATATCAATCGCATCTGTCAGCTGAATTTCATCACCAGCGCCAACTGGTGTGCGTGACAGCAATGGCCAGATCTCTGCCGGCAGGATATAACGACCAACTATAGCCAGGTTAGACGGTGCTTCTTCAAGAGCCGGTTTTTCAACCACTTTGCTCATCGCTGCACTTTCACCCGGTTTCAGCTCTGCCCCGCCCACATCGGCGACACCGTAGCTGGACACCTCTGACATCGGCACAGGTTCAACCATGACCTGGCTGATCCGCGTTTCATTAAAGGCATTCACCATCGCAGCCATATTCTCACGGCGCAGATCGCTGGCAGCATCATCCAGAATGACATCCGGCAGTACCACAGCAAACGGCTCGTCACCGACCAGCGGATAAGCACACAGTACAGCGTGACCCAGGCCTTTCGCCTGCCCCTGACGCACATGCATAATGGTTACGTCTGGCGGACAAATCTTCTGAACTTCATCCAGCAGCTGACGCTTCACACGTTTTTCCAGCGTGGCTTCCAGCTCGAACGAGGTGTCGAAGTGGTTTTCAATGGAGTTCTTCGACGAATGGGTTACCAGAACAATTTCCTTGATACCTGCCGCCACACACTCGTTAACCACATATTGAATCAGTGGCTTATCAACGATAGGCAACATTTCTTTCGGAATGGCCTTTGTTGCAGGAAGCATTCGTGTACCTAGACCGGCAACAGGGATCACTGCCTTACGAACAGAGGAAGTTTTATGCATTATGTTGTTCCATATTTCAATTGTCCCGGCAACTATATCAAAGACTCACGCGCTTACCGAGTCCGGAACTAAAGTTTAATTAAATCTTCGTTCTGAACACTCACCTTCACTGGACGGCCTAACAAGTTGATCAGCATAAAAGAACGCTTCTCTCCGTCCGGTTCCTGGTAAATGGCTTCAATGCCTTTAAATTGTCCCTGGGTCAGTTTCAGCGTGTCGCCCGGTTTAGGCAGGTTGGTCAATTTGGCTTGCTGCTCTTCCGAATCCTCGTTCATCATCAGGCCGTAAATCAGGTCCGGTGACACCACCTGAGGCTTCGCTCCCTGACGAATAAAGTCAGCCACGCCACGTGTTGAACGTACTGTGGTATAGCTGATCGCCTCGGGATCAAAGTACACAAACATGTAGCTCGGAAACAAAGGTTCAAAATCGGTTATCCGCTTGCCACGGATGATTTTTTCTACCGTAACCTGAGGGTAGTAGCACTCAACCCCTTGACGATCCAGATTGATCACCGCTCGTTCTTGTTCACTCCGCTTACAATACAAAAGGTACCAATCTTTCATGCTCGTCTCTGTCCATTCTCAAATTTTTCCGAGCTGCCATTATAGTTTTTACAACCTAAACGACAAACAAATAGTCATTCACCTGCCTCAAATCGGCTAAAAACCGCCCTTTTCACACCAAATTTGTAACAATAATGAATAAAACATCATTCACGACACATAAAACTAAAAATAATTAAAAAATCGAAATTTAATAAATAAATAACCGTTTATTACGAGATTTGTAACAAATGTCGATAGGGAAATCTGAAATTTCAGTTTTGACCGGTTTTCATACAAGCTCTTTTGTATCAATATGTTATCTCGTTTAGATTTTGTTTTGATTTTGTAAAGATTTGCAGTTTATTAATTTGTCATTTATAAATAGCTCCGCATTTGCAAACACAAATCCAACCATTCTTAGAGAATAATTATGAGCAATCTTAAAAGTGGGACCCTGTTGGGCCATCCAAAAGGTTTGTTCTTGCTGTTTGGAACCGAACTGTGGGAACGCTTTTCATACTATGCTATGCGTGCCATCTTGGTACTATACCTCACAGATAAAACCATCAATGGTGGTTTAGGCTGGACAACGCAGGACGCACTGAATCTATACGGTATTTATACTGGCCTGGTTTACATCACTCCTTTAATCGGTGGCTGGATTGCCGATAACTTCTTGGGCCAACGCCGCTCTATCATCATTGGCGGCCTGTTAATGGCACTGGGTCAGTTTACCCTGGCACTACCAAATGACATGGTAGGCACTCACTCTGTTTCGGCCTTCTATCTGGGTCTTGCCCTTCTGATTGTGGGTAACGGTCTGTTCAAGCCGAATATCTCGACTATGGTAGGTGACCTGTATCAGGAAGGCGATCACCGCCGTGACGGTGCCTTCACCATTTTCTACATGGGCATCAACCTGGGCTCACTGCTGGCTGGTATCATTGCGGGTTCTGCATCTGCTGCTTACGGCTGGAAAGCAGGCTTCCTGACTGCCGGTATCGGTATGCTGATCAGCCTGGTGACTCAAATGGTATTTGCTGAGCGCCTGCTGGGTAACATCGGTAAAGTGCCTGCTGCAAAGCGCGCTGCTGAAATGAATGAGTCCGGCAAAAAAGAGCCACTGACCAGGAAAGAACGCGACCGCCTGAAAGTGATTATGATCATGGGTATGTTCGTGGTAATTTTCTGGGCAGGTTTCGAGCAGGCCGGTGGTTTGATGAATATCTTCTCGCAGCAGTACACTGACCGTATGCTGGGTGACTTCGAAGTTCCGGCTGCCTGGTTCCAGTCACTGAACCCGTTCTTTGTTATTACTCTGGCTCCAATCATCGCGTCTATCTGGGTGAAAATGGGTTCTAAAGAGCCAGCGTCACCGGTGAAATTTGCTCTGGGTCTGTTCTTCCTGGCTGCTGGCTTCCTGTGTATGGTTGGCGCGGTACTGGAGCAAGGCGGTGATTTGACCGTGAAGACCTCTATGATGTGGCTGGTCGGTGCATACTTCTTCCATACTCTGGGTGAACTGTGCCTGTCTCCAATCGGTCTGTCTCTGGTCACGAAACTGGCTCCGCTTCGCCTGGCTTCTCTGATGATGGGTGCCTGGTTTGGTTTCAACGCAGTGGCAAACTACGTAGCAGGTATTATCGGTGCTCACGTAGGCGAAGCCGGTCCGATGGCTATCTTCAGTGGTATCGCGATCGCAGCTACTCTGTCTGGTATCCTGCTGCTGATGTGCTCGAACAAACTGATTAGCTGGATGCACGGTGCAGAAGGCTACGTTGAGAAAGACGAGTTAGCTGACGCGAAACCTGTCGAAGCCTAAGCTCAGATATCGATTCAGACGTCCCATCTCCACAGGCCAATACTTTCCGGCACAAAACGTGGATTTAAGATGAGGATAGGATTGAGAATAAAAAAGCGAGAGCCGGGCTCTCGCTTTTTGCTATGTGTGTTTTACGTTGTGATTTGTACTTTGTGCTAAGGGAATCAAGCAGGAAAACAACCTACATCATCACCAACCATCACTATCAAGCCATCACCATCCAGCCATTACTATCAAGCCATCCCTCGGCGTTTCAGAGTCAAACTGAAACTGGTGGTGCCGGTTTCGCACAGAGATAGACGCCCCCCGGAATCCGCCAGTTGGAGCGTTACACTGGCGTTTCGCCGGGCATTATTTCCCAACCATGAACGGGCTTGGATGAGCTGATCACCATCACTGGTTTGCAACATGGCAGCCAGACCCGTCGATACAATAGTCAGAGTCCTGTCGGTGGCATCAAACTGACCGAAAATCCCCCTGATCGGTGAGGCATAGCCTGAATTGAGCATGCCCTTCTCTATCAGCTTGATCAAATCACTCAGATCATACCCTTCCGCCATCCGTGTGCGGAGAAAGTCATTAAAAAAGGCACGTATCAGCAACGTGGTTGCGGTACCGTTATCATCGCCCGAGGCTGAATCCACCACATAGAAAGCCAATCGCCCGTCCATCAGCCAGGTATAATCAAGCAGCACAGGCTGTACATCTGCGGGTTGCAACACACAGTAATTGAGCTGCCAGTCACCCTGTACAGACTCTGTATCCGGCATCAGCCCCAGCAGCAATTCACGGGCTGCGCGAGGATTGGTTTTCAGCTCCTCAATGTGCCACTCCAGCTCTTCATCAATGATGGCTTCGTCATCAACACTCACCCACTGGCTGGAAAATCCGGACGCCCCGGTGATGGAATCCTGCGACTTCAGCACAGAAAGAATCGCTGACTTCAACACCATGATGTTATCCAGCGGTTTAATCAGAAAATCTTTGACCCCGTGGCGCAATGCTGTTGCCACATCCGACATATTCCCGGTACCGGAAATCACGATGATAGGCACCATCGGGTACTGCAATGATACTTCTTCAACAAACTCCATACCGGTGACGACCGGCATTGCCAAATCACACAACAGGACATCAGGCATCCCTTCGCGGAGCGCACGCAAGCCTTCCAAGCCATCTTCCGCTTCCCGAACCCGGCAACCTTCATTGTTTAAAAACCCAGTCAGCATCATTCTGAAAACCGGGTCGTCCTCGACGATAAGCACGTCTTTACCTTCAAGCAACTTTGACTCCCCTGACGATCTGTACCGATGACTGTCCATTGTGTTGGCTAAATCAGGATGCAATGAATAGCTACTCATAACACTTCGCTACGCAGTGAACTTAACAAAAGCATAGGCCTGATTCTGCCAATAGTCAGTCAATTACAGTTATATAAATAACCAACAATTCTTTTTGTTAAATTCATCAAAATTCAACACCTCCAATCGTTCCAACTTGAAATACTGGAACTTGAGGCAGCTTTTATCCGATAATTATCCGTTTATTGACCCATTCCAGTGTGTTATCTCGCAACCAGATAACTTAGGTCTGTGACTCTGCGGGTATGCCTGTGAAGCTTGACCTGATACCCAAGTATTCTGGTCTTTTCGGGAAACCGCTAAAGAGTCAATGGCATATCGAGAAAATTATCGATATCTTGATTTATAGCAAAACTTGTAATGATAACGACATCTTTTGACACATTTTGTTATACAATTCTCGATTATTAAGTTTTCAGTGATGTAGAGTGATGAAGCTTGACGATTTGAATTTATTCCGCATGGTTGTGGAAAACGGGAGTTATACCGCAGCATCTCGCAAAACTCAGGTTCCCGTAGCCACTCTGACGCGGCGTATTCAGGCACTGGAAGAATGCCTGAACATTCGCCTGCTGAACCGTCATGCACGGAAACTCTCCCTGACGGAAGCCGGTCAAAAATTTTACGATGACTGCAGCCCGCTGCTTCAACGTCTGGTGGATACCGCCGAGCATATCAGCGAAGAATGTAAAGGCGCTGCTGGTAAGCTGAAAATTGCGGCACCATCAAACCTAACCAAGGTTATGCTGCAGCCGCTGTTTAATGCGTTTATGCGTGAGCATCCGGCCATCAATATTGAGCTTTCCATGAGCAATGATCCGGAACTGCTGGATCCAACCGACTGGGATGTCATTTTTCGGGTCGGGCCGCAGCGTGACTCCACCCTGATCGCTCGTAAAGTCAATGCAGTGAAAGACATTCTGGTGGTTAGCCCGGAATACCTGAAACATCACCCGGAGCCAAAGCATGCGCAGGATCTCCACCAGCACCCGTTGCTGAAAGGCAAACCTCTGCTGCGATGGCGCCTGACTGACTGCAATGGCGAAACCATCACCGTCAGTGACCGTGGCCGTTTCGAAGCTAACGAGCTCAATGTTGTCCGCGAGGCATGCATTGCCGGGCTGGGTATTACCCTGATGCCCGATGTCATGCTGGAACAATACATTCAGACTGGCGAATTAGTGCAGATCCTGGATAACTGGTCATCCAATCCGCGGGATGTTTACCTGATGTACAACCACCGCGATTACCAACCAGAAAAGCTGCGCCTCTTTATTGAGTTCGCCAGCGACTACTTCAAGCTGTAGCCCCTCTTTTGCAGCAGGTTTAATCTCAAACCTGCTGCATGCCATTTCTTGCCAAGCCCTCCAACCCCGACTAAATGTTATTAATACTGGCATGATAACGCCTTCAGGCCGCTACCTGTTCGTTGCAACTTGCAACGATAGCCAAGGTGAATTGAGCAATAAACTGAATTGCTCAATAGGCGTTTTCAAGAACAGACGGAGAAGAACACTAAAGATTGGGGAGCGTGTTCTTTGATAGTGGAAATGTGCAGCATGCACAGCACAACGAGGAAACGTTATGATTCTGGGACATTTATTCGGATTGTATACCCATCCCAAGCAGGAATGGCGGGCCATTGACAAGGAGCATGAAGGGATTCAGGGCAGTTTGAGCCACATTATGCTGATTGCTTTGCTGCCACCGATTTTTGCTTTCATCTCCAGTGTGTTTATTGGCTGGCGAATTGGTGTTGGGGAACCTATTTACCTGACCCAAGGCAGTGCGCTCGGCATGTCTGTCGCGATGTATTTTGCGCTGATTGCCGGTGTGTTTGCGCTGGCTTACCTGACTCACTGGATGAGCCACACTTTTGGTTCTACCCCGACATTTACTCAGTCTTTAGAACTGGCAGCTTACACTGCCACCCCACTCTTTATGGTAAGCATCGCTGCTATCTACCCACAGCTTTGGTTTTTGATGCTGGCCGGATTGATTGGCGTAGCCTACTCGGTTTACCTGCTTTATACCGGTGTGCCAATTCTGATGCACATTCCGGAAGAGCGAGGATTTATCTACTCCAGCTCTATTGTCACCTGTGGCTTGGTACTGCTGGTATCAATCATCGCCGGCTCTGTCATCCTGTGGAATATGGGACTCGGCCCGCAGTTTAGCTCTTAGCTCGACATTTTTCCGCAGGCAATGACTTGCGAGCAATAAAAAACGGGAGACACTGAGTCTCCCGTTTTTATTCGTTGCAGCAAGCATCTACTTATCTTTACACGCCTTCGTTGTGCAATTCCAGGTTCGCCAGATCCTGCTGGATCTCGCGCTGGGTTTTTGCATCTTCACTGCGCAGTGACTGCAGGTAATCCAGATACGCCTGATCGATATCGCCGGTTACATAAGTACCACTGAAGACGGACGCTTCAAACTGCTGGATGTCCGGATTTCCTTCGGCAACAGCAGCCACCAGATCGTCCAAGTCTTGGAAAATCAGGCCATCGGCACCAATCATCTTACAGATTTCGTCCACTTCACGACCGTGCGCAATCAGTTCATTGGCACTTGGCATATCGATGCCGTATACGTTCGGGAAGCGAACTTCTGGTGCTGCCGAGGCCAAGTACACTTTGCGAGCACCCGCTTCACGAGCCATCTCGATGATCTGCTCTGATGTGGTACCACGAACAATGGAGTCATCCACCAGCAAAACATTTTTATCTTTGAACTCAGAACGGATCGCATTCAGTTTACGACGAACTGACTTACGACGCATTTGCTGCCCTGGCATGATAAACGTCCGGCCGACATAGCGGTTTTTCACAAAGCCCTGGCGGTAAGGCTTATCCAGCGTCTGTGCAATTTCCAGCGCACTGTCACACGAGGTTTCAGGGATTGGAATCACCACATCGATATCCAGGTCGCCCCACTCGCGCTTGATTTTCTCACCCAGTTTCTGACCCATACACACACGGGCACTGTAAACGGACACTTTATCAATGAACGAATCAGGACGGGCAAAGTACACAAACTCGAACACACAAGGGTTCAGAGCCGGGTTATCAGCACACTGTTCAGTAAACAGCTGACCATCAAAAGTCACAAATATGGCTTCACCCGGGGCAACGTCACGCATGAAGTCAAAACCTACAGCATCCAGTGCCACAGATTCCGATGCCACCATGTATTCAATCTGGCCATTCACTTCACGCTTGCCCAGACACAACGGACGAATGCCGTTGGGATCGCGGAATGCCAGCATGCCGTGACCGATAATCATAGACACCACCGCATAGGCACCGGCGACGGTACGGTGTACTTCACGGACAGCTTCAAAAATCTCAGCCGGAGAAATTGGGTATGATTTAGCACCTTCCAGCTGGTAAGCCAGAACGTTCAGCAGAACTTCGGAGTCGGAGGTGGTGTTGACATGGCGGCGGGCTATTTCGAACAGTTTCTCTTTCACTTCGGCAGCATTGGTCAGGTTGCCATTGTGCGCCAGTGAGATACCGTAAGGGGAGTTGACATAAAACGGCTGCGCTTCAGACGCGCTAGAGCTGCCTGCGGTCGGGTAACGGACATGGCCAATCCCGACGTTGCCCTGCAAACGCTGCATGTGTTTAGCTTCAAACACATCGCGTACCAGGCCATTTGCTTTTCTCAGACGGAAACGATTGCTTTCCAGGGTAACAATACCAGCCGCATCCTGGCCACGGTGCTGCAGCACGGTCAGTGCATCATAGATAGACTGGTTTACCGGGGTAGAACCCACGATTCCGACAATACCACACATGTCCTAAATCCTCGTCACGCTTTCATAGTCGCTTAGTTAAATTTCAGCGGGTATCCCGCGCCTGCCGGATCCCCGCTGAAACCTGTGTCCTTGTAACTATCAGTGGCCTTTGCCAATCTGATCCCTAATCTTGGACCAGACGCTGTCAGATAGCGCCTGGTAAAAAGCTTGATGTGTCCTTGAGGTAGCTGAAGAACCATTCAATGACGACCCCGAACTGAGGGATTAACTGTGACTGTTGCCACCAGTCAGCCTTAGAAAACCCAGTGAAGGCGTCAATGAAAAACAGTATCGCAGCAACAATCAAAACGCCGCGTACCCCACCAAACACAATACCCAATACCCGATCAGTCCCGGACAGGCCGGTTTTCTGAACCAGTTGGCCGATCACGTAGTTGACGACCGCGCCGACAATCAACGTGGCAATAAACAGGGCGGCGATAGCGCTACCGTTACGCAACATTTCATCCTGAATGTTGGTGAAGTAGGCAGCCAGCTGGGTATAAAAGTTACTCGCGACAAAAAAGGCTGCAAACCAAATCACGAGCGATAAGGCTTCTTTCACAAATCCTCGGATCAAACTGACCAGAGCAGAGAAGCCAATTACGCCTAAAATTACGTAATCAATCCAGATCATCATTTATTGTATTCTTCTTGTTGGAGCGTATTCTAACAGAAAAAATGCTAACGCAAACGTTTTCCTAAGGGTTTAGTGGATTAAATCTGAGCAATCGACCTTTTAATCCGGTTAAATTTTCTAACTCATTGAGCTGGCCGGATAACTTCTCTTTCGAGACATCAGGCCCCACTACGACCCGAGCCAAATCGCCCTTCTTAGGCTGTTTCGGGAAAACATGCGCCTGAAAACCGGCCTCACGTAAACGGCCTACCAGCGAATGGGCGTTATCAAAATTGCGGAACACACCGAGCTGAACGACCCAGCCGCTGTCCTGGTTACCCACTTGCGGTGCCGTTTCCGGCACGGGTGCCACCTTTACCGGTTGCTCTGCGACCTTAGCCGTTACCTTCTCCGTTACCTTTGGTGCCTCAGTTTTTACGGCCGGTCTGGCTTCCGGTTTTGCTTGAGAAACTTCAACCGCCGCCTCCCCATCGTCAATCACAACGGTCACCGGCTCATTCGGCAGAGAAACGTCTGCGAATTCCGGTTCAGGTATGGTTTCAAACTCTACCTCGTCGCTCATCTCAGGTTGCAAAGGAATGCTGGCAAACTGCTCCTGATAATGTTGCTTTTTGCCGTCAAACAAATCCGGCAGGAAGATAACGCCAATAGCAACAAGGATAATAGTGCCTATCAGGCGGCTCTGAAATTTACTTGCCACAATCACTCCTGTTTGTTTACTTCTATGTGACTGGAAATCTGTCCGACAGTGTAAAAGGAGCCAAATACAATTACCACATCCTGAGGCTCCGCCTCTGTCAATGCTTTGTCATAAGCCGCTTCTGGTGAATCGAAGCCCACCGTCTCTGCCGGTAGATGAGCCAGAATCTCAGACGCCGAAGCCGCGCGAGGTCCCGTCAGTGATGCCGGATACCAGCAATCAACCACCCCTTTCATTTCAGCGACCGTAGACGCAATGTCTTTGTCATGCAGCATAGCAACCACGGCGTGAATACGCCCTTTCGCTTCTTTTTGCTTGATCACCGTCAGTTGACGAGCAAAGTACTCTGCAGAATGCGGGTTATGTGCCACATCCATAATGATCAATGGGTGCTCGCCCACTCGCTGCATACGGCCCGGCAGAGATGCACTCGCCAACCCTTCGACAATTTGTTGGTCAGCAATATCCAGCTCAGCAACGGCAAGGGCCATCAGCGCGGTGGCAGCATTGGGTAACGGCAGTGACGGAACCGGCAGGTTTTCCAGCGTAAATCCGCCGCTGTGCCACGTCCAGCTGTCCTCTGTCAGCGCGTAGTCAAACTGGTAGCCCACCTGATACAGCTTGGCTCCAATGTCGTCAGCATGCGCCGGAACCGTCGCCGGTGGATTAGGCTGGCCACAAATCGCCGGTTTTCCGCTCCGGAAAATGCCGGCTTTTTCATAACCAATCACATTGATGTCATCGCCCAGCCAGTCAACGTGATCAACGGCAAGACTAGTGATCACAGAGACATCATGTTCTGCGATATTGGTGGCATCCAGACGACCTCCCAGCCCGACTTCCAGAACCACAACGTCAACCTTGTTGGTCTGGAACAACCGTAAAGCGGCCAGTGTGCCGAACTCAAACAGGCTGAGGCTGATATCGCCACGCTGCTGCTCAACAAAAGCAAACGCCTCGCTGTGGGCTGCATCCGGCAGTTCGCTGCCGTTAATACGCACGCGTTCGTTGTAACGAACCAGATGCGGCGAGCTGTATACGCCGACCGAGTAACCGGCTTTAAGGAGAATGGATTCCAGAATGGCGCAGGTTGAGCCTTTGCCATTGGTCCCGGCGACCGTGATCACCCGGTTAGCCGGTTTCGTCAGCGCCGCTTTTTGCGCGACGGCCTGCACCCGGTCTAATCCCAGATCAATCGCACTGGTATGGAGCTTTTCGAGATAAGAAAGCCATTCGGCTAAAGGAGAGGTTGCTAGAGGTGCTGTCAATCCGGACATTCTTCTTTATGTTCAGTCAAACCAAAAATATGGGCTCTAATTTAACACCTTATGCGCAGATGCCAAACTGCTGAACCGACATCGGGGAAGAAAAGCCCGTAAATGTCCGTACAGATACAGCAAACGGGGCATTCGCCCCGTTTGAATATACGTTGTCAACCAACAAAGAAAAAGGGTGCTCAGAATTACTCTTGAGAGCCTTCCGCTGGTTTCGGCTCTTCTTCTGCCACTTCGATGACAGGAGCAATGACCGGCACCACCATCGGTGATTCTGCATTAGTGAGTTTAGCCACCATGCCACCGATACGCTGACGCATTTCACGACGGTCAACAATCATGTCAATGGCACCGTGTTCCAGCAGGAATTCACTACGCTGGAAGCCTTCAGGCAGCTTTTCGCGTACCGTTTGCTCAATAACACGCTGGCCGGCAAAGCCAATCAGTGCTTTAGGCTCACCGATATTGATATCACCCAGCATCGCCAGACTTGCTGATACACCGCCCATCGTCGGGTCAGTCAGTACAGAAATGAACGGCAAACCTTTTGATGACAAACGCTCCAGTGCAGCACTGGTTTTCGCCATTTGCATCAGAGACATCAGGGCTTCCTGCATGCGGGCACCGCCACTGGCAGAGAAACACACTAGTGCACAGTTGTTTGCAATGGCTTCGTCAACCGCACGCACAAATTTCGCACCAACGACAGAACCCATCGAACCACCCATGAAGGAGAATTCAAATGCACAGGCGACCAGTGGCTGGCCCAGCAGTGTTCCTTTCATGGCGATCAGAGCGTCTTTCTCACCGCTGCTCTTCTGCGCGGCAGACAGACGATCTTTATATTTCTTCGAGTCACGGAACTTCAGCTTATCTTTTGGCTCCAGCTCCGCCGCAATTTCTTCCTGGCCTTCTGTATCAAGGAAGGTTTCCAGACGCTTACGCGCCTTCATGCGCATGTGGTGGTCACACTTCGGGCATACGTCGAGGTTACGCTCCAGATCAGCGTGATAAAGCACTTGTTCGCAAGAAGTACATTTGGTCCATACCCCTTCAGGGATAGACGCTTTGCGGGAAGAAACAATATTGCTTTTTGTAAGGATCTTTTCCAGCCAGCTCATGAATGACCTTTTATGTTCTTAATTTCCCTGCCTATCAGGTGATATACCATAAGCCAATGCGGCAGAGAATTACAAATTCGTTAAATTTCCGAGGTGGAATTAAAGCATAAACTTGTCAGTCTGTAGATAAAAAACTGGTATTACAAGTTGACTCCGACACACCCACCCCAAGGCTGTTGACGCCCTGTTGCAACCTTTTTGTGATTAATCCGGCAGAAATAGCGGACCAATCGGTGCTCGTGGTAACTCAAACTCCGCTGGATAATCGACATCAACCAGATAAAGACCTTCCGCCTTTGCTGTTGCCCCTGCCAAGGTACGATCTTTTTGTTCCAGCAGCCATTTGATCCACTCAGGTTTTTCTTCACCTTTGCCGACTTTGATCAGGCTGCCGGTAATGTTACGTACCATATGGTGGACAAATGCATTGGCTTTAATGTCAATAATCACAAAGTTGCCCTGTCGGCTGACGTTGAGATGCATCAGGTTTCGCCATGGGCTTAATGACTGACAATGCACGGCGCGAAAAGAGGTGAAATCATTTTCACCGAGCAGATACTGACCGGCCTCGTGCATCAGTTTTTCGTCCAGCTCACCATGGTAATGGCTGACACCCTTGCCCAGAATTGCAGGACGCAATGCATGGTTGTAAATAATATAGCGGTAACGTCGCGCCGTCGCACTGAATCGGGCATGGAAATCGTCATTGACCTCCTTTGCCCAACGAACCGCAATGTCTCCCGGCAAGTGGGCATTTGCTCCCATGCTCCAAGCCACCAGCTTACGGTTTACATTAGTATCAAAATGTACCACTTGCCCGGTGCCATGCACCCCGGCATCCGTCCGTCCGGCACACTGTACTTCAATCGGGTGGTTGGCAATTTTACTCAGCGCCTTTTCCAAACGCTCCTGAACACTGTCTACTTCGCGCTGGCGCTGCCAGCCGTAGTATTTTGCTCCGTCGTATTCAATACCTAACGCAATTCGCATAATTTACTTCGTTCTGTCGGACGGCTCTCAGCCGGTGTTACAAAGGGAGGGATTATAGGGAAAAAACCGCTATGTAGCGAGGGGCGAGATACAGCCGATTACAATTAACGTCGCGAATACAACCCATCCGCTCAGTCCTAAGGCGTAATGTAGCGGCCACAGCGACGGCCACAGATAAAAAACAGTCCCTGCACGGCAACGGGCTGGCCCCATCAGTATCGGACGCCTCAACAATAAAAAAACGGGCTCTGCCTTGCAGAGCCCGTTTGCGGATTATTCAATGTCTACACCGATTCTGGCAGAGTATGCTGTCAGGCCGAAATGCGAGCCAGTAGGGCTTTGGCTTCCTGCTGCAGCGCGCTGTCAGCACGGACTGCGATTTCCTCCAGCAGCCCCATCGCCCCTTCCTGATCGTTCATTTCCAGATAAGCTTTCGCCAGATCCAGTTTGCTGGCGTATTCGCCACCACTGTCGACATCATAATCGCCAACATTCGCCAGAACATCCGGAAATTCGTCCAGTCCCACCTCAAGGTTCAGCGGCGCATCATCCAAATCAGCTTCCGACTCCGCGATATCCAGATCTTTCATCAATTCATCAATGCTGATATAGCCCTGACGGTTGAAAGACGCTGCGTCGTTTTCGCTGACCGTGTTTACTCCATTCGCGGCAGACTGAGACTCCGGTTCTTGCCCTGCAGAATCTGATGGTTCAGAGACCAGTTCGCTGTCCGCTTCGCTTTCTCCCCAGCTTGCAGCCAACGCTTCGGATTCAGAAATCAGAAGCGATGCTTCGTCATCATCCAGCAGTGTGGTTTCATCAAACGCTGCCACATCCTGATCATCCATTGGCGGCTGCACACCCCAATCTTCGCTTTCCAGTTCAGGATCCGGATTACTCGCCGTCCAAATAGCCTGATCTTCTTCGTTCCAGTCCGGTTCAACGTTATCGACCGTGGTATCTGCGGCAAAATCGGCAAACAACTGCTCACGTTCCAACTCGGCTTCACTGGCCTCTGGCAGAGTAATGTGAGTATCAGGTTGGGCCACATCCGCGAGGCTAACATCTGGCTGGCTTTCCGCCCTCATTCCTGAGTCAGGTGCTGGCTGATGTTCCTGAGCAGAACTGGCGTCGGCTTTTTCTGACATCATCACTGCGGGCTGCGCCACATTATGAGCTTCCGCCAACGGGTCAAACAGCAAAGCATCCATATCAAGACCAGCGGTATCGACCAGCTCTTCATCGAGCGGAGGCATCACCGATGCGGTTTGAGCCTTTCCTGACACCGCCATTGATTCTTCTGCCCCCGGATCCCGCATCACTGTGTCATGCGACAACTCGGTGGCCGTCTGAGTGATATCCCGCAAACCGCTTTCCAGCTCGAATTGCTCCAGCTCATGCTGCTCATCAAACGAAGCCTGCAATGCGTCATCTTCACCAAACTCAGGCAGTGACGCCGGATCCAGCGTTTCAAACTCAATATCCTGACGACCATGGATAGAGTACGACTCTTCCAGACGTTCTGATAATTTTTCTGCCGCTTCAGAGCCAACAATCGCAGCCGTGGCCTCTTCCGTTACGTCAGCGGTAACCTCTTTGGCAATCTCTGGTTGCGGTTGCTGATGTGCCGCGGGCTCAACCGCTTCCGCAGCTTGCTGCAGCTGACGCACGATATTATCGAGTACGGCCTGCTCTTCTTCATCACTGATATCCGGGGTTGCCAGCAACTCTGTTTCAGCTTCCGGATCATTCCATGCGGCTTCTTCATCAAACTCTGGCAAATCATCCAGATTCAACGGTTCAGTAGTGCCAAAGGCAGCAGTTGCTTCAGACTTACGGCCAGGTTCATCAGATGCCAGAGCCTGCTGCTCTGCGTCAGCCAGGGCTGTTTCTTCATCGAAAATCGGGAAGGCATCGTAGTCATCGCCGGTCAGCACAGGTTCATCAGCAACACGCTCTGCGATGTCCATTGCTTCCTGCTCATCCAGAGACTCAAGCAGCTGATCAACAGTTTGGCCTAAAGTTTCAACGTCAGCTCCTGCTGTCTCGCTCGCTACAGAACAGTCCAGCAGCGCTTCAATGTCTGCCAGATCCTGCTCAAACGCCTTTGTTTCGACCGTATGCGGCTGAGACATATGTGATTGAGACAGATCTGATTGAGGCAAACTCGAAGAAAGCTGTTCATCCGGCAACGCGTTCGAATCTACGTCATTCGTCGCAGTCTCTTGAGCGGCTAAACCGTCAAGATCCAAACCTTGAATATCCAGACCTTTATGAGCGAGACCTTCACTATCTACATCTTGAACATCTGCGTCTTTTTGACGGACGGCATCTTTAGCATCAACGCTTTCAGCATAAACAGCTTGATCATCGGCGTTTCCTTGATCCACGCCATCTTCATCAGCGCCAGTTACCGCTTGCGTCTCTTCTTTAATGTCATCGGCTTCAGGTTCTACAGCAACGGATTCAATAGCTACAGGTTCAGCCGTGTCAGATTCCGGCGCAAAACCGTCGGACTTCTTAGCTTCCGGTTCAAGTTCCGGCTCAAACAGTAATTCTGACTCAGTTGCATTGAGTTCGGCTGCGCTGTTCTCGTGCGCCCAATCATCGGATTGAGAATCGGCCAGAGCGGCAAGTTCCTGATCCAGCCAGGCTTCTTCATCATCAATGTCCAGCTCAGGAACAGGACCATCAATCAGTTCATCCAGCAGCGCGGTGCTGTTTTCATCCAGTTCAATATCCGGTACGTCGAGCGGATCCTCGTTATCAATCAGTTCATCCAGCAGTGCGGTACTGTCTTCTTCCAGTTCAATGTCGGCAGACAGCCCGTCATCTTCATCCTCGACCAACTCATCGAGCAGTGACACACTGTTAGCGTCCAGCAAATCATCAATATCGTCCTGAGCCGTGGCCGTCAGTAATTCTGCATCTGCCAGCGCCTGATCAATGGCAGACTGCTGCTTTTCTTCCTCTGCCAGAGTGAAAATAGCGTCTTCTTTGGCGTCTTTACTCTCAGTATCAATGTTGGCCAGACTGGTATCCGAAAGATCAGCATCACTGCTAAACCCGGCAAACAGTGCATCCAGATCATCCTGATTGATAACATCATCTTTATCGGCACGGAGCGTCGCACTGTTTTGTTCTGCCACTGAGTCAGCGTCTTCCAGCAGATCGTCCAGCATTGACTGATTCAACAATTCGTCACTGTTGTCGTCGGTGTCCAGAGAGAGATCAAAGCTGTCTTCATCATCGTCATCGGATCGCAGCGATTGCTCCCACATTGCTGCAAGAGCTTCATCTGAGCTACTGTCCGCTTTTTGATCTAGTTCATCCAGCGCTCGCTCCATGTCCTGCAGGCCAATGGCTTCATCATCCCCTTTCACAGAAATGCTGCTGGCGGCAAGGCTCGATTCAAAATCCAGATCGTTGTCGTTGTTAAAGCTGTCTTCCACCGATTTTGCAGCTTTATCCTCTGTGGCAAACAGGCTGTCTTCCGGATCATCAAATAAGCTGTCATCACCGAACAAGTCATTAATCGGGTCGTGCTCTTCCTCCGGATCCGCCACCGGTTTTTCGTCCTCAATGGCAGCCAGAGGTGGCACCATCACCGGGTCAGACGCTTCTGGGGTGTTATTTGATGAGCCGTCGTCCTGCTCTTCTTCTTTACGACGACCAAGCAGGAAATACGCCAGCAGCGCCGCGATAAGCCCGCCAGGAATCAACCCCATTGCCGCCAGCGCCCACGGATTGTCGATCATACGATCGAACCAGTAAGGCTCCGGTGTCGCAGGCTGAACGCTCTGCACCTGATGGCGCTGCTGCTCAATAAAGCCTTTGATTTCGCTGCGAAGCGCCTCGTCCTGTGTGATCTGCTCTTTCATTGCCGCAACTTCATGCTGCATTTCAGCCAGCCTGACACGCAGCAGGTGGTTGCTTTCCATCAGCTTCGCAACTTGCTCATCAGATGCTTGCAACTGTGCTTGAAGCGCCGTTGGTTTAGACGGAATCAGTGCTTGCGCTGCTGTTTGCTGTGCTTCTTGTGTGTCCACAGCCGACGACGATTGAGGCGTGGTGGCTTCTGTCACTGCTGGCTGAGGAGCGATCGGGGTTGCCACAACCTTTGGCGCAGGGTTCGACTGCTGAGCCGGCTTTGGCGTTGGTTTAGGTTGCGGCTTAGGCTGAGCCATTGTGGTCTGAGCCTGAGGTGTCTGGGCAGACCTGGTTTGAACAGAGGTTGTTTGAACAGACGGAGTCTGGGCTGGCGACGGTGTCGCCGTACGCTGAGCTGTCCGCTTATCCGTTTCCAGGCGTTGCTTGACACGGTCAGTGTTTTCCTGACGCATTTGCTGATGAGTCGGTACAGCGAGGATACTGCCCGGAATCAGACGGTGAAGATTTCCGTTTTCAAAGGCCTGCGGATTCTGGCTATAGAACGCCCCAATCACCTGATAAATGGATACCTGATCATTCGGCCGGTAACGGGACGCAATTGACCACAGTGTTTCCTGATTTGTTGTCGGCCCGTAACGATGCACAGAACGCGCTGCCTGACTTGAAACCGGTTGGGATACCGTGGTTTGGGCTGCAGGCTGATCTTCAGATGACGGGCCAATAATGCGAATGGTATTCGCCTGTACCGGTAAATGAATGGCGGTTGCGGAGAAAAGCACCGGAATTATGAGGCGTTTTATCATCTTCACTTTCTCAGTCACTGCCTGTTGTCCTCGCTGGCAGAAATAATCACAAATCAGGCACCTGGAGTGGCTCACCTGGTTTCTCTGGTTAATGATACAAGAATAATGATTATCGGCCTACGCCCCTGAAACTAAAGAGCGAGTTTGTGAGCAAGGTTCAGGAATGTTTCTGGTGTCAGTGTGTTCGGCCAATAAAAAAGTCCATGCCGCTTGGCATGGACTCTTAACAAAAATGCATCACAATGCGTAATCACGACGAGGAATGCTTCCCCGTGAGTAAACCTGACTTACAGGTATTCTTCGATCAGCTTTTCTGCAATCTGGACACTGTTCGTCGCCGCGCCTTTTCGCACGTTATCGGCAACAACCCACATGTTCAGGCCGCAAGGATGGCTGATATCTTCACGGACACGGGCCACCATGACGTGATCTTTGCCAGTCGCATCGCTAACCTGCGTCGGGTAGTCATTGCCGTGGAACAGTTCGATACCTTCCGCGTTTTCCAGCAGGTGAAGCGCTTCTTCCACATTGACCGGCTGACGGGTTTCCACGTGCACAGCCTCAGCATGGCCGTAAAACACCGGCACTCGAACACAGGTCGGGTTAACACGGATAGTTTCATCACCCAGGATTTTCTGGGTTTCCCACACCATTTTCATTTCTTCTTTGGTGTAGCCGTTATCCATAAACTGGTCGATATGCGGCAGGCAGTTAAACGCTATCTGCTTGTCGTATACTTTGTTTTCCGCCGGCAGGCCGTTTAGCAGGCGTGCCGTCTGGCCAGCCAGCTCATCGACGCCTTTCTTACCCGTGCCAGAAACGGACTGGTAAGTCGCAACGTTAATGCGCTCAATACCGTACGCATCATGGATAGGCTTTAGCGCCACCAGCATCTGGATCGTCGAGCAGTTCGGGTTGGCGATAATGTTGCGGTTACGGTAATCCGCCAGGGCGTGCGGGTTGACTTCCGGCACCACCAGTGGAATATCGTAGTCGTAACGGAAACGGGAGGTATTGTCGATTACAACCACACCTTGGTCAGCCGCAATCGGTGCCCAATAGTCTGACGCTTCCGCACCGGCAGAGAAAATAGCAAGTTGCACCTGTCCCCAGTCAAAGTCTTCAACATTGGTCACACGTACATTTTTGCCTTTGAAGCGCACGGTTTTACCCGCGCTGCGCTCAGAGGCAAGCAAATAGAGATTGCGAACAGGGAATTTGCGTTCCTCAAGAACTTCAACAATGGTTTCACCGACAGCACCGGTCGCACCCAATACCGCGATATCAAATTCCTGGCTCATGGCCTTTCCTCTACTGTAAAACCTAAATCAGCCAGCGACTCTAACCCAAAATGGGGCTCGCCCGCTACTGTAATCGCACTGTATTCCCGTCGATCCCAGTAATTTTTACGCATTCTGTCAAAAGCGGATGCCATTTCAGGACTTCCGGCTTGCGTGGCGCACATTTCACGACGGAAAAGGCCATCATCACGACGCACATCATAGACAAGCTGAGTCAGGCTGAATAACGTTGGCTCATCCCATTTGCCGCTCAGGGTCACATACGGAACCGGAGCGGTCGGCAACAGGCTCGCCGCTTCCACTTGCTTGTCGACACCCAGAAACTCGCAAAAGCTGTTGTACACCATGGTTGTGCCACGCGCTTTTCCTTCCAGGCCATACCCGGCGACATGCGGGGTAGCAAATGCCAGCAGCGGCAGCAAGTCCAGATCGACCTGCGGTTCGTGCTCAAACACATCCAATACTGCTGTGAGATGCTTGCCTTCACCGATCTGGCTGGCTTGCAGCGCGCGTTTCAGGGCCTGATTATCCACTACAGGTCCGCGGGCAGCATTAATCAGAATCGCTCCCGGCTTCAGCGCAGCAAGAAATGCCTCATCCACCAGATGATGAGTCGGGTAACGGCCTTCCCGGGTAATGGGGGTGTGCGTCGTGATGACATCACACTGCGCCTGCAGCTCTTCGATACTATGAAACGATCGGGGATCACCCTGCTCCGCTTTCAGCGGGTCATTAAGCAGATAGCGAACTCCCAGTGCATCCAGGCACTTGGCCAGATAACTACCGACATTACCGGCGCCGATAATTCCGACGGTTTTGTCGAACAGAGAGAAGCCTTGTTGCTGCCCCAGCACCATCAGGCTGCTCAGCACATATTCAGCCACACCCACTTTGTTACAGCCCGGTGCCGCCGTGAAGAAAATCCCCCGGTCTGCCAGCAGCGCATCATTAACATGATCCTGACCCGCAGTGGCTGTACCGACAAATTTCAGTTTATTGGCCTTTGCCAGCAACGCTTCATTCACTTTGGTGACAGAGCGGATCATCAGGGCATCTACATCCACCAGATCCTCCGCGGTCATGGTGCGTCCCGGCTTGCTGATCACCTCACCCAATTCGCTGAAAAGCGCTTCGGCGTAAGGCATGTTCTCGTCTATGAGGATTTTCATGAATCGATCCTAGTGTTATTCGGTGTGTCGAGTGTCGAGTGTCGAGTGTCGAGTGTCGAGTGTCGAGTGTCGAGTGTCGAGTGTCGAGTGTCGAGTGTCGAGTGTCGAGTGTCGAGTGTCGAGTGTCGAGTGTCGAGATAATTCAAAAACGTGGCAGGCGTGTCAAGCGGTAGTACCCGGAAAACGATGAACAGAGAGAAGAAGAACGGGTTACGATCGGTAACAGTGATACAAACAAAAAAGCCCGACAATAGCCTGTCGGGCAAATATCCAGGTTTAAAACACCAGAATAGATCATAGACAGCCCCCGCAAAAGAACATACCATGCCTGGTTCTGATGTCGCGTCTGTTTCAGGCACTGGCAAGCATTCGCTTTACATGATTCAGTCTCCGCAAAAGCCTGTCAGTTAAGCCGCTCGCCAGTGCCATCTCCTGGAAAAATCCTTTTATTGCACTGATTCATTTGCGAAAAGGCACATGACATCATGCGCCTCCCCGATATTTCTCAGGCTACTCAGCCTTCGTATTTTTTGATCACCAGTGTCGCGTTCGTACCGCCAAAGCCAAAGCTGTTAGACATAACGGTCTTCAGTTCCTGCTCGCGGGTTTCCGTCACGATATCCAGGCCTTCTGCAGCCGGATCCAGGTTATCAATGTTGATGCTTGGCGCGATAAAGCCGTGATTCAGCATCAGCGTCGAGTAGATCGCCTCATGCACACCAGCCGCACCCAGGGCGTGACCCGTCATGGCTTTAGTCGCAGAAATCGCCGGGCTGTTTGAACCAAACAGTTCCTGAATCGCACCCAGTTCTTTCACGTCGCCTACTGGAGTAGAAGTACCGTGAGTGTTGATGTAGTCAACCGGGGCATCCAGATCCGCCATGGCCATCTTCATACAACGCACCGCACCTTCGCCAGATGGCGCAACCATGTCGTAGCCATCGGAGGTCGCGCCGTAACCGACGATTTCGCCGTAAATTTTGGCACCACGCGCCAGAGCATGCTCCAGCTCTTCAACCACCAGCATGCCGCCGCCACCAGAGATAACAAAACCGTCACGGTCTGCATCGTAAGTACGGGATGCTTTGCTTGGGTCGTCGTTGTATTTAGTCGACAGGGCACCCATGGCGTCAAACATCATGGTCAGGGTCCAGTCCAGCTCTTCACCGCCACCGGCAAAAACGATGTCTTGTTTACCCAATTGGATCAGCTCCAGGGCGTGACCGATACAGTGTGCAGATGTCGCACACGCTGAACTCATGGTGTAGTTCACACCACGGATCTTGAATGGCGTCGCCAGACAAGCCGAAACTGTGGAAGACATGGTACGTGGCACCATGTAAGGGCCAACACGCTTCACGCCTTTTTCGCGCAGAATGTCCACCGCAGCAACCTGATTTTGAGACGAAGCGCCACCAGAACCTGCAACCAAACCGGTACGGTCATTTGATACCTGGTCTTCTGTCAGGCCAGCATCTTCAATCGCTTGCTCCATAGACAGATACGCAAAGGCTGCGGCATCGCCCATGAAACGCATTTTTTTACGGTCGATATGCTCTGACGGGTTCATTTTCAAGTCGCCCCAAACATTGCTGCGCAATTTCATCTCTGCGAACTGTTCGGAGAAATTAATACCGGATTTACCCGTTTTCAAAGACTCCAGCACTTCCTTAACGTTGTTACCAATGCTGGATACAATACCCATGCCTGTAATTACGGCTCGTTTCATGATGAATTCCTACTGTCATTTAACGCTGACGATAATAGCGGGTTTAATTGCCAAAAGTGGTCAGCTTTCCTCTTGATCGGGTACAATCACCGACAATTTGACCCGATTCACCCAAAAGGTGCTGATTCGCCAGCTCAATTTACCATCAGGCGCGTTATCACCTGTTTGACCAACCATGAGGTTTCTCCCTTGTCTGACACAGCAAAACCATCAGTCTCATCCGTGCCACGCATCGAAAATGCGGTACTGGACTGGAACGACGCCGGTACCCCGGTCTCTAACGACTTTGATGATGTCTATTTTTCCAATGCCAATGGCCTGGAAGAAACCCGCTACGTCTTTCTCCGACAAAACGGCCTGCCTGAGCGCTGGACGGAATTCGACCGTCGCCGCTTTGTGATCGCTGAAACCGGCTTCGGCACCGGGCTGAACTTTCTGGCCGCCTGGCAGTGGTTCAAGGCTTTTCGAGAAGCGAACCCTGATGCCGCTCTCAAAGAGATGCATTTCATCAGCTTTGAGAAGTTCCCGGTCACCCGCGACGACCTGATCAAAGCGCACGAGTCCTGGCCCGAGCTGGCAGACTTGGCTAAGCAGCTTCACGTCCACTATCCACCAGCTGTTGCCGACTGCCACCGAATCGTTCTGGAAGACGGCATGATCACGCTGGATCTGTGGTTCGGCGATATCAAAGACTGTATGCCTCAAGTATGGACGAATGATGAAGGTATCGTCGATGCCTGGTTCCTTGATGGCTTTGCGCCAAGCAAAAACCCGGAGATGTGGAACCAGAATCTGTTTGACGGGATGGCCAAACTGGCTCGTGTTGGCTGTACTACGGCGACGTTTACCGCTGCCGGTTTTGTTCGCCGCGGCCTGATCGACGCCGGTTTTGACATGCAAAAAGTCAAAGGCTTTGGCACCAAACGTGACATGCTGGCCGGTAATGTTTCTGAACGTAAATACTGCGGTAATACCAAACCGTGGTTTGCCCGTCGCGCGGCATCCGCTCATCGGAATTCAGGCAGTCTGGATATTGCCATTATCGGCGGTGGAATCGGCTCAGCCACCACAGCGATTGCGCTTGCCCGTCGCGGTATTCACACCACACTGTACTGCGCCGAAGCACTTCCTGCGGAAGGCGCATCCGGCAACCGTCAGGGGGCGGTTTATCCGTTGCTCAATGGTTCGAACGACGCCCTGTCGCGCTTCTTTGCACCGGCTTTCCTGTATGCCCGCCAGTTTGTCGAACAGGCGGCCACGGAAATGGCCTTTCCCCATAGCTGGTGTGGCGTCACTCAGCTGGCATGGAATGACAATGCCACCGACAAACTCGATAAGATGATCAGTGGCGGCTTCCCAACCGAACTGATTCGTGCACTGGACGAAGAGGAAACGGCGCGGGTTACCGGCGTACCAAGCGGTCATCGCAGTGTTCATTATCCGTTAGGAGGCTGGCTGTGCCCGCAGGCTTTTACCCGCGCCCTGTTGAATCAAGCAGAAGCCTCCGGATTGTTAACCCTGAAACCGGAAACGGACATTCAGGATCTGGCATTCGACGCTGACAATAAGCGCTGGACATTGACCGACCAGCACAACCACCGCTATGAGCATCAGTGTGTCATCGTCGCAAACGGTCATCGATTTGCTGAGTTTGCCCAGACCCAGGCCATTCCAGCCTATTCAGTGCGGGGACAAGTCAGTCATGTACCGACAAATCCGTCACTGAGTAAGTTGAAAACGGTGCTGTGCTATGACGGCTATCTGACCCCGGCTCACGATGATAACCACTGCATCGGTGCCAGTTACCGCCGTGGCAGCACGGATCTGACATTCTCTGCCGAAGAACATGCCGACAACAAACAGAGACTGGTTGACTGCCTGCCGGAAGCTGACTGGCCAACAGCGATTGATATGTCAGACGATAACGCCCGGGTTGGCGTACGTTGCGCCAGCCGTGACCATTTGCCCTTCGTGGGCGATGTCTGTCGCTATGACGATGTGCTCAGCCAATACGCCGACCTGAGAGAGAAACAGGATTGCGCGGAAGCCGTCCCGGTCTACCCGAACCTGTATGCCATGGTAGGTCTGGGATCGCGCGGGTTAAGTTCTTCACCGCTACTGGGAGAAGTGCTGGCATCACAAATTTGTGGCGACCCATTACCGCTGCCTAACAGCGTGCTGGAAGCCCTGCACCCGGGACGGATGTGGGTCCGAAAGCTGGTCAAAGGTAAGAAAGTGGACTGAGTTAGGTTGACTGAACTAAGTTGTGCTGAACTAGATTGCGCTTAACTTAGCTTACTGAGCTGGGTTGATTGAACTAAGCCAACAGAGCTGTTATCACAGCTGACTGTCGCCCAAACAAAAAAAGCGAGAAGCATTGCCTCTCGCTTTTTTTACCGGTGTATACCTGATTTTCGACCAATCGGCCCAGCACTGGGAATGCGTCAGGTTACTCCGCCTGCACCGTTACCGGTGGAGCCGGATCATCACCGCCTCCACTGTCAGACAAGGCGACCCCGATGACTACCGCCGCAGCACCAACCGCCAGTACCGTCGCGGTAATGCCCCCCGCCGAAGCGGCCAGTGCCGTATCAATGCCAGCGGCCTTACCACTGGAACTCGCCTCTGATTGACTCGTCGCAGATTGGCTTGAGGTGGCAGAACTCGACGTCGTTGAAGCTGACGTAGGCGCAGGCGGTGCTGTTCTTGGCGGCGTGGCACTGGCGGATCCATACGTAGAGGTTCCCGGCGAAACATCCGCCGCAAGAGCTGACAGACTCAGTATGCCTGATGCGATCATCGCAATAATTGAGCATTTCATAGACATCCCCAAACAACACTTATTGCTTTATTGATATGACAGTAAGTATAGATGGGATAACAGGTTCAGCCGCTCAAATCCCTTGTCCTGACGCACTTTCACGGCTCAATAATGAGAAATCCCCGTCAAACTCAAGCGGGATTTCTTTGCACGCCAAGAAAACAAAAGACTTTTAAAATCACAAAAAAATAACCCGTGTTTATCTTTCCGTCAGAAGAAAAGAAACACGGGTTGTTCAGGGTATCGATTGAGCCGTGCTTATTCAGACCCAGAGCAGAGTCTCAAGGCTCAACGACTCACCGCTCATAGATTCAGTCAGAACCAAATAAATCCCGGGTGTAGACCTTATCCGCCACATCCTCCAGCTCTTCCGCCATGCGGTTAGACACAATCACATCAGCACGTTGCTTGAACTCGGCCAGATCGGTGATCACTTCCGAGTTAAAGAATTCGCCTTCTTTCAAGACCGGTTCATACACGACCACCGGAATCCCTTTCGCTTTGATCCGCTTCATGATGCCCTGAATAGACGAAGCACGGAAATTATCCGATCCGGCCTTCATGATGAGGCGGTAGACCCCAACCACTTTTGGTCGCTTGGCGATAATGGAATCGGCGATGAAATCTTTACGGGTACGATTAGCTTCCACAATGGCACCGATAATGTTGTTTGGCACCTTGGAATAGTTCGCCAGCAGTTGCTTGGTATCTTTTGGCAAACAGTAACCACCGTAACCAAACGACGGGTTGTTGTAGTGGTTACCAATTCGTGGATCGAGCCCGACCCCTTCAATAATCTGACGGCTGTCTAGCCCATGCGCTTCGGCGTAAGAATCCAACTCATTGAAATAAGCAACGCGCATTGCCAGATAGGTATTGGAGAACAGTTTTACTGCTTCAGCTTCGGTAGAATCGGTAAACAATACCGGGATATCCGTTTTAATGGCCCCCTGTACCAGTAAACCAGCAAATGTTTCAGCACGCTCAGAACGTTCACCGACAATGATTCGGGAAGGATAAAGATTGTCGTACAGCGCACGCCCTTCTCGTAAAAACTCCGGCGAAAAGATGACGTTTTCTGCCCCAAGCTCCGTTTTCACCCGCTGAGTATAACCAACCGGCACCGTCGATTTGATGACCATCACCGCATCCGGATTGATCGCCATTACATCACGGATGACAGCTTCAACAGATGAGGTATTAAAGTAGTTAGTGACCGGATCGTAATCCGTCGGGGTCGCAATGATGACAAAATCCGCCCCTTGGTACGCAAGTTGTTTATCTGTCGTCGCTGTCAACTTCAGTGATTTCGTCGACAGATACTCTGAAATTTCCTTGTCTTCAATTGGCGACACCGAACGGTTAATCAGATCGACTTTTTCCTGCACGATATCCAGTGCCGTCACGTCGTTATGCTGTGCCAGCAGCACAGCATTGGAAAGGCCTACATACCCTGTACCCGCAACAGTTATTTTCATTGTACTCATCCAAACTCACAAAGATGACAGCCAAGAAAGCTGAAAAATCAATAATTCACAAATCATTATAGGAAACTTTATTCTATAGCTCGACAAAGTATGTCAATAACCGCAAAGAAATAACAACGCTTATTGCCTCAGCACAGTCAAAAGTAGCGAAATATATGATTTAAACACGGAAATACCGGTGGCTTTGTATGTTTCAAGGCCTTAATAAAGCAACAAAATCCGGCGACACCCAATTCCACCTTCATTTAATACCTAGTGTCAAAAAATCAAGTCAAAAACCAATACTAAAACAGACCGGCACCTCCAACATATCATCAAGAGATGACAGAGGTATGGCTTGCTTTTTCCGTCGTATCAGCGGTAATGATGATGTCACAGCCGGGAAGCAATGGCCTGAGTTCATCAGCCAGAGCGTGCTGAGCATCCGCATCACCATGCACCAGTCTGATGACGGAGGGCGGCGTCTCCATGGCTGTCACAAACATCAGTAAATCTTTCTGATCAGCATGGGCTGAATACCCTGATAACTCATGAACAGATGCATTAACGGGCACCAGCTGTTTATTGATCTCGACTGATTCGACGCCGGACAACAATGTTTTTCCCAGCGTACCTTTGGCCTGGTAACCGACGAGTACGACATCAGTCCGGGAATCCGGCAGCAGCGCGTCAAGATAGTTAACGACTCTGCCGCCAGTGCACATCCCACTGGCCGCAATCACTATCGCAGGCTCACCGCTTTGTTTCAGCCGGTTTACCAAGGCTTCATGCTCGTCATGAGAATCGATGGTGACAAACTGACGGAACGACATGGGATGTCGCCCCAGCATCACCTTCTCTTTGGCTTCTTTTGCCCATAAGCGCTGAAACAGCGTGTATTGCTCCGTCACTTTATCTGCCAGTGGTGAATCAAGAATGACAGGCAGACGCGACCAGTCTACAGGCGGAAGCCCATTGGCTTTCTGGTGTTGAGTCAGCTCACTCAATATCGCTTCAATATCAAACAACAACTCTTGCGTGCGGCCGACACTGAAAGCAGGAATAATAATCGCCCCACCATCTTTTAATGACCGTTCAATGACCGCCGCCAAACGGTTTGACCTGTCCTGAATACGATCATGCCGGCGGTTCCCATAGGTTGTTTCAAGCACAAGGGTATCGGCACGATTAGGCGGACATGGGTCAACAAGCAAAGGCGTATTAGAGGGGCCTAAATCTCCTGAAAAGACCACCACATGCCCATCAGGAAGGGTCATTTCAATGTAAGCAGAACCCAGGATATGCCCGGCCTGACGGAATACAGCAGTGAGTTTTTCACCGTCAGGAAATGTTATTGATGCCCGGCAATCAAACGGGACTGGTCTCAGCAATGAAGATACCAGGTTAATAAACTGGGCCCGTTGTTCCTGGTTCAGATTCAGCTGAATTTTTAAGCTGTCATCCAACATCAACGGTAGTAACGCAGCTGTGGCTTCAGTGGCATAAATATGACCGCGAAATCCGGCAGCAAGCAACCAGGGAATACGCCCGATATGGTCAATGTGACAATGCGTCAGCAACAGCGCACGGATATGACTGATAGGGAAATCAATATCCAGAGAACGAGCCGCCTCCTCGCCCTGAAAAATTCCGCAATCCACCAGTAAGCCGTAGTTCCCTACCCTCAATTCATGGCAGGAACCGGTTACCCCAGAATAAGCACCATGATGAATGATTTGCACAATTCCACCCTCGAATAAAAAATAATCTTTATCATGAGAAAAGAACAAAACATATGCATCAAGACATATAATAGGTTTCGGATGACTTCTCAATATTCACTGTCAAACGGCTGACAGGTTGAGTGAAATTAGACACAACCACAGCATTTGCTGAACAGCTGCCGAAACAGAATGCGACATTTTGCTTAAAGGATTCAGCTTCTGCAAACATGATAACTTTGCTATTATTCGACCTAGTATATATTCCACAATGTAGTACACATGTTAGCAGACTTTTTTTTCGTCTTTTTTTCATCCCTTACCGCACTGTTTTTATTAAGAAAATTTGCAAAGCGTATTGGATTAGTTGACCGACCAAATGAACGAAAATTACACAACGGTGCCGTTCCTCTTGTTGGTGGTATCGCAATCTGTATTTGTTTAGCACAATACCTATATTACAAACCAGAGACCTTAAATGATTCTGGTCTCTATGTGTTTTGTATCACGACCTTAACAATAGTAGGTGCACTTGACGACAAATTCGATGTGGACTTTAAGCTTCGAATGCTTCTCCAAGGCGTACTTTCCATTTGTATGATCTACTTCGCCGGACTCGAACTACATACGCTTGGAAATCTCATTGGTTTTGGTGCCATCGATTTAGGAATGTTCGGTTACTTGATTACTGTTATTGCGGTTATTGGTGCAATTAATGCCTTCAATATGGTTGATGGTATAGATGGGCTCCTTGGGGGGTTATCCATTGTTACATTTGGTAGCTTAGCCTTCATTTTAAATCATGAAGGCCAGGGCAATATCGCTTATCTATTATTAATCATTATCGTTGCGATTGTACCTTATATATTGTTAAACCTAGGAGCATTTGGAAGAAGACGAAAAGTATTCATGGGCGACGCAGGAAGTATGCTTATTGGATTCACTGTCATATGGATGCTACTTCTAGCGAGCCAAAATGGAGCTAAATCTCCACTTCGTCCTGTCACGGCTTTATGGCTAATTGCTATTCCTTTAATGGATATGGCTGCAATTATGATTCGCCGTATTCGTCGAGGAGATTCTCCATTTAAACCAGACCGCGAGCACTTACATCATATTTTTCAAAGAATTGGTCTTAATTCCGTTCAAACATTAGTTGCAATATGTTTAATGGCAACGTTATTTGCATCATTTGGAATATACGGTGAAGCTGTAGAAATTCCAGAGTATGTAATGTTCTGGCTGTTTATTTTGTGTTTTTTAATTTACTTTGTTTTCCTCTCAAACATTTGGAGAATTACAAAAATATTCAGACAGTGATAACGCTTAAATATGGCAAGTATAAATTAAAAATTTATACTTGCCATTAACTTAAGATTTATCTTTAAATGAAGATTTAATTAAAAGAAAAGACACGCCAAAAAAGACACCAAATATCAATGACACTATTAATCTGAAAAATGTTGATGTAAATGAAGTTAATGACAAAGATTTTACTTCAATTTTTTTCATATCATCTAAAAATCCAAGACTATATAAAGATGGAGCTTTTAATCCATTAATCTCTAACAATCTAAATTTCATTTCGGACACTTCAGAGGATAGTAAATCAGTATTTTTTAGATTTGATAAGAATTTATATTCGACTTCAGCTTTTTGCCGATTAAGTGGTACTTTGATTAATGTCTTTGCAACATCTTCCTGCATTTCAGATGAAGAAACTCTATATGTCTCATTAGCTACTTTTAAAGCAGATTCCAACAGATGAATTTCTGACTCAACTTCTATTGAAAGCTTTTTCCTCAAGCGTTCAAGATCATACTCAAGAAATCCTCGCTTGGTATCTAATATAGAATTAAATTTTTTCTGATAATCATCATTATACTGCTTTAAAGTGAAATCCAAATATCTGGTCAATATTTCCTCTGACTCCACGTCATCAGAAGTAATAAATTTTATCTCATATGACTTATTTAAAGTGTCATATTTTGTTTTTATTTTATTAAGAGAAAATGACAATTTACCAACATCAAATATATCTGAATAATTATCTGAAAAAAGTTTGATGTTTTCTTCATCAGAAAGCTGTGCAATAAAACCTGATGATATCGACTTTATATCAAGTAAGTCCTTTACATACGAGTTTAATATTTTATCATTTTCAAATGTTTTAGATAAAATGTAGGTTTCTCTTAAAAAAGGTAGATGGCTAATGCTTTCCTGTAACTTCACCTCAGTACTAACTTCATATCTTTCGTTTTTTTCATCTAAAAACGCAAAAGTAAGAATTGGAAATATAAGTGCAAAAAACAAAAGTATAATCTTATTTTCTCTTATATGAAAAAATAAAGAATTAATCTCACCTTTTTTTAAAGGCATTGATTCATCATTTATTGATTGAGTCATATCATTACTCACAATTTTCTCCGACGAAGCAAAATAGACTTGCTTTAAAAATTAATCAAATAATTATATCAAGATACAAAACAAGATGATATAATTAAATAGGTTTAATTTGACAACAGATTAATGTGATTAGCTTGAATACTGAATTTAATGAAAAGAGAATAATAAATAGAATAAATACTCTTCTTGCCTTTTATATCTTGTTTGATATGTTATCTGGTTTTTTTGTTATTTACTTTAGTAAAGACCTTAAAATATCTCTCATGTATAAATTAACATTAATAGTATTAATGTTGTTTGTAATAAGTATCAAGCATAGACAAACACTTGGATTAATTTTAATTACGATTTTAACCTTTTCTTTAGGACCTCTGTTACACTTCCTTGACTTTGGTTTGGTTTCATATTTCATTTTTGATTTAGGTGTTGTTGTTAAAACACTACTTCCAATCATAACTCTAGCATATATTGTAATATCAAATGATTTTAATAAGATTGATATTTATAAAGTCATTGATAAGATTTTATTAATTTCATTTTATCTTGTTATTGCCAACCTAACTTTAGGGTTTATAGGTATTGGTAAAAGTACTTATACAAATGGAGCCGGTACAACTGGTCTAATTTATGCGGGAAATGAACTAAGTGCGACATTTCTAATTTTAACTGGGTATTTTTTAACAAAGCGCTGGCTGATAAACAAAAAATCATATGTTGTATATTCCGTATTTTGTGTTTTTTACGCAGTGATCATTGCAACAAAAACAAGCCTTCTTGCTACAATTATCATTGCCATCACAATTCCTATGATTGTTGATAATAGTAACAAAAAAGTTATTTATGGAATGCTCTCGACTGCTATTGCTATTAGTGTCTTTGTTGTTTTCAATATAAAACCAATTCTATCATCAATAGGTATTTATGACCGAATGATGTGGGCCTATCAACAATCAGGGATACTTGGATTATTACTATCAGGTAGGCAAGAGATGGTAGTAGATAGGCTTTATTATTATTTTGTGAATGGTAGCACTTTAGAACATTTTTTTGGGTATGGAAAGGCTTATCAGTTATTCCACCCAACTAATGAGCTTGTTGCAGAAATAGATGTTGTAGATATATTGATACAGATTGGTATTGTTCCACTCTTCACCATCGCTTTTTTTCACATATTGTTTTTTGCGTATTCTTTGATACAGGCATTCTACACTAGTAATAAAATGGCTCCAGCCAACTGTCTTATTATTTTTTTACTACTTTGTTTATCACAAATCAGTGGTCATATATGGACATCGGGAACCATCGGAATTACTTTAGGAGCCTTTTATGCGTTAGTGGCCAATATAAAAATAAAAGATGAGTGTAATGCTCTTGTGCTAAGTTAAATTAATGAAAGGGGGCAACATTTTGGTTAACCCCCTATCATTACTGTTTTTAAATTTTTTTCCTTATCGCTAAAGAGATAAATTTAAGTAACTTAAATTGACGAAAAATTCGGCTAGGTTCACATAGCAATCTGTATAGCCACTCCAAACCTAAATCACACCACACCTTTGGTGCTCGCTTAGCATTACCAGTAAACACATTGTAAGTTCCGCCAACTCCCATCATAAATGCGTTAACACCACAAGCTTTACATTTATCCATAAATATTTCTTGCCTTGGAGATCCTAAAGCTACTGTTAATATTTTGGGGTTACAAGAGAGGATTTCATTAATCATATCATCATCATTATCAAAAAATCCGTCATGGTAACCAACAATATTAGCTCCATACTCAGTTTTAAGTTTGGTAACAGTTTTATTTACAACATCAGAAGTTGCGCCAAGAATATAAATAGGTACCTTCCTTGAAGAAGCTTTAAGCATGAGTTCTTGCCAAAGTTCACAACCTGGTATTCTGTTTACAGTTTTACCTAAACGCTTTTGTGCTAGCTTTACTGTACCAATGCCGTCCAAATACCTTAAGTCGGCAACATTTAAAGCATTGTAAGTATTTTTATCTTCGTATGCAGTTACAATCTTTTCTGGATTTATTGCAACCGCTATACATGACTGTTCAAGACGATTATTTATAATATCATCTGATGCATCATTAAGATCAGTGTAGCAAGTCACATCAAAGTCAAATATTTTCACCAAATTAATTGCAGACATTTTTTAAAAACTCTTTTGAAATATAATCTTCGTCAAAAACTCTAGAAATATACTCTGATGGCAACTCATCAGATGAAAAAACCATCTTACTTGCATTTATTATTGCATCAGCTAGTACTTCCGCATCATCCTTATCAGCCAAAACGCCTGCAAATAGTGGTACGACATCAGGTATAGCTTGATAATTTAGTGCAACAATTGGTAAATTAGCAGCCATCGCTTCTAAGTAAACCATACCAAATGAATCTAGTTTTGATGGCAGACAAAAAACTGATGCTTTTTTTAATAACTCAATTTTTGACTCATAATTTACCCAGCCAAGAAAAGACACACGATCAGAAAGCCCAGATTTTTCAACCAAATCTTTTAATGCATTTTCCTGATTTCCTGTGCCTGCAATTGCTAAATGGAAGTTGTCCGGTAACAATTTAAAAGCTAGAATCGTTTTATCAACGCCTTTTCCTATCTCTAGACGACTCATTGATAGTACGTTAATTTTATCTGTACGTTCATGACGAATTTTTTCTTGAGCCAGAACACTCAACTGTTTATCAATAGGATTAGCGGAAATAATAAACTTATGTTGATGCTCTGGAAATGCTTCAGATAACATTTTTTTCCACCATGGCGTAAGAACAACAATTTTATCTGACAAGTTAATAATTAAGGACAATAGTAATTTAAATGGTCTTTTATTCAGATAATCAAACACACGTGGAGAATGGAAGTGACTAACCACAACTCCTTTTTTAATTTTACAGATAAAAATTAAAATTAATTTCCTAATCATTGAAAACCAAGGCCCCATATGAAACCAACAGATTTCGCCAGGTTCTGTTTTCCAGGCAGATTTGAATGACGTTAAAAATGCAGTTATTTTTTTTCCTTCTTCGTGTGTCACGACAAACTCTAATAGTGCCATTTTTGACAATGAAGATACATAACCAACAAGTGCGGTACTTATACCACCTTTACCTGATTTTAAAGCGGTACTAAAAATTTTAATTCTTTTTTTCATATCTAATCCATAAATTTTCATTATTCTATAAATAAAGAATTTAACTTAGGCCAATCGTTAAATTTCAACTTACAAAAAAGTTAATGTTTCTTCTAAAGATACCAAACCTTACAAGGTAACATATCAATATAATACTTAAAATAATCAACATTAGTTCAATTGAAAACTGGCCACCTAAATCCAAATTAGAAAATATAAGGTAACAAATAATGACACTCATAAAAGTAATTGTGTTATATTTTAGAGCAATCATTTCTCTGTTCAAAAATATGATTAACATCGAATCGATAAGTGACAATTGACCAACCAATAACATTAGTAGCATTACTGCTATTACAATTAGCATTTTAGGTTCAACTTGAAAAATATTTATCCCATTAAAAAACAGATAAATAACAGATGCTATTATTGATAACGGATACGCCGCAATGCATATATTTCTTATAATTTTATTTGACTGTTGGTAATAGCCTTTACTAACAAACCCTGACCGCGCATCTTCTGCTAGCTTTTGAATTTTAGTATTTAAAGCAGCTCTTGGAAAAACAAGGATAATACCAGAGATTGTGACAACCATTGAAAATATAGATACTAACTTTTCACTAGCAACACTCAGCATTAACATTGGAAGAATATACATTACACCGCTACTAATTAAATTTGAATATCCTAGTTTAATTCCAGTTAAAGTCACTTCTTTATTAACGATGTCAACATTTTTTTTCTTAAATCGTTTTGAAAAAAACCAACTAATTAAAACAATTATAACATTTGAAAATGAAATTATATTAATTCCATTTTCAGAACCAAAAATAACAAATGCACATACCGTCAATATTATCAATAGTAAGTCAAGATAAAAAAGACACTTCATATTTTTATCTGATAGATAAAAATGTCTTTCTAGCTGAAAACATCCAAGGCTAATAAGCAATAAAAATACTGAGCCTATTTCTTTAAGCTCGAAAAAATCAAAAAAAGAAACAATGATAATTACTGCAGCACTAATTAGAATCAATGTACTTAAATGTGTAAAGTAGACACTGTTTTTTAGTAATGTATTTTTTTCACCACTTGTTGACTTAATTAGTGATATCGACAAGCCAAGGCTTGTAAACATACAAAGACCTGTGATAAAAACAAACAAATTGACATTTTTTTCTACGTTAAATGTTAAAAAGTGACTAATTAAAAATATAACTGTTAAACGATAAAATCCGGGCATTACCGAAGAACATAAAGCCAATACTCTTTCTTTCACATTTTACCTCTAAATAAACAAGGCTCCACTTATTGAACGTGAAGCCTCTAAGATAGTTATCTTACCAAATACCCTTGGTATCAATTATCGTTCCTGAAGTAGGTTTTTTCAGCTTGAATTCTTTATGATCAACAAGCATCAAATGAATATCGGCACTTGATAGAGCACTTTCAAAATCAACAAGTTTAACATTATTCTTATTTATTGTTCCTGGCAGAGTCTTGATATTAGGCTCTACCACTATAACATTTCCAGAATGAGAGCCGATGATTTCTTTAGCAATATCAAGCGATGGACTCTCACGAAGATCATCAATATCAGGTTTGAATGATAAACCATAACAAGCAATTACTACTTCCGTAGATTTTTTATCCGGATTTGATACTAAAAAATCAGCCAGTGCAATTTTCACTTTATTAACAACCCATTCAGGTTTTCCATCATTCACCTTTCGTGCTGTGTGAATAATACGAGCCTCTTCTGGTGTTTTAGAAACAATAAACCAAGGATCGACAGCAATACAATGACCTCCTACGCCGGGTCCCGGCTGTAAGATATTAACTCGAGGGTGACGATTGGCTAAAGCAATAAGCTCCCAAACATTAATACTGAGCTTATCGCAAATAATTGATAGTTCATTGGCAAATGCAATTTGCACATCTCGTGAACTATTCTCAGTAAGCTTTGCCATCTCTGCTGTTCTAGCATTAGTTACTACACACTCGCCAAGCACAAATGTTTTATAAAGCTCTACAGAACGCTCAGAGCAACGCACGCTCATTCCGCCAATAACACGATCGTTATCTACAAGCTCACGGACTACATGTCCTGGTAATACTCGCTCTGGACAATGAGCAATATTAATATCGGCTTTCTCACCAACTTGCTGAGGGAAAGACAAGTCAGGGCGTAACATTGCAAGCCATTCTGCCATTTGCTCTGTAGCCCCAACAGGTGATGTTGACTCCAGAATGACCAAATTTCCTTTTTCAAGTACAGGCGCAATGGCTTTTGTAGCAGCTTCAATATATGAAAGATCTGGTTCAGGTATTGCATCTCCAGTACAAGGCTTAAACGGAGTAGGAACAGCTATCAAGAAAGCATCAGCTGCTTCAGGTTTTGTTACCGCTTTCAAATACCCTTCTGTAACAGCGGCATGAACAATCATATCGAGATCTGGTTCAACAATATGTATTTTGCCCTGATTAATAGTATCAACAGCATGTTGATTAACATCAACACCAACTACTGTTTTCTTACGGGAAGCAAACATCGCAGCCGTTGGCAAACCAATGTAACCTAACCCAATGACAGAAATTGTTTCAAAAGACATTTTATAAACCTAAATTTAGCTAATTAATTTATTGAGAATTCTTTTACAAGCCAGTCCATCTCCATATGGATTGTGAGCAAAACTCATTGCCTCGTAGGCTTTATTATCTGTCAGTAACTTATTCATTTCGTATACAATCGTATTGATATCGGTTCCAACAAGTTTCACCGTACCTGCCTGAACAGCTTCCGGGCGCTCAGTCGTATCACGCATCACTAATACAGGCTTACCTAATGAAGGAGCCTCCTCCTGAATCCCACCAGAATCCGTCAGAATAACATCTGCTTTATCCATCAGATAAATAAAGGGTAAATACTGTAATGGTTCGATAAGATGAATGTTATTTTTGTTCGCTAACAAGCGGTTGACAGGCTCTTGAACGTTTGGATTTAAATGTACAGGATATACAATTTGAACATCCGAATGTTGTTTCGAAATATCTGAAAGAGCACGACAAATACGCTCAAAGCCACCACCAAAACTTTCTCGGCGATGGCCAGTTACAAGAATAAGTTTTTTTGATCTGTCGAGCCATGGAAACAATCTACTTAAATCCGCACTAAGTGTATTATCGGCATGGATTTTATCTTTTACCTGAAACAATGCATCGATAACCGTATTGCCAGTTACACAAATATCATTCTCTGAATAACCTTCATCAATTAAGTTCTGCTTTGATGCCAAAGTGGGCGCAAAATGATACTTCGCTAATGCCCCGGTCAGTTTTCTGTTTGCTTCTTCAGGCCAAGGAGAAAAAATATTCCCCGTACGTAGTCCTGCTTCAATGTGACCAACAGAAATTTGCTCATAATATGCAGCTAAACTGGCTGCAAACGTGGTCGCAGTATCACCGTGGACTAAAACGACATCAGGCTTAAATGCTTGCAAGATCGGCTTCATATTTAACAAAATGCCCGCAGTCACATCATTTAATGACTGCCCTGATTTCATGATATTCAGATCATAGTCAGGCTCAATTTCAAATAAAGCTAAAACCTGATCCAACATTTCTCTGTGCTGAGCTGTGACACATACCTTTGATTCGAAACGATCATCATGTGCCAATGCTTTGACCAGGGGTGCCATTTTGATTGCCTCTGGTCGCGTACCAAACACGGTTAAAATTCGTTTTTTCATATTCAACTCAGCGACTAATCTCTAATGGTTTTATTACCAGCTACGTTTATCGCAAACGATAAGCGATCGTCCAGATTACATATCTCTGACGGGAGTATATTGTTCCACCCTGCTATCAGCAAGTATTCGTCAGCTCACCCAAGATAATAGTCCAGTTCACAAACAATCAGCGTCAGTATCGTGTCGTGTCGTGTCAGTGTCAGTGTCAGTGTCAGTGTCAGTGTCAGTGTGGCATTCAAGATGATCACTTATAGATTGCACTCAAACAGTCTCAGAGTATCGGATTTTCAGTGTCGTGATTATGACGATGCGGTAAATGGAGGGAGAGAAGAATGGAATATAAGATACTAAAAAAAAAGCGTGTCTCAGAGAGACACGCTTTTAACTTGCTTAACTAACTGCTTTTACTACTTCAGCAATGTGATTCGACCATTTATCGGCGAGCTCGTCATTTTCAGCTTCAGCCATTACACGAATCAGTGGTTCAGTGCCTGACTTACGAAGCAGAATGCGGCCAATCGGGTTTTCAGTTCCCACTTTCAGAGCCCCTTCTGCTTCCTTAACCGCATCAATCACCGCTTGTTCTTCCAATGGTGCAACATCGCTGTTAAAGCGTACATTGACGAGTTTCTGAGGCATCATCGGCATTTCAGCAACCAATTCATCAATACTCTTTCCAGTTTCAGCTACAACACCTAATACCTGCAGAGCAGCAACAATTGCATCACCAGTTGTTACCAAATTACGGCAGATGACATGGCCCGAATTTTCACCTCCCAGCCACCAGTCTTTGTCCAGTAGCTGCTCCATAACATACCGGTCGCCCACTTTTGCTCGAACAAATGGTATACCCAGTTTACCCAATGCGACTTCAAGGCCCATGTTAGACATTAACGTGCCGACCACACCGCCTTTTAGCTGACCTTTGATTAATGCCTGCTTCGCCAGTACAAATAGGATTTGGTCACCATCAATAACATTGCCCTGGCTATCAACCATCATGATACGGTCACTGTCGCCATCCAGTGCAATCCCCATATCTGCTTTATGTTCAAGCACAGTTTGTTGAATCAACGCCATGGAAGTAGCACCACATTTTTCATTGATATTCACACCATTAGGCTGATTACCAATGATCGTTACCTCCGCCCCTAGCTCAGAGAAAACATTTGGTGCAATGTGATAGGCAGCGCCATTTGCACAATCAACAACAAGTTTCATTCCAGCCAGAGACAAGTTTGACGGGAACGTACCTTTACAAAACTCGATATAACGGCCCGCGGCATCATCCATACGCTGAGCTTTACCCAATAAGTGAGATTCCACGCACTCGATATCTTTATCCAGTTCAGCCTCAATCGCGAGTTCTACTTCATCAGGTAACTTCTCTCCGTCTGCAGAGAAGAACTTTATGCCATTGTCGTAAAATGGGTTATGAGAGGCACTGATCACGATTCCCGCTTCGGCGCGGAATGTTTTTGTCAGGTATGCAACAGCTGGAGTGGGTAGCGGACCAGTCAAAATTGCGTTAATGCCTGCAGCGGAAAGTCCAGCTTCCAGCGCAGATTCAAGCATGTAGCCTGAAATTCGAGTGTCTTTTCCGATAATGACTTTTTTTGTCCCCAAGCGGGATAAAACACGTCCTGCAGCCCAACCAAGTTTTAGTGCGAAATCAGGAGTAATTGGGTATTCACCCACCTTGCCGCGCACACCATCTGTGCCAAAATATTTTCTGCTCATTGTATATTCTTTTTTGAAGTTATTGCATGGAATGTTGAGGGAACACAGTTCCCTAAATGTTTTCAGAATTCTCTATTTCTTTATTTTTTCAGGGCGTTTCCAACCTGAAATCGTTTTTGCCGGTACACGGGTAATAACCAATTCATTCTCACCGATATCTTTACTAACCGTCGAGCCTGCACCAATAGTCGCACCTTTTGCAATAGAAACAGGAGCAATAAGTTGAGTATCAGACCCCACAAAAACATCATCACCAATTAGAGTTTTGAATTTATTTGCACCATCATAATTACAAGTAATCGTCCCTGCGCCAATGTTAACTCTCTCACCTATCTCGGCATCGCCTAGATAAGTCAGGTGGTTCGCTTTTGAACCTGAACCTAACCGCACGTTTTTCGCTTCAACAAAGTTGCCTATATGGGCATTATCCATTAGCTCAGTACCGGGACGCAGACGAGCAAATGGGCCAATTGAACAGTCTGTACCGACAATCGCATTTTCAATCACACTGTATGGACGAACAACAGTATTATCGGCGATTACACAGTTTTTCAGTACCGAACCAGCACCAATAAAAACATTGTCGCCAAGGGTCACTTTACCTTCAACAATTACATTGATATCAAGCTCTACATCTTTACCGCATTGTAATTCCCCACGAAGGTCAAACCGTGCCGGGTCTCGCAGCATCACACCTTTCTCAAGCAGTTTTTCTGCTTTCAGTGATTGGTATGCGCGTTCAAGGCGAGCAAGTTGAATACGGTTATTCACACCTTCAACTTCAATAGCTTTCTCAGGATGGACGGCTTCGATGGCTCTTCCTTCATTGTGAGCAATTTCAATAATATCTGTCAGGTAGTACTCACCCTGGGCATTATTGTTGTTAAGTTGAGATAACCAACGTTTCAGGTCACCACCATTAGCAACAAGCACACCGGTATTCACTTCTTTAATTAGTTTCTGCTCATCACTGGCATCTTTCTGCTCAACAATGGCGATTACAGGCCCATTTTTTCGAATAATTCGACCGTAACCTGATGGGTCATCCAGAATGACAGTTAAAAGTGCAATCCCCCCACAAGGCTGTGCTTCCAATAAGTTCTGAATCGTTTGTTGGCTAATAAGTGGCACATCTCCATAGGTCACCAGCACTTTTTCATCATCTGAAAAATGCCCAGCGGCCTGATCAACGGCATGGCCTGTACCCAACTGCTCCGCCTGCAAGACCCAATTTACAGACTCATTTACTAATGCCTGTTGCATCTGCTCGCCACCATGGCCATAAACCAGATGAATCTTATTGGCATTCAATGACTGACATGTATCAATAACATGCTTAACCATTGGCTTTCCAGCCATTGTATGCAGCACTTTTGGCAAATTTGAGTACATTCGCGTGCCTTTACCAGCAGCAAGGATAACCGTACTAAAATTCATCTCAACCTACCTGTTGATTAATTAAGAAATAAAAAGCCCATCGTAATCTGATGGGCAAAATGGTGGGTAAATATTACGTCAGTTTTCTTTCGAATTTATTTCGTTGCTATTTTCAGGCTGTTTCAGCTTTTGCACGCATCTCAACAACATTATCAACTGAGTCCGTGTCATGTTCATGTTTAGCATGCCAGACAAGATCACTGATACCGTCTGTTGGATTAAACCCTGTTGGGGCTTCCAATAACAACTCACGAATACGAAGATGATCAAAGTTATGGCAAGCGTTATCAAGAGGTTTCAGGATCGCCTCTAATTCATCCCAGGTCAGGCTGATTTCCTGAGCAGTCATAATTCGTTCATGGGATGTTTTGCTAACGTTGTCACCGATTAGCAGCTCTTCATAAAGCTTTTCGCCCGGACGTAATCCAGTGTACTCAATCGCAATATCACCATGAGGATTCACTTGTGATTTCACATCCAGGCCGGAAAGTTTAATCAGATTGACAGCCAGGTCAGCGATACGAACTGATTCGCCCATATCCAGAACGAACACATCACCACCTTTCCCCATTGCTCCCGCCTGAATAACTAGCTGAGCTGCTTCCGGAATCGTCATAAAGAAACGAGTTATATCTTTATGCGTTACTGTGACCGGGCCTCCCAGTTGAATCTGCTTTTTGAACAGTGGGATAACAGAGCCTGACGAACCCAGCACATTACCAAACCGAACCATGCAAAATCGGGTCTTGGTGTTTTGTTTTGCTAAAGCCTGAAGCACGAGTTCAGCCATTCGCTTCGTTGTCCCCATGACATTAGTCGGACGAACCGCTTTATCTGTGGAAATAAGAACGAACGTTTCTACATTGGCTTTAATCGCAGCTTGTGCCGTATACATGGTACCGAAGACGTTATTTCGTACCCCTTCAACCACGTTATATTCCACCAAAGGAACGTGTTTATAAGCCGCCGCATGGTAAACCGTCTGGACTTTAAAAGATTCCATAACTGTTTGCAGTCGGTTCATTCTTTGAACAGAGCCCAGCAACGGCACAATTTCCACTTCAAGAGCATGAGCAGCAACAACCGCAGACAGCTCTTTATCAATGGCATATAACCCGTATTCAGATAATTCAAACAGAACCAGCTTAGTGGGACGCTGCATAACAATCTGACGACAAAGCTCTGAACCAATAGAGCCGCCCGCACCGGTGACCATTACCACTTTACCCGTAATATCGGCCCCCATCAGTTCCTGACGAGGAGCGACAGGATCACGCCCAAGCAAATCCTCAATCGGTACATCACGTAATTCGTCAATTTTCGCTTCACCATTGACGATATCTTCCATACTCGGCACTGTCAGTACTTCAACTGTCAGGTTAGCCAACTTTTCAAGAATCGCTTTACGCTCTGAGCGGCTGGCTCGAGGTAATGCCAGCAAGACTTTTTCACACTTCAAATCGTGAATAAGATGATCTATTCGGCTCGTCGGCATCACCTTCAGACCCAGAATATAGGTCCCAACCAGGCTTGAATCCTGATCCACAAACGCAACCGGCATATAATCCAGACTTTGGCGAAGCGCGATACATAATTGGCGCCCTGTTGAACCCGCTCCGTAAATCAATACACGTTTCTTTTGACTGGCTTTTTTACTGAATACCAGTGTGCGCATTATTAGTCGGGCACCACCAGACAGGATAGCCAGAAATGCACCGTAGATCACAGGCACCGTTCGAGGAATTGATGCATCATCCAGATAAAAACCAGATACTGAAAGTGCAATCGCCGAAATAATCGCCCCTGTACTAACCACCATCAGCGCATGAAAGCTCAGGTAGCGAAGTATCGCGCGGTATAAGCCAAGCTTAACGAAAGTTGCAATGGTAACAAGAGCTAAAATTGCATAAGTCTGCCAAAGCTCAACGTCCGTAATTGAATCAAAGTGTCCATAACGAACACCAAAAGCGCCCCAGAAAGCAATTGCAATAAATACTGCATCAATAGCAATACTGATTACCCTTTTCTTAGCGCGAGATATAGATAACAGATATTTTTCTAACATATCTTAACCCACCAACTCATAATATAAGGCTGGATTAACCAGCCTTTCCATTTATGCCGTCGCGGCTTTTAATACTTCTTTAATTGTTTCACAGGTTTTATCCATTTCGTCCTGTGTCAACGTCGGATGTACCAAAAACATCAGGCTGTTTTCACCCAGCTCTACTGCATTTTTCAATCGTTCTTCCGGACGCCATGGCGTATTATCAAACGCTTTTTCCAGGTAAACTTCTGAACAGCTACCCTGGTAACAAGGCACACCACGCTCAACGATCTCTTCAACGATGCGATCACGTGACCAACCGTCTTTCAGATACTGCGGTTCCACAAACAAGTAATGTTTGTACTCTGCGTGTTCAATGTACTCAGGAACTTTCACTGTACGTACAACGTTCAGACCAGCAACTGCATCATCAATCAACTTACCGTACAACTGACGTGTTTTAGTCCATTCAGGCATGCGCTTAAGTTGAATACGTCCCAAAACCGCCTGCATTTCTGTCATGCGCCAGTTCGTACCAAAGCTTTCATGTAACCAGCGGAAGCCAGGTGGGTGCTGACGCTCATAAATGGCTTCAAAGCTTTTACCATGGTCTTTGTAGCTCCACATTGCAGACCACAGTGACTTATCATTGGTCGTCACCATGCCGCCCTCACCACCCGTTGTCATGATTTTATCCTGACAGAAAGACCAGGCACCAATATGGCCAATGGTTCCCACCGAACGATCTTTATATTTCGCGCCATGAGCTTGTGCACAGTCTTCGATAACATAAAAACCATACTTTTCAGACAGCGCCATAATCGCGTCCATCTCTGCTGGCATACCGGCAAGGTGAACAACTATAACTGCCTTAGTTTTTGGCGTAAGTACAGCTTCGATTGACTCAGCGTTAATGCTCTGGCTGTTTAAATCGACATCGGCAAAAACCGGTGTAGCCCCAGCTGTGACAATTGACGATACCGAAGCAAGGAACGTACGCGGTGTGGTAATAACTTCATCACCAGGATTAATGTTGATTGCTTTTAAAGCAACATCCAGAGCTAATGTACCATTGCCAAGTGCTATCGCGTATTCGCAACCTGCCCACGCAGCAAATTCTTTTTCAAATTCACGACACTCCTGGCCAGTCCAGTAATTCACTTTATTTGATAATAGTACGTCACGTACCGCATTGGCCTCTTCTTCGGTAAAAGAAGGCCATGGAGAGAAAGGTGTATTGAGCACGATGTACTCCTGATGTAAGAGATTATTTTAATGATTTTGCTGGAACACCAACAAACGTTGAGATTGAATCTATATTTGAAACAACTGCAGCTCCGGCTCCGACAATAACATCGGCACCAATCTGAACTAATTGACGGACAGCAGATCCGGCTCCTATCCAGGAGCATGAACCTACTGTGACTCCACCTGCCAAATTTGCACCAGGGCTAATATGAACCCCTGCATCTAAATGGCAATCGTGATCGATAGTTGCGGCAGTATTAATAATGCAAGCTTTACCAATATAAGAGAACGGATTAACAACAGCATTAGCCATTAATACGGTACCTGCTTCAATCGTTGAATACCGACTAATTACAGCCGTTGGGTGAATAAGCGTCGCTAAAGACATGCCGAATGTTTCCAGCATTGTTTGCTTAGCTAGTCGTATAGCATTATTACCAATGGCGACAAACACTCCCTCATAACCATCAGCAGACGCCAATAAAGACTCGGTGTCACCAACAACAGGCCAGGGACCAATTTCTGTTTTACCCGGCCAGCTATCATCAAAGAAGTGAATATCACTCCATCCCTGTAATTCAGCGATTTCAGCGACTACTTTCCCATGACCGCTAGCCCCCAAAATGGCTATACGCTTCATGCTTGTTCCTTTGAATCAGCCTGTGAGCCGCGAAACTTTTCAATAGTCACATGGCCGTCTGCACTAATGCCTTCTTTGATAAAAACTTTTTTTACGGTCAGAAAGAGAATTTTAATATCCAACCAAAAAGAGCGATTATCAACATACCAGGTATCGAGCTTAAATTTATCTTCCCAGCTGAGTGCGTTACGGCCATTTATCTGGGCCCATCCGGTAACACCAGGACGAACAGCATGACGCCGACGCTGCTCATTATTGTAGAGCGGTAAGTATTCCATCAGTAATGGACGAGGACCAACCAAACTCATCTCGCCTTTTAGTACGTTCCATAATTCAGGCAACTCGTCCAAACTACTTGAGCGAAGTTTGTCACCAAAAGGTGTCATACGTTCTGCATCGGGTAGCGGGTTTCCCTGAGCATCAATGGCGTCTTTCATGGAACGGAATTTAACCATTTCAAACGGTTTACCGTCCAACCCCGGACGAACCTGCCTGAACAGAACCGGAGAACCTAAATTCTGGCGAATTTTCCAAGCAACAAGCGCAATCACCGGAGAGAGTAAAATCAATGCAATCAGTGATGCACAAAAATCGAACACTCTCTTCATGATTTCACACCTGCTACCCAGTCAACCCATTTGTCTGCCAGCTTCGCCCGGTCAAAGGACTCTTCTGCGAGTTGACGTGCATTTTGTCCTTTCACCACCAGAGAATCACGATTGTCCGCAGCCGTTTCGAGTGCATCAGCAAAAGCAGAAGGATTTTCTGGTTCTACAGTAAACCCACAATCACGATCCTGAATCATTCCAGCTAACCACCCCGGATAGTTATTGATTACCGGAAGACCTGCAGAAATATAATCAAAGAATTTATTTGGTGAGGTGCCAAAATAGAAAGCCGGAACATTAGCCAATAACTGCATGCCGATATCGGCACTGTGCATCAGCCCTGCTAGTTTGGTTTTATTTACCGGGTCATGAAAAATCACATTGGTAATATTTTCATCTTTTGCGCGTTGCTGAAGCTGAGACTTCAACTTCCCCTGACCAACAAGAACCAGCTTTATATCATCACGACGACGTTGCTGAAGCTCTTTTGCTGTGTCTAATGCCGCATCAAGACCATTTGCAATTCCATGGGTACCCGTGAAAACCGCCATCAAATCATTTTCAGAGACTCCGCTTGGGCGCCAAGGCTCTTGTTCAGCCGCAAAAATTGACAGGTCACAACCGTTAGGCACCATCGCAATGCGCTCTTCAGGCACACCACGCTTTTTTATGCCTTCAACGATACCCGGAGAAAGACCAATACAACGATGAGCAGAGCGATAGGAAGCCCATTCCAGTACAGACATCAAACCCAGTACTACCGGGTTTTTAATCACACCCATTTCTCTTGGCAGTTCCGGCCAAAGGTCACGTACTTCAAAAACAAAGGGCTTTCCGCGTAACCAACGAGCAAATATACCGGGGATACCCGCCGTCAGAGGCGTCGTTGTAGCAAAAACAACATCATACTTTTCTGTGAACGCCAAACCAATGCTTTTCAGAGCGAACTTAACAAATGTCATACTACGCTTCGCAAAACCATCTGAATTCGAGTACGAAAGGTTAAACTCAATAATTCGGATTCCGTCGACAATCCCTTCACGTCGACCGTTTACAAAATCGTTTTCCAAGCCGGTCTCACCCCCGCCATAGCTGCCGCAAACCATTGTCACTGAGTGACCATGATGAATAAGGCGCTTAGCCATTTCGTAAGATCGGATCCCTGTTGAGCCTTTTGGCGTAGAGAAATGCTGGTGAAAATATAGAATATTCATTATTAGTATCTGTATTCAGTAATAATACGACCATGAGAGGCCACTTCAATTTCTACTACAGGGATAGGTGATTCATGATAATAATACCGAGATTCACGCCCCTGAATGATGTCAATTCTTTTTACCAATAAATCAGTTTGAATTTGAATAACATGCTCACCATCAGAAATGGTAAGGCCATCTACGATCCAGTTTCCAGGTTTTAAACGCCATCTTAATACAGCCGCTTCTTTAAAGCCTGAAACATCATCAATAATGGTTAAAGCTCTATCACTTAGCTGTAGTTCTCTCTGGTGAGTGACACCATAACAATCTGTATAGCTAGCCTGACAATTCTGACTGTTCTGACTATTTAAGTTGCATGCCACAGAATCAGCCTTTAACCAGTTTCCTAACAGAAAGCGGCTCAGACGAGGCATTTGGTCACGCTGATCAAACTGGATTGTATTATGGCTTTCTACCCCGCCATAATAACGAATGTACTCATCACCAGCGTTATAACTAAATGTACCACCATCGCGAAGAAGATTAATCCCATTGAGCCAAAAATCGACATGCAGAGCGTCACATTGACTAGGTCTAAAGCGGAACTTGGGATAAGTCATCATAGCGAAAGCATTTTTGCTCAGAGAGCGTAAGCCAAAATAACCACCATCTGAAAAGTGAAAGCTTGACGGTTCATTAAGTGCTCGTAACGGCTTATCAATCCCTAGCCATTCAAGAGGAATATCGTAACTTCCTTCATCTTTCCATGCTGAAGCATTAAAAAATAAAACAGAAGCTAATTGGACAGAGGGACGAAAATCGCGATAGTCAGTTTCGGTAAGTTGTAACAACCGAGCCCCATCATTAGCACCTAAATTTGGCACATCTCCCGTCTCAGCTTGAGTCATTTGATATAGCCAGTTCGTTGCAGCCTGAAGCTTTACAAGCAACTTTTCAGAGAATGCGGGTAAAGATAACTCACGACGCCATAATTCAGCCATTGAGTATGTATCAAGCATGACACGGTGATAATTGGTCGAATATTGACTAAAACTCCCATCAGTTTCAATTAGCCTCTTTGCCCTATTTTCCAGCCACTTTCTGCCTAACATCATCCATTTTTTACCAGAGGAATCACCATTTGCATTCAACCAGCTCCCGCCAATAAATAGTGCGGCAGCTTCCGATGTACCATGGTTATTATCTTGTGCTACAGCATAGGAAATTGTTGGTGCAATTCTAGCTAAGTGTACTTTGACCAATGAAAGCAACGCAGGCTCAGGTTCATTAACTTGCTTCAATAATTTTGCGGCCATAGCAAGATGCATGACTCGGATAGATGCTTCCTGGCCACACTTCCAATTTTTCCCCATATATGGCGGATTATTTATACACCAATCTTTTATAACAAAATTAAGAGCAGACTTAGATTCATCACAACCATTTAAGATTTTTAAAGCCATTAATAAAACAGAATCTAGCCTGGAAGGCTCCCACACTCCTTTTATGTCGCCGTTGTGAAAATCAGATATTTTGAACCAAGGCTCATTGGTAAAATCGTCACCGCACTCTGAGAGTATATTTCTATGCCATGAATACTCTAAGAGGTTCTGTTTAACCCATCCAAAAAATAACACATCAAACAATGATACATTTTTGAAATCGCAGCCATTGATAATATTATCGTTTTCATCAAAAGCATAAAATACTGAAGAACAGTAATCGTTTAAAACATGATGAGGAAATAATTTTAATTTAACCCTACACCTGTAGATTGAAACTTTAAAAACATTCATGACACCTAGGTCAAAAATCATCTTAATTTTCATATGTCGAATCTATAAAATCGGATATTTTAATTAAATACTGTTCACATCTACTTGACCACGTGTGATTTGAAGAGTAATAATTTAGAATTTCATGTCTATTTAAAAAAAGATCTTTCCTTTTTAGCTCTTCAATAACATTAATTAATGCGGAGTTTTCATAAAAGAAAACACTATTAGTAACATTTGATTTTAGTGGCTCTAATATATCTTTAGGCTGTCCTACGCATGTAGAAAGAATTGGAAGTGCAAGTGATAAATATTCAAAAAGTTTAGTTGGTGAACCATAATCAGCAACTGTTCCAGATTTATATGGTAAAACTAGTAAAGTTTTTCCATTTAAGTCACCTGAACCGACAAGCTTATCAAAGTCATAACGACCATGAATGAATACATTTGATGAAGATTTAGCGATAGCATTTAACTCTAACTCTTGTGAGCCGGAGCCATAAAGATGTAGATTTACCCCATCCAATCCACTAATTATTTTTGAGAATGTTACTAGATCATAATAAGAATGGTACATTCCCATATATACAATGTTTAATGTATCACTCGATGGTTCGAAAATAACAGACTCTGCCAAACCATTTAATTCATAGCCAGCATTTGGAAGAGTTGTAACACTGCTATTAACTTCCTTAACTTCTTCAGACAAGGAGTTAGAAACACAGTTAACAAAAGGAGCTTTAGATATAACATATCGTTCGAAATGAAAAAGTATTTTTTCAATAAAAGAATGTTTTCCTTTTAATTGATGGTAGCCGAGTCCATTTAATTCAAATCCCCATTTCTTACCAACAAATATATTTAAAAAAACACAAAAAAACCATCCTAATGAAGTTGAATATCTTACAATAATAAAATCAGAAACTTTCCTTTTCTTCAATAAAGAAAAAATCAGATTAAAATACCATAAGATTGAGGCTCCAGATATTTTTTCATAGATTGCAAGCTCATTACAATAATTACTTGCTGACTTACTAGAGAATACGGTTACGTTTACATTATTATTTACTAACCCTTGTATAATACCTCTAGCATGGCTAACCCGTCCATTTACACCCAGTTCAAAAAAGTCTTTGCGAGCTAGAACATAAAAAATATTCATAAAATGAAAATACCCTCTAGTTTTCTTTCCATTGCTTCCCATGAATAATTTCTGTTGAAAGATTTAATAATTTCTATTCTACGCTCTCTATTTTCTCTGATTTTTGAATAAATAAAATCACTAGATAGAGCATTTATATCATCTATATTGTCAACAATAATACATGAAAGTTCACCTTTCCTATTCAAAAATCTTACTAACGGAAATGATGATGTTAATAAAAGTATACCAGAAGCCATAGCATCAAATAGTTTATTTGGGCTTGCTAATCTATTATTCGAAGAAACACTTGAATAAAATGAAAAGGTTATATCCTCATTTGACAAAATTGATACTACAGAGGAGTTATCAAATCTGCCATGAAAATTAATTTTATTAATACCGTTTGATTTGAATTTTTCATTAATTTCTGTCAAGTATAAATTATCGACGGAGCCATATATGTTAAAATGTAAAGATGGTAATGTTTTGTTTAAAGCTATTATTGTATCATCAATACTACGCCCAGCCATAACGCCACCGCAATAACAGGCACTGATGTAATTATCATCTTTTTTTTCTTCAATGATTTTAACTAAATCTCTAGTATTATAAATATAATCACAGTATGTTTTATTCTTATCTATATTGTAATATCTTCTCAAAAATTTCAATCTATATTGGTCTGTTGCTATGAAGTAGCCACACCCATCGATTACCCACTTCTCAATAAAACGCCAAAAAGGTCTAAATCTTCCAGAGTAAATACTTTTAGTCATCCCAACATTTATCTCGAATGCCTCGTATGACAATGTATATTTCTTATTAAAAATGATAATGAAACGGCCAATGATCGCAGCAGGTAAATTTACTGCATATATAAGTTCACTTTTACCATCATTTTTAAAAACTAAAATAAAGAATACTTTCAACATCAAAAACAATATTTTGAAATACGATAAAAATCGAAATCTTTCCTTATATCCATAACTGTTTAATTTATTGCTTTTTTCTCTAAGAATACAATAAGCATGAATACTAGCTTTATTAGAGAAAAAGGAGAAAAGTCTCTCTATTTTAGGAGCACTATTCAAATCCTTACCTACAAACAATAAATTAACATTATTATATTTTATTTTCTTCATTGTTTTCCAACCATTTAAGCACTGCGATCATGAACAATATTGCGACAGCAATCTGAAAAGGAACCTTTAATCTCTGATGCGTAATACCGGACAGATGTATTGTATATATCGGTGCATATAATACTAACGTCAGAATATAGGATTTTAGTGCAATTGACATAGATTTAAGTCCATTAAAGAATTTAACCGGCCTAGAAAAAGCAAATCCTACCAAAATAACAAGCATAAAATAATAGAATGTTTGATTTATTAATCTAAAAATATCATCGGTCATTCCCCATATTTCACTGCCACCGCTCATTACTCGCTCAAGTAACGAATGTGGCATAGGAGTAAATACATATGTTAGAAAAGCATAAATAATCGATGTAATATTTAACCCATTGGCTACCACGCCTCTGGCATCGATATCCCCTGAATTTTCATATAAATAACTATAGTAATTAAAGTATGATGAAACATATTCACCGAGTAGAAAATATGCAATACCAAGAAAAACAATTGCTAATGATGCTAAGGCAGACTTAACTCTTATCGATTGCTTTGTGATAACAAATAGCACAAAAATAAGCGAAAAAATTGCAACAACAGCAATCAAAGGTCGCAAAAAAAGAATCAGCATCCAAGAAATTAATGACAATAAATATCTTTTTTCTTTAAAATAAAAGAAAAACATTGTTATAGACAATAGTATTGACAAGTCTCTTAGATTTGAAACTGACATGATAAACAAATATGGTACAAACAAAACAATACATACTGTTTTAATATTACTACCAAGCAACATGTATATATAGTAAGTCAATAACATCAAAACTGGTATATTTATAAGTTTTAGCAAATAGACACTTGCTGTTGGCTCCCAATAGTAAAAATACTTATTTATTATTATCCATAAAGAACGACCAATATCGGTTATTTCTCTTGACGCTAAATCAATATATGTCTGTTCATCCGTCTTATATAAAAGTGTATCAAAAGTCTTAAACTCATATATTTGAAATAAGAATACAAGTCCACTAAAGATAAAAACAGATGAGACGATAAATACCCCATCTATTTTTTTTCTTGCATTAAATACTATAAATATAACAATTAGAATTTGAAAAAAAACAAAACTAATCATGATTGTTTTTTATCCAGTCACAGAGAGAATCGAATGCTTTAACTGCAATACTGCGATTATAGATTATCTCTTCGGAACGCTTATCAAAGTCAAAACTAGAATTAATATAATATTCAATATTAAAAACATTTTTTTCTTTGAAATCCTCAGCTTTGATGTAGTGCGTCGATTTCGGGAAAAACAAGTGAAAGTTTTTTAGCTTTCTTTCCAATGGGGCTACAATGACATTACAACCAGCTAATGCGCCAAGTAAAACTCCATGCGCTCTTGATGAAATAATAGTATTATACTTTTCATTCCATTTTTTAACTGTAATTTCTGGATCTTCGTCAGCATTCCATGTCCAAACAGGTATGCCTTTCAATCTACTATCAATAATCTCCGTATCGTTATTAGACAACAATAATATCTCAACATTATAGTTTTTATTCTTAAGTTCTCTAGCTAGATCTTTCAACTTTTCTATTACATTTTTTCCATACTCATCTTTATTCCAATCCCTTAGAATAATTCCAATTTTATCTCCTGATGATTTGGCTTTAATTGGTTCAAGGACAAAAACAGGATCAGTAAATTTACTCACCTCTATATTATTACTTTCTAAAAGGTTATAGCTGTTCATATCGCGAACAGAAAAATAATCAAATCCAGCTATCTTTTTAACTGCATTAATTTCATAACTAGGATTGTGGAATGGTCCAACACCAACACAGAAAGCTGCCTTTTTAATTACATTATCCCCATTCAACTTCCTATAAATTAAATGGTGAATTTTCCCTCCAAATAATGAAGTTAAATAGTACTTAAGTTTATTTGAAAACTTGTATTCAGAGTCATTGAAAGAATAAAACTGACCGCCACCACCCAAAATCAAAAAGTCACTTTTAATACGCTGGCTTGAACTTTTGTATTCGATATCACCATTAATGTTACGAGCTTTCTTTTTGTCATCAACACCAACGACAATATTATAACTATCATCCAGTCTATTTTTTATGTTTTTATAAATAAGAGAATATAGTAGATCATCACCTAAGTTGTGAGGCCCATATGCCCCTTTAATCCAGATGGTTTTTTTCATAAATAAAGCCTTACACTTAAAACCGTTAATATCAGTAGAGAGAACATTACACTTTGCTGGGAAAGAAATTTTTTAAGTAATTCTCTTGAGTAATCAACTCTATATAAAAAGTATATGAATGAAATTAAATGTGACAAAAGGAATGAAATTGCAATTCCAAAACTTCCTTTTTCAACTCCATAGATTAAGTAAATACCTACAAATGAAATAGACCAAATTAAGTTGCTAACAGCCGAAACCCAATAGTTTTCTTTAAATACTATCTCTCTACCAATTGCTGATTTAACCGAAACTAACAAACAAGAGATAATAACAACATAAAAAGCTCTTATAAAATCTTCATTTACAAAGTCATGTCCATATATATACTTTAAAAAACCAGGGAAAGCCAATAAGAAAATAACAATGGAATACACACAAAAATATGGTGTAAGTAAATTATACAACCTATATTTTTCGTTATCTTTATATCTTGAAAAATAGCTCAAAAAAACAACACCAAGAACACTTGGTATAAAAATTAACAAATTTCTCCATTGTGTAATCGCTCCAAACTGACCCACGATCTCTAAGCCTGAAGTGTTATATTTCATCGATATTTGATAAATTACAAGCATTGTTGGTGTTACAGTTAAACCAACTAATAGTGCTGGAAAGCTATCATTAACAATTATTTTTTTATATCGATTATAATTAAATATAATATTTTCAAATACTGAGCTAACATCTCCGTTAAACTGTTTATAAAAATAATTAATATACAGAATAACTATTATAATTTGATTAATTAAAAGCGATACAACTCCACCAAGTAAGGCATGATTTAATACAAGATATAATGAAATAGGAATTGATATAACACCAGATACTAATGAAACATTTTTATTATACCTAAAATCTTTCTTACCATTCATATATCCATTTATTACAACTTGGATACATGACAACAATGGAATAAAAACAGCTATTTTTATTAAAACACTCTGATTTTGATCATTTAATAGATACTCTGAAATCTGCTTTGAATATAAAAATGTAATAAAAATAAAAATAATCGAAAAGAAAGATGAAATAAGTATATTTAGTAGTGTAAATGCTAAGGCACTTTCTTGTTCATTATTTTCATTATAGATTGAAACATGTTTAGTAATAACTACACCTGCGCCTACCGTTATAAAAATTAATAATGTTGCAGTTGTAGTTTGAATTATTGAAAACGTACCAAAAATTTCCGCACCTAAAACTCTAGCAAAAATAATGCTTATGACAATGGCAGATCCTTTCGAAAATATTGCAGAAAGTAAATTTAAAAAGCTGCTTTTCAGCAGCTCTTTTTTCATTACCAAATTCCTTTTGTATCAATTAAGTAACCATTTTTAACACTCGAGGATTTAAATTCTTTGTGATCAACAAGCAACACTTGAATATCAGCTTCACAAACTGCCATATCAAAACTCACCAGTTCAATTCCTGATAGTTTTGCTGGCAATGCCTCAATATTGGGCTCAACAGCAACAACACGGCCACAGTGCATTTCTGCAATTTTTTGGGTGATAGCCATTGCAGGACTTTCACGTAAGTCGTCAATATCAGGCTTAAATGCTAAGCCGTAACAAGCAATTGTGACTTCTTTGGCTGTTTTTTCGGGGTTTGCCTGAAGAAAATCAGCAATCGCCAGCTTCACTTTATTAACGACCCATTCAGGCTTAGCATCGTTTACTTTACGTGCTGTATGGATGATTTGAGCTTCATCCGGTGTTTTTGAAACAATAAACCACGGGTCAACAGCAATACAGTGACCACCAACGCCTGGGCCAGGTTGAAGGATATTTACGCGAGGATGACGGTTTGCTAATGCAATAAGTTCCCATACGTTAATGTCCAGTTTATCACAGATCACTGACAGTTCGTTCGCGAAAGCAATCTGAACATCGCGAGAGCTGTTTTCCGTTAATTTTGCCATTTCGGCTGTTCGTGCATTGGTAATTACACACTCACCCTGAACAAAAGTTTTATACAGCTCAACAGAACGATCTGAACAACGTGGCGTCATACCACCGATTACTCGGTCATTCTCAACCAGTTCACGTACAACATGACCTGGCAATACTCGCTCAGGACAGTGTGCAATATTGACATCCGCCTGCTCTCCCGCAGTTTGCGGAAAGCTTAAATCTGGACGCGCTGTGGCCAGCCATTCTGCCATTTGCTCTGTTGCCCCAACAGGAGACGTTGATTCAAGAATGACCAGATCACCTTTTTTCAGAACCGGTGCAATCGCTTTACTTGCTGCCTCGATGTAAGACAGATCTGGCGCTGGTACTTCACCTTCCTCACACGGAAGAAATGGGGTTGGTACCGCAATCAGAAAAGCATCAGCAGGCTCAGGGGTTGTTACTGCCTTCAGGTAACCCTCTTTCACTGCCGCGCTGACAATCATGTCCAGCTCTGGCTCAACAATGTGAATTTTACCCTGATTAATTGTGTCAACAGCATGCTGGCTAACATCAACACCAACCACTTTTTTCTTACGTGATGCAAACATGGCTGCTGTTGGTAAGCCGATGTAGCCCAAGCCAACGACTGAAACTGTTTCAAAAGACATAATTATTTCCTTGCTAATATTTTATTACTTTGCTAACTCGTTCAAGATACGCTCACAGGCTTTGCCATCACCGTACGGGTTATGGGCATAGCTCATGGCCTGATAGGCTGACTCATCCGTTAGCAACTGGTTCAAATTGGACACAATTTTTTCAACATCTGTACCTACCAGTTTAACTGTTCCGGCAGAAACGGCTTCAGGGCGCTCTGTTGTATCACGCATAACCAATACAGGTTTCCCCAATGAAGGGGCTTCTTCCTGAATACCGCCAGAGTCCGTAAGAATAATATTGGCTCTGTCCATCAGGTAGATAAATGGCAAGTACTGTTGTGGTTCAATAAGCATAATATTGTCAATGCCAGACAGAATGCGGTTTACCGGTTCACGAACGTTCGGATTCAAATGCATCGGATAAAGAATTTGTACATCAGGATGCTGCTGAGCCGTTTCAGCCAGAGCTTTACAAATGCGCTCGAAGCCACCACCAAAAGATTCGCGGCGATGCCCTGTAACCAAGATCAGTTTTTTCTTTTCATCCAGATACGGGAACTGTGCTGCCAATGTCGCTTTTAAATCAGCGTCTGACTCAATTTTGTCTTTTACCATTAACAGTGCGTCAATCACCGTATTTCCCGTCACACTGATGTGCTCAGGGGAATAATTCTCTTTGAGCAGGTTATCTTTAGATGTCTCTGTTGGCGCAAAGTGGTACTTGGTCAACGCCCCGGTTAGCTTACGGTTAGCTTCTTCCGGCCATGGCGAGTAAATGTTCCCTGTACGCAAGCCTGCTTCTACGTGACCTACAGCAATTTGCTCGTAATAAGAAGCTAAGCTGGCCGCGAAAGTTGTTGCCGTATCGCCATGCACAAGAACGACTTCGGGCTTAAATTCCTGTAACACCGGTTTTAGTTCAAGCAGAATTCGTGCGGTCACTTCGTTTAAGGTTTGACCCGCTTTCATCAGGTTTAAGTCATAGTCTGGTGTAATTTCAAACAGTTCAAGAACCTGATCTAACATTTCACGATGCTGTGCTGTGACACATACTTTCGCGTCAAAGCGTTCGTCAGCGGCCAGAGCATGCACCAGAGGAGCCATTTTGATGGCTTCTGGTCGGGTACCAAAAACGGTTAAAACGCGTTTCTTTTCCATTTTTTTTTACCAGTTCGGTTGAGTTGATATTTGTCTTAGCTATATTAAAAACCTGATTTAAATTCAATATTATTTTCTAGCCAAGCATTGTTCATGAATTAAAAAGGCACCGTTCCCAGTGCCTTTAATTTACTTTGTCGATGTATAGCTGTAATTGTAATAACCATAGTTACCACCATAGTAACCGCTTGCTTTGCGAACCACAGCATTCAAAATAAAGCCTTTTATTTCAATACCATTTTGTTCAAAACGTTGTTTGGTCACTTCAATTTCTTTCACAGCATTCTGCCCAAAACGGCCAACTAAAAGAGAGGTACCGGCATGAGCACCCACAATAGCCGCATCAGTCACAGCAAGAATTGGTGGTGTGTCGACAATAACCAAATCATAATTATCGGATGCCCAATCCATTAACTGCGTAAAACGCGGATGCATGAGTAGCTCAGATGGGTTTGGTGGTACCTCGCCACGCCCAATAAAGGCTAAGCCATCAACACCTGGTAACTTAACCAAACTATCAATAGAAGCTTGACCACTTAAGTAATCCGATAAACCAGGTTTCGGTGAAACGGCCATTTGGCGTTCCATTCGACCTTTTCGCATATCCGCATCGATGACTAATACTTTCTGCCCTGCTTTTGCAACAACTGCAGCCATATTTGCCGAAACAAAAGATTTACCAATACCCGGACTTGGGCCTGAAATCATTAGAATATTATTTTTTGCTTCCATCATGGCAAAATGAAGACTGGTACGTAGACTTCGCAGCGCTTCAATAGACAAGTCCGCCGGATTTGAAACTGCCAATAACGTATCTTCAACAGAAAGTTTTTGTTTGCTCTTTTGTTTTTTCTCCAGTTCAATTTGCCAGTCAGACATTGGGATACTTGCATAAACAGGCAAACCGATCGCTTCTATTTCATCAGGATTTTCAACCCCTCGATTAAAAATAGAACGTATTAAAGCTAAAGATATACCAAAAATAGCCCCTAAGAATGTAGCTAAAACAACTAACAGTGTTTTTTTAGGCTTTACAGGCTGTGTATAGCTTTGCGCTTCATCTAGAATTCGAACATTACCTACAGTGCTGGCTTTTACAATATTCAGCTCTTGAACTTTGTTTAGCAACTGAACATAAATCTGTTGATTAACTTCGACATCTCGCGTTAAGCGAAGTATTTCGCGTTGTGTTTTAGGCAACTTCTGTATTTGTTTATTCAATCGTTCACGTTCACGTAATAATGTTTTCCTTTTATCAAGCAAAGCTACGTATGCGGGGTGCTCTTTAGTGAAACGTTGTGATATTTCACTTTCTTTGAACGTCAACTCATTCAGTTGAGCTTCGATCGTTACCATCACATCAAGAGTTGATTTTGCTTCAAGCCCTAAATCAATGGATTCGTTTTCCTGACGAAATTTGTTGAGCAAATCTTCAGAGATAGTGAGTTGTGATTTTATATCAGGAAGATGGCGACGCAAAAAATCCAAACTATTTTCTGCTTCCGCAGAGTTTCTTTCGACATTTTGCATCAAGTAATTATTACTAATATCATTCAGTATTTCTTCAATATATTTCTTATTCTCTCCAGAGAATGATAATTGTAAAATCCCTGTTTGCTTTCCACGCTCAGATACTAATAATCCGCTTTGCAACCATTGTATTGCATCTAATTTAGAACGTTTTTTTACATTAAATTTTGTTCCATTTTTTGCTATCAAGGTATTTACAAATAATTTGATACCATTTTCATCAGCATATTCACCAACTCTCCCCTTTAAAACAATTTCATCAGTAGTGTTACTTAAATTAAACTCTCCTGTATCTGAGTTAACTACTGTCAAAATAAAATTATCGGATACCATATTATTAGGCACTTCGAATCTTTTAACTTCAATATCAAAGCTTTCTCCTTGAAGTCTAGCAACACCTTTACCTATTATAGGAAAATAATCCGGTGCGACTACAGTCGTCAAATTTAGCTTATCAACAGTTTTCCCCAGTATCATGCGAGATTTAAGGATCTCAATTTCTGTTGTCGCAGATGACTCCTGGGCAAACAACTCTCCCATATCACCTAAAGCAGGCATCCCCGAACTTTTCTTTTCAACTTGAATAAGAGAGTCAGCTTTATAAACAGGTGTGGCTAAAAGGGCATAGGCGACACCCAACACCGCAAACACAAAAGTAATCGCGATAATGTTCCATCGATTATCGAGTAAAATGCCAAACAACTTCCCCAAATCAAATTCATCAGGGGCATGTTTAACTTGTGTATTTTGAGTAACGCTCATTTTCGAGTCCAGTATTGAAAATTAGGTGAATTAAACTTTTTTCGCCCATGCGTTAGCGGCTTCATCAATTAACGCATACGCATGTTCAAACGCTTCCCGGCTTTGACGATATGGGTCAGGGATATTTTTCTGGCCAATCCATTGCCCAAATAACATCGTCTTACCTCTGGCCTCAGGAGCTATACGAGTCACCGCTTCGACATGGCCTTTTTCCATAACCAATATCAAATCATATTCACAGCACATTTCTGCAGTCAATTGTCGAGCACTGTGGCCTTCCATATTCACACCATGTTCTAATGCTACTTCCACCGCTTTAGCATCTGCTGGCTTACCAACAAGAGCCCCTACTCCTGCTGAAGCGATTTGTTTATGGGGGAGTAAACTTTTAAGCAGGTATTCACCTGAAGGGGATCGGCAAATATTACCGACGCAAACGACGAGAATTTTTTCGAACATATGAATTTTCTATTACTTGTTTGCATAAGCAGAAGAGTTTACAGAATTAAGCAAGCGTCTTATTAAGTAAACTCTTCTGGTTTAGATTAATAGCCGTTACCAGCGATGAATTCGCTGGGCACCTTCACTCAAACTATTAAAACCATTGATTGTCGGCAGCAACTGCAGCATCACGCGATTCCAGCGAGTGATTGGCGCTGCTGTGACATAAACAATGTCATAGGGTTCCAGCTCAAACTCAGTACCGATTACCAACGCAGAGGCATCTTTGATATTTAGCTGGTAAATATCAGCAATAATGTCAGTATTTTGATTGGCGCGACTGCGTATCACAAAGACACCCGTAGCATCAGCAGATAGCTCGTTAATTCCCCCCACGTTGCTCAGCGCTTCTGTCAGGCTCATCCCCGCACGATCGATTTTGAGCAGTTTAGGATCATTGACCTCACCCATAACAAATACTTTTTGCGCATCATTACGCGGAACGTGAATAATATCACCAGGGCGTAGGAGGCGGTTCTGGGTCAAATCTCCACGCTGCATCAGCGCATACAGAGAGATCGTTTCTTCTTGACCGTTTCGAGTCAGCGTAACATTCCGCCAATCCGCATCAGGTGATAACCCTTCCGCCTGATTGATTGCATCCAGCAATGTCAACGGGACATTGGTAATAGGTTGTTTACCGGGTTTATTTATTTCGCCCGTAACATAAGCTTTTTGTGAACGAAAAGAAGCGACATTCACATCCACTTGTGGACTTTCAATGTAGGCCGCCAGTCGTTTAGAAATCTCGTCCCGTACCTGAGTAACGGTTTTCCCTTCAACACGAACCTGGCCAATGTATGGGTAAAAAATAGTCCCGTCAGCGTGCACCCAATTACCAGCCTCTGCAGAACTACGGTATGAGCCTGCCGGAATGGTCAGTTCAGGATGATCCCATATTGTGATGTTGAGAATATCACCAGGACCGATATGGTATTCATAGCGAGACAATTCCGCATCAAGCGCCGTGTTTGGCTTAGAGTAGACCTTGGGCGCTTTAAATTCTTTCACCTTACTCGGTGTCAACGGATAAACATTAATTTGTTCGGCAAGATCTAGTTCTTCCGAATTACTGCTTACCATTACGTTTTTATTGTCAACATTTAAATGTGAGCCAGGTACAGTACACCCGGCGAGCATGGCTGTTGCCATCCCTGTTATCAGAAGCTTCTTCGTAAAATGCATAAATATCAAAGAGTCGAGAAAATAAAGAGTGATCCAGCCATGAGTACTGGTGAGGAGTTGAAAATTGTGTTGCTGCCTAACACCGATCGTGTTTGAATAACAATCAGTTAGTCATTAGAAAATGAGATAATCATACGAATTAGTTTCCATTGAAAAAACTAATTAATAAAGAATCAATAAAACTGTTAAATTAAACCGATGAGCATCAAATTCCTTAGCATTTATTTAATGCTGCTCTGTTATTTGACGCCTACCCTATTGAGATACTATCTGATTAAGTCAGTTAAAGTACTTCGAAACATTAACTCAACCACCGATGATCATCAGCATTCTATGTCAATCAAGGTGTGTATGAATTGGGAAAATAAGACTGAATATGCCAATGTTGAGCTTCGGATTTCAACTACCGTGATAGATATAAGGGCAGAAAGCTGAACACCTCATAGTGAGCTTTCGCTCATGCCAAGCAAAGTGTTAAATGGTAGTTTGTTATAATTAATCAGGTCGCATTTCTACTTAACAAATCGGACCTCAGTTGCAATTAAGACACGCTACCGCCCTTGAGTTTCGGTTCCCAATAACCATCTGCTGCATTATTTTTGTGCCTAATCAGCCGTTTATGCTCTCTCGCAAACATTCAGAGATTTTTATTGCACTTTTTGTGTTACTTTTTTGACCTGATTTTCTGAGCACATTTCTATCAGTTTCACCCTGTCAAAACTGAACGAGATTCTACACACTTTTTGTGTTGATAGGAATATGAGTTTTGTAGCTTATTTCCAACATCCAATGACAGCTATCATAAGTGATTGATAAAAAGCAATTTATTAAAATGTCAGAAAATTTCACAATCTCAATATAACTGCAACTTAGTAGCCCGAAATTATCAGCTGCGATACGGATAGAAATCAACATTCGTTGTGGGATCAGTTTCAAATTTTTACGTTTTATGAAAATGACAGGAACAAAATTCTTTTATGACAAGCAGGTAGATTCATTGCGCAATGCTGCTATTCACCATATCATTGCAGAGAAAGCGCCCGAGCTTTTTAGGTTTTTTTACAAACCTGTCTTTAACTTCTTTATCACAAGTAAGGAAATATAATGAAAAAAACTGCAATTGCTCTGCTAGCAGCAATGTCTGTTGCCGGTTCAGCTTTCGCTGCAACTGAAACAGGCACGTCTTCAAGTACTGCAGGTAGCACTGCATCTAGCACTACTGCAACTACTGCAAGTTCAACTGGTGCAGCTGCTGGTACAGCTGGTGCGTCAGCTGCCGCTGCTGGTGGTATTACTGCCACTGCAGTTGCTGTTGGTGCTGCAGTAGCCGTTGGTGCTGTTGCTGTTGCTGACTCATCTAACAACAACAATAACAATACCACCACACTGACTTCTAAAGGTTAATGGTATTGTTTGTTGAAGTGTTACTGACACTTCAATGTTTGCTCTCGTTACTTTGCCGGGAGCAGTAAGTTTAAGTTAAAGCCAATCAGGTCATGACATTATGCACAGCAATGCATTAGACTTGGTTGGCTTTCACTATTTACAGCAATCCGGATGCTTAACATGCCACAACACACCCAGTCCCAATTTCATTCTTCCTTCAATAGTCGGGGGGCGTTGAGCTCTTTAACTACAGTTCACCGACATCTATCAGGTTCGTTGAAATACTTCACTGCGATTTGCCTGCTGTCATTGTTAGCTGGCTGCAGTCAAAAATTCAGTGATGTCAATGATACTGTTAAACTCGCTATTTTGGGAGAAAGTGACATTCAGAAGAGTTCTGAAGATATTCTCGCATTGCCGTATGCCAGTATGTATGCCCAAATCGAAGATGGCCCGCAAGCCTTTATGGTTCTGGCACTTGCTGAAAATGAACCTCTGTTTTCTCATACCGTTCAACCATCATCTACATTGCATACAGATCAACCTCTCAGGTTAAAATGGCTATCTTCAGATAAGGGGATGCTGGCCACTGAAAATGGGCGACTAGTAAAAACATTAAATCTCCCATTCGGAAATCTATTGTATAGCCAAAGTGTTTCCCCCGATCCTTTGATGCTCGGCTTACATAAAGCCTCTACACCTTTGCAATGGCAAAGAAAGATCGACTGGCAACCCGGTTATCATTTTGGCTATAAGCTGAATTCACATTTTCAGAATGAGGGGCAAGCAACTATTGAAATTAATGGTCAGCCTGTTACAGCGCTTCATTTCAGCGAGCACGTATCCGTCGATGCATTAAAGGTTTCTTACACCAATAATTTCTGGATTGATCCAAATACTGGTGCGGTCCTTAAAAGTAAACAAAAAATTGCACCGGGCCTTCCTTTTATTGAACTTACGCTATTAAAGCCCTATTCGTGAGGTCTTCGCATAGATGTATCTGAATAATTCTTTATTTAAGCGGTTTGTCAGTCTCGCTAACTTAAAACGCAAAATGCATCAGGGACACCAGAATGAGTGTCTCATCGACTGCAATCGCCCTTTATTCTCTTGGTCATTTTATCAACCCCTAAGTACTGGATTGATTCTTTTAAGCTGCTCGTTTAACGCTTACAGCAGTGACACTGTTGATATCTATGTTTCGCCTTCAATACAGACCGAGCGCCTCCTTCACCTTCAATACTCAGCTCCCGTTAGAGTCAGTCAAATTTTGCAAGATAGTTTGCAAAATCTGGATAAACTCAGTTTGCCCAATGGACAAAACACGTCTGCTGTTTACTGGACCAACGCCTCCCTATTTACACAAAAATCAGACAGTCATATTTCAGCACTAAAACGAAGAGTGTTGAATAACATGTCAGTTATCTATCACATGCTTGGGAGTACCACAGAGAAAGCGTCTTTTGATGCCTATCGATCCTGGCTATCCACTTTAACAACTCAAAAACGTGCAATGTATGCGCTGGATTTTGATGCAGTTAGAGTCAAAACAGAAAATAATCCTGAGCTGGCAAACGACATGCTTCTCGTGCTCCCTCCGCGTCCAAATTCTGTAAAAATTGTTGGTGCTATTTCCGAAACAATCTACACGAGCCGCCAGTCAGGTTTTCTACAACGGCCCTGGACAGAGCGTTCAAATGCTGCTGATTACCTAAAATCTTTGGTTCGTTTCCAAGCCGCGGATAGCAGTTATGTCTGGGTTATACAACCTGATGGCGAAACTGAGCAACATCCTGTCGCGTATTGGAATTCGGAGCATAAGGATATTGCACCTGGTGCCATCATTTACGTCCCATTTGCTTCACTGCCCGATGGTGCTGCATTTTTTAACGATAAGATGATAGCCTTGCTAAGGAATAGTGCGCTGTAATGAAAAAGTTCACACCACTCCCGAAAACAATCAGCCGTTTATCGGCGATCAGCCTGGCTTTACTGCCCGCTTTACATGCTCAGGCGGATGAATTCAGTTATCCTGCGTTTCAACCATCTCAATCAGACTTCGGTGGTGTTGGTCTGATGCAGATGCCTACCGGTCGTATGGCACCGGAAGGGGAATTTAATCTGCAGGCTACATTAAATGAAAACTACTACCACTATACGGCAACGTTGCAACTATTCCCTTGGTTAGAAGCCACACTGCGATACACAGAGATACAAGATCTGCTTTATTGTGATGATCCCAGTTTTTGTGGTTCTAACACCTTAACCGACAAAGGTATGGATTTTAAGATCCGCCTCTTGGAAGAAAGCTACTGGCTGCCGGAAACGTCAATTGGTGTTAGAGACTTTGCCGGGACAGGTTTGTTTGACGGTGAATATATTGCTGCAAGCAAACGATTCGGTCAGGTCGATTTTACCCTGGGTGTTGGCTGGGGCTATATTGGTAACAGCGGTAATATTACAAACCCGTTCTGTGACATTTCTGACCGCTTTTGTGACCGTTCAGTCGGTGCATCAGGCAAAGGAGGCATGACTGAATTTGAAAACTTTTTCTCTGGTCCGGCTGCGCTTTATGGCGGTCTAGAGTATCAATCTCCCTGGGAGCCCTTACGCTTCAAACTTGAATACGATGGAAACGATTATAAAAGCGATCGACCTGTCGTGTCCGGGTCTGTCAGCATGCCTCAGGATAGCAAGTTCAACTATGGTGTCTTGTATCGATTGGGACAATGGGGGGACTTGCGAGCAAGTTACGAACGCGGCAATACCTGGACCTTTGGTTTTACCCTACGAACCAATTTTAACGACTTGAAGGCGAACTGGCTGGATGAACCACTACCAGCATACCGTCCGAAAGCCGAGGGGGAACACATCAGTGATAATGAATATTTGGTACTAGCTGAAGAACTGAAAACAATCGCTGGGTACGATGATATTACTTTATATAAAAGTAATGATCACATCACTATTGTTGGCGAGCAGAAAAAGTACCGTGACAGTCAGGAGGCTCATCGACGTGCAGCTACTGTGCTGGCAAACCATACTAGCTCTATTTCTGAATATCGAATTATTGAAACGGTCAATCGTCAGCCAGTCCTGGAAACTCGCATTGATGCGAACAAATACGCCGATGTCGCAGAAGTGAAGTATATCGACGCAGATGTAAGTGATAGTGCGACAACTTGGGTACCAACCACACCTAAAGGTCAAAAAATCGCTGAACCAAGTGATGATTGGGACTTTGGTATTGCTCCTACCCTTCAGCAGTCCATTGGTGGTTCAGAAGACTTTTACCTATTCAATATTGGTATCAATGCCGGTGCTGGTTACTGGCTTACAAACCATGTTGAAGTAGGCGGTTCTGTCTATATCAATCTGTATGATAACTACGATAAATTCCTTTACGATGTACCACCGGATGGAACCAACAACCTGCGTGTTCGTACTTTAGTTCGTCAGTACATCAATGAAAATTCAGTCAGGGTTGATAATCTTCAGCTAACCTGGATGGATAAGCTGAATAACAATTGGTATGCGCAGGCCTATGGGGGCTATCTCGAGACGATGTTTGGCGGCCTTGGTGGCGAGGTTCTATATCGTCCGATAGGCAGCAACTGGGCATTTGGTTTTGATGCCAATTATGTTGTGCAACGGGATCCAGAATCTCAGTTCGGATTCTTCAGAGATGAAATGCAATTTGACCCACTAACAGGTAAAGATTATCGCGTACAAACAGGAGCCCTAACCGGGCACGCAACCGCATATTATCAGCCACACTGGGAATGGCTGCCCAATACTCTGTTTAGAGTTAGTGCTGGTCGCTATCTTGCGGAAGACATTGGTGTCACCATTGATTTTTCAAAGCAATTTGATAGTGGTGTGATTGCTGGTGCCTTCGCAACGTTCACGGACATGTCGACTGAAGAATACGGTGAAGGAAGCTACAGCAAAGGTTTCTATATCTCTATTCCGTTCGATATCATGACGGTGAAGCCTAGTAAGAACCGTGCCACGATTTCATGGATGCCTCTCACCCGGGACGGCGGCCAAATGCTAAACAGAAAATATCAACTGTTTAGTATGACTGACGATCGCTATCCATGGTATGGCCGCAAGGCCCTCAACTAACTGATAATATTAAATACCTGATTTCAGCGAGTTACTTTTTAAGTAACTCGCTTTTTTGTCGCCTATAACGATTGCAGAAGAATAAGTTCATACGCAAATAATGCTTATGAACTTACTTTCAACAGTCTTGAATTTGTGACATTTTGCTAAATTTGTCGAATATAAATATTCTGACAAGTCAAAATCGTCTACTATATTTAAATAATATAAATGTCAATAAAGTGACAAATGATTAATTTTTGTCAAATAAATGGCGAACAAAGAGGTATAGAGCATGTTTAGGGCGTATGCTCACTTTTCAGTGAATCATCCAGTTATTCATACCACTAACATATTGTTAGTAATGATGATTTTCATTTTCAGTTGCTATCAATTACTAGCAAATGAAAATATAACTTTTGCGCTTGGATTTCTGTTGGTGATTTTTCCAACTGTTTTATTTGCTAAGTCTTCTGACTATAAACGAAAATATTTAAGTGCAGACAAATAAGAACAGAAAACAAGACATATATACATAAATAAAAGGGCATCGAATTGATGCCCTTTTATTTACATGTGCTTTACGTTTATTACAGCGACTGCATGACACTCTGCTTTAGTTGTCCCCAAAGCGACTTAACAAGGAGTTGGTCAGAAGGATTTAACTCTGATTGTGCTTCTGACAAGCTTTGATCAACACGCTGGTTCATGCTTTCCAGTGACATCTCACCATCCAGCTCACAATTTGCTGCCGAAAGAGATATATGACCACGCAGGTAGCCTCCGGCAAATAACTCATCATCAGACGCCGTCTCCACCATATGGTCGATAAGGGTTAATAATTTCTCTTCGTATTGATGGATCATAGTTAACTTAGCTCTTTAAGTTCTGGTGTCTTACATCGCGTTAAAAGCCGAAAATCGACCCAATTAAACACGCTCTAGTGCCGGGAAGTCTGACGGTTGCAGTGGGGCAATCTGATAAGATCCCCGTAAAACATCAGACAGTATTTTCGCTCGAGCAGGCATGCCATATTCCAGATAAGCAAGAACCTGTTCGCGTACGGTATTTGTGAAGCCCACTCTATCTGGTTCACAGTCGCCATTCAGGTTATCACAGCTGACCTGAAAGCGAAATCCGCAGCTTTTAGCCAGAATCCACTCTATGGCTTGTGGCTTTACTTCAACTTTTTCAAATTCTGCCTGTTTAAACTCACTACGGCCATCCGGTTCATACCAATAGCCATAATCTTCAAGTAAACGTCGCTCCGCTCCAGCAATACACCAATGTGAAATCTCATGAAGTGCTGAAGCAAAGTAACCTCTGGCAAAAATAACTCTGTGATGAGGATACTCATCATCAGCTGGTAAATAGATAGGCTCATCGCCACCTAATACCAGCTCCGTATTATAGACATCAAGAAATGTCTGATTGAACAGGGCAATTAAATCGGAGGGATTGTGGTTCATACTGGAAAAATGCTTACTCAAAACTGGAGGGATTGTATCAGAGATTGACGAACCATCTACAGAGTCCTCAGTGAAATGCACCCTCGCACGATATCTGAGTATGCCATTCCTGCAGATGGTTTAATCATATCAAAGCTGCTTTATAGCAGGTTACTCATCATCAATCTCATCCATGAAGTCATCAAGAAACTCTTCGTTCACAGGGGTTTCAGGTTCTGCATTTTCACCCTGAGCACGGAAGTTCTGGTTCTGGATGTAGGCATCACGGGCAAAGACATATGGATCTGGAGAGTCGTTCAACATCGCTTCCGATGACACCAGCGCCGCACGGTCTTCCATCCCATCAAATGCCCACTTACCCAAGCTCTGCCAGAATGTCAGCAGATTTAACGGGAAGTACAGGCTATCAACGATATCACCACTGCCTTCGCGCAATGTCACCGGACCGTAAACTGGGAACATAAAGTACGGACCGTTATTTACACCGTAGTAGCCCATTGTGTCACCAAAGGCTTTATCGCGCGGTTTGCGGATGTCGGCACGGGAGGCAACATCAATAAGGCCTGCCAGACCAAAGGTCGAGTTAATCCAGAAGCGGTTAAAGTGAGTCACTGCCTGCTCACCTTCCAGTCGTAGCAAGCTGTTAAGCATGCTGGCAGGCTCTTCCAGATTCGAGAGGAAGTTACGGATACCACCGCGAACCGGTGAGGGCACGTAGTCTACATAGGCAAGTGATACCGGACGTGCGATATACGGATCCAGGTAGTTATAGTTGATGTTCCACATGGCACGGTTAAACCCTTCAAACGGATCGTAGACGCCTGGAACCGCATATTCACCACCCTGCTGATCCAGTTCGGCAAAAATCTCTGCTTGTAACTCACTGTCCGTTTCATCGCTGATGGTTTCGTCTGATGTGGCTTCGCCTGACGTGACGTTGCCCCCAGCTCTGTCGACAGAGGCTTCAGCGTCTGCTGCTACTTCAGCCATGGCATCAGCATCTTCCCCGGATACGCCAGTGCTGTTTCCAGATGACTGCGAGTCTGATTCAGCCGCGCCAATGACCGCGGAACTGTTTTCGACAGTGTCTGATGAAGCGCTTTTTGATGAAGTGGCGTAGTCAGCCGTGCTTTTGGGCGTTTCTGCACAGGCTGTCAGGGCTAACAGAATTGCGGTTGCAAGGAGATGTTTGCTTTTCAAAATGTTATCCATTGTCTCAGGGCTTATAACGTTCCGGTATCATACACGAACATTTCTGAATCATAGGTGTCCATAACAGGGAAACCATGCACTCAGTTGCTTTTATACGGCATAACTGACAAAAAAATAAGGCCAGATATTACCTACCTGGCCTTTTGGATTATATACGTTGTTGAACGGAGATGATAATTACTCGTACTGCTGACTGATTACCACTTTGGTTGTGCCACCCAGCGGAATCACTTCGCTTTGTCCGTACCAGTCCCCTTTTTTCGTCATCACATTGCCGTCGCTGTCGATACGAGCTTTGATGATCATTTCCGGCAGTGACGTCAGTGGTCGCTCAGGAATCATGCTGTCCTGATTGTCCAGTGTCAGTGTGATAGGAAATGCAGAAAGCGGTAACCGTTTTGCTGCTACGGGCATTGGAGCCCCATCCGCCGAGTGCGCTGAAATAATCACGATACCTTGCTCAGGACGGATAACGCTCGGGTCCAGTTCCACAGTGACAGATACCGAAGTCGCAGTATTGCCGGCCTGATTCATTTGGTCTTCCGCCCGGGCGATGCTGCGATCCAGCATGGCGGCACGAGGGTCATCAGCACCAATCAGCTCTTTCATCATGCTCCAGTATGCCACGGCCTGATCGTATTCCTCGCGTTCAAACGCATCAAACGCCAGCAACGACATCGCACGCAGATTGGTGTGATCCTGTTTAATCACGCTCATCAGCAAGCGGCGAGCACGTTCAGATTGTCCCGGGTCGCCAATCAGCATCAGCGCCTGCGCATAGCTAAGCTGCACTTCCGGATTACTTGGTTCGAGACGATACGCACGGTCCAGCGCGCTTTGCGCCGTTTCCGCATCACGGTTCGCCATACCAATCCGTCCTAACAGCAACCAACCGGTTGCATCATCAGGTGTTTCATGCAGACGGGTACGGAGCGCCAAAGTCAGATCTTCCATCTCCTGATCCGACATCGGCTCACCCGACTCCTGCATCAGTCGTTGTGATAGTTCAGGAAGACGCGCAGCCGTCTCATGCCATTGCATAACCTTATCCAGACTACCGGTTTTCAGGTACATACCGTAGCAGACAGCCACCAGCAGCAAAACGCCCGGAATCAGCAGCGCAGTGCTGACCTTGCTTTGATGCGCTTTGGCATTGGCCGGAACATCGTCAAGTAACGACTGTTGCAGCTCAACGACCAGCTCATCGGTGTTTTCCACCAGTCCTTCGCTACTTTCTTCCTTCAGCTCGCTCATGCGATCTTTGAAGAACGCCTTATTCAGTTCGTCCCGGCTGGCGACATGGTCTTGCTCTTTACCGAAATACATCGGCAGCACAAACAACAGCATGGCGATAAGTACCAGGAAGACTGTAATCAACCAAAACAAAGTCATTTTTTCACCTTCCCGCCTGCCGCATTGCTGTTACCAGATGCCGCTTCTGTGTCTGAAGCCATATCCTGTCCCATTTCAGCCATCAGGGCCTGCAAACGGGCTTGCTCTTTTTCATCAAACAGCTGACCTTTCGCTGGTTTACTGACACTGTTTTTGCGAGAGCGCAGCACCAATACCGTAAAGCCAATCACGATAAACAGAAGTGGGCCAGCCCACAGAATCAGTGTCGAGGCCATGATCGGCGGATTGTAGGTCACGAAATTGCCGTAACGCGCCACCATGTAATCAATGACATCCTGCTTGCTTTTCCCTTCGCTGAGCATTTCATAGGTTTTCTGGCGCATATCTTTGGCCAGCTCGGCATTAGAGTCTGCAATGCTGTTGTTCTGACACTTAGGGCAACGCAGGGTCGCCGTCAATTCGTGGAACTCTTTCTCTTTTTGCTGTGATTCGAATTCATAAACGTCAATAGCAGCAGTCGCTGTCGCCGGCAGCGTGAAAGCCGCTACAGCGCCCAGCCACAGAGACACTGACAGTACTGCGCTGAATGCAAATCCGATCAGGTTAAGTGAGCGTCCCTTCATCCTTTCGCCTCCTTCAGCAAGGCGTCATACATTGGCTTGAGGGTATCGTTCCAGTTACGATCATTCACATCTCCGACATGGCGGTATCGAATGATACCTTCGCCATCGATCAGAAACGTTTCAGGTGCCCCGTAAACGCCCAGATCCATACCCAGCATGCCATTGCCATCGAACAGACTGTGAATGTAAGGGTTACCCAGCTCATTCAGCCAACGTACCGCTTTTAGACGGTCATCTTTGTAGTTCAGGCCGATAATCTTCACGCCTTCACTGGCCAGCTGATTTAAGTAGGTGTGTTCAGCGTAACAGGTCGGACACCAGGTGGCCCAAACATTGAGCAGTAATGGCTCACCTTTAAAGATGTCCTGCTCATAAAGTCTGCCGGCTTCAACCAGATCTTCCAGTTTGAACTGCGGAACCGGTTTTCCCACCAAAACGGATTCCAGTTTGGTCGGGTCATCGCCCTCCGCATTACGGCTGAGCTGGTTCATAAACATAACCACCAGCCCCAGAAACAGTACCAGAGGAATGAAAAGTAGTTTCTTGTTCATCAGTTAGCTTCTGCCTCTCTTTCGGCCAGCACCGGCTGTTCCTGCTGTGCTTTTTTGCGGAACCGGTAACGCTTGTCACTGATTGCCATCGCGCCACCCAGCGCCATCAGCACGGCACCGAACCAGATCCAGTTCACAAACGGTTTAAAGTAAATACGTACAGCCCAGGCTTCACCGCCCAGTCGCTCACCCATCGCCACATACAGGTCACGGGTCACACCACTGTTGATCGCCGCTTCGGTCATCATTGAACCCGCCACGCTGTAAAAACGTTTTTCAGCATGCAGTGTTGTGACTGCTTTGCCGTTACGGGTGATGTTGAAGTCAGCGATATAACCGTCATAGTTCGGACCATCTGCATCACGCAGGCCAACAAACTTAAAGTCGTAACCTTTAACGTTCACGCTCTCGCCCGGTGCCAGACGCACATCGCGCTCCAGATCATAATTAGACACCAGCGTAATCCCAATCACAGTGACCGCCATACCGATGTGACCCAGAACCATCGCCCAGTGACTGCGTCCTAGTTTGCCAAGACCTGTCCACAGGCTGTGACGGTGAGTGGCACGCTCGTAAAGCTCAAAACCATGCATCATGATGATCCAGACGGCCATCGTCATGCCCAGAACCGCCATTGGCTCCAGGATATCGGTGAACAGCCAGATTGACAGGAATGCAACCGGCAGCGTCACAATGGCCGACACAATCATTTGTTTGCGGATGTTAGACAAATTGTCACGCTTCCAGCGCACCAGTGGCCCAATACCCAGAATGAAAGCAAACGGAATCATCAGCCAGGTAAACAGCGTATTGAAGAACGGTACCCCGATGGAAACCGAGCCCAGTCCAATTTGCTTGTGGATCAGCGGCAGCAGTGTGCCAATCAGCACCACCAGCAGACCGGCAACCAGCAGCAGGTTGTTCGCCAGCAGCAGGTTTTCGCGGGAAAACAGGGCAAAGTTACCGTGTGAACGTACCTGACCACCTCGCAGCGCGTACAGCAGCAGCGAACCACCAATCACAACGACCAGGAAGCCCAGAATAAACATGCCGCGGGCAGGATCGGATGCAAACGCGTGTACCGAAACCAGCACGCCAGAACGAACCAGGAAAGTACCCAGCAGGCTGAGTGAGAAAGCCGAAATCGCCAGCAGTACCGTCCAGGCTTTGAACGTACCGCGTTTTTCGGTTACAGCCAGTGAGTGCATCAGTGCTGTACCTGCGAGCCATGGCATGAATGATGCGTTTTCTACTGGATCCCAGAACCACCAACCGCCCCAGCCCAGCTCGTAATAAGCCCACCAGGAGCCCAGCGCGATACCCAGTGTCAGGAAAGACCAGGCAGCGATAGTCCACGGACGTGACCAGCGAGCCCAGGCCGTATCCAATCGTCCGGTCATCAGCGACGCGATAGCAAACGCAAACGCCACCGAGAACCCCACGTAACCCATGTACAGCAGTGGTGGGTGAATAATCAGTCCCGGATCCTGCAGCAGCGGGTTCAGGTCACGGCCATCTACCGGAAAATACGGCAGCGTACGCAGGAACGGGTTGGAGGTTGCGATGATAAACAGCAGGAAGCCAATGGAGATCATCCCCATCACAGACAACACCCGCGCCAGCGATTCCAGCGGCATGCCACGGCTGAAAATAGCAACGGCGACAGCCCAGGTTGCCTGGATCAGTACCCACAGCAACAGGGAACCTTCATGCCCACCCCAGACAGCTGACAAGCGGTAGTACCACGGCAGCAAGGAGTTTGAGTTTGTCGCAACGTAAGTAACGGTAAAATCGTTGGTGTAAAACGCCCAGCTCAGGATGATGAATGACAGCATAATCATGCCGAACACCCCGTATGTGAGCGGACGCGCCATGCGCATCAGAGCCTGATTGCCCACCGATGCGCCATAAAGCGGATAGATGCTGAGCAGGATCGACAGACCCAGCGCCACTATCAGGCTAAAGTTGCCGAGTTCAACAATCATTGGTCAGTACTGCCCTGTAGTTGGGTCTCGCTGTATTTCAGCGGTTCATGCGTTTTCTTCATCGCTTCAGCGATTTCCGGCGGCATGTACTCTTCATCGTGCTTGGCCAGCACTTCGTGGGCCTCAACGGTGTTTGCATCGATCAGTACACCCTGCGCCACAATGCCCTGCCCTTCGCGGAACAGGTCAGGCAGGATGCCTTCATAATTCACCGTAACCGCCGGACCGACATCGGCCACTTTAAAGCTGACTTTCAGCGACTGGGGATCACGTTCTACCGAACCCGTTACCACCATGCCCCCGATACGCAGACGCTGACCGACTTCCGGTTTTGTCCCGTCAGGCTTACCATTTACCAATTCCGTGGGTGTGTAGAACAGATCCATATTCTGGTTCAGGGCATAGAGCAGCAACCCAACTGTTGCGCCGAGGCCTACCACCAGCGCCAGTACCAGCGACAGGCGTTTTTTACGTCTCGGGTTCATAGTGTGTTCTCCAGTTTTTCCGCTTCTTTGATGCGTTTCTCACGCGCCATTTTATTTTTAATCTCTGCCGCCAGCTGGCGCTTGGTGCGCAAGCTGGAAACTAAAATCCAAATCAGGGCTGCCATTGAAATACCGTACGAACTCCAGACATAAGAGGCATAGCCACCCATCGCTAAAAAATCACTGAAAGAGTCAAAATGCATAGCGGCCTCACTTCATCAGTTCACGCACCCAAGGGCGGTGGCTTTCACGGGCAATAATCTCATTACGCAGGCGAATCATCGTCAGCGCCCCAAAGAAACAGGCAAAGCCCACAATGTTGAGCAGCAACGGCCACAACATGCTGGCATCGATAGACGGTTTCGCGAACTTGGTGATGGTGGCGCCCTGGTGCAGGGTGTTCCACCACTCTACTGAGAAATGGATGATCGGCAGATTGATCACGCCGACAATCGCCAGAATACCGGCCGCTTTCGCCGCGGTTTTCTGATCGTCAAACGCGTTATACAGCGCGATAACACCCAGGTAGAGGAACAGCAAAATCAGTTCAGAAGTCAGTCGAGCATCCCATACCCACCAGGCACCCCACATCGGTTTGCCCCAGATCGCACCGGTCAGCAGCGCAATCACGGTAAACACCGCACCGATAGGTGCCATCGCCAGCGCCGCCATATCCGACAGGCGTACCTGCCAGACCAGACCAATGAAGGCAGCAATAGCCATAGACATGTAGGCTCCCATCGACCAGATGGCGGCGGGAACGTGAAGATAAATAATTCGGAAGCTGTCACCCTGCTGATAATCGGTCGGTGCGTACATTAACCCCCAGAGGGTACCAATCACCATTGATAACAGGGCCAGGATTGAAAACCAGGGTAGCAAAGTGCCACATAACCGGTAACAATTTTCAGCTTTAGCGTAGGGATGTAACCACTTCCACATAATTCTGCTCTACTCACATAATAGTAATTAGTACGTTCCAGTCTGCAGCCGGGCTCACTGACATGGCCTGATTGCGTGACAGAGACGTGACTCATCTTTCTCTTTGGCTAACACAAGGTGAATACTCCCAAAGGGGTAATCCACCCATTATCAACCGCTTCCTTGTGCTTGCTCAAATTCATCACCGGTGATTTCACCCCGTATGATGAATAAGTCAGCCTTTACCTACTTTTTTGCCGATATTTTAGTTTTACTGACAAGTTGCAAAAAAGCTCTATGGCTAACTTTATTGTAATCATTTATTGCACACTGATGCGTAGTGAAGCTGCGACAGCAAACGGAGAAAGTGTCGCAGAGCCCACTAACATAGCTCCCAGCAGTGCCAGCTGGCCGTTATACGGCATGCCCAAACTGGCCGCATCAATCGCGGAGGTCGCGAATATAAGCACAGGTATATAGAGCGGCAATATGAGCAGGCTCAATAAAACCCCACCTTTTCGCAATCCCACGGTTAACGCCACCCCGATGGAGCCCAAAAAGCTCAGGGTTGGCGTTCCCAATAGTAAAGTTAACACCACAGCTTTCCAGGTTGCCCAGTCTAATGACAATAAAATCGCCAGCAACGGACTGATTAGCAGCAGCGGTACCCCGGTCAGGAACCAATGCGCCACCATTTTGGCAAACGCTAGGACCGGCAACGGCGTCGGCATCATCAACATCTGCTCCAGCGACCCGTCTACATAATCATCCCGGAACAGGCGCTCCATCGATAACAGGGCCGCCAGCAGGGCCGCAACCCAGACGATCCCCGGTGCAATACGTGCTAACAAATTCGGCTCTGGCCCAACACCAAGAGGGAACAGCGTTATAACAATAATGAAAAACCACAGCGGGTTGAAAATTTCAGCCTGACGACGAAACGCAATCATCAGCTCACGGCGAACAACGTGGGTAATTTCTCTGATCATGGATTGTTATCGCCCCAGCTTGATTTTTCGTAGATGGTCGCTGTCAGCGAACATGTCCTGGTGCGTAGTCAGGATCACCATCCCTCCTCGCTGGACATGGGAAAGAAACAATTGCTCAAGCACTTTGACGCCTTGTTTATCGATCGCAGTCAGAGGCTCATCCAGAATCCACAGCTTATGGTTGCTCAGCCACAGTCGGGCCAGCGCCACCCGGCGCTGCTGACCAGCAGACAACTGCCCGGCAGGCACATCTTCCCGTCCGGCCAGGCCAACACGAGCCAGCGCCTGCCACAGGCCATCGGTACCACTGACCATTGCCTCACCGGTTAATCCGTTGTCACCATTGTGGACGTACATAGACTGGAAAAAAGAAAGATTTTCGTAAGCCGTCAGCTCACGTTTCACGCCGGTCTGGTGACCAAGAAAAAGGAGATCCTGATGGTATAGCTCCCGGGCCGATTCGATATTTTCATCATTCCAGCTAACGATGCCGTTGTCTGCTCGTCCCAACCCTGCCAAGATACGCAGCAAGGTCGTTTTTCCGGCCCCGTTCTGGCCCTCAATCTGAACCAGTTCTCCGGATGAAACCGAAAAATGTAAATCCTCAAACAATACCCTTTCGTCCCGGGTACAACTTAACTCTTCAACAGACAACATAAAAATGATGTATCCTAGGTGACACAATTAGGGTCGAATCTTATCACAGCGACCGCTGGATCTGTTAGACATGGAATGATATCTGCCTGCGCGAGGATCGGTAATTGTGACCTCTATACACACCGCTCACGTTTCCGCTACATTACAACGCAAAAATGAACAAATTGACGTAAAAAATGTACCGGAAAATGCGACTAAAACCGCAAAATCTGAGCTAACACCAACATCCGGCACGCAGCAAACTGCGAAATCAGTCAATAGTGCCCACTCAGCAAAAACGTCGGCCATGTCGTCTGCGCTACCACCGATAGCATCTTCCGCAACGCAGCTTGAACGTCTGTTAAATCAGTTACCTATCTTGCAGCGTTTATTCAGTCCTTTGCTGACTGGCCTCGCCACGCCCGGGACAACAAATGCCGATACAAAGACGCCAATGCTGACGACGCCGTTACTGCACCTGATAAGCCAGCTGCTGCAACCGTCATCACAATCCACATTGATTAACTGGCTCCAGCAAGGCGCGGGAAAACAGGCGTTGGCACAGCTCATTCGTCAGCTGGCTGAACCCGGCAGTGAACTGCGACGCTGGCTTTCCCAGCTTCCACCTCATCAGCAGGAGGAATTCAGTGCCCTGTTAAGGCTGGCAGGGGAACAGCGTCTGACCACACCAACACCAGCCTCTCAAGATACACTGGTTCTGATGTGGCCGATGCTAACTCCCAATGGCAGGGAGGCCTTTCTGGAAATCCAGCGTGAGACGCGGTCAACAGAAAAGAACCCGCAAAAAAAGCCGAAGTGGCGGATACGTTTACGCTTACCGATAGGTAATGCAGATAATGTGTATGTGCAGGCTGGCTGGGACGGCGACGAATTAGAGCTGTTGTTTGAATCGGAAAACCCTACGCTGTTAGAACGCACCCGACTCTTGTCACCGTTCTTAAACCAACGTCTGGAGAGCATGGGGATTCAGACGGTTTCCAGTGAGTTTCGCCGGCATGTTGAGGAGCCGGAATCAACCTATACCGATTCCGGCAGTGGCCTGAATATCACAGTCTGACCATACAGCTACAGCAACAGAAACGGGAAATAATATGACGACGAAAACAGGTTCTGCCGTTGATGCAGCAAAATCAGCCATCGCCTTGCATTACAACGGGTATGACACTCCCACCGTCGCCGCCAAAGGGTATGGTGCGCTGGCGGAGCACATCATTACGCAGGTAAAAGAACAAGGCGGCCTGATTCATGAAGATAAAGAGCTGGCCCAGTATCTCGATCACCTGAAGCAGGGAGACGAAATTCCGGAGCCGGTTTACCGGATTGTCGCGGAACTGATCGCGTTTTCCTGGCTACTGAACGGAAAAACCCCTCCCGGCTGGGAAGGGCTTGAAGGTATTGATGAACACGTTTAGGTGTATCGGTGGAACGCCAGTTTTTAATAAGCCCACCGGAGCGTACTAAAGCTGAACAAGCTGGCGCTGTAGTTGCCAGCCGTTAAAATGCGTTCGCGATAAAACAGGTTTCAGCGGCGCCGTGACTGATGCATTTTCTGCAGCCGCAGCAGAAGCTCGGCTTCCGCTTTGGGCAGATCACACTCTTCCATCAGCTCATTTACATCCGCACCGAGTTCAACCATTTTACTGGCACGGCTGTAAAGGCGACCATCCGGGTCCTGCATGGCCAGTTCCCCTTGTCGCTCGGCCAATGACTCGAGCTGATGATCCATTTCGGCCAGCTTCTGGCCCATCCCCATGGTACCGGCCCGCAACTCCTGAAACTGCTTCTGCATACTTTCGTTTTGCTGGCGGGCATTTTTCAACACCAGCTCCGTCGCTGCAAATTTGCTCTCTAGCGCCTGACGAGCCAGACGCTCACGCCGAATCATGAACCAGGCAAACAGAATCGCCAGCAGAGAAACAATCAGCGGCAGCCATTGCAACAACACCGTCAGCATTACAGGTACGCCATCTCGTCCCATTCATCATCAGACAGCAGCTTGTTCAGATCCACCAGGATCAGCAGCTGGCCATCACGATTGCTCACACCCTGAATGAATTTCGCGCTCTCTTCCGTGCCAACACTTGGTGTGCTGTCGATTTCAGAGCTGCGCAGGTAAACCACTTCCGCAACGCTGTCGACCAAAATACCGATAACCTGCTTTTCCGCTTCGATGATCACGATACGGGTATTGTCTGAAATATCTCCCGGAGCCAGACCAAAGCGGGCACGAGTATCAATCACGGTAACCACATTACCGCGCAGGTTGATAATACCCAGAACATAATCAGGCGCGCCAGGTACTGGAGCGATTTCTGAGTAACGTAGCACTTCACGAACCTGCATCACATTGATGCCGTATGTTTCGTCTTCCAGCTGAAAGGTTACCCACTGCAGGACCTGATCGTTACTGTCTTCTTTTTTTATTTCAGCGACACTCACCTGAGACATGCTGTTTCCTCATTTTGCAGCTTTAACATTGTCCTTACCAGACCAGCCTCTTTCAGAGCTGCCCTAGCTTGGTATTAACATCTAATCCCGCGTTTAGCATAGAGATTAGTTCGCTAACATGAATTAGCGCACACATTTTTTCTTTCACCATACCGGCCAGCCAGGGGCGTTTACCGGCTTTCTCCCGCCAGCGCACACTACCGGTCGGCAAGGCTTCGGTTCCCAACAGCGTATTACATGCCAGGCCCCATTTACTTTCCCCCAGAAGGACAACGTATCGGTACCCTTCGCAGTGGTCATCATCAGCCAGCTTTTCAGCCATTGCCCAGCGGGCAGTATCAACCACATCCAGTTGCTGCTCACGCGAACTCATCAACCCCAGGTACCAAGGTGGCCTGCCAAGCAGATGATTCAAATCGCCCAGCTGATGGATACCGCCCAGTTCTGTCAAAGGCACCGCAAACGTGACGCCATTGACTTCAAAAAACAGCGCCTGAAATTCATTACCCAGACTCTTTTGCTGATTCCAGTCATCCGGCGGGGCAACGCCTGTCTGCGTTTCCGGTGCAGCGGTTAGGCCTGACTCCGGTTCTGGCTGGTCCACCGTGTTTTCTTGCAACGATTTTGCCGCTGGTAACACTTCCGAAAGCTCTAAATCAGTTGACTCAGACTCAGAAGGCTCTAGTTCCTGTACCTCGGAAGGCAGCTGTTCAGAAAGCTGTACTTCCGACAAAACTAACGTTTCTGTCGCAAATTCTGTCTGCACGGCTTTGTGAGCCATCGCTTTATGGGCCATCTCCTCATGAGCCATCACGGCCTGCCAGTCCGCATCCAGTTCTGGCGCGGCATCCATGACACCGCTATCGGGCTCAGGTACCGCAGTGTCGGTTGGCGTCAGCATCTGCGTCGATAAGCGGCTGACCTGATCCAGCAGACGCTGAACATTTTCCAGGGCGACCGGTTGTGCTTCTGGTGCCTGATCAATCCAGTCGTTCGACCTATCGGCACTCACCTGGCGAGCCGGAGACAATTGGGGCGATTGGGGTGCCGATTGCGACGTTTGTTCACTCCACCACGGCATGTCCCCCATCACTGCATCAGCCGCTTCTTCAGACGGACTCTCCAGCGAGGAAAAATCAAACGGTGCCGCCGCAATGGCCTCCGATGTTTCTGCTGTCAGATCCCCTGCAAGCGGAGGTAATGCTCCGTCATCAGGCCTGGGATCCTCCAGGGTGTTTTCAGGCTCCGGCTCATCGTCACCCGCAATCGGGGTCTCGGCGGCGACCGGAACACTGGCCACGTGGGCACTGCTATCTGCCGCTGAGCCTGTTTCTGTTTCTGTTTCTGTTTCTGTTTCTGTTTCAGGCACAGGTTCAGGTTCAGGTTCAGGTTCAACCAGCAAATCAAAAAAATAGTCATCCAGCGCCTGCTGGCTGGACAAACGGTTACTATCGCTCATCCTGTTGCAATCGCTCCAGGTAATTCAATAAGGTTTTATACGCAAACACGCCCCGGCAGTTGCGGGAAAACAGTGAAGGCGGCATGTGCTTTATACTGGCATCACGGAATTTGGTGTCAATCGGCACCGCGGATGCCCAGACCTGATCCGGGAAACGCAGCTTCAGCTCCTGCAGGGTTTGCAAAGAGGCCCGGGTACGTTTGTCGTACATGGTTGGCACAATGGTGACTTTGAAACCATCCGGACGCGACTTTTGCATAATCTGCAGTGTCCGCATCATGCGCTCCAACCCTTTCATCGCCAGAAACTCCGTCTGTACCGGAATCAGAATACGATCGCTGGCCGCCAAGGCATTGACCATCATGACCCCCAGAATAGGCGGGCAATCAATCAGCACATAATCGTAGTCATCTGCCAGACAATGCAGGGCTTTTTTCAGGATCAAGCCCATTCCACTGCGGTTTCCCATGACCCGATCCAGCGTCGCCAGGGACATATGGGCCGGAATGATATCCAGATGCTTAAACGGCGTACGCTGGATAACCGTCCGTACCGTATCGCGGCGGATATCCGTGAGCTGAAATAAATCAAACAGGCTGGTCGATACCCGGTCGACATCGAGATTCAGGTAGGCCGACAGCGAGGCGTGGGGGTCTGTATCCACCAGCAGCACCCGCTTATTGCGCTCACACAGCAGACCCGCCAGCGTTACCGTTGTTGTGGTTTTGCCGACGCCGCCTTTCTGGTTAGCAATACTCCAGACAATCACAGACCGCTCCCTATGCCATATTCAGCTCGACCAAAATGCGCTCTGCAATTCGGTCAAGTGGCAGATCTTCGCTGGAGATACCGGCTTTTGCGACAGCTTGCGGCATCCCGTAGACTACGCAGCTTTCTTCATCCTGAGCCCAGACGGTCGAGCCGTTGTTTTTCAGCATGCGGGCACCTTCGCGCCCGTCGGCGCCCATCCCAGTCAGTACCATCGACAACACTTTGTCGTGATAGACCTTGGCTGCCGACCCGAAGGTGACATCCACACACGGTTTGTAATTCATTCGGTCACCGCCATCCAGAATACGCAGACGCGCAGCCCCCGGACGACCTTCGACCATCATCTGCATGCCGCCCGGTGCCAGATACGCCATTCCCGGTTTCAAGGTATCGCCGTCTTCCGCTTCCTTGACGCCAATTTTGCAAAGGTTGTTAAGACGGGCTGCAAACGCGGCAGTAAACGTGGCAGGCATGTGCTGCACCAAAACAATCGGGTACGGGAAGTTAGCCGGTAATTTTGTCAGGACTTTCTGTAGCGCAACGGGTCCACCGGTGGATGTGCCGATGGCCATCAACTGGTATTTCTTCCCACTGGCTTTAAATCGTACCGGGGGCTTGGCGGCCGGACGCACCGGTGTCGTCTGGCGTAAGGAATTTGCGGTTACCGGTTCTGAGGCATGACTGTGGGTCGGCGCCATACGCTGACTGCCGGCACGCACAGCGTCACGGTTCAACGAGGCTCCGGACACAGAGGACGGTGCAGACGCCTGTCCTCCCGTCAGCGGAGTACGCACTGCGCGGCGCATGAACATCCGCTTGCGGGCAATCTCAATAACCCGTTTTTGCAACAGAGCAACCGCGTCATCGCGGTTACGGGCGATGTCTTCAAATTTTTTCGGCAGGAAATCAAGCGCACCGGCATCCAATGCATCCAGTGTCGCCTTAGCACCTTCATGGGTCAAAGAGGAGAACATCAGAATCGGCGTTGGTGCCGCTTTCATGATTTCGCGCACCGCGGTAATACCGTCCATTACCGGCATTTCAATGTCCATGGTGATCACATCCGGCTGAAGCTGACGCGTCATTTCAACGGCTTCTTTGCCGTTCACTGCATTACCAATAACTTCCAGACGCGGATCCGCGTTGAGTATTTCACTGACACGACGGCGGAAGAAACTGGAGTCATCCACCACCAATACTTTGACTGCCATGTTATGCGTTCATCCCGTTGAGATACCTAGCACCTGATAAAACAGGGTTACTCTGTGAATTCTTTATTTTAAAAATGAAGGGCCTTACCGAACGAGCGAGAGCACAATCCTGTCGATTTGCCCCTGCCTGTCTGGCAAAGCCCCTGGCTGGTCGCTGGCCGGAGGACAGTGAAAAATGTTACTTCCCCCTGTTTTTCGCTCCGGCTAGCGCCGCTTTGTCAGACCTGTAACTTAACGACTGGCATAGTGCTTGAGCAGGTTCGGCACATCCAAAATGAGGGCAATGTGGCCATCACTGGTAATGGTTGCACCGGCCATTCCCGGCGTACCTTGCAGCAGTTCGTCAAGCGGCTTGATCACGACTTCTTCCTGACCAATCAGGGTATCCACTACAAAACCGATACGCTGGTGACCAATCTGTACAATCACCACATGGCCGTGGTCACGCTCGCGCGTTGGTGCACCGGCACCGGATAACCAGTCCTGCAGGTAGAACAACGGAATGGCTTTATCACGCACGATAATGGTGAGCTGGCCATCGACCGTATTAGTCTTACGCAGATCCAGATGGAAAATTTCATTCACGCTTGCCAGCGGTAGCGCAAACGGCTGATTCGCCACGCCGACCATCAAGGTTGGCAGAATGGCCAGCGTCAACGGCACCTTGATGTCAATACGAGTGCCTTTGCCCATCGCCGAATCAATACTGATCGAGCCGTTAAGCTGGCTGATACCGGTTTTCACCACATCCATCCCTACACCACGGCCGGAGATATCGGAAATCTCTTTCTTGGTCGAGAACCCCGGGGCAAAAATCAGGTTGTAGCATTCAGTATCGGTCAAACGCGAGGCTGCATCGGTATCCATCACGCCCCGCTCAACAGCGATGGCGCGTAGCTTATCCGGATCCATACCGCCCCCATCGTCTTCGATGGTCAGCAGAATGTGATCCCCTTCCTGCGAGGCCGCCAGCAGCACGGTACCGATTCGCGGTTTACCGGCTTTTTCACGGATATCCGGCATTTCAATACCGTGATCCACTGAGTTACGCACCAGGTGAATCAATGGGTCGGCCAGCGCCTCCACCAGGTTTTTATCCAGATCCGTTTCTTCACCGCGCATTTCAAGCACGATTTCTTTTTTCAGGCTTCGGGCTAAATCCCGTACCACCCGCGGGAAGCGACCAAAGACTTTTTTGATCGGCTGCATACGGGTTTTCATGACCGCGCCCTGCAGATCCGCAGTAACCACATCCAGGTTCGCGACCGCTTTCGACATTTCTTCGTCGTTGCTGTTCAGCCCCAGACTGACCAAGCGGTTACGTACCAGCACCAGCTCACCAACCATGTTCATGATGGTATCCAGGGTCGAGGTATCTACCCGAACCGTGGCATCAGACGATTTAGCTTTCTCTTTGGCACCCGCAGCAGGCTTCGCCATTCGGGTTTCAGCAACCGCCGGTTTTTCTGCCGTGGCAGCGCGTGCAACAGCCACCGGAGCCGCATTATTTTGAGCTAAGTTGTGGGCGAGATCCTGAGCGAAGTCCTGAGCTGGGCTCTGTGCCGGGTTCGGCGCAGAATTCACCGCCTCCGCAGGCTCAGTAGCGGACGTGTGGCTTTCCTCAATCATCTGAGCGACGGGCTTAGTTGCCATTTCCAGCTCTTCCGCCGTCGGGCCTTTGCCCACACCGTGCAGCTCATCCAACAAACGTTCAAATTCATCGTCGGTCATCAGGTCATCGGCATTGCCTGATGCCATGCCAGACGCACTGTGTGGTGTCTGTACTGAACCGCTAGTTGCAGCAGCGTTAGCCGCCGCCAGAGTCGCGGATGGATGACCCTGCGGAGACAGCGAGGCAGCCGTGTCAGCACTAGCTGAAAATTCACTGTTGCCAGGGCCTTTACCGACGCCGTGCAACTCATCCAGCAGGCGCTCAAATTCATCGTCGGTGATATCTCCGCTGTCAGACTGAATCTGGCTGACAATATCCTTGCCCGCATCAGCCACTGCGTTGTTGGCCGGGCTGGTATCGACAGACGGGCCACAACCCACGCCATGGAGCTCATCCAGTAGACGCTCAAACTCGTCCTGGGTAATGTCGTCAACCGAGTTACCGGCAATAGCAGAAGTATTCTCACTCCCACCTTGCGGGCCGGACGGCATCACTAACTGGCTGTCAGGCTGAACGACCGGTTGTACAACAGACGCTTCCGTTGCCATTATCGGAATGTCTTCAACAACTGGCGCCGGTTGTTCAATTGGTGCCGCCGCCTGTGCCAGCTCTTCAGCTGTCGGTGGCTGACTGAAACGGTGCAGCGAGTCCAGCAAGGCCGGATCAGCAGGGTCAATCGGCTCGCGATCCTGCACCTGACCAAACATCACGTTAATGGTATCGAGTGCTTCAAGGATCACGTCCATCAGCTCAGGCGTCACACTGCGCTTCCCTGTGCGCAGCAAGTCGAAGATATTCTCAGCCCCGTGACACGCTTCAACCAGCTCAGTCAGAGACAGGAAGCCAGCGCCACCTTTCACGGTATGGAATCCGCGGAAAATCGCATTGAGCAGATCCGTATCCTCCGGACTCCGCTCCAGCTCAACCAGCTGCTCGGACAGCAGCTCCAGGATTTCCCCGGCTTCAATCAAAAAGTCCTGCAGGATATCTTCGTCTAAATCAAAGCTCATATCATTCCCCTAAAATCCTAGGCTCGATAGCAGGTCGTCGACATCGTCCTGGCTAGACATTACATCCTCACGGACTTCGCTGTTGACAATCGGGCCTTCCGGCGAAAGCTTGCGAGCTTCGCGTAGTGCCTCTGTTCTGTCTTCGCTTTCCATGTCAAAAGCTTTAAGAATTTCAACCAGCTGGTCTTCAACTTCGTGAACCAGTTCAATAACCCGGCGAATAATCTGCCCGGTCAGATCCTGGAAATCCTGAGCCATAAGAATTTCTGTGAGTTGGCTGCGCAGAATGGTGCTGTCACTCTCGACCTGAGTGAGCAAACCGTCGATATCGTGGCAGAGCGACTTAAATTCAGCCAATGCAATCTGCCCGCCCATCAGGCGCTGCCATCGTGGATGTACCTGTTGTAAGGTGTCCCCCAGCCGTTCCGCCAACGGCTGAATGCTGTCAACGGCATCCATGGTTTTGTTTGCCGCCTGCTCCGTTTTATCGATGACAAAGGTCAGTCGATCACGGGCATCGGGGATTTCCGTTTTTGCTAAGTCATTAATGCGGGGATCAAGGCGGAAATTTGCCAGCGAATCGTGCAACTGACGTGTCAGTTTGCCGACTTCAGCGTAAACCGGATCGCGATTATCAGCTACCAAACGGTTCAGCAGCGCATTCGCGTCTTCCTGGTTACCCTGTTCAAGCAGGCTGACAAGCTGTTTTGCCTGATCAAGTGTAATCATTATTGTAATTATCCTTTAGCGCACGACACGATTACTGCATACGTTCGAAGATTTTTTCCAATTTCTCTTTCAGTGTTGCAGCAGTAAATGGCTTAACGATGTAACCATTCACACCCGCCTGAGCGGCTTCGATGATCTGTTCGCGCTTGGCTTCCGCCGTGATCATCAGTACCGGCAGATGCTTCAGTTCAGCATCGGCACGGATATGTTTCAGCAGGTCAATTCCCTGCATGCCCGGCATGTTCCAGTCGGTCACGACAAAGTCAAAGCCACCTTTTTTCAGCATCGGTAGCGCAGTCAATCCATCATCCGCCTCCTGGGTGTTGTTAAAGCCCAGGTCACGCAGCAAATTCTTTACGATACGGCGCATTGTCGAAAAATCGTCGACAATGAGGATTTTCATGTTTTTATTCAAAGTTGCCTCCACTGAGGTCACAGTGTTGTCTCAAATGGTTATTACGTGGTCCACGCGCGTAGCTTGGACCTCAAACGTTGCATTGCCTGACTATGAATCTGGCAAACGCGGGATTCACTGACCCCTATCACAGCGCCAATCTCTTTGAGGTTGAGTTCCTCGTCATAGTAAAGAGAAAGGACCAAGGCTTCTCTCTCAGGCAGGCTTTTGATGGCTTCCACCAGTGACTGACGAAAATTATCATCTACAACCCCCTGAAAGGGAAGATTTTCTTCTAGAGATTCCTCATTCGCCACCGCATCTTCGGAGACCCCGAGGTCTTCCATCCCTATCAGGCGACCACAATTAACATCATTTAAAGCCTGGTGGTACTGTTCCAGTGTCATTTCGAGATATGCGGCAATCTCCTGATCATTGGGGTCCCGCCGCAGTTCCCCTTCCAGCGCCGCTATCGCTTCGCTGATTCGCCGGCTGTTTTTGTACACAGAGCGTGGTACCCAATCGCCGCGACGAATGTCGTCTAGCATGGCCCCGCGAATCCGGATCCCGGCGAACGTTTCGAAACTCGCGCCTTTGGTCGGGTCATAGTTCTGCTGGGCTTCCAGCAGGCCTATCATGCCGGCCTGAATCAGGTCTTCCAGCTGTACATTCGGGGGCAGGCGCCCCATCAAATGGTGGGCAATGCGTTTCACCAACGGCGAATAGCGCTCAATAAAGGCATGCGGGCTCTGCTGATACTGGCCATATGGCATTGCCTTAGGATTCACTGAGCGGCACCTCTTGACGTGAGCTTCGGATCAGTAGCTTTTCAACAAAGAACTCAACGTGTCCGCCCGGGCATGCCGGAACCGGCCAGCTCAGGGCTTTGTTTGACAATGAGGTAAAGGCCAGCGCCGCCGGGCTGCGCGGAAAGGCTTCCACGACTACCTTCTGGCGTTTCACGGCCTGACGCACCCGATCGTCAAGTGGGATACAAGCTACCAGCTCCAGGTTCGCACGCAGAAAACGCTCCGACACCCGGGTCAGTTTGGCAAACAGATCGCGCCCTTCACGGTAACTACGCACCATATTCGCCACAATTTTGAAGCGCTGGACATCGTATTCGCGGCTGAGAATCTTAATCAGGGCATAGGCATCGGTAATCGACGTAGGCTCATCGCATACCACCACCAGCACATCCTGCGCGGCCCGAGAGAAACTCAGTACCATGTCGGAAATACCGGCTGCGGTATCAATCAGCAGCACATCAATGTCATCTTCCAAGGTACTGAACGCCCGAATCAATCCGGTGTGCTGAGCCGGAGTAAGCTCTGCCATGGTTTGTGTTCCGGAAGAAGCCGGGACAATTTTCACCCCGTACGGGCCTTCAACGATGATGTCTTTCAGGTCGCAGACACCGGCCAGTACGTGGGACAAATTTCGTACGGCACGCAATCCCAGCATAACGTCCACGTTTGCCAACCCGAGGTCGGCGTCCAGCACCATGACGCGCTTACCCTGACGGGCCATCGCAATTGCCATGTTCAGAGTGACATTGGTTTTGCCTACTCCCCCTTTCCCGCCAGTAACTGTAATGACTTTGGTAGAGGTTAACTGTGTCATACGGCGTAAACCGCTCGCTTGATCGTACATGCTGTTCTCAATCATAAAAGTCCGCCGCCAGATTCTCGGAGCTGTCACTCGTCCAAAAGTGGGATTGCTGGCTTAACTCTTGTTCTAGTAGTTCATTTGCCCGTGCAACCAGGTAATTGCCTGTTGCGACCTTAATATCTTCCGGTACCCGCTGGCCGTCTGCCAGGTAGGCAATCGGCAGCGCATGCTGAATCGCCATACAGATGACTTCACCGAGGCTCAGTGATTCGTCCAGCTTGGTCAGTACGCAGCCTGACAACGGAATACGCCGGAAATGTTCAATCGTTTCGTGAAGCACCCGACGCTGTGCGGTGGCCGGTAGCACCAGGAAACTGCGAATTTGCGAACCGCTGTTGTGCATCAGGGTATCCAACTGCTCTGACAGACGGATATCACGCTGTCCCATGCCTGCGGTATCCAGCAGAACCAGCCGGCGATGACGTAACTGATGAAGTATATCGGCCAGTTCCTCGGCATCTTTAGCCACTCGTACCGGACACCCCATAATGCGTCCGTACGTCGCCAGCTGTTCGTGGGCACCAATCCGGAATGTGTCTGTCGTAACCAGCGCGATCTGATCCGGACCAAACTCCATTGCCGCGCGGGCGGCCAGTTTGGCTATCGTCGTGGTTTTGCCGACGCCGGTCGGGCCCAGCAGGGCAACCACCCCACCGGTTTCCAGAATACAGTCGTCGGTGGTAATAATTTGATCCGACAGCAACTCCAGTAGCGCTGGCCAGGCTTCATTAGCAGGCACGTCTTCCGGGATGTAACAGGCCAGCTGATCTGACAATTCAGGTGACAAGCCCATTTTTTCCAGCCGCTTGATCATCATCGCCCGCATCGGTTCACGGCGTTCAACCTCCTGCCACATCAGACCGGAGACCTGATGCTCCAGCAGACGTCGAATGGTCGCCAGCTCGCTGCGCATTGATTCCATCTCATCCTGTTCGTACTGACTGACTTTCGGGTCATACCGGGTCGGATCCAGACGATTGCCTTTTTTCGGCGCGGATGAATAGCTGTTCTTCTGACGCTGGCCGCTCAGGGGTTCATAACCACGAGCGTCAGGACGGCGGTAGTCGCCGATATCCAGTGCATGGCGCGGTTGATAGCCCTGATGACTGTCTTGACGATGCCCTTCGTGGTGATTGGTATCGCGGCGGTTATTCGCACGGTTAAGGCCACGCGCCATCTGCCCCGGCTCTGACTTCCGACGATCATTGGCCGGAAAGCCGTTCATGCGGCGAGCCTGGGCGTCATCGCCGTAACCCTGACGGAAGGATGACGAGCCGCTCTGCTGCGAGTTCTGACCTGAATACGCGTCACGGGAACCGGCCTGCTGCTTGGACTGCCGATGCAGCAAAGCGGACAGAGAATCCACTTCACTTTGCATCTCATCACCGCTGTCGCCAGCCGATTCACCACCAGCATAGCTGTTGAGCACATTGGCAAAGCGGGATGACGGCTGCTGCAACTGCACTTTATCTTCAGCCAGCTTGCGCTTAGCCTGACCCAGTCGCTCAGCCAATGCATTACGGCTCTGAATCGCTTCCGGTGAAGGCTCGTTTGGCACATCCGTATCCACGGCTGCCACAATCTCAACCCCGCCCGTCACTTTTTTGTTGGACATGATCACGGCATCAGCCCCGAGCTCTTCCTTAACCTGGCTCAGGGCGGCGCGCATATCTTTTGCAAAAAAACGTTTTATTTTCAATCTGATATTCCCGCTTTATCGTGCTATCGTCATGGCTCCTGCCATGCCTCAGACATTCCTTGTCGGGCTCCCGCCCGGTAATAACCGGTACGGGTCAAGATTCATCACTGATTTCCAACGGCACTGACAATACGAATCTGTTTCTCATCCGGAACTTCCTGGTAGGAAAGCACCCGCAGGGAAGGAATGGTATTTTTCACAAATTTCGCCAATGTCGAACGCAGAACTCCGGAGGTCAGCAATACCGCTGGCTCCCCTTTCAGTTCTTGCTGCTGGGTCGCTTCTGTCAGCGAACGCTGCAGACGTTCAGCCAGTCCAGGCTCAATACCGGCAGACTCACCACCGGCAGATTGCATCGTCTGATGCAATATCTGTTCCAACTCAGGAACCAAAGTAATCACTGGCAACTCAGGCTCTATACCATTGATTTCCTGACAAATTAGTCGTTTCAGGCTGATTCGGACTGCTGCGGTCAGGATGTCAGGATCTTGACTCTTCACGGCGTACTCCGACAGAGTCTGGGTAATCGTCCGAATATCACGGATAGGAATACCTTCATGCAGCAGGTTCTGCAGCACTTTCACAACAGTCCCGAGTGACAATTGATCCGGCACAAAGCCTTCCACCAGTTTCGGTGCTGACTGGGACAGCAATTCCAGCAGGTTCTGGACTTCTTCATGTCCCAACAGCTGAGAAGCATTATTGGCCAGGATTTGACTTAAGTGCGTCGCCAGTACCGTGGCTGAGTCCACCACGGTGTAACCCAGTGCCTGAGCGTGCTCACGCTGTGAAACCGTGATCCATACAGCTTCCAGGCCGAACGCCGGATCCGTGGTCGCCTCGCCGTCGATGTTGCCAAAGACCTGGCCCGGATTAATGGCCAGCTCTTTGTTCGGGTGAATATGGGCTTCCCCACAGGCGACGCCCATCAGACTGATACGGTAAGTATTCGGTGGCAGCTCAAGATTATCGCGAATATGAACCGGCGGGATCAGGAAACCAAAGTCCTGCGACAGCTTTTTCCGCACCCCTTTCACCCGATCCAGCAGCTCGCCACCCTGATCTTTGTCCACCATCGGAATCAGCCGGTAGCCGACTTCCAGCCCAATCACATCAATCGGTTTAACGTCATCCCAGGACAATTCTTTCTGGGGTTGCTGTGCCGGTAAATCAGGCACCGGCGCTTCCGCCTCAGCTTTGGCTGCCGCCTGATCTTTCTTAAGACGCCAGTAAGCAAAGCCGCCAATCATGGCTGACAACAACAGAAAAGGAACATGCGGCATCCCAGGCACTATCCCCATCACAAACAGGATCACGCCGGTAATCACCAGCGCCTGAGGATTGTTGAACATCTGGAAAATCATTTGCTGGCCCATGTCCTCGTCGGTATTTTGACGAGTGACCATCATGGCCGCCCCAATCGATAGAAGCAGAGAGGGGATCTGGGCAACCAGACCATCACCAATGGTCAGCAAACTGTAGATTTGAACGGCATCGCCAAAAGCCAGGCCGTGCTGCCCCATCCCGATAACCAGACCACCGATAATATTGATGAACAGGATCAGAATACCGGCGATGGCATCGCCTTTTACAAACTTTGAGGCACCGTCCATTGAACCGTAGAAGTCCGCTTCTTTGGTGACCTCCTGACGGCGTGTGCGCGCCTGCTCCTGATCAATCAATCCGGCATTAAGATCCGCATCAATGGCCATCTGCTTACCCGGCAATGCATCCAGGGTAAAGCGGGCACTAACCTCTGAGATACGACCAGCACCTTTGGTCACGACCATAAAGTTGATAATCATCAGGATCAGGAATACCACCAGACCGACCGCGTAGTTACCGCCAATCACGACCGAGCCAAAGGCATCGATCACCTGACCAGCGGCCCCTTCCCCTTCATGGCCGTACAGCAGCACGACCCGGGTGGATGCCACGTTCAGCGCCAGCCGGAGCAAGGTCGCAATCAGCAGCACGGTCGGGAACGCGGCGAAATCGAGCGGGCGACGGGTATAAACGGTCACCAACAGCACCACCAGTGCCAGTGCGATATTGAAGGAGAATGCCATATCCAGCAGCAGCGGCGGCATCGGCAACACCACCATGGCCAGCGTCGCCAGCACCATCACCGGCGCGCCAATGGCCGGCATCGACTGAAGCCGGGCGAACGGCAATTTCTCAGCAAAAGGTAAAGAAAGTTTCATCAGGTCTGAAAGCTGCTCAGTTGCGCAAGGAATAAACGTGTTTTAATTGAGCAAGTTAGGTACTTGCTCGTATTAAAATGCAATCAAACTTAGCAATATTTATTCCACTTTTAAGTCAAAAAAATGACAGTAGCAACTTTTTGCTTAGTGCCGATACTCCTCCGGAATATTGGCAGCTTCCCGGGACAAGGTCGGTTTTTTACCGCGCCCCTTACGGTATTGTTTCAATTGGAAAATATACGCCAGCACCTGGGCGACAGCGCTGAACAACCCGTCAGGAATTTGTTGCTCCAGCTCCGTGCTGTGATAGAGCGCCCGGGCCAGCGGCGGCGCCGGTACAATATCGATCTTATGTTCATTGGCAATTTCACGGATTTTCAGTGCCAGAAAATCGGTGCCTTTGGCTACCACCACCGGTGCCGTGTCAATATTGGGGTCATAGCGCAGTGCCACGGAAAAGTGCTCCGGGTTCGTGATAACGACATCAGCCTGCGGCACATCAGCCATCATCCGGCGCTGGGCCATTTCCCGTTGCAGCATCCGAATCCGGCCCTTCACTTCCGGCTTACCTTCGGTTTCCTTGTATTCGTCCTTGACTTCCTGCTTGGTCATTTTCAACTGCTCTTTGTGCTGCCAAATCTGATACGGCACATCAATCGCCACCACGATCAGTAATGAACAACAGATCAGCAGGATAAAGCGCACCAGAATATCCAGCGCATGAAACATGTTCTGCGGGTACACCTCGACCGTCAGCTGGAACAGATCTTCCAGGCTGGCGCGCATCAGAAAGTAAGCCACTCCGGCTACCAGCGAGACTTTGAGGATGGATTTGATCAGTTCGACCAGGCTCTGCTTGCCAAACATCCGCTTGACCCCGCTTATCGGACTCAGCTTGGAAAACTTGGGAGAAGCCGCCTGCATCGAGAAGCTGATCCCCCCCAGTCCGGCCGCCCCGATCCCAGCAGCGAAAAACAGGAACACCAGCACCAGAAACAGCGGCAAGGCGACGTGCGACAGCGCGGCGGTAATCACGACAAACAATCGATTAAGATCAAACACTTCATCGCGGGTCAGGGTAAACATTTTCCCCATCATTTCCGCCAGACTTTTGCCCAGAGACTCGCCGAACCACATCAGCCCGACGGCCCCCGCAACCAGAACAGCAACAGACGCCAGTTCTCTTGAGCGCGGTACCTGCCCTTTCTCCCGCGCCTGCTCAAGCCTTCGGGGCGTGGCGTCTTCGGTACGTTCCTGACCGTCTGATTCTGCCATGGGTTATTTTCTCCGGCTTTGTATTAAGTCAGCCAAGTGGGCTTGATGATGTGATAACACTGTTTGCTGTTAGCTGTTAGCTGTTAGCAACAGGCCTAACATTCCATCCGGATCAGGCCACAGACCTGATCAACGCCCAGCTCCCAGGTCTGTTCATAGTGGGGAATAATACCGGCGACCAGAAACCAGCTGATCAGCAGCCCCAGCAACAGCGCAAAAGAGAAACCGAGCGAGAAAATATTGAGCTGGGGAGCCGCCCGTGTCATGACCCCGAACGAGAGGTTCACCGTCAACAGGGCAATAATGCCTGCCAGCGACATATTCAGCCCCAGCTTGAACATCAGCCCGAACCAGCCTGCCAGCTCGTAATAATCCTGCGGACGGAGCATCGACTCGCCAATCGGCAGTGTCTGGAAGCTCAAGACCACCAGATTAAGCATCGTCAGATGCCCGTCTGTAGCCAGAAACAGCATGATGGAAAGCATCATGTAAAACTGCCCCAGCACCGGCGTATTCTGGCCATTGGCCGGATCCACCATCGACGCAAAACCGATACTCGACTGCATACCAAGAATCTGCCCCAGCAACACAAACACCTGGGTAATAAACTGGGTCACCAGTCCCATCGCGGCACCAATGAACACCTGCTGTGCGCCAGTCAGAAATCCCTGAAATGACAACAGCTCAATCGTATCCGGTACTTTGGGTAACATCGGCATCACCGCGAAGGTGACCGTCAGTGACAAATAGAGCCGGATTTTAGGAGAGACAAAACGGGCACCGAAAAAACTCATCGCCATCATCATTGATGAGATGCGGGTCAGCGGCCAGAAATAGTTGGCAATCCAGTCAAGCAACAAAGGTGCAGAAAATTGCATCGACCCGCCCCGTCAGTACAGTATCTGCGAAATCTGATCGATAATCCGATAGAAATAATCCATCAGCATCTGAGTCATCATGTGACCAAACAGCATGAGTGCCAGCAGCGTCACGATCAGACGCGGCAAAAAACTCAGGGTCTGTTCGTTGATTGAGGTCGCCGCCTGAAAAACCGCGACCACCAGACCAATCAGCAACCCCGGCACCACAATGGCACTGACCATGATCAGCACCATGTACAGGGCTTCCTGAAATATCTCGACAAACGCTTCCGGCGTCATGTGCCAAAACTCCCCGCCAACGTCGACAGAATAAGGTTCCAGCCATCCACCAGTACAAACAGCATGAGCTTAAAGGGCAGAGAGACAATCATCGGCGACAGCATCATCATACCCATTGCCATCAGCACCGAGGCCACCACCAGATCGATGATCAAAAACGGCAAGAACAGCATGAAGCCAATCTGAAAAGCGGTCTTTAGTTCAGAGGTCACAAAAGCCGGGATCAGCACCGTCATCGGTACTTCCTGCGGGTCTGTGGCCGAAGAGCCAGACATATTGACGAAAGTTTCCAGATCTTTAACCCGGGTTTGCTTGAGCATGAATTGCCGCAGCGGATCCTGCGCCGCTTGCAAAGCCTCAGTCGCGGTCATCTGCTCATTGATATAGGGCTGCACCGCCTCATTATTAATACGATCCAGCACTGGCGACATAATAAAAAAGGTCAGAAACAAGGCAATGCCAATGATGACCTGATTTGAAGGCGTTTGTTGTAACCCCATGGCCTGACGCAGAATCGACATCACCACCACAATGCGGGTAAACGAGGTCATCAGAATGACGATCGCCGGCAAAAAGCCGAGCGCCGTCATCAGAGCCAGAATTTGCAGGGTCACCGAGTAATCTTCGCTGCCGTCAGGATTAACCGTAACCGAGAAAGCCGGGATACCACTGCCGCCCCCTTTACTGAGCACCATCTTGGTTGAACCCGCCTCACTCTGCATTTCGCTGACTGTGACACTGCTGGCAGCCGTGCCGGTATCGCCTTGCGCTGCCCATGCCATCGGTGTGACAAACATTGCAAAACAAAGCGAAAAAGCCGCCAGAGCGGCGGCAATCCAATTATTTTTTCTCATCTTTTTTTAACAGCCTGCTGAGGTGACTGGCAAACTCGCCACTCCCCTGCATCTCATCCGTGGCGATAGGCGTATCCAGTTTCCCCAGCATCGAGATATTCTGTTGCGTCACTCCCACCAGCATCTGCTCATCACCCACCTGCAGCAGCACGATGCGTTCACGCTGTCCGACCGGTAGCTGACGCAGTACCCGCAGGGTTCGGTCACCACCCTGCATACCCGGCAATTTCATGCGTTTGAGTAACCAGGCCAACAACACGATAATGACCAAGACCAGTATCAGGGAAGCCAGGGTCGTTGCGATATTGAGTTCCGGCGCCGTGCCTGCGGCCATCGCCGGGCCTGCGCCCAGCAATCCATAACACAGACCAACCCCATAACACAGGCCTAATCCGGCCTGAGCTAAACGCTTTTGATGTACACTCATCAGCGCAGCTTCTTAATGCGTTCAGTCTGGCTGATCACGTCGGTCAGGCGGATACCGAACTTGTCGTTGACGACAACCACTTCGCCGTGAGCAATCAGTGTCCCGTTGACCATCACATCCAGTGACTCACCGGCTACCCGGTCCAATTCCACAACCGACCCCTGGTTCAGCTGAAGCAGGTTACGGATGCTGATCTGAGTACGACCGACTTCCATCGAAATCGTGACCGGAATATCCAGAATGGTATCCAGTTTACGGCGCTCATCGTCACCAATCGGTCTCGATTCGTCAGTCAGTTCTTCCAGCGGTGCTGGCTGAGCATCATCTTCGGCACCCGCCTGTTCGGCCAGCGCAGCAGCCCAATCATCGGCAATTTGTTGATCATTCTGAGACATGGCTTTTACCTATCATTATCGTTGTCGTCACTGTCCAGGTTCAGCAGTGCCGTACCTAATTCATTTCGGTCCAGGAAGGCCAGATCGCTCTTCACCATATCCGGACGTTTCAGTTTCTCGGTGATTTTGAGGGCGATGTTTTCCCCTGATTTCCCCATCTTGGCGCGATAGGTCGGCAGGTCTTCCACAAACACCGTGGCATGTTCCGGCATATCAATCGGGATAATATCGCCCGGCTGAAGCTCCATCAGGTCGCGCAGAGTCAGCTCGACATCCAGCAGCTTGGCCCGCATATTTACCGGTACATCCATAATTTCGTCACGCAGCGCTTTGCTCCAGCGCACGTCAGTATCCATCTTGTCACTTTGTACACCGGCATCAAGCAACTCACGGATTGGCTCGACCATGGAGTACGGCATCACGACATGAAAATCACCGCCGCCACCATCAACTTCAATGTGGAAGGAGCTGACAACAATCACTTCCGTCGGGCTGACAATGTTGGCCATGGTCGGGTTCACTTCAGAGTCCAGGTATTCGAACTCCACCCCCATCACCGGAGACCATGCTTCGCGGTAGTCTTCAAACACCAGCTTCAGCAGCATCTGTACGATACGTCGCTCGGTCGGGGTAAACTCCCGCCCTTCGATCTTGGCGTGAAAACGGCCGTCGCCCCCGAAGAAATTCTCGACCAGGATGAAAACCAGCCGGGCCTCCATGGTGATCAGTGCCGTTCCTTTCAGCGGCCGGAACCGCACCATATTCAGGCTGGTCGGGACGTACAGGGTATTCTGATACTCACCAAACTTGAGCATCTGTACCCCGTTAATAGAAACTTCCGCCGTTTTTCGCAGCATGTTGAACAGGCTGATCCGCATATGACGGGCAAAACGTTCATTGATCAGCTCAAGCGTCGGCATCCGCCCGCGGACAATACGGTCCTGCGAGGAAAAATCAAACGAGATGACCCCGGCTTCATCCTGGCCATCATCGTCGTCATCAACGTCATCGACCCCGTGCAACAGGGCATCAATTTCATCCTGCGTTAATAAATCGCTCACTTTATACCTATTGCATTACAAAACCAGTGAACAGGACTCGCTCAACAGACTGTCTGCCAGCGACTTTAATCATGGCATCCTGAACGGCTGTCAGTGCTTGCTGACGCAGATCAATACGGCCATTCGGAGTACGTAACTGTTCAACCGTTGCCGCACTGAAGGTCTGCAACAGCGTGCTTTCAATCAATGGAATGTGCTGTTTGGTGGCCGCTTCGTTCTCGTCGCCGCGAACCATTAACTGGACTTTCACCTGAACCAGGCGATCCCGTTTGTCACCCGTTACATTGAAAATGAACGGCTGAGGAAGAATCACATAATACGCGGACTCTTTAGCTCCCGGTGCAGCACTTTCCTGAGGCTTTGCGACTTCCTGTTCAGGGGTATCCTCACCGCCGAACATGAACCAAGCCCCGGCCCCGCCGCCAGCCAATAGCACCACGGCCAGAGCTATGATCACAAACAGTTTTTTCTTGCTGCCACCGTTAAGGTCTTCCGCCATTGCGTTTGATTCCTTTTCTTATTCTTGTCGCCCGAGCCAGTCTACCAAACTCTGTGCTCAGGCATAATAATCGACGCCGTCTTTCTTCTGGCTCATCCACAGTTCTGTCACATCACCGTCCGAACCCTGCCCGGGGTCAGTTCCGCCCGCCGTCATCATTCCGTTGCCGGAAGACTGCTCTTGCTGGTGAAATTGGCCGCCATTCTGTCCGGCACTATCTTGCTGAACAGAGCCCTGAGCCAGTTGGACGCCCTGCTGACCCAGCAATTCCCGGAGTCGTGGCATGGCTTGCTCCACCAGATCACGGGTCTGCGAATTGGCGACGGTAAAATGCACCGAAGCCTGATCCTGGTTGAGCGACAATTTAATGTGCAGTTTTCCCAACTCCGGTGGATCAAGGCGAATGTCGATCTGCTTTAAGTTCTTGGCCATCATCATTTGCACCTGATCAGCCAGTTTGTCACCGGCCTGATCTTTATGCAGCTGAATAGCTGGGGCAGAGGCGGTATTGTCAGCTTTATTCGCTGCCAGCAAAGGGGCGCTCTGCCCCTGATGAGTCCGCCCGGCAGCGTCATCCGCTTTGTGATCACCGGTCAGTTCATCCAGCCCGCCCTGGCTGATTTGAGATGACAATGCATGAGTCCCTTTTAGGCTTTCAAGACCTACCGCCTCAGACTCTCCGTCTTGGGTTGTCGCACCTGTCAGGAGTGTCGATTTACCGTCACCCCTAGACAAACGGGAAGCCATCAATGCTGACAGTGGGGAATCTGTGCCAGTCAAAATTCCGGCACTTTTCTGACCATCGGGTTTCACCCCGTCTTTGCCGCCATCAGCCCATGGCGGCAACTCTTTGCCATTTGCCTCTTTGACGGTCGATAAAGCAGTCTGCGCTAAACTCGCATCATCCGCCTGATCTGCCTCACCGTCACTCAACTGAGCATGAGCGGCAGATAAGCGCGCCAGCAGTGCATCCCCTTCACTCATCCACTTTTTCGCCCCGGATTCACCGGAAAATGCTTTATCAGAAATAACGGCATCGGTAACGGCTTTATCTGAACCTGCTTTATCAGCAGAATCAGCAGCCTTCGTTATAGGTGCCGCTTGGGCAAAGCCCATCAGTGAAGAAATAGCAGCCCCACCCACCTGATCCTCAGAGGCTTCATCGACGTTGTCCGACTCCGCGACATGGGACGCGGAGAGCGCTACATCATTGACGGTCGGCGAATGGCCGGCTGACATGATGGCATCGCCCTCATCGTCAGACTGAACAGAACCAGCTGTTTGTTCTGAAAGGGATTTATCAGCTATTTCTGCACTGTCATCGTCCCCCTTTTCAACCAACACCGATCCCTTTGAAGAGCCGGCGAACACACCGGCTTCGCCAGATGATGCGGTGCCAGACAGTTCGGTTGCCGCAGAGCGAGTGACGGAAGCCGCTTTTTCTGCTCCGACAGCCACTTCTTCCCCGGCCTGAGAGCCCGGTTGTGGGGACTGAGACGCGGTGCGACTCGTCTCTGATTGTTTTCCGGCACCCTGACCATCAGCAGCCAGGGGCTGTTTTGCCACAAGCGACTTTGCCGATGATGGGTTTTCCGAAGAAGGGGCATGGCGATTCGCCTGATCCAATACCTCAGAAAAGGCCGCTGAAGAAGCAGGAGTCGTCGCTGTTTCTCTCCCCTGGGCACGCAAAGGCGCTGCGGCAATAGGAGTTGACGAAGGTAAAACCTGACTTTTAGTCGGCTCTGGCGTGAGTAAGCGAGATACAGTCATAATCGGCTCTGGTGTGCTGTGCTTGCCAAAAAAATAGACAAGTCAAAATCACGACAATTCATAACGGGTATACAAGCAAGAATTGCACCAGTTTTTTGCCATCTCTCTGACGGCCTGACAGGTAACCCGATACCGGATCAGGTTAACGCTGATTGGTCATCCGACGGGCGAATTGCAGAGTGGCAAACTCATCCATCAGCTTCTGCTCCTGGCGATCCAAACGCTGCTGGCGCTCCGTTTGCTTTTTATCCAGCAGCCATTCAATGGAGCGCCGCTGTTTTCGGACTTCATTCCATTGCTCAGAGCTTCGGGTAATTTGATGATCAAAGTGGTGACCGGCGGCTTTTTGCCGCGACAGGGTTTCATCCAACTGGCTGAGAAATTTTTGCAAATGACTGTAGGAGCTGGCTGTCAGCCCCTGCATTCCGCGCTCCGACAGCTGTCGGCTGTAATCCAGCCGGTATTGCTCGATCTGCTGCAGCTGGCGAAGGTAATTTTCCTTCTCCAATCGAGCCTGGTGCAAGGCTGTCGCGGCTTTTTGCTCATCGTCTTTGGCTCGCTCCAATAAGAGCGCCAGGGCTTGTTCAGACATGGTCAGATTCCTCGGTTAAGCTCAGCTTTCATCAGGAACCACTCAGAACCGAGCGCAGCATGTTGACGCACATATCATAAGGAACCGATTCTTTCATCGATTGTTGCAGATACGCATCCAGTCTGGGTTTGAATGCGAATGCCTGATCAATGGCCTGATCCGTACCCGGTTTATAGGCACCGATAGACACCAAATCCTGATTTTTTCGGCAGATAGACAAAATCTGCCGTACTGCTTTTGACATCAGCATGTGCTCCTCGCTGACAATCGCCGGCATCACCCGGCTAACCGAGCGCTCAACATCAATAGCCGGATAATGACCGGCATCCGCCATTTCCCGGGACAGCACAATGTGGCCATCCAGAATTGCCCGCGCGGAATCGGCAATCGGATCCTGCAGATCATCACCTTCGGTTAACACGGTAAAAAAAGCAGTGATAGACCCCTGATGCTCGCCACCATTACCGGCACGTTCAACCAATGCCGGCAGTTTGGCAAAAACCGACGGCGGATAACCTTTGGTTGCCGGGGGCTCACCAACCGACAAGGCAATCTCCCGCTGTGCTTGGGCAAAGCGGGTCAGAGAATCCATTAACAGCAGCACATCCAGTCCCTGGTCACGAAAGTATTCCGCAATTGTCAGGGCGGTCTGGCAACCTTTTAACCGCATCAGCGGAGAGGCGTCTGCCGGGGCCGCGATCACTACAGCCCGCTCGCGCCCCTCAGTGCCGAGGATCTCATCAATAAATTCTTTTACCTCGCGGCCACGCTCGCCGATCAGGCCCACGACAACCACCTGAGCGGTCGTGCCCCGAGTCATCATTCCCAGCGTGACGGACTTACCGACCCCCGAACCGGCAAACAGGCCAATCCGCTGACCTTTGCCGACCGTCAGCACACCATTGATGGCTTTCAGCCCGACATCCAGCGGTTCTTTTATCGGCTTACGGCTCAAGGGATTGATTGGGTCGGCGTTAAATGAAGCGCGCTCAGCGGTATAAATATCACCCAGCCCGTCAAGCGGGTTACCGACCCCGTCAATGACCCGCCCAAGCAGCTCCATCCCAACCGGCAGACCGGCAGCATGCTGAATTGGTGTGACTCTGGCCCCGGGCATCACGCCGGTCAGCTGTTCGCTCGGCATCAGGTACAGGGTCTCGCCGGAGAAGCCCACCACCTCAGCTTCCATCTCACCGTTGAGGGTTTCCACCCGGCACAGGCTGCCAACCGGAGCCCGACAGCCAATCGCTTCCAGAGTCAGGCCAACCACGCGAACCAGGCGGCCAGCGGCCACAGGGCGACAAGCCAGTTGGGAAGTTTGGTATCGGGAAAGACGCTCAGCCAGTGCCATTATCAGGCTCCATGCTGCGTGTGTTGCGTTGCATTGACGCCTATGAATTGGGTCAGCAGATGACGAATTCGCTCCTGAACGGGGAACTCCACCGTAGAGTCACCAGCCTGCACCACCAGATCGCCGCGATTTAAGGCGGGTTCAGCCTGAAGCTGCCATTGGCGTTCGGCCAGGCTCGCTTCACCATAGGCTTCTTTGATAACAGTGGCATCGTCTGGATGCAGTTGAATAATCACGGTTTGATTGGCGATAGGCAGAGCGGCAATACCCTCGCGAAGAGTCTGAAGAATCACCTGAGAATTGGTATTCAGTTCCACCTGAATCAACTCACGGGTCAGCCCGGTTACCAACCGGAGCAACTGCTGTTCAACATCATTGTCGACCTGCGCCAGCGGGGTCGAAAGCTTGTCCATCAACTGGGTGAGTAATCCTACCTGCTCCTGAATGCGTGCCTCGCCCTGTGCCAGCCCTTCTGCGAGCCCTTGTTCCAGACCTTGCTGCTTACCCTGCTCCAGCCCTTCGGTTTGCCCCAGAGCAAAACCTTCAGCATGACCGGCCTCGCGACCTTCTAGCAGGCCTTCTTCGTAAGCCGACTGACGAATGGCTTCCAGATCAGCGGCGGTTAACGGTGGTGGTCCCTGCTCTTCCTCTTCAAGTTCGAGCGGCTCCACATGCCATTGCGGATCATAGTTCAGCGCATTCTCCGCCATCGACGACTGCTCGTCGCTGTAATCCGGATAAGCCCAGCGCTCCAGCTCCTGAGCCTGATGCTCAGATACTCGCAAAAAACCACGGCGGCGATCAGTCGACATTTATTTTCCTGTCAGTTTTCAGGTTATAGGATCAGAGGAAATCGTCCTGACCACTGCCAGTCAGCATGAGTTCACCGGCATCAGACAGACGACGGGCAATTGACAGAATCTCTTTCTGAGCAGCTTCCACATCAGAGACCCGAATTGGTCCCATGGCTTCCAGATCGTCCTGCAGCATTTCAGCCGCACGCTTGGACATGTTACGCAGGATTTTTTCACGCAACAGGTCATCCGCTCCTTTCAGGGCTTTCTGCAGCAGATCTTGCGGCACATCACGCAGAAGAGTCTGAATACCACGATCATCCACTTCCGCCAGGTTATCAAAGACGAACATCAAATCTTCAATCTGTGTCGCCATCTCTTCATCGTTCTCGCGGATCTGATCCATGAGCAGACCTTCAACATTGTTGTCGAGGTAGTTCATGATTTCTGCCGCCGCCTTCAGGCCGCCAATTTTCGCCGCCTGAGCGCCAGCCTGACCGGCAAACTGTTTCTCCATGATATCATTCAGTTCATGCAGTGCCGCCGGCTGGACTTCTTCCAGGTTAGCAATACGCATCATCAGATCTAAGCGAACCCGCTCAGGGAACTGTGCCAGAATCTCGGCCGATTGTTCCGGCTCAAGGTAAGACAGCACAATGGTCTGGATCTGCGGGTGCTCATTGTGAATGATGCTGGCCACCTGACGGGGATCCATCCATTTCAGGGAATCGAGTCCTTTCGAGCCGCTGCCCATCAGGATCTGATCCACCAGGTTATTGGCCTTGTCTTCACCCAGCGCGGCAATCAGCGTATTGCGAACAAAGTCTTCGCTGCCCATACCGATGCTGGTGTATTTCTGAATGTCTTCGAGAAAATGGCGATGTACGGCGGACACCTTGTCCTGGCTCAGATCAGCCATTGACGCCATGGCACCACCCACCCGCTGTACCTGTTTAGGCTGCAAATGGCGAATTATGCTGGCGGCATCCTGTTCATTCAGGCTCAACAGCAAAATAGCCGCTTTTTCAGTCCCAGACAGACTGTTGACGTCAAACTTTTTGTCTTCAGTGGTAGCGACTTCATTAGCCATCTTCATTCACCCAATTTTTCACAACTTGTGCCGCCAGATCCGGCTCGTTAGCAACCAGTGCCCGCACAGCTTTCAACAGATCCTCATCTTTGTGCAGGTTCGGCAGGTCGAGCGTGCTGCTGCTCAGCTCCAACACATCACCGCCATCCAGTTCACTACCGATAAGGTCAATCCGATCATTGTCACCGCCCATCAGTGGCATGCCATTTTCATCAAGTGGCGTACCGTCTGCGGCCTGATTCGGATACAGCAGCTTGCGCATCGCCGGACGCACCATGACCAACATGACAACAGCAATCACCAGTGCGGCAGCCAGCCAGCGAACCCAGGTACTGAAGTTCGGATGCTCCCAAATTGGCAGATCGGAAACCTGAATGTCTTCCGGCTCGGCAAACGGCACAGAAATCACTTCCAGCATGTCACCGCGGGCCTCCGAAAAGCCCACCCCACCTTTCAGCAGGCGGCTGATTTTCGCCAGCTCGGCTTCACTGAGCGGTATCCGGGTCATTTCACCACTTTCCGGATCCAGCACAGATTTATAATCAATAGCAACAGAAACCGTCTGACGCTGAATACTGCCAGATTGCGCCCGCTTATGGCGAATAGTGGTATCCAGTTCATAGTTACGGGTGGCTTCGCGGTGTACCGAGCCATTGTTTGCATTTTTACCCGACTGCAGTTTGGCGACATCTTCCGGAATCGAGCTGTCTGCAGGCGGCTGGTTGCTCAGCGCGCCGGGAATACCGGCCACCATGCTACCGTTGTTGTAATCTTCCAGCGTGTATTCACTGCGGGTCGCCGAGGTCGACGGGTCGTACTGCTTGCGGGTTTCTTCCACCGCGCTGAAATCCATCGATACATCCACCTGGGACGTATATTTCCCCAGTCCCAGTACAGGGATCAGGATGGCATCGATTTTATCCCGCAGGGCCTGCTCCTGCTTGCGTTCCAGCTCATACTCTTTGCGCCGTGCGGTCGCCGCCGGGTCTTCGGTTCCGGAACTGAGCAAGCGACCGTGCTGATCGGTCACGGTAACACGGGTCGGTTTGAGCCCCGGCACCGCCGTGGACACCATGTCGACAATTGAATCCACTTCCTGCTGGCCCAGCGTTGCACCGCTGCCCAACGTCAGAAAGACAGTGGCTGATGCTTCCTGGTTATGACGCACAAATACGCTCTGTTTTGGCATCGCCAACAACACCTGCGCTTTGCGGACCTGACGGATTTGTTCGATGGCACGGGCCAGCTGGCGCTCACGACTTAGCTTAAGACGCTCCTGCTCAAGCCGTTGCGACACACCGAAACCCATGTCTTTCAGCAGGATATCATCGCCTTCAGCGGTCGTCTGATTGAGCCCGGCCCGGGTCATCTCCAGCTTAATCGAGGAATAATTATCGGCAGGCACCCGGATGGTGTTGCCTTCCAGGGTGTAAGCAATTTTTTTCTGATCAAAATGATCGAGAATAGGTATCAGCTCAGCCGTTTCAAACGTGCCTAACGGACGCATCTCCGGCTCTTTCAGCCAGGAGATAACCAGCACAATCAAGGCCACGCAGATCGCCACTGACAAGACCAGAATCACCTGACGCAGAAGATCGAGGTTGCCCAGCATGCTGTCTACACGCGAAACACTCTTTTCTTCCGCATCCGGGTTCTGCATATCCAGGCTATCATTCGACAACGCCGGTGTAGATGCCTGCCCAGCCACAGCTAGCTCATTGTTTGAAGACGAATCCGACACTCAATAATTCCTGATTTATACCGGCATGTTCATTAATTCTTTGTAGGCCTCAACCATTTTGTTCCGCACCTGCACGGTTGCTTCAAAGGCCACACTGGATTTGTTGCGGGCAATCATAACGTCAGACAGAGAAACACTGCGGTCACCCTGATCAAATCGCGTCGCCAGCTCGCTGGACTGCGACTGCAGACCGTTGACGTTTTTAATGGCATTGCCCAGCAACGCGCCGAAATCTTCACTGACTTGCTGTGCTGAGGCAGGCTTGTTGGCATTGCTGGCCTCCAGTTTCATTGCCTGGAGTTCCGCCTGAAGTCCGTTTACTTTCATCTTCTCTCCTTACAAATCAGTCTAATTCTTATTGAAATCAACATTCTAAATAAATAATGGTAATGGCAAAACAACAGCATCATTACGCCGGTTAAACTGGGATATCGATTCCAGCATCACGCATTTTTGCCAACTTATAGCGAAGGGTTCGTGGGCTGATCCCCAGTCTTTCTGCGACATCTTTCCGGCTGCCATCGCAGGCACGAATGGTTTCTAGAATAATCGAAAACTCCTGCTCCCGCAGCTCATTTCCTAGGCCATCAGCAGGCACCGCTGTCGAGAAAACCGCACTGCACTTTTCCTGAACAGGCATCACATCCGGAATCACTGCCTGCTCAATGGTCGATTGCAAGTCACAGGCATCCAGCCAGTCCAGCCCTTCCAGCAGAATATCAGCTGAGGTAATGTACTGCCCCTGACACAGAATCAGCGCACGCTGGACGACATTATCCAGTTCCCGGACATTTCCCGGCCAGCTGTAGCGACGCAATTTAGCCAGGGCATCACCCGCAATCTCCGGCAAGGCCAGCCCCTGCTTTTTGCAGTGGCGATCCAGTAGAAACTGAGCCAATGGCTCGATATCGCCCGGACGATCAGCCAGCGCCGGCCACGCCAGCGGAAACACATTGAGCCGGTAATATAAGTCCTCGCGAAAATGCCCGTCCGTGACATACTGCTTCAGGTCACGGTTGCTGGTCGCCAGAACTCGTACATCCAGCTTGATACTTTTACGGCTGCCCAGACGTTCTACTTCTCTTTCCTGCAGCACGCGCAGCAGTTTGACCTGAAGATTCAGGTCCATCTCGCTGATTTCATCCAGCAAAATCGTCCCGCCCTGCGCCTGCTCAAATTTACCCGGACAAGCCTGGACAGCACCGGTAAACGCCCCTTTCTCGTAGCCAAACAGCGTGGCTTCCAGCATGTTGTCCGGTATTGCCGCGCAGTTGATAGCGACAAATGGGCCATCACTACGTGCCGAATGATCATGAATATAGCGGGACATGACTTCTTTGCCCGAACCGCTTGGGCCAAGGATAAGCACGCTGGCATCTGTTTTGGCTACTCTTTCCGCCAACGCCAGCAGCTTACGGGATTTTTCGTCTGCCACTACCGCGGAGGTAGATTCCGTCTTAATCGGCGCATAACGGCCAATCATGTTAAGCAGCACTTCAGGGGCAAAAGGCTTGGCCATGTAGTCGATGGCACCGTCCTTCATGGCCGATACGGCATCTTCAATATTGGCGTATGCCGTCATCAGCAACACCGGCAGTTTCGGCCAGTGCTGCTTGATACTGCGCAGCAGGCTGAGCCCGTCCATGCCTGCCATTTGAACATCCGACACGACGATATCAACCGGCTCCGATTTCAGCAGTAGCAATGCCTGCTCGGCACTCTCTGCTTCCAGCCATTGGTAACCTGCCAGAGCAAGTGTATCGACCAGGGCCTCGCGCAGTCCCTCATCATCTTCAACGACTAAGACACGGCTCTGATTCATAACATAACTCCTGTTTCTGACGTATCGGGTTGATGCGCGTAAGAAGATGACGCAGCATCAGGGACAGGCAAAGAAAGGGTAAAACAGGCACCATTACCTGGTTCAGAAGACACCCTCATCGTTCCCTTGTGAGCATTGACGACCATCTGGACCACAGCCAGCCCCAATCCGGTGCCCTGTTTGCGGGTCGTAAAGAATGGCTCCAGGATTTTTTGCTGCAGCTCGGCGGAGATCCCCGGGCCATTATCCAACACGGCAATATGAATCCGATCGTCTTGTTGTAGTACATGCACAGCAACACGGCAGCCTTTACCCGCCATTTGGACTGCATTGATAATCAAGTTACTAAGGGCATTCGCCAGCGCGTTCACATTACCGACCAAAACATGTGATTCATCATCACAGTCAATGCTGAAATCCACCTGGTTTTGCATTACCAACGCTTCAACCATCGTTTCCAGTTCGTTCAACAGTGCTTCCACGGTAAACCGTTCGATCACTTTGTTGTCGCCACCTTTGGCGAACAACAACATATCATTAACTTGTTTTTCAAGATCATGGAGACGGTCGACCAATTTGGCCTGAAAGCGATCTCGGGTAGCTTGAGCCAGATTCGGAGCCCCCAAATTAGAGGCATACAGCATGGCACTGGACAGTGGGGTGCGCACCTGATGGGCTAAGGAAGCGACCATTTTTCCCAGTGACGACAGTCGCTGCATTTCACTGATACGCGACTGGAGTAGTCGGGTTTCCGTCATATCAGTAATAAAAATCAACTGCCCGCTCTCTGTGGCAGAAATAGCCAGTCTGACACGGCGACCGTTTCGTAGTGACACTTCATGACCGTCGTCTTCTCGGGGCGCAAAGGCACGCTGAATGACCTCAACCCATTTCACGCCCACCAGCGGTTCACCCAGAAGGCGGCAGGCTTCGGGATTCGCTTCGCTGACTTTGCCGGCTGAATCGAGGAAAATCACGCCTGAAGGCATGACATCAAGTGCTTGTTGGTATCGGGCGACCTGCTGCGACATCGTGTCGAGCGAGGCGTCTTTGTTGTCCATCAAATCCCTGGCCATACTGATTTTTTATTAGTAGGTGTTTTCTTTAGCATTTTTCGTGCCAATAAAAAACAATAAGATTCAGTATGTTATGATGGCCAGAAACAAAAACAGCGATGTCAGTATTTTGACACCGCTGTTTTTAAATAGGCACTGCTTATTGTCTTGTCGCGAACTTCTACTATCCGCTCACTCAATACATTGTCTTAGCGAATTTCTTCTTTGTTTAGACCGTATTTACGCATTTTTTCAACCAGAGTCGTACGACGCATTCCCAGCATATCCGCCGCTCGCGCCACGACGCCACTTTGCGCTTCCAGCGCCTGACGAATCATATCAACTTCCAGCTCTGCCAGCATTTCCTTCAGATTCAAACCTTCAGGTGGCAGCCCGCTCAGGCTTAGGGTCTCTTCCGGTTCGCGGCTGTCTGTCGCAAACATGTCAGCCAGTGCCGCACGCTCCTGATCTTCAAGCGACAGGAAGTTTTCTTCCGGCTGGAACTCCGGCAAATCACAATAGCGGTACTTCATCGGCAGGTGGTTAACGTCAACCATCTCGCCCGGATAAAGAATGATCAGGCGTTCAACCAGATTCGCCAGTTCACGAATGTTACCCGGCCAGTCGTGATCCATCAGCGAGGTAATCGCACGCGGGGTAAAGTAAACCGGCTTCGCCCCTTCAGCTTCCATTCGAGCCAAAAGTTCCTGAAGCAGCAGCGGGATGTCTTCAATACGACCGCGCAGGGCGGGCATTTCAATTGGGAAGACGTTCAGGCGATAGTAAAGATCTTCACGGAAAGTATTGTCGCTGATCATCTCTTCCAGGTTGCGGTGTGTCGCTGCGACAATTCGCACATTGGCTTTGATGGTTTCCGTGCCACCGACGCGCTCAAAACAACGTTCCTGAAGGACCCGAAGCAGTTTCACCTGCATGGACATTGGCATATCGCCAATCTCGTCCAGGAACAGAGTGCCGCCTTCAGCCAGTTCAAAGCGACCTTTACGGGCAGAAATCGCACCGGTAAATGCCCCTTTCTCATGGCCAAACAGTTCACTTTCCAACAGATCCGGCGGGATAGCCCCACAGTTAACCGGAACAAACGGGCCTTTACCACGGTTGGAATGGTAATGAATGTTTCGTGCCACCACTTCTTTTCCGGTGCCGGATTCCCCTAATATCAGAACACTGGCTTCCGTCGTCGAAACCTGTTCAATAAGATGGCGGATCTCACTGATCGCTTCACTGCGACCCACCATTGAGCGAAATAAGGTGTTCTTTCGTCCCAACTGAGGCGCCTGAAACGCACGTTTGCCGAGAAATTCCTGGCAGTGACGGAATGCATTGGTCAGCTGACTGTAGTTAAGTGGTAGCTCAAGGTTTCCGACATAATTTGGCAGCCCCGCTAACGCCTGTTCGTGACCAGACAAAGCAATGACCGGGATATGATTATTGATGCGAAGGAAGTCCAGGATTCTGCTGACCGCTTTATCGGCTTTGATATTACCCAGTAAACAGGCACCCCAAGCATTTCCCCACACAGAATTATCGATCTCTTCAGAGGATAAAGTGACATGTTGTTCACCGAGAAAGTTCAATATGACACTAAAATCGTGGCGATACTGCTGATCATCATCAATAACGAGGGTTTTTGCTAAACCTTGCATAGGAAAGATATTGCCTGTCTGTAATTATCTAATCGTGGCACCCTGCCAAACGGATAAAATCCTACAACGTTAATCGCGAATTTTCGTTTATAAAAATAAGATGGTTGCCAGGTAAATTGGCAACCATTGTAATCAATGTACAGTAGAAGGCAACTGACTTCCCTCAAAGTGAGAGACCAGTACAAATGAAGGGGCTTTTGCCGTGCAACAATAGGAATATTTGTCACACGGCGAGGTTAACCATACATTAACCGGCGTTTTCGGCCTGTTCAGTGGCATAATGGTACTCTGCCGGGATTTGATCCCAGGCTGATTTAATTTCACTGATCAGTGAAATTACTTCCGCAATTTTCTCCGGATCGTTGTTCAGATTTGCGTCAAGGATATGACGCATCATGAAATCGTACAGGCGATCCAAATTAACAGCAACGTCACCACCATCAGACATTGAAAGTGTTTCACGCAGACTGCTGATGATTTCCAGGGCTTTATTCAGGCGCTCACCTTTGGCCGCCATATTCCCCTGCTCCATTGCCGCTTTACCCTGAACCAGGCGTTCAATGGCTCCGGCCATCAACATCTGTACGATGCGATGTGGTGAAGCACTGGCTAGCTGAGAGTTTACCGATACTTGCTTGTAGGCCTGAAGGGAACCACGCATGATAATTTCCTAATTTATTTTTGATACATTTGATAAATCGACACTGATTTTTTGCCTTTTTTGGCAATCAACAGCTTCTCTTTAATACGGGAACGGTTTTGCTCCAGCAGATGCTTAATTTCCCGAGTACGCTGCTGTACCTCATCAAATTTTTGACGGGTCAGCGTTTTTTCATCTGCAAGGATAGTTTTCACCATCTCATGACGAGCAGCCACCAACGTCTGTAGCTGCTCCGGAAATTCTTCCGGGTATTCTTCCATTTCAACCATCACTTTAATACGATGCTCAAGCTGATGTAGTTCTTTCATGGTCTTACCTTACTGAGAGCAACACGTTCTAGAGCAACAAGCTCTGCATGGTTGCCAGCTCCTGGGTCATTTGGGCAATCGCGGCATCCATGGCTGACAGTTGTTTGTATGTGCGATCTTCAAAGTCTTTCATACGGGCATCGAGCTGAGACATATCGTCTTCCAGACGCTTTTGCTGCTCTTTCAGGCCATCTTCTTTGCTGGTTATCGTGCCATCACGGCCAACAAAACCTTCCAACAACTCGTCAGCTTTGTCCAAAAAGCCATCTTCACTGGTAAAGTAGGCGCCAAAAGCTGCGAAGTTTTCATCCAACATATCTTTTAGGATGTCATCATCCAGTTCTAACTTACCGTACCTATCCGTGGTAATACCGAAATCAGCCATGCGATATTCCTGTCCATCGACTGTCACAGGCTCATTCATCAAGTTACGCATCTGGCTCATCAGAGAACGAGATACACTGTCGCCAACTAACGGGCCGCCTCTTTCCTCTTCTACGTTATAAGTGGATTGAGACTCAATCATTTCAAATAAGCTGTTGTATTTTTCAACAAACTCATTCAGTGCAGTTTTTGGCTTGGCTGTATCATTTTCGATAGTGATAGTGACGTTTTTAATTTCCACATCATCGGTGTCAGTACCTGTACCGTATGTCCCGGTGAGCCTTTTAGCATCCAACGTGACACCAGCTATCGCATTTTCAAATTTGTTGGTTGAACTAGTAACCGTTGAGAAGCCATCAATAACAATCTGCGCATCCTGTGCGGCCTGCATTTCCGACATACTGCCACCTGGTGCAGCAGGATCATAGGACAAATTTGCCAGATCGCCTGTCATTCCCGACGCATCAATTTTAATTTGATTCTCGGCACCCGTTTTCGTCGACGAGAAGAGAATTTTTGAACCTTCGTCGTCAGTTATCGTGGTCGCCGTAATACCCGGGTTATCTTTAGAATTATTGATAGCAGCAACAACTTGCTTGAGGTTGTTCTTGTCAGAGCTGATATTTATGGTCATCGACTTATCACCCACGGTGATAACCATCTCTCCACTACCCAAATCAGCCTTTGGATCGGCATCAAAACTTGTAGTACTAACGATTTTATGGCTTTTAGCCAGTTGTTTAACTTCTATCGAATAAATACCATTTTGTGCATCACTATCCGCTTTAACTGACAAATAGCCAGCTTCAGAAGACGTTGCCTCTTTACTGACAAAAACTTCGTCTTCTTTGAATTTATCCAGCATATCCTGCATTGAACTGGCAGAAGACTTTACCAACCCATAGGCGCTCAAGCTATTATCAACCTTGCTCATTTGCTCAGAGATACGTAACTGTTTGGGCGTTCGCTCTGCAGCCACAAGCTGCTGCGTCATACCAGCAACGTCTAACCCTGATCCTAAACCACCAACAGATAATCCCATAAGTTCCTCTCTTTACACCTGCTGGCTGAGTGAGCGTGGTGCGTACTTTGCCAGGTTGCTGTTTAATTCAAGCAAATCTTGTGCCGGAATTTGTCGGACAACATCACCACTTTGCTTATCAATGATAAATACAACTTGCTCACCGCTCTCTTCATCCAACTCAAAGCGTAATGAGCGATTCATGCGGCCCATAAGGTTTTCCAGTAACCTTTGTTGCTCTTCCGTTGGATACTTAGGTTGCACTTTTTCTGAAGAGGCAGGCCCATCCACTGACGGTATAAGCTGGGAGTCATTGGTCGATACAACGTTAGATGCTGCATTTGGTGTGCTGTTGACACCATGGGAAGGCAATACATTGCCGTCAGGTGAAGCCGTCGTTGGCTTGTCACCCTGGCGAGCCGAAAACAGATTTGCTACTAATGTACTGGTTTTGTCTGGGCTGATTTCCATACTGTCCACCCATACACGTTCAAATACTCAAAAAGGCCCGGCATTCGCCGGGCCCAAACAACTTAAGTACGAATTACAGCAGGCTCAGTGCAGCCTGTGGGTTCTGTTTCGCCTGAGCCAAAATCGAGGTACTTGCTTGTTGCAAGATTTGGTTCTTGGTCAGGTTGGTGGTTTCTTTAGCAAAGTCAACGTCTTTGATACGGCTGTTAGACGCCGAAACGTTTTCGTTAATGTTAGCTAGGTTATTCAGAGTGTGGTTCATTCGGTTCTGGAATGCACCCAAATCAGCACGCTGCGTATCAATCTGCGCAATTGCGGAGTCAATAGTTGATACCGCGGATTGCGCACCATTTGCACTGGAAATATCAATAGAGTCCACTGAGTTTAGAGATACCGTCTCTGCGCCAGTAGTAATCTGACCCGCAGCCGTACCTTCACTTGTCGTTACAGACAGTGTATTTGACTGAGGGTTATTGGTTTTCAGATTGACCTGACCAGTGAGTGACTGTGTGGCATTAGTATTGTCCACTGTCGCTGTCGCGCCGCCAGTAGTCGACATGTCAGCATTTAGCTCAGTAAGGTTCATGCTAAAACCAGTCGTTGTACCGCCTGCTGTGATATCAATATTTTTGCCAGACTCAGAAACGATATCTACAGTGCCATCGTCATTTGCGATTGCGCGCAGGCCAGTTTCTTTTGAGTCAGCATTGATCTTATCAACCAGTGACGCCTCTTCAGAGCCTGATGGCATTGAGTATGTTTTACCATTTACATCCAGAGTGTTATCGCCAGCTGCGTCAAGTGTCATGTTGCTTAAACGAACACCTGTAAAGGCTTCAGCTTTCACCCCAGTATCTGACGTCGCTTTATTTACTGCAGAAGCAATATCTTCCGCAGATGCCGCGGCAGCAACAGCTACGTCCTTCTGGCCATCAGTACCAGTAACTGTCAGCGTCTGAGCCGTTACCGCGTTAGTACCAGTGGTGTTAAATGAGCTGATCGCTGCACCAGCCAAATCAACAGAAGAGTTACCTAGGGCAGTTGAGCGCATATCACCCAAAGACAAATCAACCGTCTCGTTTGCGTTAGAACCGATTTGGAACTGCTGGGTTCCGTATGTACCATCCAGAAGGTTATTACCACCGAATGTTGTCGTTTCAGCGATACGAGTCAGCTCATCTTGCAGAGCAGATACTTCTTTCTGTAGCGCTGCGCGGTCATCATCAGAGTTTGAGCCGTTGGCAGACTGCAATGACAGGTCACGCATACGCTGCATGATGTTGGTTGATTCCTGCATCGCACCTTCTGCGGTTTGCGCAATCGAGATACCGTCGTTAGCATTACGCATTGCTACGTTCAAGCCGTTGCTCTGACTGGTCAGACGGTTAGAAATTTGCATACCCGCCGCATCGTCTTTAGCGCTGTTGATACGAAGACCCGTAGACAGACGCTCCATGCTGCTGCTTACGTTGTTGTTCGCTGCGCCAAGGTTACGCTGGGCATTCATTGCAGCCACGTTGGTATTAATAGTAACAGCCATAATTTGCTCCCTGTTTATTTGCAACCCAGCTGTGGTAGCGGGGGTTTTGAGAATCAGTTTGTTTAAGTACCTTCTATAACGGCATGGAAAAATAAACCTTTAGGGATTTTTTAATTTTTTTTCCGGTTTTCTAAAACTCGCTCAATGCACAACAATCAAGTCACTAATGACTTTCTTTTGATACAGCCAGTTAGGTTACTATCAATACGATACGCAATAAAAAAGCGGCTAATCATTGCCGCTTTTTTTAAGGGGATATAATCACATCTGCATTACAGATAATTGAACAACGTCAGCTCTTTTGCCTTGTTAAAGGCTGCCTGTGCCGCCTGCATTGCGATCAGATTTTGGTTCATATCAATAATGGCTTCACTGTAATCGACGTCTTCCAAATTGCCTTTTGCTTTACTTAACGTCAGTTCAAAATCTTTATGTTGCTCTTCGAAGGTATCGAGTTGTTTCAAACCGACCCCCACATCTGAGCGCCGCTGGTTCATATGAACATAACCCGCATTAAACTCTTCGATGGTTCGCTGTAAGCCTGCTCGAGCTTCCGGAGAAGCATCATCATACTCAGCATAATCAATCGCACTTTTAATGGAATCGAACAGACTGAAGGTTTTCGCTGGCTCTAAGGTGACGGAGTCATTGGGCTTGATATCCCCATCAAACTGAAAGTTAAGTGAAATCTGACTACCTGGCGCCGGATCGCTGTATTGAATACCAACTGTCGCATCGTAAGCCCCACTGCCGAGAAGGGTGTTACTCGAATCATCGTAAAGTTCGTATTGCATCTCTCCTGCAGCATTTTCAACAAACGCCACACGATACTGCGTCGTATCATTCGGATCCTGATTGGTCGCCGACAATAGTGTCAATCCAGATTCCGGCTGGAGCCCTTGATAATCAGGCCTAAAGTCTCCGAATGGGTTTTCCACAGCCATGAAGACCTGTTGCCCTGGCTGACTGGTGTTTACAAAAACCGACTGGTCAACACGGGCCTGACGATGACCGGTATCACCAAGGTACTGAACATTACCCTGAGCATCCGCGACAAAAGGCATTTGATTCACCTGATTACCGGCGAAAATAAAATTGCCCCCTTCATCCTGACTGTTAGCCAGATCGATCAATCCCTGGTAAAGGCTTTCCAACTCGGACTTGAATGCCGTTTTATCATCCCCAGCCATCGCCCCATTGATCATCCCGATAACTTTTTGTTTGGTGCTGTCAATGTAATTCTCAGCGCCGCTCAAGGCGGTTTCCAGCGAACCAAGGCGGTTCCCGGCAAGGGTGATCGATTTCTGGTATTGATCAATTTGAACGAGCTGCTGCTTGTAGTTTTGCGTCGATACAGAGGCAACCGGGTCATCACCGGCGGTCTGCATTCGTTTACCGGTCGCAAGCTGCTCATTGGTTTCATTGATCATGCTCTGCTTACGCATCAGGCTGGATGTCAGGTTTTGATACTGGGTAAACGTGGATACTCGGCTAATCATAAATCACCCCAAAAATCAGATGGCACGCATCAAGGTATCAAAGGTTTCTTTGGCCACACTCATGATACGAGAGGATGCCATGTACGCCTGCTGGAATTTCATCAGGTTGGCGGCTTCTTCATCCAGGTTAACCCCGGACAGGCTCTGCACCCGTTCGGTTGCGGCATCGAAGTCCATCTGATTTATCTGAGTCATTTTTTCGGCGTTTTGTTTCTGAATACCAACATCGGTCGACAAGCCTTCAAACAGGTCGATGATTGAGGAACGGCCCCCGTTCATGCTTTTTTCCGTTTGCAGAGACTGCATAGCCATCAGATTGGAGTTATCCCCTTCCGCAGGTTTTGCGCCCAGCTCAACGACAAAACTGTCATTGGCTTGTCCGCTTCGGGTCAGCCGCAGCGTGGCGCTGCCGCTCGGATCGGTTAGCTGAAATAGACCATCTTGCAGCGGGTAAGCCAGCGCGGTGCCGCTATTGCCAAGTGAGTCAGTCAAAGTGAGAGCATTACCGTTTGCATCGGTCACCGAGACACTGTCTCCAGCAGCGGAGAGCTGCACTTGGTAACGGCCGGTTGCTGTTGCGCCAGGCAGCGCTTCAAGATGAGCGTTGCCTGTGTTCGTTTCAGTTTCTGTCACGACACGTTGTGCAGCAATCGCTTTCGGGTCGTTGGTATTCAAGCTTATTTCACCGGCTCCCTGACGCACTGGGCGAATCTGCACGCTTTCACCCTCAACCGGGGGCGTACCAATTTCAATGACCATGCCATCAACGGCAATTTGCTGGCCAGCAACACCTGAACCAGCCGCTTGGGTGACCAATTCATCTGCACTGTTGAACAACGAGTAGGTTAATGCACCTGTAACGGGATCAGCCTCAGTTTCCAGGCGATATTCATCGGCTTTGAGCTGTTTTACATCATCAATTGCTACTTTGATGTCAGCCGTACTGCCCACCTCGGTAATCACTCGCTGCTGTTGTGCAGACAAGCTGTTCACGTCTGTAAACAGGTTTTGTCCCGGCTGACCTTCCAGGTCTAGACCCTGACGTTGCATGGTATTGATCTCACTGGCAAAACCAATCGCCATTCGCCCTACTTCATTCATGCCTTTTTCAATGACGTCGCTACGGTATTCGATCAGAGCGCCGATTTTGCCACCCATCGATTCAGCCTTGAGGGGTTTCAGTGAGTTACCATGCTCCAGCGCAACCTGACTTTGACTTGGATCCGGCTCTCCGGGAACAATTGTAAGCTTGGACGGTTCAACGCCGGATACCAGCGTGTAGCCTTGCCCAATCATAATGGTCTGCGCCGGGTTCTCTTTATCAGAGAGCACCGTCACATTGGTGTATTCAGCAAGCTCGTTGATCAACTGCTGCTGCTGATCGTACAAATCATTTTTTTCGCCCCCCTGACTTTCCAGCACTCTGGCATTCAGGGCGGCAAGTTCTTGCCCCAGGGTATTGACCCGACTGACAGAAGCTGCCACTTGATCGCTGACGTCACGGTGCATATCCGTCAGATTGCCATGGGCACTGTTGAGAGTGCTAGCCACCAGACCGGCATTTTCAATCACGGCTTTACGGGAGCCCATATCATTCGGGTGATCCGCCAAGCTTTTAACGGCATCGTAGTAATCGTTCATGTTACTGACCGTTTTACTGGCATTACGGGAAATGTAATCGTCCATAATGGCAAGCTGGCTGGCTTTTTCATTGCTGGCATGCAGCTGTGTCGTGGTCAGCGTCAGCTCTCGGGCGGCAAAGCGATCGTAGGCCCGGCTGACATTATCAATGTATGAGCCAGAACCGTAATAATCCCCTCCCAGCCATACGGCATCATTGGCTTTCTGCTCGGCGAGCTGGCGGCTATATCCAGGTGTATTGACATTATTGATGTTGTGACCTGTGACATTGAGTTGTTTCTGCGAACTCCTCAATCCCGATACGCCAATCTGCAATAAATCCAAAGCCATAATTTCTCCTGGTTTCTACCATTTCGCCAGCCTGCTTACGAAAGCGTTCAGGCCGAACATCAGGGAATTAGCAAAAATCACGCCAACTCAAACGAGACTGATCGCGATTGCCACTCCCTAGTCATTTAATCATTTGCTTACGTGATAATTGCATTCTTGCTGAGGGCTGAGGGCTGAGGGCTGAGGGCTGAGGGCTAAAGTATTCGCATCGGGTGTAGCTGATACATCTCCCCGCTCACGGATACGCAACCCGAACGGAATTTCAGCACCGATCAACATGCCCAATTTGAAATTAAAATGTTCAATCAGCCAAAATAACCAAAGCATTTTTTTGATTTGGCACGATAGCTGCATTAGAAATGGGTGACGCTCTATGACTTGATTTAATTGTTGTATTAAACCAACAGGTCATATCGTCATGCTCGACACCCAAAGCATCTAAATTGATCTCTATGTATAGCTTCCTTTAGGTATGTTTGTAGGTGCTAGAGGGAAAGTAAGATGAAAACACGCAGTCAAGCCACTATAAATCATAAGGTTATCTGAGTTTCCTATGATTTGTACGCTTTGCGAAAACATCAAAAAGACTAAAGGTAGTTTTTATCTTTTCGAGCACTATAATGATTTTTTGATAAAAACAGAGTCAGCTAGGAAAAGTAATAAGGAACAGGATGAATATCGGGATTGCAACGTTACTGGGCTATGCGCTCAAAGAAATCGTGGGTCCGTTTATCATGGACAACATTAATGAAGGTAAGGCTGAGAAAGTTCAGCAGAATGAAATTCATCAGGCACTTTCTGAGAGTGAGGATACGCTGAAAATTGTTTCGACCATTGTCGATATTTTTGTCTGAAAGGCGTTTGTCTAAAAATGCCTTTATCTGACATGCTTTTAGTTAAAGTAAATAAAACCCAACCGTTTACGATGCTACCACTTTCTCTGATTTTATTTGCAGCCAGCCAGAACTGATTACCTGTTCGCTGTAACTAACAAGGTAAACATCTGGTTTCTACATCTGGCTTTTGCTGTTCATGGCTCTGTCACTCATGTCTCAGTAACGACAGTTACCGCGCTTTGGCCATACTTTTTCCACCCTTATTTTTCCATTCCGGCCTTACTTTTCCATCATCTCATTAACCTGATCGAGCACTCTGAGCACCTTCTTACTGTATTCAGGGTCCGTCGCATAACCGGCTTTGTGAATTTCTCTAACAAAACGTTCTGGCTGAGTGCGATAGTTCAGTGCCGTTTCATAGCGTGGGTTATCCTGCAAAAAACGCACATAATCGCTGAAACTGTCCTGGTAAGAGTTATATGACCGAAAAGATGCCCGCTCCTGAACAGGGATGCCCTGATGGAACTCAAGTGTTTGCGTCGTCAGCTTCTTCCCGCCCCAGCGTGAGTCCGCTTTAATATTAAACAAGTTATAGCTGTCGCCGGCGGCATTGCGCAGTACCTTTTTCCCCCAGCCGGTTTCCAGCGCGGCTTGCGCAATCAAGACCCCAGGATCAACCCCGAGCGCACGCCCGGCTCGCATCGCATAAGGTTTCATCGCCTGAACAAACTCATCGGGCGAAGTAAACGAGGTCGGCTTTCTCGGTGGTAAGGCTGGCATCTCAGAAGTGGCAGACACATCAACAGGTTGGGAGACGGCACGATATGGCGGCAACACGTTGCCACGCTCGCTGACAGGCATATTGCTATCAGTTACCGGCAACTGATTCGTCTCGACCAGCAATGAGGTTTTGACGGTATCCGGTGTTTGGCGACTGTCAGCCTCATTGTGCACACTGCGATCAGGCTGTTCAGGATGCAGAAGCTTCTCGGTATCACTGGGGCTCAATATAGTTTGAGCCTCATGAGACGCAGCCTCTTCACCGCTCAGGTGTGCCCCGAGTTGTTCCACAATCAGATCAGCCAACCCCAGGGAGTTCGTCCGGCTAAGCTCACTCGCCATCTGCTCGTCATGCATTTGCTCGAAAAACTTGGTATTTCGGCTGCTCATCAAGTCAGACTCAAACGCCGAGTTAGCTTCTCGCATGGATTTGAACATCATTTGAGTAAAAATGGCCTCAAACTGCTCAGCCGCGGCACGAAGACCCTGAGATTCGCCGTCTTTACCGGTTTTGACACCGGCACGCAGCCGTTCCAGGCCCGCCATATCCAGCACAAATCCCGTGTCAAATTGATTATTTTTCATCTTGTCCTCAAGACACTAAATAAAAAGCTTTAAATAATAATCAACTGGCCTTCAATCGCACCCGCCTGTTTCAGCGCCTGCAAAATTGCCATTAAGTCTGATGGGGCTGCCCCAACCTGATTGACCGCCCGAACCAGATCTTCCAGCGTTGCGCCAGGCTCGAACAGGAACATACGTGAATCTTCTTCTTTGACCTGAATTTCGCTATTGGGCACGACGGCTGTCTGCCCACCGCCGAATGCATTCGGCTGGCTGACCGCATAGTTTTCTTTGATTGAAACCGTCATACCGCCATGGGTAATGGCGGCTGGCTTCAGACGAACATGTTGACCAATCACAATGGTCCCTGTCCGGGAGTTAACGATGATTTTCGCCCCGGCATCGGCAGGTTTAAATTCGATGTTTTCAATTGCCGCCAGAAATGCCACGCGCTGGCTGACATCACGCGGAGCACGTACCCGGACGGACGCGGCATCTACAGCAGACGCGACGCCAGGGCCGAGGAAATCATTTACAGCCTCAACCATACTTTGCGCCGTCGTAAAATCAGGTTCAAACAGGTTAAATGTCAGGTAATCGCCGCGTCCGAACGGATTTGGAACTTCCTGCTCAACAATCGCGCCCGAGGGAACCGTCCCCACCGTTGGCGTGTTACTCATGATGCTCGAGCCATCGGCACCGTCTGCGGTAAAACCCCCGACAACCAAGCTGCCCTGCGCCACTGCATAGACTTTTCCATCCAGGCCTTTCAGGAAGGTCTGTAGCAAGGTACCACCGCGCAGGCTTTTGGCTGAGCCAATAGAGGATACAGTGATATCAATAGACTGCCCTTGCTTGGTAAACGGCGGCAATGTGGCATGTACCGCCACCGCGGCAACGTTTTTGGTACGAAAACGCGCATCAGCCGGCAGATTAATGCCGAAGTTGTTCAGCATGGCTAGAAAGCTTTGCTCAGTATACGTCGCAGAAGACGACTCACCGGTGCCCGGCAGACCGACCACCAGGCCATACCCGACCAGCTGGTTATCCCGCACTCCCGCAACGGATGAGACATCCTTAATCCGAGCTGCATTCGCCACACCGGCCATCATGGTCATAGATGCCGCCAGAACCAGGGAGGTCATCAGGGTAGTAATCAGTCTTTTCATAACTTTACATCGCTGCGTTAAAGAATCGGGCGAACCAGCTTGGCGTTTGCGTATCCTGGCGATCACCGGTCGCCGAATACTGAATACGGGCGTTAGAAATCCGGGTGGACGGAATGGAATTATTGGTATCAATATCATCCGGTCGGATCGTGCCACTCACCCGGATGTATTCATCCCCGCTGTTCAGAGTCAGCCATTTTTCCCCGCGCACTATCAGGTTGCCATTTGGCAGCACTTCAATCACCTCAACCGAGAGTGAACCGGAAAAACTGTTACTCTGATCCGCCGAAGCCGAACCTGAAAATTTGTTGTCGTTACTGAGCAGATAAGACAGGTTGTAATCAGCAATGGTGGCAGGTCGTCCGCCCAACTCAATAGGATCGAGTTTCATGTCAGTGGATTTGCCCAGATCTGAACTGGCGCTTTTTTTCGCCTGGGTCTTTTCCTGCAACATAACAGTGACAATATCCCCCAGACCGCGAGGGCGGGTGTCATTGTACAGATCCTGAGAAGCCGTATTGAACAGCGAACCCGTTGCTGTTGTGTAATGCTCAGGCTGATTAGGAGGACGAACAGCAGACCATGCCGGATCGCCCTGCACCGCATCTTCCCGCGTCCGCACCAGATCAATAATGCCTTTGCTCGGCTCCGTACTGCCTTCCACCGCATCCACATCGCTGACGGCGGTTTCCAGATCAGAACCGGTATCCGGTTTAGACACACACCCCGTCAGCAACAGGATCAGAATCCATACCCCGTATTTCATTGTTTATCCTGCCGCCTTTGATTTAGATTAAAGTTGCTGGTTCACGTAACTCAACATCTGATCCACTGTCGAGATCACTTTCGAGTTCATCTCGTAGACACGCTGGGCTTCAATCATATTCACCAACTCTTCGGTGACGTTTACGTTTGATGTTTCCAGCATGGACTGACGAATGCTGCCGAAACCATCAAGCCCCGGGATACCGTCCTGCGGATCACCACTGGCCCCCGTTGGCAAAAACAGGTTCTGACCAATAGGCTCCAAGCCTCCCGGATTGATGAAGTTGGTCAGGTTGATCTGGCCAATTGGCTGGTTTTCCTGTTGATCACGGATACGAGCAGACACTTCACCGTCGGTCCCCACTGTAATCGCCACGGCGTTATCCGGCACAACCAGTTCAGGCTCCAGGACATAGCCCGAGCCGGAGGTCACAATCTGGCCTTGCTCGTTGACCGTGAACTGGCCATTTCGGGTATAGCCGATATTGCCGTCAGGCATCATTACCTGGAAGAAACCATCGCCTTCCACCATCAGATCCAGTGCGTTGTCAGTGGTCTGGGTATTCCCCTGCGTAAAGACTTTCTGGGTTGCCACCACTTTAGAACCCGCACCCAACATCAGGCCGGATGGCAAAGTGGTGTTCTGTGTGACCTGACCGCCTGGCTGGTTGATATTCTGGTAGAACAGATCTTCAAATACCGGACGACTCTTTTTAAATCCCACCGTTGAGGCGTTGGCCAGGTTATTGGAAATGGTTGAGATATTGGTTTGCTGCGCGTCGAGACCCGTCTTACTAACCCATAGAGCTGGATGCATGCTGTTTTACCCCTGTTTCTTATCCAATACGCATTAATGATGCGGAGGCTTTGTCCATTTCCTCAGCGGTTTTCATCAACTTGACCTGCATTTCGAAATGTCGCTGCAAATCGATCATACTGGTCATTTCACCCACGGCATTCACATTGCTCCCTTCCAGGAAGCCGCTCAGCAACGTGACGGTTGCATCCGGCTCCAACCCGATAGGGTTGGGGGCACTGAATTTAAAGAGGCCATCGACATCTTTGAAAAGGCTTTTGTTATCCGGCTTCACCAACTTGATGCGATCAATCTGGATCATGGCTTCAGGCGGCGCGCCTTGCGGCAAAACATGAATCATGCCGTTCTTCTTAACCTCGATTTTGTTGATCGGCAGCGGAATCTGAATCGGGGTATCCCCTTCACCCAGAATTAACTGGCCGTTGCTGTTTTGCAGCATGCCAGCCTCATCAATTTTCAGGTGACCTGCTCGGGTATAGGCTTCTTTGCCGGTGCTGTCCTGTACCGCCAGCCAGCCTTCTCCTTCAATCGCCACATCTAACTCCCGGCCGGTAGACTTCACACTGCCTTGGGAAAAATCATTACCGGGACGTTCCGTCATAGTAAATACCCGGGTCGGTAAGCCTTCACCATAAGCCTGCATCATACGAGCCTGCTCGAGGTCGGCGCGAAAACCAGTGGTACTCACATTCGCCAAGTTATTGGCATGCAGCTGCATCCCGTACATATCTTGTTTGGCACCACTCATGGCCAGGAAAAGTGCACGATCCATAACATCTCCCTTCAGTCGATGGCAGAATCAAAGCAATTTCCATACCACAGATGCAAATTATTGTTTTATATGGACATAGCGCAGATGGAGTCGGCATTTCAGACGCAGAATTCAGCCACTGCCGATAAATTGGCACCCGGACGAGAAGCTTGAGGAAAAAAATTGCCGCCGACAGGTTGCCGGCGGCGGAAGAACGTTATCGCGTTATGATAACCCCTCGGGTAAACCGTTTGGACTATCGAATCTGCAGAATGTTCTGCTGCAGCTGGTTGTTCACATCCAGTGCACGGGAGCTGGCCTGGAAGTTACGCTGCGCTGAAATCAAATCCACCAGCTCCTGAGTCATATCGATATTCGACTGTTCCAGCGTACCGTTTTTAATGGCACCAAAGGAACCCTGAGCCGCATCCCCCCAGATCACTTCGCCGGACTCCTGACTGACTTTCCACATCGTGCCACCTTGCTGCGCCAGTCCCTGCTCATTTGGCACTCGTGCCATTGCTACACGCCCGACCACCAGATCTTTACCGTTCGAGTAAGAAGCCAGAATATTGCCATCCGGGTCGATATCAACATTGGACAGGTAGCCCGTAGTCGCGCCGTCTTTATCCTGGAAACGGCGGATTTCAAAAGGTGCCGCATATTGGGTGGTGTCTTCGTAATTCATCGACAGCGTTTGTGTCCCATCAGCACCGCCTACGTTGACACCTGCTGCCTGGAAGCTGACCGTCCGGAACTTGTCCGTTGAGGTCATTTTACCGGAGGTGTCGAAAGTCATGCGATGACCCACATGGCCAGTACCATTATTCACGACTTCATTCGCTGGTAAATTTGTCGGGTCAATATTCAATGGACTTTCAGTTCCTGCTGCATCCGTCACCGTGTAGTACACCTGCCAGGAGTTTGCCGCAGTCGGGCTTTCGGCCACATAGTAAGTGGACAGTTTGTACGGTTTACCCAAAGAGTCATACACGGTAGATGACGTCGATTTGTTGAATGAGTCCGGATTCTGTGGATCAAAGGGAGAGTTCACCGGCTGCGTTTCTTTGTTCGGCAGGTTCAGCGAAATATTCATGTTGTTCGATTTCTGCGGCTGACCGAACGTATCACTGATTTTCATCGGCTTAGGCTCATACGAGGCCACCGATTTGGTGTCATTGTTAACTTCATAACCCAGCAGGAAATTGTTTTCTGCATTGACAATTTCGTTGTCGCTGTTGAGGTGGAATGCACCGTTACGTGTCAGGCTGTTCACATTCGGCTCATTTTTATTGGCCGCTACCGCAAAAAATCCGGTGCCCGATACGCGTAAATCCAGCGGGTTATTCGTGTAGATACTTGAACCTTCATGGAACTGCTGAGCAACGGTAGATGTTTGCACCCCGCCGCCTGTTGTGGTTTTGCTGTTCGAGAAAATAGAGTTGGAGTAAACATCGGCAAACGCGGCACGGGACTCTTTAAAGCCGTAGGTGTTGGCGTTAGCAATGTTGTTACTGGTTGTGTTCAGATCTTTCTGGGCTGCACTCAGGCCGCTCAACGCAATATTCATGCTCATTGTTATAATTCCTCTTGCTGTTACGCCTTACCAACCTGCAGGACATCCGTCAGTTTGAACGGAGACTCAAAACCGGCAAGGTTCAGCATAACGCCGCCATCCCCTTTGCCTAGCAGAACACTATTTACATTAGCGTGGGTAAATACTTCAAAATCTTTACTCTGGCCATTGACCATGCCGGAGACTTTCACCGTGTAACGGCCTTCCGGCAACGTTTTGCCGTCCTCGCCTTTTCCGTCCCAGGCGATATCATGGTCGCCGGTCCCTTTCGCGCCTAAATCAATGGTGCGAACCAGCTCACCCTGGGCGTTTTCCACCCGCATTACAGCCTGATCCAGCGAATTCGTCAGTCGCACACGGCCACTGACATCGCCTTCCGCCGTTTTGAAACTGGTCGACTTTGGAATCAGCACATCCTGTCCTACCAGCGATGAAGCCTGCAAGGCTTGATTTGACGTCATCGCGGTATTCAGCAACCCGAATTGTTCGTTCATTTTGTTGATACCATCCACCGTGGCAAACGACGCCATCTGGGCGATCATTTTATCGTTGCCCACCGGCTCGAACGGGTCTTGCTGAGACAGTTGCTTGGTCAGCAGTGACAGAAAATCTTCTTGCTTAAGCTGATTCTGTCCGGTGATTTGCTGATCTTCCTGCACTTTCTTTTCGTGCATCTCTTTTAGCTGGTCGAGATAAGTGAGGTTAGTCTGCCCAGCACCATTAATCGGATTCATCGCCATGCCTCTCTATGCTTATTTACCCATCTGCAGCGTGCTCATCAGCATCTGCTTGCTGGTATCAGCCACCTGGACATTATTCTGATATGAGCGAGAGGCAGAGATCATATTCGCCATCTCTTCCATCACGTTCACGTTCGATTTATAGATATACCCATCAGCGTTCGCGAGCGGGTGCTCCGGGTTATATTCGGCTTGCAGGGGTTTCTGACTTTCGACAATACCTTTAACCTGAACTGGCACACTGTCTTCGCGCTGATAACTGGCGCTCTGCAATGCTGCGGCAAACACCGGATGACGAGCTTTATAGGTTTCAGACGCTGAGCTGCTGACACTGTTGGCATTCGCCAGGTTACTGGATGTGGTATTCAGACGGACGGATTCCGCACTCATCGCCGACCCGGCAACATTGAAGATGTTAAACAAACTCATCGATTACTCCCCTTTCAATGCCTTGCTGAGGTTCTTAAATTTCGCCCCCAGAAAGTCCAGTGACGCTTGGTATTCCAAGGAATTTTGCATAAATAGGTTTTGCTCAAGCTGGGCATCTACGGTGTTGCCGTCACCTGCATCAGGTTGTGTGGGTACACGGTATTTTTGCTCGCCCATCACGGTCGTAGAGGCAGGAATATGCCGGTTGTCCGTACGGCTAAGGCCAATTTTTGCCTCTGAGGTTGCCGCATTCAACGCTCGCTGAAAGTCGATATCTTTTGCCTTGTAGCCAGGTGTATTGGCATTGGCGAGGTTACTAGCCAGTGTTTCTGCCCGTTTAGCCCGCACACCAACGGTATGCTGATGTACACCCAGTGCTTTATCAAAAGAAATTGACATATCTGCCTCCGTAATTCTCTGATAATTACAAAGCAAAGGCCGTGCCAACGTTAAAGTCGGATTGATAATGTGGAAGAAATTAGGGGATAAAATGAAACAGGAGGAAAGAACTTCCCCCTGTTATTTACTCATCGGGCTGCTGGCCGAATGGCTTAGCTGGCAGCGACAATTACTTCAGCTTGTAAATGATACCCGGGTTACAACGGATCATTTCGAATTTATCACTCAGCCCTGTCAGCGACTCAGAAGCACCAAGGAACAAATATCCCCCTGGATTAAGACTGGTTGCCATTTGATTCAGCACTTTGGCTTTCATTTCCGGTGAGAAATAGATCAACACGTTGCGGCAAAAAATGACATCAAACTTACCTAGCAGTGCATAGCTGTCTTTCAGGTTCTGCGGACGGAAATTCACCATTCGCTTCACCTTATCATTCACCTTCATTCGACCGTCGCCGTTGTTTTCAAAAAACATCCGACGGCGCTCCGGCGATAATCCCCGGCTAAGTGCCAGGTTGTCATACACACCGGCGCGGCATGTTTCCAGCATCGTCTGGGAAATGTCGGTGGCCGTAATCTGAACCCCGGCGGTCAACATTCCCGGACGACGGTTTTGCGTTTCCAGCACCGTCATGGCAATCGAATACGGTTCCTGACCAGAGGAGCTGGCCGATGACCAAACCTTTATCGGGCGCTTGTTGGCAGCCAGCTCTGGCAGAATTTTGTCGGCCAGCACCGTATACGGATAAGTATCACGGAACCACAACGTTTCATTGGTGGTCATGGCATCCACGGCAGCGACTCTCAACTCACGGTGGCGACCGGAGATCACCAGCTGCAGCAACTCCGACAGTGACGAGAGAGCAAAACGGCTGATGAGTGGAGTGAGCCGGCTGCGCACCAGATACTGCTTGCTGTCACCCAGAACTATTCCACACTGAGCTTCAAGAAAACGGCAAAAATCACGGTATTCCTGATCATTAATTGTTATCGCTGTCATTTACTACTCAAAAATTATTGTTATCGTGGCATTGCGGCTTTTACCGCTGCACCTAGCTCATCAGGATTAAATTTCGGAATAAATGCATTCGCACCGACGCGTTCAACCATCGCCTGGTTGAACACACCACTTAGCGAGGTGTGCAGAATCACATGAAGATCCTTCAGTTTCGGATCGTTACGGATTTCAGCGGTCAGGGTGTAGCCGTCCATTTCCGGCATTTCAATATCTGAGATCACCAACGCCAATTGTTGATAGATATCCCCTTCTTTCGCCATTTCACGCAGGGTCAAAATGGCTTCTTTGCCATCTTTGACTAACACACATTCACAGCCAATAGCTTCAATGGCACGCTGAACCTGCTTACGGGCTACACTCGAGTCATCTGCCACCAGAACCCGGCGTACTGCTGGCAGGTGTTCAACCAGCTCTTCCAGGATGGTGCCTGTGATATCGGTATTTGCCGGAGAAATTTCATCCAGAATCTTTTCAACATCCAGAATTTCAACCAGTTCATTGTCGATTTCTGTAACGGCAGTCAGGTAATTCGCCCGGCCGGCCCCTTTTGGCGGTGGCAGAATCGATTCCCAGTTCATGTTAATGATACGTTCCACCGAGGAGACCAGGAATCCCTGCACTGAGCGGTTAAACTCAGAAATGATAACAAAGCAGTTATCCAGGTCATCAATCGGGCGGCCACCGGTTGCCAGGCTCATATCAATCACAGAAATGGTCTGGCCACGAATATGGGCGATGCCTTTAACTAAAGGGTGTAAGTTTGGCATGGTCGTCAGCTTTGGACACTGCAACACTTCTTTGACTTTAAAAACGTTAATACCGTAGCGCTGACGGCGGTTAAGTCTGAACGTTAGCAATTCCAGTCGGTTTTGCCCTACTAGCTGGGTGCGTTGGTTAACTGTATCCAGGATCCCCGACATAAGGATGACTCCATGTTATTTGTTTTAATAATTTAGATACGCGTTAGATGGGAAGTATCACGGCAATTCGCGTATGATAGCAGACGGTATCCGATTCCGGCTATCCGGTTGATGCAATGACTTACGAGGCTAACTATAGCCACTTTTTCTCCGCAGCAATGGGCGAAGACCGTGACCCCAAAAACACTTTTAAGATTACTAATCTTTTTTATCGGCCTGACAAGCACATTCTTTAGCAATTTTGTTCTTGGTTCACAGCAAAATATTCTTGAACAGGTCCAGCAAACGGCAGAGCAGTTTGTAACCGCACTGATTGATCCGCCTGACAATGGTGAGCTTCACGTGCAAGCTTCCCCTCTCGACAGTCGGCTTCGCCTTAGCCCGTGTCCAACTGAACTGGAAGCCACGGTGCCAGGTAAGCAGTCACTGACAGGTAATGTCACCGTCCTCGTCAAATGTCCGGCGGCAGACTGGCAGGTCTATGTGCCGGTAAAAACGCAGCTCATGCTCCCCCGCGTTGTTACCACGAGACCATTAGGACGGGGAATGGTGATTACCGCCGATGATCTCACTATACAGATGGTTGACTTACGCTTTCAGCGCGGAATGATTTTCGAACGGCCAGCTCAGATCATTGGCTCAAAAATGAAGCGCAACGTCAAAATGGGCGACACCATTCAAGGCAATGATATCTGCCTGGTATGCAGAAATGACCCGGTTCGTATCAATGCCGGAGGGAGTAACCTGAGCATCATCACCGAAGGCGTTGCCCTGTCTGACGGTTCGTTAGGCGAACAAGTTCGGGTGCAAAATGCCCGCTCCAAGAAAATCATCAATGCCTCTGTGACGGCAGTGGGTGAAGTGAGCGTAAGCTATTAAAGACAAACGACCAGCCCGGGATAAACTTGCGTATAATTACTAAAGTATTACCCACTACTGCCGATATCAGGTACATCCAGGTAACCGTGTAAGAGAAATGTCGTATGCCCAGCATTAATCAGTTAAGAACAAATTTGTCGTCCTCGCCGTTGACGACCCAGCGCTCAGGCGAGCAAAAAGAGAAAGCTCAGGTCAGTCAGACCAGTGAGCAGCAGCAAACCGATCAAGTTTCTCTGAGCTCTCAGGCTAAATCAGCAGGCAGCATTCATAAAGAGCTGGCGGCCATGCCGGAGAGTTTCGACAACCAAAAGGTCAGCCAGATTAAAGAAGCCATCGCGAATGGTTCATATGTCATTGATGCAGAAAAGCTGGCTTCAAACTTGCTTAAATTCGAAGACGAACTTAACGGGATGTAACTGACAGGTCATTGAGTATGTCTTCTATTCAGCAGCTTATTGTGCAACAGCAGGAAAATGTCCGCCGCCTTCTAGAAAACCTGAAAGCGGAACAACAGGCAATTGTCAGCCGCCATTCACAGCACATTGCGGATTGTGCAAAACAAAAGCTGGCGATTATCGACAATATCAAACTGGTGGATTACCAGCTTGGTCATCATGCCGAGACGCCATTGCTGAAAACAGATGACCAACTGATCACTGCTGTTGCCGCTATTCAGGCTGGCATTGCTGAATGCAATACCTTGAATGAAGTGAACGGTGAAGCTCTGCTACGCGCGCAGCGTACCTTCCACAAACTCAATAATCTGTTACAGCAGAGCCGAGGCAAACACCAGATGACTTATAACAGCGAAGGCCAGGCCACCAACACGCGTACACTGGGTACCGATTTAATTGCCTGATATTGTCAGCTTTACTGCTAAAACGGGTTCTGGCAACACTCGACATAGAAAGCTATTCATATTAGAAAGCAATTCATAACGAACTGTACGGAAACCCTGTCATAGAAAGTTGTTCATATGACGTAAAGCAGACGGTTATTTACGCTATCATCCACTGGCAAGATTGTGAGTACTCACGCTGGGCAAGTGAGTATCACGGAAAACCGGTACAGGTAGGCAGAACAAATAAAAAAAGCGGAAGGTATCTTCCGCTTTTTTTATTGCAGGTGACCCGTCAGCCAAACACCACCTTCAAACACCTTCGCCAAACGACATCGGCATCTTCATATTAAAACAGCGACGTCTGCTTGTTAGGGACATGATAGACATCCCCGACATCACTGAGGCGCTCCATCTTTTTCATGTCCAGACGCATTTCAGTCACATAGCTGTCTCCGACCGGGTAGCTACGGATCACTTCTGCACCGCGGATGTTCCCGTCCACACTGGCATCAGTACTCTCAATACTCAGTTGCTGATCATCAAGCCCAGCCTGAGCACTGATTCGAAAACCATAAACCTGCTCAGCCAGTTCACGATACGCATCAATTTTTGACGCTCTCATCGCCCGAAGCTGCTTTTCTTCCTGGGTACGTCCGCGCTGCTCGCTAATGGACGCATACCCAACGGCGGTAATCACATCCGTTGCACTGCTTCTGCTCTGCAACATGGGCTGACAGCCCATCATAAATACACTCAGCAAGAAGATTAATCCGTAGCGCATGTCTGCTCCCAATCTTTTAACTATCAGGTTGTAATAATCAAGGTTTTAGAATGACGTTATTATCAGCGTAAATTGCTGCGTCATCACGAATTATCACCCCGTTTCTCATCCGAACTTTGTTCAAGGTATCGAGGTCGCTGCCAATACGCTCAGCCGGCAAAAAGCCCTGCGCCGATGCAATCACGACTCGCGAACGCATCCCAATAATACGGGCATTGACCATCACCCCTGCGGCCTGACGAACCATCGTTCCCGTCAGAACAAAATCAACCGGTTGTTCCGCAGCCAGATCTTTCCAGTTACGGCTAATGGCAAAATCCCCTTCCGTCGTCACTTTTATGGCGCCGGTCGCTTTATAGTCAACCACGGTATAACCACGCTGCTGCATCTGGAACATAAAGCTCTCTGCGACAGTATTCCCCAACCAATTGGTTTCCCTCATGTCCTGCAGATCAACAAACGATGTCACAGCCAGCGGGGTTTTCGCCGTCAGGTATTGATTCGAGGCCACTAGCTGCTCGGTCATCCCCTCAATGAAGTAATCAATGGTATGGCGTGGTGTTTCTTTCAACATAAATGCACTGCCTGAATACGGCTTTTTACCGTTGTAAACAGGCGAGTAGGTACAAGATACCGTAACCAATGCCAGTACCAGTACGATCCAGTTTTTCATTCTAACCAGCTCCAAATGCGACGAGTCTCAATGCCATAGTTTTTTATCGTACAGTCGGAAAAAAACTTTACCGACTCGCTGCAAAATTGCGTATGGGAACACTTTTTGCTTAATCTTTTATTATTGTGCCAACAGCTCAGCCATAAAACTGAAGATAACAAGCCTGTTGGTATCACTAAGCAATTTTCGTACCTATAGTTAAAAGTGATCTCAATGAGAAAAAAAACAAGCGCGTTGCTCCTGAGCCTGTGTTCCTTGCTCTCGGCGCCTTTACAGGCATCCTGGTATGAGATCACCGGCAATGCCATCATCCTCGAGAGTGAAAGCCTGGCAAGACAAAATGCCCTGGAAGACGCGGTGTTTCAGGCCACCAGTTATGCCGGAGCGGATATCGCTAATATCGGCCTGATTAAACCTTACCTAGAGGATGGGAAGAAAGACTATCACTTCAGCGGCAACGAAATCCGTCATATTTCTGTCACTAAGACAGAGAAGAAAGGCGGCAAATATTACCTCACCGCTCGGATTGAGATCGCACCATCGGCAAAAAATTGCCACCGTACTCAATACAAAAAGGGCTTGCTACTGGGCGAGTTTGCTATTGCCTACCCTCAGCACGCCGCGCTGGGATCGATTTACCAGCTGGGTGACGATTTCACTCAGCTGTTTAACCGCCAACTTAATAAGAACTCCCAGAGCTTTGTCACTGCCGGCATCACACCTTTCCCGGTTAATCCCGGCCAGCCTGATTCATTGACTATGATGGCGGAAGATAATGACGCTCAATATATTGTCAGTGGCGAAATCACCGATTTGACTTCAACGGTAGACAACCAGATCCTCAGAACTGACAAGATCAATCGCCAATTTGCCGCGACATTGATGATCATTGACGGAAAAACCGGCGAGATATTGATGCAGAATAACTACCGGGAGGTGGCTAACTGGCCATTTTCCCGGACAAGCCTGGTGGATACCAAAAGTGCCCGTTTTTGGCAATCAGGCTACGGGCAGGCAATTGTGCGGGTCAGTCGCAACATGATGCTGGATTTGGAATCAGCCCTATCCTGCCGCACCAGTTTGCCTGAGGTGGTCAGTACCCGAGGCAACGCCGTGCAAATCAATGTCGGTCGAATTCATGGTGTTCGCGCCGGCGATCAATTGGCTTTGTGGCACTCCGCCGGATTTATTGATCAAAATGGAATTCCCCGGAACCGAATGGTACAAACCAATATCACACTCACCGTTGACCGCGTGTACGAAAAATCTTCCGAGCTGGTTGTCAGACAGCCCGAGCTCGCGGCCAGTATCCAACCCGGTGATTTACTGACCAAACAGCTCAGAACGCTCGACTAATTGCTTAATTTATAGTTAATTTTTTGTATAATGCCTGACAAGCAGTTGCTCCCTTAGCTCAGTAGGATAGAGCGTCCCCCTCCTAAGGGGAAGGCCACAGGTTCGACTCCTGTAGGGAGCGCCATCAAATATCAAAAAGCCCGGTACTCAGCTGTACCGGGCTTTTTTGTTTAGTTCAGCGAAAGGCCTTTTTGTACACCTGTTTCGCACACCAGCGCCCGCTCTCTCTGACTCCTTCATCAGTACAAACCGTGTCACCGACGCTTCTGTACCATCGCCTCAGCCTCTCATCGGACCTAAAGTAAAAACCGGTGAGAAGAACCAAAAAGCATCGCAGCTAACCCATCCGAACTTTTTTAAAGGCTATAAAGCAAAAAACCCCGCCAAAAGGCGAGGTTTTAAATTTGGTGGAGCTAAGCGGGATCGAACCGCTGACCTCTTGCATGCCATGCAAGCGCTCTCCCAGCTGAGCTATAGCCCCAAATTGTGGAATAGATAATAAAAACTTAATGAAATCATGTCAATGAACAAAAAGCCTCTCTCAGCCCCCATGATTTAAAAGCGTTAAACAAATCACAATATCCTTTGTTTTTTGGTTATTTTTCCACCACCAATTAACCAAAACGGGCTACGTCGATACAAAGCCAACGATTGACAACAGCTGCTTGAAATTTGTTTAGAGAATAAAAAAACCGGAGCAAAAGCTCCGGTTCTACGCTATCCAGAGGTCAAGACAACCTCGATTAAGCAGATATTATTAGCTGTTAGCTTCACGCTCAGCAATGTATGCCAGTGCCATTTGGATACGAGCCATAACACGCTCTTTACCAACCAGGCACATGACAGCATCAACAGATGGAGACTGACCAATACCAGTAACGGCAACACGCAGTGGCATACCCACTTTACCCATGCCCAGATCCAGCTCTGAACACGTATCCTGAATCACCTGATGCAGGTTTTCTGTTGTCCACTCACTCAGTGCTTCTACTTTTGCCAGCGCCAGTTCCAATGCTTCTTTCGCAACAGGACGCAGGTGTTTCTTCGCAGCACCGGCTTCAAATTCACTGAAGTCCTGATAGAAATAGCGAGATTGCTCAGCCAGTTCAATCAGGGTGTTACAACGTTCACCGACCAGCTTGATCACATCCGTGATAGCCGGACCTGAAGTGATGTCGATTTCTTTTTGATCAAGGTGCCATTGCAGGTATTGCGCAACGTACTCTGGCTCAGAATGCTTAATGTAGTGATTGTTCAACCACAGTAGCTTATCAGTGTTAAATGCCGATGCTGACTTGCTGATGGCATCCAGGCTGAATAGCTGAATCATTTCTTCTTCAGAGAAGATTTCCTGATCGCCATTTGACCAGCCCAGACGTACCAGGTAGTTCAGCAGTGCTTTTGGCAGGTAACCGTCATCACGGTATTGCATCACACTGACCGCACCGTGGCGTTTAGACAGTTTCGCACCGTCATCGCCCAGAATCATGGCACAGTGTGCAAACTCAGGAATAGGAGCGCCCAGCGCCTTGTAAATATTGATTTGGCGAGGCGTGTTGTTGATATGGTCTTCACCACGAACAATGTGCGTAATGCCCATGTCCCAGTCGTCAACCACTACACAGAAGTTGTACGTTGGGCTGCCATCGGTACGACGAATGATCAGGTCATCCAGCTCGGTATTGGAAATTTCGATGCGGCCACGGATATGGTCATCAAAAACTACCGTACCTTCCTTCGGATTACGGAAGCGAATACAGAATGGTGTTTCTTCTGTCGCCGCTGCATTAGCTGCGATCACTTTCGGGTGGTTCGCATCGTAACGAGGTTTCACGCCAGCAGCCATCTGCTCTTCACGAATTTCGTCCAACAGCTCTTTCGGACAGTAACACTTGTATGCTTTGTCTTCTTCAAGCATCTGGTCGATCAGCTGGTTATAACGATCAAAACGTTTGGTCTGGTAGTATGGGCCCTCGTCCCAGTTCAGACCCAGCCAGTTCATCCCCTCAATAATGGCATCGATCGCTTCCTGAGTTGAACGTTCCAGATCTGTATCTTCGATACGCAGAACGAATTCACCGCCCGTATGTTTCGCATACAACCAAGAATAAAGAGCCGTACGAGCACCACCAACATGCAGAAAGCCTGTTGGGCTCGGAGCAAAACGCGTTTTAACCGTCATGAATAATACCTAATTAATCGAATCGCCAGGCGAACACCCGGCCCAGAAAATGGCAACTAGTTTAGCACTTGAGACGCGGAAGGAAAATATTGCAGAGAGTATGTCTGGACTGGAAAGTTAATATCGGGAGCAGAAGGGACAAGCCCTCCTGCTTCTAACCTGTTAATGCGAGGTTAGATAACACTTTTTCCGCCTTTTTGCTGGCAGATATGCAATGGGACCCAAGATTCAGTCACCTTGCCTTGCTCGTTTTCTACCATACAACGGTAAATGGGCATTGCCGGTGCACCACCTGATCCCTGATTAGCTATCGCTAAGCCGGAATTTACTGCCCCCAGCAATCCAATCGTCAAAACAACCCACTTCAGTTTCATGGTTAACTCCTTAATTTCCGGTTATTGTCACATAAGGTGTTTAACAACCACTGCATTTGAGATGCTTTAACAGTATAGGTCAGTAAAAAACAACTACTCTCATAGCATATTATTTTTCGAAACGAAGTAAATCACTGTCTCGACGCTGGTACAAGAGACTGAGATTTATAGATAATTTTTAATTCTAAATATCAAACAAAAAAGACACTCTGATTTCCGTCTTTTATGTGTATTTTTCACACTTTATAAAATATCCACCGTCGCCAAAATCTCACTCACAACACTCAGGACGTCTCTCCCAACGGTAAGCAGCATACCTGACGCAAACATAAAAAGAGCCAGCCCGAAGGCTAGCTCTTTTATAGGCAGTGTAAAACGTTCGATTACTTGATGGTAAATGGCAGGGTCAAGGTAACCTTAATGTCAGACTCGTCTTGGAACAGGTTTGTCCAACCCGTCCAGTTTGGCGTATCTGTATCGTTCACGTATTCGGTGTAGTAGAAACCAATATTAGCGCCTTTCAGAGCACCATTTTGGATAGCGTAGTTGGCAAACACACTACCTGAGTACTCGAACAGGTCATCCAGGCCATCAACATCTGAAGATGCCATACCCGCCGCGGCACTGAAGCCTGCACTGAAGCCTGGCGCACCCAAATCGCTGAAGTCACGGTTTACCGAACCAAACACGGCAAACTCGCCATCGTGGTTAAAGTCAGAGCGGTTGTTCCACCAGATATCGTAAGCGCCGTTAGAACCGCCGTACTGGCTGGTCAGACGGTATGCAAAGTTACCCATGCTGTTCGAAATATCTGTCGAATCGGCAATGGTGTAAGTGGCTTCGGCACGTACTGTGTACTGACCAAATGTTTTGGCTGACAGGAAAGCCAGGTGGAAAGCCGTATCGTCATACTGCTCATCATCATCAATTACGTAAAGCTGTGGAGACAGGTACCAGCCGTTATCCAGCGTTTGCTTCAGTTTGATGTGTGCATTTTTACGATCGCCGTCGGTCAGACCGGCATATGCCACATCCAGCAGCAAACCATTCCCGAAGGTGTAGCGTGCACCCAGCGAGTAGGCATCGCCAGCATCTTCGTTTTTCGTCGTTCTCAGTTCATAAGTATCTTTGAACCATGGTGCCTTATAACGCGTTGCGTATACCGCCCCCAGCTCTAAGCCCCCCACAGAGAAGCCTAATTCACCACCTAGGTAAGTACCGGCCGCATAACTCCAGTTCACCCCCATGGCAGTAGGAACGCTTGGTTGGAAGTAACCCAAACGCGCCTTGGCATTTTCACCCAGCTTAAACTTAGCAGCCACAGTCTGATAGCTAACACCATTGCTGTTACAATCAGTCCAGACATCAGAACAAGAATTAGAACTCGCATTCTTATCGAACGGGTTATTGACATCCCAGAAGTTCATCTCGTGGTCAGCACCACCGTTCTGCCACATGTCAAAGGTCGCATAAACGTTCAGGTCTAACCCCACCACCCCTGAAGCATAACCGGAGCTAAAGCCCAAGTTTGTGTAGATAGAGCCATGGTCAAGGTTAGTTTCTTTATCTGTGTCACTACCGGTCACAGGATCGTAGTTACCACGAGTACGATCGCGCATCCAGAAGTTCACGGCACCGTTGATGGTTGAATCTTCAAAAAAGCCTTCGGCATGAGCCACTGGCGCAGTCGCCATTGACATACCCGCGACAAAACCGATTACAGCAGCACTAAGAGCAGAGCGCTTGAATAGTTTTTCCATGGAATAACTCCTAAATAATAACTAGCTGTTTTGTTCACGTACCTCAGTTGGCCGCCGTAGGTACGCAACAAATTCATTTTTGAGTGCACAGTCCAACTGCGCTTAGTTCACAACTAAGACTACTTTCGCAGCAAAAAACATCAAACATAACTTAATTAATTCTTTAAAAAATATGACTGAGTGCAAATATTCAGGGTGTTCGGTGATCGTGATCAAAAAAGTTCAATCACACAAACAGATAAACAATAAAACAAATGAATATCAACAACTTATATTTATTTCACATTAATAAATTGCGAGCTAGACAGAAAGAAACGAGCGTTTTCTGCAATTGATTACATTTTCAAATCCTTTAAGAAAACGATTTTTGCCGAAAAATATTTTTCAAATGAAAAAAGATTGAGAAAAATGAGGAGAAAATAAAAAGCCCTAGATAAATCAATACCTGGGGCTTGTTGGAGATATTATAAATTGTAAAAAAAGAAATTAACGAAATTGACGATATTAACGAGAAATGACGTTTATCAGGGTTTGCTCATCCCAAATTTCGATGCCCAACTCCTGTGCTTTTGCCAATTTTGACCCAGCCGCTTCACCAGCCACCAGCAAATCGGTTTTCTTTGAAACACTCCCCGTTACCTTTGCCCCTAACTTCTGCAGTGCGGCTTTGGCATCAGAGCGACTCAGCTGAGATAAGGTACCTGTCAATACCACCGTTTTGCCATCCAATGGCAACTCAGCATCTTCATCGGGTTTTTCAATAGCTGGCCAGTGAATCCCCACCTCAAGCAATTCTCGGATCACACTGAGGTTGTGTTCCTCACGGAAGAAGTTATAAACGTGAGCAGCAACAATAGCCCCTACATCAGGCACCTTCATTAACTGCTCTTCAGTGGCATTCTCGAGATTCTCCAGCGTTTCAAAGTAATTCGCCAGGTTTGCCGCTGTCGCCTCTCCTACTTCACGGATTCCCAAAGAGTAAAGGAAACGAGGCAGTGTGGTTTCTTTTGAGACCGCAAATGAATCGACTAACTTCTGTGCGGATTTAGGCCCCATACGATCCAGCACCGTGACAACCCCCGCCGACAGCTTGAACAAATCCGCCGGGGTCGTCACCATTTCCCGTTCGATCAACTGCTCTATGACTTTTTCGCCGCAGCCATCAACATCCATTGCTTTGCGTGACACGAAATGCTTTAGTGCTTCCTTACGCTGCGCGCGGCAGATCAGCCCACCAGAGCAACGGGTTACTGCTTCACCTTCGACACGCTCGACATGTGAATCACAAACTGGGCACGTTTGTGGGAATACGATTGGCAGAGCATCTGCCGGACGGCGACTTGTTACAACCGATGCAACCTGAGGGATCACATCACCGGCTCGGCGAATAACCACGGTATCGCCGATCATCACACCCAGCCGCTCAATTTCGTCAGCATTGTGAAGGGTCGCGTTACTGACGGTTACCCCCCCGACAAATACCGGTTCCAGTTTTGCTACCGGAGTAATGGCACCAGTTCGGCCAACCTGAAATTCAACATTTCTCAGTACTGTCAGCTCTTCCTGCGCCGGGAATTTATAGGCAATTGCCCAGCGAGGGGCTCGCGCAACAAAACCCAGTTGCTGCTGTAGCTCAATAGCATCCACCTTGATCACGACACCATCAATTTCGTATGGCAGTGACTGACGCTTGTCACCAATATCCTGGTAGTAAGCAATGACTTCTTGAATGTTATTCAGCTGTCTGACTTCCGGACACATCGGCAGCCCCCAGTTTTTCAACTGGACAAGACGCTGGTACTGGCTCTCTGCCAGCTCCATGCCCTCAACAACACCGACAGAGTAAGCATAAAAATGAAGCGGTCGAGTTGCCGTGATCCGAGGATCCAACTGACGCAGACTGCCTGCTGCTGCATTACGTGGGTTGGCAAAAGTTTTTTCGCCTTTCTTGCGGGCCTTCTCGTTCAGATCTTCAAAACCCTGCTTCGGCATGAAAACTTCACCGCGCACTTCCAGACGACGGGGCCATCCTTCGCCACGAAGACGGAGAGGAACAGCACGGATCGTACGTACATTTTCGGTAATATTTTCACCGGTTGTACCGTCACCACGGGTCGCAGCCTGAACCAGTATGCCATTCTCATACATCAGGCTCACCGCCAGACCGTCCAGCTTCGGCTCACAGCAGTACGTCAATGATGCGGCAGCCGGTAGCCGATCTTTCATGCGTTTTTCAAACGCCATCAGCTCCTGATCATCAAATGCATTGTCCAGAGACAACATAGGGATCTCATGCTGGATTTGAGTGAAAGCGGCTAAAGGCTGTCCACCAACACGTTGGCTTGGGGAATCGGTGGTGATCAGCTCAGGATGTTCAGCTTCCAGTGCCAACAGCTCCTGCATAAGGCGATCGTATTCTGCATCCGGAATCTCCGGGTTGTCTTCAACGTAATAACGGTAACCGTGGTAAGCAAGTTGTTCACGCAGCTCAGCCAGCTGCTGCTGAATATCATGGCTCATTGTGTTTCCTATCCTCTGCCGGGCTCGGGTTAATCATGAAAAAGCTGGCCCGGTATAAAAAACAAAGCCCTTTATACTGTGGCGTATAAAGGGCAATTTATTCTGCTCTCTGATGAGATTAATCAGACGTTCGTATAGCGATGCGCTTTTTCACGATACTGGCTGATACGGCGTGGGGTGATCAGAGAACGCTCGTGATCCAAAACATCCGCCCCCAGCGTGTCAGCAATGCGCTGAACGGTTTGCAACATCAGATTAAAGTGCTCATCGGCCCGCCCTGCTTCCGCCGGCAACATCAGATAAAAAGCAACCCCCGGGGTTTCAAAATTATCGCTGCCGCCTTCTGGGAAGTGAGCCGGGTGCACCATGTTGGTCACGGTGAAAATAATCGGCCCTGTCCCCGCTTTGTCCAGGTGACGGTGGTAAACCGAATTCTCACCAAAAATCAGGTTGTTTTGCTCAAAAGCATTGAATAATTTACTGCCGCGCAATGTGTGACCGTTACGAGCATGCACACCCAGCATCAGATAATCTGGTGGCAGCACTTCTGGTTCTGGTTCCGGAATCACTTCAGGCTCCACAATGACGGGCTCGGCGACTACTTGCTCGACAGGAACTGCCTCCGCCGGGTTGATTTGCGCAGCATGGCTGATTGGCGCAGCAGCTACATCCACAGGCACAACGTCAGACTGAGCTTGGCTATCGGACCCTACAGGCATAAACGCCATCTGGTGTGCTGTCGCCTGAGGTTGCTTCTCGGCTTGCGGTACAACATGCTCGCTTTCTTCTACGACCGGTGCAAATGTCGGTTCCGCGCGCACAGGCTTATTAGCCGCTGCTTTCGAGGCAACCGGCTGTGGCGCAACGGTTTGCGATGCTGTATTCGTTCGTGTTTGTGACGCGATTCCCTGAGCAGAAACGGTTTCTGGAACAGTTTCAGAAACGATTGCTTGATGCGGTGCCATCGCTGGAATCACCGCCTCCGAAGTCACAGTCTCAGGTACAGCCGCTGTTTGTGGTGCATGAACTACAGGCTGTAGCGAGTGCGGTTGCAGCTCTGGCGTAGGCGCAACTTCAACAAAGTCAGTTGGTGACGAAACCACGGGTTGTTGCGCCATTGGTTCTTGAATCACTGGCTGCTGGATACCAGGCTGTTGGATCGCAGGCTGCTCAGTGACAGGTTGTTCAGCAACTGGCTGAGGTGTGGCCTGAGTAGAAGGCTGCACGTCTAACAACGGGTCAACGTCCAGTTTGGCACCGAAATGCAATTCAGGTTCTTTTCGTTCCGGTTTAACCGGCTCCGGTTGCGGGCTTTCATGGTTCACGACACGTACTGAGCCCACACCATCTTTATCAAACCCGTCAGAGTCCCGAGATGATTCACTCAGCTTGCCCAGCGGTTTTTCGCTAAACTTCGCGGGCTTTTCCTTTCGACTGCTCCACAGACCATGCAGCAACAATGCTGCAATCGCGAGTGCACCAACAATAATTAGAACCAGACGCAATTCCTGCATATGAATACTCTGAATTTACTCGTTTCCCCATCAAGGGGTGAATCAACATTTCTGGTATCCCCCGGTATCGGCGATCCGGTAAGTACCGTGACACAAAAACCCGGTTGCAGTTTTCTCGTTTATCGCACTGACTCAGCAGACACGTAATTTGACGAACCATGTAGCCGGATTTATTACCCATGTGATTTTCTTGTTATCAAGAAAAATACACATCGGCAATCATTACTGTATCAAAACTCAAAACATAATGAGAAGGCGAATATGCTTAATCGTGTAAGATAGTGCTATCGAGCACAAAATCGACCACTCCTTGAACAATTTTACGGCGGCTTGACCTGTCAACAGCCCATGTAGATTGCGTCTTTCCGCTACACAACGTTAATATGCCCTCATACCCAACAAGGCTCATTAACGTATTCAGAGCCGTTGCCCTTTATTCGCCGAGGAGCTTTTATGCAATCACCGCGTCCTATTCAATCGCCATTAAGCGGTGCCGGATACTTTTTCCGTGGCCTGTCGTTGGCAATGGAGCCGGGAACCCGACGTTTCGTCCTGTTCCCGTTGCTGATCAACATTGTGCTTTTCGGCACCGCGTTTGGTTTTGTTCTAAGTCAGCTAGACGTCTGGATCAGTGGCTGGATGGACAAACTGCCAAGCTGGCTGGACTGGCTGTCATACGTATTGTGGCCTCTCATTGCTATCGCAGTACTGGTTACCTTCTCTTATATATTCAGCACCATTGCCAACTGGATTGCCGCACCCTTTAACGGCTTACTGGCTGAGCACCTGGAAGCCAAGCTAACCGGTAACAAAGCCCCTGATGCCAGCATTGCCACGGTCATGAAAGATCTGCCGCGCATCATGCACCGCGAATGGGTGAAGCTGAAATACTACCTGCCAAAAGCAATTGGTCTGCTGATCCTGTTATGGATTCCGGCCATTGGTCAGACGCTTGGCCCGGTGTTGTGGTTCTTGTTCAGCGCCTGGATGATGACAATCCAGTATGCGGACTACCCATTTGATAACCACAAAGTGCCCTTCCCAGCGATGCGCGATGCGCTTAAGCAAAAACGCGGGAAGTCGCTGAGTTTCGGCAGTCTGGTCATGCTGTGTACCATGACTCCAATCCTGAACCTGTTCGTCATGCCGGTTGCCGTCTGTGGTGCAACAGCGATGTGGGTGGATAACTACCGCAATCAGTATCGCAATTACTGATTCTCGTAACAAAATACCGCCAGAAAGCGAACCGGAAACGGTTCGCTTTTTACGTTTTGTGGCCTAGGTTTACATTTATTAACATGCACCCGCCCTGCCAATCTGAATGCGTCCTTTATAACAATAAGATATAACCACAAATTCCTTTTCAAACGTCTATCTGAGATTATGCTTAGAGTGTCATTTAATTTGAGCGTGTTACGAAGGAACGACACAATGAGCAAAATTTACGAAGATAACTCCCTGACTATTGGTAATACCCCTCTTGTTCGCCTTAATCGCGTCAGTAAAGGTAACGTTCTGGCTAAAATCGAAGCCCGTAACCCAAGCTTCAGCGTTAAATGCCGTATTGGCGCCAACATGATCTGGGATGCCGAGAAAAAAGGGATTCTGAAAGAAGGCGTGGAACTGGTCGAACCAACCAGTGGTAACACCGGGATCGCCCTGGCCTTTGTTGCCGCTGCACGTGGCTACAAACTAACTCTGACCATGCCTGAGAGCATGAGCCTTGAGCGCCGTAAGCTGCTGAAAGCTCTGGGTGCAAATCTGGTTCTGACCGAAGCCCCGAAAGGGATGAAAGGTGCGATTGAAAAAGCCGAAGAAATTGTCGCTTCAGCACCTGAAAAATACCTGCTTCTGCAACAGTTCAACAACCCAGCCAACCCGGAAATCCACGAAAAAACAACAGGCCCGGAAGTTTGGGATGCCACTGACGGCGAAATTGATGTGTTCGTATCCGGTGTCGGTACCGGTGGTACGCTGACAGGCGTCAGCCGTTACATCAAGCGCCAAAAAGGTAAAGCAATCACAACCGTTGCGGTTGAACCAAGCGAGTCACCAGTGATCACGCAGGCCCTGAACGGTGAAGAACTGAAACCGGCTCCTCACAAAATCCAGGGGATTGGCGCAGGCTTCATCCCAGGCAACCTGGAGCTGGATTTGATTGACGAAGTGCAACAGGTCAGCTCTGAAGACGCCATTGAAATGGCACGCCGCCTGATGGAAGAAGAAGGCATTCTGGCAGGTATCTCATCCGGTGCGGCTGTTGTTGCAGCAAACCGTATTGCAGAGCGTCCAGAGTTCGCAGGTAAAAACATTGTTGTCATCCTGCCAAGTTCGGGTGAACGTTACCTATCTACTGCCCTGTTTGCCGGAATTTTCACCGAAAAAGAAACGCAACAGTGATCACAGTTTTAACGGATAACGTGATCTGAGTCATCTTAAAGCCCCCTAGCAGGGGGCTTTTTTGTTGCAATTCAGGCGTAGCTCTAATATAAATCCGGTGTGTTTTATTTCCAGCCTCAAAATAAAAGGTCAAAAAACGACCTGAAAGAGACATGGAAAGCGAGAAAAGTCACAAAACATTGACTTGGATTAAACTCAGGCACCGGATTGTTAAGGTAGTTTATACTCCAGATTAGCGAGCATAGCTTAAAAGGGTTAAGCTTACTTTCAGTTACGTTAAGATTAAATAAATAATATTTGTATCGGGGTGAAAAATGTATCAAAAGCAAGTTGAGATCACTGCAGAAAACGGTCTACACACTCGTCCAGCTGCTCAGTTCGTAAAAGAAGCAAAAGGCTTTGACGCAGACATCACAGTGACTTCAAACGGCAAAAGCGCTAGCGCTAAGAGCCTGTTCAAGCTTCAGACTCTAGGTCTAGTAAAAGGCACAGTAGTAACCATCTCTGCTGAAGGTACTCAAGCTCAAGAAGCTGTTGACCACCTGGTTGCCCTAATGGACGAACTGCATTAATCCGCAGCCCGTTTATTACTTTTCCTAGTTATACGTCAAATTAAGGTAAGGCTATGATTTCAGGTATCCTGGCATCTCCTGGTATTGCTTTTGGTAAAGCACTACTACTGCAGGAAGAAGAGATTGTTCTGAACAAGACTCCTGTTTCTGCAGACCAAATCGAGAATGAAATTCAGCGTTTCTTCGATGCTCGAAAAAAATCTTCTGAGCAACTGGAAGTAATCAAGGAAAAAGCGCGTGTTACCTTCGGTGAAGAGAAGGAAGCCATCTTTGAAGGCCATATCATGCTGCTGGAAGACGAAGAGCTTGAAGAAGAAATCATAGCCTTCATTAAAGACAACAAAGCATCAGCTGACTACGCTATCTACTCTATTATCGAAGAGCAGGCCGTTACGCTGGAATCTCTGGATGACGAATATCTGAAAGAGCGCGCTACCGACATCCGTGATATCGGCAGCCGTGTTGTGAAAAATGCTCTGGGTATTAACGTTGTTAACCTGAGTGCCATCAATGAAGAAGTGATTCTGGTTGCCAACGACCTGACACCTTCTGAAACCGCACAAATCAACCTGAACTACGTTCTGGGCTTTGTGACTGATATCGGTGGCCGTACTTCCCACACCTCCATCATGGCACGCTCTCTGGAGCTTCCAGCCATCGTTGGTACCAACAACATCACAGCGAAAGTGAAGAACGGCGACATGCTGATTCTTGACGCAATCAACAACCAGATTGTGATCAACCCGTCTGATGATGAGCTAACCAAATTCAAAGCAATCCGTGATCAGTACCAGGCTGAAAAAGAAGAACTGGCAAAACTGAAAGATCTGCCAGCAATTACGCTGGACGGTCACCAGGTAGAAGTCTGCGGTAACATCGGTACAGTTAAAGACTGTGACGGTATCAACCGTAACGGCGGTGAAGGTGTTGGCCTGTACCGTACTGAGTTCCTGTTCATGGATCGCGATGCCCTTCCAACTGAGGAAGAGCAATACCAGGCTTACAAAGAAGTGGCTGAAGCCATGCACGGCGAGCCTGTGATTATCCGTACTATGGATATCGGTGGCGACAAAGATCTGCCATACATGGATCTGCCAAAAGAAATGAACCCGTTCCTGGGTTGGCGTGCGGTACGTATCAGCCTGGATCGTCGTGATATCCTGCGCGACCAGCTGCGCGGTATCCTGCGCGCGTCTGCCCACGGCAAGCTACGCGTTATGTTCCCGATGATTATCTCTGTTGAAGAGATCCGTGAACTGAAAGCAGCTATTGAAGAGTACAAAGCAGAACTGCGTGCTGAAGGTCTGGCGTTCGATGAAAGCATCGAAATCGGCGTGATGGTAGAAACCCCTGCTGCGGCGTCAATTGCGCACCACCTGGCTAAGGAAGTAGACTTCTTTAGTATTGGTACGAATGACTTAACCCAGTATACTCTTGCGGTTGACCGTGGTAATGAGCTGATTTCACACCTTTACAACCCACTGTCACCTGCGGTCCTGACCGTGATTAAGCAAGTTATTGATGCTTCTCACAAAGAAGGCAAGTGGACCGGTATGTGTGGTGAGCTGGCCGGTGACGAGCGTGCGACCCTACTCCTGCTGGGTATGGGCCTGGACGAGTTCAGTATGAGCGGAATTTCTATTCCACGCATTAAGAAGATTATCCGCAACGCGAACTATGCCGATGTGAAAGCCATGGCTGAGCAAGCGCTTGCTATGCCTACTGCCGCTGAAATCGAAGCGCACGTAGAAAAATTCATCGCAGAAAAGACCATCTGCTAAGATAGCTGCAGATAAAATAACAACGCTTAGGAGCAACGATATGGGTCTGTTTGACAAATTGAAGAAGCTGGTTTCTGACGACAGTGCTGAGGCTGGTGCAATTGAAATCATCGCGCCACTTTCTGGTGAAATTGTAAACATCGAAGATGTGCCAGATGTGGTTTTCGCTGAGAAAATCGTTGGTGACGGTATCGCTATCAAACCAGCTGGTAACAAGATGGTTGCCCCTGTAAACGGTACTATCGGTAAAATCTTCGAAACTAACCACGCTTTCTCTATCGAGTCTGACGACGGCATCGAACTGTTCGTTCACTTCGGTATCGACACTGTTGAACTGAAAGGCGAAGGCTTCACTCGCGTCGCTGAAGAAGGTCAAACGGTGAAAGTGGGCGACACTATCATTGAGTTCGATCTGGCACTGCTGGAAGAAAAAGCGAAATCTACTCTGACTCCTGTTGTTATCTCTAACATGGATGAAATCAAAGAGCTGAACAAGCTTTCTGGTGCAACCACTGTTGGTGAAACGCCTGTGCTGCGCGTTAAGAAATAAGACAACATCTGTTGTAGATAGCCACTCGCTATTGTGACATCAAAGCGCTGCCTTCGGGTGGCGCTTTTTGTTTGTCTGGCATTGTGTAGCGCCCTGTCGCAACACAAACATAAAAAAGCGAGAGGCTTTGCTCTCGCTTGCTTTGATTCTGTAAGGCCTGCTTTTCTGAGTGTCTGATAGACTCCAGGAGGGCGATGTATATATCGCCCATTTTTCCTAATTCCCCGTGCTCTGCAGAGTCGCCGGCTGTCGCAACAGCATGGCAATCCACTGACCGGGGCAGAACATACACTCAAGCTTGGTACCGGCGCGACCTTGCCGGGATCTTTTCTGCTTGGCTGATTACAGAGACTGCAACATTTCCATTGATGGAGCGAAGAAATACGCCCCGGTAACCGCAGATGTAAAGCGCAGCAGTTGGTCAGTTTTACCGTCAGTATGGCCGTACATGCTTTCCAGCATCGCTTTAAAGTTATGCTGAGTATTGCAGTAAGCAATGAACAACAGGCCATGGTCGCCGCTGACAGTGCCGTATGGCAGGCTGTGACGAACGATTTTCAGCCCTTTGCCTTCTTCTTTAATGTCAACACGGCCAACATGAGATGCTGCAGGAACGTTCTCCAGCTCTACAGAATCTGGTTTGGTACGGCCAATCACTTTTTCCTGAGCCTGAATATTCAGTCGATTCCAGGCTGGCAGGTTATGAACAAAGCGCTGCATCATCACATAACTGCCGCCCGCAAATTCGCCATCCTGAATCAGTGCCACATCAGCACGCGCTTCACGGGTTTTCGGATTTTCCGTACCGTCAATAAAGTCCGTCATATCACGGGCATCCAAGTATTTGAACCCGTAAGTTTCGTCCAGAATGTCCAGCTCTTCCGCTACCGGTTCCATGAACTTGCGTAGCAGGTAGAAATTAAGGTCATGACGACTAGAGTTAACGTGCAACAGAATATCACCGCCAGTTGCCGGAGCTGTAATCGCTCCCTCACCTAACGCAGTAAACTCATCAAACTGAGCCGGACAGCCTTTTTCCATCGTCAGCCAGAAAGGTTTACCGAATGCCACAGAGGCACGCAAATCCGCATGTTGCTGGCTATTGACACTCTCAACCAGATCATGAAGTTTCTGGCACTGCTCGACCACAGCGTGTCGGTCACCTTTAACATTCATGACCACATACAGTGCAAATGGACCGGCCTCTGGCAAAATTAGGGGTTGTGCAGTTGCCATATCTTTCTCCTGTTATTGCTCTCATTGCGCTTCGCGCTTTTCAGTCCGTTGATTATAACGCGTTTTCCATCACTATCGTTGATCATTGTCAGCGGTCGCAAAAATCCGTGTTCGCCTTTACATCTTTGATTAAGTTGTTGAAAATAATGAACACCATTAAGCACGTATTTGCATATTGTGAAATTCATCCCTTTTCTCTTCCTTTTATACAGTCTGATTGCCTGGCCATCCTTCGCGCTTGAATCTGTCACGTTGCAATTGCGCTGGCATCATCAGGCGCAGTTTGCCGGTTACTACATGGCACAGGTAAAAGGTTTTTACCGTGAAGCTGACATCAATGCCACGATAGTTCCCGGCGGAGAGGGAATTAATCCGCTCGAGCAGGTAATGAATAACCGGGCGGATTTTGGCGTTGGCAATACGGAGGTGCTGATCGGCTTCGGACAAGGCCAACCGGTTACCGCGCTGGCGGCCATTTACCAGCACTCACCGTCGATATTATTGGCCCGCTCCGATAGCCAGATTGATACCCTGACCGATCTGAAAGGCAAGCGGGTGATGATGTTTGCCGGCAGTACGGATGCCGAGTTGATCAGTTTGCTGACTGGCAACCAGATTCGCCTGAATGAGTTCGAGGCGGTGAATACCTCAGGGAATATTCAGGATCTGTTATCCGGCCGGGTCGACGTTTTCAACGGCTACCTGAATAATGAGCCCTACCTATTGAAGGAGTCAGGAGTCAAACCGGTGATCTTCCAGCCGGCTCAACATGGCATTGATTTTTACAGTGATATCCTGTTTACCCATCGACATACCGCAGAGCAGAAACCGGATCTGGCAGAGCGATTCCGAACAGCCAGTATCAAGGGCTGGTACTATGCACTGTCCCACCCGGAAGAAACACTGGATGTGATCGAATCACATTATCCGTCGCGAAAAACCCATGAGCATCTGGCCTACGAACTGGAAACATCACGCCCGATGATCCTGGCTGATTTGATCGAAATTGGCCATATGAATCCCCATCGCTGGCAAACCATTGCCGATCAGTTGAGTCGGCATGCCCTGATGCCACCAACAACAATCAATGCACAGTTCCTGTTTCACTACGACGCCCCTGACGCTGACAACCACCATCTGGCGATTGCTAACTCGGTATTTATCTTACTGGGCTTAGCGACGACTGCGGCTTTTCTTTACATCAAAAACGCCCGCCTCAAACGTGAAGTCAGTTTGCATAAACTGGCCAGAGAGCGGGCAAACCGTCAGGCACGCCGGGATCCATTGACCGGGGTTGCAAACCGGGTCGCGCTTCGGGAGATGTTGTGGGAAAGCATCTACAAGCCAAAGAATAAACAAGCTTATCCTGTATTACTGTTTATTGATCTGGATAACTTTAAAACGGTCAATGATACTTACGGCCATCAGGTAGGTGACATGGTGTTGCAGCAGTTTTGCCAGCGGGTGAAAGCTTTGCTGTCCGGAAGCGATGCTTTTTTTGCCCGGCTCGCAGGGGATGAATTTGTCGTTTTACTGCCCGACGCCCCCCACTCTGCGGCCGAGTCGCTGTCCCAACAGCTCAATCAACTGGCAACTGAACCCTTTCAGATGGGCAAGCAGTCAATACACATTGGCGCCAGTATCGGGGTCACCCGCTACCGGCAGGGAGACACACCAGATTACTTCTTATCCCGGGCTGATACCCAGATGTACAAAAACAAAAAACGCTCCCGACAGGAGCGCTCTTCTTCTGAGTTACCGATCTCTAACCAGTAAGGCAACTCAAATCATTTTTTTAGACCTACTTTTATACCTACGCATACACCCGCGCGGCCAATCTTTAACGCAAAAAGCAGGTGCAAAAAGTAGGCGTAAAAATAAAGCCAAATCGTCGTTTAGACTGATGTCACGGCAACTTGCAGCTTCAGTTGTTTTTCCCCTTCACTGTCTTGCCCTTCATACAAAATCGGGGTATCCAGTCCAGTGGAAAGGGTTGGAGCAATCAGGGTTCGCCAGCCGCCATCATCAAGTCGCTCCTGCACCTTAAAGGCGATCTTCACTTGTTCGGCGGAGACTTCTATCAATTCAGCACTCCCCACCAATTCGCGTTGATTCTGGCCAATTTCATCCAGTGTGCCAAAAAATACCGTTTCTTCACCTGGCAACAGCGACAGTGACGTATTCACCGACCGGGTCATACCTGCCCCAGTCAGCTCAAAATTAACATCCAGCAACCAGTCAGCCATGGCTAACGGGCTTAATAACGCACTAAACAGAACCAGGCCTTTACCCCAATCGTTCATGTTTGTTACCTCTCTATCGGCTTGTCGGCAAATGTGTTTCTGACCCGAGAACTTCTGAGTAAGTAACCGCCCAGCCATAGCGTCAGTAACAGGCTGATAGCTCGGGTCCAGCTGAACGCCCCGTGGGTCAGGATCAGCTGATGCATTTGCAACGCACAATCTGTGATATATGCCAGCAACAGGATGATTTTCCCCCGCTGCCAGATAAAATTAATGACTTTGTTGTTCTTATATCGGTGACCGGACAACCACATCAGCAACATTGCCGGGAGGCCGATCGCCATTGCCAGGTACAAGTTCTGTGGCAACGGATACAATGTTTCCAGAATCCGGGCTCCTTGCTGTCGACTGGCCCCTGCAATAATAAAAACCAGCCAGCCTTTTGCGCTGAAAAACAGAGTTAGCCATAACATGGCTGAAGGTTTCAGCAGCCCGTGACGGTCATAGGCTTCAATCGGGTATAACACCGTATTTCCCCAAACAATTACGATTTCAAATGGCGTTTCACATGCTAATGACTGACATGCCATTTGCTGACGTCATACCTTCTGATTCAGGCATGTCATTGACTTGCTACATGCGACTTACTCTATGCAATGGAGGCTGATGTGATCATTTTCAACACCAGCGCAGGTCAACGGTGTTTTCTGCTATATCTGACCGGTTTACTCAAGATAAGCCTTTATGATTATCGCACCAGCAGCCGTGGTAAATTCTGTGCTTTAACGCACTTTAAAACAGTTCAACTTGTAGCCAAGTTCACGTTTTTACGTTAAGTAACACACAAATTTCTAGTTTTATTACACAAGTCACATTGGGGATAATTATGCACCACCTCCCGGAAAACCCCTAATAATTCATTACTTTTCATTGCGTTAAAGATAAAAATAAAAATTCACACTTGGGCAAAATTCATTCACACAATGAAATATTTTTACGTGTTGTGTGATCACTTTTCATTGCCTATCGCATTAGCTTTCCCGCTGACGGAGGGTATAATTTGCCTCTGATAAATGATTCGACATTACACAACGACGGCAATCACTATGGCAGTCAAAAAACCACAGCAAACCCCATCTCCGGAAACCCAAACAGAAGCAATGCGCATTGCCCGCGCGACGCAAAAACCGGGGCAAACCAAGGAACAAACCAAACTGATTGCTCAGGGAATTCAACACGGTATAGAGCAGTACAAGAAGCAACAGAAAGCCAAGGCTCGAGAAAGAGATAAACTACGAAAGAAACAGTCCAAGGATAAGAACCCACTTAACGACCCGGCTACTTCTTACGACCACGACAATATCGCCCCACATGACCCATCATTGGCTACCCCGTCTCGCCAACAATGGCTTCCCTGGGTTCTTCTTGGCTTATCGTGGGTCGGGTTTCTGGCTTTCTACCTGCTGTAACCCATACAGAAGCTGCATTGGCGCTCAGCAAGACCGCCAACAGATATTGCGTTCATCCGAACTCAGACGACATACAAGGAATTCTGTCATGATAACAAGTCGATTACGCTTCTCCCGCTTTCCATTACTGACGGCTTTGAGCTTGGTACTCGCGGCGTGCAGCAGCACTGCTGCCCAACAGTCATCAGAAAATGACACGAGCACTCTCAATCACATCAAAATTGCTCAGCCGTGCGGCGACAAACCTAATTGCGTCTCCACACTTGATGCGCGTCAGGATTTTCAGCTTGCTCCGTTTACGCTGACGGAAAAAGGAGAAAAATACTGGAAAGCGGTCAAACGGGTCGCGACTCAGTTACCGGGAGCACGGATGGTTGAAGATAAACCGGACTATATCCGCATCGAGTGCACCAGCCGGGTCTTTAAGTTTGTGGATGATTTTGAGGTCCAGCGCGACGGCAACCAGCTCATTGTCCGCTCAGCATCCCGAGTCGGGTACTATGACTTCGGCGTCAATCGCGATCGCGCTGATCAGTTCCGAGAGTTATTAAAAGCGCAGGGTTATTTGCAATAACTTATTTGATAATAATTATCAGTTAGATCTATAATACTGGCTGGAATGACTCTTCTTGTTGGGGTGTCTTATGACCAAAGCCAGTTTTTTGCTGTTCTGTGTGATGGGCATCATCTGTATGGCACTGCTGCAACTTATTGATGCCAGTGTCGGTATACTGACGCCTGACCAGTATTTGCTGGAGTGGGGTGCCCTGGATGCTATCTGGATCAGCCTGCTCGCTTTAGCGGTATATGAAAATTTTCTGCACCGCGAATAATGCCGCCGACTCTTTTCAGGCTCAGGCTTAGCCTACAGCGAAGTACTAAGACAGGGCTGGAAAGACCAAAGGCTAAGAACGAAAAAGCCATGCCTCCTGACTACGGTCAGAAGACATGGCTTACGTTGGCTGATGCAATCACACCAGTCACCACCGACGCAACCGGTACTTAACTTTGCTTGTCTTTTCCTAACGACAGCAGACCAATGCAAATCACCGCAACGGCCAGAAAACCGCTCAAAATTATGACTGGCATCGCCGCATAACCCAGTGTGTGCCAGATTACCGATTCGAGTGTACTCATACGTTTCTCCTCCTCTACCGACGACTACTGCCAGCCTTCGATGCCTTTCATATCAGGCAGTTTGTGAGCAATCCCTTTATGACAGTCCACACAGGTTTTCTCTCCGGATGCCAACGCGGTAGAGTGCTGTTTCACACTGCGCGCGCCCTGCTCTGAGAAATCCATATACTCAAATTCATGGCAGTTGCGGCACTCTTTGGAATCGTTATTTTTCATCCGGTGCCATTCCCGGTTAGCCAAATGACCGCGCCTTTCCTGGAACTTTTCTTCCGTGTCAATCGTGCCTATCGCAAAGGCCACCAGCTCTTTCGATGCCTGTACCTTGCGCACAATTTTATCGGTCCAGTTATGCGGAACATGGCAATCAGAACAGATAGCCCTGACCCCGGAGCGGTTCGAGTAGTGAATCGTTTCCCGAATTTCTTTCACAATCGGCGCATGACACCCGGAGCAGAACTCTTCCGTATTCGTCGCTTCCATCCCGGTGTTAAATGCACCCCAGAACAGCAGGCCGCCCATAAAACCCATGAACAGGACCAGCCCGACCGCCACTTTACTTGGCGAGGTGAAGCGCCGCCAAAAGGATTTGATTATCTTCATTAATAGCCTCTTCTTTTCTATCCGGCTACTCGCGCAGCGCATCAACACGCTGGAAGTCATTGTCGACCAGTGGCTTCGCATCTGCCTGAGGCACATGGCACTGAAGACAGAAGTAACGCGATGGTGAGACATCAGACAGTACCTGCCCCTGACGAGGAGACTGGTAATGCGTCACACTGATTTTGGTCGCGCCCATGTCGTTGGCATTTTTCCAGCTGTGGCAGGCCAGACATTTATTGGCATTCAGAGAGACTTCATAGTTACGGATGGTATGCGGAATCAGCGGTGGCTGATAAACATAATCACTGTTAATGGTGCCCTGATCGCGAGGGTACCGTTTCATCGGATCAGCCGGACGAGTTTCTTCCAGGTTGGTGGCCCCGCGCAACGAAGACAGGCCACCTGTGCCGCCCGGATTATTCAGTGCTTCAGCACTGTGAACAACGCCGGTCAGCATCATACCGACTGCCAGAACTGCTAAGACTAATCGTTTCATTCTATTCTCCGCCTTAATGGCTAAATTCAGGTCGAGAGCAGGCTGCCTGCGTCAGGCAAACAGCCGCTGCTACATAGGTGACTTATCAGGCTTTAGAAATTTTGACCGGGCACTTCTTGAAGTCGGTCTGTTTCGATAACGGATCCGTTGCATCCAGAATCAGCTTGTTCACCAGAATTCGGGCATCAAAGAACGGAATGAAAACCAGCCCGACCGGTGGACGGTTACGACCACGGGTTTCAACGCGGCAGCGCACTTCACCCCGGCGAGACTGAACCAGTACCTCATCGCCACGACGCAAACCACGAGCCTGCGCATCATCCGGGTGGATGAAACACACCGCATCCGGCACCGCTTTGTACAGCTCAGGTACCCGACGGGTCATCGTTCCGGTATGCCAGTGCTCCAGTACACGGCCAGTACACAGCCACATGTCGTAGTCTTTATCCGGGGTTTCCGGTGCCGGCTCAAACGGTGCAAAAATGATATTCGCTTTACCGTCAGCGTTGCCGTAGAACTGATAGCCTTTACCTGCTGCAACGTACGGATCGGAACCTTCAATGAAACGCCACTGGGTTTCTTTGCCGTTCACGACCGGCCAGCGCAGACCGCGTACCTGATGGTAGGTATCATATGGTGCCAAATCGTGACCATGGCCGCGCCCAAACGAGGCGTATTCCTCAAACAACCCTTTTTGCAGGTAGAAACCCTGCGCCTGCGCATCATCATTCAGCGCCTGCGCTTCCGACAGCGGGAACTGGTCAATCTGGCCGTTGCGGAATAACACATCAAACAGCGTTTTACCACGGTACTGCGGTGCCTTTGCCAGCAGCGCGTCATCCCACACTTCTTCAACCTTGAAGCGCTTGGTAAATTCCATGATCTGCCACAGATCCGATTTAGCCTCACCCGGCGCTTTTACCTGCTGATACCAAACCTGAGTACGGCGTTCAGCATTGCCGTAAGCCCCTTCCTTCTCAACCCACATGGCGGTTGGCAGAATCAGGTCGGCAGCCTGCGCAGTCGCAGTCGGGTACGGGTCAGAGCAGACAATGAAGTTCTCTGGGTTACGGTAACCCGGCAGGCGCTCTTCATTGATATTCGGACCGGCCTGCATGTTGTTGTTACACATTACCCAGTAAGCATTCATTTTGCCGTCTTTCAGCATCCGGTCCTGCAAGACTGCGTGGTAACCCGGTTTTGGCGGAATCGTCCCTTCCGGTAATTTCCAGATTTTTTCAGCAATCGCGCGGTGCTTCGGATTGGCCACCACCATGTCTGCCGGCAGACGGTGAGAGAATGTTCCCACTTCACGAGCCGTACCACAGGCGGATGGCTGACCAGTCAGCGAAAACGGGCCACTCCCCGGTTGAGAAATTTTGCCAGTCAGCAGGTGGATGTTGTACACCAGGCTGTTCATCCACACCCCACGGGTGTGCTGGTTCATGCCCATGGTCCACAGCGACATCACCTTCACATTTGGATCGGCGTACTGCTTGGCCAGCTCGATCAGCTTATCCTGCGGGACACCGGACATTTCTGAGGCTTTCTCGACGGTGTATTCCGCCACCGATGCTTTGTATTCCTCAAAGCTCATCGGGTGCATCTTGCCCGAGTTGGCGTTCTTCGCTTTCACCTGCAGCGGGTGATCATCACGCAGGCCGTAGCCGATATCAGTGTCAGCACGTTTGAAATTGGTGTGCTTATTAACAAAGTCCCAGTTAACGGCATCATTTTCGATGATGTAATTGGCAATAAAGTTAGCAATCGCCAGATCCGTCTGCGGATGGAAGATCATGCCGTTATCTGCCAGCTCAAACGAACGGTGCTGGTAAGTGGACAGTACGTTCACCTTCACATGCGGATGGCTCAGACGACGATCCGTCACACGGGTCCACAATACTGGGTGCATCTCGGCCATGTTCGAGCCCCACAGCACAAAGGCATCGGCATTTTCAAAGTCGTCATAGCACCCCATCGGCTCATCGATACCGAACGTACGCATGAATGCCCCCACGGCGGATGCCATGCAGTGACGCGCATTCGGGTCAATATTGTTGGAGCGGAAACCGGCTTTCATCATTTTGGAGGCCGCATAGCCTTCCATAACCGTCCACTGGCCGGAGCCGAACATTCCCACCCCTGTCGGGCCCAGTTTGTTCAGCGCAGCCTTCCATTTCTCGGCCATGACGTCAAATGCCTGATCCCAGGACACCGGCTGAAAATCGCCGTCTTTGTGATATTTGCCGTCTTTCATGCGTAGCAAAGGGGTCTGCAAACGGTCGGTGCCGTACATGATTTTCGACAGGAAATAGCCTTTAATACAGTTCAGGCCACGGTTGACCGGAGCTTCAGGGTCCCCTTGAGTAGCCACAACCCGCCCGTTCTGCGTCCCCACCAGAACAGAACACCCGGTGCCACAAAAACGACAAGGCGCTTTATCCCATTTAATTTTGGTTTCGTCAGAACTAACAATTAAGTTAGTTGCTGAAGCCGGTAGCGAGATTCCCGCTACCGCTGCTGCTGAAGCAGCGGCGTTTGCTTTCACAAACGCACGTCTTGTCATTTTCATGAATCATCCTCAGATTGCGAATCAAAGTGTTCAATTTGGTGATACACTAAAAACGTCGTTAAAACGTGTTCTAAGTTATTGATTTTATCTATGGTGTCGGTCACGAAGCCCTGGTTTTCAGTTTCCAGAACCACAATGACTTTCCCTTCTTCACTGTCGCCGTAAATTTCCGCATTGGGCATGGCCGCGATTTGATCTTTCACGGAATCCAGAAAAGCCGGCTTCACATGCACGACCAGACTTGAGATATGGACTTCTTGTAGTGCCATGGCCTAACTCTCTTTGTTTTTAGGATTAACCACTGTGATCGCTGAGGTCGGGCAAACCGACACACACGCACCACACCCGGTACAATTGGTTGCCTCAAGTTCAGGCTGGGCCACGCCACCCGGTTGCAGCCGAAAACGGATTGCCTGGGTTTCACACATGTCGCCGCAACTGCGACATTCAACATGCTGATACGCCAGACACCCCTCTCCGATTTCCGCTACCATTGCCCATGCTGGCGTGGTTTGGGGATGAAACAGCGGTTCCGGACACACATCGGCGCAACGATAGCAAAACGTGCATTCTCCCCGTTTAAAATCGACTTCAGGAAAACCGCCGTCCCCGTGAATAATGATCTGCGTTTCACAGGCCGCGGCACACTTCCCGCATCGGGTGCAGCCGTCCGTGAAAATGTCGTCGTTAACCATCCAGGGTAAGCGTTGTTGCTCAGGTTTCGAGCGTCGGGTCAGTAAGCGGCGACGGGAGCGATCAAACATTGACTCATTCCTTTATGAAATATTATTAATAAACATAGCGCTTACCGACGGGCATACTCGCATCAGTACCGAATTCACCCGCTGAGTTGCTGCATTCGCAGCAAGCCTATTCACAAGCTGTCATTTTCTGACACCGCCAGTGTAAATTTAGTAATAAATGCTTAAATACCTAGTAAGGGTTAAATAGGGGGGGACTTTGTTTTGGATCAATAAAAGTCAACGACAGCTTTCACACTATTGACTGGCATTCTTGAGGCAGGCACCCCAAATATTCTCAAAAGGGATAAAACACAATGAGCATTCCCATTCTGCCGCAAGTCAGCGTACACTCAGTTCAGCCACCTTTCCGTCACTAATCCAATAAATAATAAGGAAGAATTGTGCAGAACCGGCCACTAAAGCCCGTGACGACCACCATCGCCCGATCCATGCTCGCCATCCTGTTGCTGTCGGTTGCCACTACCAGCTTCGCCCTTCTAACGCTGGCGTCGAGCCTGAATGATGCTGAAGCCATTAACGTTTCCGGATCACTGAGGATGCAGAGCTATCGCCTGGCCTATGATGTCGAAACGGAATCACCCGATTTACTCCTGCATGTTGAACAGTTTGAGCACTCGCTTCTGTCACCTTCCATGGCCGCTTTGTCACACTGGACCGTCCCGGACACCATTCAGTCCCATTACAGCAATTTGCTGCATCGCTGGCAGACACTTTATCCCTTGCTCCGGGATGGTGACGAGCAGGCTTACCTTCGCGAGGTTGCGCACTTTGTCGATCATATCGACGCATTTGTCCTCGAATTACAGGAATTTTCCACCATTAAACTCCAGGTCCTATCGATTGTCGGCGGCCTGGGGTTAAGCCTGATTCTGCTGGTTGCCCTGTTCACGATTCACTTCACTCAGCGCAAAATTGTCAGCCCACTCAAGCAGCTGGTGTTTGCCAGTGAACAAGTGAAAAACGGCCAGTTCACTCTGAACCTCAACCTGAAAAGTGATAATGAGTTGGGTCTGCTGGCTGGCACGTTTAACACCATGGCTTCAGAGCTGGGCAAGCTGTACCGCAACCTGGAAAAGAAAGTAGATGAAAAAACCCGCCGCCTGCGCCAAGCGAACGATTCACTGCAGGTGCTGTATAACTGCTCGCAGGAGCTGACCGAAAGCCGGCTGACCTCGAAGAACTTTGCCGCGATGCTAAAAACCTTGCTTCATATTGAGGGGCTGACCGCGACCAAACTGGTGATCGAGGAAGCCAGCGGTGCCAATACAGAAATCAGCGCCGGCACACCGACTGAAGGTCACTGGCACTATCAGGATTTGGAGCTCGACGGCCAGATTCTGGGACAGCTCTGGTGGCAATACACCCTGCCCTGTCCGGATCAGAGCCTGATCGACAACATCAGCCGCACCCTTGCGCGGGGCATTTATTACAATCGGGCCCAGAAACAGGCTGAGCAGTTACTGCTGATGGAAGAACGGGCCACTATCGCCCGCGAGCTGCATGACTCCCTGGCGCAGTCGCTGTCTTACCTGAAGATTCAGGTGACCCTGCTCAAGCGCCAGCTCAGCCAGGACGAAAAGGAACGGGCGATGGCGATCATCGGTGAAATTGACGCCGGCTTGTCGGGTGCCTACACCCAGCTGCGGGAACTGCTGAGCACTTTCCGGCTAACCATCAAAGAGGCCAACTTTGGTGAAGCTCTGGTCGAAATGCTCAAGCCGCTGGAAGATCAAAGCGATGCATTGCTGATCATCGATAATCAGCTGTCGTCGCTTAACCTTGATGCGCACCATCAAATCCATCTGCTGCAACTCATCCGTGAAGCGGTACTCAATGCCATCAAGCATGCCGCGGCAGACGAAATCATCATCACTTGCAGCCAAAATGAACACGATATTACTATCAGCGTCAAAGATGACGGGATTGGATTTGACCCGGCCAACGAAAAACTTAACCATTATGGTCTGGCGATCATGACAGAGCGGGCATCGCGCCTGCACGGTACACTGGATATAAACACGACCCAAGGCTCCGGGAGCGAGGTATTGCTTCGTTTTCAACTGGAGCCTCAAGGATAACGATATGGCAACCTGGAAAATAATGATTGTCGATGACCACCCGCTCATGCGCCGTGGTATCCATCAGCTACTGAGTTTTGAAAGCGATTTTGAGATTGTTGGTGAAGCCAGCAACGGGGCTGATGCGCTCCAACTCGCATCGGAAGCCGAGCCGGATCTGATCCTGCTGGATCTCAACATGAAAGGGATGTCAGGGCTCGATACCCTCAATGCCATGCGGGCTGAAGGTATTCAGTCTTGCATCGTGGTCCTGACCGTTTCTGACAGCAAAGCCGATATTCGAGCCCTGCTGAATGCCGGTGCTGACGGCTATCTGCTGAAAGATACCGAGCCGGATGAGCTGATCGATCTGCTAAAGCAAGCCCTGTGCGGTGGGAAAGCCTATAGCGAGCAGGTGCGGGAATACTTGGCAGACAACGATTCACAGGAGTCACTGCTTGATTCCCTGACCGACCGCGAGATGCAGATCCTGCAGGAAGTCGCCAAGGGGTTTCGCAACAAGCAGATCGCCGAGTCGCTGTTCATTTCTGAAGCCACGGTCAAGGTACACATGAAAAGCCTGCTCAAAAAGCTTCAGGTGAAATCACGCACTGCTGCGACGGTTCTGTACCTTGAGGCTCAAGGGCAGTAGAACCAGCAAGCGCTAATAAACGCAGCGAAAGAAAAACCGCAGACAAAGAAAAACCGCAATCGCGGTTTTTTCTTTTTGACGCTGTGTCAGTTAGTGGGACACCGATGCAATGATGTCCTTCTCCCGGGATTCCACCCACTGCAAATCAAACGGCCCCCAATCACAAAGCTGGTAGTAACCGTCATTATGACGTTTGCCGTCCTGAATAAAGGACAGCTCAATCCCAAACCCCGGCAAGGCTTTCAGTACGTCCTGAATAGTACGACGCGGCCAGCCGGTAATTTCAATTAACTTCGGCACATTAGGGCGATCAAGCTGCTCAACGAGCAGAGCGAGATACAGACGACGGGCAAAAACCGGATTCAGTTCCATTGAGACCTCCATAAGCTGATGGTTTTTTATTATTCCGTCTTCTGCTGAAGGGATGTTGCGTTTGATCAAGTTGCGGTAGGATTTCCAAGCACGTGCGATACGGTAGAGTGACGCATCTCGCAAAACTGCGGATTTAACGGGGAGATAAAAATGTTACCGCTTTGTAAATCAAATAACTAGGCACAACCCTCTCGGGTTGTGCCTGTGTTTTGATCATCCGGATAGGATTAGAACGTGTAACCGGCAGAAACCATAAATACCCATGGGTCGATATCGGTATCAATCGTTACGCGATCATTGCCGGCTTTAAAGCTTACGTCAGTATTGATATCGGCATACCATACTGATGCACCAACGAACCAGTTATCTTTCAGCTGGTAGTCAATACCTACGTTCGCTGCCAGTCCCCAAGAATCATCCAGTTTCAGATCCGACAGACCCAGCCCTTTCCCCTTACCGTTAAAATCTTCGTTAAAGAACGTGGTGTAGTTCAGGCCAGCACCCACGTAAGGACGGAACTTACTGGTGCTGTCCAGGAAGTAGTACTGAATCATCAGCGTTGGTGGCAGGTGCTCTACCTCAGCGATATCACCAACACCATTACCCAGTGATACGTCGTGTTTGAACGGGGTCGCAGCCAGCAGTTCAATACTGATATTGTCAGTCAGCATGTAGCCCACAGTCAGGCCAAGCTGAGTATTTGAGCTCACGCCAAATTCACCCAGACCCAGTACATCGTCACTGCTTTCATTCGGTACAACCGTCGCGGCACCAGCACGCACCAGGATGTCACCTTGTTTGTGAGCCAGCGCATAAGGGGCGGCAGAAAGGGTTGCGAACGCTGCTAAAGCACAAATTGTTTTTTTCATTATTATTGACTCCATTCCTTTTGAAACCCCAACAGGAAATTTATCGGGCTTGTCGTTTGAATGGTGCAGAATGTAACCACATTGAAACAGGCACGTATTGACTGAAATCAATTTAGAAAAATTAACACCAATAAATAACTTTTGATACAGATCAACAACTTAAAAACGATGGTATTTAATGGGCTACGAGTGTGCTTAAAATGGGCTTAAACCGCACAAAATATAAAAAACAGCTCACATTTCCTGGATTTACCTAACATCCTTTGCACTCTTAAATGAGGAACCGAAAAACATTTTTATCCTCACGAATTAATTGCCATCAGGTGCATATCAGAGAGGTGTTTGCCTCTTGCTCCACGGCATACAACCTCCTTCTGCCGATTCACTCGATGCACCGGCGTCAGACTCTCCCCTATACTGATCCCATTACCGTCAGGAATAATGTAAGAGGATACCGCCATGACCCCGGCATTTTGGTGCATTGTGATTGCGATCTTCATGAATTACCTGCTGGCGGGACTGGGTGGCTGGCTCACTACCCAGCAAACAGGCCGACTTGATATCCGCTATCCCCGCCTTCAGGCACAGTCTCTAACCGGAATGGCGGCTCGGGTAAACGCCGCGCAGGCCAACAGCTGGGAAATCCTGACTGTCTTTGCCTGCTCCGTATTCATTGCCCACCTGGCCGGTGTGCCAGCGTCCCAGTCAGCCCTGCCCGCCTACCTGTTTATCGCCTCACGCATCCTGTATTGCGCCTGCTATACCTTCAACCTGATCCCCTGGCGCACCGTGGTTTTTGTGGTCGGTATCTTTGCCTGTCTATGGCTGATAAAAATGGCGGCCAGCTATAGCGGTTAAGCCATTGCTAACCCCAGCCATTCTCGTTATAAAGAGGGACCAAATTCACAAAAAGTCAGTCAATCCACTATGAGTACCATCGCCTACGGCATTAAAAATTGCGACACCATTAAAAAAATGAAGAAATGGCTGGACGCAGAAAATATCGCATACCGTTTTCATGACTACCGCGTTGATGGCCTCGACCGCGACATGCTGGAAGCATTTGAAGCTGAACTCGGCTGGGAAGCCATGCTGAATAAGCGTGGCACGACTTTCCGCCAGCTCACAGAAGACCAGAAAGCCAACCTTAATCAGGAAACCGCGCTGGCGCTGATGCTGGAATACCCAGCGATGATCAAACGTCCGCTGCTGGTCCATAACGGCGGCTACCACCTTGGCTTTAAACCGGCCCAGTACCAAGAAATTTTCCAAACCAACTAATTAAGGATACAAGGATGTCAGATAGTCCGGTCATCGCGCTGGCCAAAGATTTAATCAGCCGCTCATCCGTTACCCCCGAAGATGCAGGTTGCCAGGATGTGATGATTGCCCGCCTGAAAGCACTAGGGTTCACCATCGAGCCTATGGTTTTCGAAGATACCACCAACCTGTGGGCACGCCGCGGTACAGAGGCACCACTGCTGGTGTTTGCTGGTCATACCGATGTAGTGCCAGCCGGTAACCTGAACCACTGGCATACGCCTCCTTTCGAGCCAACAATCATTGACGGTTACCTCCACGGCCGTGGGGCTGCCGATATGAAAGGCTCGCTCGCTTGTATGATAGTGGCAATTGAACGTTTTCTGGCGGAACACCCTGAACACACAGGCTCAATCGGCCTGTTGATCACATCTGACGAAGAAGGGCCGTTTATCAACGGTACCACGCGCGTCGTGGATACGCTGGAAGCGCGAAATGAGAAAATCGACATGTGTATCGTGGGTGAACCATCCAGTACCCATGCCGTGGGTGATGTCGTGAAAAACGGCCGCCGAGGCTCCATCACCGGTGATCTGATCATTAAAGGCACGCAAGGACATGTTGCCTATCCGCATCTTGCCGATAACCCGGTGCATCGTGCCATGCCGGCACTGGCTGAACTGGCAACAACCACTTGGGATAACGGCAACGAATTCTTCCCGCCGACCAGCTTCCAGATCGCGAACCTGGCGGCCGGTACCGGCGCATCCAATGTGATTCCGGGGGAATTCCACGTTCAGTTCAACTTCCGCTACAGCACCGAACTGACTGAAGAGGACATCAAGCGCAAGGTGCATTCCGTTCTGGATGCGCACGGCTTGGAGTATGAGATAACCTGGACGTTCAGCGGCCATCCGTTCCTGACCGATACAGGTACCCTGCTGGAAGCCGTTGTGGCAGCCATTGAAGAAGTGAACCACCAGAAACCTGAACTGTTGACTACCGGCGGAACCTCTGACGGTCGCTTTATCGCGCAAACTGGCGCACAGGTTATTGAGCTGGGTCCGGTAAACGCTACCATTCACAAGATCAACGAGTGCGTAAAAGTCGCAGATTTAGAGAAGCTGACCGATATGTATCAGAAGATCATGGAAAAAGTGCTTTAACACTATCATGTTAATTCACCCAACAACTGCCCGGCCGCACAGCGCCGGGCAACTGACCGGCCAGGACACCAGTCATCTGGTGGCCGTCGGTAACCAGTTTGTCCACCAGCAGATGGCGCCCGCACTGCGTGCCATGCAGCAGGCCGCACAGACCGCCGGGTTTGACCTTCGGCTGGCCAGCGCATTCCGCCCGTTTGAACGTCAGCTGCTGATCTGGAACAACAAGTTCAACGGCTTACGCCCGATACTCGACAGCCAAAGCCAGCCACTGGATCCGGCAACGCTGACGGATCTCGAAAAAATTCATGCCATTCTTCGCTGGTCAGCTCTGCCCGGAGGCAGCCGCCATCACTGGGGCACGGATGTTGATGTCTATGCCGCCAACTGCCTGCCGCAAGACACCGCATTGATGCTCGAGCCCTGGGAATACGAGCCCGGAGGCCACCAGGCTGAATTCAGTGAATGGCTGTGCCACAACATGCATTCATTTGGCTTTTACCTTCCTTACCGGGAAGAGCGCGACGGAGTGGCCTGTGAACCCTGGCACATCAGCTATTTTCCTGTCAGCCAGCATTTACTGGCACAACTGACTCCCGAGATGCTGAAAGCTGTGCTCAGTCACAGTGACATTGCCGGAAAGTCGCATATCCTGAAAAACCTTGATAATCTTTATATTAAGTACATAGAGAATATCTGCGAGGTGTAAATGGAATGGCTGCTCAACCCTTGGGTAATCACGCTGATTATTGTCAGTGTTCTGGTCAGCAACATCGCGGCTCTGAAGTACACGGCCAACATGAAGTTTGACTATAAGGACAAGGTCAAATACATGCAGGAAAAACACCAGCGTGAACAGGCCCAAAACAATGCGGAGCAAGACCCAAACGTTGCCGATCAAGCGACAGCACAAGAACAGCAAACAGAGCAACATAAAAACCCGTAAACTGACTTGCTCAAGAAGCAAATTTGCTTAATAAGCGCCTTGCTCAAACCGCACCCATAAAAAAAGCGAGAGTTAAACTCTCGCTTTTTTTTCTGATAACTCATCCCGCCACTGTTAGCAGGTCGCCCGTTCAATCGGCCACAGCGATAACAGCGAGTAAGCGCGGTGTTTGAAGTCAATGCGCGCTTACGATGCAATTATCGTTATGGCTGACTTAAAAGATAATCATTAAGCCCGAGCCAAGTAATCAGCGATCCCTACCCATTTGTAACTTGTTAGCTCTTCCAGCCCCATCGGGCCACGTGCATGCAACTTCTGAGTCGAAACCGCCACCTCGGCTCCCAAGCCAAACTGCGCACCGTCAGTAAAACGGGTTGATGCATTCACGTATACCGCGGCTGAGCCTGCTGCATTCACAAATCGCTCGGCCGCAGCCAGATCATTGGTCATGATGGCGTCGGAATGGCTGGCATTATGCTTACGCATGTGTGCAATCGCTTCATTCACGTCTTTCACGACTTTGATACCCAACGTAAAACTCAGCCATTCGGTGTCGAAATCCCCTTCAACCGCTTTACGCAGGTTGGCGGCTTTGCCTTCCAGCAGCTCATAAGACGCTTCATCGGCTACCAGCAAAACTTGCTTGGCATTCATTCGCTCAGCCAGACGCGGCAGAAACGCTTCGGCGATCTTCTCGCTAACCAGCAGGGTATCCAGTGCATTACAGGCCGACGGACGCTGCACTTTGGCATTTTCTACCACGGTCAGCGAGCGAGACAGATCGGCACTGGCATCCACGTAAACGTGGCTGATCCCAAACCCACCAATAATGACCGGAATCGTACTGTTCTCTTTGCACATCTTGTGCAAGCCTGCGCCACCACGCGGGATGATCATGTCAACGTACTGATCCATCTTCAGCAATTGAGAAACCAGTTCACGATCCGGCTTCTCGATATACTGCACCGATGCCGACGGCAGGCCGGCTTTTGCTAGCGCGACCTGAATAACTTTCACCAGTGCCATATTGGAGTGGAAGGTTTCCCGACCACCACGCAGAATACTGGCATTACCGGTTTTCAGGCACAAGGCGGCGATATCAATGGTCACGTTCGGGCGCGCTTCGTAAATCACCCCAACCACACCCAGCGGGACACGACGACGGCTCAGGCGCATGCCATTTTCCAGTACCTTGCTGTCGAGCTCAGAGCCCACCGGATCATTTAGACTGATCACATTGCGGACATCGTTGGCAATGCCGCTCAGGCGCTCTTCATTGAGCAACAGACGGTCAATCAGGGCATCCGTCATCCCTGATGCTTTCGCCGCTTCAATGTCCAGGGCATTGGCGGCCAGAATAGTGTCGCGATTGGCTTCCAGCTCATCGGCGATAATAGCCAGTGCTTGGTTCTTTTGCTTGGTTGCAGCGGTAGCCAGTTCAAAGGCCGCCTGCTGCGCAGCCTGGCCCATCAACTCAAGATTCATTGTGTTCCCTCAAATGCTTTTCTTTAAATAACGACCAGATCATCACGATGAACGGCAACCGGACCGTATTCGTAGCCCAGCACCCGGTAGATATCCTGGCTGTGCTTGCCGGCAATCTTCGACAAATCTTTGCTGGAGTAACGGCAGATACCCCGTGCCAACAATTCACCACGGGTGCTATAGATACGCGCCACTTCTCCCCGCTCGAAATCCCCGCGAACTTCGGTGATCCCTTTCGACAGCAGGCTGCTGCCCCGCTTTTGTACGGCAGCAACCGCACCGTCATCGATAACGATATCACCTGCTGGCGGAGGCCCGGCCAGAATCCAGCGCTTGCGGCTTTCCAGTGGGGATTCCAGCGGCAAGAAGCGAGTACCAACCGACTCACCATTGGTCAAGGCAGAAATCACATCCGGGCGACTGCCTGCGGCAATCGTCACTTCAATGCCGGCACGACGTGCTACGTCAGCCGCTTGCAGCTTGGTTGCCATGCCACCGGTACCCAGGCCGCCAACACTGCCACCGGCAATCTTGCGCAGGGTTTCGTCAATGGTGTGGACTTCACGGATCAATTCCGCATCCGGGTTATTACGCGGATCGGCCGTAAACAGCCCCGGCTGATCGGTCAGCAATAGCAACTTGTCAGCTCCGGTCAGAATGCCAACCAGCGCGGACAGGTTATCATTGTCACCCACTTTTATTTCGGTGGTCGCCACCGCGTCGTTTTCATTAACGATCGGGATAATGCCGTTATCCAGCAGCGCAACAATCATATCCCGCGCATTGAGGAAACGCTCGCGATCATCCAGATCAGCACGGGTCAGCAGCATCTGCCCCACGTGTAGGCCGTAGATCCCAAACAGACTTTCCCATTCCTGAATCAGTCGGCTCTGCCCTACCGCAGCCAGCAACTGCTTACTGGCCATGGTTTTGGGCAATTCGGGGTAACCAAGGTGCTCACGTCCCGCGGCAATTGCGCCGGACGTAACGATGATGACCTTGTGCCCCTGGCGGCGAAGTAAAGCACACTGCCTTACCAGCTCAACCATATGGGCACGATCCAATTTCAGGGTACCACCAGTCAGTACACTGGTTCCCAGTTTGACAACAATGGTCTGGGAAGCAACGGTCGTTTCTTGCTTCGCCTGCGCCTGAGCGGCACGCACGGCAACACGACTGGTTTGCTGTTCTTGAAGGAAATTTGTCTCTGCCATAGGGATCTAACAAAAATAATGAATAGACTGACGTTGTATCAATACGCTTAAAAAATCACAAGAAAAATGCGCCATTAAGGCGCATTTTTCTTGGCAATAAACAACTTTTTAACTCAGGCGGCGCTACCCAGTTCGGGTTCTTCCAGCGCTTTAGAGGCGGTTAATGAAAGTCCCAGTTCATCAACCAGCAAGCCCTTTAATTTCGGATAGAAATCATCCAGCGTCTGCTGCACAGCCTGAACGTGTTTCGCGGGCACGGTGTCCTTATCCCACTCCCCCTGATCGTTAAACCGACCAAACTGGTAGTGATACTCAAACCCGTTTTTCGTCGCTTCCATGATCAGCCACCAGCCCCAGAACTCACGTTCTTCCGGTGCTTTCTTGGCGCTGATACAGCTCGACAGGCAGTCAAAGAAAAAATGTCCCTCTGCAGAGAGATTCTGGCGAAGATAAGGCCCCAACGCCGTAAGCTTGGTCATCAAACGGCCATGCGGGGGAAAAGTCACTTGCGTTGTCATCGTCGTTCTCCATCCTTAGCAATCAATCAGCGGTGTTATCCCCCAGCCTGTATGGCTGGCCTTGCTGGGCAAGGTAGCCGGCATTCCTTCCGGCTTTTGTACCCACCATTTAAGCCCTAATACGCTGAAATTGCAACATTCCGTTTACAAGATTCCATTGGCAACATTGCGTTCAGCGACAATGATCAGGCCAGTTTTTCTTTCAGCCAGTCAACCACTGTAGTCATGGCACGGTGGTAACCGTCATGCAGAGGTTTGTCAGGCAGGGTAATGGCTTTACCGCCCCAGCTCGACATCGCAATCAGCTGGTTATCGATTTCAGTACATACCGGGTCACCTTTCAGGCCGATCCCCAGCATCGGTATCTCAATTTTCCGGCGGCCGACCAGCCCTTGCAGCTTCAGCGACCAGGCCGGGAGATGGGAAGTCAAACTCGCTTTGGAGACCCCGTTTTTCCCCATCCGGGACGCCATCATATCCAGGTACATACGCGGCATTGAATCCAGACGTTTTGGATCAGCCAACGCGGTATGAATCATTCCCCCCAGACTGATACAGGTCTTGAGTCGGGTCGGCTCAAGAAAACCGAGGCGAATGGCCGCATTACCACCGAAACGTAACCCCAGCATGGCAACCCGGGTGTGATCGACCCAAGGCACGTCTTTGACCTGTTGCAGTAACGCCTGGTGAAGACGACTGGTGTCTTCCGTCAGTGACCAGTGGCTACTGTGTCCGACAGAGGGCATGTCCAGCGTGATCATGGCAAACCCGGCCGGGCCGAAATAGTCTTTGTACAACCGCCACAGATCCGACTGAAGCGTATCCAGCCCGCCACTAACAATAACGGTCGGCAACAATTTATCGGTGCAAGGCAGATGGATAAAAGCCTGGAACGTCTTGTTGTCGTACTTCACATCTATGGTACGCATCTGATGTGGCAGCTTTTCCATAGCTTCGCGGTAAGTCTGATTCGACTGCAGCTCCGCCTGTGCGGCCAACTCATCCCCTTTAAGGTGCGGGTAAGCCCCCACACTGTAGTACATACTGGCAATCAGCAGTTCTTCCGCGGCCTTTTCCACCTCGCCGTTTTCGAGCATTTCCCGTGCAGCCTTCTGCCTTCTCGCCCCGACCTGACACCACTCATACACCCAGTTTCCGGGTTTATAGCCAATCACGGTATCCAGCAAATCGTCGCGGGTACGGGCTGCTTTCGAACTGGCAATACGGGCAAAGATGGCCTCCATCTCAATAGGGTCAATCCCCTGCCAGATCCATTGCGGACGACGCATAACCCGATACCAGCCAGCTTCACTATCGCCATCCAGGGCGCTGTGAATCGGCGTATCTTTAACATGGGCGAGCTTTACCAGGCTGGATGTTTCTTTCGACGTTTGGCGTGGAGCAAACAGCTTTTCAGATAGGTTGGTTTTGGACGGTTCAGACACGTGGGACTCCATCTCTGTCGCGACGCGCTGCCACGGCAAAAAATGGCGGCGTCATGTAGTAGGTTCTTGTGAAGAGTATACCATCCATCAAATGCTTACTATATGCCAGCCCTAACAAAACCGGCATCCGGACTGGACAAGTCACGGGGAATGCCGGTACGCGTTTCTCAAGCCAAACAAACGTCAGCTATGCTTGTACTTACCGAGCAGTATTTCGTACGGTGAACAATATGCGTAGTCCTGATATGCGTAGCCTTATTATGCTGATTAGCGTGGTTTTCTTTTCCGGACAAGCTCTGGCGTTTGGCAGCGGTGGCTCTATGGGGGGAAATCCCGGCGAAGCCTCAGGTGGGGTCAATGCCAAAACCGCCTTATGCCTTGATGTCTCGGGAGAGCGGATACCCGGCAGTTACCAGACCAAACTTGAGCGCCAGTGCGACATTACCGGTAATACCGCCGTTGATCTGATTAACTTCAACAATTTCTATCGCAATAAACCCCACAACGAGTCCTTGTCTGATATCCGGGCCAAAGCCCACCGCACTTGATAGGACGGTTCAAAGAGTGCGACGACTGGCCTTTCACTACCAGTGCCAACCGGTCAAATCACCGTCAATCACAACTAGTAGGCAAAAAGAAAGGAGCCTTTCGGCTCCTTTCCTGTGTGTTTCGCTTCGCGGCGATAACAGATGCTGTCGACAATCAGCGCTTGGCAATCGGGTCAACAAATGTCACTGCCATATCCCAAGGCTGTTCAATCCAGGTATCCTGAGGAATGTCGACCACGTAGTCATCAACCAGGTGTTTACCCGCTGGCTTAGCACAAACGGTCACAAATTTTGCTTTCGGGTACATCTGACGAATCACTTCCGCCGTACCGCCAGTGTCCACCAGATCGTCAACCACGATGAAACCTTCGCCGTCACCGTCTGCTTTTTTCAGCACGTTCATATCGCGCTGGTGATCGTGGTCGTAGCTTGAGATACACACGGTATCTACGTAACGAATACCAAGTTCACGAGCCAGAATGGCAGATGGCACTAGGCCACCACGGCTAACGGCAATGATACCTTTCCATTGATCCGCAGGCAGTAGTTTTTCTGCAAGCTGGCGGGTATACATTTGCATGTTGTCCCAAGTGATGACGAACTTATTACTCATATCCGATGAACCTCTGAGTCAGCGGCAGCGCCGCTGGATGGATTTATAAACTTTTATAGGAAAATAATTTTAGCAAGAAACAGGGCAGCAATTACCCAGACGCTGATATTGATATCCCGCCCTTTACCACTCAACACTTTGACAGCAGCATAGGTAATAAAACCAAGACCAATTCCCTCTGCTATGGAATATGTTAACGGCATCAGTAGGCAAACCACAACTACTGGTGCTGCTTCTGTTAAGTCGCGCCAGTCAATACTCACCAAACCGGACATCATCAGGATGGCAACATAAAACAGCGCGCCTGCAGTGGCGTAGGCTGGCACCATACCGGCCAGCGGAGCAAAAAACAGAGACAGCAAGAACAGGACACCGACGGTAACGGCTGTCAGACCGGTGCGGCCACCAACAGCAACGCCCGAGACACTCTCAACGAAAGAGGTTGTGTTTGACGTCCCCAGAACCGCACCTACAGATGTTGCCGTACTGTCAGCCAGCAGCGCACGGTTCAGGCGTGGTAGTTTGCCATCTTTGTCCATCAGGTTCGCTTTTGTCGCCACACCCACCAGGGTGCCGGCTGTGTCGAACAGGTCAACAAACAGGAAAGCAAACACAACAGAAATCAGTCCAACTTCCATAGCGCCGGAAAAATCCAGTTGCATAAAGGTTGGTGCAATGCTTGGTGGCATAGAAACAACACCGTTATATGCCACTTCACCGAACACAATACCCATTCCGGTTACAACCAGAATAGCAATCAGTACCGCCGCTTTGTAGCCACGGTGTACCAGCGCAATGGTCAGGAAAAAGCCCAGCGACGCCATCGCGGCAGGGAAGCTGGTCAAGTCACCAATGTGTACCAGCGTGGCAGGGTTATCAACCACAATACCCGAGCTTTGCAGAGCGATGAAAGCCAGGAACAGACCGATACCGGCAGAGATTCCCGTACGCAGTGCATGAGGAATCGCATTGATGATCCACTCACGAACCTTCAGCACACTCAGCGCAATGAAGCACAGGCCGGAAAGGAAGACCGCAGCCAGAGCGACCTGCCAGGTATGCCCCATGCCCAGAACAACACTGTAGGTAAAAAATGCATTGAGGCCCATACCCGGAGCCTGAGCGACCGGATAGTTCGCGACAAAGCCCATGATAAAACAGCCCACCATGGCAGCCAGACAGGTCGCAACAAAAACCGCGCCCTGATCCATCCCTGTCGCCGACAGCATAGTCGGGTTGACGAAGATGATGTAGGCCATGGTCAAAAAGGTGGTAAGGCCCGCCAGAACTTCAGTCCGAACATCGGTACCGTGTTCTTTCAGTTTGAAGAGTTTCTCAAGCATTGCTCTCAATTCCTTGGAGATATTACGCAAGTGTTGTTGTGTCTGTCTCGGCCTGAGCTAACATCAAAGTTAACGTCTGCCCGAACGAAAAATAGAAAACGTTTGCGTTTTCTATTTTTGGGTGGCGATTATATGCCTCTAACTCATCAATTTCCAGAAAATAACGTATTTATCACTAATCCACGCCGACAAATGGATAAAAATCCATCCCACCTTCTGAACCGCCAACACAAACCACTTATAAAACAACAAACTAAAATACAAATACGTTGAGTGTATTTTATTCAGGTGGGATTTTTCCGGGAAACGCAATCGATAATCTGTGCAGATTGAGCCACATATTTAGCCCTTACATCGAGATGTAATCGAATACATCACAGGCTGGCAAAATTCCGGCAACATTTAGGAGAGGGATTCAGGAAAAACACGCAAAAAAAAACGCCACTCCAAAAAGAAGTGGCGCTAAGAATGTAACTATAAACCGAAGAGCAGTTTTAAGAGATTCTCAAATTAAGGGGGTGAACAATACAGTTCGATACTTCGCACTCTGTCACTCAGAACAGAGAGCCAAGAGTCAGAAATTAGTAGCCGAATGAGCTTGGGTACTGGAAGTTAGCAGTATAAACAGAGCGCATGTTCCAATATTTTGTAACAGATTCAAAAACTTTCATTATTATCACCTTTAACTATTAAGCAAATACACACATAAACAATCGTGTTCGGCCTGCTTGGCTTCACTTAATCTCGGTTCCCTGGAGGCGATTTATCGGGCTCATCCTCGAGCAACTTGTTATGTCGTTTATCTTCTCTCTGAAGATGAGGCTAATATACCCACATCGTAATAAACTTTCAAGCAATTTCTTTAACTTCGTCACATTTTTCATTACCAATAGGGACTATCACGCTTGTATTGTAATTTTATTACAAAAAGGAATATTCCTTCTTTAACGCCCTTGAGACCAAAGTGTAACCGAGCCCTCTTGATCCTCTGACAACATGCAACATATGCTTAACACTGGTGATTATGCAATAACTATAATAAGGACAGAGGCAAAACCATGGCACGATTCCAACAACTCAGAGCACTCTCCATTAGCAAGCGTCTATACCTCATGGGTATCACAATTACCTTCCTGACTCTTGCCCCACTCATTCTCTTTGTATCCAGCTATCAGTCTGATTTTATGAGTCAGAAACGTCTTCAGACCCGGCATCTAGTCGAAACGGCATACAGCGTAGTGGAACATTTCTATCAGCAGGAACAACAGGGAGCACTTTCCCGTCCGGCCGCTCAGCAGCAGGCTAAAGCCGCCATCGCCGCTTTGCGGTATGAAAAAAATGACTATTTCTGGCTCAATGACATGACGCCAGCCATGATCATGCACCCGTTCAAACCGTCCCTGGATGGGAAAAGCCTGACCGATTTCCATGATCCGAACGGTACTCCCCTCTTTGTCAACATGGTCAATGTCGTTCGCCAACAGGGACAGGGATTTGTCGATTACTATTGGGAGAAACCCGGCCATGATGTCCCGGTTGCCAAAATCTCCTATGTCAAAGGTTTCACTCCCTGGGGATGGATCGTGGGCTCCGGTATTTATGTGGATGATGTACAGGCCCTGTTCTTCGCTAAACTGAAACAGCTCGGCGGGATGCTGGCCGGCTCACTCTGTCTGATGTTTGCCATTGCCTGGTATATCGGACGTTCTATCACAGCTCCCTGTGAGGAAACCGTGGCCGCGATGGAAGATATCGCCGGTGGTGACGGCGATCTGACACAACGCCTGCCAAGTCTGGGGAATGATGAGCTGGCCCAGCTTGCTCGCGCCTACAATACATTTGCTGAACGATTATCGGGCATGCTGCGAGACATGGCTCCGGTCAGTACCCAGATCACCGCGGCCGCCACCCAGCTCAACAGTGTTGCCTCACAAACTGCGACGAGTGCTGCCTCATCGCACCGTGGTATTGACAGCGTCGCTGCCGCGATGAATGAACTGCACACCAGTAATCAGGATGTGGCACAAGCGGCCCTGCAGGCGGCTGATGCCGCGACAGAAGCCCACCAGCAAAGCGAAGACAGTATCGCAGTGGTCTCGACCGCATCGGATGAGATGCGAGCCCTGCTGACATTGCTGGACGAGGCCAACAGCAGCGCCCAGGCGCTGGCCCAGGATTCCGAAACCATCGGGTCGGTGCTGGATGTCATTCGCGGCATTGCAGAGCAAACCAATCTGCTGGCACTGAATGCGGCCATTGAAGCCGCCCGGGCCGGTGAACAAGGTCGTGGTTTTGCCGTGGTAGCCGATGAAGTACGCACCCTCGCCACCCGAACGCAAACCAGTACCAATGAGATAGAAACCATTATCGGTAGCTTGCAGACCAAAGCACACAGCGTCAGCACGGCCCTGCTGGAAACGCGGGAGCAGTCGGCCAGTACAGCAGGTCATGCCGAGCAAGTGGCAGATGCCCTGACTGTCGTGGGCAGCCATATCACCCGTATTCGCGAGCTGAACCAGCATATCGCCGAAGCCAGTGGACAGCAGACGCTGGCAGCCGAAGAAATCAATATCAACCTCAGTCACCTGACAGAGCACAGCCACCAGACTGTTGAACAAGGCGACCAGATTGCTGCTAGCAGTGAACAATTACTTGCCAGCGGTCACAGTCTTGAAAGGCACATTCGCCATTTCAAGATTTAGCTGTAACCGGATCAGGCGCAGTGGTATCCTTGAGGTCAATTGCGATGGTGAATTATGCTAATAACTTAGGTGTATATAGCAGATTTCATCTACTTAATCGCACTAAACTGAAAGTTTATAAAGGAGACTGCTGTGTCTGAAATCAGTCAACTATCGCCACAAGTTGTGTGGCAATTCTTTGACCAAATCTGCTCGATTCCTCACCCATCTAAGCATGAGGAAGCTCTGGCACAACACATCATTACATTTGCCGAAGGAGAAGGCCTGGAAGTTCGCCGTGATAGCGTCGGTAACGTCTTTATCAAAAAACCGGCAACACCGGGAATGGAAAACCGCAAGGGTGTGGTTCTGCAAGCGCACATTGATATGGTGCCGCAGAAAAATGAAGACACAGACCATGATTTCCTGACTGATCCTATTCAGCCTTACATCGACGGCGAATGGGTGACTGCAAAAGGCACCACACTGGGTGCCGATAACGGCATGGGCATGGCTGCGTGTCTGGCCGTGCTGGCCTCGAAAGACATTGAACATGGCCCGCTGGAAGTTCTGCTGACAATCGACGAAGAAGCCGGTATGACCGGAGCCTTCGGCCTGGACAAAGGCTGGCTGGAAGGCGAGATTCTACTGAATACTGATTCAGAGCAGGAAGGCGAAGTGTACATGGGCTGTGCCGGCGGTGTTGACGGCGCCCTGACCCTAACGGTAAACCGTGAAGCGGTACCGGCGGATCATCAGGCAGTCAAACTGGTGGTAAAAGGCCTGAAAGGCGGTCACTCTGGCTGCGACATTCACACCGGCCGTGGCAATGCCAACAAGATTCTGGGCCGTTTCCTGTTCGGCCACGCGCAAGAGCTGGGTCTGCGCCTGCACGCCGTAAACGGTGGCAGCCTGCGTAACGCCATTCCGCGTGAAGCCAACGCGGTGGTTACCCTGCCTGCGGCCAATGTCGATAAGCTGAATGCACTGTTCGCGCATTACCAGGAACTACTGGTTACTGAACTGGGTCGCGTTGAAACGGGCATTAACCTGTTCACTCAGGCTGTTGAGCTGCCGTCAGATGTGATCGTTGAAGCTGACCAGCAACGCTTCACTAACCTGCTGAACGCGTGCCCGAACGGTGTGATTCGCATGAGCGACGACATCGAGGGTGTGGTTGAGACGTCACTGAACGTGGGTGTGATCACCACCGATGCGGACAAGATCACTGTGCTGTGCCTGATCCGCTCACTGATCGACTCTGGCCGCAGCAACGTGGAAGGTATGTTGTCAGCAGTTGCTGCACTGGCTGGTGCTGAGTGTACATTCTCTGGTGCTTACCCGGGCTGGAAACCAGATGCCGATTCAGAAGTGATGCACCTGTTCCGTGACACCTATGAAACGATTTACGGTAAAAAACCAAACATCATGGTTATCCATGCTGGTCTGGAATGTGGCCTGTTCAAAAAGCCATATCCGGAAATGGATATGATTTCGTTCGGCCCGACGATCAAGTTCCCGCATTCGCCGGATGAGAAAGTGAACATTGAAACCGTTGGCCTGTTCTGGGATCAAATGCAGGCAATCCTGAAAAATATCCCGGTTAAGCAGTAATACCGGATCAGGGTTTCAGCCTGAGTGCATCATAAAAAGCGAGTCCGGGTGACTCGCTTTTCTTTTTGCGCTTTTCCTTTAGTACTTTTCTTTTAGCGAATACTGCGCGTCTTCTCTTCGTTCTTTTACGCACTTCGGCTTACATAACACTTTCCTGTATCCCTCAATTGCCAGCATCACTGCGGCTTTCCGTTCATCCGTTCAGTCTCGCCCTGACTATCGGTATTCAATGTCTGTCTCCCGTGCTCCATCCTGAATTGAAGCCCGTGATCGACTCTAGCCTTCATTCAAAAGCCTTCAAATGACAGCTGCTGCGCTTTAGTGCCCAGCTCCAGCCCGACATTTATCCCAATCAAACGGATCTCCCTGTCCTTCTGGCGGGTCAGGGCTTCTTTCAGTAACGCGGTAAACTGGGTCTTATCAAGTCGGCCCTGAGTGTGCTCAACCGTTGTCTGCTGAAAATCAGCAAATTTCACTTTGACTCCCTGGCGGGCAATCGTCAGGTCAGGTCTGACCCGGCGCAGCCGGTTTTCCAGTTCAGGATAAAGCCGCTCGATCACCTCCCAGCATTCGTTGTAAGTGCGAATGTTGTGAGAAAAAGTCCGCTCGACGCCAACGGATTTTCGCGCCCGCTCCACCACCACTTCACGCTCATCAATGCCATGCGCACGAGACCACAATGACTGACCAAATTTACCAAACTGCTGCAACAGCATATGACGGTCATAATGCTGTACATCACGGCCTAGATACAGCCCCCGCTCATGGAGCCGCTGAATGGTCACTTTCCCTACCCCAGGAATTTTTTCCAGCGGCAAGTCGGCCACAAATGCTGGTACCGCGTCCGGAGTCACCACAAACTGGCCATCCGGTTTATTCAGGTCAGAGGCTATCTTGGCAATAAACTTCACCGGTGCAATGCCAGCTGAAGCGGTCAGCCCCAACTCTTCTCGGATAGCACGGCGGATATCTTCCGCTATCAGAGTGGCTGAGCCATGCAGTAAGGAGCAGTCGGTCACGTCGAGATAAGCTTCATCCAATGACAGAGGCTCAATCTTGTCGGTATAACGCTGAAATATAGCCCGGATTTGCTGTGATACCTCTTTGTACACCCCCATTCGCCCGGCAACCAGGGTCAAATGCGGACATAACTGAAACGCCCGTGCTGTCGGCATCGCTGAGCGAACACCGTATTTACGGGCCAGATAATTACAGGTACTGATCACTCCGCGCTGTTCAGAGCGGCCACCGATCGCTATCGGAATATCACGCAACGCCGGGTTATCACGCATTTCAACAGCCGCAAAAAAGCAATCCATATCCACATGGATGATTTTGCGCTGAATCGGCAGCTGCGTGATAGGGGCAACAGGTGACATAAGGTCTCAAAGTAACTGGTCATATATACAGTAACCATTATAGTGAGAGCGTGCCGGAGTGTGAAGCCCCACAACAAGGCGGAGGAAGTGTTAGCGGAGACTGAGAAACACGAAAAAGTTACCTCTTACAAACCAGCGCTAAAATCTGACAGTGATTATTGGTACTGAAAAACAAACACCCCGGCGCAGGCCGGGGTGTTTGGGGATAAAGCATCAAGCAGAATTACAGAATCTGATTCTTCTTCCACTCAGCCTGGCGCGCAGCACGGGCTTCACGCTTTTTACGGGCGTCACAAGGCTCCGGGCAATCACATTCTTTTTCAATGCCAATGCTGCCAAGACCACCGCAGCTGCCGCTGACAGTTTTACGCTGGAAAATATAGCCCACTGCCATAGCAGCGATCACCAGCAGAAATACCGCAAACGTTGTCAGATAAATAGCCATGATATTTCTCTACTTCTGTTTCATGTAGGGAGCAAATGCATCGGAAGCAAATTCCGTGAAGCCCTGCTCGGTTTTAACAATCAGGAGAACCGGCAGGCCTTCCTGGTTCGCCAGCGCCAGTGCTTTTTCCTCACCCATCACGGAAAACGCCGTAGCCAGGGCATCAGCCGTCATGCAGGACTCATCCAGCACAGTGACCGATACCACGTGGTTATCAATCGGATGACCTGTATTCGGATCAATCAGATGAGAATAACGGACACCGTTCTCTTCAAAATAATTCCGGTAATCCCCAGATGTTGCCACAGCCATATCACCCGGTTCAATCACTTCCTGAATCGCGCGGCTGCCATCTTCAGTCGGTTTCTCGATAGCAATACGCCATGCTACACCTTCCTGATTTTTACCTTTCAGGCGCAGCTCACCACCCACTTCAACCAGGTAATCAGCAATATTCAGATCATCAAAGTAATCGGCAATCACATCCACGCCAAACCCTTTAGCGATAGAAGACAGGTCAACGTACAACTCAGGGATTGCTTTTCGCAGGGCATTGCCTTCAACACTCAGGTGTTCAATGCCGACAATCTCACGACGGGTTTCTAGCTCATCCGCGGTTGGGGTTTTCTCCGGACGCGCTTCCGGGCCGAAGCTCCACAGGTTAACGATTGGCCCGACAGTTACATCCAGCGCACCATCAGTCAGCTTAGACAGCCGAATAGCTTCCTTAACCACTTTTGCCGTGTCTGCTGAAACCGTAAACGGCTCAGTAGAACGCGACTGGTTAAATTGACTGAGCTCGGAATGCTTACGGTAAGTCGACATCTGATCGTTCACCAGCTCCAGACGACGATCAATCTCAGCCTGCATGTCCGTTGCAGCCGGTAAGCCTTCCTGCTTAATCAACTTAATAGAGTAATAAGTTCCCATTGTTGAGCCCTGAAACTGAACCAGCTCTCGCTGATCGCCACAGGCCGACAGGGTAAATACAAACACAAGCATCCAGAATGCTTTGTTCAGGGACATCTTCATCAACAACTCCAAAGAGAATCACTGTTAGCGGGTACTTACACCAACAGAATAACCACAGAAAAATTGTCATCACCCGGGGGCATGACGAAAAAAGGCTGACCCTTCATCAGGGTCAGCCAGTTTTTCCGGGTTGCGGCTAATTAGCCACCGAAGTCATCCAGTAGGATGTTTTCGTCTTCAACACCAAGATCTTTTAGCATGCCGATTACAGCAGCGTTCATCATTGGTGGACCACACATGTAGTATTCACAATCTTCTGGTGCATCATGATCACGCAGGTAGTGTTCATACAGCACGTTGTGAATGAAGCCAGTGTAACCATCCCAGTTGTCCTCAGGCTGAGGATCAGACAGTGCACAGTGCCATACGAAGTTTTCGTTTTCAGACTGCAGCATGTCGAAATCTTCAACGTAGAACATTTCACGCTTAGAACGGGCACCGTACCAGAAAGACATCTTACGCGTAGAGTGCAGACGCTTCAGCTGGTCGAAGATATGTGAACGCATTGGCGCCATACCCGCACCACCACCGATGAAGACCATCTCTGCGTCAGTATCTTTCGCAAAGAACTCACCGAATGGACCAGAAATCGTACACTTATCACCTTCTTTCAGTGACCAGATGTAAGATGACATCTGACCTGGTGGTACATCTGGGTTATTTGGCGGCGGCGTTGCGATACGCACGTTCAGCATGATAATGCCGAACTCTTCTGGGTAGTTCGCCATCGAGTAAGCACGGATGATTGGCTCATCCACTTTAGACTCGTAACGGAACAGATTAAATTTGTCCCAGTCGCCACGGTATTCTTCTGGAATATCGTAGTCTGCGTATTTCACGTGGTGAGCTGGCGCTTCAATCTGGATGTAACCACCTGCACGGAAAGGTACAGACTCGCCATCCGGGATTTGCAGCTTAAGCTCTTTGATGAATGTCGCTTTGTTATCGTTAGAGATAACTGTACATTCCCACTTCTTAACGCCGAAGATTTCTTCTGGCAACTCGATGTCCATGTCAGATTTCACGTTAACCTGACAGGCCAGACGCTCACCTTCACGGGCTTCACCTTTAGAGATGTGGTCAAGCTCAGTTGGCAGAATGTCACCACCACCTGATTTGATTTTCACGCGGCACTGACCACATGAACCACCACCACCACAAGCAGATGATACGAAGATACCGTTACCTGCTAGAACACCTAGCAGCTTGCCACCCGCAGCGGTTGTAATCGCTTTTTCCGGGTCGCCATTTACTGAGATAGTAATGTCACCTGATGGTACCAGCTTGGATTTAGCGAACAGAATCACTAGAACCAGAGCCAGGATAATCAGGGTGAACATAACTACGCCAAGAATAATATCCATTAATTATTCCTTTTTATCCTGATTACAGCTGAACACCGGAGAAGGACATGAAGCCCAACGCCATAAGGCCGACAGAGATGAAGGTGATGCCCAGGCCACGCAGACCAGCAGGTACATCAGAGTACTTCATCTTCTCGCGGATACCCGCAAGCGCAACGATTGCCAGCATCCAACCGATACCAGAACCGAAGCCGTAAACCACAGATTCAGCAAAGTTATAATCACGCTGTACCATGAACGATACACCACCGAAGATCGCACAGTTAACGGTGATCAGCGGCAGGAAGATACCCAGCGCGTTATATAGCGGCGGGAAGAAACGGTCCAGAATCATTTCCAGAATCTGTACCAATGCCGCGATAACACCGATAAAGGTGATGAAGTTCAGGAAGCTGAGATCAACGCCTTGAACCAGAGCACCGTCTTTCAGCAGCAGGTTGTAAACAAGGTTGTTTACCGGTACAGAAATGGTCAGTACAACCGTTACTGCAACACCCAGACCGAAAGAGGTCTTAACTTTCTTGGATACCGCCAGGAAGGTACACATACCCAAGAAGAATGACAGCGCCATGTTCTCGATGAAAATCGAACGAACCAGCAGGCTTAGATAATGTTCCATGTTCCCCTTACTCCTTCGCTTCTACTTGTTCTGGACGGAAGGTACGGATAGTCCAGATCAGGAAACCAATCAGGAAGAAAGCAGATGGTGCCAGTAGCATAATACCGTTAGGCTGGTACCAGCCACCTTCTGAAATCAGAGGCAGAATCTGAACACCGAACAGCTTGCCTGAACCCAGCAGTTCACGGAAGAAACCAACAGTAATCAGTACGAAGCCGTAGCCCAGACCGTTACCAATACCATCCAGCAGAGATGGCAGAGGTGCTGATTTCATCGCGTATGCTTCTGCACGACCCATTACAATACAGTTAGTAATGATCAGACCAACGAATACTGAAAGCTGTTTAGAGATATCGTAAACAAATGCTTTCAGAATCTGGTCTACCACGATTACCAGAGAAGCGATGATTGCCATTTGAGCAATGATACGCACACTGTTAGGAATGTGGTTACGGATCAGCGATACGAAAAAGTTAGAAAACGCGGTAACAAACGTTACTGCCAGCGTCATTACGAACGCTGTTTCCAGTTTGGTGGTTACTGCCAGGGCAGAACAAACACCAAGGATCTGCAGAGCGATTGGGTTGTTATCAATAAACGGCCCAAACAGAACCTTTTTCATTTCTTTAGTATCAGCCATTGTTCAGGCCTCCCTCACGAATCTTCGCCAGGAACGGACCGAAGCCCATGTTACCCAACCAAAAATCGAATGTGTGCTGCACACCATTACTGGTCAGTGTTGCACCGGACAGCGCATCGACACCGTGCTCGCTACCTTCAGGAGCGCCGCCTTTTACGATGCGGATAGCAGGGTTTAATTTGTCGTCAAACAATTTCTTGCCAACGAACTGATCACGCCAATTCGGGTTCTCAACCTCACCACCCAGTCCAGGAGTTTCACCCTGTTCATAGTAAGTGATACCGGCAATAGTATTACCGTCAGTTTCAACAGCGATAAACGCGTACATCATTGACCACAGACCGTTACCATGAACAGGCAGGATCACTTTGCTGATGCCGTCGTTCGCATCTTTCACCAGGTAGATTTTCGCGATGTTTGCGCGACGAATGATCTTCGCTTTGTCATCGTCTGCACCCAGACGAATTGACTGCGCAGGATCTTTCGCTGCATCACGCTGTTTGTAGTCTGCTGGAGAAACACCGTCTTCAGACTGAGCAACAAACTCACCAGTTTCCAGGTTAACCAGCTTAGGTTCGATGAACTGCTGGTATGCTTCGCTAATGTTTGTGCCATCTTGCAGAAGACCGGCAACAGACAGGATGTTGCGCTGAACGTCAAGAACAGCATTTTTTTGCTGCATAGGACGCAGAGCAACCGCAGCTGCTGATACCACGATAGAGCACACCAGGCTCAGCGCGATAACAACAATGAGCGTTTTTTTAATGCTATCGTTATTACTTGACATGACGAGCTAGTCTCCGCTTGATGTTGCCCTGAACTACTAGGTTGTCAAATAGAGGAGCGAATAGGTTAGCAAACAGAATTGCCAGCATCATGCCCTCTGGGTACGCAGGGTTTACCACACGAACCAAAACAGCCATTACACCGATCAGTGCGCCGTACCACCACTTACCTTTGTTAGTAAAGGCAGCAGACACTGGGTCAGTGGCCATGAACATCATACCGAATGCAAAACCACCCAGAACCAGGTGCCAGTGCCATGGCATGCTGAACATTGCGTTAGTGTCAGAACCGATGATGTTGAATAGCGTCGCCGTCGCGATCATACCAATCATGGTACCGGCAATGATGCGCCATGAAGCAATGCCCATGAACACGATCATTGAACCACCAAGAATGATGAACAACGTTGAAACTTCACCGATTGAACCAGGGATACGACCGATGAATGCATCCATCCAGCTGATCGCTTCGCCAGTTACTGTGTTGATCACGCCAGCCTGACCGCCTTGTGCCCACTGGCTCAGCGCCGTTGCACCAGAGAAGCCGTCTGCCGCAGTCCACACCAGATCACCAGAGATCTGAGCTGGGTATGCGAAGAACAGGAATGCACGACCTGCCAGAGCAGGGTTCAGGAAGTTACGACCAGTACCACCAAAGATTTCTTTAGCAACAACAACACCGAAGGTAATACCCAGTGCCGCTTGCCACAGAGGCAGTGTTGGTGGGACGATCAGAGCAAACAGGATAGAAGTAACAAAGAAACCTTCGTTAACTTCGTGCTTGCGGATCATACAGAACAGGACTTCCCAGAAGCCACCTACCAGGAATACTGTTGCGTAGATAGGCAGGAAGTAGGTTGCACCCAGTAGCATTTTGCTACCCCAACCCGCGTCTGCAGACATCGTACCGCCCAGCATCTGAGTCAGCCAGTAGTGCCAGTCACCTGCCACGATAGCTGCCAGTTGCTCACCGGCGTACATGTGGTTCAGGGCAACAATTGCCTGATCACCCACGTTGTACATACCCCAGAACATGGCTGGGAATACCGCAAACCACACCATGATCATGATACGCTTCAGGTCAATGCTGTCACGTACGTGCGCACTGGTGCGTGTCACTTGGCCAGGCGTATACAAAAGTGTGGCAACTGCTTCGTACAGTGCAAACCACTTCTCGTGCTTACCACCCGGCTCAAAGTGGTGTTCAATTTGCTCGAGGAAATTCTTGAGGCTCATGAATTACCCTTCCTTCTCAATCTTGTTCAGGCACTCACGCAACAGTGGGCCGAACTCATACTTACCTGGGCATACAAAAGTACACAGTGCCAGATCTTCTTCATCCAGTTCCAGTGCACCCAGCTGCTGAGCACTATCCGAGTCACCTGCACACAGGTCACGCAGAAGCAGTGTCGGCTCAATATCAAGCGGCATTACACGCTCGTAGTTGCCGATTGGCACCATAGAACGCTCAGAACCGTTGGTTGAGGTGGTCATGTTGAACAGCTGACCAGGGAAGAACTGACTCAGGAAAGCGCGAGTGACAGAGAATTTGTTTTTGCCCGGAACAATCCAGCCAAATAGTTCTTTTTCACGACCTTCGCGAAGTGCAGAAACCTGCAGGTGGTAACGACCCAGGTACGCGTGAGGGCCAGCTGCGTGCAGACCGTTCAGCACAGAGCCAGACAGCACACGAACTTCACCAGGCATCAGCTCAGAGTCAGTCAGTTGCTCGATAGAAGCACCCAGCTGAGTACGAACCAGACGTGGAGAGTTCACAACAGGGCCTGCCAGCGATACAACGCGGTCAGTAAATAGCTCACCAGTCAGGAACAGGTTACCGAATGCGATAACGTCCTGGTAGTTGATGTGCCATGCCATGTTTTGCATGTCAGCGCCAAAAAGCATGTGAATATGCGTACCCACCAGGCCAGCAGGGTGCGGACCGTTGAACACGTGTTCTTCAACATTGGCTTCTTTAGCACGAGGAAGGCTGGCACCAGATTTACAAACCAGTACTTTACCGCTCGTCAGACGAGACAGCACAGTCAGACCAGCTACGAACGCATCGCTTTGTTCGTTGATAATGACTTCTGGATTAGCCGCTAGAGGGTTAGTATCGATGGCAGTTACGAAGATCGCCTGAGTTTCAGCGTCGATCGCAGGGATCTTGCTGAATGGACGCGTACGCAGCGCTGTCCACATACCAGACTCAACCAGCTGCTCAACAACAACTGAACGCTCTAGCTGAGCCAGTTGACCTGCTTCGTAGCTGTTGAACGTAACTTGCTCGTCGCCTTCTACGTCAATAACAACAGACTGTAGAACACGCTTTGCACCACGATTGATTTCTGCAACCTTGCCGCTGGCTGGTGCAGTGAATTTAACACCAAGATTCTTTTTGTCCTCAAAAAGAACCTGGCCTTTCTTCACTACATCCCCTACGCGGATATGCATTGTAGGACGCATACCAACATATTCTTCGCCAAGCAAGGCGACACGAGAGATGGCCTTGCCATCATTTATCGCCTGGGTAGGAGTCCCTGAAATTGGGATATCCAGACCCTTCTTTATTGTAATCATACGCACTTGCACTACATTAACGGGAAAAAAAACTTTTCATTGCGCAATTAGACACGACTTTCCTTCGTCCGATGCTGGCTCTATCCTCCGCCAGCGCCGCAACATCCTATTTACTTACTCGTCACACTTTTTGTCGCGAGTAATTTCAAGGCCGGGATTTTAGCATTAAATCAGTAGAATTTACTATGCCAAACCTCGCTAATCGGACTGAAAATCGGCTAACTCTTTAAACGCAATATGGTTATTTGACGATTAATTTGAGCTGACGCACAAAAGTGAGAAACCCTAAAATTTATCATGATTTTTTCACCCGCATCAGCCAGTTAATAAACCAACAACAAATTCAAAACACTTTCAACAGACGGGAAATATGCCGCTTCCCGAGTTGTTTCAAACTTGTCGAAATGTTAATAACTGCAGCTTCTGCTAACATCATGCATCACATTTACCTACCCTTTTGTGTTACCAGTCTGCTCGGGCAAGCAATTTACGAGATTGTATGCATATTGAACGACAATTAATGCCGCTAACCTCTAAAAATCAGCTCAAAAAAAAACCGCTGACGGCGGTTTTTTCGTTTTAAACAGATAAGCCATTCTATATCAAACAGATATGAATTTAATGACTTTTTGAATATTAGCCGAGTTTGGAACCGCCTCGGCAAGCCGGCGATGCAGGCGCCCCATCGAACAGATTTTGCCATTCACTCTGGGTGTACGTGTGAATCGCCAGCGCGTGAATATCATTGGCCAGCTCATCTGCCAGCGTGCTGTTAATGGCGCGGTGACGGCCAATCAGGCGCATCCCTTCAAACTGTTCGCTGACCACAACCACTTTAAAGTGGCTTTCCGAACCTGCGGGCACATTGTGCATGTAGCTTTCGTTGACCACTTCCAGGTGAAGCGGGGAAAAAGCGTTATGCAGCTTCTCTTCAATCCGTTCCTTAATCATCTCTTACCCTCTCCTGTGGCATCAACGGCATTGCCATCCTGACAGAGCGGTTGGCCTGAATTCTTGAATCATAAAATTGGTTTGCAGTACCGGCAGGTTTTGCGAGAATACCGGTTTGTGCGTAAACATACCGTAAAGTAATCATTAATGAAACCAGAGCTGACCCTACACGGACGGACGCTGACCTTACAGCGCTACCCGGTAAGGAATAAAGAACCCCTGCAGGCATGGGATGCGGCAGATGAATACCTCATCAACCATATCACGGAGAGCGACATTACGCTGGATCCGGCGCGCCCTGTTCTGATCATGAACGATAGCTTTGGCGCACTGACCTGTTGGTTTGCCGCACAGGGCCCGGTCTGCTCCATGACAGACTCCCACATTGCCAAGCTGGCTACCGAGGCTAACCTGGCAGACAACCAGCTACCCTCCGTGACCGTTACAGACTGCTTGGCTGACTTGCCGGCGAACCCGCAGTTGGTTCTGCTCAAACTACCCAAAAGCAATCGCCTGCTGGTCTGGCAGCTGCAGCAACTGTGCCAGCATCTGCCAGCTGACTGCATCGTGATCGCGGCAGCCAAAGCCAAAGAGATTCACACCTCGACCCTGAAGCTGTTTGAAAAACACCTGGGCGAGACCAAAACGTCTCTGGCGGTGAAAAAGGCTCGTCTGATTTTTTGCCAGTCCGATGTGAGTCAGGCGGCACCGCTTCCGCCTCCCCTGATGTGGGACGTGCCGGAGCACAACCTCACCCTGACCAACCATGCCAATGTTTTCTCTGGGGACAGCCTCGATATCGGCGCACGCCTGCTGCTAGAACATATTCCGGCAAACCCTGTCTACAAGGATATTATTGATCTTGGCTGTGGAAACGGCGTAATTGGGATCAAGGCCGCTCAGCTGAATCCGCAGGCAACGGTCACCTGTATTGATGAAAGCTATATGGCAGTGGCGTCGTGCCGGGAGAATGCAGACCGTAATCTGGATAATCCCGCGCAACTGATCGCGAAAGTAAATAACTGTCTGGACGATTTTCCAGCTGACAGTGCCGATCTGGTACTGTGTAATCCACCGTTCCACCAGCAGAATACGATCACCGATCACATTGCCTGGCAGATGTTCCACGATGCCCGTCATACCCTGCGAAACCAAGGGGCGCTGATCGTGATTGGTAACCGCCACCTGGGCTACGGTGAAAAACTGAAGCGCCTGTTCGGCAACGTCAGTGTCGTGGCGCAAAATAATAAATTTGTGATTTATCAGTCAGTCAAATAACAATAATTTCTACACTTTACTTTTTGCGGGTGCCTGCAAACGGCAGCCATCCCGAGAGATTAAGGAAAATACAATGAAAAAACTGCTTCTTGCGGCCTCTATCATGGCACTCACGGCTTGCTCAGCGCCAACAGAACCTCAGCTGAATATTAACCCGGAGCCAGTCCTGGCATCGCAACCGGTTGTCAAAGGAAAAGCACTGGCTGTTGACAGCCGCGATCTGCGTCCGGCGCAATTTGTGGCCGTTGTCGACAATGGCGAGAAGAGTGTACAGCCGCTGCACGCCAAACAAAACCTGCGTCTGGTCATGCAAGATGCCCTGACCCGCCAGTTCGGTGCACAAGGTTACACCATTGACAATCAGAGCCAGAGCAAGCTGCGTCTGGATATTCTGGAAGCCATGGTGAACGTAAAAGACGGCATGATGAGCCACGACCTGAGCAGCAAGCTGCAAATACAGCTGGTTGTTGAGTCGCCGAAGGGCAAATTTGTGAAGCGCTACTCTGGCAAATCAGCACGCAGCGGAGCGATGAGCGCATCGGTGGAGAAAATGGAAGAAGCCATGAATAACCTGATCGGCGCCGTGCTGAAAGACATCTACGCGGATCCGGAGCTGAATACTTACCTGCAGGAGAACCTGTAATGTCCCGCAGTCTGTTTGCCCTGCTGCTGGCACTGGCGTTACCGGTCAGTGCGGCTACCCAGGTCCAGTTCAGCACCAGCCAGGGTGAGTTCGTAGTGGAGCTTAACGAGGAAAAAGCCCCGGTCACCAGCCAGAACTTTCTGCGTTATGTGGAAGACGGCAGCTATGTCGGCACCGTTTTTCACCGTGTGATACCCGGTTTTATGGCACAGGGCGGCGGCTTTGATAAAGAACTGGCGATGCGTCCGACCTACGCCCCGATTCAGAACGAATCAGGTAATGGTCTGAGTAATGACCGCGCCACCATTGCCATGGCCCGCACCCAGGCACCGGACTCGGCAACGCGCCAGTTCTACATTAATTACAGTGATAATCGCTTCCTGAACGCCCGTGGTAACCGTCCCGGTTACGCGGTATTTGGCAAAGTTGTGAAGGGGTTCTCAGTTATTGAAAAAATGGCTGAAATTCCTACCCATACCGTTCGCTCCAAGGGTATGAAAGATGTGCCCCAGCAGCCTATAGTTATTACAGCTGTAAAAATTCTTAATAAATAGACATAGGCAATGTCACCTGATCATTGCCCTATGATCAGGTGACTGCCATGCTCAAGATTGTCTCCTCCCGTCCCGAGCTACCGACCGAACAAATCAGTCAGCATATCGACGATTATGCTCCCGCCATTGCGCTGTGCGCGCTGGGAACCATCAGTGGCGAGGTGAGCTACGAGTCGATGAAAAAAACCGTCACCGAACACCTGCATGACTGGTGGAAACTGTCAGTCCCATCCGGCACGCCCAAAGATGGCTACGAGTCTACCTACTGGTATCTGGTTCATCTGCTGGAATCACTGGAAGAACATGAATTACTTGGAAATAACTTCATGCAGTTCAAAGTCTCGTGCGCAGCACAATACCTGCTCGGACTGACTGAGCGTCAGGACAAAATGCAGGGCATACGCCCCTAGTCTACCGCCTTACATCACCGCTTTTATGCCCGTTTCTCTCCTGTTTTTACCATCTATTAACTGAAGTCTTCCCCCAATTGACCGTATAATCAGCGGACGTCGACGTGTTTACAGAACTGAGGGGTACATGGAGCAATCAATCGACAACAGCAATAATATGGGGTGGCGCGTCTACCTTAACCGCAAAGTGCTCATCATGCTGGCGCTGGGATTCTCGTCCGGCCTGCCGCTCCTGCTGGTCTTTGGTACACTCTCTTTCTGGTTACGCGAGGCTGAGGTCAGCCGGACCGATATCGGCTTTTTCAGCTGGGTGGCGCTGGCCTACGGCTTTAAATGGATCTGGTCTCCCCTGATCGACCGCTTCCCGATTCCCGTTCTGTCATCGCTGTTGGGACGCCGCCGTGGCTGGATGATCTTTTCTCAGCTGATGATCATTCTCTCTTTGCTCGGGATGGCAGTCAGCAACCCACAGGCTGACCTGATGCAGCTAGCCATTTTTGCTGTCATTGTTGCCTTTTCGTCGGCCTCACAGGATATCGTGATCGATGCCTACCGCATCGAGATGGCCACCGAACGGCTGCAGGCGGCGCTGGCCGCCGCTTACATGACCGGATACCGTCTCGCGATGATCATGGCCGGTGCTGGTGCTCTGGCTCTGGCCGCCTGGTTTGGCTCCAATAGCGAGTATGACCCGGTGGGCTGGCAGTCGGCCTATTTCATCATGGCCGGCCTAATGCTCATTGGCCTGATTACCGCGTTGTGTATCCATGAACCAAACATTGACAGTTCCGCGATTGATAATGCCGAGCGTGCCCATCGCCAAAAGTTGCTAGAGAGAGGGCTGTCACGCTGGCAGGCACGTTTACTGGCCTGGTTCTATACCGCCGCTGTAATGCCGTTCAAAGACTTTTTTGACCGTTACGGCAAACAAGCCCTGCTGCTACTGGTTTTGATTGGCTGTTACCGAATTTCTGATGTGGTCATGGGTGTCATGGCCAATGCGTTTTATGTGGATATGGGCTTTACCAAAACCGAAGTTGCCTCTGTGTCTAAAATCTACGGGGTCATCATGACGCTCGCCGGAGCCGGGCTCGGCGGTATTCTGGTCAGTCGCTATTCGACCCTGCGGATTCTGGCGCTCGGCGCGATTCTGTCGGCGGTGACGAACCTTGCATTTATGTTGTTCACCTACATTGGCAACAGCCTGCCAATGCTGACGCTGGTTATCTCGCTCGACAACCTGAGTGCCGGTATCGCAACCGCGGCATTTATCACTTTCATGTCGAGCCTGACCAATGTGGCTTTCTCAGCCACTCAGTATGCGCTGTTTAGTTCCATCATGCTGCTGTTCCCGAAATTCATTGCCGGTTTTTCCGGCATGTATGTGGACATGTTCGGATACAACACCTTTTTCTTCACCACCGCTTTGATTGGCTTACCGGTACTGCTGCTGATTTCACGGGTCGGTAAACTGAGCCATCCGCTCACCGAGCAGAGCTAGCTAACACTGCTCGCGTCTCGTCGCACCGTTTTGTGGAGGTATTCTGTTGAGCAGTATGGCCTCCTTTTCTCACTCCCTCTGTTATTCCACAAATTCCTCCTCTAAGTGGAGCGGCTTAGAGGAGCCAATTCACACTTAGTTCAGAAAATCAGCGGAAATTCACACTAAAAACCGGCATAAGATCACCCTTTACCGAATTTGAAATCGATTACAGCCGATCAAGATCACAACTAGCAAAGGATTGCGCAATCGTTACATTCACAACAGTGACGCAAAGCAATAGAATCACCGCCAACAAAACACGGACAACAAAAAAGTCCGGATTTCAGAGACACAATTAGCGAGAGTTCACCCATGCGTAAATCACTAGTAGCACTGAGCGTGCTGGCTGCAACTGCCCTGCCAGCTGTTGTTAACGCCGCAGATTATTCTGACGACATCCACAAAAACGATTACAGCTGGGCTCAATTCAACCTGATGTATACAGTTGATGAGCTACCAGGTGAATCTAGCCACGATTACCTGGAAATGGAATTTGGCGGACGCTCTGGTATTTTCGACCTGTACGGTTACGTTGATGTGTTCAACCTGACCAGCGACCCTGACAGCGACAAAGCAGGCGCGGACAAAATCTTCATGAAGTTTGCACCGCGTGTTTCTCTGGACGCAGTAACGGGTAAAGACCTGTCTTTCGGCCCAGTTCAGGAACTGTACCTGGCAACACTGATGGAATGGGGCGGTGGCGGTGCAACTAACTGCAACGAAGACAGAACAGTTTGCCTTCCAGGTAAAACAACAAACTCACAAAAAGTCGGTTTGGGTTCTGATGTGAACCTGCCATGGTTCGGTAAAGTTGGCCTGAACCTGTACGCTACTTACGACTCAAACCAAAAAGACTGGAACGGCTACCAGATTTCTACCAACTGGTTCAAACCATTCTACTTCTTTGACAACGGCAGCTTCATTTCCTACCAAGGTTACATCGATTACCAATTTGGTATGAAAGATGAGTACGCGACCGCAAGTAACGGCGGCGCAATGTTCAACGGTATCTACTGGCATTCTGACCGTTACGCGGTAGGTTACGGCCTGAAGCTGTACAAAGATGTTTACGGCATTAAAGATTCAAACAACTTCAAGTCGACAGGCGCTGGTCACTACTTCAGCGTTACTTACAAGTTCTAATCTTGTCGTCTGAATTGAATGAACAAAAAAAAGCACCTTCGGGTGCTTTTTTGTCTTTTGGCCACAAACATCCCCACTTTTGCCTCATTATCTCAATCTTAAGAGAAGAATTTTTTCCGAGACATGAACATGCAATTGATTAATTTTTCTCACTTTTTTTTGATAGTCTTGCCTGTCGCATTGCTCGACATCACCTTTTACCTAAGACTCGTCTCCCAAAGTTAAGAAATTCTCCTAGCCTTAATATGATGAGGCAAATCATGCTCCCCCCAATGCAGCGGTAAAAGCAGTGCAGTAATACCAGTCGTGCAGCATTACAAGCCGTAGACCCGTTTGCCCGTCACACAAACCTTTCACCATAAAAGCAGTGGTCAATAATCTGTACCTTTTTAGCGATCTCAGGTGGTGGTGAAAGTGAATAAGCAATGGCACTTAGGCTAGCGAGATACCATCATGCATAAATATTTAACTCATTTGGCACTGGGATCAGCAGCATTGTTCAGCGGTCATAGCCTTGCTGCTGACTACTCTGATGATATCCATAAAAATGATTATAAGTGGTTTCAATTCAACCTGATGTACGCGCTTGAGGAGTATCCCCGCAACGACAGCGATCACAGCGGGCACGACTATCTTGAGATGGAATTTGGTGGGCGCTCAGGGATTTTTGACCTGTATGGCTACATTGACGTTTTCAATCTCACGGAACACGACGGCAGCGACAAAAACGGCCGACCCAAAATGTTCATGAAATTCAGCCCCCGCCTGTCGCTGGATGCCATGACCGGAAAAGACCTTTCTTTTGGCCCGGTTCAGGAACTCTATCTGGCAACTCTTTTTAACTGGGATGGCGGCTACGATCGCACCGGCTTTCAGGGCGTGAACAACTCCTTCTGGGGGATAGGCTCAGATGTGCAGGTGCCTTGGTTTGGCAAAGTAGGGATGAACCTTTACGCCCTTTACGATATCAACGCTAAAGACTGGAACGGGTATCAGTTTTCGACCAACTGGTTCAAGCCTTTCTATACCTTTTCCAACGGCAGCTTTGTCGCCTACCAAGGGTACATTGACTACCAGTTTGGGGCAGACAGTACGTTCAAAGGCAATCATCAGGCCAACCATGGCGGCACCATGTTTAATGGCTTGTACTGGCACTCTGACCGTTATTCTGTCGGCTATGGTCTGAAACTGTTCTATGACGTTTACCTGATTGATGACTCCGATGCACTCGAGTCCACCGGCCCCAGCCACTACTTCTCCGTCACCTACAAGTTCTGATGTTCCGCCGCCTTCGGGCGGCGGCTTCACCTCTCGGCAAGCCCTAATGGAATGGGCGCCAGCGATGTTGGAACCATGCTATGATCCTGCTTTCTTTCAACCCGATCACCTTCCGGGATGATCATCGATAGCAAGGACAGCAGGTGAAAATTACCCTTGTAGGCGCAGGTGCCATTGGCCAACTGTGGGGATGCCAACTTAAACCGAACCATTCAGTTCAGTTCTGGACGCGCCGCTCTGAACCTTTCCTCGATATTGACTACACCGCGCTGGAGCCAGCCTGCAGCCGCCGTATTCGAATAGATGCCAACAATCCCACCGCGCTCAGCCAGGCAGACATGGTGCTGATTACCGTCAAAGCTTTTCAGGTCGAGGCAGCGCTGGACAGCATACTGCCGCATCTTTCCCCAACCACGCCAGTGATTATTATGCACAACGGCATGGGCACACACAGCCTTGTACTTCGCCGCTTGGTAGAAGAAAACCGCCCCCAGCAGCCGGTGCTTTATGCAACAACCTCACAGGCCGCTTTCCGACCGGGCCATTTTCAGGAACAATCACAGGGCTATTCACCTCTTCAGCATACCGGCAGAGGGCAAAGCTGGATCGGTGCGGTCAATGACGCCGGGAAATGCCATGCTGAGCTGGCCGCGGTACTGGATAATGCGCTGGCTCCCTGTCAGTGGCATGATGATATTTTTTTCCCCCTCTGGCAAAAGCTCGCGATCAATTGCGCGATCAATCCGCTGACCGCAATGCATCAGTGTCGTAACGGTGAACTGGCGGCACCACAATTTTCCGGAGAACTGAACAGCATCTGCCAGGAAGTGGCGGCGGTAATGAACGCCGAAGGGTATCCGACCAGTGCCAACACCCTGCACCAGCAGGTCGAGAATGTCATTCGGGCAACCGCGGCCAACTACTCATCGATGAACCGGGATATTCACCACCACAGGCCGACAGAAATCGACTATATTACCGGGTATCTTGTTCGACGCGCACAGGCGCACCAACTGGCCGTACCGACCAACCTTGGCCTGTGGCAACACATAAAACGATTGGAGCAACACGACCATGACCAATGACCACTCCCTGCCACGTCCGATCCGGGTCGCTGTCTGTATCGCCCCCGGCACCGAAGAAATGGAAGCCATCAACGCCATCGATATTCTGATCCGGGCGGGATTTGATGTGACAACCGCCAGCGTTGACTCAGACGGCGCGCTGATGATGGAAGGCTCGCGCGGTATCAAGCTGGTCGCGGACGTCCCCCTGGTCCAAATTGCCGATGAGCCGTTTGACTGTGTCGTCCTGCCGGGCGGCCTTGGTGGCGCCGAGTATTTCCGTGACAGCCCGTTGCTGCTGGAATTCGTGCGACAGCACAAGTATGACGGCAAGCTGGTCGCCGCCATTTGTGCCACGCCGGCTGTCTTTCTTGAGCATCATCAGGTCTATCCTGATGCCCTGATGACCTCGCATCCGGCGTTTATTGATACCATCCCGGCCTCGCGCCGCCGCTCCAGACGGGTCACTTTTGATGTGAACAATAACCTACTGACCAGCCAGGGACCGGGGACCTCACAGGAATTTGCACTGGAGATCATTACCCGGCTGGCCGGCAAACGGAAAGCCGCTGAAGTCGCCGAGCCGATGGTCATGTGGCCGCACATGAATTATGACGTGATGCCGAAAAACGAGTCGACCTCATCGTGAGTCTCTGTGTCCGGTAATGAACCTGTGACATTCTGCCCTTCTGCCATTGCGTCTGCCATTGCAAAAGTGTTGGCGATAGAGTGTTGAAGAAAGTCTTTACGGCAAGCCAATAAAAAACGGGAGCCCTTGGGCTCCCGTTTTTTATGTCATGCTGTTCAGTTCAGCGATTCTCAGTTCCAGCCCTTTTAGTTACAACACCAGTAGTTACAACACCAGACTTTGAAGATCTGGGCGGGCGGTATTTGAATCTGAACCGTTCTCAGCACCTTGCCTTTGAATCGCCTGATTACGGGCGGTAAACCTTGACGTTTTCGAAGCCATTTTCTTTCAGGTACAGCGCCTGAAGCCGGCTCATCACACCACGGTCACAGTACAGCAGATACGTTTTATCTTGCGGCAGATCGCCGAACTGCGTAGCCAGTTTGTAGAACGGCAGGTGTTTCACCTCTACGTTATCCAGCTCCAGCGGGTTTTCGTCTTCTTCGTCCGGGCTGCGGATATCCAGTACTATCGCACCATCATCAATCTGAGCAACCAACTCGATTTCCGGCGCTTTTTCCTGGCTTTCTTTTTCGATATCACGAATGTCCATCACTCGGGCCTCTGATACCACGCGCTCAAGAATAGTGAAGTCAAATTTGGCTTCTTCTGCTTCCAGCTTCTCTTTAACCGCTTTTACCGTCGGACTCTTAGAAATCACACCACAGAATTCAGGCATCGTCTTGGCGAAATCTTCGGTGCCAATATCACGCGCCACATTGATGATGTCTTCTTTGTCCCAGTTGATCAGCGGTCGCAAAATCAGCGTATCCGTTACGCCATCAATGTGACGCAGGTTGGTCAGGGTCTGGCTGGATACCTGACCCAGCGCTTCACCAGTCACCAGCGCCTGAATGCCGAAACGTTCAGCTACCATACCGGCCGCACGCATGAACATACGCTTGAGCACAACGCCCATCTGGCCGTCAGCAATGTTTTCCAGGATTTCAGCAACGACCGGTTCGAAATCAATAGCGATGAACCGCACTTTCGCAGACGAGCCGTATTTCTTCCACAGGAAGTGGGAGACCTGCTTGACACCAATTTCGTGCGCCGGACCACCCAGGTTGAAGAAACAGTAGTGCACTTTACTGCCGCGCTTAATGTGCAGATAGCTGGACACGCCTGAGTCAAAGCCACCGGAAATCAGGCTCAGAACATCTTCCTGCGTTCCCAGCGGGAAACCGCCCAGACCTTTGTGGCGCGCCAGAATCTGGTTCAGTTTGTCGTGATCCACTTCCACACGCACAGTGATGTCAGGATCTTTCAATTTCACTGAAGCCGACGCCACCGCCTGGTTCAGACCGCCACCGACATAACGCTCCAGCTCAATCGAGGTAAAGTCGTGCTTACCGATTCGTTTCGCACGGACACAGAACGTTTTGCCTTCCAACTGGTCACGGACGTGTTCCAGTGTCTGCTCGTAAATATCGTGCAGGTCAGTAAACTCAGTCTGTTTGACTTCCAGTACGTGGTGAATACCCGGCGTCTGGGTCAGCACGGCCAGTACCTGATCACGCAAGCTGTCATCCTTCGAGGATACTTCAATGTGACTACGACGGTTGTACACCGCCATGGAGTCGGACAGACGCTGAAGGATAATGCGAATGTTACATTCCAGGATCTTTGTAAAGCGTTTTCGTACAGACTCACTCTTTACGAAAATCTCCGGATGGGGTTTAACAATAAATTTCATAACACGCTTCGCTACACTGGGCCAAACAAAACCAAAAGGATCAAAGGCGCGGATTATACCGCATGCAGGCAGTGGCTGAAAACAGGACGTTGTATTTAACCAGGTGCAATTACCTCCTGATGCAATTACCTATAGTGTAGGCACATTTTCTGGCCGCGTAGATAATCCGCCATTTTCCTGCTGTCGGTGAAACGCACCAAGAAAAAAAGCCGCCCGGTCAATTCCGGGCGGCTGAGAGTGGTTGACGTGGCGTTCCTGTCGTACAAACAACAGGAAAATCGTTACCCGTCAGGGCTGTGCCTGCGCCTTGCCAGCTGCGTCTTGCGAGGAAATTTCATCGGTAAAATGCGGTTTCCCCTGCATGATAGAAATTTCAACCCGGCGGTTGGCCTTACGCTCTTCTTCCGTGCGGTTGCCGTTCAGCGGTTGAGTATCAGCCAGGCCGACAACTCGCAGGCGCCTGTGGTCGAAGCCTTCCACTTTTTCCATCTCTTGCGCCACAGACACCGCGCGCTGGGCAGACAGATCCCAATTCGAGCGATACAGCTCAGAATCCAGTTTTACATTGTCGGTGTGGCCGGTCACCCGCACATCGCCGGGAATGTCTTTCACTAAATCCGCAACTTGCCGAACCAGCGGACGGAATTTAGGTTGCAGGAAAGCAGAACCTTCAGGGAACGCACCTTTTTCCTTAATCCGGATCACGACCTGCTGCCCCAGGTTTTCCACTTCGATTGCGCCTTCCTCAATTTCCCGATCCAGCGCCTGCTGAAGTACCTCCATCAGTTGCTCTTGCGCTTCCGATGAAGGATCTTCGCTACTCTGCTCATCTTTTGCGGCAACGTCTGCACTGTGGCCACCGGTTAACTTGCCGGCTTCACGCTGAGTGCCACCGGCCCGATCCGACTCCCCTTCATGAAAATCCAGGGTACGTTGGGTCATGTCGATGGTCTGCTGCATGATCACTTCAATCGGCGTGGGCTCCGGACGACCGGGACGAAACTCCTGGGCAATCACACTGGTCCCTTTCGGGATGTCTTTAACTTCCAGCATGTTCTGTACCCCGAAAGCAAACTTCATGGAACCGGCAATCTGCTTGAATTTCAGTACATCCATTTCAGAAAATGACAACAACAGTACAAAAAAACACATCAGCAGCGACATCAGGTCAGCAAAGGTTCCCATCCACTGCGGCAACCCAGGCGGGGGACACTTATGTTCTTCTTCCACGCTCGCTCCCCTTACTCATCCGCATTAATGGAACGCTTCTTCTCGTTGAGGTAGTTTTTCAGGTAACCGTCAATCACCCGCGGGTTCTGACCATCCTGAATCGCCAGCACCCCATCGAGGATCAGACGGCGGTTGAGTTTTTCCTCATCTTTGCGCAGCGCAAGCTTGGCGGCAATCGGTAGCATTACCATGTTGGCCAGAATGGCACCGTACAGGGTTGTCAGCAAGGCTACGGCCATGGCCGGACCGATAGCTTTCGGGTCATCCATGTTTGACAGCATCGCCACCAGACCAATCAGGGTGCCGATCATCCCCATCGCCGGGGCAACATCCCCCAGGGCCTTGAAAATGCTGATGCCCTGCTCATGGCGCTCATTGGTCAGCGCAATGTCTTTTTGTAGCGTTGCCCGCACCACGTCGGCATCATGGCCGTCAACCAGCAAGTCGATCCCTTTCCGCAGGAAAGTGTTTTCCACGTCCATCTCTTCCAGCGCCAGAAAACCGCCCTTACGCGCGGCATCCGCCATCTCGACGATTTTCGCGATCAAATCTTCCGGGTTGTCGGTTTTAAACATAAAGGCTTTGGCGGCAATTTTAGCCGCACCGAAGAACTGCCCGATGCTGTACTGCATCAATGCAACAAATAACGAACCACAAAATACGATCAGGATGGACTGGGTATCCACAAACATCCCGAAACTGCCCCCGAGCACCATCGCCATGATGACAAAGGCAAAAGAGCCGACTAATCCGATTAGGGTCGCCAAATCCACTTGAGAATCTCCAATTCTTTCATTTGCTCGCGAGTTAACGTGGCCTATTGTAGCCAGCCACTGCTCGGTTTCATAGTTCGGTGACTGACGGAACGCCTGCCGTTCACGATTTTTGGCATCGCTATATCACACTGTTTGTGGGTATATATCGGCATGATGGCACTTTGATTTAGCTTTTCTTGGGAAAAGGTGAAAATTACTGTCTGTCACACAGTTTACTGTGCGATAATTTGACCCGGATAAAGCTCTACGTTATTTTTCGAGCACTTAAAAAGAAACGACACCATTATGGCAGCCAAAAAACCAGAAAATATGGCTTTCGAAGCCGCACTGGATGAACTGGACGCAATTGTTCAGGAGCTCGAATCCGGTGATATCGCGCTGGAAGATGCGCTGAAGAAATTTGAACGCGGCATTGCGCTTGCCCGTACCAGCCAGCAGAAGCTGACTCAGGCAGAACAACGCGTAGAAATTCTGCTGCAAGCCGATGACCAGGCTCCCCTGACCAACTTTGATGCAAGCCATGAATAACAAGCTTTCACTGGCGCAATCCCTGCAGTTTTACCAAGAGCGAAATATTCAGCAGCTCGGCCAATGGATTGACGCACAACCTTATGCTGAACACTCTCTGATCAAGGCTATGAAGCACGGCACCCTGCTGGGTGGCAAACGTGCTCGCCCGTTCCTGACGTATGTCACCGGTGAAATGCTGGGTGCCCAGACGGCGGACCTTGATACCCCAGCCGCAGCAGTTGAATGCATTCATGCCTATTCGTTGATCCACGACGATTTACCGGCCATGGATGACGATAACCTGCGTCGCGGCCAGCCGACCTGCCATATCGCTTTCGATGAGGCGACCGCCATTTTGGCCGGTGATGCCCTGCAGACTCTGGCGTTCGACATTCTGTCCTCCGGCCCGCTCAGCGCCGATGGGGAAACGAACCGTGTCGCAATGATTCAGGAGCTGGCGAAAGCCTCTGGCTCACAAGGCATGTGTCTGGGTCAGGCGCTGGATCTGGAAGCCGAAGGCAAGCATGTCGGCCTTGAACAACTGGAAACCATCCACCGCCATAAAACCGGAGCCCTGATCCGCTGTGCGATCCGCATGGGCGCGCTGGCAGCCGGTGAAAAAGGGCGTGCCGTACTCCCCCAGCTGAACCAGTATGCCGACGCAATTGGGTTGGCCTTTCAAGTGCAAGACGATATTCTTGACGTCATTAGCGATACCGCCACCCTCGGCAAGCCGCAGGGCTCTGATATCGAGCTAGACAAAAGTACCTATCCTGCTCTTCTCGGGTTGAATGGCGCCAAGGCAAAAGCGCATCAGCTGTATGAACAGGCGCTACACGCGCTGGACGCGATACCCTACAATACAGACCAACTAGAAGTTTTTGCCCGATACGTCATCGAGCGCAATAACTAAAATAAGCGCGAATGATATGACACTGGATATTTCAAAATACCCTCATCTGGCTCTGGCCAATACCCCAGATGAACTTCGCCTGCTGCCGGCAGAAAGCCTGCCCGCCGTCTGCGATGAGCTGCGTACATACCTGCTGAATTCTGTCAGTCGCAGCAGTGGCCATTTTGCCTCAGGGCTGGGTGCGGTCGAACTGACCGTGGCTCTGCACTATGTGTACAACACCCCGTTTGATCACCTGATCTGGGATGTCGGCCACCAAGCCTACCCGCACAAGATTCTGACCGGTCGCCGAGATCAGATGCCGACCATCCGCCAGAAAGGCGGCCTGCATCCGTTCCCGTGGCGCGAAGAAAGTGAGTATGACGTACTGTCCGTCGGCCACTCTTCAACGTCGATCAGTGCCGGTCTGGGAATGGCGATTGCCGCTGCCAAAGAAGGTCAGGGACGTAAAGTCGTGAGTGTTATCGGCGACGGTGCAATTACCGCCGGGATGGCATTCGAAGCGATGAACCACGCCGGGGATATTCACCCGGATATGCTGGTGATTCTGAACGACAACGAAATGTCGATTTCAGAAAACGTAGGTGCCCTGAACAACCATCTGGCTCGCCTGCTGTCAGGTAACCTCTACACCACCATCCGCGAAGGCGGAAAGAAAGTGCTGTCCGGTGCGCCACCGCTCAAAGAGATGGTCAAGCGTGCCGAAGAACACCTGAAAGGCATGGTGGTTCCGGGTACCATGTTCGAAGAGCTGGGCTTTAACTATATTGGCCCGATTGACGGCCATGACGTCGAAGAACTGGTCAAGACCCTGCGGAACATGCGTAACCTGAAAGGACCGCAGTTCCTGCACATCATGACCAAAAAAGGCCGTGGTTATGCACCGGCCGAAGCCGATCCGATTAACTATCATGCCGTACCGAAGTTTGACCTGACGCAGACGCCAATTCCAAAAGCGAAAAGCCTGCCGACCTTCTCCAACGTGTTTGGCGACTGGTTGTGCGACATGGCTGAGCTGGATGAAAAGCTGATGGCCATTACCCCGGCCATGCGTGAAGGCTCCGGCATGGTACGGTTTTCGAAAGAGTTTCCGGACCAGTACTTTGATGTCGCCATTGCCGAGCAACATGCGGTGACACTGGCAACCGGTCTGGCCATCGGCGGTTATAAACCGGTTGTGGCGATCTACTCGACTTTCCTGCAGCGTGGCTATGACCAACTGATTCACGACGTGGCGATCATGGACCTGCCGGTCATGTTTGCTATCGACCGTGGTGGTCTGGTGGGAGCGGATGGTCAGACCCATCAGGGCGCGTTCGATCTGAGCTTTATGCGCTGCATTCCGAACATGGTGATCATGGCACCGAGCGATGAAAACGAATGTCGCCAGATGCTGTACACCGGCCACCAACATCAGGGGCCAAGTGCCGTACGTTATCCGCGCGGCAGCGGGACAGGCGTCACACCGGAACGCGAGATGACGGCACTGCCTATCGGCAAAGGGATCATTCGCCGTGAAGGGGAAAAGGTTGCCATCCTGAACTTTGGCACCACCCTGTGCTACGCGCTGGAAGCGGCAGAAAACCTCAATGCCACCGTGGCCGACATGCGCTTTGTAAAACCGCTGGATGAAACCCTGATCCTTGAACTGGCGGCTAACCATGATGTACTGGTCACCGTCGAGGAAAATGCCATCGCCGGTGGTGCAGGCAGCGGGGTCAACGAATTCCTGATGAAGCAGAAAGTCCTCAAGCCGGTTCTGAACCTGGGCTTGCCGGATCGCTTTATTGAGCAAGGCACACAGGCCGAACTGCATGCCGCCCTGGACATTGATGGCCCAGGCATTGAGAAGCAAATCCGCGCTTACATGGCCGATTAAGCCTCAGGCAAGTCCAATTAAAAAAACCGCGCAATGCGCGGTTTTTTATTTCTGACGGTTTTAAGTTTGGCTTTTTATCCCGTACTGAGATCGTGACTAACTGCCCACGTAGCTACCAGCCCAGCCAGTGGCCTGTTCCCCATAGGGCGATCATGGCCATGAAACCTGCCAGAATATCATCCACCATGATCCCCAGCCCGCCATGAACATGTTTGTCCAGCCAGCTGATTGGCCACGGCTTCACCATATCGAAAAAGCGGAACAGGATAAAACCGGTCAATACCCATTGCCAGCTCACGACCGGCGCAATGGCCATGGTGATCCAGAACCCGACAAACTCGTCCCAGACAATACTGCCGTGGTCGTGCACTCCCATGTCATCAGAAGTGCGCTGACAAATCCGGATGCCCACCACCGCCGCGACCAGCGTCAACAGCAGGTAGATGCCATACGGTAGCTGCGCCAGCAACAAGTAAAACGGCACAGCCGCAAGAGTTCCCATGGTGCCCGGTACGACCGGTGACAACCCGCTACCGAATCCGGTCGCTAGCAGATGCCACGGGTTTTTCAGATTAATGTTTGCTTTCGGATCCGTCACAGCTTACTCCGCAAAATGATCATAACCATGCAATTGCCAGTCCAACGGCTGGCCATCGCGCACCAGGCTGACTGCACTACCCGCCCGAATCTGGCCGATACAGGTTGCCTTTACACCGGTGTGGGCCATCGTCGTATCAACCGCGCCACGATTTTGTGCCGGTACGGTAAAGCAGAGTTCGTACTCCTCCCCGCTGGTCAGCGCAAGTTGCAGCGCCTTATCTCGGTCAGGCATAAACTGGCACAGCTCAGGTGACAGCGGCAGAGCATCCACATCCAGCTCAGCTCCGACCCCGGACCGCTTCAGGATATGTCCCAGATCTGAAATCAGGCCATCTGAAATATCCAGAGCTGCCGAGGCTATATCACGCAGTGCTTGCCCGGCCAGAATCCGGGGTTGCGGCTCATAATGGCGCGATAGCAGCGTTGCCGCCAACTGGGCATCGTCAGTGTGTTGCTGGTTGAGCAGCAACGCCAACCCGGCGGCGCTATCACCCAGGTTGCCGGTCACATACACCCAGTCCCCGACTTTTGCCCCGCTGCGGGTCAGCGCCTGTCCCTGAGGGACAAAACCATGCACCGTCAAAGTAATACTCAACGGCCCTTTGGTGGTATCGCCCCCCACCAGCTGCACCTGATAGTACTCCGCCAGGGCAAAGAAGCCCTCACAGAACCGGGCCAGCCAGGTTTCATCAGGTTCCGGCATCGTCAGCGCCAGTGATACCCAAGCAGGGGTCGCCCCCATCGCTGCGAGATCACTAAGATTAGATGCCAGTGCCTTGTGCGCAACAAGCGCAGGATCGGCATCTGGCAGGAAGTGGGTACCGCAGACCAGTGAGTCGGTGCTGACCGCCAGTTGACTGCCAGACGGCACTTCGAGCAAGGCGCAGTCATCGCCGATTGCTAAAGGAACATCTTTCCGGGAGACCGCCTGCTGGGAGAAATAGCGGGCAATCAGATCAAATTCGTTTGTTGCCATGTGCTTTTATGGAAGGGTTCTCAGTCTAGATAGAAAAAAGGCCAGCAGTGCTGGCCTTGTAAGTATTCGCGCTTACTTCTTACGAAGTGTCGGTGCCGCTTTATCCAGCACACCATTCACAAACTTGTGGCTGTCTTCCGCGCCGAAGGCTTTCGCCAGTTCGATCGCTTCGTTAATCACTACTTTGTATGGTACGTCATCACGCTTCATCATCTCGTACATAGCCAGACGAAGCAGAGCAAGTTCCATCTGATCCAGGTCCTGTAGCGGACGTGACAGGTATGGACGCATTTTGCTGTCCAGTTCCTGGTGGTTCAGAACAACACCCGTCAGCAGATCACGGAAGTAGGCAACGTCTGTCTGCGGTGCAGCCAGAACAGGGGCATCAGCCTGATGCTCTTCTTCTTCAAAGTTGTCGCCAGACAGGAAATGCTGCTCGATATCAGCAACATTGCCTTTGGTGATTTGCCAAGAGTAAATAGCTTGCACTGCAAACTGACGTGCATTACGACGTGCGGCTGGTTTCACACTAACCCCCATTAGGATTCAATTTGGGACAGGACATTAACCATTTCAAGCGCGCTTAGTGCAGCCTCTGCCCCTTTATTACCAGCCTTGGTACCGGCACGCTCAATGGCTTGTTCGATGGTATCAACAGTCAGTACACCAAATGCCACCGGAGTGTTGTACTCCAGAGCAACCTGTGCCAGACCTTTGTTACACTCACCGGCAACATAATCAAAGTGTGGCGTACCGCCACGGATCACAGAGCCAAGCGCAACAATAGCGTCATAACGATCGCTTTTAGCTACTTGCTGAGCAACCAAAGGCAGCTCGTAAGCACCAGGGCAACGTACAACAGTAATGTTGTCATCACTTACCTGACCCTGACGTTTCAGCGCATCCAGAGCGCCTTCCAGCAAGCTTTCATTAATGAAGCTGTTGAAGCGAGAAATTACGATAGCAACTTTTGCGTTTGGTGCCGCGATGGCGCCTTCGATTACCTTCATGGGCCTTCCTGTGACTATGTCTTTTTTCCGGTATGAGAAACCGCGGGAGTCTATCACACTTTATGCGTTATACCAATTGGCATCTTTCATGCGTATAAAGCGAGAACGCCGCACTTTCTGTTCCAGCTATTAAATGATAAGTCAGCGGGCCAGGGCCCGCTGATAAAATACGAACAGCGATGTGGTTATTCGCAAATATATTCGACCACTTCCAGACCGAATCCGGACAGTGAGTGGTAACGCTGGGTACTGGATGACAGCAGGCGCATCTTGGAGACCCCCAGGTCAGACAGAATCTGTGAGCCGACACCGACCTGACGAGACTGGTCTTTCGGGTTGAGCTTCACCTGCGGGTTGCCCTCACGTTGCGCCGCCATATGCTGCACCTTGGTAATCAGTGATTCCGGATTTTCCACTTTGCTCAGAACCACCAGCACCCCGCCTTCATCGGCGATACGTTTCATTGCACACGGCAGTGTCCACTGGCTGGCACCGGAGTGCAGGATATCTTTGAAAGTGTCCTGCAAATGCACACGTACCAGCGCTGGCGTATCAGCAGAAACCGGCCCTTTCTGCAGCGCAAAATGGACCTGGCTGTCGATGGTGTCGCGGTAAGTGATCATCTCAAACTCACCGAACTCTGTTGGCAGAATACACTGCGCGATACGCTCAATAGTGGTTTCGTTATTGTTGCGGTACTCAATCAGATCAGCAATGGTCCCCAGTTTCAGACCATGCTGCTCGGCGAACACTTCCAGGTCCGGACGGCGCGCCATGGTGCCGTCTTCATTGAGGATTTCAACAATCACACTGGCCGGCTCCAGCCCCGCCAGACGAGCGATATCACAACCGGCTTCGGTGTGGCCAGCGCGCGCCAGCACTCCGCCTTCCTGCGCCATCAGCGGGAAGATATGGCCCGGCATCACGATGTCAGCTGGGGTTGCATGCTGGGCCACCGCGGCCTGCACTGTGCGAGCACGGTCTGCGGCAGAGATACCGGTTGTCACCCCTTCCGCCGCTTCAATGGAAACGGTGAAGTTCGTGCTGAACTGCTCAGTATTGTCCTGCACCATCAGCGGCAGTTTGAGCTGCTGACAGCGCTGCTTAGTCAGCGTCAGGCAAATCAGGCCACGTCCGTGGCGCGCCATAAAGTTAACGGCCTCAGGGGTGATTTTTTCGGCGGCAATGATCAGATCGCCTTCGTTTTCCCGATCTTCATCATCCATCAGAATGACCATTTTGCCCTGACGGATATCCTCAATGATTTCCTTTGCACTGCTCAATGCCATAACGCTACCTTTTGTTGTTGTGTCTGCTTGCTGAACCGCCTTGGCGGTTATCTCAGAAATCCGCTACGTGCCAGTAGATCCATCGAAACCTGTGACGACTGAGCTGCGGCTTTCTCTCCCAGCATCAGGCGCTCCAGGTATCGGGCAATCACATCCACTTCCAGATTCACTTTGCGACCCGGCTTGAAGCTTTCCATCGTGGTTTCAAGCGCAGTATGCGGCACGATGGTCAGTTTGAATTCGTCGCCACGCACGGCGTTAACGGTCAGGCTGATTCCGTCGACGGCCACCGAGCCTTTCTCAGCGATGTATTTCGCCAGATGCGACGGCACCTTCACCCAGAACTCAATGGCACGACCGGTTTGTGTCCGCTCGACAATCTCCGCCACATGGTCGACATGGCCCGAGACCATATGCCCCCCGAAACGGGTGGTCGGCAACATGGCTTTTTCCAAATTCACTTTCTGGCCCGGCTTGTAGGAAGCAAACGCTGTCCGTTGCAGGGTCTCCAGTGACAGATCGGCTACATAACCGGACCCGGTTAGGGCAACCACGGTCAGGCACACGCCATTCGTGGCAATACTGTCCCCCAATTTTACATCGGATAGATCGAGCTTGCCGGACTCCACGGTTACAGAAATGTCTTTGCCTTTCGGTGTCAGCGCGGTAAGGGTACCGACCGCTTCGATAATGCCAGTAAACATGAAAAACCTTTTTGATTAATTGTGTGTGGGACGTGCCGTGATACGGATATCCGGGCCAACCATGCGAACATCGCTGATGATCAGCTCCGGCACCTGAGCCATCGCCGTCAGACCGCGGAGATCCACCAGCCCGCGACTGTCACTTCCCATCAGTTTAGGTGCCTGGTACAAAATCAGTTCATCGACCAGCCCGGCAGCGAGCAGCGCACCGGCCAATCCGGCACCGGCTTCCACCCAGATATGGTTAATATCATGACCAGCCAGTGTGTCCATCAGTGCGCTCAGATCAATCTGTCCCAAAGGGTGTGCTATTGAAGCTTGTACCGCTGTGGCCGGCACCAGCACCTGCTGCACAGACTCTGGCCATGTCTGGGTGTCCGCCTGAGTCCTAATCAGCAGCGTTTCGCCCGGCAACCCAATCAGCTGATGCAACGGTGTTACCCGGTTGCGGCTGTCGATAATGACGCGTTTCGGCTGACGGAGTTCGTGTTCAGGGTACTGCTGCTGCACACTGGGGTTCAGTGAGGCCCAGCGCACGTTCAGGGAAGGATTGTCTGCCAGCACAGTCGCACTGGTTGAGAGAATTGCACCGGCTTTAGCGCGATAACGCTGCACATCGGCTCTTGCGGCCGGACCGGTAATCCACTTGCTTTCACCATTTGCCAGCGCAGTACGACCATCCAGGCTGGCTGCCAGTTTCAGTTGGACAAACGGGCGGCCGGTTTTCATTCGCTTGATGAACCCGGGATTCAGCGCCTCAGCATCTTGCGCCAGCAGCCCAACCGCAACGTCAATGCCCGCCTCCTGCAACATCTTGATACCGCGACCGGCAACTTTGGGGTTCGGATCCACCATGGCGCATACCACCCGGCTGACCCCTGCGTTCACCAACGCTTCAGCACACGGCGGAGTACGGCCGTAATGGGAACAGGGTTCCAGCGTTACGTAGGCGGTCGCGCCTTTTGCTCGCTCACCGGCCGCACGCAGGGCAAAGACTTCAGCATGGGGTTGACCGGCACGGTAGTGGAATCCCTCGCCGACAATTTCTTCGCCGTGAGCAATTACACACCCCACATTGGGGTTTGGAGCTGTCGTGTACTGACCGCGTTGTGCCAGAGTGATGGCACGATGCATCATGGCATGGTCATTAGGTGAGAACATTTGACTACGATTCTTCTCAGACTGGCCGGACCCGTTACGGCCCGGCTGGAGGACTTACTTTTCCAGTTTGGCGATCTCTTCACCAAACTCACGAATATCTTCGAAACTGCGGTAAACAGAGGCAAAGCGAATATAAGCGACTTTATCCAGCTCTTTGAGCGATTCCATCACCAGATTACCGATCATTTCTGACGGCACTTCACGCTCGCCGGTAGCCCGCAACCGTGACTTGATGGTGTTGATCGCCCGCTCGATATCGTCGGTGCTGACCGGGCGCTTTTCCAGCGCACGCTGAATTCCACCGCGTAACTTATCTTCGTTAAACGGGTCGCGGCTGCCATTGGTTTTGATCACCCGAGGCATCACCAGCTCGGCTGTTTCGAATGTCGTATAACGCTCGTTGCACGCCAGGCACTGACGGCGACGGCGTACCTGGTGACCATCTGCCACCAGGCGAGAATCGATCACTTTGGTGTCATTCGCACCACAAAAAGGACAATGCATCTTGCCTCCTTATTTTCGGTATCTCAGTGTACCCCATTTCAGCGCTATGTAGAGAGTACTCGGATGAATTTTATGCCGGAAAGGCAGCAATTTCCGTATGATCGACAAAAGCAGAAAGCAGAAAGCAGAAAGCAGAAAGCAGAAAGCAGAAAGCAGAAAGCAGAAAGCAGAAAGCAGAAAGCAGAAAGCAGAAAGCAGAAAGCAGAAAGCAGAATAACAAAAGGGCTTGCCGCAGCAAGCCCTCAAAAACATCAGAACGCGATAACGAGTGATTATGCGTAAACTGGCAGGCGCTTACAGATTTCCAGCACCTTCGCTTTCGTCGCTTCAATCACTTCAGGATTGTCGATGTTGTCCATCACGTCACACATCCAGCCAGCCAGCTGCTTGGCATCTTCAACGGTGAAGCCACGGCGAGTGATCGCTGGGGTACCAACACGGATACCTGATGTAACGAACGGGCTGCGTGGATCATTCGGTACGCTGTTTTTGTTCACAGTGATGTTTGCAGCGCCCAGTGCGGCATCCGCTTCTTTACCTGTGATACCTTTGTCAATCAGGTCAACCAGGAACAGGTGGTTTTCAGTACCGCCGGAAACGATCTTGTAACCGCGCTCCAGGAACTCACCAACCATTGCTTTTGCGTTTTCCACAACACGCGCTTGGTAGTCTTTGAACTCAGGCTCCATTGCTTCTTTGAAAGCCACGGCTTTCGCGGCAATCACGTGCATCAGAGGACCACCCTGACCGCCAGGGAAAACAGCTGAGTTCAGTTTCTTGTACAACTCTTCGCCAGCATTTGACAGGATCAGACCACCACGTGGGCCCGCCAGTGTTTTGTGCGTAGTCGTTGTTACCACGTGGGCATGTGGTACCGGGTTCGGGTAAACACCCGCAGCAATCAGACCAGCAACGTGCGCCATATCAACAAAGAAGTACGCGCCCACTTTGTCAGCGATTTCACGCATGCGTTTCCAGTCAACAATCTGTGAGTAGGCAGAGAAACCACCGATGATCATCTTCGGCTTGTGCTCAAGTGCCAGCGCTTCCACTTCGGCGTAGTCAATCTGACCGTCAGCATCGATACCGTAAGGAATGATGTTGTACAGCTTACCAGAGAAGTTAACCGGAGAACCGTGAGTCAGGTGACCACCGTGTGCCAGGCTCATACCCAGAACGGTATCGCCAGCATTCAGCAGTGCCATGTAAACAGCGTTGTTTGCCTGTGAACCTGAGTGCGGCTGAACGTTCGCGTACTCAGCGCCAAACAGTTGGCACGCACGATCGATAGCCAGTTGCTCAGCTTTGTCGACATACTCACAGCCACCATAGTAACGCTTACCCGGATATCCTTCCGCATACTTGTTGGTTAGTTGAGAGCCCTGTGCTTCCATCACACGTGGACTGGTGTAGTTTTCAGAAGCAATTAACTCAATGTGCTCTTCCTGACGCGCAGTTTCTTCCTGAATGGCTGCAAATAGTTCAGCGTCGTAATCGGCAATATTCATGTCGCGCTTTAGCATCTGTCTCTCCTGACTCAGATTGTTTCATACCATTTTGTCTAAGTTGCGGCAGTTTTTCGCGCCCCGGACAAAGCGGTGGTAAACATACATTTTTGGCACAAAACTGGAAAATCGCAAAGCTAGGCGCCACGCGGACGCAAACGTTTTCGTCATGCCAGTAGATAACGCCGTATTTTACAGAAATTGATCTCAATCAGGTAGCCCTAAAGCGACTTTTTATTAGTATTTATTTCTCGTCGGGGATGAATTATTTTCAACTTGATCAATCCCTGCCCAAACAACAGGTAGACCATAAATTTGATTACACAAGAAAATAGTGAAATTTTATTTGTACAAATTTGTAAATAATTTAATACATACGCCATTGAAGCGTTTTCGTGATGAGGCTCATCTTTTTACTAAAGGAGGATTATGATGAGCGCCATCAACGAAAAGGAGTGTTGTCTTGAGCGGTTATACCCATTCACTGAAAGAAAATATCATTGCCATTCTCACCGGCACCTTTATTGTCTCTCAGGGCGTTTTCTTTTTGCAGCAGGCTAACCTGCTCACCGGCGGTACCACGGGTCTGGCACTGCTGCTGAGTCACTTTGTCGATCTCACTTTCGGCCAGCTGTACTTTATGATGAATATGCCGTTCTACCTGATGGCCTGGTTCCGTATGGGGAAAAGCTTTGCCATCTCCAGCGTGGTCGCCGGTGGTCTGGTATCGGTGATGACCGACAACCTCTATCAGGTGGTAGAAATCAGTCGTCTTGACCCGCTGTACTGCGCGGTTATCGGGGGTCTGCTGATGGGCCTGGGGATGCTGATCCTGTTCCGCCATAAAACCAGCCTGGGTGGGTTTAATGTGCTGGTACTTTACCTGCAGGAAAAAATGGGCTGGTCTGCCGGCAAGCTACAGATGGGCATCGACTTTGCGATTCTGACGGCTTCTTTCTTCCTGGTCAGCCCAACGGTTCTGATGTACTCAGTGATCGGTGCCTTTATGCTGAATCTGGTTCTGGCGATGAACCATAAACCGGGGCGTTACAGCGGTAATCAGGCACAAAAAAACCGCGCGAACGCGTAAACGCCAGCAGATACCAAGCGCTGTCACCCGGTGACAACTGGCTAAAAGCGAAGAACAGAAAAGGCTTGCGAACGCGCAAGCCTTTTTTATTTTGATAACCGATAAAGATTCAGCGCATGGCTTTGCCTGTACCTCTACGGCCCTGCACTGCCCTATTCTCTGCTTGTATAACGTCAAGCGGACAAAGCTTTTGGCTGGACAAGGCTATTGGGTAAACAAAAATATCGACCGGGGCACCTTTTTCTTGCAGGTATAAAAAAACGCGCTCCGGGCGCGTTCTTTCATTCATAGCACGGTTGAATAAGCGGGATCAGATCGCCTCTTCATCCTCTTCGCCGGTACGGATACGCACCACACGCTCGACATCAAAGATGAAAATCTTACCGTCACCGATTTTTCCCGTCTGGGCCGTTTCAATGATCGTGTCGACGCACTGGTCAGCAACATCATCGGCTACCACGATTTCCAGCTTCACTTTCGGAAGAAAATCCACCATGTATTCCGCGCCGCGATACAGCTCGGTATGGCCTTTTTGACGCCCAAATCCTTTCACTTCTGACACGGTCATACCGGTAATGCCGACATCAGCCAGCGCTTCACGAACATCATCAAGCTTGAACGGCTTAATGATGGCTTCAATTTTTTTCATGTTCATCATCCTTTGCTTGAGCAGAGGTCGGTGACGGCTCAGGCGTAAACGCCGCCAACTGCCTGATTAATATTGCCCGCAGTATAGCAAATAGGTTCGCCCCTGTTGACAGGCGGTTCAGTATTTTTCTGTGGGGAGCACCACATCGTCGTCCATCATTTTCAGCAACAGCAGTACCGCAAAAATCAGTACCAGACTGTTGAGAAACACGATCACCGGCTGCCGGAACTCCGGCTGAAACAGCTGGGGCAGATACGGGATCAGGCTATAGCCGAAAAACATGGTGACAGCAGGGATGAAGAAATAAAGCGGGATGAATCCCCAGCGATTGCCGCGGCACAGCCCGGCAATCGCGGTCAGACCGGAAATCAGTACCAATGTAGCAATCACGCTGGGCACGATCCCGATTTGCTTGAAACTGAAAATTGCCGCGAAGGTATCCGCATAGCGGATCAGGCAGATCACCACCAGTGCAGCCAGCCCTTTGGCCGCAAGGAGAAACCCATTGCGTGTGTCGTCCATTATTCTCTCTCTTCCTTGAAAGCGTGTGGAGCTGGCTGTGATCGGGATAAAAAATAATCGCATAGTTTATGCGGGTAATGTCAACAGCACAACAGTTATTTGAACAATGTTTCTCTCTTTGCCCTAACCTGCCAAATTGGCGCTGACCGCATTCAAACAACGGCAGTCAGCCATGCATTCGCACCAGATCCGCAAACCCTTCCAGGCTTCTGACAACCCGGGTCGATACCCGATTTTCTGCCCGGTTACGGTTCAACCAAACAGCTTTCATTCCCACATCACTGGCTGCCTGGGCATCCAGCTTCGGATGGTTGCCGATGTACCAACAGGCCGATGCCGGTTCGCTGGCCCGTCGCAGGGCGTGCTGAAAAATCCGCCGATCCGGTTTCGCCACTCCCACTTCTTCCGAAATCACCATGAACCGGAAATAATCCCGGATCCCGGTTTCGCGTAGTTTGGTTTCCTGATGAAACGCAAAACCGTTCGTGATAATGGCTAAAGGCGACAACTGCTGCAGGATGTTTAGAGCCGGCAGCACGTCTGGAAACAACATCCAGTGCTGGCGGTACAACCGGTAGTACTCCACGCTCAGCTTTTCAGCCTGTTCATCGCTCAGTGGCATCCGGAACAAAGCACTGATTCGTGCCCGTCGTAACTGCTCGAAACTCAACTCACCCGAACGCCAGCGCGCACGCTGCTGATCGGTGATTCGACGCCAGTCTTGTTCTATTCCATCAGAACAAGTCTGAATCTGCGATGAATAACGCGCGGCAAAAACCCGGATGGCCTGTTGCTCAGCGCCATCATGATCAAGCAGTGTATTATCGAGATCGAAAAATATCACATCGCCTCCGCGGTATATTCAACGCTTATTTCCAGCATAATCAAAATCTTGCCGATTCGGCGAGAAAAATTCGTGTCAGAAATAAAAAAACCGCCCATTTAGGGCGGTTTTTGTTCACAAGACGTTCTTTTACCGACAGATACCGGGGATTATCCCAGGTTCACGCGTGCGTTGCGGAACATACGCATCCACGGGCTGTTCTCGCTCCAGTCATCCGGATGCCATGAGTTCGCCACGGTGCGGAAGACACGCTCAGGGTGCGGCATCATGATAGTTACACGGCCATCCTGCGTCGTCAGACCGGTAATACCGTTCGGAGAACCGTTCGGGTTCGCCGGGTAGTTCTGGGTCACATTGCCGTAGTTGTCCAGGTAGCGCAGTGCAACAGTACCAGACTGCTCAATCGCCGCCAGGTGCTCAGCATTGCGTACTTCAACACGACCTTCACCGTGAGAAACGGCAATCGGCATACGTGAGCCTGCCATTCCGTTAAAGAACAGGGAGTCGCTCTGCTGCACTTCCACTAGGCTGAAGCGGGCTTCGAAACGCTCAGATTCGTTACGGACAAAACGCGGCCACAGGTCAGCACCCGGAATCAGGTCGCGCAGATTCGACATCATCTGACAGCCGTTACACACACCCAGTGCAAACGTGTCGTTACGGTGGAAGAAGCGCTCGAACTGGTCGCGAGCCAGATTGTTGAACAGGACTGACTTCGCCCAGCCTTCACCGGCACCCAGTACGTCACCGTAAGAGAAGCCGCCACAGGCAACCAGGCCGTGGAAGTCGTTCAGGGCAACACGGCCAGCCAGGATGTCACTCATGTGTACATCTTTTGCTTCAAAACCGGCACGGTCAAAGGCAGCAGCCATCTCAACGTGAGAGTTCACGCCCTGCTCACGCAGAATCGCCATTTGCGGCTTAGCGCCAGTGGCAATGTAAGGGGCCGCCACATCTTCATTGATGTCAAACGACAGGGCAACATTCAAGCCCGGATCGTTCACGTCCTTCTTCGCGTCAAACTCCTGCAGAGCACCCGCCGGGTTATCGCGCAGCGCCTGCATCTGGTACGTTGTTTCTGCCCAGATAGTACGCAGTTCAGTGCGGCTTTGCTCCAGTACACGGTCATTGCCGTTCCAGATTCGCAGTACGTCCTCGTCAACCACCGTACCAATAACGTGGCTACATGCTTCCAGACCGTGAGCGGCCAGTACCGACTGTACCTCGTCCAGGTCATCAGTGCGTACCTGAATCACAGCGCCCAGTTCTTCGTTAAACAGGGTCGCCAGCACATCGTCACACGCATCGCCGTCAGTGGTGTTAATGTCCACTTCCACCCCGGTATGACCGGCAAAAGCCATTTCTGCCAGAGTGACATACAGACCACCGTCACCACGGTCGTGGTAAGCCAGTACTTTTTCATCACGGACCAGTGCCTGAACCGCGTTAAAGAAGCCTTTCAGCAGCTCAGGGCTGTCCACGTCTGCCGGGGCATCACCCAGTTGCTTGTAAACCTGTGCCAGGGCAGTCGCCCCCAGACGGTTCTTCCCGCAACCCAGGTCAAGCAGCAGCAGCGTTGACTCGCCTTTGTCAGTACGCAGCTGTGGCGTTACGGTCTTGCGGATGTCTTCGACACGACCGAACGCGGTAATGATCAGCGACAGCGGTGCCGTCACTTCTTTTTCCTGCTCCTGATCCTGCCACTTGGTCTTCATTGACATGGAGTCTTTACCGACCGGAATCGTCAGACCCAGCGCCGGACACAGCTCTTCGCCCACCGCTTTCACTGCTTCATACAGACCGGCGTCTTCACCCGGGTGACCAGCTGCAGACATCCAGTTGGCAGACAGCTTGATACGTTTCAAATCACCGATATCGGCGCTGGCAATATTGGTGATCGCTTCACCGACAGCCAGACGGGAGGAAGCCGCAAAGTCCAGCAGTGCTACCGGCGTACGCTCACCCATCGACATGGCTTCACCGTGATACGTGTCGTAGCTCGCTGCAGTCACCGCACAGTCCGCTACCGGAACCTGCCATGGGCCAACCATCTGATCGCGCGCCACCAGGCCAGTTACCGTACGGTCACCAATGGTGATCAGGAAGGTTTTCTCGGCCACAGCCGGCAGACGCAGTACACGCTGGGTCGCGTCTTCCAGATCGATACCACTGCGATCAATCGCCTGACCTTCTGCTTTCTGCGTGGTCACGTCACGGTGCATCTTAGGCGGCTTGCCCAGCAGGATATCCATCGGCATATCGATTGGAGTATTGTCGAAGTGGCTGTCTTCCAGTGTCAGATGACGCTCTTCAGTCGCTTCGCCCACCACCGCATACGGGGCACGCTCGCGCTGACAGATAGCATCAAACACGTCCATATCTTCAGCCGCCACAGCCAGCACGTAACGTTCCTGAGATTCGTTACACCAGATTTCCAGCGGGCTCATGCCCGGCTCGTCATTCGGCACGTCACGCAGCTGGAATTTACCGCCACGCTCGCCATCGTTCACCAGCTCAGGCAGGGCATTCGAGATACCGCCCGCGCCCACATCATGGATAAACGCAATCGGGTTGGCATCACCCATCTGCCAGCAGCGGTCAATCACTTCCTGACAACGACGTTCCATTTCCGGGTTTTCACGCTGTACTGACGCAAAATCCAGATCCTCGGCCGACTGGCCAGAGGCCATAGAAGAAGCGGCACCACCACCCAGACCGATATTCATCGCCGGGCCACCCAGCACGATTAGCTTGGCACCAACCGGGATCTCTTTCTTCTGCACATGCTCGGCACGGATGTTACCCATACCACCGGCAATCATGATTGGCTTGTGGTAACCACGAATTTCTTCACCGTTGTGCGATGCCACTTTTTCTTCATACGTACGGAAGTAACCCAGCAGGTTAGGACGACCGAATTCATTGTTGAATGCGGCGCCGCCCAACGGGCCTTCCAGCATGATATCCAGCGCGCTGACAATACGCTCCGGCTTGCCGAAGTCGGTTTCCCATGGCTGAACAAAGTTCGGAATTCGCAGGTTCGATACAGTAAAGCCCACCAGACCGGCTTTTGGCTTACCGCCGATACCTGTTGCGCCTTCGTCACGGATTTCACCGCCTGAACCGGTTGATGCGCCTGGCCATGGCGAGATAGCCGTTGGGTGGTTGTGAGTTTCCACCTTCATCAGAATGTGTGCGTCTTCCTGATGGTACTGGTACTGACGGGAGGTCGCATCCGGGAAGAAACGGCCCACCGTGGAACCTTCCATAACGGCGGCATTGTCTTTGTAAGCTGACAGCACGTAGTCGCCGTGCTGCTCATAGGTGTTCTTGATCATCTTGAACAGGGACTTGGCCTGATCAACCCCGTCGATCGTCCAGTCCGCGTTAAAGATCTTGTGGCGGCAGTGCTCAGAGTTTGCCTGCGCGAACATCATCAGCTCGATGTCATTCGGGTTACGGCCCAGCTTAATGAAACTGTCCACCAGGTAGTCGATTTCATCTTCCGCCAGTGCCAGACCCAGGGTAACGTTTGCTTCCTCAAGCGCTTGACGGCCACCGGCAAGGATGTCCACGCTTTTCAGCGGGGCTGGTTCAGCCTGCGTAAACAGTACTCCAGCCGCATCCAGATCCGTAAATACCACTTCCATCATGCGGTCATGCAGCAGACCTTTCAGGGCTGACAGCTGGTCATCTGTCAGAGATGCCGTGGTGTCAACATAGTAGGCCGTACCGCGCTCAAGACGCTTAACCTGGCTCAGGGCACAGTTACGGGCGATGTCGGTAGATTTGGAAGACCAAGGAGAAATGGTGCCCGGACGAGGTGTCACCAACAGCAGCAGGCCGGAAGGCTCATGTTCTGCAATCGTCGGACCGTAAGTTAACAGGCTGGCCAGCTTGTCTTGCTCTTCCTTGTTCAGCGTCGCTGACAGATCAGCAAAGTGCATGAACTCAGCATAAATGCCTGACACAGGCAGATCTAATTCGCGGCAGCGCTCTAGCAGCTTGTTAACGCGAAACTCAGACAGTGCGGGTGAACCACGCAAAATTTCCATGTGCGTACGTCTCTCGATTAGCAGTTGAATGAAGGTGATATTGGCCTAATCCCCGTCGAAGACCGGGATAATTACGTCAATGCCACCTCGTTTGCCAGCATTTTACGAGGCGAGTTTGTCGCGATGGGGCGTAGTATAAGGGAAATCTTTTTGTGACGTAACACTTGACGCAACCGTTTGCGTGTTTTTTTTTCGATCACGCGAAAAAACCACGAAAATGCCTCATTCTCATCCCCGGTTTCGGGTATACTGCCCGACCTTTCTGACAGCCTGTCAGGATACCCATACCGCAAAAAACTGCTGTCATACAGGCGAGGATTTTGCGTATTTGATGACCTTTGGTATAAAGGACGCCCGATAGATACTGAGAGCATAGTTAATTGAGCAATCTCCGAACGCATTCCACTGTCAGACATATCATAGCCTTACTGCTAAGCACCCTGCTTCTGAGCGGCTGCTTGTGGCAGGAAGCTCCGCGTACAGATTTGGAGCGTATTCGGGAAAACGGTGTTCTTCGAGTCGGCACCCTCAATAACCAGCTTTCCTACTACATCGGCAGCGATGGTCCGACCGGGCTGGACTACGAGCTTGCCCGCCGGTTTGCCAAAAAACTGGGGGTGAAGCTGGAAATGAAGCCGATGCTGAGCCTGTCGAACATGTTCCCGACCCTCAAGCGCGGCGATGTGGATATCCTGGCCTCCGGGCTGACCATGACCGCCGACCGCCTGGCCGATTTCCGTGCCGCTCCGGCCTACTACTACGCCAGCCAGAAAGTGGTCTATAAAAAAGGACAATGGCGACCGCGCAGCATCGAAGATCTGGCCGAAAACAAAGGTGTGCTGACCGTCGTGAAAGGCTCCAGCCACGAAAAGACCCTTCACCTCCTCAAACTCCAGCACCCTACCCTGACCTGGAACAGCGTTGTCGAAACCGACAGTGACGAGCTGATGCGCCAGGTGGCGGAAGGTGAGCTGGACTACACCATGGCAGACTCGGTTGATGTCGCCCTGAACCAGCGGATTTACCCGGACATCGCGACCGCATTAGAGCTGACGGAAGACGAACCTATCGCCTGGTTTGTTAATCAGCGTCACGACGACAGCCTGTATGCCCTGCTGATTGAATTCTTCGGCGACATCAAACAAAGCGGTGAACTGGCCAAACTGGAAGAGAAGTACTTCGGCCACGTGGACAAGTTCGACTATGTTGACACCCGCGCCTTCCTGCGCGCCATGGATCACAAACTGCCAGAGTGGAAAAATCTGTTCCAGCAGTATTCCGGGGAATTTGACTGGCGCCTGATCGCCGCCCTGTCCTATCAGGAATCGCACTGGAATCCGCAGGCGGTATCACCGACCGGCGTCCGCGGCATGATGATGCTGACCCTGCCGACAGCCAAGGCTGTAGGCGTGAAGAATCGTCTGGATCCAGAGCAGAGCATTCGTGGCGGCACGGAATACCTGCGCAAAATCATCGCCCGGATCCCGGACAGCATTGAAGACCATGAGAAAGTCTGGTTTGCCCTGGCCTCTTACAATGTTGGCTTTGGTCACCTGATGGATGCCCGTCGCCTGACCAAATCACAAGGCGGCAACCCGGATGCCTGGAGTGATGTCAAACAGCGGCTGCCGTTGCTACGTAAGCGTAAGTTCTACACCCAGACGCGCTACGGCTATGCCCGTGGTGATGAAGCCCTGAACTACGTGGAAAACATCCGCCGCTATTACCAGAGCATTATTGGTTATGAGCAGGCACACAGCCTGCCGCCAACCGATGACATAGCCATTGTGGACGGGCTGAACACCATCCAGCCACCAGCGGTCTCTGAGAGCCAGAGCGCGCTGCCCGTTCCGCCGCCACCGTCCACTACACCGTCAGATGAGCTGCCGGACATCAGCACCAACAAAACGGCCAGTAACTAATGGGGTTACCGGCCATTCGCCAGTTTCAGACCTGCCATGGAAAATCAAACGGCAATTGATGACGTTATTGGCAGGAAACGCTAGTGTCTGGTGAAACTAGCGGCCTGAAAGCGCTGTAACCTGCATGACGACAGCCAGCCCAGGCCAGCCCCCTCGCGTGACCTTCACTTTCAATGAAAAACAGCAAGTTCAGTGAGATCACGCTAGCAATACGGGATAATTCTGGTCCACAGCCCAATCATTTTCGCTGATACTGCAGAAAAAGGAGCCTGCGTACCGGGACAGTCCGTATGGCAGGAGAGAAATATTTGCAGGAGGCGCTATGCAGTTTTCGAAGAAAAAAGCCCTTGACCGAATGAGGACGCGGATGGCGGTCTCGGCAACTCGCCGTAAACGCCTGCATGCCAACATTCGAAAAAAAATTCACTGGCGGCATCGTAACTTTGTCCTGAGCTGTTGTACGGAGTAACCCTGTGTTACCCGACACAGTTAAGTCCAAGGTGCTAAGGTGCTGTGCACAGAAATACACACGCACCGGCGCACCACCATTCAGACGCTATCACCTTATTCGGGTGCGTGACGACACTCAGGCACAACGAAAACAAGGGCTCATTTGAGCCCTTGTTTGTTTTTACGGTGCCATTCAGTTGGTCTTGTGGTGAGCGCGACAACAAGCCTTGCTGGCCATCCATCACTAAGAGCGGTTCTGCTTATCACTGTCTGGCTGAGCGGTTGCCTGCTCCGCAGCGCGACGGGCCAGTTTTTCTGCTTTTTTCTCTGCCCGCCGCCGCCGGAAGAAAGCCTGCAACTGCTCGCGGCATTCCACTTCCAGTACACCGGACTGAATCAGCACATGGTGATTTGCCTGCTCATAACTAAGCAGGTTCATGATGCTGCCCGCAGCGCCGGTTTTCGGATCTTGCGCCCCATACACCACTTTGCCGATCCGGCTATGGACCATGGCGCCGGCACACATAGGGCAGGGCTCCAGCGTCACGTAAAGGGTCGCTTCCAGCAGCCGGTAATTTTGCAGTACTTGCCCGGCCTGACGCAGCGCCATGATTTCCGCATGTGCCGTTGCATCATGCTGAGTAATAGAGCGATTCCAGCCTTCCCCAATCACCCGTCCTTCGTGGACGATCACGGCACCAACCGGGACTTCCCCGTCGGCTTCTGCCCGGGCGGCCAGTTCAATGGCTCGGCGCATAAAAATTTCGTCGTTTGACGAGGCGTTCTGGTCACTCATGGCTCTTGGTCTACCGAAAGATAACTGCTTATGGGGCGCTGATTATACCCAACCCCCGCCAAGATGCGAGGTGCAAGGACAGCACCTGCCGCGCCATCCCAGTTTACATCAAGGTGAACCGCATCATAGCGGACGGGGACGCGGCAGGCGCTCGGCCAGAAAATCCACCAGCAATCGCACTTTTGGCGACAAGTGACGGTTTTGCGGATACAGCACCCATATTCCTTCTTCCGGTTCCTGAAACGCAGACAACACAGGGATCAGCCGTCCTTGGGTAAGGTCATCACTGATGTAGTAATCCGGCAACTGAATCAGCCCCAGCCCTTTCAGCGCGGCATCCCGTAAGGCATTGCCGCTGTTGCAACGCAGGTTACCGGTGACTCTGAAGCTGCGCTCCCGCCCCGCTTCCTGAAAGTGCCAGTGATCGTGATTGCCAATCAGGCAGTTATGGTGACGCAGCTCAGACAGAGTGTGCGGAGTACCGTACTTTTCCAGATACTCCGGCGCGGCGCACACAAACTGGGTGCGGTGTGACAGTCGCCGAGCCACCATCGTCGACGGGCTGTTCAGGCGGCCAAGGCGAATCGCCAGATCGTAACCGCCATCAATCAGATCGACAGTCTGGTTGGTCAGTATCATGGTCACTTCAATACTCGGGTACTCCAGCATGAAGTCATTAATCAAAGGCATGATGAACTGTTCGCCGTAGGTCACCGGTGCAGTCAGCTTCAACAGCCCCCGCGGCATACCCTGTCGTTCACTGATCGCCCGCTCAGCTTCAGCCAGGCTATCGAGAATCTGGCGGCAGTGGCGGTAGTACAACTGACCTTCTTCGGTCAGCGACACTTTCCGGGTCGTCCGGTAAAACAGCTTGGTATTCAGGCGGTTTTCCAGGGCACTGATTTGACGGCTGACCTGGGCAGTAGAGATACCAAGTTGCCTTGATGCACCCGTGAAACTGCCGGTTTCTGCCACCGAAGCAAACTCGGTGACCCCTTCCCATCCAAACATTTCGTCTATTGTTACCACACAGTAAAAGTTATTTTCATTTTAAGCTAATTATCATCACACGAGAAACAAATATACTGACAGCCAGATATCAGTGAGCGGATGGATTTCGCCACGCTCACTCGTTTGCCATGAAAATCACCTATTTTTATAGCGATTGCTTTTGTCGCAGTCGCAGGGAATAACAGACGGGTAACCCCTTTACTCAGACGGAGAGAACACGACCATGTCAGAGAAATTCATCAAATCACGCGCCGCTATTGCATGGGGTCCGAAGCAGCCATTGTCGATTGAAGAAGTGGATGTGATGCTGCCGAAGAAAGGCGAAGTGCTGGTGCGCATTGTCGCGACCGGCGTCTGCCACACCGATGCCTTCACCCTGTCCGGCGAAGACCCGGAGGGAATTTTCCCGGCCATTCTGGGCCACGAAGGGGGCGGTATTGTGGAAATGGTCGGTGAAGGCGTCACCAGCGTTGCCGTGGGCGATCATGTGATTCCTCTGTATACCCCGGAGTGCGGCGAATGTAAGTTCTGCCTGTCAGGCAAAACCAACCTGTGCCAGAAGATCCGTGAAACGCAAGGTAAAGGCCTGATGCCGGACGGCACCACCCGCTTCTACAAAGACGGTCAGCCGATTTATCACTACATGGGCTGCTCAACGTTCTCTGAATACACGGTTCTCCCGGAAATCTCGCTGGCTAAAGTCAACAAGGAAGCTCCGCTGGAGGAAGTCTGCCTGCTGGGCTGTGGCGTGACCACCGGGATGGGCGCCGTACTGAAAACCGCCAAGGTGCAGAAAGGCGATACCGTGGCCATTTTCGGTCTGGGCGGAATTGGTCTCTCAGCAGTGATCGGCGCCACCATGGCGGGTGCCAGCCGTATCATCGGGATTGACATCAACGAAGATAAATATGCGCTGGCGAAAAAGCTGGGAGCCACCGATTGCATCAACCCGAACGATTATGACAAGCCGATTCAGGAAGTAATTGTCGAGATGACCGACGGCGGTGTCGACTTTTCGTTTGAATGTATCGGTAACGTCAACGTGATGCGTTCCGCCCTGGAATGCTGCCACAAAGGCTGGGGAGAGTCGGTGATCATCGGGGTCGCTGGTGCCGGACAGGAAATTTCCACCCGTCCGTTCCAGCTGGTAACCGGTCGCGTGTGGCGAGGCTCAGCCTTTGGTGGCGTCAAAGGCCGTTCAGAACTTCCGGGTATCGTGGAAGACTACATGGCGGGCAAATTCAAGCTGGATGACTTCATTACCCACACCATGGGTCTGGAAGGCATTAACGAGGCTTTTGACCTGATGCATCAAGGCAAAAGCATCCGCTCTGTGATCCACTACGATAAATAACCTGTTAGGCCGGGAGGCATTCACCTCCCGGCTGCGTTATGAGAGCTGTTATGACTATCGAAAACGTAAGCTGGAATAAAAGCTTTGGCGGCTGGCACAAACAATACACCCACCACTCTGATGTACTGGGTTGTGAGATGCGCTTTGCGATCTATCTGCCGCCACAAATCGCACAGGGTGAAAAAGTCCCGGTGCTGTACTGGCTGTCCGGACTGACCTGCACCGACGAAAACTTTATGCAAAAAGCCGGTGCCCAACGGATAGCGGCCGAGCTCGGCATTGCCATTGTCGCACCGGATACCAGCCCGCGCGGTGAGGATGTACCGGATGATGCTGACGGCGCCTATGACTTTGGCCACGGGGCCGGTTTTTATGTGAATGCCACGCAGGCACCGTGGAACCGAAACTACCGGATGTACGATTACGTGGTGCATGAGCTGCCGGCACTGATTGAAACCCATTTTCCGGTGAACGACAAACGCGCGATCAGTGGCCATTCCATGGGCGGCCATGGCGCACTCATGATTGCCCTACGCAACCCGTCCCGCTACACCTCCGTGTCAGCGTTCAGTCCGATTGCCAACCCAGTCAATTGCCCGTGGGGGAAGAAAGCCTTCACGCACTATCTGGGCAACGATCAGGAAAGCTGGAAAGCGTACGACAGTGCCGAGCTGATGAAGCATAATGCCCAGCCCGTGCCTGCCCTGGTTGATCAGGGGGATCAGGATAACTTTCTGGCGGAACAACTGAAGCCGGAAGCCTTGCTGTCTGCGGCACAGGCTGTCGATTATCCGCTTGAACTGCGGATGCATGAAGGGTACGACCACAGCTACCACTTCATTGCCAGCTTTATCGAAGACCACCTGCGTTTTCATGCGCAGTACCTGCTGTAAACCGGCAAAAAAATAGCCCGCATTATGCGGGCTATTTTAATGGCTCATCTTTTTCAGCTGACGGCAGTGTTCTGCTGTAGGCTGTTTCAACTCTAACCCTTCACGCTTGGGCGCTCCGGCTTTGTCATTACCGCTTATCCGTTGACTTAGAAGCCCAGAGGGATACCGAAAGTAAAGAACGCAACCAGTAGCGCCGTCCAAGACAGCAAGAAAGTAATGGAGTACGGCACCATCATCGCAATCACATCGCCGAACGACAGCTCTGGCTTGTACTTACGCATGAAGGCCAGCACCACCCCGGCATAGCTCATCATTGGTGTAATGATGTTGGTTGACGAATCTGCCACACGGTATGCCGCCGTCACCATGTCCGGTGTCATGTCCGGGTTCACCTGGTACAGCATCGGGACAAAGATCGGCCCCAGCAGCATCCATTTCGAGGTCAGGCCGCCGACAAACAGGTTAATCAACGCGGTTGTCAGGATAAAGCCGATAATCAACAGGATCGGGAAGTTCTGCAGGCCCAGCGAGCCCAGGAATGTTGCCCCCAGATACGTGACATACGTGCCCAACCCGGAGAAGCCCAGCAGTGCAAGGAAGTTGTACGAGAAGAACGTCAGGACCAGAATATAGCCCATGGTGTTCATCTGCTTCACCATGGCGGAGACCACGTCCTGCAGTGATTTGAATTTACCGGTCGAGACGCCAAAGAAAATACCGATTGTCGCGAACACCATGGCAATCAGCAGAATGACGTTATCCAGATAAGGTGTCACCTCGCGACCCGCTTCGTTGGTGTACGTCGCCAGTGGCCCCATCGCCAGCGCCGCAACCGCAGCCAGTGACAAAATCAGACCGATACCTGCCGCACGCAGGCCCTTGTCTTCAGCATCCGTCACCTGGAAGTCATCCAGATTCAGATCTTCCGGGATCTGGTAAGGCATCTTTTCAAGACGAGGGCCGACAAAACGTACCGTTACCCATGCGCCCAGAGCCGCCAGCAAGAAGGTGGAGGTGGCGATAAAGAAGTAATGCATGGTGGCTGGGTTAATAGGGTTGCCCTGTGCCGTTACAAACGGAATGCCTTGTGATTCAGCAAAAATGCGGGCGTTAACGCCAAGGATAACATCAGATGGTGTCGCTGGAATCAGGTTGGCAGAGAAACCGGCTGACACCCCGGCAAACGCCGCAGCCATACCGATTAGCGGGTTCTTACCCAGTCCGGCATACAGCAGGCCAGCCAGCGGGATCAGGATCAGGTAACCGGCGTCACTGGCAATTGAACTCATGATACCCAGGAACACCACCAGCAGAGGCAACCAGCGATCGTTAATACGCAGGCCCACTTTCTTGATTACGGTCGACAGCAAACCGGAATGTTCGGCAATCCCGACCCCGACCATCACGATCAGGATCACACCCAGAACGCCTCGGCCAAAGGACAACCAGTTTGTCAGCAGCGCATTATCAAACATCCAGCGTACATTCTCTGCCGCCAGCATGTTTTTAATGGTGTGAGTAACCGCACTCCCGTCCGCCCCGGTTGTCTGGAATTGCAGACCCCCAATTAAACCGGTCATCAGCAGACAGAAGACAAACAGGCTCATGAAAATAATTACCGGGTCAGGGATCTTACGGCCGACCCTTTCAATCACTCTGATTATTCCTTTATTTCTGGCAATCGGTGCCAATGTGTCACTCATTATCGTTATTTCCTTATTCCATAAACGAGAGATAATACTGTTAATGGCAGTGAAAATAACAAAATAAACCTAAATATCAAAACAAAATATCAAACTTATTAATCATAAATAAAACCAATAAAAACAATATAATCAATAAAACAAACCAACAAAGAATATATATTCAGAACATAAACCCATAAAAACAACAAAATTAAGAATCACAAACAATCAGAATTAAGTAACGAATAGTTACCAACAACCAGAATTCATATCCAACAAGAATATAACCCTATATATCCACCCCACGACATGCCTTTTGGCTATGTTTCAAAAGACAAAAAAGCCCCGCATGGCGGGGCTTGCTAATGGTCATGCTGCAATTACATGCAGTAAATTTGGGGTAGTTTACATCGAGTATGTGTACGGAGCCTGAATACCCAGAGGAATACCGACTGCCCAGTAAGCCAGCAGGAACAGTGTCCAGCCAATCAGCATCGCAATCGAGTAAGGCATCATCATTGAGGCCAGCGTACCGATCCCCGCCCCTTTCACGTAGCGCTGCATGTACACCACCACGAGCGGGAAGAACACCATCAGCGGCGAAATAATGTTAGAAACAGAATCCCCCACTCGGTAGGCCGCCTGTGTCAGCTCCGGAGAAATACCAACCGCCATCAGCATCGGCACCAGAATCGGACCAATCAGAGCCCACTTCGCTGATGCCGAGCCAACCAGCAGGTTTACGAACGCCGTCAGCAGAATCATCCCAACAATCGTGATCTGACCCGGCAGGTTCATCGCTTTCAGTAAATCAGCACCTGACAGTGCCAGCAGTGTTCCCAGATTCGACTGGCTGAATGCCGCCAGGAACTGAGCACAGAAGAAAGCCATCACAATGTAGCCGCCCATGGTTCCCATGGTGGCAGACATCGCTTTGATAATGTCATCGCTCGTTTTGAACGTACCGGCAACACGACCGTATACCACACCCGGAATCACGAACAAGATAAAGATCAGCGGTACAATCGACTGCATCAGCGGAGCCGCAAACGCCGTAATTTCGCCTTCCGGAGAACGCAGCGGTGACGTTTCTGGCAAAACGGCAGCAACCAGCGCAATGATTCCCAATACCATGGCCCAACCAGCACGGTTAAAGGCTTTCGATTCGATCGCGGTAAAAGAACCCAGATCCGGTGCCTCTTCCGCATCTTCATCGACCGGCGTCTGGTTCAGGCGCGGCTCAATCACTTTCTCTGTGACATACCAGCCAATCGCCACCACAACAATGGAAGACAAACCGGTAAACATCAGATTAGCCAGCGGGTTTACCACATACGTCGGGTCCAGAATTTGTGCGGCAGACTGAGTAAAGCCAGCCAGCAACGGATCGATACCCGAAGGAATAAAGTTGGCGGAGAAACCACCCGATACCCCGGCAAACGCCGCGGCAATACCCGCCAGCGGATGGCGACCGGCAGCATGGAAAATAATCCCGCCCAGAGGAATCACCAGCACATAACCGGCATCTGCCGCGGTATGGGAAACGATAGCCACTAAAATCAGTGTCGGCGTCAACAATTTCGCCGGCGTGATGTTCAGCATCTTTTTCAGGCCGGTGTTAATAAACCCGGATGCTTCTGCTACCCCTACCCCAAGCATGGCAACCAGAACGATGCCCAGTGGCGCAAAACCGGTGAAGGTTTTCACCATTCCCGCGAGGAAGCTCGACAGGGATTGTCCCGTCAGTAGGTTGTTAATCTCAATTGCCTGGCCTGTAACAGGATGGATCAGTCCGAACTCGAACTGAGAAAGGAGTGCCGACAAGCCCCATACAATCAGTAGTCCCCAAAAAAACAGCAAAGCCGGGTCAGGGATTTTGTTACCCGCTTTTTCAATAAAATTGAGGAATTTATCCATTGCACTGGGTGGTGTATCCAGTGCCTCTTTTACAGCTTGATCACTCATGGGAGCTCCATGGAAACAGATGATGTTGTTAATTTGCGACGCTTTTATCGTTCTTCGTCAGCCGCCCCGGCAGTAGCCGTTCACAGGCCTCCTTCGGATTGTAATAAAAAGCGCCGCACAAAAAGTGCGTTATGCTAGTTAACAATAAAATAGTTCCCATAGATTTTGTAATGAAATATTAATACAAAACATTACACCAACAATAACAAAACAACTTAGCTTCACAGCAAAACATCACAGTTAACATAGGTTCCTCACTATAGGAGTACTTTCCGGAACAGAGACGAAAAACAGAGGCTCGGAGGCCTCTTCATTTTTCTGTTCAGCAAGCACGCTTAGTGCGGGATTATTCCCGGAACGGAGAGCCGACTTTATTCGCCAATTCCTGCCCGAGTTTCCTCGCCCTCTCCATCGCGTCATTAAGAGACTTCGTGTGTCTTTTGTCCCCAAATTCCTGATATTCAGCAGCGATTTCATAAATCGTATCAACGCCTAAATATTTACTTAAAGTGCGGAGATGAGGCACTAGGTGACCATGCTCTTCTCGTATTCCGCCTTTTTCAAACCCAAACTCTCCACTGGAAGTAATGATCACCAGCGTTTTGCCACTGAACAGTGGCTTCAACGGGAAATCCCCGCGAGAAAGGTCAAAGTCAAACGTTTTGTTAATACGTATGATCTGATCAAACCAGGCTTTAAGGTGGGCAGGCATACCGTAGTTGTACATCGGAGATGAAATGACAATGATATCGGCCTGGGCGACTTCCTGAATCAGTTTGTCGGATAGCTCAAGCAGAGCCCTTTGATTCTCTGTTTGCCGTTCTTCTGGGGTGAACACCGCCCCTATCCAGTTCTGATTGATGAACTCGGGCGGATGCATACCGACATCCCGGTAAATATACTGATTTGTGGTATGTACTTTTCTCCACGCCTCTGTGAACTGAATGGCAATATTTTTCGAGATGGAATTATGCCCCGGGTTCTCGTTACTCGCCGCTCTGACGCTGGAATCAATGTGAAGTAAAGATGTCATTTCATTTCCTTGGTTAATTAAAACACCAAAACTATACTCACCCCACAACCCGCCAACAAACGAGATAAATGTCATTATAGATGCGTTAAACTCATCTATAATGGCGCAAAAACAACCACATGGTCATGCCTGATGCAGGTTTCATTACAAGCACTTAAAGCGTTTGAGTCAGCCGCCCGCCACGGAAGCTTTAAAGCTGCCGCCCATGAACTGTCACTAACCCCAACAGCGATTTCTCATCATGTACAGAATCTCGAAAGCCGTCTGAATGTGTCTCTCTTTCATCGAAAAGTACGGAAGATTGAATTGACCGAAGCTGGGAAAAAATTAGCCCTGGCTGCAACCAGCGGATTCCGTACTATTGCGATGGCAATAGACGAAATTAAGTTCTCCGGCAATAACATTCTGATTTCGACCACGACGGCTCTCGCCTCCATGAGGCTGATCCCGGCTATCGAAGAGTATATGCGCTTACATCCAGGCGTTTTGATAGACGTGTCGACAGGAGAATCATTCGATAATTACCCTAATACTCTGCCGATCCGATTTGGTAGTACGGAGTCCGTAAAAACATCTGACATTCTGAAACATGAAAAATTTGATGCCTTTGGAACCCCGTCCTATCTCGACTTTTCGAGTAAGGCTGACAGGTTTAAGATTATTTCCACCAGGTGGAAAAACCGGAAACTACCACCAGCGCCCGTCCACGCATGGCTGGAAAAGAATGGAATTGAACAGAGCAAGGTTGAGTATGTCACCTATGATCAAGAACTTATTGGGATTCAGGAAGCCTTATTAGGAAAAGCCCTGGTCTTTTGTTCAACCACCTTAACCGCTCCTCTTATCACGGCTGGCATTTTTCATTCGTTTAATTCAAATCCCGTAGATACTGAATTTTGCTTTTACTGCCCTGACAAAGAAAAATATGACACTAGGACACACGAAGCATTCCTGTTATGGCTTGAAAAGTTATTGTAGTGGTCTGAACCTCAATTTGTTCTCTGATCATGCCAGCATGGTATCGGGCGTAATCCATGGCATTACTGATGAATCATACCCATCAAAATACCACGGTTAAACCGTGCTTGGCGTTGCCAGATATTGCCAAAAATGACTAAGACCAAAACAAAAAAAGTCCGCAATTATGCGGACTTAGATATGATTTAGTGCCTGTTAGTGCCAGACGTTTCCGGTTGGGAAATTATTCCCACTCGATGGTTGCTGGCGGCTTACCAGAAATGTCGTAAACCACACGGGAAATGCCGTTTACTTCATTGATAATACGGTTAGACACTTTACCCAGGAAGTCGTATGGCAGGTGTGCCCAGTGCGCAGTCATGAAATCAATCGTTTCAACAGCACGCAGTGATACTACCCAGTCGTACTTACGACCATCGCCCATAACGCCCACAGAGCGTACTGGCAGGAAGACAGTGAAGGCCTGAGAAACTTTGTTGTACAGATCCGCTTTATGCAGTTCTTCAATGAAGATAGCGTCAGCACGGCGCAGCAGGTCACAGTACTCTTTCTTCACTTCGCCCAGTACACGTACGCCCAGACCTGGACCCGGGAACGGGTGACGGTACAGCATATTGTACGGCAGACCCAGTTCCAGACCGATCTTACGCACTTCGTCTTTGAACAGCTCTTTCAGCGGCTCAACCAGACCCATTTCCATATCATCCGGCAGACCGCCCACGTTGTGGTGAGACTTGATCACGTGCGCTTTACCGGTCTTCGATGCCGCAGACTCAATCACATCCGGATAGATTGTGCCTTGTGCCAGCCACTTCGCGTTCTCCAGTTTACCCGCTTCTTCATCGAAGACTTCAACAAACACGCGGCCGATGATTTTACGTTTGGCTTCTGGCTCATCCACACCTTCCAGTGCAGACAGGAAACGATCTTCAGCATTAACGTGAACAATGTTCAGGCCGAAGTGGTCGCCAAACATTTCCATTACCTGGTGGCCTTCATTAAGACGCAGCAGGCCGTTGTCAACGAAAACACAAGTCAGTTTGTCACCGATGGCACGGTGCACCAGCATTGCAACAACGGAAGAATCCACACCGCCTGACAGGCCCAGGATCACTTCATCATCGCCCACTTGCTCTTTGATACGTGCAATAGCGTCTTCGATGATGTTCTCGGAAGTCCACAGCTTCTCACAGCCACAGATGCCCAGAACGAAGTTTTCGATAATGCGCATGCCCTGACGAGTGTGAGTCACTTCCGGGTGGAACTGTACACCGTAGAAATGCTTCTCTACGTTCGCCATCGCAGCGTAAGGACACGTCTCAGTTTCAGCCACTTTGACGAAGTCAGACGGGATTTCAACCACTTTATCACCGTGGCTCATCCAAACGTCCAGCAGCGCCTGACCGTCATCAGACAGCGCATCTTCAATGTTGTGGAAGAAGTCTGTTGGCTCAACAATTTTCACCTGCGCATAACCAAATTCACGCTCGGTTGAACCAGCAACTTTACCGCCCAGCTGCTCAGCCATGGTCTGCATGCCGTAGCACACACCAAATACCGGTACACCCGCTTCAAACACATATTGAGGGGCACGAGGAGAGCCGGCTTCGGTCACACTTTCCGGACCGCCTGACAGGATAATACCGTTCGGATTGAAGTCGCGGATATCGGCTTCATCGACGTCCCAGCTCCACAGTTCACAGTAAACGCCAATTTCACGGATACGACGTGCGATTAGCTGCGTGTACTGAGAACCAAAGTCCAGAATCAGGATACGTTGGTCATGAATATTTGTGGTCGTGCTCATTTCAGGCTGTCTCAAAAATCAGTGGAAGGTGGGGGCTAAAAAACGCCCCCGATCTTATACGAGTTTTTTAGTTAGGCAAACGTTTTCGCAATTCGTTGCGTAGCGATTAGCCCAGACGGTAGTTAGGTGCTTCTTTTGTAATCGTCACATCGTGAACGTGAGACTCTTTCATGCCAGCACCAGAGATACGAACAAATTCCGCTTTAGTACGCAGCTCTTCGATGGTTGCCGAACCGGTCAGACCCATGCTTGAACGCAGGCCGCCCAGTTGCTGGTGAACGATTTCTTTCAGGTGACCTTTGTACGCCACACGACCTTCGATACCTTCCGGTACCAGTTTGTCTGCCGCATTGTCAGTCTGGAAGTAACGGTCTGAAGAACCTTTTGACATCGCGCCCAGAGAGCCCATGCCGCGGTAAGATTTATAAGCACGGCCCTGGTACAGCTCTACTTCACCCGGTGCTTCTTCCGTACCGGCGAACATTGAACCGACCATCACACAGGATGCACCAGCCGCAATGGCTTTACACATGTCGCCGGAGAAACGGATACCGCCGTCTGCGATTACCGGAATGTCGTATTCGTTCGCTACGGCCGCTGCATCAGCGATAGCTGTAATTTGCGGAACACCCACACCGGTCACGATACGAGTGGTACAGATTGAGCCTGGGCCGATACCCACTTTCACAGCACTGACACCAGCTTCAATCAGGGCACGAGCACCTTCTGCCGTCGCTACGTTACCGCCTACGATTGGCAGGTTCGGGTAGGCAGTACGGGTTTCGCGAATACGCTGCAGAACCCCTTCAGAGTGGCCGTGAGAAGAGTCAATCAGCAGTACGTCAACACCCGCTTCAACCAGCGCTTTCACACGCTCTTCGTTACCGGCACCGGCACCCACCGCTGCGCCCACACGCAGACGACCGAACTCGTCTTTACACGCATTAGGCTTACGCTCTGCTTTCTGGAAGTCTTTTGCCGTGATCATGCCGCGCAGCTGGAAGCTGTCGTTAACCAGCAGCACTTTTTCAACACGGTGCTGCTGCATGATTTTTTCTACTTCTTCACGTGATGCGCCTTCTTTGGCAGCCGCCAGTTTACCTTTTGGCGTCATCACATCTTCTACTTTCAGGGAAAGGTCGGTCACGAAACGAACGTCACGGCCGGTAATAATACCCACCAGTTCGTTGTTACCAGTCACTACCGGGTAACCGGCAAAGCCGTTTTCTTCAGTCAGGCGCTTCACATCTTCGATGGTGTTGTCTGGTTTCACGGTGACAGGTTCTGATACCACACCCGCTTCGAACTTTTTCACCATGCGAACTTCACGAGCCTGCTGCTCAATGGACATGTTTTTGTGGATGAAGCCAATGCCACCTTCCTGGGCAAGGGCAATCGCCAGGCGACCTTCAGTGACGGTATCCATTGACGCTGACACCATAGGGATGTTCAGCGAAATGTCTTTCGTCAGACGGGTGCGCAGATCGGCAGTGTTAGGCAGTACAGTTGAATGGGCTGGAACCAGCAGAACATCGTCGAAAGTCAAAGCTTCTTGTTTGATTCGTAACATTGCAATATCTCACACCAAGTAGAGGTTTAAAGAAGGATAAAATATTGCGAACGAATTATACGTAGGGTGCAAACGTTTGGCTAGAATTTTTTTTGATTTTTTTATTGATTATTTTCCCTTGATCTGTAATATATTTCGGTTAAGTTTCCGGTGTTGCGGTCGCCGTTTTACGACCAAGATCTGTCCACAGATCTGCCCAAAAAATAGCAAACGATATCTTCTCTCGTTTTCCGCACCCGCCTAAGCCTCCGACTACAGGTTTTCTGCCGCGTGACCCTATTTTCTCCCCAAACTCAGAACAACGATCGCATTTATACCGTTTCCAGCCTGAACGCTCAGGTCAGACTGATCCTTGAGAACGAAATGGGAGTTGTCTGGCTGGTTGGTGAACTGTCTAACCTGTCGATGCCGGTCTCCGGCCACTGGTATTTCACCCTGAAGGACTCCCGTGCTCAGGTGAAATGTGCCATGTTCAAGGGCACAAACCGACGGGTCACCTTCAAACCGGCCAATGGGACCCAGGTTCTGGTCAAAGCGCGATTGTCGCTGTATGAACCTCGTGGGGACTACCAACTGATCATCGAAAGCATGCAACCGGAAGGTGATGGTCGACTGCAGCAACAATTTGAACAGCTGAAAATGGCACTGGCCGCCGAAGGTCTGTTTGCTCAGTCGCTGAAAAAAACGCTGCCGGATTTACCTCGCCGGGTCGGGATTATTACCTCTAAAACCGGTGCTGCACTGCATGATATTTTACAGGTACTAAAACGCCGGGATCCCAGCCTGCCGGTTGTAATTTACCCGACCATGGTACAGGGTGAAGGAGCAGCCATTTCAATTGCGCAGGCTATCGGCCGGGCAAATGCCCGCCAGGAATGTGATGTCCTGATTGTGGGGCGTGGCGGTGGCTCTTTGGAAGATTTGTGGGCGTTCAACGAAGAAATCGTGGCCCGCACTATCGCAGCCAGTCAAATCCCAATTGTAAGCGCCGTCGGCCACGAAGTGGACGTGACGATTGCTGACTTTGTCGCGGACGTACGCGCACCGACCCCTTCAGCAGCCGCTGAGCTGATAAGCCGGGATATGACCCACCAGACCCAGCAGATACGCCAGCGACAGCAACAACTGCAAAGCGCTATGCGCCACTACATGTCTGAACGCCTCGCCCAGGCTATTCGCCTGCAGCACAGGCTGGACCGCCAGCATCCGCAAGTTCGCCTGAACCAGCAACAACAGCAACTGGATGAGCTGACCGGACGCCTTGGTCACACCATGCAACGCTACATGGCCCGTTACCAGCAGCAATTGGAGCAATACAATTACAAACTGGCGCTGCACTCTCCTGCCCGCACGCTGGCAACCAAACAGAACCAGCTCCACCGGCTGGAAGATAGGCTGCAGGAAGCCATGGATCGTCGCTTGGTCGCCTCTGGCCACCGACTGGCAATGGCAGCCGAAAAACTGGAAGCGGTCAGCCCGCTGGCAACACTGGGACGGGGATATTCCATCACCCGCGACAGTAGCGGCACAGTGGTTCGCAACAGCAGTCAGGTGTCGGTCGGTGACACGATTCATACCCGACTGGCCGACGGCGAGATAAGTTCTGTGGTCAGCGAGTCGTCTTCCCGTTAATCTGAAGCCCATCAATCTGTGTCCATTAACCCCATGTGTCCCGTCAGGGTTGATGGAGGCTATTCGGCCCTGACAAACTCAATCCGGATTCTGGATTTAGACTTCAACTCATTGCACTGATTACAAAAATAACTGGCGGCACCGCAGGCTGCCAGCTTTTCCAACTGGGCTGCACAGTCCGGGCAGTACGCTTGCTTTCGCCAATTTTTACCGCAGTCCTCGCAGTGGTAATGATTGTCATGCCAATGCATTTCCGTTTGGCATTCCGGGCAAAAATTCTGTTCCATGTGTTACTCCTAATCAGGCATAGTCGGCATTTTTATGCGCCGTATCCTAGCGCAAGTTGTTTTCACTGCCATTGATTCAGCTTAGGAATCCGCTCTCTGGCTCTCTGGCTCTCTGGCTCTCTGGCTCTCTGGCTCTCTGGCTCTCTGGCTCTCTGGCTCTCTGGCTCTCTGGCAGAGCATCTCACTACACGTGTAGCTTCATAAAAGCCATTCGATATTTTTCACTGCGTGTTCTTCGCACTCGCCTCTACTGCTTATCCAATATCTCTTTTCTACCGCGAAGCCTGAGCGTACCTGATTCTGTTGATCAACGTGATAAACCCTATTGATCAGCGATCAGGTTCCAAAAGAACATTTATCAATACACTTCCCGAAAGCATAAGTTACATATGCTGTTTTTCAATTTAAACCGACATATTATTTTACTAACATGGTTTTAAAGCCCATAGATCAAGAATGTTGTAAACCCATAGAATCAGGATCCAGCAAACTTTACGACGGTTATCAGATACCATCATTTCATTAATAATAGTCTGATAAATATAAAAAAATCGCCATCAAGGCGATTTTTATCAACGGGTTCGGTGATCAAGCTTTAACACTGCGGGTGATCATTATCAACTCCTGCTCATTGCGAATATCAAACGATACGGTCAATGATGCGTACTCGGCCAGAGAGCGGACATGAGTACCGCCACAAGGGATTTCGACTACATTCCCTTCTAGCAGATCGCACTGCCAGTAGCGGGAATCTGTCAAAGCAGAGCCTTCTTTGCGAAGTGTCACCGGAAAACCTTCGTGGCACCAGGCAGTCAGCTGCTGGTTCACCTGCTCCGTGATGTCAGGCAGAGCTGCGAGCATCTCTGCCGTATTCATTCCGCGTTTTCGCAGGGTCTTCCCGAGGCGATAAGTATCAGTACTGCAATCTTCGGTCACACGGCTTTCCGTTTGCGCATAACTGTGGAAATCGTAGTGCCCGAGTTCATCTTTCCGTGATGCCTCTTTTCGCCAGAATCCCTGATGGAGGACCTTGTTAAGCGCCAGCGAGGAAAGGTGGCCCCCACTGTGGCCACGGCTCAGGGCCTGCTGATAAATCTCATCGACAACCAACTCAACAGCCACCCCTGCGGCCAGCACCATATCAGCGGCAAGCTGATGCACCACAACAAACACCCAGCCCGGCTCAAAGCGTTTGACTGGAATCGCGGCGCCGACAAACAGCTGTCCGGTCACCAGTTCAACGGCACCGACATGACAGCCGACAACAGGTTGGCTATCGCCTCCCCACTTCAGTATTCCGCGGTCTGCCGGATGATCCGGCCAGATGTGGCTGACCGGGTGAAAAGGGGTAACATCGGTCACCACATACAGGCCGCCTTGCCCATCGGCTTCAACGAGCTGTACATTCGCCTGTGCCTGATACTGATAATCCGGAAAGACCACCCGGGTTGCGCTTATCGCTGTCATAACTGTCCTTCATTGTTCGAACTGCTAAGCATGATAACAAAAAGCCCGGCGCTTGGCCGGGCTTAACATTCAGCAAAAACGGTGAGTATTACTTATCACGGTTTTTCAGGACATTGGTCAGACGTTTACGCTGACGCTCCTGAGAAATAGTCAGCTTCTGCTTCTTACCTTCAAATGGGTTTTCGCTGTTCTGGAACTGGATACGGATCGGCGTCCCCATCATTTCCAATGACTTGCGGTAGTAGTTCATCAGGTAACGCTTGTACGAACCAGGCAACTCGTTCACCAGGTTACCGTGGATCACGATAATCGGTGGGTTATAACCCCCTGCGTGCGCATATTTCAGTTTCACACGGCGGCCACGGATCATCGGCGGCTGGTGATCATCCTGCGCCATCTGCAGAATGCGGGTCAGCATTGATGTGCTGATACGCTTCGTAGCAGATTGGTAAGCCTCCTGTACGGATTCATACAGGTGACCCACACCGGTACCGTGCAGGGCAGAAATAAAGTGGATACGGGCAAAGTCCACAAAGCCCAAACGGCGATCCAGCTCAGACTTCACGCGCTCTTTCACTTCGTTATCCAGACCGTCCCATTTGTTGACGGCAATAACCAGTGAACGGCCGGCATTCAGAGCAAAGCCCAGCAGGCTCAGATCCTGATCCGAGATGTTTTCGCGGGCATCGATAACCAGCAGCACCACGTTGGCGTCTTCAACGGCTTTCAGGGTTTGAATAACCGAGAATTTCTCTACCGCTTGGTGCATATTTTTACGACGGCGAATCCCCGCGGTGTCGATCAGAACGTATTCCTGGCCATCGCGCTCCATCGGGATGTAAATCGAGTCACGGGTTGTACCCGGCATATCGAACACTACAACGCGCTCTTCGCCCAGAATACGGTTGGTCAGGGTAGATTTACCGACATTAGGACGACCGATGATCGCCAGCTTAATCGGCTGCTCTTGCAGACGCTTGTAAGCGGCTTCCGCATCAGCTTCTGACAGGTTTGCTTTTTCGATGTCTTCAACCGATGTCAGATCTTCGATCTGTACTTCATCGCTTTCTTCGCCTTCAGCTTCTTTCGCCTTCAGGTTTTCTGCAAACGGTGCCAGCGCACGCTCCATCAGCGCGGTTACGCCACGGTTCTGTGCTGCTGCGATTTGGTACATCGCATCAACACCCAACTGCCAGAATTCTGCACACGCACTGTCGCCATCAATACCGTCAATTTTGTTCACCACCAGGAAAGTGGGCTTTTCACGGCTGCGCAGGTGCTTGGCAATCGCTTCATCCGCAGCGGTCAGACCGGCACGGCCGTCGACCAGAAACAGAACCACGTCCGCTTCTTCGATCGCCGCCAGCGACTGCTCGGCCATTTTGGTTTCGACGCCTTCTTCAGAGCCGTCAATACCGCCGGTATCGATCACGATAAATTCGTGCTCTTCTAACTCGGCCTTACCGTATTTACGATCCCTTGTTAGGCCAGGAAAATCAGCTACCAGCGCATCCCTAGTCCGGGTAAGACGGTTAAATAACGTCGATTTACCCACATTTGGGCGCCCGACAAGGGCAACAACAGGAATCATAACTACCTCTTACTTTTCATAGTCTTAATGACATATTTTCCATTCATTCTTGCCTCCAGCGAGCCTTCGCTCTGCCTTCATCCGACAATAATATCGCGAACGGATATAACAACAACGGCTCCTGACTGTATCCACAGCAGGAGCCGAGAAATGAGAATGGCGCGTATTATAACGACAAATTACGGCATTTGCATTTTGTAAATACGACCATCACGGGTCATTACCAGGTATCCGTCAGGCAGTACCAGCGGTGGTACCGCAATGCCACTGCCATCCGTTTTCTGCTGTGCCACGAAATCACCGGTATAACGATCCAGCCAGTGCAGATACCCTTCACTGTCACCAACAACCAAGTAGCCGTTAATCACAGTCGGTGCACTCAACAAGCGGTATTCCAGGGTATTGTTTGTCCACAACGGCGTACCGCTGCGGGCATCCACTGCAACCACATGGTCCTGATCGTTAATCAGGTATACCTGGCTACCATCAACCACGAAATCCGTTGCTGATGAGAAGTTACGCTTCCAGGCGGCTTGTCCTGTACGCAGGTCAATTGACACCAGGTTACCGTTGTAACCGACCGCATACAGGCGCTCACCGCTGATGACCGGTGTCGCATCGACATCGATCAGGCGATCAATCTCGGTAGCACCTTTGGGTGAGCCAATCGGCTGTTGCCACAGCATCTGACCATTGTTCAGCAAAGCACCAGCCAGACGGCCATTCGCCATGCCCCAGAACACCCCACCGGAAATAGACACCGGTGAGCTGTCGCCTCGCAGCGTCAGGGTCGGCACTTCACTGCCCAGTTGCCAACGGCTCTGCCCCGTTTCTGCATCCAGTGCCTGCAGGACTCCGCGGCTGGTGTTAACGACCACCAGACCTTCATCGACCAACGGTTTTGACAGCACTTCACCTTCAACCGGATGACGCCATACCAGCTCACCCGTTTCTTCATCCAGTGCAATCACTTCCGCATTTTCAGAGCCGATAAACACTTTGCCATATGACAGGCTGATACCACCCGCAAGACGGGCCGGAATGTCCGTTTCCAGATCCTTTTCCCAAATCAGGTCACCGGTTTCCGGGTCCAGTGCTTTCACCAGTCCAACACGGTCAGCAACAAAAATTTTGCCGTAACCCTGCGCCGGCGTCAGTTTGGAGAAGAAATGGCTGATGCCATCCCCAACTGACGTGCTCCAGCTTTGCGTCGGAGTAAATGCACTTTCAACCTCAGGCAACGGAGCCATTTGGATATTATCTTCCTCACTGGCACAACCGGCCAGCAGCCCCACAGCCAGGGCAACAGAGATCGCTTGCTTCAACACCTTCTGCATATCGACGTCTACCCTACTGTGCCAAATCGTCCAGCTTCAGCTGCAGCGCCGGAGAGGCACCGTATTGCTGAGCGCTGACATAGGCTTCACGAGCAGCCAGGGTATCGCCTTTTTGCAGCAGGACATCGCCACGCAGTTCGGCCACTTTGCCCTTCCAGCTTTCGGCGGTCACTTTATCCAACTCCGCCAGCGCTTTATCAAACGCATCCTGTTCAGTATAGATGCGAGCCAAACGAGTCTGTGCAACAGGCAGAATTGCCTGATCTTTAGTGTTGCTGATCGCCCAGTTTAGTTGTGTTACCGCCGCATCGAGATCGCCGCTTTGCACCTGAACTTTAGCTAGCTGCAAAGCTGCCAGTACTGCGTACTGGGAGCTTTCATGGCCAGCGATAAATGCCTGAGTATCCGCAACGGCGTTTTCACTGCCGGCTTCCAGAGCATTGATCACCTGAGTATAAGCATCAGATGCCTGCTCCTTGGCTGACTGAACTTCCGCCTGATAATAGCGCCAGCCAGCCAGTCCACCCAGACCAATCACAGCACCGAGAACAACGGCCTTACCGTTTTCTTTCCACCAAGCTTTAATCTGTTCAACTTGTTGTTCTTCTGTGATATTGCCGTCCACTTCCTGTCCTCTCTTAAATCAATTCAGCCAGCTTAGCGGCCACTTCGTCCTGTGCCATTGTGGTTTGTTCGCCACCACGCAGATCTTTTACCACTACAGTGTTCTCGGCAATTTCATTCTCACCCAGAACCAGTGCGACTACAGCACCAACGTTATCGGCACGCTTAAACTGTTTCTTGAAGTTGCCGCCGCCAAAGTGAGTCATCACTCGCAGACCCGCCACTTCTTCACGCAGTTTCTCAGCCAGTTTCAGACCAGCCATCATGGTGCCTTCACCAGCGGTAACCATGTAGACGTCAACCGGACGACGGACATCTGTCAGTTCCAGAGTTTCCATCATCAGTACCAGACGTTCCAGGCCCATCGCAAAGCCGACAGCCGGTGTCGCGCGACCACCCAGTTGTTCAACCAGACCGTCGTAACGACCACCACCACAAACGGTACCCTGAGAACCCAGGCTTTCAGTGATCCACTCAAACACGGTGCGGTTATAGTAGTCCAGACCACGCACAAGACGTTCATTTACTTGGTATTCGATGCCAGCAGCGTCTAATAGTTCACATAATCCGGCAAAATGTACCTTGGATTCTTCGTCCAGGTAGTCAGACAGCTTAGGCGCATCAACCAGGATTTCCTGAATCGCGGCGTTTTTGGTATCCAGCACGCGCAGCGGGTTGGTGTGCATACGGCGTTTGCAGTCTTCGTCCAGCACATCAATATGCTGTTCCAGGAACGCAACCAGAGCCTGGCGGTAGTCTGCACGGGCTTCCAGTGAACCGATCGAGTTCAGTTCCAGACGGACATGCTTGTCGATACCCAGCTCACGCCACAGGCGGGCTGTCATCATGATCAGCTCAGCGTCAACGTCTGGGCCGTTCAGGCCGAAAACTTCCACACCGAACTGGTGGAACTGACGGTAACGGCCTTTTTGCGGACGTTCGTGGCGGAACATCGGGCCGGTGTACCACAGACGCTGTTCCTGGTTGTACAGCAGGCCGTTCTCGATACCCGCACGCACACAACCCGCAGTGCCTTCCGGACGCAGTGTCAGGCTGTCACCGTTGCGGTCGTCGAATGTATACATTTCCTTTTCAACAACATCCGTAACTTCACCAATCGCACGACTGAACAAATGCGTTGATTCAACGATAGGCATACGGACTTCGCTGTAACCGTACGCGCTGACAACTTGTTTAATCGTCGCTTCCACTTTTTGCCAAAGCGGAGACTGAGTTGGTAGGCAATCGTTCATGCCTCGAATTGCTTGAATTTGTTTCGCCACGTTTATTCTCGTTAACCGATGGGAGATTGGAGTTGAATATATAGGTTATAACGCAAACTGTGAACCGCTCCGGGTCAAGACCGGCGCGATTCACAGCAAATAACGTTATTTTTCTGTCACATCAATCCGGTTGTTCAGATCCAGCATTGATGCTTTGGCGCGGATTTTGGCTTCCAGCTGATCAATCATGTTGTCGTTATCAAAGCGCTCTTTCTGACGGATACCGTCATCGTAGAATGCACTTTTGCGGTTACCACCGGCAACCCCGAGATGAGACACTTCCGCCTCACCCGGACCGTTAACCACACAACCGATCACGGAAACATCCATAGGGATGGTAATGTCTTCCAGACGCTGTTCCAGTTCGTTCACAGTGCCAATCACATCAAATTCCTGACGTGAACAAGTCGGGCACGCGATAAAGTTGATGCCGCGAGAGCGGATACGCAGTGACTTGAGGATGTCATAACCGACTTTCACCTCTTCAACCGGATCAGCCGCCAGAGAAATACGCAGGGTATCACCGATTCCTTCTGCCAGCAGCATACCAAGACCTACCGCCGATTTCACCGATCCGGCACGGGCACCACCGGCTTCAGTAATACCCAGGTGCAGCGGCTGGTTGATTTGTTTGGCCAGCATGCGGTAAGACTCAACCGCCAGGAACACATCGGAAGCTTTCACACTGACCTTGAACTGGTCAAAGTTGAGGCGATCCAAAATGTCGACATGGCGCATCGCTGATTCCACCAGCGCTTCCGGTGTTGGCTCACCGTATTTCAGCTGCAGGTCTTTTTCCAGCGAACCGCCGTTGACCCCGATACGGATCGGGATATTTTTGTCACGGGCGCAGTCTACCACCGCACGGATACGGTCTTCGCGACCAATGTTACCCGGGTTGATACGCAGACAGTCCACGCCGTATTCCGCCACTTTCAGGGCAATACGGTAATCGAAGTGAATATCTGCCACCAGCGGCACATTCACTTGCTGTTTAATCAGTTTGAAAGCTTCCGCAGCTTCCATGGTCGGAACAGAGACACGCACAATGTCTGCACCTACGTTTTCCAGCGACTTGATCTGGGCAACGGTTGCGTCAACATCGGTCGTGCGGGTGTTCGTCATCGATTGCACCGCGATAGGTGCTCCGTCGCCAATAGGGACATTACCGACATAAATACGGGTTGATGGACGGCGTTTAATTGGAGACTCGTTATGCATTACATTCACTCTGTTTACTGCGGCAGTTTCAATCGCGCCACTTTTCCAGCAGGGTACCTGCTCAAATCGACAGGCTCGCCTTTGAAACTCATGGTTACCACACCCGGCGCACCCAGCACCACTCGGAACGGCGCGTCCCCATCCAGTTTCAATACATCACCGGACTTCTTGATACCACTGTCAAGGCGTTTGCCGTTGGCATCACGAATTTCAATCCAGCAGTCGCCGGTGAAACTCAGTTCAAGGTCCGATGCGGCGGCAGCGATTTCCTGCTCATCCGTGACTTCATTATTCATTTCAGCAGCCAGGCTGTCAGCACTGTCGACCGGTGCCGTCTCTGTCGCAGGCTCCGGCGCGGTAAAGCTGTCAGCAAATTCGGCTTTCGGCTCGTTGGCCGTCAGGCTGTCTACCGGATTGACCGGCTCATTGCCAAACGTTGTTACCACACTGGCTTCTTCTGACGGGTTAGCATCCGGAGAAAGCGTGGTTGCCGACGGCTGACGGGTTACACCAACGGCCAGTGATTCATCCAGCGGCTGGGCCGACTGCTCCAGCGAAGCGGAGACATCGGTCTCCGGTGCCATCTGCAGGCTTTGCCACCACCACATGCCGGTCAAACCGATAAACAGGATCGCCAATACCCAAGTCAAGCGCATGATACGGTTATCGTGCGCTTCACGCTTGGTACGGCGGGAGAAGCTCTGCATCTCCTGCTCCTGAGGCGGAGCATGACCCAGCTGGTCAAGCCGCGCGATCACTTCCGCATCGTTAAGCCCGACAAACTTGGCATATGAACGCACATAGCCACGTGTAAACGTGGCCAGTTGCGCCTGCTCAAAATTATTTTGTTCAATATCGTTCACCACCGAGAGGCGGAGCCTCAATCGGCTGGCAACATCCTTCTGCGAATAGCCTAATTTCTCACGAGCCTGACGCAGCATATCGCCGGGAAGAATGGCCTCTTCTGTTGAGCGTTCTTCGTTCTGTTCAGTATTCATTGGCTAGATAATTTTGATATTGCTTGGAGTCCGGGTACTTCTCTTTCAGAAGGCCAGCATACTTGTCAACCAATGTTTCTCGACCGGCCTCTTGCTCCAGTTGGATCAACAACCACAAACTGTCAGGGTTGTACCCGTACCTGTTATTAAATTTAAACAGCCGTACTCGGGCTTCGTTCAGGTTGTCCGCTTCAATGTCCATCTTAGAAAGCTGCAGCATGGATTTAGGCCGATATGGATCATACGACAGGGCTTTGGAAAAGTAATCCCTTGCCTCAGAATCGCTGCCCTTTTTCAGGCTGCATAACGCGGCATTTTCGTAACTGGCCGAAGTCAGATAGTAGTACGGTTGCTTGATGGCTTTTTCGAAAGCATCAATCGCTTCCTCATAGCGTCCCTGTCCACACAAGAATACGCCATAATTATTCCTTACGTCGCCATTTTTTGGCGAATCCCGCAGCGCCTGCTGATACATGGCTTCTGCGGCATCAGGTTCATCAACCTTCTGATAATAGTAGGCCATGGCATTCTGGGCACGATAGTATTTCGGTGCATATTCCAGCGCACGTTCCAGATTATCTCGGGCTCGCTGCCACTGGCCATTGTCCAGATATCCCAGACCTAAGGTGATTCGGGCTTCGGCCGCCTCTACCTCATCAACTTCCTGTTTCGTTGTGCCAGCTTGATCGACCGTAACACATCCGACCGTTAAACTACACAATAATAGGTACATCGTCCACCGTACCATGGCCAGCCGCTCCTTTGTCCTCAGTAAATTTCAGCCAAACCTGATGGTTTGGCTGAATGATCGTCTATTAGACTGATTTTACCGGGATTTGTTCACCGTTTTGAAGCTTAGCTTGGGTGCGTTTCGTGCGGTCAATCACATCGCCAACCAATTGTCCGCATGCGGCATCAATGTCATCACCACGGGTTTTACGAACGGTGACGGTGAAATCGTATTCCATCAGCGTTTTCATAAAACGGTCAATACGGGAGTTACTTGGCTTCTTGTACGGTGAGCCCGGGTACGGGTTAAACGGGATCAGGTTAATTTTCGCCGGTGTATCGCGCAGGGTATGAGCCAGCTGGCGCGCGTGATCCATATCATCGTTGACGTGATCCAGCAGGATGTACTCAACGGTCACACGGCCACGGTTAGCATTGGACGACGCAATGTAGCGACGTACCGAAGCCAGAAAATCTTCGATGTTCCAGCGATCGTTAATCGGCATGATTTCAGAACGCAACTCATCCGTTGGCGCATGCAGTGAAATCGCCAGTGCCACGTCGATTTTGCCTGTCATCTGATCCAGACCAGATACCACGCCAGAGGTTGATACCGTTACGCGACGCTTTGACAAACCAAAGCCCAGATCATCCAGCATAATTTCCAGTGCCGGGATCAGGTTTTTCATGTTCAGCAACGGCTCACCCATTCCCATCATCACCACGTTGGTGATTGGGCGACGGCCGGTTTCTTTTTCCACACCGACTTCTTTGGCTGCACGCCAGACCTGGCCGATGATTTCAGAGACTTTCAGGTTACGGTTAAAACCCTGCTGTGCCGTTGAACAGAATTTACAGTCCAGCGCACACCCAACCTGAGAAGACACACACAGCGTGGCGCGATCGTCTTCCGGAATGTATACCGTTTCAACGTCCTGCGAACCCACACGCATCGCCCACTTGATAGTACCATCGCTCGAATACTGCGCTTCTGATACTTCCGGGGCACGGATTTCCGCCACCAACTTCAGCTTTTCACGCAACTTCTTGTTGATGTTGGTCATTTGGTCGAAGTCATCACAACCGAAATGGTAAATCCACTTCATAACCTGATCGGCACGGAAGGCTTTTTCGCCCAGTTCATCGGCGAAATACTGACGCAGCCCTTGGCGATCAAAATCCAGCAGATTAGTTTTAACAGTTGTCATCGGTTGTTGCCTCTTTACTCATGCGTGACGTTATCTGTACCTTGGGTAAGCTGCATATTATGGCTTACGACAGGACCTTTTAGGGACTGAAACCCCGCCGTCATCGGCTTGAATTTCAGTTTGGATTTAAGGCGCGAAATTGTACAGGCTTTGCCTGCGAGTTTCCACTTGTTAACACATTGGCAGCGTCTGGAGAAAAACACTGCGTCTCGTGACTGGCGAGCAGGCATAAAAAACGGGAAGCCAGGCTTCCCGTCAGATTCTGATAGCAGCATCAACGCCGCCATTTGTGCCAATAATTTACAAGGGCAGCTTCATTAGCGAGGGCAGATTTCGTCTTCGGCAAAGAAGTAAGCGATTTCGCGCGCTGCTGAAACCGGGCTGTCAGAGCCGTGTACCGAGTTAAGGCGCATGCTTTGCGCGTAATCTGCACGCAGCGTGCCGCATGCCGCTTCTTCCGGATTGGTTTTACCCATCAGCTCGCGGTAGCGGGCAATCGCATTTTCGCCTTCCAGCACCTGCACCATTACAGGGCCTGATGTCATGAAGGCAACCAAGTCATCATAAAACGGTTTGCCTTCGTGCTCAGCATAAAAGCCTTTCGCTTTGTCTTCAGACAGGTGCACCATTTTCGCGGCAATAATTTTCAGCCCAGCACTTTCGATACGCTGATAGATAGCACCAATCAGGTTACGTTCTACAGCGTCCGGTTTTACGATGGAAAATGTTCTTTCAATTGTCATTATTATTGTTCCTTTTGAATCGTTCAGAGGGAAGCCGACCAGCCAGTCCTGACATAGCGCCTTTATGGCTTCCCATCGAGGAAACAACGCGTGTCGCGTTTACTGCAGCAACAGTGCTGCAATGTTCGCGACGCCTAAACCTGTCGCCCCTGCTGCCCAACGGCTGTCTCCGCTGTCACGGAAGCAGGAAGCCAGGTCAAAGTGTACCCAGCTGCTGTTGTCTGTATCTACAAAGCGGGACAAGAACGCGGCGGCATTCGATGCCCCGCCCATACCCCCACCTTTCTGCGCCCGGCTGTTAGCCGTATCTGCGTAGAATGACGGACAGTGACCCTGATGCCATTTTTCCAGCGGCAGCGGCCAAGCTGGCTCATTCACCAGTTCAGACAGTTGCTGCGCCTTAAACACCAGTTCTTTGTCCAGTCCAAACAAAGCGTTGTAATCACTACCTACGGCCATCATAGCTGCACCGGTCAACGTCGCGGCGTCAATCACAAGCGGCGCTTTAGTTTCGGTAGCAGCAATCAGGCCATCGGCCAGAACCAGACGTCCTTCGGCATCGGTATTCACGATTTCAACGCTCAGGCCGTTCTTGTACGTTAACACATCCCCAAGCTTATAGGCGTTACCGGCAATCATGTTTTCCGCACAACACAGGATCAACTTCACACGTTGACGCAAACCTTGCTCAATGGCGTAGCCAAGTGCCGCGGTCACGGTCGCGGCTCCGCCCATATCGCACTTCATGGTGACCATGCCTTCGCTCGACTTGATGCTGTAACCACCAGAGTCAAACGTGATCCCTTTACCGACCAGGCACGCCGCTACCGGCGCGTCAGCGTTACCGGTCGGGTTGAAGTCGAGCGTCAACATGACTGGCGGACGGCTGCTGGCACGACCCACGCTGTGGATACCAATCCAGCCGTGCTCAACCAGTGCATCTCCCACAATCAGTTCGTGGCTGATCGCATCACCGGCAATACCGCCTAGAAACGCAATCGCTTCTTCCGCGAGCTTCTCCGGATACATTGCTTCTGGCGTTGCGTTCACCACCTGACGTACCCAGTCTGCACTGCGGCGACGGGCATTCAGCAGTTCCAGCTCATCTTCATCAATGGATGCCCAGCGCAGTTCAACCTGGGTTTTCGTATTGGCAAAGCCGCAGTAAAACGCCCACTGGCGCTCATAGCTCCAGCCAGTACCTTCTAGGCTGGCGCTGTTAATCCCCTGGCTCTGCAACTGACGTGCCGCCTGCTGAATACGACGCAGCGGGAAATCACCGAAAAAGTGAATTACCGCCCCTTCCGCTTCATAAGACACCAGTGCGTTATCACCCCAGATACCCGAGTAAGTGTCTGCAGAGAGTGAAATCCTTAACATATCTTTTCTTCCTTTTGCGGCCGCACGCTCAGGCAGCCACCGTTAACTTGGTTAATGAGTAATTACTCTTCATCACACAGGATGTTAGCCAGGGTGCGCACGCCCATACCGGTTGCGCCAGTGCCCCACTTATCGCTGGCCGACTTGCGGTAGGTACCGCTGGCATCGATGTGCATCCAGCCGTTTTTGTAGTCTTCCACGAAGTAAGACAGGAAGGCCGCAGCGGTGCTTGCTCCCGGCATGAACTCACCTTGTGAGATGTTCGCCAGATCGGCAAAGCTGGATGGCATCATGCTGCGGTGCTGCTCAGCCAACGGCAGCGGCCACAGACCTTCATGCTCTTCGCTGGCTGCCATCAGGGCTTTTTGTGCCAGAGCATGGTCAAAGCTGAACAGCGCGTGGTAATCGTTACCCAGCGCATTTTTCGCCGCGCCGGTCAGGGTCGCGCAGTCGATGATCAGTTCAGGATTCTGCGAGCTGGCATAAATCAGGCCGTCAGCCAGAACAAGACGTCCTTCTGCGTCAGTGTTCAGCACTTCAACGGTTTTGCCGTTCTTGTAAGTGATCACATCACCCAGTTTGAAAGCATTGCCGGAAACCATGTTTTCCGCACAGCACAGGACAAGCTTGATACGTTTGTTAGTGCCACGTGCAATGGCCAGTGCCAGCGCACCCGTCGCCAATGCCGAGCCGCCCATGTCCGCTTTCATCGCTGACATGCTGCCCGACGGTTTAATGCTGTAACCGCCTGAATCGAAAGTAATGCCTTTACCAACCAGGCAGGTGTGAACCGGTGCATCCGGGTTGCCGGTCGGGTTGTAATCCAGACGCAGCATTGCCGGAGAATGAATAGAGCCACGGCCGACAGTGTGAATGCCCACCCAGCCTTCATCCAGCAGGTCATTACCTTTGATGATTTTGTAGTTGACGTGCTCCGGAGCCAGAGACTTGATGAATTCACCGGCACGGGTAGCCAGTTGTGACGGGCGAATGATTTCTGCCGGCTGGTTAATGATTTCACGAACCCAGTTAGTTGCCATCAGGCGCGCCTGTAGTTCCGCTTCGTCTGCCTCTGACAGACCTTCCCAGCTCACTTCGTTACCCGGTTTGGTCGTGCGGTGGCCCTGAATAAATGACCAGATCGCTTCCAGATCCCAGCCTTCGCCAGTCAGTTGTACCTGCTTGATGCCCATACCGTCCAGCTTACGGCCGGCACGCTGAATGGTATCCAACAGGTTGTCATCGTTCAGGTGAACCAGAGCCCCTTCTCCGACGAACGTCACCAGAGCATTGCTGCCCCACTTCTCATCAGCAGCTTCCCTGGACAGTTGAACAATCATTTTGGCAGACATGAATTACTCCTTGGGTTGGTCGCCTTCCCTGTATGTGATGAGGAAAGACACAAAGTCGGTTAAACGTCCTGACGTCTGTTTCCGGTAATCCTCGCTGTAACGCCGTGAGGTAACAAAGGCATGACAACACTGTTATCGGATATAACAGCCTGTATGGGGGCGCTCACTGACTTTACCAAGGGGGTCACCGTCGGTTTCATTCGATTTCGGGCAATTTAACCGTAAATAACCGGAACAATAGAGTTAAATATTTTGTCTTTAACTCTATTTTCAGAATATTGAATACTCTGCCTTGCTCCCGATAAATAAACAAGTTGTTTACAACGAGACTAAGAGCAAGATCAGATCCTCGGCTGAGGAAGAGAAGCGTTTAGCGTAGAAAAAGAGAGGGGCAGCCGCAGATTATTCTGCTTCTTCGATCCAGTACATTTGCACGGCTTCCAGCACGCGTTCACTGCAGTGTTTCGGATCGTCGTCGAAGTCTTCCAGTTCCAGAATCCATTCCCGTAGATCGGTAAAACGGATTGTGGTCGGGTCAACATCAGGGTGCAGCTCAGAAAGCTCAATCGCCAGTTCGCGAGAATCAATCCATTTCAAGCCCATACGATACTCCTTACTCGTTTGCTCAGAGGGTACACCGTTGCCGGACAGCGGCACACGCCAAGGTTGGAATTGTTTTAGTGTAGCGGATCTGCCGGCGACAGGGCGCCGGCAGAGAGTCACAATCAGTGGCCTTCAGACGCCAGATTGATCGTGTATTTCGGGATTTCAACCACCAGGTCTTCATCCGCCACGCGAGCCTGACAGCCCAGACGTGATTCCGGCTCCAGACCCCATGCTTTATCCAGCATGTCGTCTTCCAGCTCGTCACTTTCTTCCAGCGAGTCAAAGCCTTCACGGATGATCACGTGGCAAGTTGTACATGCGCACGATTTCTCACAGGCATGCTCAATAGCAATCCCATTTTTCAACGCCACATCCAGGACTGTTTCACCGGTATTGGCTTCCAGCACCGCACCTTCCGGACACAGTTCATCATGGGGTAATACAACAATCTTAGGCATGCCTAAACCTCATCAATCGAATGACCAGCCAGTGCGCGACGAATAGACTGATCCATCCGACGAGACGCAAATTCCTGGCTTGCTTTATCTGTTTTCTTAATACCGGCTTCAATTGCACGCGGGTCTGTACCCTGACGCAGCTGAACCAGTTCCATCATGACAGCTTCCAGCTCTTCGCGCTCTTCTTTGCTCAGCAGGGTATCCCCGTCCTGAGCCAGCGCGGCAATCAGACCTTCCAGTACGCGATCTGCCTCAACTTGCTGCTCGGCAAGTGCACGGGCGTCTTTGTCTTCCTGTGCGTGAGCCATAGAATCGCGAATCATGGTCGCAATTTCATCGTCGGTCAGGCCGTAAGACGGCTTAACCTGGATAGACGACTGTACGCCACTGCTTTTCTCCATCGCGGTCACAGACAGTAGGCCGTCTGCATCAACCTGATAGGTCACGCGGATATGAGCAGCCCCGGCCGCCATGGCCGGAATGCCACGCAGTGTAAAGCGGGCCAGTGAACGGCAGTCATCCACCATTTCGCGCTCACCCTGCACCACATGTACGGACATCGCTGTCTGACCATCTTTAAAGGTGGTGAACTCCTGGGCACGAGCCACAGGAATTGTGGTGTTACGCGGAATAATTTTTTCAATCATGCCGCCCATGGTTTCGATACCCAGTGACAGAGGGATCACATCCAGCAGCAGCATCTCAGAGTCAGGCTTGTTACCCACCAGGATATCAGCCTGAATCGCAGCACCGATCGCCACCACCTCATCCGGGTTGATTGACGTCAGTGGTGTCTTACCGAAGAAACCACCAACCATCTCACGCACCAGTGGTACGCGGGTTGAGCCGCCAACCATGACGGTTTCGATCACTTCATCAGTCGTTACATCCGCATCTTTCAGCGCACGACGGCAGGACATCAGGGTTTTCTTCACCAGCGGCTGAATCAGTGTCTCAAACTGTGCGCGGGTTACCTTACCCTGCCAGCCCAGCACATCCACTGCCACGCTGTCGCTGTCAGTCAGAGCTTCTTTCGTCTGTTGAGCGACATCTTGCAGTAGGCGCTGCTGCTGCGCAGACAGCGCGGCGGTCACGCCCGCCTGCTCGGCGATCCAGTCCGCTAGCAGATGGTCGAAGTCATCGCCGCCCAGTGCCGAGTCGCCACCGGTTGCCAGCACTTCAAACACCCCTTTGGACAGGCGCAGAATTGAGATATCGAACGTACCACCACCCAGGTCATAAACTGCAATCACGCCTTCCTGACCAGAGTCCAGGCCATAGGCAATCGCAGCCGCCGTTGGCTCGTTCAGCAGACGCAGTACATTTAGGTTCGCCAGTTTAGCCGCATCTTTGGTACCGGCACGCTGCGCATCATCGAAATAAGCCGGCACAGTGATAACCACACCGGTCAGCTCACCACCCAGAGCAGCCTGAGCACGCTCGTTCAGATTTTTCAGAATTTCGGCAGAAACCTGTACCGGGTTAACCTCGCCCGCACGGGTCACCAGTTGCGGCAGGCCATTGTCGGTCGCTTTAAACTGGTATGGCAACTGCGGATAACGCTGCTGGATATCCGCCAGCGAACGACCCATCATACGTTTCACTGAAATGATGCTATTGGCAGGGTCCTGCTGAGCAATGTCACGCGCCTGATGGCCGACAACAATGCCCGCTTCGCTATAATGCACGGCCGAAGGCAAAGTCGATCGCCCCAGCTCATCTTTCAGGGTTTCGGTGGTGCCGCTGCGAACCGCAGCTACAAGTGAATTGGTGGTACCCAGATCAATGCCCACCGCCAGCTTATGTTGGTGCGGGGCAGCGCTTTGGCCGGGTTCAGCAATCTGTAACAGTGCCATGTTTGTTCCTGTGGAGTTAGTACCGGGTTTGGAAAAGATCAGTCAAGCAGGCTGTCTTCCAAACGCTCAACTTCATCACGCAGCTTAACAATAAACTTCAGCTTGCGCACGACGTCGGCTGCGGTTTCCCAGTTTTCATCTAGTAGTCGTTGCTCAAGATCAGCCATGTTCGCTTTGTACAGCGCGGTGACCTCTTGCTCGAAATCAAACAGTGCCGCTTCGGGATCACTGGCTTGCGGGATATCTTCCAGAGTTTCACGCAGTTCCATTTGCTGCATCAGGAAGACAGGATCCTGGAGGGTCTTCTGCTCGCCCCGGATCTCCACCCCTCGCTCTGCCAGCATATACTCAGCGCGGGAGATCGGATTCTTCAGCGTCTGGAATGCATCGTTAATCTGAGCGGCTTTCTGCACAGCCATCAGACGATCACGCTCTGAAGCCGTTGCGAAATTGTCAGGGTGAAAACGGCGCTGTAATTCCCGGAACTGATTTGCAAGAAGGCTACCGTCCAGATCAAACTGAAAAGGTAGCCCGAAGAGTTCAAAATGATTCATATCACGTCAGTAACTGTAAAGCTGAATCCAGAAAAACAGAACCTGATAACCGCCGGAGGGCAGCAATCAGGCTCCGTTGACTCAGCGATTAAACGTTGAAGCTTTCACCACAACCGCATTCGCTGGAAACGTTAGGGTTGTTAAACTTAAAGCCTTCATTTAATCCTTCTTTGGCAAAATCCAGCTCTGTCCCTTCGAGGTAAACCAAGCTTTTGGCATCAACGATAATTTTGACACCTTTTTCTTCGAAGACGAGATCGCCTTCGTCCAGCTGGTCGACAAACTCAAGGACGTAGGCCATTCCTGAACAGCCTGAAGTGCGTACACCCAGTCGCAGGCCGATGCCTTTTCCTCGGTTTTCTAGGAAGCTAGCGACGCGACTTGCTGCCGCTTCAGTAATTGTAATGGCCATACAACAACCCTTAAAACGTTATTATTGTTCGTGCTTTTTCTTGTAGTCGCTAACTGCGGCTTTGATTGCATCTTCCGCCAGGATCGAGCAGTGAACTTTAACCGGTGGCAGTTCCAGCTCTTCCGCAATCGCAGAGTTTTTGATTGCAGCAGCTTCGTCCAGAGTCTTACCTTTCACCCATTCAGTGATCAGTGAGCTTGACGCGATAGCTGAACCACAGCCGTAGGTTTTAAATTTCGCATCTTGGATGATGCCGTCTTCAGATACTTTGATCTGAAGTTTCATTACGTCGCCACAGGCTGGTGCACCCACCATGCCGCTACCAACGTTTTTGTCATTTTTGTCAAATGAGCCAACGTTACGCGGGTTCTCGTAATGATCAATTACTTTTTCACTATATGCCATGACAGTTTCCTCAAATACGTGATGACCGCTATATCAGTGGTGTGCCCACTCAACCGTGTTCAGGTCAATACCTTCTTTGTACATATCCCACAGCGGAGACATTTCACGTAGTTTCTCTACCGCGCCGCGGATTTGCGAAACTGCGTAGTCTACTTCTTCTTCAGTCGTGAAGCGACCGAAAGAGAAGCGAATTGAGCTGTGTGCCAGTTCATCGTCCAGGCCCAGCGCACGCAGTACGTAAGAAGGCTCAAGACTTGCCGATGTACAGGCAGAACCAGAAGAAACAGCCAGATCTTTCAGCGCCATCAGCAGAGATTCACCCTCAACGTACGCGAAGCTGATGTTCAGGTTGTTTGGCAGGCGTTGTTCCAGATCACCATTGATGGTCATCGCTTCCATACCTTCCAGACCTGCCAGCAGACGGTTACGCAGAACCAGAGCGTGCTGGTAATCTTGCTCCATCTCTTCTTTAGCAATTCGGAATGCTTCACCCATACCGACAATCTGGTGAGTCGCCAGCGTACCGGAACGGAAACCACGCTCGTGGCCGCCACCGTGCATTTGCGCTTCCAGACGGATACGAGGCTTACGGCGAACGTACAGTGCGCCAATACCTTTCGGACCGTAAATTTTGTGCGCAGACAACGAGATCAGGTCAACTTTCATTTCCTGAACATCGATAGGCAGCTTACCCGCAGACTGAGCAGCATCCACATGGAAAACCACTTTTTGCTCACGGCAGATTTCGCCAATAGCAGCGATGTCCTGAATAACACCGATTTCGTTGTTCACGTGCATGATAGAAACCAGCACCGTGTCTTCACGGATAGCGTCACGCAGTTTAGCCAGGTCAATCAGACCGTTAGACTCAGGCTCTAGGTACGTCACTTCGAAGCCTTCACGCTCCAACTGACGGCATGGGTCAAGAACCGCTTTGTGTTCTGTTTTACAGGTGATAACGTGCTTGCCTTTCTTGTCATAGAAGTGGGCAGCACCTTTAATGGCCAGGTTGTCTGACTCAGTCGCACCTGATGTAAATACGATTTCGCGCGGGTCTGCATTCAGCAGATCAGCAACTTGCTCACGAGCAGTATCAACCGCTTCTTCAGCCTGCCAACCAAAGCGGTGAGAACGAGAAGCCGGGTTACCGAAGTTTCCATCCATCGTCAGGCATTGCATCATCTTCTCTGCAACGCGAGGGTCGACCGGGCAAGTAGCGGAATAGTCAAAATATATTGGCAGTTTCATCTTCATCTCCGAAAACACGGACGTCTAGTTCTCTAGGAGCGAACATCGACACCGATAGCGGTGCTGTCGTGTGTATTTTTGTGTCCAAATGACGATTTCTTCAGGATTTGATCCTGTCGATCAGAGATCTCCTGTACGTCATTATCTTGCATCAACTCACCAAGAGTGATGTTGTTCAAAAAGCCGCTGATACGGGCGCTTAAATCATGCCACAGCGTATGGGTCAGGCAGCGTACTCCGCCCTGACAATCACCCTTACCCTGGCATTTCGTCGCGTCGACTGATTCATCGACTGCGGCAATCACCATACCAACAGCAATATTATTGGCATCTTCGCCTAGGCGGTAACCACCACCCGGACCACGCACGCTGGCAACCAGACCAGCCTTGCGCAGGCGTGAAAACAGTTGTTCCAGATAGGATAGTGAAATCCCCTGACGTTCAGAAATATCCGCCAGTGGAACAGGACCATCCTGAGAATGCAGAGCCACATCCAGCATGGCTGTGACTGCGTATCTTCCTTTTGATGTCAATCTCATAACACACCGCTACCCACGTTTGTTCATGGGAGGAGTGTCGCATACCCGAGTAAAATGGTCAAGTATATACCTGAGCAATTTACTCAGACATTTAACCATTCAGTTTGTATGCCTACTAGCATTACTTAAAAAGAGATTTTTCTATGGAAGACAGAATTCCACGCAGGATATTCAGCTCCTGCGCTTCAGGCCTCGCACGGGAAAACAATCGGCGCATTTTGGTCATGACCATGCTTGGTTTATCCGGATCGATAAACGCGGTTCGCGTCGCGACTTGCTCCAGATGCTGGTAGAACTGTTCGAGTTCTTTCATGCGAGGATAATCATCATCCTCTGGCTGACCGGCATATTGCTGGCTGTCGAGATGTGCCATCCGGATTTCATAGCTGATGGTCTGAACCGCCATCGCCAGGTTCAGGGAACTGTATTCCGGATTGGCAGGAATGTAGACATGGAAGTGGCAGCGTTGCAGCTCTTCGTTGGTCAGGCCCGTACGCTCTCGACCAAACAAAATCGCCACCGAATGGTTGGCGGCTTCTTTAACGGTGCGGATACCGCACTGACGCGGATCCAGCTGAGGCCACTCCAAGGTGCGCGAACGGGCACTGGAACCGACTACCAGACCGCAGTCGGCAATGGCTTCATCCAGGGTTGCCACAATCCGGACATTCTCAACGATATCAGACGCCCCGGCTGCCAATGCGTACGTAGTTTCGTCAATCTCACAGGCTGGGTCGACCAGCACCAGATTGGTCAGTCCCATCACTTTCATTGCTCGGGCAGCCGAACCAATATTGCCCGGATGTGATGTACCAACAAGAACCACACTGACTTTTTCTAACATGGGGGTGTAACTTCCGACTCGCTTATAGTGAACCGACAGATTCTAACACAGAGTTTTTAAAATAGGTGAAAACCTGTAAAAACAAGGTTGCATTCTGCGGTTGCGTGAATTAAACGAATAAAAACGCATCACTTTTCCTGACGCAACCGTTAGCGTGCAAAAAATAACCACTTCCCTTTTGCTCAAGCTCTGATATACTCGCCGCCGCTTTTTAGTTCTTTAACATCCGTTGGGAAGATCCTATGCATCCGATGCTAAACATCGCCATTCGCGCTGTGCGAAAGGCTGGTGACCATGTCATTAAATCACTAGAAAAACCGCAGACTATTGAAGTCGCAAATAAAGGTACTGATGTTGTTACCAATATCGATCATGAAGCAGAAGCTATCATTATCGACACTATTCGTAAGTCTTATCCTGATCACTGCATCGTAGGTGCTGAAACTGGCAATTATGACGGTAAAGACAAAGAATGTCAGTGGATCATTGACCCAGTGGATGGCACCAAAAACTTCGTTCGCGGTTACCCGCACTTCGCTATCTCTGTAGCCCTGCGTATGCGTGGCCGTACAGAAGTTGCCGCCGTTTACGACCCATCTCGCAACGAACTGTTCACAGCAACCCGTGGTTCTGGTGCTCAGCTGAACAGCCAGCGTATCCGTGCTTCTCAACCACGTGACCTGACTGGTACGACACTGGCAACTGGCCTGCCTTACGCAGCAAAACAACATGCTGAAAGCTACATGAAAATCCAGAGCGCTCTGTTTGTTGAGTGTGATGACATGCGTCAGAGCGGTTCTACTGCACTAGACCTGTGTTACCTGGCAGCTGGCCGCGTTGACGGTGTCTTCAAGCTGGGTCAGAAACCTTGGGAAATCGCAGCCGGTGAACTGATTGCTCGTGAGTCTGGTGCTATCTGTGCAGACTTTACTGGTAACACTAACTACATGAGCACTGGCAACCTGGTTGCTGGTAACGCACGTGTTGTTAAGCCTCTGCTGAGCAAAATCCGTGAACACGGCAGCGACGCGCTGAAAAAATAATGCCAGAGTCGCTCATTGACTGAGTGCCTGTTTCGAAACGCCCCAGCAAATGCCGGGGCGTTTTTTTTTGCTTAACCACGGTTCGTCTTGCCGTGCTTCAGAGCCCTCATGGCTCTCGTGCCTGATCCTATTTCTCTTCTTTTATTACTTCTTCTATTGCCACTTTCTTCCGCCGTCCGATGCCTCTTCTTGATTGGCCCTGATTTCCCCCTCCATACTCATCGTTCGCACTCCTGCTCAGGCGGCCTGCCTATTTTTGACTTATTCTAAAATATCCGTCATTTCCACCCGGCCTACCTGACAGCCGGAACGAGAAGGAGTCACGCATGCGCACTGACCAGACTGGATGGCTCTCGTTCCTTCGAGGCTCAGGGGGGCTTGCGGTACTCACTCATTTCTTATGGCTACTGTTGCTGCTTGGGTCAGTGCTCACGTATGGCGCAGACTTCAGTCAGCAGGAGCCATATATCTCCTGGGAGAAAACCGCGAAAAAAGCCGAGCAATTGTTGTTCGATAAAAACACCACCAATGGTCAGTTCGAAGCTATCCGACAACAGCTGGCGGAGCAACGAGATCAAGCCTATAAAATTGCGAACTATAAAGATGTTGAAGTCCGGACATTAGAAGCCCAGCTTGATGCTTTGGGGCCGCCTCCGGCCGAGGGAGAAAGCGAGGCTGAAGTGACCGCCAAGCGGCGTGCAAACCTCGAACAATCGCTGGCCATCGCCAGCGGCCCCAGCTTTTATTCCGAAGGGGCTTACGAGCGGGCCAATTTGCTGATCAGCGAAATTGACTCCAGGATCCGGAAAAACACCACTCAGGAATGGCTCAATAAAAGCCCGTCACCTTTAGTGCCGTCCCACTGGAAAACGGCGGTCACGGAATGGCATACCTTTACGGATAAAGTCAGCCAGGAATTTCAGGTTTACCTAAGTGACGAAGAACGAAAGCACAAGCTGCTGGCGGCGCTACCCTTATCTATTGCCCTAATCGTACTGGCTGTTTTACTGATTGCGATCATCCAGCCGCGGATAATTGAAAAGTCAGAGATCGCGATCCGTAAAATCAGGAAAAAGAGCCTCGCCTTTCTGGTCAGCCTAATGGCTGCATGTCTGCATTTACTGTTTCCAATTCTGAGTTTCCTCGCCATTTACACCGCCTTTCTGGTCTCAGGTCTGCGGCTGACATCGGTGAACACAGTTATTGCGGCGATGCCTTTCATGGCGCTGTTTCTGGTGATCAGTTACTGGCTGGGATTCCTGATATTCCGGCCGCGAACACCAGATCAGCGCATCATCAGCATCACAGATTCCGTGGCCCGCCGCGGCTTACGTACCTGTGTACTGCTCGGGCTGTTCATCTGTCTGATTTCTCTGATAGATGCGTTACAGCTCGACTATACCTTCAGCCCGGCCTCAACCGCCGTCTTTACCCTCCCGGTTATCGTATTCGGAAGCTTGCTGATGTGGCGACTGGCTCTGATCCTCAGCAAAGCCGTTGAACAGGACCAGTCGACCGAAGGTGAACATACCGATACGGTCAGCAGCGGCGTCCTGAAAGCCCTTATTGTGTTGATGAAAGCCTCCAGTATTCTGAGTGTGCTTTTCGTTTCAATTGGTTACGATAACTTAGCCAGACAGGCCATTATTCCGATGGTGGTGTCGATTGGTCTCATCGCGTTTGCTATGGTGGTTTACTACGGGATACTGGGCCTGATGGCACGCTTTGGCGATCAGGATGATGATCAGAGTGATGTGCCGAGCGGCAGCCAGCATGGCCTGATCCCCTTCTTTCTGATTGCGCTCATCACCCTGATTGTGGCGCCGCTACTGGCGATGACCTGGGGCGCAAGGCTGACAGATATTGCTGAAATATGGCGCCTGCTCTCAGAAGGTATTGAGCTGGGCGATGCCCGAATCTCTCTCAATGTTATCCTGACCCTGTTTACCGTGCTGTTTGTCGGTGTTGTTGCCACCCGCTGGCTGCAGTATGTACTGCGTCATTCGGTGCTGCCCAAAACCAAAACCGATGCAGGTGCCCGTACCGCGCTGATCACCGGCGTCGGCTATGTCGGCTACACTCTGTCGGCACTGATCGCGGTTTCAGCCGCCGGGCTTAACTTGTCGAGCCTGGCAGTAGTTGCCGGTGCGCTGTCAGTCGGGATAGGTTTCGGCCTGCAAACGGTCGTCTCCAATTTTGTATCCGGGATCATTCTGCTGATTGAGCGCCCGATAAAAGAAGGCGACTGGATTGAAGTGTCCGGTTACTCCGGCTTTGTGAAAAAAATCGCGGTACGCTCCACCCGGATAGAAACGTTTGACCTGCATGATGTGGTGATTCCCAATTCAGATCTGATCGCCGGCATTGTGAAGAACATGACGCTGCGCAGCAGTCATGGCCGGCTAGTGGTTAAAATTGGTGTTGCCTATGGCAGTGATTTGAAGGTGGTGAAATCGGTGCTGATTGATGCCGCCAAACAACACGACATGGTGCTGAGTTACCCCGCCGCCCCAGTGGTGATATTCACTGAAATGGGCGACAGCGCATTGCTGTTTGAATTGCGCTGCTTTATCCGAGACATCCGCCAGGTCTTTGTGGTCAAATCGGATCTGCTGTTTGAGATCTACCAACAGCTCACCGATCACGGCGTGTCCATTCCTTTCCCGCAGCGGGATATCCATATTAAGAATCTGTCCGACTTGGTGCCACCTCAAACCAGCCGTGAGCACAAAGACAATGAGAAAACAGGTGATGTAGAAGACGGTGAAAATACAAGCGGTAAAAAGACAGACGGCGAGAAGACTGGCAATAATAAAACTGACCCGATAAAAACTGCGGCCACCAAACCTGAGCGCAAAGCGGATAACGCCAATCCGCAGGATACCGACGCGGGCCATGCGACAGGCAATGCCGCCAGCGATAACGAAAGCGATGCGCCCTGACGGTAATGGCTAATTAGTGTGCGACCTGACCTCCCTATCACTGCTGCCTTAGCGTGATCCTCAACAAATAAAACGCACTAAAAAGCGAAAGCAATCAATCGTCTCCAACAGAGATAAAAAAATCCGGGCCAGGCCCGGATTTTCTATTCAGAACAACGTGTGTTTTCGCTGCCGTGCCTTAAGGCATGGCATCAAACTCTTCGCCTTCTTTTTCTACCTGCGGCGGCATCAGGTGCTCACGGGTGATCCCCAGTTTCAGCGCCAGTGCAGAAGCCACATAGATAGAAGAATATGTACCAACCGTGATACCAATCAGCAGGGCTGCCGCAAAGCCGTGGATCATGCTGCCGCCTTTCACGAACAGGGCAATCACCACAAACAGCGTCGTCGCTGAGGTGATCAGCGTACGGCTCAGGGTCTGAGTGATCGAGCTGTTCATGATTTCCGCCGCATCGCCTTTACGCATCTTACGGAAGTTTTCACGAATACGGTCGAAGACAACAATGGTATCGTTCAGGGAGTAACCGACCACGGTCAGCAGAGCTGCAACGATAGTCAGGTCAATCTCAATCTGTGTGAACGAGAAAATACCAATGGTGATGATCACGTCGTGCGCCAGTGCCAGTACCGCACCGGCTGCCAGACGCCATTCGAAACGCATGGATACGTAAAGCAAGATACAGATCAGGGAAACCAGGATCGCCAGACCACCCGCTTCAGCCAGCTCGTCACCCACGTTCGGACCCACGAACTCAATCCGACGCATTTCTACGTTCTGCCCGGTGCCAGTACGCAGGGCATCAATAATCTGGTTACCCAGCTTCTCGCCCTGTGCATCTTCACGCGGCTGCAGACGTACCATGACATCACGTGCCGTACCGAAGTTCTGCACAATCGCATCACCAAAACCAGCCACTTCCAGCGAGTCACGGATTTTGCCCAGATCCGCCGGCTTTTCAAAGCCGACTTCAATCAGCGTACCGCCGGTGAAATCCAGGCCCCAGTTCAGCTTTTGGGTCGTCACGGTCGCAATCGCCGCAATAATCATTAGGGCCGACAGGAAGAAGGCTCCCTTCGACCAGCGCATAAAGTCGATCACCTTATTCGCTTTCATAATCTGAAACATGTCAGCGTCTCCTTAGATCGACAGCTTATCGACGCGCTTGCCGCCGTAAACCAGGTTAACCAGAGCACGGGTACCAATGATCGCCGTGAACATAGAGGTCAGAATACCGATCGACAGGGTAACCGCGAAGCCTTTAATGGCACCGGTTCCCACAGCAAACAGAATGATTGCCGTGATCAGTGTGGTGATGTTCGCATCGGCAATAGTACTGAAGGCATTGGCGTAACCTTGCTGAATCGCCTGCTGCGGACTGCGTCCGTCGCGAAGCTCCTCACGAATACGTTCAAAAATCAGCACGTTGGCATCCACCGCCATACCGACGGTCAGTACGATACCGGCGATACCTGGCAGGGTCATGGTCGCCCCCGGAATCATCGACATCACACCAATAATCAGTACCAGGTTCATCGCCAGCGCCATGTTGGCGAACAGGCCGAATCGACGGTAGTACAGCAGGGTGAATAACATAACCGCGATCATGCCCCAGATACACGCCTGGATCCCCATATCGATGTTCTGCTGACCCATAGACGGGCCAATGGTGCGTTCTTCAACGATAGAGATTGGCGCAATCAGTGCACCGGCACGCAGCAGCAGCGCCAGGTTATGCGCTTCAGCCTGAGAATCGATACCTGTGATACGGAAGTTACGGCCCAGCGCGGTCTGGATAGTCGCCTGGTTAATCACTTCTTCGTGTTTTTCCAGGATAACTTTACCGCTGGCGTCACGTTTACCGCTGTCTTTGTATTCGGTAAAGATGGTCGCCATCAGCTTACCCACGTTGTTACGTGAGAAGGCTGTCATTTTGCTGCCGCCTTCGCTGTCGAGCGAGATGTTTACCTGCGGACGGCCATATTCATCAGCACTTGAGCTTGCATCCGTGATGTGAGAACCCGACAGGATCACTCGTTTTTTCAGAACAACAGGGCGCTGATCACGGGTGAATTTCACTTCGCTGCCTGGTGGCACACGACCGGAAGCCGCTGCCGCCAGATCAGCCGCGCTGTCGACTTCACGGAATTCCAGAGTAGCGGTTGCCCCCAGGATTTCTTTCGCACGGGCAGTATCCTGTACCCCTGGCAGTTCTACCACGATGCGGTTTGCACCCTGGCGCTGTACCAGCGGCTCAGCAACACCCAGCTCATTCACACGGTTACGAAGAATGGTAATGTTCTGATCGACGGCGTAGTTGCGGATTTCTTTCAGACGCTCTTCAGTGAAACGCGCCGTCAGAACAAAGCGACCGTTGCTGCCGGAATCAGTGAACAGCATATCCGGGTGCAACTTAGCCAGCGCGGATTTGGCTTCAGCCAGTTGCGCGTTGTCACGCAGACGCACTTCTACCGTGTCAGTGGTTTTGGCGATCGCACGGTAACGAATCTTGGCTTCACGCAGCTCGGTACGGAACGTTTCTTCCTGCTGACCCAGCAGTTTTTCCATCGCGGCGTCCATATCCACTTCCATCAGGAAGTGCACCCCGCCACGGAGGTCAAGGCCCAATTTCATTGGGTTAGCGCCGATAGCTTCCAGCCAGTCAGGAGTCGATGCAGCCAGGTTCAACGCAACAACATAGTTATCGCCCAGCTGTTCATTCAGAATATCGCGAGCACTGATCTGTGTATCAGTGTCGTTAAAGCGGACCAGGACAGTGCCGTTTTCGAATGCGACGGATTTATAAGAGATTTGGTTTTTTTTGAGATCTTCGGTAACGGTATCCAGCGCGGACATATCTACCGAGGCGCCACGCGCCCCGGAGATTTGAATTGCTGGATCTTCACCGAACACATTGGGAAGCGCATAAAGCAGACCGATGATCAGTGTAAACACCACCATCAGGTTCTTCCACAAGGGATAACGGTTTAGCACTGCTGTGATCCTTCAAAGCAAGTTTTACAGAGACTTCATTGTGCCTTTTGGCAGAACGGCAGAAACAAAGTCTTTCTTGATGGTAACTTCAGTCGTGTCGTTCAGAGCGATAACGATGTAGTCGTTTTCTGCTGAAACTTTCGTGATACGACCAACCAGACCACCGTTTGTCAGCACTTCGTCACCTTTGCCCATAGAAGACATCAGATTTTTGTGCTCTTTCACACGTTTCGCCTGCGGACGGTAAATCATGAAATAGAAAATTACCGCAAACAGACCAAGCATGATGAAAAGCTGCATGCTGCCACCCTGAGGTGCCCCTTCCGCTGCCGCGTGTGCTTGAGAAATCAGACTCATTTACTAACGTCCTCGTTTAGTTGTTTTCGTTTAATGGTGGAACTTCACGGTTACGACGCGCGTAGAACTCTTCTACAAAAGCGTCGAAACGATCTTCTTCAATCGCCTTACGGATACTGGCCATCAGACGCTGGTAGTAACGTAAGTTGTGGATTGTATTCAGACGCGCACCTAGGATTTCATTACATTTATCCAGGTGATACAGATACGCCTTCGAGTAGTTGCGACAAGTGTAACAGTCACAATGCGGATCGAGAGGACTTGTATCCGTTTTATGTTTCGCATTACGGATCTTGATCACACCGCCAGTCACAAACAGGTGACCATTTCGGGCATTTCGGGTCGGCATTACGCAGTCGAACATATCGATACCACGGCGAACACCTTCCACCAGATCTTCTGGCTTGCCTACGCCCATCAGGTAACGAGGCTTGTCTTCCGGCAGCTGCGGACAGGTATGCTCAAGAACACGGTGCATGTCTTCTTTTGGCTCACCGACCGCCAGACCACCGACGGCATAACCGTCAAAGCCGATGTTGGTCAGCCCTTCCACGGAAACATCGCGCAGGTCTTCATATACACTACCTTGGACGATACCAAACAGTGCATTTTTGTTACCAAGTTTGTCATGGTGGTTACGGCTGCGCTGTGCCCAACGCAGTGACATCTCCATCGACTTCTTCGCTTCGTCGTGTGTGGCCGGGTATGGTGTACACTCATCGAAGATCATAACGATGTCAGAACCCAGGTCATTCTGGATTTCCATCGACTTTTCAGCGTCCATGAAAATCTTGTCACCGTTTACCGGATTACGGAAATGCACACCTTCTTCCGTGATCTTACGGATATCGCCCAGGCTGAAGACCTGGAAACCGCCGGAGTCAGTCAGAATCGGGCCCTGCCACTGCATGAAGTCGTGCAGATCACCGTGCAGTTTCATTACTTCCTGACCCGGACGCAGCCACAGGTGGAAAGTGTTACCCAGCAGGATTTGCGCGCCGGTGTCTTTTACTTCTTCCGGCGTCATCCCTTTTACGGTGCCGTAAGTACCTACAGGCATAAATGCCGGTGTTTCCACCGTACCGCGTTCAAACTTCAGGCGACCACGACGGGCACGTCCCTGAGTTTTATCTAATTCAAATTTCACAAAGCCTCCAACAGCCAGAGAAACAATCTGACATTTCATTTCCCGGCCGGTTATGGCCAGGAATACCCTGACGCCGCAACGGCGAAGCTGCAGCGCCTGTCTGCCAGGGGGCTTCCCCGCTGGCAAGCCACTACGCATTTAAGCCTAGTGGAAGAAACTGAGATTGGTCGGACTAAGCGCCCAGCCCCTCTTCAGGAATGAATATCGTCTTGATATTCAAAGACAACAAAGGCCGCATTCTAGCAAATGCAGCCTTAAGTAACACTGACTTAGACCATTAACTGGCCATCAAGCGGTCTTACGGGTGATGAACATCGAATCACCGTAACTGAAGAAACGGTAACGATTTTCTACCGCTTCTTTATAAGCATTCATGGTGTGCTCGTAACCGGCAAAGGCACTGACCAGCATGATCAGCGTCGATTCCGGCAAGTGGAAGTTGGTGATCAGCACATCCACCAGCTGGAATTCATAGCCAGGGAAGATAAAGATATCAGTATCACCGAAGAATGGCTTCAGCTCGGTGCCGTTTTTCACCGCGTCCTGCGCCGCGCTTTCCAGCGAACGTACCGACGTCGTGCCGACGGCAATCACACGTCCGCCGTTGGCCTTGGTTTCCGCAATCGCCGTTACCACCTCTTGCGGTACTTCGACATACTCGGCATGCATATGGTGATCATGGATGCTGTCCACACGCACCGGCTGGAACGTACCGGCACCCACGTGCAGGGTGACAAACGCCAGATTCACGCCTTTTTCTTTAATCGCTGACAGCAGCGTTTCATCAAAGTGCAGGCCTGCTGTCGGTGCTGCTACCGCACCCGGCTTGGCGTTGTAAACCGTTTGGTAACGCTCTTTATCAGCCTCTTCATCCGGGCGGTCGATGTATGGCGGCAACGGCATGTGGCCGACATCTTCCAGGATTTCCAATACGGTTTTGTCGCTGTTAAAACGGATTTCAAACAGCGCATCATGGCGGGCAACCATTTCTGCCTGATACTCGTCGTTTTCACCCAACAACAGCTCGTTACCCGGCTTTGGCGGCTTTGACGCGCGAACGTGGGCCAGAATGCTTTTATCGTCCAGCATGCGCTCAACCAGCACTTCCAGCTTACCGCCGGACGCTTTGCGACCGAACAGACGGGCAGGGATAACTCGGGTATTGTTAAATACCAGCAGATCGCCCGGCTGCACCAGATCCAGCACGTCTTTAAAGCCTTTATGGGCAAGCTCACCGTTATTACCGGTCAGTTGCAGCAGGCGGCTGGCTGTGCGTTCAGGTTGCGGATAGCGAGCAATCAGCTCGTCAGGAAGGTCAAAGTGAAAATCTGAAACTTGCATCGTTAGGGCCCTAAATTACAGCAGGCAGCTAGTATAGGCTGCCACACTGCAAGATCAAGCAGAGATCACTCTCACGCGCTGCAAGTTTTTCCTCTCTTTATGCACACCGGATTAGCGGGCTTGTGATAACCCGCCCGGCGGGATCTCGTTTCAGGGGGAAGTGAACCCATTCAGGCTCGGCCAAGACCACGGCGTCGACAGGCCAGCACCATCAGCCCGCAGAGCACCCAGATGCTCATCGTGCCCCCGCCACTGCTACCACCACCACTCGCGACCGGCTGTGCAATGGGAATTCCCTGACCGGCACCGGAATAATCGGCAGTGAACGGATTGCGGGAAAACTCCGGTGTGGCCTGAGTAAATAGGCTGCCGCCAACTTCACTGGCCAGCCAGTTACGGTAAGTCGCCACTTGGGTATAAACGCCCGGCAGGCGCCCGGCACACCCTTCGCCGAAACTGACCAGGCCAACCAAGCGCAGTCCGAAATCGCTGTCCCCGGCTGCCTGCGGGTTCTGCCACACCAGCGGCCCTCCCGAGTCACCAAAGCAACTGTCTCGCGCCAGTTCAGGAGCCGTAGAACCGGCACACACATAAATACTGTAATCGTTCGCGGTGACACTGCTGCCCCACATGCCATCACAGCGGGAATCCGGTACGCCTGACAATAAGGTCTGCCGCAGCCGTGTTGAGCCTGAACTGGAATCGCCAACAGACGTACTGCCCCAGCCGGATACCAGCAGGTTCGCTACCCGCTCAGCATTATCGACCCAGCCATTGGCAAACTCGAGGTCAGCCGCCGCCTGCTCGCCGGACGTTGCGAGCTGTATCGGACGAGCGCTGTCAGGCAGGGTTTCTGCCAGCTTCAGCACGGCAATATCATTCGAAAATCGGGTAGAGTTATAATTGGGGTGTATCACGATGCTCTCAACCCGCACAGCACTAGCGGAAGTCGCACTGAAGATGGAAGTAATACCAGCCCAAACTTCCACATCTTCCGGCGCAACCAAGCTCTGGCCGTTACGCATGCAATGCGCGGCGGTGATAACGGTAACCGGGCTGATAACCACCCCACCGCAGATAAACGTGCGCGCCCCCTCACTGTCACGAAACGTCATGTTCAGATAAGCCTGCCAGGGCAGCTCATTGGGCGCCGTTTCAATACCACCAATAATTCGGGCTTGTGAGACCGGTTCTGCTCCAGTGGCCTGGAAAGGTAAGCACATAGACCAAGACAACAAAATAAACAACAGCTTATGCATTGATTTATTCCTACATGGCATGTCGTTTATTGAGTATATGACACAATCTTATTTTTAACGGATGAGAAACAAATGAGACACAGTCAAATAACTTGTGTTTTCTTTGACGAGTGTCATGGGTTGCTTATTCAGGATTGGCTACAGTCAATACGTAGGCAATGCATACAGAATCGAGAGGTACAGCTGTAGCGAGCCACAGGGAGGATAAATCTTTGATACAGGAGGCTTGTATGTTTACCGTAGCTGATATGATGACCCCCAACCCGCATACGCTGAGTACCAGTCACACTCTGGCTGATGCGAAGCGGGTGATGGCGAAATACCACATCCACCATGTACCGGTCACGGATGAGAACAACCACCTGGTTGGGTTAGTGAGCCAGCGCGATATTCTGGCCGCCCAGGAATCAAGCCTGGAGCATATCTCGCAATCCCGCTTTGTTTCTGCGCTGGATATTCCTCTGGCCGACAGCATGCACCGGGATCTGATGAGTGTGGCACCCAATGCCGGATTAAAAGAAGCGGCCCTGTTCATGCAGAAACATCAGATTGGCTGTTTGCCAATCATTGACCACAATAAACTGGTCGGTATCATCACTGACTCCGATTTTGTGTCAATTGCGATTAACCTGCTGGAAATTCAGGAAGAGGTAGAACCCCTTGAAGAGGAAGGCGAAGAAGACGGTTCAGATTCTCTGCTCTAGTTACCAACCCCGGCGTCATCACGCCAGAAAGTCACCGCAAGCATGAACTTTCTGGCACATTTACATCTGGCTGAGCAGTGCCAGAGCCATCTGGCGGGTAATTTGCTGGCTGATTTTGTCCGGGGTAATCCTGACCAGCAATTTCGCCAGGACGTTGCCGACGGAATCCGCCTGCACCGTTTTATCGACAGCTATATTGATGCTCTGCCTGAAGTCCTTGAATGCCGACGCTTGTTTGACACCGATACCCGCCGGGTCAGCGGCATTGCTCTGGATATCACCTGGGATCATTTTCTGGCCCGCCACTGGACACAATTTCACCCCCAACCGTTAACTGAGTTCGTTCGCACTGCCCGCCGGGAAGTCGAACAATTCTCGGATCCGGCCCCCGAGCAATATCTGGCGACAATGGCCCGGATGTGGCAACAAAACTGGCTGGAACAATACAAGCACGTCAGCACACTGGAGCGGGCTTTGCAGCGTATGGCATTGCGTCGTCCCCGGCTCAATCAATTGGCAGCCTGCCCGGACGTGATTCTGGCTCACTATCCGACTCTGGAGCAGCAGTTCTTTGTGATTTACCCTCAGGTCAGCCGGGCAGCTCGACAATTTCGACAGCAGCAACTTCAGCCGTAGTGCCATGCCTGCAGTATCAACAGTTATAGCCAGTCAGCGCTGACGCGAAGAACAACCTCAGGCATGAAGGGTTTTTCAGGCGACGCCTAATTACAGAAGGTGCGCCCAACAGAGCCTGGGATATTCCCCAGATAGCATTGCAGATAGAAATAAAGGTAGAAAAAAGAAAAAGAAAAAGAAAGAGAAAAAAAGGAGCGCACCAGGCGCTCCAAAAGACTATCAACGATTACTAGGAGTTTAAGGGTTTATACCCATTTTTTAGAATTGCTCTTCTTCTGTAGAGCCAGTCAAAGCCGTAACGGAGGAATTACCGCCCTGAATGGTATTGGTCATCTTGTCAAAGTAGCCAGTACCCACTTCCTGCTGGTGCGCCACGAAGGTGTAACCTTTCGATGCAGCTTCAAACTCAGGACGCTGTACTTTCTCAACATAGTGGCGCATACCTTCACCCTGAGCATAAGCGTGTGCCAACTCAAACATGTTGAACCACATGTTGTGAATACCTGCCAGTGTGATGAACTGGTATTTGTAGCCCATGTCAGACAGCTCTTGCTGGAACTTAGCAATCGTGTCGGCATCCAGGTTCTTTTCCCAGTTGAATGATGGCGAGCAGTTGTAAGCCAGCAGCTGATCCGGGTACTGAGCATGAATCGCTTCCGCAAACTTACGCGCTTCTTCCAGACACGGAGTGGCCGTTTCACACCAAATCAGGTCAGCGTAAGGGGCATATGCCAGACCGCGGGCAATCGCCTGGTCAATACCGGCACGAACGCGGTAGAAACCTTCCTGAGTACGCTCGCCCACAATGAAGTCAGCATCATACGGGTCGCAGTCAGAAGTTAGCAGATCCGCAGCGTTAGCATCGGTACGGGCAATAACCAAAGTCGTAGTACCGGAAACGTCAGCCGCCAAGCGTGCTGCAACCAGCTTTTGTACCGCTTCCTGAGTCGGAACCAGAACTTTACCGCCCATGTGACCACATTTCTTCACAGAAGCCAGCTGGTCTTCGAAGTGAACCCCGGCTGCACCTGCGTCAATCATATTACGCATCAGTTCATACGCATTCAGGACACCACCAAAACCAGCTTCAGCATCAGCCACGATAGGCAGGAAGTAGTCGATACCCTCTTCCGGGTTACCGCCATTTGACCACTGAATCTGATCAGCGCGGCGGAAGGCATTGTTGATACGTTTTACCACGGTTGGCACTGAATCGACCGGATACAACGACTGATCAGGGTACATCGTTTCCGCTGAGTTGTTATCTGCTGCGACCTGCCAGCCTGACAGATAGATAGCCTCAATACCCGCTTTCGCCTGCTGCACAGCCTGGCCGCCGGTCAGTGCGCCAAGACAGTTAACATAGCCTTTCTTCGCGTCGCCATTGACCAGGTCCCACAGCTTGTCAGCACCACGCTGGGCAATAGTGTTTGCCGGCGCAAATGAACCACGCAGATTAATGACTTCTTCTGCGGTATAAGTCCGCTTTACATTTTTCCAACGTGGGTTTTCTGCCCAATCTTTTTCCAAGGCTTCGATTTGTTGCTGGCGAGTCAGTGTCATAATGATGTCCCTCGTTTCAGTTGCGATAATCCGCATCACACTTTAGTTATTGAACTGAGTTTTACCGCCCGGAGGTAATCCCTCCCCCGGGCACTGCATTTTCTGTCGCTGGCTGTTACCACTTCGAATACAACGGGTTCTATTTCATCCACTTCGAAAACTAGCGCTTCGAAAACAGTTGTTGCTAAATTCTGTGGGTACAAGAGATTCTCATACCCTGCTCCTGCATCTTCAGGATAAGTATTCGTATCCCGGCACCGTCAGGAAGTTCACCAGCTCGTCACTGGTGGTCAGGCGTGACATCAGCACCGCGGCTTCGTCATAGCGCCCGGCAGCAAAACGTGATTCCCCGACTTCCTGTTTCACGACGTCCATTTCCTCTTTCAGCATTTGCTCAAACAGCGCTTTAGTGACCATTTGTCCATTGCTGAGTGTTTTGCCGTGTTTAATCCACTGCCAGATAGAGGCTCGGGAGATTTCTGCCGTGGCGGCATCTTCCATTAATCCGTAGATAGGCACACAGCCGTTCCCGGAGATCCATGCTTCGATATACTGCACCGCGACACGAATGTTGTGGCGCATTCCGTCTTCCGTACGCTCGCCGTCACAAGGTGCCAGCAGTTCGGCAGCCGTAATCGGAGCATCTTCACTGCGGCTGATGTCAAGCTGATTGCTGCGCTCGCCCAGTACCCCATCGAACACCGCCATGGCTGTGCTCGCCAGACCAGGGTGAGCAACCCAAGTGCCATCGTGGCCGTTATTGGCTTCAAGCAATTTGTCAGTCTGGATTTTATTCAGTACCCATTCATTGCGCTCTGGATCTTTCGATGGAATGAAGGCCGCCATGCCTCCCATCGCAAACGCACCACGTCGGTGACAGGTTTTCACCAGCAGACGCGAGTAAGCATTCAGGAAAGGTTTTTCCATCGTCACGACCTGGCGATCCGGCAGAATACGGTCAGGATGGTTACGCAGCGTTTTGATGTAGCTGAAGATGTAATCCCAGCGGCCACAATTGAGGCCCACAATGTGCTCTTTAAGGCTGTAGAGGATTTCATCCATTTCAAAGACGGCCGGCAGAGTCTCGATCAGTACCGTGGCTTTGATCGTGCCGCGCGGCAGACCGAATTCATCCTCGGTAAAGCTGAATACTTCGCTCCACCAGGCGGCTTCCTGATGCGCCTGCAGCTTTGGCAGGTAGAAGTACGGACCGCTGCCTTTTGCCAACAGTTGCTGGTGGTTGTGGTAAAAATACAGTGCGAAGTCGAACAGGCACCCAGGGATAGCTTCTCCCTGCCACAACAGGTGTTTTTCCGGCAGATGCAGGCCGCGTACGCGACAGATCAGCACCGCAGGATCATCGTTCAGTTGATAGTGCTTGCCGTTTTCCGGGTTGGTGTAGTCGATGGTGCCGTTCACCGCGTCTCGCAGATTACGCTGGCCATCCAGCACTTCATTCCATGCTGGAGCAAACGAGTCTTCAAAGTCGGCCATGAACACCTTTACATCCGCATTCAGGGCATTAATCACCATCTTACGGTCAACCGGACCCGTGATCTCCACGCGGCGATCTTGCAGATCGGTAGGGATGTTCTGAATTTTCCATTCGCTGTTACGGATCTCTGCAGTCTCCGGCAAGAAATCAGGCAACGTGCCGGCATCAATGGCTGCCTGGCGAGTTTCCCGTGCAGCCAGCAGCTGAGGGACCCGGGAAGCAAAACGTTGCACCAGTTTTTCCAAAAACTGCTGAGCCCCGTTATCTAGAATCTCTGCCTGCGCCGGTGTCAGGTCAGTCTGAAGTGACAATTTCACTTCATGGCTTGCCGGTGTATGTGTGTCCATTTCTCTCGCCCCTTTCAGCTGTAACTTTATCACCACGAATGTCAGTAACCTGATTTTGGGTTATCGACCATCCCATGGCCATAACACGTTAGTTACGTTGCCTTAACAAAAAATGAATTGCAAGCCACCCCCATTTTTTCACATTTCCGCAACACAGGATCTAAGTATTTAAAAACAACAACTTACAAATATTAGAGTAATAACTCAAAACACCAAATTGAAACAGAATTCAGGTGATTACTCGGTTTTTCACCAGATAATAAAAAATCCATAAAAATGTAACGAGTTACGTAATAAAATTTCAGTTTTTGCCAGTTCAAACGAATGTTCAAATTTGCGTTTCAAACAAAAACACAAATTCAACCCTAGAACCAAACCCATGATTTTTAAGCATGAAAACGCAGTGTTTGGGACGAAATTTATACAACCAAAATAGCAACAAGAGGCATATCAACCCTATTTATTCGCTACGCGAAACAACATATACCTACAAAACAGTTTGAATAGCTCACTGGTGGACTATGGGTAAGATCGGGAAAGATGAAATAAAAGCAGGATAATGTGCTGAGAAAGCGATTTTTTCTCAGCACACCAGTAAATTGGAGGAAATAAAATCAGAGCAGTCCGGCAACAATTTCTGCCAGGCGTTCGAAGGTGCGGGTACGGGTAGAGGTCGGACGCCATACCAGTCCTATCTCACGGTAGGCTTCTTCCTGGCCCGGCGGATCAACAATCACCAGGTTCTGGTTATCCAGCAGGCCATGATCGATCGCCATCTGGGGAATGAAGGTGGTGCCCAGCCCGTTCGCAACCATTTGAACTAACGTATGAAGACTGGTCGCCGTGAAAGGGTTAATCTTCTCTTTCGACGTCAGTTTGCAGGCAGAAACCGCGTGATCGGTCAGACAGTGCTCTTTCTCAAGCAAGAAGACCGATTCATTCGGCAGATCGGCATACCGCAGCGGTACGCTGACCTGTGAAGCCTGCTTCTGGCTGATCACCATTTTGAAATCGTCACGCCCGACCACCTGACTGTGCATACCGTTAATATCCACCGGCAGCGCCAGAATCAGGACATCCATCTCGCCATTACGCAGAGCCGTCAGCAAGTTGGCCGTGGTATCTTCCCGCAGCAATAAATGAAGGTTCGGGTGGAGGCGGTTCACCTCCTGCACCAGATCGCAGAGCAGGAAAGGGGCAATGGTCGGGATACAGCCGATGCGCAGCTGACCATCCATCCCATCCCCTCCTTTACAGTTGGAGAGCTCCATCAGATCCTGGGTACGAGCCAACAGTTCCCGGCTGCGTACGACCACGTCCTCCCCGGTCGAGGTAAAGACCAGAGACTTGTTGTCACGCTCAATAAGTTGACAGCCCAGCAATTCTTCCAGATTCTGGACGCCGGAGCTAAGGGTTGACTGACTGACAAAGCAGCGCTTGGCCGCCTCACCAAAATGTCGGGTTTCAAACAGGGTCACCAAATAGTGCAGCTGTTTAAGTGAAGGAAACTTGTTCATCGCAATTTTCGATTACATCAATCTATTTATTCCGCTTTTTTCAATGTACCAGTTTCGTTATAGTTTGTCCCGTTCAAACAGAAGCCTACCGGAAAGGTCGGCGACAAACACAATATTTTAGGAGCACCAAACACATGGTACTAGTAGGTCGTCAAGCACCAGATTTTACTGCTGCAGCTGTTCTTGGTAACGGTGAAATCGTTGATAACTTCAACTTTGCAGAATACACAAAAGGTAAAAAAGCGGTAGTTTTCTTCTACCCACTAGACTTCACTTTCGTATGTCCTTCTGAGCTGATCGCTTTTGACAAGCGTTTCGAAGACTTCCAAGCGAAAGGCGTTGAAGTAATCGGTGTTTCTATCGACTCTCAGTTCTCTCACAACGCATGGCGTAACACTGCTGTTGAGAACGGCGGTATCGGTCAGGTTCGTTACCCTCTGATTGCAGACGTTAAGCACGAAATCTGCAAAGCTTACGATGTTGAGCACCCAGAAGCAGGCGTTGCGTTCCGTGGTTCTTTCCTGATCGACGAAGAAGGCGTTGTTCGTCACCAAGTAGTTAACGACCTACCACTGGGCCGTAACATTGACGAAATGCTGCGTATGGTTGACGCTCTGAACTTCCACCAGAAGAACGGTGAAGTTTGCCCAGCACAGTGGGAAGAAGGTAAGAAAGGTATGGACGCTTCTCCACAAGGCGTTGCTGCTTACCTGTCTGAGTTCACTGCAGACCTAGGCAAATAAGACATCTTATTGTCGTAAATCACACTCGCTCAACGGTGTGACGGCACAAACGTGAAAACGTAAAGCCGAAAAGTCAGTCTATGACACAATAATATGAGGCCCGGATACACCGGGCCCTTTTCGTTTCTGTCTTCCGCTTTCTGCCCTTTCTCCCTTCCCCAACTGAATGACTCCTCCCGCTGTCTTGATCTGTGCTATCGCATCAGACATTCGGATGCTCTACACTGCAGATTCTTCACAATAACTGAGCTAACCCGATGACACTCCGGCATATTGAAGTCTGTATCGATAACATTGAATCCCTGCATCTCGCCCAGCAAGGCGGTGCAACCCGTATCGAACTGTGTTCCTCCCTCGCCCTTGGCGGCCTGACGCCCAATCCGGGACTGATGAAACTGGCAGCCCGTCACGCGACGGTGCCGGTGTACGCCATGATCCGCCCGCGTCAGGGGGATTTTCTGTTTAGCGAGCAGGACAAAGAAATCATGCTGGCTGACGTCTACGCAGCTCGTGAAGCCGGATTGCAAGGCATTGTGGTTGGTGGCCTGTTGCCAGACAGCCGCATTGATGCCGAGCTGCTGGGTGCCTTGTGCCGGGAAGCCCAGGGGATGGGGGTGACTTTCCACCGTGCCATTGACCAGTGCCTTGAGCCGTTTGCGGCACTGGACACCATCATGTCTCACAACTGTGAGCGAGTACTGACCTCCGGCCTTAAAGCCAACGCCTATGAGGGCATTCCGGTACTGGCTGAGATGGTCAGATATTGCGGTGACCGACTGGCCATTATGGCCGGTGCCGGGCTGCATGCCGGCAACGTGGTAGAGATTGTGCAACAGACCGGCGTGCAGGAAGTGCACCTGTCAGGTAAAAGCACCCGTTCCAGCCTGATGCAGCAATATTCACAGGAAGCCTATATGGGCAGCGCTGAGGTTGATGACTTTACCATTCCGGTCACTGACCCGGACAAAATCAGGGCTGTTGTCCAGGCACTCCAAACTCTCGACAACCATACCCCATATAGCCATACCCCACACAATCAACATCGTTCCTGAAGCTATTCCTGCATGCCGTCCCTGCCACACCAAAGACTTGGCAGGGACGGTTTGCTTTTAGCTGCCCGATACAGAAAAAGTGCCATTGGTTTCAAATAATTAGCTATCCAATTCGTCAAGGTTCTCATTCCGCGTTACTCTTTTGTTAAGCGCAGTAAAAAGTGAGAGACAGGTATGGGTTATCAGCCACCAGCACAACGATTGAAAAAAAAGGATTACGACTCAGAGCTTGAGCGCCTGCAGATTGAACTCGTCAAACTGCAGGAATGGATCAAACAGGAAGAGCTCAAGGTTGTGGTGATTTTTGAGGGCCGCGACGCCGCCGGGAAAGGAGGCGTTATCAAGCGCATCACCGAAAAACTCAACCCTCGGGTATGCCGGGTCGTAGCACTGCCCAAGCCCACCGAAAAAGAACGGACCCAATGGTACTTCCAACGCTATGTCGCTCACTTGCCGGCTGGCGGTGAAATGGTGCTGTTTGACCGCAGTTGGTACAACCGGGCCGGGGTCGAGAAGGTCATGGGGTTCTGTACCGACGACGAATACGAAGAATTCCTGCGCTCCTGCCCCGAATTTGAACGCATGTTGGAGCGCTCCGGTATCATCCTGCTGAAATACTGGTTTTCCGTCTCTGATGAAGAGCAGGAAAAACGCTTCCTGGAACGGATCAACACCCCGATAAAGCGCTGGAAATTCAGCCCGATGGATTTGGAATCCCGCTCGCGCTGGGCAGCCTATTCCGAAGCCAAGGATAAGATGTTCGCATACACCGACACCAAACAGTGTCCCTGGTGGGTGGTGGATGCCGATACCAAGAAAAAGGCGCGCATCAACTGCATTTCTCACCTGTTGTCCCAGATCCCTTATGAAGAGATTGATTACCCCAAAATTGAGCTGCCAGACGTGAATAAAGAAGGGTATATCCGGGCGCCTGAAGATGATCAGACCTTTGTTCCGGACCTGTTTTCTGATGATGCTGACGACGACAGTGAATAGTCACTAGTAAATAGTCACTAACGTGGAAAACAAGAAAGGCGGACTGGTCCGCCTTTTCTTTTGCTCCCGGCTTCTTGCATCAAACGCCTTGCACCCGATTTCACCCAATCGATTTGACTTGCCCGGCGCAGCATCAATCAGCGCAGAATATCTTCCCGCTCTTGCGGGCTGGTGTGGCGAATATCCTTGCCTTTGACAAAATAGATGATGTATTCGCAGATATTCTGGCACCGGTCACCGACCCGTTCGATAGAGCGGGCTGACCACATTACCTGCAACACGTTAGGGATCGAGCGCGGGTCTTCCATCATGTACGTCATCAGCTGACGGATAATCGCTTCGTATTCACGATCAATCCGGTCATCTTCTTGGTACACCTGAATCGCGGCTTTAACATCCATCCGGGCAAACGCATCCAGAACCTCATGCAGCATACGCACCGCGTGCTGACCCAGCGCCTCCAGCGACACCAGCAGGTTGTACTGCTTATTGGTGAAGTTTTCCAGCGCCACTTTCGCTATGCTCTCGGCCACGTCACCGATCCGCTCCAGATCGGTAATGGTCTTGATAATGGCAATCACCAGACGCAAATCACTGGCGGTTGGCTGCCGCTTGGCAATGATGCGGGTACAGGCTTCATCAATTGCCACTTCCATGGCGTTGACCTTATGGTCATCTTTGATCACCCGGCGAGCCAGCTCAATGTCCTGTTTATGCATCGCTTTAAGGGCGTCAGCCAGCTGCTGTTCTACCAGCCCGCCCATCGCCAGAACATGGGAGCGGATGCTCTCCAGCTCGGCATTAAACTGGCCGGATATATGACGGCCAAGGCTTACATTGTCTAACATCGCTTAACTCCTTAACCGTATCGACCTGTGATGTAATCTTCTGTTCGTTTTTCGCGTGGGGTGGTGAAAATATCATTGGTACTGCCGTATTCCACCAGCTCGCCCATGTGCATGAATGCCGTATTGTCTGACACCCGTGCCGCCTGCTGCATGTTGTGCGTCACGATGATCACCGTGTACTTGGTTTTCAGATCGTTGATCAGCTCTTCAATGGTCAGCGTCGAGATCGGGTCCAGCGCTGATGTCGGCTCATCCAGCAGCAGCACCTCCGGTTCAATGGCAATCGCCCGGGCAATAACCAGACGCTGCTGCTGACCACCGGACAACCCGAAAGCATTCTCGTGCAGGCGGTTTTTCACCTCATCCCACAACGCAGCACCGCGCAGCGAGTTTTCCACCGCGTCGTCCAGTACCCGACGATCCCGGATGCCCTGCAGACGCAGCCCGTACACCACGTTCTCATAAATCGATTTCGGGAACGGGTTCGGGCGCTGAAACACCATCCCGACCCGGCGTCGCAGCGAAGCCACGTCCACCTTATTATCATAGATGTTCTGCCCGTGCAGCATGATCTGGCCGTCAACCCTGCACCCTTCAACCAGCTCATTCATTCGGTTGATACACCGCAGCAGGGTCGATTTCCCGCAGCCTGACGGGCCGATAAACGCGGTCACCTGCCCTTTAGCAATGCGCATGTTGATATCAAACAGGGCCTGATGGTTGCCGTAATGCAAATCTAGCCCCTCGATAGACAACGCCGTTTTTTCCTCGGGCAACGCGGACAAGTCAACGGGGGCAAACAAACCGATTGGGGAATTAATTGAAAACATAATCCTTCCTGACTCTCGCTATTGCTCCAGGGAGCGGAACTTCTCTCGTAAATGGTTGCGGATACCGATGGCGGTCAGATTCAGACCAACAATCACCGTCACCAGTAAAAATGATGTGGCATACACCAGCGGGCGGGCAGCTTCAACGTTCGGACTCTGAAAGCCGACATCATATATATGATAACCAAGATGCATGAATTTACGATCCAGGTGCAGATACGGGAAGTGGTTATCAATCGGCAATGACGGGGCCATTTTCACCACTCCCACCAGCATCAAAGGGGCCACTTCCCCGGCGGCGCGGGCAACTGCCAGGATCAATCCGGTCATGATTGCCGGACTGGCCATCGGCAATACCGTCCGCCACAGGGTTTCTGCCTGTGTCGCGCCCAATGCCAGTGAGCCGTGCCGGATAGACACCGGAATCCTCGCCAGGCCTTCTTCGGTCGAGACAATCACAACTGGCAGGGTCAGGATCGCCAGCGTCAACGCCGACCACAGGATACCCGGCGTACCGAATGTCGGCGCTGGCAGCTCAGAGGCAAAAAAGACCTCATCAATGGTGCCGCCTACCATGTAGACGAAAAATCCCAGCCCGAACACCCCGTAAACAATGGACGGAACCCCGGCTAGGTTAATCACCGCCACCCGGATCAATTTGGTAAACATACTTTTCCCGGCATACTCGTGTAGGTAGACGGCCGCCATCACCCCTAGCGGAGTGACAATCACGCTCATCAGCAGCACCATGAATACCGTACCGAAAATCGCCGGAAATACACCGCCCTCGGTATTGGCTTCGCGCGGGTCCTCGCTGACAAACTTACCGAGCTGATCCAGCCAGTGCACCAGTTTGGCCGACAGTGTCATTTCATTCGGAAACCACAAATCGAGGATCTGCGCTAAAGGCAGAGCAATTTCTTTGCCTGACATTTCCCGCACGATCAGCGTGTCGCTTTCCAGTTGCTTGCGCAGTTGAGTCAGTTGCTGCTCCAGGGCATGAAGGGACTGCTCCAAGCGGATTCTTTCTGCCGGATCCACCTTGCCGCCATCTTTACGGCGCAGCCGCTCAAACTGGTAGTTAAGCGATTTCAGCTCATTTTTTTCCAGCTGACGAATCTGCTCCCGCACGGCAATGGCCCGCATCAGGCTGAGGTTAAGGCTATCCAGCGAGATCGGCCTGCCGTCCTCATACAATGCGGTGGGCACCCCGTAGAAACGGCCATTTTTCATTCGCTCGATGACAGCTACCCCGGCTGCCGGTTGCTGGCTCACGATATGCGGTGCCAGTACCGTCACAAAGTCACTGCCCAGCAGATCCCGGTTGCCGGTTTTGATGATGTAACGATCAACCTGACCGGCCGCGGCAAACGCCGACGTGTCTACCCCGGCATCAGCCAACTGCTGAACCGGTACCGTTTTCCGCTCGTACAACTCACCGATGACGGTGCTGTGTTCCATGGCCGGCTGACCATTCACTGACAACTCAAACTGATAAACAGGGGCTGGCCAAAAATAGCCCAGCCCCTTCCAGCCGATCAGTAATAACAGCCCCAGAACCGCCACAAGGCTCAGACTGACAGCGCCGGCGGTCAGCCAAATCCAGGGCGAGCCCGATTCAAACCATTTACGCATGATGCCACGTCGTCATTGTTGTTCTTTTCGTCTTCATTCCTGTGAAAGTCTCTTTCGCTCTGTGCACTGTCTGGCGTGCCTCATCAGAGTGAACTGTATTTTTCCCGCAGCCGCTGACGTACCAGCTCGGCGACGGTATTAAAGAAAAAGGTAAATACAAACAGCACAAAAGCTGCCAGGAACATTACCCGGTAGTGAGAGCTGCCCACTTCGCTTTCCGGCATTTCAATCGCAATGGTGGCAGACAGGGTGCGCATTCCCTCCAGCACGTTCCAGTCGAGGATCGGCGTATTCCCGGTCGCCATCAGCACAATCATGGTTTCCCCGACTGCGCGCCCCAGCCCCATCATCACGGCGGAAAAAATCCCCGGACTGGCAGTTAGCAATACCACCCGTGTCAGTGTCTGCCAGTGGGTCGCCCCCAGCGCCAGCGAACCGCTGGTCAGGTGGCCAGGTACCGAGAAGATCGCATCTTCCGCAATTGAGAAAATTGTCGGAATCACCGCAAACCCCATCGCAATCCCGACCACCAGAGTATTGCGCTGATCGTAGCCAATGCCCCACTCATTATTCAGGTACACCCGCATATCGCCGCCAAAGAGCAGCGTTTCCAGCGCAGGGCTGAGAGCAAAACACCCGTAACCGACCAGCACGATAACCGGCATCAGCAACAGGATATGGAGACCGCCGGGAATGCGCTGACGAAAACGTCCCGGCAAGAGCGCCCAAACCAGTCCAGCAGCCATCATTGCCAACGGGAAGGCCACCAGCAGCAGGGCAATCCCCGCCAGATTTTTTTCCACAATCGGCGCCAGCCAAATCCCGGCCAGAAAGCCCAGAATGACCGTCGGCAGCGCTTCCATCAGCTCAATGGTCGGTTTAATCACCCGCCGCATCCGCGACGACATAAAATACGCGGTGTAAATTGCACCGGCCAGTGCCAGTGGAACCGCAAAAAACAGGGCATAGAGCGCCGCTTTCAGGGTACCGAAAATGATTGGCACCAGACTCAGCTTAGGTTCAAACTCATCACTGGCCGAGGTGGACTGCCAGACAAAATCCGGCTCCGGATAGCCCTCGTACCAGATTTTCTGCCACAACGAGGCAAAACCGATTTCCGGATGGCGGTTGTCGACTTTATAAGTCTGCCACTGATTGCCCGTAACGGCGACCAGACGATCGGCGCGCGGCGAAATCATCAGGGTGTCCGGCACCTTATCAGTAAATACCGCAGAACTGTAGATAGCCCCTTTCACTGTGGTATAAAACGCCGACAACTGGCCGTCATCCTGCAGCACAAAGAAACCTTTACGAGCATATTCCGGGACCAGCGATGTAACATTGCCAGGCGGCAGAGCAAATTCACGGGTCTTCACCAGCGAGCGGCGCCCGTCTTTCACTACTTCAAACCACTGCGCCACACGGTGCTCGCTGTCCGTGATTAACAAGGAGTTGGCTCCGGACAACAACGCCAGCTGACGCGGCTCCGCATCGCCGTCTGCGACACTCACCACCTGACGGATCTGCGCCTGCGCTTCGCCCAGAGTCACAACATAGATACGTTTTCCGGCCAGCAGATACAAGGTTCGCGCATCCGGCGTGACCGCCAGATCATCAATAGGCTCTGCAACGCCTTCCAACGCGAAGTCAGTGGCCTGCCAGTGCTCTGGCCCCGTCTGCCCCAAGACCTCTCCCCCGGTGAACTTTTTCACCCGGATACGCTGATCTGCGGTCACCCCCGCCAGCACGGCCCGACGGCTGCGTACCGACACTGCCAGTTTAACGATCGGCTGGCGTTGCGGATCAAGCTGCAATGGCTCCTGCCCGAGCGGAAATGCCATCGACAAGCCGCTTTGATAACCGTCACCCGCAGCAAGCGGCCGGGCTATCACCACTTCGCCTTCGCTGCCGCCGAGGGCGATCAGATCTTCCGCCGGCAGGCTGCGCCCGATGCTGGTTGTATGTGGCAGTAAGGTGTATTGGCGAACTTCGCGACCGGGATCGGCCGACGTCAGGGGGATCACCGACAACTGCCCGGTATCGGACAGGCGAAACAAGGTGTCGTTGCGATCGTTAAAAGTGACCAGTGCCGTGCGATCTGCAAAGGAGGTCGAGAAAGCCTGCTGAGGTACCACACGGACCGCAGAGAAAATCGGCAGGATCACATAAAGCAGGTAGAAAAAAATCAGAACTAAGGTAATTAATACGAAGATCCCTCCAGCTGTCACTCCATATCGGGCAAGCTTATCGGTTACCTTCCGGCCAGGACTGTTTCCCATCAAAAATTCGCTGGCCTTTGCCATTATTACCTCAATAAATTTACACGCTTACTTATAATATTGCCTTTAGATGACAATTATATGACAACGAAATTGTCCCAGCTACGGGGATGGATCCCGCCGCTTGCAATAGCCACTTTGCAGCATACTTAACAGGACGCACTGCAATAAAAATGTCACAAAACTGTTCTACCCTTTACTGCAGGTAATTTTGTACAGTTTTCAATAACCTGAATTATTACGAAACTAGACAGAACATACACCAGGTCACATAATGGTCAATAGCCTCCGGCTTTCTATCGCCTCAACGAATAAGGATATCGTTATGAAGCACCTCATCATCACTGTTATTGGCCGCGATCAGGCGGGTCTTGTTGAAACCCTTTCCGATACAATTTACCAGAACAACGGTAACTGGCTGTCCAGCAGCCTGAGTAAACTCGCCGGCCAGTTTGCCGGGATCCTGCAAGTGGAAGTCGCCGATCAGCACATTGCCGCGCTGAGCAAAGCACTGAGCGAGATCGAAGCCCTGCAAGTGCAGATTGTTGAGGATGAAAGCAAGACCTCACCGACCACCACCCTGTTTAACCTGCTGGTTACCGGTAATGACCGGGTAGGTATCGTGAAAGATGTCACCACTAAGCTCAAGCAGCTGGGCGTCAACATCAACAAGCTGAAAACCGACTCTGACAGCGCCCCCAACTGGGGCTACCCCATTTTTACCGCTGACTTCCAACTGGAGTTGCCGGACGGACTCAGTATTGAGCATGTCCAGGAAGCGCTGGAGTCGATTGCCGATGACCTGACCATTGATATTGATAATAACTAAGGCCTGAGCCCGTTTCAGCTGTACCTTTAGACGGATTGCTGCGCCGCTCCCTGCCGGTATGTCGCCTCAGGCGGCTATCTGTGGGGAGTCTGGGCATGCGCAGTAGACACCACTGGTAGGAAGAAACCGGCCACAGGCCAGCAGTACCTTTAGCCCAAGCTTTCTATAGGAATAAAATGAGCACGGAACCTCTCTATTTAGAAAAAGAACTCAGTTGGCTTTCCTTCAATGAACGTGTGCTGCAGGAGGCTGCCGACAAGTCAGTCCCCCTCATAGAGCGTGTGCGTTTTCTCGGTATCTTCTCCAGTAATACCGATGAGTTTTACAAAGTACGCTTTGCCGATGTAAAACGCCGCATTCTGATCAATCAGGAAAGAGGCAGTAACGAAAACTCCAAAGAACTCCTCAGCAAAATCCAGAGTCGCGTGCTCAAACTGAACCAGGACTTCGATACCCTTTATAACGAAATTCTGCTGGAAATGGCCCGGCGCCACATTTTCCTGGTCAATGAACAGCAGCTCGATGATCATCAGCAAAACTGGCTCCGAAAACATTTTCGTACCCAAATCCTTCCCCACATTTCGCCAATCCTGCTGACCGATGATGTGGATTTGCTGCAATTTCTTAAAGACGAATATTCCTACCTGGCGGTAGAAATGCAGCAAGGCGACAGCAAACGCTATGCCCTGCTGGAAATCCCGACCGATCAGCAGCCACGGTTTATCAAACTGCCGGAGGCGAAAGGGAAGCGCCGCAAGACTCTCATCCTGCTGGATAACATTATCCGCTTCTGTCTCGATGAAATTTTCAGCGGGCTGTTTGAATACGACAGTCTGGCAGCCTATGCGATGAAAATGACCCGCGATGCGGAATATGACCTGAGCCAGGAAGTGGAACACAGCCTGATGGAGCAGATGTCTGAAGGCCTGAGCCAACGTCTGACGGCCATGCCGGTCCGGTTCGTGTACCAGCGCGATATGCCAGCGGATATGGTCGACACCCTGTGCAGCATGCTTAAAGTCTCCAGTTACGACAGCATTATCCCGGGCGGCCGTTACCATAACTTCAAAGACTTTATCGGTTTCCCGAACGTCGGCCGCAACTACCTGGAAAACAATCCGCTGCCACCGCTCGAAAGCTACCAGTTTGTCAGCGCCCGCAACGCCTTTGATGCGATCAAAGCGCAGGACATCCTGCTGTATTACCCGTACCACACCTTCAACCACATGACGGAGTTGGTGCGCCAGGCAGCGTACGACCCGAAAGTGCGCAGCATCAAAATCAATATCTACCGGGTGGCCAAACAGTCCCGGATCATTGAGTCAATGATTGATGCCGCCAACAACGGCAAACGGGTGACCGTGGTGGTCGAGCTGCAAGCTCGTTTCGATGAGGAAGCCAATATTGAATGGGCCCGCCGCCTGACCGAAGCCGGCGTCCATGTGGTGTTTGGCGTACCGGGCCTGAAGATTCACTCCAAGCTCTGCCTGATCACCCGTATCGAAGGGGATGAACTGGTTCGCTATGCCCATATCGGTACCGGTAACTTCCACGAGAACACCGCCCGGATTTACACTGACTTCTCCCTGATGACCTGCAAGCCGGCAATCACCGACGAAGTCCGCATGGTGTTCAGCTACATCCAGAATCCGTACCAGCCAGTGAAATTCAGAAAACTGATTGTCTCGCCGCGTAACTCGCGCTTACGGATGTACGACCTGATTGATCGTGAAATTGCCCATGCCAAGCAAAATCTGCCGGCGGGTATTACACTCAAGGTGAACAACCTGGTGGATAAAGGATTGATCAACCTGCTTTATCAGGCCAGCAATGCAGGCGTGAAAATCAAGCTGATCATCCGTGGCATGTGCTCGCTGATCCCCGGCATCAAGGGCATCAGTGAAAATATTACCGCGATCAGCATCGTCGACCGCTTCCTCGAACACCCGCGAGTCATGGTGTTTGATAATAACGGCGATCCGGAGGTTTTCATTTCTTCCGCTGACTGGATGACCCGAAACATCGACAACCGAATTGAAGTCGGCTGTCCGATTGACGACCCGGCCCTGAAGCAAAAGATCATTGATATCCTCAATATCCAGCTGTCAGACACCGTCAAGGCCCGGGTACTCGACCGCGACATGAGCAACAATTATGTGTCCCGGGGCAACAAGCGGAAGATCCGATCTCAAATCGAGATCTATGATTATCTGAAGCAGTCGGAAAAACAGCTCAAGAAGCAAGCGCAGAAAAGTGAAAACGACGCATGACAGAACCCGAAGCACCCCGTGAAATTGCCGCGATAGATATTGGCTCCAACAGCTTTCACATGGTTGTTGCCCGCGTGGTCGGCCAGAGCCTGCAAATTATCAGTCGCCATAAACAGCGTGTGCATCTGGCCTCCGGGCTGGATGCGCAGCAAAACCTCGATCAGGCCGCGATTCAGCGCGGCCTGAACTGCTTGGCCATGTTCGCCGAACGCCTGCAAGGGTTCCCGCCGGAAAATGTCCGCATTGCCGCAACCTATACCCTGCGCCAGGCCAGAAATGCCCACGTTTTTCTCAAGCGGGCTGAAGCTCTGATCCCGTACTCGATCGAAATTATTCCCGGCACCGAAGAAGCCCGCCTGATCTACCTTGGCGTGGCTCATACCCAGCCGGACAACGGCCGCAAGCTGGTCGTTGATATCGGTGGCGGCAGCACAGAGCTGGTGATCGGGGAAGGTTTTCATCCTCTGATTGCCTACAGCAAGCACATGGGCTGTGTCAGCTACAACAAGCTGTTTTTCCCGAAAGGCAAAATCAGCAGCAAACGCATGGCTGCCGCCCAGCTGGCTGCCCAGCAGAAAATGGAAAGTATCGCCAACACCTACATGCGTGCCGGCTGGCAAACGGCAATCGGCTCCTCGGGCACCATCAAGGCGATCCGGGAAGTGCTGATCGGCATGGGCCATCAGGACGGCGTGATCACCCCGGAACGGCTGGCACTGCTGATTGAGGCCATGCTGAAAGTAAAACAGGCGGACGAGCTGGATCTACCGGGGCTGACAGACGACCGCAAACCGGTGTTTGCCGCAGGGGTAGCTATCCTCAGCGCAGTCTTCAAATCGCTGGACATTGAAGAGATGATTTTCTCAGACGGCGCCTTGCGTGAAGGGCTGTTGTACGAGATGGAAGATCGTTTCCGGTTCAGTGATATCCGGGTCCGGACCGCTACCGCAATGGCCGAACAGTACAATGTTGATCTAGCCCAGGCAACGCGGGTTAAGGAAACGGCCGAAATGCTCTACAGCCAGATTGAGCCACAACCGGGGCTGGCCAAAACCGATCTGGCCACCCTGCTCGGCTGGGGCGCCCAGTTGCACGAAGTCGGCCTGAGCATCAGCTATCCGGGCTTTCACCGTCACTCGGCCTATCTCCTGCGGCACAGTACCATGCCCGGGTTTAACCTGGAGCAGCAAACGGTGCTGGCAACACTGGTCAGATACCAACGCAAGAGCCTGAAGCTGGAAGAGATGCCGGAGCTGAGTATTTATAAGCGAAAGCACCTCTACCCCCTGATCCGCACCCTGCGCCTAGCCGTGGCATTGAATGGCCAACGCAGTGACAGCCCGCTGCCACCGATCACGGTTGAAGCCAACAAAGAAGAGTGGCGCCTGATTCTGCCGGAAGGCTGGGAAGCCGATAACCGGCTGCTCGCCGCCGATCTCCGTCAGGAGCAAGAATACTGGCAGAAAGCCGGCTGGCAGCTGCACCTATGTGAATCGCCGCTGCTCATCGCGTAACCACGGACATCGACCAGTACTAAATGCCAGCTAGGTGCTAGGTGCCAGGTGCCAGGTGCTAGGTGCCAGGTGCTAGGTGCTAGGCAAAAACACAAAACGGCTTGCCCTGAGGCAAGCCGTTTTTAGTAGTTAGCCCCATTTGACCGCTCAAGAGCTGACCGGCCGAGGAAACTCACAGCTCCAGTTGGCGCAGGGTCGCTTCAACGGAACTGGAGGGCAGCGGGATGTAGCCGTCCTTCTCCACCAGATCCTGGCCGGTGTGAGAGAGAATAAAACGGACAAACTCAGCCACCAGCGGCGACAACGGTTTGTCCGGCTGCTTGTTGATGTAGATATACAGATAACGAGACAGCGGGTATTTGCCGTTGACGGAATTCTCGATGGTAGCAGCCACATAGTCAGTTCCTTCCCGGGCAATCGGAATCGCCCGAATCCCGGTCGTCTGGTAACCCACCCCGGAGTAACCGATCGAGGTCAGTGAACTGGCGACCGACTGCACCACCGATGCCGACCCCGGCTGTTCATTCACGTTGTTGCGAAAGTCACCGTGGCATAGGGCCTGCTGTTTGAAGAAACCATAGGTGCCGGATACCGAGTTACGCCCAAACAGCTGAATATCCCGCTCGGCCCAGCGCCCAGTCATACCGACCTGTCCCCAATGATCAATAGGCGTCAGCCCGCCACAACGCAGAGTTCGGGAATAAATCGCATCCAGCTGAGCAAAATTCAGTCCTTTCAGGGGATTATCTTCATGGACAAACACCGCCAACGCATCAATCGCCACCCGGATTTCAGTCGGCGGGTAACCGAATTCCTGCTCAAACGCTGCAATTTCTTTGGCTTTCATCCGGCGGCTCATCGGCCCCAGCTGCGCTGTCGATTCAATCAGGGCTATGGGCGCGGTAGACGAACCGGCCGCCTGGATCTGAATATTGACCCCGGGATAAAAGCGCTTGAATTCTTCTGACCAGTAGGTCATCAGGTTGGCAAAGGTATCAGAGCCGACTGATGACAGGTTGCCGGCTATCCCGACCCCAGTCACCGGCTGGTAGTCAGGTAAACGGCTATGGGTGGCCTGCGCCGGACCGCTGGCCACCAGTGTCATCAGCACGCCCAGCCCGGCTGACAAAACCCCGGCTGACAGGCGGGTACGCAATGCCCGTGGCCAATGAGCGAGGCGGCGCAGTTGGTACAGGGCTACTTTCCCTCTCGTCCTCAAGACGGCTTACTCCTTAAATACGGCAAAAGCGGCCACAAGGGCCGCTAAGAGTCACAGATGTTTTTGCGCTCAGGCCGCTTTGGCAACCAGGCGCTGTGGCAGGGTAAAGGAGAACGTACTGCCTTCGCCCACCACACTTTCAATTTCCAGGTGCGAGTCATGGTGACTCAGAGCATGTTTCACAATAGCCAGCCCCAGACCGCTCCCCCCGGTTTCCCGAGAGCGGGCCTTATCCACCCGGTAAAAACGTTCCGTCAGGCGGTGAATGTGCTGCGGTTCAATGCCCTGCCCGTGGTCAATCACTTCCAGCCGTGGCCCGCCCGGAGACAGGAACCAGCGTACTTTGACTTCCGCATTGGTCGGGGTGTGTTTCACCGCGTTGTACACCAGGTTAGAAATCGCACTGCGCAGCTGATCTTCATCACCACGTACTTTGAGGCTTTTATCAACTTCAAAAGTGAACAGGTGCTCATCACCACCGCTGAGAGACACCGCTTCTTTTTCCAAGATTTCCAGCATTGCCGGTACATCGATGGTTTCTTCCAGCTCGATATTCGGGGCCGCCTCAATCTTCGACAGAGTCAGCAGTTGCTCCACCAGTGAGTTCATTCGGCTTAACTGCTCAGTCATGACGCCATGGGCTTTATCCCACATCGGGCCAACCAGCATATCCGGATCTTTGGACATTTCCAGATACCCCTGCAGCACCGTCATCGGGGTACGCAGTTCATGGGAAACGTTAGCAAAGAAGTTGCGGCGCATCCCCTCAAGCTGCTTTACCTGCGACACATCACGTACCACCATCAGGTATTCCCCTTCGGTATACGGCATGATACGCAGCTCCAGCGTGCGGTCAAAATTAAAGGGCGAGGTAATTTCCAGCGGCGTATCAAAGGTGCGTCCGGCCAGATAGCGGACAAAATCCGGACTGCGCAATAGGTTACTGATCGGCTGCCCGGCATCATCCGGCCAACGGAATCCCAGCAGATCCTGCGCCAGCTTGTTACACCAGACGATGTTCCCTTCGCTGCGAAAGACAACAACAGCATCAGGAAGGGATTCCGCACCATTGCGGAAGCGGCGGATCAGAGTTGCCAGTTCTTTGCGGCGGCGACGGTTGCGCTGTTGCAGCCGGTAAATGCCATTAAACAGAGGTTCCCAGCTGCCCGAGCCGGAAGGCGGTGTCAGGCTGCGCTCTTTCCACAGCCAGTTGGACATTTTCAGCTGATTATGAAAATGCCAGATAAGTTGGATCCATGTTGCCACCAGCAAGAACCAAGGCATATAGCCAAAGATCATTCCCAGGGCCACCCAAGGCAAGTAGAAAAGGATCAGTTCCCAGACCAACTTTTTCCACGACAGCCGCTCAACCATTGTTTACTCCGTGACAGCGGAGCATTCAGGTCACTCCCGCTGTCTGTTACTGCTTTGAAAAACCACTAAACCCGTGTTGAGAAACGATACCCGGCACCACGTACAGTCTGCACCAGCTTATCGTGACCATGTGCTTCCAGCGCCTTACGCAGGCGACGGATGTGAACATCGACCGTACGGTCTTCGACATACACATTGGTTCCCCAGACATTGTTCAGCAGCTGTTCACGGCTGTACACCCGCTCCTGATGCGTCATAAAGAAATGCAGCATCTTAAATTCAGTCGGCCCCATCTCCAGCGGCTGCTCGTTCGAGGTCACACGGTGTGAGACCGGATCCAACTTCAGCCCCTGGACATCAATCACATCATCCAGCGAAGTCGGGGATACCCGACGCATCACGGCTTTCAGCCGTGCCATCAGTTCTTTCGGAGAAAAAGGCTTGGTGATGTAGTCATCCGCACCGACTTCCAGTCCGCGGACTTTATCTTCTTCCTCACCCCGCGCCGTCAGCATCACGACCGGAATCTGGCGTGTTACTTCATCGCGTTTCAGGTGTTTAATCAGGTTAATACCGGAACCGCCAGGCAGCATCCAGTCAAGCAGAACCAGCTCAGGGTACGGCTCGCAAATCTTTTCCAGCGCCGTGTCGTAATCCTCAGCTTCAATAGCCTGATAGCCTTTTTGTTCAAGAACAAAACAGAGCATTTCGCGGATTGGTGCTTCGTCCTCTACAACAAGAATCCGTCTTACCATAATGTTCATTACCTACTTAGTTGCTGTCTTTCGAGCGCCATTATGTGTGTAAAGTATGACACTTTTGTGACTAGCCCGGAGAAAAACGTAACCTGTTGTATATGAAACTGTCATACAAACCAGGTTGTGAATCAAGCTCACAACCCGGCCGTACAATATTCAATCAGGCGCTTAGCCTTTGACCGCTATTTTACTCCGTCCCCCGCCCTGCGCTTCAACGCAAACCTGCACCCCGATACGCTCCACCAGCGTGCTGACATGGGAGATCACGCCGATCTGACGTCCATCGGCCTGCAGTGCATCCAGGCAGGACAGTGCCATTTCCAGGCTGTCCGGGTCCAGCGTACCAAAACCTTCGTCAATAAACAGTGACCCCAGTTGGCGCGTATCGGCCGCGAGGGAGGCCAGCGCCAACGCCAGAGCCAGCGACACCAGGAAACTTTCCCCGCCTGACAGCGATTCCACGCTGCGCACTTCGTCGCCCATGTCGTGGTCAATCACCTGCAAGGCTAGCGGGCTGCCCGGAACCGGTTGCAGCGCGTAACGCGGAGCCAGCTCCTGCAAATGCTCATTGGCCAACACCACCAGCTGCTGCAGGGTCAGTCCCTGTGCCAGCGTGCGGAACTTGTTGCCGGTTGCCGAGCCAATCAGCTCGCTCATCTGGCCCCACAGTTCAGTTTGCTGTTGCTGCGCCGCCAGCTTCTCGGTCAGCTCCCCGGCCTGCTGCAGTGCCTGTTCAGCCTGTACCAGCCGTTGACGCAGCCGGAAGATCTGCTCTTCCAGTCCAGCTTTGTCCTGCTGCCACTGGGTCTGCAACGGGGCCAGCTGGACGCTGATCGGCTCTGCCGAGTTCAGGGCCAACTCAAAAGCCTCGCCCCAGTCACGGGCAGCATCGGCTGCAGCCTGATGCAGCTCAATGGCGCGCTGTCGCTCCTTCAGCACTGACGCCGCCTGGGTGAGCGCATCATCCAGCGCCTTCAGGGCCGCCTGCTCTTGCTCCTGCCAGTGCTCATCTTTACTCAGCAACTGCATCAGCTGATGTTCATTCAGTCCCAGCTTTTCCTGCCAGCCCAGCCAGTCATGCACCACCTGACGGTGCTCCGCTGCCGTCTCTTTTTCCTGCTGCTGCCAGCCTGTCAGCGCTGCCTCGGCGGCGGCCACTTTCTCACCGGCCTGGCGCTGCGCCTGCTCCGTTTCAGTCAGTCGCTGCTGGGCCTCAGACATAGCGGCTTTGTGTTGGGCCGCCAAGCTGTCAGCATTCTGCTCACCGATGATAGCGACCCGTTGCTGCCAGGTAGATTTCGCCTGCTGCTGCAACGTCGCCGCTTTCTGCTGCCATTCCGCCAGTTGGCGATAGCCTGCCGCCAGTCCGGCTTCCAGTTCTGCCAACTGCGGTGCCAGTTCCGTTAATTGCTGATCGGTCTGCTCCAGCTCTTTCTTACCGGAAAGATAATGTTCAACCTGTTGTTTCAGCTGATGAATATACTGCTCCGAACCGTGCTGACGCAGCATCTGCAGCCACTGGTTGCTGCCGTACTGCTCGTTCAGAGCCTCACTACGAGCCGCCAGAATCGCCTGTTGGGTCTCGCTCTGTTGCTCAATCGACTGCAGTCGTTCTTTCCACTGAGTCGCACTCTGCTCCAGCTGGTGCTGACGCTCTTTCATTTCCGTGGCGGCCTGCTGCAACTGCTGTTGCTGATGTTGCAGATGACGCCCGTGCTGAATCTGCTGCTGAGCCAGTTCCATCGCCTGCTGCTGCAAACGGATGTCACGGTAAACCTGCTCAGCGTCCTGCTGCCATTGGCGTAATTGGTCGTTCAGCCGGGCGGTGTCCGGTGACGCCGTCAGGCTCTCCTCCAGCTCCAGTTGTTTGAGCACATCCAGCAGCGGAGCCAGCAGTTGATCCTGATACTGGCGGAAACGGTGCAACTCATTATCAATCACCGCCAGACGCTGCTGACCGTGTGGTAACTGCTGTTGCAGGTGGCGGCGTTCTCCCTCTCCGTCCTGCAGTTGCTGCTGCAGTTCACGCAGGCGTTGTTGCTGTTGGTGCAGCAAGCCTTCAACCACCGGATGCTGCGCGGCGTACGGATGATCTTCCGAACCACACAACGGGCACGGGGTATCAGGCTTAAGCTGGCTGCGGTACTCCGACAGGTTCACCACGGCCAGACTCTGCTGGAACTGCTGCTCGGCTTCCTGATACCGGGCCCGCAACTGCTCCATCGCCGGAGCCAGTGCTGCCAGTCGCTGCTCCACCTGAGTCAGATACTCAGTCAGCTCTTGTCGCTCGCCCTGCAGTTTTTCCGTCTGCTCCAGCAGCCCGGCCCACTCTTTGGTGCCGGACATCGCCTGGCGCAGGGTATCGAGTTCGGCTTGCTTGTCGTTGTATCGTTTCTGGCTGTCGGCCAGCTGCTGCTCTTGTTGCGCCAGATCCAGTCGGGTCAGCTGCTGCTCAAGCTCGCCTAAGTGACCGCTCACCTCTTTTTGTTGCTGCTCCAGCAGCGCCAGATTGCGAGACTGCGATTGCTGCTCATGCAGGATCTGCTGCTTTTCCTGAGCCAGACGGCCTAAGGTGCGATGCGCCGAGAGGTACTGATCCAAGTTATCCAGAACCGGCTGATACTGCTCCGCGACACCGGCCAGCTCATGATATTGCTCGAGCTGGATCCGCAACTGATGCTGGCGGGTTCGCCACTGCTGCTGCTGGCGTTTTTTCTCGTCCAGGGCAGTCTGCTGGCGCTGACAGTCATTCTGATGCTGCAGGAACTCAGCCTCAATGGCGCTCAACTGACGCTGGGTTGCCGCCAGTTGTTCATCCAGAACCGTGACCTGCTTAAGTTTCGGCTCCAACGCTTCCCACTGCTGACGGGCCGTGTTCAGGGCTGTGCGGGCCTGCTGCACCGCGCCATCGGCATTGACCAGCTGCTGCTTGTCCTGAACCAGACTTTGCTGGGCATTGGCGATTGAGGTTTCCAGCTTCGCCAACTGCAACCGGGTTTTCTGCAGCAGGGAAAAATCGTGTCTGGCCGGTTGCGCTTTGGCTATCTGTACCAGTGTTTCACGACGGGGAGCCGCCTCCTGGTGCTGTTGTTCTGCTTGCTGGCGGGCCTGCTGCGCATCCGCGCATTGCTGCGCCAGGCGCGCTTCGGTCTCCAGCGCCTGCTGATGCTGCGCCAGCGCTGTCAGTGATTGATCGATACCTTGCAGCTGCGCTTTGAACTGTTCCAATTGAGCGGATAACTCGGCCTTTTGCTCATCATCCAACAGTTCAATGTCCCCCAGCTGCGCCTGAAGCTGAGTCAGTTTCTGTTTTTCGTCCCGGGCGCGTTCATAGGCCGCGACGGACAGGCGGCCGTAAATCTCACCGCCGGTCATGCGTTCGAGCAGAGCGGCACGCTCGTCGGATCCGGCTTTAAGGAACGCGGCAAATTCCCCCTGCGGCAGCATTACCGCCCGGCGGAACTGTTCAAACGTCAGGCCAATCAGGCGCTCAATCTCCGTCTGCAGCTCGGCTTTTTTACCGGCAAAACGCTGTCCGGTGTCGAGGTTTTCCAGCCATTGTTCCGCGGCCTGAATACGGCCGTCCGCCTTGCCCCGAGCACGGCGCACATGCCAGTGGGCCCGCCAGGCGGTGCCGTCATTGGCCATGAAATCCACCTCGGCATAGCCTTCGGCCTTGCCGCGCGACAGAATGCTGCGCACGTCATTGGCCTTGATCCGGTTCGACTCATCATCGCGACCAATTTCAGCATCGTTTTTCTTGTTCGATTGCAGGCGGGGAATGCGGTCGTACAGCGCCAGACAGATGGCATCCAGCAGCGTGGATTTTCCGGCCCCGGTCTTACCGGTGATGGCAAACAGACCGGCTTCGCCCAGCCGGCCACCGGCAAAATCGATCTCAAACGGTTGCTGCAGACTGGCAAGGTTTTCACCACGTAGCGCAAGTATTTTCATCGTTGTTGTGCTCTCTTCATTTACTCGGTGGCTGTATTACAAATTCGCTTCATCTTCTTCGACATTGATCAGCAGCTGCTCAAACGCGGCCGTCATCGCCTCATCCGGTTCGCCCTGATATTTCTGCGTCCAGCTCAGGTTGAACACTTGCTGTGGCGTCACATCAGACAGACGACGGTGCCCCAGTCCCTGCTGAGTCTGGGTCGCCGGATAATGAGGCGTAATTTTGGCCAGACGCACGGCTTTGCCATCCAAGGCTGCCATGATTTTTTCCCGCAGCAGGGCTTGTGGCTTATCAAGCAAAACATGCACTTCCAGAAACGGCTGCTGCTCGCGCGGCTTGCCTTCCACGTCCAGCGCGCTCAGCTCTTCAATTACCAGGGCCAGCGGTGCCGGTGACGCCGGAACCTTGAGCATGTCCACCACGCGCGGCACTGAGACCGGCTCAATCGCCGTCACATCGGCCCCGTCGAAGTCCACCAGCACCACCTGGTGGTTGTAGCCCCGCTCTGACATGGACAACGGCAGCGGCGAGCCGCTGTAGCGGATGTGCTCCTGCTTGGCGACCCGTTGCGCCAAATGCAGATGCCCGAGCGCCACATAGCTCAGGTCCTCAGCAAAAATGGACGCCGGTAAGGCATGCTGGTTCCCGCCCAGTACCCGACGCTCTGACATCTCTGACAGCTTGCCCGAGGCCATGTAAGCATGTCCCATCCCGATCAGTGCCTGATTCGGCTGGCGGCCATGCCGCGCCGCTGCGGTCACTTCTCCATACAGGGTTTCGACCCCCTTGATCAGGCGATCATCCTCTTCACTCAGACCATCCGTACGCAGATCGGCACTGCGCAAAAACGGGACCGCCAGCACCCAGGCTGCCTGCTGCCCGGAGGCGTCGGTCAGCGGCACCAACATACGTTCGGTGTCCAGCTCGCCATCTTCACGGCGATGAATCCCCCCGACGATATGCAGGTCAAACGCTTTCAGCAATTCATGCGGGGCATCCAGCTTACTTGGCGAATCGTGGTTGCCGCCAATCATCACCACATTCAGGTTCGGCAGGTTTTTCGCCAGCCGGGCTAGAAAACGGTACAACATGCGCCAGGCACTGGCCGGCGGATTGGCCGTATCAAAAATGTCCCCGGCCACCAGCAATGCATCGGCCTGACTGGCTTCCAGTGTGTCTGCCAGCCAGTCAAGAAATGCCTGATGTTCGAAATCCCGGTTGTAACCATGCAGCTGATGACCCAGATGCCAGTCGGAGGTATGGAGAATCTTCATTACAAATCTATATGCCGAGTTGGAAAACTGCGTGAGATTGTACCGCACTTTTTCTTTCGCCCAACCCGGTGGCCGAGAAAACCAACGACATTCTTTTATCAATGCAATAAGATTGACAGCCAAATGCACAACCTAGGATCTGTAACAGCCATGATGTGGTTTAAAAACGTACTTACCTATCGCTTCAGCCGCGAAATCGACATCAACCCTGACCAACTGGAACAGCAACTGGAAGAATTCCGTTTTACACCATGTGGCAGCCAGGACATGCAGAAATTTGGCTGGGTACACGCCCTGGGTAAACACGGTGATATGTTTACCCATGTGGCCGGTGACAACATCCTGATCTGTGCCCGTAAAGAAGAAAAAATGCTGCCGTCGTCGGTGATCAAAGAATCACTGAGCGAGAAAATCGAGGCGATGGAAATCGAACAAGGGCGTAAGCTGAAGAAAAGCGAAAAAGACACCCTGAAAGATGAGATCGTGATGGATCTGCTGCCGCGCGCGTTCAGCCGTCGCTCCCAGACTTACGCTCTGATCATGCCAAAAGAAGGCTATATCGTGGTTGATGCCGGCAGCTTCAAGAAGGCCGAGGAACTGCTGGGCCTGCTGCGTAAATCAATGGGCAGCCTGCCGGTTGTACCAGTTACCCCGGAAAAACCGGCTGAACTGACCATGACCGAGTGGGTACGCAGCAACGAATCACCTAACGGCTTCACCATTGGTGAAGAAGCCGAGCTGAAAGCGATTTTGGAAGACGGCGGCGTGATTCGCTGTAAGCAACAGGATTTGTCGTGCGATGAAATTCTGGCGCACATTGAAGCAGACAAACTGGTCACCAAACTGGCAATAAACTGGCAGGATCGCATTGACTTCGTGCTGAACGAAGACCTGTCGGTAAAACGCCTGAAGTTCTCCGACGAACTGCGCGATCAGAACGACGATATCGACCGGGAAGACATGGCGCAGCGCTTGGATGCTGACCTGTCTCTGATGGCTGGTGAGTTTTCCGCTTTCCTGCCAAACCTGTTTGACGTGCTGGGCGGCCTGGAAGCCAAAGCCTGATCGGTTGGCACCACACGACTCCTGTCACAAAAACACCGGTCACAAAAAAACTAGCACTCAAAAAACATCGAACACTCAAAGAAAAAAGGCGACCTCAGGTCGCCTTTTGCTATCCCGCCCCGCGGGTCACCCATCGTTTATTTGCCGCCTGTGTATCGGTTCCTGTCATTCCAACCGGTTGTTTTCGGTTAGCCGTGACCGTCCCTTTCGAGCAACAGCACCGCCCGCCATCAGGATTCCTGCCTCATTTCCCTCTATCCATTGCCTTTGTGGGTGGGATCACAGTAAAATCCCGCCTCAACTCCGTATCCCGAGTGATACGGCCTGATTTGCAATCAGACACTGGATTATAAGAGCTATGTTTAAACCTGAATTGTTATCGCCTGCGGGCAGCCTGAAAAACATGCGTTACGCATTTGCCTACGGCGCAGATGCCGTGTACGCCGGCCAGCCACGTTACAGCCTTCGTGTTCGTAACAACGAGTTCAACCACGAAAACCTGAAAATCGGTATCGACGAGGCGCACGCGCAGGGTAAGAAACTGTACGTGGTATGTAACATTCAGCCGCATAACTCTAAGCTGAAAACGTTCATCCGTGACCTGGCTCCTATCGTTGAGATGGGCCCGGATGCTTTGATCATGTCTGACCCAGGTCTGATCATGATGGTGCGTGAAAACTTCCCGCATATGCCAATTCACCTGTCAGTTCAGGCGAACGCCGTTAACTGGGCAACCGTGAAATTCTGGGCAACTCAAGGCGTTGAGCGCGTGATCGTATCTCGTGAGCTGTCACTGGAAGAGATCGAAGAAATTCGTGAACACTGTCCGGAAACCGAGCTGGAAGTGTTCGTACACGGTGCACTGTGTATGGCGTACTCTGGCCGTTGCCTGCTGTCTGGCTACATGAACAAGCGTGACCCGAACCAGGGTACCTGCACCAACGCCTGCCGCTGGGAATACAAAGCCGAGAAAGCAACTGAAGATGACGCGGGGCAAATCGTGGAAATTCAGGAAGCCTCTGCCGTTCAGATGCAAGAGCCAGAGCGTCCGGAAGTGGCAATCGGTAAAGGCAAGCCAACTGACGAAGTGGTGCTGCTGAGCGAATCTCACCGCCCGGATGAGAAAATGGCAGCGTTTGAAGACGAGCACGGCACTTACATCATGAACTCGAAAGACCTGCGTGCCGTTCAGCACGTTGAGCGTCTGACGAAGATGGGTGTTCACTCACTGAAAATCGAAGGCCGTACCAAGTCGTTCTACTACTGTGCCCGTACCGCACAGGTATACCGCAAAGCGATTGATGATGCTGTCGCCGGTAAGCCATTTGATGAAACCCTGATGGGTACCCTGGAGAGCCTGGCTCACCGTGGTTACACCGAAGGTTTCCTGCGCCGTCACACGCACGATGCCTACCAGAACTACGAGTACGGCTACTCTATTTCTGACACCCAGCAGTTTGTGGGTGAGTTCACCGGCAAACGCCGCGGTGATCTGGCAGAAGTCGAAGTGAAGAACAAATTCGTTGTGGGCGACAGCATGGAGCTGATGACCCCGAAAGGCAACGTGATCTTCACCCTGGAGACCATGGAAAACCGTAAGTCTGAAGTGATCACCGATGCCAAAGGTAACGGCCACTTTGTCTTTATCCCGGTACCTCAGGATATGGATCTGGAATTCGGTCTGCTGATGCGCAACCTGAATGCCGGTGAGAACACCCGTAATCCTCACGGTCCTAAAGACGGTAACTAATCGCAATGGCATTGCTAATTACAGAAAAGTGCATCAACTGCGACATGTGTGATCCGGAGTGTCCGAACGACGCGATCTCCATGGGTCCGGAAATCTATGAGATAGACCCGGACAGATGTACCGAGTGTAAAGGGCACTACGACAAACCGACCTGTCAGTCGGTCTGCCCGATCACCAACTGTATTATTACTGACCCGGAACACATCGAGACCGAAGACGAACTGCTAGAGAAGTTCGTCACCCTGCAAGGTCTGGTGTGAACCCACTGGTTTTGCCATCAAAAAGCGCCCTGTCGGGCGCTTTTTTCGTATGGTTTAAATGCTTGCCTTCCCGCTTATCGCAAACAGCTTGACTCTTCGTCATCGAAAGACGCATTCGGATACCAGATGGGTTTCAGCTGTCTTTTTGCAGTAAAGCCACGCACTGGGCCGGTGGTACTACCGGCGGTTTCTTTTTCACCTTGGCAACCGCCTTCGGTTTCTCTTTGGTGACCGGTTTAGGTTTAGGCCGCCAAGAAGCCAGTTCCGCGCCGCAGCCATCACCCGGCGGGGGCGGCGTCTGCGCCTTACAGCTGGTATCACCTTCCGGGCAATTCAGCCGGACATGGAAGTGGTAGTAATGGCCCCACCACGGCCTGACTTTCCGCAGCCAGTCACGTTCTTTCCATTCCCGCTGGCACAACTGCTCTTTGATCACCGGATGGACAAAAATCCGCGCCACACGTTCATCTGCGGCCGCGAGCTGAATCATCAGTGCCTGTTTATCACCCCAGTTTTTCTTGTTGATGCGGTACTGCTTAAGGTGCACCATCGGCAATGGCTGCACATCAATCAGCTCTTCATCACTCAGCGGTTTATCCGACAGCTTCAGCCAGATATCTGCATCCAGCCCGGTCTGATGACTGGCGTGCCCGGAGGCAAAGCGTCCCCCCCGCGGCATCGCGATATCCCCGACCAACAGCTGTCCCAGCTTAAGCTGGTTCACCCCGTGAGCCAGATCGTGCAGAAACTTGATCATATCCTGATGGCCATAATAGCGCCCGCGATAAGATCGCATGACCTGATAACCATCCCCTTCCAGCGGCAGGCTCTGCCCGCCCGCCAGACAACCGTTACTGTATCCCCCGATTGATTGCGATTCCCCGTGACTCGGGGTTTTAACTTTTTCCCACGGACTCGCCCATGCGGCCTGGCTGACCACGACTGCCAGCATCCATACATATCGTTTTAACATTGCGCGCTCCCCATTTCCCCTTATCAATCTTAGCAAGCTCGCCGGAAGTCAGGGTAACTCCCTCGGTTAAAACGCCGGCCCACCTTTCAAAAAAGGCCGCCCGCAGGCAGCCTGATCTCAACTGATCCGAAATGGCATCATCAGATCCTTTATTTCATTTGTTGATCCAGATTGAGGATGGTCAGGGCGTTGCTGACACTGGTGGCCAGCACATCCACCACACCGGATCGCAATGCGCCCAGCAGCGCCAGGGCTTTACTGTTTTCCGCGGCGGTCACCACCACAATCGGGATATGGCGCAGCTCTTCCATGCTCAGACCAATCACCCGGTCGCTCATCATGGTGTCGGCTCGGCGACCCTGACTGTCAAAAAAGTCATAACCGGCAATGTCACCTACCACCCCTTTCCGGATCCGCGCCTCTACGATTTCCTGCGGGGTAAACCAGCCCATTTTGACCATGTGGCTGTTCTCGTTCATATCCCCGACCCCAACCAGCGCGACATCCGCACGGCGGGCACGGTCCAGTGTTTCTTTGACCGTGCCGTTTTTCATGATGGCTTCTTTGACTTTGATATCATCGACATACGCCGGTGCGTACAGGGTTTCACTGATCCCGTCGTATTTCTTGGCCAGCTGGCGGCAGATATGGTCGGCATTGATGGCATTGCCTGAGCGGTGCGTACCGCCGATACCACAGACAAAACGGCAGTTGCGATGCGGCACTACGCCGACATGATTGGCGATAGAGGCGATATTGCGTCCCTGACCTACCGTCACCACCATATCATCGGTCAGAATGGAAGAGAGGTAGCTGGAAACCAGACTGGCAACTTGCTGGCGCTGACTTTCATCGTCCGGCTGGTCCAGTGCAATCAGGGCACGTTTAAGGTTAAAACGCTCAATCAACTGCTGTTCGAGTTTCTCGCTGAATACCGGATGATACTTTACCGTAATTTCCACCACTCCTTCATCCCGTGCCCGGCGGAGCAAGCGGCCCACTTTCGCCCTCGACATGCCGAAGGTTTTGGAGATTTCTTCCTGGGTCGCGCCGTCCTGATAATAGGCAATGGCGATCTCAGTCAGCAGATCGCTGTCTACATAGCTGGTGTCATTCGGGGTGGCAGTCATTAACCAGTCCTTACATTCCGTCAAAAAGCCCTGCGGCATCATGGGTTAACCGCCTAAGTGTACCGCTATTCCCATGAAGCGGCGAGCGTTCCGGCATTCATGGCAACGAAGCCATGGTGACTGTTATCGTCCCCCAGCCCTGATGGTTGAAACAGCAGCGATAACAAAAAGACTGCTACTTTGCTCTTTCTCACTCCTCGCACACCTTTTAGGCTTATGGTAAGCCTAAAGCTGCACAGGCTGTGCGCTCAACACAGCCCCTCTTAAATACAAACAATAAATACCTGTTATTATTGGTTTTTATTTTTCGTGCAGCTTTTTACCTGCTATGTGACTAAAGCTCAGAAAGCTGCCCTTCGGCCTCATCAGACAGACAACCCTTGCCCAAATCCTTATTGTTATTACTGTTACTGTTTGTTTTAACTGGTGTGATCTCAGTAACTTAGATGAGCTTTTACTGTTAACACTGTTGAGTTTATGTATAATCAAACGAGAATGGATATCATTATTGATTAAGGAGCCACTATGTCCTCAAATGACAGCACGGTTAAACGTCAGCCGGTGTTACTCACCGTGAAATCTGTCCAGGATTTGGGCCCGCGCTACCGGCGCATCTGCTTCACCTCCCCTGAACTGGCACACTACCCGCCATGCAGTCACGGCGCCCATATCAAGATCATGCTAGCCCACGGAGACCAGTCCGAGCCGGTGTTGCCGGCGATGACAGAAAGCGGCCCTAAATGGGCATCGGCGGAAGACAAACCTTTGCTGCGCACCTTCTCGGTACGCGCCCTGCGCCGTGAAGTCGGTGAGATAGATATCGACTTTGCCCTGCACGGCGATATCGGGCCAGCCTCTCGGTTTGCCCTGGCCGCCCGCCCCGGCGATAAGCTTGGTATCTCCCCGCCGGGCGGCCCGTTCCCGATGCTCAAACCGGCCTCACAGTACTTCCTGGCCGGTGATTTGACCGCTCTGCCCGCTATTGCCGCCATGCTCGAAGACATGCCTGCGGACAGCCGGGGGTATGTCGCCTTGCAGGTGCCTGACCATACCGATCTCCAGGATCTGGTCTGCCCGGAAGGGGTCAAGATTGAGTGGTTCTTTGGTCAACCCAATCAGGTTCAGCCGCTGATCGACCAGTTCTGCCTGCAGCTTGAAAATGACAAGCACCATGTCACGGACAGCTATTTCTGGCTGGGTGGCGAAGAGCAGATCGTCGTGGGTCTGCGGCGCTACATCCGCCGTGAGCTGGATGTGGATCGTTCACAGGTTTACGCCATTCCCTACTGGCGCTTTGGTAACGATGAAGACAGCTATCACGCCAGACGCCACGAAGTAATTGATAATAAAGAATAAGAATCGACCACCTGTAACGACGTCAGGCTGAAAGGCCTGGAAGCACAAGAGTGATGTCATCGACCGATGACAACAAAGGAACCAACAATGGCTATTGACCCTTCAGTGATCCGAGCCCACTCATGGCAGGCACTGCCTACCCCGGCCACGCTGGCTCAGGATATTCCCTGCCCGCCGGCGATCACCGGACACATCTCTGCCTCGCGAAAGGCCATCCGGGATGTCCTGCACGGCCACGATGACCGCCTGCTGGTGGTGATTGGTCCGTGCTCCATTCACGACCCGAAAGCGGCGCTGGACTATGCCCAACAACTGGCCGCGTACGCCGAGCAGCATCAGGACCAGTTAGTGGTCGTGATGCGGGCCTATTTTGAAAAACCGCGTACCACCGTTGGCTGGAAAGGCTTACTGTTTGATCCGGATCTGGATGGCAGCTATCACATCACCAAAGGGCTGTATCAGGCTCGCGAGCTGCTGATCCAAATTAACGCACTGGGGCTGCCGACCGCGACTGAGTTCCTCGACAACACCAGCTTTACCTATCTGGCCGATCTGATGAGCTGGGGCGCGATTGGCGCAAGAACCACCGAGTCCCAGCCACACCGGCAGCAAACGTCCGGACTACCTTGCCCGGTAGGGTTCAAAAACGGCACTGACGGCAATATCAGTGTTGCCATGGATGCAATGATCGCCAGCCGCCATCCGCACCTTTACACCACCGTCGGACAAGATGGTCAGCTTTACGCCGTTAACAGCACCGGGAATCCGGATTGTCATCTGATCCTACGCGGCGGAAAGACGCCAAATTACAGTGAAGATGATATCCGTCATGCGCTACAGCAGCTGCATGCCAAAGGGCTGATGACCGGCGTCATGATCGATTGCAGCCACGGTAACAGCCTGAAGCAATACCAGCGCCAACTGCTGGTTGCCGAAGAGCTCTGTCGCCAGATTGGCAACGGGAATCATGCCATTGCGGCCATAATGGCAGAGAGTTTTCTGGTTGAAGGTCGTCAGGATATTGCGGCAGAGATGACCTACGGCCAGTCCATTACGGATGCCTGTATCGGCTGGGACGATACCAAAACCCTGCTGACCATGCTGGCCGATGCGGTTGAGCAACGCCGTCAGGGCTGCCCGCGTCAGCTGGCTGCCAACGAGGGTTAACGCCATTTGGGGCACTGATAAACCGGTTACTGATAAAAGCCAAAAGCCAGCCGATTCGGCTGGCTTTTGGCTTTTATCAGTGCGCGTCAGAGCATCAACCCGTGAGTCGTTGCCAGTCGGCCTGACGGCGCGGCACGATCACTGGGGCATCATCAAACGGTGCCTGCAAAATATCCACATGGGTGTTGTACAGCTTATCGATCATCGGTTTGGTGATCACCTCGCGCACCGGGCCTGCCGCCACGACGCCTTGCTCGCCGATGGCAACCAGCTCATCGCAGTACCGTGCTGCTGCCGCCAGATCATGGATCACCAACACCACGGTTTTTCCTACCGCCACCATCTGGCTGATGCTTTCCATCACTTCAATCTGATGACCGATATCCAGTGCGCTGGTTGGCTCATCCAGCAGAATCACGCCGGTATCCTGAGCCAGAATCATCGCCAGCCAGGCACGCTGACGCTGGCCGCCGGACAGGCTTGCCACCGGCTGTTGCAGCAGATCTTCCAGTTTCATCCATTTAATAGCGTTGGCAACCTGTGCCGCGTCCTCATCACTCCACTGACTGAACCAGCCCTGATGGGGATGACGACCATACTGCACCAGTTGCTCGACTGTGATCCCGGCCGGGCTGATGGGTTGCTGCGGCAAAAAAGCCAACTCTCTGGCGAGCGCCTTCATTGAGTAGTCGGCCAGTGACATGCCGTTTAAGGTAATGTTTCCCTGCTGCGGGACCAGTTGCTTGGCCATCATTTTCAGCAGGGTCGATTTCCCCCCGCCGTTCGGCCCGACAATGCCGACCAGTTTTCCTTTACCCAGGCGGAATGAAACATCCTTGAGGACGGTTTTGTTCTCGTAGGAAAATCCTACCCCTGTCATCGTTAACGCTGTCATTAGTCTGCCTGTCCTTTATCTCGCAGAAGAAAAATAAATAGCATGATGCCGCCCAGAATCCGGGTCATGATGCCAGTCGCCACCTCATGGGGGTCAGCCAGCACCCGCACCAGGGTATCGCTCAGCAACAGTAGCAGTGCGCCCAGCATAGCGGCGGTCCAGAGCGGGACGACCCGTCCTTTGAGCAGGAAGCTCGCAATAATCGGCGCCGCCATCGCAATAAACACCACCGGCCCGCCAATTGCGGTGCCCAGCGCGGCGACCAGAATCGCCAGCATCAGGATGGCTACCTGCACCCGATTGACATTCACCCCCAGGCTCTGCGCTGTCGGGATGCCCAGCCGCAACACAGCCAACTGGCGGGAGAAATACATCACGGCCGGACAGATAAGCACCAGCAATCCAGCCACCGGCAGGCTGACGTTGTAGCCCTGACCGACAAAGTTCCCCATAGTCCAGAAGTACACGCTGCTGACGTGCACAATCGATTCGGTGGACATCAGGAACTCTCCCACGGCCCGCATCAGCTCCGACACCCCGATACCGATAACCACGAACAAGTATCCCTGCTCACCGGGGTTACGGCACAAGGTGTACAGCATCACGGCAGCCACCACCGCCCCCAGCGGCGCCGCCCACCACGGCCAGGCTCCGAGTGTGAGATAAAGCGTAAAAAAGGTGATAGCCAGTGTGGCCCCTTCATTCACCCCGACCATATCCGGGGTAGCCAGCCGGTTGCGAACCAGTGTCTGAATCATGCAGCCGGACAGCCCCATCGCGGCCCCGGCCACCAGCACGGCCACCACCCGGGGCAGACGAATTTTGAACACCATGATCTCGACCATCCGGGTCGATTCCCCCAGCAGGGCTTTCAATGCCAGCCAGGGGGTCAGTTTGGCAGAGCCGACGCTGATCGCCAGCAGGCTCAGGCCCATCAGCGCAACCAGCAACAGCGTCCCAATCCATACGGCGCGCCGCTCCACCAACAGGGTTTTACGGCCCAACCGCCACAGCCATTTGCCGTGCGGTATGTGTTGCCCCGGCAGTGCGGCGGCTGGCGGCGTGTATTGTTGCGCGCGCGCTGGCATCACTTGCTGCATCCCTTTTTCCATCAGCAACTCCTCCTACTTCACGGCCAGTAATGAGCGGAAACCGCCCCGTCGCACCACCCCAATCAGTACCGGGGCGCCAATCATCGCCAGCAGTACACCGTTTGGCATCTCATACGGCTGAATCATCCAGCGTGCCAAAATATCTGCGGCCATAATGAAGCAGACGCCGAACAGCGCCGAAAACACAACCTGCAATGACAGCCGCACCGGCTCCACCATGCGGGCACAGTACGCCGCCAGGAAGCCGACAAAACTGATCGGCCCGGCAACCGAAATAGCACAGGCAGTAAATAAGGTTGAGGCCAGCAAGACACCAATACGAACCCAGTGGGTATTGATCCCCAGCGAGCGAGCCTGCTGCTCGCCCAGCTGCATCATGGTGAGCTGACGGGCCAGCAGAAAAGTCAGCACGACTGCGACCAGCATAAACGGTGAGACCATCGCCATGGATGCCATATCCGCAGCCGCCAGCGAGCCTAGGTTCCAGAATCGGAACTGATCCAGCACCACCTGATGCGACAAGAGAATAAAACTGGAGATACCGCCAAACGTGGCATTCATTGCCACCCCGACCAGAATGAGTTTGAGCGGGCTGGATTTGCCCATGACATGACCGACCAGCAGCACGACGATGTTGCCGGTCAGCGCGCCCAGCCCGGACCAGACCAGATACCCTTGCGCCGATTCGACGCCAAAATAGGTCAGTCCGGTCACCAGCCCCAATACCGCCCCGGCATTCACCCCGAGCAACCCCGGCTCAGCCAGTGGATTGCGGGTCGCGCTTTGCAGTAAAGACGCCGCCAGCGACAGGCTGACTCCGACCATCAGGGCGCACAGTGTGCGCGGCAGTCGCAAGGTATCCATCACCATGATCATGTGCTCTGACGGATTGATGGCCGAGAAATAGTACGCCAGCGCATCTGCTGCACCGTATTCTCCGGCTCCGACCGACAAAGACAATAACGAAAAAAAGCAGACACAAACCACGCCCGCTCCCAACCAGACAAGGTGATGTTTCGACACGCTTGCAACTCCATGTATATCGACGAGGCTGGACATGATATCAACCCGCCTTTTCGCTGAACAGCAATAAATAAAAATAGTTCTCAATATCCTTATCAAGTACAATTGCGAACGATTCATCTCATTCACTGATTTGCATAATAAGGAGTATTATGTTGCTTCGAAGCCTGTTTACCGCGTTGGCCCTGTTCTGCATGGCGAGCCAGGCCACTGCCGCCGATACCCGTACCGTTGACAATGCCCTGGGCGAACAAGTTACGGTTCCCCTGCACCCGAAACGGGTGATCACCCTGAGCGAAATCGACCTCGATACCGCCCTGGCGCTCGGTATGACACCGGTCGGCACCGTTAACGGCCGTGGTCAGCAAACTCTGCCGCGTTACCTCGCCCCGGCTATCAAGGGCGACATTCAGATTGTCGGCGATCTGTCCCGACCGAACCTGGAAACCATTCTGGAGCTGGAACCGGATCTGATCCTGACCGCGCCAAACCGCCCGGAAGTGATTGAGCTATTGAATGAAATTGCCCCGACCGTGGTGACGTTCAACTATGGCGAAAGCTGGAAAGAGGTTTTCAAGCGCACCGCCACTATCCTGAACCGCGAGGCGGATGCCGATTCCTTTATGCAGCGCTATCAATCACATGCTGAGCAAACCAAACAGGCTATTGGTGACCAACTGGGCCAGACCATCAGCGTCGTACGCTGGAACCCAAAAGGACCGGCTTACATGTTCCGCGATTCGTTTGCCAGTCAGGTGATTGCCGATGTCGGCATGAAACGTCCGGATAACCAGCAAGATCCGGGGCATACCCATTCCATGTCACTGAGTCTGGAAGCGTTATCAGTGCTGGACGGCGACTGGATGGTGATCGGCACCCTCAGCACGTCCGGCGAAGCCGTGGATGCCATGAAACAAGCCGAAAATACCCCTGCCTTCCGCCAGCTGAGCGCGATTAACGCCGGTCGGTTTACCGCTGTGGACGGCTCACTGTGGACCTCCGTCGGGGGCCCGCTGGCCGCGATGAAAGTGATGGATGACATCGCCAAGCTGGTAAACAAGCCGGAAGCCCAATCGGTGACGCAATAACCCTTACCACTGGTTGCCACGCTAAACAAAAAACCGCCTTTCGGCGGTTTTTTTGTCAGTTAAGTTTATTTGTCGGTTAAAGACAAGAGAGGAATACCAATCCGTCGCTAACCGGCCACCAGCCGCTTACGATCGACCTTACCGCTGGCGGTTTTCGGCAGACTGTTCAGCCACACGAACCGTCCCGGAATCATGTAGCCCGGCAGGTGTGCCGCCAGTGCCTTACGCAGCTGCAAACGCGTCATACCTTGTGTGCGAGTCACTTCTTGTGAAATTGGTGCCCCAGCCGCATCCTGTTCCAGATACGCCACCAGCATCGCCTGCTCACCTTCGCCTTCCAACCTGACGGCTGCATCACTGACACCATCCAGCTCGCGCAGCCGGGCTTCGATCTCCCCCAGCTCAATCCGGTAGCCGCGCAGCTTAACCTGATCATCCAGCCGTCCCAGATACTGATAGCGATCGTCCGCCAGCCGCCGGACTTTATCACCGGTGCGGTAATAACGCCGCCCGTCTGCACGAACCACAAACTGCGCCGCGGTCAAATCCGCCCGCTGCCAGTAACCATCACTCAGGGCATCACCATAAATGCACAGTTCCCCTTCCAGCCCTTCGACCACCGGTGACGCGGTTTCATCCAGTACCAGATGGCCATACCCGGCCAGACTCTGGCCGATGGTGATCGGCTGCCCCGGCTGCACGGTCGACATCAGTGACCAGACCGTGGCTTCCGTGGGTCCGTAACAGTTCCAGAGCACCTCGCAGCGCGAATGCAGCTGCTGCGCTAATCCGCTGTCCAGCGCTTCCCCGCCGGTCAGCGCGGTCATCCCGGATTGGCCTTGCCAGCCGGTGTTTACCAGCATCCGCCAGAAGGTCGGCGTGGCCTGCAATACATTCACAGACGGGTGCTGCGCCAGCGTAGCCGCGACAGCATGAGGATCTTTATGTGCTTCGCTATCGGTCAGCAACAAACGGCCGCCCACCAGCAAGGGGGCAAAAATCTCCAGCATCGAGATATCAAACGCGATGGTGGTGATCAGCAGCCAGTGACAACGGGCATCCAATTCCAGTCTGGCGACCGCGGCACACAGGAAGGTTGCCAGCGCCTGATGACTGATAACGACCCCTTTCGGTTTGCCGGTTGAGCCGGACGTGAACATCATATAAGCCGTGGTATCGGGCCTCAGCTTCGGGCTGAGTGTCAGAGCCCCCACACCACCATGCTGCGTCCGATGTCGCGTCTGTTCTTTATTGTCATCCAAGCTAACAACCGGACAGCGAAATCCGATGGCTGCTGGCACTTCACTGCCAGCCTTATTGCCAGTTTCATGACCAGCCTCCAGCACCGCATCCAGCTGCGCTTCCTCAGCAATATCCCGTAGCCGCCCCGCCGGAAACAACGGATCGAGCGGGACAAATGCCATGCCGGAAAACAGACAGGCCAGTAACGAGGCAATCAGAGTGGGCGTTCGCTCCAGATGGATCCCAACGCGGCATCCCGCCGTCAAGCCCACCTGCGTCAGGCGCTGCTGTACCCGTGCCGTATCAGCCAGCAGATCACGGTAGCTGAGCGATACATCGCCAAAGTCGATGGCCACCCGTCCGGACTCGGCCGCCCCGTTCAGGGCGGCCTCCAGCATAGTTGCAAGATCACGTGAAAATATAGAATCACGTGAAGAAACACGCGCACACCAAGACGCGGACAGTGCGTTTGTCTGATCCAGATTAGACATCGGCCACCTCCCGTTCAGGCTGCTGAGCATACGTTTCGCTCAGTGCCCGGCACATCGCTGCCGGTGTGGCATGCTGATACAGTTCTGCCAAAGTCACGGCCTGCTTCTGCTCCTGCTGGCTCAGCGCCTGGTTCAGACGCTGCACCAGCGCAATCGCCCCCAGAGAATCAATCCCCAATGCACACAGCGGCTGATGCCAGTGCGCGCTGTCCGGCGTGACCGTCAATGAAGTACTCTGCTGCCACACATGACTGACCAACTGGCTAATAGCCGGTGGCCAAGGCCCATCAAGAGATACCGGAGCTGCCTTCACATGATGCCTACTGTTCAAACATTGCGGCTCAGCCACAGATGCCAGCGGGAGCAGTGGCAGCACTTGCTGCGGATCGGCAGCAATCACCGCTAACAGCTCGTCCTGCCAACGCATCAGCACCTCGCGGGCGCGAGCTGGCTCGACCTGCTGCCCGTCAAATTCAAAGCGCAACGACAGCTGGCCGCCAACCTCATTGACCACCAGGCTGAGCGGGATTTCCACCTTTTCAAAAGCCGGTCCGAACTCCGGTTGCAGTACAGCGCGGAGATTATTGACGGGTTGTTCGGTGGGTGTCATCTCTTGCTCTGGGGCCTTCTGCTCTGAGGCTTCCGGTCGTGGATAGTTCTCGTAAACAAACACGCTGTCAAACAGTCGTCCGCGTCCGGCTTGTAGTGCGATCAATGACTGCGTGGCGTGCTGGTTCAGCGCCATGGTCTCACTTTGCAGCCCGGCAAGTTGCACGGCCAATGGCTGCGATTCCTGCCAGGTCATCATCAGCGGCAACGTATTGATATAGAGCCCGACGCTGGCGGTGATCCCGTCAACCGGCGCATCACGCCCCGGCACCACATTCCCAACTATGGTGGTCGTCTGGTCACTTAACGGCTGACCGGTAGCACGTGCCACCAGACGGTGCCAGGCAAACTGCGCTACCGTGCTGTGAGTGACGCCAGCCTGACGGGCAAAATGCACCAGAGCAGCCTGCGCCTCCGGCGACAGTGCCGTTTTGACCACCTCGGGTTGCTGTTGGTAAGGGGACGCCGCAAAACCGTGACCAAACAACAATGTCAGATCATTGGCTTTTGCTGTCGCCAGCGACTTCTCAGCCCAGAAGGCTGCCGTGTCGGCCTGCTGTCTGAAGGCATACTCAGCATGGGCCAGATACGCCTGATCGATTGGCAGCACGGCGGATTCCTCGATATGCTCGCTCTCAGACAAGGATTCATACGCCTGATGAAGCGCCACAAACAGACGCGGGCCACTCCAGCCGTCAATCACCGCGTGGTGGCAGCTGAAAATCACCTGAATATCATCGTCCGCCAGACGGAAACAGCGCACGCGTAACAGCGCCTCGCCTTGCAGCGGGATTCCCTGCTGGCGATCCTGCGTGCAGTATGCGGCAATCACCGCCTGCGGATCAGCCTCATCGGTCAGATCCACCACGTCAAACGGCAGTACACACTGACGCTGCACCACCTGAATCAATGGGTTTGCCTCGCCAAACGGCCCGCTTAATACCGTCCGCAACGCCGGATAAGCGCTGACGACCGCATGCCATGCCTGCCGGTAACAGGTCAGATCCAGCGGCTGTCGGTATCGGATCGGGGTTTGCAGCAGATACGATTCATCGTCAGGGCAACGCTGCTGATGGGCAAACATGCTTTGCTGCAGCGAAGACGCCGGTAGCAACGCGTCGATATCAAACCGTTCTGACAACGCATCCAGCTCTGGCTGGGTCAGGGTGACCAACGGGTGATCTGACGGCGTCGACTGCCTGCCGTGAGTCACGGTGTGCTGCTCACAGTAACGGATCACAGCCAGCAGGTTGGCTTTAAATGCCGCCATAAACTGCTCACTCAGAACCTGATCCAGAACCCCGACCTGACGCATTGTCAGTTGTCCTTCATAGATCCCGCCATGCAGGCTGATCAGCTCAGCCCCCGGGTTCAGCGGTGAAGCCGTTTGCCCTGGTATTATCGGCAGCGGACGCCACGGTTCCGGTTGCAGCCCTTGCTTGTGGGTCTGACGCCCCAGGTAGTTAAAGACCACTGGCGAGAACGTCAGCTGCGCGCCCTGTGGATGATAGCTACGCAGCGCATTGAAGCCGATACCATTATCCGGAACCTGCCGCAGCGCCTCTTTGGTGTGCTTGATCGTTTCCGCCAGCGAAGGCTGCATGGCAACGGTGCACGGATAGGTACTGGTAAACCAGCCGACGGTACGGCTGACATCGAGCTGCTCGGCAATGTCCTCGCGGCCATGCCCTTCCAGCATCACGGTCGATTGCTCGCCCCAGCCCAGTTCATTGAACGTCATGCCGAGAGCCGCAAGCAGCAGATCGCGCACCTCTGTGGTAAAGGCACTGTTTGCCTTACCGACCAGACGTTCAGTCTCGCTCTCATCCAGTTCCAGCATCGCCTGGCTCGGAATCACCTTGCCATCACTGTCACGGTTCAGTTGATTTGGTAACGCGCAGTAGCGGGCATCGCTAGCGGACTCACAACGTGACTGAGCCGCCTCAAGCTGGCTGTGCCAATAGTCAAACTGTTCCGGATAACGGTCAGCATAGGCTTTCAGGGCATCGCCCCACTGGCGATAGCTGGAGGTTTTCGCCGGCAGCGGCAGCCCCTGATACAAACGCTGCAGATCTTCGGCCAGAATCCGCCAGGAAACCGCATCCACCACCCAGTGATGCAGCGCCAGGAACAGCCCAGTCTGGGGCTCTGCGCCTTGCTCGGACTGAGCCTTTGGCAGCGGCAAATGACGCACCCGCGCCCAGGCCATTACCGGCCCGTTGACGAGATCGAACTGCGATTGCAGCGTTGTCAGCGCATCATACAGCTCGCTTTCAGTCATGTTCGCCGCATCCAGTTCCACCAGTTCCGGTACTGTCACCGACGCCTGATAACGCTGGCGGCGCGTGCCATTGTCGTCCGTTACCCGCAGACGCAAGGCATCGTGGTGAGCCAGCAGTTGCGCCATCATGCTGGTCAGCCGGGCAGCATCTACCTCAGGAATAGCCAGTACCACCGCCTGATTCCAGTGCGCCGGACGGGCAAAAGGCTGAGCATCGAACCAGCGCTGAATCGGATGCAAATCAAACGTACCGGCCAGTTGTCCCTGCTCGGCATCAACCGCCCGTTCATGCTGCGAATGGGCTGCCAGCGTCCGGCACAACTTACGCACGGTTTTCGCTTCAAACACATCTTTGACGGTGCAGGCAAAGCCCGCATCACGCAGCCGGGTGTTGAGCTGAATGCTGAGGATCGAATCCCCGCCGAGACGGAAAAAGTCATCTTCAACCCCCAGTTCGGTGTTAAGCACCTCGCGCCAAATCGCCAGTACCTCAGCTTCAAGGTCATTATCAGGCTGAGCACCGTCTCCGGTTACTAGCTGGCGGGCCGGTAACCGGCTGATATCCAGTTTGCCGTTTACGGTCAGTGGCAGCTCATCCAGCACAATGAGTTCTACCGGCACCATATATTCCGGCAGAATACGGGCTGCGGCCGCCAAAATTTGCCCCGGTTCGACACGTCCAACCGGTGAGGTATGTGGCGTCATCTCTGACACTGATTCCGCCGTGGCATAGGCCACCAGCTGGCGCTGCGCGCCTTCACCGACCACGATCACTCGGACCTGATGGAGCTGCGGCGCAACTTTCGCAATCTGATTTTCAATTTCAGCCAGCTCAATCCGGTAACCGCGCAGTTTTACCTGCTGGTCAATCCGGCCCAGGTACTCCACTTCACCGTTATTGAGCCAGCGTGCTTTATCACCGGTGCGATAACAGCGAACGGTCTGCCCGGCAATCTCCCGCGTGACAAACACATTCGCAGTCAGCACTGGCTGGTTAAGGTAACCCCGTGCCAGCCCCCTGCCAGCCAGGCACAACTCACCGGCCACGCCCACCGGACAAAGCTGTCCTTGTTCATCCAAAATCACGGCCTGGGTATTCTCAACCGGATGGCCAATGGTCACCGGCTCTCCCGGTTGCAACTCTTTAACCAGCGCGGTCACAGTGAACTCGGTCGGGCCATACATGTTCAGCAGGCGCAGTTTGCCCTGCCAGCTGGCGGCCAGATTGGCCGGGCATGCTTCGCCGCCAAATGCCACCGTTTTGAGTGAGGTCAGCGGACGAGGAGCCATGGCCGCAAACAGCGCGGTCGAGTTGATCATATGCGTCGCACCGTGCGCTTCGGCCTGCTCCAGCAGGGTGTCATCCGGCTCGCCAAGCACCAGTTTCGATCCGGCAAACAATGGCAGTATCGCCGTCATGTTACCGGCATCAAATGCCAGCGACATCGGGTTAAACATCACGCTGGCGGATGTCAGGTGCAAACGGGCAGTATGGTCGGTCAGTACGTTCGTAAACGCACCATGTTCCACTTCCACCCCTTTTGGCAGGCCGGTCGAGCCCGAGGTGTAGATCACGTAAGCCAGATCTTGCGCCGTCACCGTGATTGCCGGTGCCGTCGCAGCGGTCTGGGCCAGCCTCGCCACCGTTGCCGCTTCCGTCACATTGACTACCTGGCATCCGGTCAGCCCCGGATGCGCCTCAGCAAACTGCGCATCCGGCGCAATGACCACCGCCAGTTGGGCGTCGTCAACCAAGTGCTGTAACCGTGCCGTCGGGTAAGCGGGATCCAGCGGGACATAACTCATGCCCGCTTTCCAGGCGGCCAGCGCGGCAACCGCATACTGGGTCGTGCGACTCGCGACCACCCCGATTTTCTGCTCGGCAGACGATTCATCGGTCATGTGCGCCAGTAGATACTGCGCCAGGCGGTTCGCGGCCTGATCCAGCGCCTGATAGGTAATCGTCCTGTCGCTACCGGTCACCGCCGGTTGTGCCGGATACGCTGCGGCATGGCGGCTGATTTGCTCATGGATCCGCAGAGCATCCGTCACGGCCGCAGAATCACCAGGCAATTCACCAGCAGCCATGGGCTCACCATTAGCCACAACCAGACTGGCCAGCGCCTTGCCGATTCGAGCCTGATGCTGGCGGTCTACCATCGGCAGCTCCATCACCGGCGATTGCGGTTCAGCCAGAATGCCATCCAGCAGCATCAGGAACATCTCGGCGAAACGGGCTACCGTCTGGTGCTCAAACACCCCTTTGCTGTAGAGCCATTCCAGCCGGACACCGTCTACCAACTCAGTAACCTTGAGCGACAAATCGGTTTTCGCCGGCAACACCGGAGACGGCTCTTCCACTGCGCCACAACCGGGGATCAGATCGTTGAAATCCACCTTGGCCTGATAAACCAGCATGATCTGGAAAATCGGGTTAAGCGCCGTGGTACGGTCGGCACCGATGGCTTCGCTCAGGGCTTCAAAGCGGAACAGCTGATGGTCAAACGCGGCCAGATCCTGCTCACGGCAGTAACGCAGGTACTCGGCGAAGGTCAGGTTGTCATCCAGCTGAGTACGTAACACAATGGTGTTGACGAAAAAACCCACCACATCTTCGATGTCAGCGCGCTCGCGATAAGCCAGCGGCGTCCCGATCACCACATCCCTGTCGCCGCCCAGACGGGCTATCAGCAGTGAGAACACCGCGTGCAGGCCGATAAAATACGAGGTGCTGTGTTGCTGGCACAAACGCTGGAACTGCTGCCATTGCGGCAACGGAATGGATGAAAACACCAGTGCGCCATCATTGTTGTGGCTGGCCGGGCGCGGTTTGTCGAGCGGCAGGGCATGCACTTCCGGGATACCTTTCAGGCGCTCCACCCAAAACGGGCGGAACTCTTCGTGGTAGTCACGGAAGGCCGGAGAGTTGAGCCAGTGGGCATAGTCGATATAGTTGACCGCCGTTGGTGTTACCGGTTGCGGCTGGCTATTCTGATAGGCAAGAAAGGCCTGCTTGAAATCGGCAAACATATTTTTCACCGACCAGCCGTCAGAAATAATATGGTGCTGGGTGAGCATCAGCAGGTGCTCTTCTTCACCCAACCGGACCAGCTCCACCCGGGTTAGCTCGCCTTTTTCCAGATCAAACGGGCGATAAATGTCTTCCTCGACCATTTTCACCAGTGCCTGCTCGCGCTCGGCCTGCGCCAGATGAGACAGGTCATGATGAGTGACCGCCAGCTCAGCCTGCGCGGCAATATGTTGTTCACCTTTGCCCTGGCTATTGCGCACAAACCGGGTACGCAGGCTGGCATGTTTGGACACCAGCGCCGAGAAGGCGTATTCCAGCGCGGCAACATCCAGCTTGCCGGTCAGGCGAAAATGCACCGGCATGTTGTACAGGTGCGAGTTATCTTCGTACTGCTCAATAAACCAGAGGCCACTCTGGGAGAAAGAAAGCGGCCCGGAGGCCGCCTGTTGTACGGGGATCGGTTGTTCGTACGCCTGACGGGCGTGCAGGCAGCGAATGATGGCGTCTTTGTTATCTCGGATCTGTTGCCCGATTTCCGGTGTCAGCGCCTGCTTGCTGCACTGGGAAGTCAGCTGCCCTTTCTCATTCAGGGCCAGCCGGATCCCTTTGCGCTCAAGGTCTGCCAGTAATGAAATCATGTCTGTCATGATGTTTTCCTGTGTCGTGTTTTGCTGTATCGCTGATGAGCGCCTGCTCAGGCATTAAGAATCGCGCCGCCATCCACCACAATGTCCTGCATGGTGACATGGCTGGCCAGATCCGACGCCAGGAAAACCACCACCTGAGCGATCTCTTCCGGCCGGGCAATTTTGCCCAGCGGAATCCCCAATTTGAACTGCTCCTGGAAACCGGCAATAGTGCGCTGCTCGGCATCGTCGCTGTGCCACAAAGATCGCTGCATCCGGGTATCGGTTGACCCCGGTGACACCACATTGCAACGCACACCGTAAGGAGCCAGCTCAAGGGCTGCACAATTGGCCAGACTGGTCAGCGCCGCTTTCGAAGCACAGTACGCGGTCATGTGAAGACGCGGAATATGCGCAGCATTGGAGCTGACGGTGACCACCGCTCCATTACGCTGCTGCTTGAACACCGGGATCAGTTGCTGCAACAGGTAAAACACCCCGGAAGCATTTACGTTGATACAGGTGTGCCAGTCATCAACGGTCAGCTCTTCGGTTTGCCCCATTCGCAAAATCCCGGCCACGTTCGCCAGCACATCAATCACCGGCTCCACGGCCAGAATGGTCTGTGCGACCTGACGGACTGCAGCCGGATCACTAATATCCACCTCATATGTGGCAAACGGATGGCTGATGCCCTCGCCGCGTGCGGCACTGAAATCAATGTCCAGCCCCATCACCCGGGCACCCAGACGATGGAAGCTCATCGCCACCTCATGACCGATCCCGCGCGCAGCACCGGTCACCCATACGACTTTGTTCTCGAACTGACCGGTAAAGGTCATTGCGGTTTGTTGTTCTGCCATCACCACACCATCTCCACTTCATCTTCACTTTGTTGCTGCATCTCGTCGAGATAGCGGCAGAAATCACTCAATACCGGGCGGTCAAACACGTCTGACACCTTGATGCTGACTTCAAACTCCGAGCCCAGACGGTTCACGATCTGGATGGTCTGCAACGACTGCCCACCCAGTTCAAAGAAGTTATCCTGCGAGTCAATTGAGCCCACCCCGAGGATCTGCTGCCAGATCGCACCGACCCGGTTCTCCGTTTCGCTGGCCAGCACCTGTCCGGTGCTGTCTTGCTGATAGCCCGCCAGCAAGGCTTTACGATCCACCTTGTTACTGCCGGTTTTCGGCAACGACGGGAAAAAGCGAAAATCGGTCGGGATCATCGCCGGCGGCAGGCTTTCCTGCAGGGCTTTCTTGATAGCCAGGGCATTAAAGCGGTCATACTGCTCACCGGCGACAAACGCCACCAGACGACGAAGACCGTTATCAAACACCATTCCCTGCACGCAGGCTTCTTCAATGCCGGTCAGCGCCAGCAGATGGGATTCCACTTCGCCCGGCTGAATCCGGTAGCCACTGATTTTGAATTCGTTATCGATCCGTCCCAGATACACCAGCTGGCCGTGTTCCAGCGTGACCCGATCGCCGGTGCGATAAACCCGGCAAAACTCATCGCCAACCTGCAAGGTCGAGAAAGCCGGGTGGTTCTGGCCCAGATAACCGTCTGCCAGGGTGTCCCCCATGATGACCAGCTCGCCGGTCGCCGCCGGACGGGACTGGCTGTCGAGTACCAGAACATTAACACCGGGCAGCGGCAGGCCAATCGGTAACTGGCTGTGCTCGCCGCTGAAGTGTTGCAGGTCAGTGCAGGTCGCCACGACCGTGGTTTCTGTCGGACCGTAGGTGTTAAACAGGTGAATACCGTTTGCCAGGCCAGTACCGGCAGAACCAGCCGCCTGTCTCGCGTTCTGTACCGCTTTCTGCCACTGCGCCAGCGGCTCGGGATACACGGCTTCCCCCCCGATGATCACACCACGGAGTGTGCCTGGCAGGGAGGCTGTGCCTGCTTGCAAACTGACTACCCACTCGTTCCAGAAGGCCGTCGGCAGATCCAGCACTGAAATCGTTGCCGCCTGCACCGAATCGGAGAAGGTTGCCATCGACTCCAGCATAGCGTCGGTACGCAGCACCAGCGTCGCCCCCTGACTAAGAGTGACAAAGATTTCTTCAATGCTGGCATCGAAGTTGAACGGGGCAAACTGCAGCACGCGATCAGCTGCGGTGACACCGTAGGTTGCCGCCGCTGCGGCCACGAAATGGTTCATCGCATGATGACTGATGGCCACGCCTTTCGGCTGGCCGGTCGACCCGGAAGTGAACATGATGTACGCCAGCTCAGATGCTGCAGGTTCGGTGAACGCACTTCCTTCATTGAAAAAACAGGTTGTATCAGAAGGGCCAGATTCAACTAACCCCGCAGACTGTAGGTGCCCCGCCAGCTGAATCGTGACCGGCAGTACTGACAGACGGTGCTGATACTGGGCCTCGGTGATCACAGTGCGGATCCCGGCCTGACTGACGATGCTGCTCTGGCGCTCAATTGGCTGGTCCGGATCCAGCGGTACATACACCGCCCCGCTCAGCATGACGGCCAGCACAGTGGTGATACACGGCAGCGAACGGCTCAGCGCAACGCCAACTTTCTCTCCCTCGCTGATTCCCTGTGCCCGCAACGTACCGGCCGCAGCCTCGGCTTTTTCTACCAGCACCTGATAGGTCAGTGACTCCCCCTCTTGCTCAACGGCAATTGCGGTCGGGTGTTCAGTCGCATGACGCCGAATCTCGGCCAGGACTGAGGCCGCTGCCGGGCGCTGCGGCTCTCCCTGAATCAACGCAGCAAGCCGTGCCTGCGCGTACAGGCCACCCAGCAGCGAGGCCGTCGTTTGGGTCGGTTCAGTCAGCCAGGTAGCCATCAGGGTCAACAGTTCCTGTTGCAGCCCCGCCAGCTGGCCTTTTTCGTACACCGCCGGGTTAGCGTCAAAGTCAACCACCGGCAGTCCTTCTGATTTACAGTGCAGCTCAATGGTCAAATCTTCCACCGGCCCCGCGCTGAGGTTCAGGGTATCGGCCGCCAGATTGCCGTACTGCAACGGGTGATCAAACGGCATGATGTTAACCAGTGCGCCGTATAACCGCTGGCTGCCGCCGACCCGGTTCAGGTCACGGCGTAGATCTTCATAGCGATAATGCTGGAAACGGCGCATTTTCTTTTTGTGTGCCGCGACCTTGCGCGCCACACTCAGCAGGTCATCCTCATCGGAGACCTCAACCACCAGCGGCACAATGTTCATTTGCATGCTTGGCACCGTCAGGGACTTCGAGCCCAGCCGGTTCATCACCATCATACCCAGCACCACCTGCTCGCTGTTGCCGTTACTGGTGATATTGCTGTTGGCACCATTGTGGCTGACAGCCGTGTTGTACTGACGCAGATGGGTACAGAGCGCGGCAAGGAAAATATCCGCCCAGGTCAGCTGATGCTGGTCCGCCAGCGTCTGGCACTGCTGCCACAGGCTGTCACTGAAGGTGGTACTCTGCCGATGGAACCGGGCGGCTATCGGGGCTACCTCGGTACTGTACGACGACGGCGCAGTATTCCCTGCCAGCGTTTCCAGCCAGAACTGACGGGCTTTGTCATACGCCCCGGAATCGCGGCGCTGCTGATCTTCGTCCAGTACCGCACTGAAACTGCCGAATGGCGACGGGGTGACCATCTGTCCTTGCACCAACAGCGAATAAACCTCGGCAATCCGCTGGAACATCAGGGTTGTACCAAAGCCGTCCAGCGCAATGTGATGGACACAGTTGTAGAGATAGTCATGCTGCTGCCCACGAAGCAAGGCAAAACGACACGGCAGTTGCTGTTCCAGATCGAACGCCAGTGTCATATCTTCTTCAGCCCAGCGACGCACTGCCGCAATCTCCTCGGCTTTGCTTCCCGCTTCCGAAGACAGCTCCACCACATCAAATGCCACAGGCTCGGAGGCGGCAATGCGATACGGCTGTTCGTTTTCACTACGGTAATAGCAGGACAGGCATTCGCTTTCTGCCACTGCCTGACGCACCGCCGCTGCCAACTTTTCGGCATCCACCTTCCCTTCAAACACGATGCACTCAGCGGTGTTGAACAGGGCTTTGTCTTCATTCAGGGTATGGCCCAGCCACAAGCCGTGCTGGGCAGTATTCAGGGCGATCATGCCACCGCCTCCTTTTGCCCGCGTTGTGGTGCCAATGCGGGCGTGTTCTGCAATGCCTCTGCCAGCAGAGCCCACCAGTGGTTAAACGTAGGCTCCTCCGCCAGCTGCACAAAGTTGAGCACAATCCCGTGCTTACGCCATTCGGTGATCAATGACATGATCTGCACCGAATCCAGACCGTAATCGACCAGGTTTTCATCCGGATCAAACTCGTTAACGTCTTCTTCCACCAGGCCGGCAATGCGCGCCAGCAGGCCGCTGCGAGTCAGAACAGCAGGCAGGTCATCCTGCTGGTCATCGATAAGTTGAGGCTGTTGAGGCTCACCAATCAAGGCGGCGGTAGACACCACCATCCCGGCCCGTCCGGCCACATAGCGCAGCGCCATTTCATGCTCTTCCAGTGAAAAATCAGCAATGGCGTCCCCCACCATGAACGGTTTGATATCACGCATAAAGGCATCCACCGCCGTCATCAGGCAGCCGATATGGCCATAGATCCCGCCAATCAGCAGCTGATCCCGACCCAGCTCTTTGAGCATGTGCTCCAGCGGCGAACGCTGAAACGCCGAGTAACGCCACTTGTCGAGGACGGTATCGCCGGCTTCCGGCGCCAGCGCCTCAACCACTTGTTGTAGCTCAGGAGACTTGTTCAGGCCCGGGCCCCACATGTCGTTGAGCAGGGCACGATCTGCCATGTTCTGCTCTTTCGGCTGGGCGGTGTAAATCACCGGAATACCGTTGGCTTTGCAAAAACGCTTCAGGGCAACCAGATTACTCAGCAAGGTCAGCATCAGCGCGCTGTCACGCTCATAGAAACTGACAAAGTACTCTTGCATGTCGTGGATCAGAAAAGCCGCTTTCTCCGGCGCAAATGCCCACTCGACTTTATTGGCAGGAAACGCCTCGGCAGCTGGCATGGTGTAAGTCGGCAATGATGGGATAGTCATGATAAAACGTCCTTTTCTGGCTGAGGCTGTAACTGGGCGTGAACTTGGTCGGCGATCTGCTGACGCAGGGCTTTTTTGTCAATTTTGCCGACATGGGTCATCGGCATGGCATCGACGGTTTCGATGCGATCGGGCAGCTTGTAGTCGGCGATACCGCATGCCCGCAGATGCTTTCGAATCGCAATGGTTTTGAGTTTGGGGTTAGTGGTAACGATAAAGGCGCAGCTTTTCTCCCCCATCACCGGATCCGGCATCGCCACCAGCGCGGCCTGAGTGATTTCCGGCAGGGCCAGCAGCTGGTTTTCGATCTCTTCCGCCGCAACTTTCTCGCCGCCACGGTTAATCTGATCTTTGTCACGACCAACCACCATCAGGTAGCCGTCGTCAGTCATCACCACCACGTCGCCAGAGCGGTAGAAGCCGTCCTGATCAAACGCAGTTTGGTTATGTTCGGGACTGTTGTAGTACCCGCGGAAGGTATAAGGGCCACGGGTCAGCAGCGCACCGGGGGTACCCCGCGGCACATCCTGACCGTTTTCGTCAACGATGCGGATTTCGTCATCTTCGCTGATAGGCCGCCCTTGGGTATTGAGCACATGCCATTCGCTGTCGTCGAAGCGGGTGTAGTTCACCAGCCCTTCGGCCATGCCGAAGACCTGCTGCAACTGACAGCCCAGTTCCGGCTGAATACGGCGAGCCAGACTCTCCCCGAGCCGGGCACCACCAACCTGCAGAAACTGCAGACTTGCCAATTCTGAGCCATCATCGGCCGCGGCCTGCAACCACAATGTAACCGCCGGCGGCACCAGAGAGGTCATGGTGACCTGATGGCGTTTGATCAGCGGGAAGCAGGTCATCGGGCTAGGCTCCGGTGCCAGTACCACGGTGCCTCCGGCATAGAACACCCCCAGCGCTCCCGGAGAGCTCAGGGTAAAGTTATGCGGCACCGGTAATGCACAGAGGAAAACCGAGTCGCGGTCCAGCAGGCAAATCTCGGCGCTGGCTCGCACGCTGTAGTAGTAGTCATTATGAGTACGTGGAATGAGTTTCGGCGTACCGGTACTGCCGCCGGATAACTGGAAGAAGGCAACTTCAGAGGCATCCAGCTCAGGCCATGAGCGGAGGGCGTCATTGTGGCCATGTGTTGTACTACCAGACACGGTATTGTCAGACACAATATGAGTCGCGGTCAGTTCACCTTTGATAGCCGCAGCCAGCGAGTGGCCAAAAGGAACCTCATCAGAAGCCTCACCGTCCACCAGCCAGTGCCGCAGCGAAGGATACTGCTGGCTGAGCGCCTGTGCATACTCATTGTCGGCGAACAAGCTGTGGCGGGAAGACACCACCGCCAGCGTCGGCTGAATTTGCCCGGCATACGCCGACAGCTCGTGGCGGTTATGGCTGAACAACGCATTCACCGGCACCACGCCCAGTTTCATCAGGGCAAAAAAGACAATGTAGAACTCAGCCACATTTGGCAGGTGCACCAGGGCGGTGTCCCCCGGTTTTATGCCCAGTTGCAGCAGCGAATCCGCCAATCGGGCAGCGTCCAGCTCCAGCTGGCGATACGTCCAGCTGCGCTCGCCGCAAATCAGCGCCCGGTGTTCCGCGCGCTCACTCTGATGACGGATAAGGATGTCGGTCATCGGCACATCGATCCAATAGCCTTTCTCCCGATATGAAGCGGCAATCTCGGCCGGCCAGGGGGTATACGCAATGCTCATGCGACCACCTGTTCGCCCAGTCCGAAGGCATTGAGCATGGTGCCCAATTTAGCCTCGGTTTCGGCCCACTCCGCCTGCGGACAGGACGCATTGACAATACCGGCCCCGGCAAACAACCGTACAGAGTTGTTAAACACCTTGCCACAGCGGATGGTCACCGCCCACTCACCGTTCCCCTGGGAGTCACACCAGCCCACCATGCCGGTGAACATGCCGCGCTCGTACGGCTCTAGCTCTTTAATCGCATCACGGGACAAGTTAAACGGGAAACCGCACACCGCGGGGGTCGGGTGCAGCAGGCAGGCCAGTTGCAGCACATTGTAGCTGGCCTTGTTACTGGCCTTGTCACTAGAGTTGTTGTTGGCATTAAGGCTGGCTTGGCCGCTGGCTGACTGAGTTGCTGGTTCCTGATTCTCACAGGCGTTGAGCTGCCCCTCGATACGAGTCGACAGATGCCACATCGCGGGGGTATGAATCAGTGACGGGTCAGCCGGGACGTCGAGCTCACGGCAATATGGCGCTAGCTGCTGGGCGATCTCGTCTATCACCAGCCGGTGCTCGTAGAGATCTTTTTGCGAATGCAGCAGCGCTTGGCTGATTTGCTCATCCGCGTCTTTACTGGCCTGACGCTTCGCTGAACCCGCCAGTGGATTAGACAGAATCTGGTTTCCTTCCTGGCGAATCAGCAGCTCAGGGCTGGCGCCCAGCAATACGGACTGATCCGGCTGCGGAACAGAAAAGTGGAACCCCTGCGGGTTTTGGCTGATCAGCCGGGCAAGAATGTCGTGGGCCGAAACCGTGTCGCTCAGCTCGATATTAAGGACCCGAGACAACACGGCTTTCTCCAGACGGGTGTGATGGAACTTCTCTACCGCCTGCGCGACCGCGTGTTTGAACACCGATTCTTCCGGCTCACTGCGGGTCGACAAGACGTGGAATGACTTGGCCCCAGCCGCGTCAGATTGCCCGCTGACCATAACCGGATTGCGTTCGGTCACTTCAACCTGTTCAGGAATATAAAGGCAAGAAGGCTCGGAGACATCAAACGGAATCGAACCGATAAGAATAGGATTTTCGATGCCGCGGGCTTTTGCCTCGGCAAATTGATGCGAAATGACCTGCTGGAATTCGCTGTGCGGGTGTTCGCCGTTAATGGCGGGGGTGGTAATCCGCTGGCTAATTCCCCGTCCTCTGACGGTCCGGTAGGCGGAGGAGAAAAAAAGGTCACTGTCGGGTGAGAATACCGGATTCAGTGACTGATTCTCACTTTGCGCGTGTTGCATGTCACAACTCCCTTTTTACGCAAGACAAGGTGCAGCTTACTGAGGACAGTAAACCGGCTGTTTGTGCTTTGACGTTGGCTTTTGACGTTAGGTTTTAATAGTTAGAAAGTGACGTCACATTGCTGGTCGTAAGGAAAGAAAGAGCCAACTCCGTTGGCTCTTTCGGTGTCAGTCGTGCTGACCATTGTTATTAGAAGTCGTAGGAAATCCCTGCGTACACACTGCGGGCTTTCAGGATGTAATCAAGCTGTGTCGCGGTATCGTCCCGCTCTTCATCCGTCAGGTTGGTTACACCCAACTTCAGGTTCAGGTTCTTGATGGCTTCGTAGCGGGCACCCAGATCCAGTGTGCCGTACCCATCCAGTTTTTCACCCGAACGTACATACTGAGAACCGGTGTACTGATAAGACGTGTAGGCATGCAGATTATCCAGCGCCTGCCAGTCAATCTGAACATTCGCCGTATGTTTCGGGGTCAGGATCAGATCTTTCTTCGTGTTTTTGTCTTCAGCACTGGTGTACATGTAGTTTGCCGACACAGTGATCGTGTCGGTAAGATCAAACCATGCCATGGTTTCCACGCCTTTAACTTCAGCTTCATCTACGTTGAAGTAGCTCAGCTCAGTTTTCACGCGATCCCAGTTCTCTGCCTGAATCATGTCCTCAATGTCGTTTTCGAACAGGGTCAGACCGGCACCCCAGCGACTAGCTTCGTAGCTGGTGCCCAGCTCATAGCTCAGAGAGGTTTCCGCTTTCAGGTTCGGGTTACCGACCACACTACAGGCACCACGACAGGCCAGCACGGAGTAAGCATCACTGTACTGGTTCAAGCTTGGTGCTTTGAAGGCTTTACCCACACCACCTTTCACAACCCAGTTATCGTTGATTTTGTACACCGCATACGCACGCGGGCTGAATTCGCCACCGTAGACTTCGTGGTCGTCAAATCGGCCACCCAGCGTGATCGCCAGATCTCCCAGAGAGAATTCATCCTGCAGGTAGACCGCTGCCTGGTTATAGCTCACCGAGCCACTGCCCAGCGTCAGGTTATTCTTGAGCTTGATGTCACGGTACTCCGCCCCGCCGGTCAGCAGGTGATCACCAACATAGCCCGACAACTGCACGTCAACCGTGTTGTTGGTCTGTTTGATGTCACCCACGGCACCATTCAGCTCAGAGTCATCCATCAGCTTGGACTCATCAAAGCTGTAGCGCAGACGGGAATCAAAGTTTTCCCAGTAGCCATTGTGAGTCAGGGCAACGTTATAACGCTCCAGCTCCTGCACATTGTTCACGGCACGGCCCCAGTTATTCCAGTCCGCATCACGATCATCTTTGCTGTACAGCAGATCCAGGTCGATATCCTGCTGCTGGTTCACCAGCCATTTCAGGTTTGAGAAAATGTTCAGCTCATCGCGTTCTTCCAGAACATCCGTATCCGGGTTAACGGATTTGTTGGTACGCCAGGCATCACGATCGCTTTTTTCAACAATCAGGTTCGCCAGCAGGGTGTCAGGAACCAGTGCACCGCTCACATAAGCGTTCAGCTTGTGGGTATCGCCACCGGAACCTTTGGTAATACCGTCATATTGGTAACCCACTGAGCCCTGCACATCTTCTGTCGGCTTACGCAGGATCACGTTAACCACCCCGCCCAGCGCATCCGCACCATAAAGGGATGACATCGGGCCACGAATCACCTCGATACGCTCAACCGCAGACATCGGGATGCTGGACAGGTCAAAATCATTACCGTAGGCACTGGTCAGTGCATCACGGGAGTTAATCCGGCGACCATTTACCAGCAGTAGCGTGTAGTCTGCCGCCAGGCCACGGATTTTGATTTCATTTCGGCCGTAAGACGTACCCGGGTTGATGTTGATACCTGGCAGCTTGCGGATCGCTTCTGCGACATCGTTGACCACCAACTGATCCAGATCTTCACGGGTGACATAAGACACAGAGGCTGGTGCTGTCAGCTCCGGGTGCGCCGTTTGACTCGCCGTCACCACCATCACTTCATCGGTGGCGCTCTCTGCCATCGCTGTAAATGATGAAACCAGGCCCAATACGCACAAGGCGCGGTTTAAACGAGTTAGCTTGATAACACTATCCCCTTGATGCTGATACATTTTCACACTCCATTACGAACAATGGCGCAAATGATAATTATTGTTATTTTCATCGTCAACAAGGAATCTACACTTTCATGCACTTTTTTGACATGCGTGTAAATTATTGACGCATATTAGTAACAGCTTGACTGGGGTTTTTCAGACTGAGGAGTGAAGATGAGGGTTGCCCCGGGGAATTACCCCGGAGCGTGTTGTGAAGCCTGCGACTGTTTCAACGCAGGAATGAACCAGCAGGCAAGCAGAGGAACGGTTAACGCAGAAACCATGGTCAAGGCGGCCAGTGTATCCAGCCCCTGCAACTGATGATCTTTGCCGGACACCAAATACAGCGAACTCATTACACTTGCCGCGCCGGCTGCCAGATTGGACATGGTTGACTGATACGTCATGAACGCGGCCCGAAACTGTGGCGGCGGAACCCGCGAAGTAAAGGCGGCCAGCACCGCACTGCGCGCCGAACTCGATGCCATAAACAGAATGAAAATCAGATATACCAGCTTGTCGGCGCCTTCACTGACAAAGCCGTAATACACCACTACAGCCACCACCGCGCTGAGGCCGAACAGCGCAGTTTGGCCAAAGCCTTTATCCATCATCCGGCCGGAGTAGCGCATGGCAACAATGCTCATCAGACCACCCAGCAAATACAGATAGCTGATTTCATCGCGCGGGAAACCCAGATTGAACTGGAAGTACGTTGACAGGTTTGGCACCAACAAGAAATGGCCGAACAAGCTGACCGCCATCATGCCCATCGCGAGCAAGAACGGCGTAGACCAAATCATTGCCGACAGCCCAGATGCTCTCGCGCCATTCGTTACCGTTGCTGTTGTCGTCGGCAACGGGGAGTGAGGTTGCAGCGAAGGCATGTACAGCTGTACTGCCATTGCCATCATCAGGCCCATTGCGCCAAACAGGAAGAACGTTGACTGCCAGCTCAGCCATTGGGACATCTGCAAAGAGACCGGAACGATAATGATCGCAGCCAGTGAAAAGCCACTGGCGACAAAAGCCATCGCCCTTCCCCGCTCGGCGACCTGAGTCACATCAATGACCGCCGCCATAATCAATCCGCTCAGTGGACCAGAGAAACATCCTGCCGCGACAAACAACAGCAGTAACTGCTCCGGGGTGGCCGCAAAACCGCAGATCAAAATCAGTACTGAACGGAGGAAAAGAAACAAGGTCAGCGCCGAGCGCCGGTCATAGCGATCAAGAAGCGGAGCCAACAGAAAACCGACAATCGCCGAGCCCAATGTGGCTCCACCACTGATGTAGCCGATGTGCTCGCCCTGAAAACCGATGTCCCGCACCAGATCCGGGCCAAGCGGCATAACCATCATCAGGGTACCGACAGAGAGCATGTTAATCAGCAGAGCAAGCCGTAAAACAGACTTGGAATTCAGCGTGTTATTGTCCATAACGACACTACCAGTAAGAAAAAAGGCGATTGTAGCGACCTTCACTCCAAATCACAATAATGATAATTATTATCAATCGAAATATTCTGAGCGAGTAAAGGTGAGCACTGACTCCCCCATCATCTGGTAATACACTTTGCCTTTTCGCCCGGAGGGCAACGTTGCCGCCAGTTCGCACTTCAGCTCAAAATGGAGCCATTGCTCATCCAGGTGGGTAAACGCCACTTCCAGAAAGTCAAAATAACGCTGTACCTGAGGATACAACGCTTTAAAAATGCTCTCTTTGGCAGAGAAAATCAGTGTCATCAGGACACAATCATCCATCCCCTGCGTACCGAGCCTTCGCCCTTCTTCAGGGTCAGTCACCACACCTGCCATTCCGGCAACGAGCTCTGGTGCAATCAATCGTTCAATATCCAACCCAACACCGCAGCGATCATGAGTTTGATGGCTGATCACACAGGCCGCCAACTGGTCATGATGACTGATACTGCCGACAATGCCATGCGGCCAGATTGGCGCTCGATTCGGCCCAATTGCCACATCCTGAGACTGGATGCCTCTCTGCTCCAGCAATGTGCGCGCCAGAAAACGCCCGGCCAGAAACTCAGCCTGGCGTTTAGCCACCGCTGTTTTAACAGGCTCAGGCGCCGATATCGAGAGTTGCCGGAACAACTCGTCAGAAAAATGACCTAACTCGAAACGACCAACCAGCATAGCAAGATCGTCATCAGGCAGGAAAACGGACTCAACCGCGTGAATAAATGCCGAATCATCCATGTGAACGCAACACTCTATTAAACAATAATAACTCGCATTATCGTAATAATAGAATTGCAATACAACGGCCATTTCGTTCTACAACCGTGCGATAACAACAACCGTATTTACCATCATTTCTACCGCTAAGGCCGATTACCAAGGGCTCTACATCAGCAATGGGCTGTAAGCAGAATATCCGCCAACAAGTGACACACTGCCATTTTGGCCTTCACGATCCACCCAGTTAACCGTTACCTTCAGTTTCTTGAACAGGATATTGCCAGAGGCATCCGTTTTTGCCGCCCCAACCACTGCGACGCTACCGGTCATGGGTGAAAAGTCAATTTTACAAGACTCCAGATTCGACAACGTCAGCGAGGTCACAGTACCGTTGCAACTGACATTGGCTCCAACATTCTGCCACAGCATGAGTTGCTGCTCTGCTTTACGCACGGCCTGATACTGTAAATCGGTTTGTTCACTTTTCAGCTCGACATAGGACTGCAGTTTCAAAATGGCAACCAGCGAAAAAGAGATCACCAGCACTGACACCAGCACCTCTACCAAACTGAAGCCTCGCGATGGCTTAATCTGCAAATTAGAAGTCATGCCAACTCCCTTTCAAAATAACAGGCTTCTTACCAAAGGGGCTCTCAGAGTAATCGACTTTGCCTTTAGAATAACCCGGCTGGAAAGCCCCAAACACATGAGAAATACGATCTGGCGAGTCTAAATTGAAGGCTCCCCGTGTTATGAAACTGCCGCGAAAATAAAAAGGCACATTAGCTAAATCAGTGCCCGGTAAATGCACCCCAAGACCAGAATCACTCCAGGCAGCCAGCAGTTGTTCATTTGTCATGCTGATATCAAATAAATAGAGATTCCCATGAAAATAGATATTGGTTGAGGAGTACAACAAACCATCTTTAATAACAACCGTCACGGCATCTTCCGCACTGGCAACTTGCGGATACGTTACTCCTTCCAAGTCACAGGTGCCTTCAATCCATATGTAACGCTGTTTCTCTTTCAATGGCTTAGATTTATTTGTATCAATGATATTTTGAATTTTAGTTCCACAATTTTGTACTTTTTTAAACTCGACTGTTTTTTTAACGTCACCGACGGTTATCTCTTTGCTCAGGGTATCTCCGGTAATTTTCACTTGAAATTTATCCACCACCTCAGCCCAACGTTCCCTCGGCACCGCAAAGTTTTCGTCAAAGAGATCAAGATCTAATATATCTTGCTGAATATCATTCTTATATTCTTCAGGTTTTTTAGGAGAAACCGTTTTATGTGATTCATTACAACTTATTTCCACCCCATCTATTTTTTTTCTATGCCCATTCTGATCATGGGGATCACGCACAACTAAATCGGCACCATTAAGCAGGTGAAGTTTACCTCCGGTTCTAATCGAACTGCAGTCATATCCCGCACCATTTTTCGCACCTTCATAAGGATCTATTGTTTGAGAAACGTTGAAAGCGATACTGCCAGATGAAGAAAAAGCGGCCGTTGGTCCATTCGAACCTGATGCCATAATATAGAGAGACGATACGGCTTCACCATTTGTTACCGCATCTTTCGATACTGACGTTAATTTATATTTTCCTGATGCAGGAATATGATTAAAACTTATCGTGCCATCATGACAACTAGTGAAATCATGAGAGGCCGTCACATCTTTGGAGGTAACAATAATTTCTGCCGCACATTGTAATGCCGTATTTGACTTCGCTTTTAATTCTTTAGAGACAATCACATTTTGGGCTTTTTTCAAGTTGAATCCCTGTACGGCTAATACACTAAATGCATACAAAGCCATAACTATGGCTATTACCATAGTGATCATCAATGTTGAAAAGCCATGTGCTTTCTGCCGGATTCTATTCATGCCTCAATGTCCTATGGCGCTATATTTGGTAGAGTGACATTCACACTTCGCTGCTCAGTCATGGCGCCAAGCGTTCCCTGAATGGTAATGGTTAAATTTTCTATACTTGCCGATGAACCCGGTTTTACAGAGGGTAACTTTGTTCGTAAAAAGTCTAATTGCGTTACCGTTACCATCGGATTGTTGTAATCCTGCCAATGAGAACTACTACAAGACCAATTAGTTAGCCCACTATAGTTTTTATAAATTTCGAATTCTTTCTTTCCGTCTTTATTACTGTCATTCCAGCGATAACCTCGGGCATCGCTATCCCTGACACTGACCACACCCGGGCTAGAATCCTCATTGTAGGCAAACACAATACAAGTACCACTCGAAGCAGTTGCAGACCCATCAAGTAGAAGGCTCGATTTTGCGCCCGAAACATCATTCAGAATAAAGTTATTCGAAGACGTACAGTCTCCGCAGTATCCAGCTCGACGGATATCATCCGCCATCATGAGTAAAATCCCATCTAATTCTGATTTCAAAGATGCATGCTTTAATTGATTATTACTGGTCGATAAGCCAAACGAATAAGATGAAGTAATGACACTTAACGCAATCAATCCAAGAAAGGTAGAGATCAGTAATTCAATTAATGTAAATCCTTTCATTATACGCATAAAGATTTACCACCATGTGTTAAGCTAGAACAAGGAAATATAAAGCCTACATCCGTTATCCTTACGCCTGATACAAAATTGGGGTCACTGGTACTGTTTACCAGTACTCTTCGGCTATTTGTTGATTTTCCTGTTGTGGGATTAAAGGCGACTAATATTCCTTCAGAGAGATTAACAACGCCCCCACCAGCATTAACCGTTTTTATATTGTAATGATGACTATTATCGAATATAAAACGAGGATAATCCGATGAGGCTAATTCACAGCTATCACTGTCTCCTTGCTTTCTCATGCCTATACAGTGATTATTATTCGAGTCAATCTCATAAAATAACTCAACAGAAACGTTTCTCTTTACTGCTTCTGTTTTAGCCAATCTAACAAATTCAAATAATTGTTCGGCTTCGCTATTTACCTTGCTGTGATTAACCATGGTATTAAAATTTGGAACCGAAAAGGTAGCTATTATTCCAATTATACTGATGCTGAGTATGAGTTCTAAAAGCGTTATACCTTGATTCATCTTCCAATATTTCATAAAAACCACTAAAACTGAAATAGATTACTTGAAAGCAATCTATCACAGGGTTTAATTTTGAGCATATCCACAAAATTTGTTTTCGTCGCGGTTAAAAAAATGAGTGAAATGAAAAGGTGTTTTTTTCAGAAAGGTTTGACCTTGATTGAATTACTGATCGTCGTCAGCATCATCAGTATTATTAGTGCCATTGCCGTCCCAGCTTACAACAACCACGTCGAGTCAGCGCGACGAGTAGAAGCGCGTTCAAGTCTGATGGAACTGCATTTATGGGCGGAACAATATTTCACTCTCAACAGAAGCTATCCCAGTTCAGGTAACTTAAGTGCGGGATCGCCATCCTGCAGCGCCTGTACACTCTCCACGCACTATACATTTTCGATTACTAATTCCGGGGCGGGGCAAGACCGGTTTGTGATTACAGCTGCACCCAAATCAACCGGGGCACAAAAAAATGACAGTTGTAAAAAGCTGACCATCAATGCTGCTGGTATTAAGAAAGGCTATGGTTCTGGGAGGGCTAACAACTCGGATTGCTGGTCATGACAAGTGAAAAGTAAAAAGTGAGTAACCAGATCTATTTACTGTAATAGGCGTATAGCTCTTGCAGTATGCGGCTACCATAAATAAGCGTTAACCATATACGGTTCACAAGCAACAAAAAAGCCAGCATTTGCTGGCTTTTTGTATTTTATCAGGGCTTATAAATTACCCGGTCAAATCATCAAAGAACTTCTTCACGCCGTCGAAGAAACCTTCTGATTTTGGCTTATGCTTTTTCGCGGCTGAGCCACCCAGGGTCTCTTCCAGCTCCTGCAGCAGTTCTTTCTGGCGGGCACTCAGGTTCACCGGTGTTTCGACAACCAGCTTACAGATCAGATCACCCACAGCGCCACCGCGTACCGATTTCACACCTTTACCACGCATGCGGAACATGCGCCCGGTTTGGGTCTCTGCCGGTACTTTCAGTTTCACACGGCCATCCAGCGTCGGGACTTCCACCTCGCCGCCCAGTGCCGCCATCGTAAAGCTGACTGGTACTTCGCAGTACAGGTTGTTGCCGTCACGCTCGAAAATGTGGTGCTGCGCCACGTGAACCTGAACGTACAGATCCCCGGCTGGTGCACCAAATTCTCCGGCCTCACCTTCACCGGTCAGACGAATACGGTCACCCGTATCCACACCGGCAGGGATTTTAACTGACAGTGTCTTGGTTTCTTCTTTGCGACCCTGACCATGACAAGTACCACACGGCTCTTTAATGATCTTACCGCGGCCATGACAATGCGGACAGGTTTGCTGTACAGCAAAGAAGCCCTGACGCATCTGTACCTGGCCTGAGCCATGACAGGTACCACAAGTGGTTGCAGAGGTACCTTTTTTCGCACCGCTACCGTCACAGGTATCACAGTGAACCAGTGTCGGAACACGAATTTCTTTGGTACAACCGCGAACAGCTTCTTCGAGTGTCAGCTCCATGTTGTAGCGCAGATCGGCGCCGCGCTGCGCACGTTGCTGACCACCCCGACGGCCACCGCCACCGAAGATATCGCCAAACACATCACCGAAAATATCACCGAAATCAGCACCGCCGCCGAAACCGCCACCACCAAAGCCACCGCCCTGTTCAAAGGCTGCGTGACCGTACTGATCGTACGCGGCGCGCTTCTGAGGATCCGTCAGGATTTCATACGCGTGCTTTACTTCTTTGAATTTTTCCGCTGCCTGCTCATCACCCTGATTACGGTCAGGGTGGAATTTCATGGCAAGACGCTTGTACGCCTTTTTAATGTCACGTTCTGAAGCATCACGAGCAACGCCCAGAACCTCGTAAAAATCTCTTTTTGACATAAGGATTTGTCACCTGCCTTAATACAGCTACGGGCGTAAGAGTAGCCTCCAACGCCCGTGCTCAAAATAAGATTAAGCGTTAGCTCTCTTATTTCTTGTCATCTTTGACTTCTTCAAACTCAGCATCAACAACGTTGTCGTCTTGCTTCGCTTGCTGCTCGCCAGCACCGCCTTGGGCTTGCTGAGCTTGAGCTTGCTGCTGGGCAATTTCCATCAGCTTCTGAGAGGCTGCGATCAGTGCTTGTACTTTCGCATCGATTTCCGCTTTGTCTTCGCCTTTACGTGCTGTTTCCAGCTCGTTTACAGCCGCTTCAATCTTCTCTTTCTCATCAGCTGGCAGTGCATCACCCGCTTCTTCGATTTGCTTACGAGTACCGTGAACCAGCTGGTCAGCTTGGTTACGTGCAGCCGCTAACTCTTCGAACTTTTTGTCCGCTTCTTTGTTAGCTTCTGCTTCCTGAACCATTTTCTCGATCTCTTCCTCGCTCAGACCGCCTGAAGCCTGGATAGTGATCTTCTGCTCTTTACCCGTTTGCTTGTCTTTCGCAGACACGTGCAGGATACCGTCCGCATCCAGGTCGAATGTTACTTCGATCTGAGGCATACCGCGTGGAGCAGGCTGGATGCCTTCCAGGTTGAACTGACCAAGCGACTTGTTGAAGTGCGCTTGCTTACGCTCACCCTGCAGAACGTGGATAGTTACTGCGTTCTGGTTATCTTCTGCTGTCGAGAACACCTGGTTCGCCTTAGTAGGGATTGTGGTGTTTTTCTCAATCAGCTTAGTCATCACACCGCCCATGGTTTCGATACCCAGAGACAGTGGAGTTACATCCAGCAGCAGTACGTCTTTTACTTCACCCGCCAGTACGCCACCCTGAACCGCAGCACCGATAGCAACAGCTTCATCAGGGTTCACGTCTTTACGTGCTTCTTTGCCGAAGAACTCAGCCACTTTCGCCTGAACCATAGGCATACGAGTCTGACCACCCACCAGGATAACGTCAGTGATGTCGCCTACAGACAGATCAGCATCAGCCAGTGCTACTTTCAGCGGCTCAAGAGAACGCTGTACCAGATCTTCAACCAGAGACTCAAGCTTCGCACGAGTCACTTTGATGTTCATGTGCTTAGGACCTGTTGCATCTGCAGTGATGTAAGGTAGGTTCACATCAGTTTGCTGTGCAGATGACAGTTCGATTTTCGCTTTCTCTGCGGCTTCTTTCAGACGCTGCATCGCCAACGGATCGTTCTTCAGGTTGATACCTTGCTCTTTGTTGAACTCGTCAACCAGATAGTTGATCATGCGGTTGTCGAAGTCTTCACCACCCAGGTGTGTGTCACCGTTGGTTGCCAGAACTTCGAAGGTTTTCTCGCCTTCAACTTCATCGATTTCGATGATAGAGATATCAAATGTACCACCACCCAGGTCGTAAACCGCGATAGTGCGGTCGCCGCCTTTCTTGTCCAGACCGTAAGCCAGAGCAGCTGCAGTTGGTTCGTTGATGATACGTTTAACTTCCAGACCTGCGATACGGCCAGCATCTTTTGTTGCCTGACGCTGTGCATCGTTAAAGTAAGCAGGAACGGTGATTACTGCGCCAGTTACTTCCTCACCCAGGAAGTCTTCAGCAGTTTTCTTCATTTTTTTCAGAACTTCAGCAGATACCTGAGGCGCTGCCATTTTCTGGCCTTTCGCTTCTACCCATGCATCGCCGTTGTCAGCCTTAACAATTTTGAAAGGCATGATTTCGATGTCGCGCTGAACTTCTTCGTCTTCAAAACGACGGCCGATCAGACGCTTGATCGCAAACAGTGTGTTTTCAGGGTTAGTCACCGCCTGACGTTTAGCAGGCTGACCAACCAGAGTTTCACCGTCTTGGGTGTAAGCGATAACAGATGCCGTTGTGCGCTCACCCTCAGCATTTTCAATTACACGTGGCTTGTCACCATCAAGTACTGCTACACAAGAGTTGGTTGTACCCAAGTCAATACCAATGATTTTACCCATCAGGCTTTCTCCGAAATTCATTTAGCTTATTTGCCAATAAACCGTTCTTGGTTATTGGCAACGCGGAAGCGTCCGCAGAAATTGGTTTACGATGTCGTATGACTACTAGATAAGGGCAGCCATTCGCTTTTCAAGGGTGACATCGAAAAAAAATTCAAAAAAATAAAAGCCCGCCTGAAAAGCGGGCTTGGTTGGCAACTCTGCCCGCTTACGCCAGAGTATCGACGTTACCGGATGCCGCTTTAGATACCATGACCATCGCCGGACGTACCACGCGGCCGTTCAGCTCATAGCCCTTCTGCATCACCAGCATCACAGTGTTTGGCTCGTGCTCAGCGCTTTCCTGAATCGACATCGCCTGATGGAATTCAGGGTTGAACGCTTCACCAACCGGGTTGATAGCAACCAGACCAAATTTCGCGACAGTGTCGGTCATGGTCTTCAGCGTCAGCTCAACGCCTTCCAGCATTGGCTTGATCGCTTCATCAGTCTTGTCGGCCATCTCAATGGCACGTTCCATATTGTCGATAACCGGCAGTAGTTCGCCCGCAAAACGCTCCAGCGCAAATTTACGTGCTTTATCGATTTCCTGCTCAGTACGGCGACGCATATTTTCTACGTCAGCGCGAGCACGCAGAACGCTGTCCTGCTGCTCTCTCACTCGAGCTTCGCTTGTCAGCAACGCCGCTTCCAGCTCAGCAATACGTGCTGCTTGCTGTTCTTCCAGCGTCATTTCCACAACGTCGGCTTCAGCATTGTCTGTTGATTCAGTCTCAACCGTTTCAACTGTCTCGTCTTGCTTCAGCTGCTCGTCCTGTACTTTTTTCTCTTCGTTGCTCATGCTTTCGCTTCTCCGCCAAGATCATGGTGTTCATTCAGAGGATGATATCGTCCACATCATCCTAAAATCTACGTATGCGCATATTATGGGGATGAAGTTCAATGATTCAAGCCGATATCGCTCACAAAGCGCGACAAGTCGACAATCCAAACGCTATACTGGCTGTCTATTAATTTGTTGGATCATGAACATGACACGCGTATTCAGCACTATTGCGATTATTGGCAAACCCCGCAACCCGGACGCCCTGCAGACTCATATGAGCCTGTATAGCTGGCTGACCGAACGGGGATACGACGTCATGGTTGAACACCGACTTGCGAACGATCTGGACTTACCCGCTAATGTGTTCAGTGACTTGCTGACGATCGGCGATAAAGCTGACCTCGCCATTGTGGTTGGTGGTGACGGTAACATGCTGGGTGCGGCACGGGTGCTTTCCCGCTTTGATATTACGGTGATTGGTGTAAACCGCGGCAGCCTCGGCTTTCTGACAGATCTGGATCCCGATGCCTTCGAGGAAGAGTTACAGCTGGTATTGCACGGTGAATACGTGGTCGAAAAACGGTTTCTGCTGGAAGCGGAAGTCCACCGGCACGGCATGATAAAAAGCCGGAATGCGGCACTCAACGAAGCCGTGCTTCACCCGGATAAAATCGCGCACATGATTGAGTTTGAAGTGTATATCGATGACCGATTCGCTTTCTCTCAGCGCTCGGACGGGCTGATTATCTCCACCCCAACCGGCTCCACCGCGTACTCACTGTCTGGTGGCGGACCAATCTTATCTTCTGAGCTGAATGCCATTTCGCTGGTTCCAATGTTCCCGCACACGCTGTCGTGTCGCCCGTTGGTGGTTGACGGTAACAGCCGAATCAAACTGCTTGTCTCACCGGAAAACGGCAGCACGCTGGAAGTCAGCTGCGACGGTCAGGTTTCCCTGCCAGTCAGCCCAGGCGATGAAATCCACATTTATCAGAGCCCGGAAACCCTAAAGCTGATCCACCCGAAAAATTACAGTTATTACGAGGTGCTGCGCGGCAAACTGGGGTGGTCAAGCCGGCTGTTTTAACGCCACCTCCCCCCATCAAGCCAGCCTATAAAGCTGGCTTTTTTATTCTCCGTTATCAGCATGTTATCTCCCTCCCAAATCACCTGCTAAAAATTTCTCAACAGTACTTTACTGTATGTAGATACAGTATATACTGTATGAAAAAACAGGTGTTGATTTAAACAGGTGAACACATGCTGGCTCATATGACGATCTCAAACTTTGCTATTGTCAAAAACCTTGAATTTGAACTGAAACCGGGAATGACCACCATTACCGGTGAAACCGGTGCCGGTAAGTCGATTGCTATCGATGCCCTTGGCCTTTGCCTGGGCGATCGAGCCGAAGCCAGCATGGTCCGCCCCCATGAGGATAAAGCCGAAATCTCGGCTGCCTTTTCACTGCTGAATAACCAAGCTGCACGTCGCTGGCTGGAAGACAATGATCTGATTGATGGCGACGAGTGCATTCTGCGTCGTGTAATCACCAAAGAAGGTCGCTCCCGGGGTTTTATTAACGGTAGCCCGGTGCCAGCCTCGCAGCAAAAAGCACTGGGACAGTTGCTGATCAATATTCATGGCCAGCACGCTCATCAGCAGCTTATGCGGGCCGACTACCAGCAGCAGATGCTAGATCAGTACGCCGGCCACCATCAGTTGATGGAAAAAACCCGCGATAGCTACCAGCGCTGGCGCCTCGCCAGTAATGAGCTAAAACGTTTGACCCAGAGCCGCGAAGAAAACGAAGCTCAGAAACAACTGATTCAGTACCAGGTAAAAGAACTGGATGAGCTGGCACTGGGTGAAGAGGAATACGCGGAAATCGAAGAAGAGCACAAACGTTTGTCGAACTGTGGCGAGCTGGCTGTGTCCAGTCAGATGGCTCTTTCCATGCTGTACGACAACGATGATGGCAACGCATTGCAGTTGCTGCAAATGGCCAGCCAACAAGTGATTAATCTGGGGGATATCGACAGCAGCCTGAGTACCATTCCGCAAATGCTGGAAGACGCCATTATTCAGGTACAGGAAGCCAGCCAAGAGCTACGCGGTTATCTGGATAACCTGGATATGGATCCGCAGCGCCTGATTTATCTGGAAGAGCGCTTGGCAAAGATTATGTCACTGTCACGCAAACATTATGTGATACCAAACGAGCTGTATAACAAGCACCAGGATCTACTGAAAGAGCTTGAAATGTTGGATTGCAGTGACGAACGCTTGGAAGATATGGCCGAGCAAGTCGAACTACTGCGCCAGAAGTTTTTAGCCTGGGCGGAAAAACTGAGCAAGAGCCGCCGCCGCTACGCCAAAGAGCTCGATAAAAAGATCTCTGACAGCATGCATCAGCTGAGCATGGAGCACGGCATCTTTAAAATCGACATCCAGAGCGATGCCACCAGTCTGCTCAGCCCGCTGGGATTTGACACCATTACGTTTTTAGTTTCCACCAACCCGGGGCAACCATTACAGCCGCTGGGCAAAGTAGCCTCTGGGGGTGAACTGTCGCGTATTTCCCTGGCTATCCAGGTGATCACCGCGCAGAAAGTCGAGACTCCGAGCCTGATCTTCGATGAGGTAGACGTAGGTATCAGTGGCCCGACGGCCGCCATCGTCGGTAAAATGCTGCGCACTCTGGGCGAATCAACCCAAGTCATGTGTGTCACGCATTTACCGCAGGTCGCCGGTTGTGGACACCAGCAAATGTTCGTTGCCAAAAAATCAAGCAACGGGCAGACCGAAACCAACATGTATCCGCTTTCGACGGAAGAACGTGTCAGCGAGCTGGCACGCCTGTTAGGTGGCAGTGAAATTACCGAACGCACCCTGGCAAATGCAAAAGAGCTGCTGTTTGCTGCGTAATTAGAATAAACTTAACCGTTGATGCAACTAATTGGTTGTACAGGGGTCTCAATTAGCGTTTTTTTCTTAACCGCTTTTTTACTTCTGCCAACGGGTTGTTTATTATCGCTGCAGAATAAAGCTAATTTGCCGGGATGCTATGAGTTGGAAAAACCTTGCTGCCGTGACACTGGCAGTCAGCCTGCTGGGCGGCTGCTCCGTCGTCGAACGGCTGGTGTACCGCATCGATATTAACCAGGGCAACTACCTGGAACAAAAAGATATCGATACGCTTCGGTACGGAATGAATAAAGAGCAGGTACAGTACGTACTGGGATCACCAATGCTGGTTGAACCGGAATACCCGAATACCTGGTATTACGTGTACTATCACAAGCCAGGTCATGATCCGGTACAGCAGAAAAACCTGATTCTGAAGTTTAACGATCAAAATCAGCTGGTGAGTTTAGATGGGGACTACCAACGAGGCCCTAACTTCACCAGTCAGATTAACTAAGTAGTGATCCTCCGATCGCAAAAAGCTCGCCACTGGCGAGCTTTTTTATATCCATAGTTTCGTTCAGACAGTCGAAAAACAAAGCCTTAGTTCGCTTTTTTCTCTTCTTCCTTTTCCGCTTCTTTGGCCGCAAGAGCTTCCTGTTTCGCTTGCTCTGCCCGCTTACGGCGGATGTCTTTCGGATCGGCTAACAGTGGGCGGTATATTTCAATGCGATCACCGTCATGAACGGTTGCATCCAACTTCACGTTGCGGCTGAAAATTCCCACTTTATTTTTTTTCAGGTCGATTTCCGGATACAACTCCAGGACACCAGACTGTTCGATAATCTGCTGCACTTGCATATCCGGTGTTACCGCTACGCGAATCACCTTCTGCACATGAGGCAGTGCATAGACCACCTCCACATGGATCAGCTTTTCATCAGAAGCCATATACTTCTCTCGCTCGCTGAGTAAACGCACTTATCATGTTACCGGTCAGCTCTTTAAAAACCTTACCAAACGCCGCTTCAACCAGCGCATTGGTAAATTCAAAGTCGAGCTTCAGCTCTACCTTACAGGCATCGGCATCCAGTTCAATAAAATGCCAGCCGCCCACTAAGCGCCGGAACGGGCCATCCACCAGCTGCATGTCAATCTTGCTACCTGCTGTCAGCGCATTTCGGGTAACAAACGTCTTCTTAATCCCGGCTTTCGACACATCGACGGCTGCCATCATATGCAGCTCAGAGCTTTCAATGATCTTCGTGCCGGAACACCCCGGAAGAAACGCCGGATACGATTCAACATCATTCACAAGTTCAAACATCTGCTTCGCACTGAATGGCACCAGTGCAGAGCGGCTAATCTGAGGCATAGCTTCTCCTTTACCCAACGAACGCGCCGCTTCACATTTCAGTTATCAGGCACACTCGCCAAACCTATGAGAAGGGCTGGCACAATGATACCATCACTGGGCTAACAGCCAAAATCAGCGTAATGCTCACTCTTCAAGCTTTTGATTTTGTGACATTACACTTTCGACCAGCGGGCAAAATCACGCTGGGACTACAGAGATTTAAGAGAAACTATGGCAAAGAAAAAACCAAGCAAGCCGGGCAGCAATACCATTGCGAAAAACAAAACCGCCCGCTTTGAATTTGCGATTCAGGATGAATACGAAGCCGGTGTCGAGCTTCAGGGCTGGGAAGTGAAAGCTATTCGCTCCGGTAAAGTCAACATTTCAGAAAGTTACGTATTCCTGCGTAATGGCGAAGCCTTTATTTCAGGCACTCAAATCACACCGCTGAATGCTGCATCTACTCACGTGGTTGCTGACCCGAACCGTACCCGTAAACTGCTGCTAAGCCGCCGCGAGCTTGATAAACTGGCTGGTGCTGTGAACCGTGACGGTGAAACCATCGTAGCCCTGAGCATGTACTGGAAAGGTTCCTGGGTTAAACTAAAGATAGGTACCGCGAAAGGTAAGAAACTGCACGATAAGCGTGCGGATAAGAAAAATCGTGACTGGCAGCGCGACAAAGCGCGCATTATGAAGCACAGTAACCGTTAAACTTTCAGGACTTTACTGACACCTGCCAGCTAAGTGATGGATTTTTCTCCACAAACACAGAGCTGGCAGTGAATTGTGTTGACGGTGATAGTAAATCTGTTACCATCAATCATAACTCTGGGGCTGATTTAGGATTCGACAGGATCACGACGGCTTGTGGAGCATGCCGAGGTGCGGTTTGCCTCGTTAAAAAGCCGCAAAAAAATAGTCGCAAACGACGAAAACTACGCACTAGCAGCTTAATACCCTGCTTAGAGCCTACCCTCCCTAGCCTTAGCTCGTAGGACGGGGATCAAGGGTAGTCAAACCCAAACGAGATCGCGTGGATGATTTGACCTGGGATCTGAAGCGTTAAACCTGATTCAGGTGTGTCTTTGTGTGGCGTGTCTTTCCGCAGCACACTGACGAGATTAAAGACAGACTAAGCATGTAGCGCCATTAGTTAGACTGGTTTTGGACGCGGGTTCAACTCCCGCCAGCTCCACCAATTCAACATCTAAAGACGTCTCAGGACGTCTTTTTTTGTATCTACGGCAATGTAAAATCAATAACTTAGCATCCCATAGTATCTCAAGGTGTTTCACTACATCTTTGACTTTTAGTAACCATTGTAGGAACCTTAGTATTGTGTTCCTAACTTTTGGTTCCTAAACATGCCTAGACAAACCAAACCGCTCAGTGCGACAGAAGTAAAAAACGCCAAGCCTAAAGAGAAAGAATACAGTCTCGTTGACGGACAAGGCCTGAAATTAAGAGTTCTACCAAGTGGCTCTAAACAATGGCAACTCAATTACTACCGCCCAACAAACAGAAAGCGCGCCAATCTCAACTTAGGACGCTACCCTGATGTTTCTCTTGTACAAGCGCGAAAAAGTGCTCAAGAAGCAAGAGAGCTGATCGCACAAGACATAGATCCTCAAGAACACAAAAAGAAAAAACTACAGGAACACATAGAAGTTCATGAGCATACATTTTTGAATGTGTCTAAAGAGTGGTTTGAAATCAAGAAACACAATGTTACTTCTGACTATGCTGTTGATATCTGGCGCTCTCTTGAACTACATATTTTTCCTTATCTATCCGATACACCAGTTAAACAAATTACAGCTCCACAAGTTGTAGATCTCCTCAGACCCATAGAGGCCAAAGGCAGCCTTGAGACCGTTAAGCGACTAATTCAGCGCCTTAATGAGGTCATGGGGTATGCTGCTAACTGTGGCTTTATTCCAGCCAGCCCACTTAAAGATATTCATAAAGTATTCAAAAAACCAAAAAAAGAACATATGGCAGCACTGACACCCGCAGAACTACCAGAGCTTATGGGGGCGATTGCCAATGCCAATATAAAGCGCACTACTCGTTGTTTAATTGAGTGGCAGCTTCACACCATGACACGTCCTTCTGAAGCTTCAGGCGCGCGTTGGGACGAAATTGACTGGGAAGAGAAAGTTTGGACGATTCCCGCTGAGCGGATGAAAAAAAGAAGAGAGCACCGCATCCCGCTCACAGAGCAGATGCTGGCGCTACTAGAAGTAATCAAGCCGATAAGCGGCCATCGTGAATTTATCTTTCCTTCAGATCGCGATCCGAAGAAACCATGTAACAGCCAAACGGCAAATATGGCACTGAAACGTATGGGGTTTGCAGGTCGACTTGTTAGCCACGGCTTGCGATCGCTAGCAAGTACCACTCTCAATGAACAAGGCTTTGACCGTGACTTGATCGAAGCGTCACTGGCACACGTTGATGATAACCAAGTGCGTAGCGCCTATAACCGTACTGACTACCTTGAACGCCGCCGCCCAATGATGAGTTGGTGGAGTGAGCATATAGAGGAGGCCGCCAAAGGCAGCCTCTCTGTTACTGGTACTAAACAACTGAAAGTAATATAGCCCTAAAACAACTATCTTATTTCTTATTTGTATTTTTGCTCTCGATAAATTCGGAAAATTTCATATGCCCTTGCAAACGGGGCATATCGTCTTTACAGACTTTTCCTTGCGCGAGCATATGTCTAAAGGCCCTAATTTTATTACGATAGCCTTTGGTTAGAACAACTCTATCTTCCTTGACTAACAATCCATGGACTTTGAGCCTTTGCCCCTTCTCAGCATCGGCAAAGAATGTTTTATCGCGGTTTAACGAAAAAGAGCTTTGCTCAAATATTCTATCAAGGGCTTCCGGAAGCTCTTCAATAAAATTATCTCTACCAGAAAACACAATGTCATCAGCGTAGCGAGTAACTTTCAAACCATGTTTACCTGCCAAGTGTAGGAGTTCTCTATCAATATCTCTCATCACTAGGTTTGATAATACAGGGCTTGCCGGAGAACCTTGTGGTAAAACTTCATCTAGTGAGCACAAGTTCGCAATGAGTTCTGCTGACTCAGGTAAATAACCAATGCTTACCAAAGCTTCTGTGACTTGCTCTGATGATACTGAAGGGAAGAAGTCTGCAATGTCCACAGAATACACCCACTTAGCACCTTCGTGCATCTTGGCGGCATCGACAAAAGACCGTCCTTTGATAAAACCACAAACATGAGAGTCAAACGAGATTGCACTACTCAGGTGATAACCTAGCCACTTCTGCACCACTTTCAGCGCAACTCGAGGGGAATGAATAGTTCTTAACTTCTTTCCATGCTTAATCTGAAAGGTTCGATAGAACTTATACTGATTCTTAGATAAGGCATATACGAAATCAGTCGAATAGCCAAATAATACAGCTAGACAAGGGGCAGATACCGCTGGGGGAAGAGAGTTCTCATACAAGAGTTGAATATTCTGCTGGTATTTTTCAACCTGAGAATGCGGAAATGACTCAATGAACTTATCCATCGAGCTGAAAGAAACTAGGAGCGGCGCGGCATTCATGACACTGTACTTTTCAAGATGTTTACAACGATGGACGAACGTCCAGCCGGGCGAAGCACGGATGGACGTTCGTCCATCGGTGTTTCTGTGTCAAGCCTTCGCAAACGGGCATGATACACACCCTCGCGACAATTTATCGCCGCTCCGTTTTTTAATTGGACCATTTTCTTCTACCTAAATCAAGTGCTCTTACTATATCTGAATTATTTCTACTTGAGATACTAGGCAACACATTCAGTCCCTTAAAAGTAAGACAGTATGTCGCTGTTTCTTTCTCTCGAACGACTAACTTTTTTTTGATTAATTTGTCTAGCTGTCTATTCAACCAACCACCTCCAACGTGTTCATAATCACGAGATAGGAAGTTGACTATTTCTTCTATGGTTGCAGGCTGTGTTCGCTTAGTCGCAGATAGAACCTCGATAATAGACGGCAACTCAGCTTGGTTATCAATCCAGCGCAAAACAACATGGTCTATACCTGCGGGGGATAATATTGACTCTAGATAATCTTGAATGACTTTTTTATCAGCTCTTTCGATACTATGGAGGTTGATCTCAACGCTCACGCTTTGGGCGGTTAAAAATTCAAAGCTACAATCAGCAATATCATCAGGAAAAGTTACCTGCAATAGAGTAATAAAACTCACCTTTAATCTATCTAGCTTCTCAGAATCGATAAGCAAGACTTCACTCCTGATTTTATACTGCTCATTTAGCTTATCTTGCAGGTTATGTAATTGCTTCTTGGAAATGAACCCCTTGCTTTTAACCTCACTAACACGGTCTTTTGGTACATACAGTACATAACAACCGTCAGATGAACGAATAGTGACATCAGAAACAAAGTAACTCTTGAGTAAAACCTCCAATTCAGGGGAATCTAACTTATCAAGCAAGACCTAACTCCTTCCATACTTTTCTTAATCTTTTACAAAGAGCTTCTGCTCTATTCGGCCACATCTCAGCAGATGTGAGCTTGTGAATCTCCAAATAGATCACCTTATCTTTTATAGCAGTTTTAATTTCAGGCTCGTAATCAGCCAATATTCTAGCCGCATAAGCATGCCTTAATAATTCCGCCAACTCTTTAGCAACGGTATCAATTTCAGTAAGGATACGACTACAATCCCCTTGAGTCATTAACCCTTTTCTCTTGAAACCTTCAGCTACAGGTTTAGCCTTTTTCTTTAAGTTCGTTTCGAGCAGTGCTGGAATATTGCCATGAGGTGTACCCTTCCATCCGCTGTTTAAAAAGCCTAAGGTCTCTCGAGTAACCAAAAAAGCTGCGTAATAGTAACGGTTAAATGCACTCCTACCTAACAAATCCGCATTCGTTGTTTCAGGTTCATTTAATGCTAATCGCTGCAATTCATTACCAACATACTTCATCAATAATGCTCTTCAATGTAACCATACGCCTTAGCGAACAGCTCTTTGTCTTTTCCTAAACCAAACTGAGCAAGTGTCAGTAGCAGTGCCTTTTGAATCTCTCTTGGTCCACTGTTTGAGCTCTGCCAGCCTTTAAAGCGTTTGGCTTTTACAATCTTATCTATCTGCTCGACAACATCACCAATAAGCTTTGGAGTGCTTTCTGGACGAGTTTCTAAGAACAGTTTTGTTAGTGCTTGTTTGTTATCTTCTTGGGTTACTGGTGAGTCACCCGTTTCACGCTCGGCTTGCACTGTATCTTTGGCCGTATCAAGTAACCCTTTCAGCCAGTCGATAGCTTTGATTACACCAGCTTCATAATCTTGGCGTAATTTCTCTAAGCGCTCACCAAGAGCGATAAACTTAGGATTTCCGCTACCACGTAGGCGGCCCATTAGATCGATTTCTAACTGGCTTGCGCGCTTCTCTTGTTCTTTCTCAGTCAACGTGAAGATAGCGTGCTCATCCATAACCAACTCATCAATATCATCACGAATGCGATTAATATCAGTATGTTCGTGAATCATCTTAATAGTTTCTGGGCCTAGCGCAGCCCACACGAGAGAGCCTGTCTGACCTACAGGGCGAACTGATTCATAGATTTGAACCAACCACTTATAATCAGCTCTGTAAGGCGTAAGGAAAGCGTCTGGGTTAATCGCAGACCATAACTTAGCTAGTACACCGAAAGAGGCTGCAAATTCATCACGCTTTTCGTTAGTCGGTAAGCAAGCTTGCGCTGCCATAATACCTTCAAAGCCGTCAACAGTTCTGTCAACGTTAGGGAAGAAGCTTAAACACTTATCTAGTTGGGCTGGCAGTAGCTCTTTAAAAGCCTCGATGCCTTCTACCACGCCGTCGATTTCTTCAGGATCGTATGCGAGTGCGGTACGTAGATTTTCAAACACTCCAAGATAATCAATGATAAGGCCCATTTGCTTACTAACACTATCAGTTTCGTACAAACGGTTAGTACGACACATAGCCTGCAACAAGGTATGGTCACGCAATGGCTTATCGAGATACATGCAGTAACAGATAGGCGCATCAAAACCTGTAAGCAGCTTAGCGGTAACAATCAGCAATTGAAGAGGTTGTTTTGGATCTTTGTAATCCTCAATCAAACTCTTCTGCTTTTGGTCATTCCCATCAATCTCTTGCCAGCGTTCAAAGTCTTCTTCTTTAACAGGAAGCTCAAGCTCTTGCTTCCATTTACGCCAGTCTTTATTGACCTTACCTTTCTTACTCTCATCTTCATCTTTGATTGGTGCTTGGTCGACGTTCATGACCACTTCAACCGCATCAAAGCCAAGCTTCTTACCGAGTAAGTAATACATCTGAACGCAGGCATCTCGGTCATAGACCACAACCATGCCTTTCATCTGCTTTGGCTTTACATGGCTTACAAAGTGATTGGCAATATCTTCACTTACCGCCGCCATGCGTTTAGGCGCCTTCAACATAATCGCTAAGCGGCCAGCGCGTTTAGACAATGCCATTTTCTCATCATCATCCAGATCGTTGTCTTTGACCATTTGTTCAAAGGCTTCATCAATAGCGGCACGATCCACTCGAAGCTCTGCCAAACGAGGCTCGAACTTCACCGCATTGGTCGCTTTATCACGAATGGACTGCTTATAGCTGTAACGGTTCATATAGCGCCCCTCATCCTCTTCGGCACCAAAGAGTTTGAAGGTATTACGGTCGATACCAGAAATAGGCGTACCTGTTAAACCATAGAAGTGAGCGTGAGGCAGCGCCCAGCGCATTTTGTCGCCGAGCGAACCTTCTTGAGTGCGGTGCGCTTCATCCACCAGCACGATAATGTTGTCTCGACTGTTTAAGCCGTTTTCATTGCTCTCATCGATTTCGACATCTTTGAACTTGAAAACTGTGGTGATCAAAATGCCACGACTATCTTGCTCTATATGCTCGCCGAGCTTTTTACAGCTTTGTACTTTGATGAGGTTTTTAACATCCGCTCCACCAAAGGTTTCATTGATTTGGCTATCCAGGTCTCGACGGTCTACCACAATCAACACGGTTGGATTTTTCAATTTGTTATCAGCACGAAGCATACGAGCGGCATAGAGCATAAGCAAGGACTTGCCTGAGCCTTGGAAGTGCCAGATAAGTCCTTTTTTCGGGTAGCCTTTTTTTACACGCTCTACAATTTGTTTTGCAGCTTCGAATTGCGGATAACGCGGTAAAATTTTAATATGTTTAGGCGGCGTGTCTTTGCCTGTTTTCACAGTAGAGAACAGCGCGAAAGACTCCAGCATTTGTAGCAAGGTTTCTGGATTCAGCAATCCTTCACAGCTATCAAGTAAGGTAGCTAAGCTAGCTGGAATCTCATCTCGCTGATCGGTTTTATGCCATGGCCCCCAGTCTTTCACTCGCGCATTAATTGCGCCATAAGCAAAGGTGCGGCCTTCAGAAGCAAAACATAGAAGGTTAGGTACAAAGAAAGGCTCAACATTTTTCCAGTAGTTCTTTTGGCCGCCTATAAAATCAGCAGCGCCATCTTGCCAAGTCACACTAGGACGAGTGGCAGATTTCACTTCCCCCACCACCAATGGGATACCGTTCACGTAAAGAACGATATCGAAAAACACCTCTGTCGCGGCAATGAAGTGAACCTGTTGAGATACAACAAAGTGGTTGTTTTCAGGAGTATCAAAGTCAATTAGCTTGATAGTAATATGGTCGCCGTTCTCACCAAACGGTAGGCTTTTCTCTGCCATCAACCATTCATGAAAATTCTCGTTCGCTTTCACCAAGCCCGTGTGCTTGGCTTCCAACATCAAGCCACGAAGTTTGTATATCACTTCATCGGCATAATCGGGGTTTTTAGTGATATCAGGGTTTAACGAACAAAGCGCGTCTTTAAGCCAAGTATCGACGAAGATATCGTGTGTTTGCTTGGGTAAGCTCTCACCATGGCAGTAATTCCACTTTAATCCGTTTAAGCCTTTTAAACGGTCAATGATTCCATTTTCTGTGACGGTTTGTTCGTTAAAATTTGACATATTACTCGCTCAATAAGTGCGTTTTTATCTCTTCGAGATGATCTATTTTTCCGAATTGCAATCGTCTAAATGAATCGAGTTCATTTAGTGACTTTGCAATTGTCCTTTGCATGGCAATAGGTGGCAAGATAATAGGCATATTGAGCCAATGCTCTGTTTTAAATAACATTTTCTCAATATGTATCCCAACACTATTAATAAAAAAGTAGTTCCTTAACCTTGGGGTTTTAACTAACCAAGCAAAGAAACTCATATCTAAACCATCTTTCGCATTGAACACATCATATTCATTCGATACAACGCTGCCTGTGAGGGACTTTGGTACTACACCACAACCACCATGAACGATTTGTCGTTTGGATATGAGAAAGTCACCTTCTCTTATCTCAAACTGACTTTTTACTTTAATATTTTTGCCAAGAATAACTTCCCGCGCTTCCACACCACCAAAAGCTCTCCTCGCGACTACAGTTCCATATTCTGTATCATCCGATAGCTTTACAGGCCTGCTAACCTTGACAAGGATGTCCTTTAGTCTCACAACCACAGAGCCTTTCGAACAACGTTCATCAAGGTTATCCGTAGGACTGTACTTCCCAAGAGAGCCACATGTTTTCTGAAGCAGTGATGATATCAGTTGAGAAGTCGCTTCAATTTGCTGCTCCACAGAGATTCTATTCCTCTGAATATTCAGCAAGTCATTAGCAAGCATTTTTTGTCCTACAAGGTCTGGTAGCGAAAACTCAACCTGCCCTAAATCTTTGAATTTCGTTCTAGGAGATAAAGAACCTGATGAAGTTTTTATCGCATGAGACCAGACTGTATTAGAATGGATCAAAAATGGAAAAAGTTCTGGGTCAACCACTGACTCATTGGCCTCCAAGACAATAATGTCTCCAGAACATATTCCATCAAAACTCGCTATTGCCGCTTTTCTTAGATAAGGGCGCCTCTTGCCAAGCAGAATGTGGCCCTTTTTAAACACTCGAGTAAAGCTAGGTTTATCTTGAGCTACACTACCCCAACGAGAAAGCGTTAGAGAATTCGAATCTATGTGTTCTAAACCTATATACTTGTCATAACCATCTTTTAAAGGCTCCGAGCTAGTAAGTTTTGGCTCTCGACATATGTCCTTTAGTTTAATAACTTGCTTATTCATCGCGGCCCCAATTGATACCTAAATCCCCTAACAAACTCTTAATTTCTTTTACATGGCTATTAGACTTCGCTTGATCGGCCTTCCAGTCCTCTATTGAGGTTCCTATGTTTTGATTCGACACTCCAGAATCTTGGTAAAGGTACAATGGTAATGACAGATTAAAGTTGTACCTTTCTATTTCATCGATACTAACCAAAGCGCACTCTCTTGATTCGCCCGAAGTATAGTTAAAGTAATTGCATATGTTTTTGATGTTTTTCTCTGACAAGAAATAATTTGATTTTATGCTAGTTATTTCATTTTTAGCATCAATAAAAAGTACCTTATTCTTTCTAGTCAATGGCTTATTCTTGTTAAGAACAACGATGCAGGATTCCATCGAAGAGTTATAAAACAGGTTTGGTCCTAGACCTATCACCGCTTCAATGATGTCAGATTCAATCACCTGTTTACGGATCGCTTGCTCAGAATCACGAAACAGCACCCCATGTGGCCAAAGCATGGCGGCACGGCCAGTATCAGGTTTTAAGCTTTTGATGATATGGGTATAGAAGCCGTAATCCGCACAACCTTGTGGTGGCACGCCGTACATATTGCGGCCATAAGGGTCAGCGGCGAACTTTTCACGGTTCCACTTTTTGATCGAGTACGGTGGGTTAGCGAAAATTACATCAAACTGTTTAAGCTGATCATTCTCAATAAACTTAGGGTCACCTAAGGTATCGCCACGCATAACATCGAACTCTTCAATGTCATGCAAGAACATGTTCATACGCGCAATAGCAGAAGTTAACAGGTTTACTTCTTGACCATACAAGTGAACACCACGCCACTCTTCGCCTTGCGAGCGTAAATCCATCACAGCATTCAGCAGCATACCACCCGTGCCACAGGTTGGGTCGTACGCACTCTCACCCGGCTTAAGCTTCATAATACGGGTCATCAAATGCACAACGGTACGATTGGTATAGAACTCGGCAGCAGTGTGCCCTGAATCATCCGCAAACTTTTTGATCAAGTACTCATAAGCTTCACCCAAGTCATCTTGAGCAACAGACTTAATACCTAGTGGAATTTTACTGAAATGCTGAATAAGGTCTGATAGCAAGTGATCTGGCAAACGCTCTTTGTTAGTCCACTGCGCATCACCAAATACACCATGTAATCGTTCGTTCTTTGCTTCAATCAAACGCAGTGCATTTTGAATCGCTTCACCAATGTCTTTGCTCGTGTTGCGAACTCTCTCCCAGCTAGCTTCTTCTGGAATATCGAAACGGTGGTACATCGACATCGCGGCGTATTCCGCATCACCTTCGTGCAGCTCTAGCGCTTCGTTATACTCTTCTAGATATACATCCGATAGACGCTTAAAGAACAGCAGTGGGAATACGTACTGCTTGTAATCAGACGCATCAATTTGGCCACGTAGGAACTCCGCAGCGCCCCACAGTAGGTCTTCTAATTTGTTTTTGTTCATAGCTCGAAGCCCTCTTTGATTAACAAGGCTTCTAACTCTTGCTCAGCAGCTTCTAAGGCTGCTAATTTTTGTTGGAAATCTTTCAACGCTTCTTCTACGGTAATGGTTTCTTCTTCTAGCGGCTTTTGTACATAACGAGCGATGTTCAAGTTGAAATCGTTTTCTTCAATCTCGCTATGTGGCACCCAACGTGCGACACCTTCTATGTCGTCTGCATTAGGACCTTTGGTACGCATGTTCTGATAGATGTCGTAAATCTCATCAGCTTGAGGCTCTGACAAAGTGTTTTGCGCGCGACCTTTAGTAAAGAGCTCTTCCGCATTCACAATCAGCACATGGTCTTTATGCTCTTCTGGTCTTGCTTTACGCAACACGAGAATACAAGCAGGAATGCCCGTGCCGTAGAACAGGTTTGATGCCACACCTATTACCGCCACGATACGATTCTCTTTTAATAGCTTGGTCCTAATTTTGCCTTCTGCTCCACCACGGAAAAGTACACCATGTGGCAGCACTACCGCCATGCGCCCTTTATCGTTCAATGAAGCAAACATGTGCTGCACCCAGGCGAAATCACCATTTGTTTTAGGAGCCAGACCAAAACTTGCACGGCCATAAGGATCACTTGTCCAATAATCATGCCCCCACTCTTTTAAGCTGAATGGTGGGTTTGCGATTACGCAGTCAAAGCTTTCTAGTTGGTCATTTTTCAGGAACTTAGGATCACGAAGTGTATCACCACGAACGATTTCAAAGTCTTCTTGTCCGTGTAGGAACAAGTTCATTCGAGCAATGGCTTCGGTAGTCAGGTTCTTCTCTTGACCTTTGATTTTTAGAAGACGTGGGTCACCACCGTTCTCTTTAACATGGTGAATGGTTTCAAGCAGCATACCGCCTGTACCACAGGCCGGGTCATAAACGCTTTCGTTAGCTTGTGGGTCTAGAATATTGACCATAAGACGAACAATGGTACGTGGCGTATAGAACTCACCTGCTTTCTTGTTTGCTTTATCAGCAAAGCGCTTGATGAGGTATTCGTAAGCACGACCCATATCATCATTACGCACACTCGATACTCCAAGGTTAACCTTGTTGAAGTGATTGAGTAATGTCGATAGCAGTTCGTCTGATAGACGCTCTTTGTTGGTCCAACTTGCGTCACCAAAAATGCCATGTAGCTGTGGGTTTTCTAGCTCAATACCACGGAATGAATCTTTTAGGGCTTGGCCGATGTCTTTGGTTTCTGCAAACACATCTTTCCAATGACAGTTAGCTGGAATTTGGATGCGGTGAAACATGTCGCCTTTCGCAAGCTCTTCATCACCCACTTGCTCCAACGCTTCTTCGAATTCTTCATCGTAAACATCACAGATACGCTTAAAGAATAGGATTGGGAAGATGTAGGTTTTGTAGTCTGAAGCGTCGATTGGGCCCGTAATGATGTGGGCTGCATGCCAAAGGTGCGCTTCTAAGTCTTTGAGATTTATTAATGTCATTGCTTGCTCTTATTCTCTTCTATCCACGCTTCAAGGTCTTCACGTTTGAAGCGCCAAGAACCGCCGACTTTGAAACCAGGAAGCTTTCCTTCGCTTGCTAATCTATATGCTGTTTTTTCGGCCAACTTTAAGTAAGCAGCCACCTCTTTCAAGGTTAAAATTTGGTCTACCATTCAGAGTGTTATCTCATGTTGGTTTTATTCATCAGAATTAATGGTGAGAGAATATGGGAAAATTGGGGAATCGGCAACGTGGGATGACTCAATACAAGACTGAGTGCATAGAAAAAATACGAATCCCCACCAGTGAAAGCTGGTGGGGATTTGTTTCATAGTTATCAATGCAGTGATAGCTTCCACACTATATTGATAATTCAGCAACTCGTAAGTATAGAACTATTACTAACCTAAACAGGCTGTGGGTCATTGTGTTTAGTTGTACTATCGCTCTGCGAATAGTCATTCATACTAAAATGATTCAACTTACTGTATGTTTTATCAAAATAGCGCTTGTCAGACCAAACCTGAATATCGCCGATGACATACAAGTGTTTTTTGGCTCGGGTAACCGCTACGTTCAACAAATTTGGCTTTGAAGAAGCCCAAGACGCCCCACCACTGTTTCTTGTGTCACAACCAAGTACCAAAATAACGGTATCGTTCTCCTTGCCTTGGAAGGTATGAACAGTCCCCACGTTGTGTTTCAAAAAGTTATTAAAGTCCTTCCCTTTCCAATTCGAGTTACTCAACAGCTCAGACTTGCTACGCCTTAGATCTTCTTTCAACTCTTTTTTTACCGCTTTAAACGGTGTTATCAGGTAGATGCTGCTTAAGTCACCATTGTTCGCTGCTAATTCGAGTAAAAGAGCTTTAACATCTTCAGCCAACTCACGTTTGTACTGTTTGAGTACACAGTCTCCTTGTGAATCATTCCATCGATTGTGTCCTAAGGCCTTATGAGTTCTTGGCTCAACATCTTTATTGTTGTCAGAGCCATGTATCATTCGATTGTTATAAGCTATTTCATTCGAAATGCTAAACATTGGTTCTATACATCGGCGATGTACCCATAACGGTATACCTATCCATTGGTTTTCACCATCCATATCTATCATACAGCCATATGGATTAACGCGATCGGCTAACGTCTGAACTGACCACTTACAAGGGTCCCACTTCTCGGATTCCTCTTGCAATTTAGATTGCATTAGGTAGTCAATAAGCTCTGGTGGGGAAGTAAACACAGGTTCGATTTGCAGAGGATCTCCAACAACCACAGCCCGCTTAGCACGAAGCAACCCACCAACCGCTGCTTGGGGTATTGCTTGCCCGGCTTCATCAATCATGAGCCAACCTAGAGATTCTGGTGGCAACTTAGAAAACATATTTCCCAATGAAGCAAAAGTCGTCGAAACCACGGGGACAAACATAAATAGTATCTGCCAAATCGCCAGTGCATTTTCGCTACTCTTCCCTAATACAACATCATTGATTTTTCTTATCTTTGATAGAAAGGCGCTCTGCTTACTGGCCTCTATCAACCAAGACTCGTGAAGCTCTAACGCTGCCGCGTAAATGTCAGACCGTAATCCATTGATAGTTGCGTGCTGCCAGCAAGCATGCCTCTGCCTGTCATGCTCCTCGATATCATCAGTAATTTCAGGTAGATGATACCCTTTAAACTCCGTTCTATAGGCATCTAACTCATCTAGAAGCTTCTTCTTTTCAAGCTCTTTAGCTTGAATATCAACCTGCTGCTGTGAAATTTTCTTTGTATATACTTTTACCTCGATTTCTTTGGCTTCAACATCACCAACAATCGACCGGATAGTTTTTTTGACACTTTCGAATTCGCCAAGCTTTTGGGATAGTGAGGCCTTATATTGTTTATTTTTCTTAGTGTTAAAGAACCGACTAAACCAACTAGGTGAGTTAACTTTCAACAGCTCAAGGGAAATTGAAATTTCTTCTTCCCTTCTAACTTCAGCATTTCTTGTTGAACTAAGGGCATCTAGCTCTATAGAGAGCGTATGAGCATGGTTTTCTAGCTCATTTAGAACTAGGTTCATTTGATGCAAATCAGCATCAAATTGATGTTCATCGAAAGTCTTCTGCAGGCTATCAAAATAGGCTAGCTTGTTATTAAGCTCATGGAAACGAGATAATTTCTCATTAAAGTTTTTTTTAGCTGTATCAAAAGAAGGCCCTGTATAAGTTGAGCGATACTGCCAAAAGTTCAAGAAGTCTAAACAAGGTTCTCTAACCGCTGGTTCCTTACCTTTTTCGTAATAATACTTGAAGAAAAAACGATCAAGAAACTTATGCCTCTTTTTGTAAGCACCCATAGCAGCTGAAATATTCCCCCAGCTCTGCTTGTTATCGTCCAAGGGCTGTAAACGACCTTTCTTCTCATCAGCACTTACTTGATTGGCAACAGAGCGAAAAAAACCAGTATCAGCATATCTGCCAGCTACCGATTTTGCTTGAGGAAGCTCTTTAGAGATATTTTCAACGGCGGCATTATTCGATGACGCAACGACCATTTCAAAGTCAGTAAGATCTTCAGTAAGAAACCCTTCAGAACTTAACCCGTCACGAGCTTTCGAAAAGGACGCTAATACTTTCGCTCTCTCAACGATGTTCTGCGCAATTATATCTCGCAACAACGTCGTTTTACCTGTTCCAGGAGGACCATTAACTGAGATAAGACCACCAGTATCTAGCTCCTTGAATACGGTATTAATGGCAAACTGCTGCATTAAGGACATGTTGTGCGCAGGCTCCGTCAGCCACCTTCCTTCTGGTGTTTCTTTGGGGCTCAGGTGATTATGAATCAACGGAATCGAATCGTTTGTATACAGGTCGACATGCTTATGATCGGATTGCCCCAGATACGTTTGAAGGGGCTTGCTGCTCCTGCCAGTAGAAACCGCATTAATGGCACGTTCTATATCTCGAATGTAAAAGCTGTTCAGGATGGGTAACTGAGATTCGTCATCGCTAGGGTCATCTTCATTATCGTCTTCAGCTTTTTCTGACTTGTTTTTATTCTCCAAAAGGTTGTCTGACTTCGCCTCGTACTCATAAAAAGCCATCTGAAGCGGGTAAACCTTTGAATTATCTGAAAGCAATAACTCCTGATTGGAAATACCAGCCCATTGATAAAGCCCTTCAATCAAGTTCATTAGGCTTTTCACACAAAGAGTATGTCTTCCCTCTGAGCGAGGATGGCTAGGCAAGGTTGTTTCCCACCGCTCCACAAACTCGTTAAGGTCCTCGCAGCGACTATCAAATCGTTCCTGAGATATCGTCCCTGCCCTTCCCCCGAGTAACTCGGCTAAAGCCCAAGGTAGTGTGCTTACCGAAAAGGTATCGAGCCGGGGAGTACCAAACTCATCCAACATCAATTTGGCAAAGCAAGACACCCCTTCATTGTCTCTTCTTTGCTCTATCTCTTCAGAGAAGCAATCCTCCTGGCGGTTGGTAGAAAAATACTCTGCAACTTTTTTATCTATCGCCGATTTATCGAACAATCCTAGATATAGGGTATAAACACACTTTTTTCCTGGAGTAAGGCCTAGCTTGTCACGAGCCACGGGATTTAACCACGGAAGTAGGTAATTACCGTGCGATTGCAACTCGTGACCAGCCACGTTTACTGGAGCAATTTTACTGTCGTCTTTGTCTGGTACCGAGTAGGCTTGAAAAAACTCCACTAAATGCCAAGACTTCAATATATTAACTAAGCTTTCTTTTTTATTCTCCACTAACCAAAACCTACAATACCATCAAACATCATTAACTTACGATGATATACAGCCTGGTTGCATAAGGCGATAAAGAATGCCAGAAGAATGATAGAGTGTGACGGCTCCCTCTGAAAACAAAGCGGCACTGAATCACCTTAAAGCTAAACACCCCTCCATCCACTCATCCACTTCACTTTCAACCCAAGCTACTGCCCTATCCCCCAGGCTGATGGACAGAGGAAATTGATCTTCATTCATTTTCCGGTAAATCGCTGAACGGCTCAGCGCTGTCTTTTCCATTACTTCTTTTAGTTTTAGAAATCTCATGGGACGTCCTCCTATGTCATTGGTTCCCATGGGATTGACTTGCACATAAAAAAATACCGTTTTGTCCCTGTGGTTTGTTTGCAAAGCTATAAAATTCGATAACGGCAAATATGAATCACTTGCTGGCAGTACCAGCAAGTGATTCATTTTCATTACAACTGACGGTTCGCCGCTGCGAGAGCGTATCTATAAGCTGCATCTTTTCCTGCTGAACAGGCTGCGACTTTTCTCACCTCAACACGCTTCTCCGCGCTTCTCTCATCCACCAGCCGCCAGAGCTCTGCATTAGCTATCGATTCTTTATTTGCTTTACGCCAATCTCGTCGCTTCCAGCCATCTAACCACTCATTAAAGCCTTTGACGCAATAATCGCTGCTTGAATAGATAATATCGCCATCTCTCGCATGCTTTAACCCAAAAGCAAGCGCTGACAGCTCTAGGTAAGTTTGGTCTGCGACATAGCCAAAATACTCCCAATCTTCATGTTCAATGCACGCATCATCATCGATCACGATTAAGCCAACACCACCAACAAGACGACCTCTTTGCTTTCTCACCATGGCCGCTTCTACATAAATTTCTGTATTCATTGTCATACTCTCCAGAGACTAATAAGCCGATACGTTCTCTGATTCGGCTTGGTTGTTAATAACTTGCTTTACAGCGATTCCTACATAACAACGGCAAGTAAGTTATTTTTTACCTGTCTCTGGGCACGCTTGCTTTCTCCCCTCCAATTCCTGACAAGCCTGATTTAAAACCCTTTCAGATATATTTCATCAGTACGCATAACCAAACAGATACCCCAAGGAGCCCTTATGCGTACCCAAAAGACTGACCATGACTACCCCTTTGAGACTTCAGAACTCAATGAACTGCTAGAGCGTGCAGCCGAGGCTCTGGCTGTGAAATACAAACGTGAAGGCACCTTCACCAACCCCACTAATGTCAAAGAGTACCTAAAGCTCAAGTTAGGATCTCATGACCGAGAAGTGTTTGCCGTGATGTTTCTAGATAACCAACATCAGTTGATCAGTTTTGAAGAGTTGTTCTTTGGCACGATTGACGCCGCTTCGATTTATCCCCGTGAAGTATTGAAGACAGCACTAAACCACAACGCTGCCGCAGTAATTTTTGCCCACAACCACCCTTCCGGCATTGCTGAGCCTAGCCAAGCCGACAAACGCATTACTCAGCGACTTATCGACGCTCTAAAGCTCGTGGATATCCGCGTCTTAGACCACATCGTTGTTGGTGAAGGTTGTGTTTCATTTGCTGAGAAGGGATTGATATGAGTGAGTTTATTGTTTCCGGACTTAGTGATGAGCTCGTTACTCCAATGCATTGCTTTCTTGATGCCCTGTTATTGGACAGCACCATTCCTAATACAGTTGAACGATTGGCGTTAAACATTCGTTCTCAAGAGACTGACCAACGATTTCAGCCCATTGAAATTCAATTAGAACGCACATCCAGTGATTCGCCCTGGCAGCTTCGCTTTATCGCAACCTTTGATGTTGTCGTCACAGGTACGCCACAAAAAGAGTTATCGCTTTATTTCAACTTCGCGGGTTGTTGGTTCTATCACCCTGAAATTAAGCAGTGCAGTTTACAACGGCCAGAAGTACAAACCTTACTCGCCAGCTGGCTTAAAGCAGTCACTCGCTCGCTCATCGCACACTCTGCAATCTCAATCGACATTACCCCCATTCGCTAATCTCCATTTCCCTCAAAGAGGTCACTATGAATCAAGCTGCTAACCTGGCTATGTTCGCATGCAAGCGAGCCAAGCCTTCACACCAACTCAAAGACTTAATTAAACGCTCTATTCATGATGTTAATTACCGAGGACGGCTAACTATCCGATTTAAGGACACCAGTTACCACCCGAAAGATGGAGGGTTTCATCCTGTCTCTATCACCATCGATATTAAAGACAGCCATATTGCGATTAGTGAAATAACGGACCGCGTTTATGTGGATGACGAAACACCGGAACTAATTCCCGACCTGACTTTTGATTTTGCTAACAACGTCGCTTTCGCACGCTTTAGCGGCTGGCTTGGCATGCACCTACAAGAAACCACGGAGCTGTATGAAATGTGGGAGTGTAACTTTCTAGCTTATGTGGCAATGGACGCTTACAACCAAATTCAGATTAAGTGTGGCTAGCAACCAAAGCCAATCCACTTACTCACCCAAAGCCCTTCAGTTAGCAAGCATTCAACAAAACCACCAGCATAGAGCGACGCCGATGCCTGCTTCCCATATTGTTAAAACGGGAAGCTTCAATCCCTTATTGCACAAGGGTTTCTTGATATCGTCGGCTCTGTGCTTCTCAAAACATCCTTCTACAGACAATAAAGGAAGCAGATTATGGCTGAGGTCCAAGCAATCAAAAACGATGACACCATACGCCTGATTGGTCATTTGTTGAGTATTCGTTGTCATCCACAAATGGCCGATGTATGGCATATCGGATTAAACCTGGCACTGAGGATTTCTGATTTGTTATCGATTCGCTTTGAAGACATTCATGGTGACCGACTTATTATTCGTGAAAGTAAAACTGGCAAGCTGGCAAACATTCAGCTCAATACCAAAGCGCAGCAGCATATTGCTAGATTAAGGGGTCAGCATCCCGACCATATCTACTTATTTCAATCCCACCGATGCCAACAGTTGAAAAACAAACCACCCCAGCCAATCACGCGACGCGCTGTGTCTATGGCGTTTCAACAAGTAGGCCAAGAGCTAAATATTGCTTTAGGTACTCACTCGATGAGAAAGACGCGAGGCTACTTTCTTTACCAATCCACAAAAGATATAGGCCGTGTCATGAAAATGCTTCGTCACACATCTGAGGGCGTCACGCTTCGCTATATCGGTATCACTCAAGATGAAGTCGATAAAGACTTTGTTTCTCTTGAACTTTAAACCGGGTCATTTAGTGAGGGGGCGGGACCGTCAATCCCTTATAAACATTAGGCTTACAGCCTTTTTGAGTTTCGCAATTATTACATTTGAGAGCAAATAACATGAACCCATATCACGCAATAGGCAGCTTTGTTGTAGGCAGCTTATCGAAAAGTTTAATCCAAAACTTATTCTGGAAAACCAATCACCCAATCAGAGGTAGCATTGTGTATTGCGATCTCGCATTTGGATATGCTGAACATTCAGGTGTCTACGTGGGAGACGGACGTATCATCCATCGTAATGGCAAAGGTCTTATCGAGGCCGTATCAATTCATCAATTCCTAGCAGATACCACAGCCCTTTCCATTTACGTTAGTTGCAATGCTCACGGCAATTCTACTGGCAGTGAGTTTACCGCTCAAATAGCAGAAGCTATGCTTGGTGTACAAACAGACTATTCCCTATTAAATGAAAACTGCCATCAGTTCTGTAGCTCCTGTCTGAGTGGTGACACCTTCTCAAACACCTTCACATTAACTCAGCTTAAAGGTGACGCTTATGCGCACATTCAAGCGAATCAGTGGCGTGTATGGGATTTAAGGTATCGTCACAAAGGATAAGGGGATTCTCTCCCCTTTATTTGTTTAAACGCGAGGAAGTAAGCTCTCTTGCAATAACTCTCTAAAGAACTGATTATCGATTTCTTCTTGAGTACGCCGACTAGTACCAAATGTTCTACCTCTACCGACAGCCCTCGACCTTAACTTAGTCAAATATACGGCACGGTTAAATAACGGATTGAACATTGCCCTAAAACTCTGCCCCTCATAATCTTCATCGTCATAATCATCAAAAGGATGACGCTCTACCACATAGTAAGTTGGGTTATCTGGGACTCTTACGCCCCAATGCGCCGCCCTAAAGTCAATATTAAGCGCCCGCGACCATGCACATACCACCATTTGATAAAGCGTTTTACATTTACCAACATTTTCTAAGAGGCTCAAATCACTGTAGTCTCCTAGGTAACGAAAGTTATCTTTGTTTAAGATAATCACAATGTGGTAATGAGGATATGATGAAGAATCGATTTCTTTACACCAAATAAACCGTAAGCGCTCTCTACTAACAGAAGTTTTGCGTCTTTTTCGCCGCTTAAGCTCCTCTTTGATTTGACTGTTTAATGAACGAAAAAAACTGGTAATCGCATTGGAGACTTCATCACCTTCATATGATTTAGGGTACCGTAAATCGAGCCTAATCGCCGTTATTCGTGAAAAGTCCTCAACCGCATCCATCAGTACGTCGTGAACTTGAACTAGGTTTTTAGAAATCAAAGGAAGCTCCCTGGTTCTAAGATGTATTCCTCTGAATCTCTTAACATTAGTCGTTGATGGGCTACGTCTTGTCATGATACTACTCCTTAATTTATGAACATATGAGTAGTACTGATGTAAAAACTTACCGTATGGCTAGTCCTCTATCTTGAAATGGATAATAGGTAATATACTAAACAGGTCCGACACCGAAACATCACATGACAATAGATACGGATTAGGCTAGAGGACAGGGTTCAACTCGACATTTAGTTACATATAGACGACTAACTATCGAGAAAACGGGGTACAAACCCTTGGATATCTACTTTTAGATCATTCGACTCAAATTCTATGAGCTTTTCTTCAGAGTGACTCAAAACGAGACGCCCTCGAACTTTTAAAGGCAAGTTCAATAAAATGATCATAGATTGCTTTCGTTGAAAGCAGTAGATATCCAATTCTTGGCTTTCAGACGCTTCTGGGATAAGGGTTGGTATAATATTGCAGATCGGTATGGAGTACTCATTCACATGATCTCTCAAACTCTTTGCGATTTCGCGATTCAATTTAGGATCATCGGTAAGTACGTTAAACTTCCGCTCTCTTATTTGATAGTTTTGTTCTAATCCCCCCCTGACCTTTCGTGAAATCAGTTCATCAAACATATGATAGAGTCTGATATCACTGTTATGTCGTGAGACTTCACTTCGACGCTTCTGGCCTACCCCCCAAATCCATGCTTTGACCCCTTTCTGGATAGCGCGTAAAGGGTCGTAACTGAAGCAATCTTGAGTAAGGTAGTCTCTTACACAAACCTTACCCCCACCGAATCCCTCTGGGTCAATAATAAAGATAGAATAGGCCTTTTTATAAAGTGTTGGGGCATTACATCCGTTGATAAATTTTAGGATAAAGTCCGAGTCTATTAGCTCGTCCCTATACCGACGTAAGCGTTGCACCGTCATTCCTGTAACACTTGAAAGCTGAGAAAAACTAATCATATTGACCACTCCGATGTCGTCACTCAAAGCGACTAGAACCGATTTTAGTAACCGCTTAGAGATACTTTCGGCTCGTACACCGCACAAATCCTCACCTTCTCCCAAAAGCTGTTTTATATGGGATTTCTTCGCTTCACTTAGCTCTCGATTTTTATCGCCAATTTCAGGTTGAGCAATGACATATTGTCCTCCTTCTTTACTTCGAGTCACATACTCATTTAGACATAACCGAGTAACCGAAGCTCGGACCATCGAAGCTTTCATCATTAACTTTTCAGCCAATAATGCGATTGAGCACTGACTATGCCCTTGTCCATGAGCAAGTAAGAGCCACCGCATATATATGACCTTATCTTGAGGCTTCAAACCTTTCCAAGGCTGGAGCAGTATATTCATAACCATCGATTTTTTACTTTATAATACCTATTAAAATCATAATACCATAATTTTTGACATGCTAAATATTACATGTAAATATACATGTAACAAAAAAATTATTGAGTATAGTAATGACATCAGAAGAGCATGAGTTCAAAAAATGGATGACATTTGGTAACCATAGAATGTCGGTATGGGTCGTGCAGTATTTCCAAAAGAACGGAATAGCTGAAGAAGGCTTGGTCGTTGGCGGAAAAGGAGAAAGGTATCCCTCGAAAGAAAATATTATGCAGCAAGCATCACGCTACTTTTCGAGTCTGGATACAGAAGAAACAAGACAACGTAACTTGATTAAAATGAAAAGAGCTTGGGACCAGAAAGAGCGGCGAAGAAACCCTGAAAAAAAAGAAAAATCCGTAATGGTTAAGAAGGATATCTACAGCCACTTGGAACAAATAAAAGCAGATAATGGATTAGATAATCTGGGGCAGTCAGTCAAAGCATTAATTGACGGTTCTGCATTCAAAAGAGAAATATTAAAACTAGAAAATACCAACATATCTCTTCGTCATAAGGTTGAAAAACTAAGTAATGACAAAAGCAAACTCCGCCAGCAGACGTCTCAACTTGCGGAAATGCAAAAAAGAATCAACGTCCTTGAAAAGCAAAATGCTTCCCTGATTGACGCCTTTGAAAAGCTTGCTGATTATGTAGGCCAAAAAGATACGTAACCTCTCGAACTCTCTCAAGCTTATAATGTAGTGGCATAAGCCACACATCATCCAATGAATCTAAAAAATCTCAATCAAAATTTCTGTATAAACTACTTTAGGAACCATCTTAGTAACCAAAGAAAAAATCAAATCATCACTTATGATATAAAATCATAAAGTTAAACCACAAGTTCAACTTACGCCAGCCCAAACGTTTGGAAAGGCGATAACCTTCGGGTTATCGCCTTTTTGTTTTTTATACATTCAACGTTATGCGCCATGCCAAACTTTGCATTTATCAATGGCCTCATCATCTAAAGTTCCAACTCCAGCTTAACGCTGATAGGCCTTCAAGTGCCTCTCACTTCATTAATTAAATGCTTAAATAGAACGTTTTAGTCTGAAACAAGAGTGGCTCTAATTCCTCAAAAACCCCGAAAAATTTCCATCCGGTGGTGTGATAGGAAAGGCTTGTGCTCACGATGCAGGTTCACCGCCATGTCATCTCGAATCCCTAATACTTCTGGATCTTCCAACTGGCGGGCAATCATCACTTTGCCGCTATCTTGAAATGAGATGAAACCCAAATCGAAGGCTTTGTCGATATTCGCGAGCAACAACAAGCCATTATAGGGATTCAGACGCTCGCGGTTGTTAGCATCGCGCCAAGGCTTAATGTGAGAAGCCACTAACATCTGAGTTTCCGAATATCCGGTGACCGCACAATGGCCATGCCAATAGCGGATCAATTGCTCTCGAAAATGCCCCTGACCTAAGCGGGTACTCACCAAAATCGATTTCTCGGTTGCAGAAAGAGCGTTGTCTTCAAGGATATCTTCGACGTCTTGCTTTAAATCGACTTGAGCGATATCAGCTAAAAACCGCGAGTAAGCATTGAGCGCCGCGCTGTACATGCCATTTCCGTTGGTGTTGCGAATTTTAAACTCATCCAACTGTCTGGTTCGCTCAACGAGCGCATGAAATTGTTGATAAGAGCGAATTTTTGTCAAAGGCTGCAGCTCTATGAGCTGTTTCTCAGCCATCCACCGAGGAATTGAACTTTGCAATGCTTGCAAATAGTTTTTTGCCGTTTTTTCTGACTTCCCCAACCCGATTAGCCAATTTGAGAACAAATCAGATAGATTGCTCAGGTTGTTGGTCAACGCATCTTTTAAATCGGTAGCCGCGATTGGGCTACGCATGTAATCAAATAGCTCATCATCAAGCCGCACATGTGAAACCGTCTTGGCCGAGAAACGTTTGACCGAATATGAGTCAACACCTGGGTGGTAAACCAAATGCCAAAAACCCTCAGTTTTTAAGTGATAAAATGGGTTTTCTGGTGTATTTCGGTCATTGGCTTGGCGCATCTGGGCAAAACATTCGCTAAAACTCGCTTTCAACAAGTCATCAAATACAATCCGATTTTGCGTGATAATACCTTCATCAATCAGCTTCATCACTGCCAGCAGCATACAAACCTTATGCGGGCTATTACGGCCATTAATGCTATTGGTATTAAGATTTTGAAACTTATCGATATAGTATTGAAGAGACATAGGCTTAGCTGAAGGTTAAACGCGGTGACTCGCACGGCTGATAATAAACAAAATGAATAATAAACCCATCGCACAACAAGTTCGATAACCATTTATTTTAAAAGTATTTTATCACTCAAAAACTGTGACCATCCTACACTTATTCGCCTTACTACACGCCCTTTAAAGGGCTTATACCCAAATATGCGCACTCCATAACAAGCTATCGAAAATTAGTAACCCAACAGCAGTTTGTTTATCTAGATAATCGCATACGTTAAACCAGCCACTCATGCTGGCCCAGAAAATCCAAAAAGGTCCGTACTCTTCGGGGAACATGTTTTCGGCTGCTGTAGGCGGCGAACAGTTCAAGGTCGGCAGGGCTGGCGTCTAATGCAATGCACTTCAGGCTTCCGTTTTCCAATTCTGCCCGGCAGGCCACTTCAGCCAGAATTGCCAACCCCATTCCTTTAAGTGCGGCCGCTTTAGCCATTGCGCCACTGTTCACCTTAAAACGGGATGGCACGTGGCAGGTCACTTCTTTCCCTGCTTGCTTGAAAATCCAAGGTTTACCGCCAATAGCGCTCAGGCTGGTGATACAAGGGTAGTCTTTCAACTCACTGATAGTCGCCGGAGGGGGGTGCTTAGCCATCCATCCGGGTGAAGCCACCACAACGCTGGGCCAACTTGCTACTTTTCTCGCAACCCAACCGCTGTCTTTAAGCTGGCCGCGGTTAAAGCTGAGCACTAAATCAAAGCTGTCCAACGAAGAAAGATCTGGCTGTAAGCGGGTATCGCAGGAAATCACAATGTTCGGATGCAAACAGGCGAAGTGAGTGACCACCTCGGCCAAATCCGGAAGATCCGGCATGAGTAAGCGCAAGTTGCCACGCAAGGCGCGGGCATGGTTCCCCGACTCTTCCAGCGCGCTATCAAGGGCTGCAAAAAGCGGATAGGTTGACTCATACAACTGCTGCCCGTGTTCGGTAATGCTGACCCTACGGGTCGTGCGTTCAAACAAGCGAATCGACAAGCTCTCTTCCAGTTGCGCGATATGGCGGCTGATATTGGACGAGGGTAAGCCCAGGTAATCCGCCGCTTTGTTAAAGCTGCCAAACTTGCACACCTGGTAAAAACTGCGAAGCCACAGGTGATCAATCCGCTCAAGCACATCATTCTCCTTGAAAGTCAGTGGTGGAAAGTCAGTCGGCTTTTATCCCATCATGCGGGATAAACTAGCCCATTATTTCGTATTTATTGCCAAATATGGAATAGATAGCATAACGCCAACATTCACCAAACTGAATCACACTTAATGGACACACACCTGACACCCACTTCAAACACGCGTTATGGATTACCTCTTGTGGCTTTCTTCATTCACTTTTTAGTCGCACTGGATGGATTGATGGCCGTCCCGCTCAGCGCGATGATGACGGCGGCCAGCCACACTCCGGTATCACAGGCTGGATACCTGACCGCGAGCTACACCCTTGCTGCTGCGATCACTTGCTTGCTCATTCGTTCACGTACATCCAATCGGTTCATCGTCATGCTTTGCCTTTTCGGCCTGGCCGCAAGTACGGTGGCTGTCACGGCCACCTCTGACTTTGCCTTCATGCTGGCAGCGCGAGTGGCTGCCGGTGTATTTGGTGGGGCATTAACGGTGCTGAATGTGGAACATTTGCTCGCCTGTACCCATCCCAGCCAGAAGAAAAAGTTCACCGCATACATCATGAGTACCTACCCGCTCGCGCTGACCGTTGGCATACCGGTTTTATTGCTGTTTGCCGGGAAGACTGACTGGCAAAGCGCCTTTTGGATGGTTGGCGGACTACTGGTCATCGCTTTGCTTGGTTTTGGCTTACTCCCCCTTTCTTCTTTTACAAGCATTGCAAACACAGCAAACGCATGCCCCCCACCGGCAGCTGGCAGCCAATATCATACGGTGGACGAAGGTATGAACCGACCACTGATAGCGGGAATCGCTACGATTATTCTGGCGGTATTTAGCACCTTCCTGCTTTCCTTACAGTTTCCGGTGATGCTGTTTGAGCGACTGGCCATCAGCGAAGCGCAATTGAGTCTGAGCTACCTGCTTGGCGGGAGCGGCTGTTTTGTAGCGATGCAATGGTATGGCCGTCACCACCCGAAACAATCCCTTCGATTGATCACCGCGCTCTCCGGCGGGATGGTTATCACTGCACTGGCGGGCTTCAGCCTCCAATGGAGCTTGCTGGCCGTGTTCTGCTTTGCCGGTTTTATGGTTGTCAGTGCCACCCGAACTTTGGTTCTGGTGACGGAAATCATCAGTTCTGTCAGCGACAGCATACGGGTCAGGGTGCTTGGGATGCAAAATGCCCTGCAGCATTTTGCGGCGGGGAGTGCGGGTGCCATCAGTAGCATGCTGATTATTCCCGCCGAGTCCGGTTCGCCCGGTTACACGCCATTGCTGGTGTTTGCCACCCTGTGCATCGGGATCACACCCGTTATGTGGCGCATGACACTGCGGCTTTCTCGGGCGTGATAACGCACCAGCATATCCGTGGCGCGACCTTGAATTCAGCTGCTGGCTTGTCCAATATGGGGGAAGAGCAGCCAAATAAGGAGCAGATTGATGAGGACATCCACGCCACGATTGAACCTACGAGTCATTGAAAAAAGCGACTATCCTGAGCTGGCGGCGCTGATGGACTTAGTCTTCCATGATGTGGGGGGATCCTGGCCCAGAATGACGATAATGGATCTGATCCATCAGTTTCCCGACGGTCAGATCTGTATTGAGGATGATGGCAAAATCATTGGTGCCGCCCTTACTATCAAAGTCGATTACAACCGCTTTTCCCTCCCCCATGTTTACACCGATATCATCAACGAAAACAATGTTATCCAGCATCAACCCAGCGGTGATGCCCTGTACGGGCTGGATGTATTCGTGCATCCGGATTACCGCGGGCTGCGGCTAGGTCGCCGACTGTATGAAGCCCGCAAAGAGCTATGTCGCAATGACAACCTGAAAGCGATTCTGGCCGGTGGCCGGATTCCGGGCTATCACAAACATGCCGGTTCGATGAAAGTGACCGAGTACATTGAAAAGGTCAAACGCCGCGAGCTGCATGATCCAATCCTATCTTTCCAGCTTTCGAACGACTTTGATGTCAAACGGATCATGCGCCATTACCTGCCGGAAGATGACAGCTCATGCGGCTATGCCACCCTGCTGGAGTGGGATAACTTTTTCTACGAGGAAGACATTGATTCAGTCCACGATATCGATAAGACCCTGATTCGAATTGGCATTGTCCAGTGGCAGATGCGTGCCGTACGCAGCGTTGATGACCTGATTGATCAGGCTGAGTTTTTTGTCTCGTCCCTATCGAACTACAAGGCAGACTTTGCCCTGTTCCCGGAATTTTTTAATGCCCCGCTGATGGGACTGCGCCGCGAGCAGAACTCGGTCGAGGCCATCCGCTTCCTTGCGTCGTTTACCGAAGTCATCAAGCAACGTTTTGCCGAGCTGGCCATTACTTACAACATCAATATTATTGCCGGGAGTATGCCGGAGCTGCGTGATGGCATGCTCTATAACGTTTCTTACCTGCTGCATCGGGACGGAACAATCGACGAGCAGGATAAAATCCACATCACCCCACACGAAAAGCGCGATTGGGTGATCGACGGCGGCAATCAGGTGAAAGTGTTCGATACTGATGCCGGACGGGTTGGGATCCTGATCTGTTACGACAGCGAGTTTCCGGAGCTGGGACGAATGCTGGCCGAGCAGAATGTGCAGATTATCTTTGTTCCCTTCTGGACCGATACCAAAAACGGCTATCAGCGGGTACGGCTCTGCGCCCAGGCCCGGGCCATTGAAAACGAATGCTATGTTGCGATCGGCGGCAGCGTCGGTAACCTGCCGCGCGTGGATAACGTCGATATTCAGTACGCTCAGTCCGCGGTGTTCTCACCCTCGGATATTTATTTCCCCCATGACGCCACCATTGCCGAAGCCAGTCCGAATACGGAGATGATCATTTTTGCTGATGTGGATCTGGATAAACTCAAGCAGCTCAATACCGAAGGCTCGGTGACCAATTTACGCCACCGCCGCCTGGATTTGTATGGGGGATTTACCCAGCCCAAGTAACAGCAAGCACGCGAATCTGACCACGCACTGCCGTGGCGCTGAGCCTCAATATTGGCTCAGCGTTTATATTGGTGCTGTTCTCGGTCAAGTTTAAACAGGCTCAGCGGTTTGGCCGGTAACAGCCTGTGAGGCCAGCAGAGCATCGAATGCATGCAGAGCCGGGGTCCAGGCATCTTGCGCGGTGGCAACAAAGCAGGTTTCCACCACCGCCAGTGGATTGGGGAGCGGGTAACTGTGCAAGGCAAACCGCCCACGATGCGCGTCAACCACCGCCAGTGGCAACACGGCGTACCCCATTCCGGCCGCGACACAGCCCAAAATCGCATCCAGCGTGCCGAATTCCACGATTCTGGCTGCCGGTATCCCGTGCTGAGCCAGCAGCAATTCGGTTTTCTGCCGGTAACTGCAGCCCTGACGAAAGGCAATAAAGGTCGAGGTCATCAGTTTTTCCGGCGAGGGGAACGCCGTCAGCGCAGATGATGAGACCAGCACCAGTTGCTCCCGAAACACCGGTACCGCCACCAGCTGGGAATGTCCAACCGGACCGGCGACAAACGCACAATCCAGCTCACCGACCAGCAACTTTTGCAACAGGGTGGCGGTTGGGCCGCTTTCCAGGTGCAGGTGCACATCCGGCACCGCAGTATGGTAAGCCGCCAGCACCGACGGCAAACGAATGGCCAGGGTGGTTTCCATCGCACCCAGACGTAAACTGCCGCTGGGTTTCCCCAGTCCCCGCAAGGCGGCCACGGCTTCATCATGCGTAGTCAGCATCTTCCGGGCATAATCAAGTAACGCATACCCGGCGGGTGTCGGCGCTGAACGCCCCTGACGCTGGATCAACTGCACCCCCAGCTCCTGCTCCAGCTTTTTGATGTGGGAAGTAATATTTGATTGCACAGTGTGCAGGCGTTCCGCAGCCGCAACAAAGCTGCCTGTTTCCACCACCGTCGCGAACATTTTGAGAGATTTCAGCTGCATGTCGTCATCCCTGTTTCCTGCCATCCTTGTTTTTTTGTCAGAGTCGTAGCGATAGCGCTTGTTGATGGAAAGACTGTTTTTTTATAAAGACTGGCTTTTTGATAAAACTAAGTTGTCAGAAGCGAACCCAACTGCACCACAGCCCAAGTCACTATCTCATTTTCAGATACATAGCATCACAATGAATCATTTTTAGTCAATGGAAAATCCTGCCATGCTGATTCTGCAACAGCCTAAAACCGGTACGGAATGTCAGGCGCTGGATGTAGAGGCTCAGGATAAACACATAGCACTCAAGCAGGAAGCGAGTGCTCTCGATGCCCCAAAAGTGGCATCCCCGGACAAACAGGACAGGATCATGCATCGCAGGCACACAGACCATCAGGACAATCACAGGCAACAGAAAACGGCGGCTATATTGGTTGGTATGACCGCGACCCTCATTGGAGTCGGCCTTGCCCGCTTTGCCTATACCCCGTTGATCCCCGCAATGATTGAAGCCAGTTGGTTCACCGCCAGTCAGGCAACCCAACTGGCTGCTGCGAATTTGCTGGGCTACCTGCTCGGTGCCGTCGGGGCGCACCGCCTGACCCGCATCATTAAGGTGCCATGGGTCATTGGCGGTTCGCTGCTGGTGATCATTCTGAGCTTTTTGCTGTGCGCACAACCCGCGTCTTTCGGCTGGTTTTATCTCTGGCGGTTGCTCTCCGGGCTGGCGGGCGCGCTGTTGATGGTATGCGGCCCCTCTTTGGCGCTGTCTCTGTTGCCGGTTTCACAGCGTCATCTCGGCGCCACCTGCATCTTTATGGGCATCGGGCTGGGAATCGTGCTGTCCGCCGTCTTGCTCCCGCCCATGCTGGCACGCGGCCTGACGCTGACCTGGCAAGGACTGACCGGACTGGCGGTGCTGTGTGGCCTGCTTAACTTGTGGGGACTGTGCCACCTTCGCCCTTCTGCGACAACTCAGCAACCATCCTCCGCCACACACAATGCAACGCCTGCCGCGGCGGCGATCCGCCTGGTTATTCTGGCTTATGCCCTTGATGCGGCGGGTTTCATTCCTCACACCCTGTTCTGGGTCGATTATCTCAGCCGGGAAGTCATGCTGGGTACCACCCAGGCTGCATTTTACTGGGGAGCATTGGGCATAGGCGCAGTCGCGGGGCCGATAGTGGCCGGTATCCTGTCTCGCACACTGGGCTGGAACCGCGCCCTGTTAATGGCATTTGGCCTTAAAACGGCCGCGGTTTTGCTTCCGGCATTCAGCCAGACTGGTTGGGTATTGTGGCTCTCTGCGGCCGGTGTCGGCGCGATGATCCCCGGCATCGTCGCCCTGACGGCAGGGCGGCTGGCCGAACTGGCTCACGTTGACCAGCATCAGCGAAACTGGGGAATGGCTACCGCGGCCTTTGCTGGCATGCAGGCGCTGGCCGGATTCAGCTTCGCAGCCTGTTATGCCTGGCTGGGTACCTATCAGCCCTTTTTTACCGTCGCCGGACTGTTACTGGGAGGAGGAACCCTTTGTGTGCTGCTGGCTGGCCGCCGGATGCAGCCTGGTCAGAAAGAGGTAGATCAATTGCAGCCAACTGCACCATACCACAGCGCCCAAAAAGAAACGGTAAAACAGCAAGAAACCGCAGCCCCGGCTTTACATAAAGAGACCCGATAATGCATTGCGCCGTCGACACAACAAGGAGTGTGAAATGAAACTGTACCTGAACGCCACATCGCCTTACGCCAGAGTGGTCCGTATTGCCTTGCTGGAAAAGCAACTGGAAGACATCTGTACCTTGGTCTGGGTGGATCCGTGGGCCTCACCGGACGTACTTCTGGCGGTCAACCCTGGGGCAAAAGTGCCGGTATTAGAAATCTCGCCCCACCTAGCGGTTTCTGAAACCTTACTGATCCTCGATTATCTGGAAGCCCACTATCCGGCAATTGCACTTTATCCGGATCGAGCCCAAACCCTGCACTGGCTGGGACTGGGACAGGGACTGATTGACGCTGCCTTTGCGACCGTCATCAGCCGAAAACATGAGACCGAGTCCGCCTCATCACTGCTGTCTCAGCGGCGGTTACAGGCCATCGAGCGTCTGTTAGCCGCATTAGATCAGGACTTACCAACGTCGGCAGACCATTCCATCACAATCAGCCAGATCATGGTCGCCGTCGCCCTGGATTACCTAGCCTTTCGGCTACCGGACATTCAGTGGCAACCGCAATATCCGGCACTGGCTCAGTGGTATCACGAGATATTGGCACGGGAGAGTTTTTGCCAGACTACCTTTAGCTAAAAACAGCGACAAAGAAATAAGCCGGAGACGATAAATCGCCGCTCCGGCATTTCGCCGATGGTATTTCGTTTAGGTCGTGTTGCTCTTCTTGCATCATTATGGCTGTGATGTGGTTTTATCTGGACGCATACGTATTTCCCGTAATGTTTTCGACGTGCTTTACCATAAAAGCGTTTTCGAAATACTTTCTACGTTACTTGTATCGCCACCAACTCAGGTTGATTTTTACAACCAGCTCACTATTCCCAATTTCACCCAAGATAAAAACGGGATTTAAAATATTATTTCCTAACTAAAGGAATCATGGTTAATTCTCTCAACCATGTCGGTATTGCTACAGCGCATAATTTATCAACACAACACTCAATAAAGGTATCGATTACATGATAACAATAGTTTAACTTTATTGATGCCATAAAAAACACTAACCAATTAGTCAATTATCGTACCATATTCACCAATGCGCTTACCCATACAACAAAACACACCAAAAACCTTACAATTCATATAGTTATAGTGTTAGCAAGCAAAACGGTCACTAATGACTCATTACACTGTTTCGCTCATCTCACTGACAAAAGTGAGGGAAATCACACTCAGTGGTCGGATAAGCGCTTAATTCAATTCTAAAATTTTGTGCCATTTTTTTCCCATCCAGGAAATTTGTGATATTCCCATGACGAAACCTATCGCATTTTCTATACCCAATAGCTCCTTTTTTTTCTGTTATTAGTAAAATCAATATGACTTTTAAGAATGAATTTCTATTTTGTATTTTTAAGCAGGAAGCTAGTGAGCATGGAATATTTAGAGAGAATTAAGCGCCTTGCCAAAATTCAGGGGATAAGTCAGAAACAACTGGGTGAAGCCCTGGAACTTCAGCAAGGCACCATGAGCCGTAAGTTATCCGGTAAATACGGGATTGAAGTCCGTGAACTGGAAAAAATTGCCGAAGCACTGAATACCTCAATCAGTTATCTGCTAACCGGTCAGGTTGATACCGGCACACAAGCCACCACCACCATTAGTAATGGCAGCGATTACGGGACAACCAGCACTTATATTCCCATTATCCATCGCAAAGATTTTATGTCATTCCGCAACGGGGCCACGGTCGATGTCGTCAGCAAACGCGCGATTCCGCAGCATCTGGTGCGTGAAGACTGCCTCGGCCTGGTAGTGGATAATGAAAACATTGCGCAATGTGCGCCGGTCGGCAGCTACGCGCTGGCCACCAAGAAAGCACCTTACCGCCCGAAACAGCCGGTATTTGCCTCGGTTCGCGGCAGTGAGCCGGATTTTTACCACATGACTCAGCTGGCCGACGGGGTGGTATTTTCAACCTCTCAACCGGATTTCCCGAATCTGTTCGTCAATAACGGAGAATTCCAGATCCACGGCTACATCATTCAGTCCGATTGGTCTTACGACCGCTAAGGCTGCCACAGCACGCATTTGACCGGTGCTGTGTCTTCTCCTCCTACGCTCCTCCTGGCGCAGCCCATCCGGGCTGCCCGGTGGACGTGGTCCCCTTGAGGTGACAAACCGCCTCGGCCGCGTACAATAAAGCCATACATTCACCTTCCCTTAAGAATAAAGGTTAGCAAGAGCCGGTATGTCCAAGATTATTGTCGCATCGACCAACCCAGCCAAAATCGCCGCGGTGGAGCAAGCCTTTGAACAGGCCTTTCCAGCCAGACTGTTTGAGTTTGAAGGCATCAGTGTCGCCAGTGGCGTGCGCGACCAACCAATGACCGCCGATGAAACCCTGCAGGGCGCCCGCAACCGGGTCACCAATGCCCGTCAGGCTGTACCGGATGCCGATTACTACGTAGGCCTGGAAGCCGGACTGGACGGAAACCTGACCTTTGCCTGGATGGTGATTGAAAGCGGCCAGCGTCGCGGTGAAGCCCGCTCGGCGTCTCTGCCATTGCCTCCAGCGACACTGGAAAAACTGCATCAGGGTCAGGAGTTGGGTGATGTGATGGATGACATGTTCAACCAGACCAACATCAAACAGAAAGGCGGAGCAATTGCGATGCTGACCAATCACATGCTGAGCCGCAGCTCGGTCTATCATCAGGCGCTCCTGCTGGCGCTGATCCCGTTTCTGAACCCGGCATTATTTCCGGCAGAAGATTAACGGCGCATAAAAGGAATTCCCCCGAAATAACGACTTCATGTTCAGCGAATAAAAAATCCCCCTCAGCCCAGCGGCTGAGGGGGATTGAGTCAGACTTGGCTTGTCAGAATAGTGAAATTACTGATTCGGACGCTGCTGATCCAGCAAGGCTGCCAGCCAGGCTTTGGTGGCTTCATCGTGATGCTTGAGCTCATTGGAGCCTCGGGTGATGGTTGCCACCCCTACCCCCAGCAGTTCACTGATCTTACGCTGACTGCGCTCACCATTGAGCAGTTCATGCAGAATATTCACCCGGGATAACAGCACCGAACGCTCATCAGGGGTTAACAGGAGTTTGAGCATGACATCGTCTTTCTGCTCAGTTGCAGCCTGACGTAAAATCTCGACCACCTGTTGCCACTCAGTGAATTCCGGCGTTTCTTGGATATTCGACATGTCATCCTCGTTTGATGTACTCGTTACCGAGTACTGATTCTATCCCGTTCCGCGTTATCCACCTAGCCCAAAAATCACAATCCGGCAGCTTAGTACTTGGCCGCCAGCTCATTTTTGGTCAACAACGGTGTTTTCACCCCGGTCAGGTTACCGTAGTAAATTTCAAACATCAGGATGTTCTGCACGTACGTCCGGGTTTCATTGAACGGAATTGCTTCAATAAACGCGTAAGCATCCAACTGGCCGTTGGTGCCTGCCCGCCAGCGCTCAACCCGCCCCGGACCGGCGTTATAACCAGCAAAGGCAAAAATACGGTTATTATCGAATCGCTCCAGCATCATTTTCAGATACCCGCTGCCCAGACGGATATTCACCCCGGGATCAAACAGGCTATTCTGGCCTTCATAGTTGCGCCCCAGCTTTTTCGCAGTTTCCCGCGCCGTTGCCGGCATCAACTGCATCAGTCCCCGCGCCCCGACCGGTGATACCGCTTCGCTGTTGAGCGCACTTTCCTGACGGGCCAGCGCCATCATGGTCGTGGTCGACAGTTCACGTTTCTTGCTGAAGAAATCAAACCACCACTTATGGGCCACCGGGAAGCGCAGCTCAATGTACTCCCATAATTGGCCGGAAATCGTGGCCTGCACCGCGAGGTGATGCCATTTATTCACCGCCGCATACTGGGCCAGCGCAACAATGTCGTCGTTGTTCAGTCCCTGCAGCAGGTAATACCATTCACGGTTGGCAGCCAGCAGTTTATCGAGCGCAATCAGCTCTCGGATTCGAGTCAGGGTTTCCGCATATTTTTTGGTGACAGCCGGATTACTGCTGGCCGACTTCACCGGGTACTCAATCGGTTTGCCCAGCACAGTAGCCGCCGCGGCACTGTAGAAATCGCGCTGTCCCAGAATCTCGGTGTATTTTTCCTGCGCCAGTTTGCGGTTACCAGCCTGCTCAGCCAACCGCGCCTGCCAGAAAGTCCAGCGGGTGGTTTTCTTAGCGTCCTCAGGCAGACGTTTGACCCAAACCGACACTTCCTGCCAACGGTTTTCCCGCATAGCCTGACGAATACGGCGCTCCAGCAGGGGAATATTGGTGCTCTTGGCCAACATCTGATCGCGCCATACCTGCAGCTCGGCATCTTCCGTGCCGATCAGCCGACTGGCGGTATAATCAGCCAGCGCCTGTTTGGTCTCAGCCTTAAAATGCTGCCCTTCCACCGTACGAGGATACTGTTTGATTGCCTCACGAATATCATCCCGCACCAGTTTTTTGTACGTCAGCTCGGTCAGTGTCTGGTTGAACGGCGTCACTTTGCTGCGTTTGGCAAAATCCGCCACGCCCTGCGGTTTATCGTACAGTTCCAGCATCTGCTGGCCCTGGGCCTGCCCGTTTTTGCTCAGCAGCTTATTCAGGTATTTCAGACGGCTACGGCTGCCTTCGGCATACACCAGCAGCATCCGTTCAAGCACCTTCTCATCCGTACGCAACCCGGCCTGCTGCCAGTTGTCCAGCAGCGAATCACAGGCTTTGTGGGTCGAGCTGCCGGTCAGCCAGAGAGACTCCGCGCCCTGCCAGGCCTCTTTTTTGTTCCCTTTCTGGCTCTGGGCATAGTAATAGTGACAGCGCAGTGACAGGCTGCGCGGCGGTAACGGCTGCACCGACAGAAACTCCTGCCAGCGCTCAGCATCCGCCAAGTGACCCAGATAGCGAACCTGTACCGTATCGCTGAACGGCAGGCTCTTGTATTTCTGGATAAAGGCATCAACGTCAGCCGGAGACTTTCCGGCCAGCGACTGAGTAAAATCACGGTATTCCAGATACGGCGTCAACGGATAATCATCCAGTTTTTTACGCAGTGCCAGATAGGCCGCCTGGTCTTTTTCATCCAACGCAACCTGAGCCTGCTCATACCATTCCCGCTGCTGTTCCAGCGTGGCAGCCTGAACCGGTGACAGCAGCATTAGCCCAAGGCCGGCAACCCAGCCAGACCAGAATTTGTTATTTAACTTGCAATGCACAGCATCATCCCATTGTTAACTTTCATGCCGGTGGAAATTGATTGTCAGCACTCTACTTGAACATTGTGGCGCTAAAACCACAATGGCTGACGAGGAAGTCGGGACCCACTTCACACCCGAGCTTCCCAGAACTAGCACAGCTTGGTGATCGGCTCATGACAGGAGGCCTGTATTGAGCTTACTCGTTCCTGCGCATTTTTTCCGGCGACTTCTTGCCGCCCCCGAAACGGTCAATGCGCCACTCTAACTGCAAACGAAGTGATAACCAGCATTTTGATGTGATCTGCGGCAGTGAGTTCCGTTTAATAACGGGTATTAACCACTAATTATGAACATTGCTGTTAAACTTATGTCCAGAACAGGTAAAATACCCCTTTTCATTGAGTTTAGAGATCGCAAACGGATATGGCTGAATACGTCTATACCATGTCGCGCGTAGGCAAAATCGTCCCGCCTAAGCGCCAAATTCTGAAAGATATTTCCCTAAGCTTCTTCCCTGGCGCCAAGATCGGTGTCCTGGGCCTGAACGGTTCCGGTAAATCAACTCTGCTGCGCATCATGGCGGGTATCGATACCGATATCGAAGGTGAAGCGCGTCCGCAACCGGGCCTGAATGTCGGCTACCTGCCGCAGGAGCCAGTACTGGACGAAGAAAAAACCGTCCGCGAAGTGGTTGAAGAAGCCGTGGGCGATGTGAAGCACGCCCTGACCCGTCTAGACGCTGTGTACGCTGCGTACGCCGAGCCGGATGCGGACTTCGACGCCCTGGCCAAAGAGCAAGGCGAGCTGGAAGCACTGATCGCCGCGAAAGACGGTCACAACCTGGAGAACCAACTGGAGCGTGCGGCCGATGCCCTCCGCCTGCCGGAATGGGATGCCAAGGTCAAACACCTGTCGGGTGGTGAGCGCCGCCGTGTGGCAATCTGTCGCCTGCTGCTGGAAAAACCAGACATGCTGCTGCTCGACGAACCAACCAACCACCTGGACGCCGAATCCGTGGCTTGGCTGGAGCACTTCCTGGTCGATTACAGCGGTACTGTTGTGGCTATCACGCACGACCGTTACTTCCTGGATAACGCTGCCGGCTGGATTCTGGAACTTGACCGTGGTGAAGGTATTCCATGGGAAGGTAACTACACCTCATGGCTGGAGCAGAAAGATGCCCGTCTGAAGCAGGAAGCCTCTCAGGAGAAAGCCCGCCAGAAGACCATCGAGAAAGAGCTGGAATGGGTTCGCCAGAATCCAAAAGGCCGTCAGGCGAAATCAAAAGCGCGTATGGCTCGCTTCGAAGAGCTGAACAACACCGAACACCAGCGTCGTAACGAAACCAACGAACTGTTCATCCCGCCGGGTGAGCGTCTGGGTGAGAAGGTTATCGAGGTACAGAACCTGACCAAGTCATTCGGTGACCGCGTTCTGATCGACGATCTGTCTTTCAGCGTGCCTAAGGGTGCTATCGTGGGCATCATCGGTGCCAACGGTGCCGGTAAATCGACCCTGTTCAAGATGCTGAGCGGCACTGAGCAGCCGGATTCAGGCTCTATCGAGCTGGGCGAAACCGTGAAACTGGCATCGGTTGAACAGTTCCGTGACAGCATGAACGACAACAACACGGTTTACCAGGAGATCTCGGAAGGTTCGGATATTATCCGTATCAACAACTTCGAGCTGCAATCCCGAGCTTACGTGTCACGCTTTAACTTCAAAGGCAGCGACCAGCAGAAGCGCATCGGCGAACTGTCCGGGGGTGAGCGCAACCGTGTTCACCTGGCAAAACTGCTGAAAGCCGGCGGCAACGTACTGCTGCTCGATGAACCAACCAACGACCTGGACGTAGAAACACTGCGCGCCCTGGAAGAGGCCCTGCTGGAATTCCCTGGCTGTGCCATGGTGATCTCGCACGACCGTTGGTTCCTGGACCGTATCGCGACCCACATTCTGGACTACCGTGATGAAGGTCAGGTGAACTTCTTCGAAGGTAACTACACCGAATACACCGACTGGCTGAAGAAAACGCTGGGTGCGCAGGCTGCAGAGCCACACCGCATCAAGTACAAGCGTATTGCGAAGTAACCCTGAGCAATATGGCGCAGCCAAACTAAAAAAACCGGGCACTGAGCCCGGTTTTTTTATTGCTGTTATTGCCGCTTATGTGATGTATGCGCCACTTAGTGCTCGCCAGCAAGCTTTAGCCACACTCTTTAGCCACACACGCGATCAAACGCGGTCAGGGCTTCCTGCAAATCTTCGACCGGGATAATTTCAATCCCCGGCACCTGACGGCTGGCATTGGCTCTCGGCACAATCGCCCGGGTAAAACCCTGTTTGGCCGCTTCGCGGATACGCTCGACTCCATTGGCCGCCGGACGAATATCGGCATTCAGGCCAATCTCCCCGAAGACCAGCACATCTTGCGGGATCGGGGCATTTTTAAAGCTTGAGAAAATCGCCAGCAGCACCGCCAAATCCGCAGACGTCTCATCCACCTTGATCCCGCCGACACAGTTCACAAAAATATCCATGTCCGACAGCATCACCCCGCCATGGCGGGCCAGAACGGCAATCGACATCGCCAGGCGGTTCGAGTCATAGCCGACCGTCAGCCGACGCGGATTTTCTGTCACGGACTGGTTGCACAGCGCCTGAATTTCCACCAGCAACGGACGCGTCCCTTCCCACAATGTGGTACACGCCGAACCAGCATGGTTCTTGTTCGAGCGGCTAAGGAAAATCGCCGACGGGTTCTTGACCTGCTTCATCCCGGTTTCCGTCATGGCAAAGAAGCAGGACTCGGAATCGGCCCCGAAACGGTTCTTTGAGGTCCGCAGTACCCGGAATTTTTCATCGGCCGTAGAAGACAGCGCGAACAGCCCGTCGACAATGTGGATCAGCTGCATCGGGCCGGCCACATTCGAGTCTTTATTGATGTGACCCACGATCATAAAAGTGACCCCTTCGGTTTTGGCAAACCGGGTCAACGCCGCCGCCGATTCCTTCACCTGGCTCGGGCTGCCAGCTGCCGAATCGTTATGGGCAACAGTCATGGTCTGGATCGAGTCAATGATCACAAACTCCGCTTTTTGTGCGGTGATATGGTTGAGCACCTGCTCAACAGAGGTTTCAGCCACTACGCTGATCTTATCAAGGTGATCGATACCCAGACGTTTGGCGCGCTGGGAGATCTGGTGAATCGACTCTTCCCCGGACACGTACAACGCTGACTTGGTTGCCGCCACCGCGCCGATGCTTTGTAGCAACAGCGTTGACTTACCGGCTCCCGGGTCGCCGCACAGCAACAGCACGGAACCCGGCACGATACCACCGCCAAACACCCGATCCAGCTCAGACACGCCCGAGCTGTAGCGCGGCAGATCCTTGCTTTCGACTTCCGACAGCTTCTGGACTTTGGTCGAGCTGCCAGCATAGCTACTGGTGCCTGCTGCGGCAGCCCCGCCAACGGCAGCACGGGTTTTCGGTATGGTAAACTCCGTTATCGTATTCCATGCGGCACACGCGCTACACTGCCCCTGCCAGCGGGGGAAATCGGCTCCACAGTCGCTACAGACATAAGCACGCTTGGTTTTAGCCATGTATCACCTTGAAAATTGTATAAACTCACAGTATCCCCGAAGAGATCTGCTTTATGTAAAAAATCGGGCCGAGCGTTGATCACTGACTCAGTTTTTAGGGCAAAATACCGATAATAAACGAAGAGGTTAATAATAAAAAAGAACTATGTTGCTTGATGCTTACAAAGGACTGATCGAACAGCTGATTCCCGCTTATGACAGCGAAGACTTTGACAATGTCTTCCAAATGATGACTGATGGCGAGGACGGACCGACCAAGCTGCAGATAAAAATGGAGCTGCACCGGCTGATGACACCATGTCGTCAGGCCGTTGATCTGCGAGGCAGGGTGAAGGGGGAATGTCGCCCGTACGAACTGCACGGTATTCAGCACTGGCTGGATGACGTTGCCATTAACACCTACCATAAACGCATTAACGCTTACGGTGGTAAGTTCCGGGTTGGCCTGTATGAAGCGCTGATGAACACCCGCAACAATTTCCGGGTGATGCACCAACAAGGCAAACTGCAACCCAGCCCGGTTCCCGACGTGGAGGTATCGCAGCGCGATACCCAGTTTGATGCACCGCTGATCCGGTTTGGCCATTACCTGACCCGCAATGAAAACCGCCTGAAAATAGCGACTCCGGTAACTCTTGAGCTGCCGCTCGGTCAAATGATTCATGGCTTTACCGCCGACCTGTCCTATTCCGGTGCCCGCTTTAAAGTACCGGCGGCGTTCAACTATCACCTGGGGATGGACATTACCGCCCGTTTTCCCAAACTGGCTGACGTGCTCAATGACGTTAAGCTGAATCAGGGTGTGGCCTACCGGATCCTCGGGGTTGATGAAAACCCCGACAACGACAGCTACAAGTGGCTGCGCCTCAAAGTGGTTGGCGACAACCAGATTCTGCGAGCAGCCATAGACCACAGTCTGCACCGCTCCCAGAGCCGCCTGCGCCAGAATCATGACGACAAGGTGATTCAGGTACGCACCCGAGGCTATGAACATTGCTTTCTCAAGCACAGCGGAGCGATGCCGTTGTTTTTTGCCGGCTCGGAACTGAAATACAGCCTGCTGACTCAGCATAACCGCCACCTGTGGGAACGCTGGCACGATGAACGCAATCAGCCGATGCTGAACCATCTGCTGTCTGAGCCCCGCATCGCCAGTTTAGGCAAATCCGGCCTGAAACAGTCCAGCACCCTGATTTACGGCTTCAGCCATCAGCATGATAACAAAACCTATTTTTACTCGGCCGCCATTCCGGAGATGGACAGTGAGCAGCGACGGCTGTTCTGGCACATCGGAGCCCAGCGCGACAGCTGGCAGGTGATGCGCCTGACCCTGCAATCGATCGAAAAAGACGATCTTGACTGGCTGAAAGACATCGCACCGGACATGGCCGAGCAGCTCAGTACCCTGACGCACATCGGGCTGCTGCAGGATCTGACCAACCCGCTTTCCCGTCAGGATTACCGGTTGTCGGTCAAACCCAGCCTGCCGGGCAAAGCGCTGCAAGCATTTCGCCACCCGCGCAATCCCGTCGCCTCGGCCAGGGCTATCTATTTTGACCCTAAGCCGCAGCGCAGTGAAGACCGCTATTTGTTTGAAACGCCGGTTGAGTTCCAACTCGACGATCAGCCGATGCAACCGGCTGTCAGCATCGATTTTTCCACCCGCGGTCTGAACCTGCGCCTGCCTGCCCCGGTTGTTGCCAAGCGGGGCGATGATGTCGCGATCTCATTCCCGCAGCTGCAAAAACTTGATCGCAATGCGCCACTGTACAACATTCCGTACAAGATCGTCCGGATCAGCCCTGATCACTGCAATATCCAGCTGACCACCGGCAGCGGTGCCCAGGCAGCCAAAAGCGAGCACTTCCTGCGCAAGCTGATCCAGCACAACGAGAACCGGCTGGTGATCGAGGAAGAACAGCTCCCACAAGGGGAGCTGCTGATGGCGATGCACAAACTGCTACTGACCCGGCTGTGCAGTATTCCGTATTTCGCGGAGAAGGTGGATCACAAAGTCCGGCTGAAAGCGATCGGCTGCAATTTCCCGCCACCGCCGTTGATCCGGCTGTTTCACCAGACCACCGGCGGCAACGGTTATTCACTGGAGCCGCTCTTTCGCAACCGAATCAAACGTATGCTGGCAGAAACCATGCGTCCGGTTGAGATTCGCCAGCCGCACATCCATGAGTTGTATCTGCACATTGAGCGCGACGGCGACAAACTGCTACGCCTCAAGAGCAAGCTGCTGGACGAGTTCGACAGTGTCGATGATCGGATCCAGTTCATCAAACAGGCGCGCCATGACGGGGAATTTATGGCCGTCAGGGTAACTGCGGTACCGGTTCTGAGTCCGATGACCGCCCTGATCGGCAAAGAGCTCGGTGAGCTGGCCCGCTTAACACTGCACCGGGCAAGGGCACTGGAAGAAGAGCTGAGCGCCCTGATTGGCTGCGGGGAGTTACTGGATATCACCGATGAGGTGCTAATTCGGCTGGAAATTCAGTAAGCCAGCCGGGCTGGCTGCTCATACAACAGTTCAAAAAACAGGTCACAAAAAAGCGGGACGCATCCGACGGAGGCGCCCCGCTTTTTTCGTTAAGCCGTGATTACCAGTTAAGCTGCTGCGGCAACAATGACGCTGACAACAGGCAGATCACCGCCCCGAGATCGGCAAATCGCACAGCGACCGGCGCTTCAGCTTCCACCTTTGGCTTGGCATGGTAAGCCACGCCCAGCCCGGCTGCATTGATCATCGCCAGATCATTGGCACCATCACCGATAGCGACCGTGTTGTGCAACGGAATGTCATGCTGTGCGGCCAGAGTACGCAAAATTTCCGCTTTCTTCTGGGCATCCACCACGTCACCCAATACCTGCCCGGTCAGCTTGCCCTCAATGATTTCCAGAGTATTAGACTGTGCATGTTCCAGCTCCAGCGTGTCTTTCAGATAATCCGAGAAATAGGTAAATCCGCCGGAGGCAATCGCCACTTTCCAGCCAAAGTGGTGCAAGCTGGCTACCAGCTCCGGTAATTCCGGCATCAGGGGCAAGCGCTCGCGTACAGCCGCCAGAATGGAGGCATCAGCCCCAGTCAGGGTTGCCACCCGCTCACGTAGGCTCTGTTCAAAGTCCAGCTCGCCCTGCATAGCCCGCTCGGTTACCTCGGCGACTTGCTCACCAACACCGGCCAGCACCGCAATTTCATCGATACACTCAATCTGAATCGCGGTCGAGTCCATGTCCATCACCAGCAGCCCCGGTTCACGCAGCACCGGCAGATCCCGCAGGTCAGCAATGTCAACTTTCTGGGCGACCACCGCTTGCTCCAGCAGCAATGAATACGGGTTATCAAGCAGCAGGCAGTCGTACTCCCCAACCTTCCAGGCGGCGGTCACATTCAGCGGCTCTTCATAGGCGGCTTCAATGTTGTCGATCACCTCGCCGTACAGGCCCTGACCATAAATCAGGGTGGAAGAGCGCTGGCGATCCAGGTTGGTGGCCGTCGCCACTGACGGGAAACGCTTGAGTAAAGTGGTGTGTTTTCGAATATTAAGCACTGGCAATACATCCGTGTTAAAGTAAACGTCTGGGTACACGTTACCCCATAGCAAATTACCTGGGCAACCCCCATATGAAGATTGCATCACGGGAACCATCGTGTCAGAGGTGCTGTGACGCTAAAAGCACCGCTATAACCACTATGGTATCTAAGGTACTGTGAAACCATGAAATTGAAAAAATCACGCTTTCAACGCGCCTGGCAGCTCTTTGTGGTGTTCAGTTGTCTGGCCGCTCTGTTCACCATGCTGGAATACGGTTCGGATCTGACCAAGCGTAACTACCGCGCCCTGAGCGAGCAGACCCAGCAACTTTCCCGTCTGGCAATTCGTCAGGCCGCCGAAACGGCTTCGCTCAATCTGGTTGAGAAAAACCATGATCCGCTTCAGGCACTGGCCGAGCAGCTGTCGCGCGAGCCGCTGATCCTTGATGCCACCATCTACGATCTGGAAGGCGTCACACTGGCCCAGACCGAAGATGCCATGCCGCTGGAGCAGGTCACCGGATTGTCCACCCCGTTATCGGTCGCCAGTATCGGCCGTCAACAACTGGTTGAGCCGGTAATGAACCAGGATCAGGTGGTCGGTTATATCCGCATCACGCTGGAGCACGATCAGCTGTTGGCTGATACCCTGAAGAATATTGACTATGTCACCAATGTGATTCGCGGGTTGATCATTGCCGCGCTGGCGATTGGTTTTCTGCTCGCCTTCACCTTTGGCCGACGCAAAGACATCTGGCACTTTCCGTTTTTGCTGAGCGCCAACAAGCCGGAATAAGTCAGCTGTTGATTGCTTGTCGATGGCCGTTTCTGCTCGCTAACACAGTAACGGTTTCCTCCCTGACATAGCCGCCCAGGTTCAACCATACTGACCCCACAACCTGCCCCACAACAAAAAAGGGCTTGCCAATCGGCAAGCCCTTTTTGCTGTCATCCCGTGAGCGATTATGCGTCTTCCGCATCGCCCAGCAGTACCGACTCCAGCGCGATTTCAATCATCTCGTTGAAAGTCAGCTGACGCTCTTCCGACGTCGTCGCCTCACCACGCAGGATGTGGTCAGACACTGTACAGATAGTTACAGCTTTCGCGCCATATTCTGCCGCCAGGCCGTAAATACCGGCCGCTTCCATTTCCACACCCACAATGCCGTATTTCTTCATGGTTTCGAAGAAGTCAAAGTCCGGGTTGTAGAACAGGTCTGCCGAGAAGATGTTCCCCACCTTCACGTCGATACCTTTGGCTTTAGCTGCCTGAACCGCGTTTTGTACCATGCCGTAATCCGCCAGTGCGGCAAAATCGTGGCCACCAAAGCGAATACGGTTCACTTTTGAGTCCGTTGATGCGCCCATACCGATCACAACATCACGCAGGTTTACGTCATCACGCACTGCACCGCAGCTGCCCACGCGAATGATCTTCTTCACACCGAAGTCTTTAACCAGCTCAGTCGCGTAGATAGAACAAGACGGGATACCCATACCATGGCCCATCACTGAAATCTTGCGGCCTTTGTACGTACCGGTGAAACCGTACATATTACGTACGTTACACACTTCTTTGGCATCGTCCAGGAAGGTCTCTGCGATGTATTTCGCACGCAGTGGGTCACCCGGCATCAGTACTACGTCAGCAAAATCGCCCATTTCAGCATTAATGTGAGGAGTCGCCATTATTGATTCCTTAATATTTTCTGTGGGTTGGACAGGATAACTTCCGGTTTTCCAACCCCAATGTATACGAGTCTTTCAACGGCTGTTTCGATCTAGGACAAATATAGACCGAAACCGCCGGAGTGTGAGTCAATTCGTGATCTGCAAGGCTTACAGGAACGACTTACCGTATTCCATGTCAGAGATACCAAAATGTTCCGCCAGTGACTGACCGATGTCAGCGAACGTTTCGCGGCGGCCCAGAGATCCCGGTTTAACTTTAGGACCTGCAACCAGTACAGGGATATGCTCACGCGTGTGGTCTGTACCCGGCCAAGTTGGGTCACAGCCGTGGTCAGCCGTGATGATCAGCACGTCATCTTCCTGCAGCATCGCCAGAATTTCAGGCAGACGCTCATCGAAGTATTCCAGTGCCGCAGCATAACCCGCCACATCACGACGGTGGCCGTAGGCTGAGTCAAAATCAACAAAGTTGGTGAAGACGATGCTGTTGTCACCAGCGGTTTTGATTTCTTCAACAGTGGCTTCAAACAGCGCCGGAATACCGGTCGCTTTCACTTTCTTAGTAATCCCGCAGCCGGCATAGATATCGGAAATTTTACCGATAGAGATCACTTCGCCGCCCTTTTCATCCACCAGCTTCTGCAGCACAGTGGCCGATGGTGGTTCAACAGACAGGTCACGACGGTTACCGGTACGCTCAAACTGTCCTTTACCCGGACCAATGAACGGACGGGCAATAACACGGCCGATGTTGTAGTCTTCCAGCTCTTCACGCACGATCTGACACAGTGCCAGCAGGTTATCCAGGCCATATGTTTCTTCGTGGCAGGCAATCTGGAACACAGAGTCCGCCGAGGTATAAAAAATTGGCTTACCGGTCTTCATGTGTTCTTCGCCAAGATCGTCCAGCACCTGAGTACCCGATGCGTGGCAGTTACCCAGGTAACCTGGCAGGTTTGCACGCTCTACGATGCGGTCCAGCAGTTCCGGCGGGAAGCTGTTGCTGTGGTCGGTAAAGTAGCCCCAGTCAAACAGTACCGGCACACCGGCAATTTCCCAGTGACCAGACGGGGTGTCTTTACCGGACGACAGTTCTTTGGCGTGGCCATAGGCACCGGTAATTTCCGCGTTCGGATCCAGACCTTCCGGGAAATAACCTGAAGACTCCTCACAGGCTTTACCCAGTCCCAGCTTGTTCAGGTTAGGCAGTTTCAGCGCGCCGCTGCGAACGCCGTTGTCGGCTTCGCCACGGGCACAGGCCTGTGCAATGTGGCCCAGGGTATTGGCACCCACATCCCCAAATTGCACAGCATCTTCAGTGGCACCTACACCAAATGAATCAAGTACCAGGATAATAGAACGTTTCATTTTGAACTCCATTAAACATCTTCCGGGCGAACACGGCGGTAGACAACAGGCGTTGGCTCCGGCTTGTCGTCGCTAATCGTTATGCTGGCGCGAACGGCTTTCGCGGCTTCTTCCCACTGGGCTTCGTTTCGGGCGTGAATCACTGCCAGTGGAGTATCGGCATCAGCCACATCACCAAGGCGAATCATGTCACTCAGACCCACGGCATAGTCGATGGTATCTGCCGCAACCCGGCGACCGCCGCCCATGCCGACCACGGCCATACCCAAACCACGGGTATCCATAGCAAATACGTAACCGCTCTTCTCGGCAAAGACTGGCTTGGCAATCTCTGCCTTTTCCAGGTACGCGTCGTAGTTATCCATGAAGTCAGCCGGACCACCCAGTCCTGCCACCATTTTACCGAAACGCTTGGCGGCTTCGCCGTTGTCCAGCACGGCCTGCAGTTTCTCGGTCGCCTGATCAAGATCAGCCGCTAAGCCACTGTTTACCAACATTTCAGCACACAATGCCATGGTCACTTCAAATAAGCGAGGATTGCGGTATTCACCGTTCAGGAATTGCACGGCTTCGCGGACTTCGAGTGCATTACCGGCAGTCGATGCCAGCACTTGGTTCATGTCGGTCAGCAGCGCGGTGGTTTTCGTACCGGCGCCGTTGGCCACAGCCACAATAGACTTCGCCAGCTCTTCAGAGGCTTCATAGGTTGGCATGAAAGCACCGGAGCCGACTTTGACATCCATGACCAGCGAACCCAGGCCCGCGGCCAGTTTTTTCGACAGAATCGATGCCGTGATCAGGGAAATATTATCCACGGTCGCCGTCACGTCACGGGTCGCGTAAACCCGCTTATCCGCCGGAGCCAGATCACCGGTCTGGCCGATAATCGCGACACCTGCGTCTTTGGTAACCTGACCGAACACATCGTTGTTTGGTGAGATATCGTAGCCAGGGATCGATTCCAGCTTATCCAGCGTACCACCGGTGTGACCCAGGCCACGGCCGGAAATCATCGGGACGTAACCGCCACAGGCTGCCACCATAGGGCCCAGCATCAGGGAAGTAACATCGCCCACCCCGCCGGTCGAGTGCTTGTCGACAATCGGGCCGTCAAAGTTCATGTGGCTCCAGTCAATCACCATGCCGGAATCACGCATTGCACAGGTCAGGGCAACACGCTCAGCCATGGTCATGTCATTGAAGTACACCGCCATTGCAAAGGCTGCAATCTGACCTTCAGATACGGTGTCTTTGGCAATGCCCTGGACAAAAAAGTTAATTTCGTCAGCGGTCAGCTCGATGTTGTCACGTTTCTTGCGGATAATTTCTTGTGGTAAATACATGGTATTTCCCCAGTCAGAGTCTTATGTAGGGTCAGATCCTTTACCGCATCGCCAACCACACAAGCTATTCAGGCTGGCACACATTCAACTGTCAGGATCGATTTTCAGGCGAAGAGAAGCCGCCTCTTCCTGACACACAGGTTCAGCGAGGAACCAGGCAGTAAAGAGTCACAATTCAGATGGTTTGTTGACCAAAAAGTAAGGTGGCACTGCGCCACCTTACCTGGAAAGATTAGTAGCCGCCTTCAGCCGCTTTTTCGCCTTCACCCAAGGTGTGCAGCAGGTTAGCCAGCAGGCTTGATGCGCCAAAGCGGTAGTGCATGCTGTCTGCCCACTCAGCGCCAAGAATACGGTCAGCCATCGCCAGGAATTGCTGGGCATCTTCTGCGGTACGAACGCCACCTGCAGGCTTGAAGCCAACCGTTTTCTCAACGCCCATGTCTTTAATCACGGTCAGCATGATTTCTGCCGCTTCCGGCGTCGCGTTTACTGCCACTTTACCGGTGGAAGTTTTGATGAAATCCGCACCAGCGTTGATGGAGATTTCAGAGGCTTTCTTGATCAGCTCAGGCGTTTTCAGTTCACCGGTTTCGATGATCACTTTCAGCAGCACGTCACCACACGCCGCTTTACACTGTTTCACCAGTTCAAAACCGACTTCTTCGTTACCGGCGATCAGGGCACGGTACGGGAATACCACATCCACTTCATCGGCGCCGTAGGCCACAGCAGCTTTGGTTTCTGCAACGGCGATGTCAATGTCGTCGTTGCCGTGCGGGAAGTTAGTCACTGTCGCTACACGAACATCTGGCGTGCCTTGTTCACGGAGCTGCTTCTTCGCAACTGGGATAAAACGTGGGTAGATACAGACTGCCGCCGTGTTGCCAACAGGGGTCTTGGCGTTCTTACACAATTCGATCACTTTCGCATCAGTGTCGTCATCGTTCAGAGTGGTAAGATCCATTAGTTGTAGTGCACGCAGTGCAGCAGCTTTTAAATCGCTCATGACTATCTCCAGTCCAGTTATGTTCTATCAAGCTTCAGAAACTGTTCCATACGCCTGACGGTTAACGTATGCGCCACCGCCAAACGGCCCGCCTATGCGAACAGTGCTACCCGACTGTTGGTCTGCGACCGCGGGTAATACGGACTTGACTCCTTGAAGACTCAGACCAGCGACGCGAGATCGTCAGCCTGATTGCTATCCGTGTCACCGTTACACCGAATCTGGTGCCAGATTCGGCTCACGTTGATGTTGATCAGTCTTATTGATTCATATCTCAATATTTAAGAGACAAACTGAAACAACCGTAATGTGTTTGTGATGGTGCCCTGACATCATACCAAGAGCGCCTGACTGCCACCATGAAAGTTACGTTTCCCAGCGTGGACAATGTGTTTACCCCAAGAATAAACACGCACAACTTTCAGGGTTAAAATTCAGCCCTGGTAGTCAGGAAAAAAACCGCTCCACCAGCCACTGATAGGCAATGCCGCCGATATACACCCCGACGATTCCCATCACGCCGGACAAGACAGGAGGGGCGGGAATGGGCAGCTTAATGGCTGAAAACACAATCCCAACAATAAACCCCGCCAGTAACGCTAAAAGTACTTCACTCATCTTCTTGCTCTCTGTCTAAAACAGCACAAGAAGAAGTGTAGTCTGCCCGGCAACGAATGTAATGCTAGCAAAGGAAATGAGCAGAAACCGGAGCGCAATCGATTTTATGGCACGTCATGGAAACAGCCATTTCGATGTTTACCCTATCTGTTGAACTTCAATACCTTCACACAAGCCCCCACTTGGCCTTGAAACGGCAAGCCCTGACAGCACTCGCTGATAATTGCCGGCACCTCAGATTAGGGACGAGTAGAGACAGGTGCATTTCAGAAAATGGCACGCTTTAACGAATCAGGTTCAGAAACAGACGGAGACAATTACAGCCCGAAGGCGGATAACGCTCTGACTGGCGTAATGCCGAAAGCGCTAATGAAGCACAAGCCGTGGGAGAAAACAATGATGGTGAGGTATCACCGGGATGAGAAGGACGGAAAACAAAAACGCCGCAGACAGTGCTGCGGCGTTGTCGGTAATCTGACGGGGAATTACAGTGACATACCCACGAACAGACCAGCGATAGTTGCAGACATCAGGTTAGACAATGTACCTGCAGCAACCGCTTTCATACCGAAGCGTGCGATGTCGTGGCGACGGCTTGGAGCCAGACCACCCAGACCACCCAGCAGGATCGCTACTGAAGACAGGTTAGCGAAGCCACACAGTGCGAAGGAGATAATCGCTTCAGTCTTAGGAGACAGTACCACTTCCGCCCCTTCCGCCAGGTATGGCGCAAAGTTCAGGTAAGCAACGAATTCGTTCACAACCAGTTTCTGGCCGATGAAAGAACCGGCAATAGTGGCTTCTTCCCATGGCACACCAATCAGGAACGCCAGTGGTGAGAACACGTAACCCAGAATCAGTTCCAGCGTCAGCTCAGGCATACCGAACCAACCGCCGATACCACCTAGCATACCGTTGATCAGCGCGATCAAACCGATGAATGCCAGCAGCATCGCACCTACGTTCAGTGCCAGTTGCATACCAGAAGATGCACCCGCTGCCGCAGCATCGATAACGTTAGCAGGCTTATCATCACCCGTTGCCGTTGCGTCACTTGCCAGCTGCTCAATTGGCTCTTCAGTTTCAGGCTTGATGATTTTCGCGAACAGCAGACCACCCGGTGCTGCCATGAAAGATGCCGCGATCAGGTATTCCAGAGGAACACCCATTGATGCGTAACCCGCCAGTACACCACCCGCTACAGATGCCAAACCACCACACATAACAGCAAACAGCTCAGACTGAGTCATTTTTGGTACGAACGGACGGATAACCAGAGGCGCTTCCGTTTGACCAACAAAGATGTTAGCTGTTGCAGACATGGATTCCGCACGAGATGTGCCCAGTGCTTTTTGCAGTGCACCACCCAGAATGTTAATTACAACCTGCATGATACCCATGTAGTAAAGCACGCTGATCAGTGCAGAGAAGAACACGATGACAGGCAGAACACGCAGGGCGAAGACAAAGCCACCGCCACCAAATACTTCAAACATTTTGTCTGAAGTCAGGCCACCGAATAGGAAGTTGATACCGTCATTACCGTAGGAAATAACGTTAGCAACCGCGGTTGACATGCCATACAGCACATCACGGCCAACAGGTACATACAGAACAAATGCACCCAGAATAAATTGGATGGCAAATGCACCACCAACAGTACGTAGATTGATAGCTTTGCGGTTATCAGATAACAGCACTGCCAGACCCAGCAGTACCACCATCCCAACCAGGCTCATAAACACGCTCATAGTTTATGGCATCCCTTTAAGTTAAGTTTGGCGTCTCGACAATTCGGCTCAGTTAAGAGTCCGGCGCATTATACTCATGCGGCGCCGGATAAAATAATGCCCGCTTCACAGTTTGCAAGGAAAGAGATAGCAAGCTCAGCAGCAAACGTGAGTGCCATCACAAAACATTAGAGCTTTTACGCAACCGTTAGCGCAATCGTTTTTAAATCTGTGACGCCCGTTCAATGGGGAATATGAAAAAGTTCAGCTGTGGTTAAGGTGATGACTTTTTCGATCTCCTCCCGGGGCTCCGATCGCAGCGTAACCAGCGCATCCATCACCGCAACCAACCGGTCGGGACGATTCGGCTGGCCCTGAAAGCCGGCCACCGGCATATCGGGGGCATCGGTTTCCAGCAACAGTGCCGACAAAGGCAGCTGCGCTATGGCGGCACGCGTTTTCTTTGCTCGCTCATAAGTGATGGTTCCCCCGACTCCGATTTTCAGGCCCAGATCAATCATCTGTCTGGCCTGCTCCAGACTGCCGCTGAAAGCGTGATATACCCCACCGGCGACCGGCGGGATCTGCTTGAGCAGCCGCAACAATTCCGGGTAGGCTTTACGGCAATGCAAAATTACCGGTAAGCCGTAATGGTTCGCCAGCCTGAGCTGGGATGACAGTAACGTAAGCTGTTGATCACGATCGACCTCTGCAATGGCAAAGTCTAGTCCACATTCACCCACCGCTACGCAGTGTGACCGATTTTTTGCTCTCAAAAGTGATTCAGCTTCCAACTCTGCCGCCAGTTGCCGCTCGGCGGCAACGGTATGATCTGCACTGAAAAACGGGTGCAGACCGAGGGCAAAGTACACCCCGTCTTGCTCCGTGGCGAGCTGACGTACCGCCTGCCAGTTGCGCACCCCCACCGACGGTATCACCAGTTTGTTCACCCCGGCCTGACGCGCCAGCGCCAGATAATGAGCCGGGTCTTCACTAAATGGCGCAAAATCAAAATGGCAATGGCTGTCTATCATCCTGGTATGCTCCCGCCTGCGGCTGCGAATCTCGGCATCGCAGGCCAAAGTACCGGCCAGAGCGCCTCTGGCCAGCGGCTGTTATCCGTTGGCATCTGATTTTGCGCTGTTGATATGTGTCACAGGCTGGTCACAGACCTTGGAACCGATACCTGCATTAACATTAGCATTGGCATCAGCACCAATATCGGTATCGCCAGCATGGGATGGCATGGTGCCTCCCCGACACGCCGTGCGGCGTTGGTCAGGATGACGCGGATCATCTTCATCGTAACGCACTGGCGCACAGCAGCGGCGGTTCTCCGGAACCAGCCCCATTCTCTCGCACCAGCGATCGTACGCGGCCACCCAACGTTTTATTACCCTAATCATACTTCTCATCCTGCTGTACTGACTTGGCTATCATGACGATCATACTACGTCCCGAGGCCAGAATGGTACGGTGCGGATAACGGGGAGCCTGATTGATCGGGTAAATGTCATCCGGGCTCTGTTTCGCCGTGTTAATCACCACATGCCATTCGCTGCTGTCGCGATCCGGCAGAGTAAAAGCCAGCGGATCCCAATAAGCATTGCAGACCACATACAGCTCATCCTGGGTGATGGGGTGATACACCGTCAGCGCCAGAGAATGCGAATGTTCCGACCAGTCCGGTTTATTCGGCTCCACCCCGTGCCAGCGGATGTTGACGTTTTCCACCACAGAGCTGAGAGAGCGGTGCATGTTCCAGTCGAGGGTCGGCTCTGCCCGCCGAATTTGCCCCAGCAGCGTCACAAAGCGCAGTAAATCCTGATTTTTGTCGACCAGGCTCCAGTCAAACCAGCTGATTTCATTATCCTGGCAGTAAGCATTGTTATTGCCCTGCTGGGTGCGGCGCACTTCATCCCCCATATTGAGCATCGGCATCCCGAGCGACAGGTAGAGCGTGGCCAGCATGTTCTTGCACTGGCGATGGCGCATCGCCTCCACTTCCGGCAGTTCGGTCGGACCTTCGACTCCGTAATTGCTCGACAGGTTATGGTTGTCGCCATCCTGGTTATTCTCGCCGTTGGCCCAGTTGTGCTTTTCGCTGTAGCTAACCAGATCATTGAGGGTAAAACCGTCGTGGGCACAGATAAAATTTACCGAGCGGTGCGGAGAATGCTGCCGTCCGCAGTAAATATCCGGGGAGCCCAGCACTCTTGAGGCAAAACGGCTGACATAACCGTTGTCTCCCCGCCAGAAGGCACGCACGTCATCGCGGAATTTTCCGTTCCATTCATTCCAGCGATCGCCGATGAACGAGCCCACCTGATACAACCCGGCCGCATCCCAGGCTTCGGCGATGATTTTGGTGCCGCACAAAATCGGGTCAGAATCGATAGACCAGAGCAGCGGCGGCTCTTTCATTGGCTGGCCGCGACTGTCACGCGCCAGCACTGACGCCAGATCAAACCGGAAGCCGTCCACCCGCATTTCCGTCACCCAGAAATGCAGGGCATCAATGATCATTCGCCGAAACACGCTGTGATTGGCATTGCAGGTGTTGCCACAGCCACTGTAGTTGCGGTACTGGCCGTTCTTTTTATCAACCAGGTAATAGGCACCATTCTGCAGCCCTTTGAAGCAGAACGTCGGCCCGTGTTCATCGCCTTCCGCGGTGTGGTTAAACACCACATCAAGAATCACTTCAATATCGGCTTTGTGCAGCTCCCTTACCATAGTTTTGAATTCATTGATGGCACTGAGCGGATCATTGTCCACGCTGTAGCCAGCATGCACCGAGAAGAAATTGATGGGGCTGTACCCCCAGTAATTCGGGTGGCCGTCCGGAGCATCGCTGACATCAAACTGCTGCACCGGCAGTAACTCTACCGCGGTGACGCCCAGCGCTTTGAGATAAGGGATCTTTTCAATCACGCCGGCAAAGGTGCCGCGTTTGTCTGCCGCAACGCCGGAGTTCGGGTGTTTGGTGAATCCACCAACGTGCATTTCGTAGATAATGGTCTCGGTCAGCGAATGGCTGGGCACGGGCACGCCCTGCCAGTCAAAACCGAGCTGATCGACCACCATGCTCTTCATGCAGGCGTCCATATTGCCGCCCGGACCAATTGCCCGCTCGCGGCGGTAGTTGTTACCAAAGCAAATGGCCTGACTGTAGGGATCAATCAATATCTTGTCTTTATCAAAACGCAGCCCTTTTTCCGGCAACCAGGGGCCATCTACCTGGAACCCGTAAATCTGGCCGTGACCAATGTTACAGACAAAAATAAACCAGTAATGGCCGCGTTTATGCCGCAAGGGATTGAGTTCAAACGTATGGCTAGGGCACGTCGCATCGGCATCCTCAAACAGATGCAGCAAAACCCGGGTAGCGTCTTTGGAATAAAGGCTGAAATTAACCCCGCTTTCCTGCACGCTGGCCCCCAGCGGGTGCGCTTCCCCTTGCCTGGTATACACCTCACTCGCCGGTGCGAGTGCCCTTAACTGCGTGTCTGCTGCAATGGCCATGTGCCGTCTCCGTGGTTGTACCGTTCGAATGGTGTCAGCCATCCATCAAATCATATGCACACAAAAGAATACTAGACACAAATTGATGAAAAAGGGGGACTTTTCACAAAACGGTGGCGTACCCGTGATTGTGGTACGGAACGGGGATACTGACGCCACTAACAATGCAGACAATGCAAATAAAATTGAGAAGAAAAGGGGTAAAATAAGCGGGCATAAAAAAGGCCGCCACAGATGTGACGGCCTGAAAGCCAGCGTCATCGCCCAAGGGCGCATGACGGCCCCGATCAGTGCTCGCGGGTCGCGCGGAAGTCGACGTCCGGGAAGCGCTCTTTGGCCAAATTCAGGTTCACCATCGTCGGCGCGATGTAGGTCAGGTTATCGCCGCCGTCCAGTGCCAGGTTAGACTGGTTCTTACGCTTGAATTCTTCAAACGTCTTGCTGTCGCCACACTCAACCCAGCGTGCTGTTGCAACGTTAACGCCTTCGTAGATAGCTTCAACGTTGTATTCCGCTTTCAGGCGGGCAACGACCACGTCAAACTGCAGCACACCCACCGCACCCACGATCAGATCGTTGTTTTGCAGCGGACGGAACACCTGTACCGCGCCTTCTTCAGACAGCTGAACCAGACCTTTCAGCAGTTGCTTCTGCTTCAGAGGATCTTTCAGACGAATACGGCGGAACAGTTCTGGTGCAAAGTTCGGGATACCGGAGAACTTCAGCGACTCACCTTGAGTGAAGGTATCACCGATCTGAATCGTACCGTGGTTGTGCAGACCAATGATGTCACCGGCAAAGGCGTTTTCCGCCCGGGCACGGTCACCGGCCATGAAGGTTACTGCATCTGAAATGCTCACCTGCTTGCCGATACGCACGTGGTTCATCTTCATGCCCTGAGTGTAAGTCCCAGATACCACACGCATGAAAGCAATACGGTCACGGTGTTTCGGATCCATGTTTGCCTGGATCTTAAACACAAAGCCGGAGAATTTTTCTTCGGTGGCAGACACTTCACGCTCGTTCGCCTGACGTGGCAGCGGCGCAGGTGCCCACTTCGTCAGTCCGTCCAGCATGTGGTCAACACCAAAGTTACCCAGAGCCGTACCGAAGAACACCGGCGTCAGTTCGCCTTTCAGGAACATTTCCTGATCGAACTCGTGGGACGCACCCAGTACCAGTTCCAGCTCCTCACGCAGCTGTTCAGCCAGTTCAGTACCAACAGCGTCATCCAGTTCAGGATTGTCCAGACCTTTGACGATGCGTACTTCCTGAATGGTGTGGCCCTGACCGGTCGCGTACAGGATCGTCTCATCACGGTGGATGTGGTACACCCCTTTGAACTCTTTACCACAGCCAATCGGCCATGATACCGGCGCACACGCAATGTTCAGCTCGCTTTCCACTTCATCCAGCAGCTCCATCGGGTCGCGGATGTCACGGTCCAGTTTGTTCATGAAAGTGATGATCGGCGTATCACGCAGACGGGTTACTTCCATCAGCTTGCGGGTACGATCCTCAACACCTTTCGCTGCGTCGATTACCATCAGACAGGAGTCAACGGCAGTCAGGGTACGGTAGGTATCTTCCGAGAAGTCTTCGTGTCCCGGGGTATCCAGCAGGTTCACCAGACAGTCGTTGTACGGGAACTGCATGACCGAGGTGGTTACCGAGATCCCACGCTCTTTTTCCATTTCCATCCAGTCGGATTTAGCGTGCTGGTTTGAGCCTCGACCCTTAACCGTACCGGCTTTCTGAATCGCGTTTCCGAACAACAGTACTTTTTCAGTGATGGTGGTTTTACCCGCATCCGGGTGAGAAATGATCGCAAACGTACGGCGTTTGCCCACTTCAGTAAGAAAAGACATAGCGTTGATAATCCTGTGAGAGATTTCAAAATCGAATGGCAGCATGCCGTCACCGGGCGCTTGCTACCGAGCTCCATATAGCGTGCCTGATCAAGCCTGTGACCAGACGCCGTCCTCTGCCTGCGCAGATATGAGGATGGTTTGTACAACAATCAGTTACATTGTTTTTCCTCTGCGGTGCCGCGTGACGGATAATGTATGGGAGCGATAAGAATGGCGGAATTATACGCAAACTCCGCCCAAAGCAACAGCGTTAACGCGCAACTATTGATTAACCGGCTGACAGCATAAGTGGGTACGTCATGATCAACGCATCCTCTCGCCCGTTCTCGGCCGGGTAATAGCCTTCACGGCGGTTAATCTCGTTAAACCCGAGGGCTTCGTAGAGCTGAAATGCACGGGTATTGCTGGCGCGCACTTCCAGCCAGATTTCCTCCGCATCGCGGGAGGCCATCTCGTCGATAAACCCTTCCAGCAGCTGTTTACCGTAGCCCTTGCCCTGACACGCCGGATCCACGGCAATGTTCAGCAGGGTCGCTTCTCCGGCCACCAGCTGACCGAAACAATAACCGGCCACTTTGCCGTTCAGCTCCAGTGCCAGGTTCACCGCAATTCTATTGGGTTCTTTGCGGATCAGGGATTCCGCCCAGGGAAAGGCGTGAGCCGCCTGTTCGATACGCCATACGTCATCAAGATGATGTGGCGCCAGAGGTACAATCTTAAGTGTCATATGAACAAATTTGTTGCCAGAGGGCCTTTTTCGCGGCCGGGTTGGTATGCATCTGTTTCAGTGATATCGAGGTGAGTAACTGACACCCGGCCGGATGGGCTGTTTCACAGCCTGCCACCCAGCACCAGGTGAGGTGGTGTTCGCGCACCAGTTCAACCGCCGCCGACGGCAAGGCCATTGCCTGCTCCGGGGACAGTTTCATGCTGCTGAGGATACGGCCGAACAACCAGCGATCGTGTTCATCCAGCTCGTCATCGCACACAAACAACAGCTGGCAGGAAGCCGGAAGATCAATCGCCGAACGCTCCCAGCCCGGAAAAAAGTCCGGTTTTCTGACCTGCCAGTAGGTCAGCCCCATTTCTTTCATCAGCTGCAAATCACGTTGTTTCATTCACTCACCTCGATGATGCTCACTTCCGGCGGGGATACTACCAGATCCTGCTGCCCAGACGGCAGGAAAATGGCAAAAAAAATACCACCCGCAGGTGGTATCTTACGCTCCCCAGCCGTGCCCGGCCTACTGGCCATGACTGCCGGTATACGGCCGCGACAGCAGCGCATCCGTTACAGGGCCGAAAATTCTTCGCAGTAGGCAATGGTGCCCTGCCGCCCGGCCAAAGTGCCCGGGATCAGTTCCAGCACCATAAAGGCTTCTTCCGGAACCGGCCACTGGCATTGCAAGCCATGGTTGACGGCCGGTTCAAAACCGGCCTTCGGGTAATACTCGCTGTGACCAAGCACCACGACCACCGGGTAACCCAGCTCGGCCAGTGTCTGCTTGGCTTCTTCCATCATCGCCTGTCCGATACCCTGGCCCTGGTAAGCCGGACTGACCGCCATCGGTGCCAGCCCCTGCCAGTTGTCATCCTGCCCGTCGAGGGTCACCGGACTAAAAAAGGCATAACCGATCACTTCACCGTCATCATTGCAAGCCACCAGTGCCAGTGTCCGATTACCGTTTTCCCGTAACCGCTGCACCAGATTGGCTTCTGCTTCAGTGTCAAACACTGACTTGAGTAACGCTTCAATCGGCAGGATATCTGCCGGCGACTCGGATCTAATGAGCATTCATAACCTCTTTATGCGCAATCGGCTCCGCCATCCCTTTGTGGATGAAATCGGCTGACTGCTGCAAAACAAATTGCACCGGTGCAGGGAGTGAATCCAGGTCGATACTGTCCATCAGGTTTTTCACTTCCAGCCCCAGCTCGGTGTCCCCTTCAATACGAAGACGGCGCTGGAAGAACAGTGTATCAGGATCTTCTTTGCGCGCAGCAATTAAAACCAGATCATTGCATTCGCCACTAAAGCTGACGTCTTCCTGCTCGACCTTATCGGCCACCACCAGCTGCTCATCACGGTAGCTGATATACCAGCATAACCCCAGATCGCGGACTTCCACTTTCAGCCAGCGATCTTCGAGAAAGTCAAAATCACCGTCTTCCAGGGCTTCCCGGAACACCATACCCAGTCCTTCCAGCATCACCTTTTTCTGCAGGGCAAACGGTGTCAGTTTCGCGGGAATACGCAATAACGCCGGTCCGCGTCGGACCAGCTGTTTTCTCAGCTCGGTAATCACTGTTTATTTTTCCTGTCTGGGTCTTGTTATAGAAGGATTGTATGGCAAGTCCCGAGACCGATTTCATGCCTTGAGTCAAAAAAAGCGCCTTTGACCGCGTAAAGTTTGGTATTGAGCCCTACTGGCCTATATAGTAACGAGAAAACTACCTGTCGCCCCGCCGAACTGGATGGCAGCCATACACGGATAACATGTTAACTATCATGCCGACAGAGCAACTTAAGTACTGGTTTCCCCTGTTGACCGATAACAGCCCGTTTCTGGTGGCTGTGCTGGACCCCCATCATCACTATCTGATCGTCAATAACCGCTACAGCGAAATCAGTGGCATGACGCCGGATGCATTGATTGGCCGCAATGATATCGACACGCTGGGGCCAGCTTTCTATCAGGCCATCCGCCCCTATTACGAGCGGGCTTTTCAGGGCGAGAGCCTGGAAAGTGAGGTCGTTCTGAACGACAACCAGCATGACACCAGCATGCAGTTCAGCCTGCGGCCGCTGTCTCATCAGCCGGATGGCAGTGTTGCGGCGGTGGTCATGCACTGTCTGGACACCTCTGAGCGCCAGATCCTGGCTCAGTCCATTCAGGAGCTGGAACAGCATGTACAGGCACTGAATGCCCTGATCGATGACGGCAGCCTGATCGTGGTCAATAACATGGTGGTCTCCGCCAACCCGCAGGCAGCCATGCTGCTCGGTTTTGAGTTTCCGCAGGATATTCAGAACACCGAACTCGGCAAATTGCTGGTGGACGGCAACAACCAGCCGCTGCAATTCCCACAGCTGGCATCACTGGGCAAAGGCGAAACCCTGAACTGCCAGACCAGCCGCCGCTGTCCGGTACAACGGGCCGTGCGACTGGCCGCCAGACCGATCAGCCAACTTGGTTCTCCGGCCCAGCTGGTATTGCTGCAGGACAACAGCCGACCGGCTTCCCGCCAGGACAAGTTGGATCACCTGTTGTTCACCAACCCGCTGACCGGGCTGTTCAGCCGCCACGGCTTCAGTCGCCGTCTCGATCAGCTGTTGCATCAGGAAACCCCGCTCTGCCTGCTGTATCTGGATGTCGATAACTTCAAGAACATCAATGATTCACTCGGTCACCATATCGGGGATCAGGTGCTGCAGGAAATTGCCGGACGGCTGCGCCGCCAACTGCCGGAGGAAGCCATTATCGGCCACCTCAGCGGCGATGAATTTGCCATCCTGCTGCCCAATCCGGAGCACAGCCGAACCGGCGATCTGCTTGCTAACCGGGTGATCAGCATGATCAACCAACCGTTCAACCTGCACCACTTTCGCAAGCACCTCGCCTGCTCAATCGGACTGATCAGTGCCCCCGATGACGGAACGGATGCCCGCCTGCTGCTGCAAAATGCCGAAACCGCGATGTATGAAGCGAAAAACCGCGGGCGGAACCGGATGGTGAAGTTCAGCCATGAGATGAACAAAGAAGCGCGCATGCTGTTGTGGCTGGAGATTGAACTGCAAAAGGCACTGCAAAACAATGGCCTGGAAGTATGGTATCAACCCAAGGTCAATGCCCGCGATTTTGCGATCTGCGGCGCGGAAGCTCTGGTACGCTGGAAACATCCGGTCGAAGGTTACATCAGCCCCGGCCAGTTTATTCCGGTCGCTGAGCGCTCCGGGCTGATTGAACAACTGGGACAAACCGTGATTCGGGAAGTGTTTACCACGGTAAAACGCTGGAAAGATCAGGGGTTGCTCGCAGGAAAGGTGGCCATCAATCTGTCGCCACAGCAGTTCGGTAACCCGAACCTGATCCAAATTGTGGATCAGCTGCGCCGGGATACTCGGGTCAATCCGGCTGACATCACTTTCGAGTTGACGGAAAGCGCGGTTATGAGTGATGGCGAGCACGCCATTCAGATGCTTAATGCAATTAAGCAGCTGGGCTTTGCCCTGTCGATTGATGACTTCGGCACCGGTTATTCCTCGCTCTCGTATCTCGCCCGTTTCCCGCTTGATGAGCTGAAAATCGACCGGGCCTTTATTCAGGATATCGACACCATTCCCAAGCAGCTGACCCTGATCGAAAACATCATCAATCTGGGCAAAGCACTGAACATGAGTGTCGTCGCAGAGGGGATTGAAACCCGCCAGCAGGCAACTCTGCTGTCGAACCTCAACTGTGACTCAATTCAGGGCTTCCATTTCTACAAGCCCCTGCCCAAAAACGAGCTGGAGGCGATCCTGCACAAACATGCCCGGGTAAGCTGACCTTTATCAGGTACCTTTACCCACAGCGCTTGCATGCGTTATCCAGGCACGACCACCGGGGGATGGCGCATGTGAGTTGTCCGTCCCCCGATTCTGAAACGGGAAACACCGAAGCCTCAGTTGCCAGTTGCCAGTTGCCAGTTGCCAGTTGCCAGTGCATAAAATTAGCCGCCCGGCGGCCTAAACTCAACAAAACCTGCCTGATATCAATACACCCCGTCCCTCCACCCCCTACTATTTGCCCCACTATTTTTCATCCAACACTGGTCGATAAAAAGATTATGGAGCTACTTTGCCCCGCCGGTAACCTGCCGGCGCTGAAAACAGCCATAGATAACGGTGCCGACGCGGTGTATATCGGTTTTAAAGACGATACCAATGCCCGCCATTTTGCCGGTCTGAACTTTACCGGACGCAAACTGGACAAAGCCGTCGAGTACGTACGTGATCACCAGCGAAAACTGCATGTTGCCCTCAATACTTTCGCCCATCCAGACGGTTTCGAGCGCTGGCGGCGCGCAGTCGATACGGCTGCCAGTTTGGGCGTCGATGCGCTGATCGTGGCCGATATCGCGGTACTGGAATATGCCGCCCGCACCTATCCGGATCTGGAGCTGCACCTTTCGGTACAGGCTTCCGCCACCAACAGTGCAGCCATTGAGTTTTACCAGCAGAATTTTAACGTTAAGCGCGTGGTACTGCCGCGCGTGCTGTCCATCCATCAGGTCAAACAACTGGCCCGTACCACCTCGGTGGAACTGGAAGTGTTCGCGTTCGGCAGCCTGTGCATCATGTCTGAGGGGCGCTGCTACCTGTCTTCCTACATGACCGGTGAATCCCCCAACACGGTTGGTGCCTGCTCTCCGGCAAAATACGTCCGCTGGCAGGAAACCGAGCAGGGGCTCGATTCCCGTTTGAATGAAGTGCTGATTGATCGTTACCGTGCCGGTGAAAATGCCGGTTACCCGACCCTGTGCAAAGGCCGCTTTGATGTCAGCCTAGAGGGTGAGTCTCGCCGTTACCATGCGCTGGAAGAACCCACCAGCCTGAATACACTGGCGATCCTGCCCGAGCTGTTCAAAGCCAATATTGCGTCGGTCAAAATCGAGGGCCGCCAGCGCAGCCCGGCTTATGTGGAGCAGGTCACCCGAACCTGGCGCGCAGCCATTGACCGCTATCAGGCGTCACCGGACACCTATCAGGTTGACCCAGCCTGGGATGCCTGCCTTGGCAATGTGTCCGAGGGCCGACAAACCACCCTCGGTGCCTACCACCGGAAATGGCAATAACAGGAGTCCACGATGAAATATGCTTTAGGCCCCCTTCTGTATTTCTGGCCGCAAACCGATGTTGAGGCGTTCTACCAACAGGCGAAAGACAGCACAGCAGACATTATCTATTTAGGAGAAACTGTCTGCTCTAAGCGCCGGGAGATGAAACCGGCGCACTGGCTGGCGATAGCCAAAGAACTGGCTGCTGGCGGCAAACAGGTGGTGTTGTCGACCATGGCGCTGCTGGAAGCCCCTAGCGAAGTGAATATCATGAAGAAGTATGTCGACAACGGCGATTTCATGATTGAAGCCAATGACGTTTCTGCCATTCAGCTCGCTCATCAAAGCAAGGTGCCCTTTGTGGTCGGCCCTGCGGTGAACTGCTACAACGCCCAGACGCTGAAACTGTTTCTGGATAAAGGCATGGTACGCTGGTGTATGCCGGTCGAACTGTCCCGCGAGTGGCTGCAGAATGTGCTCACCGACTGTGACACGCTGGGGATCCGCCATCAGTTTGAAACGGAAGTGTTCAGCTACGGCTACCTGCCGCTGGCCTACTCTGCCCGCTGCTTCACCGCCCGTGCCGAAGACTGCGCCAAAGATGACTGTGAAACCTGCTGTATCAAGTACCCGAATGGAATTACGGTACACAGCCAGGAGTCCCAGAAAGTCTTCACCCTGAACGGTATCCAGACCCAGTCCGGCTATTGTTATAACCTGATCAACGATCAGGCGGGCATGGACGGCTTGGTTGATGTGATTCGCCTCAGCCCGCTCGGAGTCGATACCCTGGCAACGGTTGACCAATTCCGGGCCAACCGTCAGGGCGAGAGCCGCTATCCGCTGGAAGACGGCCATCACTGTAACGGTTACTGGCATAATCTGGCTGGCCTGACGATTCAGGACTGAGCCAAGCAGAAACAGAAAAGCCGCGAGAGATCGCGGCTTTTTATTTGCTTAAGATTTTTACTGTCTTAGCCGGTTCCAATCCAGGCTGTGGCGTGACCTGACGGCGACTCAGCGTTCGTCAGGAGTCTTCGTCTTCAGCCGGAATCATCGGTGTCTCACGCCGCGCTTCTGCCGTCAGGCGGCTCAGCTCCAGCGTGGCAAAACGGTGCTCGACAAACTCATACACATTGCCGGACAACGCCAGTTTATAAAGCATCAGGGCTGAGGCGTAATCCTTGTTATGATGATACACCTTACCCATGTAGAAATAGGCTTCGGTCAGACGCTCTGCCAACACCTCGTTGTCTTCGCTTTCAGTGGTGATCTGTCCCAGGAACTCCCGTTCACTGATCTCTCCCAGATACAGGCGAACAATATGCCAGCCCCAGTCCTGCTTGTCCGCCGCGGCGTAACGCTGACGCAGCTTGTCCAGCGCCTGCTGCTCATCCACTTCCAGCTCGACCAGATAGAGCCAGATCACCCGGTAAGGATCATTGATATCCTGCTGGTAATGGGCATTCAGATCTTCGCTGGCCAAATCATACCGGCCGCCATAATACAGGGCGATACCGCGGTTGCGCTGGGCAAACGGGTGGCGAATATTCAGCTCTAGCGTGGAGTCGAAGGCTTCATAGGCCGCATCGAAGTGGGCACTTTGGGTAAAATACACCCCGAGGATATTGAAGACATCCGGCTGATCCGGTTTAAGCGACAAGGATTGGTTAAAATCCAGGCGGGCCAGGTCGCGTAACCCCAGGCTGTCATGCAATAGGCCACGCTCATAATAAATCTGAGCCAGTGTATTACCGTCCAAATCATCGCGTCTGAGTAGCTGATCGATACGCGCCAGCTGAATTTGCTGTTGAATCGTCGGCTGAAAAGGAACTGCCATCAGCGGTTGAGTCCACTGCGACGGCGGTGACGAGCAGCCTGCCAGCATCATAGTGAATGCCAGGCACGCCAGTTTAATCCTATTTGCAATCAATGCAGTTCTCCCTGGGTGAGACTTTACTTATCTCTAGCATAATACCAAACGGTCCATGACGAAGGGCTTTACAGCAAAAGCCAGAAGGCCTCAGAGGCATATCCCCGATAACCCAGCCCATGCCATCGCCCATTTGGCCAGAATAAAAAAGGGGCTGAATAGCCCCTTTATATCATGCTTTTAACCAAAAACCTTAGGCTTCTGGCTGCTGTTCACCAGCAGGTGCAGCATTCTGGTCTTCCTGAGCTTCTTTCATGCTCAGACGGATACGACCCTGACGGTCGATTTCCAGAACTTTCACCTTCACTTCCTGACCCAGTTCCAGGTGATCTGCCACTTTCTCAATGCGCTCCTGAGAGATTTGAGAAATGTGAACCAGACCTTCTTTAGAACCAATCACAGAAACGAATGCACCGAAGTCAACAATACGCATTACCTTACCGGTATAGATGCGGCCAACTTCAACATCAGCAGTGATTTCTTCGATACGGCGGATAGCTTCTTTCGCAGCAGTACCTTCGGTCGCTGCGATCTTCACAGTACCGTCGTCTTCGATTTCAATCGTAGTACCAGTTTCTTCAGTCAGTGCACGAATCACAGCACCACCCTTACCGATCACATCTTTGATCTTCTCAGGGTTGATCTTCATGGTGTGGATACGTGGTGCGAACTCAGAGATATCATCACGTGGCGCGTTGATCGCCTGGTCCATCACGCTCAGGATGTGCGTACGCGCACCTCTCGCCTGATTCAGGGCGATTTGCATGATTTCTTTAGTAATACCTTCGATCTTGATATCCATCTGCAGGGCTGTTACGCCGTCAGCGGTACCCGCCACTTTAAAGTCCATGTCACCCAGGTGGTCTTCGTCACCCAGAATGTCAGACAGAACCACAAAGTCTTCGCCTTCTTTAACCAGACCCATTGCGATACCGGCTACAGAGGCTTTAATTGGCACACCCGCGTCCATCAGCGCCAGAGACGTACCACATACAGATGCCATTGAAGACGAACCGTTTGATTCAGTGATCTCAGACACAACACGTACTGTGTACGGGAACTCGTCAACAGAAGGCATTACTGCAGCAATACCACGCTTAGCCAGTTTACCGTGGCCGATTTCACGACGCTTCGGAGAACCTACAAAGCCAGTCTCACCCACACAGTATGGAGGGAAGTTGTAGTGCAGCAGGAAGTGATCTTTACGCTCACCAGTCAGCTCGTCGATGATTTGCGCATCACGCTGTGTACCCAGAGTTGCCGTTACCAGCGCCTGTGTTTCACCACGGGTAAACAGAGATGAACCGTGAGTACGTGGCAGAACGCCAGTACGTACGTCCAGTGCACGAACCATGTCTTTTTCACGACCGTCGATACGTGGGTGGCCAGCGATAATGCGGCTACGTACCACTTTCTTCTCCAGAGAACCCAGCATGTCGCGGATTTCACGCTCGTCCAGAGTTTCGTCCTGCGCCAGCAGCGCTTCAACTACGTCGCCCTTGATCTGGCCAACTTGCTCGTAACGCGCCATTTTCTCAGTGATCTGGTAAGCGTCAGTCAGACGGGCTTCAGCCAGTTCAGCAACACGGGTTTTCAGCTCAGTGTTTTCAACCGGTGCAACCCAGTTCCACGCAGGCGTGTTCACTTCAGCTGCGAACTCTTTGATCGCGTTGATCACAACTTGTTGTTGGTCGTGACCGAACACAACCGCTTGCAGCATTTGCTCTTCACTCAGGCGGTCAGCTTCTGATTCAACCATCAGAACTGCGCTGTCAGTACCGGCAACAACCAGGTCCAGACGGCTTTGTGCCAGTTCAGTGTTGCTTGGGTTCAGAACCAGTTGGTCGTTGATGTAACCCACACGAGCAGCACCGATTGGACCGTTAAACGGAATACCAGAGATTGCCAGCGCCGCAGACGTTGCGATCATAGTAATGATGTCTGGTTGTACATCTGGGTTTACAGAAACCACAGTTGCAATAACCTGAACTTCGTTTTTGAATGCATCTGGGAATAGCGGACGGATTGGACGGTCAATCAGACGAGCAGTCAGTGTTTCGCCTTCTGATGGACGGCCTTCGCGTTTGAAGAAACCACCAGGGATTTTACCCGCAGCGTAAGTACGCTCTTGGTAGTTTACTGTCAGAGGGAAGAAGTCCTGGCCTTCAACAGCTTCTTTCTTGCCCACAACGCTGACGAATACAGAAGTATCGTCCATGCTCGCCATCACAGCGGCAGTCGCCTGACGTGCCATAACGCCAGTTTCTAGAGTAACTGTGTGGTTACCGTACTGGAAAGTCTTTACGATAGGATTCACGTGAATTTCCTTAATATTATTCCGCTTTCTATTTGCGTCGATAAGTATATCTGACACAAGGAAAAGCGTCATGTGATGAAAGACACTTTACAGTAAATTCACGTATCGCGACTAATGCGAAGCCACCCGCTCACAACGTATCCAACCTGGGCAGACTCGCATTAGCCGCGACCTTAGGGTCGACGAAAACGACTCGTGATTTCTATAAAGCGTAGAAAAAAGAAAGGAGCCTTAACGGCTCCTTTCCTAAGCAATCTTAGCGACGCAGGCCCAGACGCTTAACTAGGTCTTGGTAGCGATCCAGATTCTTACCTTTCAGGTAATCCAGAAGCTTACGACGACGAGAAACCATGCGCAGCAGGCCACGACGGCTGTGGTGGTCGTGTTTGTGGTTAGCAAAGTGACCTTGAAGGTGGTTGATTTGTGCTGTTAGCAGTGCAACCTGAACTTCAGGAGAACCAGTGTCGTTTGCGCCTTGTGCGTATTCAGCAACGATTGCTGCTTTAGTTTCTGCATTCAGAGACATAACTCATTCCTAATAAAAAAGGTTTTAATTTGTGCCAGCCAATCTCTGATTCAGCCGACACCCGAGCCGCGGATTATACTGGCAGCCACCGTGAACTACAAGCAAATATTCCGGCCCTGCTGACAATATTCACAGGCCGTTCGCCCCGCTAAACGCCCGACGTTCAGGGTGCCCGCGGATAAAGAAAAAGCGGAATCCCGAAGGTTTCCGCTTTGGTTCAGTCCGGCTACCGCGGTCTCTGCCAGCCGCGCTTCAGCATGGTGGCTTACTGGATGGTTTGCTTGTTTGCCATCACACGTTTCGGTGCCAGCATGCCTTCCCGGTCAATCACGCCAACGCCAATAAAATCGCGCTGTTGACCTACCGTGATGCGTACCTGCGTCCCTTCCGCCGGCACACGCCCCGCATTAACCGGGTTACCGTTCAGAATATAGACGGCCAGCGCCGGCAGGATGTTCACTTCAGGCAAGTCCTGAACCGCGGTATCCGTGGGCAGCAGAAGTTGGTCCAGCACTTCACTTGGCACCACATCATCCGCTTTGGCCTGCTCCAGCATCGCTTCCAGCTGTTCCAGGGTCACCATGCGCTCAACCGGGAAGTTCGACACTCCGGTCCGGCGCAGGAAAGTTACGTGCGCGCCGCAACCAAGCATTTCGCCCAGATCATCAACGATGGTACGGATGTACGTCCCTTTCGAGACATGCAGCTCCATTTCCACCTCGTTGTTGCTAAAGCGCAGCAGTTCAACCGAATACACGGTGATCTTGCGGGCTTCACGCGGTACTTCAATGCCTTCACGGGCATATTCATACAGCTTACGGCCCTGGTACTTCAGTGCCGAGTACATCGACGGTACCTGATCCGTGGTGCCACGGAATTTGGCAATGCAGCGTTCCAGCTGACCGCGGTCGACTTTCACTTCACGCGTCTGCACCACTTCACCGTCCGAGTCAGACGTGTCGGTCCGCTCACCCAGTTTGGCAATAACACGGTAGCGTTTGTCAGAGTCCAGCAGAAACTGAGAAAACTTGGTTGCTTCACCAAAACAAATTGGCAGCATCCCGGTTGCCAGCGGATCCAGCGCCCCGGTATGGCCGGCTTTTTCCGCGAAGAAGATACGCTTCACTTTCTGCAGCGCATCGTTTGAACTGATCCCGGTTGGTTTGTCCAGCAGGATCACCCCGTCAACCGGACGCCCCTTACGACGACGTGCCATCAGTTACTCCTCGTCTTCCTCGCGTGGGCTATTGCCACGGCGGTCTTCATCATCACGAACCGCTTTTGTTACCAGGTTCGAGATACGCATACCTTCAGTCAGTGACTTATCGAAAATGAAGTTCAGTTCCGGCGTGACGCGCAGACGGATTTGCTTACCCAGCAGCGAACGGATGTACGGCGCCATTTCGCGCAGTGCTTCCAGGCTGTCTTCTGCTGTTTGCTCACCCACCGTCAGGAAGGTCACGTACACTTTTGCGTAACCCATATCACGGGAAACGTCGACGCTGGAGATGGTGGCCATGCCAATACGTGGGTCTTTGATCTCGCGTTGCAGGATCACCGCCAGCTCTTTTTGCAGCTGCTGAGCAACACGCTGAGTACGGCTAAATTCTTTAGACATTCTTTTCCTCTCTTAGAGAACAGGCTCTTGAAAGAATGGGGAGCCGAAGCTCCCCATGGATATTATGTAAACCTTTTAGCAGGTTACAGCCTTGAGGATTAGTCAAGGGTACGCTGAATCTCAATGATTTCGTAAACTTCGATCTGGTCACCAACGCGAACATCATTGTAGTTCTTAACGCCGATACCACATTCGTAGCCGTTCTTCACTTCGTTCACGTCATCTTTGAAGCGACGCAGAGATTCCAGTTCACCTTCGTAGATAACCACGTTATCACGCAGAACGCGGATTGGGTTATTACGCTTGATGGTACCTTCAGTAACCATACAGCCTGCAATAGCGCCCAGTTTCGGTGACTTGAACACGTCACGAACTTCAGCCAGACCAATGATTTCCTGCTTGAACTCAGGTGACAGCATACCGCTCATCGCCGCTTTCACTTCGTCGATCAGCTGGTAGATGATTGAGTAGTAACGCAGATCCAGGTTCTCAGTTTCAATCGTCTTACGTGCAGAAGCATCAGCACGCACGTTGAAGCCCAGGACGATTGCGTTAGACGCAGCAGCCAGTACGGCGTCAGTTTCAGTGATACCACCTACACCTGAACCTACGATGTTCACTTTCACTTCGTCGGTAGACAGTTTGCGTAGTGAGTCAGCGATTGCTTCCACAGAACCCTGTACGTCAGCTTTCAGTACCACATTCAGTTCAGCAACTTCACCGGCAGCCATGTTGGCAAACATGTTTTCCAGTTTCGCTTTCTGCTGGCGAGCCAGTTTAACGTCACGGAATTTGCCTTGGCGGTACATTGCAACTTCACGCGCTTTACGCTCGTCACGTACAACTGTCGCTTCGTCACCGGCAGACGGTACGCCTGACAGACCTAGGATCTCAACTGGGATAGATGGACCAGCAGATTCGATCTCCTGACCACGCTCATCACGCATCGCACGAACACGGCCATGCTCCAGACCACACAGAACGATATCGCCCTTGCACAGGGTACCTTCCTGTACCAGAACTGTCGCTACCGGACCGCGGCCTTTATCAAGACGTGATTCAACAACCACACCTTTCGCCATGCCTTCAGCAACTGCTGTTAGTTCAAGAACTTCAGCTTGAAGTAGGATTGCTTCTAGCAGACCGTCGATGTTCGTACCCTGCTTCGCAGAGATGTGAACGAAGATGTTCTCACCGCCCCATTCTTCTGGGATAACGTCGTACTGAGCAAGCTCGTTCTTCACGTTATCTGGGTTCGCATCTTCTTTGTCGATCTTGTTCACGGCAACAATCAGAGGTACGCCAGCCGCTTTCGCGTGCTGAATCGCTTCGATTGTCTGTGGCATTACGCCATCGTCTGCTGCTACAACAAGAACAACGATATCCGTTGCCTGAGCACCACGAGCACGCATTGCGGTAAACGCGGCGTGTCCCGGAGTATCCAGGAAGGTGATCATGCCGTTGTCGGTTTCAACGTGGTATGCACCGATGTGCTGGGTAATACCACCGGCTTCGCCCGCAGCAACGTGTGCTTTACGGATGTAGTCAAGCGTAGACGTTTTACCGTGGTCAACGTGACCCATGATGGTAACAACTGGCGCACGAGGAACAGTAGCCAGGTTCTCATCACGATCAGACAGTACCGCTTCTTCCAGCTCGTTTTCTTTACGCAGGATAACCTTGTGACCCATTTCTTCAGCAACCAGTGCAGCGGTTTCCTGATCGATCACTTGGTTGATGGTTGCCATCGCACCCATCTTCATCATCACTTTGATAACTTCAGCAGCTTTTACCGCCATCTTGTTAGCAAGTTCTGACACAACGATTGTTTCGCCGATAACAACGTCTGACTTAGCGACAGTCGCTGTCTTGTCGAAGCCGTGCTGCATAGAGGTTGGCTTAGCCAGCTGCTGCTTGCCACGGCCACGAGGGGCACGGCCACCACGAGGGGCGCGTTCTTCTTGCTGCTTAGCACCGCTCGGCTTTTTCTTCTTGCGGCGGCGTGCTTGTTCTTCTTTACGATCTTGCTCGTCTTCAGCCGCACGTGCGTAACTGGACGTCGTAGTATGGTAGTCGTCTTTATCCATATTACCTGCATTCTGGTCAGGTTTTGACCAGTTCTTTTCATTCATTTCTGCCATCTTGCGTGCCTCTTCTAGCTGACGCTGACTCTCTTCTTCGGCTTTACGCTTGGCTTCCTCTTCCCGGCGACGTTGGAGCGCCTCGGCTTCTTTCTTAGCCTGTTCATCAGCGGCGGCGCGTTTGGCTTTTTCTTCAACCAGACGCTTATCATCAGCTTCACGCTTCAGCTTTTCCTCAGCTTTGCGTTCAGCATTGAGTTCTGACTCTTGCTTAGCTTTTTCTTCGGCTAGGCGTTTCTCTTCCTCAGCGCGCTGTGCAGCCAGCTCAGCATCACGCTTAGCTTGCTCCTCAGCTTCACGTTTCGCGGCTTCTTCCGTTGCACGTTTAGCTGCTTCTTCTGCCTCACGCTGGGCGGCTTCATCCGCCTGGCGCTTCGCTTCTTCCGCGGCACGCTGTTCTTCTTCAAGAGCAGAACGTTTAACATAGGTACGCTTTTTACGCACTTCTACCTGAACACTTTTATTCTTGCCACCAGAGCCCGAAACACTCAGAGTGCTTCGGGTCTTACGTTGCAAGGTAAGGCGTGTAGGAGCCTCGCCAGTACTGCTGCCACCATGTTCTTTTTTCAGGTGGGCCAGCAGCGACTGCTTTTCCTGTTGGCTTACGGTATCGTCAGCTTTTTTGCTGATACCTGCATCGGCAAACTGTTGAAGCAAACGGTCAATTTGCGTACCGATTTCCTCGGATAGTGCTTTAACTGTAACCTCTGACATGCTGCTCCTCCCTTGCGATTTATGAATTATGCTTCGTCACTGAACCAGCAGATATTACGCGCTGCCATGATCAGCTCGCCGGCTCTCGCTTCATCGACACCATCGATATCAATCAGATCGTCGGTACCCTGATCAGCCAGATCTTCCAGCGTGCGAACGCCTTTCGCGGCCAGTTTGAACGCCAATTCACGCTCCAGGCCTTCCAGACCCAGCAGGTCTTCGGCTGGTTCAGCACCTTCCAGTGCTTCTTCCTGAGCCAGAGCAAGCGTGGTCAGTGCTTCTTTTGCACGGTTACGCAGCTCTTCAACTGTTGCTTCATCCAGGCCTTCAACAGCCAGCAGTTCAGCAACTGGAACGTAAGCGATTTCTTCCAGCGTCGTGAAGCCTTCTTCAACCAGACCTGCGGCGAATTCTTCATCGATATCCAGGTACTTGGTGAATACCTCGATAGATTCCTGAGCTTCTTCCTGGTGTTTCTTCTGAAGATCTTCCACTGTCATCACGTTCAGTTCCCAGCCAGTCAGCTGAGAAGCCAGACGTACGTTCTGACCGCTACGGCCGATAGCCTGCGCCAGGTTGTCTTTCTCTACGGCGATATCCATGGTGTGGTTGTCTTCATCAACGATGATAGAACTCACTTCAGCAGGAGCCATAGCATTGATCACGAACTGTGCAGGGTTCTCATCCCACAGCACGATATCAATACGCTCGCCGCCCAGCTCACCAGACACAGCCTGAACACGTGCACCACGCATACCAACACACGCACCCACAGGGTCAATACGTTTGTCGTTGGTCTTCACGGCAATTTTCGCACGAGAACCCGGATCGCGTGCCGCGCCCATCAGCTCAATCATCTCTTCGCCGATTTCTGGCACTTCGATGCGGAACAGTTCTGACAGCATTTCAGACTTAGAACGCGTCATGAACAACTGGAAGCCGCGCGCTTCTGGACGCACTGCGTACAGCAGACCACGAACACGGTCACCCGGACGGAAGTTTTCACGAGGCAGCTGATCTTCACGCAGAATCACAGCTTCAGCGTTGTTGCCAAGGTCAATGATAACAGCATCGCGGTTAACTTTCTTGACCACACCGGTAATTAGTTCACCTTCGTTATCGATGAACTGTTCAACGACCTGTGCACGTTCTGCTTCGCGAACTTTCTGAACGATAACCTGCTTGGCTGTCTGAGTAGTGATACGGTCAAACGTTACAGATTCGATCTGCTCTTCAACGTAGTCACCCAGCTCGACGGTTTCGTCATCGTACTGAGCTGCTTCCAAAGTGATTTCCAGCGTAGGCTGAGTCACTTCGTCAACCGCTTTCCAGCGACGGAAAGTTTCGAACTCACCCGTTTTACGATCGATCGCAATACGAACGTCGATTTCAGCTTCGTATTTTTTCTTTGTTGCTGTTGCCAGCGCGATCTCTAGTGCTTCGAAGATACGCTCACGAGGAACAGCTTTTTCGTTGGATACCGCTTCAACGACAGCCAAGATTTCTTTGTTCATTTCTAATGCCCCAATTTAGCGGTTAGAATTTTGGAACCAGGTTGGCTTTGGAAATATTGCTAAGTGCAAATGTTTCTTCATTGCCATCAACGTTTAACGTAACTAGCTCGCCATCAACGGCAACGATGTCACCTTTCCACTTACGACGGTTGCCCATCGCCATTTTCAATACCAGGCTGACCTCGTGGCCAATAAATTGTTGGTAATGTGCGGCTTTAAATAGCGGCCTTTCCAGACCCGGGGAAGAAACCTCCAGGTTGTAAGCAACAGTAATTGGATCTTCAACATCCATTACCGCACTGATCTGGCGGCTCACTTCGGCACAATCTTCTACTGTGATCCCGTTTTCGTGATCAATGTAGACACGCAGTGTCGAGTGTTCACCTGCGCGGATAAATTCCAGACCCACCAGCTCGTAGCCTGTAGCCGTTACCGGCGCTTCAAGCAGTTCGGTCAATTGCATCTCTAAAGCTGTCAAAACAACCCCCCGGAAACAAAAAAAGGGCTATAAAGCCCAGTAGATACCTGAATGGTCATATTTCAGATAATAAAAAACCCCGAATTACGGGGTTTATTATCACTGGACCCTGATAATCACAGTTCTTACTGTGACTGAAAAAACACACTTCCTTACAAGGATAGTTGTTTTTTCGGAAAGTGGTTGCGGGGGCCGGATTTGAACCAACGACCTTCGGGTTATGAGCCCGACGAGCTACCAAGCTGCTCCACCCCGCGTCCGTAATCTGATGCGAATTATATCGCTCAGAGGTTACTCTTTCAAGTAACGAAACAATGGTGCCGAGAAGGGGACTTGAACCCCTACACCTTACGGCACTAGCACCTCATGCTAGCGTGTCTACCAATTTCACCATCTCGGCTAAATTCTTAGTTACTGAGGAATGTCACTGTTAACTGGTGCATTCTCAGTTTTTTCAACCACTTGCTCAGTTGCTGGGGCACTTAGGTCTTCCCAACCGCTGTTTTCGTGTGCTTGTTTAGTGCTCATGTTACCCAGCACCAGGCTAATCACGAAGAAGATGGTTGCAAAAATTGCGGTCATTCGGGTCAGAAAGTTACCAGAGCCGCTTGCGCCAAACAGTGTACCTGAAGCGCCAGCCCCGAATGAAGCTCCCATATCTGCGCCTTTACCTTGTTGAACCAAAACCAGGCCAATCACACCAAGCGCAGCCAACAGATAAATCACAAGTAGAATTTCGTACATGGGTTCCACCTATGGTTAAGTTGTTGTGCCGGCTTTGCTTTAGCAGTGCCAGCGCACCCCTTCCTAAGGAGCGGGATGAATACTAGCGAAAGCGCTCTTTAGTGACAAGTAAAATTTCATCGAAAAATCAGTTTCGTGAATCACCTGTCGAAGAAATAAGCAAAACCGGCGCTCTTCCTGACGCGAACACGCGCGCCATTAACAGTTGTCTTTGACGGCCTGAGCTATTTGCTGTGCGGATGCTTCAACCAGCTCGGCATCCTCACCTTCAACCATCACCCGGATCAGCGGTTCTGTGCCGGATTTTCGCAGCAGAACGCGACCTTTATTACCCAGTTTAGCTTCTACAGCTGCCTGGGCAGACAATACCGCATCTGATTCCAGCGGATTGGAATCCCCCGAGAATCGCACATTGACCAGCACCTGCGGGTACATGGTCATGCCATCGGCCAGCTCTTTCAGTGACATTTTACTGCCAACCATCGCAGCCATGATCTGCAGCCCCGCTACAATACCGTCACCGGTTGTGACTTTATCCAGCAGGATCACGTGACCAGAGTTTTCTGCACCAATCAGCCAATTATGTTTTTGCAGCTCTTCCATGACATAGCGGTCACCCACTTTGGCACGGACAAACGGAATCCCCAGTTGTTTGAGGGCATTTTCCATCCCCAGGTTGGTCATCAGCGTACCAACAACACCACCTTTCAACTCGCCACGACGCAGGGCATCACGGGCAATGATGTAGGCAATCTGATCGCCGTCGATTTTGTTGCCCTCTTCATCCACCATGATCACCCGGTCACCATCGCCGTCCAGTGCAATGCCAAAGTCCGCCTTCTCTTCTAGCACTTTCGCCTGCAGGGCTGCAACATCAGTCGCGCCGACCTGATCATTGATGTTGGTACCGTTCGGGGAACACCCGATAGTGATCACTTCAGCACCCAGCTCTTTAAAGACATTCGGGGCGATGTGATAAGTGGCACCGTGAGCACAGTCGACAACAATTTTGTAGCCGGCCAGATCGTATTTGCTCGGGAAAGTGCCTTTGCAAAACTCAATGTAACGTCCGGCAGCATCGTTGATACGGTATGCTTTCCCCAGCAGCGCAGACTCCACACAGGTCAGCGGCTTGTCCATTTCTTCTTCGATAGCCAGTTCAACCTCATCCGGCAGTTTGGTGCCTTCCGAAGAAAAGAACTTGATCCCGTTGTCGTAATACGGATTGTGGGATGCAGAGATCACAATGCCCGCTTCTGCCCGGAAAGTGCGGGTCAGATAAGCAACAGCTGGTGTAGGCATCGGACCGGTGAATGCCGCCTGCAGCCCCGCCGCCGCCAAACCTGCTTCCAGTGCTGATTCCAGCATGTAACCGGAAATACGGGTATCCTTACCAATAATTACTTTTCGGGTTCCTTCTTTGGCCAGAACCCGTCCGGCCGCCCAACCCAGTTTAAGAACAAAATCAGGCGTGATTGGCGCTTTGCCCACAAACCCGCGCACCCCGTCGGTGCCAAAATATTTACGCTCTGCCATGAATCACTCCTAGCAACTAATGATTTCAACCAGGGTTGTTATAATTTCAGACCCGTCTGATGTGATTAACGCTGCGCCAGCGTCATTTCACACACCTTCAGTACATCGACGGTTTCTTTAGCATCGTGTACCCGGATGATCTGCGCACCTTTCATGGCGGCAATCGCGGCGCACGCCAGACTTCCGGCCAGACAGTCCGCTGGCTGTTTCTCTAATAATTTATGAATCATTGATTTACGCGACATCCCCACCAACAGGGGCAAACCGAACTGATGGAACGACTCGAGATGAGCCAGCAGCCGGTAGTTATGCTCAAGGGTTTTACCAAATCCAAACCCCGGATCCAACAATAGCTTATCGCGGGCAATGCCTGCCGCTTCGCAAGCGGCAACCCGCTCAGCCAAAAAGTCGCCGACATCCGCGATTACATCCTGATAGGAAGGTTCTGCCTGCATGGTCCGAGGCTGTCCCTGCATATGCATCAGACAAACCGGCACCCCGGCAGCAGCAGCCGCAGCCAGTGCACCAGGCTCCCGTAGCGCACGAATATCATTGATCAGATCCGCACCGGCTTTGACTGACTCCGTCATGACTTCAGCTTTGCTGGTATCAATGGAGATCCAGCAGTCGAATCGCTGGCTGATGGCTTCAATTACCGGGATGACCCGGTCCAACTCGTCCTGCTGACTGACATCCGCCGCACCCGGGCGGGTTGATTCACCACCGATATCCAAAATAGTCGTACCGGCAGCCAGCATCTCTTCGGCATGACGTAATGCCGCATCCATCCGGTTGAAACGGCCGCCATCAGAAAAGGAGTCTGGTGTGACATTGAGGATCCCCATGGTATGGGGACGTGACAGATCCAGGGTTTTCTCTTTATTCGTCAGAATCAAGTTTTGGCTCCTCAACTGGCTCAATTCCATGAGCATAAAACAATAAAAAACCCCGACCAGAGCCGGGGTTTAAATCATATCGGGCGGTTATGCGTTTGGCTTATCATCTTCACTGCGATGAATCGCCGGTGCATCGGCAGTTTCCTGCTCGTCATCCACCTCTTGGGCTGGCGCTTGCTCAGCAGTTTGTTCTGCTTTGGCTTCGTGCGGCTCACCCACTTTCATGGTGTCGTTTTCGTCACCCCAACCTTTTGGTGCGCGAATCACTTCTTTGCGCTTCATCAGGTCGTCAATCTGGCCGGCATCGATGGTTTCATATTTCATCAGTGCATCTTTCATCGAGTGCATGATGTCCATGTTAGCCATCAGAATCTCACGGGCACGTTCGTAGTTACGATCGATGATTGCACGTACTTCCGCATCGATAGCGCGCGCTGTTTCATCAGACATGTGCTTGGTCTTCGTGACCGAACGACCCAGGAACACTTCGCCTTCATCTTCAGCATACAACAGTGGACCCATCTTCTCGGAGAAGCCCCACTGCGTCACCATCTTACGGGCGATTTCGGTCGCACGTTCGATATCGTTTGATGCACCGGTAGATACTTTTTCTATACCGTAGATCAGTTCTTCTGCCAGACGACCGCCGTACAGGCTGGAAATCATCGATTCCAGGTACTCACGTGAGTGGCTGACACGATCCTGCTCAGGCAGGTACATGGTCACACCCAGCGCACGGCCGCGTGGAATGATAGACACTTTATAAACAGGGTCATGATCCGGTACCAGGCGACCAATGATAGCGTGGCCCGCTTCATGGTATGCCGTGGACTCTTTCTGCTCCTGCGTCATCACCATGGACTTACGCTCGGCACCCATCATGATCTTGTCTTTGGCCAGTTCAAACTCAACCATAGACACGGTGCGCTTGTTACCACGCGCCGCAAACAACGCCGCTTCGTTCACCAGGTTAGCCAGGTCAGCACCAGAGAAGCCTGGAGTACCACGTGCAATCAGCTCAGGTTTCACATCACCATCCAGTGGCACTTTACGCATATGCACTTTCAGGATCTGCTCACGACCACGAACATCCGGCAGGCCAACGACCACCTGACGGTCGAAACGACCAGGACGCAGCAGAGCCGGGTCCAGAACGTCCGGACGGTTGGTTGCCGCAATCACGATAATGCCTTCATTACCTTCAAAGCCGTCCATTTCAACCAGCATCTGGTTCAGGGTTTGCTCACGCTCATCGTGACCACCACCGACACCAGCGCCACGCTGACGACCCACCGCATCAATCTCATCAATAAAGATGATACAAGGTGCAGCTTTCTTGGCTTGCTCGAACATGTCACGGACACGGGATGCACCCACACCGACGAACATTTCAACGAAGTCAGAACCAGAGATAGTAAAGAACGGTACTTTGGCTTCACCGGCGATGGCTTTTGCCAGCAGGGTTTTACCGGTACCTGGAGGACCAACCATCAGAACACCGGTCGGAATCTTACCGCCCAGTTTCTGGAAGCGGCTTGGATCACGCAGGTAATCCACCAGCTCTTTCACATCTTCCTTGGCTTCATCACAGCCAGCGACGTCTGCAAAGGTGGTTTTGATCTGGTCTTCACTCATCATACGGGCTTTCGATTTACCGAACGACATGGCACCTTTGCCACCCCCGCCCTGCATCTGACGCATGAAGAAGATCCAGACCCCGATCAGCAACAGCATCGGGAACCAGGAAATGAAAATAGATGCTAACAAGCTAGGTTCTTCTGGTGGAGTACCCAGCACTTTAACATTTGCGTTAATCAGATCGTCTAACAGCTTTTGATCGTTGTAGACAGGCAGATAGGTGACGTATCGCGTGTTATCACGTTTGAATACGGTAATTTCACGATCATTGAATCGCACTTCCCTAATCTGATCCTGACCGATTTCACGGACAAAGGTTGTATAGTCGACTTGACGGCCAGCATTATCACCGGGTCCGAAGCTCTGAAAAACAGACATCAGAACCACAGCGATGACTAACCACAGAATCAAGTTTTTTGCCATGTCACTCAAGGTGTTAACCTCGCGATAACTAAATAAATGAATTTAGGGTACTACAGTTTGTAACCTGTAGCTACAATATATACCTCACGAGAGCGATCCCGCGATGAATCCGGCTTGCGGATTTTGACCACTTTGAACATAGAGCGCACTTCCGCCAGATATGGGTCAAAGCCTTCACCTTGAAAAACTTTTACCGCAAAGCTGCCGTTAGGCGCAAGTACTTGTCTACACATATCTAATGCTAGTTCAACAAGATACATTGCTCTAGGCTGATCTGATGCCAGGTTACCACTCATGTTAGGCGCCATGTCCGACAGAACCACATCGACCATGTCCGGCTGAATACGCTCCAACAGAGCATCCAACACGGCTTCCTCACGGAAATCACCTTGCAGGAAGCTTACGCCCGGCAGTGAGTCCATTGGCAGAATGTCACAGGCAATCACCTGACCTTCGTCACCAACAATCTCAGCCGCATACTGTGACCAGCCGCCAGGTGCCGCCCCCAGATCCACGACTGTCATACCAGGTTTCAGAAGCTTATCTTTTTTCTGGATTTCTTCAATTTTGAAGATGGCACGGGAGCGGTAGCCCTTTTTTTGTGCTTCCTGAACATATTTGTCATCAAAATGTTCTTTCAGCCAACGGCCGGAGCTGGCCGAATGCTTTTTTTTACTCATGATTTACCTAATGAGTTTGGGGACTTATCAAGTATACTCAGCAACACCATTGATGGCGTATACTAAACAAATTAGTCATCCAGACTATATGGCGTTAGAATACGCGGTTTTCAACCCTAGAATGAAATAGAGTCGACATGAATCTAAGCACCAAGCAGAAGCAATACCTTAAAGGTCTTGCGCACAACCTAAAACCTGTAGTCTTAATGGGTGCAAATGGCTTAACTGAAGCCGTGCTGGCCGAAATCGAACTGGCACTTGACCACCATGAGCTTATCAAGGTTAAGGTTGCTGCTGAAGAGCGCGAAACCAAGTTTTTGATCGTTGATGCCATTGTTCGCGAAACCAAAGCTGAAAAGGTTCAGGTTATCGGGAACACGCTGGTTCTTTACCGTCAAAGCGAAAATCGAAAAATCGAATTGCCACGCAAATAAAAAAGGCCGCCGCTGCGGCCTTTTTTATACCTCAATCACGGCAGGGTGTGCCGTGATTTTTATCTGATAGTCACAATTTCTAACAAATTCTGCTGGTTACAGGTAGGCAACGTCAGAAATTTCGAATTCGCGCTTACCGCCCGGCGTCGTGATTGACACTTCGTCGTCTTGCATTTTACCAATCAGGCCACGAGCGATCGGCGAGTTCACAGAGATACGACCCGCTTTGATGTCAGCTTCGTCATCACCTACGATCTGGTAGGTCACTTCTTCATCGGTATCAATGTCGATCAGCGTAACTGTCGAGCCGAAAATCACTTTGCCAGCGTTCTGCATCTTAGTCACATCGATCACCTGCGCCATCGACAGCTTGTACTCGATGTCGCGAATTTGTGCTTCACAAATGCCCTGCTCTTCACGCGCAGCGTGGTATTCTGCGTTTTCCTTCAGGTCACCCAGTTCGCGTGCTTCTGCAATCGCTTGAGAGATCAGCGGGCGACGTTTCATCAGAATATCCAGTTCTTCACGCAGCATCTTTTCGCCGCGCACTGTCATTGGAATCTTATCCATATTTTTATTTACCTCAACGCCCGTATAGCCAAGGCTATAGAAGGCAAAACAAAGCCAGCCCGGCGACCAGGCCGAACCATATCAATTAAAGGGAACGCTTCATTCTAAACAAAGATTCCTCAGAGATCACCTTTGTTCCTCAGCAACCCTCCTCAAACCGGCGAAATTCGCAGTCTTCTGACAAGGCCTAACGAATGCCACAAAATAAGTATATGTAGCAGATCACAAATATACGCAAAGTAACAAATTAACCCTACGTTTTAGATGTCAATAAAAGACTAAAAACAACTAAAAAGCCACAACCTAAAGGAACTTCCAAGTTTTAAGGTAAACACCTGAAATATAAGGATTAAAAACATCTAAAATGCACAATTTTCCTTTTGGATAAGTATTTTTCAGTTTTTTTTACTAACAGTTCGCCAGGCACAACCAGTAAAAAGAACACTATGCATTTAGCACAAGAATGCATCAGACAAAAAATTCCAAAAGGATTCGATAATGAACAAGACACTGATTGCACTGACAGTAGCAGCGGCTTCAATCTCTTCTGTAGCTACAGCCGCAGAAGTTTACTCGGACGAAACTTCTAGCCTGGCAATTGGCGGCCGTTTCGAAGCTCGTGGCGTTATGAAAGAAAACGACCAGGGCAGCAACAAAGTCACCGATAAATCACGTGTACGTATCAACGTAGCAGGTAAAACTGACATCACTGATTCTCTGTACGGTATCGGTTTCTGGGAAGGCGAGTACACCAGCTCTGGCTCTTCTGACGACAAAGGTGATGTCAACAACCGTCACCTGAACGCAGGTATCGGCGGCGACTTTGGTAAAGTGGTATACGGTAAAACTGACGGCTCTCTGGGCATGATCACTGACTTCACCGATATCATGGCTTACCATGGTAACGAAGCGGGTAACAAAGTAGCTGCAGCTGACCGTGCTGGTGACAACCTGGCTTACACCGGTTCTTTCGATCTGGGCGGCAACAACCTGACTCTGAAAGCGAACTACGTGTTTGACGACGGCAAAGGCTCTGAAGGTCTGGACGACGGTTACTCTGTAGGTGCAATCTACGCTCTGGACATGGGTCTGGCGTTCGGTGCAGGTTACGGTGAGCAAGACACAGCGACTAACAGTGCATTTAACGGCGAAACTCAGAAGCAAACATTCGGTGCAATCTCTTACACCGTGGGTGACTTCTACTTTGCGGGTCTGTACCAAGACGCTCGCCACACTGAAGAAAACTCTGACAAACAACGTGGTTACGAATTCGCAGCGTCTTACACTATGGATAAGACTGTATTCATCGCGACTTACAACTTCCGTGAAGACCGTTCAAACGACGTTGACCTGAACGACTCAATTGCGATTGATGCGACTCACTACTTCAACAGCAACTTCCGTACTTACGCGTCTTACAAGTTCAACCTGCTGGATTCTGACAAAGTAGGTAAAGCGAACGCATCTGACGAGTTCGTCCTGGGTGCTCGTTACGACTTCTAATGCAATGATTGCCTGACAAAGGCAAAGTCATTACATAGACTTTACAGCGTCAGCCTTCGGGTTGGCGCTGTTTTGTTTTATGATGACTGACCCTGACACGCAATGCAAAAGGCCACTTATGCTGCGAATACTGTTTTCGACTCTCGCCCTGCTCCTGACTACTCAGGTGCACGCTTCTTCTATATCACTCCAGCAAGCGCTGAGTCAGTTGCCTGACGGCAATGATACAGCGTTACTGGTTGCCGACAGCCAGACCGGCGAAGTCCTTTACCAGCAGCGGGCCGATCAACTGCAGCCACCTGCCAGCACGCAGAAAATGCTGACTGCGCTGGCTGCCCAGCTGTACCTCGGGCCTCAATACCGCTTTACCACTCGGGTGGAAACCCGCGGCAATGATCTGATTTTCCGTTTCAGTGGTGACCCGACTCTGACCCGCACGCAGCTGACCCAACTATTACAGCAACTCAAAAAGAAAGGCATCACCTCGATCAGCGGCGACATTTTGCTTAACGGCGGGCAGTTCACCAGCTACGAACGTGCGCCTGGCTGGCCCTGGGACATTCTGGGCGTCTGTTATAGCGCGCCAGCCAGCAGCCTGACCCTGGAGCACAACTGTGTGCAGGGCGCACTGTATAGTAACCGCTCACTTGGCGAACCGACCCGGGTTAACATTCCTTCTCACCAGCCGATCACCGTGACCACAAATGCCGTCATCGTGAACAAAGCCCAGCATGAAGCCAGCCATTGCGAGCTGGAACTGGATATTGCCGGGACAGGCAACACCTACCACCTGGACGGTTGCCTAGTAAAACGCGACCAGCCCCTGCCGCTCAAATTCGCGGTTCAGGATACAACGGACTACATCAGTAAAATTCTGCGCAGCGAGCTGACCCGCCAGCGAATCAGCTTCAAGGGTAAAATTAAGCGGGATGATAAGGCGCAGGGCCAGCTTGTTGTCCAGCACCAGTCACAGCCGCTCAATGTCCTGCTGGATATCATGGTCAAAGCGTCAGATAACCTGATTGCCGATAACCTAACCAAAACCCTGGGTGCCCGCTACTACAAACAACCGGGCAGCTTCAAAAACGGTGTGGCCGCCATTGAAGCTATCCTGAAAGAAAAAGCCGGGATCACACTGGACAATGCGGTACTGGTCGACGGTTCCGGTCTCTCGCGCAATAACCGTTTAACTGCCGAACAAATGCTGCAAGTGATCGCTTACATTCGAAAGCATGACAACCAACTGGGGCTGCTGAAAACCTTCCCGGTCAGCGGCGAGAGCGGTACGCTGCAGTATCGGCGCAGCATCCGCCAGAAACCGCTTCAGGGCCAGATTCATGCTAAAAGCGGCTCACTGTATGGAACGTATAACCTAGCAGGGATCCTGACAGCAAAATCCGGCAGAGAGCTGTTGTTTGTCCAGCTGGTGACTAACTATCACCCACCAAAGCAGGATAAAAACGCACCGGCTGTCACACCTCCGATTCAGGCCTTTGAGAACACCTTGTACCATACGCTCTACGAGCAGTTTTGACGATCGCTCCCCTGCCTGGTCAGGACGGGGACATACAGATGAAAAAAAAGCGAGAGGCAGAACCTCTCGCTTTTTTATTGCTCAAACCGGATGGTCGTGAACTGGATAAAACGGTTAGCTAGGCCAGCCCCAGCACTGAGTTCACCGTGGTGAAGTAAATCACCATCCCGGTAATATCGACCACGGATGCCAGCACCGGGCTGACCAGTACTGCCGGATCCAGTTTGCACGCCCGGGCAATCATCGGTAGTACCCCGCCGACGGTGGTAGACAACACCACCTGTAAGGCAATGGCAATCCCGATCGCCAAAGCAATATCCGCCAGTTGCATTCCCACCGGCAGTACAGTGCTGTCACTGAACAGCAACACCCGGCCAACGATTACTGTCGCCAGTACCGCAGCAACAACCATCGCCACCCGGAATTCTTTCCACAGCACTTTCAGCCAGTCCCGACAATGTATCTCTTCCATTGCCAGAGCCCGCACCACCAACGTGGCAGCCTGAGAGCCGGTATTCCCGCCCGCCGCGGCAATCACCGGCATGTAAATCGCCAGCAGCACCAGCTGGCTCAATGTGTCCTCGTAATGCGAAATGATCAGCCCGGACACAATGCCGAGCAGTGCCAGCCCGACGATCCAGCCGATCCGCTCGCGCACATGGCTGAATACGCTGTTTTTCAAATAGTGCCCGGCCGGCTCGGCTTCCGAGCAGATCAAGCCCAGACCGTTAGCCAGGTGGCGCATACACACTTCTTCATCCATTTCATCCAGCAGATCCAACAACGTCTGAACATGACGCAGCGGAACTTCATGCAAGATTGCAATCGCCTCAGAAAGAGGCATTTTGACCAGCAGTGCAGCCTGCTCCGATAGATCGTATTTCAGCAGTGCATTGCGAGCAGCCAGAATATCAGTATGTACAAAAGGTTTATTTGTATCAGCAGCATGCGCTGCATAGTTCATTACCGCCATGGCGAATCTCCCGATTGGCAATGCCGTCTGTCACACAGACAGCTTGGGTAACGACCACCTGAATCGCACAGTGCCACCATTAAAGCAGCGGACACCAAGGCACAACAGTGCCACGGCCTGATACCTGAAACAGGGGCAGGCTGATGCAATTCAATACAGAGAAAGAATGGGGAAAACCGGGGAAGAGTGTGTCAAAAAACTTATCAGCAGGATAAAAATGAGAACAGACTTTTCCGAACCTGAGGAACCGGGTTCGGACAATGAGAGACCGACACCGTCAGCAGGTTTGATTTTCCACCTTCATACTCGGGGGATGGTCGGTATCGTTCATTGAAGTCTCCAATAAATCATCAAGTCGCTTATGCGACGCGCTAATTGTACGCGATTCAGTTAGCAGTTCAATAGAGCCGCAGGACAAAAGTGTCAAATTTTCATCAGGATTTTATTGCCCTGTGAGAACCATAAAAAAGCCCGCTCTATAGAGCGGGCTGTGTGTACATCAAAATCAGTCAGCTACTACGCGATGTGCGCTTTCACGCGCGCGTGCAGCTCTTGAACAGACGTCACTTTGTTACGGTCATCTGCTGTCCAGGACATGCAGGTTGCGAAGGCAGCGTTCAGCGTCGTGGTGTAGTTCACCTTCTCCGCCAGTGCGCCGCGACGCAGTACTTTCGAGTCTTCAATCGCCTGACGGCCTTCCGCAGTGTTCACGATGTAGGTGTACTCATTGTTCTTGATACGGTCAAGAATATGAGGACGACCTTCGTGTACTTTGTTAACCAGACGCGGGTTGATGCCAGCTTCACCCAGTACGACCGCGGTGCCGTGTGTAGCATCCAGCTCGTAGCCCAGTTTGATCAGCTTGGAAGCCAGGTCGACAACACGCTGCTTGTCGTTACCACGAACTGACAGCAGTGCGCGTCCTTTTTCCTGCTTCACTTTGCCACAGCCCAATTCGGCTTTGGCAAAGGCTTCGGCAAACGTGTCGCCCACACCCATGACTTCACCAGTTGAGCGCATCTCAGGGCCCAGTAGCGGGTCAACGCCAGGGAACTTGTTAAATGGCAGCACCACTTCTTTCACCGAGTAGTACGGTGGAATGATCTCTTTGGTAAAGCCCTGTTGTTCCAGAGACTGGCCAGCCATAACGCGCGCAGCAATCTTCGCCAGCGGGGCACCTGTGGCTTTCGAAACGAATGGCACGGTACGGGCCGCTCGTGGGTTCACCTCAATCAGGTACACTTCGTTGTCTTTCACCGCAAACTGGGTGTTCATCAGACCACGCACGCCCAGCTCAAACGCCAGTTTCTCAACCTGACGACGCATTTCGTCCTGGATTTCCTGGCTCAGGGTGTAAGCCGGCAGAGAACAGGCTGAGTCACCGGAGTGAACGCCTGCCTGCTCGATGTGCTCCATGATACCGCCGATAACCACGCGCTCACCGTCGCAAATCGCATCCACGTCAACTTCAGTTGCGTCATCAAGGAAACGGTCCAGCAGTACCGGAGATTCGTTAGAAACGCTGACCGCTTCATTGAAGTAACGACGCAGGTCTGCTTCATCGTACACGATTTCCATCGCACGGCCGCCCAGTACATAAGAAGGACGAACCACCAGCGGGAAGCCAATTTCTTTCGATTTCTCAACCGCTTGCTCAATCGCAGTAACAGTTGCGTTATCTGGTTGCTTCAGGCCCAGACGCTCAACAGCCGCCTGGAAACGCTCACGGTCTTCAGCACGGTCAATCGCATCCGGGCTGGTACCGATAATCGGCACACCCGCCGCTTCCAGAGCGCGAGCCAGTTTCAGTGGAGTCTGACCACCGTACTGCACGATAACGCCTTTTGGCTTCTCGACACGAACGATAGACAGAACGTCTTCCAGAGTCACAGGCTCAAAGTACAGACGGTCAGACGTATCGTAGTCAGTCGATACCGTCTCTGGGTTACAGTTCACCATGATGGTTTCGTAACCGTCTTCACGCAGTGCCAGCGATGCGTGGACACAGCAGTAGTCAAATTCGATACCCTGGCCGATACGGTTCGGGCCGCCACCCAGCACCATGATTTTATCTTTGTCGGTCGGCTGCGCTTCACATTCGTCATCGTAAGATGAGTACATGTAAGCCGTGTCTGAGGAAAACTCAGCCGCACAGGTATCCACGCGCTTGTACACCGGGTGGATGTCGTACTGGTCACGCAGTTTGCGGATTTCAGACTCCGCCACACCCAGCAGTTTCGCCAGACGCGCGTCCGCAAAGCCTTTACGTTTCAGCTTACGCAGTACATCCGCGTTCAGACCGGCAAAGCCACCTTCTTTGACTTCGTTTTCCATTTTCACCAGTTCTTCAATCTGAACCAGGAACCAGTGGTCAACGTTTGTCAGCTTGTAAACACCGTCGACCGACATTCCGGCACGGAAAGCGTCAGCGATGTACCAGATACGCTCTGCACCCGGCTCTTTCAGCTCGTGGCGGATTTGAGTCAGTGCATCAGGCGCATCCAGGTCAACCATTTCATCGAAACCTGTGGCACCAACTTCCAAACCGCGCAGCGCTTTGTGCAGAGATTCCTGCTGGTTACGGCCAATCGCCATCACCTCGCCCACGGACTTCATCTGCGTGGTCAGACGGTCGTTAGCACCGGCAAATTTTTCGAAGTTAAAGCGTGGGATCTTCGTTACGACGTAATCGATGGTTGGCTCGAACGAGGCCGGTGTTGCGCCACCTGTGATGTCGTTCATCAGCTCGTCCAGCGTAAAACCAACGGCCAGTTTCGCCGCCACTTTCGCAATCGGGAAGCCTGTTGCTTTTGATGCCAGAGCAGAAGAGCGCGACACACGCGGGTTCATTTCGATGATAACCATACGGCCATCTTTCGGGTTGATACCAAACTGTACGTTTGAACCGCCGGTTTCAACACCGATTTCGCGCAGAACCGCCAGCGAAGCATTACGCATCAGCTGGTATTCTTTATCCGTCAGGGTTTGCGCCGGAGCAACCGTGATAGAGTCACCGGTATGGATGCCCATTGCATCGAAGTTTTCGATAGCACAGACGATGATGCAGTTGTCGTTTTTATCACGAACCACTTCCATCTCGTACTCTTTCCAGCCAATCAGCGACTCGTCAATCAGCAGCTCGTTAGTCGGTGACAGGTCCAGACCACGGCGACAGATTTCTTCGAACTCTTCTTTGTTATACGCAATACCGCCACCGGTACCACCCATGGTGAAAGACGGGCGGATAATACATGGGAAGCCCACCATATCCAGCACTTTATAGGCTTCTTCCATGGTTTTCGCGGTATCAGCGCGCGGACATTCCAGACCAATGGATTTCATCGCCGCATCAAAGCGAGAACGGTCTTCCGCCTTGTCGATAGCATCTGCTGTCGCACCAATCATCTCAACGCCGAACTCAGCCAATACGCCGTGACGTTCCAGATCCAGCGCACAGTTCAGTGCAGTCTGGCCGCCCATGGTCGGCAGCACAGCGTCAGGACGCTCTTTCTCGATGATCTTGCGGACCACTTCCCAGTGAATTGGCTCAATGTAGGTCGCATCAGCCATTTCCGGGTCAGTCATAATAGTGGCCGGGTTCGAGTTCACCAGAATGACACGGTAGCCTTCTTCACGAAGGGCTTTACAAGCCTGTGCACCTGAGTAGTCGAACTCACATGCCTGACCGATAACGATTGGGCCAGCACCCAGAATTAGAACACTTTTAATGTCAGTACGTTTTGGCATTGCTTACTACTCCGGCTTAGGCGCTGTGCTGTTTGATTAGTTCGATAAAGTGATCAAAAAGTGGTGCCGCGTCGTGCGGACCCGGGCTCGCCTCAGGGTGGCCCTGGAAGCTGAACGCAGGTTTGTCAGTGCGGTGAATCCCTTGCAGGGAGCCGTCAAACAGTGACTTATGGGTGGCACGCAGATTGTCCGGCAATGTTTCTTCGTCAGCTGCAAAGCCGTGGTTCTGGCTAGTAATCATCACGACGTTGCGATCTAGGTCTTTAACCGGGTGGTTGGCACCGTGGTGACCAAACTTCATCTTAACGGTCTTCGCCCCGCTGGCCAGAGCCAGAATCTGGTGGCCCAGACAGATGCCGAAAATCGGCAGGCCTTTTTCCAGGAACACTTTGGTCGCTTCGATGGCATAGGTACATGGCTCCGGGTCACCCGGTCCGTTTGATAGGAAAACACCGTCCGGCTTAAGAGCCAGCACGTCTTCTGCCGACGTTTGCGCCGGAACGACAGTCAGACGACAGCCACGGTCAACCAGCATGCGCAGAATGTTGCGCTTGGCACCGAAGTCATACGCGACGACGTGGTATGGCAGCTCGCTGTCATCCTGCGCTTCAGGCAGCCCGCCTTCCAGCGTCCACGAACCTTGCTTCCACTCGTACATTTCCGTTGTTGAGACCACTTTCGCCAGGTCCATGCCTTTCAGGCCCGGGAAATCTTTCGCTTTTGCCAGTGCCAGCGCTTCATCCAGGTTGTCGCCCGCCATGATACAGCCGTTCTGCGCGCCTTTTTCACGCAGCAGACGAGTCAGTTTGCGGGTGTCGATGTCAGCGATGCCAACGATGTTCTGGGATTTCAGGTAATCAGAAAGGGTTTGCTGACTACGGAAGTTGGAAGCGATAAGAGGGAGGTCGCGGATTACCAGGCCTTGAGCGTGGATGGAGGAGGATTCTTCGTCTTCGGAATTCGTTCCGGTATTGCCAATGTGGGGATAGGTAAGAGTAACGATCTGTTGAGAGTAAGAAGGGTCGGTGAGGATCTCTTGGTACCCCGTCATCGAGGTATTAAAAACAACTTCACCAACGGCCGAACCATCTGCCCCAATGGACACGCCGTGGAACACTGTCCCATCTTCCAGGACTAACAGCGCTGATTTACTCAAGACAACCTCCAAGAATAATAATAATGCAATAGAAACAAATAAATTTTCAGTTACTCATTCCATACAAAGTCAAAAGCCGAGTCAAGCGCATTTTTGACAAATTGCGCGCATTCTAGAGATGACCGTTTGCGCTGTCAACCTTTCACAATAAATTAATACAAGATTACAGCCAACTGACCCAAATTACGCATCGAGACTGACAAAAGAGCAAGAAAAGTCCTGTATTTCCATTCAACCCCGTACACCAGGAAAAATTTTATCGTTTGCTTTTTCTTGGAATGTTAAAAGAAAATAACCCACCTTCAAAACCGTCAAAAAACCCAAAGATAACCCAATATTTTGATGACCAGACCACAGAAACCAACCACAAGCCCACAAAAAGCCAAGATTGAACCACGAAAACACCATACTCGGCAGACTTTGACGCAAACACCATAACCACAGATAAAATTTAACTATTTATGCAAAACATACTGAGTAAATCATCGCCACGAATACCCTAAAGGTATTTTTTGCATTGCTATTGAGAAGCCGTAAAACAAAAAGGCCGCGACAAACGAGTCTCCCTGAAAAGAGAAACTACGTCTGTCACGGCCTTTGATCGGGTGTGTTTGGGGATATCTGTGTCGGAAGGTACCTGGTTACAGCTGATCCAGTCCCAATACATCCTGCATGGTGTAGAAGCCAGGCTGACGCTCATTGAGCCAGGCGGCGGCTCGCACAGCACCATTGGCGAAGGTCATGCGATCGGTCGCCTTATGCGTGATCTCTACCCGCTCACCAATGTCGGCAAACATCGCTGTGTGCTCACCCACAATGTCACCGGCACGGATAGTGGCAAAGCCGATTTCATCACGACGGCGCTCACCAGTGATCCCCTCTCGGGCGTAGACAGCCACGTCACTGAGTTTATTACCCATGGCCCCGGCAATCGCTTCACCCATGCCAATCGCCGTGCCTGACGGCGCATCAACCTTGTGACGGTGATGAGCTTCAATAATCTCAATGTCACAGTAGTCACCCATCACTTTGGCGGCTTTCTCAAGCAACTTAAACACCAGGTTCACCCCGACGCTATAGTTCGGTGCCATCACAATCGGCGTCGTCTTGGCGGCTTCATCGATCAGCTCGCGCTCCTGCTCGGTAAAACCGGTTGTACCGATCACAATCTTTTTGCCATGCTGCTTACAGAAGGCCAGATTCGCCAGCGTCGCCACCGGCGCCGTAAAGTCGATCAATACATCAAAGTCATCCACGGCTTTCGCCAGATCATCAACAATAGTCACGGATACCGGTCCCAGACCGGCCAGTTCGCCAGCATCCACACCAACCAGTGTAGACTCCGGACGCTCTGTGGCAGCGCCTAGTTGTGCCTGCTCAGACAGGTGTGTCGCTTTCAGCAGCTGGCGGCCCATGCGTCCTGCCGCACCAGCAATCGCAATTCTTACCATTGCGTAATTTCTCCCTGGGTGAATTCGTTTCGGTGTCTCCCAATGTAGCCTGTTGAGACAGATAAAAAAAGCCCCGGCGACTGGCCGGGGCTCGGATTAATGCCAGGCTGAGCTCAATCAGCCGACGTTTTTGACCTGCAGCTCGCGCGGCACTTCAAAAAACATATTTTCTTCACGGCCAGTCAGCTCTTCCACTTCCGCGCCGGTCAGCGCCTGAATACGGGCGATGATCTGATTAACCAGCTCTTCTGGTGCCGAGGCCCCTGCGGTAACGCCAATTTTGCCTTTGTCGATAAACCAGCTGCTGTCGATATCCTCGGCGCAGTCAGTCAGGTAACCCGGAGTACCAAGCTTTTCAGCCAGTTCACGCAGGCGGTTTGAGTTAGAAGAGTTTTTAGACCCCACCACAATCATCACATCAACATCGGCGGCCATTTCACGCACGGCATCCTGGCGGTTCTGAGTCGCGTAACAGATATCGTCTTTGCGCGGGCCCTGAATCTCCGGGAACACTTCCCGCAGTTTGTTGATCACATCTGCCGTTTCATCAACAGACAGAGTGGTCTGGCTGACGTAATGCAGGTTGCTTGGGTCTTTAACCGGCAGCCCTTCCACATCCTCTGGTTTCTCGACCAGATACATGCCGCCGGTTTCACTCGCGTACTGCCCCATAGTGCCTTCCACTTCCGGATGGCCGGCGTGGCCAATCAGCACCACTTCCATATTCCGGCGACTGGCGCGGGCAACTTCCATATGGACCTTGGTAACCAGTGGACAGGTTGCGTCAAACACTGTCAAGTTACGGGCCTTGGCTTCGTTGCGAACCGCCTGCGACACGCCGTGAGCAGAGAAGATCACGATGTTGTCATCCGGCACTTCGTGCAGCTCTTCGACAAAAATCGCGCCGCGCTGCTTCAGCCCTTCCACCACAAAGCGGTTATGGACAACTTCATGGCGAACGTAGATTGGCGGCTGGTAAAGTTCCAGCGCACGCTCGACGATACTGATCGCGCGGTCAACACCGGCACAGAAACCACGGGGGTTTGCGAGTAAGATTTTCATTGCTAGCTGCTCTTAATTTTCAATGGCAACGACTTCCACATCGAAAGTCACGCGCTGCCCGGCAAGCGGATGGTTAAAGTCGACAGTCACAGAATCACCGGTTACATCCGTAATGATGCCCGGAATATCCTGCCCGTCCGGACCGGCAAATGCGATAATGTTGCCGACTTCCGCCGGGGCTTCAGCACCAAAGCGGGTCCGATCAATATGGTGAATGTTATCCGGATTCGGCATCCCGAAGGCATCTTCCGGTTCCAGCTCAAAGCTGCTTTTTTCGCCCTGGGTCAGACCTAAAAGGCATCTTTCAAAATTTTCGGTCAGGCTGCCGTCGCCCATCCGGAACTTGGCCGGTTTACCCATTGCCTGGGTGGAATCCGCCACTGAGCCGTCTTCCAGTTTGATGGCAAAATGCATCAGTACTTCGCTGTTTTCCGTAATCACCGACATGTAGGGTCCTTTTGCGTTCATTCGTTATCCACCCGGCAGCACAGGCTGCGTCATTGCAGCGGCAGCGCACCGGTTTTCGTTTCTCTCACAGGCGGTTTTCGCGCAGGGAAACGACGGCTTCTTTGTCGCCGGGCATGTTTTATCCCGCCCATTTAACAACAAAGCGCCGCCCGTATCAACGGACGGCGCTCAGGGTTATCTTAGCCAAGGAGGCGATCAGTGCTTAACCGGCTGCTTTTTCTTATCGTCAATCAGGCCTTCGATGATAATCAGGCCTGCACCGATGCAGATTGCCGTATCGGCAATATTGAATGCCGGCCAGTGATAATTCCCGACATAAAAGTCCAGGAAATCCACCACAAAGCCGTGATACATCCGATCAAACAGGTTACCCAGCGCACCACCGATAATCATCGCGTAGCTGCTGTTCGCCAGCTTGTTGGATGCCGGCGAGCGGCGCATCCAGAAAACCAGTAACGCACAAACCCCCAGAGCGATCGCTGTGAACAGCCAACGCTGCCAGCCACCGGCGTCGCTCAGAAAGCTGAATGCGGCCCCGTAATTATGAACGTACAGCAGGTTGAAAAACGGCAGAAGTTCGATGCGGTTAGGCCATCCGTACTCCATGGTATTCATGACCACCAGCTTGCTGGCAATGTCCACGATGAACACCAGAGCCGCCAGCCATAGCCAGCGGACTCCCGATTGTTTCAACGACAGCTTGTTCTCAGACGATAAATCACTCATCAGGCAAACTTACGCTCTTCGCCATCACCTTCAACGTTGCTGACACAACGGCCACAGATAGACTCGTGACCTGCGATTGTGCCAACATCAGCAACGTGGTGCCAACAACGGTCACACTTCGCAGCTTCAGACGCTTTCACAATCACATACAGACCATCTACGTCAGTTTCCTGCGCGTCTTCCGGCTTGCTGTCAACGGTGACCACTTGCGCTTTAGACGTCAGCAGCACAAAACGCAGCTCGTCTTCCAGCAGATTCAGCTTCGCCGCCAGTTCAGCGGTAGCAGCCAGTGTCACTTCTGCCTGCAGAGCGCCACCGATCACTTTATCGTTACGGGCAGACTCCAGCAGCTTGTTCACTGCACCACGTACTTTCTGGATTTCAGTCCAGAATTCGTTGTTCAGCGCTTCGCCGTCCGCCAGACCAAACAGGCCTTCGAACCACTCACCAGTGAAGACAAACTTCTCGCGCGACTCACCGTTACCCTGCGCAGCCGGCATCTCGTTCCAGATTTCATCGGCCGTGAACGACATGATTGGTGCCATCCAGCGAACCATCGCTTCGATAATGTAGAACAGTGCAGTCTGACAGCTACGTTGTGCGTGACCGCCAAGTTTTGCTGTGTACTGACGGTCTTTGATCACATCGAGATAGAAAGAGCCCATCTCGATGGAACAGAAGTGCATCAGACGCTGAGTTACAGCGTGCAGGTTGTATTCGTCATAGGCTTTGATGATGTCAGCCTGTGCCGCTTCCGCACGACCTACCGCCCAACGATCCAGTGCCACCATGTCTTCCGCCGCTACGCAATCGGTCGCCGGGTTAAAGCCACTCAGGTTCGCCAGGAAGAAACGTGCGGTGTTACGGATACGACGATACGCATCAGCAGAACGTTTCAGGATTTCATCCGAAACGGCAACTTCACCAGTGTAGTCGGTTGAAGCAACCCACAGACGCAGGATGTCAGCACCCAGCTTGTTGGTCACATCTTTTGGCGCAACTACGTTACCGATAGATTTAGACATCTTACGGCCTTGGCCATCCACCACGAAACCGTGAGTCAGAACCTGACGGTACGGTGCCTTGCCTTTCATCGCTACCGATGAGATCAGCGAAGACTGGAACCAACCGCGGTGCTGGTCAGAACCTTCCAGGTACAGATCGGCGCTGTTGCCATGGTACTCTTCTCGGCTGTCAACCACGGAGAAGTGAGTCACACCGGAATCGAACCATACGTCCAGCGTATCCAGCACTTTCTCGTAATTTGCCGCGTCGGCGTCACCCATCAGCACAGCCGGATCCAGATCCCACCAAGCCTGAATGCCTTTCTGCTCAACCAACTGAGCCACTTTCTCAATCAGTTCAGCTGTGTTCGGATGCAGTTCCTGCGTCTCTTTGTGAACGAACAGGGCAATTGGCACACCCCAAGTACGCTGACGTGAGATACACCACTCCGGACGACCTTCCACCATTGACTCGATACGGCTTTGACCCCACTCAGGCATCCACTGAACGCCTTTGATTTCTTCCAGCGCTTTCGCGCGCAGGCCAGCCTGATCCATTGATACGAACCATTGTGGCGTTGCACGGAAGATGATTGGCGTTTTGTGGCGCCAGCAGTGCGGGTAGCTGTGCTCGTACGCATGGTGGTGCAGCAGCGCACCGTGCTCTTTCAGCGTTTCGACCACGGCATCGTTGGCTTTAAATACGTGCTGACCAGCAAACAGTTCAGTGTCAGGGAGATATACACCGTTGCTGCCCACAGGGTTCGCCACTTCCAGATCGTATTTCTGACCCACCGCGAAGTCTTCCTGACCGTGGCCAGGAGCAGTGTGTACGACACCTGTACCCGATTCAGTCGTAACGTGATCGCCAAGAATCGCCGGTACATCAAAGCTGTAGAACGGGTGTTGGAAACGAACCAGCTCCAGATCAGCCCCTTTACAGAAGCCCAGGTTGTGGTAGTGCTCAATACCGGCACGATCCATCACGTCTTTCGCCAGCTCGGCAGCCATGATCAGACGTTCTTTCTTCTCACCTTCAACCTGAATCAGTACGTATTCCAGATCATCACGCACCGCCACTGCACGGTTTGCTGGCAGGGTCCATGGCGTGGTGGTCCAGATAACGATAGATACATCACCTTCACCGGTGTGGCCATCAGCACAATGGAATTTCGCTACGGTAGCTGCTTCATCCACGGCCTTGAAACGCACGTCGATAGAAGGTGAAACTTTGTCTTTATATTCCACTTCAGCTTCAGCCAGCGCTGAACCACAGTCAGTACACCAGTGTACTGGCTTGAAGCCTTTCAGCAGGTGGCCTTGGTCAGCAATTTTGCCCAGCGAGCGAATAATGTTGGCTTCAGTACCGAAGTCCATCGTGCGGTACGGCTTGTCCCACTCACCCAGTACACCCAGGCGCATAAAACTTTCTTTCTGGCCTTCTACCTGACCCGCAGCGTATTCACGGCATTTTTCACGAAACTCTGCCGCCGTGATTTTCTGGCCCGGTTTGCCGACTTTTTTCTCTACCATCAGTTCGATAGGCAGGCCGTGACAGTCCCAGCCAGGAATATATGGTGCGTCAAAGCCAGACAGCGTCTTTGACTTAATAATAATGTCTTTAAGAATCTTGTTTAGCGCGTGACCAATGTGAATATCACCGTTGGCGTATGGAGGGCCATCGTGTAATACGAAGGATTTCTTACCCTTCTTGGCTTTACGGATTTCACCGTAAAGATCTTCATCGTACCAACGCTTAAGCATTGCTGGCTCACGCTGAGCTAGATTGCCTCGCATCGGAAACCCTGTTTCAGGCAGGTTCAGGGTATCTTTATAGTCGCTCATTGATTCTCGATTCCGTTACTTGGACGAAGTTGGACATTATTTCGCTCAGCCAGCCACACCCGTGCGGACTGGGCATCACGCTCAATTTGTGCTTTCAACGCATCAAATGATTCAAACTTTTTTTCGTCGCGGAGCTTATGCCGCAACACGACTTCAATCTGGGCTCCGTAAAGATCAGACTGAAAATCAAACAGGTGGACCTCCAGCTGGCGACGAACCCCGTTAACGGTAGGTCGTCGGCCGACATTGGCCACACCCGGAAGTGGCGTCGCCGCGACACCATACACCTCGACAGCATAGACGCCGGACACCGGTGATACCCGGCGTTTGAGCGGGACATTCGCAGTCGGAAATCCGATTGTCCGTCCCAGTTTCCGCCCATGGGAGACGCGCCCGGAGATACTAAACGGACGCCCTAGCATGGACTCAGCCAGTTCCAGCTTGTCTTCCGCCAGAGCCTGGCGAATAGCGGTACTGCTGACACGCTGCTGTGAGACACAAAAACTCTGCGTACTGACTACCGTAAAGCCGTATTGCCTGCCGGCAGCCTGCAGATACGCGTAATCTCCGCTTCGGCCTTTACCAAAGCGAAAATCATCGCCAACTACCAGAAACTTAACACCCAATTGCTCAACCAACAAGCGGCGGACAAAATCTTCTGCTGTCAGGCTGGCAAAGTGATGATTGAAGTGAACGCACAGAAAACGGTCAAGCCCAACTTGCTTCAGTTGTAAGTACTTGTCGCGAAAACGGGTTAACCGCGCCGGCGCATTATCCCCGGCAAACAGCTCCTGAGGCTGGGGTTCGAAACTCATGACGGCCGCTGGTAGGCCCAACGAGATCGCCTCAGCCATGACATTACGCAGCACAGCCTGATGCCCCAGATGTACCCCATCAAAATTACCAATTGTCAGCACACAACCGTGGTGACTGGGTTTGATGTTATGTATTCCTCGGATTAATTCCATGCGTCTTTTTTCAGTTTCGCAGAGTGAAAAACTGACGGATTATATACTACTCTGAACCCATCATACCAATTTGAATCATAAACTGACTATTTTATAGCCAGTTTACGTGTGTTTCTCTCCCCCGCCTCCTATCTGTGTCTTTCGATTGGCCCGTTTCAGTTTGAGGGCATACCCCAACGACACCAACATCAGAGCCAGCGCCAGAACCGAAATCTGCACCTATAAAATAGAGAGGTAGTTTCCTCAGCCAGCAGTACGCAGGTGACGCGGACGAACACCCAGCGCGATGACCGATATCACATATGCCATGGCACCGGCACCAATTAAACCTGCCAGCCACAGCGCACGATGTGCCAGTGACCAGTCGAGCCACTGCTGCATCCCCGGCAGCATCCACAGCAGTACCGCCACCATCACAGCGCCAGACAGTGCCAGTCGCGCAACGAACCACAGCGTTTCACTGGTCAGTTGGTACACGCCTTCCCGGTGCAGCCCACGATAGAGCAGCGCTGCATTAACCAGCGCCGACAGCGCGGTTGCCATCGCCAACCCGACATAGCCAAAGAACGGGGCAAGCATGCCGTTGAAAACCATGTTACTGACCATGGCGATAATACCGATTTTCACTGGCGTTTTAGTATCCTGACGGGCGTAGTAGCCCGGGGCCAGGATCTTGATCAGCATGAAGTTCAAAAGACCGGCCGACATCGCCCACAACGACAGCGCCGACTGGTTCACGTCATAGACACCAAACTCGCCCCGCATAAACAGTACCATCAGCATAGGCTTGGCCAGTATCATCATGCCGAGCATGGCCGGAATCCCAAGCAGCAGCACCATACGCACGCCCCAATCCATGGTGTGTGCAAACTGCTCACGGCTTTCATCGACATGCTTGCGCGACAGCGCCGGCAGGATCACCGTCGCAATGGCGATCCCAAACAGCCCAAGCGGGAATTCCAACAGGCGGTCGGAATAATAGAGCCAGCTGATTGAGCCGGTCATCAGGAAACTGGCAATAAAGGTATCCAGCAGCAGGTTAATTTGGCTGACTGACACCCCGAACAGCGCAGGCAGCATCAGCTTGCGGATTTTCACCACGCCTGGATCGTGCCATCCCCACTGCGGGCGCACCAACAATCCCTCTTTCTTAAGGAAAGGCAACTGGAACAGAAACTGGATCAGCCCGCCCAGAAAGACCCCTATCGCCAGTCCCAGCTCCGGCTGCTCCAGTTGCGGAGACAGGAACCAAGCACAACCAATAATAGCGACATTCAGAAACACCGGGGTAAAGGAAGAGATCGCAAACTTACCCAGCGTATTTAAAATGGCTCCAGACAGCGCGACGAACGTGATAAACCACAGATACGGAAAGGTCACTTTCAGCAGCAAACTGGCCAGCTCAAATTTCGCCGCCGCCGGACCGTCATTTACCCAGTCAAGAAACCAGCCGAAGCCAAACAGCGCAGTGACGGCCCCGGAGCCCAGGATACCCACCAAGGTAACCAGAGTCACAATCCCACCCAGAGTTCCGGAAGCCCGCGCAATCAACTGCCGCGTCTTATCCATATCCCCAGAGGCATGATATTCGGTCAAAACCGGAACAAAGGCTTGCGAGAAAGCACCTTCGGCAAATAATCGACGCAGAAAGTTAGGAATTTTATTAGCAAAAAAGAACACATCCGCGGCGGCACCGGCCCCCATCAGATTTGCGACGACCACATCGCGGACCAAACCAAGCACTCTGGAGACCAGTGTCATGGTGCTGACAATCAGCCCTGAGCGCAAAAGACGCTTGCTCACAAAAAAAAACCTCTTAAAGATGGACGCAAAAGGTGACTTCCGAGTCCAAATGCTGGTAAAATCTGCCGCCATATTAACCGTGTTATTCCGCAAGTGCCAATTCAATTGGTTCGGCGGTTATTTGCACAAATCATTTGACAATCTTCGGTTTAACAGGCATAGTCCTCGGCCTTAAATTGTCACCGTACCAAGTTTTGGAGTTATACCCTTGGCAAACATCAAATCTGCTAAGAAACGTGCGATCACTTCAGAGAAACGTCGTAAGCACAACGCTAGCCGTCGCTCTATGATGCGTACTTTCTTCAAGAAAGTTGTTGCTGCTATCGAAGCTGGCAACAAAGAAGCTGCAACTCAAGCTTTCGTTGAAATGCAACCTGTTATGGATCGTATGGCTACTAAAGGCCTGATCCACAAAAACAAAGCTGCACGTCACAAAGCTCGTCTTGCTGCTAAAATCAAAGCTCTGTAATTTGAGCCCTTTGATTCAATAAAAAAACCGGCATTAGCCGGTTTTTTTATATCCGCTCTCCGCGGAAAGTCATTCAACATGACAATACATCTTGTGCAAAAGCTGAATCATTGATCTGACTTCATCGCTTTTCAGACGATAGTACACCGTCTGTGCTTCCTTGCGTGTCTCAACCAATCCATCGCGCCGTAGCCAGGCCAGATGCTGCGACAAGGCCGACTGACTTAGCCCCAGCTTGTCACTCATCATGCCGACCGACATTTCTTCTTCCAGCAAATAACACAGAATGAACAAACGCCGTTCGTTGGCCATGGCTTTAAGCAGGGCTACCGCCTTCGGAGCGTTCTGCTCCATTTGCTGTAGTTCCATACTGCTACCACTCACTAAGTTTAGTTAATGCTAATATACTTAAAAACTACGGGGTTTTCTAGCAGAAGGTGGTGATAATTACAGCAATCAGCTCAACCTTATTTAAACAATTTCCTAAAATCTGCCTCACAAATACGTTTTACCGCCGGGTGCATGATCATCCGCTCAGCAAAAATCACGTAATACTCTTCTTTTATTTCCCTCACCCGCTTCACTTCGTGAATGTTCTGATTACCCTCTTCCAGCTCTGCGGCATAAATGGACGGGGCAACAAACATCGATTTCTGGTACAAGCCAAACGCTTTCATCAGCGCCGCATCATCAAACTCGCCAAGGATATTGGGGGTGATTCCCATGCGATCAAACCAGTGGTGCAGCTTCCGCCCCATCGCGGTACGCCGCCCCGGAATCAGTAATTTGTAATTTTCGATACAGGCAGGGAAATTCTGGACTTTATCAGTATCGGAGCAGAAGAAACTCATGCTCGATTCGCCCAGCTTTTTACTGTACAGGCCAGGGCTCTGGCTGGAGTCGACAGGACAATCAGACAAAATCATATCCAGCTTGTGCTGGGACAGCTGCTCAAGCAGCATTTCGTGGGTAGATTCGTAACAGCGCAGGTGAATACGCTCGTCTTCCGGCAGGCCCTCCATCAGCACCTTACTGACCAGCCTTTTTGACAAGGCATCTGCCACCCCAACCTCCAGCAGCAGGTTTTCCCGCTGGGTATAGTTGACGATATCCAGCATTTCATAGCTGAGGTCGAACATTTTATCCGCGTACTTGAAAACCAGCTGGCCGAGTTCAGTCGGTTCGATATTACGTCCAACCCGTTTTGTCAGCTTGCCCTTGAGTCGCTCTTCCAGCGCCCGAATCTGGCCAGTTACTGTTTGAGGGGCGAGAAACAGTGCATCGGCAGCTTTCGTGACTGAGCCCTGTTTGCAGACCATCCAGAAGTAATAGAGGTGGTTGTAATTAAGGTGAGACATCGTTTGAAACCATGTTGTCCGGCTCACGCACGCTATGTCGTCAGCCAGAAAGAAAAAATCCCAGAAGCCAGCTTACGCTGAGCTTCCGGGACCTTCAACTCAAAATGTCTCTCGATTCAGGTTAACGCCACTGCTGACAGGCCATCTTGGGTCGCACAGCCAGTAGCGGTGAGTTAACGTCAGAATACTTGTGGTACTGAGGCTGTTTTTTGCTCAGTCTGGGCCATTTTCCGATAACGCTCTCCGACCCGTTGTTCCAGTGCCCGGGAGCGGAAGCCGTCTTGCGCTTCAGCCATCGAGGCCGTTCGCGCCGTCTTTCCGTCGTTCAAGCCAGCCAGGTAAGCCTGACACACTTCTGAATTGCTTGCTGCGGTACAGCCCTGATAATCAGGCGCCGAAATCACCGCCGCAGAGAACAGCATAGAAACCAGATACAGAGAACGTTTCATCTTATACCTCCTTGTTAGGCAAGGCACGGCTTAGCAGGAAGTAACCAATCACTGCAGAGGCCGTAGACCCTATCAGGATCCCCAGTCGAGAATAGGTACTGAAGTCTTCCGGTGCACCGACAAAGGCCAGTGACGAGATGAAGATCGACATCGTAAAACCGATACCACACAGTACAGAGACCGCAAAAATATGTTTAAAGCCAATACCTTCCGGCATTTTCGCCCAACCAGCCTTCACTGCCAGGTAGCTTGCGGTGAAAATACCCAGCGGCTTACCAATCAACAGGCCAAGCGCAATACCCAGCGGCAGCATCGATGTCAGGCCTGCCAGTGAGACACCTTCCAGCGAGATACCTGCGTTTGCGAAGGCAAACAGCGGTAGAATCAGGTACGCCACATACGGGTGCAGGGCATGCTCCAGATGCTTCAGCGGTGAATGCTGATCACTGTGGCCTTCTTTCCCAGAGAGCGGGATAGCAAAGCCCAACACAACCCCAGCCAGCGTCGCGTGGACACCCGACTTCAGCACACTGACCCAAAGCACCGCACCCACAATCAGATACCAGGACAACTTGGTGACATTTTTCGCGTTCATGATGAACAGGGCGGCGGTTGATGCAAACGCAACAGCCAAAGCAATGGTCGACAGATCGCTGCTGTAGAACAGTGCGATAATCACGATTACGCCTAGGTCATCAATGATGGCTAGTGCCAGCAAGAACACTTTCAGTGAAACCGGTACACGGTTACCCAGCAGCGCCATGATGCCCAAGGCAAACGCAATGTCTGTCGCAGCCGGGATTGCCCAGCCCTGGATCGCCAGAGGGTCGTTCATGTTAAACAGGCTATACACCAGTGCCGGGGCAATCATGCCGCCGACCGCGGCAATCGCCGGGAATATCGCTTTTTCTTTAGTATTCAGGGCACCTTCAATCAGCTCGCGCTTAACTTCCAGGCCGATCAGCAGGAAAAAGATTGCCATCAGGCCATCATTAATCCAGTGAGCGACAGAAAGTCCGGCTACATAGCTATGCAGGGTGTGGTTATACACATCCTGCAGTGGTGAGTTGGCAATGATCATCGCGATCACTGCCGCAATAATCAGAATGATTCCGCCAGCGGACTCTAATTTTAAAAATTTACGAATTGCATCGGTCATCGACCGGAACTCCTTTCCATGAAACGAATGTCACAATAAAAAAGTAAAATTAGTTTAGTCGTCACACCGCCAAACTGTTAAGTCGTTTGTTTAGAAGTAAACACTCGGGAAAACCGATGATTTAAACCTTATAGAAAGTAATATCCGCACTATTGCAATTTTGACTCAAAAGCCGATACACAACGCGCCAGATTTATTAAAACTCACTCGAAAAAACCAAATTATTCTCAAAAAACAGTAAAATCATGGTCTAATTCACAAAATCATCAGAGCCCAACAAACCAATTAAAAATCAGCAAGTAACAGACAAAGTAAAGAATTAATGACAACCAGAACCAGAGTTTATTGCTCATAAAATAACCACAAAATGACTTTATGACAGGCAGTGTCATATTTCTGAAATATAACCCCTCTACCATCGCCGACAGATTTCAATGAAATGACACTCAAACGACATATTCCTGTCACGGAGAAATGATTATGACTACCCAAGCCACTACTGCTGAACAACCAATAAGCAGCTCTATGCGCTTGGTCCGCTGGGCAAACCTGGCGTTCATGCTGTATGTCCTGCTTGTCGCCGTTTCAACGGTAAGCAGCGGCTTCAAACTGTCTGTCGGTGAACAAGCTAAAACGCTTTTTGAATTTGCCTCTCATCCGATTGCCGGTTTGATGATTGGTCTGGTCGCGACATCGCTGATCCAGTCCTCCAGTACGGTAACGTCGATCATCGTCGGTCTGGTAGCCGGCGGCCTGCCAGTGGAAACAGCGATTCCAATGGTAATGGGTGCCAACATCGGTACCACTCTGACCAATACGCTGGTCAGCCTAGGTCACGCACGCTGTAAAGAAGAATTCCGCCGCGCCTTTGCCAGTGCCACTGTTCACGACTTCTTTAATCTGCTGGCGGTCTTTATCTTCCTGCCGCTCGAAATGATGTTTGGCCTGTTGGACAAAGTCTCTTCTTGGCTGGTATCCCCGATGCTGGATGCGGGCAACATGAGCATGAATGGCATGAACTTCATGAAAGTGGTGACCAAGCCGGGCGTCGAGCTGATCAAAGCCCCACTGGAAGGCATGGGCTCGATGGGTGGTGTGTTCATGATCTTAGTCGGTATCGGTCTGATCTTCGTGTCAATCACCGCGATGGGTAAACTGATGCGCAGCCTGATGGTTGGCCGAGCTCGCGACATCCTGAAAAGCGCAATTGGTCGCGGTCCTATGCACGGTATTGCATCAGGAACACTGGTTACCGTTCTGGTTCAGTCGTCTTCAACCACGACCAGTCTGATGGTACCGCTGGTTGGTACCGGCGTGCTGAAAGTGCGTGACGTCTACCCGTTTACACTGGGTGCGAACATCGGTACCTGTATTACCGCCCTGCTGGCCGCTACAGCTGTTACCGGTGAGTTCGCAGTATTCGCGTTGCAAATCGCGCTGGTTCACCTGTCATTCAACGTGCTGGCCACTCTGCTGATTTACGGTGTACCGTTCCTGCGTGAATTGCCACTGAAAGGCGCTTTCTTCCTGGGTGACCTGGGTACGAAAAGCAAAGCAGCGGTTGCTGCCTACATCGGCCTGGTATTTATTGCCCTGCCAAGCTCAATCCTGGCACTGACAGCCTAAGTAAGCGACCACAGGCTGAGAAACCAAATACAAAAAGCCCCGCAGCACTGCTGCGGGGCTTTTTCTTTTCTGTCGGAAACGGTGCTATTACATTTCACTGGCACTCGCCCAAGAGCGAAAGCTTAAACCGAAAACGGATACTTAATCGGATCATGGTGCTGATAGCCAACCACCTCAAAGTCATCCATGGTGACCCAAGTTTCCAAGTCTTCCAGCGATTTAATGTCCGGGTTGATAATCAGCTGCGGTGATGGGAACGGCTCACGTTTAAGCTGTACATCGCGCATCAGTTCCAGCTGGTCTTCGTAAATGTGTGCATTCACAATCTTGTGGTAAGCCTGACCGGCTTTGTGCCCGGTAATCTGCGCCACCAGTGCCAGCAGTGTGTAAACCTGAATCTGGTTGAAGTTCAGGCCCAGAGGGACATCACAAGAACGCTGGTAACTGGTCAGGTACAACGTATCACCCAGCAGTGAGAAAGTATGAGTGTGCATACAAGGACGCAGACAGCCCATGTCGAATTCTCCCGGGTTGTAAAACGTCAGAATTTCGCCCCGGTCATCAATCCCCTGGCTGAGGTCGTCAACAATTTTGCGCAGCTGATCGATGGTGGTGCCGTCTGGTTTACGCCAGCTTCGCCCCTGAACCCCGTAGACGCGGCCCATGTCATCTTCGCCTTTACGGTGCGGATTGTTCAGCCAGGCTGCGTTGTCATTGGCGTTCATGTCCCAGGTTTTCGTGCCCAACGCACGAAAATCGGCGGCATTGTCATAGCCGCGAATATAACCCAGCAGCTCGGCAATCGCGGCTTTCCAGAAGCTTTTACGGGTGGTGATCAGCGGAAACTGGTTGTTGGCTACATCGTAGGTTAAATCGGCATTGATCACCGTACGGCAACGCTTGCCCGTGCGCTGGTTTTCGACCCACACCCCTTCGTCAACTATGCGCTGACACAATTCTAAATACTGCTTCATTCCGCTGATCCAAACTTACAAAAAATTAGGGGCAATTCTACCGAAAAATGGCCAATTCAGCGACTGGGAATCGCACCGCCCGGAGACAAAAAAGGCAGCCTTCTCAGGCTGCCTTTGGGGTACATAGCTGACAGTTTATGCAGTCTTGCTTTTCGGCTGGCATTTGTATGCCCACAGCATCATCAGTGCACCGGCAATCACCATCGGCAAAGACAGGATCTGCCCCATACTGATCCAGCCGCCAAACAAGCCAAGATGGGCATCCGGTTCACGGAAGTACTCAACGATAAACCGGAAGCTACCGTAACCAAACAAGAACAGGCCAGATACCGCACCTGCCGGACGCGGTTTACGGATAAACACGTTCAGAATGAGCAGCAGTACAACCCCTTCTAGGAAAAATTCATACAACTGAGACGGATGACGCGGTAGCGGCCCGCCAGTCGGGAACACCATGCCCCATGGCATGTCCGTCGGGCGTCCCCACAATTCGCCATTGATGAAGTTCCCCAGTCGGCCAACCCCCAGCCCAAACGGCACCAGTGGCGCAATAAAGTCAGCCACATTAAAGAAGGTACGGTTGTGTCGGTAGGCGTACCAGAACATCGCCGTAATCACACCCAACAGACCACCGTGGAACGACATCCCGCCGGTCCATACCTTAAACAGGTACAGCGGGTTATCGAGGAACATGTCAAAGTTGTAGAACAGCACGTAGCCAATACGGCCACCCAGCACAACACCAAGGAAGCCAGCGAACAGCAGATCGCTGACCTGCTCACGTGTCCAGCCACTGCCCGGCTTATCTGCCCGACGGTTTGCCAGCCACATCGCAAAGACAAACCCCAGTAAGTACATCAGCCCATACCAGCGTATGGCCAACGGCCCGATTTCAATCAATACCGGGTCTATATTCGGAAACGTCAAATAACCTTGGCTCATCAAATCATTCTCAACATATACATAAGTTTGCCAGCTATCTTAGCCCGTAAACATTTTCACACTGACAAATAACAGAAAAATTGCAAAGATTTTTTTTAGTACCGGGGTCGGTAAACGGCTGACCCAGGCGGCACCAAAACGGGTGGTATACATGGAAGTTAGCACAATCCCCAGCAAGGCGGGCAGATACACATAGCCGATACTGAACAGCGGCAGATTCTGATCCCCCACCCCAGCAGCAATGAAACCGGCCATCCCGGCAATCGCGATCAGGGCACCGGAAAAAGAGGCGCAGCCAATGGCGCGGCGCATTTCAACACCGTGCCAGCTCAGATACGGCACCGTCAATGACCCGCCTCCGATCCCAGCCAGGCTGGATACCACACCGATCAGCCCACCCGAGCCAAATAGACGCACTCCGCCCGGCAGCGGGCGCTGTGACGAGAACCGCATAGACGCCAGCATTTGCAGCCCAAGCAACAGTACAATCACAGCAAAAATTTTCGGCAGCATATGGGACGGAACCATTTCAGCCACCACGCTGCCCCCCAGTCCCCCGAGAATCACGCCGGGCGCCAGACTGCGCACTATGGAAACATCGATGTTGCCGAGGCGAAAGTGGTTTCGCGCCGAAGCGCCGGATGTCAGCACAATACTTGCCAACGAGGTCGCCAGCGCAATATGCATCACCAGGGTTGGTTCAATGCCGGCCAGCGGCAACAACCACACCAGTGCCGGAACCACAACCAGCCCTCCGCCAATCCCCAGTAACCCGGCCAGTACCCCGACAACGGCACCCAAGCCCAGACACACAGCAAACAGCCAGATTTCATTGCTGTAAGCAGCAAACAGGCTCAGCGGCCCCGCAAAATTTTCAGTCATTTTCTCTATTTACCAGCCCGAATAAACCCACCCAGGCCATGTCCATCAACAAATTCAGTGGTTTTGGCACGAACATCCGCCGCGACAGTTGCCTTCAGCGCATAATCGGCCAACTGCTCCATCTCCGTGACCGGTATATGGCGCAGAATATATTTTATTTTGGCGACGTTTCGGGTATTCATACTCAAAGAGCGATACCCCATCCCTACCAGCAGCAGCGCACCAATCGGATCCCCCGCCAGTTCACCGCACACACTCACCGGCAGCTGATACTGACGGCTGGTTTCAATAATGTGCTTGAGCGCGTGCAGTACTGCAGGGTGCAACGCATCATAGACACCGGCAACCCTGGCGTTGTTCCGGTCCACGGCCAGCAAATACTGGGTCAGGTCATTGCTGCCGACGGATATGAAGTCCACCCGATCTTTGAGTACCGGCAGCTGATAGAGGATGGAAGGCACTTCAATCATGATCCCGATGCGCGGGCGGCGTAGGCGGTAGCCCTGCTCCAGCGCAATGCTGGCCACCTCGGTATACGCACGTTCAATCAGTCGCAGCGATTCATCCAGCTCCGCAATGCCGGAAATCATCGGCAGCAGGATATCCATGTTGTCGAACCCAATACTGGCCCGCAGCATCGCCCTGACCTGCATCAGGAAAATTTCCGGATGATCGAGCGTAAAACGGATCCCGCGCCAGCCAAGGAAAGGATTATCTTCTTCAATCGTGAGGTAGGGCAACGGTTTATCCCCACCAATATCCAGTGTACGCATAACAACCGGTTTGTCACGGTAGGTGGAAAGTATCGAACGGTATTGCTGGGTTTGCTCTTCCTCTGAAGGGAAGCTGCGCTGCATCAGGAACGGCACTTCGGTCCGGTACAGCCCAACGCCGTCCACGCCACGATTTACCGCAATGCTGGTATCGGCACTGAGCCCGGCGTTCAGGTAGACGTGAATACGCTCTCCGTCCTGCGTTTTCGCCGGCTTCCCTAAATCGCCTTCGACGACTTTGGCCAGCTCATTCTCTTCCCGCAGCAGGCGGGTGTATTCTGCCAATACATGCCGATTGGGGTTGACCAGCAGATCACCACGGTACCCATCGACAATAACCCGGCAGTTGTGAATTTTTTCCGGTACAAAGTCCACCCCCATAATCGCGGGGATACCCAGTGCCCGCGACAGAATAGCCGCGTGCGAGTTGGCCGCCCCTTCCTGTGACACCACCGCCGCCAGTTTATCGCGCGGCACACTGGCCAGCATGCCGGCAGTCAGCTCCCGGGTCAGCAGGACGATCGGCTCGTCCCATTCAATGTCTGCCACTTCGTCGTTATGGAGGAAGAACAGCAACCGCTGGCCCAGCTCGCGAATATCCCGCGCCCGCTCTTTGAGATAGCTGTCTTTCATATTGGCAAAGCGCGCGGAATAAATTTCAACGACCTGACGAATGGCCCACTCAGCCAGATCGCCTCCCGCCACCTTACTGAACAGATCTTTTCGCAGCATCGGGTCGTTGAGTAGGTGACTGAACAGATCAAATATTGCCAGCGTTTCTTTGTGTAGCTCGCTGTCAAAGCGCTTACGAAGCCGACGGAACTCCGCACTGGCCATTTCAATGGCAATGCTTAGCCGCTCTTGCTCGGCTTCTGAATCCAGGCAGGATGCCGGAGCGATCGCTTCCAGACGGGGTTGATTATCATCCCACCAGGCGCGGGCAATCGCCACACCGGTTGATGCTGCAGAGCCCATCAGGTGTAAGCCGTCATGCTGATCCGGCCACATGCCCTGAGCTTTGGCGTGGGCAAGGATCATCGCCAACTGGGCAGCCAGCGTGACCATGAAAGATTCTTCGCTTTCGTCAAATTCGCGCTGATCGCGCTGCTGAATAACCAGCACGCCCAGTACCTGGCGCTGGTGAATGATCGGGGTACCGAAAAAAGAGCCGAAGACTTCTTCCCCGGTGCCCGGGATGTGCTTGAAATGAGGATGATGCTGAGCATCTGCAACGTTGATGGGTTCGGCGCGTTCCGCCACCAGCCCCACCAACCCTTCACCAAAGGCTAAGCCGACATGGCGGTGCGGTTTAGTCAGCCCCTGCGTTGCCATCAGGGTGTAGCGTCTGCGTCGGTTGTCGACAATGTACACAGAGCAGCACTCCGTTTTCATTGCCTTGCACGTGCTGACCACCAACTGATCTAGCGCATCAAGCAGACTTGGTGCACTTGCTACTTTTTCAACAATTTCTCTCAGTTGTGTCAGCATCTCCCGCCTGCTCCACTTCGTTTGGATCAGCTCCGTTTAACCCGGCGCTTCCTGCGTTCCTTGCGCTCCTTAAACGGCATGGCCATTGCCGCAAATTCTTTCAGCGCCCGCCGGTAGACATCCCGCTTAAAGGACACAACCTGACGCACCGGGTACCAGTAGCTGACCCAACGCCAACCATCAAACTCCGGTGTGCTGCCACGCTGCATGTTCACCTTTGACTCATCACATTCTAGGCTAAGCAAAAACCATTTCTGCTTCTGCCCGATACAAACAGGCTTAGAATCCCAGCGTACCAAACGCTTCGGCAGTTTGTAGCGCAGCCAGTGACGGCTGGTTGCAATAATCCGAACATCTTTCTTGGTAAGCCCCACTTCCTCATACAGTTCCCGGTACATGGCTTGTTCGGGGGTTTCTCCCTCATCAATGCCTCCCTGGGGAAACTGCCAGGAATGTTGTCCATATCGTCGAGCCCAGAATACTTGGCCATGGCTATTGCAGATCACGATTCCCACATTCGGGCGGTATCCATCGCCATCAATCACTGGACGACCTCAAGTATAAATCTCTATTAACAGTGATTTTTTCACAGACAATGCTGGGGGTAAACAAACATTCTTATTTATCATTCTATTTTCTTACTGAAGCCTCACTTTCTGGATAACTTTTCAGCTCCGCTGGTTTTATAAACAGAGCAATGAGACCTAGGCCACATTTATACACGTTTTCTGTGGATAGATTTGTGAAGAAGCCGTAAATCCCGCTGTTTTATCCTTAAAACCCCCACGAAAACCGCCATACCCCAAGATCGAAAAAATCAAAAAATAAATTACAAAACAATAACTAACAAAACAAAACCCCATAAACCCTGAATTCATAGCAAATGCCATAACTTAAAAAACCGGGATCGGTTAAAGATCCACCACCCTTGACGTTATCCACATCAAAAATCATCAACCGCTCAATAATAACGCAACCAAGCGCGCAAAATAACAACACACCCCTGTATGAATCCTCAGTTTTCAGGCTGAATGGAATGCATACCTCCCCACCTGTGGATAACTAATTCTGTAAGATCATTCTGCTTTTATCCCGGAGAGGTCAGAAACGTAACCCAGCTAAATATCATTAGAAATTAAAAATAAAATCAATAGCTTATTATTATCACCTGCGCATATTGCTGCATCATTACGGTGATCAGCCCTATGAGGGATGATCCTTATCTCTCCGCTGTTCTCCACTTTATGATTCATCCTACGGCCTGTGGTAGGATAGCGAGCCACAGTGTGAGGTACCGTAACGATGCAACCAACCCCAAAAACTGAACAGGAACTCCTGGAGCGAGCCCAGTCTCTGGCCGGCCTGACTCTGGGCGAACTGGCCGATGCAGCCGGCATGATCACGCCTCCGGATCTGCGTCGTGATAAAGGCTGGGTGGGACAGTTGCTGGAATGGCATCTTGGCGCCACCGCCGGCAGTAAACCGGTACCGGATTTCGCTGAACTGGGGATCGAACTCAAGACAATCCCGATTGGCTACAACGGCAAACCGCTGGAAACAACCTTCGTCTGTGTTGCCCCGTTGATCGGCCTGCAGGGAGTCAGTTGGGAAAACAGCCACATCCGCCATAAACTGGCGCGCGTCCTGTGGATGCCGGTTGAAGGGGAGCGGGATATTCCGCTCGGGGATCGTCATGTCGGCTCCCCCCTGCTCTGGAGCCCGTCACCGGAGGAAGAACAGCAACTCCGGCGTGACTGGGAAGAGTTGATGGACATGATTGTCCTCGGTCAGGTTGAGCAGATCACGGCCCGCCATGGCGAGGTCTTACAATTGCGGCCGAAAGCCGCAAACGGGCGGGTACTGACTGAAGCCTACGGTGCCAACGGTCAGCCGATAAAAACGCAGCCGCGTGGCTTCTACCTGAAAACCCCGTTCACGGCGAGCCTGCTGGAACGATACTTTGTCATCTAATAACGCAGTGATCTCATACCGCAGAGCTCAAAAAACTCATCATATAAGCACCTCACTCATCGCCACGTTCTGACACCAGTAACCTCAAAATCCAGTAAGGGCAGGCAAACAGGCGGCGACGCAACAAGTTCAGGCTTACAGCGCAATCGTCATATCCTGCTGGCAACTGCCCGACTGGCCATCGGTCGACATACATTCATCGTGTGGATCGGTCACTCTCAGGGTCACGGAGGAGATACCGAGAGGTTTGAGCAGCTCTCTAACCTGTTCAATTGATTGAAATGTCACCATTTGGTCATTGTCATCTTTCAGCGGCTCCAGCTGATTTTTATACTCCACTTCCATCAAATAATCCGCACATCCGGCATAACTGGTCAGAATACAGCGCGGCATATCTCCCTGCTCTGACCGGGTCCAGTGTTTAAACTGTGACAGTTTCATAATCTCTCCCATCGCTTTCCGTCCAGTAACTATTGGTCAGAACTGCAACATCATCAAGCTGCTAGGATGAATTTCCAGGGTTTACCTGCTCTTCTCAGAGCCGCTGACACAGGATATAGTCATATTAGGGTCCGCCCACAATTTGACAGGCTAGCAGTCCAAGGAGGGCTGATGAAATACCATAAAATTCCTCACTCCACCCTGGAGGTGAGCAAAATTTGTCTTGGCACCATGACCTTTGGTGAACAGAACAGTGAACAGGATGCTCACAGCCAACTGGATTTTGCTTTTGAGCGCGGTGTGAACTTTATCGACACCGCTGAAATGTACCCAGTCCCCCCAAAACCGGAAACACAGGGACTGACCGAAACCTATATCGGCAGCTGGCTGAAAAAGACCGGTCGCCGTGACAAAGTGGTGCTGGCGACCAAAGTTGCCGGGCCTCGTAACCTTCCCTATATCCGCCCGGATATGGCGCTGGATCGCCGCAATATCCACGATGCCGTCGAAGACAGCCTGAACCGTCTGCAAACGGACTATATCGATCTTTACCAGCTGCACTGGCCCCAGCGGGAAACCAACTGCTTCGGTCAGCTGAATTATGAATATAAAGAAGATCACTCCGGCGTCACAATCACTGATACTCTGGAAGCGCTGGCTGAACTGGTACGTGCGGGTAAAATTCGCTACATCGGCTTGTCGAACGAAACGCCATGGGGCGTGATGTCGTTCCTGCGTCTGGCAGAAAAACATGAGCTGCCGCGCGTCGTTTCCATTCAGAACCCTTACAACCTGCTCAACCGCAGCTTTGAAGTCGGATTGTCCGAGATCAGCCACCATGAGGGCGTTGAGCTACTGGCTTACTCACCACTGGCATTCGGCACACTGAGCGGCAAATACCTCAACGGTGCCCGCCCGGAAGGTGCCCGGTGTACATTGTTTGAACGCTTCCAGCGCTACTTTAACCCTCAGGGTATTGCGGCGGCCGCAGCCTATGTGGATGTGGCACGTAAGCACGGCCTGGATCCGGCGCAAATGGCATTGGCCTTTGTAAACCAGCGTCCGTTCGTTGCTTCTAACATCATCGGTGCTACTAACCTGGAACAACTGGAAGCGAATATCGCGAGTATCGATCTGACGCTAAGTGACGAAGTACTGGCCGATCTGCAAGCGGTCGGAATTCAATACTCTAACCCTTGTCCTTAATATCGCCCGGTTATCACTGGCAGCCATAAAAAAAGCCCCCGTAAAAACGGGGGCAGTATGACATCAGCTCAACCAACCCAATCAATATGAGTTGATAGTTTTCACTTTAATGATTCCCCTTCCCCACCACCAGATGCCTTTCGTCGCAAATCGTTGTGAAGTGTTACAAGGGATAAACCGTCAAAATCGTATCCCCGCCAAGTCTTGCCCGACGGGGACACTATTACGTTACAAGTCTCGATCGGTACTTGTTGCGCAGACGCTGAGTTTTGCGTCCAGCCGGGGTCAGCAGACGATCCGACGCAATAAATTGCTCCTTGTCGATGCCGATATCACGACGTATATGGACCGACAGATGTGGAATATGTACCTGAATACGGCGGTGCTCATGACGCCATTGGGCGGCTTCGCGTTGCAGATCCAGTTGGATAAAGAAAACAGCAAGACGTAAATAGACTGATTGGCGCATTATCGTGCTCTCCATAAAGGTTAAGAGTATTGGAGGGACGCGAAAACACTGCCGTTTCAGGCTGACAACTTAAGCAAAAAAAGACTTAACTAGCCGCGACAGGTATCCGCGGCCCATTTACACAGCGGATTGCCGTTAGTGAAATTGTTTGAACGGGGTATCACCGAAAGAACAATTTTTTGTATTCAGTAGATTTTGCATCACTTGTTCCTCCGGTAATAAGTTATAAAGATGTGAAATATGGAGTTATTGTAAACAAACACGCTTACAAAACAAGCAGATATTCGCTACAGCAAAAATTACACGATAATCTTCCGGTAATCGTGGTACACCGGTGAGAAATCAGGCTGGATACTCCGGCTTACATATGAAACACAGAGCATCGAACGGTTCAGCTTTGCCGGAAATGTCGCGGCGGGGGCACCAGATCGTGCTTATTCAGCAACCGGTACATGGTCGCCCGCGAGACCCCAAGCTCACGGGCCGCGGCTGAAATCTGGCCTTTGTTGTTTTCCAGTACGGCCAGCAAGGCACCACGTTCGGAGTCTTCACGGATTTTCTTGAGACTTTGGCGATCATCCGCCAGCCTCGGTAAATCAAAATGCTCGTCGTCCAGTTCTTTGCCATCAGCCAGCAGGATTGCCCGCTTAATCTGGCTGATCAGTTCTCGCACATTACCGGGCCACGAATAACTGCTGATCAGGCGTTTAGCCTCTTCGGTGATATGCTTGACCGGGCTGTTGTACTGCCGGGCAAATTTGAGCAGCAGGTACTCCGCCAGCAGCACAATATCGTCCCCTCGCTCCCGCAACGCCGGAACAGTCAGGCTAAGGATATTCAGGCGGTAATAAAGCTCTTCCCGCAGGCAACCCGATTCCAGCAACTCCTCCGGGGTATAGCGGGTCGCTGCAATCAACCGAAAACGCAGATCAATCACTCGCCCGCACTCGGTCGTAAAGCGTTCATCTTTCAGCAAACGCAATAACTCCTGCTGTCGCGCAGGACTGAGCGCAGAAATTTCGTCCAGATACAGCACCCCATTGTCCGCCGCATCAAAACAACAACGCTCTGGCTGATTGCTGTTTGCTTCGAGCATCCAGCGGCTATCAAGGGATTCACAGTTCACAATGACAAACGCCCCTTTTGAGCGGGTCGATGCCTGATGAATCGCCTGCGCCACCAGCTCTTTTCCGGTGCCGATTTCTCCCTGAATCAGTACCGGCATATCTGACATCGCCAGCCGTTTGACCTGATGACGCAGTTTTTTCATGGCCGTCTGTTCACCCTGCAAGCCATGTTGACCAAACTGCCCTAACTGAGGCCAGACCCGCCGCTCAAGCCGCAGCATCCCGAGCTGATGCCCGATCGTTTTAAGCAATTGAGATTCAGGTACCGGCGCCGTGAAATAGTCGATACAGAAACTGACGATAAACTGGCAGATAGCATCGTGCTGCAGTTGATCATCCCGGACCAGAGCCAGCCAGCGCGCCTGCTTGTTGCGGGTAATCACACCGGCAATTCCTTGCAAACTGAAATCATCACGGGTCAGGTCGACAACCCCGATACAGGGACCGGTTTCCAGCAACAGGTTTTCAGCCGCCCGGAGATCATCACATCTATGGCAAAGCCAGCCGGCACGTTCCAGGGCGGTCGACCAGGGAATATCCCCACTTCCCAGCACCAGGAGTGTTCCAAGCAACGAGTTATTTTTCTTCACTTTGTCCATTCAGCGTACCTTTCCCGTGTCAGAGCCAGCATTATCGTGGCGCCCTGTCATGCAGTCATACCATGACGGGGAGTTTCTGCCAGTAAGGATCTTATGTTGCCTACCCGATCAAATGCAACTTGTTTACTATCCAATTTGTAACTAACCGTATTGATACAAAAAATTGTGGTACCAAAACACAAAAAGCGCCCGCAGGCGCTTTTTTTTCCGGTAGGGTTTGTGACTTAACTCACTTTAATGACTTCAGGTTCATCAAGTTCAGCATCAATTTCATTCTCGGTTTTGGCCACAATGGTGTTAACCGCAGTATCACCCACAACGTTTGAGCTGGTACAGAACATGTCATTGATACGGTCTACAGCAGCCACAATCGCCAGGCCTTCCGGTGGCAGACCCAGTTGGTGCAGCAACACGCCCACCATTACCACGCCACCACCCGGTACACCACCAGCACCAATCGACAGCAGTAGGATGGTCAGACCCAGTGTCACCACATCGGCGCTGTTAATTGGCTGGCCGAACGCATTGGCGACGAACAGGGTTGCCAGCGTGATGTAAATCGATACTCCAGACATGTTCATGGTCGCGCCCAGTGGCACACCAAATCCGGCAACCGATTTTGAAACCCCCAGTTTGTCAGTCAGTGTACGCATCGTCACCGGGATAGTGGCATTCGAACTGGCTGTCGACAGCGAGAACAGGATCTGCTCACGGGTGTGGCGCAGGAAAGTCATCGGTTTGATACCAGTTGTCAGCCCTACAGCCATCGGGTAGAAAATGAAGATCCAGAATACCAGCATGGTAATAACCAGTGCCACGTAACCCGCGACTGACATCAGCGTTTCAGCATTCAGTGTCGCGCCCAACTGTACCATCAGGGCAAATACACCGTATGGAGCCAGACTCATGACCAGCACGACCAGCTTCATCATCAGCTCATTCGCCACTTTAAAAGTGCGGATCGCCGGGCCACCGCGCGAGTCCAAAGCCTGAATTGCAAGACCTGTCAGAATCGCCATGAAGATAATCTGCAACATATCTCCATTAGCAAAAGCCTGTACTGGATTACTTGGTACGATATTAACAATCAGTGAGAAAATATCAGGGGTTTCAGTGGTAGTCAGCGTAACCGTTTCGGATACCGTACCTGCCAGATTAGCACCAGCGCCCGGCTGGAAAATCATCCCTACGGTCAGTGCTGCTGTAATCGCAATGATGGTGTTTAAAATGTATAGGGTAAAAGTTTTTCCACCAAGGCGACCAAATGCAGTGATGTCCTTCAGCTCCACAATACCGCAGACAATAGATACGAAAACCAGAGGCACGACCAGCAGTTTAATCAATGAGACAAACATCCCACCAACCCCTTCCGCCGCCCCTAGGACATAGGTATCCATCAGCGTTACGCCACTAAACAGGTATTGAATGGCCGTGCCGAGAATCAGCCCGGCAAACAAGCCTGTAAAAATCTTTCCTGATAGCGATTTGTTCATCGTCCATCTCCAGTCTGTTGTGCTTGTATATGTGTATTTAACGTCCTGCTCCCGCTGTTAACCGCGGGATACGGCGACATTTTACACAGATGCTTTTCCGGAAAAAGCGAAATATTTACACTGGAGTTACATTTCAAAAACCCAAAACAAACACTTTTAAATCACACAAATAACAGATGAAGTCACTAAAGCATTTAAATATCCATAGCTTACTGATAAACAAGACAGCATGATTAACCAAGAACACCGTTTTATTCACTCATTCATAAATGTTAAAGAGTGTGAATGGTGTCACAGCGGAAATTTACTAACTTGCGCAAAAGTTGCCCAATTTTCACTATTGGAAACTCTTTTTCTTTTATGAAGAAACAGACAATAAATGCAAATAACGGAGGATTGGGGAAAGCAAAAAGGAAGCAAAAGTAAGTAAAACTCTGACGCTGAAAAACCTTGTGTTCACAACTGAAACGGCCCCGTTGAGCCGTTTCAACGGCGGTCAGTTTTTGGCAGAGGCAAGGTGGGTCTGGCAAATTTCCGGGGTCAGTACCTCCGTTTCAAAACTCCCATTCCCCGCAAACCAGGCTCGAACACCTAACCCATGGTCAATAGCGGCTCCAAAATTCTTGCAGAGCTTAGGAAATATTTCTGCTTCCGTTTCAGCTTTATGTATTCCCCAAGTCCACCGAGGGTTAGGTAAGCGATAGATGAGCGTTAACAATGCGGTGTCTTCATCATAGTGAAAAGTTTGCATTCCGCCGCGAAATGGCACAGCAGGTTCATCATTCAGCCGTTTAAGTTGCTCGTTCAACTTAGCAGGCACCTGGCTGGCAAAATCGGAAGCGGGTGGCATTAGCTGGGTGGTCATACAGCCGGAAAACAGCACGCAGGCGGCAACAAGGGAAGCTTTTCGGTACATTCTTTCACCTGATCACAATAAGATACTCGTTTTATATAGGCAATATTTTACAGACACAGAAGAAAAAAGATGAGACATATCAAACAGAAAGAAAAAAGCCACCCGGGTGGGTGGCTTTTATAATCATTCCGCGAGAAATCAGTTCACTTGTGGACGCATCGCCGGGAACAGAATCACGTCACGGATGGTGTGCGTGTTGGTCATCAGCATCACCAGACGATCGATACCAATACCCTGACCTGCTGTTGGTGGCAGGCCGTGCTCCAGCGCAGTGATGTAATCGGCGTCGTAGAACATCGCTTCGTCATCGCCTGCATCTTTCGCTTCAACCTGTGCTTTGAAACGAGAATCCTGATCCTGGGCATCGTTCAGCTCAGAGAAGCCGTTCGCCACTTCACGACCACCGATGAAGAATTCAAAACGGTCAGTAATGAACGGGAAATCATCGTTACGACGCGCCAGTGGTGAGATATCCGCCGGGTAACCCGTGATGAACGTTGGCTGAATCAGTTTAGGTTCCGCCGTTTCACCAAAGATCTCTTCCAGCAGCTGGCCACAAGTCCAGAAATCTTCCACTTCCACGTGAACAGACTTCGCAATCGCAATCATGTGGTCACGATCCTGAACTTTGTCGTAGTCCAGCGCCTGAATATCAGCGTGGTTCGGGTTGTAGTGCTTGATCGCTTCCAGCATGCTCATGCGAGCGTAAGGACCGGCAAACTCAACGGTTTCATCGCCGTAAGGCATGCTGGTTGAACCCAGTACGTCTTGTGCGATTTTGCTTAGCATCTCTTCCGTCAGATCCATCAGATCTTTGTAGTCTGCGTACGCCATGTAGAATTCCATCATCGTGAATTCTGGGTTGTGGCGCGGAGACAGACCTTCGTTACGGAAGTTACGGTTGATTTCGAACACACGCTCGAAGCCACCAACAACCAGACGCTTCAGGTACAGCTCAGGCGCAACACGCAGGTACATGTCGATATCCAGCGCATTGTGGTGAGTCACGAACGGACGAGCTGTTGCACCACCTGGGATCACGTGCATCATTGGGGTTTCGACTTCCATGAAGCCTTTTTCCACCATGAAGTTACGGATCGCCGATACTACTTTAGAACGTACCACGAAGGCGTTACGAGAATCTTCGTTAACAATCAGGTCAACGTAACGCTGACGGTAACGCATTTCCTGGTCAGTCAGGCCGTGGAATTTTTCTGGCAGAGGACGCAGTGCTTTTGTCAGCAGGACGTACTCGTTCATGTTGACGTACAGGTCACCTTTACCTGACTTGTGCAGCGTACCTTTCACACCGATGATGTCACCGATATCCAGGCCAGAGTATTTCTCTTTCAGCTCTTTCTGCACTTCTTTGTCAGCATAAACCTGAATGCGGCCAGAGACATCCTGAATCGCCAGGAATGGGCCACGCTTAGCCATAATACGGCCAGCTACAGCAACAATGTTGCCCGCCTCTTCCAGCTCTTCTTTGCTCAGCTCACCAAATTGAGCTTGCAGATCAGCAGCCAGGCTATCGCGACGGAAATCATTTGGGTGGCCGTTTGCTTTACAACCTTCGCGGATTCTGTCTAGTTTCGCGCGACGTTCAGCAATCAGCTTATTCTCATCTTGTAATTGATCAGTCATGGGTGAACCCTTAAATACATTAACCGAACTCGGTTACAGACCCGATTTCAGGCTGGCTTCAATAAAACGGTCTAGATCGCCGTCTAGAACTGCCTGGGTGTTTCGATTTTCCACCCCGGTACGCAAATCTTTAATGCGTGAGTCATCCAGTACGTATGAACGGATCTGGCTACCCCAACCAATGTCAGACTTGGCATCTTCATTGGCCTGCTTCTCAGCATTTTGCTTTTGCATTTCAAGCTCAAACAGTTTTGCTTTCAACTGTTTCATCGCCTGATCTTTGTTCTTGTGCTGAGAACGGTCGTTCTGACACTGCACCACAGTATTGGTTGGCACGTGCGTAATACGTACCGCAGATTCGGTGGTGTTTACGTGCTGACCACCGGCACCGGATGCACGGTATACGTCAATACGCAGATCCGACGGGTTGATATCGATATCGATATTGTCATCCACTTCCGGATAAACAAACGTCGAGGCAAAAGAGGTATGACGACGGCCGCCGGAGTCGAACGGTGACTTACGAACCAGACGGTGAACGCCGGTTTCTGTGCGCAGCCAACCGTAAGCATATTCGCCGCTGATGCGGACTGTTGCCGACTTCAGACCTGCCACGTCGCCTTCAGACACTTCAATCACTTCGGTCTTGAAGCCTTTGGCTTCTGCCCAACGCAGGTACATGCGCAACATCATTGACGTCCAGTCCTGAGCTTCGGTACCACCCGAGCCCGCCTGCAGGTCAATATAACAGTCTGACGAGTCGTGATCGCCGGAGAACATGCGACGGAATTCCAGCTGTTCCAGCTTGTCTTCCAGTTCTTTCAGCTCAGGCTCGATTTCGTCAAACGTTTCCTGATCGTTCTCTTCTACCGCCAGCTCCAGCAGACCTTCGACGTCTTCAACGCCCTGATCCAGCTGATCGATAGTATCTACCACTGCTTCCAGTGCCGCACGTTCCTTACCCAGCGCCTGGGCGCGTTCAGGTTCGTTCCATACATCTGGTTGCTCTAATTCTGCATTAACCTCTTCTAGACGCTCTTTCTTAGCATCGTAGTCAAAGGTACCCCCTAAGGACGTCAGTACGTGCTGACACATCCTCAAGTCGGTTTTTAATAGGATTAATCTCGAACATTGCCACTCTTCATAGCCGAAATGGACATAACCGAAGGATTCTATCGAATTGTAGATAGAATATACAGGGGGGAAGAAAAGGAATCAGCGATTTTCTTCTCCGCCTGAGGCGCTGAAACAGTGCCGTTACCACTCAGTCATACTTTGTTTACTTCCCCTTGCTCGGCTTTGGTTGCGATAGCGGATGCAAGGCAGAAAACATTACCGTGAAAAGGCAAGGGATTACAGACGCAAACGGCAGGGCTGAGCCCTGCCGTTTGCAGACGATAACATGGAGAAAAAGCGTCTTTCCGTGACAGCATGAGAACTACGCCAGACTCAACAGCAAGTGCTCATCACAACCACAGACACGAGTAAGAGTTAACCATGCTAGTGGCTAACGCCCCTGAGTTTTTACAATCCTAAGCTTTTACAGTCCTAAGATTTTACAACCCTGAGATTTTACAACCCTGAGATTTTATACCCCAGATATTGTATATCCCGGAGACTTTGCCACTCGGATTCGTACTGCACGCTACAGCGCTGACAGGTGCTCCACCAGCAGCTGAACGTTACTGTTACCGCGGAACTCATTCACGTCGAGACGGTAAACCAGCTCGACCTGCTGAACCGACGCATCCGGCCAGCGGCGCAGATCGACGTTAAATGCGATCCCGTCAATCACGCTGCCCCCCGCCAATGGCTCCAGCATCATTTTCAGGTGCTTGCCGCCCACCAGTTTCTGATGCAACAAACGGAAGTGGCCATCGAACAGTGGCTCCGGGAACTGCTGTCCCCACGGCCCACCGGCGCGCAGCAACTCGGCAGTTTGCAGGTTCAGCTCCTGCGGCGTCAGCTCACCGTCAGTCAGCAATACCCCTTTGAGGGCATCCTCATCCAGCTCATTCCGGACCACCAGATCAAACGCCTTGGTAAACGCGTCAAGCTTCTCTTCGTGAATCGTCAGACCGGCAGCCATGGCATGGCCGCCAAATTTACTGATCATTCCCGGATTCTGGGTATCAATCAGGTCCAGCACATCACGCATGTGCAAGCCGGGAATCGAGCGGCACGAGCCTTTGATTTCACCGTTACCGGCATCGGCAAAGGCGATCACCGGGCGGTGATAAATCTCTTTAATGCGGGAAGCCAGGATCCCAATCACGCCCTGATGCCAGTCCCGCTGGAACAGCGCCAGGCCGAAAGGCATGTCCTGCTGATTAAACTTGAGGCGCTCACAGATTGCCATCGCCTCTTCTTTCATCCCCTGCTCAATTTCTTTACGGGTCTGATTCAGGGCATCCAGTTCTGCCGCCATTCGTCGGGCCGCTTGAATGTTGTCACACAGCAGCAACTCAACCCCAAAAGACATATCGTCCAGTCGACCGGCCGCATTAATACGCGGACCGAGCGCAAAGCCTAAATCGCTGGCCACCAGCTTGGCGGGATCGCGGTTTGCCACTTCAATCAACGCACGGATGCCCGGACGGCATTTGCCGGCCCGGATACGTTGCAACCCCTGATGCACCAGAATGCGGTTGTTGCCGTCCAGTGCCACCACGTCTGCCACCGTGCCCAAGGCAACCAGATCCAGCAGCTCAGCCAGATTCGGCTCTGCGATCCCCTGCTCGGCAAACCAGTTGGCCTCACGCAAAGCGGCACGCAGCGCCAGCATCAGATAAAAAGCCACCCCGACGCCACACAGGGATTTCGACGGAAAATCACACTCATGCAGGTTCGGGTTCACAATAGCATCAGCATCCGGCAGGGTATCACCCGGCAGGTGGTGATCGGTCACCAGCACCTGAATCCCTTTGGCTTTGGCTGCCGCCACGCCACTGAGCGATGACACCCCGTTGTCTACCGTCATGATCATTTCCGCGCCGCGGGCAGCGGCCTGCTCCACCACTTCCGGACTCAGACCGTAACCGTCATCAAAGCGATTTGGCACCAGATAATCCACATTCCGGCTGCCCAGCATACGCAAAGCCAGTACCGACAAAGCTGAGCTGGTTGCGCCATCGGCATCAAAATCCCCCACCACAATGATACGACGCTGCTCGCTGAGTGCTTGTTTGAGCAACTCAACCGCAGGCTGAATACCGTGGAGCTGGTTGTAGCTGTGCAAGCCGCGCACGCCGCGCTCCAGATCATGTTCACTGCGGATACCGCGGCTGGCATAAATTCGTTGTAACAGGGGATGAACAGCATCGCTGAACTGGCTGGTATCCGCCTCGGGGCGGCGCTTAATTTCAATCATCAGGCTTATCTACTGACCGGCAGGGGTTAAATAGGCAAGGTTTCGTCTTGCTCTTTTATCGTACGCTTTCGCTGTGCTTGTAGGCACCGCCGTTTGCGCTGTGTGTTCATGTGGCTTGTTCATTGGCTTTATCAGCTTTGGCTTTTAACTGCTTGAGCCTTTACAACTTTGGGGGTTTAAAACTTGGGCTTTTATCAGCGCAACGACAGACCGCGGAGATATTATAGACAGTCGGGAAAGACGAGCAACCGCCGCGCCGGAATTTCAACCGGAAAAAAACACGCCCGGAATCATCTTCCGGGCGTGGCGTTTGTACTCTTGTGACGAACTGCTTTAGCTGTCAGGTGCGGCTGTCGAGCAATTTACGCAGCATTGGGGCTGGCTGGTAACCCGGCAGCATGGTGCCGTCTTCCAGAATCATCGCCGGGGTACCGGAGACTCCCATTGCCACGCCCAGTTCGTAATGCTTGCGCACCAGATCATCACGTTTCTTGCCGTCATTCGGATTAAACGTCCCGTTCTTGGCATCGTTCATAGCTTTGGCTGGGTCACTGGCCCCCCAGATCGCGCTCATTTCACCAAAGTTACGCGAACGCTCGCCACCTCGTGGAAACGCCAGATAACGGATAGTAATACCGGCATCGTTGTATGCCTGCATCTCACTGTGCAGCTTGCGGCAGTAACCGCAGGTGGTATCAGTAAACACTGTCACCACGTATTTTTCATTTTTGGCCGGATAAACGATCATCTCATCTTCCATGCCTTTGAGCTTGTCTTTGTTCAGTTTGGCCATCTTCTGCTCAGTCAGGTTGACTGGCTCTGCGCCGTCATTCTGATACAGGTGACCAGCCAGGAAGTATTTGCCGTCATCAGAGACATAGACGATTCCCCGCTCTGTCACTACCTCATTCAACCCAGGCAGCGGCGAAGCACTGATCGTTACTGGCACTAAACCCAGCCCACTCAGTTTGCTTGTAATGGCAGCTTCGTCAGGCTTGGCTGACGCGGCAAAAGCTGTCATGGCCACCGCAGTAGCGAGTAACGTACGACCCAAAAAGTGCATTCGACTCTTTCCTTTCCAATTAGATAAAAACAGACCAAACAGGGATACCGCGCGATTGTGACCAATCGATACCCACTTGTGAGGGATAAGACCACGGGTGTCTGAAAAAATTTCAACGGAACAAAAAATTCCTGACCTGATCAGTATAACCAATCCGGCAGACCTACAGCCAGTCTTCCGGCTGAGACACCCCGCCCGGTAACCGTTTATGCGACAAAAGAAGCCCTTCAACGGGATGATTCCCGCACCATCCCTCTGTTATGCACGCGGATGGTGAGTTTCGTGCAACTGCTTGAGGCGCTCAGTGGCCACATGGGTATAAATCTGGGTGGTCGATAAGTCACTGTGTCCCAGCAACATCTGTACAACCCGCAGATCCGCACCGTAATTCAGTAAATGTGTGGCAAAGGCATGACGCATCACGTGTGGCGACAGGGTTTCGGCATCAATACCGGCCAGCACCGCATAGTGTTTAATCCGGTGCCAGAATGTCTGCCGCGTCATCTGCTTGGCACGGCGGCTCGGAAACACCACATCGGAGCTTTTCTCGCCCAGCAGCTGAGGCCGGCCGTATTGCAGGAACTGAGTGATCCAATCAATCGCGTTCTCCCCCATCGGCACCAAGCGCTCTTTATCGCCTTTACCGATCACCCGGACCACCCCCTGACGCAAGCTGACATTTTCCATCGTCAGGCTGACCAGCTCAGTCACACGCAGGCCGGTAGCATACAGCAGCTCCAGCATAGCTTTGTCTCTCAGCTCCAGCGGATCGTCCGTGTTCGGCGCCTCCAGCAGGGCATCAACCTGGGCTTCAGTAATGTCTTTCGGCAGGCGCTTGGGCAGTTTCGGGCTCACCAGCATCGCACTCGGGTCATCATCACGCAGCTTTTCCCGGTGCAGGTACTGATACAGGCGACGAATCGCCGACGCCATCCGGGCCCGGGATGTCTGCTTGTACTCGGCATCAAACAGCCACTGTTGATAGCGCTGTAAATCGTCTGCCGATACGGTTATCAGGGTCAGCCCCTGGTCATCAATCCAGCCTTCGAGCTTTTTGAGATCGTTGCGATATGACGCTAGCGTGTTTTCCGACAAGCCGCGCTCCATCCACATTGCATCGAGAAACCGCTCGATAATCACTGCCTCGTTTTCCACTACTACCTCGAACACTTTATTGCCTGAACACCATGCGCTGAACACGATTCAAATGAAACACTGCATACCTAAAACACTGAGCAAGTGAAACATATGTACCTGAAAAACAGGCACCTGAACGATTGTGAGCAAGTACAAACACATGGATAAATAAACAGTATCCGTATAGTAGTCGATTTTGACCGAAAATGTAATGGCAGCCGTTATGGCCGCCATTTTATGTCGTTCCGCCAGCGGCATGGCATAGAACCCGTAACCTTAACGTCGGGACCAGCCTGCGATAACCAAACACAGTAGTGACCACGCGGTAGAAGGTCGATAGATCACGCCGTCATGCCGCCACAACCACCGACAGTAACTTTAACTGGCAATCAGGGGATGGGGATAGGTAAAATCCCGTTATCACTTTTTTGTAAAATATTGGATACGCAGCATGAAGATTGGCCTATTCTACGGCTCAACCACCTGCTATACCGAAATGACCGCAGAGAAAATCCGCGAGTGTATCGGTGCGGAGCTGGTTGAGGTGTTTAACGTAAAAGAAGCAGACCTGACCGCCATGAACCAGTACGACATGCTGATCCTAGGAATTTCGACCTGGGACTTCGGCGAGTTGCAGGAAGACTGGGAAGCCATTTGGGAACAGCTTGACGGTCTTGATCTGACCGGCAAAACCATTGCCCTGTTTGGCCTGGGCGATCAGGAAGGGTATACCGAGTGGTTCCTCGACGCGATGGGTATGCTGCACGACAAATTGCTGCCATCTGGCGCAAACTTTGTCGGCTACTGGCCAAATGAAGGCTATACGTTTGAAGCGTCCAAAGCCCTGACCGAAGACGGCAAGTTCTTTGTCGGCCTGGCACTGGATGAAGACAGCCAGTACGAACTGAGTGACGAGCGTATCACAAGCTGGTGTGAGCAAATCCTGACGGAATACAGCGAGACACTGTAAGCGCTGCTGTGTGAAACCCAGGATAAAAAGACAGAAACAAAACGGGATGCCTGAGCATCCCGTTTTTTATGTTCGGATCGTCTTGGATGGACGGGCCTTTATGCCGCAGAAGCTTCGCTTTGTGACTCTGGCGAACCAATGAAGCGAGTCACAACCAGTGCCAGTGCCGTTGGCAGTACCCACGCCATGCCATAGTCAAACAGCGGCAGGATATTCAGCGCGCTTAGATCCATGCCGATAAATTTGCCGGCATCAATCAGGCTGAACAACAGTGATACCGCCAGCACCACACGGTATGCCAGACGCGGATTTGGCAACCAGCGACGCACAAAAGTCAGGGCCACCAGCGCTACTGCCACCGGATACAGCGCAAACAGAACCGGAATTGACAGGGAGATCAACTGGCTCAGACCTACGTTGGCGATTACCGCACAAACCACGCCCAACAGCACCACCCATTTTTCATAAGACAGCTTAGTCAGTGAGCTGAAGTAATCAGAACACGCACTGATCAGGCCAATGGCAGTTGTCAGACAGGCCAGCAGCACAATCGCAGACAGGATCAGTTGACCTACCGGGCCAAACAGTGCCTGTACATAGCTCGCCAGGATAGTCCCGCCATTGTCAGCACCTGCCGCCACTGCAGAGCTGGTCGCCCCCAGATAGAACAGTGACACATACACAAATGCCAGACCCGCAGCGGCAATCAAACCTGCGTAAACCAGATAAGTACAAGTGGTTTTTTCGTCAGTAATGCCTTTGCTGCGAATCACATCGACAATCAGCATCCCGAACATCAGGGCCGCAAAGGTATCCATAGTGTTGTAACCTTCCAGGAAGCCTTTGGTGAACGCCATGTTCGCGTACTCACCCTGAGCCGCCTGAATCTCCCCCTGAGGGAACAGGAAGACAGCCACCGCCAGAACAGCCAGTACCGCAAACAGGGCTGGCGTCAGGAACTTACCGATAGTGTCAATCAGCTTACCGCGAGACCATGCAAAGAACATCGCCACGGCAAAAAACAGAATCGAAAACAGCGTCAAGCTGACTTGACCGGCTTCAGGGATAAACGGCTTCACCGCCATTTCGTAAGCCACAAGACCTGTACGCGGTGCTGCAAAAGCGGGACCAATAATAATGAAGATCAGCACAGCCATCAGAGTCGCCACTTGCGGTGGCAGATCACGAGTCAGCCCTTTCCAACCCCCACCGGCAATCGCTACCGCGATAATGCCGACCAGTGGCAGACCCACCGCGGTAGACAGGAAACCAAACATGGCCGGTAGCAGATTCTCACCCGCCGCCAGACCGGCCTGCGGAGGGAATATGATATTCCCAGCGCCTAAGAAGAATGCGAAGGTCATAAAACCTATCGCCATGATATCAGTGACTTTGAGTGACTTTTTCAAACTGCACCTTCCACTCTTACGGATTAATGTTGTGTTAGCGTTTTGCTTATATTTTTAATATCGAGATCACAAAAAATGAAAAGCTGAATGTGACCTTGCTCGCAGCATAATGACGAAAAAGCATTCAATAAGCAAGGGAATAGATAAAAACACCACAATCTTTGGCTGGATACCTTTGAAACCAGAATATCAAACCAAAATCAAAACCTCGAACGGAACTATAAACCACCACATACGCATTCGATAAAAGATCACCATCAGAATTAAAACCTATTCAACAACCTGTTAACAGCTCATCACTGAACTTGCTTCTCTTTCTTGACGCGTTACTATCATCTGCAAAATTGTGACAGAACCTCAAACAACCATGGCAAAAGGCTTCACCTTCAAACAATTTCACGTCAATGATCACGGCTGCGGAATGCCGGTAAGCACCGACGGTGTGCTGCTAGGTGCCTGGGCGGAATTACCTCCCAGTGCACCGCACGTACCCGACCTTGCTGGTCAGGACGGGAAGACCGCCACAAAAAATACGGTACTGGATATTGGGACCGGCAGCGGTCTGCTGGCTCTGATGGCAGCCCAGCGTACGACTGAGCACACGACGGTGACCGCCATTGAGCTTGATGCCGGTGCTGCCCTGGCTGCACAACACAATTTTGCCGATTCCCCCTGGTCGTCTCGCCTGACGCTGGTCAATGCTGATGTGCAAACCTGGGCGACAGCGCAGCCAGCCGGGGCGTACCCAGCCATTGTCTGTAATCCACCGTATTTCAACCACGGGGAGCAGGCTGACTGCCAGGCCAGGGCCACGGCACGCCACACCGACAGCCTGACCCATCAGGCCCTGCTGACCGCCTTGCGGCACTTGCTGGCCCCGGAAGGCACCGCCAGCCTGATTCTGCCGGATTATGAAGGCCGCCAGTTCATCGCTATGGCTGAGACCTTTAAGCTCCATTGCCGCAGGGTATGTGAAGTGCGCACGACCGGGAACAAACCGGTCAGCCGCTTACTGATCGCACTGTCCCCCACCGCCGGGACGTGCCTGAACGAACAGCTGGTGATCCACCATCAGGGAAGCTATTCAGCGGATTTTATTGCGCTGACACAGGCGTTTTACCTGAAGATGTAACCCTGCCGGACAGAAACGGACGCCATCGCCGGCAGTTTTTTGTATATTTATCGGTGATAGTTACGCCAATAATCACTATAATGCCGCCCCTTGTCGCCGAAGCGATAAGCGGCAAATAAACCGGAACCACAACGAGACGCCCCATCAGGGCCGTCGTCCTGCATTCCCGAGGAGAATTGACTGGTGAGAAACTTTTCCGAATTAGAATTAGATAGTGAGCTGTTGCAGGCCATTGAAGAGATCGGTTACGAGCGCCCAACCGCGGTCCAGACCGAAGCAATCCCACACGCACTGGACGGGCGGGACGTGCTGGCTTCCGCTCCTACCGGCACCGGAAAGACCGCCGCGTTTCTTCTGCCAATGCTGCAGCATTTGCAGGACTTCCCGCGTAAGAAGCCGGGGCCTGCACGCGTACTGGTACTGACGCCGACCCGTGAGCTGGCCATTCAGGTTGCCGATCAGGCTCGCGCCCTGGCTAAGTACACTTCGCTGAAAATCTTCACGATTACCGGCGGTATTTCTTACGACGAGCACGCCGAGCTGCTGGGTAAAACCCAGGATATCGTTGTGGCCACGCCGGGCCGTCTGATGGAGTACATCGAAGCTGAGCGCTTTGACTGTCGCGCCATTGAATGTCTTATTCTGGACGAAGCCGACCGCATGCTCGACATGGGCTTTGGTAAAATCGTGGAACGCATTCACAATGAATGTCGCTGGCGTCGCCAGAGCCTGCTGTTCTCTGCCACTCTGGAAGGGAAAGGGGTTCGTGACTTTTCACAGGGTATTCTGAATGAGCCGGTAGAAGTCAACGCTGAGCCGCCGCGCCGCGAGCGTAAGAAAATCCACCAGTTCTACTACCGTTGTGACGATATGGCGCACAAACTGGCGCTGTTGCAGGAAGTACTGAAAGAAGCGGATCGCACCATCATTTTCGTCAAAACCCGTGAACGCCTGGCCGAGCTGCGCGATCAACTGGCATCGATGAAAATTAATTGCTGCTGGCTACAGGGTGAAATGGCTCAGGCATCGCGTAACAACACGATCAACCGTTTCCGCTCTGGTGACATCAATATCATGCTGGCGACCGATGTCGCAGCCCGTGGTATCGATCTGCCGGATGTGAGCCATGTGATCAACTTCGACATGCCACGTACCGCAGATGTCTATCTGCACCGTATCGGCCGTACCGCTCGTGCTGGTAAGAAAGGCACCGCAGTCTCACTGGTTGAAGCGCACGATCAAAGCCAAATCGAACGTGTTAGCCGCTACATGAAAGAAGATGTGCCGGAGCGCTTCGTCGAAGGTATGCGTCCGAAACACAAGAAAGCCAGTACGGTGAAGAAGAAAAAGAAAAAAGACACAAAGAAAAAAGATGCCAAAGGCACTGCAGCGAAAAAGAAGAAAGTAAAAAAGTAACGACTCTTCCGTAATTTGCTGGACACGTGCTCCCTCTTACTGACGGGGCACCCGGATCAAAAAAGGCTGGTTTCGACCAGCCTTTTTGTTTGCCTGCGGATTGTTCATCCACGGCCTGTGTGCCGCACGCTCTACTTTCCTGACGTCCCGGATTTCCCGGATATATCAGGAACAGCCCGGTTTATTGCTCTTCGCGCTTAAACACCAGTTCCGTTGCCGTCGACTCCGCCGGTACAAAATAATAGCCAGCGGTATCAAAGGCTTTCAAGCCTTCAACCGAATCCACTTTGTGATCCAGAATGTAGCGCGCCATCATGCCACGCGCTTTTTTGGCGTAAAAGCTGATAACTTTGTAGGTGCCGTTTTTACAGTCTTTGAACACCGGGGTAATAATCTTGCCCGCGATTTTCTTCGGCTTCACCGCTTTGAAATACTCGTTGGAAGCCAGATTCACCAGCACATCGTCACCTTGTGCGGCTAACGCGGCATTCAGCTTATCTGTAATGATATCGCCCCAGAACTGGTACAAGTTCGCCCCACGCGGGTTTTCCAGTTTCGTCCCCATTTCCAGGCGATACGGCTGCATCAAATCCAACGGGCGCAGCAGGCCATACAGACCAGACAGCATGCGCAGGTGTTGTTGCGCATAGGCAAAACCGTCTTCATCCAGCGTTTCCGCTTCCAGCCCGGTGTAGACATCACCTTTAAATGCCAGGATCGCCTGACGGGCATTGTCAGTGGTAAATTCCGGTTGCCACTCAGCAAAACGGGCCGCATTCAGGCCGGCAATTTTATCGCTGACTTTCATCAGGCTCGCAATTTGCGCCGGGGTCAGTTCGCGACACACTTCAATCAGTTCAGCCGAATGTTCAGTCAGCTCCGGCTGGGTGTAAGTCTGGGTCGCCAACGGCGATTCATAATCCAGGGTTTTGGCCGGTGATACCACAATTAGCATAAGTTGTTCCTTTATCAGGCGCTCAGGTCCGACAAAATGGTAACAGCATTGCAAAAAAAAACCACGCGTAATCCGCGTGGTTTTTCCTATCAGAACCATCTGCTTGGCCGATGGTTAGCGTGGTAAATGATGGTGACCAGGAAGCGCTTACTGCTTACCGGACTGGTCCCAGATCCCTTCTTCTTCCAGCTGAGCATGCAGCTCCGGATAATCATTGCTGTCGAAGGTCGGCACTTTGCCTTGCTCCAGCTGCTTGTTATAGTCCCGCGCCAGCTTCACCACCGTACCGGACAGCAGCACAATGGCTATCAGGTTGATGATGGCCATCATCCCCATCGACACATCGGCCATCGCCCAAACGGTCGGCAGATCAGCCATTGCACCAAACATCACCATCCCCAACACAACTAACCGGAATAAAGTCAGACCCGCTTTGTGGTTGTGTTCCAGGAAGATCAGGTTCGTTTCAGCGTACGAGTAGTTAGCCACCAGCGAGGTAAACGCAAAGAAGAAAATCGCCACGGCAATGAAAATCGATCCCCAGCCGCCAACCTGTGAACTCAGGGCGCGCTGAGTCAGCTCAATACCGGTAATTTCGCTGTGCGGCACATATTCGCCAGACATTAGAATAATGGCAACGGTCGCCGAGCAGATCACGATGGTGTCCATAAACACCCCCAGCATCTGCACATATCCCTGCGAGGCCGGATGCGGCGGGTAAGGCGTGGCCGAGGCAGCCGCATTAGGTGCCGATCCCATCCCAGCTTCGTTTGAGAACAGGCCACGTTTCAGGCCATTGATCATCCCTTGGGCAATGGTGTAACCCAACGCCCCCGAGGCCGCTTCTTCCAGCCCGAAGGCGCTGCGGAAAATCATCCCCAGCACATCCGGCAGCTTCTCAATATTCATCATCAGAATGAACATCGCCAGCACCAGGTAACACAGGGCCATGGCCGGCACCAGAATTTCAGCTGTACGGGCAACGGCACGCAGGCCACCGAAAATGATCACACCCGCCATAATGACCAGACCGATCCCGACATACATCGGGTTCCAGCCAAACGCGACATTCATCGCCTGAGAAATAGAGTTCGCCTGAACCGAGTTAAACACCAGACCGAAGGCAATGATCAGGCAGATTGAGAAGGCGACCCCCATCCAGCGCATGCCCAGGCCTTTTTCCATGTAATAGGCCGGGCCGCCACGGTAGTTTCCATCGTCATCGCGGGTTTTATACAACTGTGCCAGTGCACTTTCAGCAAACGCCGTGGCCATGCCCAGCATCGCAATCAGCCACATCCAGAAAATCGCCCCCGGACCACCCAGTGTCAGCGCGACGGCCACACCGGCCATGTTGCCGGTTCCCACCCGTGCTGCCAGGCTGGTACATAATGCCTGAAACGACGAAATACCTGCCTCGTCAGACTTTCGGCTGTTACGCATGACACTGAACATGTGACCGAAATGACGGAACTGGATGAAGCCCAGGCGGTAAGTGAAATACACGCCGACCCCAATCAACAGATATATCAGGACGGAGCCCCACAACAGATCATTCAAAAAGTTAATCTGACTTGACACGTCAACCCCTTTCAATTCATTCGAACACTGACGACTGCGACATAAAAATGGCAACCGTCAGGAAAAGACAAATGTAGCCTCAGCCAAACGGGCAAACTGCCGGAACAACGGAGAGTGCTACAACCTTAGTGTTATTATTTGATAAATGGCAGCGAAAGCCGGTTGCAGAGCAACATTCAGACCTTCACTTAGCGCAGTTAGCTTGTTATTGATTTGTAAATAACGGCCGGTTCTGTCGACAACCGGTCGTACCGATTGCACTTGGGCTAACTGCAGATGGGCGGTGATCATGCAAACTTACCCCTCAAAAATCAATATCTCATCCCTAAATTATTGGTGGATGACATGCTTTATGCCTGTCAGGTGCTTATAAATCGCCCCTGCATCCCGATTTTGAAACATCAGGAGGTCACCCCAGGTGGTGAAATATTCCGCAAGCCAAACGTTTTTGCGAGGTTTGACACATAAAACATTCATCAGCTGGCAACAATTGTGAAACACTTCAATTTTATTTTTAGGCCTGTTGTGATATTTAACTACTGACCGATTGTGAGGAAGAGGTGCTCTATGGACAGTTACGCATTCGATGACATTCTTGCAACAGACATGCCGACCCGAAGCTCACGCAGCAAGCCTGTGAAACGCAAGTGGCGGGAAATTGAAGCATTGAAGGACAAACAAAGACTACGCCGCGAACTTGCTGATATCGACATGTTCCGCGATTTATCAGATGACGAATTAGATCTCTAATCTAATCCACAGCTTACCGAAAAAGAGTCGGCCTGTGCCGACTCTTTGTGTTTCCCTGGTTACGTACCAACACGCCACGCTTTTCCTTTTGTCGGTCACTCGCGCCCCGGCCCGTATGCCGGGGCGAATTCCCTCACCCCGGTCGATTCAGCGTTTGGCTCATGTCAGAGGCCGCCTCTATTAACGACTAACAACTAACTACGGGGTGTGATCAATTACGGACTATCACTGACTATGGCAGGCGCTGCAGACGCTCTGACAGCGCGCGATACCGTTCGGCGACCTGAGAGCCAAACAAAGGATCGCACTCGCACTGTGAGTATTGCCCGGACACGGCAAGCCAGTCATCTTTGGTGAAGTTAGCCCGGATCCGCGGAAAGACATTCTGCTCTTCGAATTCCAGGTGAGCCCGCTGCCGGGTGACAAACGCGTTCAGCTTGTCGGCAAAGACATCAAGCGGCACAACCGCATCCATCAGGATCATTTCGACGGTATCTGAAAACTCGTGGGTCAGCTGGGCCAACTCCTGGTGCTCCCGCTCCAGACTGGCCATATCACCCTGATCATCGGCATAGTGGCTCTGATAATAGTGGTAAAGAATATCTTCTTTCGGGTGGTGGCACTGTTCTGCATGGCTTTGCAGGTAATCCACGATCTCTTTGATCAGCGTGTAATTCACCGTCTGTCCCTGCCGAATAGCATCCAGCTTTTGTTGCAGAATATTGAGCAGACGGATGATATAACCATGCTCAGTGTGAATGTCATCCAACATCATTGTCGTTACCTCCCAGTCATCTTTCCATTACTGAAAGTGTAAGCACAGAATGGCATCCCCACCTTGATCCCGATTAGCAAACCCGAAAAAAGATCACACTTTCATCACAAATCACTCAATTAGGTACGATCGGCTAACATCCAGTTAATCGGCGATTTATTCATCTGCTCCAATAACTTATTTGTCTGAGAGAAGTGCTTGCAGCCGAAGAATCCGCGATACGCGGAGAGCGGTGACGGATGCGCTGAATGCAGCACATGGTGGCGGGCAGTGTCGATTTTCTTCCCTTTTTTCTGCGCATGGGCTCCCCAAAGCAGGAACACGACCCCCTCGCACTGCTGATTAATCACTTCAATCAGGCGGTCGGTGAACGTCTCCCAGCCGATCTTGGCATGCGAATGCGCTTTGCCCTGCTCCACCGTCAGAACCGTATTGAGCAACAACACGCCCTGCTCGGCCCACCCTTGCAGATAGCCGTGCTCGGGAGCCGTGAAGCCCGGAATATCGGTCGCCAGTTCTTTATACATGTTTGCCAGCGACGGCGGCACTTTGATTCCCGGCCGAACGGAAAAGCTCAAACCGTGCGCCTGCTCTGGCCCGTGATACGGATCCTGGCCCAAAATAACGACTTTCACCTGCTCCAGCGGGGTGCTGTTCAGCGCGCTGAACACCTCCGCCTCGGGAGGATAAATGGCTTTGCCGGACTCACGCTCAGCCGCCACAAAGTGCTCGATTTGCTGAAAGTAAGGCTTCTCGCGCTCAGCCGTGATGACTTGCTGCCAGGTCAGCGGTTGGCTCATATCATGCTCCTGTCATGTGATTGAGCCGCTATTGTATAGCCTTCCGCAAACAAAAAAAGCGCCCGCAGGCGCTCTCGATTATTCCGGTTGCTGACGTACTTTGGAACGGACTGGCGTTCGCCAGTGGCCACGTCCCTGGATATGACGGTATGCCTGAGGCAATCGGGATATGCCATAGCACAGGATCATCATCTCAGTATTCATAGTGCCTCCTCATTCTTGCGGCCAATGATCACTGAAACAACCTATAAAAAAAGGATGCCAAAATAATTAACCATTAATAATCAATATATTAAGTATCTTACACCCTTTTTCCCCGCAACTCGTGCGCCGAGGTGGGGCGCTCATGCGCCAAACCTGCACATCTCAACCCGAGATTACGCAGGTCGCTGCTGTAACCGTCAGACCCGTTACGATGCCGGGATGAAAGCACGCAGGGTCGCGATCTCCTGCGCCCAGATATCCGGATTGATGGTTTCCAGCACCAGCGGAATGTTATCGAACCGGCTGTCCTGCATCAGATAACGGAAACAATCCCAACCGATTTCCCCTTCACCCAGGCTGTGATGGCGATCCAAACGACTGCCCAGCCCGCCTTTCGAATCATTGAGATGCATACCGCGCAAATAGTGCATGCCAACAATCTGATCAAATTCGGCAAAGGTCTGATCGGTCGCGGTTTCAGTGCGCAGATCATATCCGGCAGCGAACGTGTGGCAAGTGTCGATACACACACCGACCCGACTTTTATCCTCAACCTGCGCAATAATTTCAGCCAGATGCTCAAAGCGCCAGCCCAGATTCGTCCCCTGACCCGCCGTGTTCTCAATCACCGCCACAACATCCGGCACCGCCTGATGGGCCAGGTTGATCGATTCTGCAATCAGCGACAGGCAATCGGCTTCACTGATTTTCTTCAGATGACTGCCGGGATGGAAATTCAACAGGGTCAGCCCCAGCTGCTGGCAACGTTCCATTTCATCGATGAACGCCGCGCGCGATTTCTCCAGCTTATCCGCTTCCGGAGCACCCAGATTTATCAGGTATGAGTCATGGGGCAATATGGATTCGGGCCCGAAACCATATTGCTTACATCGCGCCTTGAACGCAGCCACAACATCTGCGGTCAGTGGCTTGGCCACCCACTGCCGCTGATTTTTGGTAAACAGGGCAAAGGCGTTTGCGCCAATCTGGCGGGCATTTTCCGGGGAATGATGTACACCACCGGCGGCAGATACATGTGCGCCAATTAACTTCATGGCTCTCCTACTCAATCTCGTTACTGATTAACGTTTGCGACGACAATTCTGACACTGTCGACTCACATTTTTCTTAGGGTTAGTGATTTAACCCCTCTTATTTTGTAGTAATTTTACAACAAAATAAGCGTTCAATTATTTTTTAATGTTGGCAAAAACAATTACAAAACCAGTTTATTTAAGGGTTGATTGACCAAGCTCAAAAAATCAGCCTTATTTTATTTGTGGTTTTTTGTGGTTATTTGATCTAAATCAACACAGAAAAAAGGGGCTCGGGGTATATAATACGCAGCTCGACACGAAAATCGAAAAAATTAACGACATCCCCCTGAAGGAGAAAGCCATGATCAAGGGTATTCAAATCACTAAAGCGGCAAACGATGATCTACTGAACTCTATCTGGATCCTGGACAGCGACAAGAATGAAGCGCGCTGTGTAGCCGCTTCAGCAGGCTTTGAAGCCGACCAGGTTGTTGCCGCTACTGATCTGGGCGACATCGAGTACCGTGAACTGCCAATCGAAGCACCGGCAAAAATCGAAGGCGGCCAGCACCTGAACGTGAACGTTCTGAAGCGTGAAACGCTGGAAGATGCCGCGAAGCACCCTGAAAAGTACCCTCAGCTGACAATCCGTGTTTCGGGTTACGCTGTGCGTTTCAACTCGCTGACAACAGAGCAACAACGCGACGTGATCGCTCGTACTTTTACCAGCACGCTGTAATCGCCAATCTGGTTATGCCCAGCTTGGGCAACCCGCCTTAGGCACCCGAAATAAAAAAACGGCATCTTGGATGCCGTTTTTTGTTACCTGCCGTTCTGCGCAGGCTTATTGTACGTCGCGTAGCACCACTTTTAGCTGGGCAAAGTCATTATCACGCTCCAGCGACAGCAGCTCCATGGCGTTATGCTTAGCCAGTGGGGTGGGTAGTGGGATGTCTTTGCCCAGAATGTCATCCACCACTTCCTTAAATTTGGCCGGATGGGCGGTACACAGGAACAGCCCCGTTTCACTGTCTGCCAGTTGCTCATTCAGCACGCGGTAAGCAATAGCACCGTGAGGTTCACACAGGTAACCTTCCTTCTCCATCTGACGCAGCGTGTCGGCGGTCTGCTCATCATTCACCGCGCCGTAACCCAGGGTATCCAGCCCCCACCCCTGCTTGTGGCACAGCTCCTCGATACGCGGCCAGTTGTTCGGCTGGCTGACGTCCATCGCATTAGACAGCGTCGGTACGGTCGGCGTCGGTTCCCAGTTACCGGTTTGCAGGTAACGTGGCACTGTATCATTAACGTTGGTGGCCGCGATGAAACGCTTCACAGGCAAGCCAATCGCCTTGGCCAGCAAGCCCGCCGTCAGGTTACCGAAGTTACCGCTTGGCACGGCAATAACCAGCTCCTCGCGCTCAGCTTTTGACAGCTGTGCCACCGCTTCAAAGTAGTAGCAAATCTGCGCCAGCAGGCGGCTGATATTAATAGAGTTCGCCGAATTCAGACCCACTTCCTGACGCAGTTCAGCGTCGTCAAAGGCCTGTTTCACCAATGCCTGGCAATCATCAAACGTACCGTTAACGGCGACCGTGGTGATGTTGTCACCCAGCGTACAGAACAGTTTTTCCTGCAGCGGGCTGATTTTTCCTTTCGGATAGAGAATGACCACTTTGATGTTGTCCATGCCAAAGAAAGCATGGGCAACTGCCGCGCCAGTGTCGCCGGATGTCGCGGTCAGAATCGTGATCTTGCCGTCACGTTCAGACACCGCAGCCAGTGACTGAGCCATAAAGCGGCCACCGAAATCTTTAAACGCCAGAGTCGGGCCGTGGAACAATTCCAGCGCGTATACCCCCTCTTTTACTTTGGCAATCGGGGCCGGGAACTGGAACGCATTACCAACCATTTGCGCCACGGTTTCCGCCGCCAGTTCGTCACCGATAAAGGCCGATAAAATGCGCGTGCTGCGGCTGATAAAGTCTTGCTCCAGCAGAGCATCCACATCATCAAAAAACGGCAGCTCAGACGGGAAAAACAGCCCTTGATTCGACCCCAGTCCCTGACGGACCGCCTGGCCAAAAGAAACCTGTTCCTGGTGATTTTTTAAGTTATATAGCTTCATGGTTACAGCTCACTTCCTGTTACTTTCGAGCCCTGACTGTCAAGACGACAGACATGGACAAATCCTTCATCGTTCTGAACATAATGATCTTGCAACCATCGTGCAATACGCTGGGCAACGTCAATGTCATTACAGATGCTAAACATGGTCGGTCCGGAGCCGGAGATCCCGCTGGCCAGCGCCCCTGCTTCCAGCGCATATTGCCTCGCCTGGGCAAATCCCGGCAATAAGCGTTCACGGTATGGCTCCGCCACCACATCTTTGATCATTTTTGCGGCCAGCTCAGGCTGCTGCGAATGACAGGCGTGGATAAAGCCTCCCAAATAACGGCCGTGGGCAATAACGTCCTGACGGCGGTACTGCGACGGCAAAATTGCGCGCGCTTCTGCGGTGGGTACTTTGATCCCCGGATACGCCATCACCCAGTACCAGTCGTCAAAACACGGGACTTCCTGGCTGATGATTCCCAGCTCTTCCACCATAAACTGCAACCCGCCAAGGTAGCACGGCGCGACATTGTCGTAGTGCAGGCTGCCTGAAATTTCCGCTTCCATCTCGCCCATCAGGGCCAGCAGTTCCGTTTCTGTCAGCGGCAAATCGTGGTAGTGGTTTAACGCATCCAGCGCAGCCACAATGGAACAGGCACTGGAACCCAGTCCTGAGCCAATCGGCATGTTCTTTTCCAGCGTCAGGGCAACCGGTTTTAGGGTCTGGCCTTTTTTGTCCAGCTCCCGGGCAAAGACCTGCCAGCAGCGGTACACAATATTTTCTTCCGCCTGCTGTGGCAGTTTGTCCACAAAGCGGCCGATACACTGCAGCGAGAAGGGCTGCTCTCCGGCAGCCACTTTCACCCGGTCCCCCAGTAATGTGCCGTCCAGCGGCGATACGGCCGCCCCCAGCACATCAAAACCTACGCTGACGTTCCCAATTGACGCTGGCGCGTAAACAACAACACTCATTTTATACTCCTAGTTTCCAGCCCAACGTCCGCATCAGATCCGCGAATACACCGGCCGCCGTTACTTCAGTACCGGCTCCGTAGCCACGCAACACCAGTGGGATTGGCTGGTAGTAGCGGCTGTAGAATGCCAGGGCATTTTCGCCATCCTTGATCTTGAACATAGGATCATCGGCATCCACGGCGGCAATGCGCACAGCACACTGCCCCTGATTAATTTCACCCACATAGCGTAGCACTTTCCCTTCTGCGGCTGCTTTTTCAGACAGCTCGGCAAAATAGGCATCGGCTTGCGGCAGGCGCGCCATAAACTCGTCATTACTGCCGCTGGCATCAAAGCCCGGCGGTAGTGCCTGTTCTACCACCACATCGTCCAGTTCCAGTTCCAGACCGGACTCACGGGCAAGAATAAGCAGCTTACGCGCCACATCCATACCGGACAGATCATCACGCGGGTCTGGCTCAGTAAAGCCATTATTGCGCGCCACTGTTGTCGCTTCACTGAAGCTCATGCCTTCATCCAGCTTGCCAAAGATGTAAGACAGCGAGCCGGACAGGATACCGCTGAAGCGCTCAAGCTCATCACCGGCTGCCATCAGGTTCTGCAGGTTTTCGATAACCGGCAGACCGGCACCCACAGTGGTGTCATACATGAACTTACGGCGCTTGGAACGGGCCGCCTGACGCAGCTGCTGGTAGTATGCCATGCTGGCCGTGTTGGCTTTCTTGTTCGGTGTGATGACGTGGAAACCGGAGGCCAGGAAGTCCGCATACTGCTCGGCAATGCCCTGATCCGACGTACAATCGATCACCACCGGGTTGATGATATGGTTGCGTTTCACCAACTGGATCATTCGCGCCAGACTCAGCGCCTCGCGGGCCTGTCCCATCAGATCACGCCAGTTATCCAGAGGCAGCCCGTTGCTGTCCATCAGCATGCCACGGCTGTTGGCCAGGCCACAAACCCGAATCACGATGCCGTTGTCAGCCAGTTTCGCCTGCTGGCGACGGATCTGCTCGACCAGCTCACCGCCCACACCGCCAACGCCGATAACAAACACATCTAGGAAGTGCTGGCTGTTAAACAGGTTTTCGTGACAGGCTTTCACCGATTCCGACACTTTTTCATCCGGGATCACCGCAGAAATCGCGCGCTCCGAAGACCCCTGCGCAATGGCCACAATGTTGACGTCCACTTCTGCCAGCGAGGTAAAGAACTGAGACGCCACGCCACGAGAGGTACGCATACCGTCACCCACCAGCGTTACGATCGCCACGTTATCCATGAACTCGACCGGCTCCAACAAGCCTTCTTTGAGTTCCAGTTCAAAGTTGTTGTGCAGGGCTTTCTCGGCCGCAACTTTGTCATCGCTTTCAATACAGAAGCTGATGCTGTACTCCGACGATGACTGAGTGATCAGAACAATCGACACCCCGGCGGATGACATCGCGCCAAAGACTCGGGCCGCCATGCCGACCATTCCCTTCATACCCGGACCGGAAACGTTCACCATGGTCAGGTTTTTCAGCGTGGTGATGCCTTTGATATCCAGCTTGTCTTCGCCGGTATCCTGACCGATCAGCGTACCGGCCCCCTGCGGGTTAAAACTGTTTTTGATTAGGCAGGGAATGTGGAACTGGGCAATCGGAGCAATGGTTTTCGGGTGCAGTACGGAGGCGCCAAAATACGACAGCTCCATCGCTTCCTGATAACTCAGGGATTTCAGCAGACGGGCATCCGGTACCAGACGCGGGTCACAGCTGTAAACACCGTCCACATCGGTCCAGATCTCACAGCAGTCAGCACGTAGGCAGGCTGCCAGCACAGCGGCTGAATAGTCAGAGCCGTTACGCCCCAATGTGACCAGTTCGCCTTTCTCATTGCCTGCGGTAAAGCCCGGCATGATGTTGACATGGCCTGCCGGTAACGGCTGATTACGGAAGTTCTGAGTGGATACTTCGATATCCACATGGGCTTCCAGGTAATCGCCGTGCGCTTTCAGGTACACCACAGGGTCAATCAGGAAGGCAGCCTGACCGCGGGCTTCCAGCAGAGATTTCATTGCCGCAATCGACAGCCGCTCTCCCTTGCTGATAATACGGGCATAAACGTTGTCCGGACACAGCCCCAGTAGCTTAATCCCGTGTACATACTGCTTCAGCTGACCCAATGAGCTGGCCAGTTTCGCTTCCAGTGCCGCCTGATCGAACTTAGGTTCCAGCGCTTTCAGGCCGGCAAACAGATCTTTAAAGACCGATTCCAGGTCAGCCAGTTGTAACTCTGCTTCACCGTAAGCAATGGTATTTTCGATAACGGACACCAGCTTATTGGTGACCTTGCCCGGAGCCGACAGCACGACAGACACGTCTTCCTGCTGGGCGTTGTTAAAAATGATGTCTCCTGCACGTGCAAAGCGTTCTGCATCGGCCAGAGATGAACCGCCAAATTTTAATACTCGCATTCCCTACTCCCAACTTCCTCAATCTTGCCCCATCTATGACCTGTCCGGGGATAAAAACATGGTTAAAAAAAAGCCCACACCTTGGAGGGGTGTGGGCTTTTTTTGTGCGATTCTTATTCGTCGTGCATCAGCCCCCCCCAGCAACCATGGTGCCGGTAATAATAATGGTGGTGGTGTTCATGCTGATGACGTTGTGCATTGCAATCCTGCTACTATGCCTTTGAATTAGTATTTATCTACGTTTACCGGAAAGCTTTTGATGAGTCAACCATCAATTTCATCCCATTCTGGCTTTTAATTGCCACAAGCGCATAAAAAACAGCCGTAAAGGGATATAACGAAGACAGAAAATCAACGCAATTGATTGCAGTCACTCGGCTCAGGATGCATAGTAGGAAGCGATGGATATTTAAGCACTCGGCTATTTTTACACATGCTCAGCCCTAATTAGGCTAAGGTTAGATTCGGAGGGATCCCGAATGACTTCTGCAATGGAACAACTCGTCGCACACACCATCCTGCAAGGCTTTGACGCCATGTACGGACGGTTTCTTGATGTGACTGCTGGCGCTCAGGAGCGATTTGAATCGCAAGACTGGCCCGCCGTTCAGCAGGCACTGAAAACCCGGATTAATTTTTATGACCACCACGTTGGTCTGGTCACCAGTCAGATTCAGATCATGCTGGGAAAGCAGTATGCCAGCCACAGTTTTCTGATGGCGGTGAAAAATGCTTATGAAGATCTGCTGCTTGACTATCCGCGCTACGACATTGCAGAAAGTTTTTTTAATTCCGTATACTGCCGTATTTTCGAGCACCGTAATATCAATCGTGACAAGCTGTTTGTGCACAGTTCCCAGGAAGGGCGGATTCCCTCCTATCCCACCGCGCTGACCCGGCTGTACAATACCGGCGCAGGACTGGACACGCTGCTGGAACGGGTGATGGATGACTGCCCTTTTACGCTTTGCTGGGAAGATAAATACCGTGATATTCAGGAGCTGAGCCAACGGCTGCAGGCGGTGTTACCCGATACCCTGAGTACCCCGCCAGTGATCGAGATGATCCGCGAGCCCTTTTACCGGAACAAGGCAGCTTACCTGATTGGCCGGGTCCGGCTTGATGACTACCAGTTTTTCCCGCTGGTTCTGCCAGTGCTGACCACCGCCAACAATGAACTCTTTATCGATGCCTGCCTGACCAACGTCGATGACGTCAGCATCCTGTTTGGCTTCGCCCGTTCCTACTTCATGGTCTATGCCCCGGCGCCGGCGGCACTGGTGCGTTTTTTGGGAGAGCTGCTGCCCAAGAAAACCAAAGCTGAGCTTTACACTGCGATTGGCTGTCAGAAACATGCCAAAACCGAGCTTTATCGTGAATTTTTGCGTCATATGGCCAATTCGGATGATCAGTTCGTGCCCGCCCCAGGGATCAAAGGGATGGTCATGTCGGTGTTCACCCTACCCTCATACGGTTTTGTGTTTAAGATCATCAAAGACAAATTCGCACCGCAAAAAGATATCAGCCATGCGGTCGTCAAAGAAAAGTACCGTCTGGTTAAAGAACATGATCGGGTAGGCCGAATGGCTGACACCCAGGAATACCGCAATTTTACGTTTGACCGCCACCGTTTCAGTGACGAGCTACTGGACGAACTGCTGGCCGTAGCGCCGTCCATCATTACCGTGACCGATACCCAGGTCATCATCAAACATCTCTATACCGAGCGGCGCATGATTCCGTTTAACCTGTATATCGAACAGGCCAACGATGACGACTTGCGCCACGCGGTGGACGAATACGGCAAAGCCATCAAACAACTGGCCGCTGCGAATATTTTCCCCGGCGACATGCTGTTCAAGAACTTCGGGGTGACCCGTCACAAACGGGTGGTGTTCTATGACTACGATGAAATCAGTTACATGACGGAGATGAATTTCCGGCGGATTCCGCCGCCACGCCACCCGGAAGATGAACTGGCGTCAGAGCCCTGGTATAGCGTCGGTATTAACGATGTATTCCCGGAAGAGTTTCGCACCTTCCTGCTGATCAACCCCAAAGTACGGGCGCTGTTTGAGGAACTGCACAGTGATCTGTTTGATCCGGCTTACTGGCAACACCTGCAGCATAACATTACCGACGGGCTGTTTGAGGATGTATTCCCTTACCCCAATTCGCTACGGCTATCACGTTTTCAGGTAACCGACGGCAACCCCGAGAAAGAGAATATGGCAGAGGGGCGCAGCCTGTGAAAACGCTCTGACGTGGAGTGTCTTTTTCCGGCAACCTAGCCTAGTATTATTTTGCTAAGAAATGGATAAATAATTCACAAAAGAAAAACAGGGAAGGTGATCAATGCGTAATTTGCTAATCACAATTACCCTGTTGGTAGTGGCCTTACCGACAGCAGCGGCAGAAAGCGACCCGCTCACTCTGCTGGATGACAAATCGAAATCCGGGTGGTTTTTGACCTCCCAGTCCCGAGGTGCGGAGCAGTTTGATCTGTGGCAGATCGACAGTGGTTATACGTACGCCCTGACAGACAAAACCGAGGTTTATTTAAGTACGCGTCTGAAAACGTCGACCAGTACGCAACCGGCCAGCCGGGGCTTACTGTCCGGGGTCAAGTATTCCTTGTCTCCGCGTCTGAGCCTGCAAAGCGCCGTGACGTCTGAAACGGAAGATCGCGAAACCGTGATGGGGGTGGAAGTGTCGAGCCAGTTTGAGGTCACCGACAGACTCAACCTGCACGCGACCCTGGACTACGAGTCCCTTGAGCAGATCTATCAGGTAGGCATAGGTTTTCGTTTTTAGCCTCTAGCCTTTTCGTTTCTAACTCATGCCTATAGCTCATACCGTAGTCAGGTTAAGCAGAACGGTATCCTGCCCCCGTGACGCCAATGCCACCTTGGTACGAATGACATCAGCGCACAAAAAGCAGGCTCCGTTGATCACTGAGCCTGTTTTTTATGCCTGACGCCTGTCTTGTGTTTCACGTTTGTGATTCATGAAAATGGCTAGTCTTTACCGCCGCAACCGCCAGCCTTCGTTTCTCGTCAGGTAACTGCCAACCTCGTTCACCTATCCCAGAGCCGTTTCCATGAGCCAGCAGATTGCTTCATGCGGACAACCGTGTTGGCCCCCGCGGCGTTACAGTTTAGATAAGTCCAGCGGCTCTTTGCTGAACACGATGCCGTTGCGATCGGCGTAAAGCATATCACCGGGGTAAACCAGCGTATGGGCAACCGTCAGGGTCACATTCTCTTCACCTGTCTGACGTTTGACGGTTTTGATCGGGCACGTTCCCAGGGCTTTTACCCCAAGTGCCATGGTTCGCAGCGCACCGGCGTCACGCACAGCGCCATTGACGACAATTCCCTCCCAACCGTGTTTCTGTGCCAACAAGGCAAGCTGGTCTCCCAGCAAGGCCCGGTTACATGAACCATGACCATCAATAAACAGCACTTTACCGACACCTGAACGAGATACAATGTCACGCACCAGGCTGTTGTCTTCAAAGCAGCGCAACGTCACCACTTCACCGTAAAAAATATCGCGTCCGCCAAAATCCTGCATCGTCAATGGCAGCCAGCGAACCTCTCCCTCAAAGTTGTCACATAAGTCCGGGGTCAAATCCTGCATTTTTGGCTCCTGGGCTGTTGTCATTTTCTTCCCTCCTTCTGACTGAAAGCACTGCCTGTGCTTCTTTTGATGAATGTGCTTCTTTGGTTAAGTGTAGAGAAAGCTCGGCCAATCTCCCAATCTTTGTATCTCCTGGCCCTCAATTAAAACCGGCACTAAAAACAATTCGTTATCTTCAACCCAATATATGGCATTCTGCTCCCATTGCCGAGCCAGCTGGCGCACTTTGGTCAAGCTCAGTGGCACCACAAATCCCGGCTCCTGCCATTGCCCGTCCAACCCACTGCAGGTGATCGGCAACAGCTCCGGCACCAGAGTGCTGAGTTCCGCCACCATTTGGGCATTGCGGTCAAGGTTTTCTCTTTTACTAAGAACAATGCTTCTCGGATTAAATGCTGTTAGAATTGCAAAACAAGGGTAAACAGGGTGTTGCTTGAGATTAAAGATGATTGACTGGTAGCTACACCACAGTGAGAGTTTTTCACACATAATCTGACAGCCCCTGGGCACGATGCATTTTTTTGTAGCGAATGTTAAACAAAGTAGCGAGTCGTAAAACACTTCATACGGTTTGATATAAATCAAGAAAGTGCCCGAAAGCAGCGCTGAAACAAAAACCAATTATTGTTAGCGAGCTGTTAAGTGAATACAATCGTCGCCATCCCACGGAAATAGAAGCCAATGCCCTCTATTTTGGGCTTTTTTCAGCGCGAAATGAAATATCATACTAAACGCTGGATTAAAGGATGGCGTACCAACAGGCAAACCATGGGTCTTACACGTCTTTTCCCCTCGACTTTGCCTGTATGTGAATTTTTTTTATAGAATTTAACTATTCTGTTTTTGACCAGATTCCGTTTTTAGATATTAGGTACTGCCAATGCAAACCCCTCACATTCTAATTGTAGAAGACGAGCACGTTACACGTAACACCCTGAAAAGCATCTTTGAGGCAGAGGGTTATACGGTCTTTGAAGCCAACGATGGCGAAGAAATGCATCAGATGTTGTCTGAACACCCAGTTCACCTGGTGATCATGGACATCAACTTGCCGGGTAAAAACGGCCTGTTGCTGGCCCGTGAACTGCGTGAGCAAGGCGACATGGCACTGATGTTCCTGACCGGACGTGATAACGAAGTCGACAAGATCCTGGGACTGGAAATTGGTGCGGATGATTACATCACGAAACCATTCAACCCACGCGAACTGACGATCCGTGCCCGTAACCTGCTGACCCGTGCGATGAACCAGGGTCTGCCGACTGAAGACAAGCGTCTGGTTGAGCGTTATGAGTTCAACGGCTGGTCTCTGGAAATCAACAGCCGCTCTCTGGTTAGCCCAAATGGCGATCAGTTCAAGCTGCCACGCTCTGAGTTCCGTGCTCTGCTGCATTTCTGTGAGAACCCGGGCAAAATCCAGACTCGTGCCGAACTGCTGAAGAAAATGACTGGCCGCGAGCTGAAGCCACACGACCGTACGGTTGACGTGACTATCCGTCGTATCCGTAAGCACTTCGAATCTGTGGCTGATACACCGGAAATCATCGCGACCATTCACGGTGAAGGCTACCGTTTCTGTGGCGATCTGGACGAAGAGTAATCTTCGCACTGATACCCCGCCACAGGCTCAGCGCTGTGCACACTGCGTGTATCTGATGCTGTGGTTTAGGTAGTGCGATGGTTTGTGTGGTGCCAGTTTAACTGTTCGCTGCGGGCGGGCGAGAGTAGTTTTGTCTGAACGAAACGATATCAGAGTGCGACTTAAACGACACGCCACATAAACGGCAAACGACCTAAAAAAAGGCTCCTTACGGAGCCTTTTTTGTTTGTTGTATTGCTCGGTTCTGGCAGGTTGTCACACGCTTAGTGGGCCTGCTCCAGCAGCACGCCGGTTTCGACCAACACATGCTCCTGCCCTTTATACAGTAAAGTCACCGCAATATTGGCCTTACCGCCCGGCAGCCATTCAGGGCCGCCATTAATGGCAATTTCCAGTCCCTGCTTTTCCAGCACCCGAACATCGAGCTTATTCTGGCTAAGCCACTGCTCATCATCCTGCGCCATCATAACCTGCATGATCTCCACGCCTTTCGGCAGCGGCTTATCATCGGCGGTGACAACTTTGATGGAAGCAAACAGCTTGTTGGCCGGGACGCTGCCGTCCTCACCAATCACCGGCATGGTATTCAGCCACAGTGCACTGTGGAGCGTGACCTTGGTCCCCTCCAGATCCAGCTCCGTTGGGGATTGCCAGATATCCACTTCAGCCGGCAATTTCACCGGCTCTTCTACCGCTACCGGCTGCTCGGCTTCCGGCGCCTTGGCTTTATCGGCCTGATCCGGTTCACCGCACCCGGCCAACGCAGCCAGCATTGCCAGAAGGATCCCATGCTGCCTTAATTTCATCACACTACTCCTGCTGGGCTAACCAGTCTTTCAACACCTGAAGATCATTCTGGTAGCCGTCTTTGATTTCATCGACCCAGTCATTGATGTTTTCCCACCAAGCCGGCAGTTCCGGCGACTGGGCTTTCTGTGCGACCTGCTGGATATGTTTGAGACCAATCGAGCCTGCCGCTCCTTTTATTTTATGCGCTTCAAACTTAATGCCATCTTGATCTTTGGCCATCATGTTGGAATCCAGTATGGCAATGTACTCCGGCATCTTCGCTTCAAACATCGCGATACTGTCATAAACCGGTTTCGTCCCGACAATCTCGACATACGAACTGAGCATTTCCAGATCCAGCAGCTTGCTGACCATGTCATCACTCAGTTGAGGGGTTGGTTCAGGCATTTCATCTATCTCCTCTTCCTCATCCAGCGGGCAGGTCAGCACCAGGCTCTGAATCACATCCGTGATGGCTTTGACGCTCAGCGGCTTGCTGATGGCATCATCCATGCCCTTATTCAGGTATTCGCTTTTATCTTTAATCACATTGGCCGTCAGGGCGACGATTGCTGGCAGGTGGTCATACTGCTCCCGCAGACGGGCCGCGATGTCAAAACCGGTCATGTCCGGTAACTGAATATCCAGCAGTACTAGGTCATACAACTCCGGATCGAACATTTCCAATGCTTCTTCGCCGCGCATCGCGATCGTGACTTCATGGCCGAGGCTCTCCAGCAGCGCTTTTGCCACCGTAATATTGAGCTCAATGTCCTCCACCATGAAGATGTTCAGGCTGGCCTGCGGCACACGCGGCATGGCTTCTTCCTCATCGTCCTCCAGCGCGGCGATTGGGGCGGTAATGGTCACGGTGAAGGTGCTGCCTTCGCCCACTTCCGACGACACGGTAATATCGCCGCCCATCATCTGCACCAGCTGACGGGATACCGCCAGTCCGATACCGGTGCCGACTGCATGCAGATTGTCGTTTTCGTCTTTCACCTGGTAATACATGGCGAAGATCTTCTCAAGTTCGCGACTCGGGATCCCAATCCCGCTGTCTTCAACCTCGAAGGTGATTTGCGCCTGATCGTCTTCCACCTCGCAGCTGACCGACATCACTACCCCGCCGTCTTTGGTGAACTTGGTGGCATTACTGATCAGGTTCCACAACACCTGACGCAGCCGGGTACCGTCAACTTCAATCCCGTGTGGCAAATCAGTCAGGCGCTCAAGGTCAAACCTCAGCCCTTTCTGCTCGGCCATCAGCGCCGAGATAGTGCCCATTTCCGACACAAACGCTTCAAAGTCGAGTGGTTTAGGCAGCAGTTCCAGACGACGGCGGTCCGATTTATCCATATCGATTATGTCGTTAAAAATATTGCCGAGGGTAATGGCACTGACGTAAATCGTTCGCATGTAACCACGCTGCTCTTCGTTCAGCGACGAGTTCATCAGCATCCGGCTCAGACCGACAATGCCGTTCAGCGGGGTACGCAGTTCATGGCTGATGGTCGAAATAAAGGCGGTTTTGTCACGGCTGGCTTTCTCCTGAGCATCCTGATACTGCTTGCGCTCGGTGATATCCCGGCCAAAGCCCATCAGCCCCAGGCGCCGTCCCTCACGGCTGTAGAACGGTACTTTTCGCAGCTCGAACACCGCTTTGCGGCCATCCGGGTATTCAAGCCATTGCTCGTAAGTCAGGGAAACATTCTGCTGGAAGACCTGCTGGTCGGTTTCCACAATCTTGCGCGCGATGTCTTCGCTGTAGACATCCCACGGCGTCAGACCGACCAGCTGTTTCTCGGTGCGGTTGGTCAGTTCTTCCATCGCCCGGTTGCAGCCGGAGAACTCCCCTTTTTCGTTACGGTAGTAAATCAGATCCGGCGAAGCATCGAGAAACGACTTCAGCAGCGCGCTTTGCTCCGCCAGTTCCAGCTGAGCATTTTCCCGCTGGTACACTTCGTTCTCCAGATCCCGCATGGCTTCTTCACGGGCTTCTTCTGCTTTTTTCCGCTCTTCGATTTCCTGATTGAGCTGGGAAATATTTGCCTGCAGCTGCTTGTTGAGCTGCATATCGCGCGAGCGCATCTCTTCCAGCTTGGTCACCAGTTTTGACAGCCGCTGGCGCGACTCTTCCAGCTGATCCACCACAACAGAAAGGAAATACACCGCCCACGGTGTGATCAACAGACCAAACGTCACCGAACGCACGATATCAATATTGAGTACTTCGCCCTGCATCACCAGTGTGACACCAATCTGGACGACCACCGCCAGTGCCACCAGCGCCAAGGCCAGCAACATGCTAAAGCGGATAATCCCGAGCTTCACCAGCAGATCTACATAGAACTGCGCCAGAACCCTGATTTGTTTCATTCTTTAATCCCAGTCATTACTGCTGAGTTTATGATACTGGGCGAGTTGCCAGATCCCAAACGGTCATGACGGAATACCCGGTTTAGGCTCACAGTTTGGCACGAGAGCTCCCTTCCCCGAGTGGCTCGGGGTGGGTAAAGATGGAGAGAATTTCGCCGGTAGGTCTTTCAGAATGGATTGACAGACGAGAATGCCCCTCGTCCGCCGGTTGTTACCAAGGCCTACCAGACGCGGGAGCTAATCAACGGTGGTTCGTGTCCGCCCCGGCGAGGTCAGCCACCGCGGTCAGCGACATGGTGCAGTTACGTCCGGCAGCTTTGGCTTTGTACAACGCAATATCCGCCATTTCAACCAGTTCGCCATAATCCTGATTCGGCTGTGGCGTCAGAGTGGCAACCCCGAGGCTGACCGTCAGCTTGGTATCCACTTCAGAATACAGGTGGGTCAGGCCGACATCTGCCAGCGCCTGATGAATTTCAGCCGCCACCACTTCGCCGCCGGGCAGATCCGTATTGGGTAACAAGAAAGCAAATTCTTCACCGCCGTAGCGGGCAACTTCATCGGTTTCCCGTTTGATGACGCTGCTGAAAATTTTCGCCACCTCACGCAGGGCGAAATCCCCCTGCTGGTGACCGTAATTATCATTAAACGCCTTGAAGTAGTCGATGTCACACAAGATCAGGGTCAGCGGCTGCTGCTCCCGCATGTGGCTGAACCAGAGTTTACGCATCTGCTCGTCAAAACTGCGGCGATTGGCCACTTTGGTCAGGCTGTCGACAAAGCTCATCTCCTGCAGCTCCATGATGGCATCGGCCAGTTGTTGCTCTGCCATCTTGCGCTCCGTCACATCCCGGGCCATCACCAACACGCCGTTGGTGCCATCGGTCGGATCCAAATACGGCGATTTAAGCACTTCGTACCAGATCGGCGTACCGTCTTCGAGCACCACATAATCGTCCGTTTTGATGCTGCGCCCTTCGTTGATCACCTTCTGATCCGTCTGACAGAACGACTCATATTGCTCACCCGTCAGCACATCCCGGGCACTTTTCCCCAGAAGCCCTGTCTGTGTATGGCCAAGCGCACGGGCAAAAGGCTCGTTGCAGATAACATACACCCCTTGCTCGTTATACATGCCGATCGGATCACGGCTGGCGCTGAGGATGGTATCGAGCAGGCTGTTGCGCTGTGCCAGCTCCTGCTCCGTGATTTCCCGCTTTTCGATTTCGCTTTTCAGCACTTCCTGCATTTCATGCCAGTCCGTCACATCGTGACTGATACTCAGGGTACCGAACACGCCGCCATTGTCATCCACCAGTTGCGTGCGGTTAGACTCCAGCAGGCGGCTGGTACCGTCCGGTGCCGTGGTCCAGGTGTGGCTGGCACTGTTGCCGATTCGCCCGACCTCTTTAATGCTTTCCATACCTTCGTCATACCGGCCGCGCCAGAAGCGATCGAACGCCTTATTGGTGCCAATCACTTCGCCCGCATTGTTCTGGAAATACACCAGTTCTGACAGGGAGTTCAGCACCTGCTGGAACAGTTTGGGCTCCTCCTCCAGCTTGATCTGGTTCCTCTGTGCGGCCTTGTCCGGCACGATCGACAGCAGCCAGCAGTCTTGCCATCGGCAGCGAATAGCCTGTCCGGAAATAGAGAGAGCAATCGGCTTACCATCGACACCCGGCAGCTCATCACGGACATGAACGAACTCCGACAGACTGGCCAGCGGGCGCAAAAAGTCACACAGCATGGTCGCACTCAGCGCATCAGGATAGAGATATCGGTCATTGATTTTGCGCACCCCCAGCAGCTCACGGCAGGCGCGGTTGGCATAAACCAGCTGACCGTCTTTACTGCGCACAATCGCGACAGCCATTGGCATGGCCGTCAGCAGACGGTGCAGCCGGCGAAAAGAGACAGAGCTCAGGTAACTGATCAGCAGGGTCAGAAAGCCGCAGCTGACCACCAGTACCAGAAGCAGCAAGGTATATTGCAGGGCAGAGCTTTCAAACGACTCCGGCTGCGCCGCCATGGCCGGTCCGGTTAGTCCCCAGCCGACAACACTGATAAGACGGGCTCGGATCGCAGCAGACAGCCCGTGATGAAAAAGGAATGAGAGTAACGCGGCGCATCGAAAATTCGTCATGACAACGGAGTAAAAGCTCATAGTGACTCGTAATCTAACACAGAACCCGCACAGATCTTAACCTTCCGTTTGCTACTGATTGCACTATTTGAGAGGCTGAGCCCGTACAACGTCGAAGGGGGCTCCCAATGCCGCACCTTGTCCGCCGTTCACATTCAGATCACGGCCGATTTCGGTCATCGCCAGCCAGCGGTTTTCACACCATTCCGGCGCCAGCAGGGTCGGTTTGCGGGCACTGGCCGACACCCGGTGATACACCACCTCCGGCGGGGTACGCCGGATCATCTCCGCCGCAATCGCGCTGTAACTTTCCAGCGACAGGGCTGCCAAACGGCCGGCTTTCCAGGCCTGCCCCATTTTGCTGCCTTCAACAATATGGAGCGGGTGAAGCTTAATACCGTCCACGCCTGTCGCCACCACCTGATCGATCGTTGCCAGATTATCCTCACGGGAGTCCCCCGGCAGGCCGACAATCAGGTGAGCACACACTTTCAGTCCCAGCTCACGGGCACGGCGGGCTATCGTCTGATAACAGGCAAAGTCGTGACCGCGGTTAATGCGCTTCAGGGTTTTATCATTGGCGGTCTGTAGCCCCAGCTCCAGCCAGATTTCATAGCCCTGCCGCTGATACCCGGCCAGCAGGGCCAGCACGTCATCCGGCACGCAGTCCGGGCGGGTTCCTACACACAGTCCGACAATATCGGTGGTACGCAAGGCTTCTTCATACATCTGTTCCAGGCGATGTACTTCCGCGTAAGTACTGGTGTATGCCTGAAAATAAGCCAGATAGCGCCGGGCCCGGTTCACTTCTCCGGCGCGCGTCGCCAGCTGGACGCTGATGGGCTGATACTGGGCCTGCTCATCGGCAAAAGAGGCCACATTGCAAAACGTGCACCCTCCGCGCCCGATCGTACCGTCCCGGTTGGGACAGCTGAATCCACCGTGCAGGGTCAGTTTATGGACTTTTTCACCGTAGCGGCGCTGTAAATCCTGGCCAAATGTATTCACCAGCTCATGCAGTTGCATTCTGTTTTTCCTCGGCTTGCAGGGAGTAACAAAGAGCCGCACAGCGTACCAGTCTCAGCACATTCCAAACTTGTGCCAAAGCAAGAAAGATACTTTTTAATTCATTTCGCCAAGATGAAAATAACCTACATTTAAGAATGTAAAGAACATTCCACTTCCTTATTGGCTTTTTACTTACTTGACCAACACCCTCCCAAAATATGCAAAATGAGAACCATTATCGAATATTTAGCCAAATAAAATTAAAAAACTATTCAAAGAGCACCTCGTTCAGGCTTTTCAGGGGCCAATTTTTGTTGGTAATTAATAAATCAAAAATGTAGGATAGTTACAGCTGTGTGCAATTAATGAACAATAAAAGCAACTGAACCTCACGTTTTGTAACGGTTTATGTTGCCTACCCTCAGAGCTGTAGTGCTTTTGCATACCAGAGCAAAGAACAACAGCATTTCGTTTGCTTTGACAGACAACATCCCACAGCAACGCCATCGGCACAGCCGGACAGGAGTCCACCATAGGCTGACGCCGATCGGAACAATAATCATAGGGATAACTCAAGTGCCCGGAAGGTACTTGTTGCAACTGGAAGGAAGTATCTATGACAGAGCAAGAGCTGAATGCTCAGGGCCTGTATGTGCCTGAACTCGAGCACGATGCCTGTGGTATCGGCTTTGTAGCCCACCTCAAGAACCGAAAATCCCACGACATTGTCACCCAGGCCCTGGATATGCTTGCCCGTATGGAGCACCGTGGTGGTCAGGGTTGTGACCCATGCAGTGGTGATGGTGCCGGTATTTTGCTGCAGAAACCCCACGAATTCCTCCTGGAGGAAGCCGTAAAACAGGGGATTCGTCTGCCGTCGTTTGATCAGTACGGCGTGGGGGTCGTTCTGTTCCCGAAAGATGAATACAAACGTCAGCAGTGCCGCGACATTCTGGAGCGCAATGCCAAACGCCTGGATCTGGAAGTGCTGGGCTACCGGGTGTTGCCGGTCGATAACTCGATGATCGGGGAAGACCCGCTCAGCACCGAACCCCAGTTTGAGCATGTGTTCATCAGCGGTGGCCCGAGCCTGGAGCCAGCGGCGCTGGAACGTAAACTGTATGTGCTGCGCAATTACACCATCCGTGTGTGCCTGGAAAGCATCTCGAATATCGGTGACGATTTCTACATTAACTCTCTGTCATACAAGACGCTGGTTTACAAAGGCCAGCTGACCACAGAACAAGTGCCGCAATATTTCCTGGACCTGCAAAACCCGTCGATGGTCACGGCGCTGGCGCTGGTTCACTCTCGCTTTTCAACCAACACCTTCCCGAAATGGCGCTTGGCTCAGCCTTTCCGTTACATAGCCCACAACGGTGAAATCAACACCGTGCGCGGTAACCTGAACTGGATGAAAGCCCGCGAAGCCATTCTGGAATCCGACCTGTTTACCCAGCAGGAAATCGACATGCTGCTGCCAATCTGTCAGGAAGGCAGCTCCGATTCTGCCAACTTCGACATGGCACTGGAACTGCTGGTACTTTCCGGTCGCAGCCTGCCGCACGCACTGATGATGCTGATCCCGGAAGCCTGGCAGGAAAACAAAACCATGGATCCGAAGCGTCGTGCGTTCTACCAGTACCACGCCAACCTGATGGAACCGTGGGATGGCCCGGCTTCGGTCTGCTTTACCGACGGCGTTCAGGTCGGGGCCACGCTGGACCGAAACGGTCTGCGCCCGTCTCGCTATACCGTGACCAAAGACGACTTCCTGATCATGGCCTCAGAATCGGGCGTGGTGGAAATCGCGCCGGAAAATATCCAGTTCAGGGGCCGCCTCCAGCCGGGCCGGATCTTTGTTGCCGATCTGGAACAAGGCCGCATCATTTCCGATGAGGAAGTGAAAGATACCATCGCATCGGCTCAACCTTACGAGCAATGGGTGCAAGACAACCTGCTGAGCCTGAAAGCGCTGCCGGATGCCGGGAACGTGCATCACCAGCCCTCACCGGAACGCCTGCTGCATCACCAGCAAGCCTTCGGCATCAGCTCGGAAGAAGTGAACGACATTATCGTGCCTCTAGCCCAGACAGGCTACGAGCCTCTGACCGCCATGGGGGCCGACTGGCCGCTGGCTGTGCTGTCACACCAATCCCAGCATTTATCGAATTACTTCAAGCAGCTGTTTGCTCAGGTGACCAACCCGCCGATTGACCCAATCCGCGAACGGATGGTGATGTCGCTCAACACCTATCTGGGTAAAGATCAGAACCTGCTGACCGAAACCCCGCTGCACTGTCAGAAAGTGGAACTGGAATCCCCGGTTCTGAGCAACGCCGAGCTGGAAAAACTGCGTGCCATTGACAATGAGCACTTGCAGGCGAAAACGCTGGATATCGTGTTCCGCGCCAGTGGAGAACCGGGCAAACTGGAACGAGCTCTGAAGCGGATCTGCCAATACTCGGAAGATGCGGTGATCGACGGTTACTCCATCATTATCCTGACGGACCGCGCCGTGAACTCCAACCATGCGGCAATTCCGGCCATGCTGGCTGTGGGAGCGGTTCACCATCACCTGATCCGCAAAGGTCTGCGCGCCAAGTGTGACATCGTAGTGGAAACCGGTGACGCCCGTGAAACCCACCATTTTGCCACCCTGCTTGGCTATGGGGCCAATGCCGTCAACCCGTATCTGGTGACGGAAACCATTGTGGATCTGCAACGTACCCGCAAGCTGGATCCGGCAACATCCGCGGAAGCGCTGTTTGAAAACTACCGCAAAGGGATCAACGGCGGCCTGCTCAAGATCTTCTCAAAGATGGGGATTTCGACCCTGCAATCCTACCACGGCGCTCAGATTTTTGAAGCGCTGGGGATCAGCAAAACGGTGATCGACAAATACTTCACCGGCACCGTCTCTCGTATTCAGGGGCTGACTATCGACGACATCGCCAGAGAAGTGCTGATCCGTCACCGTGTCGGCTACCCGACCCGCGAAGTGCCTATCCAGATGCTGGATGTAGGCGGGGTCTACCAGTGGAAACAGCGTGGTGAGAAACACCTGTTCAATCCGGAAACCATTTCGCTGCTGCAACAGTCGACCCGTAACAAAGACTATGCTCAGTTCAAACAATACGCCAAAACCGTCGATGATCAGGGAGACCATGCGGCGACCCTGCGCAGTCAGCTGGAATTTGTGAAAAACCCGGCGGGTGCCGTACCGCTCGATGACGTTGAACCGGTTGAGCACATCCTCAAGCGTTTTGCTACCGGGGCGATGAGTTTCGGCTCGATTTCCTATGAAGCGCACTCGACGCTGGCCGTCGCGATGAACCGTATCGGCGCCAAATCCAACTCCGGTGAAGGCGGTGAAGATCCGGCGCGTTTCGAGAAAAAAGACAATGGTGACTGGGAACGCTCAGCCATCAAGCAGGTTGCCTCCGGTCGTTTCGGGGTCACGTCATACTACCTGACCAACGCCGATGAGCTGCAAATCAAGATGGCACAGGGCGCCAAGCCAGGAGAAGGCGGTCAGTTACCGGGAGATAAAGTCGATGACTGGATCGGGGCAACCCGTCACTCCACGCCGGGCGTCGGCCTGATCTCACCACCGCCGCACCACGATATCTACTCGATTGAGGATCTGGCGCAGCTGATCTATGACCTGAAAAATGCCAACCGCACCTCACGGGTTAACGTCAAGCTGGTATCCGAAGCCGGGGTCGGCACCATCGCCTCCGGCGTTGCCAAAGCCAAAGCCGATGTGGTCCTGATTGCCGGTTTTGACGGCGGAACAGGGGCATCACCGATGTCGTCAATTCGTCACACCGGCTTGCCGTGGGAATTGGGACTGGCTGAAACCCACCAGACGCTGCTGAAAAACGGCCTGCGTAACCGAATCGTTGTCCAGTCAGACGGCCAGATGAAAACGCCGCGCGACCTGGCGGTTGCCACTTTGCTGGGTGCCGAAGAATGGGGGATCGCCACCGCCGCGCTGGTCGTGGAAGGCTGTATCATGATGCGTAAGTGTCACAAGAACACCTGTCCGGTGGGTATCGCAACCCAGAATAAATCCCTGCGCGAGCGCTTTGATGGCCGCGTTGAAGACGTAGTGACCTTCTTCCATTACATGGCACAGGGCCTGCGTGAAATCATGGCTGAACTGGGCTTCCGTACGATAGACGAAATGGTTGGTCAGGCGCAGAAACTGAAAGTTCGTGACAATATCGGCCACTGGAAATACCAGAACCTCGATCTCAGCCCGGTGCTGTTCATCGAGCAGCCACGTGACGAAGACGGCATCTACAACCAGCGTGAGCAGAACCACGGCCTGGAAGACGTGCTTGATCGTAAGCTGATCGAGGTTGCCGCCCCTGCCCTGTATGAAGGCAAACCGGTTGAGGCGGAATTTGACATCATCAATACCGACCGCAGCACCGGCACCATGTTGTCGAACGAGATCTCCAAGATCTACAAAGACAAAGGCCTGCCGCAGCCAATGAACATCAAGTTCAACGGCTCTGCCGGACAGAGCTTCGGCGCCTTCCTGGCCAAAGGGGTCAAGTTCGCCGTAGAAGGCGATGCCAATGACTACTGGGGCAAAGGCTTATCCGGCGGTACGCTGGTGCTGTACCCGGATGCCCGCGCCGACATCGTGCCGGAAGACAACATCGTGGTCGGTAACGTCTGCTTCTATGGCGCGACATCCGGTGAATCCTTTATCCGCGGCAAGGCCGGTGAGCGCTTCTGTGTGCGCAACTCCGGTGCCCATGTGGTTGTAGAAGGTGTCGGCGACCACGGTTGTGAATACATGACCGGCGGGGTGGCGATCATCCTGGGTCAGACCGGCCGCAACTTTGCCGCTGGGATGAGCGGCGGGGTGGCCTATGTCTGGGATCAGTTTGACGACTTCGCGACCAAACTCAACCCTGAGCTGGTTGACTTGGATCCTCTGGACAGTGACGACCAGGCCCTGTTGCGAGACATGCTGACCAAACATGTGGAATACACCGGCAGTACCGTCGCACAGACCTTCTTGGCACATTTTGAAGCCAATCTGGGCAAAATGGTTAAGGTAATGCCGCGCGACTACAAAGCGGCACTCGAGAAGCGCAAAGCGGAAGTAGAACAAGCGACAGTTGCAGAGGCAGACGTCGCAGACAAGGACGTGTTGGAGGCCATCGATGGGTAAGCCTACTGGATTTCTGGAATTTGGCCGCGAGCTGCCAAAGAAAGTTGACCCGAGCGTACGAATTCAGGACAACAAGGAATTTGTCCTGAACCAAGAGTTCGGAGAGAAAATCAACACGCAGGCTGCGCGTTGTATGGACTGTGGGGTGCCGTTTTGCCATAACGGTTGTCCTATCGGCAACATCATTCCGGAGTTTAATGACGCGGTTTACCGCGACAGCTGGGAAGAGGCCTGGAATATCCTGAGCTCAACCAACAACTTCCCGGAATTTACCGGTCGTGTCTGTCCGGCACCTTGTGAAAGCAGTTGTGTGTTGGGGATCAATCAGGATCCGATCACCATCTGTAATATCGAGAAAACCATTGTCGAGACGGCGTACCGTGAAGGGTACGCCAAACCGAGAACGCCTCGCAGCCGTACCGGCAAAAACGTGGCGATCATTGGTTCCGGACCATCCGGCCTCGCCGCCGCCGAGCAGCTAAACAGCGCCGGTCACAGCGTGACCGTGTTTGAGCGCGACGAAAAAGTGGGTGGCCTGCTCCGCTTTGGCATTCCGGATTTCAAGCTCGGCATGGACATCATTGATCGCAAAATCAACCTGATGGCCGACGCCGGGATCAAATTTGAAGTCAACGCGCATGTGGGGGTGAACATCAATGCCCAACAGCTGCGTCAAGACTTTGATGTGGTGCTGCTGACCGGTGGTTCCACCGTTCCGCGTAACCTGCCCATCCCGGGCCGAGAGCTGAAAGGCGTTCACTTTGCCATGGAATTTCTGGCACAGAACAACCGCCGCGCCAACAACATGGATCTGAAAACGGAAGAAATCCATGCCAAAGGCAAACACGTGGTGGTCATCGGTGGCGGTGACACCGGCTCCGACTGTGTCGGCACCTCTAACCGCCACGGTGCGGCCAGCATTACTCAGGTGGAGATCATGCCGATGCCGCCGGAAAAACGCCCAGTGAATCAGCCATGGCCGTCTTACCCGATGATCCTGCGGACCTCGACGTCTCACGAAGAGGGCTGTGAACGTCACTGGAACATCCTGACCAAAGAGTTTATCGGCGACGAAGCAGGCAATGTCAAAGCCCTGCGTATTGCCGATATTCAGTGGCAGGATGCCAAGCCAGGCGAGCGTCCGGGGTTTGAGGAAATCCCAGGGTCAGAGCGCATTATCCCTTGTGATATGGCCTTCCTGGCGATGGGCTTCTTGCATCCGGAACCACACGGGGTGCTGGCACAGCTGGATATCGCCCTGGATGAACGCGGCAACGTGGCCACCCAAGGCTTCGCCACCAACCAGAAAGGCATTTTTGCCGCCGGTGACATGCGAACCGGCCAATCGCTGGTCGTCCGCTGTATCAATGAAGGACGTGAATGCGCCCGTGAAATTGATGCTTACCTGATGGGCAACAGCAATCTGGAAGCGAAAGCCGACTCCCTGATGCTTTCTGCCTAAGGGCAGAATCGCTGCCAAAATCAGTATTTGTAGCATATAAAACAAACCGGCCTAACCAGGCCGGTTTTTTATGCTTTTCGTTTTCCTGAACGTCATATTTATTCACTTTCAATTTGTTAACTCCGTCGCATTCTTTGCCTCCCGCGCACCAAATACTAACGGTTTGTTAAACCCGCGAACAATGTTTGACCTTTCTGTAATTAGCCGTTAACGTGAAAGGTCGCTGGAAGCACATGAATACCTTTAGCCGTACCTGAACAACAATAAAAACGTGGAAAGGAAACAGTGCTTAGGTAAGTTTTGGACGGTCAGGATGACTGTCAAAAAAATGCAGTAACACTGCTTATTCAGGCAGATGCTAGGGAGAGTTGCAATGACACTGTATGACCCAACGCTGGATAAGGACAACTGTGGCTTCGGGCTAATCGCCCATATAGAAGGACAAACCAGCCACAAGCTTGTACGTACCGCGATTTCCGCTCTTGACCGAATGACCCACCGTGGTGGTATTGCCGCCGACGGGAAAACGGGTGACGGTTGCGGACTTTTAATGAAGAAGCCCGATAGTTTTTACCGAATTATCGCCGAAGAAAAAGGCTGGAAACTCTCACGCGAATTTGCGCTGGGGATGGTTTTCCTCAGTCAGGATCCGGTATTGGCCGAACAGGCCCGTACCATCATCAATGAAGAGCTGGCCAAAGAAACCCTGTCGCTGGTGGGCTGGCGTGAAGTGCCTATCAACCCGAAAGTTCTGGGCCCGATTGCGACAGAAAATCTGCCGAACATCGAGCAGGTCTTTGTCAATGCCCCGGCCGGCTGGAAGCCGCGCGATATCGATCGCCGCCTATACGTTGCCCGTCGCCGGATCGAAAAACGCATCAGCAGCGACCCGGATTTCTACATCTGCAGCCTGTCGACGCAAGTCACGGTCTACAAAGGCCTGTGCATGCCGGCGGACCTGCCGCGCTTTTATAAAGACTTAGGCGACATCCGTCTGGAGTCTTCTATCTGTCTGTTCCACCAACGCTTTTCAACCAATACCCAGCCCCGCTGGCCACTGGCACAGCCGTTCCGCTATCTGGCGCATAACGGTGAAATCAACACCATTGCCGGTAACCGCCAGTGGGCACGCGCCCGGGCATATAAATTCGCCTCGCCGCTGCTGCCGGATCTGCAAAATGCCGCGCCGTTCGTTAATGAGACCGGTTCGGACTCCTCCAGCCTCGATAACATGCTGGAGCTGTTCCTGTCCGGCGGGATGGATCTGTTCCGCGCCATGCGAATGCTGGTCCCGCCAGCATGGCAAAACCACCCGGACATGGATCCTGAGCTGCGCGCTTTCTATGATTTCAACTCCATGCACATGGAACCGTGGGACGGCCCGGCCGGGATCGTGATGTCCGACGGTCGCTACGCAGCCTGTAACCTCGACCGCAACGGCCTGCGCCCGGCGCGCTATGTGATCACCAAAGACAAACTGATCACCCTGGCGTCGGAAGTCGGGATCTGGGATTACGCTCCGGACGAAGTCGCTGAAAAAGGCCGCGTTGGCCCGGGCGAGTTGCTGGTAATCGATACCAAGTTCGGCAAGATCTGGCATTCTGATGACATCGATAATGATCTGATGGAACGCCATCCCTATAAAGAGTGGATGGACAGCCACGTTAAGCGTCTGGTGCCGTTTGAAGATCTCGGCGACGATCAGGTTGGCAGCCGTTCGCTGAGCGACAACGAGTTGTCGTCCTACCAGAAGCTGTTCGGCATCAGCCGGGAAGAGCTGGATCAGGTCATCCGAGTGATGGGCGAGATAGGTCAGGAGGCAACTGGCTCCATGGGCGATGACGCCCCGATGGCCGTGCTCTCGTCCAAAGAGCGCGCGGTTACTGATTATTTCCGCCAGATGTTTGCCCAGGTCACTAACCCGCCAATCGATCCGCTGCGGGAAAAACACGTGATGTCGCTGGCCACCTGTATCGGCCGCGAGATGAACGTCTTCTGCGAAACCGACGGTCACGCATATCGGGTAGCCTTTGCCTCACCGGTCCTACTGTACTCAGATTTGGTGCAGTTGCTGGAGCTGGACGATCAGCATTATCGCAACAGCATCATCGACATCAATTTCGATCCTAGCGAGAAAGATCTGAAGCAAGCGATTCTGGATGTCTGTGATCAGGCTGAGCGGCTGGTGCGTAACGGTACCGTTCTGCTGGTGCTGTCTGACCGTGGCGTAACGCCAGAGAAACTGCCGATTCCGGCAGCGATGGCGGTCGGCGCGGTCCAAAACCGACTGGTGGCGCAAAACCTGCGCTGTGATGCCAACATCATTGTGGAAACAGCTGCAGCACGCGATCCGCACCAATTTGCGGTACTGCTCGGCTTCGGGGCCACCGCGATCTACCCTTACCTAGCCTATGAATCACTGGGTAAGCTGGCTGACAGCGGCGCTCTGACCCACCCTTACCGCGAAGTGATGCTGAACTTCCGGAACAGTATCAACAAGGGTCTGTACAAGATCATGTCGAAGATGGGGATCTCAACCATCGCCTCTTACCGCTGCTCCATGCTGTTTGAAGCCGTGGGTCTCGACAGTGAAGTGGTTGATCTGTGCTTCAAAGGCGTCTCCAGCCGTATTCAGGGCGCAGGTTTTAGCGATTTTCAGCAGGATCTGTTTAACCTGTCCCGTCGGGCTTGGCTGAAACGCAAGCCTATCGAGCACGGCGGCCTGCTCAAATACGTCCACGGCGGTGAGTTTCACGCCTATAACCCGGATGTGGTCGGCACCCTGCAAAAAGCCGTGCGCAGTGGCGACTACCAGGACTACCTCGCGTTTGCCCGCGAGGTCAACGAGCGTCCGGTGGCCGCCATCCGTGACCTGTTCAAACTCAAAACCAGTGGCGACCCGATTGCCCTGGAGCAAGTGGAAGCGGCTACTGAGCTGTTCAAACGCTTTGACTCCGCGGCAATGTCTATCGGTGCTTTGAGTCCGGAAGCGCACGAAGCGCTGGCCATTGCGATGAACCGCCTCGGCGGTTACTCAAACTCCGGTGAAGGCGGTGAAGATCCGCGTCGCTTCAACACCGAGCGAAACTCGCGTATCAAACAGGTGGCCTCCGGTCGCTTCGGGGTCACACCGCACTATCTGGTGAACGCCGACGTCCTGCAAATCAAGGTCGCCCAAGGGGCAAAACCGGGTGAAGGTGGCCAGTTGCCGGGGCATAAAGTCACGACAGAAATCGCCAAGCTGCGCTTTGCGGTACCGGGCGTCACTCTGATCTCACCACCGCCGCACCACGATATTTACTCGATTGAGGATCTGGCGCAGCTGATTTTCGACCTCAAGCAGGTCAATCCGGATGCACTGGTGTCCGTCAAACTGGTTTCTGAACCGGGCGTCGGCACGATCGCGACCGGGGTTGCCAAAGCCTACGCCGATCTGATCACCATTTCCGGCTACGACGGCGGTACTGGTGCCAGCCCGCTCACCTCTGTGAAATATGCCGGTAGCCCGTGGGAATTAGGACTGGCCGAGACCCAGCAAGCACTGGTGGCCAACGGACTGCGTCACAAAATCCGCCTGCAGGTGGACGGCGGTCTGAAAACCGGTCTGGATGTGGTGAAAGCCGCCATTCTCGGGGCCGAAAGCTTTGGTTTTGGTACGGCGCCCATGGTAGCTCTAGGCTGTAAATACCTGCGTATCTGTCACCTCAACAACTGTGCTACCGGGGTCGCGACCCAGGATGAAACCCTGCGCCGTGATTTCTTTAAAGGGCTGCCGGATCAGGTCATGAACTACTTCATCGGCCTCGGCCAGGAAGTGCGTGACCTGCTGGCCACTCTAGGCGTCGAGAAACTGACTGACCTGATTGGCCGCACTGACTTGCTGGAAGTTGTGGAAGGTTACACGGCCAAACAGAGCAAATTGGATCTGTCGCCTATCTTGGCAACCGCAGAACCGCAGCCGGGCAAAACGCTGTACTGCAGCGAGCCTAATACACCGTTTGACCCGGCAACCCTGAACGCCGCGCTACTGGAGCAAGCACTACCGGCCATCGAAAGCCGCAGCGGAGCCGATATTTTCCAGAATATCCGTAACACGGATCGCTCAGTCGGTGCCCGCCTGTCGGGTGAAATAGCCAAACGCTGGGGCAACCAGGGCATGGCAGCCTCACCGATCAACCTGCACCTGACCGGCACCGCCGGGCAGTCGTTCGGGGTCTGGAACGCCGGCGGCCTGAATCTGTACCTGACCGGTGATGCCAACGACTACGTCGGTAAGGGCATGGCGGGCGGCCAGATTGTGATCCGCCCACCGGTAGGCTCGGCATTCAAGTCCAGCGATGCCACGATTGTCGGTAATACCTGCCTGTACGGCGCCACCGGCGGTAAATTGTATGCAGCCGGTAAGGCCGGGGAGCGTTTCGGGGTACGTAACTCCGGCGCCATTGCGGTGATTGAAGGAGCCGGGGATAACGCCTGTGAGTACATGACCGGCGGTATCGTGGCAATTCTGGGCAAAACCGGGGTGAACTTCGGGGCCGGGATGACCGGTGGCTTCGCGTATATTCTGGATGAAGACGGCGATTTTGCCGGCCGGGTAAACCCGGAACTGGTTGAAGCCCTGCCGCTGGCAGAGCTGAAAATCCACCAGGAGCACCTGCGCGGCCTGATTGACCAGCATCTGGAACACACCGGCTCCAGCCGGGCTCAGGAGATATTGGCTGAATTTGACCAGTGGATTCCGAAGTTCTATCTGGCGAAGCCAAAATCTGCCGATGTAAATACCCTGCTTGGTCACCAAAGCCTGTCGGCGGCCGAGCTGCGCGTTCAAGCACAATAGGGAGGGAGTCCGATGAGCCAGAACGTATACCAGTTTATTGATGTGGCGCGTATCGACCCACCCAAGAAACCACTGAAAGTGCGCAAGATTGAGTTTGTCGAAATTTACGAGCCGTTTACCCAGCAGCAGGCCAGCGCACAGGCTGACCGCTGTCTGGATTGTGGCAATCCGTACTGCGAATGGAAGTGCCCGGTGCACAACTACATTCCGCAGTGGCTGAAACTGGCCAATGAGGGACGGATTATTGAAGCGGTGGAACTGTCCCACCAGACCAACACCCTGCCGGAAGTTTGTGGCCGGGTCTGCCCGCAGGATCGCCTGTGTGAAGGGTCCTGTACCCTGAATGACGATTTCGGCGCGGTCACTATCGGTAACGTGGAAAAATACATTACCGATAAAGCGTTTGAAATGGGCTGGAAACCGGACATGTCGCAGGTGGAATGGACCGACAAAAAAGTCGCGATTATCGGGGCCGGCCCTGCCGGTTTGTCATGTGCCGACATTCTGGTCCGCAACGGGGTCAAACCGGTGGTGTTTGACCGCTACCCGGAAATCGGAGGCCTGCTGACCTTCGGCATCCCGTCGTTCAAGCTGGAAAAAGAGGTCATGATCAATCGCCGCAAGGTCTTTAGCGAAATGGGGGTGGAGTTCCGCCTCAATACCGAAGTCGGCAACGATGTCTCTCTGGCTGAGCTGGTCAATGACTACGACGCGGTTTTCCTTGGGGTCGGCACGTACAAAAACATGCGTGCCGGACTGGACAACGAAGACGCGCCGGGAGTGTACGATGCCCTGCCGTTTTTGATCTCCAACACCTACCGGGTGATGGGGCTGGAAAGCGGCCCGGATTACATCGACATGAAAGGCAAAAACGTGGTGGTACTGGGCGGTGGTGATACCGCGATGGACTGCGTGCGCACCTCTGTCCGTCAGGGTGCCAAGAACGTGATCTGTGCATACCGCCGTGATGAAGCCAACATGCCGGGGTCAAAGCGGGAAGTCAAAAATGCCCGAGAGGAAGGCGTAAAATTCCAGTTTAACCTGCAGCCGATTGGTCTGGAACTGAACGATAAAGGCCATATCTCTGGGGTGAAGATGGTGAAAACGGCGCTGGGTGAACCAGACGAAGCCGGTCGCCGCCGCCCACAGCCTGTCGAAGGCAGCGAGCACGTTCTGCCGGCGGATGCCGTGGTCATGGCGTTTGGCTTTCAGCCTCATGCGATGCCTTGGCTGAGCGAGTTTGACGTGGCGCTTGATGACTGGGGACGCATTAAAGCGCCAGCTCAGGCCGAGTTTGCCTACCAGACCACCAACCCGAAAATCTTTGCCGGTGGCGATGCGGTACGGGGCTCAGATCTGGTGGTGACCGCCATCGATGAAGGCCGCAAAGCCGCAGACGGTATCCTCAGCTATCTGGAACTCTGAATCTGGGCGTAACAAGGGCGGCAATTTGGCAATTGCCGCCACGCTCATGTTACAATCACACCATTCTAATCAGGCTCCCATTCGGGAGCCTTTGTTCACCAGCAAGAGATCCTATTGATGAAAATCGGCATTATTGGCGCGATGGAGCAAGAGGTTGCGATCCTGAAATTGCAACTGGCAAACTGTGAAACTCACCAGAAAGCAGGCTGTACCTTCTACACCGGGACGCTGAACGGCGCCGATGTGGTTCTGCTTCAGTCTGGCATTGGTAAAGTGGCAGCCGCTGTTGGCACAGCCGTTCTGCTGGAAGTGTTCCAGCCAGATGTCGTACTGAACACAGGTTCAGCCGGTGGTTTCGACAGCTCACTGAATGTAGGTGATGTAGTTATCTCAACGGAAGTACGCTACCACGATGCTGACGTAACGGCGTTTGGCTACGAAATTGGCCAGATGGCACAGCAACCAGCCGCTTTCCAGTCCGACGAAAAACTGATGGCCGTGGCGGAAAAAGCCCTGGCAACAATGGGTGATATCCACGCCGTACGCGGTCTGATTTGTACAGGTGATGCTTTTGTTTGCTCAGCCGACAAACAGGCTTTCATCCGTGAACACTTCCCGTCAGTCGTTGCCGTCGAAATGGAAGCCGCAGCTATTGCTCAGGCTTGCCATCAGTTCAACGTTCCGTTTGTCGTTGTCCGTGCGATTTCAGATGTCGCGGATAAAGAATCGCCAATGAGCTTTGAAGAATTCCTGCCACTGGCCGCGAAAAGTTCTTCGGCCATGGTCAGCAAAATGGCTGAGATTCTGAGCCAATAATGAACGAAGCCATTGCCCTGCTGACCGCATCCCCTTACCTGCTGGCACTGTGGGGTGCCCTGGCATTGCAATGGCTGCTCCCCCTGCCCGCCGCCCTTCATCCGCTGCAAATATGGCAGCAACTAGCCCGTGCCATAGCTGACAGAGTCAACCACCCTGATGACGCCCCCCGCCAGCAACAACTGGCTGGTGCGCTGGCCTGGAGCGTAATGTGGCTGACCGTGCTGGTGCTGCTGATTTGCCTCTACCAGCTGGTATGGATAGAAACGGCCTTTCACCTGCTGCTGCTCTGGATTGCGCTAGACTGGCGCAACACCCGCCAATTCAGTCAGGCTTTTATCCGGCATTACAGCCGGGAAGACAAGCAAGGCTGCCGCTTTCTACTCTCCACCCGTATCAACCGCCACACCGACTCATTGTCGTTGCTGGGGCTGGGTAAAGCCGGAGCGGAAACCCAACTGCTGGCATACGGCCGTCTGGTCGCAGGCGTGCTGTTCTGGTTTGGCATTGCAGGCGGCATCGGCGCCATTCTCTACCGGCTGGCGGTGTCACTGGCGCGGGTGTGGTCGCCAAGCCGACAGCAATATCGCCTGTTTGGCTTGCCGGCAGTAAGAATTCTGGCGCTGCTGGATATCGTCCCGCTTCGCCTGTTTGCCGTCCTGATCAGCCTCGGCCAAAACGTGCGCGTCGCCTGGCGCGGGCTCGCCAGTCAGGGAGAAGCTTGGCTGCTACCCGGTCCGGGCTGGTTGCTGGTGGCAACCGGACACAAACTGTCGCTCTCTCTCGGTGGCCCGGCCATTTACGATACAATCAAGCGGGAGCGTCCGCGCCTGGGCGGTCCCATCGCCCCCGCCGCGCTGCACCTTGCCCAGATTGATCGACTGGTTAACCAACGCCTGATTGGCTGGGTGATCCTGCAAAGCCTGTTACTACTTCTGACTCAAGGAATGTTCTGAGTGCGTTTACTTGCTTTCTGTTTTCTGCTGCTCAGCGCAGCAACCGCGACCGCCGCTGTGGAGCGGGTGATCAGTCTGTCCCCCCACACCACCGAACTGGCCTATGCTGCAGGGCTGGGCGATAAACTGGTTGCCGCAAGCGACTACAGTGACTACCCGGAAGCAGCCAAAGCCCTAGAGCGGGTCGCCAACTACCGCGGCATTAAACTGGAACGTATCGTGGCTCTGCAACCGGATTTGATTCTGGCATGGCAGGGCGGCAATCCGAGCCGGGAGATGGAGCGACTGGAGCAGCTTGGCTTCACCGTTTTTTATTCCAATCCGAAGACACTGACTGACATTGCTACTAGCCTAGAGGCCCTCGGCAAATATGCCGATTCCCCGCAGCTGGCGAACGCGGCCGCTACCGATTTCCGCCAGCAGTTAAACGCACTGCAGCAAAGCCACCAGACCCAACGCCCGGTGAAATACTTTTATCAGCTCAGCGATGCCCCGATGATCACCCTGTCCGGCGAAAGCTGGCCAAGTCAGGTTTTTGCCCTGTGCGGGGGCCAAAATGTGTTCGCAGACAGTCCGGCAGCCTACCCGCAGGTCTCCGAAGAGCAAGTCATTATTCGCCAGCCGGAAGTGATTTTTGGCACCAACCATGCGGGCAGCCAACTGTCGCGCTGGAACAAGTGGCAGCAACAATTACCGGCCGTTGCCCGCGGTAATCTGTTCTTTCTGACCTCCGACTGGCTGAACCGCCCGACCCCCCGTACGCTTAAAGCGGCCCAGGAGGTATGCCATTACTTGGATAAGGTTCGCCAGCAGCCACACTGAGCCTTGTTAAAGTTATGTGACAACACTCACAAAGCCAATGTATCCGGTTGTGCGGCGAACGATTCCTCGTACAATCACGCGGTTTTTTAACTGACTTTGCGCAGGCGAGTAACCCCATGCTTATCTACATTCTTGATATGTTCGGAACGGCCGTGTTTGCCGCTTCGGGCGTTTTGCTGGCTGGCCGTCTCCGGATGGACCCGTTTGGGGTCGTGGTACTGGCCAGCGTCACGGCTATCGGCGGCGGTACCATCCGTGATATGGCGCTCGGCGCAACGCCGGTCTTCTGGATCACCGATACCAACTACCTGTGGGTGATCTTTATTACCTGCCTCATCAGCATGGTGGCAATCCGGCGCCCGCGGCAAATGCCTTGGTATATCCTGCCGGTTGCAGATGCCATCGGACTTGCCGTATTTGTCGCGATTGGCGTCGAGAAAGCCCTGCGCTTTGGTGCCACCCCGATGGTCGCGGTCATAATGGGGGTCATTACCGGCTGTGGCGGTGGGGTGATACGTGATGTGCTTGCCCGCGAAATCCCGATGGTTCTGCGTACCGAAGTCTATGCGACCGCCTGTATTCTTGGGGGAATTGTGCACACGGTGGCGCTGATAATGGGCGTGGAAACCGCACTGGCAACGCTGGTCGGCGTCATCACTACCCTAAGCATTCGACTGGCCGCTATCCGCTGGCACCTGTCATTGCCAACCTTCGCCTTAAGAAATTGATCCAGCCAGCAAAATAGCCTCAGTTTTTGCACCCATACATAAAAAGACTGCCAAACAGGCGGTCTTTTTTACGTCCCACACTAATTAAATAAACAAAAAACTTTATTTATCCACACCACCGTCTATCCTATTAGTAAATCAAAAACATTACTAATATGCTTTTACTAAAACCATACGCAATATACTTCAGGAGGCAACATGAGCACTGATCACGTCCCGTATGTCGAACACGCCAATCTCACCGTCAGCAACATTGACCACAGCATCGCATTTCTGCAAACCGCCCTGCCCGGTTTCTCTGTCCGACATCGCGGTCAGAGCGAGCTCTATCGCTGGTGCCATATTGGCACTGAACACACTTACCTGGCCCTGCAGGATGTCGTGAATCGCGACAAGATCGATCGTGCGCCTTACCTCGACAGCGGAATCAATCACATCGGTCTGGTCACGCAGGATGTTGACGGCGTCAGACAGCGCTTACTGGCTGCCGGTTATCAGGAAAATGACATCGAAACCACACACCCGTGGCGAAAACGCTGTTACTTCTGGGATCCCAACGGCATTGAGTGGGAGTTTGTCGAATACCTCAGTGACGATCCCGCCCAGCGCAACGACTATCACCTATAACCAAAGTACCCATCCGTTTTCTGTTTACGGCAACCAGGAGAAAGGCATGTTTCATCCTATTTCTGAGCACTGCTTGCAACTGATCCGTCAAGGGCAACGGTATGATCCTGTCTACGGCCGCGGTCTGGCCAACCACTTGCCAATGGCGTTGGCCGCCCTGGCTTTTCAGGGGGCGTCCGAGAACCAACTGGATGCGTTTTATCACCACTATGCCGGCCAGTTGGTGCCCATGCGTCCGGCCTGCACCGATGCACAAACGCCGACACTCGGCAATAGGGCCGATTTCGGCCGATTTCTGTCCCGTTATCGCAGGCAAATCCACCAGCAGGGAATTGAGCAAACCGTGCGCCATGCCCTGCCCGAACTACTGCCAGGGCTGATCAGCGCCGCTTTTCATGGGGTGATCCGCCTCAGCTACGGCGTTACCCTGCAAGATCCCGACGAAGTGGCCATTGCCCTGGCCTACTGGGCCAGTGAATACCAAACCCTGGGGGCGTTGCACCAAAGTGAGACGATACAGGCCGAGCAGCAATTGCGTCTTGTGCAGCATCACTTTGCCGCGCACTCATATCAGCCCGGCCTTATTGTCGATCGGATCGCTGAACTCAGCAGCCTGCCCGACTTTGCATCGCTTGCCGTCATTCCGGCCGATTTAAACGAGTCGCTGGTCGCCCGGATCACGATCCGTCACTATCTTGCCACCAACAATTTCACCCTGCTGCACGGGGTTACCGGTTTTCAGGCCCTGCACCAATTGCAGCCTTACCTCGCTGAGCCAGCGCTGGCGCTACGCTACTACTGGCAGGCCTTCGTCGCTGCGTTGGGGGTTGCCGGGACTGCTGCGCCTCCAGTCTCGATTAGGGATTGTCCGCCGTTACAGTGGGCCCACAGGCAGGCGCAAACCTGCACCAGCGATGATGATCACACTATCAAGCTGATCTATAGCTGCCAGTACCTGTATCACCATTTTTCGTTGCCGGAATACCCGGCCGCTATCATGAGGCGACTTGCCAAGGAGAACCCATGACCTCAGTCTTTATTGTCTACTTTTCCCAATCCGGCTGTACCGAACAATTAGCCCAGGCGTGCGCGGCGGGAGTCAACCAACAGCCAGGGGCACACGCGACGATCTATCCGATCCGGGGGGAGCGCATCCTCAACGGCCGATTTCGCGATCCGGCGTTATTCAGGGCGTTGGCCAATGCCGATGCGATCATCTTTGGTACCCCGACGTTCATGGGCGGACCGGCGGCTCAATTTAAAGCATTCGCCGATGCCAGCAGTGAAAATTGGGAGCAGCAACACTGGCGCGATAAGCTGGCCGCAGGTTTTACCGTCGGCGGTAGCTTCAATGGCGAGCAAGGGAGTACCCTGCAGTCTCTGATCACTCTGGCGTGCCAACATGGCATGTTATGGGTGGGAATGGATATGCCCTTCAGCTATACCGACAAATCAATCAACCGCCTTGGTGTCCAATACGGCAGTTCAGCCCATGCACCGGAAGGGACGGTTCATGCTCAGGATTTAGCCACAGTTCGCCATCTGGGCAGCCGTGTCGCGAGACTGGCAGCACAGCAAGTCATTGCCCGACAGTGTGCCCAAGCGACAGACAGCCAATTGGCCCCAGAACCTGTCTTATCGCAGTTGATGTAGCTGAAGCTGAAGCTGAAGCCATTTCCGGCTTTTGCATTTATCCGGAGGCATAAACAAACAAAGGCGCCTGAGGCGCCTTTGTGGTGTGTCACGGGTATAAATCGGAATTATTTTACGGTAACACGGGCAAATTTACGCTTGCCGACCTGGTATACGTTCGTACCAGCCGCTGGAACCAGCTTGGTATCATCCAGCTTTTCACCGTCGATCTTCACCGCGCCCTGACGAATCATACGCAGTGCGTCAGACGTTGAATTCACCAGATCAGCGTCTTTCAGCAGGTTAGAAATGGCAATTCCGGCTTCAAACTCGAATTCCGGCATTTCATCTGGCATTGCACCTTTCTGGAAGCGGTTGATGAACTCCTGCTCTGCCGCGTCAGCATCCGCTTCAGAGTGGAAACGAGCGATGATTTCTTTCGCCAGCAGAATTTTCACATCACGAGGGTTCTTACCTGCTGCGATGTCTGCTTTGAACTGCTCGATTTCTTCCAGCGGACGGAAAGACAGCAGCTCGTAGTAGTTCCACATCAGGTCATCAGAAATCGACATGATCTTACCGAACATTTCACTTGGCGCATCAGCCACACCGATGTAGTTGTTAGCCGACTTAGACATTTTCTTCACGCCGTCCAGACCGACCAGCAGTGGTAGCGTCAGTACAACCTGTGGTTTCTGACCGTTGGCTTTTTGCAGCTCACGGCCCATCAGCAGGTTGAATTTCTGGTCGGTACCGCCCAGCTCAACGTCAGTGTGCATCGCCACCGAGTCATAGCCCTGCAGCAGCGGGTACATGAATTCGTGAATAGCGATTGGACGGCCTTCCGTGTAACGTTTTTTGAAGTCGTCACGCTCTAGCATGCGAGCAACCGTCTGGTTAGCCGCCAGACGAATCATGCCTTCTGCGCCCAGCTCGGACAGCCAGGTCGAGTTGAACTCAATCTTGGTTTTCGCCGGATCCAGGATTTTGAACACCTGCTCTTTGTAAGTTTCGGCATTACGCAGTACGTCTTCGCGTGTCAGCGGCGGACGCGTGGTGTTTTTGCCGGTTGGATCACCGACCATCCCGGTGAAGTCACCGATTAGAAACGTCACATCATGGCCCAGTTCCTGGAACGTACGTAGCTTGTTCAGAATAACAGTGTGGCCCAGGTGAATATCCGGTGCTGTCGGATCGGCACCCAGCTTGATGCGCAGTGGACGGTTTTCTTTCAGCTTGGCAATCAGCTCTTCTTCCGGAATCAGCTCATCAACACCACGCTTAATTTCAGCTAATGCTTGTTCAATACTGGCCATTCTTGTTCGCTCCCACAGAATTGGCAAAAAAGTAATAATCGTCAATATTACTTGAATAGCGATGTTTTTTGAAACCAGTTAGACTACAGGTTGATTTATTTTTTCCTAATACACAAAAAAATCACTAATGCTATTAACGATACTGCGCCGGCTGCCAAGGATGCACCAAGTCTCAATCACAGTGATTACCCTGTTTATGGGGTTGTTGCTGTTGTGGCCGGGCACCGAGGATAGCGCCCATCCGGAGCGAAAATTCGAACCCGGCAAACATTACCCGCTGGCTCTGGATCTGAACATCACCCAGCTTCGACCGATGGCCGGGGAAGAAAAACCGGCAATTCCGGCTTTGCGCTGGAAAGAGTATAAGGTTAAGCCGGGTGAAAGCCTGGCCGTGGTGTTTGATAAAGTCGGCCTCTCTCCTCTTGATCTCTACCAACTCGTCAACGCTGATGAAGGCACCAAAGAACTCGCCAACCTACGTCCCGGTGAAACCCTTCGCTTCGGGTTTGATGAAAAAAACCAGTTAGTTCAACTTGTTCAGCCACAAAGCGCGACAGAACGCCTGATCGTCACGCGCACGGCTGACAGCTTCTACTCCGCCAAAGAAAGCAAACAAGTCGACATCCAGCTTAATTACGCCCAGGCTATTATCACTTCCAGCTTCTGGAACGCCGCCGACAAAGCCGGACTGACCGCCAACCAGATCATGGAACTGGCTGGCATTTTTGGCTGGGATATCGACTTTGCCCTCGACATTCGGGCCGGAGACAGTTTTTCCGTCCTGTTTGAAGAAAAGCTGGTGGAAGGCGAGCCTATTGGCCGCGGCGATATTCTGGCAGCCACCTTCACCAACCTAGGCCAGACTTTTACCGCCGTGCGTAGTGAAGACGGCAAATACTATGATGCAGAAGGACGCGCCATGCGTAAGGCCTTCCTGCGCTCGCCGATAAACTTCCGCTACGTCAGCTCCAACTTCAACCCGCGTCGCCTTCACCCGGTCACCGGACAAGTGAAAGCACACCGTGGAACTGACTATGTCGCGCCGGTCGGCACCCCAATCTGGGCCGCCGGTGACGGAGTGGTCATGAAATCCGGCTATAACCAGTTTAACGGCAACTATGTCTTTATCCGCCACAGTTCCACCTACATCACCAAATACCTGCACATGACCAAGCGCAAGGTCAAAACCGGCGATCGGGTCAAACAGGGAGAAGTCGTCGGGACTCTCGGCGGCACCGGTCGGGTTACCGGCCCACACCTGCATTATGAGTTCCTGGTCAACGGCGTGCACAAAAATCCGCGCACGGTGGATCTGCCGCAGGCCCGCTCGCTGAGCGGCAAAGAGAAAACCCGCTTCAAGGCGCACGCCCGCGAGCGAATGGCGCAACTGAACCAGTTCAGCCAGTTCATTGCAGATAACAGCCCGCTACTGACAAACCGCAGTTAAGCGGTCCAAACCAGCGCGACCCAAACACAGCCCCTAGACCAGGGCATTCCCATATATGCAGCCCGGCGCCACAGGGCGCTTTCCGGACATAAAAAAACCGCAACATCAGGTTGCGGTTTTTTTGTCTCGCGCAGGGCGCACAGCCAGCTTACACGCTGAATGATGCCCCACAACCACAAGTCGTGGTCGCATTCGGGTTGTTCACAAAGAAGCGTGAACCTTCCAAACCTTCGGTATAGTCAACAATGCCGCCGATCAGGTACTGCAGACTCATAGGGTCAACGACCAAGGTTACGCCACTGTTTTCGATGGTGAAATCACCTTCATTCACTTTTTCGTCAAAGGTGAACCCGTACTGGAAACCGCTACAACCACCACCAGTGATGTAAACACGCAGTTTCAGATTCGGGTTTTCTTCTTCGGCGATCAGCGATTTGACTTTATTCGCTGCAACATCGGAAAAACTCAGCGGCAAATTAGCATCGCTCATTCAAAACCTCTCAAATACACTCGGTCATTGCGTTGATTATCTAATACCTGACTATCTCGTTCAAGTATTGACCACCTCTGAGGACGACTGCTGGGCCATTTTTTCTTTCGCAATGGTACGATGCAGCAGTTGCGAGTAAATAGGCTGTCCACCCAGAACCTGCGCCAGCATGGTCGCGCCCAGGGTCGTAATAATCAGCGGCAGGATCAGATGATAGTTGTTCGTCATCTCAATCACCAGCAATATACCGGTAATCGGTGCCCGCACCGTCGCGGCGAACAGCGCTCCCATTCCGGCAATCGCAAACATTCCGGCGTCCAGCCCCATATCCGGAAAAAGGTGTTGCGCCACGGCACCGAAGAACGTGCCGAATAAGGTCCCCAGAGCCAACATCGGGGCAAAAATGCCGCCGGGCGCGCCAGAGCCAAAACACAACAGGGTTGTCGCTACCCGCGCCACAAAAAGCAGAAACAGCAGCCCGACCCCGTACTCGCCCTGGGTCGCACTCGGAATCAGGCCGATCCCACCGCCGGTCAGTTCCGGCAAATAGAGCAGCAACAAGCCAAAACAGCCGCCTAACAAGGTACCTGTCAGCAGGTAACGGCGCCGTTCGTTACGGTGAACCCTGACGAACAAATCCTGCGCCAGCGTGATCAAGCGGTTAAAAATTACGCCGAAAATACCAAACAGCATCCCGAGGATCAGAAACAGCCACAGCGAATGCAAGTGCGGCGCGGCATATTGCGGCATGGTGATCACTGCGTTCTGGCCGGCGATACTGCGAAAGACGATATTGGCCACAACCGCTGAAATCATCACGCATTTTATCGAGATCAGGCTGTAACGAAACTGCGGCCGCATCTCCTCAACCACAAACATGATACCGGCCAGCGGAGCATTGAACGCTGCGGCCAGCCCGCCAGCAGCCCCGGACGCCAGCAACGCGTGACGGCCTTCTTTGTCTTTCAGGCGGAACAGGTCGGAGACCATGCGCCCGATATTGCCGCCCATCTGCACCGAGGGGCCTTCCCGCCCCAGAACCATACCGGAGCCCAGCGCCCCCAACCCGCCGATAAATTTGACCGGCAGCACCCGCCACCAGCGTACCGGACGGATATCATCCATCGCCCCTTCAATTTCCGGGATCCCGGAGCCTGCCGCCTCGGGCGCAAATCGGCTGACCAGGTAATAACCGACCAGCGCCAGCCCGGCACTGATCAGAAACGCCGACAACCACAGCGGCAACACATTGCTGATTTCATTGCGCAGCCATTCGGTGCGCTGCTCCGAGACCCAATGCACCGAGATTTCAAACAGCGTTGACAGCAACCCGGCTCCCAGTCCGACCAGCGCCGACAGAAACAGAACTGAAATCGGGGTTTTATCGCGGGAAAGAAAGCGCCGTACCAGCCCGCTGGGCTGCAGTCGTTCAGGCGCAGGAGTGCCTTGGTTTGTATCCGTCATTGAACTCGCCGTATGTCGATGATATCCCGTGGAACCGGGGCAAAAAGAAAGGGACGCGAAGCGTCTTACCAAGGATAGTCGACCCGCTCTGGTTTTTACATCGGCATTCTTGAAAACTAGCTTTTCATTGCTGCACGCAATTTTCCGCGCTAAGAGGTTGAGCTGACGCAGAGTTCCCCCGCCGGGAAATTGAAAGCCCCCCACCGCCTAGGTACAATGCCGGGCAGTTCACATCGGACAATTATTCAAACAGGACAACCCTATGAGCAAATCAGCTGATTTATTTGCCAAAGCGCAACAAACAATCCCAGGTGGGGTTAACTCTCCGGTACGTGCTTTCACCGGCGTCGGCGGTACTCCGCTCTTTATCGAACGAGCAGATGGCGCGTATATCTTTGATGCAGACGGCAAAGCCTACATTGATTACGTGGGCTCATGGGGTCCGATGATTCTGGGCCACAACCACGTGGCAATCCGCGATGCCGTTATTGAAGCGGCTCAGCGCGGCCTGAGCTTCGGTGCGCCGACAGAAATGGAAATCACCATGGCTGAGCTGGTGTCGAAGCTGGTGCCGTCAATGGAAATGGTTCGTATGGTCAGCTCTGGTACCGAAGCCACCATGAGCGCCATTCGTCTGGCTCGTGGCTACACCAACCGCGACAAAATCATCAAGTTTGAAGGCTGCTACCACGGCCACGCCGACTGCCTGCTGGTGAAAGCCGGTTCTGGCGCCCTGACGCTGGGCCAGCCAAGCTCACCAGGTGTACCGGCAGATTTTGCCAAGCACACTCTGACCTGTACCTTCAACGATCTGGACTCAGTTCGTGAAGCCTTTGTTGAGCACCCAGAGCAGATCGCCTGTATCATCGTTGAGCCAGTAGCCGGCAACATGAACTGCATCCCACCGGTTCCGGGCTTCCTGGAAGGCCTGCGTGAGATCTGTGACGAATTTGGCGCTCTGCTGATTCTGGATGAAGTGATGACCGGTTTCCGTGTTTCACACGGCGGGGCACAGGGTTATTACAACATCAAACCTGACCTGACAACGCTGGGTAAAGTGATCGGCGGCGGGATGCCGGTAGGTGCCTTCGGTGGCCGTCGTGATGTGATGGAATACATTGCGCCAACCGGTCCGGTATACCAGGCGGGTACCCTGTCCGGTAACCCAGTAGCCATGGCTGCCGGCCACGCCTGTCTGAGCGTTCTGACTCAGCCTGGCAATGAGCAGCGTCTGGCTCACACCACTCAGCGTCTGGCGGAAGGCTTCCAGGCTCTGGCTGACAAATACGGCATCCCACTGAAAACCCATCAGGTCGGCGCTATGTTCGGTTTCTTCTTCACTGACCAAGAAACGGTTAACTGCTACGGCGATGTGGCGAAGTGTGATATCGAACGCTTCAAGCGCTTCTTCAACCTGATGCTGGAGAAGGGCGTTTACCTGGCTCCGTCCGCCTACGAAGCCTGCTTTACCTCTCTGGCGCACGGTGACAAAGAGATTGAAGCCACGCTGGATGCGGCAGAATTCGCGTTTGCCAAACTGGCAGAAGAAGCGGCGTAATTCGCATCGTCCAACCCTACAATGCCGCTCAACGAGCGGCATTGTACTATCTGCAAGTCGCCGTTTTCAGCCCGAAAGCGTGCTAGGGTTGCCAGGCTGAGTTTTATATCTGGATATGGAGAACAACCTATTGCCAGAACAGCACAGTCAGAACCGCTATCCCCAAAACCACCCACAGTGCCAGTGGCGCCCGGCGCTTTTTCTTTTCATCGCATCCGCAATCACAGCACCCCATCGCAAACTCCTTAATATTTCCTGAACAGGCTACATTGATAATTGCCACACCTGACCGGTGATGCAATCATAAGTACCACAAAACAGTATCATACAACACTGACCTTAATAAGGATTTGACCGTGCCGTCTTCCGTCAAAATCGAGTCCCGCCATTGGGTACTCATTGCGGCGCTTGCGCTTGCCGCCTACGCCAGTTACCAGCTGATTGCGCCTTATCTCGGCCCCATCGTCATGGCCTTTATCATCTCGCTGCTGTTTTACCCGATCCACTGCCGGATCAGCCACCGACTGCCGACATTACCCAATCTCTCAGCCGTGCTGTCCTGCACCCTGCTGACCTTTATGATCGTGATCCCGCTGCTGGTGGTCTTCAGCTCTATCATTCATCAGGGCTCAACGTTTTCCCGCGACAGCTACAACTGGCTGACAACCGGGGGCGTCAAGGAGGTGCTGGGGCACCCGTATGTGGTCAAACTGATGGCACTGTTCGATAAATATCTGCCCTTTGAACCGCTGGATGCCCAGGAAATTGTCCGCAAAATCGCGGCAACAGCCTCTAAATTTGGCGCCCAACTGCTGAACACCAGCGCCAAGCTGCTCGGGGATGCCACTAACTTTCTGATCAACTTCATGCTGATGCTGTTTGTGCTGTTCTTCCTGCTGCGGGATCATGACCGCATCGTCGCCACGATCCGCCATGTATTGCCGCTCTCCCGCAGCCAGGAAGACGCCGTACTGAACGAAGTCGAGCAAGTGGCCAAATCGGCAGTTCTGGGCTCTTTCCTGACGGCGCTGGCACAAGGCGCAGCAGGTGGCTTTGCCATGTGGCTGGCTGGATTCCCAGGGCTGTTCTGGGGCTCAATGATGGCATTTGCCTCGCTGATCCCAGTGGTCGGCACCGCGCTGATCTGGATCCCGGCGACCCTGTATCTTCTGCTCGTCGGTCAATGGGAATGGGCTCTGTTCCTGGCCATCTGGTGTGCCGTCGTGGTGGGCTCCATCGATAACTTCCTGCGGCCAATGCTGATGCAAGGCAGCTCAGGCATGAGCACTTTGCTGATCTTTTTCTCAATCATCGGCGGGTTGAACGTCTTCGGACTGATCGGCCTGATTTACGGGCCAATTATTTTTGCCATCACTCTGGTGCTATTCAAACTGTATGAAGTGGAATTCAAAGATTTCCTCCGTCATCAGGATGAGCACTGAGTCAGGCGCCTCAGTTTTACCGCCGTCCCCGCACGGCTTATGCCCGGGGACACGGCACCTTGCCTAACATCAGCCGGACGGCCCCGCCCTCCGGCTTTTCTTATCCCTGAATTTATGGAACAATTCGCGCCCCATATTCCTGTCACCGTTTCTGAGGCCGATATGTCCTATAGTGCTGCAAGCCAAGTCGCTCTCCGCCAGATTGAGTTTTTTGAAAACCGCAATGTCCTGATTGCCGGTGAGCTGGCGGATACGTTTCCGATTGAGCTGGCGCAAACCGCCGCCTCGGTCACAGTCTTTACCACCAACTACGGGTTCTACCGCTCTCTGGCTGCGCGCCCTCAGGTAACTGCCCATTTTGGTGCCGAATTTGACGGTGACGCCGCATCCATCGATATGATCCTGCTTTACTGGCCGAAAGCCAAAGCGGAAGCGGAATACCTAATGGCCATGCTATTGGCGAAAGTGGCGCCGGGCACCGAGATTTGTGTGGTAGGAGAGAACCGCAGCGGCGTGCGCAGCGCCGAAAAAATGTTTGGCCCATTTGGTCCACTGACCAAATACGACTCGGCCCGACGCTGCAGTTTTTACTGGGGTCGCTGTGACCACAGTGCACCAGCGTTTGTCCTGCAGGACTGGTTCCGCAGCTACCCGCTGGAGCTGGGCGGACAAAGCCTGACGATCCGTTCGCTGCCAGGCGTTTTCAGCCACGGGGAGTTTGATAAAGGATCCGAACTTCTGTTGAACACTCTGCCGGCACTGCACGGCAAGGTACTGGACTTCGGTTGTGGTGCCGGTGTTATTGGTGCATTCATGAAAGCCAACCACCCGGACATTGACCTGGAACTGTGTGACATCAGCGCGCTAGCCATCGCCTCAGCACAGGAAACCTTCCGTGTTAATCAGCTGGAAGCCCGTTTTACCGCAACGGATGTGTACAGCGACATTCAGGGTCACTACGATTTTCTGATCAGCAACCCGCCGTTTCACGCCGGCCTGAAAACCTTCTACGCCGCCACAGAAACCTTGATTGCTGAAGCCCCCCAGCACCTGACCACTGGTGGCGAGTTGATCATTGTCGCCAACAGCTTCCTGCGTTACCCGCCGCTGATCGAAGCCAGCCTGGGCCACTGTGAGCAGCCTGCCGGCAACAATAAATTCAACATTTACGCCGCGAAAAAATAGCGTAATGTCCTTTCGTTACCCGGTGAGTTTCACCGTCTCACCGGGTAAAAATACCGACAAATCCCGTCAATATGGGCAAAAAACAGCCCCTCCCAACCGTTAACTCCGTCAATTCTGTGTGTCGCCACACGCTTCCCCGCCTGCTTTCTTGATAATGCAAAAAAACCACGTATAAGGTGACAGAAGATCCCATTTTTCGTGTTATGACGTAAATTTCGTCAAAATAAGAGCATTTTATCACTGTCACGCCAGTCAGCTTCCGCCAAAGAAGCCGGCTGCATTTAGAGTATTACAGGTAAATTTCAGGCACCGGAATGCAGAAGACTACCCGTTTCAAGCGACTGCAGCATACCCTAATGCTGGCATTTCTCGTTCTCAGTATCACTCCCCTGCTCCTCTCAGCATTATTTTTCCTTCGCTCCCACACCACTGATTTAGCAGAGCAAAGTACCAATCACCTGGCGTCATTGCTCGACAACAAACGCAAGCAGTTGGAGAGCTTCATTACGGCCCGGGAATCGGAAGTGCAGAGCTTTGCCCGCTCTGAGCTGGCCAATGCCAGTGGCGGACGGTTCTACGGCTTGGTCGGTGCTTATAACCAACTGGGTGACATCAGCGGGCAATTGCAGGAACTCGGTCGCAGCACATATTTTACGGAGCGGCTGACCATGAGGGCGCCGGCTGAGAACGGAGCCACGAATTACGCCAGCCATGAACGATACCGGCTGATGTACAAACGCTATAACTGGGCTTTCGACGAATACCTTAAGCGGTCACATTTCAGCGACATTCTGCTGGTCGACTTACAGGGCAATATTGTCTATTCCGCCAACAGTCCCGAGACATTCAGCGTCAACCTGCAGCAAACCACCCACACGTTTCAGGCACTGAGCACTACTTTTACCGCGATTTCGACCCTCACCCGGCAATCCGGCCACAGCTCGGATCAGGTTCCGGTCGTATTCACGGATTTCAGTGCTGAGCCAGATCACCCGGATCTCGCCGCCTGGTTTGCCGCCCCCATCATTCAGCAAGGCTATCTGCACAGTTATGTCTTTTTTAAGCTAAGTAACCGCTCCATCCGGGACATTCTCAGCGACACCGTGGCCACAACCAATCATCAGGTGCAGACCCTGTTGGTAGGCCAGGATCACCGCTCATTGCTGCCGCAAAGTACTCAGGCCCCCGCGACCTATTCCAGCCCGAGCATCGATCAGGCACTGGCCGGCAACAGCGGCGTGGGCAGCTTTGCCAACTTCAGCGGGGTGCCGGTACTGAGCGCCTTCGCCCCCATCAGCCTCAAGGGCAGTGAGTGGGCGCTGGTCGTCGAGCTGCCGGAAAAAGAAGCCTTTGCCCGCATTCGCCAGCTGGAAAAAATCTTCTTTGCGGCTATGCTGACGGCCGTGGTGCTGGTGATCATCGCTTCGCACTGGCTCTCCAACTCCATCACCGCGCCTTTGTTGCGCCTGACCTGGGCCGCTGAGCGGGTATCCGCCGGGGATCTGGATCAGAAGATAGGAAGCACCGAGCGCAGCGACGAAATCGGCCGCCTGGCCACCAGCTTTGCCCGCATGCAGTCTTCCATTCGGGATAAAATCACCCTGATCCGCGAACAAAACACGGAGCTGGAGCAAAACCTGCTGGTGATACGGCAGAAGAACAACGAGCTGCAGACCGCTGATAAACTGAAAGATGAGTTTCTGGCCACCACATCCCATGAACTGCGGACCCCGCTGCACGGGATGGTCGGCATCGCCGAATCGCTGCTGGCCGGTGCCAACGGCCCGTTACAACATTCGCAACGACGCCAGCTGGAGATCATCATCAATAGCGGCCAGCGCCTGACCAACCTGGTCGATGATCTGCTGGATTATCATAAGATGCGTTATGGCGATCTTGATATACAGCGCCATGCGGTAGATCTGGCCTCGGCCGTGCGTCTGGTACTGGAGCTGTCCAGCCACCTACTGGGCAACAAGCCGATCCGCATCATCAACCAGATCCCTGATGACCTGCCGCTGGTGCTGGGCGATGAGCAGCGTATCGAGCAGGTACTGTACAACCTGGTCGGTAACGCCATCAAATACACCTCTGAAGGTAAGATCATCCTTTCAGCCACGATTTTGCAAAAGCAGCTTCGGATTCAGGTCGTAGATACCGGCCAGGGGATCCCTGCCGAGCAGCTGGAGCATATCTTTGAGCCGCTGACCCAGGCCAATACGCAATCCGCCCATTACCGCCAGGGCTCCGGACTGGGGCTGTCCATTAGCCGCCAGCTGGTGGATTTAATGGGGGGACGCCTGTACGTCAGCAGCCAACCGATGATAGGCACTACGTTCAGCTTCACCCTGAACCTGGCCAGCGAGCATGACATTGCTAACAGTCAGTTGGCCAACCGCAACCTTCACTTTCAGGCTCCGATCAGCGACCCAACGGTGTGTGAGCTGGAAGATTTACCGGATAATCCGGATGGCGACCTGTTGCTGGTCGTGGATGATGAACCGGTCAACCTGCAAGTTCTGCATAACTTCCTGCGACTGGAAGGGTATCGGGTGATCACTGCAGAAAGTGGCCAGCAGGCGCTTCAGCTGGTTGATGAACAACAGCCCGCACTGGTGTTGCTGGATATTATGATGCCGGAGATGTCCGGCTATGAAGTCTGTGAGCAACTGCGGAAAACCTACAGCATGCTGGATTTACCCATCATCATGCTTTCTGCCCTGGGACAGGTTCAGGATCGGGTACGCGGCTTTGAATCCGGTGCCAACGATTACCTGACCAAGCCATTCAATAAAGAAGAGCTGACCGCCCGGATCGGGGCACACCTGAAAGCTGGACAAACTGAACGCCAGCGCCTGGAAAATCAGATCTTGGCCGAAGAAGTGGCACGGCGAAAAGAAACGGAAGCGGGCCTGCTGGAAACCCAGAGCCGCCTGCTTGGGCTGCTCGAATCCACCAATGAAGCGATACTCTGTGTCCGTAACGACGGCCTTATACGCTATGCCAACAGCGCCGCCGGTAAACTGTTTGAACGCACTCCTGAGCAACTGGAGCGCCACAACCTTTACGATATTCTGGCCACTCATCTGCCAGAAGACATCGCCAGCCGCCACCATTTCCACGGCAAGCTGATGTTCCGCATCGGGGATGGCCTCAGTTCCCTGAGCACTGACGTGATTAACCTGCCGGAAGCCTCCGGGTTACAGCGGATGTTTATTTTTGACAACCACGGTCCGACTGAAGAGCACCGTATCAAAGTGCTGGAAAATGCCGTCGACGTTTTATCCGGCTTTGCCTTCAACCGTGACCGGCACAGCCTGGACCAACTCCGTCATCTGGGCGAGGAATTCAGCGAACTGGCGGATCGCCTGGATGACAAAGGCGGCAGCAAGCACGATACCCTGCGCGAACTGCTGGTCGATACCATGAAGACCACCCTTGGCGTCTGGGAACGCTATACCAGGAAAACCAAATTTGAACTGGCCGAAGAAAGCGGGCTCTGGCGGGTCTACCTCGACCGCAGTACCCTGCAAACCCGGACACTGGATAAATACCTGCACCTTGAAACTCTGCCCAAAACACCGCGCTGGCGCACGGTACTCAGCACCGTGGATTTTGTGCTGGAACGCTGTCAGGTGCCCGCCGATGAAAGAGAACAACTGCAACTGATGAGGCAGCAACTGCAACACCTTATCAGCTGATCTCTGCCGGGATGCCTCCTTGCTTCGGTATAAACCGCGCCTTTTTCAAGCCCGCCTGGCGGGCTTTTTTTCGCCTCAAATTATGCGTTGTAAAAACCGAAAAAACGCCTTCTCCAGTCGGATTTATACTGGTCAATTTCCCATCAAAAGCTGTTTTTTCAGCCTCGTTCCGTCTTGGAAACGGGGTTAATACGTATTCTGAGAGCATAATCACAACAAATGCAGGGGATAAATTTTCCGCAAGGAAATATCCTCCCAACTCCTCTCCCGTTACATCACTCACTCCAAAGTCAGCCACTAAACATCAATAAAATAAAAGTAAAAATCGATAGTAAACGCTCACATTGAAAATGTAATCGATAAAATTATCTGTGAGATACCGCACAGAGGATTTCCGCCGCTGAGGCAGATCACACTCAGATATTTACGGTTTTAACGGTACCACCGGGTATTTTGACGGTTTTAACGGGAAGCCAGATTGACCTATTTGTTATTCCGGAGTTTCCTTAAGGTCACTGAGAGCCTACAAGGCCATTTGTTTGGGCCGCGTTACTCAGCTCAGATGAAGTAGGTTTGAGGGTCCCGTTCAACGGGTATTTTCATAAGTGAAACAAAAGCAAAGAGTAAGGAACAGCTATGCTTGCCAATATCAAAAAAACTCAGTTAGCACTCGCCGTTGTCGCCGCCGCGTCAACCCTGGTAACCGCGCCGGTGGCTTCTGCTGCTGAACGCAGTGAGCTGACTATCGTACCTCAGTTTTATCCTACAATGGTCCGTAACTTTAACCCGTTCCTGGATACCGATCTGGACACCACCACCGAGTTCATCTACGAGCCACTGGTGATTTTTAACCAGATGCACGGTAACGAGCCGGTTATGCGTATCGCGAAAAACTACTACATGTCTGACGACCTGATGCAGGTAACGTTTGAACTTCGCGATGGGGTTAAGTGGTCTGACGGCAAACCTTTCACCGCCAAAGACGTGGTTTACACACTGGAACTGCTGAAGAAAAAGCCTGAGCTGGACCGTACCGGTATCAATAACTGGGTCACGGCAGTGAAGCAGCAGGGCAACAACAAAGTGATCTTCAGCCTAACAGAAGCCACTTCTAACGCGCCGTTTGAAATTGCCAAAGTGCCAATCGTGCCAGAACACATCTGGAGCAAGATTAAGAACCCAGAGTCGTTCACCAATGACAATCCGGTCGGCTCCGGTGCTTTCACCGAGATCGACACCTTCACTCCACAGCTGTATGTTCAGTGCCGTAACCCACACTACTGGGATAACGACAATCTGGACGTAGATTGTCTGCGCGTTCCGCAGATTGCCGGTAACGACCAGTTGCTGGCGAAAATCATCAACTCGGAGCTGGACTGGACCTCATCGTTCATTCCTGACATCGACAGCACGTATGCAGCAGCAAACCCTAACCACAAATACTGGTATCCTGCGGCCGGTACACAATCCTTCCTGCTGAACTACAAGTCGCCGAAAGAAGGCAACCACGAAGCAATCAATGATGTCGAGTTCCGCCGTGCTTTCTCTATGGCACTGGATCGCCAGACCATCATCGATATCGCGTTCTACGGCAACGGCAAACCTAACAACTACGCCTCGGGCCTCGGCGAAGCCTTTGCTTCCTGGTCTGACAATACCATCTACAACAAGTACAAAGGCTTCAACACCTACAACACCGCAAATTCCAAAGCGCTGCTGAAGAAAGCCGGCTACAAAGATATTGATGGTGACGGCTTTGTTGAAACCCCAACCGGTAAGAAGATTGAGCTGGAAGTTCAGTCGCCGAATGGCTGGACTGACTTCAACAACACCGTTCAGCTAGCTGTTGAGCAACTGCAGGAAGTCGGCATCAACGCCAAAGCCCGTACTCCGGACTTCGCGGTTTACAACAAAGCGATGCAGGACGGTACCTACGATGTGGCCTACACCAACTTCTTCCACGGTGCAGATCCTCACACTTACTGGAATGATGGCTACAACTCCGCACTGCAGGAAGGTGAAGGTAAGCCTCGTTTTGCCATGCACCACTACAAGAGCGCGGAGCTGGATAAACTGCTGAACAGTTTCTATAAGACCGCTGATAAAGATGAGCAGCTGAAAATTGCCCACAGCATTCAGAAGATCATCGCTGAAAACCAGATCACTGTGCCTGTCATGTCCGGCGCATTTAACTTCCAGTACAACACGACCCGCTTTGACGGTTGGTGGAATGAAAACAATCCGAAAGGCCGTCCGATGATTTGGGCCGGTGTTCAGGAACGTGTCCTTCAGGTACTGGATCTGAAACCTAAGTCGTAAGTTCTGCTTCATTTGCGGTGCGCCCCTTGTGCACCGCCTCTTCCCCCTCACTTGTGCAATGTATGGCGCCAGTCGTCAGGGGGTTTTTCGTCCTGAATCCAGCCGCTAGTGAAGGGTTGGTTTGGAAAGGTGTGAGTTATGGGATTCTTTCTACGACGTTTGTCATTCTACTTTATCGCGTTCCTTGTGGCCGCTACGCTGAACTTTATCATACCGCGCGCCATGCCCGGCGACCCGGTGACCATGATGTTTGCTAACGCGACCGTACAGGTCACGCCAGAACGTATTGCCGCCATGTCAAAACTGCTCGGGTTTGTCGACGGGCCACTGTACGAACAGTATTTTACCTACCTTAAAAGCATTCTGAGCTGGAACCTGGGGATCTCTATCCAGACCTACCCTCAAACGGTCAACGACATGCTGGGTAACGCCGTAGGCTGGTCACTGTTCCTGGCCGGGACAGCAGTTATTCTTTCGTTCTGCATCGGCTCCATTCTGGGCATTTTTGCTGCCTGGAAACGCGGCAGTAAATACGATGCCTTCATCTCTCCGGCCATGCTGGTTGTGCAAGCTGTTCCTGCGGTGGTCACCGCCATGATCGCGCTGTACACCTTTTCCATCAGCATGCGCTGGTTTCCGACCGGTTATGCCTATACCCCCGGGGTAATTGCAGACTGGACCAGTCTTGAGTTTTACAAAAATGTGGCTTACCACGCCGTCCTGCCACTGGTTTGTGCCACCATCATCCAGATTGGTGGCTTCCTGATCAGCATGCGTAACAACATGATCAACCTGCTCAACGAAGATTACATCACCATGGCCAAAGGCAAGGGCCTGAGCGAAAACCGGGTCGTGTTCAACTACGCAGCCCGAAACGCCATGCTACCGAGTGTTACCGCTCTGTCGATGGCCCTAGGGATGGCTATCGGCGGCCAGTTGATTATCGAGATCATCTTCAACTATCCGGGTCTGGGTACCGTGCTGCTGAACGCCATTAACGGCCGGGATTACCAGGTTCTGCAAGGTCAACTACTGATCATGACCCTGTTCATGCTGTTCTTTAACTTCCTGGCCGACCTGCTTATCGTCGCGCTGGATCCTCGCCTACGCAAGGGAGGGAAATAATCATGAATGCACTAATTAAACTACTGAGTAACAACGGTAAGGCACTGCTGGGCCTGAGCATTATCTGCACCTTTATTCTGGCGGCCATTTTTGCCCCACTGATCACCAAGCATGCGCCGGATCGTAAAACCGGTAACCCACACGAGTACCCGGCATTTATCGTCAAAGCCGCCCAAAACAACCCGGATGGCTGGGTGGCAACCAACCTGGCAGACAACCGCCGTACCCTGCTGATGTCAAAAGAGGCCGATCACATGATGGGAACGTCCCGCATGGGCCGCGATATCTGGTCTCAGGTGGTTTACGGCACCCGTACCTCACTGGCTGTCGGCTTCGGTGCCGGTCTGGTGGTTTGTTTTCTGGCCACCGTTATCGGGGTATCAGCCGGATACTTTGGCGGCCGGGTGGATGACATCCTCACTGCCGCGATGAATATCATGCTGGTTATTCCGCAGTTCCCGCTGCTGTTTGTGATTGCCGCTTTCATTGGCCAGGCCGGGCCGGTCACCATTGCGATCGTCATCGGGATGACCTCCTGGGCGTGGGGAGCAAGGGTCGTCCGCGCTCAGACCCTCTCACTGCGGGAGAAAGAGTTCGTCAAAGCGGCAGAGGTTCTGGGGGAATCGTCATGGCGCATTATTTTCGTCGAAATTCTGCCTAACCTAGTCTCGATTGTCGGCGCAAGCTTCATTGGCTCCGTCATGTTGGCCATCATGACCGAAGCCACCCTTTCCTTCCTCGGACTGGGCGACCCGAATTCCATCAGCTGGGGCGTCATGCTTAACAACGTCCGCACCTCTTCGTCGATGCTGGTCGGCGCCTGGTGGGAACTGTTTGCACCGTGTCTGGCCCTGATCTTCATCGCCATCGGCCTGGCGCTGCTCAACTTTGCCGTCGATGAAATTGCCAACCCGCAACTGCGCTCTCACAAGGGAATGCGCCGCTGGAAGAACATGGCCAAGCAACAAAACACTGAAACAGAAGCTGAAATTAACGCTAAGCCTGCGCTGGAAGGGGGCGAAAAATAATGACCAATCCGCAAATTTCCATTCGAAACCTGTGCGTCGATTACATCACTGACGCTGGTGATGTCCGTGCCGTCAACAATGTCAGCTTTGACATCGGCAAGGGTGAAATCTTTGGTCTGGCGGGTGAGTCAGGCTGCGGTAAATCAACCGTTGCCTTCTCGCTGATGCGCCTGCATAAGCCACCCGCATTCATTACCGGCGGTGAAGTCATTTTCGACGGTCACGGCGATATCCTTAAACTCAGCGACTCGCAAATGAGTGCGTTTCGGTGGAGCGAAATCTCAATGGTGTTCCAGAGTGCGATGAACGCCCTGAACCCGGTGCTGCGTCTGGAAGAGCAGTTCTGCGATGTGATTATGCGCCATACCAACCTCAGCCGTGAGCAGGCCGTACGCCGGGCCGAAGGGCTGCTGGAAATTGTCGATATCCACCCGAGCCGACTGCAGGATTATCCGCACCAGTTTTCCGGCGGGATGCGTCAGCGTCTGGTGATCGCGATTGCTCTGGCTCTCAATCCGAAGATGATCATCATGGATGAGCCCACCACCGCACTGGATGTGGTGGTACAGCGTGAGATCCTGCAAAAGATCTACGCCCTGAAAGAAGAGTTCGGGTTTTCTATCCTGTTTATTACGCACGATCTGTCCCTGATGGTCGAGTTCTCCGATCGCATCGGGATCATGTACTCCGGTGAACTGGTGGAAGTGGCGCCTTCCAAACAAATCCTGGAACGCCCGTACCACCCCTACACCGAGGGACTGGGTAACTCGTTCCCGCCGCTGACCGGCCCAAAAACCCGGCTGACCGGGATTCCGGGGAACCCGCTTAACCTGCTGGAAATTCCTCAGGGTTGCCGTTTCCAGGCTCGCTGTAGCAAAGCCCATGACGCCTGTTTTCGTCAGGCAACTCAGCTGCGTCAGCTTGAACCCGGCCGTTTCAGCAACTGCCACCTATTCAACCAAAGCCGTTCATCCCAATAAGAATATGGAGGCATGATGAGCAAGCCAACCGGACAACCAATTATCGAAGGGAAGAACCTGATCAAAGACTTCCCGGTTAGCAGCAACTCGCTGAAAAAGTCCATGATGCGGGCAATCAATGACGTGTCATTCAAGATGTACAAGAGCCGTGGCTTGTCCGTTGTCGGGGAATCCGGCTCGGGCAAATCCACCACCGCGAAAATGATCGCCAAAATGTATGCGCCGACACACGGCCATATCGAATACTTTGGCCGTGACATCCGTACTATTGAAAAACGCGATGACCTGATGAAATACCGCCAGGGCGTCCAAATGGTCTGGCAGGATCCGTTTGGCTCCCTAAACCCGACCCATACCATTTTTCACCATATTGCCCGCCCGTTGCTGATTCATAACAAAGTCAGCAAAGGCAATAAAAAAGAGCTGGAAGACACCGTCTACAGCCTGCTGGAGCAAGTGGGCCTGATCCCGCCGAAGGCAACCGCCGAGAAATATCCGCACCAGCTGTCCGGGGGCCAGCGTCAGCGGGTCAACCTGGCGCGCAACATTGCGGTTGGGGCCGAAGTCGTGCTGGCCGATGAGCCCACTTCGATGCTGGATGTATCGATTCGCGCCGGAGTGCTCAACCTGATGGAAGAAATGAAATTCGAACGTGAAATGGCGCTGCTGTATATCACCCATGATATCGCAACGGCCCGTTATATCGCTGAAGATCTGGCTGTGATGTACGTCGGCCACATGGTTGAGTGGGGAGACACGGAAGAGATCATCCACGATCCGCAACACCCTTATACCCAGTTACTGGTTTCTGCCGTGCCGGATCCGAAAAAATCGATCCATGAGAAGCTGAAGGGGAACAAAGGGGAAATTCCACTGTGGACACCAGAGAGCCTCGGCTGCCCGTTTGCAGGTCGCTGCACCCACGCAACCGACAAATGCCGGACGCAACTACCAGGCATTACCCAGTTATCTGACAACCACTTTGTTCGTTGCTATCTGTATGAAAACTGATGGAGGCATCATGCAGCTGCTAACCAATCACCTGGGCTATGAGCGTTTCGGTACCAAGCAGGCCGTCATCCAGACACCAATGCCACTGACAATCACAACGGCACAGATTGTTTGCGACACCAGCCAGCAACCTCTGCTGACACTGCCGGTGCAAACACATGGCGAGGTGGGTCAATGGCATACCGGACTGACTTATCTGGTCGACTTTTCCGCGCTGCAGCAGTGCGGCTGGTTCCGGCTGCAGGTGGGTGAGCAGCTGTCTGCACGTTTTCAAATCGCCGACGGGTTGCTGATGAAGCAGACCTTCAGCGATGTTCTGCACTATTTCAAATCGCAGCGCTGCGGCGGCAAATTTGATCAGGCGGATCATCAGGTGCGTCTGTTTGACTCCAGTCAGACCGTGGATGCGCATGGTGGCTGGTACGACGCCTCCGGGGATGTCAGTAAATACCTGAGCCACCTGTCGTACAGCAATTATTTCAACCCGCAGCAGACACCGTTGGTGGTCTGGAGCATGCTCACCACGTTCAGCCAGCTGAGTGACCAGCCGGAGGTGGCGCCGTTCACCCGTGTCCGCCTGCTTGAAGAGGCCCTCCACGGTGCTGATTTCCTGTGCCGGATGCAGTCACCGCAGGGTTACTTTTACATGACGGTATTCGATACCTGGAGCAAAGACACCGCCCAGCGCGAAATCTGCGCATACGCGACCCAGAACGGCCATAAATCTGCCCAGTATCAGGCAGGCTTTCGTCAGGGCGGAGGGATGGCGATCGCCGCCCTGGCCGCTGCGGCCAGGATTCTGGGTTCGCACGGCACATCACTGGGATTCGATACCGCCTCCCGGGCGCAATACCTGACGGCCGCGCAGCAGGGCTATTGGCATCTGGTAGAAATGAACACCCGGTATGTAGATGACGGGGTTGAAAACATCATTGACGAATACTGTGCACTGCTGGCTGCCGTGGAACTATACCGGGCAACGGACGACAGGCGCTTTCTGACCGGGGCGCGCCGCTGGGCAGGCCGCTTGGCCCAACGGCAGATGAGCGATGACCAGTACCGGTATTTCTGGTCCGCCAATCATGACGGCAGTCGGCCGTATTTCCATGCCTCTGACGCCGGACTGCCGGTACTCAGCCTGCTGCATTACCTCGATATTGAGCCGGACCACCAGCAACAACAGACCGTAACGACCGTCATCCTGCAAGCGCTACAGTTTGAACTGGCGATCACGGCGGAAGTGACTAACCCGTTCGGCTATCCGCGCCAGTATGTCAAAGCGGTTGAGGGTGACAAGCACAGCAGTTTTTTTATTCCGCATCACAATGAAACCGGTTACTGGTGGCAAGGGGAGAACGCCCGGCTGGCTTCTCTGGCCTGCATGGCGTATCAGGCAGCCGCCCTGCCCGCTTTCCGCGATCTGAAACTCCCGTTGGAAATCTATGGTCAGCGACTGCTGAACTGGATACTGGGGCTCAATCCTTTTGATATGTCCATGCTGGATGGGCATGGTCGCAATAACCCGGATTATCTGCCAGACCTGGGGTTCAGCAATGCCAAAGGCGGCGTCTGCAACGGGATTACGGCCGGTTTTACCAACGAGCGGGACATCGCCTTCAACCCGCAGCCACAGGCAAACGACATGCTGCAAAACTGGCGCTGGGGAGAGCAATGGATCCCCCATGCCGGCTGGTACCTGCTGGCCGTGACCCTGCAATACAAGGAGAGACAAGATGTCTGATTCCGTTCAATTTTATGTCGGTGTCGACGGCGGCGGAACCTCATGCCGAGCCCGGATTACCGAGCTAAACGGCCAGGTGCTTGGTGAAGCCAAAACCGGCAGCGCAAATATTTTGCTGGGAAGCGAAGTCGCGATGGCATCCATTCAGGATGCTATCGCAACCGCAGCCGCGCAGGCTCATCTCGGGCCGGAGCACTACGCCCATATGCGGGTCGGCCTGGCTTTGGCCGGGGCCGAGCAAAAAAGCGCCTGGTATGACTTTATGGCCCAGCCCCATCCGTATGCTGCCGTCACTCTCAATACCGATGCCTACGGTGCCTGTCTCGGCGCATGGGCTGGGAAGGACGGCGCCATCCTGATTGCCGGCACCGGCTCATGCGGGATTTACCTGAGTGAGGGGACACAACATGTGGTTGGCGGCCGTGAATTTCCTATTTCCGATCAGGGCGGTGGCGCGGTCATGGGGCTGCGCCTGATCCAGCAGGTCCTGCTCGCCCAGGATGGTCTCAGGCCGGTGACCCCGTTGGTCAGCCATGTCATGGCCCATTTCCGACACGACATTGATGCCATTGTCAGCTGGTCTAAATCCGCAAGGCCTTGCGACTACGGTCAGTTTTCGCCAGCCATTTTTGACTATGCCTATCAGGGAGATGCGCTGGGTATCGACTTGCTCAACCAGACCGCGGCCGATATTGAAATGTGGATGAAAGCCCTGATTCAGCGCGGGGCCAGCCGTATCTGCCTGATGGGCAGCATAGCGGAACGCATTATTCCCTGGCTGATTCCTCCAATGCAGCAACGTGTCGCCGTCCCTCAGGGCGACGCCATGGATGGTGCTCTGGCCATGGCCCGAGGGCATCACAACCTTTACCCACTATGAGTCAACCTATGAGCTATCGCCTAGATTTAACCGTCATAGAGCAGCAGGAGAACCTGTCCCGCTTTGCGCTCACATTGCATAACCTGGCTGACCAGCCGCTGGAAAACTGGTCCCTGCATTTTGTGATCGGACGTTGGATCAATCAGGATTCGCTGAGCAACGGTCGCCTGCACCAGATAGGCAGCTACTGCACCCTGACGCCTACCACATCCGAACCGCTGGTCTCTAACGGGCATTTTTATACCGAATTCACGGCCCACACCAAGCCGTTCACCTTATTTGATGACGGCATTCCGGAAGCCTTTATCCACTCGACAGCGCACAATCCCAGCGGGGATGACATCGCAACTAAGATGCAAACGCTGATCCACCCCCAACCAGTCGAAGTCACCACGATCAATCTGGCCTCGCCAAGCCAGGAGCGTTTCACGACGCCCCTGCCGGCAGCCAAATCCATCAACCTGATCCCAGCCCCCCATGCGCTGAAAGTTCTGGGGGGGAGCTTTTCGCTGCACCGCCACAGTGCGATCAGTGCCGAGCATGAAGCTGCGCAAGGCAGCAGCCGCTGGCTGCAAGCCACTCTGACCGGGTACTTGCATGACGAACTGCCGCTTCAGCCAAACGGCAACATCATCTATCAGTACAATCCGAAGCTGCCGGAAGGGGCATACAAACTCTTGGTCGAATGGGATCACATCTGGCTACAAGCAGGCTCCGAAGCCGGTTTCTGTCATGCGACGGCAAGTCTGATCCAGCTGTTACCCAATGCAGCCAGCCACTCCGCGCACGCGGCATGTCTGCTCCCTATGGTCGAAATTGAGGACGCCCCGCATTATGGCTATCGGGGAATGATGCTGGACTGTGCCCGCCACTTCCACCCGGTGCCGCGCCTGAAGTTTTTGATTGACCAACTGGCACGCTACAAATTCAATACGTTCCACTGGCATCTGACCGATGATGAAGGCTGGCGGCTGGAAATTGATGCCTACCCGGCACTGACCGACATGGGTGCATGGCGTGGTCCGAACGAAACCCTTGCCCCGCAGTTCACCACGATCAGCCAGCGTTATGGCGGTTACTACACCAAAGATCAGGTCAGGGAGCTGATTACCTATGCAGCTGATCGCGGCATCACCATTATCCCTGAGATCGACATGCCAGGGCATTGCCGCGCCGCCATTCGTGCGCTCCCAGAGTTGCTGGTGGATCGCAACGACCACTCCCAGTACCGCAGTATCCAGGGCTACCCGGATAACATTCTGACCCCAGCCCTTCCGGGAACCTATGCCTTCATCCAAACCGTTCTGGCTGAAGTGTGTGAGCTGTTCCCCGCCCCATACGTACACATTGGTGGTGATGAGGTGCCCCATGGCGTCTGGACCGACAGCCCGGGCTGTCAGGCTCTGATGGCAGAACATGGTTACCGCGATCCGAAAGAGCTGCAGGGCCATCTGCTGCGCTATGCCGAAGAGTGTCTGGCAGCGCACGGCAAGCGCATGATGGGCTGGGAAGAAGCAACCCACGGCGACAAAATCAGCACCAATACCGTGATATTTTCCTGGCAGAACGAAGAGGCCGGCGAGCAGGCGGCGAAGGCAGGCTTTGACGTCATTATGCAGCCGGCGCAGCACACCTACCTCGATCTGGCACAGGGCTTCTCGGCGGATGAGCCCGGCGTTGACTGGGCCGGGAAACTCCCGCTGGACAAAGTCTATCAATATCACCCGCTGGCTAACCTGCCAGCCAGCGATCCGGCGCACCAGCGCATTCTGGGAATTCAGTGTGGCCTGTGGTGTGAACTGGTTAACAGCCAAAGCCGCCTCGAATACATGCTTTTTCCACGCCTCCTGGCGATTGCCGAACTGGGCTGGACCTCACCAGATCAACGCAGCTGGCCAGATTTCAAAGCGCGTCTAAACGGACAATTAGATTACCTGGACAAAGCAGGCATTAACTACCGTCGCTGCGAATAACGCTGCAGCTGACTGATTAAACAAGGATTGAAAACCATGAATTACGGCTATTTTGACAATACCAACCGAGAGTACGTCATTACTCGCCCTGATGTGCCTGCACCCTGGACCAACTACCTGGGTACAGAAAAGTTCTGTACTGTCATTTCTCACAACGCCGGGGGCTACTCGTTCTACAACAGCCCGGAGTACAACCGTGTAACCAAGTTCCGTCCAAACGGCACCTTCGATCGCCCGGGCCACTATGTCTACCTGCGCGACGACGAAACCGGTGATTACTGGTCAATCTCCTGGCAGCCGGTGGCAAAAAGCCTGGAAGAAGCCACGTACGAAGTGCGTCACGGCCTGTCTTACTCCAAATTCAAATGTGAATACAACGGCATCACAGCGCAGAAAACCCTGTTCGTACCAAAAGGCGAAGACGCACAAATCTGGGATGTAAAAATCAGGAACGATGGCGACCAGCCACGCACCATCAGTGCATTCTCGTTCGTGGAATTCTCGTTCAGCCACATCCAGTCTGACAATCAGAACCACCAGATGAGCCTCTACTCAGCCGGAACGGCGTACAACGAAGGCGTAATTGAGTACGACCTGTACTACAACACCAACGATTATGAAGGCTTCTACTACCTTGCTTCCAGCTTCGATCCAGACAGCTATGACGGTCAGCGTGACAGCTTTATCGGTATGTATCGTGACGAAGCGAATCCCATCGCGGTCGAAACCGGTCGTTGTTCTAACCATGTACAAACCTGTTACAACCACTGTGGCTCACTGCACAAGCAATTCGTGATTCAGCCGGGCGAAGAAGTTCGTTTCGTCCTGATTCTGGGGATCGGCAAAGGTGAAGGCCAGCGCCTGCGAACTAAATACCAGGACGTTACAAATGTTGACGCTGCGTTTGCTGACATCCGCGCGCACTGGGATACCCGCTGTGCCAAGTTCCAGGTGAAATCACCGAACGAGGGGCTGGACACTATGATCAACGCATGGACCTTGTACCAGGCGGAAACCTGCGTGGTGTGGTCACGCTTTGCCTCTTTCATCGAAGTCGGCGGCCGTACGGGTCTTGGTTACCGTGATACCGCGCAGGACGCGATCTCCGTGCCTCACGCAAACCCACGCATGACCCGCAAACGCCTGGTGGATCTGCTGCGCGGTCAGGTGAAAGAAGGCTACGGCCTGCACCTGTTCGATCCAGACTGGTTCGATCCAGAGAAAGCCGATGTTAAACCATCTAAATCACCAACCGTGGTACCAACCCCAAGCGACGAAGACAAGATCCACGGCATCGAAGACACTTGCTCTGACGACCACCTGTGGCTGGTGCCAACCATCTGCCGTTACGTACAAGAAACCGGTGAAGAGAGCTTCCTGGATGAAACCATTCCTTACGCCAACGGCGGCGACGCGTCTGTTTATGAACACATGAAAGCGGCGCTGGACTTCTCTGCTGAATACGTGGGGCAAACCGGTATCTGTAAAGGTCTGCGTGCAGACTGGAACGACTGCCTGAACTTGGGTGGCGGAGAGTCAGCAATGACGTCCTTCCTGCATTTCTGGGCACTGCAGGAATTCATCAAACTGGCGAAATACAAAGGTTTGGATGCGGACGTACAGAAGTACACCGAAATGGCAGCCAATGTGCGCGAAGCGTGTGAACAGCATCTGTGGGACGAAGAAGGCGGCTGGTACATCCGTGGCCTGACCAAAAACGGCGACAAGATCGGCACCGCGCAACAAGCTGAAGGCCGCGTGCACCTGGAATCTAACACCCTGGCTGTTTTGTCTGGCCTGGCGTCGCAGGAGCGTGGCGAAAAAGCGATGAACGCCGTTGATGACAACCTGTTCTCTGAATACGGCCTGCACCTGAACTCGCCATCATTCGCAACGCCCAACGACGACATCGGTTTTGTTACCCGCGTCTACCAAGGCGTGAAAGAAAACGGCGCGATCTTCTCGCATCCAAACCCATGGGCTTGGGTAGCCGAAGCGAAACTGGGACGTGGTGATCGTGCCATGAAGTTCTACGATGCACTGAACCCATACAACCAAAACGACATCATCGAGAAGCGAGTTGCCGAGCCGTATTCATACGTGCAATTTATCATGGGCCGCGACCACGAAAACCATGGCCGTGCCAACCACCCATGGCTGACCGGTACGTCTGGCTGGGCATACTTCGCAGTCACCAACTTCATCCTGGGTGTCCAGACCGGTTTCGACGGCCTGACCGTGAATCCATGTATCCCGACCAGCTGGCCTGGCTTTGAGGTGACCCGCGAATGGCGCGGCGCGACTTACCACATCAAGGTACAAAACCCGAACGGCGTCAGCAAAGGCGTCACGGCCATCACCTTGAATGACACTCCTGTTGAAGGAGCAATCCCGGCTCAACCGGCCGGCAGTATCAACACTGTCAACGTGATCATGGGCTAATTGAATTGGGGCGCCCGATTGCGCCCCGTATACCGACGAGAGAAATAGGAGTTCCATCATGATCCAATTCGGAACCGGTGGCTGGCGCGCCTTAATTGGCGAAACCTTCACCAAGGATAATGTCCGGTTAGTCGCTCAAGCGCTAGCCAATATTATGGTCGCCGAGCAGGTGACCCAGAACGGCTTTGTCATTGGCTACGACCGGCGTTTCTTATCTGATAAAGCCGCAGCCTGGTTTGCTGAAGTCCTGGCGGCCAATGACATTAAAGTAAGCTTTATCAACAAGTTTGTGCCAACGCCGATTGTTATGTTTAAAGCCAAGCATATCGGTGCCACCTATTCGGCCTGTATCACCGCTTCGCATAATCCCGCGGACTACAACGGGATAAAAGTGTTCATCGAAGGGGGACGAGACGCTGACGAGATCATCACAGCTAAGATTGAACAGCAAATTTCCCAGTTAACTTACGATGATATTCAATCCGTGGATTTCGATGACGCCATCGCATCACAACAAATTACACTGATCAATCCAATGAATGAATTTGTGGATTCCATTGTCGATTTCATCGATATCGAAGCCATTAAACGCGCGAATCTGCGTGTGCTGATTGATCCTATGTTTGGGGTGGCTAAAAATGCCTTACAAACTGTGTTGATCAGCGGCCGCTGTGATGTCGATGTAATTCACGACGGGCACAACCCATCATTTGGCGGTCTGATGCCTTCACCCAGTGCAGCAACGTTATACCGCCTGAAACACTTAGTGGCTCATGAAGGTTACGACATCGGTATCGGCACCGATGGCGATGCCGATCGCCTGGGGATCATTGACGAAAAAGGAAACTTCGTTCACCCCAATGAAGTCCTGATGCTGCTCTATTACTACTTACTGGAATACAAAGGCTGGAAAGGGTCAGTCGTACGTAACATTGCAACCACCCACCTTCTCGACAGAATTGCCACCGCACATGGTGAGAAGTGTTTTGAAGTACCAGTAGGTTTCAAACATATCAGCGCCCAGATGGAGGCCGATGATTCATTGATTGGCGGTGAAAGCTCCGGTGGCCTAACCATCCGAGGACATATCAAAGGAAAAGACGGTGTCTTCGCTTCCAGCCTGCTAGTGGAAATGATCAGCGTAACAGGTAAGAAGCTCTCCGAACTGCTTAGTGAAATTTATGGCAAGTACGGCTTCGCCTACACTGCAGAAGGTGACTGTACTTTCCGCGCGGCCGATCGCCAGCGGCTTTACGACAAGATTTACGTGGAAAAATCCCTTCCTGAATTTGAATGGGAAATCGAGCAGGTCAGCTACGCGGATGGCGTAAAAGTCTACTTCAAAAATGGCGGATGGGCCCTGGCACGCTTTTCCGGCACTGAGCCACTGCTACGTCTCTTCTGTGAGATGGCATGTCAGGAAGAAGCCGAAAAAGTTGTCCTCCAGATGAAAAGCTTTCTTAACCTCTGAGTACACCGACGCCCGCTCAACACTGCCTGACGGGCGTATTGGCTGCATAGCGGTACGTTGCGCAGGCTGCTCACCAGCCTTAGCGCCAAGGGTAGATTCTCAGCTACCCTTTTCTTTTTTACTTTCCCAGAAACACATTTTGCTTAACTCAGCATACAGATTTTATGCTGCCCTTCATCTCTCACCCATAGGTTCTCTCTGCGAGTTTATCATCGTCTAAATACACGTGCTTTTAACTATCATGTCAGACCATACTCAAGGGCCAATTGTGAAAGAAAGCCATCATCGGACGAGGTTCCATCGACTAGCTCTACGCTATTGAGTCAATGTCAGCCTCGCTAGTTTCAGCCATGTAGTTAAAACAATCTCACCCCAAACGAAATGCAAAAAGACAGTACCTCACATTTTGTCTGAACATACGAATGCAAAAAGCACGAATCTTTCGACTCAGGCTTCGTATTAGTGGCAGAAAGGCCGGGCTGTCGATCTTGCGGGACTCATTCGACCGAATGGCGAACATTATCTTTAAACGTAAAAAAGCCCAAGCATTTCTGCTTGGGCTTCGTATAAGTGGCGGAGCGGACGGGACTCGAACCCGCGACCCCCGGCGTGACAGGCCGGTATTCTAACCAACTGAACTACCGCTCCACTCAGGATTAACGTTTGTTCAGAACGCTAACCTAAATTGGGTGCCTGGCGATGTCCTACTCTCACATGGGGAGACCCCACACTACCATCGGCGCTGCTGCGTTTCACGTCTGAGTTCGGCATGGGATCAGGTGGGTCCACAGCGCTATGGTCGCCAGGCAAATTCTTTGATTCACTGCCCGCAGGCCGCAAATCACAATCTTGGAAAAAACTGACTAAAGTTCAAGCACATCATTCAAGTGCTCGTGGAGTCCGTAAAACCCCTTGGGTGTTGTATGGTTAAGCCGCACGGGCAATTAGTACAGGTTAGCTCAACGCCTCACAGCGCTTACACACCCTGCCTATCAACGTTCTAGTCTCGAACAACCCTTCAGAGAGCTTGAAGCTCTGGGGATGACTCATCTTGAGGCTCGCTTCCCGCTTAGATGCTTTCAGCGGTTATCGATTCCGAACTTAGCTACCGGGCAATGCGTCTGGCGACACAACCCGAACACCAGAGGTTCGTCCACTCCGGTCCTCTCGTACTAGGAGCAGCCCCTCTCAATCATCCAACGCCCACGGCAGATAGGGACCGAACTGTCTCACGACGTTCTAAACCCAGCTCGCGTACCACTTTAAATGGCGAACAGCCATACCCTTGGGACCGACTTCAGCCCCAGGATGTGATGAGCCGACATCGAGGTGCCAAACACCGCCGTCGATATGAACTCTTGGGCGGTATCAGCCTGTTATCCCCGGAGTACCTTTTATCCGTTGAGCGATGGCCCTTCCATTCAGAACCACCGGATCACTATGACCTGCTTTCGCACCTGCTCGAACCGTCATTCTCGCAGTCAAGCGGGCTTATGCCATTGCACTAACCTCACGATGTCCGACCGTGATTAGCCCACCTTCGTGCTCCTCCGTTACGCTTTGGGAGGAGACCGCCCCAGTCAAACTACCCACCAGGCACTGTCCGCACCCCCGATAAGGGGGCGACGTTAGAACATCAACACTACAAGGGTGGTATTTCAAGGACGGCTCCACAGATACTGGCGTACCTGCTTCGAAGCCTCCCACCTATCCTACACATGTAGGGTCAATGTTCAGTGCCAAGCTGTAGTAAAGGTTCACGGGGTCTTTCCGTCTAGCCGCGGGTACGCAGCATCTTCACTGCGATTTCAATTTCACTGAGTCTCGGGTGGAGACAGCGTGGCCATCATTACGCCATTCGTGCAGGTCGGAACTTACCCGACAAGGAATTTCGCTACCTTAGGACCGTTATAGTTACGGCCGCCGTTTACCGGGGCTTCGATCAAGAGCTTCTCCCTAAGGATAACCCCATCAATTAACCTTCCGGCACCGGGCAGGCGTCACACCGTATACGTCATCTTTCGATTTTGCACAGTGCTGTGTTTTTAATAAACAGTTGCAGCCACCTGGTATCTGCGACTGCCAGCAGCTCCAAGAGCAAGTCTCTTCACCGCCGGCAGCGTACCTTCTCCCGAAGTTACGGTACCATTTTGCCTAGTTCCTTCACCCGAGTTCTCTCAAGCGCCTTGGTATTCTCTACCCGACCACCTGTGTCGGTTTGGGGTACGATTTCTTGCTATCTGAAGCTTAGAGGCTTTTCCCGGAAGCATGGCATCAATGACTTCAGCACCGTAGTGCCTCGACATCGGGTCTCAGCCTTAAGATGGTCCGGATTTGCCTAAACCATCAGCCTACACCCTTGAACCTGGACAACCGTCGCCAGGCCCACCTAGCCTTCTCCGTCCCCCCATCGCAATAGCAAGAAGTACGGGAATATTAACCCGTTTCCCATCGACTACGCCTTTCGGCCTCGCCTTAGGGGTCGACTCACCCTGCCCCGATTAACGTTGGACAGGAACCCTTGGTCTTCCGGCGAGGAGGTTTTTCACCCCCTTTATCGTTACTCATGTCAGCATTCGCACTTCTGATACCTCCAGCGCCCCTTACAGGACACCTTCAGCGGCTTACAGAACGCTCCCCTACCCAATACGCTAATGCGCATTGCCGCAGCTTCGGTGTATCGCTTAGCCCCGTTAAATCTTCCGCGCAGGCCGACTCGACCAGTGAGCTATTACGCTTTCTTTAAATGATGGCTGCTTCTAAGCCAACATCCTGGCTGTCTGAGCCTTCCCACATCGTTTCCCACTTAGCGATAACTTTGGGACCTTAGCTGGCGGTCTGGGTTGTTTCCCTCTCCACGACGGACGTTAGCACCCGCCGTGTGTCTCCCGGATAGTACTTACTGGTATTCGGAGTTTGCAAAGGGTTGGTAAGTCGGGATGACCCCCTAGCCTTAACAGTGCTCTACCCCCAGTAGTATTCGTCCGAGGCGCTACCTAAATAGCTTTCGGGGAGAACCAGCTATCTCCGAGTTTGATTGGCCTTTCACCCCTAGCCACAAGTCATCCGCTAATTTTTCAACATTAGTCGGTTCGGTCCTCCAGTGCGTGTTACCGCACCTTCAACCTGCCCATGGCTAGATCACTCGGTTTCGGGTCTAATCCCAGCAACTGCACGCCCAGTTAAGACTCGGTTTCCCTACGGCTCCCCTATACGGTTAACCTTGCTACTGAAATTAAGTCGCTGACCCATTATACAAAAGGTACGCAGTCACAGGACAAAGCCTGCTCCTACTGCTTGTACGTACACGGTTTCAGGTTCTATTTCACTCCCCTCACAGGGGTTCTTTTCGCCTTTCCCTCACGGTACTGGTTCACTATCGGTCAGTCAGGAGTATTTAGCCTTGGAGGATGGTCCCCCCATCTTCAGACAAGATAACACGTGTCCCGTCCTACTCGTTTTCACGCCAAATGTGTTGTCGGCTACGGGGCTGTCACCCTGTATCGCTGAGCTTTCCAGCTCATTCGCCTGACACCTAAAGCGCTTAAGGGCTAATCCGGTTTCGCTCGCCGCTACTGCCGGAATCTCGGTTGATTTCTCTTCCTCGGGGTACTTAGATGTTTCAGTTCCCCCGGTTCGCCTCATCAAGCTATGTATTCACTTGATGATAACTGCTTATGCAGCTGGGTTTCCCCATTCGGAAATCGTAGACTCAAGTGGCTCTTACTGCCTCATCTACGCTTATCGCAAGTTAGTACGTCCTTCATCGCCTCTGACTGCCCAGGCATCCACCGTGTACGCTTAGTCACTTAACCATACAACCCCAAGAGGTTTCGTATGTTCAAACAACCAAGGTTTTTCCATCTGAGTTAAGATGGTTAGTTTGTTTTGCCGGACTCTTCTTACACAAGACACTTGAATGTGTATTGCTTGAGAACTCGTTTCTCTTTCGAGAAACAATAATTTCGATTCGTATGAATCGAATTACTAGTCAGCTTTCCAGATTGTTAAAGAGCATGTGTCGTTATCTCCAACGAGATAACACCACTGTTTAAAGATTCTCAGGGAAAACCCTTAAAGAGTGGTGGAGCTAAGCAGGATCGAACTGCTGACCTCCTGCGTGCAAGGCAGGCGCTCTCCCAGCTGAGCTATAGCCCCAACGTTTCCGATGCCTCACCAGCTTCCTTTGGGCAGGAAGTGGTGGGTCTGAGTGGACTTGAACCACCGACCTCACCCTTATCAGGGGTGCGCTCTAACCACCTGAGCTACAGACCCAGCATCGTTTCGCTCTTCACATTTTAACCAAGCAATCTGTGTGGACACTACGCAAAGCGCAGTCTTTAGGTAAGGAGGTGATCCAGCCCCAGGTTCCCCTAGGGCTACCTTGTTACGACTTCACCCCAGTCATGAACCACACCGTGGTAAACGCCCTCCCGAAGGTTAAGCTATCTACTTCTGGTGCAGCCCACTCCCATGGTGTGACGGGCGGTGTGTACAAGGCCCGGGAACGTATTCACCGTGGCATTCTGATCCACGATTACTAGCGATTCCGACTTCATGGAGTCGAGTTGCAGACTCCAATCCGGACTACGACATACTTTGTGGGATTCGCTCCACCTCGCGGTCTTGCTGCCCTCTGTATATGCCATTGTAGCACGTGTGTAGCCCTACTCGTAAGGGCCATGATGACTTGACGTCGTCCCCACCTTCCTCCGGTTTATCACCGGCAGTCTCCCTGGAGTTCCCACCCGAAGTGCTGGCAAACAAGGATAAGGGTTGCGCTCGTTGCGGGACTTAACCCAACATTTCACAACACGAGCTGACGACAGCCATGCAGCACCTGTCTCAGAGTTCCCGAAGGCACCAAAGCATCTCTGCTAAGTTCTCTGGATGTCAAGAGTAGGTAAGGTTCTTCGCGTTGCATCGAATTAAACCACATGCTCCACCGCTTGTGCGGGCCCCCGTCAATTCATTTGAGTTTTAATCTTGCGACCGTACTCCCCAGGCGGTCTACTTAACGCGTTAGCTCCGAAAGCCAGTGTTCAAGACACCAACCTCCAAGTAGACATCGTTTACGGCGTGGACTACCAGGGTATCTAATCCTGTTTGCTCCCCACGCTTTCGCATCTGAGCGTCAGTCTTTGTCCAGGGGGCCGCCTTCGCCACCGGTATTCCTTCAGATCTCTACGCATTTCACCGCTACACCTGAAATTCTACCCCCCTCTACAAGACTCTAGCCTGCCAGTTCCAAATGCGATTCCGAGGTTGAGCCCCGGGCTTTCACATCTGGCTTAACAAGCCGCCTGCATGCGCTTTACGCCCAGTAATTCCGATTAACGCTCGCACCCTCCGTATTACCGCGGCTGCTGGCACGGAGTTAGCCGGTGCTTCTTCTGCAGCTAACGTCAAACAATACCGCTATTAACGATACCGCCTTCCTCACTGCTGAAAGTGCTTTACAACCCGAAGGCCTTCTTCACACACGCGGCATGGCTGCATCAGGGTTTCCCCCATTGTGCAATATTCCCCACTGCTGCCTCCCGTAGGAGTCTGGACCGTGTCTCAGTTCCAGTGTGGCTGATCATCCTCTCAGACCAGCTAGGGATCGTCGCCTAGGTGAGCCGTTACCCCACCTACTAGCTAATCCCACCTGGGCCAATCTTAGCGCGAGAGGCCCGAAGGTCCCCCTCTTTGCTCCGTAGAGATTATGCGGTATTAGCCATCGTTTCCAATGGTTATCCCCCACACTAAGGCATGTTCCCAGGCATTACTCACCCGTCCGCCGCTCGCCGCCCAACAAATCCCCCGAAGGGTCAATGTTGTCGCTGCCGCTCGACTTGCATGTGTTAGGCCTGCCGCCAGCGTTCAATCTGAGCCATGATCAAACTCTTCAATTAAAGTTTTGGCTCGATGAATACTGAATTAAATTGACTGTGCCAAAATAACCGAAGCTATTTTGAATTGGTCACTCAGTTCATCGATAAATCTTTTTGACTATCAGTTCACGAGTGCCCACACAGATTGCATGGTCAAATTGTTAAAGAACGTTGACTTTCAATGCGTTAGCGCGAAGCGCTTCAGCAAGTCAGGACGCGTATACTACGCGTTCCAGTTTTTAAGTCAAGATAAAACTTTCACCTTTTTTGCCAACCGGCGAGAAAGTAAAAACCTTATGTTGACCCCGCTCACATCACCATCGGTGAGAGCGAAAGAAAAGCCCGTTGTGACCCAACGGGCTTTCTGGAATAGGTGCCTGGCGATGTCCTACTCTCACATGGGGAGGCCCCACACTACCATCGGCGCTGCTGCGTTTCACGTCTGAGTTCGGCATGGGATCAGGTGGGTCCACAGCGCTATGGTCGCCAGGCAAATTCTTTGATTCACCGCCCGCAGGCCGTAAATCACAATCTTGGAAAAACTGACTAAAGTTCAAGCACACCATTCAAGTGCTCGTGGAGTCCGTAAAACCCCTTGGGTGTTGTATGGTTAAGCCGCACGGGCAATTAGTACAGGTTAGCTCAACGCCTCACAGCGCTTACACACCCTGCCTATCAACGTTCTAGTCTCGAACAACCCTTCAGAGAGCTTAAAGCTCTGGGGATGACTCATCTTGAGGCTCGCTTCCCGCTTAGATGCTTTCAGCGGTTATCGATTCCGAACTTAGCTACCGGGCAATGCGTCTGGCGACACAACCCGAACACCAGAGGTTCGTCCACTCCGGTCCTCTCGTACTAGGAGCAGCCCCTCTCAATCATCCAACGCCCACGGCAGATAGGGACCGAACTGTCTCACGACGTTCTAAACCCAGCTCGCGTACCACTTTAAATGGCGAACAGCCATACCCTTGGGACCGACTTCAGCCCCAGGATGTGATGAGCCGACATCGAGGTGCCAAACACCGCCGTCGATATGAACTCTTGGGCGGTATCAGCCTGTTATCCCCGGAGTACCTTTTATCCGTTGAGCGATGGCCCTTCCATTCAGAACCACCGGATCACTATGACCTGCTTTCGCACCTGCTCGAACCGTCATTCTCGCAGTCAAGCGGGCTTATGCCATTGCACTAACCTCACGATGTCCGACCGTGATTAGCCCACCTTCGTGCTCCTCCGTTACGCTTTGGGAGGAGACCGCCCCAGTCAAACTACCCACCAGGCACTGTCCGCACCCCCGATAAGGGGGCGACGTTAGAACATCAACACTACAAGGGTGGTATTTCAAGGACGGCTCCACAGATACTGGCGTACCTGCTTCGAAGCCTCCCACCTATCCTACACATGTAGGGTCAATGTTCAGTGCCAAGCTGTAGTAAAGGTTCACGGGGTCTTTCCGTCTAGCCGCGGGTACGCAGCATCTTCACTGCGATTTCAATTTCACTGAGTCTCGGGTGGAGACAGCGTGGCCATCATTACGCCATTCGTGCAGGTCGGAACTTACCCGACAAGGAATTTCGCTACCTTAGGACCGTTATAGTTACGGCCGCCGTTTACCGGGGCTTCGATCAAGAGCTTCTCCCTAAGGATAACCCCATCAATTAACCTTCCGGCACCGGGCAGGCGTCACACCGTATACGTCATCTTTCGATTTTGCACAGTGCTGTGTTTTTAATAAACAGTTGCAGCCACCTGGTATCTGCGACTGCCAGCAGCTCCAAGAGCAAGTCTCTTCACCGCCGGCAGCGTACCTTCTCCCGAAGTTACGGTACCATTTTGCCTAGTTCCTTCACCCGAGTTCTCTCAAGCGCCTTGGTATTCTCTACCCGACCACCTGTGTCGGTTTGGGGTACGATTTCTTGCTATCTGAAGCTTAGAGGCTTTTCCCGGAAGCATGGCATCAATGACTTCAGCACCGTAGTGCCTCGACATCGGGTCTCAGCCTTAAGATGGTCCGGATTTGCCTAAACCATCAGCCTACACCCTTGAACCTGGACAACCGTCGCCAGGCCCACCTAGCCTTCTCCGTCCCCCCATCGCAATAGCAAGAAGTACGGGAATATTAACCCGTTTCCCATCGACTACGCCTTTCGGCCTCGCCTTAGGGGTCGACTCACCCTGCCCCGATTAACGTTGGACAGGAACCCTTGGTCTTCCGGCGAGGAGGTTTTTCACCCCCTTTATCGTTACTCATGTCAGCATTCGCACTTCTGATACCTCCAGCGCCCCTTACAGGACACCTTCAGCGGCTTACAGAACGCTCCCCTACCCAATACGCTAATGCGCATTGCCGCAGCTTCGGTGTATCGCTTAGCCCCGTTAAATCTTCCGCGCAGGCCGACTCGACCAGTGAGCTATTACGCTTTCTTTAAATGATGGCTGCTTCTAAGCCAACATCCTGGCTGTCTGAGCCTTCCCACATCGTTTCCCACTTAGCGATAACTTTGGGACCTTAGCTGGCGGTCTGGGTTGTTTCCCTCTCCACGACGGACGTTAGCACCCGCCGTGTGTCTCCCGGATAGTACTTACTGGTATTCGGAGTTTGCAAAGGGTTGGTAAGTCGGGATGACCCCCTAGCCTTAACAGTGCTCTACCCCCAGTAGTATTCGTCCGAGGCGCTACCTAAATAGCTTTCGGGGAGAACCAGCTATCTCCGAGTTTGATTGGCCTTTCACCCCTAGCCACAAGTCATCCGCTAATTTTTCAACATTAGTCGGTTCGGTCCTCCAGTGCGTGTTACCGCACCTTCAACCTGCCCATGGCTAGATCACTCGGTTTCGGGTCTAATCCCAGCAACTGCACGCCCAGTTAAGACTCGGTTTCCCTACGGCTCCCCTATACGGTTAACCTTGCTACTGAAATTAAGTCGCTGACCCATTATACAAAAGGTACGCAGTCACAGGACAAAGCCTGCTCCTACTGCTTGTACGTACACGGTTTCAGGTTCTATTTCACTCCCCTCACAGGGGTTCTTTTCGCCTTTCCCTCACGGTACTGGTTCACTATCGGTCAGTCAGGAGTATTTAGCCTTGGAGGATGGTCCCCCCATCTTCAGACAAGATAACACGTGTCCCGTCCTACTCGTTTTCACGCCAAATGTGTTGTCGGCTACGGGGCTGTCACCCTGTATCGCTGAGCTTTCCAGCTCATTCGCCTGACACCTAAAGCGCTTAAGGGCTAATCCGGTTTCGCTCGCCGCTACTGCCGGAATCTCGGTTGATTTCTCTTCCTCGGGGTACTTAGATGTTTCAGTTCCCCCGGTTCGCCTCATCAAGCTATGTATTCACTTGATGATAACTGCTTATGCAGCTGGGTTTCCCCATTCGGAAATCGTAGACTCAAGTGGCTCTTACTGCCTCATCTACGCTTATCGCAAGTTAGTACGTCCTTCATCGCCTCTGACTGCCCAGGCATCCACCGTGTACGCTTAGTCACTTAACCATACAACCCCAAGAGGTTTCGTATGTTCAAACAACCAAGGTTTTTCCATCTGAGTTAAGATGGTTAGTTTGTTTTGCCGGACTCTTCTTACACAAGACACTTGAATGTGTATTGCTTGAGAACTCGTTTCTCTTTCGAGAAACAATAATTTCGATTCGTATGAATCGAATTACTAGTCAGCTTTCCAGATTGTTAAAGAGCATGTGTTTGCCTTGCGGCAGCCACTGTCTAAAGACTTTCAGCGTCACGAAACTGACCCAACAACATTACTGCTATTGAATCTGCGGCTCCGTGCAGAAAAGTATTTAGAGAGTGGTGGGCGATACCGGGCTCGAACCAGTGACCCCCTCCTTGTAAGGGAGGTGCTCTCCCAACTGAGCTAATCGCCCTCCGATGTTTTACATCTTCCGAGGAGAAGATGGTGGGTCGTGCAGGATTCGAACCTGCGACCAATTGATTAAAAGTCAACTGCTCTACCAACTGAGCTAACGACCCGTGGCGTCCCATAGGGGAGTCGAACCCCTGTTACCGCCGTGAAAGGGCGGTGTCCTAGGCCTCTAGACGAATGGGACCTTTTGTTTCGGGTTTGGGTACCCGAACACATGTTCTCTACATTTTAACCAAGCAATCTGTGTGGACACTACGCAAAGCGCAGTCTTTAGGTAAGGAGGTGATCCAGCCCCAGGTTCCCCTAGGGCTACCTTGTTACGACTTCACCCCAGTCATGAACCACACCGTGGTAAACGCCCTCCCGAAGGTTAAGCTATCTACTTCTGGTGCAGCCCACTCCCATGGTGTGACGGGCGGTGTGTACAAGGCCCGGGAACGTATTCACCGTGGCATTCTGATCCACGATTACTAGCGATTCCGACTTCATGGAGTCGAGTTGCAGACTCCAATCCGGACTACGACATACTTTGTGGGATTCGCTCCACCTCGCGGTCTTGCTGCCCTCTGTATATGCCATTGTAGCACGTGTGTAGCCCTACTCGTAAGGGCCATGATGACTTGACGTCGTCCCCACCTTCCTCCGGTTTATCACCGGCAGTCTCCCTGGAGTTCCCACCCGAAGTGCTGGCAAACAAGGATAAGGGTTGCGCTCGTTGCGGGACTTAACCCAACATTTCACAACACGAGCTGACGACAGCCATGCAGCACCTGTCTCAGAGTTCCCGAAGGCACCAAAGCATCTCTGCTAAGTTCTCTGGATGTCAAGAGTAGGTAAGGTTCTTCGCGTTGCATCGAATTAAACCACATGCTCCACCGCTTGTGCGGGCCCCCGTCAATTCATTTGAGTTTTAATCTTGCGACCGTACTCCCCAGGCGGTCTACTTAACGCGTTAGCTCCGAAAGCCAGTGTTCAAGACACCAACCTCCAAGTAGACATCGTTTACGGCGTGGACTACCAGGGTATCTAATCCTGTTTGCTCCCCACGCTTTCGCATCTGAGCGTCAGTCTTTGTCCAGGGGGCCGCCTTCGCCACCGGTATTCCTTCAGATCTCTACGCATTTCACCGCTACACCTGAAATTCTACCCCCCTCTACAAGACTCTAGCCTGCCAGTTCCAAATGCGATTCCGAGGTTGAGCCCCGGGCTTTCACATCTGGCTTAACAAGCCGCCTGCATGCGCTTTACGCCCAGTAATTCCGATTAACGCTCGCACCCTCCGTATTACCGCGGCTGCTGGCACGGAGTTAGCCGGTGCTTCTTCTGCAGCTAACGTCAAACAATACCGCTATTAACGATACCGCCTTCCTCACTGCTGAAAGTGCTTTACAACCCGAAGGCCTTCTTCACACACGCGGCATGGCTGCATCAGGGTTTCCCCCATTGTGCAATATTCCCCACTGCTGCCTCCCGTAGGAGTCTGGACCGTGTCTCAGTTCCAGTGTGGCTGATCATCCTCTCAGACCAGCTAGGGATCGTCGCCTAGGTGAGCCGTTACCCCACCTACTAGCTAATCCCACCTGGGCCAATCTTAGCGCGAGAGGCCCGAAGGTCCCCCTCTTTGCTCCGTAGAGATTATGCGGTATTAGCCATCGTTTCCAATGGTTATCCCCCACACTAAGGCATGTTCCCAGGCATTACTCACCCGTCCGCCGCTCGCCGCCCAACAAATCCCCCGAAGGGTCAATGTTGTCGCTGCCGCTCGACTTGCATGTGTTAGGCCTGCCGCCAGCGTTCAATCTGAGCCATGATCAAACTCTTCAATTAAAGTTTTGGCTCGATGAATACTGAATTAAATTGACTGTGCCAAAATAACCGAAGCTATTTTGAATTGGTCACTCAGTTCATCGATAAATCTTTTTGACTATCAGTTCACGAGTGCCCACACAGATTGCATGGTCAAATTGTTAAAGAACTTTTCTTTCACGTCGCTGGCTTATTTCGCCGCGCTCCGTGTCAGTGAGGCGGCATTATAGAGAGATTAGTTTTCTGCGCAACCCCAATTATCAAAAAAAATGCCCCACACGAACCAACCGAACAAAAAACAATCACACCTGCCTTTTTATGCTTATTTTCATCTCATCAGGGCATTCACTTTCGTCAAAAACAGCTTTATGAGCATTTATCATTAGCTAACGCAAACTTCACCGCGAATACCCCAATGCCGAATAACAGAAATGGAATCGCGGCAGCCAAATACTCAACCCACAACTTGTCAGCCAGGCTTTTTGCCAGAATGAGATGCCCAATGACCAGCAGTGCCGCACAAATTAATGAAACCGCAATGAGTTTTACTTCCGACCGTTCGTTTGTTTTTAACATATAGCCATGTCCCTTCTCTTATTAATGAAGGCGCAATTGCAACATGGCACAACACAATGAAGGTAGTACAGAGCAAAGGGTTAACCACTAGAACAGTGAGGTCTTAATTTGAACTGGCTTATTGTTCCAGGCACTGCTGGCGCAAAAACTCAGCCAGAACCAATAAGGCTTGTTCTGTTTTTTCACTCCAAGCGTAAGATCCGTTTATTCGCAGACAGTGACGATATCTGGCATCTGATGAAAATAACGTACCGGGTGCAATACTAATTTGATGCATCTGCAATACAATCGATAAAACCTGTGAGGTATCTACTCGTTGGTTCGGTAACTCGACCCATAAAAAATAGCCACCGCTGGGTTGAGTCACTTGAGTTCCATCGGGAAATACCGCAACAATGGCCTGACGCATTTGTTTCAGTCGCTGCTTCAGTGTACGGCGTAATTGTCTAAGGTGGTTGTCGTACCCGCCATGCTGAACATACTGAGCTAACGCATATTGATTGGGCACCCCGACCGAAAGCGTTGACATAAATTGCAGCTCTTCAATTTGCTTAGCATACCGCCCTGCCGCCACCCACCCGACGCGAAACCCCGGCGCCAAGCATTTAGAAAATGATGAACAATGTAAGATCAGCCCTCTGTCATCCAGTGATTTGATAGGAGCTGGTTTTTCTTCCCCAAAATACAGCTCGGCATAAACATCATCTTCTATTAAAGGAACATCATTCTTGGCCAGCAGCTCATAGACAGCTTTTTTCTTTGTTAAAGACAGGCTGGCACCAAGAGGATTCTGAAACTTGCTCATCAGCCAGCAGGCTTTGACTGACTTATCAGAAAGCGCTGCTTCTAGCTCCTTGATCGAAACTCCCGAATAAGGATCTGTCGGCAGTTCAATCGCTGTTAAGCGAAGCCGCTCAATCGTTTGTAACGCGCCGTAAAAAACCGGTGATTCAATCAGCACTGTGTCACCCGGCTGAGTGACGGCCGCCAGACTTAACCCCAGTGACTCCATTGCACCAGAAGTGATGACGATATCATCCAGACTTACCGGCACTCCTTCGCGCAAATAACGTTGCGCCAACACCCGTCGTAGCTCTAGGCTGCCAGGCGGTAAGTCCACCAACCCACTGTTAGCAGGTAACCCCTTACAGGACTGACTGAATATTCGGCCCAGTTGTTGAAGCGGAAATAGATTGGGATCAGGGAAGGCGGAACCAAAGGGCATGACATCCGGCTGCTTGCAGGCACGTAAGACATCAAAAACATGTTTATTAATGTTAATGGAGCGGTTTACCCGCTGCGGAATGCTCACATCCGGTGAGGGCAAGCGATTAAAATGAGGTGACACAAAATAGCCAGTCTTGGCTTTGGCATGAATCCAGCCTTCACTTTCGAGATACTCATACGCTTTGAGGACCGTCATTACACTGACCCCGTGCGCTTTACTCATTTCCCGGACAGAAGGAACCCGTTCGCCCGGTCGCCAAATCTTTTGCTGAATTTCAGATTTCACCCGTTCGACAATGCTGCCGTAGCGGCTGTTAGCTAATCGCGAAGACAACGTCCCTGCTCTCTTAAATAATTAAAAAGAAAGATGTATTTTAGCGGGATATTGGTCCGATTCAGAGCTGAAGTAGAATGATCACAGGTTAATTGTGATAAAGAACAAAAATGGGGAAGAAAATGAGACATGGCAGAAACAACAAAGCCCCGACTTTCGTCGAGGCTTTGTTGTTTGAAATTGGTGCCCGGGGCCGGACTTGAACCGGCACAGTTATTCACCGGCGGATTTTGAATCCGCTGCGTCTACCAATTTCGCCACCCGGGCAGATGGCGCTCATTATACGTATACGGATTTGATATACAATTATTTTTCTCGCATTTCACGCTGCTGCACGTTCAATCGCTGAAATTTTCCGCAACGGGCAATAAAACTCAGCGTAGTCTAAGTTGAGGGGCAAAGTGTTGGGGGCCCCAGAAGCTGGTATCATTGATTTTGCTAATCAATAATTTAACTGCTGATTGGGCCATTTCGCTGAGAGGAAAATACACTTCTGACACTGGAGGATAAAGCCCCTGACACAAATCCACACTGTCAAAGCTAATCAGGGCGACCTGACGAGGGATATCAATCGCGTGCTCATGGAAATACAACACCGCTCCCAGCATCATTTCTTCATTACAGGAAAACAGAGCCGAAAACGTCATCCCGGTCTGATACAACTCCCGAACCGCCTGATATCCGCTTTCCCGTTTGTAATCACCAAACACAGTCAGCCCTGGGTTAACCGGTAACCCGGCTTCCTGCATAGCCAGTAGGTAGCCCTGGTAACGCTGTTGGCTGCTGATTCTGTCCGTCGGGCCGGAAATACAGGCGATATTCCGATGCCCCTGCTGAATCAGATGCTGTACCGCCATTTTCGCGGCCAACGTATGATCAAACGTGATACAACGATCCTCTAACCCTTCGACCAGGCGATCCAGCAATACAAAGGGTGTGGACTCGGCAGCCAGCTCTCTCAGCTCGTCATCACTTAAATAACGGCTGTTAAGCACGTACCCCTCACAGCGCAAAGCGTGGAAGCGATCAATCGCCTCTCTTTCTCCATCAGCACTGTGGTGTCCCTGCGCTGTAATCAAAAACTTTTTGTGCAGATCCAGTTCATTCTGTACCTGCTCCATCATCTCACCAAAAAAGCCACCGGTGTAATAGGTCACCAACAAACCCGTCATGTTCGAAGATGCGGTCGCAAGAGAGCGGGCTATCGCACTGGGGCGATAATTTAGCGTCGCCATAGCCTGCTCAACCTTGCGTCTGGTATCAGAACGAAACTTTCCTTCGCCATTAATAATGCGCGACACTGTTGAACGATGCACACCGGCCAGACTGGCCACATCCTGAATACTTGCCATTCTTTACATTTAGCTCCCTGAGACCGCTTGCCACTTATTGCTATGATAGATACCTGTGACAAAGGGCACTGTTTATTCCCTGACGATGGTATTCAAAACCACACCCGTCCAGCCAAACTTCAGCACTTTACAAAACACGCTCGGCAAAATCGACCCGCCTGCCGTAAAGAACCGCAAAGCCCCCCAAGAAAGGGTAAGCCGCCGGTAACCTGTGCCTGCAAAAGGGGGAAAGGCCGGTACCGGCAGCTTACTTAACCTGACATCATGTCACCAGCTCGACAGCGCCCGATTCAACGGTGATTGTAACGTCAACGCTGATAGTGCCTGTGATCTTGGCGACCATGTTCACGAATAGCTCACAATTTTGCCGCGCTTCTGTTCAGGGCGCTTGCAGAAAATTTGCCGTAGCTTGCCACGCCTTACCGTACAAAGGTATCCGCTCCACCCCATTCAGACATCTCTGAGCATCATCGGGGGGGATCAGAATAATGACGAATAATCCGCAACGGTTATTCCCCGCTGCTTCAACAATTGAGGCAAACGAGGATCCGTCAGGACCGCCAGTTCACGGGTACGGGCGATGTTGTACGAGCTCAGCTCGAGCAACGACTGATCGACCAGAGCCGGGTGGGTCATGACTTCCAGCACATCACACCGCCCCTGATGGCCATCAAGCAGTGCCGTCAATCGGGACAAGGTCAGCTCTTCGCCATAAAAACCAGACTCAAAGACATAGCGACACGTACTTCCGGCTAACCCACTTCCCCTGAGCGGTACCCGATACCCCTGCACCACTTCCTCAATAACCGGCAGCAACTCAGGATGCGTATGCGCATGATGATGGCTGTCAACATGGCTCAACGCTAACCCCTGCGCCAAAAAGTGCTCAATTTGCGCCGTGGTTTCGTCAGCGATTTGCTGCTGGGACATTCCCTGATGCGCCCAAAACGCCGAGTAAGGTAAGAACTTTCCCTGCTCGTTCACCAGGCTGGATGCCGCCGTGAGTGGCGAGCCTGCGGTAAAACGCAGATGCACCCCGACTTTTAATGCCGGTGTGTTGCCCGCCAGCTGCACAGCCTGCTGCTCCGCGGGCATCCCAACCATTAGGGTGGTTGAGCGTACGACCCCGGCAACACATGACTCCACAATGCCTAAGTTCACTCCTAGGGTAAGCCCAAAATCATCGGCATTAAATATGACGTGCATCTTTCCTTTACTCCTTGTGATGGATGGCACCTTGATAGATAGGGTCTTGTGACCCATGGCAACCGCGACACCTTTGCAACACCTTTGCGACACTTAGCTATACCTGGCTACAGGGGCATTACATCAGGGCCTTGTTGAACCTAAAACACTAAGCCACGGCCTTGCTCAGCCAGCATGAAACTGAGGTAAATAGTCGTGGTTTTCTCTGAGGATGTCGTCCAGGATTGCTTTGGCACGATGGATATCCGGAACCAGCGGGTTATTCGCCAGTGCCATCAGTCCCTGGTTATAGTTACCATGGACAGCCGCCTCAACCGTTAACTGTTCATAGGCTTTCACCTGACTGATCAAGCCCAATACTGCCGGGCTCAGGCTGCCCACCGTGATTGGTTTGGCTCCCCAGCTCCCGACCACCGCACTGCACTCAATCACGGCATCATCTGGCAGCGCAGAGATAGTGCCGTGATTACGGACATTCACCACATGTACGGTTTTACGATCGTTGTAAATCGCATCCACCAAGTTCAGGGAAGCATCCGAATAGTACGCACCTCCCCGGTTTTCCAGCTGAGCTGGTTTTTCGGCCAACGTTTCATCCCGATAGAGGTCAAACAACTCCTGCTCGGTTTTCATCACCTGCTCGGCTCGGGTACCTTCAGTCTGCGCCGTCGCTTTTTCTTCCGCTAACATGGCATCCGGCTGATAAAAATAGCGATGATAAGGGCACGGGATCGCGCCTAATGCATTCAGGAAATCCGGATCCCATGGCTCTTCTGCAATATTCTTCATGGTATAGCCGGCACCATCACCGACTTTTTGCAGCACTTCCGCCGTTACGTCCTTACCGTTCAACCAGGCGCGATGAGCCCACACCAGGTGGTTAAGCCCCGCACATTCCAAAGATAATTCATCAGGCTCACAATCCATCATTGCCGCGATCATCATCTTCATAGATACCGGCACGTTACACAAACCAATCGCTTTCACCTTGGTGTATTTCAGAACCGCTTCTGTCACCAGACCGGCCGGGTTTGTGAAGTTCAGCATCCAGGCATCAGGAGACAACTCCTCAATGTCCTTACAAATATCCAGGATCACGGGGATCGTCCGCAATGCCTTGGCAAAACCGCCCGGCCCCGTGGTTTCCTGACCAATAACGTCATACTTCAGCGGGATCCGCTCATCACGGGCTCTGGCTTGTAAGCCGCCCACCCGAAATTGGGTCATCACAAAATCGGCTCCGGCGATGGCTGCCCGGCGATCTAACGATGCCGTTACAGTGATGTCCGCCCCGGCTTTGGCAATCATCCGTCGGGTCAGCGCGGCAATGATCTCCAGCTTTTCCAACCCGGCTTCGACATCCACAAAATGGATTTCACTGACCGGTAACTGCTCCCGTCGTGTCAGCACTCCTTCCACCAACTCCGGGGTATAACTGCTGCCGCCCCCGATAATCGCAAGTTTGATAGGTAACTTTGCCATGCGTCTATCCTCTGTCTGCAGCCATGTTTTCGTACATTGTCACCATTTCCGCTACCAGTTCATGGGCCAGAATGGTGGTCATCAGGTGATCCTGAGCATGTACCATCACCAGGGTCATTTTGACTTTCCCCTCTCCCTGATCCGCTTCAATCAACTGGGTCTGGGTCAAGTGTGCCCGGTTAAGACAAGCTTTGGCCTGCTGCAAGTGCTCCCGGGCAAGCGGGTAATGCTGCTGGCGAGCAGCTGCCAGCGCTTCATAACACAGGCTTCTGGCTTCACCTGCGTTAACAATAATATCCATCACGACTGCTTCCTGATCCATGTCTTGCACCATACTGTTTCTCCTTTAATACAATGCTTAAATGCGATGTCGGCTGCAGCCATCCCGCAGCCGACAAATGTTACAAATGTTATGCCGTTACCCCAGTTCCGGCTGTGGTTTTGGTCTTCGCCGGTGGTTCCGACACCGCGCGCTCTTGTTCCAACAGCTGTTTTTCAAACATGCGGAAAAACGGCAGGTAAATCAGCAGGTCAATGATGAGCAGACCGATCACCAACAGCACCGGGGTCAATGTCCATCCGGCTCCCCAGGAAGCACCAATAATGGCCGGCGTTGTCCACGGAGTGGTTGCGACTCCCATCCCGACAAACCCGACCTGAACGGCAAAATACGCAATTACAGCATTCACTATCGGGGCAAAGACGAACGGGACAAACAGCAGCGGGTTCAACACAATCGGGGCCCCAAAAATAACGGGCTCATTAATCTGGAAAAATCCCGGCACAGCACTCATACGTCCGAGGCTGCGCAAATGAACCGAGCGGCTGAACACCATCAGAATCGCCAGCGCCAATGTAGCCCCGGAGCCGCCAATGAAGATGTAGAAATCCCAGAACGGCTGGGTGAAAATATTCGGAATCGGCTCACCAGCAACAAAGGCATCAATATTGGCACCGATATTGGTGAGGAAAATCGGCGACAACAGTCCCACCACAATGGCCGCCCCGTGAATACCGGCAAACCACAGCAACTGGGACACAAGTAATGCCCCAATGATTGCCGGCAGTGTATTCGATGCGCTAATCAGCGGGCGGAACATCTCCATCACGGCATCCGGGATCAGCATGTCGTGCTGAGACTGGATATACAGACTCAGGGGATAAAGGGTCATGAACACCACCAAAACCGGGATCAACATTTCAAACGAGCGGGCAATCGCGGGCGGAACCTGCTCAGGCATCCGGATAGTGATGTTGTGCTTTTTCAAAAAGCGGATCAGTTCGACCGAGAAAAAGGCACAGATCACTGCGGTAAAGATCCCCGTTCCGGCCAGATGACCAGTGGGCAGCCCCCCGTCTTTGACTGGCGAAGCCACCAGAAGAAAGCTCATCAGCGCCAAGGCAGCGCTGGTGATCCCATCCATCTGGTAGGATCGGGCCAGGCTGTACGCAACGCCGAGCGAGACAAAAATGGTCATGATCCCCATCGTCATATTGAACGGCATCATGATGGTATCGAAATGGGTGGTCGCAAATGACAGCCAGGCTTTACCAAATCCATTCTGGGTGTCTTCAGCAAAAGGAGGAAAAGCGAAAATAAGAATAAAGCTGCCCACAATAATAAATGGCATCGCGGTAATAAAACCATCACGCATTGCACGAACATGTTTTTGCGAACCCACTTTCGCCGCCATTGGGGCAATATAATGCTCCACAACATGCATGACTCTTTCGTAAATCTTCATAGGTAAATCCTTTTATTTGGCAATAAGGAGCCTTACCCTATTTATGAAAATAAATAGAGAGATGATTTATTTCTTAAAAATGAAAAAACCAACAAATATTCATTTGTTGGTTTCGGAATTATTCGGTCATTAGTGATAGCGCCTGATCAAGCACTTCATCCCCTTTCATCATGCCGTACGCCATTGGGGGAATCGCTTCAACGGGCTTGCCGTAAATTCCTGCAGTTTTACGCAGTTCTTCCAGTTGAAACCGGACTTGGGGCCCCAGCAGGCAGACATCATACTGCTGGATTGTCTCTTCAAATGTACTGACCGGATGCGCGTCTATCTGACAGGCAAGGCCGCGTTCTTGCGCCGCTTTTTGCATTTTCTGAACCAACATACTGGTTGACATTCCGGCACTGCAACATAAAAGAATCTTTTTCATTTTGCTCTCCATTTCTCACATCCATAGACTTTTTACATGACAAAAAAATTCTATATGAACATGGTGGAAACAGAAAGCGCAACCGGTTGCATTAATCGTGAAGAATATCTCAGTTTAAAAAGTAAACAGCGAAAGTTTGATTTAAATTCGGTATTTGTATTTTTCGGAGTAACGTTATTTCATGAAATAATGTCAGCCATAAAATCAAGAGTGAGATCTCACTCGAAAACCACAGTAAATAAAAAAGCCCCAGCTTTTGCTGGGGCCAGGTACTTAAAATTTAATACTTAGTGCTTGATGTCAGGTGCTTAATGTCAAGTGCTTAAGGTTCCCCCGACAATTTAAGTCACAGCATTCGTGCTTTCTTCCTGCTCCTGCTTTTCCTTTTCAACTTCCAGATCCCGCATTTTGAACTTCTGCAGCTTACCGGTCACGGTCATCGGGAAGTTATCCACAAAACGGATCACTTTCGGGATCTTAAAGTGGGTCAATTGCCCCTGACAGAAGGTTTTCAGCTCATCTTCGGTCATCTCTTCTCCCGGATGCAATTGCACCCAAGCCACCACTTCTTCCCCATAAAAGGCATCCGGTACCCCAAACACCGCAACCTGCTGAATTTTTTCATTGGAGTACAGGAATTCTTCAATTTCGCGCGGGTAGATGTTCTCACCACCACGAATGATCATTTCTTTGATCCGACCGGTAATGCGGACATAACCTTCTTCGTCCATGACCCCAATATCGCCGGAGTGCAGCCAGCCCTGCGGATCAATCGCCTCACGGGTGGCCTCTTCATTCCCGTAATAGCCTCGCATCAGGTTATAGCCGCGGAAACAGACTTCACCCGGTTGCCCTAACGGTACCGTGGCCCCGTTTTCCACATTGATCACTTTGACCTCCTGATGCGGCAGGTTCCTGCCCACCGTTTCTGTCCGGCGCTCCAGGGAATCATCAATTTCCGTCAAATGGCTCAGTGGCGCGGCTTCGGTCTGCCCGTAGCCGATCAGGATTTCACGACAGTTGAGTTCCCCCATCACTCGCATCATTAAGGCTGGCGGACAAGTCGCCCCGGCCATGATCCCGGTGCGCAGTGAACTGACGTCATACTGTTTAAACTCAGGATGATCCAGCTCCGCGATAAACATGGTGGGTACCCCATGCAAGGCGGTACATTTTTCCTGATCCACGGCTTTCAGCACCGACAGCGGGTTGAAATGCTCAGCCGGTATCACGATACAAGCCCCAACCGACAGGCACAGCAGGTTTGCCAGCACCATGCCGAAGCAGTGATAGAAAGGAACCGGCACGCACAGACGGTCATTCTCGGTAAAGTGCATCGCCAGCGCAGAGAAATAGGCATCGTTTAGAATATTAAGATGGCTGAGTACAACAGCTTTCGGAAATCCGGTGGTGCCCGAGGTGTACTGAATATTGATGGGATCATCGCAGTCCAGACTATCCGTCACGGCCTCTAGCTGCGCATCGGAAATGGCGCGACCGGCTTCGATAATGTCAGACCAGACCGCAAACCCCTGCGCCGGGCGGGCGGTCTGCATCGGTTGCTGCGGGTCGTACACCACCACATTTCGCAGGAAAGGGAAATCCGGGTTGCCCAGCGGTGAGGCCAGATCACACGGTCGGCTTTTCAGTTCAGGCAGTAATTCCGTCAACATCCCGATGTAGTTGCTGTCGCGGAAAGAAGGAATAATAAAAATGCCCTGCACTTCTGAACATTGCAGGGCATAAGCCAGCTCGCGGGTACGGTAGGCCGGGTTGATGTTAACCAGGACAATGCCAACGCGCGCGGTGGCCATTTGCATCAGGATCCACTCCAGGTTGTTGGTCGACCAGACCCCCACCCGATCACCTTTGCTGAATCCGGCGGCCACTAATCCCTTGGCCAGAAGGTCAATTTCATCAGCCAGCTCGCGATAGGTTACCCGACGCTGCTGGGGAATCGAAACCACCGCTTCGTGATCCGGAAATGCAGCGGCAACTTCCGAAAACTGCTGCGAGATTGTTTTTCCGAGTAACGGCTGGTTTCCGCCACGATGAAAGTAACTTTTAGCTACCATATTATCTCCCTTATTGTGGTAGGCACGTTGTCAGACTTTTGCAGTGCGAATACAGCAAAGCCCCGGCTTCTCTCGCACTCGGGTACATAAGCGGTACGGCTGGTCGAACAGCTTCCATGGGCAAGCCTCCTGCTTTGAGTGAGTTTGCTTCTGTTCTGGCAGGCACGCAGACAAGCGGCAGGCATTCGGCAACCGTGTATAGAAAACATAGCCAGCTTCTAACGGGCTGGGAGGTCGGCTCTGGCAGGGAATGTCGAAAATATGAGCCTGATGGCAAACCCGTTATTTTCACAGGAAAAATAAAAAAAACAGGCTACGTTGCCTGCATTGGTCGACAAGATAACTTTGAAAAACAAGACAGTTTGATAGATAAGGCAGGATTGATAAACAAGCTCGCCTTGGCCATGGCCAACAAGAAAGCTTGAACAAAAACGACAAAAGCCAGAGTGAACACGGCAACGTGATCCGGTTCAGTAGCGAAGGCAAGCAACGCTGAGAAGATGCAGATACAACAAAGCCCCGACTTTCGTCGAGGCTTTGTTGTTTGAAATTGGTGCCCGGGGCCGGACTTGAACCGGCACAGTTATTCACCGGCGGATTTTGAATCCGCTGCGTCTACCAATTTCGCCACCCGGGCAGTTCGGCCAATTATACGTATCCGCAGAAGCAGCGCAATAGCTGTGCGTGAGCTTTCGATAAAAAGTATCATTGTTGATTTATATTTAACCAACAATGGCTTATTTTTCGCTTTCACGGCCATGCCCCACCTCAAGCAACGCAGGCAGCCTCTCATTTCCGGCCCACCGGCCATTTCCCGCCTACCTGGAAGTTGTTACACTGCGCCCAGTCTTTTGTGATTAACTATTGGACGCACTTGTGAAAACGAAAAAACAACAGGACGTTTCTTCTGCCAAACAGTATCCCAGCCTGTTTCGCCGTATTGCCGCCTGGTTGTACGACAGCCTGGTCGTTGCCGCGGTTCTCATGCTGGCCGGAGGCCTGGCAATGGGGATAATGGCGATTCTGCTGTCAACCGGCTTGGTGGACATTACCGGTTACGAGGATGTCAGTGACTACATGACTCGCCATCCGGTGGTGGGGGTGATTTACCCGACCTACCTGGCAACCGCAGTGATTAGCTTCTACACCTACTTCTGGTGCGTGGGCGGGCAGACACTGGGAATGCGCGCTTGGAAACTGCGGATTCAGAACAAAGACGGTTCAAACATTCGTCCGACTCAGGCTCTGATCCGAATGGCCACATCGGCCTTTGGCCTGGGCAACCTGATTGCGCCATTCAGCAAAGAGAAACAGTCGTTCCAGGACATCATGGCCGAGTGCGAGATGGTGGTCATACCCAAAGTGAAATGACGGCAACACTTCCGCCTGCCATCGTTACGATGCATCTTCTCAGCCTGATACACCAACAAAAAAGGAGCCCGAGGCTCCTTTTTTGTTTCTCTTGTGCAGCGTTCAGACCGACCGCTTTACCGCTTCAGCGACAACTTACAAATCACTTCAGCGACAAACTACAACTTGCGCCGCAGCAGATAAAGGGTGATAAACAGGAACACCAAACTCGGCCCGAGAGCACCGACAATCGGGTGCAGCCGGTAAACAATACTGAGTGGCCCGAACACCTCATTCGAAATGTAGAAACCAAAGCCGAAGATCACCCCGGACAAGACTCGCGCCCCCATCGTAACCGAACGCAGCGGCCCGAAAACGAAGGACAAGGCCAGCAACATCATCACGGCAATTGAGACCGGCTGCAGCGCTTTGCGCCAGAAAGCCAGTTCGTAGCGCGAGGCATCCTGCTTCGAGGCTTTCAGGTAAGATACGTAATCATAAACACCTGATAGCGCCAGCTCTTCCGGCTTCACCGTCACCACCGCCAGCTTATCGGGCGTCAGCGTGGTCTGCCACGGCAATTGCTTGAACGTCTCATTACTTTGCTGAGTGGTACTCAGCGTGGTGACCGTGACATCTTCCAGTACCCAGTTCTGGTTCTCATCGAACTTCGCGGTTTCCGCAAAGGTCGAGGTTTTCAAATTGTCCTGCTCATCAAATTCCCAGATGTTGACGCCAAACAGCTCCTTCTGCTCATGCACCCGGCCGATGTAGATAAAGTCGTTGCCATCTTTCGCCCAGACCCCACGCTGTACCGACAGCATGTTCCCCCCGGAGGTCCACAAGGCCCGCAGTTCACGCGCGGCTTTCTGGGCTTCTGGTGCGCCCCACTGGCCCAACAGGGTAACCACAATCATCAGCGGCACCGCGGTTTTGAGCACCGACAGACCAATATCAAGCTTAGAGAAACCCGCCGCCTGCATCACAACCAGCTCAGAGCTGGAAGCCAGCATCCCCAGGCCAATCAGCGCGCCCAACAGTACCGCCATCGGAAAGAACATCTCGATGTCACGCGGCATGCTCAGCAGCACATACACCAGCGCTTTCCACAAATCGTAGGTGCCGTCACCGACTTTACGCAGCTGCTCCACATATTTGATGATAGCCGACAGACCAACCAGCGTGGAGAGTGTCAGGGCCGAAGTCGCGATGATCGTTCGGCCAATGTATAAATCCAGAATCTTAAACATCAGCCGCGTCTCCGAAATTTTTCTCTCAGTTGCCGAACCGGCAGCGTATCCCAGCTGTTGAGCACAATCGCCACCAGCAGCATCGCTGCGTTGATCGACCACAGGCCGATGTACGACGGCAGGCCGCCGTCTTCCACTGCGGATTTCGCGGCGCTGATGGCCAGGAAGTACGCCAGATAAATCAAGACCGCCGGAACCAGTTTGGCAAAGCGTCCCTGACGCGGGTTAACCGACGACAGCGGTACCACCACCATGGTCAGCAACGGAATACAGATCACCAGCGACATCCGCCACTGGAACTCTGCCTTGGCCGCCAGTTCAGGACGCTGCATCAGCTCCAGAGTCGGCAGTGCGTCCCAGTCACGATCTTTTTCACGTACCGCACGCTGGCCAATCAAAGCCTGATAACCATCAAACTCGGTGATCGAATAATCCAGTCGCGTCGGCAGCCCTTCGTACCGGGTCCCTTCTTTCAACTCCAGGATCTGACGACCATCAGGCAGCTCACTGACATAGCCGCGATCGGCCACCAGCACGCTCGGGCGCAGTGCATCCTGCGCGGATAGCTGAGCGACAAACACTTTATGCAAACGGCTGCCGCTGTCAGTGATGTCATTGACGAACACCACCCCTTTGCCATCCGGGGCCGCCTGAAACTGACCTTTCACCAGCAGCTCCAGGCCGGAATCCGCTTCAACCTGCTCCATCACCCGGGTCTCCTGCTCAGCACTCCAGGGAGACAGCCACAACGCGTTAAACGCCGCAATGGAGCCGGTAATGATCGCCAGCCACAATGCGGCCTGGATCAGGAATTTGTTCCCGATCCCGGTCGCGTTCATCACTGTAATTTCACTTTCCGCATACAGACGGCCGAAGGTCAGCAAAATACCGATGTAAAGACTTAAAGGCAGCATCAATAATGCCATTGACGGCATGTACAGCCCCATCAGGGTCAAAATCAGATCGCTGGGGATAGAGCCTTCGGTCGCAGAGGCTAGTATGCGAATAAATTTTTGACTGATAAAGACAAGAAAAAGAACAAAAAGCACCGCAAATTGGCTTTTTAATGTCTCACGTGTCAAATACCGAACAATAATCACGCTTTATTTACCCATAGAAAACTTGTTTTTTTACCGGAATCACTATAATTTTTCGGTTAATTATGTATTTTTTAATCTTTCGGCTATTTGTTAACCCGTACTTTAAATCCTATACCGAATCTGCGGTCCAGCAAGTAAGTGCGGCATTATCTAACATTTAGCTTTAATTGTCTTTATTAGGATGTAGGAGTACGCATGGAGTTCAGTGTTAAAAGTGGTAGCCCCGAGAAACAGCGAAGTGCCTGTATTGTCGTGGGCGTTTTTGAACCACGTCGCCTTTCTCCCATTGCCGAACAGCTAGACAAAATCAGCGAAGGCTATATCAGCTCTTTGCTTCGTCGTGGCGATCTGGAAGGTAAACCTGGCCAAATGCTGCTGCTTCACCATGTACCAAACGTATTATCTGAGCGTGTATTACTGGTTGGTTGTGGTAAAGAGCGCGAACTGGATGAACGCCAGTACAAACAAATCATTAAAAAAACCATCAGTACCCTGAACGAAACCGGTTCAATGGAAGCCGTCTGCTTCCTGACTGAGCTGCACGTTAAGGGCCGCGATACCTACTGGAAAGTGCGTCAGGCAGTGGAAACCACCAAAGACAGCCTGTACACCTTCAACCAGTTTAAGAGTAACAAACCTGAAACCCGTCGCCCACTTCGCAAGCTGGTATTTAATGTACCGACCCGTCGCGAACTGTCACTGGGTGAGCGTGCGATTGCTCACGGTCTGGCTGTCGCCTCTGGCGTCAAAGCCGGTAAAGATTTGGGGAACATGCCGCCAAACGTGGCAAACCCGGCTTACCTGGCATCACAAGCTCGCCGTCTGGCGGATGACTTTGAATCTGTGACCACCAAAATCATTGGTGAGCAGGAAATGAAAGAGCTGGGCATGACGTCGTACCTCGCCGTTGGTCAAGGCTCCAAGAACGAAGCCATGATGTCAGTGATCGAGTACAAGGGGCATCCTGATCCGCAGGCGAAACCTATCGTACTGATCGGTAAAGGACTGACCTTCGATTCGGGCGGTATCTCTATCAAGCCATCGGCCAACATGGACGAAATGAAGTACGACATGTGCGGCGCGGCGACCGTGTTCGGTGCCATGAAAGCGCTGGCCAAACTGAACCTGCCGCTGAACGTGGTTGGTGTTCTGGCAGGCTGTGAAAACATGCCGGGTGGCGGTGCTTACCGTCCGGGTGACATCCTGACAACGATGTCGGGTCAGACAGTAGAAGTGCTGAACACTGATGCGGAAGGTCGTCTGGTACTGTGTGATGCCCTGACTTACGTCGAACGCTTCGAGCCTGAAGCGGTGGTTGACGTGGCAACACTGACCGGTGCTTGTGTCGTGGCACTGGGTAACCACATCAGCGGCCTGATTTCGAACCACAACCCGCTGGCACACGAGCTGATCAATGCATCTGAGCAAGCCGGTGACCGTGCATGGCGTCTGCCAATGAGCGACGAGTACCAGGACCAGCTGGCGAGCCCGTTTGCTGACATGGCGAACCTGGGTACGCCGGGTGCCGGTACGATCACGGCAGGTTGCTTCCTGTCGCGCTTTGCCAAGAAATATAACTGGGCGCACCTGGATATCGCCGGGACGGCCTGGGTCGGTGGCAAAGACAAAAGTGCCACCGGTCGTCCGGTTCCATTGCTGGTCCAGTTCCTGCTAAACCGCGCTGGTCAGGACGCCGTCGAATAACAACGACACAAGGGGGCCAGACGGCCCCCTTGCTTTATAGAGTAAACACCATGACTCATGCTACTTTTTATATAATCGATGAGACGCACCTTGCCGCCGATAGTGATTATCAGTGGCATTTTGCCTGCTCACAAGCAGCACTGAGTTATCGCCAGGGCCACAAAGTCTATCTGCTGGCTGACAGTAAAGCGCAGGCAGAACAGATAGATGAGTACCTCTGGCAACAGGACCCGGACAATTTTGTGCCTCACAACCTGATTGGCGAAGGCCCCCGCGGCGGCTCACCGGTTGAAATCGGCTGGCCGGGACGGCGGCACAGCGGCCGACGCGGCGTACTGATCAATTTGGCTCAGGAAGCACCAAATTTTGCCGTTACCTTCTCACAAGTGGTAGACTTCGTCCCTTGCGATGAAAAACTCAAGCAGTTGGCGCGGGAACGCTATAAGCAGTACCGGCAAGCTGGCATCCAGCTGAAAACCGCCGCTGCCCCTGAGACGCCCTAATTCCACATAGATCCTTCTAAGAGCGCTATGGAAAAGACATACAACCCACAATCAATTGAAAAAGCGCTATATCAGCGCTGGGAAGAGGCCGGTTATTTCAAGCCTCACGGTGACACATCAAAAGATGCTTACAGCATCATGATCCCACCGCCAAACGTCACGGGTAGCCTGCACATGGGCCACGCGTTTCAGGATACCATTATGGATACCCTGATCCGCTGTGAGCGTATGAAAGGCAAAAACACGCTGTGGCAAGTCGGTACTGACCACGCGGGTATCGCTACCCAAATGGTTGTGGAGCGTAAGATTGCAGCGGAAGAAGGCAAAACCAAACACGACTACGGCCGTGATGCTTTCATCGATAAAATCTGGGAATGGAAAGGCGAGTCTGGTGGCACCATCACCAAGCAGCTGCGTCGTCTGGGCGCGTCAGTAGACTGGGATCGCGAACGTTTCACCATGGATGACGGCCTGTCGAATGCCGTGAAAGAAGTTTTCGTGCGCCTGTACGAAGATGACCTGATTTACCGTGGTAAGCGCCTGGTTAACTGGGATCCGAAACTGCACACTGCGATTTCCGATCTGGAAGTTGAGAACAAAGACAAGAAAGGCCACATGTGGCACTTCCGCTACCCGCTGGCGGACGGTGTGAAAACGGCTGACGGCAAAGACTACATCGTTGTAGCCACAACCCGTCCGGAAACTATGCTGGGTGATACCGGCGTAGCCGTGAACCCGGAAGATCCACGTTACAAAGATCTGATCGGCAAAGAAATCATCCTGCCAATCGTGGATCGTCGCATCCCAATCGTGGGTGACGAACACGCTGACATGGAAAAAGGCACCGGCTGTGTGAAAATCACACCGGCGCACGACTTCAACGACTACGAAGTTGGTAAGCGCCACAGCCTGCCAATGATCAACATCCTGACGTTCGATGCCGCTATCCGCAGCAGCGCCGAAGTGTTCACCACCAACGGTGAACCTAGCGACGCATACAGCACCGAAATGCCAGCGAAGTACCAAGGTATGGATCGTTTCGATGCGCGTAAAGCCATCGTGGCAGAATTCGACGAGCTGGGCCTGCTGGACGAAATTAAAGATCACGACCTGACCGTGCCTTACGGCGACCGCGGCGGCGTAGTGATCGAGCCAATGCTGACTGACCAATGGTACGTACGCACTGCTCCTCTGGCAGAAGAAGCCGTGCGTGCCGTTGAAGACGGCGACATCAAGTTTGTCCCTAAGCAGTACGAAAACATGTACTTCTCCTGGATGCGTGATATTCAGGACTGGTGTATTTCCCGTCAGCTATGGTGGGGCCACCGTATTCCGGCATGGTACGACAACAACGGCAATGTATACGTAGGTCGCACCGAAGAAGAAATCCGCGAAAAACACAACCTGGCACCGGTTGTGGTTCTGCGTCAGGACGATGACGTACTGGATACCTGGTTCTCATCTGCACTGTGGACCTTCGGTACTCAGGGCTGGCCTGAGCAAACAGATGACCTGAAGACCTTCCACCCGTCTGATGTACTGGTCACCGGTTTCGACATCATCTTCTTCTGGGTTGCGCGCATGATCATGATGACCATGCACTTCTGTAAAGATGAAAACGGCAAGTCTCAGGTTCCATTCAAAACGGTATACGTCACCGGTCTGATCCGTGATGAGAACGGCGACAAGATGTCGAAATCCAAGGGTAACGTTCTTGACCCAATCGACATGATCGACGGTATCGATCTGGAATCTCTGGTAGAAAAACGTACCGGTAACATGATGCAGCCTCAGCTGGCTGCGAAGATCGAGAAGAACACCCGTAAGACATTTGAAGACGGTATCGAACCATACGGTACTGACGCCCTGCGTTTCACGCTGGCGGCAATGGCTTCAACCGGCCGTGACATCAACTGGGACATGAAGCGCCTGGAAGGTTACCGTAACTTCTGTAACAAGCTGTGGAACGCCAGCCGCTACGTGCTGATGAACACCGAAGAGCAGGACTGCGGCTTTGCGGCAGGGGCGGAATTGGAATACTCCCTGGCCGACAAATGGATCGAGTCTCAGTTCGAGCTGGCAGCGAAAGAGTTCAATGCGCACATTGAAAACTTCCGTCTGGATATGGCGGCGAACACCATCTATGAGTTCATCTGGAACCAGTTCTGTGACTGGTACCTGGAGCTGACTAAACCGGTTCTGTGGAAAGGCAGCGAAGCGCAGCAACGCGCCACTCGCCGTACCCTGATCACCGTACTGGAAAAGACACTGCGTCTGGCTCACCCGGTTATTCCTTACATCACTGAAACGATCTGGCAGAGCGTGAAGCCTCTGGTAGACGGTGTCGAAGGCGATACCATCATGCTGCAGGCACTGCCTCAGTACGACGAAGCCAACTTCAATGCCGACGCACTGGCTGACATTGAGTGGGTGAAGAACTTCATCACCAGCATCCGTAACCTACGAGCCGAGTACGACATCGCGCCGAGCAAGCCGCTGGATGTGATGCTAAAAGCCGCTGACGAGAAAGACGCAGCGCGTCTGGAAGCCAACAAAGCAGTACTGGTGTCTCTGGCGAAACTGGAAGACATCCGCGTGCTGGCTGCTGGTGAAGAAACACCTGCGTGTGCTACCGCCCTGGTCGGTAAGTCTGAGCTGATGATCCCAATGGCTGGTCTGATTGACAAAGACGCTGAGCTTGACCGCCTGGCGAAAGAAATCCAGAAGACCGAAGGCGAGATCAAACGCATCGAAGGCAAACTGGGTAACCAAGGTTTCGTTGCAAAAGCGCCAGAAGCCGTTGTTGCCAAAGAGCGTGAGAAGCTGGACGGCTACAAAGAAACCCTGACCAAGCTGGCTGAACAGCAAGCGACGATTGCAGCGCTGTAAGCTGTCGTTCGGCAGGTAACTCTGCATTCCTCTCCAGGGCCGGCGTTTATCGCCGGCCTTTTTCTTTTGGCCACTGTGCTGTCTTCGCCATACCCACCACCATTCAATAGCTATTACCTATTGATATGATAACAACAATCGATTTAAGTTATTGATAATTATTCGCAATACTATAGGTATCCAAGTGAGGAGCCTGTTATGAAAAAGACTATCAGTTTTGCTGCCATTCATTTTACCGTTGCGTTTAGTGTCGCTTACCTGCTGACCGGCGATATCCTCATCGGTAGCCTGATGGCGATGATTGAACCTATGGTCAACACAGTGGCTTTCTACTTTCACGAAAAAGCATGGCAGACTGCGCCGCTGAAACGTTCCCAGTTCAACCAACCGGGGCGCAAAACCGCGAGCTTCGCCGTGGTACATTTCAGTGTGGCGTTCACGGTTGCTTACCTGCTGACCGGTGACATTCTGATCGGCAGTATTATGGCCATGATTGAACCTGCCATTAACACGCTGGCCTATTACTTTCATGAGCGTGTCTGGCAGCGCCGTGAGCAAACGCACTCAGCATTAAGTATGATGGCTTGCCACCATCACTGAGCGACAGATTCAGATACAGATACAGGCACAAAGCATCCATATCAGCCCGGACGTCAATCACACCCGGGCTGAAACCGTTTTGCTGCCCTGCCTTTTCCGCAGATCCACTTCGACTTTCTGGCACAGCGCAGTCCTGCCTCTCGCGAGTAACACACCTTCTTGCTTTATTCAGTTATCCATATAACGAGTGTGCATCACCTTGACATGGTTGCGAGTTACAAATACATTAAGTTGCGACACACAACAAAATTATTAAGACAACCGCCGACACAAGGATGCTTCCATGGACGCCCATTCACTTCGCCATCTCTCCCGCCAGCTGGTTCGCCAGCTTGGCATGTTGCACAACCAGTGCGGTGCCATGGCCCTGACACCGGTTCAGGCACACTGCCTGATCGAGCTGGAGCAAGAAAACGCAACGGTCAATGAGATGGCGGTAAGGCTGCGGGTGGATAAGTCCAACGCCAGTCGTACGCTGGCCTGCCTGCAAAATCAGGGGCTGGTTGGCGCTACGCCACACCCTGATGATAAACGCAGTCAGATTTTCCAGCTCACCGCTGATGGCAGAACCAAGCTTGAGGCTCTCCACCAGCAGCTCAATGCCGAGGTCAGTGAGTGGCTCAAACAGCTCGACACTGACGAAATCTGTCAGCTGGAAACCAGCCTGACTCGCTACAGCAAGGCCATTGAGGCCGCTGCCAATCAGAGCAACTATGAAATCCGGCCCCTGACGCCGCTGGACAATGCAGCTATTGCCGCGGTCATTCGCCGGGTGTCCGCAGAATACGGTTTGACGGCCGATAAAGGATACGGGGTGGCCGACCCGACGCTGGATAGCATGAGCGAGGTGTATCAGTCTGCTGGCAGCGCGTACTGGGTGATCGAACATCAACACCGGATTCTGGGCGGCGGAGGCATTGCGCCGCTGGCCGGAGAAGAGGGCGTCTGTGAGTTGCAGAAAATGTACTTCCTGCCGGAACTGAGAGGACGGGGACTGGCCCGCAGGCTGGCCGTTCAGGCCCTGAAGGAAGCCCGCCAACTGGGCTATTGCGCCTGCTATCTGGAAACCACCGCCAACCTGACGGAAGCTATCGGACTATACCGTTCGCTGGGCTTTGTCCAGATTTCGCACGCGATGGGCAATACCGGGCACGATGCGTGTGAAATCCGAATGTTGAAGACTTTCTGAACCCCTATTTCCTGACGATCAACATACCGACCAGCAGGGAATCTGACCGGAAAAATGAGCACAAAAAAAGCTGGCCTGAGCCAGCTTTTTTGCAACTAAGAACGGTTTCGCAAGAAGGGATGATCTCACGAGACAGTAATCATGACACCAGCATTGGGGCCGGATCGTTATTGATTACTCTTCGTCGTCTTCGAAGTCATCTTCGTCGTCTTCACCAGACTCGAAGTACGTACCCCAACCGTCGTAATCAATGTTGTATTTTTCAGCCAGCTTGATCAGCTTTTCTGCTTGCTCATCAATCACGTCGGCGTTCAGGGCTGATTCCATTACAGCATCAAAGCAGACAACCATGCCGCCACCGTCTTCCGGTGCCAGTTCCAGCTCTTCAGCATCCAGCACTTCAAAGCCCATCTTAAACGCTTCTGCTGCCGCCGCTTCCAGCTCTTCAAATGTATCCGCTGAGAAGTGGTGCTCAATGCTGTAAAGGGCATCAGGATCGCTGCCATCTTCCAATAGCGCAGCAATAATATCGCGTGTTTCTTCCTTCTGCTCTTCAATCAGTTCTGCATAAGACATGGGGTAACTCCACCTATGGAATAAATTCGAAGGCAAATATCGCACGGATTCAGGCAAAATGCCATGTGAAATATTACCCCCGGAGAAAGGGGCAACGCATATGGCTGAAAAGGGAAATTGATATTTATCAAACTAATGTCAGTTTCCTGCTGATACGGGCCAACACGCCAAATTGCATAATATTCCCGGTTATGCGCTTTCATCGAATACTTCTAAAGCGGTAGAAAGCATATTCACCCATTATTTCCAGAGAATTACCCTGCCACGAAAAATTCGGGCTCATCGCTGCCCAATGCAGTCCCGGAAAAGTGTGAACAACCCCAAAGTTAAACCGCTGCGGGCAGCATAAAATCCACCTGCAACAAACAAAAAGAGCCGCAGCAATGACTGCAGGACACATAAGCATTAGAGAGATACGATCATGAGTAACTTCTACCAAGGCCTTGAGCCAGGGCGACGGCGCCGCAGTTCGTTGCGTCGTCCCCGTAGAGCACTCACCAACCTGACATCGGCCCTGAGCCACCCGGAATCGGGCGCGGCATCAGTCGGTTATGTGTCGGGCAGTGAGTGTACGGCTATGACACCTCACCCCGCGTTGGCTCCCTTATCCCCCACGCAGGGATAACGCCACCCTACCCCAGCCACTTGCCCGGCAATCGCCTGGCCTGACAAACAACCGGAGTTAATGCCGGCGGGCCGTGTCATGCCAATTTCCGGGTCTGGTAGATGAACCCTCTGCCCTGAGCGCAGAGGCAAGGAGAAAAATTATGACAACCGAATCCATCAAACAGGAAGAAAAAGGTGGCTTCTTCGCCAACTTTAAATTCCCATCCGCCTATACCATTTTATTCACCCTTATCGCTTTGGTGGCATTGATGACCTGGATCGTTCCGGCCGGTCAGTATGACCGCGTCATGAACGAAGAACTGGGTAAAGAAGTGCCGGTAACCGGGACCTACCATGCTGTTGAAAGTAACCCTCAGGGTGTGGTCGATGTCCTGCTGGCGCCAATTGACGGTTTCTACGACCACAACAGCTACGAAGCCGCTGCGATTGACGTTTCCCTGTTTATTCTGGTGATCGGTGGTTTCCTGGGCCTGGTAACCAAAACCGGGGCCATTGACGCCGGTATTGAACGGGTAACAGCCCGCTTGCAGGGACGGGAAGAACTGATGATCCCAATCCTGATGGCGCTGTTTGCCGCTGGCGGGACCATTTACGGGATGGCGGAAGAATCGCTGCCGTTCTACACCTTGTTAGTACCTGTCATGATGGCAGCCCGCTTTGACCCTGTGGTAGCAGCTGCGACTGTTCTGCTGGGTGCCGGTATCGGTACTCTGGGCTCCACCATCAACCCGTTTGCGACAGTGATTGCCGCCAACGCCGCCGGTATCCCATTTACTGACGGTATCATGCTGCGCGTTGCCATGCTGGTGATCGGCTGGGTGATCTGCGTGGGCTATGTGATGCGCTATGCCAAAATGGTACGTGCTGACAAAACTAAGTCTATCGTTTACGACAAGTACGAAGAAAACAAAGCCCACTTCCTGGGCAACCAGACTGGCGAAATGCTGGAGTTCACCACCACTCGTAAAATCATTCTGGGTATCTTTGCCGCGTCATTCGGTATCATGATTTACGGTGTGGCGGTAGTCGGTTGGTGGATGGCTGAAATCTCTGCCATGTTCCTGGCTTCAACCATCATCATCGGCCTGATTGCCCGCATGAGCGAAGAAGAGTTTACGTCCAGCTTCATTGACGGTGCCCGTGACTTGCTGGGTGTAGCCCTGATCATCGGTATTGCCCGCGGTATCGTGGTCATTATGGACCGCGGTATGATCACCGACACCATCCTGAACTCGGCCGAACATGCAGTCACCGGTCTGTCTTCTATCGTGTTCATCAACGTGATGTACTGGCTGGAAATCCTGCTGTCATTCCTGGTGCCTTCATCATCCGGTCTGGCAGTACTGACAATGCCAATCATGGCACCTCTGGCTGACTTCGCCGGTGTGGGTCGTGACCTGGTTGTAACCGCTTACCAGTCTGCCTCCGGTATTGTCAACCTGATGACACCAACCTCGGCGGTGGTAATGGGTGGTCTGGCTATTGCCCGCGTCCCTTACGTCCGCTGGGTAAAATGGGTGGCACCACTACTGGGTATTCTGACTGTACTTATCATGGTGATGCTGAGTGTCGGCGCCATCATGGCCTGAGTACCTCACGCTTCCCTTGCATTATCTTCCTAACGAACAAGGCCGCCTGACGCGGCCTTGATTTTTTTACTCGGTAAAGCGCCCGCCACACACCTCACAGATTCGTCCCGTCCCACTCTTCGTTTCAGCCTGCATCACTTCAGATTTCCAGCCAATGCCCCACCGATTCACTCCCGCTGCCACGAAGAACCATTATGCGTATGTTCTGTGGTCTCGAACAGCTCCTATCTTCAGGCGAACCGGCATGCTCAGGGAGCGAAATACTGAGAAAATTAAACACTCAGAACTTGGAAACCCGAATAACCAGCAAGAGGAAATCGAGTAAGCAGTGAGGATCGGGCCTCGGATCCCAAGCCCCAACCTAGCTCTATAGCAGATAAATCTCTCCAGCATATAAAATGCACTAGCCTCAGGAACGCTCTACCTTCTGCGACCTCTTTCCACCCTTTCCACCAGCTGCCGTGGCACCACGCGACTCACCGGCCTGGGGACATCTCGCCCCCGCAAGTACTCTTGGCATCCGTGCTTCACGATTTGGATGAGAGCCGTGTTGACACAACTGGCTTTTAGCGTTTTCTGCTCGTCGATCTTCTCATCGATCGGCTCGCGATAAGGAAAAACACCTATCCCCAGTCAGACGAGTTGGCATGAAAAAATACGCCCCTCGTTATTTTAAAAATTAAGATCCATATAATTTTCACTGAGATAAAAAGCCAAGAGAAAATTATATCTCCACGTTATTTCGCCAAGCCATAAGAACCATAAAAATTAAATCCACATGACATATAAAATAGAATTTTGACTCTAAAAACTGAAATCAGACAATAAATTAATTGAGTGAAATCGTTGTTCCTAAATTACAAAAAACAATTAAACAAAAAATAAAAGGAAAAATATTTGTTACCAATAAGATAATATTAAGCCAGAATTCATATAGACAAACACATTAAGTGCATAAGATTAGTTTTTTCACATCAAATCAACAAAAATAAATCTGCATAAACTTCCATGAGAAAAACAAAAATCAATACTAAACAGTGACTTAAAATGAATGAAAACCATCCCCACCCAACTAAAGCACATAAAATCCCATTCATGAAAACTAATAACAGCTGAATTAAAAATGTTAATAAATTTAATTAGATAGGTTATAGGAACAATATAAAAAGTGTGATGAAACTCTAAGACTCTGGGGCTTTAAAGCGTAGAATAAAACTCAGAAACCAAAGCGAAGAAATAAATAATAGCTTCGCAAAAAAAATAAATAAGTCAGGAATCTGACTTCAAATAATAGAGAGATACGATCATGAGTAAGTTCTATGTAGGTTCAGAAATAGGTCAATTACGTCGCGTACTTCTACACCGTCCAGAGCGCGCGCTCACTCACCTGACTCCTTCAAACTGCCATGACTTGCTGTTTGACGATGTACTTGACGTTGAACGTGCAGGCAAAGAGCATGACGTATTTGCCAACACACTGCGTGAGCAGGGCGTTGAAGTTATGCTGCTGAAAGATCTGCTGGCTGAAACTCTGGATGTTCCAGAAGCCAAAGAATGGTTGCTGAACACTCAGCTGTCTGACCACCGTTTCGGTCCGACTTTCGCTAACGATGTACGCTGCTTCCTGAGCGACCTGCCTCACGCTGAGCTGGCATCTATCCTGCTTGGTGGCCTGGCCTACTCTGAGTTCCCTGTACAGTCTTCTTCTATGATGCAAGGCTTCAATGCACCAAACGACTTCATCATTGAACCACTGCCAAACCACCTGTTTACCCGTGACACGTCTTGCTGGGTTTACGGCGGCGTATCAATCAACCCAATGGCGAAAGAAGCCCGTCAACGTGAAACCAACCACGTACGCGCTATCTACAAATGGCACCCAACCTTCGCCCAAGGTGACTTCCACACTTATTACGGTGCGGACAGCAACATCAACTACGACAACGCGACCATTGAAGGCGGTGACGTTCTGGTTATCGGCCGTGGCTCAGTGCTGATTGGTATGTCTGAGCGTACAACTCCACAAGGTGTTGAGCAGCTGGCTTCTAACCTGTTCAAAACTGGCCAGGCAAAACAAGTTATCGCGATGGAGCTGCCAAAACACCGCTCTTGCATGCACCTTGACACAGTAATGACGCACATGCGTGAAGACACCTTCTCTGTATACCCAGAAGTGATTCGCAAAGATGTGAAATGCTGGAGCCTGACTGGCGATGAGTCCGGCACAGTGAAAGCCACCGAAGAAAGCTACTTCGTGAATGCCATCGAAAAAGCCCTGGGTGTGGGTCAGCTAAACCTGATCACAACAGGTGGCGACAGCTTCGAAGCTGAACGTGAGCAGTGGAACGATGCTAACAACGTACTGACTGTGAAACCTGGCGTGGTTGTTGGTTACTCTCGCAACACTTACACCAACGAGAAATACGACAAAGCCGGTATCACTGTTCTGCCAATCCCTGGTGATGAACTTGGTCGCGGCCGTGGTGGTGCTCGCTGCATGAGCTGCCCAATCGAGCGTGACGATATCTAACGGGTTACCCACCCGTACTGACGGCCGGTGCTCGGCACCGGCCACACAACAGAAAACCCTCTCAGAATTTACAGGCCAAAGAGCCACTACAAACACAATAACACTGAGAGTTGACCAAGAGAGACGATCACATGACTAAGCAAACTGTCGTAGTAGCACTTGGCGGAAACGCCCTGCTTCGCCGCGGTGAACCGCTGGAAGCAGATACTCAACGCAAAAACATTGCTAAAGCCGCACAGACGATTGCTGAAATCGCCAAAGAATTCAATGTAGTACTGGTTCACGGCAACGGCCCACAAGTTGGTCTGCTGGCGCTGCAAGGACTGGAATACAAAAAAGTTGCACCCTACCCGCTGGACGTACTGGGTTCAGAAACTCAGGGCATGATCGGCTACATGCTGATGCAAGAGTTGAAAAACCTACTGCCGGAACGCGACGTATCCTGCATGCTGACTCAGATGACAGTGGATCCAAACGACCCAGCCTTCGCTGACCCAACCAAGCCAATCGGTCCGGTATACGAAGAAGCCGAAGCCCGTGAAATGGCAGAAAAATACAACTGGACCGTTAAACCGGATGGTCAGTACTTCCGCCGCGTCGTCCCTAGCCCACTGCCAACCGGGATTGTCGAAAGCGATGCCATCACCACCCTGATCAAACAGGAGCACCTGGTGATCTGTACCGGCGGTGGCGGTATCCCGGTTAAGAAAGAAAACGGCAAGTTGACCGGTGTGGAAGCGGTTATCGATAAAGACATGTCGGCCGCTTACCTGGCGCAGCAACTGCATGCTGATGCCCTGCTTATCCTGACCGATGCCGATGCTGTTTACCTCGACTGGGGCAAACCAACCCAGAAAGCACTGCGCAGCACCACACCACGTGAACTGGCACAGTACGCATTCGACGCCGGCTCCATGGGACCGAAAATTGATGCATCCTGCGAGTTCATCAACAAAGGCGGCAAGCTGGTTGGTATTGGCTCCCTGGAAGATGGCCTGGCCATTCTGAAAGGTGAAGCCGGAACAAATATTATTGCAGAATAGCGGAATAGTTATTCACAAACGATTCATAATACGTTAAACAATATAAAAACCCTCCGGCTGCGGTGAGATGCCTAAAACAGAAGCTTCTCCCCGGTCGGGCAGAGAGATACAGATTCAGAGAGGATAACATCATGGCTTTTAATCTTCGCAACCGTAACTTCCTAAAACTACTTGACTTCACTCCACGTGAAATTCAACACCTGCTGGAGCTGTCTGCTGAGCTGAAAAAAGCGAAGTACAACGGTTACGAGCAACCACGCCTGACTGGCAAAAACATTGCCCTGATCTTTGAAAAAACCTCAACACGTACTCGCTGTGCGTTTGAAGTCGCGGCATTCGACCAAGGCGCACAAGTGTCTTACCTTGGCCCATCTGGTTCTCAAATTGGTCACAAAGAGTCAATGAAAGATACCGCTCGCGTACTGGGTCGTATGTACGACGGTATCGAGTACCGTGGCTTTGGCCAGGAAATCGTGGAAGAGCTGGGCAAATATGCAGGCGTGCCAGTATGGAACGGTCTGACTGACGAATTCCACCCAACTCAAATCCTGGCTGACTTCCTGACAATGCAAGAGCACGGTCGTGGCAAACAACTGCATGAAATGAAGTTCGCTTACCTGGGTGATGCCCGCAACAACATGGGTAACTCTCTGATGGTTGGCGCAGCGAAAATGGGTATGGACATCCGCCTGGTCGCACCAAAAGCTTACTGGCCGGAAGAAACCCTGGTTGCACAATGCCGTGCTATCGCAGAAGAAACCGGCGCGAAAATTACGCTGACTGAAGACGTTCAGGAAGGCGTGAAAGATTGTGACTACCTGTACACTGACGTGTGGGTATCTATGGGTGAAGCGAAAGAAGCATGGGCTGAGCGTATCAACCTGATGCTGCCTTACCAAGTCAACATGGACATGCTGAAAGCAACAGGCAACCCACATGTGAAATTCATGCACTGCCTGCCAGCGTTCCACGGTGAAGACACCACAGTAGGTAAAGAACTGGCTCAAGAGTACCCAGTACTGAAAGACGGCGTAGAAGTTACCAACGAAGTGATCGAGTCTGAACACTCTATCGTCTTCGACGAAGCAGAAAACCGTATGCACACCATCAAAGCTGTTATGGTGGCAACCCTGGGTCACTAATGACTCTCTTGGATTCAGGGGCAAGCACTCCGATAGTCCCTGTCTCTCACTTCATACCGGCCTGCGGGCCGGTATTTTTATGCCTGTCTTTCCTCCTTTTTTAGCCTGTCCCAGCCCACGACAAAGTCAGCGAAATCACGCAGTTAAAGCCACTAAAAACCTTCTGAAAGTAGCCCGGACTTTACCCCGAAAAATGCATAAACTTCCGGGAAATGAATACTTTAGGCAAACGCTTGCGTTAGCGAAAAATGGGGGTATAATCCTTCGCAATTTGTCCAGAGAGAGATAAAAAATGCGCCGTTTCGTTCAGTCAAACCTGATGAAAATCCGCCGATTTACGGCGAGCGTGCCGTTTTTTGTTTTTCCTGTTTGTATTCAAAAGAGCCTCCTTTTTTAAGGGGGCTTTTTTTTGTCTGCTACTCACAGCAGCAGGCAAGCGTCGTTCATCATAGTGATTTAAGAGGGAAGAGAAGCCATGGCGAATTCGCTGTTCAAAAAGCACATTATTTCCATCCCGGAACTGAGCCGTAATGAGCTTGAGCTGGTTGTTGAAACAGCCGGTAAACTGAAGGCCGAGCCAAATCCGGAGCTGCTGAAAAACAAGGTGGTTGCAAGCTGCTTCTTCGAGCCATCAACCCGTACCCGCCTGTCATTTGAAACCGCTGTTCAGCGCCTGGGTGGCACAGTGATCGGTTTCGACAACGGCGGTAACACATCACTGGCGAAGAAAGGGGAAACGCTGGCGGACTCCGTTCAGGTGATTTCTTCTTACGTTGACGCCTTTGTCATGCGCCACCCTCAGGAAGGTGCAGCGCGTCTGGCTTCTGAGTTCTCGCATGGTGTACCGGTTATCAACGGCGGTGACGGTGCCAACCAGCACCCGACCCAAACCCTGCTTGACCTGTTCTCTATCTACGAAACTCAGGGCCGCCTGGATAACCTGAATGTGGCCTTCGTCGGCGACCTGAAATACGGCCGTACCGTGCACTCCCTGACTCAGGCTCTGTCGAAGTTCAACAATGTGAAGTTCTTCTTCATAGCACCTGAAGCGCTGGCGATGCCGGATTACATCTGTGAGGATCTGGACGAAGCCGGTATCAGCTACAGCCTGCACACCAACATGGAAGAAGTGATTCCTGAGTTGGATATCCTGTACATGACCCGCGTCCAGAAAGAGCGTTTCGACGAGTCGGAATACGCCCACATGAAAGCGGCGTACATTCTGACAGCGACCATGCTGGAAGAAGCGCGTCCGAATCTGAAAGTGCTGCACCCGCTGCCACGTGTGGATGAAATCACGGTCGACGTTGATAAAACCCCATACGCTTACTATTTCCAGCAGGCTGAAAACGGCGTGTACGCCCGTGAAGCCCTACTGGCACTGGTACTGAACGAAACAATCTAAGCAGGAGACGCGATATCATGACTAAAGAAACTCAACTACAGGTCGAAGCGATTAAAAACGGTACGGTAATCGACCACATTCCTGCGAACGTTGGCTTCAAGGTACTGAAACTGTTCAACATGCACCAGACGAACCAACGCGTCACCGTTGGCCTGAACCTGCCGTCATCGGCACTGGGTGCAAAAGACCTGATCAAGATTGAGAATATCTTTATCAACGAAGAGCAGGCAAACCAGCTGGCCCTGTACGCACCAAAAGCGACCGTCAACCAGATTGAAAACTACGAAGTGGTGAAAAAACTGACGTTGTCTCTGCCTGAGCAAATCAACGCGATTTTCAAATGTCCGAACAGCAACTGTATCTCCCACGGTGAGCCGGTCGACAGCAGCTTCAAAGTCATCATCAAGCACGACGACGTGCAACTGAAGTGTAAGTACTGTGAAAAAGTGTTCTCGCGCGAAATCGTGACTGAACACAACTAAAAACGGGCTTTTGCCTGTCTCATTCGGGGAAAACCCTGCCCCGAACCTAAGAAAGCCGGCTCACACCTGAGCGGGCTTTTTTTTTCTCACTTCTAGAGCGGGAAACCGCTTTTTCCCTCACTACCTTTGAATCTATGTTTCGGTATTCGGTACCGGACATACCGGAAACAAGCCCGTCGACTGAGTGTTTGGCTGCGGGTTTCGACGTCTGCGAATTCATCAAAGGTCAGTAGCATGATGTACATTTTTAATTGGTATGCTAACTGTGTCCGTTTTCTTGTCTCCCGACACCCGCGAAGGAACGGGGTGATACTCTGCGCCGCACTGCTGGCCGGGTGTGTCACCAGTAACGGCACCATCAACAACAGCCAGCCAAACAGCGCCAACCAGATGGTGATGATTGGTGTCCCGTTATTGCTCGGCGGGTTTGGCTCCGCAGTGCCGGTCAGTCATGAATACATGCTGACGGCCAAACATGTCGCCCAGCTGTCCTGGGATCTGGATGTTATCTATCACCCCTATTGCGATCTCGCCCTTATCCGGCGCCCCAGTCAGCAAGTCCCGACCTGGGGACTGATCTATCCCGACCAGCCGGTCACGCATCAGGGGCATTCTTTACTTGGAACCAGCATCAGCGGCAACGGCAAATACCTGCAGGATGTTATCGACACCAACACCGACTGCCTGTATTCACTGAGCGATGCCCCGGTGATGTCCGGCATGAGCGGTGGCCCGGTGTTTAATGCCCGGGGAGAAATCGCCGGGATCACCGTCGCGATCGTCCAGAATCCGGAAGACCTGCGTAACCTGCGCCCGGCAGAACGCTACAGCCAGTTTGTTCCGTCGACTTTAATTTTTGACTGGCTACATGCGCTCGGCATCCGCGCCGAGTCGGCCAGCCAAGATCTGGCAGCCATTCAGGTAGCAGAATACGTAACCGCGCTGAATCGACATCAAAGGCCTACCCAACAGCCACGGCGGCAATCCACCCAGACGACTCCAACGTCTGCTCCATCCTCTTCCGGACAGAGTACCCTTGCCGCCAACCGCCCGGCTCCCGGGCTCGACAACACCCGTGCCAGCTCACCGCTTGGCCGCTATCGCACCCCGGTCAAAGCGGCTTATCCCGCGGCAGGGGCTCCCGGCAACAGCCGCGGCGGCGATGAAAACGGGTTGACGCCCGATGACGACGAAGGGGCGCTGACAGCACAAAAACGGGACTGGTTAAAACCTCGAACCCTGCTGGATCAATCGGGATTTAATTCGTCATATTAAGCCCCTACTTGGCGTATTGTTTTGGTGATTGGGGTCAATAAATTACGTTGTTTTTGTTGTTATGATGCTCCTGCAAGATTATGCAACAGAAGTATTATCTCTTGCGATCTTCGCCGGCTCATCGCACCCCGTTACCAGGCAATAACCTATTCAATAAACCAGCCTTACGGAGCTGCCTGAGTCGGTATTTGGATACGATCACCTATACCGAATAGAACTACAAGGAGTTGCCCGTGAGTGGATTCAGTATGCACGGCGCGATTGATGCTGTCTGCCATGAAGAAAGCATTACTACGGCCTGTAAGCGGCTGTTGCAACAGCAAAGTTTTTCAACGCAGGACGACATTCGCCATCGTCTGATTGAAATGGGCTTTAATGATGTCAGCCAGTCAACGGTGTCCCGCCTGCTGTCACGCCTGGGCGTGGCGAAGGTGCCGAACGCCTACGGCAAGAAAGTCTACTGCCTGACGGTCGAAAACGAGCCGGTTCAAGTAAGCTCGTCCATTGCCTCCCAAATTGAATACATCACCCATAATCAGCTGGTTGTCGTCGTGAAAACCCACCCGGGTGGCGCCCAACTGGTCGCCCGTCTGATTGATATCCAGCCTCATGCCGAGATCCTGGGCACTGTCGGCGGTAACGACACCGTGATGGTCGCGCCGCGCGATATCACTCGCATCGAAGAGTGCGAGAAAGTCGTCAAAGCCCGGCTGGGTATCGCCGTTTAGCAGGACTGAACCAGCCGCAACGATTACTCTGAGTAATGCGTGGAATGTCATGAATGTGGCATTCCGCAACCTTTTGGCCCGACAAAGCGGAAACTCTTTGACCTAAATCAACTTGGGCTGCAAACTAACTGCTCTGACTTTTCTAGCCCAATCAGTAAGGATTAGTAATGACTCAAGTACTTCACACAGATCAAGCACCTGCAGCTATCGGCCCATATGTACAAGGCGTAGACCTGGGCAATATGGTACTGACTTCAGGTCAGATCCCGGTGAACCCACAAACCGGTGAAGTGGCAGAAGATATCGCAGAGCAAGCGCGTCAGTCTCTGGAAAACGTGAAAGCTGTTGTTGAAGCGTCTGGCCTGAAAGTGGCTGACATTGTGAAAATGACTGTTTTCGTGAAAGATCTGAACGACTTCGGTACTGTTAACGAAGTGTACGGTAAATTTTTCGACGAGCACAACGCACCTTACCCTGCGCGCTCTTGCGTAGAAGTTGCCCGTCTGCCAAAAGATGTGAAGATCGAAATCGAAGCCATCGCGGTTCGTAAATAATTCGACCTGACAAAATGACCACTGTGGTGGTCATCAGAAACAAGAAGAGCTGCCCCTGGCAGCTCTTTTTTGTGGGGCAAACCCTGGCGGTAAGCCTCAACCAATATGCTGAACAGCATGCGCGAGCACTTGCGGCAACCAGGCTGTAAATTGCGTTGGCTGCTGCGCCACAGCCTGCTCCAGCTCCGCTTCCGGCCACCAGCGATAAGCCATCACTTCATCCGGGTTGGGATGAATTTCCAGCTCAGGGACAGCGGCCACCAGCACATGATCCAGTTCGTGCTCCACCAGCTGGTTATCCAGCTCGGCCCGATACACGAAATGCGCAATATCCTGCAACGCCGCAACACCGGTGATCCCCATCTCTTCGGCCAGACGGCGAATACCCGCCTGTTCCAGAGTTTCGCCCTGACGCGGATGCGAACAACAGGTATTCGTCCACAAGCCGCCGCTGTGATACTTGTCCGTCGCTCGCTGCTGCATCAGGTACTCACGCCCGGCGCTGCCGTCACGGTACAGCAGTACCGAGAACGCTAAATGGAGGGCCCCCTCGCGGTGCGCCTGCATTTTTTCCTTCACGCCAAGCGCTCTGCCCTGCGAATCGACTAAAATCACCTGTTCTTCAATCATGGCTTTTCTACTGCTCAAATAAAAAGGACACGCCACAGCATGTCCTTATTGTCGGTTCCGGCCAGCGTCCGTTATTTCGCAGAGCGACGCGCTGCCTCTTCGTTCAGGGCATTAAGCTTACTTTCCATGATGTCGCGGCAACGTTGCGACAACTCTCGTACATCTTCCTTGGTCAGCCCTTCGGTCGATACCGGCGGCATGATTTCCACAATCACGACCCCGTTATCCCAGCGGTTAAGTCTAACATGTTCCGTGCTGCTGCACACGATCGGCACCACCGGCACTTTGGCACTGATGGCCGCGTGAAATGCGCCGGTTTTGAACGGCAGCAGGCCACGACCGCGGGAACGGGTGCCTTCCGGGAACATCCAGACTGACACGTTACGTTCTTTGATCTTTTCTACCACCTGGCCAATCGTTCCGACCGCCTTGCTGCGGTTAGCGCGGTCAATCAGGATATTACCACTCAGCCAGTACAGCTGGCCAAACAGCGGCATCCACGCCAGGCTTTTCTTACCCACGGTCACGGTACGTGGCATCACCGCCCCGGAAATAGTGAACAAATCGTAGTTATTCTGGTGGTTTGCCACATACACACTCGGGCCGACCTCTTCCGCGCCTTCCGGAATACGGATCTCCAGCTTGATCCCGAACACGCGGGACATCTTGCTGAACAGGCGACCGAACGTACAAACGTGTTTCGGGTTACGCGGGCTCAGCAGACAGTAAGCGCACCCAAATACAAACATGACAACGGCAAAAATTGCCACGGCAATCATGCGCAATACAAAAATCATTTACTTCTCCTCAGCGTACAGGCGTGCGCTAGTATACTCAGGATGCCGGAAAAAACATCCCTTATGTGCAGAAATTAGACCACTGAACCTGTGGGTTTCTCGCTACACAGATAAAGAAAAGCCCTCCAAAATGGAGGGCTTGCTGCAGATTATTCTTCTTCTGCCGAGGTTGGCGAGTCAATCTCCAGGCGGGTAACCCGTTGCAGCCCGCGCGGCAGCATACTGCCACGACGACCACGCTCACCCCGGAAGTTTTCCAGATCCGACGGCTTGAGCCCCAGCTTGCGCTTACCGGCATGCAGCGTAATGTGGCTGCCCGGCGGCAAGACCGCCAGGTAGGACAGGAACTCTTCCCGGGCTTTGGCTCGCGCCGCCGGGATATTGATGATCTTGTTACCCTTACCTTTGCCCAGTTGCGGCAGGTCTTTGACCGGGAACAGCAGCATCCGGCCTTCGTTGGTAATGGCCAGAATTTCATCCTGATCCAGATCCTGCACTGGTTGTGGCGCAATCACTTCGGCATTTTCCGGCACCGTCAGCAGCGCTTTACCATTCTTGTTCTTCGACACCATGTCGCTGGCTTTGCAGACAAAGCCGTAGCCGGCATCCGAGCCCAGCAGCCACAGCTGATTGTCTTCAGCCATGATCACCTGGCGCATATGGCTGCCCGGTGTCAGGTTCAGGCGGCCGGTGATCGGCTCGCCCTGGCTGCGCGCTGACGGCAGGGTATGGGATTCCAGCGCATAGCTGCGCCCATCAGAGCCAAGGAAAATTGCTGGCTGACTGCTCTTACCGCGCGCGTGGGCGAGGTAGCTGTCACCGGACTTGTAGCTCAGTGATGACGGATCCACATCATGGCCTTTGGCATGACGGATCCAACCTTTGTCAGACAGCACCACAGTGATAGGTTCAGACGGGATAAGCTCACGCTCAGTCAGGGCTTTCGCCTCTTCCCGCTCGACCAGCGGAGAACGACGGTCATCGCCGTATTTTTCCGCATCGCTCTGAATTTCTTTTTTGATCAGGGTGTTCAGGCGACGCTCCGAGCCCAGCAGTTTTTCCAGCTGTTCACGCTCTTTGGACAACTCGTCCTGCTCACCACGGATCTTAATCTCTTCCAGCTTGGCCAGCTGGCGGAGTTTGATTTCCAGAATCGCATCAGCCTGAATCGCGCTCAGGTCAAAGCGAGCCATCAGCACCGCTTTCGGATCATCTTCAGTACGGATGATCTCAATCACCTCATCGATGTTGAGGTACGCTGCCAGCAAGCCTTCCAGAATGTGCAGCCGGGCGATGACTTTATCCAGTCGGTATTGCAGACGGCGACGCACGGTTTCGCGACGGAAAGTCAGCCATTCAGACAGAATTTCCACCAGCCCCTTGACCTGCGGGCGGCCGTCTAGCCCCAGCATGTTCAGGTTCACCCGGTAGCTGCGCTCCAGGTCGGTTGAAGCGAACAGGTGGTTCATCAGCTGCTCACAGTCAATCCGGTTCGAACGCGGCACTACCACGATACGGGTCGGGTTTTCATGATCCGACTCGTCACGCAGATCTTCCACCATCGGCAGTTTCTTAGCCCGCATCTGCGCTGCGATCTGCTCCAGCAGTTTGGAGCCCGAGACCTGATGCGGCAGCGCGGTGATCACGATATCACCGTTCTCTTTGTGCCAGACTGCCCGCATTTTGATCGAACCACGCCCGCTGCGGTAGACCTTTTTCATGTCCGCTTTTGAGGTGATGATTTCCGCTTCAGTCGGGTAATCCGGCCCCTGCACAAACGTCATCACCTCATCCAGATCCGCTTTCGGGTTGTCGATCAGATGCACCGCCGCGTTTGCCACTTCGCGGGCATTGTGCGGCGGAATGTCCGTCGCCATCCCCACCGCGATACCGGTTACCCCGTTTAGCAGGATATGCGGCAGGCGGGCAGGCAGCATTTTTGGCTCTTTCATGGTGCCGTCAAAGTTCGGCCCCCAGTCCACGGTGCCCTGGCCCAGTTCGTTCAGCAACACTTCCGAAAAACGCGACAGGCGGGATTCGGTATAACGCATGGCCGCGAACGATTTCGGGTCATCCGGCGCACCCCAGTTACCCTGGCCGTCAATCAGCGGGTAGCGGTAAGAGAACGGCTGCGCCATCAGAACCATGGCTTCGTAACAGGCAGAGTCGCCGTGCGGGTGGTATTTACCCAGCACGTCACCCACGGTACGGGCAGACTTTTTGTATTTCGCCGTGGCTGACAGGCCCAGCTCAGACATCGCGTAAATAATACGGCGCTGCACCGGCTTTAAGCCGTCGCCGATAAACGGCAGGGCACGGTCCATGATTACATACATGGAATAATTCAGATAAGCGTCTTCGGTAAACTTCCGTAGCGGAAGCTGCTCTACGCCATCCATTGAGACATCAGTCATCGTCGGGTATTCCGTTCTATCTTGTGCGGTACAGGCCGGCACTATACTGCCCGCCTGCCCATTGTGTCTTTCTTGTTCAGCAGACGCTTACACGTCCGCTTTATCGCCTTTGCTCTGCAGCCAGTGACGACGGTCTTCCGCGCGCTTCTTACCCAGCAGCATGTCCATCATCTGGGTCGTCTGCTCATCGTCATCAATGGTCAGCTGTACCAGACGGCGGGTATTCGGATCCATGGTGGTTTCACGCAGCTGCATCGGGTTCATCTCACCCAGACCTTTAAAGCGCTGTACATTCACTTTACCGCGCTTGCTGCTGAGGCGCTCCAGAATGCCTTCTTTCTCGGCGTCATCCAGGGCGTAGTAGACTTCTTTACCCAAGTCGATACGGTACAGTGGCGGCATCGCGATATACACGTGACCGGCACGCACCAAGGCTTCAAAGTGCTTTACGAACAGGGCGCACAACAGCGTGGCAATGTGCAGACCATCGGAGTCCGCATCGGCAAGCACACAGATCTTACCGTAGCGTAGGCCACTCAGATCGTCGCTGTCCGGATCAATCCCCAGCGCCACCGAAATATCGTGTACTTCCTGAGAGGCCAGTACCTGATCGGCAGAAACTTCCCACGTATTCAGGATCTTACCACGCAATGGCATGATGGCCTGGAACAGACGATCACGCGCCTGCTTAGCTGAGCCACCCGCCGAATCCCCTTCCACCAGAAACAGTTCGGTGCGGTTCAGGTCTTGCTGTGAACAGTCAGCCAGTTTACCCGGCAGCGCCGGACCAGAGGCAATCTTCTTACGCACCACTTTCTTGCTGGCACGCATCCGGCGATGGGCGTTGGCAATACAGACTTCCGCCAGTTGCTCGGCCAATTGCGGACGCTCGTTCAGCCACAGGCTGAAGGCATCTTTCACCACGCCGGAGACAAACGCCGCACACTGACGCGACGACAGACGCTCTTTGGTTTGCCCGGCAAACTGCGGATCCTGCATTTTCACTGACAGCACGTAGGCACAGCGTTCCCAGATATCATCAGCGGTCAGCTTCACGCCGCGTGGCAGTAAGTTACGAAATTCGCAGAACTCACGCATCGCATCCAGCAGGCCCTGACGCAGGCCGTTGACATGGGTACCGCCTTGGGCAGTCGGGATCAGGTTAACGTAACTTTCCCCGACCAAATCACCGCCTTCAGGCAGCCACAACAATGCCCAATCCGCCGCTTCCGTCTGGCCACTGAACGAACCAGTAAACGGCTCTTCCGGTAGCAGGGTGAAACCTTTTACGCCTTCGGCCAGGTAATCTTTCAGACCGTCTTCGTAACACCAGGTCAGGGTTTCATTGTTCACCTTGTCAGTGAAAACAATTTCCAGCCCCGGACACAGCACAGCTTTGGCTTTCAGGTTGCTCTTGAGGCGAGAAACCGAGAATTTCGGGCTGTCAAAGTACTTGGCATCCGGCCAGAAATGGACGCGGGTCCCGCGGTTACGACGACCACAGGTACCGATCACTTCCAACTCAGAGACTTTGTCGCCATGTTCAAACGCAATCTGGTAGATCTGCCCATCGCGTTTTACCGTGACTTCCACTCGGTTCGACAAGGCGTTAACGACCGAGATCCCCACCCCGTGCAGACCACCGGAGAACTGGTAGTTCTTGCCTGAGAATTTACCCCCAGCGTGCAGTTTGCAAAGGATCAGTTCGACCCCAGAGACCCCTTCTTCAGGGTGAATATCTACCGGCATCCCCCGGCCATCATCAATGACTTCCAGGGACTGATCCGCATGGAGGATTACCTCCACCTTACGAGCATGGCCAGCCAGGGCTTCATCGACACTGTTGTCGATCACTTCCTGGCCGAGGTGGTTTGGCCGAACCGTATCGGTATACATCCCCGGACGACGGCGGACGGGCTCGAGGCCATTCAGAACCTCAATGGCTCCGGCGTTATAGCTTTGATCTGTCATAATTACGGAAAGTTACGGAAAATTTTTGCCACAATAGTCAGAAACCCCGGCTCGGTTGTCAAGCCAGGGCGATATTTGTGCCCCACATTTTACGTAGGGGATGAATCCAATTGGAGCTTACAGCTCAAGAAATCGGATGATTTGGGCAGGATAGCGGTCAAATCCGACAAAACTATGATCCCCCAGCGGTTCTACCGTCTGACGGCAGGCCGCGTACTTGTCCACGGCCTGGCGGTAATCCAGCACTTCGTCACCTTCCTGCTGCAACAGCCAGAACTGTTCCGGCCGGGCTAGCTGAGCCACATCCAGCTGGCGAAGTTCCGCCATGTGCTTCGGCTCCAGCAGGTAACGCTGGCCGGTATACGGGTTTTCCTGCTCGCCAAGATAATCCTGCAGCAGCTCATACGGTTTAACGGCCGGGTTCACCAGCACCGCCGGCAACTGGTGCCGGGCATTCACCCAGGTCGCCAGATATCCACCTAGAGAGCTGCCGACTAGCCCAATGCGATACTCATGTTTAAGCGACTGGATCAGCGTCTCAATAAAATCTGCGGCATCCGCCGGGTAACACGGCAGCTGCGGAATTTCGACCCGGATATCCGGGCGCGCCTGACGGCAGTAATCCGCCATCAGCGTGGCTTTGAGTGATTGAGGTGAACTGTTGAATCCGTGAAGATAAAGTAACAGCGGCTGCATTTAATACCCTGCTGCATCAAACTGGGGCGTGAACTGACGCCCGGTCAGACGATAAACCTGTGTGTCAATCTGCCCGTCCGCCAGCAACTCAAGGATACGCCACCCTGGGTTATTGTTATCCAGGGCAAAATCGTGCGAATCCGGCTGGAACTGAATGCAAGTTGAAGGCGTGGCCATCACACGTACCCCTTGGTACAAACAATCCAGCTCCTGATGAATGTGGCCGCACAGCACCGCTTTAACCTGCGGATGACGCGCCAGCACCGCCCAGAATGCATCGGCATTATGGAGCTGATGCTGATCAAGCCAGGTGCTGCCCGCAGGCAACGGATGGTGGTGCAATAATACCAGCGCGTGACGCTGAGGGTGCGCGGCCAACGCCTGCTCCAGAATGGCGAGCTGACTGTCACTCAGCTCGCCGTGCGGCACGCCTTTGACCTGGCTGTCGAGCAGGATAACCTGCCAGTGCTCACCGGCCAGCACCTGATGACACGACTTAATTTGCGGTGACGGCAGCACAGACTGCATGCTCGGCTGGTAATCATGGTTTCCCGGCAGCCAGAAACACGGCTGCGGCCAGCGGGCAATGCCGTCGCAAAAACGCTGATAGGAGGCTTCCGTGTGATCCTGAGAAATGTCCCCGGTTGCGACAATAGCTTCAAACGGGCGCGCAGCTACCTCTACCGCATCCAGCACGGCATGAAAACTGTCTTTCGTCGCGACGCCCAGCAAGCTTCCGCCATCATCGGCAAATAAGTGGGTGTCGGTAATTTGAAGAAGAACCACGCGATCCGGATCCTTCTGTGGCAGATCAAACTTCTGCAAAACGTCAAAAACCTTGATATCTGTTATTGTTAACAAACCGACTGTCTGCTGATTCCATTCTTCAGGCAATGAGCCAACCAGTCTCCCAGAAAGCGGTTTACCTGATGTTTTTCGTCTTTCTGGTACATCCGCAAATTGGGGTAATCATAGCGTGGCTTCCAGCGGGAAGTCTGTTGAGCGGCACACACTTCTGCCACCCTGGCGTCATGGTAAAGCCGGATGGTCATGCGTGGGATCAGGTATTCCGGCATGGCGTTCTCAGCCAGCAGGCGTAACTCAACCACCGTGGTATAACGGGTGGATTCGGTGATGGTCAGGCAGTATTCCTGCTCTGATACGGCGTATACACACTGGTCACCGACCTGATCGCTTTTTGGCAACAATGGAAGCAACTTCGCATAGTTGGTCTCGTAAAGCCGCATAATGTCTGCCAAATCAACAGTGTATCTTTTATTCAATCGGTATCCTTAGCGCCGGTGCATGGATGATGTTCGGGGTTACAGGCGTTTATGGTTAAGTTGCAACCATTGTAGCGCAATGATAGAGGCCGCATTTTCAATTTTACCAGATTCTACCCACTGGTAGGCCTCTTCCCTGGACACCACCCGTACCCGGATATCTTCACCCTCATCTGCCAGACCGTGAATGCCACCAGCCTGCGTGCTGTCCACCAGCCCGACAAAGATATCCAGGGTTTCCGAGCAGCCGCCTGAACTGGACAGATAGCGGGTGATCTTATGCAGCTTCCCCACCTCCAGTCCGGCTTCTTCCACGGCTTCGCGACGAACGACCTCGTCCGCCGATTCACCCGGCTCAATAATGCCGGCCACGATTTCCAACTGCCACGGGGTACACTCGGCGGCCAGGGCGCCAATTCGGAACTGCTCGACCATCACCACACTGTCGGTGGCCGGGTCATACGGCAGCAGTGCCGCCGCATGGCCACGCTCAAACATCTCGCGATCCATCGGTGCGCTCCAGCCACCGGCGAACAGACGATGGCGAAAACGGTACTTCACCATCCGGAAAAATCCCTGGTAGAGCGTGTCCTTGGCCAGCACCTCTACATCCTGAGCCGAAAATACGACCGGCTCATTGCCTTTGGTGTGTGACTTTGTCATGCAATTTTTTATCCCTGAATCCGTCCACAAAATAGGACAATGGCTGACAAAACATGTCATGTGCCTATTTTTCCATCTTCTTCAAGGCACAACAATGACGTGATTCAACAATTATGACAATTATTGTTAATTAATTTAAGTCAAAATTTAAATCTGTTTAGATTACAATCACACATACAACAGTAAACATCGTAAAATAAGGTAAAACTGTTGAATGATCAGTTTCACGCAAGGAAACATACGTTAAACTGGAGCCTTGCTCATATTTTTGTCAGGACCAGGAAAGGCATACATGAAAAAATTGCTTCCGCTTATTATTAGCGTTGCGCTTGGCGGCCTCAGCCAGTCAGCAATGGCCGATGACCTCGCCGAGATCTACGAACAAGCCAAACAGAATGACCCGCAGCTGCTGCGTGCCGCTGCTGATAAAGATGCTGCTTTTGAAGCAATCAACTCAAGCCGAAGCGCGTTACTGCCTCAAATTAACCTCACCGCCGGCTACAATGTCCTGCGCTTGGACGGCGATACTGAGGGCTTCAATGGTGGTGTCACCCTGGATCAATCCATCTACAACCGCTCAAGCTGGGTAAGCCTGGACATCAGTGAGAAGCAGGCGCGCCAGAGCGATGCGGCCTATGCATCGACTCAGCAGAACCTGATCCTGCGCGTCTCTACAGCTTACTTCGATGTACTGCGTGCTATCGATAACCTGGAATTTGTCCGCGCCGAGAAAGCCGCCGTGGGCCGCCAGCTGGAGCAAACCAAGCAGCGTTTTGAAGTCGGTCTGTCCGCAATTACCGACGTACACGATGCTCAGGCACAGTACGACAGCGTACTGGCTGATGAGATTCTGGCGCAGAACACCCTGACAAACAGCTACGAAGGTCTGCGCGAGATCACTGGCCAAGAGCACACTAACCTCAACATTCTGGATACCAAACGTTTCTCAGCCAGTGCGCCACAAGCCCGTGTGCTGGATCTGATCCAGGATGCCGAAAATGAAAACCTGAGCCTGCTGACGTCTCGCATTACCCAGGATATCTCCCGCGATCAAATCGCCCTGGCGGAATCCGGTCACCTGCCGACGCTGTCGTTCAACGCCGGTTACGAATATGACGATAAACAATCCTTCACTGACGAAGGTACACTGAACGCCGGTATCAACCTGAAACTGCCGGTTTACACCGGTGGCCGTACGACCTCGGAAGTGAAACAGGCTCAGTTCGCGTATGTTTCCGCAAGCGAAGGGCTGGAAGCCAGCTACCGCGGCGTGGTACGTGACGTACGTGCGTTCTACAACAACATCAACTCTTCAATCGGTGCCATCCGTGCATACCAGCAGGCCGTAGTCTCTGCCCGCTCAGCACTGGAAGCGACCGAAGCCGGTTTCGATGTGGGTACCCGTACTATCGTTGACGTGCTGGATGCGACCCGTCGTCTGTACGATGCTAACCGTCAGCTGTCGAATGCCCGTTACGATTACATCATCAGCCAGCTTCAGCTGAAACAGGCTGTTGGTTCGCTGAACGAGCAGGATGTACTAGATATCAACGCCGGTCTGGTTAAGGCTCGCTGATTCAGGCCTGACCGCAAGCCAATAAAAAAGCGCCATCCTTAATGGCGCTTTTTGTTTATCCGCAGGCTGAGTAATTAACCGTCACCGTGTAAGTCCCGTCGATGACGATCTCGGACAACTTACCCTCGTCCGCCGCGGATCGCTTCGATGATTTCCGTGGTTGAACAGCCATCTTCAAAGTTCAGCACCCGAACTTCCCCGCCCGCGGCAATCACTTCCTGTCCACCGGCGATCTGCTCAGGTTTGTAGTCACCACCTTTGACCAGCAGCGACGGCAGAATCTCGCTGATCAGGCGCTGCGGCGTTTCTTCACTGAATGACACCACCCAATCAACGGCGCCCAGCCCGGCCAGCACAGCCATCCGGCGATCTTCCGGGTTCACCGGACGCCCCGGCCCCTTCAGCGCGCGAACCGAGCTGTCAGAATTCACCGCCACAATCAGGCGATCGCCCAGCTTGGCCGCCTCATTGAGGTAAGCCACATGGCCGGCATGCAGAATATCAAAACAGCCGTTGGTCATGACCACTTTCTCCCCGCGGGCACGAGCAGCCTGTACCGCCAGCTTCAGCTGCGCTTCGCTGATCACCCCAAAACCACTGTCCTGGCTGCCGTGAATCGCTTCGGTCAGCTCAATGGTCGACAAGGTCGAAGTGCCCAACTTACCAACCACTACACCAGCCGCGGCATTCGCCAGTTTACAGGAATCCGACAGGGACTTACCGGCTGCCAGCGAGGCTGCCAGTACCGAAATCACCGTATCACCAGCACCGGTCACGTCATACACTTCTTTGGCCTGGGTTGGCATGTGCAGTGGTGCCTGGCCTTTTTGCAGCAGGGTCATCCCGTGCTCACTACGCGTCACCAACAGGGCTTCAAGCTCAAACTGCTCAATCAGCGCCATGCCTTTGGTTTCCAGCTCTTCATCGGTGCGCGCACGGCCAACCACCGTCTCAAACTCTGACAGGTTCGGGGTCAACAGCGTGGCACCGCGGTAACGTTCAAAATCAGCCCCTTTCGGGTCAACCATCACCGGCAGACCGGCATCACGCGCCGCTCGGATCATCACCTGAACGTGTTCCAGCGCCCCTTTGGCGTAATCAGACAATACCACCACTTTGGCAGAGGGCAGTGCCTGCGCCATGCGTGGCAGAATCATGTCCACCGGGACATCGTGGAAACCTTCCTCGAAGTCCAGACGAATCATTTGCTGACCACGGCTCATGACCCGCAGTTTAGTGATGGTCGGGTACTCCGCCAGAGTCACAAAATCACAGCGGACATCCAGTGACGTCAGTTTTTCGGTCAGCGCTTTGGCTGGCTCATCAATCCCGGTCAAGCCAATCAGGCGGGCATGGCCCCCTAGCGCCGCGATGTTCATCGCCACGTTTGCCGCGCCGCCCGGGCGCTCTTCGACCTGATCAACCTTCACGACTGGCACTGGCGCCTCTGGCGATATACGCCCGGTTGGGCCATACCAGTAGCGATCCAGCATGACATCGCCTACAACCAGCACGCCTGCTTGATCATAATCAGGAAGGGTCAGTTTCATTTTTTTCTCCGGGATTGTGATAACCCCCAAATCTTAACACAAAGCCAATTTCTCGTGCATCTGACCTGGGGGCTCAGTTCTGGTATTCCGTGGTTCCGGTTTAATAGGGAACTCAATTTCAAGGGCTAAGGGGCTAAGGGGCTAAGGGGCTAAGGGGCTAAGGGGCTATGACTCAGCCGCTGTAACCAAGCAGCTATAACTAAACCGCTATGGCTTAACCTCAGGCTCCAGCCATTGTTGCCACAAAGCTTCCACCGCCTGACGTTCGGCATGACAGGCTTGCTCATCAACATAAGCAGGCAGCCCCAGCAAGCTGAGACGGTGGATTTCATCACGCAGGGTACAATAGGCCTGCTTGAGCAGCATCGCCTCTTGTGGCGAAAGAATGTCGTAATCCGCCATGGTTTCAAAAATCCGGACATTGTCCGACCAGCGGGTCAGCGCCGGCTCTTCGGCTGAGTGACGCAGCACCAGATACTGGGCCAGAAATTCTATGTCGGTGATCCCGCCTTTGTCCTGCTTGAGGCCAAACAGACCGGGTTTCTTGCTCCCGAGGTGCTGACGCATTTTATGGCGCATGGCGACCACTTCCTCACGCAGCGTGTGCTCGTCGCGGGGACGGGTCAGGATCTGATGCCGCACCTGGGCAAATGCCTGTTGTAACTGGCTGTCACCGTAAATCATCCGGGCACGCACCAGCGCCTGGTGTTCCCAGGTCCAGGCTTCCTTCTCCTGGTATTCCGCGAAAGCCGCAATGGGGCTGACCAGTAGGCCGGATGCACCGGACGGACGCAGCCGGACGTCAACCTCGTAAAGCACCCCGGTTGCGGTGCGGGTAGAAAACAGGTGGACAATACGCTGCACCAGCCGCAGATAGAACTGGCGCCCGTCAATCTCTTTCGGGCCGTTGGTGTAGACATTGTCCGGACAGTCATGAAGGAAGACCAGGTCGAGATCAGAGCCATAGCCCAGCTCCCAGCCTCCGACTTTGCCGTACCCCAGAATCCCGAAGCCACGGCCGCCCCGCTCCGCCAGATGAGTCGGCTCGCCGTATTTTTCGACCATTTGCAACCAGGCCTGATTGACCACCGCAGCGACTATCGCTTCAGCCAGATAGGTCAAGTGGTCGCTGACCTTCATCAGCGGCAGGGCACCGGCAATGTCCGCGGCGGCGATACGCAGCAACTGGGTCTGTTTGAACTGACGAATGGCTTCCATCTGCTGCTCCATGTCCTCTTCTGGGATACGGGCAAGGTACTCACGCAGCTCGTCAGCGTAGTTCTCCAGTGGCGTCGGGTTATACAGGTGTTGCGGGTCAATCAGTTCATCAAGCAAGATCGGGTACTGTGCCAGCTGTCCCGCGACCATCGGGCTGGCGGCACACAGCCGGATCAACTGCTCCAGTGCCGCCGGGTGTTCGCCCAGCAGCTCCAGATACGTGGTACGGGTGGCAATGCGCACGATCAGTTTACTGATCCGCTCCATCACCGCGACCGCATCATCCCGGGTCACCACCAAGGCCAGCACCGCCGGCATCAGTCTGCTCAGCACTTCCCGGCCACGCGGACCGAGGGTACGTTTGGACAGTTCAGACTTCATGTTTTCCAGTACGCCCGCCAGCGCCGACACATCCGGTGTGGCCAGTTCGGTCAGAATATCGCGCAGCACCTCCGGCTCTTTGAGCATCTCCCACAATTCCTGGTACTGCACCGGTACATCATTGTGCGGCTCATCCTCTTCCGAGCCGACGATAGTGGCAAACACCGCATGGACGGCGCTCATCTGCTCATGCACCGCCTGTGACAAAGCTGGCCAGTCCGCATAACCCATTGCCAGTGCCAGACGACACTGATCCAGCGGCTTGTCCGGCAAGGTCTGGGTCTGTTTGTCATCAATTGCCTGCAGCAGATTCTCCAGCCGCCGCAGGAAACCATAACCCTGTTCCAGCACAGCGACCTGATCCGGCGGCAATAAGCCATGTTCGCGAATTGCCGCCAGGGTTTCCCGCAGACCGCGACAACGCAGATCCGGAGTTCGCCCGCCCCGAATCAGCTGGAAGGACTGGGCGATAAACTCGACCTCGCGGATCCCGCCCGGCCCCAACTTGATGTTATTGTTCAGTCCGCGACGACGCACTTCGGTGCTGATCATCGATTTCATCCGCCGCAGCGACTGAATGGCGCTGAAATCAATATAGCGGCGGAACACGAACGGACGCAGCATCTGACGCAGCTCATGGTACTGGGCATAGCTCTCCCGCCCCATGACCCGCGCTTTGATCATCGCGTACCGTTCCCAATCACGTCCCTGCTCCTGATAGTAATCTTCCAATGCCGCAAAGCTCATCACCAGCGGGCCGCTGTCGCCAAACGGCCGCAGTCGCATGTCCACCCGATAGCAGAAGCCATCGAAGGTCTGTTGATCCAGCGCCTTGATCAGCCGCTGACCTAACCGGGTAAAAAACTGGGCATTGGCCAGACTCCGGCGACCGCCCTGGGTCTCGCCGTTTTCCGGATAGGTGAAAATCAGATCGATGTCGGAGGAGAAATTAAGTTCGCCGCCACCCAGCTTGCCCATTCCCAAGATCAGCATCGGCTGTGGGTCGCCGTCCGCATTACAGGGGGTTCCCCACTCTTCGCAACAGCGGGCATACAACCAGTTATAGGTTTCCACTATCATGGCTTCGGCCAACAGAGAAAGGTGAGACAGACTCTGGTCGAGCGTCGCCGCGCCGGTAAAATCACGCCAGGCAATCCACACCATTTCCCGGCAGCGGAAATGACGCAGCACCCGCATCAGCCCGTTATCGTCGATCACGCCGGCCAGCAGCTCCGCCAAGGCCGGGCGATAACTGTCGCTCCGCGTCTCCTGCTCAAGGTGCTCGGCCAGCCACGGCAGCAGGGTGGCATCCCGGACAATCGAGGCGGTGATAAAGTCGCTGTAACCCAGCACTTGCTTCAGCGCGGCAGCCAGCGGAGCTGGCCATTGCGCCAGCGCATCCGGATGCGCCTGTGCGACCTTCTCCCAGGCCAGTTCCGAAGCGGCGTTGATGTGATCTTGCGGAGTCATAATATGTCCTTGTCTGTCTCTGCTGCGGTGACGATGAAAAATCACCTTACGATAGCACAACGCCCGCAAATGCGGGCGTTGAAATCAAGTGAAAGTTATTGTCGGATCACACCGTAAATGCCTGGATTTTTTTCTCCAAATCAGTGGCATGGTTCTGCATCACATCGGCGGTTTCCGTCAGCTCCGTCACCACGTTCACGGATGCCTGAACCAGCTCCCGGACATTGGTCAGGTTCTGGTTCATTTCATCCGCAACGGCACTCTGCTGCTCCGCCGCCGACGCAATCTGGAAGTTCATGTCATTGATCAGACGCACCTGCTCGACAATCTTATCCAGCTCGCCGCCAGCACTGGTGACCTGCTCGACCCCTTCTGCCGCTTCCACCACACTTTGCTCCATCAGCTGCACCGCCTGCTGCGCACTTCCCTGCAGCTGGCTGATCATTTCCTGAATCTCAATGGTCGCGGTCTGGGTACGCTGCGCCAGGTTGCGCACTTCATCCGCCACAACCGCAAAGCCACGTCCCGCCTCACCGGCCCGCGCCGCTTCAATGGCCGCATTCAGTGCCAGCAGGTTAGTTTGCTCTGAAATTCCCTGGATGGTCACAATCACGCTGCCGATCTGCTCGACCCGCTCTTCTACCTGATTAACCGCATGGGCGGACTGGGTGATGTCCTGCGACAGCAAGTTGATGATGTTAATCGTCTGGGACACAAACTGCTGGCCCTGCTCCGCCTGAGCCGAGCTGCCTTCCGTTGCCGCCGACGCTTCACGGGCATGCTCTGCCACCGTTTGCACTGTGGAGCTCATTTCACTCATGGCTGAAGCCAGCTGATCAATTTCGTTGAACTCTTCCTGCGCCGATGCCTTGGTTTCCATCATGCTGACTGACATCACTTCCGCCAGCTCAGACAGCTCACTTGCCGCCTCGCGCTGATTGCAAATAACCTCACGCAGCTGGCGCCGGGTCTTCTCCAGTTCACGGGCCAGATCGCCGTACTCATCCCGGCATTCCATCTGGATCGGCTGTGACATGTCACGTGCCGCCAGGCGCTGAATGTTGTCCGCCAGGTAACGGGTCTGGCGCAGCATTACACTGGAGCCCCCCAGCAGAATAACCATAAAAGAGACAATCATCAGTCCGGTCTGCCAGGCCACCTGCATCAGATACTGCTGGTAATACGTTTCAGCTTCCGAAGCCGGCTGAGACGCCACCACCACCCAGTTCAGCGCCGGCAGCTCAACAGCGTATTCAAACCGTGACTGGTCAGCCAGAATCAGACTGGCCGCACCGCGGTGCTGCTGCAGTTGCTGACTAAGGCTGGTACCGTTTTCCACCTGCGCGGTCAGATCCGTCAGACGACGCGCCTGAGGGTGACCCAGCACCTTCTTGGCGTCGCGCTCGACCAGATACACATAGGCACCCGCATTCATCGCCTTGGCCTGAGCCGTTACCAGTTGCTCGACCAGCAGACTGTCACGGGTATTATCACTGAGGATACTCCGAATCCCGGCCGCAGTAGCTTCGGCTTGTTCTTTGGCCCGATCCTGCTGGATCTCCACCACGGAGTGATAAAACGTATTGGCGTCCCAGAGCTGCTTGCATACCAGCAAGACGGTACTGAATACCATCAACAGCACCAGCTTGGGGACCAGCTTAATATTGGTTAACCCTTGTTCCCATGGCTTGAAAACCATTTTGGTCATGTGGAATCTCCATATATAGTTCTACCTTCCTTCGACTCGGCATCTGAGCCTTCAGGAGAGCGTTTTTTTATTCTTGCCGCGCTTTAGATGAGTTATTTTTTGCACTAAAACAATATGAGTCATTGTATCTATCGACTGGGGACCATAAAAATTTAATGAAGAAAAAGCACGAAGCCATCAAATATGAACTCAACCCCATGAGCCTGATGGCGCTGGTACTGTCCTTCGCGTCACTGACGATTGTGACCACCATGATTTTTGTGCCACGCCAGAGCAACAGTTACCACCTGCTGCTGGCCATCGATACCATGATTTGCCTGGTGTTCTGGCTCCAGCTGCTGACAGATCTGGTTCGTTCTGATAATAAACGCGCCTACCTGAAGGCCCACTGGCTGGACTTTCTCGCCAGCATCCCGGTGATCGAACCTTTCCGCTTTGGCCGGCTGCTCCAAATTTTCCGCGTCATACGCCTGATCCGCTCCAGCCGCCACGTTATAAACCAAATCCGCAGTCACCGACGGGAAGCCACCCTGGCCAGTATTTTCCTGCTGCTTACCGTGTTGATCTCGGTCGGTTCTGCGATGATGCTGATCATTGAGGGGAACGTGCCGGAGTCAAACATCAAAGATGCCTTCGATGCCCTGTGGTGGGTTATTGTGACTATCTCAACGGTCGGCTATGGCGACCATTACCCGGTGACTCTGATGGGCAAAATGCTGGCAACGGTGATGATCATTTGTGGGGTGGGTCTGTTTGGTATGGTCGCCGGCCTGGTGACATCCTTTATTTCTGATCCAGAGCACAACCAGCAACGGAATGCCGAACGCCATGAAAAAGAGTGGCAGCAAATGCTCAGACATCAGGAAATGCTGCTGAACCGGCTGGAAGCACTGGAACAGCGCCTGAGCCAGCGAGAACAGCAGGATAAGCAGGATAAGCAGGATAAGCAGGATAAGCAGGATAAGCAGGATAAGCAGGATAAGCAGGATAAGCAGGACAATTAAAAATGCCCGGCTATATGCCGGGCATTTTTTACGCATTAAATCTTACGTATTAAAGCGGTGCGTCACACCGCGTATTAAGGCCAGTAAGGCGTCAAGTCTATGCCAATCTGGCGAGTCTGATCCATGGCATGGATCAGCGAGTCTTCCTGACGGGACAGCCATTTTTCAACCTGACGACGATCTTCTTCATCGTCCTGCAGGGCAGCCAGTTCACGTACTGGCTCCAGCTGACGCAGGTCTTCAATCCCTTGCAGCAAATCAAGCCAAGGCATCCGGAACATCCGGCGTTTTTCCTCGTCATATAACGCCGCAAAGCTCAGGCCGCTCAGCAAATTGCGGGCCAGGCGCGGCTGCTGATCGAGGTAGTCAACCCGGTTGAGCTGACGCTCGGCCGGAAACACATCCAGCAATTCCTGCCAGGAGCGGGACAGGGTTAGATCGGCAAAGCCTTTCAGCGGGCTACTCAGCCGGGCGCGGGCTTTGTCGTCCAGAAACGGCTGCCAACCCCGACTCAGAATCCAGCGGCTCAGGTCAAGCAACAGGCCACAATAACGTGACGACTGGATCAGCTGCAGCATCTCCCATTCATCCGGCAGATCGGCCTGACGGGCTTCTAACTGCTTCATCAGCGCTTTACGGGCATTGAGTTTTTTCAGGGCGTAACCTTTTTCGGCCAGCAGGTAATCAATGCCGGAAGCCTCGGTCAGCCACTCCAGCTCACCTTCCAGCCATTGCACTTCCTGGCGCACCAATGCACTGGCACGACGCGGGATCATCCCGCCAAACACCACCAGCGACTGCCGCAGCAGTCCCAAAGCCTGCTGAATCTGGATCAGTGCCGCGCGTTCCTGACGCTCGGCGTAAATCTGCTCATGGTAATGCCAGTGTCCCAACGCGTGTTCAAGGGTTTTGACAAACGCGCTTTCCACATTGTCTTCATCTGTGACCGGCACGTGGTCGAGCGGTTTGACGTCATCCCCCTGGTAACCGGCGGCAAGACGGTAGCCACGGGCCGCCTTGCTCAGGTTACCCAGGCGCATCCCACCTAAGGCACACAGCTCTCGGGCCAGAATAAACAGGGCATCGGTCTGACCGGATTTCAGCTCCAGCTCGACTTCGCAAATCGGATCGGTATTGCCGTTCGCTTTGACTTCGCCTTGGTCGAAAGCCAGCTCAATCTGGCTGCCGTCCGGCATCGCGATCAGCCATTGCTGGCGGACAAAATCCGTTGAGAATATGGGGGTCAGTTGCTGCTGTACCTGGCTGACGTTCAGCGTCTCCGGCCAGGCATCCACAGGATGCAGGGAAAGATCAGGATCGGTACCATTGGTTTCAGCATTGTATTCCGGGCGCTGGTGCAGTCCTGCGACCACGCGACCTGCTGTCTTCAATGTCTGAACAAAAACATCATCAAAACGACGAACCCGAAGGCCGATGTCGTGCTGGCGAAGAATTTGGTCTGGCGTGTCGAAGTAGATGTTGCCTAACTCACGACGACTTTGCTGCAGAATTTTCGCTTCGGCGATTTTAGCCAGTAATTGGTTCGAAAATTCTGGTGAGACGAAAAACTTCAGTTCTATCTCGGTTTCCATAGTCCTACCTATAAACAGTGGCAAACCAAGGATATTGGCAATTTCCTTTAGGGGCAAGCACGAAATATAAACAAAACCTTGATCAAAATTAGTTCCCCTATACTTACTTATGCGTTACCATGCGCGCCTTAATGACCATCGAACAAGAATTCGCCAATATCGGCTCTTTCTAGGTTATTCGGCTATGCCAGTAAATACGATTATGGGGCTCTTTGCTAAATCCCCGATTAAACCGCTGCAACGTCACGTTACTCGTGTAAATGAATGTTGCGATCTACTTGTCCCGTTCTTTGAGGCTTGTAAAGCCGGAGATTGGGAGCAGGCTACGGTCGTGCGCGAGCAAATTTCCCAGCTTGAAAAAGATGCGGATGTGCTCAAACGCGAAATTCGCCTGAAACTTCCTCGTGGTCTGTTTATGCCAGTCGACCGGACTGACATGCTCGACCTCCTCACTCAGCAGGACAAACTTGCCAACCTGGCCAAAGATATCGCAGGCCGTGTGTTGGGACGCCAGCTGCAAATTCCTACCGAAATGTATCCTGACTTCCTCGCTTATGTTCAGCGTTGTCTCGATTCCGCCAGTCAGGCGAACCGCGTGATCAACGAACTGGACGAGCTGCTGGAAACCGGCTTTAAAGGCCGTGAAGTCACCCTTGTGGCCGAAATGATCAACCAGCTTGACGTTATCGAAGACGATACCGACAGCATGCAGATCAGACTACGGCAACAGCTCATGTCCATCGAAGACCAGCACAGTCCGGTGGATGTCATGTTCCTATACAAAATCCTCGAGTGGATTGGCGCAATTGCTGACCAAGCACAACGCGTCGGCTCGCGCCTGGAAATCATGCTATCGCGTTCTTAAGCGAAGGTAACAAAAACAAGGTTTTACAATGGAAATCCTGGCTAACTACGGCACCATGATCATCTTGGTGGCGGCTTTCTTTGGTTTTTTAATGGCTATCGGTATTGGTGCGAACGACGTTGCCAACGCCATGGGTACCTCTGTAGGTTCGAAAGCGCTGACCGTTAAGCAAGCAATCATCATTGCGATGATTTTCGAATTTGCCGGTGCTTACCTGGCGGGTGGTGAGGTAACAGACACTATCCGTAAAGGGGTCATCGAAACTTCCCATTATGCCGCCAATCCGGAAATCCTGGTGTACGGTATGATGTCAGCTCTGCTGGCGGCTGGTACTTGGCTGCTGGTTGCTTCTTACATGGGCTGGCCGGTTTCAACCACTCACTCAATCATTGGTGCCATCATTGGTTTTGCCTGTGTGTCAGTGGGTACTGAAGCCGTTGACTGGAGTTCGGTACAAGGCATCGTCGGCAGCTGGATCATTACTCCGCTGATCTCCGGCTTCTTTGCCTACGCCATTTTCATCAGTGCCCAGCGCCTGATCTTCGATACCGATAACCCACTGATCAACGCCAAGCGTTTCGTCCCGGTTTACATGTTCATCACCTCGATGGTGATTGCACTGGTAACCATTAAGAAAGGTCTGAAGCACGTTGGTCTTCACCTGTCTAACGGCGAAGCCTGGCTAGCAGCAATAGCGGTTTCAGCTGTCGTCATGATCTTCGGCTACATCTACATCAGCCGTAAGTACACTGACGATGGTTCTTCTATCGACAGTAACGGTTACGCGGGTGTTGAGCGAGTATTCAGCCTGCTGATGGTTGTGACAGCCTGTGCGATGGCTTTTGCACACGGTTCGAATGACGTAGCTAACGCCATTGGTCCTCTGTCTGCCGTTGTGTCAACAGTTGATCACCTGGGCCAAATTGCAGAGAAAAGTGAAATTGCCTGGTGGATCCTGCCTCTGGGTGGCATTGGTATCGTTGTCGGTCTGGCAACCATGGGCCACAAAGTAATGGCAACTGTCGGTACCGGTATCACTGAACTGACCCCAAGCCGCGGCTTTGCTGCTCAGCTGGCTACTGCGTCTACCGTAGTACTGGCTTCAGGTACGGGTCTGCCGATTTCGACCACGCAAACTCTAGTAGGTGCAGTATTGGGTGTGGGCTTTGCCCGCGGTATTGCCGCCCTGAACTTGGGTGTAGTACGTAACATCGTGGCTTCTTGGGTCGTTACCCTGCCAGCCGGTGCTCTGCTATCCGTCATATTCTTCTATGTGATGCAAGCCCTGTTCAGTTAAAACCTGTCAAACCGGAGTCTGGTTCACAAAAGAGGGAGGCTATGCCTCCCTCTTTTCTTGCACCGGGAAGCCAAAGTTTTTAGTATTTGTGCTCCCAAGAAAACAGGCTCCCGCAAGGAATCAAATTGTGAAGCAACTAATCAGCTTACTTGTACTGGCTTTTGCGGTAATTACGCTGCCAGCCAAAGCCGAACAGACTCGCTATATCTCGGATGATCTGTTCACATACATGCACACGGGCCCTAGTACCCAATACCGTATTATGGGCAGTGTGAACGCAGGCACGAAAGTGGACCTGCTAGAAGTAAACCGCGAAACCGGCTACAGTAAAGTCCGCGATGACCGAGGCCGCACCGGCTGGGTGAGCAACGACTTCATTTCCAAGCAGGTGGGTCTGAAAGAGCGTGTTCCTGCGCTGGAAAAAGAGCTGACTCAAGTGAAAGCCTCACTAGCAGATGCATTGCAGTCAACGGATGAGAAAACCGCAGGCATGCAAAAAACTCTGCAACTGCGCGCCAAGCAGGTAACCGATCTGGAAACCCAGAACAGTCAGCTCAATGAGCAACTGATGGCGTCACAAACGGAAATCCGCGAACTGCGTGCCAAGCTGGATACTCAGAAAGATGACCTGCTGATGAAGTGGTTCACATACGGCGGCATGGTGGCCGGCGGTGGTCTGCTGTTTGGTCTGATCCTACCGCACCTGATCCCACGTCGTCGTAAACGTAACAACGGCTGGGCTTAATTGTCGCGCGAGCCATCAGCGCTGGCGGAGTACTAAAGCATTGTCCCCCGTCAGAACAACACGATAAAAAAGCAGCCTGTTGGCTGCTTTTTTATTTGGGCGCTGGGCCGACTTACCAGTCGGCTCGATTATCATTTACTGGCGTGACGTCGTGCTCGACAAAACAAATTTGCAAACCAGCAAACCAACTACCATTCCGACAGCGCTGGCATAGCCACCAGGTAGGCGTCAAAATCGAACACCACCTGACGCGGTTCGATCCGGCGCAGTACCACTCCCGGCGCAATCTCATCCCCTTCATAGGCTTCACGACCATTCACTTTGACCCAACGGCTGTTCGCCGTGGAGGCGTAGATATGGGTCTGGAAATTCAATGTCGGGATCCGTTTTTGTACCGAAGCCGGTAAATCGCCAATTGCGATCGGCTCAGGCTCAGTTTTTACCGGGGCCGGTGCCACCTCATCAACCACCATTTTCTGTGCATACCCAGCGGATGTTTCATCGCCACGAGTCGCAGCAATCGCCGATCGCAGATGGGCAGCCAGCTCAGGAGAGACATCGGAATAATCCAGGCCATCCAGATCCCAGCTGTCCGCGGCTGGCTCCGCCTGGGACAGGGTGTCATCGGCAGGCAGCGCTTCCGCATACGGATCAACATACGGGCTGTCAGCATCAGCCTGGGACGAGGCGCTTGGCGCATACCGATACGATTCGTCAGCAGCCAGGCTCAGGCGAGGCAGCGGCTCCGTATAAAACTCCGGGTAAGGTAAGCGTTCAATGCCTGCGGGATACGTTCGGCTCCCTGCCCCTTCCAACATTGACCCGGCGACGGTGTCATCCGGGGCAGACAATGCTGGCGCTGGCTCCGTTGCTTGCGTCATTGGCGAAGACACATCAGCGGCAAGCTGAGGCACACCGCCAGCCAGCCAGCCCTGCGTATACCCGGTATAAACCAGCATCCCCGCTACGGGGAGCAGAAAGCTCAGCAGCGGCAGACCCCAGCGTCGTACCGGCGGTTCAGTGACGACCGAACCGCTCGTTCGGGCCCGGCTGAGTGACGGTGAACGCGGCTGGCGCTGGGCTTCGGACTGGGCAATGGCAGATAATAACTTGGACATTAACTTCTCTCCGGTTGCAGCGTCGGGCCCGGTAAATTCAGAGCGGCATCAATCACCATCAGCGTCCGGGGACCGGCGATGCCGTCGGCAGACAAATCCTGTGCGCGCTGGAACCGGCGCAGTTTATCCAGCAACCTCTGCTCGAAGGTATCCTGCCCGCTCTGCGCCTCACCCAGAATACTGCTCAGCTGACGATCCAGCCAGCGGACTCTCGGCCCCTGTTGGCCATAGCGGATCGCACTCTTATCCCCCAGCGGCGGCCGCCATAACAGGGTGTACTCCCCGTTCCAACGAGCATTCAGCCAGTTCGGGCTGACCGCAATGCGCTCCCCCGCCAGCAACAACTCAACCTGATCACGCCCGATAGCGTATAAGGTGGCGTAATACGCGGGGCCAGCTGGATCGCTGAGCGACAAAATGGCCGGGCGGTTGGTAATCCCCAACTGCTCCAAATCACCTTTGCCGCGGAAACAGCTCATGGCAATCAGGCTGCCGGATTCACAGTTCGCCTGATTCAGGTTGGTCTCATAGCCCCACAGGCGAAACAGCTCCTGCATCGCCTGACGCTCTGAATCAGCCAGACGGATCAGGTGCTGCCAGCGGGCGTCAGCGGTGGCTGTCTGAATCGCAAGCGACGTTGACGACGTCTGCTGTGCGGTCACAGGTATTGCCGTTTCTGTCACGGCTCCTGTCGATATCACTGGCTGCCCGGCAGACACAGACGTTGCCGGTTTGGCCATGGATGCGGATAGCAGCTGCGGAAACGGCGCACTGACGCTCGGAATAGCGCCGAGCAGATACGCGCCGCCCAGCGCCACAGCCAAGCCAGCGGCCAACGCCAAGCTGGCCGGACGACCTGTGGATTTGGCCGCGCCTGACGTCGCTTCTGCCGGTTGCGAGGGCAATTGCCAGCTCAATACTTCATCGCACGCTTTCGCAACCACGTCGCGACTGAGCTGGTGCATACTGTGCTGGTGTCCCAGCTGCATCGCTTTGTCACACACCAGGTTAATCAAGCGCGGGATGCCACCGGTCGCCTTGGCAATTTGCTGGGCCTGCGCTGGCGCAAACACCTGATGTAAACAATCCACCGCCCGCAGGCGGTAATTAATGTATTCGCACACTTCCTCACCGGTCAGCGGCAACAGGTGGTAACGGGTGGTGATCCGTTGTGCCAGCTGACGCAATCTTTCCTGCTGGAGCAACTGTTGCAGTTCCGGCTGGCCGACCAGCACCACCTTAAGCAATTTGGTACTGTCCGTTTCCAGGTTAGTAAGCAACCGCAGTTGTTCCAGCACATCTGGCATCAGATGCTGCGCTTCATCAATCAACAGCAGGGTCTGCCGACCGTTGCGGTGGTTTTCCAACAGATGCTGATAAATAGCATCAGTCAGCTGCTTGAGATTGGCATCAGCCGGATAGCTGATAGCCAGCTCATCGCACAGGCTGGCCAGCAGATCACGGGTCGACAGCGAAGGGTTCAGTACGACAGCCACCTGAGTTTCCTGCGGCAGCCGAGCCACCAGAGAACGCAGCACCGTGGTTTTGCCGGTACCAACCTCACCGGTTAGCAGGCCAAAACCGCCGCCTCCGTTCAGGCTGGCCAGCATATGCGTCAGTGCTTCACGGTGGCGCTCGCTCAGATACAGAAAGCGTGCGCTCGGCACAATTGAAAACGGCGATTCCGATATGCCGTAGAATTCCTGGTACATGCCATCAGCTCTCATCAATGGGCGTAAGGGGAAATAGGGTTACGTTACCTGTACCCTGCCTGAATGTATAGCCCCGGCCCCCTGTGAACGCCGTCATTTCATAACGGATCACAATCAGTTAAGCCATTCGTGTTCAGTGCCCGGTTTGATATACTTGAAAATAAAAAGTTCAGCGCAATTCGCGTTACAGTCCGCGAAACAAGAGGAAAAGACATTGCAGACATATTTGGTTGGCGGGGCCGTTCGAGATGCCTTACTCGGATTGGCAGTGAAAGACAAAGACTGGGTGGTGGTCGGTGCCACTCCGGCACAAATGCTGGAGCGGGGCTATACCCAGGTCGGCAGCGACTTTCCGGTATTCCTGCACCCGAAAACCAAAGAGGAGCACGCCCTGGCCCGCACCGAGCGAAAATCCGGCAAAGGCTATACCGGTTTTGTCTGCTACTCCTCCCCCGATGTGACCCTTGAACAGGATCTAATGCGGCGCGATCTGACCATCAATGCCATTGCGCAGGCCCAGGACGGCAGCCTGATTGACCCTTACCACGGCCAGCAGGATCTGGCGCAACGGCTTCTGCGCCATGTTTCCCCGGCCTTTGTTGAAGACCCGCTGCGCGTGCTGCGGGTGGCCCGCTTTGCTGCCCGGTTTGCGCATCTGGGCTTCAGCGTTGCCCCGGATACCATGGCACTGATGCAGGAAATGGTGGTGGCCGGCGAGCTGGAAGCGCTGACCCCGGAGCGGGTCTGGATGGAATGGGAAAAGTCACTACAGACTCCGAACCCGGAAGTTTTCCTCAAAGTCCTGCGCCAGTGCGGGGCTCTGGCGGTGATCATGCCGGAGATTCACAACCTGTTTGGCGTTCCGCAGCCGGAAAAATGGCACCCGGAAATTGACTGTGGGATCCATACCATAATGGTGGCCGAGCAGGCCGCGCTCCTCAGCGAGTCGCTGCAGGTGCGTTTTGCCGCTCAGGTACACGATCTGGGTAAGGCACTGACTCCGCCGGCGGAGTGGCCAAGCCATAAGATGCACTGCCAGACTGGACTGGGCGCAATCAAGCAACTGTGCCAGCGCCTCCGGGTTCCGAACGAATATCGGGACACCGCCCTGTTTGTCTGTGCCCAACACACGAAAGTGCACCACGCCAACGAACTGCGTCCGGCCACCTTCGTCACTTTGTTTGATCAGATCGATGCCTGGCGCAAACCGGAGCGGGTCGAGCAACTGGCGCAATGCTGCCGCGCAGATATCCGTGGCCGCACCGGGTTCGAGCAGGATCCGTACCCGCAGGCTGACTGGCTGCTGGCCGCTTTTTCGGCGGCACAGGCGGTCGAGGTCAAACCGATTGTAGAAGCAGGTTTTCAGGGTAAGGCGATCAAAGAGCAACTGGCACTGCGCCGGGCCGAAGCGATAAAAGCCGTTCTGGCCCCGCTCCGGGGATAACTCCAGACAGGCAGTTCATCGCCAAACTGTCCGCCGCACCCGCAAAAACAAAAAGCCCGGCAAGATGCCGGGCTTTTGCAATGTTGTGATCTGTCGTTTGTAACTTGTCTTGGTACGTTGTGACGACGCGATAGCGTGCCTAATCAAGCCTCAGTTACTCATCAGGAAGGCCAGCAGGCCCACACCCAGCAACAGGCGGTAAATCACAAACGGGAACATCCCTAAACGCGTCACCAGCTTCAAGAACACGTGAATACACGCGTAAGCACTGACAAACGACACAACGAAGCCAATCCCCAGCGCGCCGACCTGAATAGGCGCACCGCTGGTCACCAGTTTTGTACCCAGGTAGCTGCCCGCCAGCAGAATGATCGGAATCGACATCAGGAACGAAAAGCGCGCTGCCGCTTCACGGGTAAAGCCCAGGTACAGCGCCGCAGTCATGGTCGCCCCAGAACGCGAAGTGCCCGGGATCATCGCTGCGGCCTGTGCCAGGCCAATAAACAGTGAACGTTTCCAGTCAGCCGCGTACTCGTCAACCTGCTGGCTGGCACGCTTATCCACCCACCACAACAGCAGACCAAATACGATGGTGGTGATCGCAATCACCCAGGCCGAGCGCAGGTAGAGTTCAATAAAGTCTTTCATCATCAGGCCGAAAATACAGGCCGGAATCGTCGCCAGCACAATCATCCATGCCAGCTGAGATTCCGCCGTATGCTTGCGGCGGAAGATCGAACCCACCCAGGCACTGAGCAGGGTCACCACTTCCTTACGGAAATAACCGATCACCGCCGCCAGCGTCCCGACATGCACAGCCACATCAAAAGCCAGTCCCTGATCTTCCCAGCCCAGTACGGCCGACGGCAAAATCAGGTGAGCAGAACTTGAGATCGGCAAAAATTCCGTCAACCCCTGGATCAGGGCCAACACAAAGGCTTCAAAATGACTCATTAACTGTCCTTAAAATACAAAATCTTCCACAGGCCACAACGCCTGCTCAAACGTGCTTGCCTGCCACAGCTGAGCAATGGTCCGACCATCACCGGGGATTGTCAGCTCAGGGCTCAGCTCTGCCAGCGGCTGTAAGACAAACGCAAACCGAAAAATATCCGTACGCGGTAAAATTGGTTGGCTTTGTTGAATGGTGTCGCCGTACATCAGCAGATCCAAATCCAGCGTCCGGCTCTGGTATTTGGCCGCCTCCGGTGAGCGGCCATACTTAATTTCCAGTTGCTTGAGCGTCTGGTGCAGCTTATCCAACGATAACGACGTTTTCATGGCAACCACACAATTGTAAAAGTTCGGTCCAGAAAAACCGACCGGCTCAGCCTCAAACACAGTCGAAACCTGAAAATCCGCACCGAGTTTTTGCAATTCCGCGATCGCAGCCTGAATATGGTATTCCCGCTCGATATTCGAGCCCAGGCTGATATACACAGTGGTCACTTAGTGCCTCGTTCAATCACCACACCGACACCACGGGCATTAGCAACCGCGCCAGGTTTGGTCACTCGTACCCGAAGCCAGGGCACGGAAAATTGGGTCATGATCAAGCCGGCAATTTCCTCTGCCACTCGCTCCACCAGCAAGAAACGGCCATTCTGAATATGGTCGGTAACCGCCTGGCTAACCGCCGCATAATCCAGGGCATAGGCCACATCGTCACTGTCTGCTGCCGGACGGTTATCGTGAGCCATCTCCAGATCTAGCACCAGCTTCTGTTTGATTTCCTGCTCCCAGTCATACACTCCAATAGTGGCAATGACTTCAAGATGTTCGATAAATACTGAATCCATGTTCAATCGCTAATTTTGTTAGAGGTCGGATACCTAATTTGAGCTAAAACGCGTATTATCGGGTCGAAATCGTCGATATAATACGTTGTTGATTTCAAGCTCACCCAGTTGCCTATGTGAGGCGGGCTAGCACTATACCATAGGCCGGCCAATGAGTGAGTAAGGATTTAATCAGCGCGGCGCGCTGGCAAACGGAGCCCTGCATGACCCCACTTGTTCTCTTGATCATTATCGGCGCCTATCTGCTTGGCTCAATATCCAGTGCGGTATTGATCTGCCGACTGTACGGCCTGCCCGATCCGCGAGAATCAGGCTCCGGCAACCCCGGTGCAACCAATGTGTTACGGCTGGGCGGGCGCGGTGCGGCGGCAATGGTGCTGCTGTGCGATATCCTCAAAGGTATGCTTCCGGTCTGGCTGAGTTACCTCATCGGGGTGAATCCGTTTCTGCTGGGTTTCATCGGTATCGCTGCCTGTCTGGGCCACATCTACCCTATCTTTTTTCATTTTCGCGGCGGGAAAGGGGTGGCGACGGCGTTTGGTGCCCTCGCGCCAATCGGCTGGGATCTGAGCGGGATGCTGGCCGGCACCTGGCTGCTGACGGTACTGGTCACCGGTTATTCATCCATGGGGTCAATGGTCACTGCACTGGCGGCGCCGCTGTTTACCTGGTGGGTCAAACCGGAATACACCATGCCGGTAGCAATGCTGTCGTGCCTGATTGTATTTCGTCATCACGACAATGTCCGGCGCTTGCTGGATGGCAAAGAATCGAAGATCTGGAAAAAATTCAGCCGCACCGGTAAAACCACGCCCCCTCAGGAATAACCGCTTCCCGGACAGCGCCGCTTACTCAGTACGGCCGTTTGGTCACTGCCGCGGCAGGTACACGCGACAGCGCAACTCAGTTGTCGATAGGCTTTAGCTGATCAATCGGCCAACGCGGATGAGCTTTCACGCTCAGATCAGAGCTTTCCTGATTTTTCAGACGCTGCATCCCCGCATACGCAATCATCGCACCGTTGTCGGTACAAAACTCAGTCCGCGGGTAGAACACTTCCCCGTTCATTTTGGTCATCATGGCTTCCAGCTGCTCACGCAGGTGCTTATTCGCACTGACCCCACCGGCAATCACCAGACGCTTAAAGCCAGTCTGCTTCAGAGCACGCTTGCATTTGATTGCCAGAGTATCCACCACGGCTTCCTGGAACGCGTAAGCGATGTCAGCACGTGTCTGCTCATCGTCACCGTTGGCACGGATGGTGTTGGCAGCAAATGTTTTCAGGCCAGAAAAGCTAAAGTCCAGCCCCGGACGGTCGGTCATCGGACGCGGGAAGGTGAAACGCCCCGGCGTGCCTTTCTCTGCCAGACGAGACAGCAGCGGGCCCCCCGGATAATCCAGTCCCATCAGCTTCGCCGTCTTATCGAACGCTTCACCGGCCGCATCATCAATTGATTCACCCAGAATCTGATACTCACCGATAGCACGTACTTCCACCATCATGGTGTGTCCGCCGGAAACCAGCAGTGCCACAAACGGAAAAGCTGGCGGATTGTCTTCCAGCATCGGGGCCAACAGGTGACCTTCCATATGGTGAACCGCAACCGCAGGCAGGTTCCACGCATACGCCAGGCTGCGCCCGATGGTTGCGCCAACCAGCAGTGCACCGACCAGGCCCGGCCCCGCGGTGTACGCCACACCATCCAGATCAGCCGGTGTCAGGCCAGCGTTTTTCAGCGCTTCTTTGATCAACGGAATGGTCTTTTTGACATGGTCACGCGAAGCCAGCTCAGGCACCACACCACCGTAGTCAGCATGCAGTTTTACCTGGCTGTACAGCTCGTGGGCCAACAGGCCTTTTTCATCATCGAAAATCGCTACACCTGTTTCGTCACAGGAGGTTTCGATGCCCAGTATACGCATAACAACCTCTATACTTATGGTAATTGGAGGCCATACTACCGCTGTTGACAGAAATTAACCAGTTCAGGGTTGTAGAATGCTTTACAAACGCCCCCAGATCAGATTAGAATTTCGCACCATTTTTAATCAGCTGACACTTTATTGAACGTCAGCGTTAACCGAATCACTCTGAGGTGAGTATTACATGCCAGTAATCAAAGTACGTGAAAACGAACCGTTTGACGTAGCACTACGTCGTTTCAAGCGCTCTTGCGAAAAAGCAGGTATCCTTTCTGAAGTTCGTCGTCGTGAGCACTTCGAAAAGCCTACTACAGTACGTAAGCGCGCTAAAGCAGCGGCTGTTAAGCGTCACCTGAAGAAATTGGCTCGCGAAAACGCGCGTCGCGTTCGTCTGTACTAATCCCTGAGATTAACAGAAGGAACGTGTTATGACCCTGATTGAGCGTCTTAAAGACGAACAAAAGGCGGCAATGAAGGCGAAAGACAAACCTCGCCTTGGTGCCATCCGTCTTGCTATGGCTGCCATTAAGCAGCGTGAAGTTGACGAGAAGATCACTCTTTCCGATGACGACGTGCTGGCAGTGCTGACTAAGATGGTCAAGCAACGCCGTGACTCTGCAGCTCAATATGAAGCTGCCGAGCGCCAAGATCTTGCTGATGCCGAGCTTGCTGAAATTAAAGTACTGGAAGAATTCATGCCTCAACCACTGAGCGAAGACGAAGTCGTTGCTCTGCTGGATGCGGCAATTGCTGAAACCGGTGCTGCCAGCATGCAGGACATGGGCAAACTGATGGCTGTGCTGAAGCCTCAGATTCAGGGTCGTGCCGATATGGGTAAAGTTAGCCAACTGGTGAAAGCCAAGCTCGGTTAATCCCTCTACCCAGTTTCTGCAGCAAGCCGTGCTATCCGGTTTTTCGGAATGCGCGGCTTGTTTGTATATTTCAGTCAGGCTTTTCCCTGACATCAATTCAAAGCGCTGTTGCCCCCTCTCCACGCTGGTGCGAACGTTTTGACTTGATTCTGTTCCATTGAATCTCAGGTAACACGCACTCTATGGCAGGAAAAATCCCACGTACATTTATCGATGATCTCATCGCCAGACATGACATCGTAGATATTGTGGATGCCAGGGTGAAGCTGAAGAAACAAGGCAAAAACTTCGGTGCCTGTTGCCCTTTCCACAACGAGAAAACCCCTTCATTTTCAGTCAGCCAGGAAAAGCAGTTTTATCACTGTTTCGGCTGTGGCGCGCACGGTAATGTCCTTGATTTCGTTATGGCGTTTGACCGCCTGGAGTTTGTCGAGGCCATTGAAGAACTCGCGTCCCAGGTCGGGCTAGAAGTACCTCGCGAACAGGGCAGCGGCGGTGGCCGTCCCAGTGCACGCAGCCAAGAAAAGCTCAGCCTGTACGAGATGATGGGGCAAATCAGCCAGTTTTATCAAACCCAACTGCGCGGCAGCGAAGGCAAAGTTGCCATCGACTACCTGAAAAACCGCGGGCTGTCCGGCGATATCGTGCAGAAGTACGGGATTGGTTTTGTACCGGATCAGTGGGACCAGGTTCGTAACCGTTTTGGCCGTGACATGGAAAGCCAGCAGGCGCTGGTCACAGCCGGAATGCTCATTGAGAACGACAACGGACGCCGCTACGACCGCTTCCGCGGCCGGGTTATGTTCCCAATCCGCGACCGCCGTGGCCGGGTGATCGGCTTTGGTGGTCGGGTACTGGGTGATGGCACCCCGAAATACCTGAACTCACCGGAAACCCCGATTTTCCATAAAGGGCGCGAGCTGTACGGCCTTTACGAAGTGCTTCAAGCACATCGCGAGCCGGAAAAACTGCTGGTCGTAGAAGGTTATATGGATGTGGTGGCGCTGGCACAGTTCGGCGTCGACTACGCTGTGGCTTCACTGGGTACCTCTACCACGGGTGACCATATCCAGACCCTGTTCCGCCAGACCGGCACCGTGGTGTGCTGTTATGACGGTGACCGGGCCGGGCGCGAGGCCGCTTGGCGGGCAATGGAGCAGGCGCTGCCGTACCTCAACGATGGCCGTCAGCTGAAATTTATGTTCCTGCCGGATGGCGAGGACCCAGATACCTATATCCGCCAGTACGGCAAAGACGGGTTTGAGCAGCAGATTCAGCAAGCCATGACCCTGTCCGAGTTCATGTTCAGTACCCTACTGCTGCAAGTTGATACCAGCAGCCGGGAAGGACAGGCTAAACTCAGTACGTTGGCCGTGCCGCTGATCGACAAAGTGCCGGGCGGTACCCTGCGGCTGTACCTGCGTGAAGTCCTGGGACAGAAGCTGGGTCTGCCGGATGAGGCGCAGCTGCAACAGCTCATCTCCCGTCAGGGAAATGAGTCTCAGAAGAAGCTCGGCCAGCCAGAGATTAAGCGTACCCCTATGCGGGAAGTGATCGCCCTGCTGATCCAGAATCCAAACTTTGTGGACAGCTTGGAATTTGATGCTGCTGCATTTGAAGGGATTGACATCCCTGGGCTAAATTTATTATTGGCCATAGTTGAAAAATGTCGAACTAATCCCAATATCAGAACAGGCCAGCTCCTCGAAAGCTGGCGTGGAAGCAAGAGCGAAGCCATGCTGGCCCGTCTGGCCGCCTGGGAGCTTCCCCTCACTCCAGATGAGGACAACACCCTGGACGTATTTCTCGACGCAATGGACAAAGTGATTGACCAGTGCGTCAAACAACAAATCGAAAAGTTGCAGGCTAAGTCAAGAAGCGTCGGCTTATCAGTCGAAGAGAAGCGGGATTTGCAGTTGTTGTTGCTCAACCGTCCCGGCTAATAAGTAGTCATCAATTAAGAAATTTGTTATAATCGCTGGTTTGCATCTCTGCATACTATATTCTCAATCAGACCCTAAGTTGGATATCGTCTATGGAGCAAAATCCGCAGTCACAGCTGAAGTTACTTGTTGCTAAGGGCAAGGAACAAGGCTATCTGACCTACGCCGAAGTAAATGACCACCTTCCGGAAGACATTGTCGATTCTGATCAGGTGGAAGACATCATTCAGATGATTAATGACATGGGTATTAAGGTAGTTGAAACTGCCCCTGATGCCGATGATCTGATGATGACAGAAGACAATGCGGACGAAGATGCGATTGAAGCCGCGGCTCAGGCCCTTTCCAGCGTGGAAAGCGAAATTGGCCGTACAACCGACCCTGTGCGTATGTACATGCGCGAAATGGGTACTGTTGAGCTGCTGACGCGCGAAGGCGAAATCGACATCGCAAAACGTATTGAAGAGGGTATCAACCAGGTACAGTGCTCCGTAGCCGAATACCCGACCGCAATTGCTCACCTGCTTGAGCAGTTTGATAAAGTCGAAGCCGACGAACTACGCCTGACTGATATTATCTCAGGCTTCGTTGATCCTAACGAAGAAGAAACAACCGCTCCAACAGCAACGCACATCGGTTCTGAACTGAGTGAAGCAGATCTTGAAGACGAAGACAAAGATCTTGAAGACGATGACGACGACGATGACAGCTCTGATACTGAGGAAGACTCAGGTATCGACCCTGAAGTAGCGCGTGAGAAGTTTAATGAGCTGCGTCTTGCTTATGAAAAAATGGCGGTTGCCATTGATTCTAAAGGCCGTAACGACGCGGAAACTGTTCAGGCTATCGACGAACTGTCTGAAATCTTCAAGCAGTTCCGTCTGATCCCGAAACAATTCGACAAGCTGGTCAGCTCGCTGCGTGATGCCATGGATCGAGTGCGCACTAACGAGCGCCTGATCATGCGTATGTGTGTCGACAACAGTAAGATGCCGAAGAAAACTTTCGTAAACCTGTTTGCCGGCAACGAAGCGTCAACCGCGTGGATCGACGAAGCGCTGAATTCAGGCAAGCCTTACGCGGAACGTCTGAAGAACTACGAAGAAGAACTGCGTCGTTGTGCGACCAAACTGCGCATGCTGGAAGAAGAAACCGGCCTGAGCGTTGAGCGTATCAAAGACATCAGCCGTCGTATGTCCATCGGTGAAGCGAAAGCGCGCCGTGCGAAGAAAGAAATGGTTGAAGCCAACCTGCGTCTGGTTATCTCGATCGCGAAAAAGTACACCAACCGTGGTCTGCAATTCCTGGATCTGATTCAGGAAGGTAACATCGGTCTGATGAAAGCGGTTGATAAGTTTGAATACCGTCGTGGTTACAAGTTCTCGACTTACGCAACATGGTGGATCCGTCAGGCAATCACCCGCTCTATCGCCGACCAGGCACGTACGATCCGTATTCCGGTTCACATGATTGAAACCATCAACAAACTGAACCGTATCTCACGTCAGATGCTTCAGGAGATGGGTCGTGAGCCACTGCCGGAAGAGCTGGCAGAGCGCATGCAGATGCCGGAAGACAAGATCCGTAAAGTGCTGAAGATCGCGAAAGAGCCGATCTCGATGGAAACCCCAATCGGTGATGATGAAGATTCACATCTGGGTGATTTCATTGAAGATACCACGCTGCAGCTACCAATGGATGCAGCAACCGCGACCAACCTGCGCGCTGCAACTAACGAAGTGCTGGCTGGTCTGACGCCGCGTGAAGCGAAAGTGCTGCGTATGCGTTTTGGTATCGACATGAACACCGATCACACCCTGGAAGAGGTCGGTAAGCAGTTTGACGTTACCCGTGAGCGTATCCGTCAGATTGAAGCCAAAGCTCTGCGTAAGCTGCGCCACCCAAGCCGTTCAGACGTGCTGCGCAGCTTCCTGGACGAGTAATCGTCAGGTACAGATGCGATAGATGAAAACGGGCCTATGGCCCGTTTTTTATTCACTTTTTTCTGCTACACCCTACCAGCCTTTTAACCAATTGCGTATTTTGCAACGCCAGCCAAAAACCCGCCTTAACTGTCTAAAAAGCAAACAAAACCACCACTTTAATCGCTAGACAAGATCCCCCCCTTCCCATATAATTTCCCGCACTTGGCCCCTTAGCTCAGTGGTTAGAGCAGGCGACTCATAATCGCTTGGTCGACAGTTCAAGTCTGTCAGGGGCCACCAACATTCCAGAAGGCTTGTGGAGAAATCCACGAGCCTTTTTTTGTTTTAGCTGGTCGGGATATCAGTGCAAAACGCTATCTCTCAGTGTATTGCGCGGCAATGCACAACAAAGTACTGAACGTATCAGTGCGCAAAATGAAAGAGTTCTCCTCCACCGCTCATCACAACCTCAGCCGGTATCACTCACCTCGCCACAGACGTTTTAGCCATCGGGACGTTCCGTGGAATTTGATACCGGTGGAATGACAACCCCCTCCTTTCTTTGCACAGCCGGAGTAAAGTATCGTCCGACGCCTGTGACAACCCACCGTCCAAGATCCCGATTCAGGACGTCCTGAATCGTGTTTCAGGTCGTTCAAAGCCCATTAATTCGGATAATGACCTCACATTCATCAACTCTGAGGTCACCCATGCAACAACTCCGGTTCGCCCTGATCGCTCTCCTGCTGATCAGCGGTTCTGCTGCGGCGTCAAATGAAGCGCGCGTAGCAAATCACGCCCAAACATCCGAGCTACACGCAGCCCCAGAAAACGACATCGGCTTCCAGCAAATCCGCCTGCACGATAACCAGCGGCCACTGACCGTCAGCCTCTGGTACCCGGCCCAGCGCCATTCCGGCACGCCCACCCGGCTGGGTGACAACCCAGTGTTCCACGGTGTTCCGGTTCTGAAGGAAGCCCGGCTCTCAGCCTCCAAACCGCTGCCGCTGATCGTGATGTCGCACGGTTACCGGGGTAACTGGCGTAACCTAAACTGGCTGGCGGCCACCATTGCCCGACAAGGCTATTTGGTTGCAGCCCCCGATCACCCAGGCACCACAACGTTCGACACTGACCCGGAACAAGCCGCCCAGTGGTGGCAACGCCCGAGGGATCTCTCGCGCACCCTTGACTGGCTGCTCGCCAGCCCGGCATACGGCAGCCATATAGATCCGCGCCGCATCGGTGCCATTGGCCACTCTCAGGGCGGCTGGACGGTGGTCAGTCTCGCCGGTGGTCAAGTCAGCAGTTCCCATCTGGCCCACCAGTGCCGGGAGCCTAGACTGAGTAATGGTTGCGGCTTAATCACGGAATTGGGGCTGTCGCAGGATAGCGACTTACAAGGGCGAAGCCGGAATCTCGGGCTGCACGACCCGCGGATCACCGCCATCATCAGTTTAGATTTGGGCCTTGCCAACAGCTTCACGCCGCAGAGCCTGGCAGCCATCACGGTGCCGACCCTGCTCCTGGCCGCCGGAGTCAATAACCACAACCTGCCGCAGGCGCTAGAGTCCGGCTATCTGGCCAGGCATTTAGATCCGCGCCTCACCGATTACCAGGTGCTGGCCAACGCGACCCACTTAACTTTTATGGGCCGCTGCAAGCCCGGCGGCAAAGCCATTCTCGAGGAAGAAGCGCCTGGTGAGGGCAAAGTGTGTGATTCCGTACCGGGTACCACCCGCGCGCGCGAACATCAGGCCATTGCACGGCATGTGACGGATTTTCTCGCCCGGCACCTGTAAGGCTCTCAATCTGCCGAGCGGCGATAAGCGCTCGGCGTCATCGTCGTGATACGGGAAAATTCACGATTAAAGTTAGATTTGGTGTTAAACCCAGCCATGCCGTAAATCTCGGTAATGCTGAAATCCGTCTCTTTCAGCAATTGCCGGGCTTTTTCAATGCGGTACTGATTAATCAGCTGCGAGACATTGAGCCCGGTTTGCCGGTTCACTGCGGCAGACAACTGCCGGTTCGGGACCCCGGTTTTTCGGGCCAGCACAGCCAGCGTCAGATTCGGGTCCAGATAGAGAGCCTGCTCCTGTAGCAATGTCGTCAGAGCCTGCATAACCCGGGCGTCTTGCGCCTCAGCTTGCACCTCTACTTGAGCCTCCAAATGGCGAGCAGCATCATCTAGCGAGTCTTCAACTCCTTCATCAGGCGCAGAAACAGACGCAGCCGCGTGCACCTCCGGGACTAAGATTGGATTAGAAAATGGAAGTGTCCCTATCGTCGAGTCCTGAGTCTGCGTCACGGGCAGCTCAGCCCCGCCGCTGATCCGGCTGACAACTACCACAGCATAACTCAGCCCGGTGACAACCAGGCATTGCGATATCGTCAGGATCCAGATGAGCGACTGACCCTGTCCCAGCCAAGCATCCAGAGCGATCGCAAGGTCGGTCAGCACCGAAAACAACAAAAACAGCCCAGCCCCGAGACACAACCGCGGCACAGTATGGGACTGGCTGAACGTCACCTGAGAATACTCATCGCTCGAGCGGTGGGAAAGCCGGAACAGCAGTGCGGCATGACCGAGATAGCTGAGGCTAATCAACACATCCAGTCCCCGTCGCCAATCGACCGGCCCGAACAACAGCACCGGCACCAGCCCCACCGGCAGCCAGCTGAGCAGCCGCCAAGGTGCCGCATAGCCAATGGTTCGGGTAAAACAGAGCCACAGCAGCGAGGGCAGCGTCACGGCCAACATGGGTTGAATCATCGCCATCGCGGACCACTGATAATGCCAGCGCAGCCCGACGCAGGAGACCACTAAGGCACAGAAACTCAAAAAGACGACGGCTAGCTTAGCCGACTTTCCCCGCTCACGGGGTAACTGCGCGGCCAGGAGGATTAGGAGCAGCGCTATCACAAAAGGCAGCGGGATCGCAGGCATCACGTTCTCATCATTCCCTTGATATCAATCAGGTTGCAATCATAAGCAATCGGATCGCGACCGCCAAGGTGATTGCGCTACCGCAGTACCGTCGAGTGAGATGAAAAACGGGCACCAAAGTACGGACCGGATCCAAAATTGCGCCACCTGGTGTAAACACTGAATTTACAGGAAGAAACAAAGAGCTAACCTTTCTTTGTTTTCCGGCCAGAAATAAACCAACTATTGATACACAACAAGAAAAATCTGTGAAAGATGTAGATAATTTCAACCTCTGGCTTATTGGCAGAGGAAAAAGTTGCTCGTTATCACAAGGTGATTAAAGAGTTGGACTATGCTAGTATACAGCGCTTGTATGTCAGGGTGATTTATGCCTAGTCACCATGAAAACGTCATGCAACTGCCTTACACTTCGTAATACCTGAAACGGTACTGAAACCGCATAAGCAAGGTGTTGCCTTACAAAAGCAAGCAGATGCTTTTGTAAGGCAAAATTTTTGACATTTATTTGTATTACCACCGTAACCTGTGGGATGAAAGTTACAAATGTTTGACCAAGGCCTCATTTTGCAGGCTTTTTTCAACATTATTGGAGCATCATTTTCGGGTATAACACTGTGATTAAAATTTCCCTTGGGTAAAAGTTCGTCCGGAGACCATCCTCAATGAAAAAGACCAAGATCGTATGTACGATTGGACCGAAAACTGAATCAAAAGAAATGCTGACCAAACTGGCTAACGCTGGTATGAACGTGATGCGTCTGAACTTCTCGCACGGTGACTTCGCTGAGCACGGTCAGCGTATCCAGAACCTGCGTGACGTGATGGCAGAAACAGGTAAGCAACTGGCGATTCTGCTGGACACCAAAGGTCCTGAAATTCGTACAACCAAACTGGAAAACGGTCAAGACGTGTCTCTGGTCGCTGGCCAGGAGTTCACATTCACGACTGATACGTCAGTTGTAGGTAACCACGAGCGTGTTGCAGTGACTTACCCTGGTTTCGCGAAAGACCTGAACAAAGGCAATACCGTTCTGGTTGACGACGGCCTGATCGAAATGGAAGTGTTGGAAACCACAGACACTGAAGTGAAGTGTAAAGTCCTGAACAATGGTGACCTGGGTGAAAACAAAGGTGTTAACCTGCCAGGCGTTTCTGTAAAACTGCCAGCACTGGCTGAAAAAGACAAAGCTGACCTGAAATTCGGTTGTGAGCAAGGCGTAGACTTCGTTGCGGCTTCTTTCATCCGTAAAGCAGAAGATGTAAAAGAAATCCGTGAGCTGCTGAATGCAAACGGCGGCGAGAAAATCCAGATCATCTCGAAAATCGAGAATCAGGAAGGCGTAGACAACTTCGACGCTATTCTGGAAGCTTCTGACGGTATCATGGTTGCTCGTGGTGACCTGGGTGTAGAAATCCCGGTTGAAGAAGTTATCTTCGCGCAGAAGATGATGATTGAGAAATGTAACCGTGCCCGTAAAGTCGTTATTACTGCGACTCAGATGCTGGATTCTATGATCAAGAACCCTCGTCCGACACGTGCGGAAGCGGGTGACGTGGCTAACGCCATCATGGACGGTACTGACGCTGTTATGCTGTCTGGTGAGTCAGCAAAAGGTAAATACCCTATCGAAGCTGTGACTATCATGGCGCAAATCTGTGAGCGTACCGATGGTGCCCTGAAAGCCGAGCTGGGTTCTCGTCTGGACAGCTCACGTCTGCGTATCACCGAAGCGGTATGTAAAGGTGCAGTAGACACGTCTGAGAAACTGGGTGCACCACTGATCGTTGTTGCCACTGAAGCTGGTAAATCTGCCCGTTCAGTTCGCAAATACTTCCCAACAGCTAACATTCTGGCTGTGACCACCAATCCAAAGACAGCGGCTCAGCTGACTCTGACGAAAGGTGTTACGCCGGTTATCATTGATGAAATCGAAAGCACTGACGCTTTCTACGCACGCGGTAAAGAGCTGGCGCTGGAAACGGGTCTGGGCGCGAAAGGCGATATCGTAGTGATGGTATCTGGTGCACTGGTTCCATCGGGTACCACTAACACCGCATCAGTACACGTACTGTAATCTGCGATTACCACATATCGTTTCAAACGGGAGCCTCTGGGTTCCCGTTTTTTTATCCGCTTAATTATCGCTCCTGTGACTTGGGCTTGTCCCGTCATACGCGGTTGGTCAGGGAGCACTCTTCCCGCCACCCTTTTCCCCAGCCAAGCCAATACCTACTCAAAAAGGCAAGGGATTCATCTCTCTAGCCACAGAGAAAGCGTGGTAATGACTCACACTTCTGACATCGAACAATCGCGGTAAACTTTCACTCTCAGTATACTCAACGCGCAATTCATCCCCTTTAAGAATATTAAAAGACACTGCCGTAACTGAGTGAGGAGTACCGTGCCCAGCCCAACCCTTTCCGATAAAGTCATGACGCTTATCCGTCAGGATATTTTGACCGGCGATCTGCCTCCCGGCCATAAGCTGGTTGTGGCTGACCTGAAAGCCCGTTATAACGTTGGTGCCTCTCCAATTCGTGAAGCCCTGGTGCAGTTGTCCTGGCATAAATACGTGCATTTCGCGCCGCAGAAAGGTTGCTGGGTGGCACCGGTCTCAGCCAGTGAACTGGAGGATCTGTTTGATACCAGTCTGGAGCTGTCCAGAATTTTGCTTCAGCGAGCCATCAAATATGGTGATGAGGCTTGGGAGTTGAACGTGCTGACCAGCTACCACAAACTCAAACGCCTCAACCCGGCGGATCCGAAATCCGACTTTACCGAATGGGAACAGCGTCACGGCGAATTTCATCAGGCATTGCTGGCTGGCAGCCGCTCACCCAGTTTGCTGGCGCTTCACCGTCAGGTGTATGAGCAGGTGGAACGCTATCGCCACATCTGGGTCAACCGCCACCGTCAATACGAAGAGCGCTACCATGAAAATGGGGAACATGAGGCCATCATGAATGCCGTGCTGGGGCGTAACAGCCAGCAGGCCCTGAGCTTGCTAAATACCCATTCTCAACGGGCGATCGACATGATTAAGCGCTACCTGTAGCCGACTGGCTACCAGAATATTTCTTTGTGGTGGGTATTGAGCAACAGGACTGCCAGCAGAAAATAAATGGCATTGATATTAAAGCCGAGCAATAGCAGGCTAAGCACGGTTAACCGTGGCAGAAACTTTGCGTTCATTGTCTGTCCCCCACATCTTTCCTACGGGCGAGTTCGACCATCTATTAGACTTTAGTCTAATACCGGAAAAATGCCGTTCGGCAGCAAGACAAAAACGGGACAAAAAAACCGGCGCATGAAGCGCCGGTTGATGTTCTGAACTGTATTTTCAACTGCATTAGTGCATTAGAATGACTTCAGGCTTTCAGGGCTCTTTCACCACGAGCCATGCCGACTACCCCGCTACGTGCCACTTCGACAATGTCCGTCGCCTCACCTACTGCAGCAATAAAGGCGTCCAGCTTCTCACTGGTACCGGCCAGCTGAATGGTATAGATCTGGCTGGTAACATCGACGATCTGACCGCGGAAAATATCCGCCGTGCGCTTAACTTCCGCGCGGGCAAAGCCGGAGGCTTTCACCTTCACTAACATCAGTTCACGTTCAACATGATCACTTTCAGTCACATTGCTGACCTTGAGGATATCAATCAGCTTGTGCAGTTGCTTTTCAATCTGCTCGAGCGCGGCTTCATCCTCAACATTGGTGGTGATATTGAGGCGAGACAGGGTCGCATCATCGGTCGGTGCCACGGTCAGTGACTCAATGTTGTAACCACGCTGAGAAAACAGGCCAACTACCCGGGATAATGCGCCTGGTTCATTTTCTAGAAGTACTGATACAATCCTGCGCATTAGGTTCTCTCCGTTTTGCTTAGCCACATTTCACTCATTGAACCACCCCGGATCAGCATCGGGTACACGTGCTCAGTTTCATCCACACTGATATCAATAAACACCAGACGATCTTTCATCGCCAGCGCACGCTCCAGTTCACTGTCCAGCTTCGCCGGATCCGAAATTCGGATCCCGACGTGGCCATACGCTTCCGCAATGGCAGCAAAGTCCGGTACCGAATCCATGTAGGAGTGGGAGTGGCGGCCCTGGTAAATCATGTCCTGCCACTGCTTCACCATCCCCAGGAAACGGTTGTTGAGGTTGATAATCTTAACCGGGATGTCATATTGCAGCGCAGTGGACAGCTCTTGGATATTCATCTGGATACTGCCGTCACCAGTCACACATACCACTTCGGCATCCGGCAGGGCAAACTTGACGCCCATCGCGGCTGGCAGGCCAAAGCCCATGGTGCCCAGGCCTCCGGAGTTAATCCAGCGACGCGGCTTGTTGAACGGGTAATACAATGCTGCAAACATTTGGTGCTGGCCGACATCAGAGGCAACATACGCGTCGCCATCGGTCAGGCGGTACAGCGACTCAATTACCTGCTGTGGCTTGATGCGCTCGTTATCCGAGGCATAGCTCAGGCATTTGCGGGCACGCCAGGATTCAATTTCACTCCACCAGCTGTCCAGCGCATCGGCATCATTGTGGCCGTCCTGATCATCCAGCATTTTCAGCATGGTATTCAGTACCGTTTCAGCCGAGCCAACAATCGGGATGTCCGCGGCTATCGTCTTGGAGATTGAAGACGGATCGATATCGATATGCAGTACCGTCGCATCCGGGCAGTACTTGGCTACGTTGTTGGTGGTGCGATCATCAAACCGGACACCGACCGCAAAGATCAGATCCGAGTTATGCATGGTCATGTTGGCTTCATAGGTGCCGTGCATGCCCAGCATCCCCAGACTGTGGTGGTGATCGCCCGGGAAAGCGCCCAGCCCCATCAGGGTGCTGACGACCGGCAGCTTCAGCCGCTCCGCCAGGTTCAGCAACTGCTCGTGGCAGGCAGACATAATGGCACCGCCCCCCACATACAACACCGGCTTTTTCGCCGTCAGCAGCGCTTTCAGGCCACGCTTGATCTGCCCTTTATGACCATTCGTTGTCGGGTTATACGAACGCATAGCGATCGCTTCCGGATACTGGTAGGCGTACTTTTCAGCCGGGTTCAGCATGTCTTTCGGAATGTCGATCACCACCGGCCCGGGACGACCACTGGATGCGATGTAAAAGGCTTTTTTGATGATTTCAGGGATCTGCTCCGGCTTGGTCACCAGAAAACTGTGTTTAACCACCGGGCGGGAGATGCCGACCATGTCGCATTCCTGGAATGCATCATTGCCAATCAGGTTACTCATGACCTGGCCAGAGAGGATGACGAGCGGAATGGAGTCCATGTAAGCGGTCGCTATGCCGGTAATCGCATTGGTTGCTCCCGGACCCGAGGTCACCAAGACAACACCTACATCACCGGTGGCACGGGCATAACCATCTGCCATGTGCACAGCTGCTTGTTCGTGACGGACGAGGACGTGTTCGATATCGCTTTTCTCATGCAGCGCATCGTAAATATCCAGTACCGAACCGCCAGGGTATCCGAAGATATGTTTTACGCCTTGATCGATCATCGAGCGGACGATCATCTCAGCGCCGGACAACATTTCCATATTTCTGCCTCCAGGTCTTGTATACCATCCCGTATAGCTAATTCAACGTAACTGCGGTGACTGTGGCCTGAGGTATTGCCAATCTGACTGGAGGGCAGACGGGCAACACACGCAGCATGGGTAGTACAGTCACTGAGCCAAGTAGACGGCAGACCTTATTACAGGCTTCTGCCTCAATTAGCTATACAGGCTGATATCACATAGTTAGGGCTTATTTTTAGCCTAAGAATGAATCCAATCATGTGTGTTCACGCTATGTTGCCTGTAGCGGGTCATAACCCGTTACAGTAAGCGTTAATCAATGTAACGTTTTTTTATCAATCAAGTCTATCGCCCGGCGGCAGTTAACAAGATTCCTCTAAAATGGATAAAAAACCACCACAATCATGATTTCATCCTCTCTGCGTATAACATCTTCCACCATGAAGATTCCAATTTGCAGAGCATCTCACTTTACCTTTGCAACAGTGTGCGTGACTTACATAGCAAAAAGGGAAGCTTGCGCTTCCCTTTTGTTTTCCGTTTTCAGGCTGTCTCACCGCCCTGCCCGAATCACTTGCGGGAGCGGGCGGCCTTATGGCTTTCTTCATACATGCGCTCAATTTCCTCATGGTAACGGTCGAGGATAACCTTGCGACGCAGTTTCTGAGTCGGGGTCAGCTCACCGTGATCCATCGAGAACGCACGCGGCAGCAGGGTGAACTTCTTCACCTGCTCGAAACGCGCCAGATCCTTTTGCAGTTCGCCCAGGCGCTTCTCAATCAGTTCCACGATCTGGGTGTGCTTGATCAGCTCAAGACGGTCTTTGTACTTGATGTTCAGCTCGCGCGCATGTTCTTCCAGGGTTTCAAAACACGGGACGATCAGCGCGGAGACAAACTTGCGGGTATCGGCAATCACCGCAATCTGCTCAATAAAATGATCTTTGCCGATGGCACCTTCAATCACCTGCGGCGCGATGTATTTCCCGCCGGAGGTTTTCATTAACTCTTTGATGCGATCGGTAATAAACAGGTTGCCATCTTGATCAATATGGCCGGCATCCCCGGTTTTCAGGAACCCATCATTGGTGAAGTTGGCTGCCGTTTCTTCTGGCATGTTGTAGTAGCCCCGCATGACCATCGGCCCGCGTACCAGAATCTCGTTATTGGCACCGATTTTTACTTCCGCGCCCGGCATCGGCATCCCGATGGAGTCAGGATTGAAGCACTTATCATCCCAGCAGGAAACGGTCGCGGTTGTTTCCGTCATGCCATAGCCCAGCTTGACGTTGATCCCGATAGCGTGGAAAAACCGGCCAATACTTTCATCCAGTTTGGCTCCACCGCACGGCATGAACTTGATGTTACCGCCTAACAAGGCACGCAGCTTGGACAACACCAGCTTGTCGGCCAGCGCATGACTGCGCTTGAGCAGCCAGGACGGCTCACGACACTCCTGTCGCGCCAGTGCCATGCGGGCACCCATGTTCACCGCCCAGGTAAACATCACTTTGCGGTGCACGGGCGCACGCGCCACCTTGTCGTGCACCCCGGAATAAATTTTTTCGTACACCCGCGGCACCGCAGACATCACATTCGGCTTCACTTCCGCCAGCGCGTCTTTCAGCAGATTGGTATCCGACAAGTAGCAGTTCACACCGCCACGGTGCAGGACATAGAAGGTCCATGCCCGCTCGAACACGTGGGAAAGCGGCAGGAAACACAGGGATACATCGCCTTCTGCCAGCGCCAGCTTCTGATCGTGCCCTTCGATCTGTGAGGCAATGTTGGCATAATCCAGCATTACCCCTTTGGGCGTACCTGTGGTCCCGGAGGTGTAAATCAGGGTCAGCAGGTCATCCATGGTGGTTTCATCCAGACGACGGGTCAGTTCGGCCTTCGCATCCCCTTCGGACTCTGTACTGACCCCGCTCAACGCGACAAACGCGTCATAGCTGATCACTTTCGGGTGATCCGGCAAAGTTGCCGCTGGTGACATCACGATGATGTGTTCCAGCCCCGGGCATTCTTCCGCCAGCTCCAGGGCTGCGTCCAGCTGCGCCTGCTCGCCGACAAACAACATCCGGATACCGGCATCATTGACGATATAGGCAGCCTGCTGCGGGGTATTGGTCGGGTAGATAGGCACGGTCACAGCGCGGTTGTACAAGGTGGCAAAATCCGCCACGCTCCAGCGAGGTATGTTATTGGAGAAGATGCCGACTTTATCCTGCACGTTCAGACCGCGCGTCAGCATCGCCAACGCTAACTGATGAATTTGCTCACCGAACTCCGTCCAGCTGACAGACAGCCACTGGCCATCGACCCGGTGGCGCAATGCCGTCCGCTCCCCCAGACGGGAAATCTGGGAACGAATGCGGTTGACGATGTGATACTCTCGTTTTGCCATAACTACTCTACCGTTAAGCTTACACCTGTAAGCTATCGTGCAGGGGAGTCTACCTGCGACACTGAAAAAGGCAACTCTGCGAAATCACAAAACCATCATTATTCTGGTATGACCAGAATAACTTTGCTCACATCATGTACGGATTATTCAGGATATCACAGGGTTGCGTCAGCAATGTGGCAGACCGCCACGGGCGGCAACAGACGTAAAAAAGCCAGCACAAAAGCTGGCTTAACCTTGAATCACAGAGTGCGCGCCGACTCAGTACTCACCGGAGCCACAGATTGCCAGCAGCTGATCCCGCATCCAGAGATGGCCTTTGTCTTTTTGCGAAGATTCGTGCCAGCTCAGGTAACCGCTAACCGCGCCGGATTCAAACGGCAGCGGCAGGATTTTCAGGGATTGCTGCAGGGCCGCAGCCTTTGCCAGCCAGCGAGGCACCACGGCAATCAGCTCAGACTGACTGGTCACATACAACACGTTACTCAGACTGGTTCCCTGATAGGCAGGCGCGTAGTGACTTTTCTCGTGATAAACCGTTTCGGCAAAAGGTTTCACGCCCGGTACGGTCTTCAGCACTGCATGTTTTTCCGCTTCAAATTCTGCAGTAGAAAGGGTATCCCCCAGACGCGGATGATTACCGGCGGCGACAACCACCAGCTCATCATGAAACAGTGCCGTGCTGCACATACCCGGTTCATCGAAGCGCGCATAATCAATCACAAAATCGATATTCTGGTACTGCATCTTCTCTGCCATCGCCGCATCAGATTCGGTTTCTATCTGTACCCGGACATTTGGAGCCTGCTCAGCCAAGATGCGCAAGATCGCCGGAACAAAGCGAATATCCGACGGGCTGCTGATCGCCAGCTTAAAAGTGCGGTTGGAGGTTTGCGGACAGAACACGGAAGCAGGCAACTCATTTTTCACCAGCTGCAGTGCCTGGCGCAGCGGGCCGAACAGCTGCTTGGCACGCTGAGTGGGCTGGATCCCCCGACCATGACGGATAAACAGCTCATCATTGAACATGACTTTCAGGCGCGCCACGGCATTACTGACCGCGGGTTGAGACATCCCCAGGTTGTGTGCCGCCCGGGTGATGTTCTGCTCTTGCATCACAGCGTCGAACACTGTCAGCAGATTCAGATCAACACTGCGTAAGTTGGTCTCCATGGTGTAACCATCAACAGAGTGAATTGTTGCGCTCTTGCGTGCCATTTTTGCCTCTAGTGAATACCTGTTCCGGGAGCTAACAGGCGCGCTGACAGCACGATACTTGTTGTATCACGCCAGAACCCCGCCTGCTGTACGGCAAGTATCATGCAAATGAATATATGAAATAAATAGAGGATGCCGTGCAAATCGGTCAGCACATCCAAACTGCCGCCAAAAATCACAACAAATTCATATATATCATAAAGATACAAGAACCTAAAACATTCTAAAAAGATTGTAAATAACATAAAGCCACAATGGGTTGATACCATTGTGGCTTAACAGGCAGGGAGGTTGGGTCAGCATGAGGTCAGGAAAAGCCATGACTTAACGCCATGACTTAACGCCATGACTTAACGCCATGACTTAACGCCATGACCTAAAGCAATGACTTAACAACCGTGACTCACAAACGTCTTTGTACGAGGACTTTCACACATCACGCTCGAGCCATCACGGCCAAGACGTACTCCGGGCAACCATCACCCGGAAAAAACTAGCAGGTTGGGCTGATTGACAGCTTACGCCGGCTCGGCACCTTTGGGGAATAGAGTTCCACCAGCGCTTCCTCAACCACCTCGGGAAACTCAACTTGCTCCCACAGCCGGTGCCAGAGTGCTTCGCCTTTGTGCCAATCCCCTTCCGCTATCCAGCCGGCAATCAGCATGGCCACGTCCGGCAGGTGCACCCGACCGGCACCCTCGCTATCAAGCCAGCCGCGCAAGGCAGACGGGTCCAGATAACTCATCGACTGCGCCAGCCCCATGATCTCTAAAGTCATCACATTGCTCTGCTGCTCATACTGGCCATGCAGCGGCTTAAGCAGCAGCTTTTTGCCAAGGCTGATCGCTTCAGACGGCAGCTCAAAACCGCCATTGGCAATCACACCGTGACAGCAATGCATCTGATGATGAAAAGCCGCGCGGTTGAGTTTTCGGAGACTGACGTTTTCGTATTCGTGGTCCTGTTCGACCTCGGGATGAAAACAGAAAAAATGTACCTGTGTAAAACGGGTCAACAGATCAAGCACCGCGCTGAGGTTCTCAAATGGCAAGTAGACCAACACGGAGCCATCGTTGGTGATCGGCTGGATCGAGGGCGGCACGATCGGCGGCAGAATAAACTGGTTAAAGTGGTACCAGTGAAGACCCACTTGCTGCGCCGTCGGGGCAAAAAACCGGGTGATCAGCTTATCCAGACTACTTTGCCCCTGTTTTGGAATATCCTGCAGGAACGCGTTCTGGTGACTCAGGCCAATGCTGTGGACGTTTTGCCGGCGCGCGGCCCAGGCCGAGACCGGCTCAAAGTCATTGAGCACTAGGTCATAGCGGGTTAAATCCAGCGCGTTCACATCGCGCAGGAAAGTACGCGGCTGATTATGGGTCAGGGTTTTCCACTGATTCAGCTGACCGTTTTCCGTCACAAACGTCAGCCCGGCCCGGGTCTGGTAATCACCGAACTCAGCCATGTCGAAATACTGCGTCTGCTCGCGGCCGGTAAACAGGTAGTCCACCTCAACCTCCAGCAGAGAAAATGCCCGAGCCATCTCTCTGGCGCGGGAAATGTGCCCGTTTCCGGTCCCCTGTACTCCATAAAGGATCTTCATTCACAGCCCTCTACACATTCACCAGCTGGAAGCACAGGAGACCCAGCGCCGCACCAGCTGCAATATCAGTAATATAGTGTACGCCCAGCAATACCCTCGACAGCCCGATCGCCATCGCCCAGGGCCAGATAAACCAAGCGGTATCCGGGTAATACGTGGTGATCAGCGAAGCCATCACAAACGCGGCCGCAGTATGGCCGGACGGCAGACTGTATTTGTCTGACGGCTTGATAAAACTTGGCAGGGAAACTGGGCGTGCCCGTTTGAAACTGTTTTTCAGAAGAAGGTAAACGGGCAACTCCAACGCAAAAGCCTGCAAGCCGATCAGCACCACTTCCGCGCCTTTGACGGTGTCCAGCAGCCAGACCAGCAAGGCAAACAGAAGATATAAGTGGCCATCCCCGGTGTGTGATACCGCCCGGCTGACCTGTGCGACCTGAACATTAAAGCGGTGGCACAGGCAGCGTGATGAAACGGCATAATCGAGGCGCTGTAAGGGTGTCAGTATGGTCATCCTCGCATCCTTATCTGATTAAATCGCCACCAGAGTAAGAAAGGGATATGACAGCGCAGTGACGCTTTGACGGAAGCTCAATGACAATCTTCACGCCCGCGTTGCCCGTTGTTTTCACTTGGCACCCGGAGATGGGTTTATGCTGGTTTGACCGGATCCGTGTCAGCAAAAACCAGTGAACTCCACTGGTTTTTGTAAACCAAACAGAACTATTCACTGAATCGAACTGAACATAAAATAAACATGAAATTAGTAGTTGACGCTCAGCCTGTCTGTTTGGTATTCATTTGTTAACCAATTACTCGGATAATATTGCAAACATGAAAATGCGTTTCTCATCAATTCTCCTAAGCCTCCTCCTTATCGTGACCAGTTCGCGCGGGTAGCTTATGGGTGAGAAACAACACCACTAAGAATTCACAAAACCCGCGCAATATGCGCGGGTTTTTCGTATATGAGGCCGGCGCAAGCGGACGCAGACCAAGCCATTACAGGCAGGCCAATAAAAGGAAGCAGCTATGAACAATCAGGTCATCATTTTCGATACCACTTTGCGTGACGGCGAACAGGCGTTGTCCGCCAGTCTGACGGTCAGGGAAAAACTGCAAATCGCTTACGCACTGGAGCGCTTGGGGGTCGATGTTATTGAGGCCGGGTTCCCCGTTTCCTCGCCGGGTGATTTTGAATCGGTGCAGACCATTGCCAAGCACATCAAAAACAGCCGGGTCTGCGCCTTGTCCCGCGCCGTCGCCAACGACATTGATGTGGCCGCCGAATCCCTGAAAGTGGCCGAAGCCTTCCGAATTCATACCTTTATTTCTACGTCAACCATCCACGTCCAAGACAAACTGCGCCGCAGCTACGATGACGTCATCGAGATGGGCGTCGCAGCAGTGAAGCGTGCCCGCAAGTACACTGATGATGTCGAGTTTTCCTGTGAAGATGCTGGCCGTACACCTATCGATAACCTGTGCCGGATGGTGGAAGCGGCCATCAATGCCGGGGCCACGACAGTGAACATCCCGGACACCGTCGGCTATACCCTACCTAACGAATTTGGCGGCATCATCACTCAGCTGTTCAACCGCGTGCCGAATATCGATAAAGCCGTGATTTCCGTGCACTGTCACGACGATCTGGGCATGTCAGTAGCCAACTCCATGGCTGCGGTGCAGGCAGGTGCCCGCCAGGTTGAAGGGACCATTAACGGTATTGGTGAACGGGCCGGTAACTGTGCGCTGGAAGAGATTGCGATGATCATCAAGACCCGCGCCGAGTTCCTGGGGGTCGATACCGGTATCAAACATGACGAGATCTCACGGACCAGCAAGCTGGTCAGCCAGCTGTGCAACATGCCGATTCAGGCCAACAAAGCGATTGTCGGTGCCAATGCCTTCAGCCACTCGTCCGGTATCCATCAGGACGGCATGCTGAAGAACAAGAACACTTACGAAATCATGACGCCGGAATCCATCGGCCTGAAAAACCAGGCGCTGAACCTGACATCCCGCTCCGGCCGTGCCGCCGTAAAAAGCCACATGGACACCATGGGCTACAACGAGAACGAATACGATCTGGATACCCTGTACGCCGACTTCCTGAAGCTGGCAGACCGCAAGGGTCAGGTGTTCGACTACGATCTGGAAGCGTTGATGTATTTTGCCAACCTGCGTGAAGAAGACGATTTCTACAAGCTGAACTACCTGAGCGTTCAGTCCGGCAGCGTGATGGCGACCACCAGTATCAAACTGCAGTGCGGGGATGAAGAAAAATGTGAGGCCGCGGTCGGTAACGGCCCGGTCGACGCCCTGTACCAATGTATTTACCGCCTGACCGGCTACGAGATCGTGCTGGATAAATTCGACCTGACCGCCAAAGGTGAAGGGGAAGATGGCCTGGGCCAGGCCGATATTATTGCCAACTACAAAGGCCGTAAGTACCACGGTACCGGCCTGGCTACCGACATTGTCGAGGCCTCAGGTCAGGCATTGCTGCATGTGATCAACAGCATCCACCGCGCAGAGCAAATCGAACAAATCAAACAAAAATCCCATATGGAGACAGTATAACCATGGCAGGTACTTACAATATCGCCGTTTTACCGGGTGACGGCATTGGCCCGGAAGTCATGCAGCAAGCCCACAAAGTGTTGGATGCCGCGCAGGAAAAATTCGGCTTTACCCTGAATTGCAAAGAATACGATGTCGGTGGCATTGCCATCGACAACCACGGCTGTCCGTTACCAGAAGCGACCCTGAAAGGCTGTGAAGCGGCAGACGCGATCTTGTTTGGCTCAGTCGGCGGCCCGAAATGGGAACACCTGCCACCCAATGATCAGCCGGAGCGCGGCGCGTTGCTGCCACTGCGCAAGCATTTCCAGCTGTTTTGCAACCTGCGTCCGGCGCAAATCCATACGGGTCTAGAGCGTTTTTCCCCGCTGCGAGCTGACATTTCCGAGCGTGGTTTTGACATCGTGGTGGTGCGCGAGCTGACCGGCGGCATTTACTTCGGCCAGCCAAAAGGGCGCGAAGGGTCAGGGCCGGAAGAAAAAGCCTTTGATACTGAGATCTACCACCGCTACGAGATTGAGCGCATTGCCCGGATCGCGTTTGAATCAGCCAAGCTGCGCGGCAAAAAAGTATGCTCGATTGATAAAGCGAACGTGCTGCAAAGCTCAATTCTGTGGCGTGAAGTGGTGGAAGAGATTGCCAAAGACTACCCGGACGTGAGCCTGAGCCACATGTACATCGACAACGCGACCATGCAGCTGATCAAAGATCCGGCGCAATTTGACGTCATGCTGTGCTCCAACATTTTCGGTGACATCATTTCCGATGAATGCGCCATGATCACCGGCTCAATGGGGATGCTGCCTTCTGCCAGCCTGAACCAGGACAAGTTCGGCATGTACGAGCCAGCAGGCGGCTCAGCACCGGATATTGCCGGTAAAAACATCGCCAACCCGGTGGCACAAATTCTGTCGGCAGCACTGATGCTGCGTTACAGCCTGGGCGAAGAGCAGGCAGCTCGCGCGATTGAACAGGCCGTTTCACAGGCGCTGGAAGCTGGCGAGCTGACCGCCGATCTAGCCGGTAACAGCCCGGCGCTGAGCACCAGCGAAATGGGTGACCGCATCGCCCACTATATTCGCCAGGCCTAAATCGCCCGGACATTATAAAAACAGGGAGCAAACCACAATGTCGACAACTAACGCGCCAGAGACACAAGCGCCAAGGACGCTTTACCAGAAAGTTTACGATGCCCATGTCGCCGTCGCGGCCGAAGGCGAAACCCCGATCCTGTATATCGACCGTCACCTAGTGCATGAAGTCACCTCACCGCAGGCCTTTGACGGCCTGCGCGAAAAAGGCCGTCCGGTACGCCAGGTCGGCAAAACCTTTGCCACCATGGATCATAACGTCTCAACCCAGACCAAAGACATCAAAGCCTCCGGCGAGATGGCCCGGATCCAGATGGAAACGCTGGCCAAGAACTGTGAAGAGTTCGGGGTCACTCTGTACGACCTGAACCACAAATATCAGGGTATCGTGCACGTGATGGGGCCGGAGTTGGGGATTACCCTGCCGGGGATGACCATCGTGTGTGGCGATTCCCACACCGCCACTCACGGCGCCTTCGGCTCGCTGGCTTTCGGCATCGGCACCTCCGAAGTTGAGCACGTCTTGGCGACCCAGACCCTCAAGCAGTCTCGCGCCAAGACCATGAAAATCGAGGTCAAAGGCAAAGTGGCACCGGGTATCACCGCGAAAGATATCGTGCTGGCGATCATCGGCAAAACCACCGCCGCGGGCGGAACCGGTTATGTGGTCGAATTCTGTGGCGAGGCGATCACCGACCTGTCGATGGAAGGCCGGATGACAGTATGTAACATGGCGATTGAGCTGGGCGCCAAAGCCGGCCTGATCGCGCCAGACCAGACCACGTTCGACTACGTCAAGGGCCGACACTTTGCCCCGACCGGCGCTGACTGGGATGCTGCAATCACCTACTGGCAGACCCTGAAAACCGATGCCGGAGCCGCATACGACGCCGTGGTCACTCTGAATGCCAAAGACATCAAACCGCAGATCACCTGGGGAACCAACCCGGGCCAGGTAATTGCCGTGGACGAGCCAATTCCGTCTCCGGCAGACTTCAGCGACCCGGTTGAAAAAGCCTCCGCGGAAAAAGCACTGGCCTACATGGGGCTGGAAGCCGGCAAAAAGCTGTCTGATTTTTCAATCGACAAAGTCTTTATCGGTTCATGCACCAACTCACGCATTGAAGACATGCGCGCTGCCGCGGCCATTGCTAAAGGCCGTAAAGTCGCCCCGAACGTTCAGGCCCTGGTGGTACCGGGTTCAGAGCAGGTGAAAGCGCAGGCCGAGCAAGAAGGGCTGGATAAGATCTTTATTGAAGCCGGTTTTGAATGGCGTCTGCCGGGCTGCTCGATGTGTCTGGCGATGAACAACGACCGTCTGGGCCCGGGAGAGCGCTGCGCATCCACCAGCAACCGTAACTTCGAAGGCCGTCAGGGCCGTGATGGCCGCACGCACCTGGTCAGCCCGGCCATGGCTGCCGCCGCGGCGTGTGCTGGCCACTTTGTCGATATCCGCGAGCTGGAACCAGAAGCTGCGACAGCATAATCAGAAGGAACGAAAGTAATGACAGGATTTAAACAACATACCGGCCTGGTAGTTCCTCTGGATGCTGCCAACGTGGATACCGATGCCATTATCCCGAAGCAGTTTTTGCAGAAAGTCACCCGTACCGGTTTCGGCAAGCACCTGTTTCATGACTGGCGTTTTCTGGATGATGCCGGTGAACAGCCTAACCCGGGCTTTGTCATGAACGCGCCGCGCTATCAGGGTGCCAGCATTCTGCTGGCGCGGGAAAACTTCGGGTGCGGTTCATCCCGTGAGCACGCCCCGTGGGCGCTGGCCGATTACGGCATCAAAGTGATGATTGCACCGAGCTTTGCTGACATTTTCTACGGTAACTCGATCAACAACCAGATGGTACCGGTTCGCCTGAGCGAAGCAGAAGTCGACGAACTGTTCCAGTTTGTGGCTGCGACCGAAGGGGCAGAAATCATAGTGGATCTGGAAACCATGACCGTCAGCGCGAACGGCAAACAATATCACTTTGAGATTGACGAGTTCCGCCGTCATTGCCTGCTGAACGGCCTGGATAATATCGGCCTGACGCTGCAGCACGAAGACAAGATCGCCGAGTATGAAAGCCGAATTCCGGCCTTCCTGGCGTAACCTTCAGGAACATCACACAACGCCAGTTTCATCAGCCCCGAGCTTGCTCGGGGCTGTTTCGTTCCGGCCCCTGTTCGCGGTGTCAGCCGGTATCACCAGAGGGCGGACATGCCACAACGTTCGAGCCCTGAACAGCCATACGCAAACAGAGCGTACGAACAGACAACACAAACAAGAACAAGAACAGGAACAGGAACAGTGGAAAAACGTCGGGAACGTGGAAAGATATCAGCGATTCGCCGGTCATCTACACTTGATCACGTCACATCTGTATACAAGGACATCCCATGCGTTTGCTCATTGCCTTAGCCCTGCTCCTGCTGTCGAACGGCAGTATGGCCGCCCCCAAAGCCGACCTCTGGCCGTACTGGCAGGCCAGCCAACCCACCAGCAGCACCACCATCGATCACAGCCGCTGGCAGCAACTGCTGGATAAGTATCTGGTGGTTTCCCCCCAACAAACCCTGTTCCGCTACCGTCAGGTCAACGATACCGATCGCTATGAACTGGGCCACTACCTGCGTGATTTGGCAGGGCAAGATCCCCGTTGGCTGAACCGGAATGAGCAGTTCGCCTACTGGGTTAACCTCTATAACGCCCTGACCGTGAAGCTGATTCTGGATAACTACCCGGTCTCTTCCATCACCAAGCTGGGCGGCTTGTTCAGCTTCGGACCGTGGGACGAGACGCTGATTACCATTGCCGGTCAAAAGCTGACCCTCAATGACATTGAGCACCGGATCCTGCGCCCTATCTGGCGCGATCCACGCATTCATTACGTGGTCAACTGCGCCAGTCTGGGCTGCCCGGATCTCCAGCCGCAAGCCTTCACCGCCGCCAACCATGACGCGCTGCTGGAACAATCCGCCAAGCGTTTTATCAACAGTCGCAAGGGCGTGGCAGTTGAACAGGATAAGGTGCGCCTGTCCTCAATTTATGACTGGTACGCCAGCGATTTCGGCAATCTTAGCCAGCTGCAGGCACACCTCAATCAATACCGCCAACAACCGGTGCAACTCAATCACGTTCGCTATGACTACAACTGGGCGCTGAACGAAGCCCGCTGAGGCCCTCTTATGCCCCTCGCGGCAACCGCGGCGAGTGAGCGGAGGCTCCCAGCAGTATCAGGGGTAGCAACCGGGCGCAGCGCAGATTACAATAGCGCCTTGTTCTCATGGGGTGTCTGGCACCGTTCCGGACTGAGATTGCGGCAGCAAAACCCACAGAACCTGATCCAGTTAGCACTGGCGTAGGAATTGAGACCCCGATAGTTTGCCTTATCACGGCAGCATGAGGCTGCCAGCTCTCAACCCTGTGCCCCTAATTTCCCCTCTCTTGCCGGATGCAAGCGTATCAGGAGCGTACAGTGAATAAGCTACTACCTATTTTGACCCTTTCTCTCGCCGCGGGCACCGCCTGGGCCGATGACAACACCCTGACAGTATACACCTACAGCTCCTTTGCTTCGGAGTGGGGACCGGGACCGGCTGTGGAAAAAGCCTTTGAAGCCGAATGCGGCTGTAACCTGGAATTCGTGGCCCTGGATGACGGAGTATCAATTCTGAACCGGGTGCGTCTGGAAGGAAAAAACACCAAGGCCGATATTCTGCTGGGTCTGGATAACAACCTGATCAGCGAAGCCAAAAAAACCGGCCTGCTGGCCGAGCATCACCTGACCATGCCAGCACTGGCGCTGCCAACTGGCTGGCAAGACAGCACATTCGTGCCTTTTGATTATGGGTATTTTGCCTTTATCTACGACAGCAGCAAGCTGAAGAATCCGCCGAAAAGCCTTGATGAACTGGTTAAGCGTGACGATCTGAAGATCATCTATCAGGATCCACGCACCTCCACGCCGGGCCAGGGTCTGATGCTGTGGGTGAAATCAGTCTACGGTGACAAAGCCGGTGAAGCCTGGCAGCAGCTTGCCAAGAAAACCGTCACGGTCACCAAAGGCTGGTCGGAAGCCTACAGCATGTTCCTGAAAGGGGAATCTGATATGGTGCTGTCCTACACCACCTCGCCGGCTTATCACCTGATCGCGGAAAACGACGCCAAATACAAGGCCGCGGATTTCAGCGAAGGCCATTACATGCAAGTTGAAGTTGCCGCCAAGCTGAAGGGTAGCGATAACCAGAAGCTGGCCGATCAGTTCCTGGCCTTCATGCTGAGCGACACCTTCCAGCAGGTGATCCCAACCGGTAACTGGATGTACCCGGTCACCCAGCAAGCCCTGCCAGCAGGTTTTGAGCAGCTGACGCTGCCCGCTAAAGCGCTGGAATTCACGGCCGATGAGATCGCGACCCAGCGCCGCAACTGGATCCGTGAATGGCAACACGCTCTGACTCAGTAAACAGGCACGTAATCTTGACACATCGCACCACCCCAATGCCCGGCCTGATCACGGCCGGGTTGATCAGCCTGTTAGTACTGGGCGCGCTGGGCGCCCTGATCAGCCAGGCCAGCGACCTGCAATTCATCAGCCTGTGGCAGGATCCGTATCTGCGCCATGTCACCCGCTTCTCCTTTTGGCAGGCGTTCCTGTCGACCCTGTTCAGCGTGCTGCCGGCCATTCCGGTCGCCTACGCCCTGTCCCGCCGCCGTTTTCCCGGCAAGGCTATGCTGCTCAGGCTATTTGCCATGACGCTGGTGTTGCCGGTATTGGTGGCGGTCTTTGGCCTGCTGGCGATTTACGGCAACAACGGCCTGCTCACCCAGTGGCTGGTGTCGCTGACCGGTGACAAGCCGTTCTCCATTTATGGTTTGCAGGGCATCCTGCTGGCCCACGTCTTCCTCAATCTGCCGCTGGCCACCCGCCTGCTGCACCAGTGTCTGGAAGGCATTCCCTATGAACAGCATCAGCTGGCCAGCCACCTTGGCCTGTCGAGCTGGCAGACTTTCCGTTTTGTTGCCTGGCCGCGTTTGCGCCAGCAGCTTCCCCATGCTGCCGGGCTGGTCTTTATGCTGTGCTTTACCAGTTTTGCGGTCATCATGGCACTGGGTGGCGGCCCCAAGGCCACAACCATTGAGCTGGCGATCTATCAGGCGCTGCGTTATGACTTCGATCTCGCTGGCGGAGCCCTGCTGGCACTGTGGCAAATGCTGCTGTGCTGCAGCCTGGTGCTGCTAACCCAGCGTCTGGCCAAGCCGCTGGCGACCTCCAGCCAGTCCACCGGAAAACCGCGTCCAGATCAGTTCGACAGCCTGGCCAGCAAGGTCTGGGACTGGTTCTGGCTCAGCCTGGTGTTGCTGCTGGTACTGCCACCGCTGCTGGCGGTGATCAGTGCCGGGCTGAACCCGCAAACCCTGACGCTGCTTCAGGATCCCTCTCTGTGGCAGGCGATCAGCCACTCGCTGCAAATCGCCCTTGGCTCTTGCCTGCTGGCCCTGCTTGGCGGGATAGCCATTCTGCTGACCAGCCGCCAATGGCGATTGCATCGCGCCCGATGGCGGGCGGATGGCCTGGAGCTGATCGGCACCGTGATCTTGGTTACCCCGGGGCTGGTGATCAGCACCGGCCTGTTCCTGCTGCTGCGCCAGTTTACCGATGCCTTCGGGGCGGCATTCTGGGTGGTGGTTGCGGTCAACGCCCTGATGGCGCTACCGTATGTGCTGAAAACCCTGAGCCAGCCGATGCTTCATGTCGCCCAGCAGTATGATCCGCTGTGCCACAGCCTAGGCATGCACGGCCTGCGCCGTCTGCAATTGGTCGAATGGCGCGCGCTGAAAAAACCGTTGTCGCAGGCAATGGCAATCGGCTTTGTCCTGTCGCTCGGGGATCTGAGCGCCATCGCCCTGTTCGGCAGTCAGGATTTCCAGACCCTGCCTCTCTATTTGCTACACCTACTGGGCAGCTACCAGATGGATGCTGCTGCGGTAGCAGCCCTGATCCTGTTACTCCTGAGCCTCGGGCTCTTTACGCTGGTTGAAAAACTGCTGATTCGGACACCTTCATGCTGACCCTGACCCAACTGAGCCACGCTTACACTGACCCGATGCACCGCGATCGCACGACCCAACTGTGCTTTGACTTGCAGGCTGAAAAGGGGGATATCGTCGCCCTGCTCGGTCCGAGCGGGGCTGGCAAAAGTACCCTGCTGGCGATGGTTGCCGGTTTTCTTGAACCGGACAGCGGCAGCCTGACCATCGACGGCCAACCGGTTATCGCCGTCCCTCCAGCCCGGCGTCCGTTGTCGATCCTGTTTCAGGAGCACAACCTGTTCCCGCATCTGACTGTCTTTGAAAACATCGGTCTTGGCCTGCATCCCGGCCTTCGGCTCAGCCGAGAGGAAAAAGAGCAGGTCGTGATCGCGGCGGCCCGGGTCGGGTTACAGAGCTATCTCGATCGCCTGCCGGAACAGCTGTCCGGTGGCCAGCGCCAGCGGGTTGCGCTGGCACGCTGCCTGATCCGCCAACGGCCGCTGCTGCTGTTGGATGAGCCTTTCTCCGCCCTCGACCCGGCACTGCGCAACGACATGCTCCAGCTGGTCCAGAAACTGGCACGCGAGCAGCTCACCACCGTAGTGATGGTCACGCACAGTCCGGAGGACGCGCTGAAAATCGCGGATAAATGTGCCTTTATCGAACAGGGGGAAGTGCGAGTGTTTGGGCCTGCCCAACAAGTGCTGGGCAGGCCGGAAGATAAAAAACTGAAGCAGTATCTGGGCGTTTAACCCATGCTGTGATGCTGGTTGCGGCCGGTAAGATCCGGCTGACAGGAGAACCGGTTTTCTCTGTGATATTCGCTCATAACCGGTTCATCCTTCGCTGTCAGGCAGCCAGCCCCTGCCACCGGCTCAGAGGTTTTCCTCAGCAAATTCAGCCAGGCGGCTACGGACAACGCCATTCAGATAAATGTTGGCACTGCCCTCAAAATTCTTGAATCGTTCAACGATATACGTCAGCCCAGATGTCACGGGCGACAGGTAACTGGAGTCAATCTGTGCCAGGTTGCCCGAGCACACCAACTTGGTTCCTTCCCCACAACGGGTAATGATGGTCTTGATTTGTGACGCGGAAAGGTTCTGGCACTCATCCAACAGCACAAATGCATTCTGGATAGAGCGTCCCCGCATGAAGTTAATCGATTTAAACTGGATGTTGGCTTTGTCGTAGATGTATTTCATCGACCCATCGGTACAGACGTCGTTTTTATGCAGCGCTTCCATGGTATCGGTGACCGCCGCCAGCCAAGGCAGCATTTTTTCTTCTTCGGTACCCGGCAGATAACCGATCGATTCGGCGATCTCCGGCGTGTTGCGGGTGACGATGATTTTGTCATACATCCCTTTTTCAATGACCTGCTCCAGCGCAGAAGCTAGCGCCAGAATGGTTTTCCCGCAGCCCGCCGGGCCAGTCAGGATCACCAGATCAATACTCGGATCCATCAGTGCATCGAGCGCCATGCCCTGGTAGATGTTTTTCGGATGGATCCCCCACGCCTGACGGTGCATCAAGCGCTCACGGCCAATGTCTTTGAGGGTCACGCTGCCGTCTTCAATTTCCTGTACCCGTCCCGCAAAGTCGCTGTCCTTGTCCAGCAGATACTGATTGATAAATGGCGCTTCAAACAACTCGGCAGGTAAGGTATGCAGCGTCGAGCGGCCGCTTTTTTCCGAGTAGCACTCGCCCACTCGCTCCCAGAAGCTGCCGGGGAACTCATAGAACCCTTTGGTTAGCATCCGCACATCATCAATCAGTTGGTCTGAGCGGTAGTCGTCGACGAAATAAACCCCGGCGCCTTTGGCCCGCAGCCGCATGTTGATGTCTTTGGTGATCAGTACCACTTCCCGTGGCGCGTAGTGGGATTGCAGGAACAGCACCCCGTTGAGAATCCGGTTGTCACCGGCCTTGTCGGCAAAGGCATGCACCGTTTCCGTGACTTCATAGTCGGCGAAGATAGCGATTTTGCCCAGCGACTCGCCATGGCGGCTGATCGGGATCCCCTCGGCGATTTGTTCGGGGGTGGCATCGTGGAAAATGTCTTCCAGCGCCCGGATGGCGACTCGGGCGTCACGGGACACATCACGTTTGGTATCTTTGATCCGATCCAGTTCTTCCAGCACTGTCATCGGAATGACGACATCGTGTTCTTTGAATGAATAGATGGCGAGGGGTTCATGAAGCAGAATATTGGTATCAAGTACAAAGACTTTCCTTTCAACTTCATCCATAAGTACCTCCTTGGTAACAAATCGGCGGCAGCGATGCCGCATTGCGTCAGTCTCAGCCAAACAGCCTCTGACACTATTAAAGACCGGAGATAATGAAATAAATGTGACAGCCTCCTTATCCTCTTTTCTTCGAACTTTGACCGTGACCTTGCTCACGGCTTGCAGTAACATTACTCGCCTTTTTTACCGGTGCAGATTCTGGCTACACTTATATACCGATTGGCCGCGTTCGACAGCCGGCGTGTCACTTCATGGTTATTATATCTTTGAGTGTAGTCTATAAATGCTGAGGCATCGGCTTCGCATTCTCCTTAATTTCAAATAATTAGAAGGTTTTAACCACTATGCCATTTGCTTTGGGTCAACGTTGGATCAGTGATACTGAAAGTGATTTGGGTTTGGGAACCGTTGTTGCCCTGGATGCAAGAACGGTCACCCTGATGTTCTCGGCCAGCGAAGAGAACCGCCTCTACGCCCGCAGTGACGCCCCAGTGACCCGCGTAATGTTCAATGTCGGTGATGTGGTAGAAAGCCATGAGGGCTGGTCCCTTAATGTAACGCAGGTAGAGGAAGACCAGGGAGTCTTCACCTACGTGGGTACGCGCACCGATACCGGCGAAGAAAACGTCCAGCTGCGTGAGCTCCTCCTCAGCCACCAGATCCGTTTTAACAAACCGCAGGATAAACTGTTTGCCGGTCAGATTGACCGTATGGACCGTTTTGCCCTGCGTTACCGCGCCCTGAAAAACCAGTACGAACAGCACAAGAGCCCTTTGCGTGGCCTGTGCGGCATGCGTGCCGGTCTGATCCCGCATCAGCTGTACATTGCCCATGAAGTCGGCCGCCGTTACGCGCCGCGTGTCTTGCTGGCCGATGAAGTAGGTTTGGGTAAAACCATTGAAGCCGGGATGATCATCCACCAGCAGGTGCTGTCTGGCCGTGCCGAGCGTGTCCTGATTCTGGTACCGGAAACCCTGCAGCACCAGTGGCTGGTCGAGATGATGCGCCGGTTCAACCTGCATTTTTCCATTTTTGACGAAGAGCGCTGTGTCGAAGCCTTTGCCGATTCGGCTAACCCTTTTGATACGGCACAGCTGGTTCTTTGTTCTCTGGATTTTCTGCGCAAAAGCCGTCGCCGTTTCGAGCAGGCGCTGGACGCCGGCTGGGATCTGATGGTAGTCGATGAAGCGCACCACCTGGAGTGGAGCGAAGACAAGCCAAGCCGCCAGTACCAAGTGGTTGAAGCGCTGGCCGACAATACCCCTGGGGTACTGCTGCTGACCGCGACCCCGGAGCAACTGGGTCACGAAAGCCACTTTGCCCGTCTGCGCCTGCTGGATCCGGATCGCTTCTACGATTATGAATCTTTCGTGGAAGAAGAGCGCCAGTACGCCCCGGTGGCGGACGCAGTCTCGCGCCTGCTGTCGGGTGAGAAACTGGACAATGACGCCAAAAATGCCTTGGTCGAGCTGCTGCCGGAACAGGATATCGAGCCGATGCTGCGCATTCTGGAAGCCGGTGATATTGATGCCGAGCAACAGAACGTGGCCCGCCGCGAGCTGATCGACAACCTGATGGACCGTCACGGCACCGGCCGGGTTCTGTTCCGTAACACCCGTGCCGCCATCAAAGGCTTCCCGCAGCGTCACCTGAACATGTACCCGCTTGCGCTGCCGACCCAGTACCAGACGGCAATGCGCGTAGCCAGCATGATGGGCGGTGCCATGACCGACGAGCAGAAGGTCGCCAAGCTGCTGTACCCGGAAGATATCTATCAGGAGTTCGAAGGCGATTCGGCGACCTGGTGGCAGTTTGACCCACGGGTGAATTGGCTGCTGGACATGCTTAAAGCGAACCGTCAGGAGAAAGTCCTGGTGATCTGCTCCCGCGCCCAGACGGCACTGACACTGGAGCAGGCGCTGCGTGAGCGGGAAGGCATCCGTGCCACCGTGTTCCACGAAGGCATGTCGATCATTGAGCGTGACAAAGCCGCCGCCTACTTTGCTCAGGAAGAAGACGGGGCTCAGGTTCTGCTGTGTTCAGAAATCGGCTCGGAAGGCCGTAACTTCCAGTTTGCCAACCAACTGGTGATGTTCGACCTTCCGGGCAACCCGGATCTGCTGGAGCAGCGTATCGGTCGTCTTGACCGTATCGGGCAAAAACGCGATATCGAGATTCATATCCCGCACCTGCAGGGCACCTCGCAGGCACTGCTGGCACGCTGGTACAACGAAGGCCTGAATGCCTTTGAAGAAACCTGTCCGACCGGCCGGGCGATCTACGATGCCTTCAGCAACGATCTGATCACCCTGCTGGCCAGCGACAAGCCGGATGGCGAAGCCCTGGAAGCGCTGATTGAAAAGAGCGCCACCATGCACCAGACCCTGAAAGCCAAGCTGGAGCAAGGCCGCGACCGCCTGCTGGAAATCCACTCGAACGGCGGCGACAAAGCCCATGCGCTGGTTGACGAAATTGCTGCCAAAGACGGCGACACCAATCTGGTGACTTTCGCGCTTGGCCTGTTCGACACCATCGGCCTGAATCAGGAAGACAAGGGCGAAAATGCCATCGTGGTCACCCCATCAGAACACATGATGGTGGCGAGCTACCCGGGCCTGCCGTACGACGGTTGCACCATCACGTTTGACCGTGACACGGCTCTGGCACGTGAAGACATGCACTTCATCAGCTGGGAGCACCCGATGATTCAGGGCGGTATCGACCTGCTGCTGTCTGAAGGTGTCGGCACCACCGCCGTCTCGCTGCTGAAGAACAAAGCCCTGCCGGCCGGTACCCTGCTGCTGGAACTGGTCTACGTGGTGGATGCACAAGCACCGAAACAGTCCGGTATCGGCCGCTTCCTGCCACAAACCCCGATCCGTATCCTGCTGGATGCCAAGGGCAACAACCTGGCCGCCAACGTGGCGTTTGAAGGCTTTAACCGTCAGCTAAGCCCGGTCAACCGCCACTTGGGCAGCAAGCTGGTGAATTCGGTGCAAAAAGAGATCCACACCCTGATCGAATTTGCAGAGAAAGCCGTGGTGCAGGAGCTGGAAACCATCCGCCGTGATGCCCAGACCGACATGGAAACCCGTCTGCGCAGCGAACTGGATCGTCTGCAGGCCCTGAAAGCTGTCAACCCGAACATCCGTGACGACGAGCTGGACCAGATTGACAGCCAGATCAACGATCTGACCGGCTACATTGCCAAGGCTCAGGTACAGCTGGACTCGCTGCGCCTGATCGTGGTCAGCCACGGCTAATCTCAGCCGATTTCGTTCCCAGGCCGCCGGTGACCCCGGCGGCTTTTTTGTCTCCGCTCGACAACCATTGGGCGCACTCATCAAGTGTGCTATCATCGCCGCCCTTCTCCATCCCGATTGACCATGACACCAGGTTTCCGATGAGCAAACTGCCAGAGCTTGATTACAATCCGCCTAAAGATCCGTGGCTGGATATTCTCTACCTCGATGACGACATTATTGCGGTCAACAAGCCATCTGGCCTGCTGTCCAATCCGGGACGAGATCCGGCCTTTCACGACAGCATTTATGCCCGGGTGCTGGCGGATTATCCGGACTCGCATATTATTCACCGGCTCGACATGGCCACCTCCGGCCTGATTGTGCTGGCACTGAACAAGCACAGCGAACGTCAGCTCAAAGCCCAGTTCCGCGAGCGTCAGACCGAGAAGGTCTACTACGCCCGTACCTGGGGAGAAATTGCCCAGGACGAAGGCACCATTGATCTGCCGCTGATTTGTGACTGGCCAAACCGCCCGAAGCAGAAGGTCTGTTTTGAGGACGGCAAGCCGTCAGTCACCCATTATCAGGTGCTCCAGCGCAGCAATAACAGTTCACTGGTACGCCTGCGTCCGATAACCGGCCGCTCACACCAGCTGCGGGTTCACCTGCTGGCTATCGGCCACCCGATACTGGGCGACCGTTTTTATGCCGAGGAAGAAGCCCAGGCCATGGCCAACCGCCTGCAGCTCCACGCAGCCGAGCTGAACTTTTTCCATCCGCGCAGCGGCGAGCCGATGCACCTGTTCGCGCCATGTGATTTCTACCCGGACGCACCGCAGCGCACCCTGGCGCCGCTATCGTTTGATATCTGACGTTTGATATCTGACGTCTGATATCTGGCGTCGGGTATCTAACCGTCTGACATCTGATTTCGGCACACAGGACTTGAGTCCGATGGGGAGGTTAGTGTTAACTAGCAGACACTAACCTCATTGGAATAAAGCCGAACGTATGGAAACCATAGTCTTTCTCGACAGGGATACGATTCCTTCCCACATTCATTTGCCACAACCCGTTTTTACCCATCTGTGGCAGGCTTTTCCAGCCACGGCCCCCGAGCAGGTGGTGCACCGGCTGCAAGATGCCACCATCGCCATCACCAACAAAGTCGTCCTCAGTGCCGATATCCTGCGCCAGCTGCCGCAACTGAAAATGATTGCAATCGCAGCGACCGGAACCAACAACGTCGATCTCGACTACTGCCGCGAGCATGGCATCATGGTCAGCAATATCCGCGACTATGCCACCGATTCCGTCCCTGAACATGTTATTGCCCTGATGTTTGCCCTGCGCCGTAACCTGCTGGGCTACCACCGTGATGTCCAGAGCGGCGTCTGGCAGGAAAAGGGACAATTCTGCTTTTTTACCCATCCCATCGGCGATATCCGGGGTGCCACGCTGGGCGTGATTGGTGCCGGCAGCTTGGGTAAAGCGGTGGCCGGGCTGGCGAAAAGTCTGGGCATGAAAGTGCTGTTTGCCGAGCACAAAGGTGCCGCGCAGTGCCGTCCCGGCTACACCCCTTTTCACGACGTACTGGCACAAGCCGATGTCATTACCCTGCACTGCCCGCTGAGCGATCACACCCGCAACCTGATCGGCCAGCCGGAACTGACACAGATGAAGCCCAGTGCCCTGCTGATCAATACCGGACGAGGCGGACTGGTTGACGAGCAGGCGCTGGTTGAGGCGCTGCAGGACGGGAAACTGGCCGGTGCTGGTATCGATGTCTTCATACAGGAACCAGCTCCGGCTGACAACCCGCTAGTAGTAAGCAGCCACTTACCAAATCTGATTCTGACCCCGCATGTTGCCTGGGGATCCGACAGTGCGATTCAGACGCTGGCGAACCAGCTGATCGACAACATCACGGCCTTTGTTGAAGGTCGGCCACAGAATCAGGTGTAATTCAGGCGCCCACATGATCAAGAGGTCTATCGCGTCAGAAGCATTTCGCCTCGGGAGTGTCGGGCACCTTAATCAGCGGCACCAAACGTAAAGGACATCCAGCGTAACGGCCAGAACGGACAAGTAATCACAGCGGGAAACGAATCAGAATAAAGGAAAGGAAATCAGGCCGAACAACGGCGAAACGCACACGCGGCACTGCAGGAACAGCAGGGAAAGGTGAGCAGGTACTTACCATTGCAGTAAGTCCTGCTCAGACAGAGATGGCGACTATTTAAAGCCTTTGACCTTGCGGATCAAATCGTATGCCGCCTGCAGTTCCTGCGTCTTTTGCTTGGCCAGTTCCATCATCTCAGGCGGCAGCCCCTTGGCAGCCAGCTTATCCGGGTGATGTTCATTCATCAGTTTACGGTAAGCGCGTTTAAGCTCCTGCGATGTAGCCGTGTCTTTGACACCGAGCAGCTCGTAAGCATCTGCCAGCTGATCGCGGCTGGGTGCCTGCCGGAAACCGCCCTGCTGATACTGATGCTGGTATTGCCCCTGCTGAAAGCGGAACGCCGCTTCTTGCATGTGCAGACGTTGTTCCAACTGCTGCGGCGAGAACCCCAGCAGACGGGCGATAGTATGCAGCAACTGACGCTCGCTCGGATGCAGGTTACCGTCCGCAAACGCGGCCTGAATTTGTAACTCCAGGAAAAACTGCAGCAGATCAGCGCGGCCGCCACTGCCCTGGCGTACCCGCATCAGGATGTCTTCCAGCGGGAAGTCTTCGGATTTCCCTTCGCGGAAGGCATCCTGAGCCTGACGGCGGGACTCGCCATGCAGTCCCATGCGGTCCATCAGCAGGCTGGCTACCCGGATTTCATCTTCTGTGACCCGGCCTTTGGCTTTGGCCACATGGCCCATAACCGCAAACGCGGCATGGAAGAACGCGGCCTGACGTTGGGTATTGCTGCCCTGACCGGCACCGAAACCACCAAAACCGCTGCCGTAATAAACATTTGCGCGAGCTTTATCGAACTTATGGCCTAAAAAAAGACCTAACAACAGACCAAACGGCCCACCAAGGAGGAAACCAAAAAATGCCCCTAAGATTTTGCCCCAAACCTGCATTCGCTACTCTCTGGTAATTTGCTAAATTTTTTATACTTGACCCGATACAATAACGCCAAAAGATGCTGTCGGGTAGAATTTGCATTATCATAGCTGGCATTTACCGGGAATGCTTGCCCAAACCCGGCCAGTAATCATCAATGCGCTAAAAACTTTTAATTACAGGAACGTTTAGTTAGATGTCATCCAACTCCCGCAGCTTATTGGCGACTCTGATCAGCCTGGCACTCTTCGGCCCGTCGATGACGTATGCCGACCCAGCGACTCATTCCGACACCAACGACAAATCTGCGGTCAGTGATGAAAACGATGAGCTGGCGATGGTACGTGGCGTTTGTCTGGACCCGAGCCAACGACCGGCAGACCCGAATAACGAACCGATCCGCGTCACGGCCGATCGGGCCGAGGCGGTCAACGAAGCCAGTGTCACCTACTCCGGTGATGTGGTCGTGCGCCAGGGCAACCGAACCGTCGCCGCCGACGTCGCGACACTGCACCAGCCTGAAAACAAAGTCATCGCCGAGGGTAACGTCTACTTCCACGACGGTGCCATAGAAGTGTATTCCGATCGGATCGAGAGCAACCTTGATACCGAAGACTCCCAGATGGACAACGCGGTCTACAACATGACCTGCGAAGCCGGTCGCGGTGAGGCCGAGCGTGTCACCAAAAACGGCATTTCCTACTACCGTCTGAAAAACGGCACTTACACCACCTGTCCGCCGGGCGACAAAAGCTGGCAGTTCTCCGCGACCAGTATCGAGCACGAAAATGACTCGCCGTTTGCCGATTTGTACAACGCCCGTTTTGAAGTCGCCGAAATTCCGGTGTTCTACCTGCCGTACCTGCGTGTGCCTGTCGGCAAAGAGCGTCTGACCGGTTTCCTTTATCCGTCGGTCAGCTACGGCTCACGGGACGGTTTCGAGGTTGAGACGCCGTTCTACTGGAACATCGCGCCCAACTACGACATGACGATCACGCCGAAGTACATGATGAACCGTGGCCTGCAGCTCAATTCCAAGTTCCGTTACCTGACAGAACTGGGCTCCGGCAGCCTGAGCGGGGAATACCTTGGCGACGATAAAGACGCTCAGGATAACGATCACCGCTGGGCCTTTAACTGGTCGCATACCGGCATGTACAACGCCCACTGGCTGTTTAAGGTGGACTACAGCAAGGTCAGCGACCCGACTTATTTCTCGGATATCGATTCCAGTATCGGTAAACGTGAAGACAACAACCTGCTGCAGACGGGTGAAGTGTCGTACCGCGACTACAACTGGGATTCCACCCTGCGGGTGCGTAACTTCCAGCCGTTGACGCTTGGCGTGTCATCGAACTACAAGCTGATGCCACAGCTGGAAGCTAACTACTACCAGACAGATATGCCATACGGTCTGGACTTCCACCTCAACGGCCATATCAGCCGCTTCGACAACGATGACCCGGATAAGCCAACGGCAGATCGGGTTCACCTCGAACCGACGCTGACCCTGCCGTACGCCACGCCGTGGTGGTCGGTGACCTCAGAAGCCAAACTGATGTACACCTATTACAATCAGGAATTCGACCCGAGCAGCCAGGAGCTGATTGATAAAGGGCTGGAGCTGGAAGAAAGTGTGTCCCGCACCATCCCGAGTATCCGTCTGCACTCCGGCTTGTATCTGGAGCGCGATACCAGCTTCTGGGGCGATGGCTACACCCAGAGCCTGGAGCCGCAGGTACAGTACCTGTATGTGAAAGACGTGGATCAGTCCGGCATCTACGATGCGTATGACACCACCCTGATGCAGACCGACTTCTACGGCCTGTTCCGTGACAAGCGCTACTCGAGCGTGGACCGTATTGCTGCCGCGAACCAGTTCACGGTGGGGGCGAGTTCCCGCTTCTTTGACAGCGACTACGTCGAGCGCTTCAACATTTCCGTCGGCCAGATCTTCTACCTCAACAATGCCGGCCGGAACCTGCAGAGCAGCAATGAGTCATCACCGAACTACTCCGCCACCGCGTTGGAGTCCGATTTCAACTATGACGACTGGCTATTCTTCCACGGTGGCCTGCAATACGATGCCAGCAAGAAAGATCTTCAGTTTGCCAACGGGGCAATCGAATACCGTGAAGGCGCGGTCTTCAGCCAGCTGAACTACCGCTTCATCTCGAAAGAGTACCTGCTGGATAACATCCTGGATGAAGATCAGCTGAACCGCTACACCAAAGACGGCATCTCCCAGCTGGGCTTCTCCACCGGGTTCCCGATTTATGATGGCGTGACGCTGCGCGGTGACTACTACCACGACCTGAACGAAAACCAGATGCTGGAAGGCCAGATCAGCCTGAACTTCCGCACCGCCTGCTGGATGATCAGCCTGGGTTACAACGAGTACCTGAAAACCCGTGCTGACGTGACCCGCGATGCCGCGGAATACGAGCAGAACTTCAGTATTTCGTTCAGCCTGATCGGCTTGGCCGGTGCGCCGGCGCTGGGCTCTGTTGGTAACAGCAACGCCATCAGCTATGGCCGCCCTTTCTATCTGAATAATTAAGAGACCAGCACCGGAAAGCCCTCTTTCCGGTGCCCAGACAACGCGCCCCGGCGCAACATGGATAAGATTATGAAAAATTGGAAGTCTAGCCTGCTAGGAATGGCGCTATTGGGCCTTTCGGCAGGCAGTTTTGCTGCCCCTCAGGAGCTTGACCGGGTAGTGACCATCGTCAACAACAACGTGATCCTGCAGAGCGATGTCAACAGCATGCTCAAAACGGTGCGCATGAATGCCGCCGGCCAGAATCAGCCGCTGCCGTCAGACACGGTTCTGAAAGATCAGATCATGGAAAAACTGATCATCGAAACCCTGCAGCTGCAACAGGCCGATCAGTTCGGGATCCGTATCGACGATACCCGCCTGGATCAGGCGATTGCCCAGCTGGCAGCCGAGCGTCAGATGAGCATTCCGCAACTACAACAGGAACTGGCCAGCTTCGGGATCAGCTACCCGGAATTTCGCGAGCAGATGCGCCGCGACCTGACAGCCAGCGAGGCTCGCACCATTCAGGTACGCCGCCGCATCAATATCCTGCCGCAGGAAGTCGATACCCTGGCAGAGCAGTTGAGCCAGCATGAACAGCAGGGTACCCGCTATAATATCAGTCATATCCAGCTGCGCCTTGAAGAAGGGGCCAGTGCGGCCGAGCGCGACCAAGTCGCCAAAGCGGCTCAGGATCTGGTCAACCAGCTCAAGAGCGGAGCCGACTTTGCCAACCTCGCTTACAGCTACTCCAAAGGGCCAAAAGCCCTGCAGGGCGGTGCCTGGGGCTGGATGCGCAAAGAAGAGATGCCGACGATCTTTGCCGATCAGATCGACTCTCAGGGCAACGGAGCCATTATCGGTCCGTTCCGCAGCGGAGTGGGCTACCACATCCTGAAAGTGAATCAGGTTGAAGGGCTGGAGACAGTGTCCGTCACCGAAGTGAATGCCCGCCATATTCTGGTCAAAACGTCAGTGATCCTGAGTGACGATGCCGCGAAGAAACAGCTGATGGAAGCCCGTCGTGCCATCATGGCCGGCGAGCGCAACTTTGCTGATGTGGCACAGTCAATGAGTGCTGACCCGGGCTCAGCGGTGAACGGCGGCGATCTGGGCTGGCAAACGCCGGATGTCTATGTCCCTGAGTTTAAAGACAAGGTTGAGAACCTGCCAAAAGGCAACATCAGTGAGCCGTTCAAAACCGTCCATGGCTGGCACATTGTCGAGGTACTGGATCGCCGTAATGTCGACCGTACTGACGCTGCGGTGAAGAACCGTGCATACCGCATCCTGTTCAGCCGCAAGTTTAATGAAGAAGCTCAGGCCTGGCTGCAGGAACTTCGTGCCGGTGCCTTTATCGAAAAACCGGAATACGCTAATGACCAAGGTTAAACGCATTGCCATCACGCCCGGCGAACCCGCCGGGATTGGCCCGGATCTGGTACTGGCGCTGGTTCAGCAGAACTGGCCCCACCAGCTTGTCATTTGTGCTAACGCCCAGCTTATGGTAGAACGTGCAGCCCAGCTTGGCCTGCCGGTGTCCGTGATTGATTATGATCCGACACAGACGCCAGTGCCGCATCAGGCGGGTACCATCGTGGTGGCTAACCACGACCTGGCCGCGCCGGTCGTGGCGGGGCAACTGGACGAGCGCAATGGTCACTATGTCCTGAATACCCTGACCCAGGCCGCAGAAGGCTGCCTGAGCGGTGAGTTTGCCGCGGTCGTCACCGGCCCGGTGCACAAGGGGGTGATTAACCGTGCAGGAGTCTCCTTCAGCGGTCACACCGAGTTTTTTGCGCAGCAGGCTGACACCGCACAGGTTGTCATGATGCTGGCAACAGAAGGACTGCGAGTTGCTCTGGTGACGACGCATATACCTCTGTCCTGCGTGTCGAAAGCCATCACCGCAGAGCGCCTGCAGCAGGTCATCCGGATTCTGCATGCCGATCTGGTCAGCAAATTCGGTATCGACCAGCCGAAAATTTACGTATGCGGCCTGAACCCGCATGCCGGTGAAGACGGCTGTCTGGGCACCGAGGAGATCGATGTGATCAACCCGGCGCTGGAGCAACTTCGCCAACATGAAGGCATGGATCTGATCGGCCCATTACCGGCTGACACCATCTTTCAGGAAAAATATCTGGCCGATGCCGACACGGTGCTGGCCATGTATCACGATCAAGGGCTGCCAGTGCTGAAATACAAAGGCTTTGGTAAATCTGTCAACATTACGTTAGGCCTGCCCTTCATCAGAACTTCAGTAGATCATGGTACCGCACTGGAACTTGCCGGTACCGGACAGGCGGACACCGGTAGCCTTTGGACAGCGCTATCGCACGCCCTTGAATTGGTAGAAAAGAACAAACATGAGCAGCGATAATGTTCACCTAGGCCACCGCGCCCGAAAACGCTTTGGTCAGAACTTCCTGAACGACCCTTACATCATTGACGGCATTGTGTCGGCCATTAACCCACTTCCGGGGCAGAACCTGGTTGAGATCGGCCCGGGTCTGGGCGCCCTGACAGAGCCAGTCGGCAAGCAGGTGGACAAGTTCACTGTCATTGAGCTTGACCGCGACTTGGCGGAGCGTCTGCGCCACCATCCGGATCTGGCCGCTAAGCTGACCATCCATGAAGGCGATGCCATGCGCTTCGACTTCACTCAGCTGATCAAAGAAAACAACAAGCTGCGTATTTTCGGTAACCTGCCGTACAACATCTCCACGCCGCTGATGTTCCACCTGTTCACTTTCCACCAGCATGTGCAGGATATGCACTTCATGCTGCAGAAAGAAGTGGTCAACCGTCTGGCTGCCGGCCCGGGCAGCAAAGCTTATGGCCGCCTGACCGTCATGGCGCAGTACTACTGTAGAGTGATGCCAGTACTGGAAGTACCACCGTCAGCCTTTAAACCGGCCCCGAAAGTGGATTCTGCTGTTGTCCGCCTGACACCGTATGAAACACTGCCACATCCGTGTACTAACCTTAAATGGCTGGACCGTGTCTGCCGTGAAGGGTTCAACCAGCGTCGTAAGACCGTGCGTAACTGTTACAAAGCACTGCTGACAGAAGAGCAACTGGTCGAGCTGGGTGTCAATCCGGGCACACGCCCTGAAAACCTGACTCTGGAACAATTTGTTGCCATGGCCAACTGGCTGGATGCCAATCACAAGGCCAGTTAAGCCACTGCCTACCACATGTTGATCGCTCGGGGAAGCAGGCGCTGCGTCTGCTCCCCCGCCAAGAAAGGATGCATTACCATGACAACGAATGTGACCCCAACCATAAAATGCCGGGTAGTGACGCACTACATCGAAGATCAGTCAGAGCCGGACAATCAGCGCTACGTTTTCTCCTACACCATCACCATTGCCAACCTTGGCCAGAGCGAAGCCCAACTGCTCAGCCGCCGCTGGCTGATCACCGATGCCAACGGTAAAAAGCTGGTGATCGAGGGGGAAGGTGTGGTCGGTGAACAGCCGGTTATCGCCGCTCACGATGAATACACTTACACCAGCGGGACCATCATCGAAACCCCACTGGGTGTCATGCAGGGCCACTACGTGATGGCTGATGAAAACGGGGATGAATTCCTGGCAGAAATCGCGCCGTTCCGCCTCTCTGTGCCCAATATTCTCCACTGAGGAAACTATGTCGACATATCTGGTCGGAGACATCCAGGGCTGCTTTGATGACCTGACGCAGCTGCTGGATCAGGCCGGTTTCAATCCTGCCCGCGACGAACTCTGGCTGACCGGTGATCTGGTCGCCCGCGGGCCACAGTCGCTCGAAACCCTGCGATTTGTGAAATCGTTAGGCGATCGCGCCACCACGGTGCTGGGCAACCATGATCTGCACCTGCTGGCGGTCGCTGAGGGCATTGCCAAAAACAAGCCCAAAGACAAGCTACAGCCACTGCTGGACGCGCCGGATCGCGATGAGCTGCTGCACTGGCTGCGCCACCAGCCGTTGCTGGCTGAGCACCCTCACCACGATTTTGTGATGAGCCATGCCGGAATCCCACCGCAGTGGGATCTGAGCCAGTCCCGTGATGCCGCTCGCGAAGTGGAGCAATGCCTGCAGAGCGACCGCTATTTATGGTTGCTGGAAAACATGTACGGAAACGGCCCGGACACCTGGCAGCCGACGCTGCACGGTATCGAGCGTTACCGCTACATCATCAACGCTTTTACCCGCATGCGGTTCTGCTACCCGGACGGGCGGCTTGACATGGCATGCAAGCTAGCACCAGCGCAGATCGATCATCATGAGCTCCTGCCCTGGTTCAGCCTGCCACGTCAGGCCATCGGCAAAACCATGATCTTTGGTCACTGGGCGGCACTGATGGGTCACCAGGACGAGCAAGTGATCGGACTGGACACCGGCTGCGTCTGGGGCAACAGCCTGACTCTGTTGCGCTGGGACGACGGTGCACAATTTTCCCATGCCTGCCCGGTTCACGCGTAAGCAACACACCTTGAACGCGGTATGAAAGACGCAGGCACAAAAGTAAAAAGGCTGGTGCGCTAAGCGACCAGCCTTTTCTTTATGGGTATGATTGAGTGACGTTTGTCTATTAACGTTCCAGAATCACAAAACGCATGGCGTGGACATTCTTCTCGTCAGCCGCGTAAGACTCGCTGTACACTTCCTGCCAAGTGTCATCCCAGGCCGGAAAGCAGGTGTCTCCTTCAACCGTCAGGTCAATAAACGTCAGGTACAGTCGGTCGGCCAACGGCAGGCACGCTTCATAAATACTGCCGCCCCCGATGATCATCAGCTCTTCCACATCACCGGCCGCAGACTGGGCAGCTGCGATATCCGATACTACCGTGACGCCTTCCGCCGTAAAATCCGGATTGCGGCTGATCACGATGTTCTGACGTCCCGGCAGCGGACGACCAATCGACTCAAAGGTTTTCCGCCCCATCACAATCGGCTTACCCATGGTGACTTTTTTGAACCAGGCGAAATCGGCTGGCAAATGCCAGGGCATTGCATTATCTTTGCCAATTACCCGATCCTTGGCCATTGCGGCTACCATGCTGATCTTCATCTTTGCTCCTTGGAATTCAGTTACCGTGCCGAGTTATACCACAGGTCGGCGACGGTAAAACAGTAATCCCGGCATTGCCAGGCCAATCGCCAGTGACGCGACGATAAATGTCGCCTTGAGCAGGTTCTCGATCAGCATGCCCCACAACTCCGGCGAAAATCCCCGGTGGTTGAGCTCCACCAGCGCGATCATCGCCTTAAAGGCAAACACGCCCGGCACCATCGGAATCATCGCCGCGACCGTAAACACCTTCGGGTGAGCCAGAAAACGGTGTGACCAGTGAACGCCAATCATCCCGACCAAAGTGGCCGCACACAGGGTGGCCCACTCAATCGAGAGCCCCCAGTGCATCAACACAAACCGGCAACCATGGCCCAGCGCGCCACCAATGGCGCAGTACTTCAGGGCGCGGGGCGGGACGTTAAATACCAGTGCAAACCCGACCGCCGGGATCAGGGCAAAAAACATGTCGTTGAGCAAGGCCAACAGAAATTCCAGAACCGTCATTACAACCACCCCCATACACCCAGAACATTCATCGCCGCCACAATGCCCATACTGGTGGCCAGCGTCAGCAGGCTGGCAAGGGTCCAGCGGGCGATCCCCATGTTGGCAAAGCCTTTCACCATATCCGACACCGCATTGATCAACGGGAACCCCGGCACCAACATCAGCACCGAGGAAGCCATGGCAATAAACGGGGTTTCCCCGATCTGATAAACCTGGCCGAACCCGGAAATCAGGGTGGTGACAAAGGCGGTAATACCGAAGTTCAGCAGCGGATTAAAATGGCAGTGGGCAATTTCCTGACGCACAAACATGCCGACAGAAGAAGCGATGAAGGTCAGTAAAAACACCGGCCAGTCGCCCCCGGCAAGACGGCTGAACGACGCACAGGACAGGCCGATCATCACGATCACCAGAAAACGGTTGTAGCGCAGCGGCTTGATGCGATCCAGCCGTTGCTGGACACCGTGTACATCGAGCATCCCCCGCTCGGCCATGATGCAGACCCGCTGGATCTCTGTGACCACCTGCATGTTGATCCCGCGATCCTGACAACGCCGGGTAGTGGTGATGCATCTCCCCTGATGCAAGGTCGTCAAAACCATGGAGCTGGCTGACAGCGAGACTTCTACACTTTCGACCCCCAACGCCAGCCCCAGACGGCGGGTCACATCCATCACCAGCATACTCTCTGCACCGTGCTGCAACAAACGCTGCCCGGCCAAGACCGCCAGCCGGGAAATGTCCCGCTGTATCGGTTCTGTTAATGGTCTTTTCTCTCCCTGCATTGCGACTCCTTTACCCCAAACGGTGAATTTACGCCAAACTGTGAAGTTGATGCTGAATTATTATCCATAATGCGTGCCTCAGGGTTGATTCGGCACAAAAAAAGCCGCTCAGTTGAGCGGCTTTTTTTCATCAGGGCATTAAATCAAGGCAATTACGGCTTGTAGATGATCTCTACATCGTAGTCGTCTTCATTCCAGTCATCCCAGTCATCGTCGTCGTCATCAACGTTAGCTTTCTTAACTTGCTGCTCGTGATAATCGTCCCACTTGAACTCGACTTTCTTCTCGTCGCCTTCTTCCTCTTCTTCTTCGAAGACAGGAGCAGGCATCGACTCGATCTGCTTCATCAGATCGTAAGTCAGCTCTTTGGTTCCCATACGATTCAGGGCTGAAATGCAGTAGTAGTCACCTTCCCAGGCCAGTGCATCCAGAACTTCATCAATCTTTTCCTGAGCCTCATCTTCCGGCATCAGATCAACCTTGTTGAAGACCAACCAGCGTGGCTTATGAGCCAGCTTGTCGCTGTATTTTTCCAGTTCATTCAGGATGATGAACGCATTTTCCACCGGATCAGAACCATCAGCAGGCAGCAGATCAATCATATGCAGCAGCACACGACAACGCTCAAGGTGCTTCAGGAAGCGGATACCCAGACCGGCACCGTCCGACGCCCCTTCGATCAGCCCTGGAATGTCAGCGACAACAAAGCTACGGTCGCTGTCGACACGTACGACACCCAGACTTGGTACCAGAGTCGTAAACGGGTAGTCAGCCACTTTCGGCTTCGCAGCAGATACCGAACGGATGAACGTCGACTTACCGGCATTCGGCAGACCCAGCATACCCACATCCGCCAGCAGCAGCAGCTCCAGGCGCAGGTGACGAATCTCACCTTTGGTACCCATGGTCTTCTGGCGAGGAGCACGGTTCACCGATGATTTGAATCGGGTGTTACCCAGGCCGTGGAAGCCCCCTTTGGCAGCCATGATCTTCATGCCATGCTTGGTCAGATCCGCAATCACTTCGCCGGTTTCTTCATCAATCGCACGGGTACCAACCGGTACACTCAGGACACAGTCTTCACCGCGCTTACCGGTACAGTTACCGCCGCGGCCATTTTCGCCACGCTGTGCAGCATGGAAACGTTCAAAGCGGTAATCGATTAGCGTATTAAGGTTCTCATCAGCCAGCAGGTAAACGTCACCGCCGTCACCGCCATCACCCCCGTCCGGGCCACCTTTCGGCACATACTTTTCACGACGGAAGCTTACTGTTCCGTTGCCGCCATCACCGGCGTCAACACGAATTACCGCTTCATCTACAAACTTCATCTCTTACTCCGCACTGTGGCGTTAAACTCTGTCATCCCGACGTCGCGGGATACTATTAACCTATTGTACTACCAAACACCGCGCTATTCCGGCTTTTCCCAAAGCGGGTTGTCATCCGTTTTAACGGCGACCGAGCAAACGGTGTCCAATCGCACTGAACATCGCACCACCCACAACCACGAACGCTCCGATATAACCCAGCGTATTCAACGCGGCTGGCGCAACATGATCCGGCCAGATCAAACTGGCAAGATCCACAAATATGATCGTAAACAACGGCGTCAGCGTGATCACGGCACTGACTTTAGATGCCTGCCAGCGGGCCATTGCCTCGGCAAAAGCGCCATAGCCAACCAGCGTATTCAGGCAGCAGAAAACCAGCATACCGAGCTGCCGGTTGTCCATCAGCTGGAGCTGGGCCGGGCTGGCTAACGGGGTCAGCATCAGAGCGCAGATCAAATAGATCATCAGCAGGATCTGCGGTGAGGTATAGTACTTCAGCATGCTCTTTTGTGCCAAGGCATATACCACCCAGATCAGGGCTGCGGCTACAGCCAACAAGACCCCGGTCGTGTAACTGCTCAGGCTGGTAAACAGCTCTGCCAGCCGTTCGTTGAAAAACAGCAGCAGGCCAGCTAACAAGCCAATGACACCGATGATCTGGTGCCGACCGAGCGCTTCTTTAAAGATCCAGGCGCTGCTGAGCAGCAGCAATACCGGAGCCAGCTGAATAATGACCTGTACAACAGGCGGACTCAAATACTCCAACGCGCTGTTGAACAACACAAAATTACCAGCCAGGCCTATGCTGGCCAACACCAGCAATCCCCCGACCGAAGCGCCGACACGGGAAACCGCAGGCAGCTGACGCCGAAATCCAAGCCACAACCCCAAGCCCAGCGACGCTGCCATAAAGCGATACCAGACGATGGTAAAGGGGTCCATGACCTCCACCGCCTGCTTCATAGCGATGGGCAACGCCCCCCAGAACACGGCGGTCACTAACGCCAGTGATATCCCTACCATAGGGCTTTGCTGCGGCATAGCGCCTCCCATAACAAAAAGCCCCGCCTAATCGGCAGGGCTTTATCATTCGTTACGAGACTGAATTATTCAGCTTCGATAGAAACGAATTTACGGTTCTTAGGACCTTTAACTTCGAATTTCACTTTGCCGTCAGACAGAGCGAAAAGAGTGTGGTCTTTACCGCAACCTACGTTGTTACCAGCGTGGAATTTAGTACCACGTTGACGAACGATGATGTTACCTGCTAGTACAGATTCGCCACCGAAACGCTTAACACCTAGGCGTTTGCTTTCTGAATCACGGCCGTTACGAGTAGAACCGCCAGCTTTTTTGTGTGCCATCTTTAAATTCTCCTGTTATTAAGCGCTGATGCCAGTAATTTTGACTTCAGTGAACCACTGACGGTGGCCCATTTGCTTACGAGAGTGCTTACGACGACGGAACTTAACGATTTTAACTTTATCGCCACGACCGTGAGTAACTACTTCAGCAGTTACTTTACCGCCAGCTACGAAAGGTGCGCCTACAGTTACTTCTTCGCCGTTAGCTACCAGAAGAACTGAATCAAATTCAACGCTTGCGCCAGTTTCAGCGTCTAGTTTTTCTAAGCGAATTGTTTGGCCTTCGCTTACACGGTGTTGTTTACCACCACTTTGGAAAACAGCGTACATGTCTTACTCCGCTAGTCCGCATAGGCCATCTGCCGGGATAAAAATCGGGCAATGGGTATGCGCTTAATCTTGTCATCAATAGGGCGCGAATGTTACGCGAAAACGGGGCTACTGGCAAGCGCTTGTGCAAAGAAAATTGGCGAAAAGCTGCACAAAGATAAAACTCACTGATTTAAACACAATCGAGGTTATGAAGATCGGCGCCATTTGGTGTAGTATTCGAAAAACAATTTTCGCTGCTGATGATTCATGCCTGACTATGCAACTTATTGTGTTGCAGGTATTTATGGCCGCGCTGGCCATAGCTAAATCGCGATTACCGGGCGCTCCGACCCAATGTTGTCGGTATGTCTGAAAAATCAGCTGGCAGGCTTAACAATCCGCGCTTAAGCGGCACTCATTTTTGCTGGATGTACAATGGATTTTAAAGCTATCCAAGCGCTCACTGCCACCGACATGGCAGAGGTCGACGCGAAGATACTGGCGCAACTGAACTCAGAAGTCGCCCTCATCAATCAACTTGGTTTTTACATTGTCAGTGGCGGCGGTAAACGCCTGCGTCCGATGCTGGCAGTGCTGGCGGCCCGTGCGCTGGGTTACGAGGGTGAAAAACACACCACCGCCGCGGCATTCATTGAATTTACCCATACCGCGACCTTGCTGCATGACGACGTGGTTGATGAATCCGACATGCGCCGTGGTAAAGCGACCGCCAATGCCACCTTCGGTAACGCCGCCAGCGTACTGGTAGGTGACTACATCTACACCCGCTCATTTCAGATGATGACCAGCCTGCGATCGCTGCGGATCCTCGACATCATGAGTGAGGCCGTGAATGTGATCGCGGAAGGTGAAGTGCAGCAGCTAATGAACTGCAACGATCCTGATACCACCGAAGACAACTACATGCAGGTGATCTACTCCAAGACTGCCCGCCTGTTTGAAGCCGCTACCCAGATCGCCGCGATCCTGGTTGATGCGCCAGCAGAGATCGAAACCGCGCTGCAGGATTACGGCCGCTACCTGGGTACCGCATTCCAGCTGGTTGACGATGTGATGGATTACACCGCCGACGGTGAGGAAATGGGCAAGAATGTCGGTGACGATCTGGCGGAAGGCAAACCTACCCTGCCGCTGCTGCACGCGATGCGCCACGGTGATCCTGAACAAACGGCGATGATCCGTGAAGCGATTGAACAAGGAAACGGCCTGGATAAACTGGAGCCGATTCTGGCGTGCATGAAAGAGCACGGCTCGCTGGCATACACCCAGCAACGCGCTGAAGAAGAGGCTGAGAAAGCGATTGCCAGCCTGACGGTGATCCCAGACAGTGAATACAAAGCCGCTCTGATTGCACTGGCGCACCTGGCTGTGCACCGCAGCAAGTAATTCGCTTGTTCGGCGAACAGCATTCAAAGCCTGCCTGCGGCAGGCTTTTTTGTTACTTGCCACATGGCGATGCTAAAACGCCAGATCAATCCCAGTCGGTTGGTGTTGCATCCAATCCTCAACCCTAAACCACAATTCTTGATGCGCCTCTAAGGCCGTGTAAGCGCTTTTGCGGCCATTCCCGTAATTTGCCCCCAACCTTCACATCACCGCCTCATGCGGACCTCTACAGCGCTTTTATCACCCTCCCCCTTATGCGTTAGCGCTATAGACGTCAGCTCCGTAGACGTTAGAGCCATAGATATCAGCCTGTAGCCGTTAAGGCCGTATGCGTGAGGCCCATACGCTATAGTTAGTGAGACAAGGATCATTAGGATCCTTGCGGGAGGACACTATGCAAGCCAAAGATCTCAAACCGGGAATGTGGGTCGAATACCAGCAAGGGGTGGCCGAAGTGGTCGATGTGGATCAGGAGCACAATACCGCGATCATTGAAAATATGAGCGATCATCGCCGGATCAATATTAACTGCGGCGATCTAGCTGAACAGCCTCAGCTTCACACCGGTTGCGACAGCTATTATTAAGAGGCTGATAAGACTAAATCAGCGTTCAGAACAAGCGTGTATAGCCCGATAGACAAACGGCCTAAAACCTAAGCCAATGTAGCTTAAACCTTTGTACCGTAAACCTTTGTCGCGTAAACCAAGCGATTTACCGCGTCGCTTCGCCCGGTTCTTAACCTGATTGGATGTCTTGTCATTCTGACAGGTTCCAGCATCTCGCTACGGCCTCTGTGGCGGACTCTCCCACAATAATGTCACAACCGGCTTTACTCCTGACGACCATTCCTTTTTCCAATAAAAAAGCGGCCATGATGGCCGCTTTCGCGTGTTTTATTATAAGACGGGGATTATTTCGCTGCGAACTCTTCACCAATCTTGATATCGCCTTCCAGCGTCGCCAGCATACCTTCCAGCGCTTCTTGCTCGAATGTGCTCAGCGTGCCGTAATCCATCACTTCTTCTACGCCGTTTTTGCCCAGCAGAACGGGTTGTGCGAAGAAGCGAGCGTGTTTGCCATCGCCTTCAACGTATGCACATTCAACAACACCTTGTTCGCCTTGCAGTGCGCGTACCAGAGACAGACCAAAGCGGCATGCAGCCTGACCCATTGACAGTGTCGCAGAACCGCCGCCCGCTTTCGCTTCAACCACTTCAGTACCAGCGTTCTGGATGCGAGGAGTCAGGGCTTTGATTTCTTCTTCGCTGAACTCTACGCCTTCAACCTGAGACAGCAGAGGAAGAATGGTTACGCCAGAGTGACCGCCGATAACAGGCACTTTCACTTGTGTTGGATCCAGGTTCTTCAGCTCAGCCACAAACGTTTCAGAGCGGATCACGTCCAGTGTTGTGATACCGAACAGTTTATTCTTGTCGTACACGCCCGCTTTTTTCAGAACGTCAGCAGCGATAGCAACTGTAGTATTCACTGGGTTAGTGATGATACCCACACACGCGTTCGGACAAACCACGGCAATTTTCTCAGCCAGTGACTTCACGATACCCGCGTTCACGTTGAACAGGTCAGCACGGTCCATACCAGGCTTACGCGCCACACCCGCAGAGATCAGTACTACATCGGCACCTTCCAGTGCTGGAGACGGATCTTCACCGCTATAACCTTTGATCGAAACCGGCGTCGGGATATGGCTAAGATCAACGGCTACACCAGGGGTAACAGGTGCAATGTCGTACAGAGCCAGATCTGAGCCCGCTGGCAGGTGGTTTTTCAGCAATAGCGCCAGAGCCTGACCGATACCACCGGCCGCACCAATTACAGCAACTTTCATGTTCGTTCTCCTTTACGATAGAAGTGTATGATCTTCAGACCTAATCATATGAAATCACACTCGAAAGCCGATTGTGATTTCATATCAAAGGTTATGCAGAAGTTATAGCAAGCTACACCTAAATACAATCAGATGCCACTCGCTTTGCGATATTGCGCAAGCGGAAGAACAAAATGTGCTACATCTGTATAACATTTATTAATTGATGATTGACGAGACGGGTGATAAAAAAGCCGGATACCAGTCAATAATTATGCATATATTTGGCTTATAATGGTGATACATGCACCAATTTGCCTGAACACTGTTTGCTTGCAGCTCAATGGTTGTGCCAGAATACAGCACCCTCGTCCCTGTACATGAACTTTACTTATGCGAAATTCAGATAAACAAGAACGTTTAGTGAAGGCGTTCAAATCGATTCTTAAAGAAGAAAAATTCAGCTCGCAAGGCGAAATTGTTGACGCGCTGAAAGCTCAGGGGTTCGATAACATCAACCAGTCGAAAGTTTCGCGTATGCTGACCAAGTTCGGCGCGGTACGTACCCGCAACGCGAAAATGGAAATGGTCTACTGTCTGCCTGTCGAGCTGGGCGTACCAACCACCAGCAGCCCACTGAAAGAGCTGGTAATGGAAATTGGCTATAACAGCGCGCTGGTCGTTATCCACACCGGCCCGGGTGCTGCGCAAGTTATTGCCCGTCTGCTGGACTCTCTGGGCAAAGCAGAAGGTATTCTGGGTGTGGTTGCCGGTGACGATACCATCTTCATCACACCGACCAATGCCATTTCAACCGAAGAGCTGTATGATTCCGTCTGTCAGCTGTTTGACTACAGCAAATAACCACCCGGATTTCGTATAACTGATACCAGGCAGCCAACCTTTCCCTTCCTTTTCTGCCTGGTATTCATGAGATCCAGCTCACATTCAGACAAACTGTGACCAATTTCAGGCATTTCCCTCAAGATATTGATTAGAATATATAATTATTCTTTGCACTCTGTGTGTCATCAACATTTTCCAGCTCGTCAAATCACAAAAGCAATTAACATAATTTTAAATTTACTGTCTGATTTTGCTATCATTTGGCTGATTTGGATGTGTAATACCTTAGGCGCTACAGACCTTTCGTGCTGAGTTTTACAGCCGATTGTGGTTTTTTACACCAGGCCGCGCGGTGTGATGGAGGAACACGTCATCACTTAAGCGCATACCCGGCAGAAAGAGACCATGACAGGTTAACTGGCCCCTAGATATTTATGCCGTTTCCAGCGATGGAAATGACTTCCCTCTGGGAATAACAACAATTAGGAAGGGACAAACATGGCATTTAAGCAACTCGTCAAAGTCAGTGCTCTGGCAGCCGCAGTCATGACTGCCGGTATGGCTAACGCACAAAGCTTCATCACTATCGGTACCGGTTCTGTGACCGGGGTTTACTACCCGACCGGTGGTGCTATCTGTAAGCTGGTTAACGCCGAGCGTAAAGTTCACAACGTACGCTGCTCGGTCGAATCAACTGGCGGCTCTATCTACAACGTCAACACGATGCGTGCCGGTGAGCTGGATTTCGGCGTGGTTCAGTCTGACTGGCAATACCACGGTTACAACGGCACCAGCCAGTTCGCCGAGCAAGGCCCGTACAAGAAAATGCGTGCAGTCTTCTCTCTGCATACTGAACCTTTCAACATCATTGCCCGTACCGATGCCGGTATCAACAGTGTCGAAGATCTGAAAGGTAAACGCGTTAACATCGGTAACCCGGGTTCTGGTGACCGTGCCACTATGGGCGTGGTCATGGATGCCATGGGCTGGACCAATGCTGATTTTAAACTGGTTTCCGAGCTGAAAGGCTCAGAGCGCTCACAAGCCCTGTGTGACAACAAGATTGACGCCTTTGTTTACGTGGTGGGTCACCCGAACGGTTCCATCAAGGAAGCGACAACCTCTTGTGACGCTAAACTGGTGTCTGCAACCGGCCCCGCCATCGACAAGATTGTGGCTGACAACCCTTACTACGCCAAAAGTACCGTACCAGGTGGCATGTACAAAGGTACCGATCAGGATGTACACAGCTTCGGTGTAGCCGCAACTCTGGTTTCATCGACAGACGTGCCGGATGAAGTGGTTTACGCCGTCGTCAAATCGGTGTTTGAGAATTTCGATACTTTCAAACGCCTGCACCCGGCATTTGCTAACCTGAAACCGGAAAACATGGTCAAAGACGGCCTGTCGATTCCGCTGCACCCAGGCGCAGAGAAGTACTACAAAGAAGCGGGTTACATCAAGTAACTCTTTGAGAAAACAACGCTTCTTTATCCAGCATGCGCCGCTTCCTGCGGCGCATGCTGTTTTTCCCTCATGATTCACAATTCACAACATTTTTAATTCCTTAGCCCATCAAAGAAGGATGATGCATGACGAAGACAACGCAAACGTCGACAGATGTGCAAGATATGGTGGCTCAGGCTGATACTGGGGCAAGAAGCCCGACGGGACTGGCTGGACGTATCTTGTGGCTGGTACCACTGTGTTGGTCGCTGTTCCAACTGTGGTATGCCTCACCGTTACCGTTTATTTTCAATTTTGGTGTATTAAACGATACCGAAGCCCGCTCTATTCACCTTGCATTTGCAATTTTCCTGGCCTTTACCGCCTACCCGGCTTTGGCCCGCTCCCCCCGCGACCGTATTCCGTTACTGGACTGGGTCTTTGCCCTGGCCGGCAGTTTCTCGGCCGCTTACCTGTTTCTGTTTTACACCGAGCTAGCAGGCCGTTCCGGTGCCCCGACCCAAATGGATATTGTGGTCGCCGTTACCGGGATGATCCTGCTACTGGAAGCCACCCGCCGTGCTCTGGGGCCACCACTGATGGTGGTCGCCGGGATGTTCCTGCTCTACACCTTCGGTGGCCCGTATATGCCGGAGGTCATTGCCCATAAAGGGGCGAGCCTGAACAAGGCCATGTCGCACCTGTGGCTGACCACCGAAGGGGTGTTTGGTATCGCTGTCGGGGTATCGACCTCGTTCGTGTTCCTGTTTGTCCTGTTTGGTGCCATGCTGGAGCGTGCCGGAGCCGGGGCTTACTTCATTAAAGTGGCATTCTCCCTGCTGGGTCATATGCGCGGCGGCCCAGCCAAAGCGGCGGTAGTAGCGTCCGGTTTGTCAGGACTGGTCTCGGGCTCATCGATCGCCAATGTCGTAACGACCGGCACCTTTACCATCCCACTGATGAAAAAGGTCGGCTTTCCCGGCACCAAGGCCGGGGCCGTGGAAGTGGCCGCCTCAACAAATGGCCAGCTGACTCCGCCTATCATGGGAGCAGCAGCATTCCTGATGGTCGAGTATGTCGGAATTTCGTATGTCGAGGTGATCAGGGCTGCACTATTGCCCGCACTGATTTCCTATATCGCCCTGATTTATATCGTCCACCTCGAAGCGTGTAAGGCCGGAATGTCCGGGCTGCCGCGTCGCTACAAGCCAACGCTGGCGCAGAGCCTGCTGTCGTTTACCGGCACCATCCTCGGGCTGATCGTGATCAGCGCCGCCGTTTACTATGGCGTGGGCTGGACGAAAACCGTCTTTGGTGCTGCCGCAACGCCGCTGATCGGGGCAATCGTACTGATTGCTTACGTGGCATTGGTCAGGATATCAGCCCGTTACCAGGATCATACCCTGGAAGACCCGAATGCCGAGCTGACGGAAGTGCCAGATCCGGGACCGACGCTTAAGTCCGGCCTCTACTTTCTGTTACCCATTGTGGTGCTGGTATGGTGTCTGACGGTTGAGCGTTTTTCACCGGGTCTATCCGCATTCTGGGCCACCGTCTTTATGATCTTTATTCTGCTGACCCAGCGCCCGCTGCTGGCCTTCTTCAATCAGGAAAGTTCGCTGGCTGATGCCGCAAAAGTCGGTGTCATCGACCTGCTGGAAAGCCTGGTCAGCGGTGCGCGAAATATGATTGGAATCGGGGTGGCCACCGCCGCCGCCGGTATTGTGGTTGGGGTGGTCACCCTGACCGGTATTGGCCTGGTGATGACGGAGTTTGTCGAATTCATCTCCGGGGGCAGCATTATCCTGATGTTGGTGTTTACTGCGGTGATCAGCCTGATCCTGGGGATGGGCCTGCCGACAACCGCCAACTACATCGTGGTCTCGACCCTGATGGCCCCGGTCATCGTCACACTGGGCGCTCAGCACGGCCTGATCATTCCGCTAATTGCCGTTCACCTGTTCGTGTTCTACTTCGGAATTCTGGCCGATGATACACCACCGGTGGGGCTGGCCGCCTTTGCCGCGGCCGCGATTGCCAAAAGCGATCCGATCCGAACCGGTTTACAAGGTTTTGCCTATGACATCCGGACCGCCATCCTGCCGTTCATGTTTATCTTCAACACCCAGCTGTTGTTGATGGACATCGACTCCTGGTGGCATCTCGGCCTCACTGTCGGGTCAGCTATTCTGGCCATGCTCACGTTCTCTGCCGCCACCCAGGGATGGTGGTTTACCCGCACCAAGTGGTGGGAAGTGGCGGCACTGCTGCTGATCACCTTCTCGCTGTTCCGTCCGGGGTTCTGGTGGGACATGGTCTACCCGCCCAAACATGAAATGCCGGGCGTGCTGATTGCCGATGCCGCCGATAAGCTGGCAATCGGCGAGACTCTGGAGCTGCAGGTCAGTGGCGAAACTCTGGATGGCAAGCAAGTTTCCAAGCATGTCATGCTGCCGTTTGCAGAAGGCGCGATCACGCCGGAAGACCGTATCGCCTCAACCGGCCTGATGCTGCGTCAGGACGGTGACAAAATGCTGGTTGATATGGTGGAGTTCGGCAGTCCGGCTGAACAGGCCGGGATTGATTTTGACTGGGAGATCACAGCCGTCAGCCTGCCTGCCGTACGACCGATGAAAGAGTGGGTGTTCATTCCAACTCTGGCGCTGCTGGCCTTACTTGGCTGGAATCAGCGTCGCCGGGCGAAAAAACTCGGCCATCTCTGATGATCAGGGCCGCTCGCTGCATCACAAAAGCAGCGGCCCAGCTTGGTATACACTTTAGGAAATATCCCCTTCCTGTTGGTGCAAGAGGACACTATGTATAAGCACATTCTGGTTCCCGTTGATCTGAACGATCAGGGGTTTGCCGACAAAGCGGTAGAAACCGCCGTGTGGCATGCCCGACAAAGCAATGCCACGCTGCACCTGATTAATGTCCTGCCGGGCATTCATATGGCCATGGTATCCAGCTATTTTCCCAAAGATGCCGCGCGGAAAATGCTGCAAGATACCCAGCAACAACTCAAAGTGTTTGCCGGTAACTGTATCCCGCCGGATATTGTGCACCATCAGCATGTCACCGAGGGTAAAACCTGGACCACCATTCTCGATTACGCCGAGCGGGTGGGCGCTGATCTGATCATCATGCCCAGCCACAAACGATCCAGAGTCGACAAAGTCATGCTGGGATCCGTGGCGGCCAAAGTCGTAGAGAACTCACCGATTCCGGTTTTGGTACTCAAACCGCAAGGCCATCTGGAAGAGAGCGAATCCGACGCTTGATGGTGCCCTGTCCGTCGACCGTCCCGGCGGTGTGTTGAGCCCCCCCCTGATATATAAACTCAGCTCAACGCGCTCAACGCCTCCTACAATCAAAAAGCCCGCAACGATGCGGGCTTTTGCTCAACAGACAGAACCATTAACCATGGCGGTGTGGCAGCGTTGCCGCTTTATCCACTACGGCTGACGATGATCATAGCCCCAGCGGGGCACCAGACCTTGCTCAACCCCAAGATGGTCCAGAATACGCGCGACCATGAAATCCACCAGATCCTCAATGCTCTGCGGCTGATGGTAGAAGCCCGGTGCCGCTGGCATGATAGTGGCCCCCATCTGAGACAGCTTGAGCATGTTTTCCAGGTGCAGGGTCGAAAACGGGGTTTCCCGTACCACCAGCAGCAACTGCCCGCGCTCTTTGAGCACCACATCCGCTGCCCGCTCCAGCAGGTTATCCGACAAGCCGTGAGCCACGGATGCCAGCGTTCCGGCCGAGCACGGACAGACCACCATCTGTTTCGGAGCCGCAGAGCCAGAAGCCACCGGCGAAAACCAGTCTTCTTTACCGCAGACCGTCAGCTTGTCACCGTGACAGCCCAGATGGTTAACCAGCACCTGTTTGGCCGCGTCCGGCCCTGCCGGTAACTTCAGGCCATGTTCGGTGGCCAGCACCACCCGGGCGGCCGATGAGATCAGCAGAAAAACATCGTAATCGGCCGCCAGCAGGCATTCCAGCAGGCGCAAGCCATATGGCGCACCAGAAGCGCCCGTCCAGGCCAGGGTAATACGTTTGTCGTTATTCACCGGTCTCACCTTAGTTTGCACCTTGGTTTGCCGCGGAGTTACGACCCACTTCTGAGCAGGAGGATTTTTCACTCAGGGCAGCCAGTAGCTTACCGTGAATACCACCAAACCCGCCGTTACTCATCACCAGAATATTGTCGCCCGGCTGCGCGGCGGTCACAATACTCGCCACCAGACGATCCAGATCGGCATCGGTTGTCGCAGGTTGCTCACACAGCACGGCAATCTCGTCAACGGACCACGGAATGTTGTCCGGCTGATAGATGAACACTTCGTCAGCCGCCGCCAAGGCTGGAGCCAGATCCTGCTTATGCACACCCAGCTTCATGGTATTCGAGCGCGGTTCCAGTACCGCCAGGATCCGCTGCTCACCAACTTTGGCACGCAGCCCTCCCAAGGTCAGCTCTACCGCAGTCGGGTGATGCGCAAAGTCGTCATACACACGCACCCCGTTAATCTCACCTTTCAGCTCCAGTCGGCGCTTGGTGTTGATAAATTTCCCCAGCGCCTCGCACGCCAGATCCGGTGTTACCCCAACATGTCGGGCAGCCGCAATCGCCATCAGCGCATTATTGACGTTGTGATCGCCAATCAATTCCCAGTTGACGGTTCCTACCAACTGGTCATCCAGGTAGACATCAAACCGGCTGCCGGCATCATCTTGCTTACTTGCCCGCCAATAGCCATCCTCACCGATGTATTCCAGCTCACTCCAGCAACCCATCTCCAGCGTCTGGTCAATCGCCGGCACACCCTTCGGTGCCAGAATTCGACCATTCCCCGGCACAGTGCGTACCAAATGATGAAACTGACGCTGAATCGCCGCCAGGTTGTCAAAAATATCTGCGTGATCGAACTCGAGATTGTTCATTATGAGCGTTCGTGGTCGATAATGAACAAACTTAGAACGCTTATCGAAAAAAGCACTATCGTATTCGTCCGCCTCGACGACGAAAAACATACTTTCACCTAACCGCGCGGAAACGCCGAAGTTTCCGAGCACGCCACCGACCAGAAAACCCGGCTGATAGCCGCAATCTTCCAGGATCCAAGCCAGCATACTGGCTGTAGTGGTCTTACCATGGGTACCGGCCACGGCCATCACCCAACGGTCATGCAGCAAAATTTCCTGCAACCATTGCGGCCCCGAGGTATAGCGGAGGTTGTTGTTCAGCACATACTCCACACAGGGATTTCCGCGGCTCATCGCATTGCCGACCACCACCAGATCAGGTGCAGGGTTTAATTGAGCAGGATCATACCCCTCAATAATTTCAATACCTTGAGACTCAAGCAGAGTGCTCATTGGCGGGTAAACATTCGCATCACAGCCTGTCACTTTATGACCCAGCTGACGGGCGAGAACCGCCGCTCCGCCCATAAATGTGCCGCAAATTCCTAAAATGTGGATGTGCATAACTTTCGGCTCACTCGGTAAACAATATAAATTTCACGCTACTGCGTTACTTCAGTACCATAAAAAAGATCTTTATATACAATTCTTTAATTGCGAATAGACCACACTATTAAGCAGGCGTCTGCCAAATCGGGTATCAAAATGCTCCGCAGAGACATTGTACCCGACATAAATGCCCCAATGACAACATGATGCAAGGATTGTATATGTCCGATATTAGAACCCTTGGTGAGTTCATTGTCGAGAAACAAACTGACTTCCCCCACGCCAGCGGCGAACTGTCTTCGCTATTAGGTTCAATCAAACTGGCGGCCAAAATCGTCAACCGTGAAATCAACAAAGCAGGTCTGGTTGATATTACCGGTTCGATCGGCGGCCAGAATGTACAAGGGGAAGAGCAACAGAAACTCGATGTGTACGCCAACGATAAGTTCAAAGCTGCCCTTGAAGCCCGTGATCAAGTGTGTGGTGTAGCGAGTGAAGAAGAAGACGAAGCTGTCGCCTTCAACAAAGAGCTCAACCGCAATGCCAAGTACGTTGTTTTGATGGACCCACTGGATGGTTCTTCGAATATTGACGTAAACGTTTCCGTCGGTACGATCTTCTCTATCTACCGCCGCGTTTCTCCGGTGGGTACCCCTCCAACGGAAGAAGATTTCCTGCAGCCGGGCCACCGCCAGGTTGCTGCCGGTTACATCATTTATGGTTCATCTACCATGCTGGTTTACACAACCGGCAACGGTGTACACGGCTTTACCTACGACCCGTCTCTGGGTGTTTTCTGCCTGTCGCACGAGAACATGCGCATTCCTGAAGAAGGCCGCATTTACTCCATCAACGAAGGTAACTATTTCCGCTTCCCTATGGGCGTGAAGAAGTACATCAAATACTGCCAGGAGAATGTGCCGGAAGATCACCGTCCGTACACCTCTCGCTACATCGGCTCTCTGGTCGCGGACTTCCACCGTAACCTGCTGAAAGGCGGCATCTACCTGTACCCAAGCACTGCGACGCACCCTCAGGGTAAACTGCGTCTTCTTTATGAATGTAACCCAATGGCGTTCCTGATTGAGCAGGCGGGTGGTATCGCTTCTGACGGCAGTCGTCGCATCATGGACATTGAACCGACCGAACTTCACCAGCGGGTGCCGTTCTTTGTCGGATCGACCCCGATGGTCCGAAAAGTCGAAGCATTCCTCAAAGAATTCCCTGAACAGGAATAATCTGCAAAAACAGGCTGCCAATGCAGCCTGTTTTTTTGCATAATCACCCCCCTCACACTTCCGGCCTGTCCAAGCCTGCCGGAGGGCGTTGCGATTAGACAACGAATCGGCGATGTTGGTATTATAATTTCCAAACATCACCGCAAATAGTTAACTAAATAAAGGAAGAAACAATGAGCCTGAATCAGGTACCAGCTGGTAAAGACATTCCAGAAGATATCTACGTGGTTATCGAAATCCCGGCAAACGCAGATCCAATCAAATACGAAGTCGACAAAGACTCTGGCGCAGTATTCGTGGATCGTTTCATGTCTACGCCAATGTTCTACCCATGTAACTACGGCTACGTGAACCACACGCTATCTCTGGACGGCGACCCAGTTGACGTACTGGTTCCGACTCCATTCCCACTGGTTCCGGGTTCAGTGATCCGCTGCCGTCCAGTTGGCGTTCTGAAGATGACTGACGAATCTGGTGAAGATGCGAAAGTTGTTGCTGTACCACACAGCAAGCTGACAAAAGAATACGACCACATCCAGGACGTAAACGACCTGCCAGAACTGCTGAAAGCGCAGATCACTCATTTCTTCGAGCGTTACAAAGAGCTGGAAGCGGGCAAGTGGGTTAAAGTTGACGGCTGGGCTGACGCTGCTGCAGCTAAAGCGGAAATCCTTGAGTCATTCAAGCGCGCTCAGGAAAAATAATCCTGAAGAAAGCCGGGCATCAAGCCCGGCTTTTTTTATACTTGATCCTGTAGCCCATGCCGTTACCGGATGCACAACCCCCACCGCTAACGCAGGCAAAAACACCGGAGTCTCCCCATGAAACAACGTATCCCCGGAGCCCTGATCGCCCTCGTCTGTTGGAGCGGACTGACACTCCCGGTCGCCGCGGAAGTGGTTTCCCCGGCCGAATTCTGGCAAACCTATCAGGCTCAGCCAAGTAATCCGCCACTGATTGTCGATGTTCGCACCCCGGCAGAATTTGCCGACGGTCACTTGCCCGGCGCCATCAATATTCCGTTTGATGACATCAAACAACTGACATCACTGGAACCCGATACCTCGCGGCCAATTATGCTGTACTGCCAGTCAGGACGCCGCTCAGGCATAGCAGAAGCTGAGCTGGCAAAACTGGGGTATACCCAGCTCTACAACGGTGAGAATTACCAGGCACTCGACGCCGCCATGCCCATGCGATAATAAAAAACCCGGCTCACAGGCCGGGTTTTTCGCTTTTGGTTCTGATGACTGAGACGATGATGTAAAGCCCTCAGGTTAAACCACGCTACACTGCTTGTCGCACTATCCGGCCACACCAGTCACCGCCGACAATCAGCGGCAGGCCGACCACAGTCTGCTGGTAGAGATAAACAAACGCGTCACCATAAGGTGTGGTCACAGTCGCCCGATCATACACCTCCGGGTACTCCTCCAGCTCATCAAGATCCCGCAGGATTGTCCGGTCAATCTCATAGACCTCCCCCACCAGCTGAGCACCACCTGCGGCCTGAACGGCTGCCGGGTAAGGCCCCAGATCATACAGGCAGTACCCGTAAGGCAAAGTATGCAGCCCCAGCAATGTCGCCTGACGAAGCAGGGAGTGGTTAGACTCCCCGTGTCGCAGGGTCCCGTAGACAAAAACCCTCACCGTCCCTTACTCCTGTTAGTTAAATTCGAACTGGTACAGCAGGTCGACCGCACTGTCGAGGCCTGACACCACTTCCACATAGAGATCTTTCATCAGGCGGTAACGCACCGTGAATTCCCCTATCGAGTTGAAGATCCCGACACCGTATTTGACCTGCAGCCCCGGCGCGATGTAACCACTGATCGTCACCTGGGAGTCATCGCCCGAACCGGCCGTATCCAGCGACAAGTCCTGCACCCCAAATGCCTCACCGATGTTACCCACCAGCTGGCCGCCCTGTGCCAGACCCATACTGATCAGAGCCATGGTCATCGCATCGCCGCTGTTCGACTCGCTGTCGAGATCCCGGCCACGCAGGATGTAAGACAGCGCGTTCTGCTGCGGCATCGCCGGATCCGAGAAAATGTCCGCCTTCGGATTATCCGCCGGGCCGGTTACCCGGATCCCTGCAATCACATCGTCCTCGATATTTTCCGGATCGCGAATCGCCTCAATCGACAAGTATGGCTGATCTGCCGGACCATTAAACAGCAGCTGGCCTTTGCGGATCACCAGTGTCTGGCCAAAGGAGCGGTAAGTACCGTCCTTCAGGTTCACCTCACCGAAGACCTGCGGCCCTTTATCATTCTGGCGGACATTCAGATCCCCCACCAGGTTAGATTTCAGGCCAAACGCACTCAGGCGTACATCATCCCCGATGCGAACCAGCACATTGGTTTTCACCGAGAACGGCATGGCTGACTCTTTTTCTACCGGCTTGAGATCTGCCGTCAGCAGGATCTCATCATCGGAAACGGCAACGGCAGATTCCGGCAGCTGATCCACGGTAATGCGGCCCCACGGAATTTCAACTTTACCCGTAATTTCAGCCTGTTGCGGACCGGCTTTGATGGTCAAATCCGGGCTCACACGCACGGCCAGCATCGGCGGCATGTTAACTTCCAGTTCGCGGCCATTAACCCGCAACTGAGTAGCCCAGTTCGCCATATCCCGCCAGTTGGCATCACCGGCCAGAGCCAGATTACCGTCCGGCGTCACAATCTTACCGTTCAGCTGAGCCTGATAACCCGAGAAGGTCGCCGTGATATCGGCATTCTTGATATCCAGTGGCACTTTACGGCCAATGGCCTGCACCTTGCTGACTTTCACCAGACCGTTAACCGCAGGGTGCATTGCCGGGCCCGACAGGTTCAGGTTGGCGTCAATCTGGCCACCGAACTTATCGTAATCCGCCACCAGCGGCTGCAGGAAGTCCAGCATAAAGCGATCCAGCTTCAGGTTGGCCTCTATCTGCTGTTCACCGGTCAGCTGAGTTACCCGTGCGCGGCCACTCAGATCGCCATTGTCTTTCACGGCAATCAGCCAGTCGGCGTTGAGCACATCCTGCTTCACTTCAGCATTCAGGGTTACCTTATCCCAGCCCAGCATCATTGGCTGCCCGTCCGGCTCGCTCTTTTGCTTCACAAAACCAGCAGGCAGGGCAATGTTGGCCTGAACAAAAGGAGCAGAGTTCGGTGCCCAGGTCGCATCCACATGCGCACCCAGCGCGCCCTGCAATTCCACGTTCTCCGGCAGGAATGGCTTGATAATGGCAAAGTCGAAGTTATTCACGGCCAGCTTGGCACGCCCGCTGGCCCCCGCCGTCAGGTTTTCACTCAGGCACAGCGCAGACTTATCCTGCTTCCAGCAGTGCGCCGCAACCGTCGCAAGCTGAGTCTTGAACTGGTAACCAATCGGGGTCGAGCGATCCAGCTTCCACGGCCCAATCTCAGTATCAATTTCACCTTTTTCCAGACGCCCCTGCCAGCCCTGTTCGCGGTTAAGAGCCCCGGTCAGCCGCAAATCGGCACTGACCGGCTCGGCGTCCATCTTCAGCGTCAGCTCATGGCGTTGTTCGGTTCCACGGAAAATCAGTGCCAAATTCGCCAGGTTGAAGGTGTCAAACCGGCCGTCTGAGGCCAGCACCTGCAGATCCGCATCCAGCGCGGGCATCGGCTTCACTTTGCCTTTAATCGTCAGTTTTTCGAGATTGGCCAAATCCTGCCATCCCAACGCCTGGCCGGTCAGATCCAAAGCCAGATCCGGCTCTGCCATTTTACCTCTGACATCCACCCGTCCCTGTACTTTCCCGCGTAGCCCCGGCATTGACTGCGCCAGGTTCGGCGCATCAATGATCGCCAACATATCCCAGGTGTCGCTCAGGTTACCTTTCGCCAGCAAACCATTCGGACCATGCTTAATTGACAGTCCCGGCGTATTGAAGGTCAGGTTACCCTTGCCGCTGCGGTCGCTGGCGGACAGCTCGCCTTTCATATCCAGGCGCTGATCCATGACGATACCGTCCACCGTCAGCGCAGGCAGTTCGACATACCAGCCGCCCTGTTTGGTCAGGCCACCGGAGGTTTTCAGCTTCCCGCTGATATCACCCGGTACATCCGGCCACTCCAACCCCGGTTGAATATGGCTGAACGCCAGTTCACCCTGCCAGTTCACCAAATCTTTCCAGCTGGCTGACGCACTACCCGAGACCGTGCCGCCCAGCGTTTCGACCATCAGCCGGCTCAGGGCGACATCATTCAGAGAGCCTTTCCCCTGCAGATCGGCCTTAACTGCCGGCATCGGTTTCCCGTCGATGTTACTCTTCAGGCTGAAGCTGTAACCGGATAGCTTCCCTTTTGCTGTCAGAGATGTGTCCTTGACGGTAAATTCCGCATCGCTGTCAATCGGCCACTGGATATTTTTACTGCTGACACTGACATCAAACGGTAGATCAGGGTCCAACGGTGACAGCTGGCCTTTCACCAGGGCATCAATGGTACCGCTCAGGCTGGCATCCAGCCCCAGTTTAACGGCACTGCCGGACGCTTTCAGCGCCAGCTTGTGCCCCGCCAGCGGTGCCATGGCGACATCCAGTTTCGCGTCCAGCGTCAGCGGATAATCCCCACTCAGGGTCACATTCGCTTTCGCGTCCAGTGTCCCCTGCGGGGCTTTGAGCACCAGCTTATCAATTTGCACTTCACTGCCTACGGTCGACGCCACCAGATCCAGCAGCTCCACCTTTTGCGGCGCTTCGCCCTCAAGGCTGAAGGACTTCACGGTAAAGCGTTCGACTGCAATATTCAGCGGAATCACCACTTCCGGCAACACGATCGGCTGAGGCTCACTCTGCTCAACAATCTCCGCTGCCGCGGAAGCATTTTCGGCCGCCGGTGCCAGTGATACCGAGACACCGTCCCAGTCAGTCGGCATGATAGTGACCTGATTCCCTTCCATCTTGGCAGCAGTACTGAATGTGTCCCAGGCAATCTTGTTGCCCAGAATATCCAGCGCCACATCGTTCAGCGCAATACGGTCAATCGAGATTGGCAACGGCAGCGTAATGGTGGTCACCGGTTCGCTGGCCGGCTCTTCCTCTTCTGACGGCGGCGGTACTTCCGGCATGCTGAAGAGGGTACCGTCAATGGCCAGCTCTTTCACGCACACCGCGGGTGTCAGCAGACATCCATCATCGATCGTCAATCCGAGGCGGTTCACCGCCAGATCAAGCGCACCGTCCTGATAGCGCACCTGCTCCAGCGCAAAGCCCTTCATCAGGCTCCCGCTGCTGCTGCCAACCGAAAGGGCCGGTAACGCTTTCTGGGCGCCCCACAGCGCGACCTTGATCCCGGCCGGTGTGTAAAGCAGCGCGGCAATCGCAATCACCAGCACCAGTAACAAGGCCAGTAAAGCCAAGGTTAGTCGTTTTACCCAAATCATATCTCTGGCCCCAAAACAAAGTGCAGTTGGAACTTATCCTTGTCTTTATCCAGTCCCCAGGCAAAGTCCACCCGCACCGGGCCGACAGGTGATGCCCAACGAACCCCGACCCCGGCACCAGCCAGCCAGTCCGGGCTGTCATTCCAGGCCGAGCCATAGTCATAAAAGACCGCGCCCCACCAGTTGCCGTACACCCGGTACTGGTATTCAGCCGTGGAAGTAAGCATATACTTACCGCCGCGCAGCCTACCTTCGCTGTCGCGTGGAGCAATGGACTCATAACTGTAGCCACGCAGGCTGTTATCACCCCCGACGAAGAAACGCATGGAAGGAGGAACATCTTCCAGACGGTCGGCAAACACGGCCCCGCCGTCAATGCGGACCAGGCCGCGGTGATCTTCCGCCCAGCTCCGGATCCAGGCAGAACGTCCACGTAAATGGAACAGGCGAGTGTCCGATCCCAGCGCTGGGTCAGAATACTCCATGGAAATCATTTGCTTGTCGCCCCAGGTTGGCATCGCACCACCTCGAACCCGGGTACGGTCATAGCTCAACCCCGGCAACACCATCGCCAGCACGCCGCTTTCTTCCGCGCCCTGGTTATAGTCTTCATACAGTACCCGTAAGGAAGCCACCCGTTTCCAGTTGCTATCGAGGCGCCAGTGACGCTCCAGACCCAGACTGTACTCGGTGCTGACCGTGTCATGGTTGTCGACATAGCGAATCCCGCCCACTACCTGGTAGTAGTCATTCAGAACATCATCCAACGGAATTTTGTAGACAGCCTCAATTTTCGGCTGGACCGTGGACAACTCCGTTTTGACATCCAGACTGTGCCCGGCACTGTTCAGCCATGGCTTGTGCCAGTTCATTTTCAGTCGCACCCCGACATCGGTTGAGTAACCGATACCGGTTTCAACCTGATTCCGTACCTGCGGGCTGAGCACGACATTGACCGGGATCTCCTCGTCATGACGCTGCGCAACGGCCCCGCCGACGAAAATGGAAGAGAACCAGCCAACATTGGACAAACGCTGGTTAAATTCCCCCAGCGAGGAAGCCAGATACGGATCCCCCTCTTCGTAAGGGATCAATGATTCGAGACGATCCAGATCAATCTGGCTGCCTTTAAAGGTGGTCTTGCCAAAGTGGTAACGCGCTCCACTGGCAAACTCGATCGTGATATAGGCTTCATTTCGGCTGGGAGCCACCTCCATCCGGCTGGTCAACAGCTCGGCATCAAAATAGCCTTTCCGCAGAGCCAGACTACTGAGCGAGGATTTGAGCGATTCATATTTTCCGTGATTCAGCGTTTTTCCCAGCCCCAGCCCGCTGTTGCGGACCAGTTCGATGACATCCGGATCATCTTGGGCATCACCGGTGATCTGAATATCACTTTTGGCGATCACGGTTTTTGGCCCTGGTTTGATGACCACTTTCAGGACGCTGTTATCGCCGTCGACGGAATCTGTGAAGGATATCGTGGGGTTATAGCGCCCCAGCGCCTTCAGCGCATCGCGAATTTCGCCTTCCAGTTGCTGCCGAAAGCGAAGTGATGTGCTGTAGTCCTTCTCCGGAATGGCTGACACATAGGCATCAACATTGTCCTTCAACTTCCCTTTAACACCAGTAATTTCCAATGACGTCGCGGCGGAAACCGGAAGCGTAACGGATAGCGCAAACGCGGCGAGACTGTACCGCATAACATGTGTCTTCATTCTTATGACTTCATTTTTAGGATCTTCGTGTTATTTTTTTGCCTTGAGCAGTGTTAATTCTGACAAAGCCACGACTTAACTGCCAACATTTTGACAGGAAATAGCAAGGATGTTGATTGTCATTCCGGATTCCTCTACCTTGAGAGCAAATGATGACGTAAAAAGGAATGAACAATGTCTTCTGATAAGCTCAACATGCCAACGGCTGAAACGGCGTTAATCGGCCGGGCAACCCCTATTTTGCCAACCAGTGCGCATGCAGTAAATGGCACTGAACTCGATGACACCATCCCAGCCGGCCACGAAGTCCTGACGGTAGGGATGGGGTGCTTCTGGGGTGCTGAGCGGCTGTTCTGGAAACAACCCGGCGTGTACAGCACTGCCGTAGGTTACAGCGGCGGCTTAACACCGAACCCGACCTATGAAGAAGTGTGTACCGGTAAAACCGGCCATGCCGAAGTGGTACGGATTATTTTTGACCCGGTAGTGATCAGCTTAGATGAGTTGCTGACGCTGTTCTGGGAAAATCATGACCCGACTCAGGGAATGCGCCAGGGGAATGATATGGGGACACAATACCGCTCTGTCGTGTATACCCATTCAGACGAACAGACCGCCGCCGTGACCGACAGTATGGCGCGCTATCAGGCCGCGTTGGGTAGTCACCCCATCACAACGGAAATTGCCCCGGCGGGGAACTTCTATTTTGCTGAAGATTACCATCAGCAATATCTGGCCAAAAACCCGGATGGTTACTGCGGACTGGGTGGCACCGGTATCTGCATGCCACCTCAGTTTAAATAACGGTTACATCCCTTCTGCGGTCAACAGCTGAATTTCACGGTTCACTTCGCTTAACACGTTCAATGCTTTCTTATCGTGTTTTTTGGGCGGAAGCAGTCGACCGCAGTCAAACTCAAAACCACCGATACCGGAAATGAAGACCCGCCCACGGAAGTAATTTTTCACGTGGCGGGCAACTTGTGTCGGACGATAATGTTTAAAAATTCTCAGCATGATTCCCTCACAAACAGCCCTTATCTAATTGACCGTATAAACGGCATATAGGTTCAGTTATCCCTTATTCTTTTCACTATCCTTCCCCAAACAAGTATCAGCACATTTCGTGCCAACCACTTTCTGTTTGTATCGAAAGCAAAAACGGTATCGGCTTGTATGCTGTGTGCATTCTGAGAGCCATTTCGCATTGCTAGGGAGCTGTGATGCGGCTCAAATTTTAACAACTGGTTTTACCAGTTATCGTTATCCCTTCTAAGATAATGATGCGTCTAATAATTAATGGAATACGAATCATGAAAAAGAAGTTTCTGTGGGCTGTCGTCGCAGCATGCTTACCAGGGGTTGCACTGGCTCATAACCTGACCGTTGGTCAACCACTACCAACCGTATCCGTGGCCGATAAAGGGGAGCTGATGCTCCAAAATGGGGAGATCCACTATCAGGCATGGAGCAGCCAGCAACTGGACGGTAAAGTGCGGGTTATTCAGGCGATCGCCGGGCGTAGCTCCGCTAAAGAGCTGAATGCAGAACTAATGGCGGCCATCACTACAGCCAAATTCCCGCAAGACAAATACCAGACCACCACTATCATTAACCAGGATGACGCCATTTGGGGCACCGGCAGCTTTGTGAAGTCCTCCGCCGAAGACAGCAAAAAAGCGTTTTCATGGTCTTCGATGGTACTGGATGCCAATGGCCGTGTTCATCAGAGCTGGGATCTGGCCAAAGAAAACTCGGCCATTATTGTGCTGGATAAAGACAGCAAGGTCCTGTTTGTGAAAGAAGGCAAACTGAGCGCGGGTGAAGTCAAAGAAGCCCTGAAGCTGGTCAGTACGCACCTTTAATCCATTCCATATCAACCAGCACCGCATCACTGTATGCGGACAGCCCGCAACGACGGCATTTTCACCGCGCTTTGACTTTTAGGCCATGACCACCCGGAAATGTGATGTTATATTGTTACACATCTCTGAGGCATGGCTTTTTTAACGACTCGACAAGATGCGAAACGGACACCGACATCTGTTCAAATGGCTGGGACTGTGCACGCTGCTCATCATACTTGGGCCGCTCAGTCTGTTACATCACATCGAAGCCAGCCTGGATCACCATCACCGTCCGGATTGTACTATCTGTCATCTGGCGCTGGATGCCATTGCTCCTGATAGTATCTCACTGCCTCTCCCCACGATTCAGTACCCGCCACTGATTGCCGGTGCTGCACAGCACCTGCCGGGCCAACCGGCTTCGCCAACAGCCCGTTCACCACCCCAACCTGTCTGAACTCTTTTTTATTCTTACATTCGTTTAGACAGGACATACCATGAAAAACTCTTTTGCTTTACCTGCCTTAGCCATGTTGGCCGCAGGTGCTTTTCCTTACGCGTCTGCCGTTGCTGAAGGACACTTTCACCAACATGATGCCCATGTTCATGGCGTCGTGACATTCAACCTGGCACAGGATGGCAACGAACTGCTGGTAGAAATTACCGCACCGGGCGCTGACATCGTCGGATTTGAACATGAACCCAGTAGCCTCGATGACAAGGAAAAGCTAGCCCGGGCATTAGCGACACTGCAAACACCGGATACGCTGCTGTCATTCCCCTCAGCAGCAAACTGTCAGCTGACTCAGGCCGAGGCGACAGAAACGCTGACGCATCGCTCTCATGATGAGCATGAGCATGAGCATGAGCATGAGCATGAGCATGAGCATGGCGAGTTTAGCGCGCAATTCCTCTATCAGTGCAACAACATGGCAGGGTTAACGTACCTGGAGCTGCACTGGTTCGAGCAATTCCCGGCAACCGAGCAGGTGAACATCAACGCCTTCACCGCCAAACAACAAAAAGCGGCTACGCTCAAACCAGGCCAGCCACGCTTTCATTTTTAACGAGTGAGATAACGAAAATGGGGGGCTCGTCCCCCATTGTTCAGGATGCATTATGACGATTATTGAGATCAGTGACTTAACGTTTCACTGGCCGAAACAGCCGACCTTGCTTGACATCCCGTCCCTGACAATCCGCCGGGGAGAAAAAACCTTCCTGAAAGGCCCGAGCGGCAGCGGAAAGTCCACCCTGCTGAGCCTGCTGGCAGGCATCAATCTTCCTACCACAGGCACCATCCGGCTTCTGGATCAGCCATTTAGCTCACTGTCAGCAACCCAGCGGGATCGATTCCGGGCGGACAATATGGGCTATATTTTTCAGATGTTTAACTTGTTGCCTTATCTATCCGTTATCGACAATGTACTGTTACCCTGCCGGTTTTCAGACAGCCGCAGGCAGCTCCTCAATGGACAATTACCACAAGAAGCGCGTCGTCTGCTGACACAATTACACCTGCCTGATGCATGCCTTCACCGCCCGGTCAGCACACTAAGCATCGGGCAGCAACAACGTGTCGCGGCAGCCCGCGCATTAATCGGACGCCCACCTCTACTTATTGCCGATGAGCCCACTTCCGCGTTGGATCATGACAATCGGGAAGCCTTCATCAATCTTCTGATGGAAGAATGTGAGCGACAAAACATGACACTACTGTTTGTCAGTCATGATGCCTCACTGGAACATCTGTTTGATCGCCACCTTAGCCTGAGCAGCCTCAACCGGGCCACAGGAGAATACGCATGACTGCGATAATCCGCCTGGCTTGGCAAAGCCTGCTGAACCGTAAAGCAACCGCTGTACTCACCATCCTTACCGTGGCAATTTCGGTCAGCCTGCTCTTAGGCGTAGAAAAAATCCGAACCCAGGCTAAAGCCAGCTTCGCCAACACCATATCAGGGACAGACCTGATTGTCGGGGCCCGTTCGGGCCAGGTGAATCTGCTGTTGTATTCAGTGTTCAGGATAGGTAACGCCACCAATAATATTGACTGGCAAAGCTATCAGAATATTCGCCAACATCCCGCTGTCGACTGGGCCATCCCAATCTCACTCGGCGATTCACACCGGGGATACCGGGTGATTGGCACCACCCCCGATTATTTCCGCTATTATCGTTACGGCCAGAAACAGTCACTTGTTCTGGCCCAAGGCCGTGCGTTTGAGACCCTGTTTGACACTGTATTAGGGTCAGAGGTGGCAAAGAAGCTCAACTATCAAATTGGTGATGAAATCATCATTGCCCATGGCATCAGCGATAAAGCCTTCAATCGACACGACAACCTGCCCTTTAAGGTTGTCGGGATTCTTGCCCCCACTGGTACGCCTGTCGATCGCAGTGTTCATGTCTCACTCCCGGCCATTGAAGCTATTCATGTCGGCTGGGAAAGCGGGGCACGGTTAGGCCATACGCCGACGGCCGAATCACTATCACAAGCTCAGTTTGAGCCCAAACAGATCACGGCGCTTTTCCTCGGGCTGAAATCACGGATCCAGGCCTTCTCTCTGCAACGCACCATTAATAGCTATCCCTCAGAGCCTCTGAGTGCAATTATGCCAGGTATCGCATTACATGAGCTCTGGGGCATGATGTCCATCGCAGAGCAGGCACTGCTGGCGGTTTCAGGCTTCGTGGTCATCGCAGGTCTGATGGGTATGCTGACCAACCTGCTGACCAGCCTGAATGAACGGCGGCGGGAAATGGCCATCTTACGTGCCATGGGCGCTCGCCCTGTGCATATTTTTTTCCTGCTGATCAGTGAAGCAACGGTGATCACCGCGGCAGGCATTTTGTCCGGTATCGGATTACTCTATCTGGCAATGGCCATTGCTCAACCGATTCTCCAAACCCAATTCGGAATGGTTCTTTCGCTCTCCGCGCCGACGGCTTATGAATACTTCCTGCTCGGTATGGTGCAAATCGCAGGCATGCTCGCAGGATTTATCCCTGCACTTCAGGCATTTCGACATTCTCTATCTGATGGCATGACTATAAAGGTTTAATCTTATGAAAAAATGGATTCTGATTTTCGCTTGCTGGCTGCCGATGTTCAGCCAGGCTACTGAACTACTGACGTTAGATTGGATTGACCTGGTTCCGGAAAAAGAACGGACGCAGTTTAACCAACAGCAGATGCCGGTCATGAGTCACGATGGTGATGCTGCACCTCAGTCTGTGCTGGGGTCGGTTCGAGAGGAGTTAAACGGTAGCCAAGTGAAAATTCCCGGCTTTGTCATTCCACTCGAAGGGAATGAAAACACCCTGACAGAGTTTTTGCTGGTCCCCTACTTCGGAGCATGTATCCATGTTCCACCCCCGCCACCGAACCAGATTATTTATGTCAAGTTTCCCCAAGGAGCCCCGGTCCAGGAGCTATGGGACGTCGTTTATTTGATCGGGACCCTGAAAACCCAATCCATCAACCATGAACTGGCACAAGTCGGTTATATGTTGGAAGGCACACGTATCGAAGCCTACGACGATATGTAAAGCTGCCTCTGCCTGTCACTAACCGGGGTATCCGGTTAGTGATATTTCCTCACCCAGATCCGCTTTTCCCACCTATCCCATTGCCACCCGGTTTCCTGACTGGTTACACTAGAATCTTAATGAGAATGGAGCCTGATAATAATGGAGCCTGGTGGAATGAGCGAACAACATGACAGTACGGTATTAACGGCCACGACAGAGAAAGAAGAACCGTCATCGTCAAAACATGGTACTCAGAAAGTCATTGCAAAAATTGCTGGCCAGCACGGCATTGATTACCTCATCCATCCGCAAGAGCCGCATTCTCTCCAAGAGCGCTTTGACAAAAGACAGCAAAAAGAACATTTGCTGGAGCAGGAAAACCTGGAAAGAATAACCAAACAAGCTTTCGACAGCGGCCATAGTGAAAAATCAGGAGAGCCCGATCTAGATTGGCTCTCTCACTTTTTTTCCATCGCCAAGCGTATCCGTAATCCTTCCATGCAACGGCTATGGAGCCGGATCCTCAAACAAGAGTGCTTATTACCGGGCTCTATTTCGATTAAAACACTCGATACCCTCAGAGCCATGACCCACAAAGAAGCCCAGATTTTTCTTCGGGCATGTACTCTGACCTGCTATTTTGGCGGAGACAAAAGCAAAAAAATCCTGACGTCCCTTATTATCAGGCACAAACTTTTACCTTCATTACTGGCACCAACCACCAAGAAGCTGACCCTAGGACATTTCCAGCTTCCTTACTCCGATATATTGATCCTGATGGAGCTCGGGTTAGTTCTGAAAACAGAGTTAGAGTCAGGCGAATTCGCTCCTCAAACACCACTAACATTCAGCTATCAGACGCATCATTACCGCCTGACCCCACAACAAAAAGGGTGTAGTTTCACCTATTACCGCCTAACGCCTACCGGACAGGAATTGGCCGAACTCCTTGGCAGCAAAACTCATGAACCTTTCAGGGAAAGCCTGATGGAAATGATGCACTCCCATTTCCTTATCGAGTCAGATCATTAACCCCATTTTTTAATGGCTACACAATTTTCAATAACTACAAACAGATAGGCCAACCGCATCTCTGAAGTTCAGGCACTGTTAGTTAGTCAATACCTCAACATCCTCTGCTATATCCTTACGGCATCATTAAAACAATAAAAAGTCGCTTAATGAAGGCTTGCTCTTCATCTGACAGATATTTAAGTGATCGGTATATTTAAACATTCAATACATCCCTAACGACTGACTTTACAAGTCAGAGAGGGGAAAGAGGATAAGCCAAGATCACAGACTAAGTGACTGTCAGTCACACGTTGAAAAGCCGTCAACGTAACAAACAAGCAGTCATTGTTAGTGAAGCAGCAGAGCAGCCGGAATTGCACACAGCGAGGCTCATTCAATGAATGATTCAACAAGGATGAACACGCTACCCCAAACGTCAAAAAGCTTCGCTATCACTGACAAAGTTTCGTGATAAGTGGAACTTTTGAATTCGTTGTGAAATGGCTACCGTCGATAGCCCTTTGACCTTAGGGCCGACCTTAGGGCGAACCGATAAATTCCAAATGCAAGAAAGCCCAAATCTTTCAATTCAGGCTTCGCATAAGTGGTGGAACGGCCGGGCTGTCGATCCTGCGGGGCTCATTCGACCGAATGGCGAACAACATTATCTTTAAACGTAAAAAAGCCCAAGCATTTCTGCTTGGGCTTAGTATAAGTGGCGGAGCGGACGGGACTCGAACCCGCGACCCCCGGCGTGACAGGCCGGTATTCTAACCAACTGAACTACCGCTCCACTCAGGATTAACGTTTGTTCAGAACGTTAACCTAAATTGGGTGCCTGGCGATGTCCTACTCTCACATGGGGAGGCCCCACACTACCATCGGCGCTGCTGCGTTTCACGTCTGAGTTCGGCATGGGATCAGGTGGGTCCACAGCGCTATGGTCGCCAGGCAAATTCTTTGATTCACCGCCCGCAGGCCGTAAATCACAATCTTGGAAAAAACTGACTAAAGTTCAAGCACACCATTCAAGTGCTCGTGGAGTCCGTAAAACCCCTTGGGTGTTGTATGGTTAAGCCGCACGGGCAATTAGTACAGGTTAGCTCAACGCCTCACAGCGCTTACACACCCTGCCTATCAACGTTCTAGTCTCGAACAACCCTTCAGAGAGCTTAAAGCTCTGGGGATGACTCATCTTGAGGCTCGCTTCCCGCTTAGATGCTTTCAGCGGTTATCGATTCCGAACTTAGCTACCGGGCAATGCGTCTGGCGACACAACCCGAACACCAGAGGTTCGTCCACTCCGGTCCTCTCGTACTAGGAGCAGCCCCTCTCAATCATCCAACGCCCACGGCAGATAGGGACCGAACTGTCTCACGACGTTCTAAACCCAGCTCGCGTACCACTTTAAATGGCGAACAGCCATACCCTTGGGACCGACTTCAGCCCCAGGATGTGATGAGCCGACATCGAGGTGCCAAACACCGCCGTCGATATGAACTCTTGGGCGGTATCAGCCTGTTATCCCCGGAGTACCTTTTATCCGTTGAGCGATGGCCCTTCCATTCAGAACCACCGGATCACTATGACCTGCTTTCGCACCTGCTCGAACCGTCATTCTCGCAGTCAAGCGGGCTTATGCCATTGCACTAACCTCACGATGTCCGACCGTGATTAGCCCACCTTCGTGCTCCTCCGTTACGCTTTGGGAGGAGACCGCCCCAGTCAAACTACCCACCAGGCACTGTCCGCACCCCCGATAAGGGGGCGACGTTAGAACATCAACACTACAAGGGTGGTATTTCAAGGACGGCTCCACAGATACTGGCGTACCTGCTTCGAAGCCTCCCACCTATCCTACACATGTAGGGTCAATGTTCAGTGCCAAGCTGTAGTAAAGGTTCACGGGGTCTTTCCGTCTAGCCGCGGGTACGCAGCATCTTCACTGCGATTTCAATTTCACTGAGTCTCGGGTGGAGACAGCGTGGCCATCATTACGCCATTCGTGCAGGTCGGAACTTACCCGACAAGGAATTTCGCTACCTTAGGACCGTTATAGTTACGGCCGCCGTTTACCGGGGCTTCGATCAAGAGCTTCTCCCTAAGGATAACCCCATCAATTAACCTTCCGGCACCGGGCAGGCGTCACACCGTATACGTCATCTTTCGATTTTGCACAGTGCTGTGTTTTTAATAAACAGTTGCAGCCACCTGGTATCTGCGACTGCCAGCAGCTCCAAGAGCAAGTCTCTTCACCGCCGGCAGCGTACCTTCTCCCGAAGTTACGGTACCATTTTGCCTAGTTCCTTCACCCGAGTTCTCTCAAGCGCCTTGGTATTCTCTACCCGACCACCTGTGTCGGTTTGGGGTACGATTTCTTGCTATCTGAAGCTTAGAGGCTTTTCCCGGAAGCATGGCATCAATGACTTCAGCACCGTAGTGCCTCGACATCGGGTCTCAGCCTTGAGATGGTCCGGATTTGCCTAAACCATCAGCCTACACCCTTGAACCTGGACAACCGTCGCCAGGCCCACCTAGCCTTCTCCGTCCCCCCATCGCAATAGCAAGAAGTACGGGAATATTAACCCGTTTCCCATCGACTACGCCTTTCGGCCTCGCCTTAGGGGTCGACTCACCCTGCCCCGATTAACGTTGGACAGGAACCCTTGGTCTTCCGGCGAGGAGGTTTTTCACCCCCTTTATCGTTACTCATGTCAGCATTCGCACTTCTGATACCTCCAGCGCCCCTTACAGGACACCTTCAGCGGCTTACAGAACGCTCCCCTACCCAATACGCTAATGCGCATTGCCGCAGCTTCGGTGTATCGCTTAGCCCCGTTAAATCTTCCGCGCAGGCCGACTCGACCAGTGAGCTATTACGCTTTCTTTAAATGATGGCTGCTTCTAAGCCAACATCCTGGCTGTCTGAGCCTTCCCACATCGTTTCCCACTTAGCGATAACTTTGGGACCTTAGCTGGCGGTCTGGGTTGTTTCCCTCTCCACGACGGACGTTAGCACCCGCCGTGTGTCTCCCGGATAGTACTTACTGGTATTCGGAGTTTGCAAAGGGTTGGTAAGTCGGGATGACCCCCTAGCCTTAACAGTGCTCTACCCCCAGTAGTATTCGTCCGAGGCGCTACCTAAATAGCTTTCGGGGAGAACCAGCTATCTCCGAGTTTGATTGGCCTTTCACCCCTAGCCACAAGTCATCCGCTAATTTTTCAACATTAGTCGGTTCGGTCCTCCAGTGCGTGTTACCGCACCTTCAACCTGCCCATGGCTAGATCACTCGGTTTCGGGTCTAATCCCAGCAACTGCACGCCCAGTTAAGACTCGGTTTCCCTACGGCTCCCCTATACGGTTAACCTTGCTACTGAAATTAAGTCGCTGACCCATTATACAAAAGGTACGCAGTCACAGGACAAAGCCTGCTCCTACTGCTTGTACGTACACGGTTTCAGGTTCTATTTCACTCCCCTCACAGGGGTTCTTTTCGCCTTTCCCTCACGGTACTGGTTCACTATCGGTCAGTCAGGAGTATTTAGCCTTGGAGGATGGTCCCCCCATCTTCAGACAAGATAACACGTGTCCCGTCCTACTCGTTTTCACGCCAAATGTGTTGTCGGCTACGGGGCTGTCACCCTGTATCGCTGAGCTTTCCAGCTCATTCGCCTGACACCTAAAGCGCTTAAGGGCTAATCCGGTTTCGCTCGCCGCTACTGCCGGAATCTCGGTTGATTTCTCTTCCTCGGGGTACTTAGATGTTTCAGTTCCCCCGGTTCGCCTCATCAAGCTATGTATTCACTTGATGATAACTGCTTATGCAGCTGGGTTTCCCCATTCGGAAATCGTAGACTCAAGTGGCTCTTACTGCCTTATCTACGCTTATCGCAAGTTAGTACGTCCTTCATCGCCTCTGACTGCCCAGGCATCCACCGTGTACGCTTAGTCACTTAACCATACAACCCCAAGAGGTTTCGTATGTTCAAACAACCAAGGTTTTTCCATCTGAGTTAAGATGGTTAGTTTGTTTTGCCGGACTCTTCTTACACAAGACACTTGAATGTGTATTGCTTGAGAACTCGTTTCTCTTTCGAGAAACAATAATTTCGATTCGTATGAATCGAATTACTAGTCAGCTTTCCAGATTGTTAAAGAGCATGTGTTTGCCTTGCGGCAGCCACTGTCTAAAGACTTTCAGCGTCACGAAACTGACCCAACAACATTACTGCTATTGAATCTGCGGCTCCGTGCAGAAAAGTATTTAGAGAGTGGTGGGCGATACCGGGCTCGAACCAGTGACCCCCTCCTTGTAAGGGAGGTGCTCTCCCAACTGAGCTAATCGCCCTCCGATGTTTTACATCTTCCGAGGAGAAGATGGTGGGTCGTGCAGGATTCGAACCTGCGACCAATTGATTAAAAGTCAACTGCTCTACCAACTGAGCTAACGACCCGTGGCGTCCCATAGGGGAGTCGAACCCCTGTTACCGCCGTGAAAGGGCGGTGTCCTAGGCCTCTAGACGAATGGGACCTTTTGTTCCGGGTTTGGGTACCCGAACACATGTTCTCTACATTTCGACCAAGCAATCTGTGTGGACACTACGCAAAGCGCAGTCTTTAGGTAAGGAGGTGATCCAGCCCCAGGTTCCCCTAGGGCTACCTTGTTACGACTTCACCCCAGTCATGAACCACACCGTGGTAAACGCCCTCCCGAAGGTTAAGCTATCTACTTCTGGTGCAGCCCACTCCCATGGTGTGACGGGCGGTGTGTACAAGGCCCGGGAACGTATTCACCGTGGCATTCTGATCCACGATTACTAGCGATTCCGACTTCATGGAGTCGAGTTGCAGACTCCAATCCGGACTACGACATACTTTGTGGGATTCGCTCCACCTCGCGGTCTTGCTGCCCTCTGTATATGCCATTGTAGCACGTGTGTAGCCCTACTCGTAAGGGCCATGATGACTTGACGTCGTCCCCACCTTCCTCCGGTTTATCACCGGCAGTCTCCCTGGAGTTCCCACCCGAAGTGCTGGCAAACAAGGATAAGGGTTGCGCTCGTTGCGGGACTTAACCCAACATTTCACAACACGAGCTGACGACAGCCATGCAGCACCTGTCTCAGAGTTCCCGAAGGCACCAAAGCATCTCTGCTAAGTTCTCTGGATGTCAAGAGTAGGTAAGGTTCTTCGCGTTGCATCGAATTAAACCACATGCTCCACCGCTTGTGCGGGCCCCCGTCAATTCATTTGAGTTTTAATCTTGCGACCGTACTCCCCAGGCGGTCTACTTAACGCGTTAGCTCCGAAAGCCAGTGTTCAAGACACCAACCTCCAAGTAGACATCGTTTACGGCGTGGACTACCAGGGTATCTAATCCTGTTTGCTCCCCACGCTTTCGCATCTGAGCGTCAGTCTTTGTCCAGGGGGCCGCCTTCGCCACCGGTATTCCTTCAGATCTCTACGCATTTCACCGCTACACCTGAAATTCTACCCCCCTCTACAAGACTCTAGCCTGCCAGTTCCAAATGCGATTCCGAGGTTGAGCCCCGGGCTTTCACATCTGGCTTAACAAGCCGCCTGCATGCGCTTTACGCCCAGTAATTCCGATTAACGCTCGCACCCTCCGTATTACCGCGGCTGCTGGCACGGAGTTAGCCGGTGCTTCTTCTGCAGCTAACGTCAAACAATACCGCTATTAACGATACCGCCTTCCTCACTGCTGAAAGTGCTTTACAACCCGAAGGCCTTCTTCACACACGCGGCATGGCTGCATCAGGGTTTCCCCCATTGTGCAATATTCCCCACTGCTGCCTCCCGTAGGAGTCTGGACCGTGTCTCAGTTCCAGTGTGGCTGATCATCCTCTCAGACCAGCTAGGGATCGTCGCCTAGGTGAGCCGTTACCCCACCTACTAGCTAATCCCACCTGGGCCAATCTTAGCGCGAGAGGCCCGAAGGTCCCCCTCTTTGCTCCGTAGAGATTATGCGGTATTAGCCATCGTTTCCAATGGTTATCCCCCACACTAAGGCATGTTCCCAGGCATTACTCACCCGTCCGCCGCTCGCCGCCCAACAAATCCCCCGAAGGGTCAATGTTGTCGCTGCCGCTCGACTTGCATGTGTTAGGCCTGCCGCCAGCGTTCAATCTGAGCCATGATCAAACTCTTCAATTAAAGTTTTGGCTCGATGAATACTGAATTAAATTGACTGTGCCAAAATAACCGAAGTCATTTTGAATTGGTCACTCAGTTCATCGATAAATCTTTTTGACTATCAGTTCACGAGTGCCCACACAGATTGCATGGTCAAATTGTTAAAGAACGTTGACTTTCAATGCGTTAGCGCGGAGCGCTTCAGCAAGTCAGGAGGCGTATAATACGCTTCCCAGCGTTTAAGTCAAGGTAAAATTCTCTACTTTTTCAGTCAGTAAAAAACCTTAGCGTGACTCCGCTCACTGATTCACCAGTTGGAGCGAAAGAAAAGCCCGTTGTGACCCAACGGGCTTTCTGGAATCGGTGCCTGGCGATGTCCTACTCTCACATGGGGAGGCCCCACACTACCATCGGCGCTGCTGCGTTTCACGTCTGAGTTCGGCATGGGATCAGGTGGGTCCACAGCGCTATGGTCGCCAGGCAAATTCTTTGATTCACCGCCCGCAGGCCGTAAATCACAATCTTGGAAAAACTGACTAAAGTTCAAGCACACCATTCAAGTGCTCGTGGAGTCCGTAAAACCCCTTGGGTGTTGTATGGTTAAGCCGCACGGGCAATTAGTACAGGTTAGCTCAACGCCTCACAGCGCTTACACACCCTGCCTATCAACGTTCTAGTCTCGAACAACCCTTCAGAGAGCTTAAAGCTCTGGGGATGACTCATCTTGAGGCTCGCTTCCCGCTTAGATGCTTTCAGCGGTTATCGATTCCGAACTTAGCTACCGGGCAATGCGTCTGGCGACACAACCCGAACACCAGAGGTTCGTCCACTCCGGTCCTCTCGTACTAGGAGCAGCCCCTCTCAATCATCCAACGCCCACGGCAGATAGGGACCGAACTGTCTCACGACGTTCTAAACCCAGCTCGCGTACCACTTTAAATGGCGAACAGCCATACCCTTGGGACCGACTTCAGCCCCAGGATGTGATGAGCCGACATCGAGGTGCCAAACACCGCCGTCGATATGAACTCTTGGGCGGTATCAGCCTGTTATCCCCGGAGTACCTTTTATCCGTTGAGCGATGGCCCTTCCATTCAGAACCACCGGATCACTATGACCTGCTTTCGCACCTGCTCGAACCGTCATTCTCGCAGTCAAGCGGGCTTATGCCATTGCACTAACCTCACGATGTCCGACCGTGATTAGCCCACCTTCGTGCTCCTCCGTTACGCTTTGGGAGGAGACCGCCCCAGTCAAACTACCCACCAGGCACTGTCCGCACCCCCGATAAGGGGGCGACGTTAGAACATCAACACTACAAGGGTGGTATTTCAAGGACGGCTCCACAGATACTGGCGTACCTGCTTCGAAGCCTCCCACCTATCCTACACATGTAGGGTCAATGTTCAGTGCCAAGCTGTAGTAAAGGTTCACGGGGTCTTTCCGTCTAGCCGCGGGTACGCAGCATCTTCACTGCGATTTCAATTTCACTGAGTCTCGGGTGGAGACAGCGTGGCCATCATTACGCCATTCGTGCAGGTCGGAACTTACCCGACAAGGAATTTCGCTACCTTAGGACCGTTATAGTTACGGCCGCCGTTTACCGGGGCTTCGATCAAGAGCTTCTCCCTAAGGATAACCCCATCAATTAACCTTCCGGCACCGGGCAGGCGTCACACCGTATACGTCATCTTTCGATTTTGCACAGTGCTGTGTTTTTAATAAACAGTTGCAGCCACCTGGTATCTGCGACTGCCAGCAGCTCCAAGAGCAAGTCTCTTCACCGCCGGCAGCGTACCTTCTCCCGAAGTTACGGTACCATTTTGCCTAGTTCCTTCACCCGAGTTCTCTCAAGCGCCTTGGTATTCTCTACCCGACCACCTGTGTCGGTTTGGGGTACGATTTCTTGCTATCTGAAGCTTAGAGGCTTTTCCCGGAAGCATGGCATCAATGACTTCAGCACCGTAGTGCCTCGACATCGGGTCTCAGCCTTGAGATGGTCCGGATTTGCCTAAACCATCAGCCTACACCCTTGAACCTGGACAACCGTCGCCAGGCCCACCTAGCCTTCTCCGTCCCCCCATCGCAATAGCAAGAAGTACGGGAATATTAACCCGTTTCCCATCGACTACGCCTTTCGGCCTCGCCTTAGGGGTCGACTCACCCTGCCCCGATTAACGTTGGACAGGAACCCTTGGTCTTCCGGCGAGGAGGTTTTTCACCCCCTTTATCGTTACTCATGTCAGCATTCGCACTTCTGATACCTCCAGCGCCCCTTACAGGACACCTTCAGCGGCTTACAGAACGCTCCCCTACCCAATACGCTAATGCGCATTGCCGCAGCTTCGGTGTATCGCTTAGCCCCGTTAAATCTTCCGCGCAGGCCGACTCGACCAGTGAGCTATTACGCTTTCTTTAAATGATGGCTGCTTCTAAGCCAACATCCTGGCTGTCTGAGCCTTCCCACATCGTTTCCCACTTAGCGATAACTTTGGGACCTTAGCTGGCGGTCTGGGTTGTTTCCCTCTCCACGACGGACGTTAGCACCCGCCGTGTGTCTCCCGGATAGTACTTACTGGTATTCGGAGTTTGCAAAGGGTTGGTAAGTCGGGATGACCCCCTAGCCTTAACAGTGCTCTACCCCCAGTAGTATTCGTCCGAGGCGCTACCTAAATAGCTTTCGGGGAGAACCAGCTATCTCCGAGTTTGATTGGCCTTTCACCCCTAGCCACAAGTCATCCGCTAATTTTTCAACATTAGTCGGTTCGGTCCTCCAGTGCGTGTTACCGCACCTTCAACCTGCCCATGGCTAGATCACTCGGTTTCGGGTCTAATCCCAGCAACTGCACGCCCAGTTAAGACTCGGTTTCCCTACGGCTCCCCTATACGGTTAACCTTGCTACTGAAATTAAGTCGCTGACCCATTATACAAAAGGTACGCAGTCACAGGACAAAGCCTGCTCCTACTGCTTGTACGTACACGGTTTCAGGTTCTATTTCACTCCCCTCACAGGGGTTCTTTTCGCCTTTCCCTCACGGTACTGGTTCACTATCGGTCAGTCAGGAGTATTTAGCCTTGGAGGATGGTCCCCCCATCTTCAGACAAGATAACACGTGTCCCGTCCTACTCGTTTTCACGCCAAATGTGTTGTCGGCTACGGGGCTGTCACCCTGTATCGCTGAGCTTTCCAGCTCATTCGCCTGACACCTAAAGCGCTTAAGGGCTAATCCGGTTTCGCTCGCCGCTACTGCCGGAATCTCGGTTGATTTCTCTTCCTCGGGGTACTTAGATGTTTCAGTTCCCCCGGTTCGCCTCATCAAGCTATGTATTCACTTGATGATAACTGCTTATGCAGCTGGGTTTCCCCATTCGGAAATCGTAGACTCAAGTGGCTCTTACTGCCTCATCTACGCTTATCGCAAGTTAGTACGTCCTTCATCGCCTCTGACTGCCCAGGCATCCACCGTGTACGCTTAGTCACTTAACCATACAACCCCAAGAGGTTTCGTATGTTCAAACAACCAAGGTTTTTCCATCTGAGTTAAGATGGTTAGTTTGTTTTGCCGGACTCTTCTTACACAAGACACTTGAATGTGTATTGCTTGAGAACTCGTTCCACCTTTCGGTGAAACAATAATTTCGATTCGTATGAATCGAATTACTAGTCAGCTTTCCAGATTGTTAAAGAGCATGTGTCGTTATCTCCAACGAGATAACACCACTGTTTAAAGATTCTCAGGGAAAACCCTTAAAGAGTGGTGGAGCTAAGCAGGATCGAACTGCTGACCTCCTGCGTGCAAGGCAGGCGCTCTCCCAGCTGAGCTATAGCCCCAACGTTTCCGATGCCTCACCAGCTTCCTTTGGGCAGGAAGTGGTGGGTCTGAGTGGACTTGAACCACCGACCTCACCCTTATCAGGGGTGCGCTCTAACCACCTGAGCTACAGACCCAGCATCGTTTCGCTCTTCACATTTTAACCAAGCAATCTGTGTGGACACTACGCAAAGCGCAGTCTTTAGGTAAGGAGGTGATCCAGCCCCAGGTTCCCCTAGGGCTACCTTGTTACGACTTCACCCCAGTCATGAACCACACCGTGGTAAACGCCCTCCCGAAGGTTAAGCTATCTACTTCTGGTGCAGCCCACTCCCATGGTGTGACGGGCGGTGTGTACAAGGCCCGGGAACGTATTCACCGTGGCATTCTGATCCACGATTACTAGCGATTCCGACTTCATGGAGTCGAGTTGCAGACTCCAATCCGGACTACGACATACTTTGTGGGATTCGCTCCACCTCGCGGTCTTGCTGCCCTCTGTATATGCCATTGTAGCACGTGTGTAGCCCTACTCGTAAGGGCCATGATGACTTGACGTCGTCCCCACCTTCCTCCGGTTTATCACCGGCAGTCTCCCTGGAGTTCCCACCCGAAGTGCTGGCAAACAAGGATAAGGGTTGCGCTCGTTGCGGGACTTAACCCAACATTTCACAACACGAGCTGACGACAGCCATGCAGCACCTGTCTCAGAGTTCCCGAAGGCACCAAAGCATCTCTGCTAAGTTCTCTGGATGTCAAGAGTAGGTAAGGTTCTTCGCGTTGCATCGAATTAAACCACATGCTCCACCGCTTGTGCGGGCCCCCGTCAATTCATTTGAGTTTTAATCTTGCGACCGTACTCCCCAGGCGGTCTACTTAACGCGTTAGCTCCGAAAGCCAGTGTTCAAGACACCAACCTCCAAGTAGACATCGTTTACGGCGTGGACTACCAGGGTATCTAATCCTGTTTGCTCCCCACGCTTTCGCATCTGAGCGTCAGTCTTTGTCCAGGGGGCCGCCTTCGCCACCGGTATTCCTTCAGATCTCTACGCATTTCACCGCTACACCTGAAATTCTACCCCCCTCTACAAGACTCTAGCCTGCCAGTTCCAAATGCGATTCCGAGGTTGAGCCCCGGGCTTTCACATCTGGCTTAACAAGCCGCCTGCATGCGCTTTACGCCCAGTAATTCCGATTAACGCTCGCACCCTCCGTATTACCGCGGCTGCTGGCACGGAGTTAGCCGGTGCTTCTTCTGCAGCTAACGTCAAACAATACCGCTATTAACGATACCGCCTTCCTCACTGCTGAAAGTGCTTTACAACCCGAAGGCCTTCTTCACACACGCGGCATGGCTGCATCAGGGTTTCCCCCATTGTGCAATATTCCCCACTGCTGCCTCCCGTAGGAGTCTGGACCGTGTCTCAGTTCCAGTGTGGCTGATCATCCTCTCAGACCAGCTAGGGATCGTCGCCTAGGTGAGCCGTTACCCCACCTACTAGCTAATCCCACCTGGGCCAATCTTAGCGCGAGAGGCCCGAAGGTCCCCCTCTTTGCTCCGTAGAGATTATGCGGTATTAGCCATCGTTTCCAATGGTTATCCCCCACACTAAGGCATGTTCCCAGGCATTACTCACCCGTCCGCCGCTCGCCGCCCAACAAATCCCCCGAAGGGTCAATGTTGTCGCTGCCGCTCGACTTGCATGTGTTAGGCCTGCCGCCAGCGTTCAATCTGAGCCATGATCAAACTCTTCAATTAAAGTTTTGGCTCGATGAATACTGAATTAAATTGACTGTGCCAAAATAACCGAAGCTATTTTGAATTGGTCACTCAGTTCATCGATAAATCTTTTTGACTATCAGTTCACGAGTGCCCACACAGATTGCATGGTCAAATTGTTAAAGAACGTTGACTTTCAATGCGTTAGCGCGGAGCGCTTCAGCAAGTCAGGAGGCGTATAATACGCTTCCCAGCGTTTAAGTCAAGGTAAAATTCTCTACTTTTTCAGTCAGTAAAAAACCTTAGCGTGACTCCGCTCACTGATTCACCAGTTGGAGCGAAAGAAAAGCCCGTTGTGACCCAACGGGCTTTCTGGAATCGGTGCCTGGCGATGTCCTACTCTCACATGGGGAGGCCCCACACTACCATCGGCGCTGCTGCGTTTCACGTCTGAGTTCGGCATGGGATCAGGTGGGTCCACAGCGCTATGGTCGCCAGGCAAATTCTTTGATTCACCGCCCGCAGGCCGTAAATCACAATCTTGGAAAAACTGACTAAAGTTCAAGCACATCATTCAAGTGCTCATGGAGTCCGTAAAACCCCTTGGGTGTTGTATGGTTAAGCCGCACGGGCAATTAGTACAGGTTAGCTCAACGCCTCACAGCGCTTACACACCCTGCCTATCAACGTTCTAGTCTCGAACAACCCTTCAGAGAGCTTAAAGCTCTGGGGATGACTCATCTTGAGGCTCGCTTCCCGCTTAGATGCTTTCAGCGGTTATCGATTCCGAACTTAGCTACCGGGCAATGCGTCTGGCGACACAACCCGAACACCAGAGGTTCGTCCACTCCGGTCCTCTCGTACTAGGAGCAGCCCCTCTCAATCATCCAACGCCCACGGCAGATAGGGACCGAACTGTCTCACGACGTTCTAAACCCAGCTCGCGTACCACTTTAAATGGCGAACAGCCATACCCTTGGGACCGACTTCAGCCCCAGGATGTGATGAGCCGACATCGAGGTGCCAAACACCGCCGTCGATATGAACTCTTGGGCGGTATCAGCCTGTTATCCCCGGAGTACCTTTTATCCGTTGAGCGATGGCCCTTCCATTCAGAACCACCGGATCACTATGACCTGCTTTCGCACCTGCTCGAACCGTCATTCTCGCAGTCAAGCGGGCTTATGCCATTGCACTAACCTCACGATGTCCGACCGTGATTAGCCCACCTTCGTGCTCCTCCGTTACGCTTTGGGAGGAGACCGCCCCAGTCAAACTACCCACCAGGCACTGTCCGCACCCCCGATAAGGGGGCGACGTTAGAACATCAACACTACAAGGGTGGTATTTCAAGGACGGCTCCACAGATACTGGCGTACCTGCTTCGAAGCCTCCCACCTATCCTACACATGTAGGGTCAATGTTCAGTGCCAAGCTGTAGTAAAGGTTCACGGGGTCTTTCCGTCTAGCCGCGGGTACGCAGCATCTTCACTGCGATTTCAATTTCACTGAGTCTCGGGTGGAGACAGCGTGGCCATCATTACGCCATTCGTGCAGGTCGGAACTTACCCGACAAGGAATTTCGCTACCTTAGGACCGTTATAGTTACGGCCGCCGTTTACCGGGGCTTCGATCAAGAGCTTCTCCCTAAGGATAACCCCATCAATTAACCTTCCGGCACCGGGCAGGCGTCACACCGTATACGTCATCTTTCGATTTTGCACAGTGCTGTGTTTTTAATAAACAGTTGCAGCCACCTGGTATCTGCGACTGCCAGCAGCTCCAAGAGCAAGTCTCTTCACCGCCGGCAGCGTACCTTCTCCCGAAGTTACGGTACCATTTTGCCTAGTTCCTTCACCCGAGTTCTCTCAAGCGCCTTGGTATTCTCTACCCGACCACCTGTGTCGGTTTGGGGTACGATTTCTTGCTATCTGAAGCTTAGAGGCTTTTCCCGGAAGCATGGCATCAATGACTTCAGCACCGTGGTGCCTCGACATCGGGTCTCAGCCTTGAGATGGTCCGGATTTGCCTAAACCATCAGCCTACACCCTTGAACCTGGACAACCGTCGCCAGGCCCACCTAGCCTTCTCCGTCCCCCCATCGCAATAGCAAGAAGTACGGGAATATTAACCCGTTTCCCATCGACTACGCCTTTCGGCCTCGCCTTAGGGGTCGACTCACCCTGCCCCGATTAACGTTGGACAGGAACCCTTGGTCTTCCGGCGAGGAGGTTTTTCACCCCCTTTATCGTTACTCATGTCAGCATTCGCACTTCTGATACCTCCAGCGCCCCTTACAGGACACCTTCAGCGGCTTACAGAACGCTCCCCTACCCAATACGCTAATGCGCATTGCCGCAGCTTCGGTGTATCGCTTAGCCCCGTTAAATCTTCCGCGCAGGCCGACTCGACCAGTGAGCTATTACGCTTTCTTTAAATGATGGCTGCTTCTAAGCCAACATCCTGGCTGTCTGAGCCTTCCCACATCGTTTCCCACTTAGCGATAACTTTGGGACCTTAGCTGGCGGTCTGGGTTGTTTCCCTCTCCACGACGGACGTTAGCACCCGCCGTGTGTCTCCCGGATAGTACTTACTGGTATTCGGAGTTTGCAAAGGGTTGGTAAGTCGGGATGACCCCCTAGCCTTAACAGTGCTCTACCCCCAGTAGTATTCGTCCGAGGCGCTACCTAAATAGCTTTCGGGGAGAACCAGCTATCTCCGAGTTTGATTGGCCTTTCACCCCTAGCCACAAGTCATCCGCTAATTTTTCAACATTAGTCGGTTCGGTCCTCCAGTGCGTGTTACCGCACCTTCAACCTGCCCATGGCTAGATCACTCGGTTTCGGGTCTAATCCCAGCAACTGCACGCCCAGTTAAGACTCGGTTTCCCTACGGCTCCCCTATACGGTTAACCTTGCTACTGAAATTAAGTCGCTGACCCATTATACAAAAGGTACGCAGTCACAGGACAAAGCCTGCTCCTACTGCTTGTACGTACACGGTTTCAGGTTCTATTTCACTCCCCTCACAGGGGTTCTTTTCGCCTTTCCCTCACGGTACTGGTTCACTATCGGTCAGTCAGGAGTATTTAGCCTTGGAGGATGGTCCCCCCATCTTCAGACAAGATAACACGTGTCCCGTCCTACTCGTTTTCACTGATAAGGTGTTGTCGGTTACGGGGCTGTCACCCTGTATCGCTGAGCTTTCCAGCTCATTCACCTGACACCAAACCAACTTAAGGGCTAATCCGGTTTCGCTCGCCGCTACTGCCGGAATCTCGGTTGATTTCTCTTCCTCGGGGTACTTAGATGTTTCAGTTCCCCCGGTTCGCCTCATCAAGCTATGTATTCACTTGATGATAACTGCTTATGCAGCTGGGTTTCCCCATTCGGAAATCGTAGACTCAAGTGGCTCTTACTGCCTTATCTACGCTTATCGCAAGTTAGTACGTCCTTCATCGCCTCTGACTGCCCAGGCATCCACCGTGTACGCTTAGTCACTTAACCATACAACCCCAAGAGGTTTCGTATGGCAAACAACCAAGGTTTTTCCATCTGAGTTAAGATGGTTAGTTTGTTTTGCCGGACTCTTCTTACACAAGACACTTGAATGTGTATTGCTTGAGAACTCGTTCCACCTTTCGGTGAAACAATAATTTCGATTCGTCTGAATCGAATTACTAGTCAGCTTTCCAGATTGTTAAAGAGCATGTGTTTGCCTTGCGGCAGCCACTTTCTAATCACACTCACAAGTGCAGTTAGAAAGTGGCGTCCCATAGGGGAGTCGAACCCCTGTTACCGCCGTGAAAGGGCGGTGTCCTAGGCCTCTAGACGAATGGGACACATCTGTCTTTTACATTTCGACCAAGCAATCTGTGTGGACACTACGCAAAGCGCAGTCTTTAGGTAAGGAGGTGATCCAGCCCCAGGTTCCCCTAGGGCTACCTTGTTACGACTTCACCCCAGTCATGAACCACACCGTGGTAAACGCCCTCCCGAAGGTTAAGCTATCTACTTCTGGTGCAGCCCACTCCCATGGTGTGACGGGCGGTGTGTACAAGGCCCGGGAACGTATTCACCGTGGCATTCTGATCCACGATTACTAGCGATTCCGACTTCATGGAGTCGAGTTGCAGACTCCAATCCGGACTACGACATACTTTGTGGGATTCGCTCCACCTCGCGGTCTTGCTGCCCTCTGTATATGCCATTGTAGCACGTGTGTAGCCCTACTCGTAAGGGCCATGATGACTTGACGTCGTCCCCACCTTCCTCCGGTTTATCACCGGCAGTCTCCCTGGAGTTCCCACCCGAAGTGCTGGCAAACAAGGATAAGGGTTGCGCTCGTTGCGGGACTTAACCCAACATTTCACAACACGAGCTGACGACAGCCATGCAGCACCTGTCTCAGAGTTCCCGAAGGCACCAAAGCATCTCTGCTAAGTTCTCTGGATGTCAAGAGTAGGTAAGGTTCTTCGCGTTGCATCGAATTAAACCACATGCTCCACCGCTTGTGCGGGCCCCCGTCAATTCATTTGAGTTTTAATCTTGCGACCGTACTCCCCAGGCGGTCTACTTAACGCGTTAGCTCCGAAAGCCAGTGTTCAAGACACCAACCTCCAAGTAGACATCGTTTACGGCGTGGACTACCAGGGTATCTAATCCTGTTTGCTCCCCACGCTTTCGCATCTGAGCGTCAGTCTTTGTCCAGGGGGCCGCCTTCGCCACCGGTATTCCTTCAGATCTCTACGCATTTCACCGCTACACCTGAAATTCTACCCCCCTCTACAAGACTCTAGCCTGCCAGTTCCAAATGCGATTCCGAGGTTGAGCCCCGGGCTTTCACATCTGGCTTAACAAGCCGCCTGCATGCGCTTTACGCCCAGTAATTCCGATTAACGCTCGCACCCTCCGTATTACCGCGGCTGCTGGCACGGAGTTAGCCGGTGCTTCTTCTGCAGCTAACGTCAAACAATACCGCTATTAACGATACCGCCTTCCTCACTGCTGAAAGTGCTTTACAACCCGAAGGCCTTCTTCACACACGCGGCATGGCTGCATCAGGGTTTCCCCCATTGTGCAATATTCCCCACTGCTGCCTCCCGTAGGAGTCTGGACCGTGTCTCAGTTCCAGTGTGGCTGATCATCCTCTCAGACCAGCTAGGGATCGTCGCCTAGGTGAGCCGTTACCCCACCTACTAGCTAATCCCACCTGGGCCAATCTTAGCGCGAGAGGCCCGAAGGTCCCCCTCTTTGCTCCGTAGAGATTATGCGGTATTAGCCATCGTTTCCAATGGTTATCCCCCACACTAAGGCATGTTCCCAGGCATTACTCACCCGTCCGCCGCTCGCCGCCCAACAAATCCCCCGAAGGGTCAATGTTGTCGCTGCCGCTCGACTTGCATGTGTTAGGCCTGCCGCCAGCGTTCAATCTGAGCCATGATCAAACTCTTCAATTAAAGTTTTGGCTCGATGAATACTGAATTAAATTGACTGTGCCAAAATAACCGAAGCTATTTTGAATTGGTCACTCAGTTCATCGATAAATCTTTTTGACTATCAGTTCACGAGTGCCCACACAGATTGCATGGTCAAATTGTTAAAGAACGTTGACTTTCAATGCGTTAGCGCGGAGCGCTTCAGCAAGTCAGGAGGCGTATAATACGCTTCCCAGCGTTTAAGTCAAGGTAAAATTCTCTACTTTTTCAGTCAGTAAAAAACCTTAGCGTGACTCCGCTCACTGATTCACCAGTTGGAGCGAAAGAAAAGCCCGTTGTGACCCAACGGGCTTTCTGGAATAGGTGCCTGGCGATGTCCTACTCTCACATGGGGAGGCCCCACACTACCATCGGCGCTGCTGCGTTTCACGTCTGAGTTCGGCATGGGATCAGGTGGGTCCACAGCGCTATGGTCGCCAGGCAAATTCTTTGATTCACCGCCCGCAGGCCGCAAATCACAATCTTGGAAAAAACTGACTAAAGTTCAAGCACACCATTCAAGTGCTCATGGAGTCCGTAAAACCCCTTGGGTGTTGTATGGTTAAGCCGCACGGGCAATTAGTACAGGTTAGCTCAACGCCTCACAGCGCTTACACACCCTGCCTATCAACGTTCTAGTCTCGAACAACCCTTCAGAGAGCTTAAAGCTCTGGGGATGACTCATCTTGAGGCTCGCTTCCCGCTTAGATGCTTTCAGCGGTTATCGATTCCGAACTTAGCTACCGGGCAATGCGTCTGGCGACACAACCCGAACACCAGAGGTTCGTCCACTCCGGTCCTCTCGTACTAGGAGCAGCCCCTCTCAATCATCCAACGCCCACGGCAGATAGGGACCGAACTGTCTCACGACGTTCTAAACCCAGCTCGCGTACCACTTTAAATGGCGAACAGCCATACCCTTGGGACCGACTTCAGCCCCAGGATGTGATGAGCCGACATCGAGGTGCCAAACACCGCCGTCGATATGAACTCTTGGGCGGTATCAGCCTGTTATCCCCGGAGTACCTTTTATCCGTTGAGCGATGGCCCTTCCATTCAGAACCACCGGATCACTATGACCTGCTTTCGCACCTGCTCGAACCGTCATTCTCGCAGTCAAGCGGGCTTATGCCATTGCACTAACCTCACGATGTCCGACCGTGATTAGCCCACCTTCGTGCTCCTCCGTTACGCTTTGGGAGGAGACCGCCCCAGTCAAACTACCCACCAGGCACTGTCCGCACCCCCGATAAGGGGGCGACGTTAGAACATCAACACTACAAGGGTGGTATTTCAAGGACGGCTCCACAGATACTGGCGTACCTGCTTCGAAGCCTCCCACCTATCCTACACATGTAGGGTCAATGTTCAGTGCCAAGCTGTAGTAAAGGTTCACGGGGTCTTTCCGTCTAGCCGCGGGTACGCAGCATCTTCACTGCGATTTCAATTTCACTGAGTCTCGGGTGGAGACAGCGTGGCCATCATTACGCCATTCGTGCAGGTCGGAACTTACCCGACAAGGAATTTCGCTACCTTAGGACCGTTATAGTTACGGCCGCCGTTTACCGGGGCTTCGATCAAGAGCTTCTCCCTAAGGATAACCCCATCAATTAACCTTCCGGCACCGGGCAGGCGTCACACCGTATACGTCATCTTTCGATTTTGCACAGTGCTGTGTTTTTAATAAACAGTTGCAGCCACCTGGTATCTGCGACTGCCAGCAGCTCCAAGAGCAAGTCTCTTCACCGCCGGCAGCGTACCTTCTCCCGAAGTTACGGTACCATTTTGCCTAGTTCCTTCACCCGAGTTCTCTCAAGCGCCTTGGTATTCTCTACCCGACCACCTGTGTCGGTTTGGGGTACGATTTCTTGCTATCTGAAGCTTAGAGGCTTTTCCCGGAAGCATGGCATCAATGACTTCAGCACCGTGGTGCCTCGACATCGGGTCTCAGCCTTGAGATGGTCCGGATTTGCCTAAACCATCAGCCTACACCCTTGAACCTGGACAACCGTCGCCAGGCCCACCTAGCCTTCTCCGTCCCCCCATCGCAATAGCAAGAAGTACGGGAATATTAACCCGTTTCCCATCGACTACGCCTTTCGGCCTCGCCTTAGGGGTCGACTCACCCTGCCCCGATTAACGTTGGACAGGAACCCTTGGTCTTCCGGCGAGGAGGTTTTTCACCCCCTTTATCGTTACTCATGTCAGCATTCGCACTTCTGATACCTCCAGCGCCCCTTACAGGACACCTTCAGCGGCTTACAGAACGCTCCCCTACCCAATACGCTAATGCGCATTGCCGCAGCTTCGGTGTATCGCTTAGCCCCGTTAAATCTTCCGCGCAGGCCGACTCGACCAGTGAGCTATTACGCTTTCTTTAAATGATGGCTGCTTCTAAGCCAACATCCTGGCTGTCTGAGCCTTCCCACATCGTTTCCCACTTAGCGATAACTTTGGGACCTTAGCTGGCGGTCTGGGTTGTTTCCCTCTCCACGACGGACGTTAGCACCCGCCGTGTGTCTCCCGGATAGTACTTACTGGTATTCGGAGTTTGCAAAGGGTTGGTAAGTCGGGATGACCCCCTAGCCTTAACAGTGCTCTACCCCCAGTAGTATTCGTCCGAGGCGCTACCTAAATAGCTTTCGGGGAGAACCAGCTATCTCCGAGTTTGATTGGCCTTTCACCCCTAGCCACAAGTCATCCGCTAATTTTTCAACATTAGTCGGTTCGGTCCTCCAGTGCGTGTTACCGCACCTTCAACCTGCCCATGGCTAGATCACTCGGTTTCGGGTCTAATCCCAGCAACTGCACGCCCAGTTAAGACTCGGTTTCCCTACGGCTCCCCTATACGGTTAACCTTGCTACTGAAATTAAGTCGCTGACCCATTATACAAAAGGTACGCAGTCACAGGACAAAGCCTGCTCCTACTGCTTGTACGTACACGGTTTCAGGTTCTATTTCACTCCCCTCACAGGGGTTCTTTTCGCCTTTCCCTCACGGTACTGGTTCACTATCGGTCAGTCAGGAGTATTTAGCCTTGGAGGATGGTCCCCCCATCTTCAGACAAGATAACACGTGTCCCGTCCTACTCGTTTTCACGCCAAATGTGTTGTCGGCTACGGGGCTGTCACCCTGTATCGCTGAGCTTTCCAGCTCATTCGCCTGACACCTAAAGCGCTTAAGGGCTAATCCGGTTTCGCTCGCCGCTACTGCCGGAATCTCGGTTGATTTCTCTTCCTCGGGGTACTTAGATGTTTCAGTTCCCCCGGTTCGCCTCATCAAGCTATGTATTCACTTGATGATAACTGCTTATGCAGCTGGGTTTCCCCATTCGGAAATCGTAGACTCAAGTGGCTCTTACTGCCTTATCTACGCTTATCGCAAGTTAGTACGTCCTTCATCGCCTCTGACTGCCCAGGCATCCACCGTGTACGCTTAGTCACTTAACCATACAACCCCAAGAGGTTTCGTATGTTCAAACAACCAAGGTTTTTCCATCTGAGTTAAGATGGTTAGTTTGTTTTGCCGGACTCTTCTTACACAAGACACTTGAATGTGTATTGCTTGAGAACTCGTTTCTCTTTCGAGAAACAATAATTTCGATTCGTATGAATCGAATTACTAGTCAGCTTTCCAGATTGTTAAAGAGCATGTGTTTGCCTTGCGGCAGCCACTGTCTAAAGACTTTCAGCGTCACGAAACTGACCCAACAACATTACTGCTATTGAATCTGCGGCTCCGTGCAGAAAAGTATTTAGAGAGTGGTGGGCGATACCGGGCTCGAACCAGTGACCCCCTCCTTGTAAGGGAGGTGCTCTCCCAACTGAGCTAATCGCCCTCCGATGTTTTACATCTTCCGAGGAGAAGATGGTGGGTCGTGCAGGATTCGAACCTGCGACCAATTGATTAAAAGTCAACTGCTCTACCAACTGAGCTAACGACCCGTGGCGTCCCATAGGGGAGTCGAACCCCTGTTACCGCCGTGAAAGGGCGGTGTCCTAGGCCTCTAGACGAATGGGACCTTTTGTTCCGGGTTTGGGTACCCGAACACATGTTCTCTACATTTCGACCAAGCAATCTGTGTGGACACTACGCAAAGCGCAGTCTTTAGGTAAGGAGGTGATCCAGCCCCAGGTTCCCCTAGGGCTACCTTGTTACGACTTCACCCCAGTCATGAACCACACCGTGGTAAACGCCCTCCCGAAGGTTAAGCTATCTACTTCTGGTGCAGCCCACTCCCATGGTGTGACGGGCGGTGTGTACAAGGCCCGGGAACGTATTCACCGTGGCATTCTGATCCACGATTACTAGCGATTCCGACTTCATGGAGTCGAGTTGCAGACTCCAATCCGGACTACGACATACTTTGTGGGATTCGCTCCACCTCGCGGTCTTGCTGCCCTCTGTATATGCCATTGTAGCACGTGTGTAGCCCTACTCGTAAGGGCCATGATGACTTGACGTCGTCCCCACCTTCCTCCGGTTTATCACCGGCAGTCTCCCTGGAGTTCCCACCCGAAGTGCTGGCAAACAAGGATAAGGGTTGCGCTCGTTGCGGGACTTAACCCAACATTTCACAACACGAGCTGACGACAGCCATGCAGCACCTGTCTCAGAGTTCCCGAAGGCACCAAAGCATCTCTGCTAAGTTCTCTGGATGTCAAGAGTAGGTAAGGTTCTTCGCGTTGCATCGAATTAAACCACATGCTCCACCGCTTGTGCGGGCCCCCGTCAATTCATTTGAGTTTTAATCTTGCGACCGTACTCCCCAGGCGGTCTACTTAACGCGTTAGCTCCGAAAGCCAGTGTTCAAGACACCAACCTCCAAGTAGACATCGTTTACGGCGTGGACTACCAGGGTATCTAATCCTGTTTGCTCCCCACGCTTTCGCATCTGAGCGTCAGTCTTTGTCCAGGGGGCCGCCTTCGCCACCGGTATTCCTTCAGATCTCTACGCATTTCACCGCTACACCTGAAATTCTACCCCCCTCTACAAGACTCTAGCCTGCCAGTTCCAAATGCGATTCCGAGGTTGAGCCCCGGGCTTTCACATCTGGCTTAACAAGCCGCCTGCATGCGCTTTACGCCCAGTAATTCCGATTAACGCTCGCACCCTCCGTATTACCGCGGCTGCTGGCACGGAGTTAGCCGGTGCTTCTTCTGCAGCTAACGTCAAACAATACCGCTATTAACGATACCGCCTTCCTCACTGCTGAAAGTGCTTTACAACCCGAAGGCCTTCTTCACACACGCGGCATGGCTGCATCAGGGTTTCCCCCATTGTGCAATATTCCCCACTGCTGCCTCCCGTAGGAGTCTGGACCGTGTCTCAGTTCCAGTGTGGCTGATCATCCTCTCAGACCAGCTAGGGATCGTCGCCTAGGTGAGCCGTTACCCCACCTACTAGCTAATCCCACCTGGGCCAATCTTAGCGCGAGAGGCCCGAAGGTCCCCCTCTTTGCTCCGTAGAGATTATGCGGTATTAGCCATCGTTTCCAATGGTTATCCCCCACACTAAGGCATGTTCCCAGGCATTACTCACCCGTCCGCCGCTCGCCGCCCAACAAATCCCCCGAAGGGTCAATGTTGTCGCTGCCGCTCGACTTGCATGTGTTAGGCCTGCCGCCAGCGTTCAATCTGAGCCATGATCAAACTCTTCAATTAAAGTTTTGGCTCGATGAATACTGAATTAAATTGACTGTGCCAAAATAACCGAAGCTATTTTGAATTGGTCACTCAGTTCATCGATAAATCTTTTTGACTATCAGTTCACGAGTGCCCACACAGATTGCATGGTCAAATTGTTAAAGAACGTTGACTTTCAATGCGTTAGCGCGGAGCGCTTCAGCAAGTCAGGAGGCGTATAATACGCTTCCCAGCGTTTAAGTCAAGGTAAAATTCTCTACTTTTTCAGTCAGTAAAAAACCTTAGCGTGACTCCGCTCACTGATTCACCAGTTGGAGCGAAAGAAAAGCCCGTTGTGACCCAACGGGCTTTCTGGAATAGGTGCCTGGCGATGTCCTACTCTCACATGGGGAGGCCCCACACTACCATCGGCGCTGCTGCGTTTCACGTCTGAGTTCGGCATGGGATCAGGTGGGTCCACAGCGCTATGGTCGCCAGGCAAATTCTTTGATTCACCGCCCGCAGGCCGCAAATCACAATCTTGGAAAAAACTGACTAAAGTTCAAGCACACCATTCAAGTGCTCATGGAGTCCGTAAAACCCCTTGGGTGTTGTATGGTTAAGCCGCACGGGCAATTAGTACAGGTTAGCTCAACGCCTCACAGCGCTTACACACCCTGCCTATCAACGTTCTAGTCTCGAACAACCCTTCAGAGAGCTTAAAGCTCTGGGGATGACTCATCTTGAGGCTCGCTTCCCGCTTAGATGCTTTCAGCGGTTATCGATTCCGAACTTAGCTACCGGGCAATGCGTCTGGCGACACAACCCGAACACCAGAGGTTCGTCCACTCCGGTCCTCTCGTACTAGGAGCAGCCCCTCTCAATCATCCAACGCCCACGGCAGATAGGGACCGAACTGTCTCACGACGTTCTAAACCCAGCTCGCGTACCACTTTAAATGGCGAACAGCCATACCCTTGGGACCGACTTCAGCCCCAGGATGTGATGAGCCGACATCGAGGTGCCAAACACCGCCGTCGATATGAACTCTTGGGCGGTATCAGCCTGTTATCCCCGGAGTACCTTTTATCCGTTGAGCGATGGCCCTTCCATTCAGAACCACCGGATCACTATGACCTGCTTTCGCACCTGCTCGAACCGTCATTCTCGCAGTCAAGCGGGCTTATGCCATTGCACTAACCTCACGATGTCCGACCGTGATTAGCCCACCTTCGTGCTCCTCCGTTACGCTTTGGGAGGAGACCGCCCCAGTCAAACTACCCACCAGGCACTGTCCGCACCCCCGATAAGGGGGCGACGTTAGAACATCAACACTACAAGGGTGGTATTTCAAGGACGGCTCCACAGATACTGGCGTACCTGCTTCGAAGCCTCCCACCTATCCTACACATGTAGGGTCAATGTTCAGTGCCAAGCTGTAGTAAAGGTTCACGGGGTCTTTCCGTCTAGCCGCGGGTACGCAGCATCTTCACTGCGATTTCAATTTCACTGAGTCTCGGGTGGAGACAGCGTGGCCATCATTACGCCATTCGTGCAGGTCGGAACTTACCCGACAAGGAATTTCGCTACCTTAGGACCGTTATAGTTACGGCCGCCGTTTACCGGGGCTTCGATCAAGAGCTTCTCCCTAAGGATAACCCCATCAATTAACCTTCCGGCACCGGGCAGGCGTCACACCGTATACGTCATCTTTCGATTTTGCACAGTGCTGTGTTTTTAATAAACAGTTGCAGCCACCTGGTATCTGCGACTGCCAGCAGCTCCAAGAGCAAGTCTCTTCACCGCCGGCAGCGTACCTTCTCCCGAAGTTACGGTACCATTTTGCCTAGTTCCTTCACCCGAGTTCTCTCAAGCGCCTTGGTATTCTCTACCCGACCACCTGTGTCGGTTTGGGGTACGATTTCTTGCTATCTGAAGCTTAGAGGCTTTTCCCGGAAGCATGGCATCAATGACTTCAGCACCGTGGTGCCTCGACATCGGGTCTCAGCCTTGAGATGGTCCGGATTTGCCTAAACCATCAGCCTACACCCTTGAACCTGGACAACCGTCGCCAGGCCCACCTAGCCTTCTCCGTCCCCCCATCGCAATAGCAAGAAGTACGGGAATATTAACCCGTTTCCCATCGACTACGCCTTTCGGCCTCGCCTTAGGGGTCGACTCACCCTGCCCCGATTAACGTTGGACAGGAACCCTTGGTCTTCCGGCGAGGAGGTTTTTCACCCCCTTTATCGTTACTCATGTCAGCATTCGCACTTCTGATACCTCCAGCGCCCCTTACAGGACACCTTCAGCGGCTTACAGAACGCTCCCCTACCCAATACGCTAATGCGCATTGCCGCAGCTTCGGTGTATCGCTTAGCCCCGTTAAATCTTCCGCGCAGGCCGACTCGACCAGTGAGCTATTACGCTTTCTTTAAATGATGGCTGCTTCTAAGCCAACATCCTGGCTGTCTGAGCCTTCCCACATCGTTTCCCACTTAGCGATAACTTTGGGACCTTAGCTGGCGGTCTGGGTTGTTTCCCTCTCCACGACGGACGTTAGCACCCGCCGTGTGTCTCCCGGATAGTACTTACTGGTATTCGGAGTTTGCAAAGGGTTGGTAAGTCGGGATGACCCCCTAGCCTTAACAGTGCTCTACCCCCAGTAGTATTCGTCCGAGGCGCTACCTAAATAGCTTTCGGGGAGAACCAGCTATCTCCGAGTTTGATTGGCCTTTCACCCCTAGCCACAAGTCATCCGCTAATTTTTCAACATTAGTCGGTTCGGTCCTCCAGTGCGTGTTACCGCACCTTCAACCTGCCCATGGCTAGATCACTCGGTTTCGGGTCTAATCCCAGCAACTGCACGCCCAGTTAAGACTCGGTTTCCCTACGGCTCCCCTATACGGTTAACCTTGCTACTGAAATTAAGTCGCTGACCCATTATACAAAAGGTACGCAGTCACAGGACAAAGCCTGCTCCTACTGCTTGTACGTACACGGTTTCAGGTTCTATTTCACTCCCCTCACAGGGGTTCTTTTCGCCTTTCCCTCACGGTACTGGTTCACTATCGGTCAGTCAGGAGTATTTAGCCTTGGAGGATGGTCCCCCCATCTTCAGACAAGATAACACGTGTCCCGTCCTACTCGTTTTCACGCCAAATGTGTTGTCGGCTACGGGGCTGTCACCCTGTATCGCTGAGCTTTCCAGCTCATTCGCCTGACACCTAAAGCGCTTAAGGGCTAATCCGGTTTCGCTCGCCGCTACTGCCGGAATCTCGGTTGATTTCTCTTCCTCGGGGTACTTAGATGTTTCAGTTCCCCCGGTTCGCCTCATCAAGCTATGTATTCACTTGATGATAACTGCTTATGCAGCTGGGTTTCCCCATTCGGAAATCGTAGACTCAAGTGGCTCTTACTGCCTTATCTACGCTTATCGCAAGTTAGTACGTCCTTCATCGCCTCTGACTGCCCAGGCATCCACCGTGTACGCTTAGTCACTTAACCATACAACCCCAAGAGGTTTCGTATGTTCAAACAACCAAGGTTTTTCCATCTGAGTTAAGATGGTTAGTTTGTTTTGCCGGACTCTTCTTACACAAGACACTTGAATGTGTATTGCTTGAGAACTCGTTTCTCTTTCGAGAAACAATAATTTCGATTCGTATGAATCGAATTACTAGTCAGCTTTCCAGATTGTTAAAGAGCATTAAAGCAAACAGCTTTAATCAATAGCGAGCGCCATTCATTAAGGCTTTCTGCTGTTGTTTTTAACTTATTAACCAAGCAATCTGTGTGGACACTACGCAAAGCGCAGTCTTTAGGTAAGGAGGTGATCCAGCCCCAGGTTCCCCTAGGGCTACCTTGTTACGACTTCACCCCAGTCATGAACCACACCGTGGTAAACGCCCTCCCGAAGGTTAAGCTATCTACTTCTGGTGCAGCCCACTCCCATGGTGTGACGGGCGGTGTGTACAAGGCCCGGGAACGTATTCACCGTGGCATTCTGATCCACGATTACTAGCGATTCCGACTTCATGGAGTCGAGTTGCAGACTCCAATCCGGACTACGACATACTTTGTGGGATTCGCTCCACCTCGCGGTCTTGCTGCCCTCTGTATATGCCATTGTAGCACGTGTGTAGCCCTACTCGTAAGGGCCATGATGACTTGACGTCGTCCCCACCTTCCTCCGGTTTATCACCGGCAGTCTCCCTGGAGTTCCCACCCGAAGTGCTGGCAAACAAGGATAAGGGTTGCGCTCGTTGCGGGACTTAACCCAACATTTCACAACACGAGCTGACGACAGCCATGCAGCACCTGTCTCAGAGTTCCCGAAGGCACCAAAGCATCTCTGCTAAGTTCTCTGGATGTCAAGAGTAGGTAAGGTTCTTCGCGTTGCATCGAATTAAACCACATGCTCCACCGCTTGTGCGGGCCCCCGTCAATTCATTTGAGTTTTAATCTTGCGACCGTACTCCCCAGGCGGTCTACTTAACGCGTTAGCTCCGAAAGCCAGTGTTCAAGACACCAACCTCCAAGTAGACATCGTTTACGGCGTGGACTACCAGGGTATCTAATCCTGTTTGCTCCCCACGCTTTCGCATCTGAGCGTCAGTCTTTGTCCAGGGGGCCGCCTTCGCCACCGGTATTCCTTCAGATCTCTACGCATTTCACCGCTACACCTGAAATTCTACCCCCCTCTACAAGACTCTAGCCTGCCAGTTCCAAATGCGATTCCGAGGTTGAGCCCCGGGCTTTCACATCTGGCTTAACAAGCCGCCTGCATGCGCTTTACGCCCAGTAATTCCGATTAACGCTCGCACCCTCCGTATTACCGCGGCTGCTGGCACGGAGTTAGCCGGTGCTTCTTCTGCAGCTAACGTCAAACAATACCGCTATTAACGATACCGCCTTCCTCACTGCTGAAAGTGCTTTACAACCCGAAGGCCTTCTTCACACACGCGGCATGGCTGCATCAGGGTTTCCCCCATTGTGCAATATTCCCCACTGCTGCCTCCCGTAGGAGTCTGGACCGTGTCTCAGTTCCAGTGTGGCTGATCATCCTCTCAGACCAGCTAGGGATCGTCGCCTAGGTGAGCCGTTACCCCACCTACTAGCTAATCCCACCTGGGCCAATCTTAGCGCGAGAGGCCCGAAGGTCCCCCTCTTTGCTCCGTAGAGATTATGCGGTATTAGCCATCGTTTCCAATGGTTATCCCCCACACTAAGGCATGTTCCCAGGCATTACTCACCCGTCCGCCGCTCGCCGCCCAACAAATCCCCCGAAGGGTCAATGTTGTCGCTGCCGCTCGACTTGCATGTGTTAGGCCTGCCGCCAGCGTTCAATCTGAGCCATGATCAAACTCTTCAATTAAAGTTTTGGCTCGATGAATACTGAATTAAATTGACTGTGCCAAAATAACCGAAGTCATTTTGAATTGGTCACTCAGTTCATCGATAAATCTTTTTTGACTATCAGTTCACGAGTGCCCACACAGATTGCATGGTCAAATTGTTAAAGAACTTACAGCAACGAACGATTGAGTTGTCGCTGCTGAGGTTGCGCATCTTACCAGAAGCAACCACCCTGTCAACAGTTTTTTTGAAATAATTTTCTCAAAACCCTTTAATGACAGGCCTCAGATTTGAAAAGCTAGGTTTTTATAAACTTAGCAATATAAGCCTGAGGAAAGGCTGATAATCATAGTCGTTCAAACGATCATGTCAAGCTTTTAACACTCAACAAATTATCAAACCTATCGACCAACAAGTTATTCACAGGTTATGGATAACTTATCCAAGACCGTCAACCGTGCTGGTGAGGCGGCATTATAGGGACTTCTATTATGTTAGCAAGGGAAAACATTGTCTTTTCTTCTCGCTTGATGAGAAAAACAACATTAACCAGCAAAAAACACAAAATACCAGCAATTATTGAAAGTGTTTAAATCAAAAATCTCATTAAGCTTAGTCGAAAATCACAATTTCAAACGTCAAAATGCAAACAGGACTGACAATGTCAGCCCTGTTTGAAGGAAATGATCGATTTAAACTGTCAGAGAAACAATAAAAGAAGGATTTAACAGTTCTTCCCTGTGATACTGCAGAGGTTGCCCTTCCTTATCAAAGACAATAGCACCTGCACTTTCCGCAATACATTGACCCGCCGCCGTATCCCACATCATCGTTGGGCCAAGCCTTGGATAATATTGAGCACGCCCTTCCGCTACCATACAAAACTTAAGAGACGAGCCGACCTCTGCCATTTTATGCTCGCCCAAGTTTTCCAGAAACCCTGCCAATTCAGGACTCGGATGGGAACGACTGCCAACCACTGTAGGAACCGTTGCAGGTCGGACCCGAATCCGTTCGCGTCCCGCTTTCGTTTCCAACCAGGCCTGAGAACCGTCGCCTAACCAGCTTTTGTTCAATGCCGGGGCATGCACCACAGCCAACACTGGCTTGCCCTGCTCGATCAAAGCGATGTTCACCGTAAACTCACCGTTTTTACGAAGGAACTCTTTTGTGCCATCAAGAGGGTCAACCAGCCAGAACCGCTCCCACTTCTGCCTTTCTTGCCACGGGGTATGCGCCGATTCTTCTGACAGGATAGGAATATCAGGAGTGAGCTTTTCCAACTCTTCAATGATCAGGGCATTGGCTGCCAAGTCAGCTTCAGTAACCGGACTGCTATCCGCTTTTTCTGTTACCTGTACCTGACTGTGATAATGCTCCATGATCACTTTGCCGGCAGCAATTGCGATGTCATATAAAGACGACAGTTGATTCCCCACTCGTTACTCCTTACTAACGGATAATCTGATTGTGTTTAAGTTGAGCCACACACTGATCCACCAGCTCGCTGACAGTATAGTCGCCAGCCTGAAGGTGAATTTCTGGTGCCTCAGGTTTTTCGTACTCAGAGTCAATTCCAGTAAAGTGCTTAATTTGACCTGCGCGGGCTTTTTTATACAAGCCTTTGGGATCACGCTTTTCACATTCCTCTAATGGTGTGTCGACAAAGACTTCCAGAAACTCACCGCTCGGGAGCATGTCACGCACCAGTTGTCGTTCCTGACGATGGGGGGAAATAAACGCACTCAGCACAATCAATCCGGCATCGGCCATCAGCTTAGCCACTTCGCCGATCCGGCGAATATTTTCCCGACGATCTTCTGTCGAAAAACCCAGATCTTTGCACAAGCCATGGCGGATATTGTCACCATCAAGCAGATAGGTATGAAAACCCAATTCAGCCAGACGAGTTTCCAGCGCTCCGGCCACGGTGGATTTTCCCGCACCGCTCAATCCGGTGAACCATAATACGCAAGGTTGCTGCTTTTTCTGTTGTGATCTGAACGCTTTGTCAATTTGGTGAGCATGCCACACCACGTTGTCATTATCATGAGTCTGTACAGCCGAGGTCATTATCAACTCCGTTTGTCATCAATACTTAAAATGGAAAGAGGCGTGGGATCAACGCCAGCACAACCACGGAATATACGCAGGAGACCGGTAGCCCAACTCGAAAATAATCTTTTAACCTATAATTGCCCACGGTGTAGACCAGCAGGTTAGTCTGATAACCGTAAGGCGAAATAAAACTGGCACTGGCTCCAAACAGAATCGCCATAATAAAAGGCATCGGATCGACCCCGTAACTGAGTGCCAGACTGTATGCAATTGGAAAAGCCAGAGCCGCGGCGGCATTATTGGTCACCAGTTCGGTGAGCACTAAGGTCATGAAGTACACAGCAATCAAGCCGCCGTAGATGCCCCAACCGTTAAAAGCCGACATCAGTACGTTACCCATACTTTCAGATAGCCCACTAGACAGCATCAACTGCGCTAACGAAAGGGCTGAGCCCACAATCACAACGATGTCGACCGGGAAACGGCGTCTTAATTCGGCAAACGAGATCACCCCACTCACCACCAGCATGACCAAATATGCCGCCAGGCCTTTAATGATCGGCAACAGGTCAAACAATGAAGCCAGAATGACCGCCGCAAACCCAAACAGGACAGCCGCACTCTTTTTGCCATCCAGCTTAGCGCTGGAATCCAGCCCGCTGACCAGCACAAATTCACGATTCAGCAAACGCTGTTTTTCATGAAACGTTTTACCCGGCACCACCACCAGAGTATCCCCTGCACGCAGCTCAATATTCCCCAACCCACCAGCCAGACGTTCGTGGCCCCGGCGAATGGCGACCACAACGGCATCAAACTTTTCACGAAATTCCGCGCTTTTCAGGGTTTTCCCACAAATCCCCGCTGACTGGCTGACGATCACTTCCAGCATCGACTGGCCATTTAAATGGTGTTGGCCGAACAGCTGTAATCCACTGATTTCCTGCAAAGTGGTAACACTTTCGACATCCCCACAAAACAACAAGGTGTCACCGGCCTGCAGCCGGGTATCCGGACACACCGGAGCCAGTGTTTTGCCGTCACGCAGGATTTCAGCCAGAAAGAGCCGACGCAAAGCCCGCAGCCCGTTTTCCGCAACGGTTTTTCCCACTAAAGGCGAATCTGCTTTGATCTTGGCTTCCAGAAAGTACGGCAGATCATCCTGACCCTGCTCCTCATGCACCGGTAACAGGTAACTAAGAGGGATCAGAATCACCAGCCCGACCACCAATACCGCGACACCAATAGCCGTCGGAGCAAAAAAGCCCAGACTCGGCAACCCGGCGTCTTCAACAAAGCTGTTAACGATGAGGTTAGTCGAGGTGCCGATGAGGGTCAGCGTGCCACCGAGGATTGCCGTATACGACAGCGGGATCAGCAAGCGGGAAGGCGCATGACGCTGATTACGCTTGATGGCGCCAATCAGAGATACCACCACGGCGGTGTTGTTCGTGAATGAGGAAAGAAACGCTGTTGATAAGCCCAGTTTTGCGACAACGGTAGATTGTCCGCCCTGAGACAGTTGGCGGCCTACCCAGCTCACCAACCGCGTTTTCTCCAAAGCAATGGAAACCAGGATCAACAGCACCAGTGTCAGTAACGACGAATTGGTAAAATTCCCCGCCAGTGTCGGTAAATCAATCAAACCTAACTGGAACCCGATAAACGCGGCGCCTGCAAACAGGAACGCAGGTTTTATTCGGGTCAGCAGCAAACAGCTGATGATGACCAACAACATGGCGAAAACCATTCCCTGTTCCCATCCCATGTGCGTTACCCCAATAGCTTACTGATGTCCTTGGCATCCCAGTGTGGGAAGTGCTTACGGATCAGAGCATTCAATTCAATCTCAAAAGCTGAATGTTGGGCCGTAGTGGCCGTGTGTTGCTCAGCCAGTGCTTCACGTACCATCCCCGCACCAACCGTGACATTGGTCAGTCGGTCAATGAAGATAAACCCACCGGTATCCGGGCATTGTGCGTAGCTATCTGCCGCAATGGACTCAGTCAGGTTGATTTCACACAGGCCTATTCCGTTCAGCGGCAACTCAGGCGTCTCAAACGTTTGCAGGTTATTAATGTCGACCTGGTGACGAATGACTTCGACCGAACCGACCGTTTTCTTGCCCGCGACTTTAATATCGTACTGACGACCGACCTGCAGCGGCGCTTCCGCCATCCAGACCACATCCGCCAGCAGACGGTTACTCAGCGCCACGTTGCTGGTTATCGGTACCAAGGTATCACCACGGCTGATATCAATCTCATCGGCCAGAGTCAGAGTCACGGCCTGACCGGCAACGGCTTGCGGCAGATCACCATCAAAAGTCACAATGCGATCCACGGTAGAGGTTTTACCGGATGGCAATGCTTTGATTGCGTCCCCGACACGTACCACGCCGGATGCAACCGTACCAGCGAACCCACGGAAATCGAGATTCGGGCGGTTGACATATTGCACCGGCAGACGGAATTCACCGGACTGACGATCTTTACTGATATCCACCTTTTCCAGCAGTGACAGCAAAGATTCCCCGTCATACCAAGGGGTGCTGTCACTCAGCTCCACCACGTTGTCACCATCCAGCGCGGACAACGGCACCAACTTGATATCCAGTTCAGCATTTAGCTGGGCTGCAAATGTCAGGTATTCATCCCGGATGGCATCGAAGCGCGATTGCTCAAAGCCCACCAGATCCATCTTGTTCACCGCCACGATAAAATGGCGGATCCCCAGCAGACTGGCGATGTAGGAATGGCGTCGGGTTTGATCCAGTACCCCTTTACGGGCATCAATCAGAATCACAGCCACATCACAGGTCGATGCACCGGTTGCCATATTACGGGTGTATTGCTCATGCCCCGGGGTATCAGCAATGATGAACTTGCGCTGTTTGGTAGAAAAATAGCGATACGCCACATCAATTGTGATGCCCTGTTCGCGTTCAGCCTGTAGGCCGTCCACCAGCAACGCCAGATCCGGTTTATCACCGGTCGTGCCAACTTTCTGGCTGTCAGCGTGAATCGCGGCCAGCTGATCTTCATAAATCTGCTGCGAGTCATGCAACAGTCGACCAATCAGGGTGCTTTTACCGTCATCCACCGAACCACAGGTCAGGAAACGCAGCAGGGATTTGTTCTGGTGCTGATCCAGGTAGGCTTCAATGCCTAACTCAGCCACTTGTTGTTCAATTACACTGTTCATCCTGCTCTCCTTAGAAATAACCCTGACGCTTCTTCAGCTCCATCGATCCGGACTGATCGTGGTCGATCGCCCGTCCCTGACGTTCACTGGACGTTGCCACCAGCATCTCTTCGATGATGCCTGGCAAGGTATTCGCTTCAGACTCAATAGCCCCGGTCAGCGGGTAACAGCCAAGGGTACGGAAACGGACGCTCTTGTGTTCAATCTGCTCACCCGGCTTCAGTTCCATCCGATCATCATCCACCATGATCAGCATGCCATCACGCTCAACCACCGGACGAACGGCCGACAGGTACAGCGGCACGATTTCAATCCCTTCCAGATAGATGTATTGCCAGATATCCAGCTCGGTCCAGTTCGACAGCGGGAAGACTCGGATGCTTTCCCCTTTGTTAATCTGGCCATTGTAGGTATGCCACAATTCCGGACGCTGGTTCTTCGGATCCCAGGTGTGGTTTTTGTCACGGAACGAGTACACCCGCTCTTTGGCACGAGACTTTTCCTCGTCCCGGCGCGCGCCGCCGAAGGCCGCGTCAAAACCGTATTTATTCAGCGCCTGCTTCAGCCCCTGAGTCTTCATGATGTCGGTGTGCTTTGACGAACCGTGAGTGAATGGGTTGATCCCCATCGCCAGCCCTTCCGGATTCTTATGCACCAGCAATTCAAAGCCGTATTTCTGCGCCGTACGATCACGAAACTCGATCATTTCGCGGAATTTCCAATCGGTATCCACGTGCAGCAATGGAAACGGAATCTTGCCCGGATAAAAGGCCTTACGTGCCAGATGCAACATGACCGATGAATCTTTGCCGATCGAGTACATCATGACGGGGTTATCAAATTCCGCAGCGACTTCACGGATGATGTGAATGCTCTCCGCTTCCAGCTGCTTAAGGTGGGTAAGTCGTTTAGGGTCCATTACTCTCTCCATGCTAAGCCAGCTTCACAACCGTTGATTGCTCATCAAACGTGTTATGCAATTGCTGTTCCTGCTTGCCGAACCAATGTAGTTTTTCTGAAAGGTTTACCACTTCACCAACCACAATCAGCGACGGTGAGGCAGCTTGTTGAGCGAGATCAGCCAGCTCAGACAGCTGACCTTTAAATACTTTTTGCGAACGCTGGGTACCACGCTCAATGATAGCAATCGGGGTGTCTGGAGCACGTCCATGTCTAATTAAATTTAGTTGAATATCCAGAGAATTCATCAGCCCCATGTAGATCACCAGAGTCTGATTGCCCCGAGCCAGCGTGTGCCATTCCAACTGTTTGCCGTCCGGCTTGATGTGACCGGTCACGAACATGGCAGTTTGGGCATAGTCACGGTGGGTCAGCGGGATCCCGGCATAGGCCGTTGCCCCGGCCGCGGCCGTAATGCCCGGCACGACTTCAAACGGGATATTGGCATCGAACAGCACTTCCAGCTCTTCGCCACCGCGCCCGAACACAAACGGATCCCCGCCTTTCAGACGTACTACTCGTTTGCCCTGCGACGCATACTGCACCAGCAGGCGGTTGGTCTCTTCCTGCGGCACACTGTGGAACCCGGCTTTTTTACCGACACTGATCAGTTCCGCATCCCGGCGAACCAGATCCATCACTTCGTCTGACACCAGATAGTCATACAACACAACATCGGCCTGCTGCATGAGCTGCAGGGCTCGTAGCGTCAGCAGGCTGGCATCACCGGGACCGGCCCCAATCAGCGCCACTTCACCACCGGATTCCACCCCGTTGGCCAACGCTTCCAGTTCCTGCTCGGCAGCCGCGTGATCGCCTTTGGCGACCAAAGAGCCAAAGCGTCCGACGAACGCCTGCTCCCAGAAACGGCGACGCTCTGCAAAAGAGGTTACTTTTTCTGTCAGGCGAGAGCGTAAACGCCCGGCCAGGGTGGCCATCGTGCCGAGATGCTGCGGCAATAGGGCTTCCAGTCGCTCACGTACCAGACGGGCCAGTACCGGAGCCTGACCGGAAGACGACACAGCGACGATAATCGGGGAGCGATCCACAATCGACGGCACAATAAAGCTGCATCGCTGAGTGTCATCCACCACGTTTACCAGTACCTGCCGCTGATTGGCAGACTGGTAGACCAGTGCATTCACGGCTTTTCGCTCGGTGGCGGCAATCGCCAGGAAAATGCCGTCCAGATCGCTGGGCGAGAAAGTGGTACCGATATGGGTCACCTGACCCTGCTCAACGGCATACTGGAATTCCGGAGACAGCGCTTCGGCAATCACCCGTACATCCGCACCGGCTTTCAGCAGCATGCGGGTTTTGCGCCAGGCAATATCATTTCCGCCTACCACCAGGCATGGTCGACGCTTCAAGTCAGCAAATATCGGCAGATAATCCATGTTCCGTGCTCCCGCAATCTCGTTAATTAGGAGCACTATAGAGGGGCGTAAATATGACCTGAAATTCTAAAATTTCATTTTTTATTCCAAAATGTTTGAGCTACGGGCGGAATGGGACGGGAAGGGAGCCAGAATGGGAAAAATCCTGCAGATGATGGGAATTGTCGCCTAACCAGCGGCTACGGTTAGTCTTTTTTCAACTATGCTATCACTTTTTGGCCTAGCATCCGGTGGGCTGTGATGGCCTCCCGATACTAAATGCGTCGGCATATTTCCCCGGCACGGAAAGAAAATAGAGATCTCCGGCACATTAAGGCAATCATGTCACCAAACATGTACACACTTTTTGCTACCTTATGCACGCTTTCCTCTTTCCTGTGATCACGGAGATATCCATGAAGCTCTCAGCCAAACCTCTGTCTATCGCTATTCTGAGCGGCCTGCTGGCAGCAGCCGGTCCTGCAATGGCCGATACCATTAAGCTTCGCATTCTGGAAACCACTGACATTCATACCAATGTCATGGATTACGACTACTACAAAGACAAGCCGACCCTGAAAACCGGTCTGGTGCGTACCGCCACGCTGGTGCAGCAGGCTCGCGGCGAAGTCACCAACAGCATTCTGGTCGACAACGGTGACCTGATTCAGGGCAGCCCAATGGGCGATTACATGGCAGCCAAGGGCCTGAAAAACGGCGAGGTACACCCGGTTTATAAAGCCATGAACCTGCTCGACTACGAGGTCGGCAACCTGGGGAACCATGAGTTCAACTATGGACTCGATTTCCTCAAGGCATCCCTGGCGGGAGCTAGCTTCCCGTACATCAATGCCAACGTGTACGATCTGAAAACCGGCAAGAACCTGTTTACGCCTTACCTCATCAAATCGTACACCTTCAAAGATACCGAGGGTGGCGAGCATGACGTCAAGGTCGGCTACATCGGTTTCGTGCCGCCGCAGATCCTGATCTGGGATAAGAAGAACCTGGAAGGCAAAGTCGAAGCCAAAGATATCAAGCAAACCGCAGAAAAATTCGTCCCGCAGATGAAGGCCGAAGGGGCGGACATCATCGTGGCGATTCCGCATTCCGGAGTCTCGGCAGATCCTTACAAAGTGATGGCGGAAAACTCGGTCTACTACCTGACGCAAGTCGAGGGGATTGACGCTATCGCCTTTGGGCACTCCCATGCGGTTTTCCCAGGCGAGGCGTTTGTGCAGCTGCCTAACACCGACATCGAGAAAGGCACCATCAATGGTGTCGCTGCCGTGATGCCGGGCCGCTGGGGCGATCACCTGGGGGTTATGGATCTGGTACTGGAAAAAGACGGCGAGAGCTGGAAAGTCACCGCGGCTCAGACCGAAGCCCGGCCGATCTTTGACAAATACAAAGGTGAAGCGCTGGTTGAGGCTGACCCGAAACTGGTTGAAGCGATCAAAGCCGAACACAAAGGGACCCGGGATTTTGTGAACCAGCCGATCGGCAAGGCCAGCGATGTGATGTACAGCTTCCTGGCACTGGTGCAGGATGATCCGACCGTGCAGATCGTCAATCTGGCACAGAAAGATTATGTTGAGCGCTTTATTCAGGGCGATCCCGACCTGGACGGCATTCCGGTTCTGTCCGCCGCCGCACCATTTAAAGCCGGCGGTCGTGGTAACGATCCAACCAATTTCACCGAAGTGGAATCCGGTCAGCTGACATTCCGCAATGCCGCCGATCTGTACCTGTACCCGAATACCCTGGTGGCGATGAAAGTCACCGGCAAAGAAGTGAAGGAATGGCTGGAGTGTTCCGCCGGTCAGTTTAACCAGATTGATACCCAATCCGAGCAACCGCAGGGATTGATTAACTGGGATGGTTTCCGCACCTATAACTTCGATGTCATTGACGGTGTGAACTACAGCATCGATGTGTCCCAACCCGCCCGCTACGACGGTGAATGTAAACGGATCAACGCGCAAGCAGAACGGATCGGGAACCTGACTTATAACGGTAAACCGGTCGACCCGGCACAGCCGTTCATTATTGCCACCAACAACTACCGCGCCTACAGCGGGAAGTTTGCCGGCACTGGCGAAGCTTACGTTGCCTTTGCTTCCCCGGATGAAAACCGCACAGTTGTTGCCGACTACATCTCCCGCATCAGTAAAGAACGCGGGCAGGTCGTCCCGAGCGCAGACAACAACTGGCACTTCACGCCGCTCAAGAGTGACAAACGCCTGAATATCACGTTTGAAACTGCACCGGGCGAAAAAGCAGCCGGATTTATTCAGAGCAAAGGCCAGTACCCGATGAAACAGGTCGGTACCGACAAAGTCGGCTTTGCGGTTTACCGCATCGACCTGCAAAAATAACGGCTCCAGCCATAAGAAAATGTACTGCATACCGCAGCTTCTGCTGCGGTATTTTTTTGCTATGATTCCGGCATTATCACCCTAGATAGGTTTATCACCATGCATGCGGTCTTCGCCGAGTTTCTTCGCGAACACGGAGCCTGTGACGCAACAGTGAACGAAGCCCTGGCGGTTGCCAGTCCGCTCGAGTTGCCGACTCGCCATGTTCTGCTCAATCAGGGCGCCGCCCCTGACTCCGTCTATTTTCTGATTGATGGCGTTTGCCACGCCTGCTACCTAACTCCCCAGGGAAAACAGTTCAGCAAGGAATTTTACTGGGATCAGGACATCCTGATCGGCTTTGAGAGCCTGCTGACCGGCTCAGCCTCACCGTATTTGCTGGAAACCCTGTCGGCCAGCCACCTGCTAGCCCTGCCAATCAGCCTGCTCAATCATTGGCGAGAGCAACGCAATCCCCTGTATGTCCGACTGCTCGAACGTCAGCTCCGTTTCAAGGAACACAAGGAGCGATTCATGCTGCTCCACAGTCCGGAGCAACGCTTACAACTGTTTTGCGACAGCTTCCCGGAATTGCTGGAACGGGTGACCGATTACCAGCTGGCCTCTTACCTGGGCGTGACCGCGACCAGCCTGAGCCGAATCCGCAAGCGCCAGGATTCACCACACCCGTAACCGTGATAGTTCGCTTTTGTAAATGCACAGGCGGTCAGCATGCATTATGCTGACCGCATCCTAAGCGATGAGATATGGTAACAAGGAGAGAAGATGCAGTGGCACTGCCTGAGTTTTGATCAACTGACCACCCACCAGCTATACGATTGCCTGAAACTGCGCTGCGATGTGTTCGTGGTGGAGCAGGCATGTCCTTATCCGGAACTGGACGATCATGATCGTGCCCCGGGAACGCTTCATCTGCTGGGCTATCAGAACAACCTGCTGGTTGCCTATCTGCGCTTACTGGCACCGGGCACGACTTACCCCAACGTCAGCCTTGGCCGGGTTGCCACCGCAGCCGCGGCACGCGGCAACGGGCTTGGTCACCGGTTACTGGCTGAAGGGCTGCGCCTGGCAGAACATCACTGGCCCGGTCAGACTATTGATATCGGCGCCCAGTCACACCTCCAGCCTTACTATCGTCGTTACGGATTTGAGCCGATTTCGGCAGAATACCTGGAAGACGGTATTCCCCATATTGATATGCGGCTACCCAAGGCGGTCAATGCTGACCAGCCCTGAGCGTCCTACCAGCAAAAAGCCACCGACAGTTCGGTGGCTTTTTGCTTATTGGTCTTCCGGGAAGCGAGAGCCAGGGGATACGACTATCTGGCTGATGCGCCGGCTACTGGCTACGCACAAAGCTGCCGTCGGAGCGGCGGAAAAACATCACCGGCTCACCGCTGCGCCCTTCGATTTGCAAGGCATCCAGTCCCCCGCCAGCGGTTTGCCGATAACGCAGCAACTGACCTGCCTGAACCTGACTCAGAGGTTTGTCTTTTCCTTCAATAGCGGCCAGGGCATACAGATCCGCCAGCGGCAGCGAACGTTCACGGAAAATCATCGCCAACGTTTCACCACTTTTCACTTTGTACTGCACCCACGGCTGCGATGACGACGGAGCAGACGCCGAGGCGTTCTGGGTCGCCTGGCCAGAAGCAGCTACTGGTTTTGCCGGGACCGGCTTGGTTTGAGCGGCCGGTGGCGGATTGAGTGGCCGCAGACGCTGCTCGACCACCTCCCGTTTCGGCGAAGCCGGTTCTGCACGATCACCAACCACCACCTGTTCCGGCTGAGGCTCATTCAACTGAAGTGACAGTTCTCGTCGCACCGGGTCACTGTTTTCAGCCGGGACCGGCGCACGGCTCGGCAGCATCAGCAGAATAGCCAGCAACGGTGCCAGCACCATCAGCGCACGACGGTGGAAGCGCGGTAACTGTTGCCATTTTTCCGTTACCGGTGCCAGTCGGGTTTTCAGTTTTTCCCGCATTGCCAGCAGCGAGGCCTTATCAAACGTGACGCGGGGCCATGTAAATTCTGTTTTCTTTTGTGTGCGGCGTTTGGCCTGTCCCATAAACAACACTCCAGCGCTTTCCAATTCATGCTTGACTCAAGACAGCATGTCACAATGGTTTACCCTCAGGGGGTGAAACTGTTATCCTGCCTGCTTCATTCACTCTACCAAAGAGATGACACCATGTCTGACGTAAAACTAGATACAGTTGAATCTAAAGCAAGCTACGGTATCGGTCTTCAAATGGGCCAGCAGCTGGCACAAAGCGGCCTGGAAGGCCTGAATGTGGCAGCCATTGCTAAAGGTATCGCGACTTCACTGACTGGCGACATGCCAGAAATCGAAGTAGACGAGATCAACAATGCCCTGCGTGAACTTCACACTCGTGCCGAAGCTGCTCGCCAAGAGCAAGCGAAAGCAGCAGCAGCGGAAGGCGAAGCGTTCCTAAAAGATAACGCACTACGCCCTGAAGTTACAGTGACTGAATCTGGCCTGCAGTACGAGATCCTGGTTGAAGGTCAGGGTGACATCCCTACAGCAGACAAACAAGTTCGCGTTCACTACCACGGTGAGCTGACTGACGGTAGTGTATTCGACAGCTCTGTTAAGCGCGGTCAACCAGCAGAATTCCCAGTAACAGGCGTGATCAAAGGCTGGGTTGAAGCCCTGCAAATGATGCCTGTTGGCTCTAAATGGAAACTGTACATCCCTCACGATCTGGCCTACGGCGAGCGTGGTGCGGGTGCAGCTATCCCTCCATTTGCTGCTCTGGTATTCGAAGTAGAACTTCTGGATATCCTGTAATCCTTCCGAGGAAGACCAAAAACGGTGCTTCGGCACCGTTTTTTGATCGTCCCGACTGAATTTTAGTACCATCTGCCTGTCAGATATCCCCCAGCCTTTTCCCGATGCTCACCGGCAAAAGGTTTATTAACCCGGTCGATACTGGCTTTGCCCAGAAGACGACCACCCTTGGAGAAATAAGATGTCAGCAACTTGGTCTCGACGTATCCTTATTATCGGCTCACTGACTGGTCTGCTCATGATGCCAGCCACCAGCTCAGCTTTCAGCCTGACGGATCTGTTCGGCAGCAAAACCACTGAAGCGGTTGCCGAGAACCCACTGGCCAGCCTGCTGAGCACTCAGCTGGGCGTAACGCCGGAGCAAGCCGCCGGTGGTGCTGGTGCCCTGCTATCCGCCGCAACCAGCCAACTGTCTGGATCACAAGCCACAGAGCTAGCCAAAATGATTCCGGGTGCAGAAGCCCTGACTGGCAGCCTACCTCCGGGCATTGGCGCTCTGCTGGGTAACATGGAAACCATCAACAAAATCTTTGCCGCACTGGGTATGGATGCCAGCATGGTCAGCCAGTTTGTCCCGGTTGTCCTGCAATTCCTGGGTAACCAGGGTGCCAGCGCCGGCCTGCTGCAGTCACTGGGTAACATCTGGGCTCCAGCGGCACAATAAGCCGTTTGCCTCCGTGTGACACGCGACGGCAAGATACCTGTCTGCCCTGTAGCCTCTGTCAGCGGGATGTAAAAATAACAAAGCCTTACCTGCGAACAGGTAAGGCTTTTTCATCTCCGCGTGTTAAGGACAGGTACCAGTCTCGAAGGCGTCATCAGAGCAACGCAGCAAAGTCCCCGTATTACTGAACCCTACTACCCACTCTCCGGGTCTCGTCACCCAGTTTCCCCAATAACTAGGTCACTAGGTCACTAGGTCACCAACTTACATGCCAAGCCACATCACTGCGCCTGTCAGATGCCGGAACCATCGGTTTCCACATCATCTTCATGCAGCCCACACTCACGCTTGAGGCCAAAGAAGCGTGTTTCTTCTTCTTTCATGCCCGGCTCCCACTTACGGGTCGTGTGGGTATCGCCAACCGACAGGTAACCCTGATCCCACAGCGGGTGATACGGCAGATCATACTGCGCCAGATAGGCATCAATGTCCTGATTCGTCCAGTCAATCAGCGGCAGGAACTTGAATACGCCATTCTGGATCGCCAGTACCGGCAGCGTTGCCCGGGTCGATGACTGTTCACGACGCAGTCCGGAGAACCAGGCGCTGACATTCAGCTCATCCAGTGCACGGCGCATCGGTTCGACTTTGTTGATGCGGTTGTACTGTTTGATGCCGTCAACCCCCTGCTCCCACAGGCGACCAAAGCGTGCCTCCTGCCATTGTGGGGTCAGTTCCGCCCGGTACACATGCAGGTTCAGCTTCAAACGCTCAGTCAGCTGATCAATAAACTGATAGGTTTCCGGGAACAGATAACCGGTATCAGTCAGAATCACCGGAATATCAGCCTGCTCGCGGGTGACCATATGCAGCATCACCGCCGACTGAATACCGAAGCTGGACGCCAACGCGAACTGCCCCGGCAGGTTGTCCAGCGCCCAGCGAATCCGCGCCTGCGCCGATAACCCTTCCAGCTCCGCATTGATACTGGCAAGCTCCAGGATCTGCTCGACTTTGCTTTTCTCCAGCAACGCGGCTAGTTTCACATCAGGCATAGAAATCCCTCTTAGAGATCAGCACCGGCTCGATAATTCCGGCACGGATGGTGAAATCACCAAATGCTTCACCGTCTTCACGCTCCTGCGCCCAGCGGCCGATCAGGCTGTCGAGTTCAGCCATGATCTGCTCAACCGTGATGTTTTCCAGGTACATCTTCGGAATACGGGTCCCGTTACGGTTGCCGCCCAGATGCAGGTTGTAACGGCCCGGCGCTTTACCGACCAGACCGATTTCCGCCAGCATCGCACGGCCACAGCCGTTCGGGCAGCCTGTAACCCGCAAAATCACGTTCTCTTCCTGCGGCAGGCTGTGCTTGCTCAGCAGCTGTTCAACGTCCGTCACAAACTCCGGCAGAAAACGCTCTGCCTCAGCCATCGCCAGCGGACAGGTAGGCAACGCCACACACGCCATGGAGTTTTTACGCTGCTCACTGACCGTATCATCGATCAGACCGTGATCGCGGGCGATCTTTTCGATCGTCGCTTTATCCTCTGCCGCCACACCAGCCACAATCAGGTTCTGGTTAGCGGTCATGCGGAAGTCACCGTGATGGATACGGGCAATTTCCGCGACCCCGGTTTTCAGCGGTTTACCCGGGAAGTCCAACAAACGGCCATTTTCAATAAACAGTGTCAGGTGGTGCTTACCGTCGATACCTTCCACCCAACCGATACGATCGCCGCGCTCGGTGAATTCATACGGACGGCTTGGCTCAAAGGCCACCCCGGCACGTTTTTCTACTTCGGCTTTGAAGACATCCACCCCAACCCGATCCAGGGTGTATTTGGTTTTCGCATTCTTACGGTTCGAGCGGTTCCCCCAGTCACGTTGGGTCGTCACGACCGCTGCCGCCACCTCCAGCGTTTTCTCCAGCGGGATAAATCCGAAGTCATCCGCACGGCGCGGGTATGTGGTTTTATCCCCGTGGGTCATCGCCAAGCCACCACCCACCAGGACATTAAAGCCGACCAGCTTGCCGTTATCCGCAATCGCAACAAAGTTCAGGTCATTGGCGTGCACGTCCACATCATTCTGCGGCGGGATCACGACCGTGGTTTTAAACTTCCGTGGCAAATAGGTGCTGCCCAGAATCGGCTCTTCGTCCGTGCTTTCCAGTTTTTCACCGTCGAGCCAGATCTCGGCATACGCACGGGTTTTCGGCAGCAAGTGTTCACTGATCTTTTTCGCCCACTCGTAGGCTTCCTGATGCAACTCAGATTCCACCGGATTGCTGGTACACAGAACGTTACGGTTCACGTCACCGGCGGTGGCAATCGAGTCGATCCCTATTTTGTTCAGGGTCTGGTGCATCAGTTTGATGTTTGGCTTGAGCACCCCGTGGAACTGGAACGTCTGGCGGGTCGTCAGACGGATACTGCCGTACAGTGAATGTTCTTCCGCAAACTTATCAATCGCCAGCCATTGCGGCGGAGTAATGATACCGCCCGGCATACGGGCTCGCAGCATCACATTGTGCAGCGGCTCCAGCTTCTGTTTGGCACGCTCGGCACGGATATCCCGGTCATCCTGCTGGTACATGCCGTGGAAACGGATCAGCTGGAAGTTGTCAGCGGTAAAGCCGCCAGTCATCCGGTCTTGCAGATCGTCAGAAATGGTCCCGCGCAGGAAGTTACTTTCACGCTTGAGGCGTTCGTTATCTGATAGTTTTTGCTCGCTCATTAGTAGACATCCTTTTGATAACGCTTGTTCTTACGCAGTTCACTGAGGTATTGCTCGGCCTGTTCACGACTCTGGTTGCCTTGCTGCTCGGCAATGGTCAGCAGAGCATCGTGGACATCTTTCGCCATATGGTTGGCATCACCGCACACATAAACATGGGCGCCGTCCTGCAGCCATTTCCAGACTTCTGCTGCATGCTCCAGCAGGCGGTGCTGCACGTACATTTTCTCGGCCTGATCGCGGCTGAAAGCCACGTCAATCCGGTTCACAACACCGTCTTTGAGGTATTTCTGCCATTCCACCTGGTACAGGAAGTCTTCGGTAAATGTCCGATCGCCAAAGAACAGCCAGTTCTTACCTTCAGCGCCACGGTTATCACGCTCCTGCACAAAGGCCCGGAATGGCGCAATTCCCGTCCCCGGACCAATCATGATCACCGGAGTATTGTCGTCAGCAGGCAGTTTGAAATGGTTATTCGACTCAACAAAGACTTTTACCGACTCACCTTCTTCCAGACGACGGGACAGGAAGCTGGACGCACCGCCCTGACGGGTTTCCTCAGCGTGAGCATATTCCACCAACCCGACAGTCAAGTGCACTTCTTCACCAACTTCTTCCTGGCTGGATGCAATGGAGTACAGGCGAGGTGTCAGACGACGCAGCAAACCCAGCAGCTGTTCGGCAGTCAGCACTGTTTTTTTCTCCGCCAGTACGTCGACCACCTGGGTGTTGGCGGCGTACTCACGCAGCTTATCTTTGTCTTCCACCAGCTTGGCCAGCTTCTTGCTGCCGGACAGATCCGCGTAACGGGTCACCAGCTGTGGGTTTGCCGCCGTCACTTCGTAGCTGTTGATCAGCGCGTCGCGCAGAGATACCGCCTGGCCATCTACATCAACGCTTTCTTCACCGCTCAAACCGGCTTTGGCCAGAATGGCGTCAGCCAGCACGGGGTCATTGTCATACCAAACACCCAGCGCATCACCCGGCTGATAAGTCAGGCCGGAGCCTTCCAGATCAATCTCGACATGACGCACATCTTTGCCTGAGTTGCGCCCGGTAATTTTCTGGCTGGTCAGCAGCGTCGCAGCATACGGGTTCTGTTTGGTGTAGGCCGATACGCTTGCCACGGCCTGCCCGACTGGCAGCGTGACCACCTGAGCGTCAGCTGTTACCAAAGTCTCCTGCACTTTATCCAGCGCCTCTGCCCGCCACACCGCTGCCGGGGCATCGTAATCCACGTCACAGTCGAGACGCTCCAGCATCGGACGCGCTCCCAGCTTCGCCAGGTAGGCATCAAAATCTTTTGCCGTCTGGCAGAAAAATTCGTAGCTGGAATCTCCCAGGCCGATGACCGCGTATTGCAGGTTCGGCAGCTTAGGTGCTTTTTTCGATTGCAGGAATTCATGTAACTCAATGGCATCATCCGGCGCTTCCCCTTCACCATGGGTTGACGCCACGATGATGACATGGGTTTCTTTGGCCAGATTTTTACCTTTGTAGTCACCAGCAGAGAACAGCTCCGCGCTGATCCCAGCGGCATCCGCTTCTGCTTTCAGCGCCTGGGCAACACCCTTGGCATTGCCGGTCTGAGACGCATAAATGATGGTCAACTTACCGGCTGGCTGGCTGGCAACTGCCACGGCCGGCTGCTGAGCGGGCACAGTCTGCCCGACTGACGGAGTCTGACTCAGACCCCAAAAATATCCACTGATCCACGCTAATTGCTGTGGTGAGAGCTCGGCGACAGCCTGCTGGAGTTGACCTATTTGCTGATCATTAAGCGGGCTGGCCAGAGCGGAAAGTTCCTTAAGTAACATGACACGACGATCCCTTTACATTGCGTAGGGGTTAGATTAGCTACTCAAGGAAATAACAAGAAAGAATAGATAAGAATGTTTTATAACTTTTTGTATGGGGAAATACGCCGCTGAGTCAGGAGAGTGGACGAGTCAGCGGCAGAAGAATCAGAAGGTATCTGCTATGCGCACCTGGTGGAATCCCACCTCAAACGCACGCTCGGTGGCAGTATCAATGTCGCGATAACATTTCTCGCTCCCTGCCCCGTCAGTCAGCGGAACGAATCCGCCACGCCGATGACGAAATTCCACGATCCAGCCATTCGCCTGAATAGAAGGCTCAATAACGGCTTCGACAATTTCGCTCGAATCATACAGGCGCTGTAATTCGGTTAATGTCATACGATTTCTTCCCTACCGCCTAACCTTCTATAAAAATGGTACAGAACCCGGAAAACAGGCAACAAAAAAGCCACGACGCAGCGTGGCTTTTTCAAGAATAAAAATGAATCAATCAATTACAGATCGATTTCAACACCGGCAAACCAACCGTCAGTTTTGAAGTCGCCGCCATTGCGAACGAAATCAAAATCATAGTCCATCACGCGGTAGCCAGCGCGCAGGTTCAGATCCACCACCAGCGGCACCGTCCACTTCACGCCTGCCAGGGCATCCAGCGTACGGGTGCTGTCATAGTTGCCGTAGTTTACATCACCGAAGAAAGACACCGGCGTCATCGGGATACCGACTTCAACATTACCGTACAGCGCTGGTTGCCATTCGCTGAAACGCTCGGCACCGAACTGACCGGCATTGAATTTCGCCATTGTCAGACCCAGGTCGAAAGCGATCGCGTCGTTGTCCAGGATCTCATAGTACAGCGTGTAATCCGTCTGGCCGAAAGACACCGCACCGTTGTCCACATTGGTGTAACGCAGACGCACGTTTGGTACCAGAGGAATGAAGTGCTCCAGCGCCAGGTAGTAAGAGCCAGAAGTGTGGCTGTCAGCGGCCGCACTGCTGTCGTTGATTTTGGCATCGGTAAACCACGCATCCGCACCCACTTTTGCGCCCAACAGCACATCCGCCTGTGCCGGTACTGCTGCTGCCAGTGCCATAGCCCCTGCCAGCGCAGTTAGCGTCAATTTATTCATGATGAGTCTCCACTCTATTATTGGTCTATCAAACGGCGAAGACTATAACAGATGATGTCTGAGAAAGCCGCAATTGTGTCGGCTTATCCGGCCTCCTTCGACCCCATTGCCCACAAGGGGTTAACGGCGATCATCGCGGTCAAACCGGCGGTAATCCCCACGACGGTACTGACGGTGGCTATGACGATAATAAGTCCCGAATCGCTCCGTTGTTCCGCTCAGGTTACGAGGTCCCTGGTAACGGCGATACGCCCAGACCGCGACCGCAATCAGAATGATCCACGGCAGCAAATCAAACACCACGCCAATCATTCCAGCCACCGCCATGACGATAAAGCCGACTACCATGGCAAGAATCATCCCAACCGCACTCACGCCGGTGATCACCAGGACAAAGGCAAACGCCATTAAAAATAAGAATTCAACCATCGTTCATTTTCTCCTTTATTATGCCCTGCTGATTGTGGCTTATACCCCAGCATCCCGCTACGCGGTGACAGGCATTACTTATCTGAAATCTATTTGAAGCATCGTGAAAGTCAGCCTACTCCCTGCGCTAATTGTCCTATCAGGGTCGGCTGTCTGTCTGACGCATTGTTCTAGACTACCTTGCTGAACCATTGCACAAATCAGGCCATTTTCAAGAATTCATTTATCATCGTAAAATCAAAAAGATACTATCAAGCGCATTGTATACATCCTCACTTCTTCGGCGTCTTTGGCTAAGGTTTCGTTAAATTCGCTATCCCTCTCCCTGCCTGAGTCTGTACCACGATATCCCCCTTGGCATCGGCTTACTCGACAAGCCAGCTAATCACAGCAGGACAACATCTCGCAATTGGCATACGCAATTTGGCGGACTTCCGCCAGACTAAGGTAGAGCCATCAGGATTGAACGAGGAGCAAGTATGCGTTGGCGCCAATCCAAACGAAGTACCAATATTGATGATCGCCGAGGGCAAGGACCGGCACAGTCCGGTCTGGCCATCGCCGGCCTGCTGCGTTTTCTGCCTTTCCTGCTGAAAACCAAAATCGGGAAAGTCATTCTCGTGCTTGGGGGAATTTACCTCGCCTACCAATATTTTACCGGTGGCGTCACGCAGGTGGGCTTGCCAAATTCCGGACTCAGCAACCAGCCAGGCACCCAACAGGGAATACCGGAGGAGGATGAAAATGCGCAGTTTGTCGCGGCCATTCTGGGCACCACCGAAACCGTCTGGAATGCCCTGCTGCCGGGACAATACCCGGAACCACAGCTGGTGTTGTATACCAACCTGACCATGACCGGCGGCTGCGGAGCCGGTCAAGCACAATCCGGGCCGTTTTACTGCCCGGCTGACAGCAAGGTGTACCTTGATTTAAGTTTTATGAATGCCCTGAAAAAACTTGGCGCACCGGGCGATTTTGCATTTGCCTATGTGATCGCCCATGAGGTCGGCCACCATGTCCAGAATGTGCTGGGGACCAGCAGTCGGGTCGCCCAGATGCAGAAACAGGCCAGCGAAACCGACGCCAACCAGCTCAGCGTCATGCTGGAATTGCAGGCTGATTGTTATGCCGGGGTCTGGGGGTACTATGTACATAACGAAATGCAGCTGTTAGAGCCGGGCGATATTGAGGAGGGGCTGCAGGCGGCCAGCTCCGTCGGGGATGATAGGTTGCAGGAAATGGCCGGACGGGCGGTGCAGCCAGATGCGTTTACCCACGGCTCATCGAAGCAACGGGTGGAATGGTTTAAAAAAGGCTTCCAGTCAGGCGATCCGGATAACTGCAATACCTTTGCCACAATGCCGTAAATTACCGCTAAATGAGTGTCTGACTCTCAACATTCCCACCTCTAACAAAAACGGGTCTGCATTGGCAGACCCGTTCAGCTATCACAAGCACTCTCTGAAGAGGGTTACGATAGAGATAGAAATAGAGATAGAGGGCTACGCCCTTACACATCCAGATGAGCAGGAATTTTCGCCAGTGCCTGCTCCAGCACTTCAATACCGGAGCCCGGTTTATGGGCATTTTCGCTGATGTGGCGACGCCACTGACGCGCGCCCGGCATGTTCTGGAACAGGCCCAGCATATGTCGGGAGATATGGTTCAGGTAAGCCCCTTGCGACAGCTCACGCTCAATGTACGGGAACATGGCTTCCACCACAGCACGACGCTTTTTCATTGGAGCATCACTGCCAAACAGGCGCTGATCAATTTCCGCCAGCAGATAAGGATTCTGATAGGCTTCACGTCCGACCATAACGCCGTCCATATGAGCCAGATGTACTTCCATCTCTTCCAGCGTCTTGATGCCGCCGTTGATCCCCATTGTCAGATGCGGGAAATCTTTTTTCAGCTGGTACACACGCGGATAATCTAACGGCGGAATTTCGCGGTTTTCTTTCGGGCTCAGACCACTCAGCCAGGCTTTGCGGGCATGAATGGTGAAATCACGACAGCCGCCTTTTTCACTGACTATGCCGACAAAATCGGTCAGGAACGGGTAAGAGTCCTGCTCATCAATACCTATACGGGTTTTGACCGAGACCGGAATATCCACCACCTCACGCATAGCGGCCACACACTGGGCTACCAGCTCAGCTTCCCCCATCAGACAGGCACCGAAACGACCGTTCTGAACGCGATCTGACGGGCAGCCTACATTCAGGTTAATTTCGTCATAGCCTCGCTCAGCAGCCAGCTTGGCGCAGGTTGCCAGATCTGCCGGGTTTGAGCCCCCCAACTGCAACACCAGCGGGTGCTCTTCCTCGTTGTAGGCCAGATAATCCGCTTTGCCATGAATAATCGCTCCCGTTGTCACCATTTCAGTGTACAGCTGAGCATGTTCGCTCAGTAAACGGTGGAAATAGCGGCAATGACGATCGGTCCAATCGAGCATAGGTGCAATGGAAAAACGGCATGCCGGATACTCAGACTGAACGGCCTGCTTATTTTCAGTTTGTTGATTGCTCACCACGGCACTCTCTGTCATCGAAAACCTCATCTATTGCGCAAAATCTGTTCTGTCCCACTCAAAGCAAAGCGGACACACCGCAGTAAGCTATGTTTTCCAGCCCCTGCGATGAAAGAGTGCGGATTCTACCTTATTCACGAAACTATCCCAACTTTTAACCACCACTACAGCCCGATACCTCTCTCTGTTCTGCCTCTATGCAGGCTTCTGTCTGAAAGCAAAAAGAACATAGCAGGCATTTTTAAATAACAATATTAGCCATTAAAATCATAAAGATAAAAACCAGCCATCATTCAATGTACAGCTTTAATAGCTTTTTAACACCAATAGGCCAAAAAGCTGCACGTACCTTTAAACCAACGTAAAATCATTACATTACACTCACCACAATCTAAACCGATAGGCAGGCTAACCCTTTTTCATCACCAAACATAAAAAAGCTGTACAACACCCACTTGATTAAAAAGAACATAGCAAGCCAAATACTATAAAAAACTGACCAGAGGTACAGAAATCAAAGTAACTCACTAATATAAAAGTAAAAACAACAAGGACAGCTCACCTTAAAAATCGCACAAAAAGCTGCACGCCATAAAATATAGATTTAAATCAACAACTTATCGACACACACTCACAACCAACTTAAATTGAACAGCAAAAAGCCACACAACAATCACAAAGGTGTACATTCATATGAGAGGATGACAGTGAGAAATACCCAGTTTCAACGGTGTCATGGATGAGAAACCACGCACATTTTTTCTTTCCCTCACGACCGGCTTTTGCCATCATCGGCGATACGTTTACAGGTGAATATGGTAGTATGCTGTTCTTATCGCTTGTAATTTGAGGTCATATGGCAAATAAAAAGCAGTTGCTGGACAATGCACGACAACTCTGTGAGCAACGGGGAGTCAGGCTGACACCTCAACGGCTTAAGGTGCTCGAACTGATTATCGACCACCACAGCTCTATCAGTGCCTATGAACTGCTGGACCAGCTGCGCGAGAGCGAGCCGCAAGCGAAACCGCCAACGGTTTACCGTGCTCTCGATTTTCTTCTCGCCCAAGGGTTTGTGCACAAGGTTCAGTCAACGAACAGCTATATTGCCTGCTGTTTGCTGGGACATGCTGATCACTGCTCACAGCTGCTGATTTGCGATCGATGCGGCACAGTAGAAGAGTGCCACGATGAAGAACTGGCTCGCCTGCTTCGTCAGAGAGCTGAGCAGAAAGGCTTTGAAATTGCTCACCATGTCGTTGAAAGCCATGGTGTTTGCCAACAATGCCAGAGCCAGTAAGTTTTATTTCAGGACAGAGACAGTCGTAACGATTATGCGCGCAGAATTCGTAAACCCTTTCTTAGCGTCACTTTTGAATGTACTCAAAACGATGGCGTCGATGGAGCTGGCTCCACAAAAACCTCGACTAAAACGCGATGAAGTCGCCCGTGGTGATGTCTCCGGACTGATTGGCATGATCGGCCCCAAGACCAAAGGCTCAATGTCCGTCACTTTTGAGGAAGGGCTGGCACTGGAAATTATGCAGCGAATGCTGGGCGAACGTCCGCACGGTATCAATGAAGAAGTCACCGACATGGTGGGCGAAATTACCAATATGGTCACCGGCGGTGCCAAACGTATTTTGTCAGATAAAGGCTACGAGTTTGAAATGGCGACCCCTGCCGTGGTATCCGGCCGTGGCCATACCATTACTCACAAGTGTGACGGTGCTATCATCATCATGCCGTTTGACTCCGAATACGGTAAAGCCTACATCGAGATCTGCTTCGACTAACTGCCGCCTGCCTCTACTGTGTTACCTGCGGCCGGCCAGCGTCGGCGAGGTAACCTTGTTCAGCCTTCAGCCTGGACTTGTCAAACACAGTAGCCTTACCTGACACATTTGCCTTGCCTGGGCCATCACGTCTAGTGGCCGCCTGGTCTAACAACGCTCCAGTCGAACAAGCGTATTCCCTTTTGCTCAGGGGATCTCTCCCTGTCGTGACAGCCAACATTATCACGTTGATTTTTCTGTGAAGTTGCCAGAAAAGTCGCACAAAAAAATACCCACTCCCAGTAATTCAGTCTAGACTGAATATGCTGGATAGGCATCAAGACACGTATTGATGAACCCTCAGCGTCGTTTTGCTTGCCTGTATCAGGCAGCAAGGAAATACTCGATTGCAAAGGAAAGATCGTAACATGAGCAAACTGACTGGAACCGTAAAGTGGTTCAACGATGAAAAAGGCTTTGGCTTTATTTCAGGTGCGGATGGCAAAGATGTGTTTGTACACTTCAGCGCTATCGTTCAAAACAACGGCCGCCGTACTCTGCGCGAAGGCCAAAGTGTTGAATTTATCGTGACAGATGGTCAGAAAGGCCCACAAGCCAGCGAAGTGATTGCGTTGTCTTAATGCCTCGCTACACACGCCAAAAATAAACGCCGCACGAATGCGGCGTTTTTTATTGGCAAATTTTATTGGCCGGCCAGCAGATCACTGACGCCATTGTTTGAATGCGTTGATCAGGCCATTGGTTGAACTGTCATGGCTGCTGATAGCATCTGCGCTGTTCAGCTCTGGCAGAATCTTGTTCGCCAGCTGTTTGCCTAGCTCAACACCCCACTGGTCAAAGCTGTAGATATTCCAGATCACACCCTGAGTGAAGATCTTGTGTTCATACAGCGCAATCAATGAGCCCAGCACAGCCGGTGTCACTTGCTTGACCAGAATAGAGTTGGTTGGACGGTTACCATCGAACACTTTGAACGGAACCAGATCTTTCACTTCGTCCAGCGACTTACCGGCCGCAATAAATTCCGCTTCCACCTGCTCTTTGGTTTTTCCAAAAGCCAGAGCCTCAGTCTGAGCAAAGAAGTTCGCCATCAGTTTTGGATGGTGATCGCTCAGAGGGTTATGGCTGATCGCCGGAGCGATGAAATCACACGGAATCAGTTTCGTTCCCTGGTGAATCAGCTGGTAGAACGCGTGCTGACCATTCGTTCCCGGCTCACCCCAGATAATAGGGCCCGTCTGGTAGTCAATCGGGTTGCCGCCACGGTCAACACACTTGCCGTTTGATTCCATATTGCCTTGCTGGAAATACGCGGCGAAACGGTGCAGGTACTGGTCATAAGGCAGAATCGCTTCCGACTCTGCGCCGTAGAAGTTGTTGTACCAGATCCCGATCAGCGCCAGGATCACTGGCAGGTTTTGCTCCAGCGGCGCTTCTGCGAAGTGTTTGTCCATCGCATGGGCACCATCCAGCAGCGCCACGAAGTTGTCGTAGCCGATCGCCAGGCTGATAGACAGACCGATCGCTGAACACAGTGAGTAACGGCCGCCGACCCAGTCCCAGAACTCAAACATGTTGTCGGTATCGATACCAAACTCCGCGACCGCGCTGGCATTGGTCGACAGCGCCGCAAAGTGTTTCGCAACGTGCGCTTGATCACCGGCTTCCGCCAGGAACCAGTCACGGGCAGAGTGCGCGTTGGTCATGGTTTCCTGGGTGGTGAAAGTCTTCGAAGCGATCAGGAACAGGGTGGTTTCCGGATTCAGCGCTTTCAGGGTTTCAGCAATATGGGTGCCGTCAACGTTAGACACAAAGTGCATGTTCAGGCGAGTTTTGTAAGGCATCAGCGCCTCAGTCACCATGTACGGGCCCAAGTCTGAACCACCGATACCAATGTTCACCACATCAGTGATCGCTTTACCGGTGTAACCTTTCCACTCACCATCAACGATACGGGCTGTAAAAGACTGCATTTTGTCCAATACGGCATTCACCTTTGGCATCACGTCTTCGCCGTCTACCATAATAGGTGTGTTGCTGCGGTTACGCAGCGCTGAGTGCAGCACAGCACGATCTTCAGTTCGGTTGATCTTCTCACCACTGAACAGGTCAGCAATCGCCGCTTTAACTTCCGTTTCTTCGGCCAGAGCAAACAGTTTTGCCATGGTCTCTTCAGTGATAAGGTTTTTGGAGTAATCCAACAGGATGTCAGCGCCGAACGTGGCCGAAAACTTTGTGAAACGCTCGCTGTCGTTGGCAAACAGCTCGCTCAGCTGAAGATCCTGTGCATCTTCAAAGTGGGCGGTCAGCGCTTTCCACGCGTCGGTCTGAGTTGGATTGATGTCTTTCAACATGGTGAAGTTCCTGATTTTTAATTGTTCATCCACTTACGGGTAACCATACTCCCGCAAGGGATCCCCGATGATAAGAATGTTGTGAAACCGTGCTGCCCCAAGTGTAGCTCAACCTGCGAGGCCGTCTAATTTTTGTAATTTTACAACTTATGAATAATTATGACGCGAGCCATTATGGCCTTCATTGCGTCAGGTCACGAAAACAAAGAGTAAATGATCGAGAGGAAACAGTGCAATATGTTTAACAATCATCGCTGTTTGTCACAAAGAAATGAAAAGGGTTAACAACATGTGGTACCAAACTAAAATGCAGCTGCGCGCCCGCTCACGCGGCTTTCACCTGATAACCGATGAAATTGAACAACACCTTTCACAATTGGCTTCACTAAACGTCGGGCTGGCCCATATCTTTATCCAGCACACCTCGGCCAGCCTGACGATTAATGAAAACGCCGATCCGACGGTACGCGGTGATATGGAAGCCCACTTTAATCAGGCCGTGCCGGAACGTGCGCCGTACTACCGGCACACGTATGAAGGGGACGATGACATGCCAGCCCATATCAAAGCTTCGCTGCTGGGCAACAGTGTGACAGTACCCATCACGAACGGACGCCTCGCCTTAGGCACCTGGCAGGGGATCTACCTGGGTGAGCACCGTGACCACGGCGGCAGCCGTACGCTGGTGATTACCCTGCAAGGGGAGTAATCCCCGCCACCGGCCTGAGCACAACACAGGCGGTGTGTTTCTGGCGCCCGAACCCCAGAATTTGGCTCAGTCCGGCTTTGTTTAGCGGGATATGGGCGCGATGGCTGCTGTCCGCCCGGTCTTCCGCATAGGGGTCATGGAAGAAAAAGAACTGCTCACTGACCCCGCTGAGCACAATCCAGTGCGGCTCTTTACAGCCGTTGAACCGGTATGTGCTGATCAACATCAGCAGACACATGCCCTGCTTCAGCCAGGTTTCAATCTGCTCAACCGATGGCATCGCATCAACAACCGGGACAGCGGCTTCTTCCAGTTGCTGGCAGAAATCCAGGTGCACCAACTCAATAATGTCTTTTTTCTTCGGGTCCCTGACACTGTCGATAAACGGGGTGGATTTTGACTGCGCCCACAGCTCGACATCACAGCCCCGGCGGTGCGCCGCCATTGCCAGCCCATGCCCACTGCAGCCACCGTGACCGGATGCCATAAAGATAGTGGTCGCCTCACGCCACAGCTGTAACTCCAACTGCCTGCTCGGCTGAAAATCGGGATCGAGATAGGACAGGCTCATCATCAGACAGGACGGGCCGCAGGTAAAAGGCGTGGTCTGCACGTACAGTGGCAGCGGCAATAAATGCTTGGCCTCGACCGGACTGAGACGTTTTTGCATCCTGATCCCATCGGCCAGATCATCGTAATAATGGATTAAAACTTTTAATGGTTTATAGCCGCATTTTTCATAAAGATTTCGCGCGGCACGATTGTCATTCCGCACTTCCAGCCGTAATGTATTGAAACCGTTTTCCAGCGCCGCCGCTTCACACGCAGCCAATAACTGCTGGGCTATGTGCCTGCCACGGAACTCGGGATCGACGGCAAGGGAATATAACCGTGCCAGCTGGGTACCCCGGTGAAACAACACCAGTCCATAGCCGGTAATTCGACCTTCCTCTTCCGCCACAAATAACACGCTCTGGGGCGATTTAATAAACCGCCGCATCTGACGCGGGGCGATTCGGTCCCCGTCAAAAAGCTGAGCCTCAAGAGTATTTAAACTGGCTAGATCATTGAGCAGTGCGATACGGACTATCATGGACTTATTCACGCTTGAATGGACTGGATCGATTAAATCCCAAATTTGGCCGAATGGCTATAGGTGAGTGAAAAGATGACAAAAGTCCTCATTATTACCGACAACGACAGTGACTGGCGGCAGTATTTCCCTTCTGACAGGGTCGTCACTGTAGATACCTACTTACAACACGGCGCGTTTTGCGAGAATAAAACCACACAGGTTATCAACCTGTGCCGAGACTATGGGTATATGAGCAGCGGCTATTATTGCTCGCTGATGGCTGAGGCGCGGGGTCATCGGGTGATCCCGCGGGTAATGACGATCAATGATCTGTCTCAGCCGTTCTTGTTGTCGGTACCGTCTGACCAGCTGGAGAAGGCATTTGCCAACCATATGCCGGCTGTCGGGGACCGTCTGGAAGAAAAAATCTATTTTGGCCAATCCAGGGTGCCGGGCTTTGAGAAAATTGCCCGTCGCCTGTTCGAGCACTTTATGGTGCCAGTCATGCAGGTCACCATTCGCCGCTCAGAGTCACATTGGCAGGTTGAACAGATCACACCATTCCCGTTCCAGGACCTGACGGATCCGGAACAGGACCAATTTGCCGAAGCACTGGAGCGCTTCTCGAACAAGGTCTGGCGCTCACCCAAGCCGAACAAGAATGCACGCTATGATCTGGCGCTGCTGGTCGATCCGCATGAGAAAATGCCACCGTCAGACAGCACGGCCCTGCACAGCTTTAAGAAAGCGGCCAAACGCCTGGGAATGCGGCTGCAGACCATCACCCCGGACGACCTTTCCCGTCTGGGGGAATTTGACGGCCTGTTTATCCGCTCGACCACGAACATTGGTAACTTTACTTACCGCTTCGCCAAGACTGCGGAAAAGCTCGGACTGGTCGTCATGGACGATCCGGAATCCATCATGAAGTGCACCAACAAGGTGTTCCTGACAGAACTGCTGCGTCTGCACAAGGTTCCGACGCCCAAGAGCGTGATCCTGAAAAACTTTGATCCGCACTGGCAGGAGTTGGCTGAGCGTGAGATCGGTTTCCCGATGGTATTGAAAGTACCGGATGGCGCATTCTCGGTGGGTGTGGTTAAGGTGAAGAACCGCGAGGAACTGCTGACCCAGATGGATAAGCTGTTTGCCCGCAGCACCCTGATTCTGGCTCAGGAATTTTTGCCGACCGACTTTGACTGGCGCATTGGAGTGCTCAATCGCCAGCCGCTGTTCGCCTGCAAGTACTACATGAGCCGGGGCCACTGGCAGATTTATCAGCACCACAACAGCGGTCGGGTCAGCTCAGGCGGCTTTGAGACGTTGGATCTGAAACAAGTGCCGAAAGCGGTGATCGACACCGCCCTGAAAGCCGCCAACCAAATTGGCTCCGGGTTATACGGGGTGGATTTGAAAGAGGTTGACGGTCAGGTGGTGGTGATTGAAATCAACGATAACCCGAGTATTGACCACAAAGTAGAGGACGCCTTCCTCGGCGACCTGCTGTACGACCGGATCATGACCGAATTCCTGCGTCGTATTCAGCTACGCGGTTTCTAAGCACAGCCCCCGATACCGACAAGCAACCAACCCCCACAATGGCGAGCCACCCGGCTCGCCTTTTTTTAAGCCTCATCGGGCATTCGGACGCTGCCAAAGGGGCGACAAGAGGGATTCTCAGATCCAGCCGGATCCAGGTTAAAGCTAAAGTCGATGTTGAGGTTGAGGTTGAGGTTTAGATTCAAGTTCCTGCCCGCCATCGCTAACCAAGCGTGCCTCCCCACCACTAAAACGGCTGGTTCACCATTACCGCAAACCGGCTGTCTTCCTCACCCCAGGCCATTTCGGCACGTACCACCACGCCTTCCACCTGAAAGCGCACAGCGCCGCCGGCACTCCAGCGCATCGCTTTATTGAGGGTCGCTAAGTTGAACTCATCAGCAACCCGCCCGGCATCGGCAAACACAACCCACTGCCACCAGGGTACGTCATACCAATTGAAGACCGGCCAACCTCCCAGAGGCTGCCAATCCGGCATGACCCGGTATTCCACGCTATAGCTGACAGCACTGCGATCGGTAAAACGGCCGCCCTGGTAACTGCGCAGCCGGAACAAACCGCCCAGACTGGCACGGGCAAACTCCGGCGGCCGGTGATAAAGCGAGTTGCCATTTACGGACTCGCTCTGGTTCCAGCCCGGCACATCCGACAGATAAGCATTCACGGCCAGCACCTGCTGATCGAACACCTCCCCTGCCGGTCCTAAGTCCCAGAACCAGCTCTGGCTGAGTTCCCACTGCCACCAGCTCGCCCGGTCATCACTGCCCGGATCCACCGTCACCGTCAGCTGGCTGAGTGAGCCTTTGGTCGGGTTATGTTCGTTGTTCAGGTTGTCCCATTCCAGCCGGGTTTCGAGCCCCCAGACTTCGTCGGTCGGGGCAAACTCGCTGTCAGGCAAAGGAGGAGAATCATGAAAACGGCGGCTGAAGTAAAACGGCCGGAACTCGACTGAAGTAATGCCGCTTTGCCAAGGAACATGGCCGGTTACCGGCCGCTCAAGAGCCAGCGCCCTCAGCGGGTTCTCCGTGGCCGATCCCAGCGGGAAAATATAGCGGGCAAACAGCCGGTATCGGGCGTCGTATGCACTGGCTGTAACGGCATCGTCCGCGCTGGAATTATTCCCGGCGGCAGCGCCAAGATAAAAATCAATGTCCTGAAAATCGGCGTTGTACGCATCGCCCCCCAGTAACCAGCGGCTGTCAGCGCCTGGCTGAAAGTTGTCCCCGCGCAGGTAGGTCATCCAGGTACCTTTGGTACCCATAACACCGGCCCCAAACACCGAGGCCTGCGGTTGCCAGGCCCCTTTGACCACCCCAGCCATCCCGGCAGCAAACCCGAAGTTGTCCGTGTAGAAAGCAAAAGGTACCACGGCATAATCCCGCGCCCAGCTCAGTTCGCCGTTTTCTTCAAGGCGGCCAGTGTTGATTTTGATGCCGTCATCATTGGCCTGAACGACGACTGAAAACAGCCAGGCCGCGGCAATAGCCACGGCCCGGAACGGTTTATCAGACACCTTGTCGGTGGTTGCTGTGGGTAAGGCAGCCACGATGCGCGCCATCAGCTGTAGGCCATCGCCACACGGGACGTCAGCTTGGTCACCAACTCGTACGCAATGGTACCAATGTGCCCGGCCACCACTTCAGCGGGCAGCCCTTCGCCCCACAAAATCGCCTCATCGCCGACTTTGTCGGTAGCCTCCGGCCCCAAATCCACCGTCAGCATATCCATCGAGACCCGGCCGGCAATCGGGGTTAAGCGGCCGTTAATCAGCACCGGCGTCCCGTTCGGGGCCATACGCGGATAGCCATCCCCGTAGCCGATGGCAATCACGCCCACCTTGGTATCCCGGTCACTGGTCCAGTTGGCACCGTAGCCAACCGATTCGCCCTGCTTCACTTCCCGCACTGCAATCAGACTCGACGTCAGCGTCATCACCGGTTTCATTTTGAATGCCTGCGCGCTGCGTGTTGACTCCGTAAACGGTGACACACCGTACATGATGATGCCCGGGCGAATCCATTCCAGGTGGCTGTCCGGCCAGGCGAAAATTCCGGCCGATGCCGCTAGTGAACGTTCGCCACTGCAGCCTTTGGTCAATTCCAGAAAGAGATCAATCTGGGCCGGTGTGACCGGACTGGCCGGCTCATCGGCACAGCCGAAATGGCTCATGTAACGCAGCGGCTTCGCCACATTCGGGCAGGCATGGAGGCGATCCACAAATGAGGCGTACTGCTCCGGGCGAACGCCCAGTCGGTGCATACCGGTATCAATTTTCAGCCACACCACCACCGGGCTTTCCAAGCTCGCCTGCTCCAGCGCATCCAGTTGCTCTTCGCAGTGCACCACGGTCTGAATGTTGTTGGTTTCCAGAATAGGCAGATCGGACGGGGCATAAAACCCTTCCAGCAACAAAATCGGCTTCACCACTCCGCCAGCGCGCAGCGACAGTGCTTCTTCGATACGGGCAACACCAAAACCATCCACATCCGGCAGGCTCTGGGCCACATGGTCCAGTCCGTGGCCGTAACCGTTCGCCTTAACGACCGCCAGAATCTTGCTGTTTGGCGCCTGAGCCCGAATCTGGCTCAGGTTATGGGTCAGGGCCTGGGTGTTGATATATGCTGTTGCCGCTTTCATCAAAAATCCTACTGTTTACTGCCCGGTATCTACCGGTTGTTCTTTTTCTGTTGTCAGTCTGCGCCGTTACTCGTCGTCAAACGCCGGGCCGGCATAGTTGTCGAAGCGCGAGAACTGTCCCTGGAATGTCAGACGCACGGAACCGATAGGACCATTACGCTGCTTACCAATAATGATTTCAGCAATCCCTTTCAGGGCACTGTCTTCATGGTAGACCTCATCGCGATAGATGAACATGATCAAGTCGGCATCCTGCTCAATCGCCCCCGATTCACGCAGGTCGGAGTTAACCGGGCGTTTATCGGCACGCTGCTCCAACGATCGGTTCAGCTGCGACAGCGCTACCACAGGCACATTCAGCTCTTTGGCCAGCGCTTTCAACGAGCGGGAGATTTCGGCGATTTCCAGGGTACGGTTGTCCTGCAACCCAGGCACCCGCATCAGCTGAAGGTAGTCGACCATGATCATGCTCAGGCCACCGTGGTCACGTGCCACCCGGCGGGCACGGGAGCGCACCTCGGTCGGGGTCAGGCCGGAGCTGTCGTCGATGTACATATTCTTCTTCTCCATCAGAATACCCATCGTCGATGAAATCCGGGCCCAGTCCTCGTCATCCAGCTGACCGGTACGGATTTTGGTCTGGTCAACCCGGGACAGGGAGGCGAGCATACGCATCATGATTTGTTCGGCGGGCATCTCCAGCGAGAAGATCAGAACCGGCTTTTCTTGCTCCATGGCGGCATTTTCACACAGGTTCATCGCGAACGTGGTTTTACCCATCGACGGACGGGCCGCCACGATGATCAAATCCGACCCCTGCAAACCGGCCGTTTTCTTGTTAAGGTCAGTAAACCCGGTCGAGACCCCGGTCACCCCGTCCTGCGGGCTCTGGTACAGCAGCTCGATCCGTTCCAGGGTTTTCTCCAGAATGGTATCGACATTCTGCGGACCTTCGTTGGCAGAAGTGCGCTGCTCGGCAATGGCAAATACCTTGCTTTCCGCCATATCCAGCAGATCTTCACTGGTACGCCCCTGGGGATCATAACCGGCATCCGCAATCTCGTTAGCCACACTGATCATATCCCGGATCAGGGCGCGTTCACGCACGATTTCGGCATATGCCAGGATGTTAGCCGCTGACGGGGTATTTTTTGCCAGCTCCGCCAGGTAGGCAAAGCCACCAACGTCTTCCAGCTTGTCTGCCCGCTCCAGATGCTCAGACAGCGTGATCAAATCCAATGGTTGGCCGGATTCCAGCAAGCTGGCGACCCCTTCGAAAATGATGCGGTGCGGACGGCTGTAAAAGTCTTTCGCCACGACTTTTTCAGCGACAACGTCCCACTTCTCGTTGTCCAGCAGCAGGCCGCCAAGAACGGATTGCTCGGCCTCGAGCGAGTGAGGTGCCATTTTGAGTTCATCCACCCTGGACTCGTTGAAATTCTTCGGTTTGCTTCTTTCTGCCATAGGAATTGAAATTATTGCCGGGAACTGAGCCGGGCATTATACCCTATTTCGCACTTCGTAAGACCCTCTATCCAATATAGTCTGTTCACGCCGTCATCTTACGCCTCGCCTGTGGTGCCGTTAAGCCGGGTCGTATTTCCTGACCAAAAGCTAACAGAAATAGGGTAAACTGCGGCGTCCTGTTCACATTCCGTTATGTTTTTAGCAGAAGGAGGCCGCTTGGCACGATACCTGCCGGTGTTTTTCCTCATTGCCAGCCTGCCCCTGCACGCTGCCGATGAGGACGACGAACCCACCCGTATCCCTCCCCCGTGGAGCACTGAACTGGAGCTGGGCTATCAGTCGCTAGGCGGCAATTCAGACTCCCAGACTCTCAACAGCCGCATCGGCCTGACTTACGTAGAAAACCAGTACCGACACACGGCAGAAGCGAAATACCTGCTGGCGGAAAAAGACGGGGAAGAAGATAAGCGCAAAGGGCAGATCGAGCTGCAGAGCGATATGAAGATCAACCAGCGCACTTATGTGCTGGGCAACATCAACTATATTGATGACCGCTACGGGCCATACTTTGCCGATTTCACCTTCTCAACCGGTCTTGGTTACCAGCTGGTGCGCCGGGAAACTTTCCAGATGGAAGTGGAAGCCGGTCCGGGTTACCGCCATCAGGAGCCAAACCTGGATGAGATTGACGATGACGACATCATCCTGCCGGAAACGGTGGATGAGCTGATTCTGCGTGGCAGCGCGAAAATGACTTGGAAGCCGTCTAAAGACGTCGAACTGGATGCCCGCTTCACCGGGATCGGCGGCAACAGTAACAGCACCCTGGAAGCCGAGCTGAACCTGACCACCGCCATCAACGAACACGTGGCCATCAAGCTCAGTAATACCCAGAAGCTCAACAGCTGGGTGCCGGACGGGCTGAAAAAGCGTGACTCCACGATGACCATCAGTCTGCTGTTTAAGATGTGACGCCGCTGCGCGTCACCTGCCCGCCGGAGCGATACCAAATTTGAGGTATAAAAAAACCAGCCCGAGGGCTGGTTTTTTCATTAACACAAAACGTTATTAAGCTTCAGCTACAACGTTCAGGTTAACTGTTGCGAATACGTCAGAGTGCAGCTGAACGCTGATCTCGAATTCGCCAGTCGTGCGCAGTGCGCCTTCTGGTAGACGAACTTCGCTCTTCGCTACTTCAACGCCAGCAGCAGTGATTGCTTCAGCGATGTCACGAGTACCGATAGAACCGAACAGCTTGCCTTCATCACCAGCTTTAGATGCAACTACTACTGCTTCCAGAGCGTTGATCTTCTCAGCACGTGCTTCAGCAGAAGACAGTTGCTCAGCAACTTTTGCTTCTAGCTCAGCGCGACGAGCTTCGAACATCTCGATGTTAGACTTAGTAGCCATAACTGCTTTACCCTGAGGGATCAGGAAGTTACGAGCAAAACCAGCTTTAACGTTTACCTGATCACCAAGGCTACCTAGGTTACCGATTTTATCAAGTAGAATAACTTGCATTATCTTTTCCTCTTAAATTAAACCGGGCCGATTACTGATGCTTGTCAGTGTATGGCAGCAGAGCTAGGTAACGTGAACGCTTGATAGCGCGAGCCAGCTGACGCTGGTACTTAGCACGAGTACCAGTGATGCGGCTTGGTACGATTTTACCAGCTTCAGTGATGTAGTTTTTCAGAGTTGCTACGTCTTTGTAGTCAATCTCTTGTACGCCTTCTGCAGTGAAACGGCAGAACTTACGACGACGGAAGAAACGTGCCATGGGCTTATCTCCTGAACTAAATTTTTTCAATGTGGTCAGCATGTAACACTAATTTACCGATACCGTTCCGGCCGGTGTGGTAAGCGACGAATCCACCTACCTTAATGTGACTGCCGACAGCTAAATCTTGAGTGAGAACTTGTTGACCTTGCCCGCTGACTACCACGTTGATGTAACAATACACTTGGCGCGGTAAATCAGCTTCTTGCTGGCAGGAACGGTGCTCAAGGACAAAATGGCAATGAGGTATTCCGGCCAGCGACTTGCTTCGTTTGGGGTCTTTGGCGATAACGCCAGACAACTCCAGACGATTGGTCATGCAATATTACTCAGCTGCAGCTTCGCCTTCAGATTGTGCTTCTGCACGCTCTTCACGACGTGGGGCACGCTCTTCTTTAGCCTTCATCATTGGAGATGGCTCAGTGATAGCGCCTTTGGTGCGCATGATCATGTTACGGATCACAGCGTCGTTGAAGCGGAAGTTAGACTCCAGCTCGTCGATTACAGACTGCTCAGCTTCAACGTTCATCAGAACGTAGTGTGCTTTGTGCAGCTTGTTGATTGGGTAAGCCAGTTGACGACGGCCCCAATCTTCCAGACGGTGAATCTGACCACCAGAATCTTTGATTGCACCAGTGTAGCGCTCGATCATGCCAGCAACTTGCTCGCTTTGATCTGGGTGCACCATGAATACGATTTCGTAATGACGCATGGGTTGCTCCTTACGGATTAATCAGCTTCTCTGTTTGGCTCGGTCATCCATGAGAAGCAAGGAACTAAAAAAAAGAACCGAGAATTTGGAGGCAGAATAGTACAGAGAATGGGCAACCTAAGCAAGAGAATTTTACCAATATCCACCATTCGAATGGGATTTTTTCAGGCAAAAAACATTCAAGCGCAATGTCGCTGCCCAGCCCCCGGCCAGAACGGCAAAAGCGGAGCCTAGGCTCCGCTTACAACTCACTCAGGCTAGTCCTTCAGACCGGCCATGCCATCGGCTGTTACATGCTATTCAGGAACGCTGACGCACTGCCTCGAACAAGCAGATACCGGTTGCCACAGAAACGTTCAGGCTGGATACCGTACCCGCCATCGGGATCTTGATCAGGTCATCGCAGGTCTCGCGGGTCAGGCGACGCATGCCTTCCCCTTCGGCGCCCATAACGATCGCCAGCGGCCCGGTTAGCTTGCTCTGGTAAATGTCGTGTGTCGCTTCACCGGCAGTCCCAACCACCCAGACGCCTTTTTCCTGCAACGCACGCAGAGTGCGCGCCAGGTTGGTAACGCGCACCAGTGGCACCACTTCAGCGGCCCCACAGGCCACTTTACTGGCCGTCGCGGTCAGCTGTGCAGAGCGATCTTTCGGCACAATCACCGCCAGCGCCCCAGCGGCATCGGCATTACGCAGACAAGCCCCTAGGTTATGCGGGTCTGTCACGCCGTCCAGCACCAGCAACAGCGGGTTTTCCTGGCTGGCCAACAGGTCATCCAGGTCATTCTCGTTGTACTGCTTACCCGGACGCACGCGGGCAATAATCCCCTGGTGCGCAGCACCTTTGACTTTATCGTCCAGCGCTTTACGCCCAGCCTGCTGAATTGTCACGCCCAGGCGTTGCAGTTCATTCAGCACTGGCAGCAGACGCTCATCCTGACGGCCTTTCAGGACAAAGACCTCAATAAAGCGGGATGGGTCAGTGTTCAGGACAGCCTGTACCGCATGGATCCCGAAAATGGTGTCATTACTCATTGCTTATTTCTTCTTCGCGACTCGTTCTTTCTTACCTAAACGCTGCTTTTTCTTGCGCGCTTTGGTCGACTTTTTCTTGGCTTTGCCTTGGTCAGCATCGCCTTTTTTGCCTTTAGGCGCTTTATCACCTTCCGACTTAGGGATCGCCCCATGCTTCAGCTGCTGACGTACCGAACGGCGCTCTTTCTGAGCCGGACTCTCGTCCTGCTGCGCTTCGCCATTCTCCACCCGGTACACTTTCATGCTCTGACGCTGCAGCCCTTCAGCTTTGCGCATCCGCTGTTTTTTCTCACGGTTGTCACGATCTTTCATCGTTTTACCGGCACGACGCGGCTTACGGCTACTGCCGACCAGGTCAAAGTCAATCTGGCGGTCATTCAGGTTTATGGACGCCACCTTCACTTTCACTGTATCACCCAACCGGAAAATCTGCCCGGAGCTGTCGCCCACCAGGCGCTGACCAATCGGGTCAAACTGGTAGTAGTCATTAGCCAGGTTGGAGATGTGAACCAGACCGTCGATATTGAGTTCGTTAAGGCGAACAAAGAAACCGAAACCGGTCACGTTGGCAATTACCCCGTCAAACTCATCGCCGACGTGATCCTGCATGTATTCACATTTCAGCCAGTCCGCCACATCGCGGGTTGCATCATCAGCACGACGCTCGGTCATCGAACACTGCTCGCCCAGGCTGTCCATGTCATCAAACGAGTAATGGTAGCCACCGGTCGGTGTCCAGCGATCCTGGTTCGTCCCTTCATGCTTGGCAATCAGGTACTTAATCGCACGGTGCAACAGCAAATCCGGGTAACGACGGATTGGCGAGGTAAAGTGCGCATACTGCTTCAGCGCCAGACCAAAGTGACCGATATTATCGGCCTGATATACCGCCTGCTTCATCGAGCGCAGCAGCATCGTCTGGATCAGTTCCTGGTCGGCACGACCATGGATCATGTTTGCCAGTGCCGCGTAATCCATCGGGGATGGCTCCAGGCCGCCAGACAGTTGCAGACCCAGCTCACCCAGGAAATCACGGAAACCGGTCAGACGCTCTTCTCCCGGTGCATCGTGCACCCGGTACAGCGCCGGCTCTTTGGCCTTTTCCACCAGTCGAGCTGAGGCGATGTTAGCCATGATCATACACTCTTCGATGATCTTATGGGCATCATTACGTTCAGCCGGCACAATGCGGTCAATCTTGCGATCCGCATTGAAGATGAATTGGGTTTCGACCGTTTCAAACTCAATCGCCCCACGCCCTTCACGCGCCTGTTTCAGCACCTTGTACATGCTGTACAGTTCTTCCAGATGCGGAACCAATGGCTTATAGCGCTCACGCAGCTCTTCGTCACCTTCCAGCATTTTGCTGACTTTGGTGTAGGTCAGACGCGCATGGGAGTTCATGACGGCTTCGTAATGTTTGAAACCTGACAGGTTGCCCGCTTCAGAGATGGTCATTTCACACACCATACACAGACGGTCAACCTGCGGGTTCAGCGAACACAGGCCATTAGACAGCACTTCCGGCAGCATTGGGATTACCTGCGACGGGAAGTATACCGAGTTACCCCGGCGCACCGCTTCCTGATCCAGTGCTGTGCCCGGACGAACGTAATAGCTGACATCGGCAATGGCAACCCACAGGCGCCAGCCGCCGGACTTTTTACGCTCACAGTACACGGCATCATCGAAGTCACGGGCGTCTTCACCATCAATGGTCACCAGCGGTAAATCACGCAGGTCAACCCGGCCTTTTTTGGCTTCTTCCGGTACTTCTTCCTTTAGCCCCTGAACCTGTTTTTCGACTTCAGCTGGCCACTCGTGCGGAATATCATAGGTACGCAGGGCAATCTCAATTTCCATACCCGGCGCCATGTTCTCGCCCAGCACTTCCACCACTTTACCCACGGCATTGTACTGACGGGTAGCACGCTGGGTGATTTCCACCACGACCACGTTACCCATGCGGGCGCCCTGGCGCTGGTCATTCGGAATCACGATATCCTGAGCGATGCGTGAATCATCCGGCACCACGTAGCCCATGCCGTCTTCGATAAAGAAACGGCCGACAATCTGCCCTTCGTAGTGTTTCAGCACCCGCACCACACGGCACTCACGGCGGCCACGTTTATCAACGCCGGCCACCTGCGCCAGAATGTAATCACCGTGGATCACGCCACGCATCTGATGATGCGGCAGCAACAGATCGTCGTCCTTGGCACTGCTGCCTTCCGGACGCAGGAAACCAAAGCCATCACGGTGGCCGATGACATGCCCTTTAATCAGATCAAGACGTTCAGGCAGGGCATAGCACTGGCGACGGGTAAAAATCAGCTGGCCATCACGTTCCATCGCACGCAGGCGACGGCGCAGGCCTTCGTATTGGTCTTCTCCTTCGAGATGCAGCGCTTCAAAGAGCTGATCGCGACTGACCGGGGTTTCATAACCACGGATCACATCCAGCAGCATTTCACGGCTGGGAATCGGGTTTTCGTAATTTGAAGCTTCGCGATCGCGAAAAGGGTCGACCGGTATATCGGTAGTACCTTTTGACATATTTTGATCCAAGTTAGCGAAGAAATACTTCAAGTATATCCGCGCCCTAGGTGAACAGACGGGAGCCAGGTCGAAATTTTGGCTCCCTTATGAGATTTCGAAGTGATTGATTCGCCTTCAGGCGACCGGCTGATCCAGTAACACCCGTAATGGCGGGTTGTCATTAATCATATCCGCCAGCGTATGGTTATCCAGTTCTTCAAGAAACGCTTGCCGGGCCGTAAAAAGGACTCCTTTTAGCCGGCATGCCGGGGTGATATGACAAAACTCTTCACTGCAATTGACGATCTGGAGCGGCTCTATTGCCCGCACAACCTCACCGATAATAATTTGCTCGGCCGGTTTGCCCAGACGGATCCCGCCGTTCTTGCCCCGAACCGTTTCCACATAACCCAGCTGACCCAGCTTGTTGATAATTTTCACCATATGGTTACGCGAGACACCATACACTTCGGTGACTTTGGTAATGCTGGCCAATTCCCCTTGCGGCAGGGTTGCCAGGTAGATCAGGGCACGCAGGCCGTAGTCAGTAAAACTCGTCAGTTGCACAATCACTCCTCCTGACGACATTTTAATCTTGTTATTGACCAAAAGATACAGATAAGATACAACTTATAACATTCATACTAAATACACCTTTAAAGGAAGCCAGCCATGCTCAGCCAGCAAACCATTGATATCGTTAAAGCGACCGCCCCAGTTATCGCGCAGACCGGTCCAGCCCTGACCGCCCACTTCTATGAGCGAATGTTCCGCCATAACCCGGAACTGAAAGATATTTTCAACATGAGCAACCAGCGCAACGGCGATCAGCGCGAAGCACTGTTCAACGCTATTTGTGCCTACGCCAACAACATCGAGAATCTGGCAGCCCTTTTACCGGCAGTGGAAAAAATTGCCCACAAGCACACCAGCTTCCTGATCACAGCCGAGCAGTACGCGATTGTCGGCCAACACCTGCTGGGCACCATTGATGAAATGCTGTCGCCGGGCGATGACGTGTTGAACGCATGGGGTGAAGCATACGGTGTCCTGGCAGAGGTATTCATTCAGCGTGAAGAAGCCATTTACCAGGAAAATGAGACTAAAAACGGTGGCTGGCGCGGAACCCGTTCGTTTGAGGTGATTGAAAAGCGCCGGGAAAGTGAAGTCGTCACCAGTTTTGTACTCAAACCGATCGATGGCCAGCCAGTTTCTGATTATCTGCCGGGCCAGTACCTGGGCATTAACCTCAAACCTGCCGGTTTTGAATACCGCGAAATTCGCCAGTACAGCCTGTCCTCCGCACCACAACCAGACTGCTACCGCATTTCCGTGAAGCGGGAAGAGGGAGGCAAAGTGTCATCGTATCTGCACGATACCCTGCAGGTCGGTGAGGTGATTGAGGTTATGCCACCCGCCGGGGATTTCTTCCTGGATGTTGAGCCAACCACGCCCGTGACCCTGCTCTCTGCCGGTGTCGGTCTGACCCCAACTCTGGCCATGCTGGAAACCCTGACCGCTCATCAGGCCGAAGTACGCTGGCTGCATGCCGCGGAAAACGGTGCTCAGCATGCCTTCAAAGAAAGCGTACAGCACCTGGTCCACCAATACCCTCATATCCACAGCCATACCTGGTACCGTGAGCCTCTGGCCAGCGACCAACCGGCAGAAGACTATCAGCATCAGGGGCTGATGGACCTGAATGTGATGGCTGATGAGCTGCGCGACCCGGCCATGCACTTTTACTTCTGTGGCCCGGTTGGCTTCATGCAGCATGTTGCCCGTCAACTGATCGAGCTGGGCGTGACTCCAGAACGCCTGCACTATGAGTGCTTCGGGCCACACAAAGTCCTGTAATCGCTCGGTAATTCCAACGAAAAAGAGAAGCCATTGGCTTCTCTTTTTTTGGTCGCAGAGCGTCTTTTTCATCGCCTGTTCAGCATGTCGCGGATGGCATGCTCGGCCATCACACGGTCGGACTCCCCACCGGTATTACCAGAAGGTCTCCCGCCGTTTGGCGCGGGCAATCACATTTGCCGGCATGCGCTGCTCAAGATTGCGCCTCAGCTTGGTGATTTGCGAGTGGATCTGCTGACTGCCCGTCGCGGTGTTATACAGCCAACGATAGGCATCCTCAAAATCGAGCGGACTGCCGTAATCAGACAGCAGCAGTTCCGCCAGCAAAATACGGGCATTCACATGCCCCATCGCCGCCGCTTCACGCAGATACGGAATCGCCCGCTCCTGATCCTGCTGCACCAGCTTGCCTTCCGCGTAATAGCGCCCTAACTGCTCCAGCGCTGCCGGAGAGCCTTGCTGTGCCGCCGCCTGCATGTAGTGCACTCCCAGCGTCACATTCCGCGGGACACACACACCCCAGGCCAGCATGTCGCCGTAAAGGAACTGGTAAGACGGCGATTCAACCCGGATAGCCCGGGCTTCAATGTCCTGCACCAGCTGACAGTCATCCGCTTTCACCTGCTGCAGATGGCGATTTTCAGCAAACAGCCGACTCAGCTCGTTGTCGGTGTACACAGGTACAGCATCCCCCACCTCTTCCAATGCGTGGGCAGGTGTGGCAGCCAGCAATGTGATAAGTAACAGGGATCGCAACGTCATGAAGGGCTCTCTATCCGAACGTAACTTGTGTATCGGCGGAGCGGGCGCAGACTTTAGGGAAAATCCGCAGGGACTGACGGTAACGCGGCAGGATTTCGGAACCCAAATCACAGACACAAAAAAGCCAGCCCGAAGGCTGGCTTTGACAAGGCATCAAACCTGACGATTATTCACCGTATGGGTGAACTTTGATGATCGTCTCGTTACGATCCGGGCCGGTAGAGATGATATCAACCGGTACACCAGTCAGCTCTTCCAGACGCGCGATGTAGTTCAGCGCCGTCTGTGGCAGTTCGTCCAGAGTTTTCACACCGAAGGTGCTCTCAGTCCAACCAGGCATCGTTTCGTAGATTGGTGTGACGTTCTCGTATGCATCTGCCGCCATTGGAGATACTTCCAGAACCGTACCATCAGCCAGTTGGTAACCCGTACAGATCTTGATTTCTTCCAGGCCGTCCATCACGTCCAACTTGGTCAGACAGAAACCAGAGATTGAGTTGATTTGTACTGCACGACGCATTGCAACAGCATCGAACCAGCCACAACGGCGCTTACGGCCAGTTGTTGCACCAAATTCGTTACCTTTCACACCCAGGTGTTCGCCAACATCGTCAAACAGCTCAGTCGGGAATGGGCCAGCACCTACGCGAGTACAGTAAGCCTTCGCGATACCCAGGATGTAACCCAGGTGACGAGGACCAAAACCAGAACCAGCAGCCACACCACCAGCAGTCGTGTTAGAAGACGTTACGTATGGGTAAGTACCGTGGTCAATGTCCAGCAGTGTGCCTTGTGCACCTTCGAACATGATCTTGTCACCACGCTTACGCGCGTCGTCCAGCTCCTGAGTCACGTCAATCACCATAGACGTCAGGATATCAGCCTGTGCCATGATCGCTGCCAGCACGTCATCGTAGCTAACAGGCTCAGCATTGTAGTAATGCTCAAGCTGGAAGTTATGATAAGCCATAACTTCTTTCAGTTTCTCAGCAAAGGCTTCTTTGTCGAACAGGTCGCCCACACGAAGACCGCGGCGAGCCACTTTATCTTCGTACGCAGGACCAATACCACGGCCTGTTGTACCGATCGCTTTCTTACCACGCGCCAGTTCACGCGCCTGATCAAGAGCAATGTGGTATGGCAGAATTAGCGGACAAGCTTCAGAAAGGAACAGACGTTCACGAACAGGAATACCACGCTCTTCCAGCTGGCCCATTTCTTTCATCAGAGCGTCTGGGGAAAGTACAACACCGTTACCGATGATGCATTTCACGTTGTTGCGTAGAATACCTGATGGGATCAGGTGAAGAACCGTTTTCTCACCGTCAATGACCAGTGTATGACCCGCGTTGTGGCCACCTTGGTAGCGCACTACATACTTCGCATCTTCGGTCAAAAGATCAACGATCTTTCCCTTACCTTCGTCACCCCACTGGGTGCCAAGAACGACTACATTGTTTGCCATCTTTCTTCGTCTATCAGTAGTTAAAAAGGGATTCTAGCACCTTACTCGACGCCTTGCAGTCATTTTTTGACCATGTACGCGCGCACGCCAGTCCTGCTCAGGCTTCGTCAGTGCCTATTACAGTCTAGTGTACATAATGTAAGCGACCACACTCCCGGCAACCACCAGGCACCCGCCAATACGGCGCAGGGTATTGTCATCCTGCTGACTGAGCTGGCTCACCATCTCCCGCCACCCCCGAGGAGCCAGCAACGGCCCCAGCCCCTCAAAGACCAACACCAGGCCCAGGGCCAGCCATATTGCATTACTCATTCGTTCTCTCCTAAGCTAAACCGGAAAATTATACGCCTGAATAAAAAGCAAAAAAAAGGCAAGACCGAAGTCTTGCCTTTTCAACCGGGATTCCGCGCTTAGTTGGCGGCTTTCGATTCGTTCATGTACTGGAAGAAATCACTGTTAGGATCCACAACCAGAATGTCGTTCTTCGAGTTAAAGCTGTTTTCGTACGCTTTCAGAGAACGCAGGAAGTTATAGAATTCAGGATTCTTGTTGAATGCCTGAGCATAAATTTCTGCGGTTTGTGCGTCAGCGTTACCCCTTACGACACGCGCTTCACGGTCAGCCTCAGACAGAATTTTCGCTACTTCCAGCTCAGACTGGGCGCGAATGACTTCAGCCTTCTCACGGCCCTGAGAACGGTGCTTACGAGCAACCGACTCACGCTCGGCACGCATACGACGGTAGATAGACTCACTGATCTCGTCCGGCAGGTTGATTTTCTTCATTCGGAAGTCAACCACATCCACACCGAGGTCTTTCTTGGCACTGATCTGAATGTCTGCCAGTACGTTCGCCATAACCTGATCACGCTGGCCTTCCACTGTCTTACGAGGTGCCACTTCCGCCACAATCTCAGTAGCAGGAGCCGTTTCGTCAGACACCAGGTTCGCGTTATCGGCTTTCTGGCTACGCTCAGGACCTGACACGATCTGCTTAATTTCACGTGAACCGATTTCAGCACGCAGGCTGTCGACCACTTTACGCTTCAGCAGAGCCTGTGCCGTAGAGGCATCACCACCACCGGTCGCCAGGTAGTACTGACCGAAATCTTCAATACGCCATTTAACATAGGTATCGATGATCACGTCTTTTTTCTCTGACGTTACGAAACGGTCAGCCTGATCGTCCATCGTCTGAATGCGGGCATCCAGCGTACGTACGCGGTCAAAAACCGGCACTTTAAAATGCAGACCCGGCTCGTAAATACGAGCGACATCGGTATTAGCATCTTTCAGGATACGACCGAAACGCACCACAATACCGCGCTCGCCTTCCTGCACCACGAACATTGACATCAGCAATGTCGCGATGAAAATCACGATAACCGGGATCATTAACTTACGCATAATTAATATCTCCCTTGACGGCCTGTCTCGCCACGCGGCGCAGCAGAGACCGGAGCGGTTTCAACTTTCTCCAGCTCAATGTCGTAATTCACTGATGAGCTGCTGCTGGCTGGCTGAGTCTTCTGCTGAGTCGGGTTGACCAGCTTATCCAGTGGCAGGTACAACAAATTGCCGCTCGACTTAGAATCAACCATAACCTTACTGGTGTTCGCGTACACGCGTTCCATGGTTTCAAGGTACAGACGGTTGCGGGTAACTTCTTTCGCCGCCATGTACTGAGGCAGAAGTTTCTCGAACTGTGCCACTTCACCCAGCGCACCGTTGATTACACGCTCAGAGTAACCTTCCGCTTCTTTCTTGATACGCTCCGCACGACCAGTCGCTTTCGGCAAGATATCATTGCTGTAAGCTTCCGCTTCACGTACGAAACGTTCCTCATCCTCGCGAGCCGCAATCGCGTCATCAAACGCGTCTTTGACCGCTTCTGGCGGACGAGCAGACTGGAAGTTCACATCCACGACCAGCAGACCCATGTCGTATTTCTGGATGATGCTATCGATCGCTTCCTGCGTGTTGGAACGGATCACCTGACGACCAGTCGTCAGCGCTTCGTCCATGGTCGAGTCACCGATCACTGCACGCAGTGCAGAGTCTGTGGCCTGACGCAGGCTGTCATCCGCATTAGATACACTGAACAGGTATTTCTGCGGTTCTGCCACACGGTACTGAACATCCATCTCAACTTTCAGGACGTTCTCGTCTTTCGTCAGCATCAGACCTGAGCTACGCAGCGAGCGAATAGCCTGAACGTTAACTGGCGTCACTTCGTCGATAAACGTTGGTTTCCAGTTCAGGCCCGGATCGACCATCTCATAGAATTTACCAAAACGCAGTACCACACCGCGCTCAGCTTCACCAATGGTGTAGAAGCCGGAGAAGCCCCACACCGCTGTAGCTAATACCGCAATCGCCCCCAAACCGGCAACGCTACCACCCGTTGAAGGCCCTTTTTTATTCCCCAAAAAGCCACCAAATTTTCGACTCAGTTTCGAGAAAACTTCATCGAGATCCGGCGGACCTTGATCACGACCACCGCGATTATTGTTCCCCCAAGGGTCCTTATCGCGGCCGCCGTTGTTTCCAGGCTCATTCCACGCCATTATAGAACTCCATCAATATGATATGACGACAGTTTTTTTTATTACTCTAGCAGTCCATTAAGCAACGATAAAGTCATCTAACGAAGTACTTTCCCTTTTTTGCAACCGAGACCACTCTGCTAACGGCAGGCGAATATCGATTTTGAGACTACCGTCAGTGTCGTATTCTTCACTGATAATGCAGCCCATCTGGTAAAACTTACTGCGGATCCTGCCGATGTACTGAGGCGGAACCCGTAATGTATGTTTCACCATGGTGCCTGACAGACGTTCCGTCAGGGCTTCAAACAACAGATCGATACCCTGACCGTCGATTGCCGAAACCCATACCCGACGTGGTACGCCGTCATCGTCTCGTTCAATGCGCGGCTCCGCACCTTCCAGGTTGTCGATTTTATTCATCACAACCAGAGATGGCACTTCATTGGCTTCGATCTCTTCCAGCACGGTGTCTACCGCTTCGATGTTCTCACGGAAGCGATCGTCACTGGCATCCACCACGTGCAGCAACAGGGTTGCATCCTGGGTTTCTTTCAATGTTGCTTTAAACGCCGCTACCAGATCGTGCGGCAGGTGCCGGATAAATCCCACGGTATCGGCCAGAATCGTGGTTCCGACATCCGCCACGTCAATTTTTCGCAGCGTCGGATCCAACGTGGCAAACAATTGGTCAGCGGCATACACCCCGGCATCCGTCACCCGGTTAAACAGGGTGGATTTACCGGCGTTGGTATAACCGACCAGCGAGATCGTCGGTATCTCTGCCCGGTTACGGGCCCGGCGCCCCTGATCACGCTGCTTGGCCACTTTGTCCAAACGACGCAAAATCGTCTTAATCCGCTCGCGGAGTAAGCGGCGGTCAGTTTCCAGCTGCGTTTCACCCGGACCACGTAAGCCAATCCCGCCTTTCTGTCGTTCAAGGTGGGTCCAACCCCGGATTAATCGAGTGGAGATATGGCGTAGCTGGGCGAGCTCTACCTGCAGTTTACCCTCGTGGGTGCGTGCACGCTGAGCAAAGATGTCAAGGATAAGACCGGTTCGGTCCAGCACCCTGCACTTGCAGATCTGCTCCAGATTTCGCTCTTGCGCTGGAGAAAGAGAGTGGTTGAATAGAACAATTTCGGCCCCTTCGGCCCGAACTGCTTCGGCAATTTCCTGCGCTTTACCTTCTCCCACGTAATATTTAGGGTGGGGAGTTTTACGACTACCTGTTACCACACGTAGCGCATTGACTCCCGCGGAGGAGACCAGCATTTCAAATTCGCTTAAGTCTTCCCACTCCCCTTCTTGCGTGAAGTTGATATGAACAAGAATTGCCTGCTCACCGGATTCATAACGGTCAAACAAGCAATCAACTCCTTAATGAAGAATGATTATTCTTCAGTTTTTTCCTGGGCACGATCAGAAGGCTGACGATCACCGGCGTGGTGATGGTTTACTGGACGCGCCGGCACAACAGTCGAAATCGCGTGCTTGTATACCATCTGGTTTACCGTGTTTTTCAGAAGGATCACAAACTGATCAAAAGACTCAATCTGACCCTGCAGCTTGATGCCGTTGACCAGGTAGATTGATACAGGGATTCTTTCACGACGCAAAGCGTTCAAAAACGGGTCTTGCAGAGATTGCCCCTTAGCCATTATTTCTTTTCCTTATTTGTTTGTAGTTGTAGTTAGCAACGAACAAAATTAAAAATACGCAAAACAGTAGTGAGTATACACGTTAATCAACCCGCACATCTAACTGAGTTTGTGACGGTTTGTAACGCTTTGTCCACGTCCCCACTGTCCAACCACGTCAACTCATTCCAGCTTCTCAGCCAGGTGATCTGACGTTTCGCCAATTGACGGGTGGCGCAGATGCCGCGGAACACCGCTTCATCCAGGCTGCACTGCCCGTCCAAATATTCCCACATCTGGCGGTACCCCACACAGCGTATTGAAGGCAGATCCGGATGCAGATCTCCCCGTTCATACAAAGCACGAACTTCCTGTTCAAAACCTGCTTCGATCATCTTGTCAAAACGCTGTTCTATCCGCCGATGTAGAATAGCCCTATCCATGGGAGTAATTGCAAATTGGTGAACCCGGTACGGCAGGGATTCACCTTGAGTTTTCGTAAGCTCAGTTAAAGTTTTACCCGAAATACGAAAAACTTCCAATGCCCGTGACAGCCGCTGCGGATCATTCGGGTGAATGCGAGCTCCGGAGACCGGATCAATCCGCTTTAGCTCATCGTGCAAGGCCTGCCAGCCTTTTTCTGCTGCCTCCAACTCGATACCGGCACGAATGGCCGGATCAGCCGCCGGCAACGGGGACAACCCTTCCAGCAAAGCTTTGTAATACAACATAGTGCCGCCAACCAGCAGGGGGATCCGTCCCGCAGCCACTATATCAGCCATTTCTTTCAGTGCATCAGCACGAAAGTCCGCGGCTGAATAACTTTGCGCTGGATCACGAATATCAATCAACCGGTGCGGTGCCTGCGCCAACTCTGTGGCATCAGGCTTGGCTGTACCAATATCCATCCCTTTATAGATAAGGGCGGAGTCAACGCTTATCAACTCGACCGGTAGCTGCTGGCGCAAGCGAATCGCCAGATCAGTTTTGCCCGAAGCCGTCGGGCCCATCAAAAATATCGCCTGTGGAAGTGGCTTAGTCATAATCAAATGCTTCTATTGCTGCGGCCAAATCAACCGGGCGCAGCAGTTCAGAGTAATAGTGTTCAAGATCAGCGCCCCACAGCTGTTCCAGTTCCGTAACCAGCTGAATGGCCTGCGACAGGCTGAAGGCCTGTGGTGCCAGTACCAGTTGGCGACTCATCCAGTCCAGCAGTTTGTCCCAGCCCTGGGCTTGTGGATCGTCAGCCACGGCCGCCAGGTATCCCAAAAGCATCGGGATCAGTTGCTGCAGGTTTTGCTGCCGCAGCGGTTGGCTGACCGATAAAATCACAATATGTTGCGTTCCCTTCGCTTTCAGCTGAATGCCCAGCTGTTTGAGCAAGAGCGCGTGCTGTTCTGCACAGTCTAACATACTTGGCTCAACCGGTACGGAATGCGGGATCAGCAACGGCTGGGGCTTGAGACCTTCTGACTGCGCCATCCGCAACTGGCCTTTGCAACGCAAATGCGCCGCCCGCTCCAGAGAAAGCAAAGCGACGCCTTCATCACGGCTCAACAGCAGGTATTTGCCAGCGACCATACACAGGGCCTTACCCAGCCCGATCCCGTTACTGCCGTCGACGGCATTTTGCGACAACGCAGTCGGAGCCGTTACGCGGGCGGGCATCGCTGCCGCCGGCACAGCCGAAGATGGCTGACTGGCTGCCGAGCGTACAGACGAGCTTGGCTCACGGCCAGAAAGCGGCGCCATCGCCGGTCGCACATCAGCCGAAGTCGAGCGTTCAGAGGCAGGGCGGGCTGATGCCGCACCGTCATAGTGGTTAGCCGGCCTTTCCGCTGACTCTGCCGTCTGCAGCAGACGTTGATACGTAGCGACTTCCTGCGGCGACGGCCCATCTTCGCCTCGCGGACGCGACGTGGCAGGGCTACCTGACGGATGCGTAAAGGCTTCCGGTCGCATCTGCTCCCGGGACGGTACTGACGGCTCTCTCGGTCCGGTCCCTCGGCCGTTGTCTTCTGACGATGGCGCGCTGGCTCGCCCAGTGCCGGATCCTGATGATGGCATCCAGTCTTTGGTTGGTGCTTTGTTCGGGTAATCCGGCGTACGCGCTGCCGCAGCCAGTGATACTGAGGGTTCTTCAACCTGATACGACGCACTCTGCGACGCCGGGTAAGCGGGCGACGGTGTGGCTTGAGCGCTGGCACGTGGCGCCGGCACCTGAAAATTGGCTGCCTCGCCAGCCCCTTCAATCAGAGCGCTTTGCAGCCCCTGACAAATAAAATCATGCACCAGCCGCGCCTGATGGAAACGGACCTCGTGTTTGGCCGGATGGACATTGACATCAACCTGATGCGGGTCGACCTCGATAAACAAGACATACGCCGCGTACTGATCCGGGGCTAGGCTGGTTTCGTAAGCCTGACGAATGGCATGGTTGATCAGCTTGTCTTTCATCATCCGACCGTTGACATAACAGTACTGGATATCATTTTGCGACCGTGCACCTTGCGGCGTACAGATCCAACCAGTCAGTTTAAAGCCGCCATGCTCCAGCTCGACCGCCAGCGCGTGGTCCAAAAACGGTCCACCGCAAATCGCCGCCAACCGACGCTCTTTCTGAATCTGGGTCGTTGCCGCACGGTACTGACGGATCATTTTGCCGTTATGGCGCAGATTAAAACTGACGTCCATCCGGCTGAGGGCAATCCGCTTGAGCAGCTCATCAATATGGCCGAATTCAGTTTTTTCAGTGCGGAGGAATTTGCGGCGGGCGGGGGTATTAAAAAACAAGTCCAGCACTTCCAGGGTAGTGCCGACCGGGTGTGCCGCAGGCTTGAGCTGGACTTCCATATCCCGGCCTTCCGCATAGGCAGACCAGGCTTCTTCCTGCGCCACGGTGCGCGAGGTCAGGGTCAGGCGGGACACCGAGCTGATACTGGCCAGTGCTTCTCCCCGAAAGCCAAGACTGAGGATCGCTTCCAGATCATCCAGCGTAGCAATTTTTGAGGTCGCATGCCGGCTCAGCGCCAGCGACAACTCATCCTTGGGAATACCACAGCCGTTATCCCGAATGCGGATCGTCCGGCTGCCCCCTTTATCGATATCGATGTCTATCCGGGTTGCACCGGCATCGAGGCTGTTTTCGACCAGCTCTTTGACCACCGATGCGGGCCGTTCTACCACCTCACCGGCCGCAATCTGGTTCGCCAATCGGGCTGGCAAGATCTGAATTGGCATAATTAACTGCTTGGAATAGTAAGTTTTTGTCCAACAGCCAGCTTGTCTGAACGCAACTGATTCACTTCACGCAGACGGTTTACACTGACCCCATAATGAGCCGCGATCTTACCGAGAAATTCACCACGCTGCACGGTATGATGAATCACTTCAGTTTGAGGGGCCGGACTGCCCTGATTCGCATTAATCTTCAGTTTCTGTCCGACCATTACATTGTCGGACTTCAGTTTGTTAAGTTCCCGAATACTGGCCACAGACACGCCGTAGTTAGCGGCAATTTTGCCCAGAAACTCGCCGCGCTTAACGGTGTGGGTCACCAACTTGACCGGCGTAGCCGGCGGCGGTGCTGCCGCAATCGACTGCGGCAGCTTGCCCGGAATCACCAGCACCTGACCAATATTGACACTATTGGACTTAAGGCTGTTGGCACTTTTTATCGCCGACACACTGGTGTCATACTTGGCAGCAATCACACTGAGTGACTGGCCTTTGGCCACCTTGTGTTTGATCCCCTGTTTACGCGAGGCAAACAGCGTTCCTTCCGGCGGCTTTTCGTTAAAGTACGCCAAGACACCACGATAAACCGCATCAGCCAGTTTGCGCTGATGGCCTTTCGTGTTCAGCAGCCGCTCTTCACTCGGGTTGGTAATAAACCCGGTTTCAACCAGCAGTGACGGAATATCCGGTGATTTCAGTACCGCCAAACTGGCATGCTCCGGCCGGTTCTTATGCAGCGTCGTCACTTTGCTCAGCTCTTTAAGCACCCGGTTGGCCACATCATAGCCCTCTTTTTGCGAGTGGCTGAATTGCAAATCCAGCACGGCCATGCTCAGGTACTGATCTTCATTGTTGGCTGACAGCACATCACCGCCACCCAGCAACTCTGACTGTTTCTCATGCTTTTCCAACCAGCGGCCAATTTCGGTGTTCGCCCGGCGGGTGTTCAGTACCCAAACCGAGGCACCACGCGGTTGCGGCTTGTGGAAACCATCAGCATGGATAGAGACCAGCAGGTGCGCTTTGTTCTTGCGGGCGATCTCCGAACGCTTATTCAGGTTCACAAAATAGTCGCCGCGCCGGGTCAGGACAGCTCGCATCCCCGGGGTCGCATTGATGCGCGCCACTACCTTTTGCGCGATGTCCATGGTCACGTTTTTCTCGTAAAGACGGCTTGGCCCGATAGAGCCAGGATCTTCACCGCCGTGTCCCGGGTCAATGGCCACAACAATATCGTCCGTCCCAAAAGGCAGGATGGCCTTCTGGTTCGCCACCGGGTTCGAGTTTTTCGCTTCGGGCTCAGCCTGTTTTACACTGGCCTTGCCGTGCGGCAGGTCGACCACCAGACGGTGCCCATAGTGCCCGTCCGGCGTCGGGGCCAGCTTAAATACATTGGGGGTCAGGCTCTTCTTTATCTCGAAGACCAGACGATAGGTGCCATCTTCCGGTGCGCCACTGCTACGAACCTGGCTCAGAACAGCGCTGTCTTGCACCGCCATTGGCAATTTGGTTTTCAGCGTGGTTTTTTTGAGATCCACCACCAGGCGATCCGGTTTGGTCAGGGTAAAGTAGCTGTAATCCACCTCCTCTCCCATATCCAGCACCACCCGGGTTTCATCCGGCGACGGCCAGACCCGGATCCCACTTAAATCATTGGCCAGCACCTGGGTACAAAAAAGCCCAGCCCCTAAAACTACAGCATGAAATAAAGCCCGTAACGACATCCTATCAACACAACTCCAAACGTTTGATCAGTTCACTACCGTATTCATTGTTCGCTGTGATGGTGACTTTGCGTTGCTCACCTTCGTAACGCATGTCCAGATCCAGATCCGGCGCAGGAAGCAGGCCACCCCCTTTTTCCGGCCATTCGACCAGACAAATGGCATCCGCCGAGAAGTAATCACGAATACCCATAAACTCCAGCTCTTCAGGATCCGCCAGACGGTACAAATCAAAGTGGTACACCTGCCAAGGTGGCAGTTCATAAGGCTCAACCAGCGTATACGTCGGGCTTTTTACGTTACCGGTATGACCCAAGGCACGAATAAAGCCACGGCTAAACGTGGTTTTTCCTGCACCCAGATCACCGTGCAGGTAAATAGTAGTTTGTCGCTGGCAGGCCTGAGCTAACTGCTGGCCCAACGCAACTGTCGCCTGTTCATCGGCAAGCAGGGTTTCAAATGTTTGCATTCTTTTCTTTATCTTGGGTTTACTTGTTGTCGAATATAGGGGAATAAATCACTGGGCAGCATACCACGCTCCCCGGCTTCTGCGCATGCATCTGCTGCGCGGGCATGTACCCAAACACCGATTCGGGCCGCTTCCGCCAGAGATAGTCCCTGGCCGAGTAAAGCACCTATCACGCCGGACAGTACATCGCCCATTCCCCCCGTCGCCATTCCCGGATTCCCTGCCGGGCAAAGCCAATGCTGCACACCATCATAAATCAGGCTTCCCGCACCTTTGAGCACTACTACCCCGCCATACTGCTTGTGCAGGGCATGGGTGGCAGCAAAACGGTCCTGCTCAATGTCAGCCACCGTGCAACCGAGTAAGCGTGCAGCTTCACCTGGGTGAGGAGTAATTATACGATTATTTTTATAGTCTGGTGAAAGGGCTAATAAGTTCAATCCATCAGCGTCAAGCACCATAGGTTTCTCGGTATCTGCCAGATGGAAATACAGCGCACGGCTCCAGTCAGTTTGTCCTAGCCCTGGCCCGAGAACCAGCACATCAGCCCAGTGCAGTCGTTCTTCTGCTTCGTGGGCCTTGTCTTGCCAACCCCGCGCCATTATCTCAGGAATCGCTGTCACAATTGACAGTACATTGTCAGGTTGGGTGAGCACCGCCGTCAGCCCGGCTCCCGCCCTTGCCGCCGCTTCCGCCGCCAGACGAATAGCCCCCCCCATCCCGGCATCGCCACCGGCCAGCAGGATCCGGCCATGATCCCCTTTATGAGCGGTCCGTTTGCGGCAAGGCAGTGCGAGCATGACATCATTATCAGAAACTACCTGTACCGAAGGTTGCTGCTGCGCATCAAACGCAGCCGCAACCCCGAGCCCCGCCAATATCAGTTGCCCGGTGTACGCGGCGGCCTGCCCGGTCAGCAGCCCTTGCTTACAGCCAATGAAAGTGACCGTGATCCTGGCTTGGATCGCACTCCCAAGCACCCGGCCGGTATCAGCGCACAATCCGGAGGGAATATCCACCGCCACAACCGGCAAAGCACTCTGGTTGATCGCAAGGATCGTAGCGGCCGCATCAGATCGTACGGATCCGGACAATCCGGTTCCCAGCAACGCATCAACCACCACATCCACCGTTTCGGGTACCGATGCTTCTGGTGCTGAAATGGTGCCGCCAACAGCCAGCCAGGCATCCCGCGCGATGGCCGCATCCCCCTGCAGCCGGTCAGCATCCCCTTGCTGCCAGAGTGACACTTGAAAGCCAGCCGTTTGTGCCAGCCGGGCTACAATATATCCGTCTCCTCCATTATTCCCGCCACCACAGCACACCAAGAGATGGCGAGCATCCGGAAATGAACGGCAAAGCGTTGCAAATACCGCCTCACCAGCCCGCTCCATCAACTGGTACATTGCTACCTGACAGGCTTTGGCAGCCTTAGCCTCACCCTGTCGCACCTGCGCGGCGGTATAGAGCCGACGCGGCCACACTGTTGACGCCATCCCGATCTCCTTTCATCCGGTTCTTTCTTTGCAAGATAGTGCCGAAATCCCGTTCGGCTGACAATGGATCCCGCAGATCCGCCCGACAGACTTTTACCGGAATTTTTCCTCAACATTCACCATGATTGTGGTAGACTTCCGCCCCCAATTCACCAGGGATCCTATGTAATGACCATCGACTACCGCGATCTTGCCAACCACATCAAGCAATGGGGCCAGGAATTAGGCTTCCAGCAGGTGGGCATCTGCGATGTCGATCTAAGCCGTCATGAAGCACAGCTGCAACGTTGGCTGGACGCAGGTTATCACGGGGAGATGGACTGGATGGCCCGCCACGGCATGATGCGTGCCCGGCCAGCAGAACTGTTGCCGGGAACCGTTCGGGTGATCAGTGTGCGGATGAATTATCTGCCACCCGAAGCGGGATTTGCCCAAAGCCTCGGTCAACCAGATACCGCCTACGTCAGCCGCTATTCCCTGGGACGTGACTACCACAAGCTCATCCGTAACCGACTCAAGCAGTTGGGGCAAAAAATCGAAGCGGCCGTCGGTCAGTTCGGTTATCGCCCTTTTGTGGATTCCGCCCCGATTCTGGAACGCCCTCTGGCTGAAAAGGCTGGGTTGGGCTGGACTGGCAAGCACTCTCTGATTCTCAACGAACACGCAGGCTCCTGGTTCTTTCTGGGTGAACTGCTTATCGACCTGCCCCTGCCTGTCGACACCCCGGTAGAAAACCAATGTGGTAAATGTGTGGCCTGTATGACCAGCTGCCCCACAGGGGCGATTGTGGAAGAAGGGGTCATTGATGCCAGACGCTGTATTTCTTATCTGACCATTGAATTTGATGGGGTGATTCCGGAAGAGTTTCGCGAGCCGATCGGTAATCGCATCTACGGTTGCGATGACTGCCAGCTGGTCTGCCCCTTCAACCGTTACGCCGATGTCACGGAAGAGCAAGACTACCACTGCCGGGAAAGCCTGTATCAGCAACCTCTGGTCACCTTATTTCAGTGGGATGAAAATCAATTTCTGAAAAATACCGAGGGTTCTGCGATCCGACGTATCGGACATGTGCAATGGCTACGTAATATCGCCATCGCCATGGGTAATGCCCCATATAGCACAGAGCTTGTTCAGGCGTTAGAACAGCGGCTTGGCGAGCACGAACTGCTGGACGTTCACATTCAGTGGGCGCTGGGCAAGCAACATGAACGTGCAAACCAGGCCAATCAGCTCCCTCATCTCACAGCACAACGTATTGAGGTTTTACCGGCTAAAACACGGCGCCTTATTCGTATTGTAGAAAAAGGATTGCCACGCGATGCGTAGGCTGCGAATAATCCGGCTATCGTGTTGCAACCTGATTAACACAGATTGAGAGTTGAGTCAGTCTTATGGGGAAATGTGGAAAACATTTTCATTTGAGCGTATTTATACCCAGATGAAAATATTAAACACAGCTCGGACTGGCAGGTGCTGAAAAAGTTATTCAGTCATCCACATAGTGGATCAGGTTGTATATAAACCTTGAGTAACCCAACAAAAAACCATACAAAACAACACCTTAAACTGTTGATAAGTTTTGTGTGTTTTCCGGACATCGAAATAAAAAAAAGATAAATACAGACTTGTTCACACGCTATCGGCACACGTAATCAACTGACTTACCCACAAGTTATAGATGTGGATAACTCTGTGCATGATCCGGTTATTTCTTGCCGAAAACTTCTCTTAAACCCAAGCGCCGCCAAGGTTTGAAGCCTATCTGTCTGGAAGAGGAAGGACTGAGATATCACATACCCTCTGTTGGTAACTTTCTGGAACGAAGACAGTTATCAAGTAAAGAGCGCATGTTGCCATCTGGCACTGGCCACAGAGCATCATGAATTGTGAACAAATGCACGCAATCGTCAGATCGCATGCTCAATTCATTGATGATGTGTTGAAGCTGAAAAGCTTCTTCGGTTCCAGTAACTCCCGTTATGGAACATTGACGCAACACACAAGGCTACCGGTTATCGAATACCCCAGGAATGCTGCAATGGAACTAATACTTCACAGTAGTAGCTGTGCCGGTCTCCTGATTTATGCACAAGAGCGGCAACAATGGAGTGCAATGGTTACTTGACCAAAGCTCTCAAGAATTTGGTTGCGGGGGCCGGATTTGAACCGACGACCTTCGGGTTATGAGCCCGACGAGCTACCAAGCTGCTCCACCCCGCGTCCGTATTGTGTCACCGTTAAGCACGATGAAGGCTATAAACTGGAGCGACACACGAGGTTCCCGATCTTCGAGGAACTTGGCGTGACCTCAACCTTGGCAAGGTTGCGCTCTACCAACTGAGCTAGTGTCGCAATCGTCACCGTTAAGCACGATGAAAGCTGTAATTTGGATCGACACACGAGGTTCCCGATCTTCGAGGAACTTGGCGTGACCTCAACCTTGGCAAGGTCGCTCTATCAACTGAGCTAGTGTCGCATCATCACCGTTAAGCACGATGAAAGCTGTATTTGGAGCGACACACGAGGTTCGAACTCGTGACCTCAACCTTGGCAAGGTTGCGCTCTACCAACTGAGCTAGTGTCGCAATCGTCACCGTTAAGCACGATGAAAGCTGTATTTGGAGCGACACACGAGGTTCGAACTCGTGACCTCAACCTTGGCAAGGTTGCGCTCTACCAACTGAGCTAGTGTCGCAATCGTCACCGTTAAGCACGATGAAAGCTGTAATTTGGAGCGACACACGAGGTTCGAACTCGTGACCTCAACCTTGGCAAGTTGCGCTCTACCAACTGAGCTAGTGTCGCAATCGTCACCGTTAAGCACGATGAAAGCTGTAATTTGGAGCGACACACGGTTCGAACTCGTGACCTCAACCTTGGCAAGGTTGCGCTCTACCAACTGAGCTAGTGTCGCAATCGTCACCGTTAAGCACGATGAAAGCTGTAATTTGGAGCGACACACGAGGTTCGAACTCGTGACCTCAACCTTGGCAAGGTTGCGCTCTACCAACTGAGCTAGTGTCGCATCGTCACCGTTAAGCACGATGAAAGCTGTAATTTGGAGCGACACACGAGGTTCGAACTCGTGACCTCAACCTTGGCAAGGTTGCGCTCTACCAACTGAGCTAGTGTCGCAATCGTCACCGTTAAGCACGATGAAAGCTGTAATTTGGAGCGACACACGAGGTTCGAACTCGTGACCTCAACCTTGGCAAGGTTGCGCTCTACCAACTGAGCTAGTGTCGCATTGGTTGCGGGGGCCGGATTTGAACCGACGACCTTCGGGTTATGAGCCCGACGAGCTACCAAGCTGCTCCACCCCGCGTCCGATTTTCACCGTTAAGTACGATGACAACTTTAAATTTGGAGCGACACACGAGGTTCGAACTCGTGACCTCAACCTTGGCAAGGTTGCGCTCTACCAACTGAGCTAGTGTCGCATTTGGTTGCGGGGGCCGGATTTGAACCGACGACCTTCGGGTTATGAGCCCGACGAGCTACCAAGCTGCTCCACCCCGCGTCCGATTTTCACCGTTAAGTACGATGACAACTTTAAATTTGGAGCGACACGAGGTTCGAACTCGTGACCTCAACCTTGGCAAGGTTGCGCTCTACCAACTGAGCTAGTGTCGCATTTGGTTGCGGGGGCCGGATTTGAACCGACGACCTTCGGGTTATGAGCCCGACGAGCTACCAAGCTGCTCCACCCCGCGTCCGATTTTCACCGTTAAGTACGATGACAACTTTAAATTTGGAGCGACACACGAGGTTCGAACTCGTGACCTCAACCTTGGCAAGGTTGCGCTCTACCAACTGAGCTAGTGTCGCATTTGGTTGCGGGGGCCGGATTTGAACCGACGACCTTCGGGTTATGAGCCCGACGAGCTACCAAGCTGCTCCACCCCGCGTCCGATTTTCACCGTTAAGTACGATGACAACTTTAAATTTGGAGCGACACACGAGGTTCGAACTCGTGACCTCAACCTTGGCAAGGTTGCGCTCTACCAACTGAGCTAGTGTCGCATTTGGTTGCGGGGGCCGGATTTGAACCGACGACCTTCGGGTTATGAGCCCGACGAGCTAGCTACCAAGCTGCTCCACCCCGCGTCCGATTTTCACCGTTAAGTACGATGACAACTTTAAATTTGGAGCGACACACGAGGTTCGAACTCGTGACCTCAACCTTGGCAAGGTTGCGCTCTACCAACTGAGCTAGTGTCGCATTTGGTTGCGGGGGCCGGATTTGAACCGACGACCTTCGGGTTATGAGCCCGACGAGCTACCATGCTGCTCCACCCCGCGTCCGATTTTTTGAAAAGCAAAACAATTGAATATTTGCCTTTCGAGGCTGCGCATTATACGAAGAAATTAGACGGATGCAATACTTCCTAAAAAAAATATGGAAATTTCAATGCGACCGTCTAAATCATCATCAAATTTTGAAAATATGTTCACGATAGTAACGCAACTCATTGATTGAATCACGAATATCGTCCAGAGCCAGGTGACTGCCTTTTTTGTGGAATCCGGTCAGCAGATCAGGCTGCCAACGGCGGGTAAGTTCTTTCAGTGTACTGACATCCAGGTAACGGTAGTGAAAGTATTGCTCCAGCTCTGGCATATGTTTGTACAAAAAGCGGCGATCCTGCCCGATGCTGTTACCACAAATTGGTGACGCACCTTTAGGTACCCACTGCTCCAGAAAGGCAATGGTCTGACGCACAGCTTCTGTTTCATCAACCTTGCTCTCGCGCACTCGCGCTACCAACCCACTTTTAGTATGGGTGGAAGTGCACCACTCATCCATTTTTGCTAATTCCGACTCTGGCTGATGAACCGCCAGTACTGGTCCTTCAGCCAGCACATTCAGCTGCGCATCCGTCACGATCGTCGCAATCTCAATAATTTTATGGGCTTCAGGATCCAGCCCGGTCATTTCTAAATCGATCCAAATAAGGTTCTGATCGCTGATCGTCATCGGATATTGCCTATTCTATGAGTAAACCATGTATGATAATACCAAATGCAAGCCGATTGCGGGGAACAGACTACATTCCCTGACGGCAAACGCCTTTATTTTATCGTAAGCCAACTAACTGAACGAAATTCTTGTGGCAAAAAAGAAAAAGCTGACCAAAGGACAGAGCCGTCGTGTGCGCTCTAACCAAAACAAACGCCTAACGCGCGAAAAAGATGATATCCAGTGGGATGAATCCCTGCTGGAGTCAGCCCGTGAAGGCTTGGTGATCACCCGTTTCGGCCAGCATGCCGACATTGAAGATCCGGAAACCGGTGTGATTCACCGCTGCAACCTGCGACGCAGTATCCAGAGCCTGGTGTCCGGTGATCGCGTGGTTTGGCGCCCAGGGGTGGAAACCCTGCAAGGTATTGCCGGAGTGGTAGAAGCCGTACACGAACGCAGCTCCATGCTGACTCGCCCTGACTACTACGATGGCGTTAAAGCCGTGGCGGCAAACGTCAATCAGATCCTGATTGTATCCGCCGTTGTTCCGGAGTTGTCACTGAATATCATCGACCGCTACCTGATCGCAGCGGAAACGGTAGGGATCGAACCCCTGATCGTTTTAAACAAAGTCGATCTGTTGGATCCGGAAGCGCGTCACACCGTTGAGCAGATGCTGGCCCTGTACCAGAATATCGGTTATCAGGTGCGTATGGTCAGTTCCACCACCGGTGAAGGGCTGGACAGCCTGAATGATGATCTGAAAGATCACATCAGCATTTTTGCCGGTCAATCTGGCGTGGGGAAATCCAGCCTGGTGAACTCGCTGATGCCGGAAGTTGACGCCGAGGTAGGTGACATTTCTGAGAACTCGGGATTGGGCCAGCACACGACTACCGCAGCCCGTCTGTATCACTTCCCGCACGGCGGTGATTTGATTGACTCACCGGGAGTCCGGGAATTTGGTCTGTGGCACCTTGAGCCGGAGCAGGTGACCAATGCATTTGTGGAGTTCCGTGATTTTCTGGGCGGTTGTAAATTCCGCGACTGCAAACACGGCGACGATCCGGGCTGTCTGATCCGCGAAGCGGTTGAAGAGGGTAAAATCAGCCAGGAGCGCTATGACAGCTACCACCGCATAATTGAAAGCATGTCAGAGAACGTTGCTAACCGGCAATTCTCCCGCAACAAACCCGACTGATCCCCACTTCCCCCAACAATTGGGGGAAGTCTTCCTGGCCGGATGAGACTGACTTTGTTCGCTAAGTCAGGTATCATGCCCGGCTAGCGTTATGAATAAGTAATCATCTTGTTGATCGACTGAAAGTTTCTGGAAAAGATACCGTGCACGACAATCTTAAAATCGGCCTGCAGTACTGCGCGCCTAAACAGACCCTGACCCAGCTTGCCGGCAAACTGGCTTCCCTGAAAGCCGGTAAACTGACAACGACGGTAATCCGCTGGTTCATCCGCCGCTACGGCATTGATATGAACGAAGCACGGAACCCAGATCCGGCTGCTTATGCGACCTTCAACGACTTTTTTGTGCGTGAGCTGAAAGAAGGCGCACGCCCAATCGACGAAGACGCCCAAACGCTTTGTCACCCGGCAGATGCCTGCGTCAGCCAATTAGGCCCGGTAACGGCGGGACAGTTAATCCAGGCCAAAGGGCACACCTATGAAGCCGTTGAGCTACTGGGTGGCGATGCTGAGCTGGCTGCACAGTTCGATGACGGCCTGTTTGCCACCCTGTACCTGTCGCCGAAAGATTACCACCGCGTCCACATGCCATGTGACGCAACGCTGCGCCAAATGATTTACGTTCCGGGTGAGCTGTTTTCCGTAAACCCGCTGACGGCACAGAACGTACCGAACCTGTTTGCCCGTAACGAGCGCGTCGTCTGTATCTTTGATACCGATTTCGGCCCAATGGCACAGGTACTGGTGGGTGCCACCATTGTCGGCAGCATCGAAACCGTCTGGGCAGGCACAATCACGCCACCTCGCAGTCCACGCGTGCATCGCTGGGACTACCCGGCAGACGGTGAGCAAGCCATCACCCTGAAAAAAGGGGAAGAAATGGGTCGCTTCAAGCTGGGATCAACCGTGATTAACCTGTTCCCGAAAGCCGCCGTTGAGTTTGTGGAAGGTCTGGAACCGACCACCCCGACTTTGATGGGCAGCGCGTATGCCCGCCGCCTGAATGCTGATGCGACAGTCGCTGACATCGCACAAGCATAATCAGTTAACACTTTTACATTTAAGGGGCCTCTGGCCCCTTTTTTTGTGCAAAAAATCGACCACGCCGAGGGAATTCCCCGCCCCTCAATAGTATGCTGGCGGCTATTAATTCATATGCAAACCAACAGACTATGCCAACATTTTCGCTTGCCCATATCTTCAAACTGCTGGTTGCTTTCGGGATCCCGCTCGGTATCCTGACGCTGCCGATTGATGCGATTCCGATTGACGATCTCACCCTGACCCAGCATCGTCTGCTGGCCATTTTTGCCCTCGCGGCCCTGTTGTGGGTACTCGAGCCAGTGCCGGTATTTGCCACTTCCATTCTGATTATCGCCCTGGAACTGATCATGATTTCCGATAAAGGGCTGCACCTGTTCCGCATTCCCCCGGAAGGGCACGACATGGGGGTAATGCTGCAATATACCGACATTTTTGGCGCCTTTTCTTCACCGATCATCATTCTGTTTATGGGCGGCTTTGCCCTCGCGATTGCCGCCTCCAAATATGAACTGGATAACAATCTGGCCCGAGTCCTGCTCAAACCGTTTGGAACCCAGCCCAAATTCATCATGCTGGGCCTGATGCTGATCACCGCAGTGTTCTCGATGTTTATGTCTAACACCGCAACCACGGTGATGATGCTGGCACTGCTGGCCCCTATTGTGGCCTCGGTTCCCAAAGGAGATATCGGCATCAAAGCGCTGGTGCTGTGTATTCCTGTCGCGGCGAACACCGGCGGCATCGCCACGCCGATCGGAACCCCGCCCAACGCCATTGCCCTGCAGTACCTGACCGGAGAAAACAGCATCAGCTTTCTGGGCTGGATGACCATCGGCCTGCCGTTTGTGATTCTTCAGCTGACTTTTGCCTGGTGGTTGCTGCAAAAACTGTTTCCGTCCTCTCAGCGCCATATGACGCTCCAGCTGGACGGTCAGTTCCAGACCAGCTGGCAGGCAATCGTGGTGTATATCACTTTTGCCCTGACGATAGTGCTGTGGATGACCACCGCCCTGCACGGCATGAACACCTATGTGGTATCGATTATTCCACTGGCGGTGTTCACGCTGACCGGCATCATGGGGAAAGAAGAACTCAAGCTGATCAACTGGGATGTGCTATGGCTGGTTGCCGGGGGGATTGCGATTGGCCTCGGACTGGAGAAAACCGGTCTGGCTGAGGCACTGGCCCATGCCGTGGACTATGATGTGCTGTCGCCGATTGCCGTTGTCCTGACTTTGTCGATGATCTGCTGGCTGATGGCCAACTTCATGTCCAACACCGCCACCGCTAACCTGTTGATGCCCATTGCCGCAGCCGTGGCGACCTCCATGGACAGCCTGGCATCACTGGGCGGGTTGCAAGGGGTGCTGGTCGTGGTCGCTTTCTCGGCCTCTCTGGGGATGATCCTGCCGGTGTCTACGCCACCGAACTCCCTGGCGTACTCAACCGGACTGATTGAGAGCAAAGACATGGCCAAGACCGGCCTCATCATCGGGCTGGTTGGCCTCGCCGTCGTCTATGCCGGTGCCATGATCATCACCTGACCGTCAGCGTCTTTGCGGGAAGACGCTGTCGCGTAACGCTGAGACACAACGTTTATGACAAGGATGCGGCCTCACACCGCATCCTTTTTGCGTTCAACGCCCTGAAAAACCGAGTTTTGCAATGAGGGTCACGCAAAAACTAACATTTCTGGCTAATGATAAGCCCCAAACCGCCGATAAATGTTCATATTGCCGACGTTCTGACGCGCTTTTATCCGAACCCAGCGACAATCACACAGCCACACAACCACCTCCTCGCAATAACACTAAAAACATGCGCATTCGAGAGAGATATGATGAAACTGACACTAAAACTCAAAATACAGATCGCCATTGCAGTGATCATTGCTACCGTGAGCGCCGTTCAGGCGTGGATATCCATTTCCCAGCTGAAAGCAGAAACTACCTATGCCGTCAGTAACCAGATGAAAGACATGGGCCAGGCCACCAGCCGTTACATTACTGACTGGCTGGCAATCCGCAGTGACATGCTGCTGGCCAATGAAACCCTGATCGCCAATCAGGACAATATCGACCGTGAGTTACTGCTGACCAAACGTGCCGGCCAGTTCCTGTCGGTCTATGCCGGTTTCAGCGACGGCCATATTGCCTATGGCGATAAAACCGAAGACTGGCCGGCAGATTACGATCCCCGTAGCCGTCCTTGGTACAAAGATGCCATGGGGCAAAGCGGCCTGATCGTGACCGCACCTTATCAGGACTTTGACGGCAGCATGGTGGTCAGCCTGGCCAAAGCCTTCCGAGGTCAGCATCAGGGCGTACTGGCGGCCGATCTGACCATCACTGACATCATTCAACAGGTACTGAGCCTGAAGCTGGATCACGACGGCTTTGCCTTCCTGCTGGATGGCAACAACCAGATAGTGGCCTACCGTGATGAATCGCTCAGCCAGCAAGCCCTGACCCGTCTGGATGCCGATTTAACGCCCGCACTGCTGAAACAAATTGAGCGCGAGCAAACTATCCACGCTTTCCGTTTTGACACTGACAACCGTGACAAACTGCTGTATGCCACCCCCATCGCCGGGACGGACTGGACCCTGGTACTGGTGGAAGACAAAGATCTGGCCTATGCCTCGATTGGCCGCCAGATCACGTTTGTTCTGCTGGCCTCGGTAGCACTGTATGTGGTGATCGCCGCAATCGCGACCCTGATCTTCAACAGCCTGCTGCGTCCGCTGACCCGCCTGAGCGAGTCGATGGCGCAACTGGCACAAGGCAGCGGAGACCTGACCCAACGTATTGATATCGAGCGGCAGGATGAAATTGGGGAACTGGCCGAGCACGTTAACCGCTTCCTCGGTCAATTGCAGTCGATGATTAAAACCATTGTCGCGCAGTCGCACACCCTCGGTGAGCAGGCCGGTCACTCCGCCAATCAGACGGAAATGGCCAGCCACAAAGTGGCCGAGCAGCAAAATGACGTCAACCAGATCGCGACCGCCATTCACGAAATGTCGGCCACTTCTGCCGAGGTCGCCAGTCATGCCGAGTTGACCGCCTCGGCGGCGCAGGCTTCCACCACCGCCTGCGAAGAAGGTCAGGGCGTAATTGGCCAGAACCGTCATGCCATTACGCAGCTGGCCAATCAGGTGCAGGATGCCGCTCATGTGATTCACGAACTGGAACAAAATGCCCAGAATATCAATCAGATTCTATCAACCATTCAGGGCATTGCCGAGCAGACGAACCTGCTGGCGTTGAACGCTGCCATTGAAGCCGCCCGGGCCGGGGAACAAGGCCGGGGATTTGCGGTGGTCGCTGATGAGGTTCGCGTCCTGAGCCAGCGCACCCACGACTCAACTGAGGAAATCCGCAGCATGATTGACACCCTGCAGCAGAACACCCGTCAGGCGGTTGAGAGTATGGAGACCAGTACCGAATTGGCTGGTCAGAGCGTCGGTTACGCTGAAGCCGCCAGCGAAAGCCTCAACCAGATCACTCAAGCGATTACGGAAATATCGGACATGGCAACCCAGATTGCCAGTGCTGCCGAAGAGCAGCGCGCCGTGAGTGAAGACATCAGCCGCAATACTCAGGCCATCAAAGACGTCTCGGATCATTTGGCGGTCCAAACGGGGGCCGTGACCGAAAGCGCCCGGGCGATGCACCGTGCAGCAAACGAAATGCGTGAGGATGTCTCTCGCTTTCAGGTCTGATTGCCGTGACGAAACGGGTGTCGTCATGAACATCGCCTCTTAAACACTCAGGCAATAACGTCTGGTTGTTCCTTCTCCGGCCGCCTTTATTGCGCGGCCTTTTTGTTTTCCTTACAACCGCTTCGCCTCTCAGCCGTCTAGGCTTGATACCAGGCAAGCGAAACGCCCGCAGCAAAGCTGCCGACACGACGGCACGGTGCCAACTGCCTCGCAAAACTAAGACCTAACTTTTCATTATCTGCCGTCATTTTTTGCTAGATTCCAACATAGCTGCCAAAACGGCGATTTCCTCATTCCCCCCACCCGGCACCGCCGTAAAATGCGCCGGCCGAGCCAGACAGCCCGGTCATATAACAATCAGAGAGGGCAACATCGTGAACACAACCATGACCAAAGCAGCATTATTCTTGCTGGCCGCCAGCTGGGCCACCCAAACCAGCGCCGCCGACTGGCATTATGAGGGCGCCCATGGCGTCGAACACTGGGGTGAGCAGTTTGAAACCTGTGGCGAGGGGCTGAACCAGAGCCCGGTAAACATAACCGAAACCCTGTCCGCCAAACTGGCACCATTACATATTGATTACCAAGGCCAGGTGAGTGAACTTATCAACAACGGCCACACCATTCAGGCCAATGTCAGCGGGCAAAACACCCTGGACATTGAGGGCGAAACCTTCACCCTCAAACAGTTCCATTTCCACACGCCGTCAGAAAACACCATCAAGGGCAAACAATTTCCGCTGGAGGTCCACTTTGTCCATGCCAGCTCACAAGGGCAACTGGCTGTCATTGCCGCCATGTTTGAAACCGGCCCGCGGGGTAACGCAACCCTGGGCAACCTGCTGAACAGCCTGCCGGAAACCGGGGAAACCCGCACACCGGGCGCAACCATCAACCCGGCGGACCTGTTGCCGCGTGAACGCGACTATTACCGTTTCAGCGGCTCGTTAACGACCCCACCTTGTACCGAAGGAGTACGCTGGTATGTGTTGAAAGAGCCTCAGGCCAGCAGCCCGGCACAGACCACAGCCCTGCACGAAATCATGGGGGATAACGCCCGACCGGTGCAGCCGCTCAATGCCCGGGTGATCCTGCAATAACGACCGCCGCAGATTCCGTCTGCCGTCCCTCCCACCGCACCTGACACATCCGGGGTAGCCGACCCGCGCTGCCCCAAGCTCTGCCAGCCAGCCAGCCAGCCAGCCAGCCAGCCAGCCAGAAAAACATTGCACCGCTTGGCACCCTTGCCGCAAGATAAGCGCCCTGCACCGCTGTGCTTCGCCCGATGCGCAGGCAACTCACTGTACGATAAGGAATATCATGGGTTACGAATGGCTGGCGCTCGGCGCCGCAATGCTGTGGGCTGTCAGCAGCCTGATTTCTGTCACACCGTCCCGCCATCTCGGCGCCTTTGCCTACAGCCGCTGGCGGATGGCCTGCGTCACGGTCATGCTGTCCGTCATAGCCTTACTGAACGGCGGCTGGGCCACCCTGCACTGGGAAGCGGCCAGCGTCATGCTGTTATCCGGTCTGGTTGGGATCTTCATCGGCGATACCGCCTTGTTTGCCTGTTTCAACCGTATTGGCCCGCGTCGCGCCGGACTGCTATTTTCCTGCCATGCGGTTTTTTCAGCGTTACTCGGGATCTGGCTGTTTGATGAACAGCTACTGGGTTGGAAACTGGTGGGTGGCATTCTGGTGTTCAGCGGCGTGGCTCTAGCCATCTTTTTCGGCCAGAGCCGTCAGAAAGATGCCAGCCACCACCATTGGGAAGGCAGTCACGGTACCCTGTGGATCGCGATTGCTCTGGGTCTGACCGCAGCACTGTGCCAGTCGTTAGGTGCGGTGATCGCCAAACCGGTGATGCAGACCGATATTGACCCGGTTGCAGCGTCAGCCATGCGCATGGCCAGTGCCTTTGCTGCGCACAGTCTGCTGCGGGTCACCGGGCTGCGCCTCGCCCGTCCGCACCAACCAATCACCCTGTCCATTTTCCTGCAGGTTGCCCTAAATGGCTTTCTGGCTATGGCGGTCGGGATGACATTTATCCTCTATGCCCTGCGCTACGGCGATGTCGGCATGGTGGCGCTGCTCTCTTCCACGACCCCTATCATGATTCTGCCTCTACTGTGGCTGTATACCCGAATCATGCCGCCCTGGCAGGCCTGGTGCGGCGCCTGTCTGGCAGTGCTGGGCACCGTATTGATTCTGAGCCACTAAGCGCCACACAGCTCATACAATGATGACAAGCGTACGTAGACGTTTGAGATTAGGTATCAGAGCTTAAAACTATCAATAAAAGGGATGCATCCCACACCAGCAATTGAGAATCATTTGCATCTACGTGATAACGAGTTATACTTGCCACGTGTGAGTCAGCTCTGCGGGCGGTAAGACGCCTTGAAATCCTAACTGACGCCTGACCACACCGTCCACAGGCTGTTCCTCATGCCCTATGGCCGGGGCAGCGCTCCGTCAGAGGAGCTCAGACTGACAGACAGTCATCCTCGGGTGACTGTCTGTCGATTCTAAGTTTAAGCTTGGCCTACCTTAGTCTGCCTTTGCCTCTTTCAGACTCTCTCATTCGTTGTGTTGGTCGATACGATCCTTATCAGGCAATCTCGATCGGAAACGCTGTTACACGATCAATATGATCCTGCCCCAGAGCCAGCATGATGAGACGATCAATGCCTAACGCCACGCCAGCACAGTCAGGAAAGCCCGCCCGAAGGGCGTTGACCAGATGCAGGTCAATCGGCTGTGGTGCCAGCCCCATCTCCAGTCGTTTGCGGTTGTCGGCTTCAAACCGTGCCAGCTGCTCATCGCCGTCGGCCAGTTCATGGAAACCATTCGCCAGCTCAATGCCTTTGAAATACACCTCAAAACGTTCTGCTACCCGCTCATCCGCCGGGCTGATTTGCGCCAGCGCCGCCTGAGAAGCAGGGAAATCATAAACAAACGCCGGGGCCTGCTGGCCAATTTTCGCTTCCACTCCCACGCTAAACAGTAACTGAAGCAGGGTATCCCGATCGTCTTCCGGCTCTGCAATATCAGCCAGTCCCAGCGTCGCCGCGACCGCTTTGAGTGCATCCATCTCCGCCGTCAGCGGGCACACGCCCAGTACCGTCAGAAACGCCTGCTGATAGGTCATGCGCTCTGCGGCCCCGCACTGCAGCACCATCTGCAACAGGTCATCCATTTCGTCCATCAGAGTGTGATGGTCAAAGCCCGGACGATACCATTCCAGCATGGTGAATTCCGGATTGTGATAGCGCCCGGATTCTTCATTGCGGAAGGATTTACAGATTTGGTAAATCGGCCCGCTACCTGCCGCCAGCAAGCGCTTCATATGAAATTCCGGGCTGGTCATCAGATACAGTTGTTGCCCGTTGGCAAAGCCCGGCCCAACAAACTGGGTCTGGAAAGTGTGCAGGTGAATGTCTGTCACGGTCGCCTGGCTCATCGCCGGGGTGTCCACTTCCAACACATCACGGGCGGCAAAAAAGGCGCGGATCTGAGCCAGAATCGCGGCTCGCTGCTTCAGTTGAGGAAGGGATGCAGTAGGTTGCCAATGGGTAGTCATAGCCGGTTTCGATCTTTCTAACTGCTGAAATAAAGGCCGTTATGGTAGCAAATCTGCGGATCTGAAACAGCCGCTCTGTGCATCCACAATTTATGAATAATTATGAACAAAATAAGACACGAAACCACAGCGACAAAACCACACCAAACACACATTGAGTTAACAATCCGGTCACGTCAGCGATATTAAACTAACATTCTTTCTGGGCGGAATGCCTTGTTCATCGGCTATCTTATTGGACAACAAGGATTTACGCCATAAAGTCGAAACACATCAACAACGAGCCAGAAACATCTAAAACAACTCGTTTTCAGTTGCTAACAATGACAAAACATTACAGCTTGTGACAATAATCACAGTTTCTGTAATCACCTTACTCTTAGGGGGTATTTCCTTGGAAAAGATGCGTCTAAATCAAATTTTCTACTGATTTTGTTTCATAGAATGAACTTAGGATTTCAAGGTTAAGTGCGCCCGGCGCACTTTTATAATTTTCGTCTTACCTTCGGAGGATAGCTGTGAAGACTATTACCACAGATATCGCTGTTGTCGGCGCAGGTGGTGCAGGCCTACGTGCTGCCATCGCTGCGGCAGAAGCAAACCCAGACTTGGAAATTGCACTGATTTCTAAGGTTTACCCAATGCGCTCGCACACCGTAGCCGCAGAGGGTGGCTCCGCTGCTGTCATCAAGGATGAGGATAGCTTAGACAACCACTTCAACGACACCGTTGGTGGTGGTGACTGGCTATGTGAACAGGACGTTGTTGAATATTTCGTAGAAAACGCCACTCGCGAGATGACCCAGTTGGAACAATGGGGCTGTCCGTGGAGCCGTAAAGAAAACGGTGAAGTAAACGTTCGTCGTTTCGGTGGTATGAAGGTTGAGCGTACGTGGTTCGCGGCCGATAAAACCGGTTTCCACATGCTGCACACCCTGTTCCAGACCTCTATCAAGTACAAGCAAATCAAACGCTTTGACGAATACTTTGTGGTTGATCTGATCGTCGATGACGGTGAAGTACAGGGCCTGGTGGCTATCCACATGTCCGAAGGTGAACTGATCTGCATTAAAGCGAAATCTGTGATCCTGGCCACTGGCGGTGCGGGCCGTGTTTACCACTGCAACACCAACGGCGGCATCGTGACCGGCGACGGTATGGCGATGGCATTCCGCCACGGCGTGCCACTGCGTGACATGGAATTCGTTCAGTACCACCCAACGGGCCTGCCTGGCACCGGTATCCTGATGACCGAAGGTTGTCGTGGTGAAGGCGGTATCATCGTTAACAAGAACGGTTACCGTTACCTGCAAGATTATGGCATGGGCCCTGAAACGCCAATCGGCCAGCCAAAGAACAAATACATGGAGCTGGGCCCTCGTGACAAAGTGTCACAAGCGTTCTGGCACGAGCAGCAAAAAGGTAACACCATCAAGCACCCACTGGGCGATGTGGTTCACCTTGACCTGCGTCACCTGGGTGAAGAATACCTGCATGAGCGTCTACCGTTCATCTGTGAACTGGCGAAAGCGTACGTCAACGTGGATCCGGCTAAAGAGCCGATTCCAATTCGTCCGACCGTGCACTACACCATGGGTGGTATCGAAACCAACAGCCACAACGAAACCCGCATCAAAGGTCTGTTTGCCGTTGGTGAATGTTCATCGGTAGGTCTGCACGGTGCGAACCGTCTGGGCTCTAACTCCCTGGCTGAGCTGGTTGTCTTCGGCCGCGTTGCCGGTGAAGGTGCGGCTGAGCGTGCACAGTCTTTCAAAGGCTGGAACGATGCAGCAGTGAAAGCACAGATGGACGCGGTTCAGGCACGCATCGATGCTCTGATGGCTCAGGAAGGCGACGAAAACTGGGCTGACATCCGTACTGAAATGGGTCAATCCATGGAAGCCGGTTGTGGTATCTACCGTCAGGAAGATCTGATGCAAGCCACTATCGACAAGTTGGCTGAACTGCGTGAGCGCTACAAGAAAATCAGTATCAAAGACAAAGGCAAAGTGTTCAACACTGACCTGCTGTATGCGATTGAAGTGGGCTACGGCCTGGAAGTGGCAGAAGCCATGGCGCATTCCGCCATCAATCGTCGTGAATCGCGCGGTGCGCACCAGCGTCTTGACGATGGCTGTACCGAGCGTGATGACGTGAACTACCTGAAACACACTCTGGCATTCTATAACGGTGATCAAGCACCGCGTATTGATTACAGCGATGTCACTATCACCAAGTCGCAGCCAAAAGCCCGTTTGTACGGCGCGGCAGCGGAAGAAGCGGCAGCTAAAGAAGCCGCTGAGAATAAGTAAGGAGCAGGCATAATGTCAGACAATCGCATTCAGAAAGTAGAAATTCTGCGTTATGACCCGGCGAAAGACGCAGAGCCGTACTTCGAAATGTTCGAAGTCCCTTTTAACGAAACCATGTCCGTACTGGACGCGCTGGGTTACATCAAAGATAACCTGGACAAAGATCTGGCTTACCGCTGGTCTTGCCGGATGGCGATCTGTGGTTCATGCGGCATGATGGTCAACAAGGTGCCAAAACTGGCCTGTAAGACCTTCCTGCGTGATTACCCGAACGGTCTGAAGATCGAAGCACTGTCTAACTTTGCGATCGAAAAAGACCTGATCGTTGACATGACGCCGTTCATCGAGCGTCTGGAAGCCATCAAGCCATACATCATCGGGAACAATCGCAAACCGGAAGACGGCCCGAACAACCAGACTCCGGCACAAATGGCGAAGTATAAGCAGTTCTCCGGCTGCATCAACTGTGGCCTGTGCTACGCCGCGTGTCCGCAGTTCGGCCTGAACCCTGAGTTCATTGGTCCGGCAGCACTGACCCTGGCTCACCGCTACAACCTGGACAGCCGCGACAATGGCTCTGCAGAGCGTATGAAGCTGATCAACGGTGAAAACGGTGCATGGGGCTGTACGTTCGTGGGCTACTGTTCGGAAGTGTGTCCGAAGAGCGTAGACCCGGCAGCAGCGGTTAACCAAGGCAAAGTGGAATCATCAAAAGATTTCGTCATTGCCATGATGAAACCTCAGGAGGCATAAGGATGACCAATCGTAAACCTTACGTTCGCGAAATGAAGCGTACCTGGTGGAAGGATCACCCTTTCTACCGCTTCTACATGGTGCGTGAAGCCACGGTTCTGCCGCTGATCTTCTTCACCCTGTGTCTGACCTTTGGTCTGGGCTGTCTGGTGAAAGGACCGGAAGCCTGGCAGGGCTGGCTGGACTTCATGGCTAACCCGGTTGTCATCGTGCTGAATATCCTGGCACTGGCCGGCAGCCTGTTCCATGCTCAAACGTTCTTCAGCATGATGCCTCAGGTTATGCCGATCAAAGTGAAAGGCAAAGCCCTGGATAAGAAAGTGGTTGTCCTGGCCCAGTGGGCTGCGGTTGCTGCGATCTCCCTGTTCGTTCTGGTACTAGTTTAAGGAGTGCATTGTGGTTAATCTCAATCCAAGACGTTCTGACGAGCCAATCTGGTGGGGACTGTTTGGTGCAGGTGGTACCTGGTTCGCCATGATCACCCCGGTAACGGTACTGGTTCTGGGCATCATGGTACCAATGGGTATGCTGGATGCAGACGCAATGAGCTACGAGCGCGTGTCCGGTTTCGTGACCAGCATCATCGGTGGCCTGTTCACCATCGCGACACTGGCGCTGCCAATGTGGCATGCGATGCACCGTCTGCATCACGGTATGCATGACCTGAAAATCCATGCTGGTACAGCAGGTAAAGTGGGCTGTTACGCCACGGCTTTCCTGATTTCTGCCCTAGCCGTGATTTTTGTCTTCATGATTTAAGACAGATCCTGACCATTAAAAAGCACCGCAATGCGGTGCTTTTTTTATTGCCGGGTTTGATGACCGTGTCCGATTACTTCTCTTTGGCGGCCAGTTTGTCGCTTTTTTCCAGCAGCCCCAACGCACCAAGCCCGGTGATCACATCCAGGTTGGAGGTCATCTTGCCGCCTTCCCCGCCACCAAAATAGTTTTTCGGCATTTCCACCTGATAGTTCTTGAGGTTATTGTACAACGCCGTGGACACATCCCGGTTCAGCTCGGCCAGATAGACCTCACGGTTAGCGCCGTACGCATCGTATTTCGCTTTCAGGATTTCCGCCTCTGCCCGGCCCTTGGCCAGAATCGCTTTGGCTTCATACTCCGCCGACAGGGAGTTCGCTTTCTGAATGGCCAGGTTAGCTTCGGCAATGGCCAGCTCCTTTTCTTTTTCGACTTCAGCCAGGCGCTTTTTCTTCTCGACTTCGACGATTTCCCGCTCCGCAATCTGGCGTGCGACTTCAACCTCTTTCTGCTGAGAAATGATCGCCAGCTCTTTGTTGCGCTGGGCATCCTGTACTTCACGGGTTCGCTGAATTTCTTTGCGCAGCTGCTCGGTTTCTGCCTGCGCTTTTGAGGTTTCCTGCTCTTGAATGGCCCGGATACGATCAGCAACCAAACGTTTCTTGTCCGACAGCAGCTTATCCAGTTGCTCTTCCGGCTTAGGATCCCCAATCGTGACCTGTGTGACCGCAATGCCGTACTGGCTGAGCGGGTTGTCCTGACGTTTCGGGCTGCCTTGTTTGTCAAACACCGGGACGGTTTTCCACACCAGCTGCTGGGTACGCTGCAACTGATTCGGGTTGGTCTGATTGATGCCCACCGGTGCCAAGTCAATCTGTTCGACTTCCACCTGACGCCGCTCGGTCATGTAGATCCCGTCGCGCAGCTGATCACCCAGCTTAGATTTAAACTGGTTAAGCCCGCCCTGGAAAAACTCCTCCCCCGTGTATTGGGTGGCCGTAATGACCGTCACGTTCCGGGCATTCTTCACCAACAACGCATCGATCAGGTTATTGTTATTACGAAATTCACGGTGCATTTTGATGATGGCTTGTGGATCCTGAGACAGCTTAAAACGAAACGTCACCGGAATCTGGCCGATATAGGTGTCAGCAAACCGCACTTGAATCGCTGGCAGGCGCTGATAGAAGTCTTCCCCGGTCGTATTGCCGTAAGACACCGTAATCACCTGATCATATTGGGTGATTTTGGACAAAAAAGGCATCCGCAAGTGAATGCCGGGCTCATTGAACACCGCCAGCTCACCGGTCACATTATTCTGGTGCACATAGGTGTAACCGGCATCGGTCATCAGGATGGAGTTATTGATCAGGCCAAATAGCGCTGCCGCACCAAGAATGCCACCGACCACGGGCATAGAGACTTTGTTTTTCAATACCGCCTGCAACTGAGGTTTCGCGTCCACGTCTGATTCCTTCTGAATTCATCAACGCCATCAATAGTAAACAGATGGCATATCAAGCGTTAGCAATTCTTTGCTTTGACAGGAATTTACCGTACACGCTTCAAAAAACGCCTTGCCGCAGACATAAAAAAAGGCCGCCTGAGCGACCTTTTTTGACGAATCAACCGCCTTATTTCACGCGGCTTACGTATTCACCAGAGCGAGTGTCAACTTTGATCACTTCACCGATCTGGATGAACAGAGGAACACGTACGACAGCACCGGTTGACAGTGTCGCAGGCTTACCGCCTGTACCCTGAGTATCACCTTTCAGACCTGGATCCGTTTCAACCACTTCCAGCTCAACAAAGTTTGGTGGCGTTACCGCGATTGGGTTGCCGTTCCACAGTGTCAGCGTACAAGCGTTGTTTTCTACCAGCCATTTCGCGTTGTCGCCTACTGCTTTCACATCTGCCGCGATCTGCTCGAACGACTCATTGTTCATAAAGTGGTAGAACTCACCGTCGTTGTACAGGTAGTCCAGTTCAGAATCAATTACGTCAGCAGCTTCAACGGTTTCGCCAGATTTGAAAGTCTTTTCAAGAACCTTGCCAGAAAGCAGTTTACGAATCTTAACGCGGTTAAATGCCTGGCCTTTACCTGGCTTAACAAATTCGTTTTCGATAATGACACACGGTTCATTATCTAGCATAATTTTCATTCCGCCGCGGAATTCATTGGTGCTGAAAGACGCCATTTTTATCCTCTTAACATCTTCGAGTTGTAATTAATGCCGCACATAATAACCCGAAACGCCGCAACTGTTGAGCAAAACTGGCTTAATGATCTTGCGAATGCGATTTCTGATCCGATTCAGCTGCTAAATACCCTGCAAATTGATCCAGCCCCGTGGGAGCAAGGGTTAGCAGCCCGGAAATTATTTGCGCTGCGTGTCCCTAAGAGCTTTGTCGATAGAATGGAACTTGGCAACCCGTATGATCCATTATTGCGCCAGGTGCTACCCTTAGCGGAAGAATTTGAAGTCCATGACGGGTATTCCAACGACCCGCTGGAAGAGCAGGATAATGACATCCCGGGGCTGCTGCACAAGTACAAAAACCGGGTACTGATGATTGTCAAAGGCGGTTGTGCGGTCAACTGCCGCTACTGTTTCCGCCGCCACTTCCCGTATCAGGATAATCCCGGCAGCAAACGCACCTGGCAACTTGCCCTCGACTATATTGCCAGCCAGCCGGAGGTCAATGAAGTGATCCTGTCTGGCGGCGATCCGCTGATGGCCAAAGACACGGAACTGGAATGGCTGATCAGTGGTATTGCGGCAATCCCTCATGTCAAACGGCTCCGCATTCACTCCCGTTTGCCGGTTGTCATTCCGGGGCGTATCACTGACGAGTTATGTCAGTTGCTGAGCCAAAGCCGACTGCAGGCCATTATGGTGACCCACATTAACCACGCCAATGAAATCAACGGTGAATTGACAGCAGCCATGGCCAAACTGAAACTGGCCAACGTGACCCTGCTGAACCAGGGCGTATTGCTGCGGGGGGTCAATGACTCTGTCGGTGCCCTGACGCAACTGAGCGAAGCGCTGTTCAGCGCCGGTATCCTGCCTTATTACCTGCATGTGCTTGATCGGGTACAGGGCGCGGCACATTTCATGGTGGGCGATGACGAAGCCCGTCGCCTGATGGCGGGGCTGATGGAAAACGTGTCCGGTTATCTGGTACCGAAACTCACTCGCGAGATTGGCGGTCGCCGCAGTAAAACCCCGCTCGATCTTCATCTCGAATAATCTTTCCCCCCACGCATTCTTTTCTAAAGGGCAGTCAAACTGCCCTTTTTTTCACCGTTCGCACCACCCTTTCGCCTCTTGCTCGCTTTTTTGTTAAAGAAACCATACAGCGTGTCGTAAATTACATACTGACACCGTACAAAATGGAATAAAGATCACATTTGTACAAACAAGAAGCCACAAGAATAATCACAATCCTATGAATTTAAAAAATAAACTCTCGGCCTGCTTTGCAGGTCTGTCACTCATCATCATCCTTCTCCTTTCTTTCCTTTCTTATAACGCTCTCAAGGAGGCCACGCTCGCGGGGCTGAATGATGAACTGATGACCGCAGCCAATGCCACCTACCACATTATTGGTGACACCACACACGACCGCCTAAACACCACGGCGGCTGACGACTACGACACCATCTCCCGCCGTCTGGCGGACTTCATCCAGGCCGCGGATCTGGACTGGACATATGCCACGGTGCAACGCGGGAACCGCATTTACTACACCTATATCAACCAGACCAAAGAGGAACTCCAGCGCGGTCAGTACCAGAACTGGTATCTGCAGGAATACAAGGTGGTGCCGAAGCAACTGCAAGAGGCATTTAACACCAACCGGATCCAGTTTGAAGACTACCAGGGCGAGTATGGTCAGTACCGCTCTATTTTCGTGCCGTTTCACAATGACAAGGGTGAGCGCTACGTGATTGGGGTGGATATCTCACTCAGTGAAATCAATCAGATACTGAATGACGCCCTGAAGCAGACCGGCGTGGTAGGATTGCTGGTGCTGCTTGCTGCACTGGTGGCCGCACGCGTTATTGCCTCACCGATTGTGGCACCGGTCAATGCCCTGTATGAGGTACTGACGGATATTGCCAACGGCAACTGGAACTTGAACCATCGCGTACCGGTGACCACTCAGGATGAGCTCGGCAAGATGTCAGAAGGATTCAATACCTTTATGGCCGCTCTGCGCAATCGCATCCAGGAAGTCAGCCAGTCAACGGAAAGCGTGGCGGCGATCACCGCCCAACTGGATCCCCTGATTGCCGCCGTGACCCAACGCTCGATGGCTCAGGCCGAAAACGTCGGCAACAGCGCCACGGCCATAGAGGAGCTGGCAACCAGCACACAGAGTATTTCAGGGGTGGTGGTTCAGGCTAACCAGCAAATGTCGCACATTGAAACGCAGACGCACACCACAGTAGATGCGATCAATGAAGCGGTCGCTGGGATGCAGCAAGTTCAGCGCGAAACCAATGAGTTAGCGGACAAACTAAAACAGCTGGACGGACGCGCGGGAGAGATCAACTCCATTCTGGACGTGATTAAAGGAATTGCCGACCAGACTAACCTGCTGGCCCTCAATGCAGCCATTGAAGCTGCCCGTGCCGGTGAACAGGGCCGGGGGTTTGCAGTGGTCGCCGATGAGGTTCGTCAGTTGTCTGAACGCACTGCCAAGGCAACCGTCGAAATCAGCACCATGATCACCGCTATTCAGCATGACACTTCTGACGCCACCGAAACCATGCAATTTGCAGTGACTCAGGTGGATGCCTGCGTCCAGCATGCCGAACAGGCCAATACGACCTTGTGTGAGTTCCGCAATGAAATCACTCAAATAACACAAGGGATGGATGAAATTACGGAGTCCGTTCGAGAACAAGCCTATGCCGCCGAGCACCTGTCGTCTAACGTGGCCGATCTCAGTACCAGCGCCGATGAAAACCGCCGCTCTACCGAAGAAGCCAAACAAGGCGTTGAGGAGTTACACCGCCGCTCCAGCAGTTTGCGCGACGTGGTCCAGCTTTTTTCGTTCTGATTCATACCGCAACACACGACTAACGGAAAATAACAATGGTAAAAAAACTCAGTCTGCTGTCTCTTTCTTTGCTAGGAATGAACATGGCTCAGGCAGCTCCGCTGCTGAACAATGACAGTCATACACAAGTGATGGCAGAACGCGTGGCAGCCAGTAACGCCTGGCTGGAAATTGATACTCAGGCCTTCAGCCACAATATCCAGCTGCTGAAAACGCACCTGAACGGCAAATCAAAAATCTGCGCCATCATGAAAGCCGACGCCTACGGCAATGGTATCGCCGGCTTGATGCCCACCGTCATTGCTAATCAGGTTGACTGCATCGGTATCACCAGCAATGAAGAGGCGCGCACGGTACGCGAACAAGGGTTCAAGGGCCAGCTGATGCGGGTACGTTCAGCCAGCCGCAACGAAATCGAAAACGGTCTGCAATACCACATTGAAGAGCTCATCGGCACACGCAGCCAGGCCGAGCAAATTATCGACATTTCGCAACGTCACAAACAGCCTATTGCTGTGCATCTGGCACTGAATACTTCAGAAATGGGGCGGAACGGACTTGAACTGGGTACCGAGCAAGGCAAGCAAGACGGCCTGTACATTGTTCAGTCGGCGGGCCTTAAAGTCGTGGGCATCATGACCCATTTCCCGAATGAAGGCATTGAGACCATTAAGCAGAAAGTGACGCAGTTTAAAAGTGATGCCCAGTGGCTGATTGATAACTCGCCGCTCAAACGCGAAGACATCACACTGCATGTGGCCAACTCGTTTGCGACCCTGAATATCCCCGAGGCGCGCTTAGACATGGTGCGCCCGGGCGGCATGCTGTACGGCGACTACCCGGCCACGGCACCGTACAAACGTATTGTGTCGTTTAAAACCCGCATTGCGTCCCTGCACCCATTCCCTGCCGGCAGTACCATCGGCTACGGCAGTACCGCCGTGCTGGAGCGTGATTCGGTGCTGGCAAACCTGCCGATTGGCTATTCCGACGGCTTTGCCCGTTCCCTGGGTAACAAAGGCAGTGTGCTGATTAACGGCCAACGCGCCAAGGTGGTAGGAGCCGCATCCATGAACACCATCATGGTCGATGTGACTGACATTCCAACGGCGCAAGCCAATGATGAAGTGGTAGTTTTCGGTACTCAGGGCAAGAACACTATTACCGGTGAGGAAACGGAGGAGCATAGCGACCGCATTCTGCCGGAACATTACACCATCTGGGGTATTACAAACCCGCGCGTTTACCTGTAAATCCCTGAGCGGCAAAAAGGTCCAGACCGCCGTCTGTCCTTGCCGCTTAAGCAATGTAGAAGCACAAGCGGAGAGCCGCCCATTCGGGCGCTCTCCGCTTTTTTCTCTGCTCGATTCCGTTGTTATTCCCTTATTTCCTTTCGTTCATGTCCTTATCTTTTCATTCCTCTGCATCTACTCTTTTTAGCCGTCTGTGAGCACTTTACCGGCCGCTTTTTCTTTTAGCGGCTGGCAAGTTCCCTCCGTAACCGCTTGGTTTAACAACAAACCCGCCAATAACGACCTGATGCTCAGCAATCAGCATCAGGCCTTGTTTTAACAGCCAGAAAAAGCAGCCCGCAGCAGGGCAGATCCGGCTACACGCGCCAGGGACACGCTTATCGCGTACAGCTTTTTATTAAAAAACCAGCTTTTTTGCGATCAAAATAAATGCATGAATAAAAACACCAAAAAATAGCAATAAACCATTGAATTTAAATCATTATTTTTTCGTGCAGCTTTTCCAGCTTTTTCCATTAAAAACATACAGTAGCCCAGCAGGTTACTATAGACTTAAAGGTGGTCAGATAATAAACACATTGACTTGTCACGATAAAAAAAGATCATGGTCAAATCGCTCGCTTTTTAGCACGATGAGGCGCATAGTCCCGCTCCATCCTGCTGACGAGAAGACAGCCAAACTTCCCGTACACAGTCTATAATCAATACCATTTAACGAGAATCGACATGAAAATTGGCATCCTTTCCCAGAACGACAAGCTGTACTCTACCCGACGTCTGTGCGAAGCCATTGAAGCGCGTGGCCATGAAGCCGTGGTCATAAATGCCCTGCGTTGTTACATGAATATCAACTCAGTAAAACCCTCTATTCATTTTGAAGGTCAGGACCTGACCGGGTTTGATGCCATTATTCCGCGCATTGGCGCCGACATTACCTTCTTCGGTTGTTCGGTGTTACGTCAGTTTGAAATGATGGATGTATTCTCTGTAAACCAATCCATCGCGATTACACGTTCACGGGATAAGCTTCGCTCCCTGCAGCTACTTAGCCGCAAGGGAGTCGGTATGCCAATTACCGGCTTTGCCAGCAAACCGGATGACATCCCAGACCTGATCAAAATGGTCGGCGGTGCTCCACTGGTGATCAAATTGCTGGAAGGTACCCAAGGCATAGGTGTGGTACTGGCGGAAACCCAAAAAGCGGCAGAGAGTGTTATCGAAGCCTTCATGGGTCTGAAAGCCAACATCATGATTCAGGAGTACATCAGAGAAGCCGGTGGCGCAGATATTCGCTGCTTTGTTATTGGCGATAAAGTTATTGCCTCAATGAAGCGTCAGGCTGTTGAAGGTGAGTTCCGCTCTAACCTTCACCGTGGCGGCAGTGCCTCCCTGATCCGTATAACGCCGGAAGAACGCAGAACTGCCGTGGCAGCAGCCAAGGCGATGGGACTGAGTGTTGCTGGTGTCGATCTACTACGGTCAAACCGTGGTCCGCTGGTGATGGAAGTCAACTCATCCCCAGGCCTGGAAGGCATTGAAACGGCAACCGGTAAAGACATTGCTGGCATGATTGTCGAATACATCGAAAAAAATGCCGGTCGTCGCATGCGTCACCACATGCATCAGTGATCTGACTCCAAGTCATCAAGATCACATATTTACCTGCCAGTATGGACAACCATACTGGCAAGGAAAACTAAACAGCCTCCGGGCTGTTTTTTTCTGACATAAGCTTTCTACTTTACTTTTTTGGAGATAACCGCCCATGTGGCCTGATATTGACCCGTTTACCTGGCCTGCCATTTTGCAATGTGCCATCTGCGGGGCAGTGATTGGTTTTGAGCGACAAGTTCGCGGCAAACCGGTCGGGATTCGTACTTCCACCCTGATTGTGCTCGGGACTTACTGTTTCATTACCTTGGGCGAAACCTTGTCGGTAAACAATGCCGATATTTCGCGGGTACTGGCGCAAGTCATCACCGGGATCGGTTTTCTGGGCGCCGGGGTGATGATGAATCGTGATGGTCAGGTACATGGGGTCACATCGGCCGCCGTAATCTGGATGCTGGCAGCCCTTGGGATTACCATCGGCCTCGATTATGGGCAGACCGCAGTGATCATGACCGGACTGGTTGTCGCCATCCTGCTGGGTGTCGATAAACTGGAAAACAGTCTGCGTTTTCTGCGCAATGGTGTCCATGCCCATCTGAGCGATCGCCAGCAACGCAAAAAGATGAAACGGCACCAGGCGGCGGAGTCGGATCAGCCTTAACGCTTATATCTCCCAACGTAGGCGAGCTTAGAAGGTATCGCGCTAAAAGGTTTTGCGCTTATAAAAGCCTGCTCGCTTAATTCTGAGGATTCCTGAGGTTTATCCCCTCGCCAATTTTTTCCAAACCGACGTACAGCTTTTTACTTCACCGCTTTTTTACGGCATCGCCGGCACGATCGAACGTGCAGCTTTTAAAGAAACGAACACGAAAAAGCTGTACAGATTCACACCCTGTAATCATCCCCACCAAGTAAACACATAAGACATTGTTTTTAAATGATTTTAAAAACGTGCAGCTTTTCTGGCTTTTTTCCTGATAAACCCCTCCTAGGTTCTTCATCGGCGATCCCCACCTGACTTTCTATTCAGGATTCCTTCCCCCACGTTCAGCTTTTTTATATAAAGACAGCAAAAAGCTCACCGCTCTATCCCCCTTTTTAGGAATGATAGGATAAACCATTCAAGGTTATGATTTTATTGGAATTTTTATAACGTACAGCTTTTTCAGCTTTTTCCTGAGTAAACTCACTCGGCCAATTTAGCGCAGTCCTCTCTTCACTCAGCGTGCAAATGTTCAACCACAACACGCTTTTGTACAGCTTTTTATGGAAATGACAGCAAAAAGCCACCCACATTCCACACCAAATAAAAACCAACGAATATATAGATTCAAGCTGTTGTTTTTAAATGAATAAATTAACGTACAGGTTTTCCAGCAATTTTCCTGACGAGCTGGATGGCAGAATGATTGGCGTTTCTGCCTAGCTGCGATGAGGCATACATTCACAGGCACACTGAACTCAGGCCACACAGGGACAGCTCAGATACCGGTGAACACAATGAGTTTTTCAAGCAAAGAAAAGGCTACAAAAAGACAGCCATTCCGAAAACGCGAGAATCACAGGAGACACAGACGGCAAGCCGTGGGATGAAGGGAAAGCTACAATCAGCCGGTACACTCCAGCAGACATAAAAAAACGGAGGCGTTAAGCCTCCGTTTTTAGCAACACTGGACAGTGAATTAAATCACATCATCCCGCCCATGCCGCCCATGCCCATGCCGCCCATATCAGGCATTGATGGTGCATCTTTCGCAGGCATGTCCGTCACCATCGCTTCTGTGGTGATCATCAGGCCAGCTACAGAAGCCGCGAATTGCAGTGCAGAACGCGTTACTTTTGTTGGGTCCAGGATACCCATTTCGATCATGTCGCCGTACTCACCAGTTGCAGCGTTGTAACCGTAGTTACCTTCACCTGCTTTAACCTGATTTGCGACTACTGACTCTTCGTCACCGGCGTTCTTCGTGATCTGACGGATAGGTGCTTCCATTGCACGCAGTGCAACGCGAACACCTACGTTCTGATCTTCGTTGTCACCTTCAACACCCGCTACTTTAGAAGCAGCACGGATCAGGGCAACACCACCACCAGCAACCACGCCTTCTTCAACCGCAGCACGAGTTGCGTGCAGGGCATCTTCTACGCGGTCTTTCTTCTCTTTCATCTCAACTTCAGTTGCTGCGCCAACTTTGATAACCGCAACGCCGCCAGCCAGTTTAGCCACACGCTCTTGCAGTTTTTCTTTGTCGTAATCTGAAGTTGCGTCTTCGATTTGCTGACGAATCTGGGCAACACGGCCCTGAATCATCTCTTCTTCACCAATACCATCGATGATGGTGGTGTTTTCTTTGGTGATAGAAATACGCTTCGCCTGACCCAGGTCTTCCAGCTGAACTTTTTCCAGCTCCAGACCCACTTCTTCAGAAATCACAGTACCTGCAGTCAGTACTGCGATGTCTTGCAGCATAGCTTTACGACGGTCGCCGAAACCAGGTGCTTTAACCGCAGCCACTTTCACGATACCGCGCATGTTGTTCACGACTAGCGTAGCCAGTGCTTCACCTTCTACGTCTTCTGCAATGATCAGCAGTGGACGAGAAGCTTTCGCTACGGCTTCCAGAGTTGGCAGCAGTTCACGAATGTTAGACACTTTCTTGTCAACCAGCAGGATGAATGGGTTTTCCAGTTCTACGCTGCCCGCTTCCTGGTTGTTGATGAAGTAAGGTGACAGGTAACCGCGGTCAAACTGCATACCTTCAACCACGTCCAGCTCATCGTGCAGAGCCTGACCTTCTTCAACAGTGATAACACCGTCGCGGCCAACTTTTTCCATTGCTTCAGCAATGATGTTACCCACGCTTGCGTCAGAGTTCGCAGAGATAGTACCTACCTGAGCGATCGCTTTGGTGTCAGCACATGGTACAGACAGCGCTTTCAGCTCTTCCACTGCAGCCGCAACGGCTTTGTCGATACCGCGCTTCAGATCCATTGGGTTCATGCCCGCAGCAACGGCTTTCAGACCTTCGTTCACGATAGCCTGAGCCAGAACGGTTGCAGTCGTTGTACCGTCACCCGCAGCGTCATTCGCCTGAGAAGCAACTTCTTTCACCATTTGTGCGCCCATGTTCTGGAACTTGTCTTCCAGTTCAATTTCACGCGCTACAGATACACCATCTTTAGTGATGGTTGGCGAACCGAACGACTTGTCCAGTACGACGTTACGGCCTTTAGGGCCCAGTGTTACTTTAACTGCGTCTGCCAGAACGTTGACACCTTCCAGCATTTTGATGCGGGCATCGTTACCAAATTTTACGTCTTTAGCTGCCATGTCAGTCTTCCTTTCTTAATTCTTTATTCGAGGTGAACGGATTATTCAACGATAGCCATGATGTCGTTTTCAGACATGATCAGGACTTCTTTACCGTCGATTTTCTCAGTTTTAGTACCGTAACCTTCAGCAAAGATAACAGTATCACCAACTTTCACGTCCAGTGGCTGCACGGTGCCGTTTTCAAGAATGCGGCCTTTACCAACGGCAAGCACTTTACCGCGGGTAGATTTTTCTGCTGCAGAACCAGTTAGAACGATGCCACCAGCTGATTTTGATTCCACTTGCTGGCGCTCAACGATAACTCGGTCATGTAAAGGACGAATGTTCATCGGTCGTCTCTCCTGATAAAAGTAATGTCCATAGTAACAATGGGGTAAGGCGCCATTGGCCCTACATTTTCTGTTAACTAAACATGTTGGGACGTTTTTTGAGATCCCAAGCCCCCAGGCCAAATTTTTTTCAAAATATAGTGAAGAGTTTTTGCCCGATCACATTCTTTGCTTTAGGGTAGGCAGGCATTCTTTGTCCGAGAGCGTTATGGCTGTAGAAAAACGACCCGACAAACACGGGTTATTGTCTGATCCTATCCCTGATGTTCTGCGTCGCCTCACGGTTCCGATGATCTTTGGAATGGTCGCGATCCTGATGTTCAATCTGGTGGATACCTTCTTTATTTCCCTGCTCGGCACCGAGGCGCTGGCCGCCGTCAGCTTCACCTTTCCGATCACCTTCGCCCTGAACTGCATCACCATGGGCATTAGCGTCGGGATCTCAACCAGCATTGGCCGACTACTGGGCAAAGGAGATACCCAGCGTGCCGCTCGCCTGACCACGCACGGACTGCTGCTGGCTGTACTGATGATGATTGCGGCCTCCGGACTGGGGCTGTTCACCATCGAACCGCTGTTTACTCTGATCGGTGCCAAAGCCTCATTGTTACCGATCATTTCAGACTACATGGCCATCTGGTATTTGGCGATTCCGCTGCTGGTGATCCCGATGGCTGGCAACAGTGCCATTCGCGCCACCGGGGATGCCAAAACCCCGGCCAAAATCATGATGCTGGCCGGCGCGATCAACGGGGCACTGGATCCGCTGCTAATATTCGGGCTCGGCCCTTTTCCGGCGCTGGGCGTTCAGGGTGCCGCCATTGCCAGCGGGATCAGCTGGGCGTTTGCACTGATCTGGTCGCTGGTTGTGCTGGTCAAACGTGACAATCTGCTGGCAAGGCCGCAACTGGCTCACTTGCTGCCTGACTGGCGGCAAATCCTCCAAATTGGCACGCCGGCGGGTCTGTCCAATGCCCTGACGCCACTGTCCGGCACGGTGTTGATGACCATTCTGGCGGCACAAGGCACTGCCTCCGTCGCCGCCTATGGGGCAGCCATGCGCATTGAGTCCATCCTGATCACCGTCATGATGGCGCTGGGCTCTGCCCTAATGCCTTTCATGGCGCAGAATCTCGGCGCGGATAAACCGGAGCGAGCCTTTGCCGCCCTGTTTACCGCCATGCGCTTTGCCATCCTGTTTCAGCTGCTGGTGTATGTGATGATGGTGCCTCTGAGCTGGCCGCTGTCTTCACTGTTCAGCCAGGACGAGGCAGTGCGCTCCCAGTTGTGGCATTACCTGATCGTGGTACCGGCCAGCTATGGCTTACAAACGGTGTGCATGTTGCTGATCAGCGGTCTGAACGCGATGCACCAGTCCTTTAAGGCACTGCTGTGGAATTTACTGCGCCTGTTTGGTCTGTTACTGCCTGCGGCTTGGCTGGGCAGCCTGCTCGGGGGAACCGAAGGGCTGTTCGCCGGCATTGCCTTGGCCAACGTAGTATGCGGACTGGTTGCCTATCTGTACGCGCTGAAACTGCGCCGTGACAAGCTGGCATTCGTGACAAGCTAATATCCGTGACAATCTGACGGCATCGATGCACCTGCCGCTGTGGCCATACGGGTGGGCGCCTGAATCTCGGCACTGATGCCAGCCTGAAAAGATGAACAGGATGAATAAAAAAAGACAGCTTTCGCTGTCTTTTTTTATTTGGCCAGCCTCACACTGGCACTCGAACGGTTAACGCAAACGGGGGGTATCATCATCGTCGCTGTCTGCGCGCTTATCCTTGGCATCTTTGCGTTCGTATTCGCCGTCAAAAACATCCCCGCCCTGAGAATTAAACGGGTTGTGATCCTGACGAGAGAAAGGCCCTTGGTGAAAATCCTGACTGCCGCCAAATCCGGCACTGAACCCCGAACCAGCGGCCATGCCATGCACCTTGACTCGCTTCATCAGCTGTTTGGCCAGCATGGCGCGCGGGCCAGGCAGCAGCGCCAACATTCCCATCGCATCGGTCATGAAGCCCGGCGTCAGCAGCAACACACCGGCAACCGCCAGCATCACCCCTTCCACAATCTGTTGGGCAGGCAGTTCGCCTTGCTGCAGGCGGTTTTGAACCGACAGCAGGGTCGCGATCCCCTGGCTGCGAACCAGTGATGCCCCTACCACAGCGGTGACCAGCACCAGGCTAACCGTCGGCCATAAACCAAGGAAGCCGCCGACCTGAATAAACAGGGCAATCTCGATGATGGGCACAACAATAAACAGAAACAGTAAAATCGGAAACACGGCTTTCCCCTTGCTGATTAGCGGTATTCAGGTGCAGCCATGACACATTCCGGACACATCACAACGTTACCTTAGGTATATAGACAATAATGGGAGTTGAGCAGTTTTTTTCAACTGCTCGGAGTAGGGTTTCATTGTAACAGTTGATTACAATACTCTGGCCCATGAAAACAAAACATACGGTTCACATTCTGTCATATTGTGTCATTTACCCTCACTAAACGCGGGGGAATCATTAACAGAATTTGTGACCACTTTCGCATTCTTGTGCAAAGGTTTTCAGGCCTCTGAAAAAAGTGATCTGGATTATGTTTTTACCCCTAAAGGGGAGTATTATCGGCAACAGACAATAGGTGTCAGGTACGATCATCTAGCCAAAATCTCTATAGAATGGACTCTAAAGCTTAAGAATTGGCTCAACAACTATATTTTATTAGCAGATTCCACTAAGGCTACGTCATGTCTCAGATGATTGATCTAGAAAAAAATGAAGCAATGATTAACAACGTTGCAACCCGCATCGAAGAAGATCTACTTGGTGAACGCCACGTGCCGGCGGATGCTTACTGGGGCATCCACACACTGCGTGCCGTAGAAAACTTCAATATCTCTAATACCACTATCTCTGACGTTCCAGAATTCGTACGCGGCATGGTTTTCACCAAGAAAGCAGCAGCAATGGCGAACAAAGAACTGGGCGTGATTCCTTCTGACGTGGGTGAGTACATCATCAAAGCGTGTGATTTGATCCTGGAAACAGGCAAGTGCATGGATCAATTCCCTTCAGACGTTTACCAGGGCGGTGCTGGTACTTCCGTTAACATGAACACCAACGAAGTTGTTGCGAACCTCGCTCTTGAGCTGATGGGCAAAGACAAAGGCGAATACGACATCGTTAACCCGAACGACCACGTCAACAAGTCTCAGTCAACAAACTGTGCTTACCCAACCGGTTTCCGTATTGCCGTTTACAACAGCATCATGAAGCTGCTGGAAGCACTGGATTACCTGAAAGCCTCTTTCGACGCGAAAGACAAAGAGTTCGCTAACGTCCTGAAAATGGGCCGTACTCAGCTGCAAGATGCCGTACCAATGACAGTGGGTCAGGAATTCCACGCTTTCGGTATCCTGATCAAAGAAGAAATCAAAAACCTACAGTACACCGCTCAGCTACTGCTGGAAGTGAACCTGGGTGCAACAGCAATCGGTACCGGTCTGAATGCCGCTACGGGTTACCAGGAGCTGGCTGTACAACGTCTGGCTGAAGTAACCGGCCTGCCTTGCGTACCAGCAGAAGACCTGATCGAAGCCACCTCTGACTGTGGTGCTTACGTTATGGTTCACGGCGCGCTGAAGCGTACTGCCGTTAAACTGTCTAAAATCTGTAACGACCTGCGTCTGCTGTCTTCCGGCCCTCGTACCGGTCTGAACGAAATCAACCTGCCAGAAATGCAGGCGGGTTCTTCTATCATGCCAGCTAAAGTTAACCCAGTAATCCCAGAAGTGGTTAACCAAGTGTGCTTCAAGGTAATTGGTAACGACACCACTATCACTTTTGCCGCAGAAGCGGGCCAGCTACAGCTGAACGTGATGGAGCCAGTGATTGGCCAGGCACTGTTCGAGTCTATCGACCTGCTGAAAAACGCCTGTATCAACCTGCGTGACAAGTGTGTGTCTGGCATCACGGTGAACAAAGATATCTGCGAAAGCTACGTCTTCAACTCTATTGGTATCGTCACTTACCTGAACCCGTTCATCGGTCACCACGAAGGCGACATCGTCGGTAAGATTTGTGCAGAAACCGGTAAGAGCGTGCGTGAAGTCGTACTGGAACGTGGCCTGCTGACTGAAGAGCAGCTGGATGACATCTTCTCTGTGCAGAACCTGATGCATCCTGAATACAAGGCTAAACGTTACAACTAATCCCGTAACTCAATAACAATCAGGCGGATTTTCAGGATGAGGATCCGCCTTTTTTTGCTACAGATTCCCCTTTTTCGACTTTAACTTTTTAATTTCAACTTTAAGACAGGACAATTCTATGATTGCTGTAGAACTCTTGGTCGTTCTCGCGTTTATTTTCTTAGGCGCCAGAATCGGCGGTATTGGTATCGGTCTGGCGGGTGGCGCCGGTGTGATCGTGCTTTCCCTTCTGCTGGGTATGCCAACCAGCCAAAGCTACATCCCTATCGACGTCATTCTTATCATCATGTCTGTTATCACCGCTATCGCCGCAATGCAGGTAGCAGGCGGGATGGACTGGCTGGTTGAACTGGCCGAAAACTTTCTGCGTAAGAACCCGAAACGCATTACATTCTATGCACCAATCGTTACTTACCTGATGACCCTGATGGCTGGTACTGGCCACACGGCATTCTCAACACTGCCAGTTATTGCAGAAGTGGCTAAAGAGCAAGGTGTTCGCCCTTCTCGTCCACTGTCTATCGCGGTCGTGGCATCACAAATCGCAATCACTGCCTCACCAATTTCAGCGGCCGTTGTGTTCTTCTCCGGCATCCTGGATCCAATGGGCGTGGACTACCTGACTCTGCTGGCCATCTGTATTCCGACAACCTTCATTGCTTGTATGGTCGGCGCTTTCGTTGCTAACTTCCTGGGCTGCGAACTGAAAGATGATCCTGTGTACCAGGAGCGTCTGGAAAAAGGTCTGATCAAGCTGCAAGGCACAACCAAGCGTGAAATCCAGCCAACCGCGAAGAAAGCGACGTTCATCTTCCTGACTGCGATCCTGATTGTCGTGGGTTATGCTGCTGCCATTTCAAGCTCTGTAGGCCTGATCGAGAACCCGGCGCTGGGCCGAAACGAAGCAATCATGACATTCATGCTGGCCGCCGCCGCCGCTATCGTATTCACCACCGGCATTGACGCAGCCAAGATTCCGGCAGCGCCAACATTCCGCTCTGGTATGACGGCTTGTGTGTGTGTACTGGGTGTAGCATGGCTTGGTTCAACATTCGTTAACGGCCACGTTGACGGCATCAAAGAAGTGGCAGGCTCACTGCTGCAAGATTACCCATGGATGCTGGCGATGGTTCTGTTCTTTGCCTCTATGCTGCTGTACTCACAAGGGGCAACCACGACGGCGCTGATGCCTGCGGCACTAGCTATCGGTGTGGCTCCACTGACCGCTATCGCGTCTTTCGCTGCGGTAAGTGCACTGTTCGTACTGCCAACTTACCCAACGCTGCTGGCAGCCGTCGAAATGGATGACACCGGTTCTACCCGTATCGGTAACCTGGTATTCAACCACCCATTCTTTATTCCGGGCGTTACTACTATCGCCACGGCTGTGGGTCTGGGCTTCGTCGTTGGCGGACTGATTCTGTAAACTGTCCTGTTCGACAACCGGTAAGGCTGCCTGCAGGCAGCCTTTTTCTTATCTGTATTCAGACAGATATGAAAAAATATCGATAGTAAGTTCTTACTAACTTGTTTTATAAACCTTGCTTTACTCCTGGCTAAAAAAGCGCGCCAGCGAACATGATCACCAACATTGCCATTGGCTCACAAGCAACCGATGGAATGCAAACAGCCTATGGAACACAGACCACCGATGGCAAGCACAGTGACCTCACGGGCTTCCCTCCAAGGTCATCTCACATAGCCGGACCGGCCGAAAAACCAGGCATTGTGTGTTAACACCAGCTTCATGCATCACATATCATCAAGCTAGATAACGAGATAGCTGAGTGGTATTGCGCGAGAAATTGCAGTGAGAAAATGGCGTTCGTGAATCTGGTGAAAGAGAAAGAAGAACGATGAAATATCGATTCGTCAGATGCCGATACATCCGGTGACATATTTATCAGGAGTCGGTTCAGGCAGTGAACCACAAAGCAGGGTAAAATGAGAGGTTAACGCCTCCGCCCTTGTCAGGGCGAAGACAGTGAACAAATACGGATTCCCGACGTATTTGCTCATTCGGCGTCTCCATCAATCCCAATGTGAACGCCGAGTCATGTCTCTTTTTGCTACAGAGCAGGCCAAGACAGGAAAGCCTGCCTGAGTAGTGTAGTCAGAGGGGACATCGGGCGATAGAGGTAAAAGCGTGATGCAGCGATGCAAAAATGGTATGAAGTTAGATGACCTACGCACTCTGATTGCGATTGCCCAACACGGAAGTTTCAGAGCAGCCGCCAGTGCACTTGATATTCCCCCGGCCACCTTAAGCCGCCGTCTGCAGCGGCTGGAGGATACCCTGAATTGCCAGTTGGTGATTCGGGACAGCCGAAATGTGTCCCTGACCCCGCTGGGTGAAGACTATGTCGCGCGTTGCCAGCCACTGCTGAGCGCGCTGGAGTCTGCCACCAGCGAACTGCGGGACAATACACAGAACCACCCCAAGGGCTCATTGCGGGTGTCCGCTCCGGTCGGCTTGCTGACTTACCGGCTGATGCCACTGTTTAACCAGTTTCTGGCGCAGTATCCGGACATCACATTGGCGCTGACCCACCTTTCCAATCAACACCATGATTACAGCCCGGAGCAGTACGATGTGGTGTTTCGGGTAGGGCAACAACCTGACTCCAGTTTTGCGGCGGCACGGCTGGGGGAGTCACAGCGCATTCTGGTGGCCAGTCCGACCTACCTGCAACAGCACGGCCAGCCGCGCCATCCGGATGACCTCGCTCACTATGCCCGTCTGGCAAGCGTGCCAGAGTTTGAGTGGGCACTTACCAGCAAAAATGATGAGCAGAAGCAGATCGTATGGGTGAACACCCCGGTCAGAATGGCCATCGCCGATTTGAACAGCATCAAACAGGCCGTGATTGATGGCCTGGGGATTGCCTGCCTACCCAACTATGTGGTGGCCGATGCGCTGACCCGTGGACAACTGACCACACTGATGGAGCACTGGTATTCTCCACCACGGCCGATTTATATGCTGTATCAACGCATGGGCTACCTGCCTGCCCATATTCGGCTGTTTATCGATTTTATGCGGGCGGGCCTGAGCGATCCGTGCGAGCCGGATCAAGGGTGTGACGCTTGCCCCGGACGTTGAAATCGTCCCGGGGATAAAGCGGTCTCTGAAGATACGCTCTGATATAGTTAGAGTATGCTGTTTTCTGGCGCTCTCCCGCCAGGTTTTCTCAGAGACGAGTCCACGCTGATGATACACATGCAACCGACCGCGCTATGGCGCTGGCTGAGTCAGCCGCTGCTACACGCCATCACGGCGCTTTTACTGCTTCTGGCCGGGCTGCCGGCCCAGGCATTTACCCTGCCCGGCAGCTCACCGGCCCCGACCCAGTTCGTGCCGGTGGATGAGGCGTTTCCGTTTAACTTCCTCCAGCAGGGTGAGACGGTCTATCTCGACTGGCAAATCAAACCCGGTTATTACCTCTACCAGCACCAGCTGTCCGTCAGCAGTGACACGGCGCAACTGGGCAACGTCACCATCCCGGCCGGCACCCCGTATCAGGATGAATTTTTCGGTGAGGTCAACATCTATACCGACCCTCTGATGCTGGCCGTTCCCTTGCTTCGCGCTGATGACAACGCAACCCTGACCATCCGCTATCAGGGCTGCGCCAAAGCCGGGTTCTGCTACCCACCGGAAGTTCGCCAGATCCCGCTCACAGCGGTGCTGACCTCGGCAGGGAGCGGAACGAGCACCACGCCAGGCAGCGTTAACACAGCGGCCACCAATTCGGTAGTAAGCACTAACATAGCTACACCACAAAAAACCCCGGTGCCACCACGCACCCAGCAGGATCAGCTGGCCAGCGATCTGGCCGACCAGTGGTGGACCCCGTTTGTCTTTCTGGCCTTGGGGATCGGGCTGGCCTTCACCCCCTGTGTCCTGCCGATGTACCCGATTCTGAGCGGTATTGTGCTGGGCAGCGGTCAGCTGACCCAGCGCCGGACCTTTGCGCTGGCGTTCACCTATGTTCAGGGCATGGCCCTGACTTACACATTGCTCGGGTTAGTGGTGGCGTCGGCCGGCATGCAATTTCAGGCTGCCTTGCAGCACCCGTATATCCTGATTGGCCTGAGTGTGCTGTTTGTGGTGCTGGCCCTGTCGATGTTCGGTGCCTATACCCTGCAACTGCCCGCCAGCGTACAGACCTGGTTGAGCAACCTGAGTAACCGCCAGCAGGGCGGCCACAGCGGAGGGGTCTTCCTGATGGGAGCCATTTCCGGCCTGGTGTGCTCCCCCTGCACCACCGCTCCGCTCTCCGGCGCGTTGATTTATGTGGCTCAGAGCGGGGATCTGCTGACCGGTGCCGTGGCACTGTACGCCCTTGCCATCGGCATGGGAATTCCGCTCATTCTGGCCGCCATGTTCGGCAACCAGCTACTGCCAAGAGCCGGCCAGTGGATGACCCACGTGAAAACGTTCTTCGGCTTCATTCTGCTGGCCGTGCCGCTGTTTCTGCTGGAGCGCACCCTGCCGTCTGCCGTGATGCCGTATCTCTGGTCACTGCTGGGTCTCACCGCGTTTGGCTGGCTGTATCACGTCAAGCAGACACTCACCGTGTCCTGGCGCAGCAGCCTGCTGGCCGTCGTCGCGATCGTCGGCCTGCTGGTGGCAGTGCAGCCCTGGTTCCCGCTACTGATCGGTGACAAGCCTGCAGCCGACAGCAATGCCAGCCAGCCGACCATTACCTTCCGACAGGTAACAAACTTGGATGAACTGAATCTGGCGCTGGCTGATGCCAAGGCTCAGGGGATGCCGGTGATGCTCGACTTCTACGCTGACTGGTGCGTGGCCTGTAAGGAATTTGAAAAGTACACCTTCCACGAACCCGATGTTGCGCGTCAGTTGAACAGTTTCATGCTGCTGCAAGCCGATGTCACTAAAAGCACGCCAACCGATATGGCCCTGTTGCAGGCAATGAATGTCCTGGGTTTGCCTACCCTGGACTTCTGGAATCCACAGGGAGAAGCCCTGAACGGCGCACGCCTGACTGGTTTCATGGAAGCCAGGCCATTTCTGACTCACCTGAAAGACCACCAGCTGATTCAATAGCTGGTGGTTCGGGAGTGGTGGCACCGTCACCGCTTCCTTTTCATCGCCTGCTCCCCGTCCTGGCACCAGCTTTTCCTCGTTTCTACCGGGTTTGTTTCACCGCCGACATATCGCCACCTGATCAAGCTCTTATCTTGGCTGTTAACGAATTGATCAGGCGCAGATCCAGTGATAGCGTTAAGAAAAACAACCAGAAAATACTGCCATGGACGCTCAGTACACGATTGTTATCGCCGATGACCATCCGCTGTTTCGCAATGCGCTGTTTCAATCAGTGCATCTGGCGATCAGCGGGGCTAATCTGCTGGAAGCAGATTCCCTCGATAGCCTGCTCACCCTGCTTGATAAAGAGCCGGACGTTGACCTGTTGCTGCTGGATTTAAAAATGCCCGGCGCCAACGGTATGTCCGGCCTGATCCAATTACGAAACCAATACCCGGACCTGCCGATTGTGGTGATTTCCGCCAGCGAAGAGCCCAGTGTCATCCGCCAGGTCCGCAGTCACGGGGCTTTCGGCTTTATCCCCAAATCCAGTGACATGCGCGCGCTGATTGGTGCCCTCAACCAGGTACTCGACGGCGAACCGGTGTTCCCGGAAGGGCTGGGGGAAGACAGCGACGACGTCAGCGATCTGACCGATCGCATTGCCGCCCTGACCCCGCAACAGTACAAGGTGCTGTGCATGCTCTCTGACGGCCTGCTCAACAAACAAATCGCCTACGAGCTCAATGTCTCTGAAGCCACGATCAAGGCCCACATGACCGCGATTTTCCGCAAGCTCGGCGTGAAAAACCGCACCCAGGCCGTCATTCTTCTGCAGCAGTTGGATCTGGCACCATAATTTCTCATTCCACCCGACAGTTAGCGTTAGACTTTCGGCTAACTTTCGCTTTTCCCGACTTCCTCAGTTCTCCTGCGTAGCTCACAAAATCACCGCCTCTGCGGTGATTTTGGCCATTTTGGCTCGACTAAAGTTGCACTGTTCAAATGGTCATTCGTTGCTATTGTCATGTCGTAACATTTTTTTAACGCGATTTTGACGACGTGTAAGGAGATGAAAATGGCGTTCGAATCCAAGGAACAGGCGCAAGCCTACTGGAAAGAAAATCTCGGGATCATGGGCTCGCTACTGGCTATCTGGTTCCTGGTCTCATATGGCGCAGGGATCCTGTTTGTTGACGCCCTGAATGCAATTCAGCTAGGTGGCTTCAAACTGGGTTTCTGGTTCTCGCAACAGGGATCGATTTATGTGTTTGTGGCCCTGATTTTTGTCTACGTGGTGCGGATGAACGCGCTGGATCGTAAGTTCAACGTGCAAGAAGACTAAGAGGTTTATTATGGATATCCAAACCTGGACGTTTATCTTAGTGGGCATCACTTTCGCCCTCTACATCGGCATCGCCATCTGGGCCCGCGCCGGATCAACCAGTGAGTTCTATGTGGCCGGCGGTGGCGTACACCCGGTGGCTAACGGTATGGCAACGGCCGCCGACTGGATGTCAGCCGCCTCCTTCATTTCAATGGCAGGGATCATCTCTTTCGTCGGTTACGACGGCGGGGTATACCTGATGGGCTGGACAGGCGGTTACGTGCTGCTGGCACTGTGCCTGGCACCTTACCTGCGTAAGTTCGGTAAATTTACGGTGCCGGATTTCATCGGCGATCGTTACTACTCGAAAACGGCGCGTATGGTGGCTGTCTTCTGTGCCATCTTCATTTCCTTCACCTACGTGGCCGGTCAGATGCGTGGGGTGGGCGTGGTATTCGCCCGCTTCCTGGAAGTTGATATCAACATGGGTATCATCATCGGGATGGCCATCGTGTTCTTCTACGCCGTGATGGGTGGGATGAAAGGGATCACCTACACCCAGGTTGCTCAGTACTGCGTGCTGATCTTCGCCTTCATGGTACCGGCTATCTTTACTTCTCTGATGATGACCGGCAGCCCGATTCCACAAATTGGGATGGGCTCAACCCTGACAGGTACCGAAACCTTCCTGATGGACAAACTTGACGGCCTGACCGCGGAGCTGGGCTTCACCTCCTACACCGACGGCTCGAAAAGCATGGTCGATGTCTTCTTCATCACTGCGGCGCTGATGGTAGGTACAGCCGGTCTGCCACACGTTATCATCCGTTTCTTCACCGTACCACGCGTTAAAGATGCACGTATCTCTGCCGGTTGGGCACTGCTGTTCATCGCGTTCCTGTACACCACCGCTCCGGCAGTAGCCGCTTTTGCCCGCGTGAACATGATCACCACGGTGAACGGCCCTGATATGCAAGGTGTGCCGGTTGAGCAAGCACCAAGCTGGGTAACAAACTGGGAGAAAACGGGTCTAGTAACCTGGGAAGATAAGAACGGCGACGGCAAAATGTTCTACTCCGGCGATGAGCGCAACGAGATGAACATCAACCGTGACATCATCGTACTGGCAAGTCCTGAGCTGGCGAAACTGCCGAACTGGGTAGTTGCTCTGCTGGCAGCCGGCGGCCTGGCCGCTGCACTGTCTACCGCTGCCGGTCTGCTGCTGGTTATCTCCACCTCGGTTTCGCACGATCTGCTGAAGAAAGGCTTCAAACCCAATATGACCGATAAACAGGAACTGCTGGCCGCACGGGTGGGCGCAGGTCTGGCTATCATCGGTGCCGGTTACCTGGGTATCAACCCTCCGGGCTTCGTAGCTCAGGTGGTGGCATTCGCCTTCGGTCTGGCTGCCGCCTCGTTCTTCCCGGCGATTATTCTGGGCATCTTCTATAAGAAGATGAATAAAGAAGGCGCAATTGCCGGCATGCTGTCAGGGATCTTCTTTACCGCAGCGTACATCATCTACTTCAAGTTCATCAATCCGGCCGCCAGCACGCCTGAAAACTGGTGGTTCGGCATTAGCCCAGAAGGCATTGGTACACTGGGTATGTGTCTGAACTTCGTGGTATCAATTGTTGTGAACAAGTTCACTGCCGAAGTACCGGAAGATGTACAGGAAATGGTTGAATCTATCCGTTATCCAAAAGGGGCCGGTGCCGCGCACGATCACTAATCGGGCCCGCCACACCGCCATCCTCAAAAGCCGACGCCACGCGTCGGCTTTTTTCTTGCCTTTCTCTGTGCTTTTTCCTTCTGCTTCAACGCCGCCTTTCTGCTTTTTCGCCACACGGAACGTTCACAAGGATTGCCATCCTGAAAATTAAATGATAATAATTATCATTACATGGTATGTATGGGGCCACTATGGACAGCCACGCTCACCTCTATAACGCATTTTTTAAAGCGCAGGATCGGTTTCAGGATTACTCATCTCCTCACGGTTTTGAGCCGGATGTTATTCACGAATACCTTCATTGGGGTGTGCTGCTGGCGGCCAGCCACGAACACGGGGCTGAGCAAGAAAATGCCCTGTTGTGTGAGCTGTTCCTGCGTCAGCTGTATCACCATTTTCTCGAAGCCATTGCCGACCCGCGGCGCAGCCGCATCTTTCGCCGGGTGTGCCTGGACTCCATCCATGTCCCGCTACTGACCCTGAAGCGTTATTACGACCAATTCGAAGACGGGGATATCCGTTTTCTGGCCTTACAGCAACAACTGCGCGGCGTACAGGCGCCGCTCGACTGACAACAAGGAGCCGCAATGAACCAGACTTTCCGTACCGAAACTGACAGCATGGGCGAGGTGCAGGTCCCCACTGACGCACTGTATCAAGCCCAGACCCAGCGGGCGGTCGATAACTTCCGCTTCAGCCGTCACACCATGCCGGCCCGATTCATTCAGGCGCTGGCTTACATCAAGCAGACGGCAGCACTCACCAATGCTCAGCTCGGTTTGCTGGAAGGTGATATAGCCACTGCCATTGAGGAAGCCTCACAAAGCATTATCGACGGCCAGCATCTGGCGCAGTTCCCCATTGATGTCTTTCAGACCGGCTCCGGTACCAGCTCAAACATGAATGCCAACGAGGTGATTGCGACACTGGCGAGCCGAACACTCGGCGGGGATGTCAGCCCGAACGATCACGTCAATATGGGCCAGAGCAGCAATGACGTGATTCCTACCGCGATACAGGTCAGTTCTGCTCTGGCTCTCGAACAACAGCTGCTACCGGCCCTGCAGCATCTGATTGCAACACTGGAGGCCAAGAAAAACAGCCTCAGCCACGTCGTGAAAACCGGGCGCACCCACCTGATGGATGCCATGCCGGTGACCTTTGCCCAAGAGCTGGGAGGCTGGCAGTATCAGATCAGCCATGCCAAAGCGGCCATCGAACAGACCTTGCCTGCGGTCAAAGCCCTGGCCCAGGGCGGCACCGCCGTCGGGACCGGCATCAACGCCGATCACCGCTTTGCCGGAGCGTTTGCCGACAACCTGTCGCAGGCCACCCGGATCCGCTTTTCCACCAGCGAGAACTTCTTCTTCAACCTCAGCAGCCAGGATGCGATCGTCGCCCTGTCCGGCCAGCTGCGCACGACAGCAGTAGCGATCATGAAGATCGCCAACGATCTTCGCTGGATGAACTCCGGCCCTCTCGCCGGGCTGGGCGAAATTGAGCTACAGGCGCTGCAACCCGGATCCTCCATTATGCCGGGCAAGGTCAACCCGGTGATCCCGGAAGCCGCCGCCATGGCAGCCGCCCAGGTGATCGGGAATGACGCGACCATCACGGTGGCCGGCCAGTCCGGTAACTTCCAGCTGAATGTCATGCTGCCGGTGATTGCGCACAATATTCTGGAAAGTATTGAACTGCTGGCAAACAGCGCCACAGCTCTGGCCGATAAAGCCATTGCGACCTTCACGGTGCGTCAGGATAACCTGGATGTCGCGCTGGCCAAGAACCCGATTCTGGTCACCGCACTCAATCCGGTGATTGGCTACCTGAAAGCCGCCGCGATTGCCAAACGAGCCTATCAGGAGGGCCGGGCCATTATTGACGTGGCAGAAGAGGAGACCGATCTCAATCGCGCAACTTTGGAACGCCTGCTCGATCCGGCTAAACTGACGCAGGGTGGCGTCGCAGAGTAGCTGTGTCCGCGGCCAATTTCAGTGGCCAGTGACCTTGCTGTCTATAAATACGAAGAGACCGCCCGGAGGCGGTCTCTTTGATGCATGCAGCTAAGAGATCAGATACGCGTTTTTGATAGCCAAAGAATGATTTTTCTCATGCCGTTTCTGTGACCCGATTGAGCACGGAGCGTAACTTAAGCGGCTTCACCGGTTTGGCGATAAAGCTGAAGCCATTGGCCTGTATCCCCTCCATCATCGCATCCGTACGATCGGCACTGATGATCACCCCGGCAAACCGGTTCCCTAGCCGCAGGCGGCACTGCTGCAGCACTTCCAGCCCGGTGCGACCATCGTCCAGCCGGTAATCGGAGAAAATCACATGCGGTAGCCAGCCGTCCTCCAGCGCTTTGAGGCTGTCGACGATATCGGTCGCGGTTTTCACCTCACAGCCCCAGCGGGCCAGCAGGTTTTCCATCCCGACCAGAATGTCCGGCTCGTTATCGACACACAAAATCCGCAAGTGACTGAGATCTGAATGGCTCTGGCTTGCCGCCGGTGGGACGACCTGAGGCAAGGCCGCTTTGTCTTCCTGATTCAGGGTGATAGAAAAGACACTGCCTTTGCCGTGCCACGAGCGCATCGAGATCTGATGACCAAGCACCTGGGCAATCCCTTTTGATATCGCCAGCCCCAGCCCCAACCCCTGATCGGAGCGCACCTGGGTGCCACGGTTAAACTCCTCGAAGATTTCCAGCTGCTTCTCTGCTTCAATCCCCATGCCGTTATCCCAGACATCAATACGCACCTGCCCATTAATCCGGCGCGCCCCCAGCACCACTTTACCGCTGGGGCTGTAGCGAAACGCATTGGTCAGGAAGTTCTGTACAACCCGACGCAACAACTTGGGATCAGACTGCACCACCAGCGAGGTCGGCACCATGGTAAACGTGATGCCCTGCTGTTTAGCCAGTGCACTGAACTCGGCGTTCAGGTTCGCCAGCACATCATTGAGGGTAAAGGCATGCACATGGATATCCAGCTTGCCGGATTCCAGCCGCGAGATATCCAGCAGATCGCCAATCAAATCTTCGGCCGCACCCAGTGCACTTTCAATATGATTGGCCAGCTTGCGGGTTTCCTTGTCAGCCGCGACCTCAGATAACGACGAGGCAAACAACCGCGCGGCATTGAGCGGCTGCATCAGATCATGGCTTACCGCCGCCAGAAACCGGCTCTTGGATTTGGTCTGCAACTCGGCATGCTGGGTGGCGACCACCAACTGACGGTTGAGGGATTCCAGCTCACTGGTTCGCTGACGCACCCGCTCTTCCAGCGTTTCGTTGGCTTCTTTCAGCGCCTGCTCGGCATTGCGGAACTCCGTGATGTCGGTAAAGCTCATTACGAAGCCACCGCCCGGCATGGGATTCCCCTGCACCTCAATCACCTGGCCATCCTGACGCACCCGCGATGAGGTATGGGCCGTTCCCCGCTTCAGGTGCTCGACCCGTTTGGCGACATGTTTTTCCGGATCGCCGGGCCCGCACAGCCCCAGCTCGGCGTTATGGCGGATCACATCCGCAATCGGCCGCCCGACCTGAATCAACCCGGGTGGAAAGCTGAACAACTCCAGGTAGCGCTGGTTCCAGGCCACCAGCCGCAGCTGTTTATCCACTACCGCGATCCCCTGACTGATATGCTCAATCGCGCCTTGCAGCAGGCCGCGGCTGAAATCAAACAGCTCCGAGGCTTCGTCGACGATGGTCGCCACTTCCTCCAGCTGCATCTTGCGGCCCTGCAGCGCTGAGGTCAGTACCAGCCGTGCTGATGACGCCCCGAACACCCCCGCCAGTACCCGCTCGGTATGGCGGATCAAGGTCGATGGCGCCTGTTGCTGCGGCAGCAGGGATTCATCGTGCTGCTCGCCGTACTGCCGGAACGCATAACGCACCCGCTTACGTCCGACAAACCGCGCCGCCAGCATTTCCAGTTCGGCCACCGTCACCCGGGTCTGGTACAGGCTGGCATCGCCGCTTTCCGGCAACGGTGCCCCGACAAAAGAGGCCGCCTGTAACCGCTCGGTCAGAGACGAGCGGGTCACCAGGGAAACGCCGATATAGAGGATGATGTTCACCACCAGACTCAGCAGCATCCCCCAGTCCACAGTCGAAAGTTCATGCAGAACCGGCAGCGATGGCGGCGTCAGCAGCCACAGCAGCAGGTTGGTATCCGCACTGCCGGCCAGCATGTTGGTCTGCCCCATCATGGTCACCGCCCAGATGGTGATCCCGCCGCACAGCCCGGCGTACACGCCGTTGCGGTTCCCTTCCCGCCAGTAGATGCCGCCCAGCAACGCCGGGGCAAACTGAGCGATAGCAGCAAACGACAGAAAGCCGATCGCCGACAGCGACGGGATAGCGCCCAGAACCTGATAGAACCCCCATGCTGCCAGCAACAACAGGACAATCAGCGCCCGGCGAATATTGAGCAACAATCCGGAAAAGGCCGAGAAGTTACGTCCCGAGATCCGCAAACGGCGCAGCAGCAGCGGCAGCACCAGGTCGTTGGACACCATGATTGCCAGCGCGATGGTCGAGACAATCACCATCCCGCTGGCCGCGGAAGTCCCGCCAAGGAAAGCCAGCAGCGCGATGCTGTCGACCCCTTTTTGCAGCGGCAGATTAATCACATAGGTATCCGCCGCTATGTGCGGTAACAGGGCCTGCCCGGCCAATGAGAGAGGGATAACAAACAGTCCCATCAAGAACAGGTACAGCGGAAACACCCAGCGCGCTTTATGCAGATCCTGCGCCCGTTCATTTTCCACCACCGTGGTGTGAAACTGCCGCGGCAGACAGACAATGGCCGTCATGGTCAGCAGGGTATGAATCAGCAGGCTGCCAATCTGAGGATTGGCCGGTTGCAACAGGTCAGCCGCGGCGCTCCCCAGGTTAGGAATGTCCACCAGCAGGGCGACCGCAAACACCCCGACAATCAGGAACGCCGCCAGTTTGACCAGCGACTCAAAGGCCACCGCCATCATCATGCCGCGGTGGTGCTCGGTGGTATCAATGTGTCGGGTTCCGAACAACACGGTGAACACTGCCAGCGCCCCAGTGACCATCCAGGCGATATCGGATTTACCGGTACCGAGGATCCCCATTTCCTGGCCCAGCCCGGGGGCGACCTGCTCCAGCCCCATGGTGATCCCGCGCAGCTGCAGCGCGATATACGGCAGAATACCGACCACCGCAATCAGGGTCACCAAGACTGCCAGCCCCTGCGATTTGCCGTAGCGGGCCGCGATAAAGTCGGCAATGGAGGTGATATGTTCCCGTTTCGCGATCAGTATCAGCCGCGCCAGAATGCGCCAGCCAAACGTGAAGACGAGAATAGGAGCGATGTAGATCGGCAAGAATGACCAGACATCGTGGCTGGCCTGCCCCACGGTGCCGTAAAACGTCCATGAGGTGCAGTACACCGCAATTGAAAGGCTGTAAATCCACGGTCGCCAGCGCGCCATCCATTGCTTATTCCGATCGCCGTACCAGGCGATCCAGAACAGCAGCACCAGATAAGCCAGCGTCACCGGCACGACAATCCATCCCTGTGCCATGCGTTATCCCTAATCCAGATTGTAGATATAAAAAATGAGAGCCCAGTGTAGCTAAACACCGGGCTCTCACCAATCAGGAGGATCACAGTTCTGGATGGCAACGTCCTGAAGTCACCAGTGAATCAATCAGTTATCCTGAACCAGACTGCGACGGGGCATGTCTTCAATTTTCATGAACAGTGCCGGTACACCCATCAGCGCCATCAGCCAGAAAATATCCGCGCCCCACAAGCCATACAGCCAGCCGCTCAGTGCGGTCATCAGCGCCATAAACGCCCCCATCGGCAAGGCGTTATAGAGTGCCTGCAGGGCCACCATCTGGTTGCTCTGCGCATGCTGGATATAACGGATAGTCGCCAGGTGTGCTGCCGCAAAAGTAATGCCATGCAAGGCCTGAGCCGCAAACAGCACCGGCAGCTCAGTCATGGTTGCCGTCAGTCCCCAGCGAATCATCACCCCCACCGCAGCCAGACGGAACATGTTAGCGACGCTCCAGCCCGCAAACAGGCGCTTACTGATCGCAAACACGGCTACTTCGGCGACCACGCTGAAGCTCCACAGGTAACCGATCACATCTTCGCTGTAGCCCACATCTTTCCAGTAAATGGCACTGAAGCTGTAATACGCCGCATGGCTGCCCTGCAGCAGCGCAATAATCGTCAGGAACTGGATCACTTTCGGGTCACGCAGCATCTGCATCAGCGCCGGGCGCGGCGCATCATGGCTGCCCGGCTCTGACACCGGCAACACGGTCGGCTGACGGACCGTCAGCACCAGCGCGGCGACCAAACCAGCTGCAGCTACCCAGGGAATCACCGCTGGCGAAAATTCAGCGGCCGCTAGCCCCACCACGGTAGAACCAGCGATAAAGGCGATCGAGCCCCATAACCGAGTACGGCCATAATCCAGATGGCCTTCTTTGGCATAGTGATTGGCCAGCGCATCGGACAGCGGTACAATCGGCCCAACCATCATGTTGAAAAGTACAGTGACGATAGTTAGTGCCCACAAACTTCCGCCGCAATAAATATAGGCAACACAGGTTGCCAGCGCCGCCAGACCAAACCAGCGCAGGGCCGGAATCAGGAGCTCCACCTTATGAATGCGCGGGGTGATCACCAGATTGGCCAGACAGCGAACGCCGAAGCCCAGCCCCAGCAGCAAGCCGATATTTGACGCACTGACTTCCAGATACGCCAGCCACAAAGCCCAGAACGGCAGGTAAACACCGTAATTGAAGAAGAAACCAATTAAATATTGGGAGGTCCAGCCAAAAGGGCTACTTCGAAACATGCCATGTCCTATCAAACTAAATAAAGAGCCTGATGTGGCAGTCCTGTCACCGAACTGCCGCTCCAAAAGGCACCTATTATGCCCAGTTAAGCGCATCCTCCCAATGAAATTATTCCACTGATTTCATTTCTCTTTGCGGAAGATCAACCTTATCAGCGCCCCAAGCTAGACTAAAGTCGTCTGGCATCCGCTCGCTTTCCGACAGACACTGCATATATGGTCTGATGCCTGCCTGGAGAGTCTGCATGTCCGATAGCTTTGACACGTCCCTTCCCCCGTTTGATCGCCTGACCCCGGATCAGCAGCACCGGCTGATTGATTCGCTGGATGTCGCCTATTACCGGCATGGTGAAACCCTGATTGAAGCAGGCAGCGCCTGCGATCAGCTGTTCATCATTATCAAGGGCAGTGTCGAGGAAAGCAGCGCCGACGGCAAAGAAGTCTTCGCGCACTACACCACTGATGACATGTTTGATGTCAGGGCGCAGCTGGAGGCGCATTGCCGCCACCGCTACCGGGCACTTGAAGATACCCTCTGCCACCTGCTGCCACGCGACGTATTCCAGGACCTCTACCACCACAACAGCCAGTTTGCGGCCTACTTTGCCACCAGCCTGGCCCGCCGCCAGCAACTGCTGGAAGAAGCCCAGCGCCAGCAGAACCTGGCCGAATTTATTCTGACGAAAGTTGACGATGACAACATTCAGCCTTGCCTGATCCTACCGCGGCACTGCTCGCTGCAGACGGCTACCGAGCAGCTGCAACAGCAACGCTCAGATGCCGCGCTGGTTGAAGCGGGGGACGGGCAGCCCTACGGCATTATTACCCGTACCAACCTGCTCCACGCCGTGATGCTGGAAGGTTATCCGCACGATGCCCCGGTCGGGCAGGTCGCGACCTCGCCGGTGATCAGCGTCAATAAAGGGGATTACCTGTTTAACGCAATGCTGGCGATGACCCGTCACAAGGTCAAACGGGTCTCGGTCGTGGACGGCGACAAACTGGCCGGGATGCTGGATCTCACCCAGGTACTGAGCCTGTTTTCCACCCACTCCCATGTACTGACGCTGCGGATCGCCCGCGCATCGACGATTGAAGAGCTGGCGCTGGCGGCTGGCAGCCAGACCCGCTTGGTGGAAACCCTGTTTAATAACGGCATTCACACCCGGTTTGTAATGGAGCTGATCGCCACGGTAAATGAACAGATTATTGAAAAAGCTTTCCAGCTGGTGGTGCCGCAGGCACTACACAACCATTGTTGCCTGATCGTCATGGGCTCGGAAGGCCGCGGCGAGCAAATCCTGAAAACCGACCAGGACAACGCCCTGATCCTGGCCGACGGGGTCGACTGGCCGGGGCTGGCCGAGGTCATGGAAACCCTGACCCACACCCTGCACCAGCTTGGCTACCCACTGTGCCCGGGCAACGTCATGGTCAACAATCCGAAATGGGTGAAGACGAAAAGTGAGTGGTTACATACCCTGAAAGACTATGCCTTTGAGGGAAATGAGGAAACGATGATGGATTTGGCGATTCTGGCTGACAGCCACGCCGTGGCCGGTAACCGTGAGTTGCTGGCTCCGGTCAAACACCGCCTCCACGAACTGATGGCCGAGCAGGAGCTGCTGCTGGCCACCTTTACCCGCCCGGCCCTACGGTTCAGCGTTCCGCTGTCCCTGTTTGGCAAGCTCAAAGCCAATAAGGACGGGCTCGACATCAAGCAGGGCGGCGTTTTCCCTATCGTCCACGGTATCCGGGCACTGGCGCTGGAAAACGGCATTGAGGCCAACAACACCTTCCTGCGCATCGAACAGCTGGAGGCGCGCAAAGTCCTCGAACCCTCGACCGCCTCCAATCTCAGCGAGGCCCTCAAGCTGTTCATTAAACTGCGTTTGCGGCAGCAACTCGACCAACAGGCCGGTGGCATGCAGCAGCACCTGAAAATCGAACCGCTGAGCCGGGCCGAGCGGGATCTGCTGCGCCACAGCCTGCACGTGGTGAAAAAATTCAAAGAGTGGCTCGGCTATCACTATCAAATCCGGGACTAACCGACGGGAGGCCTGCGCATGAACGTACTAAGACGCTGGTGGTACCGCCATCGGCTGCGACACAGTGAATACCGCGCGCTGTTCGAACGGTATCGCGGCGACGAACTGGTCTCGCTGGACTGTGAAACCACCAGCCTGGATCCGCACAGTGCCGAGCTGGTGACGATTGCCGCCACCCGGATTCGGGCCAACCGGATCCTCACCAGCCAGTCGATTCACCTGACTCTGCGCGCCCCGGCCAGTCTGGATGCCGGCTCCGTGGCTGTCCATCGGATTCGCCATCAGGATCTCAATCAGGGGCTGGATGAGCAGCAGGCGCTGGCCAAGCTACTGGATTTCATCGGTAATCGCCCGCTGGTTGGCTATCACATCCGTTATGACAAGACGATCCTGGACCGCTATTTCCGCCGCCATTATGGCTTTCCGCTGCCCAACAAACTGGTCGAGGTCAGCCATCTGTATCACGAGCAACTGGAGCGCCAGCTGCCCAATGCCTATTTCGATCTGAGCCTGGAAGCGATCAGCCGGCATCTGGATTTACCGGTGATGCCCCGTCACGATGCCCTGCAGGACGCCATTACCGCCGCCTTAATTTATGTTCGTTTAAAACACGGCGATCTGCCGCACCGCTATCTGCCCCACACTCAAACCCACTGAAAAAACAGCGTTTCGGTGACGCCACCCTCTTGTGCCAGCGCAAGTTTTCGACTGTAACGCCCCTGAAAACACGGGGGCAATCCGCATTTTTCACCCTCTCATCCTAAAGTCTAATTGTGGCTGGCAGCGTTCTGTCAGAAGTTAGTTATTACGCAAGGGATATCCTGCATACCGAATTATCCGGTCCGGAACGGACACAGACGGAACACAAGGAGAAGAGAATGAGTGAGGTTCATGTGTATCCAGTAAACCAGAACATCGCTGCCAGCGCCCACGTCACTGACGAACAGTACCGCGAAATGTACCAGCAGTCGGTGATTAATCCGGAAGGTTTCTGGCGCGAGCACGGTAAAATCGTTGACTGGATCAAGCCGTTTAGCAAAGTGAAGAACACCTCGTTCGATACCGGCCATGTCAACATCAAGTGGTTTGAAGACGGTTCGCTGAACGTCTCCGCCAACTGTATTGACCGCCACCTGGCAACCCGCGGCGACCAGCCAGCGATTATCTGGGAAGGTGACAATCCGGCTGATGATGCCATTCTGACTTACAACGAACTGCACGAGCAGGTCTGTAAATTTGCCAACGCACTGAAGAGCCAGGGTGTACGTAAAGGTGACGTGGTTTGCCTGTACATGCCGATGGTTGCGGAAGCCGCCGTGGCAATGCTGGCCTGTACCCGTATCGGTGCGGTTCACACTATCGTGTTCGGCGGTTTCTCTCCGGAAGCCCTGGCCGGCCGTATTACTGATTCCAATGCCAAAGTCGTGGTTACTGCCGATGAAGGCCTGCGTGGCGGCCGTGCCGTTCCGCTGAAGAAAAATGTGGATGATGCCCTGGCGAGCGATGACGTGACCTCTGTTGAGAAAGTCATTGTCTTCAAACGCACCGGCGGCAACATTGAGTGGCACGCTGACCGTGATGTCTGGTGGCACGAAGCGACAGCGGTTGCCTCTGCGCACTGTGAACCGGAAGAGATGAATGCCGAAGATCCGCTGTTCATCCTCTACACCTCTGGCTCCACCGGCAAGCCAAAAGGCGTGTTGCACACAACCGGGGGTTACCTGGTGTATGCCACCATGACCTTCAAGTATGTCTTTGATTACCAGGAAGGCGATGTGTACTGGTGTACAGCCGACGTGGGCTGGATCACGGGTCACAGCTACCTGGTATACGGTCCGCTGGCCAACGGGGCGACGACCCTGCTGTTCGAAGGCGTTCCAAACTACCCGTCCACCAGCCGCATGAGCGAAGTGGTCGACAAACACAACGTCAACATCCTGTACACCGCGCCAACCGCGATCCGCGCCCTGATGGCCAAAGGTGACGAAGCCATTGCCGGCACCAAACGTACCTCGCTGCGCATCATGGGCTCGGTCGGTGAGCCGATTAACCCGGAAGCCTGGGAATGGTACTACCGCACCATCGGTGACAGCCGCTGTCCGATCGTGGATACCTGGTGGCAAACCGAGACCGGCGGCATCCTGATCACGCCACTGCCGGGCGCAACGGCCCTGAAACCGGGCTCGGCAACCCGTCCGTTCTTCGGCGTTCAGCCTGCGCTGGTCGACAACATGGGGAACATTCTCGACGGTGCCAACGAAGGTAACCTGGTGATGATTGACTCCTGGCCGGGACAAATGCGTACCCTGTGGGGTGACCACGAGCGCTTTGAGCAAACCTACTTCTCGACTTTCCAGGGCATGTACTTTACCGGTGACGGTGCCCGTCGTGACGAAGACGGCTACTACTGGATCACTGGCCGGGTGGATGACGTACTGAACATTTCCGGCCACCGTATGGGCACCGCAGAAATCGAATCTGCCCTGGTCGCGTTCGACAAGATTGCCGAAGCCGCGATTGTCGGGGTACCGCATGACATCAAAGGTCAGGCCATTTACGCCTACATTACGCTGAATGACGGGGTGATCCCGAGTGCCGAGCTGCATAAAGAAGTGAAAGAGTGGGTGCGTAAGGAAATCGGGCCGATTGCCACGCCGGACTTCCTGCACTGGACAGATGCCCTGCCGAAAACCCGCTCCGGTAAGATCATGCGTCGTATTCTGCGTAAGATCGCCACCGGTGATACTGCCAGCCTGGGGGATACCTCGACGCTGGCTGACCCAAGCGTGGTGGATAAGCTGATTGCAGAGAAACAAAAAGTGCTGTAATTTGCTGCTAGAAGCACAGAAAAGCCGCCAAACAGGCGGCTTTTTTGATCTACCGCTAAAAGTCACCGGCTCACTCTCGCGAATCCTTGTCTCGCCAGCCAGACTCAATCATAGTGCCTGACGGGCCGTCAGCTGACGCTCCCCGACTCTCCTCTTTGTCGCCAAACAGCGTACACGTGTACAAGAAAAAGTGCGGTGATTAGACCAGTATTTTGCTGCGATTTGCGGTGAATTCTCTATAATTGCTCAGCAAGCATGTTTTGGCAGTATAAATCGGCACGCAAGGAAGCAAGGTTGCAAGTTTTTTGCACGTTGCTAGAGTTAAACCTCTAAAACAAGTGAAATAACGTCAAGATGTCGACCAATCAACGAATTTTATTGATCAATGGCCCTAACCTCAATTTGCTCGGCACCCGTGAACCGGGGCACTACGGCCAGCAAACTCTGGCGGATATTGTGGCTAACCTGACTGCCAAAGCACAAACGCTGGGCGTGACACTCGAGCACATCCAGTCTAACGCGGAGCATGAGCTGATCGAAGCTATCCATCACGCTCAGGATCGCGTCGATTTCGTTATTATCAACCCGGCTGCCTTCACCCATACCAGTGTGGCCATCCGGGATGCCCTGCTGGGTGTTGCCCTGCCGTTTATCGAGGTGCACCTGTCTAACGTTCACGCCCGTGAGCCGTTCCGCAGCCACTCTTACTTCTCCGATAAAGCAGTAGGCGTGATTTGCGGACTGGGCGCAGACGGATACGAATTTGCCCTGCAGGCAGCAGTACGCCGCCTTAACGCCGGCGACTGATCATGATTTTTGCCCTGTGAGCAATGCCGGACATTGCCTTACAGCCGCCCACTGAACATCAAAAGAGAAAGATAAATGGATATTCGTAAAATCAAAAAACTGATTGAGCTAGTTGAAGAGTCTGGTATTGCTGAGCTGGAAATCTCTGAAGGTGAAGAATCCGTACGCATCAGCCGTGCGACTGCCGCTGCCCCTGCGCCTACTCACGTTTACGCAGCTGCACCAATGGGCGCGCCTATTGCCGCTCCAGCACCAGTTGCAGCACCAGCTCCTGCCGCTGAGCCGCACGTAACGACCACTCCGTCGACGCCAGCTGGCCATCAGGTTCTGTCACCAATGGTAGGTACGTTCTACCGTGCGCCAAGCCCAGACGCGAAAGCTTTTGTGGAAATTGGTCAGTCTGTAAACGTGGGCGATACCCTGTGCATCGTTGAAGCGATGAAGATGATGAACCAAATCGAATCAGACAAAGCCGGTACGGTTGTAGCTATTCTGGCTGAAGACGGTGACGCCGTTGAGTTTGACCAGCCTCTCGTTATCATCGAGTAACCGGGGCGCGATATGTTAGATAAAATTGTTATCGCCAACCGTGGCGAAATTGCCCTTCGCATCCTGCGAGCCTGCAAGGAGCTGGGCATCAAAACTGTGGCGGTTCACTCCACCGCAGACCGCGATCTGAAACACGTACTGCTGGCAGACGAGTCAGTGTGTATTGGTCCGGCACAAAGCACCGAAAGCTACCTGAATATTCCTCGCATCATCAGTGCTGCGGAAATTACCGGGGCGGTTGCGATTCACCCGGGCTACGGCTTCCTGTCTGAAAATGCTGACTTTGCTGAGCAAGTCGAGCGTTCAGGCTTTATCTTTGTTGGCCCGAAAGCGGACACTATCCGCATGATGGGTGACAAAGTTTCCGCCATCAGCTCCATGAAGAAAGCCGGTGTACCTTGTGTACCGGGTTCTGACGGCCCGCTGGGTGACGACGAAGCCAAAAACCGTGCCTGTGCTAAGCGCATCGGCTACCCAGTGATCATCAAAGCCTCTGGTGGTGGCGGCGGCCGCGGTATGCGTGTTGTGCGTGCAGAATCGGATCTGGTAGAAGCAATTGCCATGACCCGCGCCGAAGCAAAAGCAGCCTTCAACAACGACATGGTTTACATGGAGAAATTCCTGGAAAACCCACGTCACATTGAAGTACAGGTGCTGGCCGACGGCCAGGGCGGCGCGATCCACCTGGGTGAGCGTGACTGTTCGATGCAGCGTCGTCACCAGAAAGTTGTGGAAGAAGCACCAGCACCGGGTATCACGGAAGAGATGCGTAAGTACATCGGTGAGCGTTGTACCCGTGCGTGTGTTGAAATCGGTTACCGCGGCGCAGGTACGTTCGAGTTCCTGTACGAAAACGGTGAGTTCTACTTCATTGAAATGAACACCCGTATTCAGGTTGAGCACCCAGTTACAGAAATGGTAACCGGCATTGACCTGATCAAAGAGCAGCTGCGTATTGCGGCAGGCCAGCCACTGTCTTTCACTCAGGATGACATCAAGCTGCGCGGCCACGCTATCGAGTGTCGTATTAACGCTGAAGACCCAGTTCGCTTCCTGCCGTCTCCGGGTAAAATCCAGCGTTTCCACTCACCGGGCGGCATGGGCGTTCGTTGGGAATCACACATCTACACCGGCTACAGTGTTCCGCCTTACTACGATTCAATGATCGGTAAGCTGATCACTTACGGTGAGAACCGTGACGTGGCCATTGCCCGCATGAAGAATGCGCTGGGTGAGATGATCATCGACGGCATCAAAACCAACGTTCCGCTGCAACAAGACATTATGGCGGACGAAAACTTCCAGCACGGTGGCGCTAACATCCACTACCTGGAGAAGAAGCTGGGTCTTCAATAAACCCACGCTGAACGCTGACATTAAGGCTGCCTCTGGCAGCCTTTTTTCTTCGCACCGACCAGCCACAGCGGTGATGAAAACAGCAATCACCACGCGGCACTTGGCATGCCCCGCCAAGTTTTGCCACAATAGCCCCCTTTGTTTTTGTATGAAACGTGAGCAGACACGCTGTATCGCTGCCACTTACCGTCTGCTTATCAATGGATAATTAACGCCATGAAAACGCTCTCAGCGCGCTATCGCCAGGCCCACAAAGAAGCCAAATGGGCTCTCGGACTGGCACTGGCTTATTTCGTCTGGTGGTACTGCACCGCCTATGGTTTTGCCCCGGCCAGCACTGACACCACCATGCCGACCCTTTACTGGGGCTTTCCTCTCTGGTTCCTGCTGGCCTGTATTATCGGCCCTGTGATTTTTACCCTGCTTTGCGCCCTCATGGTGAAATTCCTGTACCGGGACATGCCGCTCGACGCCGAACAGGAGACCCCGCATGAATAGCCAGCTGCTTATCCCTCTTGCTCTGTACCTTTTGGCTGTTTTTGCTCTGGCGCTCTATAGCCGCCGCCACCGCAGCAACGGTAAAGGCTTTCTCAACGAATACCTGGTCGGCAACCGCAGTATGGGCGGTTTTGTGCTGGCGATGACCCTGGCCGCAACCTATGCCAGCGCCAGCTCCTTTATCGGTGGCCCGGGCGCAGCCTACAAAATGGGCCTGGGCTGGGTACTGCTGGCGATGATCCAGCTGCCAGCCGCCTGGCTGACACTCGGGGTACTGGGCAAGAAGTTCGCGATTGAAGCGCGCCGCCACAACGCCCTGACCCTGAACGACATTCTTTATGCCCGTTATAAAAACCGCGGGGTCGTGATCCTTGCCTCCCTGGCGCTGCTGCTGGCCTTTTTCGGCACTATGGTGGTGCAGTTTGTCGGGGGAGCGCGCCTGCTGCAAACTGTCACCGGCCTGTCTTACCAGCACGGGCTAATGCTGTTTGCCGTCACCGTCGGCCTGTATACCACCATTGGCGGCTTTCGCGCCGTGGTCATGACTGACACCGTGCAGGGCATCATGATGATCATCGGTACCATTGCCCTGCTGGCCGGTATCGTCCACGCCGGTGGCAGCATCGGCGAGATGATGGGCGAACTGCACCGCATCGACCCGGCGCTGGTCACGCCGTACGGCCCTGATCATTTCCTCAGCCAGCCATTTATGCTCAGCTTCTGGGTACTGGTCTGTTTCGGGGTGATTGGCCTGCCGCACGCCGCAGTACGCTGCATGTCGTATAAGTCCAGCGCATCGCTGCACAGCGGCATGGTGATCAGCACCATCATGGTGGCCTTCCTGATGCTGGGGATGCACCTGGCCGGCGCGCTGGGACGCGCTATCGTCCCGGATATTGCCAGCCCGGATCAGATCATGCCGACCCTGATGATGACGGTACTGCCGCCAGTGGTGGCCGGGGTCTTCCTTGCCGGGCCGATGGCCGCCATTATGTCGACCATCGACTCCCAGTTGATTCAGGCGTCAGCCACCCTGCTCAAAGATCTGTACCTCAATTACATCAACCCCAAAGCCGCAGAAGGACCGGAAGCCGAACGCCGCCTACCGAAGCTGTCACTGTGGGTAACGGGGATCTTTTCCGCACTGGTGTTTGTCGCGGCGACCAATCCGCCGGACATGATCATCTGGCTTAACCTGCTGGCCTTTGGCGGCATGCAGGCCGTGTTCCTGTGGCCGCTGGTACTGGGCCTGTACTGGAAGCGCGCGTCAGCCACCGGCGCCTTCGCCTCGATGAGCAGCGGTCTGGTGTGCTACATCGCCCTGTCAGTGATCAAGCCGGATCTGGGCGGGATCCACATCATCGTGCCGACCCTGGCGCTGAGCCTTGTCGCTTTCGTGATCGGCAGCCTGACCCGCCCGGTACCGGTTCAGGTACCGCAGCAGGTCTGACCCGCCAACCATTCCCTCTCTCAGATAGCACCTTCGGGTGCTATCTTTCTATCAACGGCCCGCCCCGGCCGTCGGGCGAGTCACTGCATGTACCTACTGCCTAAAATTCATGCTAGACTCCGCATCCTTGAACCGTAGCTAATGAAAAGCGAATTAACCATGCCTTGGATTCAAATCAAACTGAACGCGACGGCAGACAATGCTGAAGCCATCGGCGACATGCTGATGGAAGAGACCGGTGCGGTCTCTGTCACTTTCCTGGACGCTCAGGACACGCCGGTTTTCGAACCGCTGCCGGGAGAAACCCGCCTGTGGGGTGATACTGACGTTGTTGGCCTGTACGATGCCGAAACGGACATGAACTTCGTCCTGGAGATGCTGAAGAACAGCCCGCTGATCGCCGACGACTTTGCCTACAAAGTTGAGCAGCTGGAAGACAAGGACTGGGAACGTGAGTGGATGGAGAACTTCCACCCAATGCGTTTTGGCCGCCGCCTGTGGATTTGTCCGAGCTGGCGCGAAGCCCCTGAGCCGGATGCCGTAAACGTCATGCTGGATCCGGGCCTGGCGTTCGGGACCGGAACCCACCCAACCACGTCACTGTGTCTGGAATGGCTTGACGGCCAGGACCTAGCAGGTAAAACCGTGATCGATTTCGGTTGTGGCTCCGGCATTCTGGCCATCGCTGCGCTGAAACTGGGCGCGGAGAAAGTCATCGGTATCGATATCGACCCACAGGCGATCCTGGCGTCGCGTGACAACGCAGAGCGCAACGGCGTAGCTGACAAACTGGAACTGTTCCTGCCGCAGGATCAGCCGGAAGGTCTGACGGCTGACGTCGTGGTTGCCAACATTCTGGCTGGCCCACTGCGTGAACTGTCACCGGTCATTAAGAGCCTGGTGAAAGACAACGGCCTGCTGGCAATCTCCGGTGTGCTGGAAACTCAGGCGGAAGACGTTGCCAGTTTCTACAGCGATGAGATTCGTCTAGATCCGATTGCTGCCCGAGAAGAATGGTGCCGTATCGCAGGCCAGAAAGCCTGATCGCGCCCAACCGCTGCTCTGGTTATAAAACGGTCAATTGATTGAAAAGCAAACGGTTTTGTAATTCAAAAACTAAATGCTCAATTATTGGCCTTTTCAGACAGCGAAAAAATGCGTAAAATGCGCGCCCTTACTGGCAGTGTCGGGAACAGACGTTTGAAGATCGGTCCTTATCAACTTAAAAACCAATTGATAGTAGCCCCAATGGCAGGCGTCACCGATCGTCCGTTCCGTGAACTGTGTCTGCGCTACGGCGCCGGCATGGCCGTCAGTGAAATGATGTCATCCAATCCTGACCTGTGGAAAACCGCCAAGTCTCAGAACCGTATGGTGCATGAAGGCGAATCGGGAATCCGCTCGGTACAGATCGCAGGCTCCGACCCTCAGCTGATGGCTGAAGCGGCACAGTTCAGTGTCGAAAACGGTGCCCAGATCATCGACATTAACATGGGTTGTCCGGCCAAGAAGGTGAACAAGCGCCTGGCAGGTTCAGCCCTGCTGCAGTACCCGACGCTGATCGAAGAGATTCTTCGCAGCGTGGTGGATGCAGTGGATGTCCCGGTGACACTGAAGACCCGTACCGGATGGGATTTGGATAACCGCAACTGTATCGACATTGCCAAACTCGCCGAGCAATGCGGCATTCAGGCGCTGGCCCTGCACGGCCGCACCAAAGCCTGTATGTACAAAGGCGAAGCAGAATACGATTACATCAAGGCAGTGAAAAAAGCGATCTCGATTCCGGTGATTGCGAACGGTGATATCGATTCACCGGAAAAGGCACGCTTTGTACTGGATTACACCGGTGCCGATGCTTTGATGATTGGTCGCCCAGCGCAGGGCCGACCATGGATTTTCCGTGAAATCCATCATTATTTAACAACTGGCGAACACTTGTCGGCTCCATCTATGGATGAAGTCAGCGAGATTATGTTGGGTCATGTCCAGGAGCTACACCGTTTCTACGGCGAATACCTGGGTTTGCGTATCGCGCGCAAGCATGTGTCTTGGTACCTGAAAGAGCATGCCCCAGCTGGTGATTTCCGCCAGACCTTCAACGCAATCGAGAATGCTGAACAGCAGATCGATGCGCTGCAAGGCTACTTCGAAAACGTTGCATAAATACGAGAAGAGCTTACAGAATATGTTCGAACAAAATCTGACTTCCGAAGCACTAACAGTTACTACTGTAACTTCACAGGACCAAATCACACAGAAGCCACTTCGTGACTCTGTCAAAGCGTCACTGAAAAACTACCTGGCTCAACTAAACGGTCAGGAAGTCGATGATCTGTACGAGCTAGTGCTTGCTGAAGTTGAGCAGCCACTGCTGGACACTATCATGCAGTACACCCGTGGTAACCAGACTCGTGCAGCAACAATGATGGGTATCAACCGCGGTACACTTCGTAAGAAGCTGAAGAAATACGGCATGAACTAATTCCGCTGGAATTAGCCCGCGTATTTTCAGGCCTACATCTCAGATGTAGGCCTTTTTGTTTCTTAGGGGGTACTGACCGTTAGAGGTAGTCACACAGATAAGCCGTTTCTTTCTCGACTTTGACATGGAAAGAGGCATCGCCCGGGACTTCGAAATCATCACCGGGATAGTAAGTTTCCCAGTCAATATGACCCGGCAACTTAACGGTCATGGCCCCTTTGACTACCGTCATGCGCTCCGGCGCCGCGGTCGCAAACGTATATTCACCCGGCAACATCACACCAACACTGGCACGCTCACCGCCGCTTTCAAACCCGATAGACTTTACCTGGCCTTCAAAATATTCATTCACGTTCAACATGATATTCCTTATCTTTAACTCCTGATGTCCTTCGAAGCTAACACAGTTCAGTCCATTCCCCCAACAAAATTTCCTTCTGCCTGAGGGCAAATATTCTGCTCCTCAAATGTGCCTGGCATCAGAGGAGTCCCGCTGCGCTATATCAGCCATTTCCCTGTTCGTCAGCGGCCAGCGCCTCGAGGATGGAGCAGTGGCTGGCATCATCATCCACGTGGCCACAACAGGCATCGTTAATTTTCTTCAAAGCCGTGCGTATCCGGCGCAGTTCCGCCATTTTCTTGTCCACCTCATCCAGCTTGGCCTGAGTAATGGCCTTAACCTCCGCGCAGCTGTGCTGGCAGGCTTCCAGCCGGATATCCAACAGCTCCCGGATCTCGTCCAGGCTTAACCCAATCGCCTTGGCGCGCAAAATAAACCGGATGCGGGACAGGTCATCCTCGCTATACAGCCGGTAGCCTTTCTCGCTGCGTCCGGATGGCACCAGCAGGCCGTTCTTCTCATAAAATCGCAATGTGTCACTGCTGACCGCACAACGCTTTGCCAGCTGACCAATCAAATACATAAAACCCGATTCCCTGTATCTCGCCCGAAAACGAAAAAGCAAACGTTTGCGCAGCGGTAGAATTCATGTAGAATATGCCGCGTTTACCGCTTGAATCTGTTGTTCGGGCATACCCCGCTCTCCCGATTCTAGCCGAGGGTATTTACCAAAAGCCAGCCGCAACCGCCCGATGGCTTTTGGCAAATATTCCCCGTGTATGCAAAAGAGATGGTCGCAATGGAAAACGCACGTCCTATCCGCCGCGCGCTGATTAGCGTATCTGATAAAACTGGTATTGTTGAATTCGCTCAGGCGCTTGCCGAGCGTGGCGTCGACATTCTGTCCACCGGTGGTACTGCCCGCCTGCTGGCTGAACAAGGTATCAAGGTAACTGAAGTGTCGGATCATACCGGCTTCCCGGAAATGATGGACGGCCGAGTGAAAACCCTGCATCCAAAGATTCACGGTGGTGTACTGGGACGTCGCGGCACGGATGATGCCGTCATGGCAGAGCATGACATTGCCCCGATTGATATGGTCGTGGTGAACCTGTACCCGTTTGCCGCCACCGTGGCCAAGCCGGACTGTACCCTGGAAGACGCCGTGGAAAACATCGATATCGGCGGCCCGACCATGGTGCGCTCCGCAGCGAAAAACCACAAAGACGTCACCATCATCGTTAATGCCCACGACTATGACCGCGTCCTCACTGAAATGGCAGCCAACCATGGCTCGCTGACTCACGCGACCCGCTTTGACCTGGCGATTGCAGCCTTTGAGCACACTGCCGCTTATGACGGCATGATTGCCAACTACTTCGGTACCATGGTGCCTTCTTACGGCGACCCAACTCTTTATCAAGAAGGAGATGCGGAGTCAAAATTCCCGCGTACCTTCAACCAGCAGTTCGAGAAGAAGCAGGACATGCGCTACGGTGAAAACAGCCATCAGGCGGCTGCATTCTATGTCGAGAAGCATCCGGAAGAAGCGTCAGTCGCCACTGCCCACCAGATTCAGGGTAAAGCGCTGTCTTACAACAATATCGCAGATACTGATGCCGCCCTGGAATGCGTGAAAGAATTCGACCAGCCGGCCTGTGTGATCGTCAAGCACGCGAACCCATGCGGCGTGGCTCTGGGCGACGATATTCTGGAAGCGTACAACCGCGCGTACCAGACAGACCCGACTTCCGCCTTTGGTGGCATTATCGCCTTCAACCGCGAGCTGGATGCCGCCACGGCCCAGGCCATCATCGACCGCCAGTTTGTGGAAGTGATCATTGCCCCTCGCGTCTCCGCACAAGCTGCACAAGTGGTTGCCGCCAAACAGAACGTTCGCCTGCTGGAATGCGGCGAGTGGTCTGGCAAGACCACCGGCTATGACATGAAACGTGTTAACGGTGGCCTGCTGGTACAGGACCGTGATCAGGGTATGGTCGGCCTGGACGACCTGAAAGTAGTGTCCCAGCGCCAGCCTAGCGACGAAGAGTTACGTGATGCCCTGTTCTGCTGGAAAGTAGCTAAATACGTGAAATCCAACGCCATTGTCTACGCCAAAGGCAACATGACAATCGGTGTCGGTGCCGGCCAGATGAGCCGCGTTTACTCCGCGAAAATTGCCGGCATCAAAGCCGCAGATGAAAATCTGGAAGTTGCGGGCAGCGTAATGGCCTCCGATGCCTTCTTCCCGTTCCGCGACGGTATCGACGCGGCGGCGGAAGCCGGTATCACCTGCGTGATTCAGCCAGGCGGTTCAATGCGTGATGAAGAAGTAATTGCCGCAGCCGACGAACACGGCATGGCGATGGTATTCACTGGCATGCGCCACTTCCGTCACTAAGCACCTGAATTCACACCCAGGCCCGATTGCCGCGGCCTGGGTGTTATTCGTTTAATTTTGTACATCAAGCGTATCGTCCCTGGTGTACCTCCATCAGCAAGCGAATTGAGCCAGACCAGGATTGCAAGAACCAGGAAAAACGCGGAGTTTACGCTAGTAAATGAGCATTTTTGACGCCGTTATTGTGATTCTGGCGACGCGATAAAGAGCGACAGGAGAAAGAGTTACATGAAAGTTCTGATCATTGGTAATGGTGGCCGCGAACACGCACTGGGCTGGAAAGCCGCACAAAACCCCGCGGTGGAAACCGTGTTTGTTGCACCGGGCAACGCAGGGACAGCGCTAGAGCCTAAACTACAAAATGTAGCGATTGGCGTTGAAGATATCGCTGGCCTGGTCAATTTTGCCCGCGAAAACGACGTGGCGCTGACTATTGTCGGTCCGGAAGCCCCGTTGGTTATTGGTGTGGTAGATGCCTTCCGTGAAGCTGGCCTGCCAATCTTTGGGCCTACGCAGGCCGCAGCCCAGCTGGAGGGTTCAAAAGCCTTCACCAAGGATTTCCTTGCCCGCCACCAGATCCCAACGGCGGAATACCAGAACTTTACGGAGATTGAGCCGGCACTGGCCTACCTGCGTGAAAAAGGCGCGCCTATCGTGGTGAAAGCGGACGGTCTGGCGGCCGGTAAAGGCGTTATCGTGGCGATGACGCTGGAAGAAGCAGAAGAGGCAGTACGTGACATGCTGGCCGGTAATGCTTTCGGCGAAGCCGGTCACCGAGTGGTCATTGAAGAATTTCTGGATGGCGAGGAAGCCAGCTTCATCGTGATGGTCGACGGCAAGAACGTACTGCCGATGGCTACCAGCCAGGATCATAAGCGTGTCGGCAATGGCGATACCGGCCCGAACACTGGCGGCATGGGCGCTTACTCTCCGGCACCGGTAGTGACCGCAGCGATCCACCAGCGCGTGATGGATGAAGTGATCTACCCGACCGTACGCGGTATGGCCGCGGAAGGAGCCCCATATACCGGCTTCCTGTACGCAGGCCTGATGATCATGGCCGACGGCACGCCGAAAGTCATTGAATACAACTGCCGCTTCGGCGATCCGGAAACCCAGCCAATCATGCTGCGCATGCAGTCCGATTTGGTGGAACTGTGCCAGGCCGCGATTGACGGCAAGCTGGATACGGCGGAATCCCGTTGGGATCCACGCGCCTCTGTCGGTATCGTGCTGGCAGCCGGTGGCTACCCGGCAGACTACAACAAAGGCGATATCATCAGCGGTCTGCCGCAGCAGGATGTTGAGGGCGAGAAAGTCTTCCAGGCCGGTACAACAGAGAAAGACGGCCATGTGGTAACCAATGGCGGCCGTGTGTTGTGTGCAACCGCCATGGGCGCGACAGTGTCTGACGCTCAGCAGCGTGCCTACCAACTAGCAAAACAAATCAGCTGGAATGGCATGTTCTTCCGTGATGACATTGGCTACCGGGCAATTGCCCGTGAGCAGGAAGCCTGATCAAACAGGCACCAGAGCCCCTTCCGCGGCTGGCCTCTGTGCTCAAACCATAAAAAAACGCGCCCTTGGGCGCGTTTTTTAATTGAAAGCAGTAAAATGCCACACATCCCCAGAGAAGAGCCCCGGGCTCAGTTACCCAGCAAATTCGGGGCAGTCAGACACGGCTGAGCGGTTTGCGTCAGCAGCAATAACCCGTTCGCGGTCAGAGCATCACGCCGCACCTGACCGGTTACCAGCATAAACCCCTGCATTTGTGCTACCAGCAACTGATGCTGCTGGGAATCTGCAAGTGCTGGTGTGAAATTAACCGCTAACAGGCGATCATCACCACAGCGATGAAACTGGCCGTGGCGCCAGGTACCCTGCACCAGCGAGACATCGGCCTTACGTTGCTGCTTTACCACGTCGATGCCCCGCTCGGCATCACGTACCAGCTGGCTCAGTTGCTCTGACGACAGTGGGATCAGCTCACCGCCCAACATATAACGCTGGAACACCGCGTTGCCTTCAGTATCGTAGCGGACATGCAGACTAAACGGCTCAAGCTGCTGACCGTCCAACTGCTCACCGATACGCTTGATTTCACGTAGCTTTCCCTCACGCCAACGGTAATCCGACTGGTAATGACCGTCGTCACCCAGCTGAACCTGCTCCGCCAGTTTGACCGGCCGGTTCTGTTGCGAGGTGTACCAGTACAATGTCGTGGTGTCGCCCAGCGTCTGACCACCAGTGTGGGTCAGGACAGGCGTAATGGAGTTTTCCGGAACTAAGGGGGTGGAGGCGCAGCCCGCGAGGAGCGAAATGAGAAGAAAAAGAGAATAGCGCTTCATGGAAAAACTCCGCCAGATAGAATATCTGGCGGAGTATAGATTATTTCACTGCGTCTTTCAGTGCTTTACCAGCTACAAATGCTGGAACGTTTGCTGCAGCAATTTGAATTTCCTGGCCAGTTTGAGGGTTACGACCAGTACGTGCAGCACGGTGATTTACTTTGAAAGTACCAAAGCCGATTAGTTGAACCTGATCACCTTCCTTCAGCGCGTCAGTAATACCGTCCAGAGTCGACTCTAGAGCAATTTTAGCTTGGGCTTTAGAAAGATCTGCTTTTTCAGCGATCAGGTCAATCAGTTGGGTCTTGTTCATTAGGTTTCCCTTCTAAGGTTTTTTCTTAAGACGCATCAACTCTAATTCAAAAGAAGCCTGTGTGGCAAAGGTTTGTCGGCTATCATGTGCTTAGGTGCGGGCTCTTTAACCATAAACTGAGCGCAAGTTCACAAAATGCCTTCTCAGCGTGCTTGGAAATAGTTGTATTTATTCGCCTCAGCACCGATTAATATAGGCATTCACGTTATTTAGCTAATAAGGTAAGCATGATTCTCCTTACGATTTACGTCGCAATTGCGATTGGTGTTTCGTTTATCTGCTCAGTACTGGAAGCCGTGTTACTGAGTATTTCGCCGAGTTATATAGGCACTCTGCGCCAGCAAGAACATCCCGCCGCTCCTCGCCTGGCGGCTTTGAAAGAAAATATCGACCGCCCGCTGGCCTCTATTCTGACGTTAAACACCATTGCTCACACCATTGGTGCTGCTACTGCCGGTGCCCAGGCCGCCGTCGTGTTTGGCAGCCAGTGGCTGGGCGTATTCTCCGGCGTACTGACTATCGGGATCCTGCTGTTCTCGGAAATCATTCCAAAAACCATCGGTGCCACCTACTGGCGTCAGCTGGCACCGGCCAGTGCGTCGATTCTGCGCTGGATGGTATGGGCACTGACGCCGTTTGTCTGGGTGTCCGAGCAAATTACCCGTCGCCTGTCCCGCGGTCACGAAGCACCGAAACTGCGCGATGAGCTGTCTGCCATGGCCATGCTGGCCAAAGAGTCCGGCGAGCTGGAAGAGGGCGAGTCTAAAATTATGACCAACCTGCTCCAGTTCCGGGATGTCAGCGTCACCAAAATCATGACGCCGCGGCCGGTACTGTTCCGGGTCGATGCCGAACAGCCGATCAATGAGTTTCTGTCCCAGCATAAAGACAGCCCGTTCTCACGTCCGCTGGTTTACAGCGAGCAGAGCGATAACATTCTGGGCTTTGTCCACCGCCTGGAGCTGTTTGCCGAAAGCCAGGCCGGTCGTGGACAAAATGAACTGGGCACCCTGATGCGCCCGATTCCGGTCATCATGAATACCGCCAGCGTGCCAAAAGCGTTTGAGCAACTGATGAAAGAACGCTCGCAGCTGGTGCTGGTCGTGGATGAATACGGCACGGTACAGGGACTGGTCACAATGGAAGACATTTTCGAGCATCTGGTCGGCGAAGAGATTGTGGATGAAGCCGACAAAAACACCGACATGCAGCAACTGGCCTACCAGCGCTGGGAAAAATGGAAGAAACTGCACGGCGTCATTGAGAGCAAAGATGACGAGTAGGTAAAACAACAAACCACAGATACAAATAACGAAAGGGGCCTGATGGCCCTTTTCTGTTATTTGTGTCTGTGGTTATTGGTAAATTATCAGTATCGTGGCGCGCTAAGGCTAGCCTTAGCGCTCCGCCACCGCGTCCGACACGCGCTGCCCGCTCAACAACCCCAGCAACCCGCTGACTGCCAGCACAGCGACAGTCGGAACAATCCAGCCGGCATAATAGCCGTACAGCGGCAACTCACGGCTCAACACTGCATCCATAGCTTCCGGCATGCTGCCCAGAATGTGCAGCGCATCCATACCTCCGAACACCAGTGCAGTGGCCACCGTGGCCAGTACCCCTGATGTCGCCAGGACTCGGCGCAACGGCGCGATCATCAGCAAAGCAATCGCCACCGGATGCAACGCGACCACCGCCGGCAAAGTAATCGCCAGCAATTGATCCAACCCAATGTTGGCCACCAGAGCCGCCACCAGCATTGTGACCCACACACTGCCACGGTAAGACACCTTATGGAACGTCCGGCTGTAAAACTCACTGCCGGCCGTTGTCACGCCGATCGCCGTAGTCAGGCAGGCCAGCACCATCACCACACCTAGCAACATCGTGCCGAATACACCAAAATGATGAGTGGTGAAAGCCGTCAGGATCTCACCGCCGTTGGTGAACTCCGTGCTGAAACTGACGCTGGTTGCCCCAATATAAGCCAGCGACACATAAACCAGTGCCATCGCGCTCGCATACATCACCGCCGCCATCAGGGTGTACTTGGCCGTCGCTTTCGGGCAGCTGACCCCCATGCTTTGAATCGCACGGAAAATAACCCAGCCAAAGCCAATCGAGCCCAGCGCATCCATCGTCATGTAGCCCTGGGTGATACCTTCCGCAAACGCCCCACTGACGTAAGGACCGGTCGCTTCGCCCATTGCGCCAGCCGGAAACCACCACGCCACAACGGCCATCACAACAAGAATGGACAGCAATGCCGGGGTTAACCACTTACCCAGTGTATCCACCAGCTTGCCGGGATACAGGGAAAACAACACGGTCGCGAGGCAGAACAAGATCGAAAACGGTATCAGGGCTGCGTCACCCACAAACGGTGCAAAGCTGAACTGGTAAGCGACGGTAATCGCGCGGGGGATCACAAACGCCGGGCCAATCACAATGAAGACCATGATCCAGAAGCTGGTTGCCAGCGGACGCGGTAATACCGCGGTCAAGTTATCCGAACCCTGTACCAGAGCCACTATAATCAGTGCCAGCGCTGGCAGCCCGACCCCGCTCAGCAGGAAGCCTGACATACCTTCAAACAGGTGCTCACCCGCCTGGTAACCCAGAAACGGAGGGAAAATCAGATTACCTGCGCCCAGATACATGGCAAAGGTCATAAAGCCTAACGCGGCGATGTTACGTACACTTAACATAGTCTTCCTCTGTATGGCCAGACCGGAAGCTACTAGGGAGAGAACATGAGATAGATAGGGAGTGACTCTGCCAGCAACTTCTCGGCTGACAGAAAAATGGTACGGCCTGTCAGCCCCGAATAAGTTTCAGAGAGAGCAGGAGGAGCAGGTTAGCGGCCACAGCGCGCTGGCTGCGGTGCAACGAACAAGTTGTATGGGTGACAACAGACATGCTCAATCCTGGCTGACAGTAAAAGAATAGGAAGGTTATCTTCCCGGTGCTTTCCTGTTATAAACGCCTGAACGGGCGCATGGCAAGACGTCGAATAAAATAAGTTGATTGAGTTACTACGCAATCAATGAAAAGAATAATTGACCAGTTTTAAAGCAGAAAAGCAACATTATCAACTTAACAATGTAGCAACATGATAACGACTGGCTCAACCGGTATAAACCCACAGCCTGTACCGCCGTAAAAAATGGCCATAAAAAAAGAGCCCAGGGGCTCTTTTTCTGAGACTGTCGCCGCTTATAAGGCAATGCCGATATTACTGACCGGATCTTCACGCAGCTCTTTACGCAGCCCTTTGATCAGCTCAATGTCACGACCTTCCGCCTCTTTCAGCGCACGGAAAATCGCCCACTGCATATCCCACTCAGCACAAACCGCTTCATTTTGCTTTTGGTTGTCATCCGTGATCGCTTCACCCAATTGTGCTTCTTCCAGGTTCGCCACGGTTTCCACGGACAAGCCGCTGATTTTCAGCACATGCTCCAACATCAGATCACGATCCAACAAGCAATGCAGCAGATCCGCCAGCGCTGCGCAGGCATCAATCGCCGGGTTGACGGCATACAGATCATAATCATCAGCATTAGGGACCAGCTCTTCCAGTTTTTCCAGCTGGCGCTCAAAATTAATCTTGGCGTTCTTCACCGTCAGCGATTCCCAGATACTGTCCAGGATCAGGTGGTATTTCTGACCGTCCTCAAAATCGGTTTCGGCACAGAAAAAAGCATAATTCGGATACATGCGTTCACACAGCGACACCATAAAGGTAATGTGCTGCCAAGGTTCGAGTTTTTCTAAGCGAAGCTGAATTGGATTCTTAAGCATGGAATAATCTGCGGTAGTGATTTGCACCGGATCTTACTTGTATCCCCCTACCACTGCAATACAAGGACGCGGGATCACCACGATGAAAAAGGAATAGTATGAATAAGCTGATGATCATCTCCCGCCAGCAGGCCACTTATACCGCGCTGCTGGCACAACAGGGATTGCCGGATTTGACCCTGACCGACGATCCCGCCGAGGCTAATGTGATCCTGGCCGATCCCCCGCTGATTGCCCATACACTGGAGCGCTTTTCAGCTCTGGCATGGTTGCAGTCGACCTTTGCCGGCATCGACGCTCTGATCCAACCGGATAAACGCCAGGACTACCAGCTCACCAATATCCGCGGCTGCTTCGGCCAACTCATCACCGAATATGTTCTGGGGTATAGTGCCAGCCATTACCGGCATTTCAGCCAGTATCAGCGCCAGCAGGCCGATGCGCAATGGCAGCCTCATTCTTACCGTGGTCTGGCCGGGCGTGTCATGGTCATTCTCGGCACCGGCAGTATCGGACAGCACCTGGCACACGCCGCCACGGCGCTGGGTCTGAGGGCAATCGGTGTCAATCGATCCGGCACCGCCCCGTCAGAATCACCGGATGCGTTTGAGACGATCTATCCGATATCGCGGCTTGCCGATGCCCTGCCACAGGCAGATATCGTGGTTTCTACCCTGCCCGCAACAACGGCGACGAATGATCTGCTGAATCGGGACAGCCTGCAGCATTGTCGCGAGGCGCTGCTATTCAACGTAGGCCGTGGTAATGCGGTGTGTGAAGAGAGTCTGTTATGGGCGCTCACCCACAACCATCTGGCGCATGCGGTACTGGACGTCTTCAAGCAAGAACCCCTGCCAGCGGCGCATCCGTTCTGGCACCACCCGCAGATTACGGTGACTCCGCACATTGCGGCAGAGAGCTTTCCCGATCAGGTCATGGCTATCTTTGCCGACAATTACCGCCGTTGGCACACCGGTTCCCCCCTGTGTTACCAGATTGATTTTCAGCGCGGTTACTGAAACGCGCTCATGCTGTTACCGTGCTGACTGACAGCAAGGTTTACGTTCGCGACGGAGGCTTTATGCCCAAGGCACCACACCAGACACAACAACTTGATAACCTGCTGGATCAAATCCGTCATTGCGAGATCTGCAAGGATCATCTCCCTCTGGGACCCCGGCCGGTTATTCAGGCCGCGGCCAGCGCGAAGTTAATGATTGTCGGTCAGGCGCCCGGTACCCGGGTGCATGAGACCGGCATCCCCTGGAATGATCCCAGTGGCGACCGTCTGCGTCAGTGGCTGGAACTGGACAGAGCGACGTTTTACGACCCGGCGCAAATCGCCATTATGCCGATGGGCCTCTGCTACCCCGGCAAAGGCAAATCCGGTGACCTGCCACCCCGCCCGGAATGTGCCCCGCAGTGGCATCCGCAGGTCTGGCCGTTGCTGCCGGACGTGGGGATGACGCTGCTGGTTGGCCAGTATGCCCAGCAGCGCTATCTGAGCGATAAACCCAAAACCCTGACCGAGACGGTAAAAGCATGGCAGCAGTGGGCACCGCGCTACATTCCCATGCCCCATCCTTCTCCGCGCAATACCTTGTGGCTGAAAAAGAACCCGTGGTTTGAAGCTGAGGTCGTGCCGTATATCCGGGACTATGTCCACCAGCAATTGGGGTTAGTCAAAGGATAGATTCCAGCAAACAAAAAGCCCATGCAGTCACCTGCATGGGCTTTCCATTCATGTAACACTCAATCTGTCGACGCCAGGCCGCTCAGCACTGAGCGACAGCGCTTGGTACACTTCCGGATTCCTCGGTCGCGAAACACCACCGATTACTTGTGGTACGGCTTAGACAGCTCGTGTACCGCATCAACAAACACACCAGCATTTTCCGGCGGCACATCCAGGTGGATACCGTGGCCCAGATTGAACACATGGCCGGTACCGCCGTGACCGAAACCTTCCAGAATCGTGGCCACTTCCTGACGAATGCGTTCAGGTTGCGCATACAGCATAGACGGGTCCATGTTGCCCTGCAGCGCCACTTTGTCACCGACACGGCGCTTGGCATCCGCGATATCAATGGTCCAGTCCAAACCTACCGCATCACAGCCAGTGGCCGCAATTTGCTCCAGCCACATACCGCCATTTTTGGTAAACAGGGTGACGGGTACACGACGGCCTTCATTTTCACGGATCAGGCCATCCACGATTTTGTGCATATAGCGCAGTGAAAACTCGTTGTAATCACGCGGCGTCAGCACACCACCCCATGTATCAAACACCATCACCGACTGTGCGCCAGCCTTGATTTGCGCATTCAGGTATTCGGTCACGCTGTCTGCCAACTTATCCAGCAGCGCGTGCAGGGTCGCCGGATCGGCATACATCATCTTTTTGATTTTGGTGAACGCTTTTGAGCTGCCGCCTTCAACCATGTAGGTCGCCAGCGTCCATGGGCTGCCGGAGAAACCGATCAGCGGCACTTCACCTTGCAGGTCTTTACGGATCTGACGAACGGCATTCATCACATACTGCAGCTCGCCTTCCGGATCCGGTAGGCCTATTTTATCGACATCGGCTTTACAGGTAATCGGCCGCTCAAATTTCGGGCCTTCGCCAGCTTCGAAGTACAGCCCCAGTCCCATCGCATCCGGAATCGTCAGAATGTCAGAGAACAGGATAGCGGCATCCAACGGGAAACGACGCAGTGGCTGTAGAGTAACCTCACTGGCCAGCTCCGCATTTTTGCAAAGTGACATGAAGTCGCCGGCTACGCTACGCGTGGCACGGTACTCAGGCAGATAACGGCCAGCCTGGCGCATCATCCATACCGGGGTACAGTCGACCGGTTGTTTCAACAAAGCACGTAGATAGCGGTCATTCTTTAATTCGCTCATTAGGGACTCCATGATGAAATTCTGCGGCGTATTGTAACATTACAGGCAGGCAACTAAAGGGGCCAATTGTTAACCGGATCAAGTTTATAACAACAATCCAGTCAACATAATTGCGGCTGGATTCTGACTCGTGGTACAAATTCTGCGCGCTAGCAATAATAACAATGATTTTGCTTTTAGAAGGCAAAATAACTGCACCTTATCCCTCCGGACGGAGGGTTTTTTTATTTTTTCCGGCACAACCCCGATACCTCTGCTGCCATCATCATATCCACCAGCATTATTCACACTCATTCCCCCACGCATTTATCGCCCCAAAATCGGCATGCCATAACACCCTATTCCCCACATCAGCCTGAACGGGAATGCCAATACGTATCACTTTTCTGCAAAACTAATGTTTCAGATTTGCCACACAAATACTGCTAATGTTAATTCCATCAGCACAAACTGTTACAGCAAAGCGAAGAGGTATTTATGAATCTGAAAGTTGTGGTTGAGTTTCTGGAAACCGGTACTTACAAAGACGGCCTGTGGTCCACCTCGTTCAAAGCAACTAAAGGACAGCTTCACGCCCTTTCTCCGGACTATGCCGCCCATTTGATTAGCACCACCAAGGCCACATTCCATAACGTCATCGAGGCAAAACCAACATTTTTCTGAACTCATCGTGGCCATTGGAAGGCCCCGAACACCCAAGCCGGTGCCGGAAAAGCCCTGCTATCTCCCCTGACGAATCTCCTCGCAGGTGCGCTGAATAAGGTGGTAGGCAATGGTACCGGGTGGAGCCAGCTCAGGCAGGTTATCCAACCCGGCCCATATTGCATCACTCAGTTCCGTGTAATCCGGCTTGAGATCCCCGCTCTGGTAATCAGCCAGAAACCCCATCATCAGATTGGACGGAAACGCCCACGGCTGACTGCCGACATAGCGGATGTTGGTTACCTCAATCCCGGTTTCTTCTTTCACTTCCCGGGCCACGCACTGCTCCAGAGTTTCTCCGGCTTCCACAAACCCAGCGATCACGGTATACATGCCGGTTTTGTGTCGCGGATGCTGTGCCAGCAAGATTTTCTCTTCCTTCCTGACCGCTACGATCACACAGGGTGAAACACGCGGGTAATGCTGGGTCTGACACTGCTGACACTGCATCGCCAGTTCCCCTTCACTGAGCCGGCATTCACCGCCGCAGTGGCTACAAAACTTCTGGGTATGCAGCATATGTGACAGCTGGGTTGCCCGTCCGGCCAGGTTGAACAAAGCGCCATCGACATGCAGCAGTGCACGCAGGCTGTCAAAGCTGTCATCCGGCATCCCGGCAGGCGCTTCCAGCCAGTACACAGCTTTACCCTGGTAGCGGCCAATCTCTTGCGCGGCTTGGGTATCGAGTGCCAATGCTTCCCGAGACATCTGGGGAAGAGCCTGATCTGTAAGGAATAACTTACGATCTTTAATAATGCACCAATAGGCTATTTCTTTTTGATTTAACATTAACGTTACATCCATCCTTGCAGGGTATCGCTTTTACTGGCAATCTAAACTTAATACGGACATGAATCCGTAATACAAGGTTCTCTTTTCAAAGAGATTAACAGGAATTGTTTCCAGTACCCCTGTCCCGGTACTGTAGATCATGAGGGCATGGTCATGTTAAGTAAGTTCGAGCAAGTACAAAAACAATGGGGTGGCACCAGCGACGTGATTGACCACTGGCTGATGTCGAGGCAACAACTGCTCATCGATTACTGTAAACTGGCGGGACTACCGCCGTTCGAGAAAAATAACCGACAGCTCCCTACCTTATCGCAACTTCAACTCTTCAGCCAGGAACTGGTCGATTACATCTCCGAAGGCCACTTCAAAATCTATGACATGGTCATGGCGCGCTGGAATGCGATCGGTTACTCACCAACAGAAGATATTTCTACCCTGTACCACCGCATTACGCAAACCACCGATCCGCTGCTGAACTTCACCGAAAAATACGATGAGTTTGATGAAGCCGACGAAATGCCGGACTTTGATCAAGATCTATCAGAGGTCGGGGAATTGATGGAGCTGCGCTTTGCACTGGAAGACAGTCTGATTGAACTGATCAGCGAGAGTCTGGCCTGCCCACCGGGCGCCTAACGACATACCGCTCGCTTTGTCCTCATGCCACCAGCCTTGTCGTTGAGGCTGGTAATCCTGCTTACGCGCTGTAATTTCCTGCCGTTGTTTGCTGTTATCTATTCTCCAACACTCACCCACCTCTCTTGTGCATCCCCGTGACGCTTCCCGCCGGTTGATAACCTCCGTTTCTTGTCTTATCAGCTATGCGCGCATTGCTGCCCGAACAAATTCAATCTGCAGATCGCTTTTATCGTCGATAACCTCGAACGCCACCCGTCACACAGAAGCCTCCTGACACTGATGTCCTGAAAACCGGCAATAAAAAAGGGGCACCCAATGGGTGCCCCTTTTCGCATTCGCTATCGCGATTAGTTTTCGTCGCTCAGACCAGCATTCAGCAATGCCGCCAGGTCTTGAGAGGCTTGTTCAGCATCTACCTGAGGTGCTACTGGCTCCAGCTCAGAATCACGCTGACGCTGGCGCTGCTGATGGTACGCGAAACCGGTACCAGCAGGGATCAGACGACCAACGATTACGTTCTCTTTCAGACCACGTAGCTCATCACGCTTACCAGAAACCGCTGCTTCTGTCAGAACGCGGGTTGTTTCCTGGAACGACGCCGCAGAGATGAACGACTCGGTTGCCAGAGACGCTTTCGTGATACCCAGCAGGTCACGTTCGAACGTTGCAGGTACTTTACCTTCCGCAATCAGCTTACGGTTTGCAATGTTCACGCGAGAGTACTCAACCTGTTCACCAGGTAGGAACTCAGACTCACCTGCAGTCAGGATCGTTACCTTACGCAGCATCTGACGAATGATAGTCTCGATGTGCTTATCGTTAATCTTAACGCCCTGTAGTCGGTAAACTTCCTGAACCTCGTTCACGATGTATTCTGCTACCGCGTAAACACCACGCAGACGCAGGATATCGTGTGGAGACTCTGGACCATCGGCGATTACGTCACCTTTCTCGACCTTCTCACCTTCGAACACGTTCAGCTGACGCCACTTAGGCACCATCTCTTCGTACGCATTACCTTCCGCAGGTGTGATGATCAGACGACGCTTACCTTTCGTCTCTTTACCGAACGATACGGTACCTGTGATTTCAGCCAGGATTGCTGGTTCTTTTGGCTTACGCGCTTCGAACAGGTCAGCAACTCGTGGCAGACCACCGGTGATATCTTTCGTACCGCCAGATGCCTGAGGAATACGTGCCAGCGTATCACCGATACCTACCATCGCACCGTCTTCCAGCTGGATAATCGCTTTACCAGGCAGGAAGTATTGTGCAGGCATTTCAGTACCCGCGATCATCACGTGATCACCGTTTTCGTCAACCAGCTTAATGGTCGGACGCATGTCTTTACCAGCACCAGTACGCTCAGCAGCGTCCAGGATAGTGATCATAGACAAACCAGTCAGATCATCAGTCTGGCGAGAAACTGTAACACCATCGATCAGGTCAACGAACTGAACACGACCCGCCACTTCAGTGATGATTGGCATGGTGTGTGGGTCCCAGTTGGCAACCACTTCACCCGCCGCCACTTCAGCGCCGTCACCTTTAGTCAGGTGAGAACCGTATGGCAGTTTGTAGTTCTCTTTCGTACGGCCGAACTCATCGATTACGGTCAGTTCAGATGCACGAGAAGTAATAACCAGCTTGCCATCGTTGTTCGTTACGAACTTCGCGTTTTGCAGCTTCAGAGAACCGCTGTTCTTAACCTGAATGCTGTTTTCCGCTGCTGCTGCCGATGCCGCACCACCGATGTGGAACGTACGCATTGTCAGCTGTGTACCTGGTTCACCGATAGACTGTGCTGCCACAACACCAACCGCTTCACCCTGGTTAACCAGGTGACCACGAGCCAGGTCACGACCGTAACAGTTACGACAACAACCGAAGTCGTTCTCACAAGTTACTACAGAACGTACTTTTACCTGGTCAACAGAGTTAGCTTCCAGGATGTCACACCATTTTTCATCAAGCAGTGTGTTACGTGGTGCCAGTACTTCTTCAGTACCCGGCTTCAGCACGTCTTCAGCAACAACACGACCCAGTACGCGATCGCGCAGTGGTTCTTTAACATCACCACCTTCGATCAGAGGCATCATAGTAATGCCGCCGTGTGTACCACAGTCGTCAGATGTGATTACCACATCCTGCGCTACGTCTACCAGACGACGAGTCAGGTAACCGGAGTTCGCTGTCTTCAGTGCCGTATCCGCCAGACCCTTACGAGCACCGTGCGTTGAGATAAAGTACTGAAGTACGTTCAGACCTTCACGGAAGTTCGCCGTGATTGGGGTTTCGATGATCGAGCCATCCGGCTTCGCCATCAGACCACGCATACCAGCCAGCTGACGGATCTGAGCGGCAGAACCACGCGCACCCGAGTCGGCCATCATGTATACGCTGTTGAACGATTTCTGCAGTTCTTCTTCGCCGTCACGGTTGATAACTGTGTCGAAAGACAGGTTATCCATCATCGCCTTAGCAACCTGCTCGTTGGCTGTTGCCCAGATATCGATAACTTTGTTGTAACGTTCGCCAGCTGTTACCAGACCAGACTGGAACTGTTCCTGAATTTCAGCAACTTCTGCTTCCGCTTCTGCGATCTTGGTGTATTTCGCTTCTGGTACAACCATGTCGTCGATACCAACAGACACACCAGACAGTGCAGCATAAGCAAAACCTGTGTACATGATTTGGTCAGCAAAGATAACAGTCTCTTTCATGCCCAATTCACGGTAACAGGTGTTCAGCAGTTTAGAGATCTGCTTCTTACCCAGCGCTTCAGTATTCACCAGGCTGTATGGCAGACCTTTTGGTACGATCTTCCACAGCATCGCACGACCAACAGTCGTATCAACCAGCTGAGTATCTTCAGTCAGGTTGCCCTGCTCGTCTTTCAGGTACTGAGTAATACGTACTTTTACACGTGAGTGCAGTTCAGCATTGCCGGTACGGTAAGCTTTTTCAGCTTCAGCCGGACCAGACAGGTACATGCCTTCACCCTTCGCGTTGATCTTATCACGCGTCATGTAGTACAGACCCAGTACAACGTCCTGAGAAGGTACGATGATTGGATCACCAGACGCTGGCGACAGGATGTTGTTGGTAGACATCATCAGCGCACGTGCTTCAAGCTGTGCTTCCAGAGTCAGAGGTACGTGTACCGCCATCTGGTCACCATCGAAGTCGGCGTTATAGGCCGCACACACCAGTGGGTGCAGCTGGATCGCTTTACCTTCGATCAGTACTGGTTCAAATGCCTGAATACCCAGACGGTGCAGTGTTGGTGCACGGTTCAGCATAACTGGGTGTTCGCGAATCACTTCGTCCAGGATATCCCAAACAACCGCTTCTTCGCGCTCTACCATCTTCTTAGCAGCTTTGATTGTCGTCGCTAGGCCACGAGTTTCCAGCTTGCCGTAGATGAATGGCTTAAACAGCTCCAGTGCCATCTTCTTAGGAAGACCACACTGATGCAGACGCAGGTATGGACCTACGGTGATAACCGAACGGCCTGAGTAGTCTACACGTTTACCCAGCAGGTTCTGACGGAAACGACCCTGTTTACCTTTGATCATGTCTGCCAAAGATTTCAGAGGACGCTTGTTAGAACCAGTGATCGCACGACCACGACGACCGTTATCAAGCAGTGCATCAACAGACTCCTGAAGCATACGTTTTTCGTTACGTACGATGATATCAGGAGCAGCCAGATCCAACAGACGCTTCAGACGGTTGTTACGGTTGATAACACGACGGTACAGATCGTTCAGATCCGAGGTCGCGAAACGGCCACCGTCCAGCGGTACCAGCGGACGTAGATCCGGTGGCAGAACTGGCAGAACAGACAGGATCATCCACTCAGGGTTGTTGCCTGACTGCAGGAATGCTTCGACCAGCTTCACACGCTTGGTCAGTTTCTTACGCTTGGTTTCAGAGTTGGTTTCATCCAGCTCTTCACGCATCAGCTCGATTTCGGCATTCAGGTCCATGTTGCCCAGCAGTGCCTGAACCGCTTCTGCACCCATCTTCGCGTCGAACTCGTCGCCCCACTCTTCCAGCGCATCCAGGTACTGCTCTTCGCTCAGCAGCTGGCTACGCTCAAGGTTGGTCATGCCTGGTTCGATAACAACGTAAGATTCGAAGTAAAGTACACGTTCGATATCACGCAGCGGCATGTCCATAAGCAGACCGATACGGGATGGCAGTGACTTCAGGAACCAGATGTGGGCTACAGGGGAAGCCAGCTCAATGTGACCCATACGCTCACGGCGTACTTTGGTCTGAGTAACTTCTACACCACATTTTTCACAGATAACACCACGGTGCTTCAGGCGCTTGTATTTACCACAAAGACACTCGTAGTCTTTTACCGGGCCAAAGATACGTGCACAGAAAAGACCGTCACGCTCAGGCTTAAAGGTACGGTAGTTGATGGTTTCTGGTTTTTTCACTTCACCGAAAGACCATGAACGGATCATGTCTGGTGAAGCAAGACCGATTTTGATTGCATCAAATTCTTCGGTCTTGTGTTGTGCTTTCAGAAACTTAAGTAAGTCTTTCACATTCGGCTCCTGTGAGGAGTTGACCCATAAAGGTGCCAGCAGCAAACTGGCACCTTCATATTTATACCGGATTAACTGTTAAGCTGGGGTTGCCCAGTCTTACTCGTCTTCCAGCTCGATGTTGATACCCAACGAGCGGATCTCTTTCAACAATACGTTGAACGATTCCGGCATACCTGGTTCCATACGGTGGTCGCCGTCGACGATGTTCTTATACATCTTCGTACGACCGTTAACGTCATCCGACTTAACAGTTAGCATTTCCTGAAGCGTATAAGCTGCGCCGTATGCTTCCAGCGCCCACACTTCCATCTCACCGAAACGCTGACCACCGAACTGAGCTTTACCACCCAGCGGCTGCTGAGTAACTAGGCTGTAAGAACCGGTAGAACGGGCGTGCATCTTGTCATCAACCAAGTGGTTCAGTTTCAGCATGTACATGTAACCTACAGTTACAGGACGCTCAAACTTGTCACCAGTACGGCCATCAAACAGAGTCAGCTGACCAGATTCTGGTAGATCACCCAGTTTCAGCAGCTCTTTGATAGACGATTCCGGTGCACCATCAAATACTGGTGTCGCAATCGGCAGACCGGCACGCAGGTTCTGGATCAGAGTACGAACTTCGTCGTCAGACAGTGCCGCAATATCGACCTTCTGACGAGTATCACCCAGATCGTAGACCTTCTGCAGGAAGTTGCGGAACTGATGTAGTTCCTGCTGCTGCTTCAGCATCTCGTTGATCTTGTCACCGATACCTTTTGCTGCCAGACCCAGGTGAGTTTCCAGGATCTGACCGATGTTCATACGTGACGGTACACCCAGCGGGTTCAGTACGATATCAACAGTCTGACCTTTTTCATCGTACGGCATGTCTTCAACAGGGCAGATCTTCGAGATTACACCCTTGTTACCGTGACGACCGGCCATCTTATCACCAGGCTGGATACGACGTTTAACAGCCAGGTACACCTTAACAATCTTAAGGACACCCGGTGCCAGGTCATCACCCTGAGTGATCTTACGGCGCTTGGTTTCAAACTTCTTATCGAACTCAGCTTTCAGCTCGTCGTACTGCTCAGCCAGCTGCTCCAGCTGGTTTTGCAGGGTTTCATCGTCCAGAGTCTGCGAGAACAGTCTCTCACGGTCCATTGAAACCAGTTTATCTTCACTGTAACCAGCAGATAGCAGCAGAGTACGAACACGCGCCAGAAGACCGCCTTCCAGGATCTGGAACTCTTCTGTGATGTCTTTCTTCGCTTCTTTCAGCTGCATCTCTTCGATTTCAAGCGCACGCTTGTCTTTCTCTACGCCATCGCGAGTGAAGACTTGTACGTCGATGATCGTACCAGACACAGAGTTTGGTACACGCAGTGAAGAGTCTTTAACGTCAGAGGCTTTTTCACCGAAGATCGCACGTAGCAGTTTCTCTTCTGGAGTCAGCTGAGTTTCACCTTTAGGTGTCACTTTACCAACCAGGATGTCGCCACCCTTCACTTCTGCACCGATGTAAACGATGCCAGATTCGTCCAGTTTAGAAAGCGCCGCTTCACCCACGTTCGGGATGTCAGCAGTGATTTCTTCAGCACCCAGCTTAGTATCACGCGCCACACAAGACAGTTCTTGGATGTGGATAGTTGTCAGGCGGTCTTCCTGAACAACACGCTCAGACACCAGGATGGAGTCCTCGAAGTTGTAACCGTTCCAAGGCATGAACGCGATGCGCATGTTCTGGCCAAGTGCCAGCTCACCCAGGTCAGTCGACGGGCCATCAGCCAGTACGTCACCACGTGCAACCGGCTCACCCGGCATTACGGTTGGACGCTGGTTGATACACGTGTTCTGGTTAGAACGGGTGTACTTCGTCAGGTTGTAGATATCGATACCCGCTTCACCAGGTACCAGCTCGTCTTCGTTAACTTTAATAACGATACGAGAAGCATCTACTGACTGAACCTGGCCACCACGTTTGGCAACTGCAGTTACACCTGAGTCTACCGCTACGTTACGCTCGATACCTGTACCTACCAGCGGCTTATCAGCACGCAGAGTTGGTACGGCCTGACGCTGCATGTTCGCCCCCATAAGGGCACGGTTAGCATCATCGTGTTCCAGGAATGGGATCAGGGATGCTGCCACCGATACAACCTGGTTGGTTGCAACGTCCATGTACTGAACGTGATCGCGTGGGTGCAGACCTGATTCACCTTTCTGGCGAGCAGTGATCAGTTCGTCAGCGAAAGAACCGTCTTCGTTCAGCGCGGCGTTAGCCTGCGCGATAACGTACTGACCTTCTTCGATCGCAGACAGGTAATCGATATCTTCAGTTACTTTGCCGTCAACTACTTTACGGTATGGCGTTTCCAGGAAACCATATGGGTTACACTGAGCAAATACCGACAGTGAGTTGATCAGACCGATGTTTGGACCTTCAGGCGTTTCGATTGGACACAGACGACCGTAGTGGGTCGCGTGAACGTCTCGAACTTCAAAACCTGCACGCTCACGAGTCAGACCACCTGGACCAAGCGCCGAGATACGGCGTTTGTGAGTAACTTCTGACAGTGGGTTGTTCTGATCCATAAACTGAGACAGCTGAGAAGAGCCGAAGAACTCTTTCACTGCAGCAGAAATTGGCTTAGCGTTGATCAGATCCTGAGGCATTACTGCATCCAGATCACCAAGGCTCAGGCGCTCTTTTACTGCACGCTCAACACGTACCAGACCAACACGGAACTGGTTCTCAGCCATTTCACCAACAGAACGGATACGACGGTTACCCAGGTGGTCGATGTCATCAACTTCACCTTTACCGTTACGGATATCGATCAGACGACGCATTACTTCAATGATGTCATCGTGATCCAGTGTACCCGGACCCGTTGTTTCTTCACGACCCAGAGAGCTGTTGAACTTCATACGACCAACAGCAGACAGATCGTAGCGTTCTTCGCTGAAGAACAGGCTTTCGAACAGTTGCTCAGCGGCTTCACGCGTTGGCGGCTCGCCAGGACGCATCATGCGGTAGATTTCTACCAGCGCGCTCAGACGGTCAGTCGAGTTGTCGATACGCAGGGTATCAGACATGTACGGACCGAAATCCAGATCGTTCGTAAACAGAACTTCCAGTGACTTGTAGCCAGACTGAGATAGCAGAGCCAGCGTTTCCAGGCTTAGTTCCTGGTTCGCAGCAGCAATCAGCTCACCCGTTTCCTGGTTCACGTAGTCACGTGCAGAAATTTTGCCAACAATGTATTCAACAGGTACTTCGATGTGGTCAACGTTGTCTTTCGTCAGCTGACGGATGTGACGTGCAGTGATACGACGACCCTGCTCAACGTACACTTTACCGTTCGCTTCGATGTCAAAGCTTGCCGTTTCACCACGTAGACGGTCAGGTACCAGTTCCATCACCAGTGACTTGCCCTGAACTTCGAACTTGATCTTTTCGAAGAACATGTCAAGGATTTGCTCAGTGGTGTAACCCAGAGCACGCAGGATGATAGACGCAGGCAGCTTACGACGACGGTCGATACGTACGAAGAGGCTATCCTTAGGATCGAATTCGAAATCCAACCATGAACCACGGTATGGAATCACACGTGCGTTATAAAGCACTTTACCTGAGGAGTGGGTCTTACCCTTATCGCTGTCGAAGAAGACACCCGGGCTACGGTGCAGCTGGGATACGATAACCCTCTCGGTACCGTTAATAACGAATGTACCGTTATCTGTCATGAGCGGAATTTCGCCCATGTAAACTTCTTGTTCTTTGATGTCTTTAACAGTGCCAGCAGGCGCGTCTTTATCATACATGACCAAACGCAGCTTCACGCGCAGTGGAGCTGAGTAAGTTACGCCACGAATCTGACATTCTTTAACATCGAAGACCGGCTCACCGAGACGATAGCTAACGTATTGCAGCTCGGAATTGCCGTTATAGCTCTGAATTGGAAAAACAGAACGAAAGGCAGCTTCTAGACCGTAATGCCCTTCAGGATCCTGCTCGATGAACTTGTCAAAAGACTCAAGCTGGATCGACAGCAAGTATGGAACATCCAGGACTTGTGGACGCTTACCAAAATCCTTACGGATACGCTTTTTCTCGGTATAAGAGTAAACCATAGGTTCCTCAGATCGCTGATAAGTGATCCAAACTGCTCAACACGAGGAGCAGTGACTAATAACACTGTTTATTGTAGGAGCAGTTCTGGGAAAGCAGGACTGCTTTTTGCATGGGGAGAGGGTGCAAAACAATGTGAAAACACCACTACCCTACAGCGCAAAAAGGCCGGTGGCTATTAGCCACCAGCCATTAGCCTTTTCAGGCTAAGAAATTAAGTAATTATTACTTAACTTCAACAGAAGCACCAGCTTCTTCTAGTTGAGCTTTCAGAGCGTCAGCTTCAGCTTTATCAACACCTTCTTTCAGAGGTGCTGGAGCGCCGTCTACTAGTGCTTTCGCTTCTTTCAGACCCAGGCCAGTTGCGCCACGTACTGCTTTGATAACAGCAACTTTGTTCGCGCCTGCAGAAGTCAGGATTACGTCGAATTCAGTTTGCTCTTCAGCAGCTTCAGCTGCTACGCCGCCTGCTACTACTGCTGCTGCAGCAGTAACACCGAACTTCTCTTCCATTGCTTCGATCAGTTCAACAACTTGCATTACAGACATTTCTGCAACTGCGTCTAGGATTTGCTCGTTAGTGATAGACATAACAATTCTCTTTTAAAGTCAACAATTAGTTTAAAAAGCAACCAGATAAAAGCAAGGCGAATTAAGCCGCTGCTTCTTCTTTCTGATCGCGAATAGCTGCGATAGTACGTACCAACTTGCCAGCTGACGCTTCTTTCATGCACATCATCAGGCGTGCAATCGCTTCGTCGTATGTTGGTAGAGTCGCAAGTACTTCAACGTCAGCAACAGCGCCTTCGAATGCAGCTGCTTTGATCTCAAAGTTTTTGTTCTCTTTAGCGAAGTCTTTGAAAAGACGCGCTGCAGCACCAGGGTGCTCATTAGAGAACGCAAGTAGAGTAGGACCAACGAAAACGTCTTTCAGACATTCGTAATCCGTACCTTCTACTGCACGGCGTGCTAGAGTGTTACGCACAACTTTAACGTAAACGCCCGCTTCACGAGCTTTTTTACGTAGGGTAGTCATGTCAGCAACAGCAACGCCACGAGAGTCAGCAACAACTGCAGACAGGGCACCATTGGCAGCTTCGTTGACTTCAGCAACAATTGCTTTTTTGTCTTGAAGGTTCAATGCCATTGGATTTGCTCCTGGATTTAAGCCGGGTTAACCCCGAACAGTACACCACTCACTGCCACTATGGCAGGAGAGTTAATACGGCGCAGATCCAAGAAAGACATACATCAATCATGTTCTGGCACCGTCTACGTAGGTATTATTAAGTCGAACTTTTCAGTTACAACGCCTACGGTCTTTGACGGAGGCCGTTACCGCAGCAACAGCCTCAGCCACGAATTCGGAAGCGCCAAATTATACACGAATCTGACGCTTCTGCAAATTATTACGCGTTAGTGTCCAGAGAATTCTGGTCTAGCGCTACACCTGCACCCATAGTGGTAGAGATGCTTACTTTCTTGATGAAAGTACCTTTAGCTGAAGAAGGCTTAGCTTTCTTCAGTGCAACCAGCAGAGACTCTAGGTTCTCTTTCAGTTGCGCAGCGTCGAAATCCACTTTACCGATAGTAGTGTGGATGATGCCGTTCTTGTCGTTACGGTAACGAACCTGACCAGCTTTAGCGTTCTTAACCGCTTCAGCAACGTTAGGAGTTACAGTACCAACTTTAGGGTTTGGCATCAGACCGCGTGGACCAAGAATAGTACCCAGCTGACCTACAACGCGCATTGCATCTGGAGATGCGATAACTACGTCGAAGTTCATCTCGCCTTTCTTAACTTGATCAGCCAGTTCTTCCATACCTACCAGGTCAGCGCCCGCTTCTTTAGCAGCTTCAGCGTTTGCACCCTGAGTAAATACTGCAACGCGGATATCACGACCAGTACCGTGTGGCAGTACAGTTGCGCCACGAACGTTTTGGTCTGATTTACGTGCATCGATGCCTAGGTTAACAGCAACGTCAACGCTTTCAGTGAATTTAGCAGTAGCCAGTTCTTTCAGCAGAGCAACAGCTTCGTTGATGTCGTACTCGCGAGAAACGTCAACTTTTTCACGAATAACGCGCATGCGCTTAGTTAGTTTTGCCATTGTCTTAACCCTCTACCACCAGACCCATTGAACGTGCAGTACCAGCGATCGAACGCTTCAGAGCTTCGATGTCAGCACCAGTCATGTCCGCAGCTTTAGTTTCTGCGATCTCTTGGATCTGAGCGTCAGTAACAGTACCAACTTTCTCAGTGTTCGGACGGCCAGAACCAGACTTGATACCAGCAGCTTTCTTCAGCAGAACTGCAGCAGGTGGAGTCTTAGTGATGAACGTGAAAGAACGGTCACTGTAAACAGTGATAACAACTGGAGTCGGTAGACCTTTCTCTAGAGAGTCAGTCTTAGCGTTAAACGCTTTACAGAATTCCATGATGTTCACACCGTGCTGACCCAGAGCTGGACCAACTGGTGGACTTGGGTTTGCCATACCAGCTGCAACTTGCAGCTTGATGTAAGCTTCTACTTTTTTAGCCATTGCTATTTACCTAAATTTGGGTTCAAACGTCTATATTGAAATAGACTCCCCGTCTAACGAAAGGGCGCGAAATTATAGTCAAATTTCACGCCCCTGACAAGCCGATCTGATTACTTATTGATCAAACTTTCTCAACCTGACCAAACTCCAGTTCTACCGGAGTGGCACGGCCGAAGATAGAAACCGACACTTTCACGCGGCTCTTATCGTAGTCAACTTCTTCAACCACACCGTTGAAGTCAGCAAACGGACCATCCGTGACACGGACAACTTCACCTGGTTCAAAGACAGTCTTGTGAACTGGTGACTCGCTCGCTTTTTCTAGGCGGTTAAGGATAGCATCTGCCTCTTTATCAGAGATCGGTGCTGGGCGGTCTGAAGTACCACCGATGAACCCCATAACACGAGGGATACTACGTACCAGGTGCCATGTCTCGTCGTTCATCACCATCTGTACAAGCACATAGCCAGGGAAGAACTTACGTTCGCTCTTACGACGCTGGCCCGCACGGACTTCTACAACTTCTTCAGTCGGAACCAGTACTTCATCAAAGTACTCTTCCATACCGTGCATCTTGATATGCTCACGTAGGGATTGCGCTACACGCCCTTCAAAACCCGAAAAGGCCTGTACGACATACCATCGTTTTTTTGGAGCTTCGCTCATGAACTCTTACCTCACACACCGGTAACTAGGCGGACTAGACGGACCATGATGCCGTCGATGCCCCACAAGGCTAACGCCATAATGACAGTGACAGCTAAAACGATAAAGGTTGTCTGCGTAGCTTCCTGACGAGTAGGCCATACTACCTTGCGGACTTCCATGCGCGATTCACGGGCAAACGCAATCGCGGTTTTACCTTTTGCTGTAAGTGCAGCAATACCACCAGCTGCTGCCACCAGGACAACAACTGCTGCAGCACGCAACACTACAGAAACATCACTGTACAGGTAATTACCAACCACAGCGGCAGCTAGCAAAGCAAATACAGCGACCCACTTCAGGCCATCCATACTGCTAGAGCTGCTTTGGTTTTCGGCATTCGCTTTCATACAACCAACCTGTAACTAGTCTCAATATAGACGAAAATAACCCCGCAATAGCAGGGCCTTTCATGAAGGAAAGCACTAAGGCTTTAATTACATGGGTAAAAACTTCATGTCGATAAATCTTTTTCTGCACCACTGAGCAAAAAACAAACAGAGAATTGCAATGGTGCAGAAAAAGGGCATCAAATGATGCCCTTTTTCGTGCCGTATCGTCAAATATTATTCAACGATCTTAGCTACAACACCAGCACCAACGGTACGGCCGCCTTCACGGATTGCGAAGCGTAGACCTTCGTCCATCGCGATTGGCGCGATCAGAGTTACAGTCATAGATACGTTGTCGCCTGGCATTACCATCTCAACGCCTTCTGGCAGTTCGATAGTACCAGTCACGTCAGTAGTACGGAAGTAGAACTGTGGACGGTAGCCTTTGAAGAACGGCGTGTGACGGCCACCTTCGTCTTTCGACAGAACGTAGATTTCTGAAGTGAAAGTAGTGTGTGGAGTGATTGAACCTGGTTTAGCCAGAACCTGACCACGCTCAACTTCGTCACGCTTAGTACCACGCAGAAGAACACCAACGTTCTCACCAGCACGGCCTTCGTCCAGAAGCTTACGGAACATCTCAACGCCAGTACAAGTAGTCGTGATAGTCTCTTTGATACCAACGATTGCTACTTCGTCACCTACGCGAACGATACCTTGCTCAACACGACCAGTTACAACAGTACCACGGCCTTGGATTGAGAATACGTCTTCGATTGGCAGGATGAACGGCTTGTCGATTGCACGCTCTGGCTCTGGGATGTAAGAATCCAGTGCTTCAGCCAGCTCAACGATTTTCTCTTCCCACTGAGCTTCGCCATTCAGCGCGCCCAGAGCAGAACCCATGATTACTGGGCAGTCGTCGCCTGGGAAGTCGTACTCAGACAGAAGTTCACGCACTTCCATCTCAACCAGCTCAAGCAGCTCTTCGTCATCAACCATGTCACACTTGTTCATGAACACGATGATGTAAGGGATACCAACCTGACGACCTAGCAGGATGTGCTCACGAGTCTGTGGCATTGGGCCATCAGTAGCAGCAACAACCAGGATACCACCGTCCATCTGAGCAGCACCGGTGATCATGTTCTTAACGTAGTCGGCGTGTCCTGGGCAGTCTACGTGTGCGTAGTGGCGAGAAGGAGTATCGTACTCTACGTGAGAAGTAGAGATTGTGATACCACGCTCACGCTCTTCAGGCGCGTTATCGATAGATGCGAAGTCACGCGCTGCGCCGCCGTATACTTTAGCCAGTACAGTACAGATAGCTGCAGTCAGAGTAGTTTTACCGTGGTCAACGTGGCCGATAGTACCAACGTTAACGTGCGGTTTAGTACGTTCAAATTTTTCTTTAGACATGGATTGTCCCTCTAGGCACGGTATTTGGTGGCATTACGACCACACAACCAATCATGGGTTTTGTAGAGTATATATCAAAAGAATCGAAGTAACTTAAGGAGAGAGTGGTGCTGATAGGCGGATTTGAACCGCCGACCTCACCCTTACCAAGGGTGCGCTCTACCAACTGAGCTATATCAGCACACTTAATAGTGTGGAGCGGGCAGCGGGAATCGAACCCGCATCATCAGCTTGGAAGGCTGAGGTAATAGCCATTATACGATGCCCGCTAAACTCGTAACTCGTTAAGCTATTCAATCAATTGAAAATGGTGGAGGGGGACGGATTCGAACCATCGAAGGCGGAGCCGGCAGATTTACAGTCTGCTCCCTTTGGCCACTCGGGAACCCCTCCAGAAATTTTTAAGCACTTTCACTCATTTAGGAGAAAGTGGTGCCGACTACCGGAATCGAACTGGTGACCTACTGATTACAAGTCAGTTGCTCTACCTACTGAGCTAAGTCGGCGTAAGTGCTGCGCATTCTAGTGAACTCAGCGAGGGGTTGCAATACCTTTTTTCGTTTTTTTTTGCCGCCCCACCCCAACCGAACAAGAATTAACCACTAGCGGCATTTTGCATACAAAGCAAGGCCTTCCAGCACCAGATCGGAACGATGTTGATATCCCCGTCCCCAGCTCTTTGGTAGATGACGAACCCCGCCACCACACAAAATCACTTCCGGCTCGGTTTTCAGCTTATCCCGCGCCTGGCCAAGGCCGTATTCAATCAGTCCCAACAAGGCGGCACGGCAGCCATTCTTCAGGCCATCCGCCGTATTGTCGGCAAACATCAACTCGTCACCATGTTCACGGTCTGAAAAAACTTTGGTCGTGTTTTCCAACACCGCCTTCATCATTAGCTGATAACCGGGTGCGATCCAACCGCCAAGGTGCTTACCGTCCTCTGTCATGACATCAAAGGTTAATGCCGTGCCAATGTCGACAATCACAGTCGGCTTTTTAAAGCTCTGATGAATAGCCACCAGCGTCAGCCAGCGGTCGACCCCAAGATACTGGTATTCGGCATAGGCGTTTTTCACGCCAAAGTCTTTCCGCAGGGTCTTGACTTGCATGACCGGAATATTGGCCAATTGGGAAATGCGCTGAATAGAGTTGTCGACCTCCACCGGCCCGACACTTGCAAAGACGATTCTGCCGATTCCATTCTCGAGTAGGGGCTCCAGTACCATTTCCAGCTTGCGGCTCGGATACCGTCCCAGCAATTCAAAATTGCCATCGTCAAATAATTGGGCCACCTTGACATAAGTGTTACCCGCTTCAATCAAAATTTGCATTAACAACCTCTGAGGCTGATTTCTCCACCGATGTAAGGGGTGACCTCACCATCGGCCTCTAACAATAACGCCCCCTGACCGTTGATCCCGCGGGCTATCCCTTCCACTACGCGGTTACCAATCAACAGTTTCACGGGGCGGTCCAAAAAGTTGTCCAAGCGATTCCAACGCTCGGTGAAGCCTTCCAGTCCGCAGACTTCATAATCAGCCAGAGTCTGATGTAATTGCGCGATCAAGGTAGCAGCAAGGGTATTACGATCCGGCAATGTGGCGCTGGCCTGAGTTAAATTGGCCCATGCCTGGTCTATTTCTTTGCCTTCTTGTTCCGGCATAGCGATATTGAGTCCCATGCCGATGATCAAGTGCGCAGCATCGCCCGCCTGACCAGTCATCTCAACCAGAATTCCTGCTAGCTTTTTATCCCTGAAATACAGATCGTTCGGCCATTTCACCCGAACTTCATCGGCCCCTAGTGATTGCAGAGCTTCCGCAATGGCCACCCCGACCACCAGGCTTAACCCCATGGCGGCGGCCATGCCGGCATCTAAACGCCAATACATGGAGAGGTACAAATTACTACCAAACGGCGAGAGCCACTGACGACCACGACGTCCTCGTCCGGCTTCCTGATATTCCGCCAGACAAACCGCCCCTTTTGGCAGTTGCCCAACCCGTTCCATCAGGTATTGATTCGTCGAATCGATTACCGGGATAACCTCCAAGCTTGGGCACTTTACCTGACCGACAATCTTATCGCAATCAAGGAGATCCAGTTTTGCTGGCAGACGATAGCCTTTCCCTTGCAAGCGAAAAATGTCCAGCCCCCATGCTTGAAGCACCTTAATATGCTTACTGATCGCAGCCCGTGAGATACCCAATTGCTCTCCCAGAGCTTCACCGGAATGGAACTCGCCATCTGCCAGCATTGCCACCAGAGCTAATCGGGTCGAATGCTCTTTCATCCCATGATCTCCGTCAGTGTCGTTTCCGATGTCGCACCCATAAAGCGCACCTCATGCTCCAGGCGAACGCCAAATTTTGCTTCCACTTGCTCGACGACAAACTGGGCCAGAGCGAGCACATCGCGGGCTGTCGCCTGCTCAGCATTTACTAAAACCAACGCCTGCTGCTCATGAACCTGCGCCCCGCCAATGCGATGGCCTTTGAGCGCGCACTGATCAATCAGCCATCCCGCTGCCAACTTACAGTGCTCATCATCCTGCGGGTAATACGGCATGGTCGGATGTTCAGCCAGCAGCTGGTTTACCTGCTGGGTATCAATGACCGGATTTTTGAAGAAGCTACCGGCATTACCCAACACGCGGGGATCCGGCAGCTTCGACTGTCGAATCTCGCAGACCGACGCTAAAATGGCTTCGGCGCTCACTGTCGCGGCATCAAAAGACGCCAGCGGGCCATAGCTGATATTGGGCTGCCACGCTTTTTTAAGGCGCAGCCCCACCGCCGTAATGGCATGCGTGGCTTTCAGCTCGTGTTTAAAGACGGAATCCCGGTATCCGAAGCGGCACTCGTCCGCAGATAATCGCTGTATCTGTCCCGTAGCCAGCTCCAGTGTATCGACGTACTGACAGACATCCTTTAACTCGACGCCGTACGCCCCGATGTTCTGGATAGGAGATGACCCCACACAGCCCGGAATCAGCGCCAGATTCTCCAGGCCGGGCATACCGTTTGCTACGGTCATTTCAACCAGCTGATGCCAGTCTTCCCCAGCCCCGACATGTAATTCAAAAGCATCGTCCGTTTCATTGATCGTAATGCCTTTGATACGATTGAGCACCACCACCCCGGCATAGTCCTCACAGAACAGCATGTTACTGCCCTGGCCAAGAATCAGTTTCGGTAACGCACTGAAGGCAGTATCGTGCCAGACACTGACTAACTCTTCGGCCGACTCAACCGCCACAATACGCTGTGCACTGACATCAATACCAAATGTATGAAACGGGGCCAGAGACCGATCCTGCAAAACTTTCATGCGCTTTTTGAACCATACCTTTATATACTTGGGCTGCATTTTAACTGATTCAGCTATAGTTAGCAGTTTTTTCCCCATGAACAAGCTTAGATTTCACCCGATAGAGCCACTGCGCTTTCCCTTGATTAACCGTCTTTATAAACAGCATTATCCGGCAGGTAAGGCAAAAAAAGATGAAGTGATTTGGATTGGCGAGGATAACAGTGCCATCCTCTGCTGTGTTAGGTTCAAGCAATTTGATGGCTTTCAACTCATGACCGGTATGCTGGTCATCCCCGATGCGCGCGGGCAAAAACAGGGCCAGCAGCTCTTAGTCGCTGCCCAATCCCAGCTGGAACAGGCGCCCTGCTTCTGTTTTGCGTTCTCATACCTGGTCGATTTTTATCAGGCAACGGGCTTCGTCCCAGTTCCAGAGTCTGAATTACCCGAGTCATTGCAGTCACGGCTCACCCGTTACCGACTAAGTGGTAAGTCACTTGTTGCGATGATTTATCAACAAGCAGTTACACAATAATTTCGCGATTCTCCGGTACTCCGACATAGCCATACATTGACTGTGTTGTTTTTCTGATATAATTGCTCTCTTAATTAACACAATCATCCTTATAAAGGTCGCGTAAACGAGGCGATAATGGATTCAGCTATTGCTAACAAGCAACGCATTGATCAACTGCCGTGCATTGCACACAAGCCTGAAAACCTGGAGACCCTGTTAGACGCCGGTTCCTTCCGTGAACGTCTTTATGCCGAAATCGCGGGTGCCACTCAACGCATTTATCTGGTTGCCCTCTATCTTCAGGACGATGATGCCGGCCGAGGTATCCTCAAGGCGCTCTACGAGGCTAAGCAGAAAAATCCGGACCTGGATATTAAAGTGCTGGTCGACTGGCACCGTGCCCAGCGGGGACTCATCGGTGCAGAGAAATCCGACGGCAATGCCGCCCTGTACCGTGAATTTGCTAGCCAGTATGAGCACCAGATTCAAATCCTTGGGGTACCGGTCCGTAACCGGGAAGTCTTCGGTGTTCTCCATCTCAAAGGCTTCGTCATCGACGATAAAGTCGTATACAGCGGCGCCAGCCTTAACGATGTCTATCTGGCCCAGCACAATCGTTATCGCTATGACCGCTACCATGTGATCAAAAACCCGCATCTGGCCGATACCATGTCCAATTTTATTTTGGATACCTTGGTCGACAGTGATGCGGTCAACTGTCTGAGCCAGAGCCAGCGCCCTGAAACCAAAGCACTAAAAGGTGCCATTCGAGAGTTTCGCCAACAACTGGCCCGCGCCACCTATCACTTCACACCAGAGCCTATTGCAGAGGGTGAAGTCGGCCTGACGCCTCTGGTTGGTTTGGGTAAACGCAAGAACACGCTCAATCAGCATATCTGTACCCTTATCGCCAGTGCTCAGCAGGAACTCACGATCTGCACGCCGTATTTCAACTTTCCGCGCTCTATCAGCCGGGAAGTCAAGCGTGCCCTACGACGCGGCGTCAAAGTGACCATCATTGTCGGTGACAAAACAGCGAATGACTTCTATATTCCACCTAGTGAGCCATTCAAAACAATTGCTGGTCTTCCTTACCTGTATGAAGTCAATCTCCGCCACTTCGCTAAACAGAATGAGTCAGCGATTGCACGTCGTCAGCTTGCCATCCATTTATGGAAACATAATGACAACAGCTTCCACCTGAAAGGCATCTGGGTTGATCGTAGCTATATGCTCATCACGGGTAACAACCTAAATCCACGTGCCTGGAAACTGGATCTGGAAAATGCCATTCTGGTCAGAGATAAAAACCAACTATTGGCTGAACAGAAACAAAAAGAACTCGACTGCATTCTTTCCCACACCCAGCTTGTCGGCAGCTATAAATTCATTGATAAGGTCGACACGTATCCGGCTCCGGTCAGAAAGCTAATTAAGCGGATACGCCGAGTCAAGGCAGACCATATCTTGAATCAAATTCTGTAGGTAACGGTTATGACAATTGCAGCCATCGATGTTGATCCCCAGAAAACCTTTACTCCGTTGTGTCCGGATGAGCTTCCGGTCCCGGAAGGCGATAGCATCGGCCAGGCATTGAATGCACAGGCTGCAATGGCTCAGTATCGTGTGCTGACTAAAGATGCCCATCCCAGAAACGCGGTGTGGGTTGTCGATAGCCACGAAAAGATGCTTCAACCTCTATCCCACAAAAATGCTGACGTGACCTGGGTATCCCACGCAGTTCCAGGCACCCGGGGGTTTGAAACGATCCCGGGTCTACCCGCCGTGACTGACTATGATCATGTAATCTGGAAAGGGATCGAGCCAGATCTTCACCCATACGGTGCCTGCTTCCACGATCTGCAGGAGAAGCTCAGTACTGGCCTTATCGAATGGCTGGACGCCAAAGGGGTCTCGACCGTTATCATTGGCGGGCTGGCTACAGACTACTGCGTTAAAACAACAGCACTGCAGCTCCAGAAGAGTGGTTGTTTCAAGGTCATCGTCAACCTATCAGCCAGCCGTGGAATTGCACCAGAAACCACACAACAGGCCTGTGCCGAGATGAAGCAAGCAGGGATTATCATCGCTCAGGATCTGACAGCGCTACAAACTCTGCTCTCCAAGGCTTCTCCCCAGAGAGGCCTTTAATCTCATGAAAAATGGGTAAAAATGCCTCGGCACCGTTCACCGATATTCCAACCTTAAACCCTGAAGCTACCACCACCGAAGATACAGGCTCTCAAAACCTTCCTGATCAAACTCATGCTCAAGAAGCTGCCTAGCGACATTTAGAGAGAAGAACGGCTTAAGCAACTTCACCCTGCGCAAGCATCCTTCCAAAATTACATACCTGTAAACGAAAAACCCTGACATATCGGTAATATTCAGACTTAACTTGAAAAGATCAGAAGTATGCAAATTGAATAAATCGCCGAAACAATAGAGATGAGACTCGTTGTTCAATGATAGCTATAGGGTATATAGTCCTAAATCATCAATTGGAATCAATATCCTGTGTGGAATCAGTGTGCTAAATCCACATAAGAATGCTCATGGATGAACAACTTGAATCTCATGATCTTTATCTACTATAGCCCAAGGCTCCATGGTTTAAGACCTGTCATTACTGACGAAGCTTCGTGTCAGTAGTGAAATACTGGAGTCGCACCCTTCGTGGCGTGAGGAATGGAATTAGTCACCCTAGAACAAACCATAAATATTGAACGAAAAAAAGCCCGAATCTTTCGACTCAGGCTTCGTATTAGTGGCAGAAAGGCTGGGCTGTCGATCTTGCGGGACTCATTCGACCGAATGGCGAACATTATCTTTAAACGTAAAAAAGCCCAAGCATTTCTGCTTGGGCTTCGTATAAGTGGCGGAGCGGACGGGACTCGAACCCGCGACCCCCGGCGTGACAGGCCGGTATTCTAACCAACTGAACTACCGCTCCACTCAGGATTAACGTTTGTTCAGAACGTTAACCTAAATTGGGTGCCTGGCGATGTCCTACTCTCACATGGGGAGACCCCACACTACCATCGGCGCTGCTGCGTTTCACGTCTGAGTTCGGCATGGGATCAGGTGGGTCCACAGCGCTATGGTCGCCAGGCAAATTCTTTGATTCACTGCCCGCAGGCCGCAAATCACAATCTTGGAAAAAACTGACTAAAGTCTCAGCACACCATTCAAGTGTTCGTGGAGTCCGTAAAACCCCTTGGGTGTTGTATGGTTAAGCCGCACGGGCAATTAGTACAGGTTAGCTCAACGCCTCACAGCGCTTACACACCCTGCCTATCAACGTTCTAGTCTCGAACAACCCTTCAGAGAGCTTAAAGCTCTGGGGATGACTCATCTTGAGGCTCGCTTCCCGCTTAGATGCTTTCAGCGGTTATCGATTCCGAACTTAGCTACCGGGCAATGCGTCTGGCGACACAACCCGAACACCAGAGGTTCGTCCACTCCGGTCCTCTCGTACTAGGAGCAGCCCCTCTCAATCATCCAACGCCCACGGCAGATAGGGACCGAACTGTCTCACGACGTTCTAAACCCAGCTCGCGTACCACTTTAAATGGCGAACAGCCATACCCTTGGGACCGACTTCAGCCCCAGGATGTGATGAGCCGACATCGAGGTGCCAAACACCGCCGTCGATATGAACTCTTGGGCGGTATCAGCCTGTTATCCCCGGAGTACCTTTTATCCGTTGAGCGATGGCCCTTCCATTCAGAACCACCGGATCACTATGACCTGCTTTCGCACCTGCTCGAACCGTCATTCTCGCAGTCAAGCGGGCTTATGCCATTGCACTAACCTCACGATGTCCGACCGTGATTAGCCCACCTTCGTGCTCCTCCGTTACGCTTTGGGAGGAGACCGCCCCAGTCAAACTACCCACCAGGCACTGTCCGCACCCCCGATAAGGGGGCGACGTTAGAACATCAACACTACAAGGGTGGTATTTCAAGGACGGCTCCACAGATACTGGCGTACCTGCTTCGAAGCCTCCCACCTATCCTACACATGTAGGGTCAATGTTCAGTGCCAAGCTGTAGTAAAGGTTCACGGGGTCTTTCCGTCTAGCCGCGGGTACGCAGCATCTTCACTGCGATTTCAATTTCACTGAGTCTCGGGTGGAGACAGCGTGGCCATCATTACGCCATTCGTGCAGGTCGGAACTTACCCGACAAGGAATTTCGCTACCTTAGGACCGTTATAGTTACGGCCGCCGTTTACCGGGGCTTCGATCAAGAGCTTCTCCCTAAGGATAACCCCATCAATTAACCTTCCGGCACCGGGCAGGCGTCACACCGTATACGTCATCTTTCGATTTTGCACAGTGCTGTGTTTTTAATAAACAGTTGCAGCCACCTGGTATCTGCGACTGCCAGCAGCTCCAAGAGCAAGTCTCTTCACCGCCGGCAGCGTACCTTCTCCCGAAGTTACGGTACCATTTTGCCTAGTTCCTTCACCCGAGTTCTCTCAAGCGCCTTGGTATTCTCTACCCGACCACCTGTGTCGGTTTGGGGTACGATTTCTTGCTATCTGAAGCTTAGAGGCTTTTCCCGGAAGCATGGCATCAATGACTTCAGCACCGTGGTGCCTCGACATCGGGTCTCAGCCTTAAGATGGTCCGGATTTGCCTAAACCATCAGCCTACACCCTTGAACCTGGACAACCGTCGCCAGGCCCACCTAGCCTTCTCCGTCCCCCCATCGCAATAGCAAGAAGTACGGGAATATTAACCCGTTTCCCATCGACTACGCCTTTCGGCCTCGCCTTAGGGGTCGACTCACCCTGCCCCGATTAACGTTGGACAGGAACCCTTGGTCTTCCGGCGAGGAGGTTTTTCACCCCCTTTATCGTTACTCATGTCAGCATTCGCACTTCTGATACCTCCAGCGCCCCTTACAGGACACCTTCAGCGGCTTACAGAACGCTCCCCTACCCAATACGCTAATGCGCATTGCCGCAGCTTCGGTGTATCGCTTAGCCCCGTTAAATCTTCCGCGCAGGCCGACTCGACCAGTGAGCTATTACGCTTTCTTTAAATGATGGCTGCTTCTAAGCCAACATCCTGGCTGTCTGAGCCTTCCCACATCGTTTCCCACTTAGCGATAACTTTGGGACCTTAGCTGGCGGTCTGGGTTGTTTCCCTCTCCACGACGGACGTTAGCACCCGCCGTGTGTCTCCCGGATAGTACTTACTGGTATTCGGAGTTTGCAAAGGGTTGGTAAGTCGGGATGACCCCCTAGCCTTAACAGTGCTCTACCCCCAGTAGTATTCGTCCGAGGCGCTACCTAAATAGCTTTCGGGGAGAACCAGCTATCTCCGAGTTTGATTGGCCTTTCACCCCTAGCCACAAGTCATCCGCTAATTTTTCAACATTAGTCGGTTCGGTCCTCCAGTGCGTGTTACCGCACCTTCAACCTGCCCATGGCTAGATCACTCGGTTTCGGGTCTAATCCCAGCAACTGCACGCCCAGTTAAGACTCGGTTTCCCTACGGCTCCCCTATACGGTTAACCTTGCTACTGAAATTAAGTCGCTGACCCATTATACAAAAGGTACGCAGTCACAGGACAAAGCCTGCTCCTACTGCTTGTACGTACACGGTTTCAGGTTCTATTTCACTCCCCTCACAGGGGTTCTTTTCGCCTTTCCCTCACGGTACTGGTTCACTATCGGTCAGTCAGGAGTATTTAGCCTTGGAGGATGGTCCCCCCATCTTCAGACAAGATAACACGTGTCCCGTCCTACTCGTTTTCACGCCAAATGTGTTGTCGGCTACGGGGCTGTCACCCTGTATCGCTGAGCTTTCCAGCTCATTCGCCTGACACCTAAAGCGCTTAAGGGCTAATCCGGTTTCGCTCGCCGCTACTGCCGGAATCTCGGTTGATTTCTCTTCCTCGGGGTACTTAGATGTTTCAGTTCCCCCGGTTCGCCTCATCAAGCTATGTATTCACTTGATGATAACTGCTTATGCAGCTGGGTTTCCCCATTCGGAAATCGTAGACTCAAGTGGCTCTTACTGCCTCATCTACGCTTATCGCAAGTTAGTACGTCCTTCATCGCCTCTGACTGCCCAGGCATCCACCGTGTACGCTTAGTCACTTAACCATACAACCCCAAGAGGTTTCGTATGTTCAAACAACCAAGGTTTTTCCATCTGAGTTAAGATGGTTAGTTTGTTTTGCCGGACTCTTCTTACACAAGACACTTGAATGTGTATTGCTTGAGAACTCGTTTCTCTTTCGAGAAACAATAATTTCGATTCGTATGAATCGAATTACTAGTCAGCTTTCCAGATTGTTAAAGAGCATTAAAGCAAACAGCTTTAATCAATAGCGAGCGCCATTCATTAAGGCTTTCTGCTGTTGTTTTTAACTTATTAACCAAGCAATCTGTGTGGACACTACGCAAAGCGCAGTCTTTAGGTAAGGAGGTGATCCAGCCCCAGGTTCCCCTAGGGCTACCTTGTTACGACTTCACCCCAGTCATGAACCACACCGTGGTAAACGCCCTCCCGAAGGTTAAGCTATCTACTTCTGGTGCAGCCCACTCCCATGGTGTGACGGGCGGTGTGTACAAGGCCCGGGAACGTATTCACCGTGGCATTCTGATCCACGATTACTAGCGATTCCGACTTCATGGAGTCGAGTTGCAGACTCCAATCCGGACTACGACATACTTTGTGGGATTCGCTCCACCTCGCGGTCTTGCTGCCCTCTGTATATGCCATTGTAGCACGTGTGTAGCCCTACTCGTAAGGGCCATGATGACTTGACGTCGTCCCCACCTTCCTCCGGTTTATCACCGGCAGTCTCCCTGGAGTTCCCACCCGAAGTGCTGGCAAACAAGGATAAGGGTTGCGCTCGTTGCGGGACTTAACCCAACATTTCACAACACGAGCTGACGACAGCCATGCAGCACCTGTCTCAGAGTTCCCGAAGGCACCAAAGCATCTCTGCTAAGTTCTCTGGATGTCAAGAGTAGGTAAGGTTCTTCGCGTTGCATCGAATTAAACCACATGCTCCACCGCTTGTGCGGGCCCCCGTCAATTCATTTGAGTTTTAATCTTGCGACCGTACTCCCCAGGCGGTCTACTTAACGCGTTAGCTCCGAAAGCCAGTGTTCAAGACACCAACCTCCAAGTAGACATCGTTTACGGCGTGGACTACCAGGGTATCTAATCCTGTTTGCTCCCCACGCTTTCGCATCTGAGCGTCAGTCTTTGTCCAGGGGGCCGCCTTCGCCACCGGTATTCCTTCAGATCTCTACGCATTTCACCGCTACACCTGAAATTCTACCCCCCTCTACAAGACTCTAGCCTGCCAGTTCCAAATGCGATTCCGAGGTTGAGCCCCGGGCTTTCACATCTGGCTTAACAAGCCGCCTGCATGCGCTTTACGCCCAGTAATTCCGATTAACGCTCGCACCCTCCGTATTACCGCGGCTGCTGGCACGGAGTTAGCCGGTGCTTCTTCTGCAGCTAACGTCAAACAATACCGCTATTAACGATACCGCCTTCCTCACTGCTGAAAGTGCTTTACAACCCGAAGGCCTTCTTCACACACGCGGCATGGCTGCATCAGGGTTTCCCCCATTGTGCAATATTCCCCACTGCTGCCTCCCGTAGGAGTCTGGACCGTGTCTCAGTTCCAGTGTGGCTGATCATCCTCTCAGACCAGCTAGGGATCGTCGCCTAGGTGAGCCGTTACCCCACCTACTAGCTAATCCCACCTGGGCCAATCTTAGCGCGAGAGGCCCGAAGGTCCCCCTCTTTGCTCCGTAGAGATTATGCGGTATTAGCCATCGTTTCCAATGGTTATCCCCCACACTAAGGCATGTTCCCAGGCATTACTCACCCGTCCGCCGCTCGCCGCCCAACAAATCGCCCGAAGGGTCAATGTTGTCGCTGCCGCTCGACTTGCATGTGTTAGGCCTGCCGCCAGCGTTCAATCTGAGCCATGATCAAACTCTTCAATTAAAGTTTTGGCTCGATGAATACTGAATTAAATTGACTGTGCCAAAATAACCGAAGTCATTTTGAATTGGTCACTCAGTTCATCGATAAATCTTTTTGACTATCAGTTCACGAGTGCCCACACAGATTGCATGGTCAAATTGTTAAAGAACGTTGACTTTCAATGCGTTAGCGCAATGCGCTTCAGCAAGTCAGGAGGCGTATAATACGCTTCCCAGCGTTTAAGTCAAGGTAAAATTCTCTACTTTTTCAGTCAGTAAAAAACCTTAGCGTGACTCCGCTCACATCACCATCGGTGAGAGCGAAAGAAAAGCCCGTTGTGACCCAACGGGCTTTCTGGAATAGGTGCCTGGCGATGTCCTACTCTCACATGGGGAGGCCCCACACTACCATCGGCGCTGCTGCGTTTCACGTCTGAGTTCGGCATGGGATCAGGTGGGTCCACAGCGCTATGGTCGCCAGGCAAATTCTTTGATTCACCGCCCGCAGGCCGTAAATCACAATCTTGGAAAAAACTGACTAAAGTTCAAGCACACCATTCAAGTGCTCGTGGAGTCCGTAAACCCCTTGGGTGTTGTATGGTTAAGCCGCACGGGCAATTAGTACAGGTTAGCTCAACGCCTCACAGCGCTTACACACCCTGCCTATCAACGTTCTAGTCTCGAACAACCCTTCAGAGAGCTTAAAGCTCTGGGGATGACTCATCTTGAGGCTCGCTTCCCGCTTAGATGCTTTCAGCGGTTATCGATTCCGAACTTAGCTACCGGGCAATGCGTCTGGCGACACAACCCGAACACCAGAGGTTCGTCCACTCCGGTCCTCTCGTACTAGGAGCAGCCCCTCTCAATCATCCAACGCCCACGGCAGATAGGGACCGAACTGTCTCACGACGTTCTAAACCCAGCTCGCGTACCACTTTAAATGGCGAACAGCCATACCCTTGGGACCGACTTCAGCCCCAGGATGTGATGAGCCGACATCGAGGTGCCAAACACCGCCGTCGATATGAACTCTTGGGCGGTATCAGCCTGTTATCCCCGGAGTACCTTTTATCCGTTGAGCGATGGCCCTTCCATTCAGAACCACCGGATCACTATGACCTGCTTTCGCACCTGCTCGAACCGTCATTCTCGCAGTCAAGCGGGCTTATGCCATTGCACTAACCTCACGATGTCCGACCGTGATTAGCCCACCTTCGTGCTCCTCCGTTACGCTTTGGGAGGAGACCGCCCCAGTCAAACTACCCACCAGGCACTGTCCGCACCCCCGATAAGGGGGCGACGTTAGAACATCAACACTACAAGGGTGGTATTTCAAGGACGGCTCCACAGATACTGGCGTACCTGCTTCGAAGCCTCCCACCTATCCTACACATGTAGGGTCAATGTTCAGTGCCAAGCTGTAGTAAAGGTTCACGGGGTCTTTCCGTCTAGCCGCGGGTACGCAGCATCTTCACTGCGATTTCAATTTCACTGAGTCTCGGGTGGAGACAGCGTGGCCATCATTACGCCATTCGTGCAGGTCGGAACTTACCCGACAAGGAATTTCGCTACCTTAGGACCGTTATAGTTACGGCCGCCGTTTACCGGGGCTTCGATCAAGAGCTTCTCCCTAAGGATAACCCCATCAATTAACCTTCCGGCACCGGGCAGGCGTCACACCGTATACGTCATCTTTCGATTTTGCACAGTGCTGTGTTTTTAATAAACAGTTGCAGCCACCTGGTATCTGCGACTGCCAGCAGCTCCAAGAGCAAGTCTCTTCACCGCCGGCAGCGTACCTTCTCCCGAAGTTACGGTACCATTTTGCCTAGTTCCTTCACCCGAGTTCTCTCAAGCGCCTTGGTATTCTCTACCCGACCACCTGTGTCGGTTTGGGGTACGATTTCTTGCTATCTGAAGCTTAGAGGCTTTTCCCGGAAGCATGGCATCAATGACTTCAGCACCGTGGTGCCTCGACATCGGGTCTCAGCCTTAAGATGGTCCGGATTTGCCTAAACCATCAGCCTACACCCTTGAACCTGGACAACCGTCGCCAGGCCCACCTAGCCTTCTCCGTCCCCCCATCGCAATAGCAAGAAGTACGGGAATATTAACCCGTTTCCCATCGACTACGCCTTTCGGCCTCGCCTTAGGGGTCGACTCACCCTGCCCCGATTAACGTTGGACAGGAACCCTTGGTCTTCCGGCGAGGAGGTTTTTCACCCCCTTTATCGTTACTCATGTCAGCATTCGCACTTCTGATACCTCCAGCGCCCCTTACAGGACACCTTCAGCGGCTTACAGAACGCTCCCCTACCCAATACGCTAATGCGCATTGCCGCAGCTTCGGTGTATCGCTTAGCCCCGTTAAATCTTCCGCGCAGGCCGACTCGACCAGTGAGCTATTACGCTTTCTTTAAATGATGGCTGCTTCTAAGCCAACATCCTGGCTGTCTGAGCCTTCCCACATCGTTTCCCACTTAGCGATAACTTTGGGACCTTAGCTGGCGGTCTGGGTTGTTTCCCTCTCCACGACGGACGTTAGCACCCGCCGTGTGTCTCCCGGATAGTACTTACTGGTATTCGGAGTTTGCAAAGGGTTGGTAAGTCGGGATGACCCCCTAGCCTTAACAGTGCTCTACCCCCAGTAGTATTCGTCCGAGGCGCTACCTAAATAGCTTTCGGGGAGAACCAGCTATCTCCGAGTTTGATTGGCCTTTCACCCCTAGCCACAAGTCATCCGCTAATTTTTCAACATTAGTCGGTTCGGTCCTCCAGTGCGTGTTACCGCACCTTCAACCTGCCCATGGCTAGATCACTCGGTTTCGGGTCTAATCCCAGCAACTGCACGCCCAGTTAAGACTCGGTTTCCCTACGGCTCCCCTATACGGTTAACCTTGCTACTGAAATTAAGTCGCTGACCCATTATACAAAAGGTACGCAGTCACAGGACAAAGCCTGCTCCTACTGCTTGTACGTACACGGTTTCAGGTTCTATTTCACTCCCCTCACAGGGGTTCTTTTCGCCTTTCCCTCACGGTACTGGTTCACTATCGGTCAGTCAGGAGTATTTAGCCTTGGAGGATGGTCCCCCCATCTTCAGACAAGATAACACGTGTCCCGTCCTACTCGTTTTCACGCCAAATGTGTTGTCGGCTACGGGGCTGTCACCCTGTATCGCTGAGCTTTCCAGCTCATTCGCCTGACACCTAAAGCGCTTAAGGGCTAATCCGGTTTCGCTCGCCGCTACTGCCGGAATCTCGGTTGATTTCTCTTCCTCGGGGTACTTAGATGTTTCAGTTCCCCCGGTTCGCCTCATCAAGCTATGTATTCACTTGATGATAACTGCTTATGCAGCTGGGTTTCCCCATTCGGAAATCGTAGACTCAAGTGGCTCTTACTGCCTCATCTACGCTTATCGCAAGTTAGTACGTCCTTCATCGCCTCTGACTGCCCAGGCATCCACCGTGTACGCTTAGTCACTTAACCATACAACCCCAAGAGGTTTCGTATGTTCAAACAACCAAGGTTTTTCCATCTGAGTTAAGATGGTTAGTTTGTTTTGCCGGACTCTTCTTACACAAGACACTTGAATGTGTATTGCTTGAGAACTCGTTTCTCTTTCGAGAAACAATAATTTCGATTCGTATGAATCGAATTACTAGTCAGCTTTCCAGATTGTTAAAGAGCATGTGTCGTTATCTCCAACGAGATAACACCACTGTTTAAAGATTCTCAGGGAAAACCCTTAAAGAGTGGTGGAGCTAAGCAGGATCGAACTGCTGACCTCCTGCGTGCAAGGCAGGCGCTCTCCCAGCTGAGCTATAGCCCCTCTATATTTCAGTCTTTCAAAAGAAAGAGTGGTGGGCGATACCGGGCTCGAACCAGTGACCCCCTCCTTGTAAGGGAGGTGCTCTCCCAACTGAGCTAATCGCCCTCCGATGTTTTACATCTTCCGAGGAGAAGATGGTGGGTCGTGCAGGATTCGAACCTGCGACCAATTGATTAAAAGTCAACTGCTCTACCAACTGAGCTAACGACCCGTGGCGTCCCATAGGGGAGTCGAACCCCTGTTACCGCCGTGAAAGGGCGGTGTCCTAGGCCTCTAGACGAATGGGACCTTTTGTTCCGGGTTTGGGTACCCGAACACATGTTCTCTACATTTCGACCAAGCAATCTGTGTGGACACTACGCAAAGCGCAGTCTTTAGGTAAGGAGGTGATCCAGCCCCAGGTTCCCCTAGGGCTACCTTGTTACGACTTCACCCCAGTCATGAACCACACCGTGGTAAACGCCCTCCCGAAGGTTAAGCTATCTACTTCTGGTGCAGCCCACTCCCATGGTGTGACGGGCGGTGTGTACAAGGCCCGGGAACGTATTCACCGTGGCATTCTGATCCACGATTACTAGCGATTCCGACTTCATGGAGTCGAGTTGCAGACTCCAATCCGGACTACGACATACTTTGTGGGATTCGCTCCACCTCGCGGTCTTGCTGCCCTCTGTATATGCCATTGTAGCACGTGTGTAGCCCTACTCGTAAGGGCCATGATGACTTGACGTCGTCCCCACCTTCCTCCGGTTTATCACCGGCAGTCTCCCTGGAGTTCCCACCCGAAGTGCTGGCAAACAAGGATAAGGGTTGCGCTCGTTGCGGGACTTAACCCAACATTTCACAACACGAGCTGACGACAGCCATGCAGCACCTGTCTCAGAGTTCCCGAAGGCACCAAAGCATCTCTGCTAAGTTCTCTGGATGTCAAGAGTAGGTAAGGTTCTTCGCGTTGCATCGAATTAAACCACATGCTCCACCGCTTGTGCGGGCCCCCGTCAATTCATTTGAGTTTTAATCTTGCGACCGTACTCCCCAGGCGGTCTACTTAACGCGTTAGCTCCGAAAGCCAGTGTTCAAGACACCAACCTCCAAGTAGACATCGTTTACGGCGTGGACTACCAGGGTATCTAATCCTGTTTGCTCCCCACGCTTTCGCATCTGAGCGTCAGTCTTTGTCCAGGGGGCCGCCTTCGCCACCGGTATTCCTTCAGATCTCTACGCATTTCACCGCTACACCTGAAATTCTACCCCCCTCTACAAGACTCTAGCCTGCCAGTTCCAAATGCGATTCCGAGGTTGAGCCCCGGGCTTTCACATCTGGCTTAACAAGCCGCCTGCATGCGCTTTACGCCCAGTAATTCCGATTAACGCTCGCACCCTCCGTATTACCGCGGCTGCTGGCACGGAGTTAGCCGGTGCTTCTTCTGCAGCTAACGTCAAACAATACCGCTATTAACGATACCGCCTTCCTCACTGCTGAAAGTGCTTTACAACCCGAAGGCCTTCTTCACACACGCGGCATGGCTGCATCAGGGTTTCCCCCATTGTGCAATATTCCCCACTGCTGCCTCCCGTAGGAGTCTGGACCGTGTCTCAGTTCCAGTGTGGCTGATCATCCTCTCAGACCAGCTAGGGATCGTCGCCTAGGTGAGCCGTTACCCCACCTACTAGCTAATCCCACCTGGGCCAATCTTAGCGCGAGAGGCCCGAAGGTCCCCCTCTTTGCTCCGTAGAGATTATGCGGTATTAGCCATCGTTTCCAATGGTTATCCCCCACACTAAGGCATGTTCCCAGGCATTACTCACCCGTCCGCCGCTCGCCGCCCAACAAATCCCCCGAAGGGTCAATGTTGTCGCTGCCGCTCGACTTGCATGTGTTAGGCCTGCCGCCAGCGTTCAATCTGAGCCATGATCAAACTCTTCAATTAAAGTTTTGGCTCGATGAATACTGAATTAAATTGACTGTGCCAAAATAACCGAAGTCATTTTGAATTGGTCACTCAGTTCATCGATAAATCTTTTTGACTATCAGTTCACGAGTGCCCACACAGATTGCATGGTCAAATTGTTAAAGAACGTTGACTTTCAATGCGTTAGCGCGAAGCGCTTCAGCAAGTCAGGAGGCGTATACTACGCGTTCCAGTTTTTAAGTCAAGATAAAACTTTCACCTTTTTTGCCAACCGGCGAGAAAGTAAAAACCTTATGTTGACTCCGCTCACATCACCATTGGTGAGAGCGAAAGAAAAGCCCGTTGTGACCCAACGGGCTTTCTGGAATCGGTGCCTGGCGATGTCCTACTCTCACATGGGGAGACCCCACACTACCATCGGCGCTGCTGCGTTTCACGTCTGAGTTCGGCATGGGATCAGGTGGGTCCACAGCGCTATGGTCGCCAGGCAAATTCTTTGATTCACCGCCCGCAGGCCGCAAATCACAATCTTGGAAAAAACTGACTAAAGTTCAAGCACATCATTCAAGTGCTCGTGGAGTCCGTAAAACCCCTTGGGTGTTGTATGGTTAAGCCGCACGGGCAATTAGTACAGGTTAGCTCAACGCCTCACAGCGCTTACACACCCTGCCTATCAACGTTCTAGTCTCGAACAACCCTTCAGAGAGCTTAAAGCTCTGGGGATGACTCATCTTGAGGCTCGCTTCCCGCTTAGATGCTTTCAGCGGTTATCGATTCCGAACTTAGCTACCGGGCAATGCGTCTGGCGACACAACCCGAACACCAGAGGTTCGTCCACTCCGGTCCTCTCGTACTAGGAGCAGCCCCTCTCAATCATCCAACGCCCACGGCAGATAGGGACCGAACTGTCTCACGACGTTCTAAACCCAGCTCGCGTACCACTTTAAATGGCGAACAGCCATACCCTTGGGACCGACTTCAGCCCCAGGATGTGATGAGCCGACATCGAGGTGCCAAACACCGCCGTCGATATGAACTCTTGGGCGGTATCAGCCTGTTATCCCCGGAGTACCTTTTATCCGTTGAGCGATGGCCCTTCCATTCAGAACCACCGGATCACTATGACCTGCTTTCGCACCTGCTCGAACCGTCATTCTCGCAGTCAAGCGGGCTTATGCCATTGCACTAACCTCACGATGTCCGACCGTGATTAGCCCACCTTCGTGCTCCTCCGTTACGCTTTGGGAGGAGACCGCCCCAGTCAAACTACCCACCAGGCACTGTCCGCACCCCCGATAAGGGGGCGACGTTAGAACATCAACACTACAAGGGTGGTATTTCAAGGACGGCTCCACAGATACTGGCGTACCTGCTTCGAAGCCTCCCACCTATCCTACACATGTAGGGTCAATGTTCAGTGCCAAGCTGTAGTAAAGGTTCACGGGGTCTTTCCGTCTAGCCGCGGGTACGCAGCATCTTCACTGCGATTTCAATTTCACTGAGTCTCGGGTGGAGACAGCGTGGCCATCATTACGCCATTCGTGCAGGTCGGAACTTACCCGACAAGGAATTTCGCTACCTTAGGACCGTTATAGTTACGGCCGCCGTTTACCGGGGCTTCGATCAAGAGCTTCTCCCTAAGGATAACCCCATCAATTAACCTTCCGGCACCGGGCAGGCGTCACACCGTATACGTCATCTTTCGATTTTGCACAGTGCTGTGTTTTTAATAAACAGTTGCAGCCACCTGGTATCTGCGACTGCCAGCAGCTCCAAGAGCAAGTCTCTTCACCGCCGGCAGCGTACCTTCTCCCGAAGTTACGGTACCATTTTGCCTAGTTCCTTCACCCGAGTTCTCTCAAGCGCCTTGGTATTCTCTACCCGACCACCTGTGTCGGTTTGGGGTACGATTTCTTGCTATCTGAAGCTTAGAGGCTTTTCCCGGAAGCATGGCATCAATGACTTCAGCACCGTGGTGCCTCGACATCGGGTCTCAGCCTTGAGATGGTCCGGATTTGCCTAAACCATCAGCCTACACCCTTGAACCTGGACAACCGTCGCCAGGCCCACCTAGCCTTCTCCGTCCCCCCATCGCAATAGCAAGAAGTACGGGAATATTAACCCGTTTCCCATCGACTACGCCTTTCGGCCTCGCCTTAGGGGTCGACTCACCCTGCCCCGATTAACGTTGGACAGGAACCCTTGGTCTTCCGGCGAGGAGGTTTTTCACCCCCTTTATCGTTACTCATGTCAGCATTCGCACTTCTGATACCTCCAGCGCCCCTTACAGGACACCTTCAGCGGCTTACAGAACGCTCCCCTACCCAATACGCTAATGCGCATTGCCGCAGCTTCGGTGTATCGCTTAGCCCCGTTAAATCTTCCGCGCAGGCCGACTCGACCAGTGAGCTATTACGCTTTCTTTAAATGATGGCTGCTTCTAAGCCAACATCCTGGCTGTCTGAGCCTTCCCACATCGTTTCCCACTTAGCGATAACTTTGGGACCTTAGCTGGCGGTCTGGGTTGTTTCCCTCTCCACGACGGACGTTAGCACCCGCCGTGTGTCTCCCGGATAGTACTTACTGGTATTCGGAGTTTGCAAAGGGTTGGTAAGTCGGGATGACCCCCTAGCCTTAACAGTGCTCTACCCCCAGTAGTATTCGTCCGAGGCGCTACCTAAATAGCTTTCGGGGAGAACCAGCTATCTCCGAGTTTGATTGGCCTTTCACCCCTAGCCACAAGTCATCCGCTAATTTTTCAACATTAGTCGGTTCGGTCCTCCAGTGCGTGTTACCGCACCTTCAACCTGCCCATGGCTAGATCACTCGGTTTCGGGTCTAATCCCAGCAACTGCACGCCCAGTTAAGACTCGGTTTCCCTACGGCTCCCCTATACGGTTAACCTTGCTACTGAAATTAAGTCGCTGACCCATTATACAAAAGGTACGCAGTCACAGGACAAAGCCTGCTCCTACTGCTTGTACGTACACGGTTTCAGGTTCTATTTCACTCCCCTCACAGGGGTTCTTTTCGCCTTTCCCTCACGGTACTGGTTCACTATCGGTCAGTCAGGAGTATTTAGCCTTGGAGGATGGTCCCCCCATCTTCAGACAAGATAACACGTGTCCCGTCCTACTCGTTTTCACGCCAAATGTGTTGTCGGCTACGGGGCTGTCACCCTGTATCGCTGAGCTTTCCAGCTCATTCGCCTGACACCTAAAGCGCTTAAGGGCTAATCCGGTTTCGCTCGCCGCTACTGCCGGAATCTCGGTTGATTTCTCTTCCTCGGGGTACTTAGATGTTTCAGTTCCCCCGGTTCGCCTCATCAAGCTATGTATTCACTTGATGATAACTGCTTATGCAGCTGGGTTTCCCCATTCGGAAATCGTAGACTCAAGTGGCTCTTACTGCCTCATCTACGCTTATCGCAAGTTAGTACGTCCTTCATCGCCTCTGACTGCCCAGGCATCCACCGTGTACGCTTAGTCACTTAACCATACAACCCCAAGAGGTTTCGTATGTTCAAACAACCAAGGTTTTTCCATCTGAGTTAAGATGGTTAGTTTGTTTTGCCGGACTCTTCTTACACAAGACACTTGAATGTGTATTGCTTGAGAACTCGTTTCTCTTTCGAGAAACAATAATTTCGATTCGTATGAATCGAATTACTAGTCAGCTTTCCAGATTGTTAAAGAGCATGTGTCGTTATCTCCAACGAGATAACACCACTGTTTAAAGATTCTCAGGGAAAACCCTTAAAGAGTGGTGGAGCTAAGCAGGATCGAACTGCTGACCTCCTGCGTGCAAGGCAGGCGCTCTCCCAGCTGAGCTATAGCCCCAACGTTTCCGATGCCTCACCAGCTTCCTTTGGGCAGGAAGTGGTGGGTCTGAGTGGACTTGAACCACCGACCTCACCCTTATCAGGGGTGCGCTCTAACCACCTGAGCTACAGACCCAGCATCGTTTCGCTCTTCACATTTTAACCAAGCAATCTGTGTGGACACTACGCAAAGCGCAGTCTTTAGGTAAGGAGGTGATCCAGCCCCAGGTTCCCCTAGGGCTACCTTGTTACGACTTCACCCCAGTCATGAACCACACCGTGGTAAACGCCCTCCCGAAGGTTAAGCTATCTACTTCTGGTGCAGCCCACTCCCATGGTGTGACGGGCGGTGTGTACAAGGCCCGGGAACGTATTCACCGTGGCATTCTGATCCACGATTACTAGCGATTCCGACTTCATGGAGTCGAGTTGCAGACTCCAATCCGGACTACGACATACTTTGTGGGATTCGCTCCACCTCGCGGTCTTGCTGCCCTCTGTATATGCCATTGTAGCACGTGTGTAGCCCTACTCGTAAGGGCCATGATGACTTGACGTCGTCCCCACCTTCCTCCGGTTTATCACCGGCAGTCTCCCTGGAGTTCCCACCCGAAGTGCTGGCAAACAAGGATAAGGGTTGCGCTCGTTGCGGGACTTAACCCAACATTTCACAACACGAGCTGACGACAGCCATGCAGCACCTGTCTCAGAGTTCCCGAAGGCACCAAAGCATCTCTGCTAAGTTCTCTGGATGTCAAGAGTAGGTAAGGTTCTTCGCGTTGCATCGAATTAAACCACATGCTCCACCGCTTGTGCGGGCCCCCGTCAATTCATTTGAGTTTTAATCTTGCGACCGTACTCCCCAGGCGGTCTACTTAACGCGTTAGCTCCGAAAGCCAGTGTTCAAGACACCAACCTCCAAGTAGACATCGTTTACGGCGTGGACTACCAGGGTATCTAATCCTGTTTGCTCCCCACGCTTTCGCATCTGAGCGTCAGTCTTTGTCCAGGGGGCCGCCTTCGCCACCGGTATTCCTTCAGATCTCTACGCATTTCACCGCTACACCTGAAATTCTACCCCCCTCTACAAGACTCTAGCCTGCCAGTTCCAAATGCGATTCCGAGGTTGAGCCCCGGGCTTTCACATCTGGCTTAACAAGCCGCCTGCATGCGCTTTACGCCCAGTAATTCCGATTAACGCTCGCACCCTCCGTATTACCGCGGCTGCTGGCACGGAGTTAGCCGGTGCTTCTTCTGCAGCTAACGTCAAACAATACCGCTATTAACGATACCGCCTTCCTCACTGCTGAAAGTGCTTTACAACCCGAAGGCCTTCTTCACACACGCGGCATGGCTGCATCAGGGTTTCCCCCATTGTGCAATATTCCCCACTGCTGCCTCCCGTAGGAGTCTGGACCGTGTCTCAGTTCCAGTGTGGCTGATCATCCTCTCAGACCAGCTAGGGATCGTCGCCTAGGTGAGCCGTTACCCCACCTACTAGCTAATCCCACCTGGGCCAATCTTAGCGCGAGAGGCCCGAAGGTCCCCCTCTTTGCTCCGTAGAGATTATGCGGTATTAGCCATCGTTTCCAATGGTTATCCCCCACACTAAGGCATGTTCCCAGGCATTACTCACCCGTCCGCCGCTCGCCGCCCAACAAATCCCCCGAAGGGTCAATGTTGTCGCTGCCGCTCGACTTGCATGTGTTAGGCCTGCCGCCAGCGTTCAATCTGAGCCATGATCAAACTCTTCAATTAAAGTTTTGGCTCGATGAATACTGAATTAAATTGACTGTGCCAAAATAACCGAAGTCATTTTGAATTGGTCACTCAGTTCATCGATAAATCTTTTTGACTATCAGTTCACGAGTGCCCACACAGATTGCATGGTCAAATTGTTAAAGAACGTTGACTTTCAATGCGTTAGCGCGAAGCGCTTCAGCAAGTCAGGAGGCGTATACTACGCGTTCCAGTTTTTAAGTCAAGATAAAACTTTCACCTTTTTTGCCAACCGGCGAGAAAGTAAAAACCTTATGTTGACTCCGCTCACATCACCATTGGTGAGAGCGAAAGAAAAGCCCGTTGTGACCCAACGGGCTTTCTGGAATCGGTGCCTGGCGATGTCCTACTCTCACATGGGGAGACCCCACACTACCATCGGCGCTGCTGCGTTTCACGTCTGAGTTCGGCATGGGATCAGGTGGGTCCACAGCGCTATGGTCGCCAGGCAAATTCTTTGATTCACCGCCCGCAGGCCGCAAATCACAATCTTGGAAAAAACTGACTAAAGTTCAAGCACATCATTCAAGTGCTCGTGGAGTCCGTAAAACCCCTTGGGTGTTGTATGGTTAAGCCGCACGGGCAATTAGTACAGGTTAGCTCAACGCCTCACAGCGCTTACACACCCTGCCTATCAACGTTCTAGTCTCGAACAACCCTTCAGAGAGCTTAAAGCTCTGGGGATGACTCATCTTGAGGCTCGCTTCCCGCTTAGATGCTTTCAGCGGTTATCGATTCCGAACTTAGCTACCGGGCAATGCGTCTGGCGACACAACCCGAACACCAGAGGTTCGTCCACTCCGGTCCTCTCGTACTAGGAGCAGCCCCTCTCAATCATCCAACGCCCACGGCAGATAGGGACCGAACTGTCTCACGACGTTCTAAACCCAGCTCGCGTACCACTTTAAATGGCGAACAGCCATACCCTTGGGACCGACTTCAGCCCCAGGATGTGATGAGCCGACATCGAGGTGCCAAACACCGCCGTCGATATGAACTCTTGGGCGGTATCAGCCTGTTATCCCCGGAGTACCTTTTATCCGTTGAGCGATGGCCCTTCCATTCAGAACCACCGGATCACTATGACCTGCTTTCGCACCTGCTCGAACCGTCATTCTCGCAGTCAAGCGGGCTTATGCCATTGCACTAACCTCACGATGTCCGACCGTGATTAGCCCACCTTCGTGCTCCTCCGTTACGCTTTGGGAGGAGACCGCCCCAGTCAAACTACCCACCAGGCACTGTCCGCACCCCCGATAAGGGGGCGACGTTAGAACATCAACACTACAAGGGTGGTATTTCAAGGACGGCTCCACAGATACTGGCGTACCTGCTTCGAAGCCTCCCACCTATCCTACACATGTAGGGTCAATGTTCAGTGCCAAGCTGTAGTAAAGGTTCACGGGGTCTTTCCGTCTAGCCGCGGGTACGCAGCATCTTCACTGCGATTTCAATTTCACTGAGTCTCGGGTGGAGACAGCGTGGCCATCATTACGCCATTCGTGCAGGTCGGAACTTACCCGACAAGGAATTTCGCTACCTTAGGACCGTTATAGTTACGGCCGCCGTTTACCGGGGCTTCGATCAAGAGCTTCTCCCTAAGGATAACCCCATCAATTAACCTTCCGGCACCGGGCAGGCGTCACACCGTATACGTCATCTTTCGATTTTGCACAGTGCTGTGTTTTTAATAAACAGTTGCAGCCACCTGGTATCTGCGACTGCCAGCAGCTCCAAGAGCAAGTCTCTTCACCGCCGGCAGCGTACCTTCTCCCGAAGTTACGGTACCATTTTGCCTAGTTCCTTCACCCGAGTTCTCTCAAGCGCCTTGGTATTCTCTACCCGACCACCTGTGTCGGTTTGGGGTACGATTTCTTGCTATCTGAAGCTTAGAGGCTTTTCCCGGAAGCATGGCATCAATGACTTCAGCACCGTGGTGCCTCGACATCGGGTCTCAGCCTTAAGATGGTCCGGATTTGCCTAAACCATCAGCCTACACCCTTGAACCTGGACAACCGTCGCCAGGCCCACCTAGCCTTCTCCGTCCCCCCATCGCAATAGCAAGAAGTACGGGAATATTAACCCGTTTCCCATCGACTACGCCTTTCGGCCTCGCCTTAGGGGTCGACTCACCCTGCCCCGATTAACGTTGGACAGGAACCCTTGGTCTTCCGGCGAGGAGGTTTTTCACCCCCTTTATCGTTACTCATGTCAGCATTCGCACTTCTGATACCTCCAGCGCCCCTTACAGGACACCTTCAGCGGCTTACAGAACGCTCCCCTACCCAATACGCTAATGCGCATTGCCGCAGCTTCGGTGTATCGCTTAGCCCCGTTAAATCTTCCGCGCAGGCCGACTCGACCAGTGAGCTATTACGCTTTCTTTAAATGATGGCTGCTTCTAAGCCAACATCCTGGCTGTCTGAGCCTTCCCACATCGTTTCCCACTTAGCGATAACTTTGGGACCTTAGCTGGCGGTCTGGGTTGTTTCCCTCTCCACGACGGACGTTAGCACCCGCCGTGTGTCTCCCGGATAGTACTTACTGGTATTCGGAGTTTGCAAAGGGTTGGTAAGTCGGGATGACCCCCTAGCCTTAACAGTGCTCTACCCCCAGTAGTATTCGTCCGAGGCGCTACCTAAATAGCTTTCGGGGAGAACCAGCTATCTCCGAGTTTGATTGGCCTTTCACCCCTAGCCACAAGTCATCCGCTAATTTTTCAACATTAGTCGGTTCGGTCCTCCAGTGCGTGTTACCGCACCTTCAACCTGCCCATGGCTAGATCACTCGGTTTCGGGTCTAATCCCAGCAACTGCACGCCCAGTTAAGACTCGGTTTCCCTACGGCTCCCCTATACGGTTAACCTTGCTACTGAAATTAAGTCGCTGACCCATTATACAAAAGGTACGCAGTCACAGGACAAAGCCTGCTCCTACTGCTTGTACGTACACGGTTTCAGGTTCTATTTCACTCCCCTCACAGGGGTTCTTTTCGCCTTTCCCTCACGGTACTGGTTCACTATCGGTCAGTCAGGAGTATTTAGCCTTGGAGGATGGTCCCCCCATCTTCAGACAAGATAACACGTGTCCCGTCCTACTCGTTTTCACGCCAAATGTGTTGTCGGCTACGGGGCTGTCACCCTGTATCGCTGAGCTTTCCAGCTCATTCGCCTGACACCTAAAGCGCTTAAGGGCTAATCCGGTTTCGCTCGCCGCTACTGCCGGAATCTCGGTTGATTTCTCTTCCTCGGGGTACTTAGATGTTTCAGTTCCCCCGGTTCGCCTCATCAAGCTATGTATTCACTTGATGATAACTGCTTATGCAGCTGGGTTTCCCCATTCGGAAATCGTAGACTCAAGTGGCTCTTACTGCCTCATCTACGCTTATCGCAAGTTAGTACGTCCTTCATCGCCTCTGACTGCCCAGGCATCCACCGTGTACGCTTAGTCACTTAACCATACAACCCCAAGAGGTTTCGTATGGCAAACAACCAAGGTTTTCCCATCTGAGTTAAGATGGTTAGTTTGTTTTGCCGGACTCTTCTTACACAAGACACTTGAATGTGTATTGCTTGAGAACTCGTTTCTCTTTCGAGAAACAATAATTTCGATTCATCTGAATCGAATTACTAGTCAGCTTTCCAGATTGTTAAAGAGCATGTGTTTTCCGAAGAAGCCACTGTCTAAAGACTTTCAGCGTCACGAAACTGACCCAACAACATGACTGCTATTGAATCTGCGGCTCCGTGCAGAAAAGTATTTAGAGAGTGGTGGGCGATACCGGGCTCGAACCAGTGACCCCCTCCTTGTAAGGGAGGTGCTCTCCCAACTGAGCTAATCGCCCTCCGATGTTTTACATCTTCCGAGGAGAAGATGGTGGGTCGTGCAGGATTCGAACCTGCGACCAATTGATTAAAAGTCAACTGCTCTACCAACTGAGCTAACGACCCGTGGCGTCCCATAGGGGAGTCGAACCCCTGTTACCGCCGTGAAAGGGCGGTGTCCTAGGCCTCTAGACGAATGGGACCTTTTGTTCCGGGTTTGGGTACCCGAACACATGTTCTCTACATTTCGACCAAGCAATCTGTGTGGACACTACGCAAAGCGCAGTCTTTAGGTAAGGAGGTGATCCAGCCCCAGGTTCCCCTAGGGCTACCTTGTTACGACTTCACCCCAGTCATGAACCACACCGTGGTAAACGCCCTCCCGAAGGTTAAGCTATCTACTTCTGGTGCAGCCCACTCCCATGGTGTGACGGGCGGTGTGTACAAGGCCCGGGAACGTATTCACCGTGGCATTCTGATCCACGATTACTAGCGATTCCGACTTCATGGAGTCGAGTTGCAGACTCCAATCCGGACTACGACATACTTTGTGGGATTCGCTCCACCTCGCGGTCTTGCTGCCCTCTGTATATGCCATTGTAGCACGTGTGTAGCCCTACTCGTAAGGGCCATGATGACTTGACGTCGTCCCCACCTTCCTCCGGTTTATCACCGGCAGTCTCCCTGGAGTTCCCACCCGAAGTGCTGGCAAACAAGGATAAGGGTTGCGCTCGTTGCGGGACTTAACCCAACATTTCACAACACGAGCTGACGACAGCCATGCAGCACCTGTCTCAGAGTTCCCGAAGGCACCAAAGCATCTCTGCTAAGTTCTCTGGATGTCAAGAGTAGGTAAGGTTCTTCGCGTTGCATCGAATTAAACCACATGCTCCACCGCTTGTGCGGGCCCCCGTCAATTCATTTGAGTTTTAATCTTGCGACCGTACTCCCCAGGCGGTCTACTTAACGCGTTAGCTCCGAAAGCCAGTGTTCAAGACACCAACCTCCAAGTAGACATCGTTTACGGCGTGGACTACCAGGGTATCTAATCCTGTTTGCTCCCCACGCTTTCGCATCTGAGCGTCAGTCTTTGTCCAGGGGGCCGCCTTCGCCACCGGTATTCCTTCAGATCTCTACGCATTTCACCGCTACACCTGAAATTCTACCCCCCTCTACAAGACTCTAGCCTGCCAGTTCCAAATGCGATTCCGAGGTTGAGCCCCGGGCTTTCACATCTGGCTTAACAAGCCGCCTGCATGCGCTTTACGCCCAGTAATTCCGATTAACGCTCGCACCCTCCGTATTACCGCGGCTGCTGGCACGGAGTTAGCCGGTGCTTCTTCTGCAGCTAACGTCAAACAATACCGCTATTAACGATACCGCCTTCCTCACTGCTGAAAGTGCTTTACAACCCGAAGGCCTTCTTCACACACGCGGCATGGCTGCATCAGGGTTTCCCCCATTGTGCAATATTCCCCACTGCTGCCTCCCGTAGGAGTCTGGACCGTGTCTCAGTTCCAGTGTGGCTGATCATCCTCTCAGACCAGCTAGGGATCGTCGCCTAGGTGAGCCGTTACCCCACCTACTAGCTAATCCCACCTGGGCCAATCTTAGCGCGAGAGGCCCGAAGGTCCCCCTCTTTGCTCCGTAGAGATTATGCGGTATTAGCCATCGTTTCCAATGGTTATCCCCCACACTAAGGCATGTTCCCAGGCATTACTCACCCGTCCGCCGCTCGCCGCCCAACAAATCCCCCGAAGGGTCAATGTTGTCGCTGCCGCTCGACTTGCATGTGTTAGGCCTGCCGCCAGCGTTCAATCTGAGCCATGATCAAACTCTTCAATTAAAGTTTTGGCTCGATGAATACTGAATTAAATTGACTGTGCCAAAATAACCGAAGTCATTTTGAATTGGTCACTCAGTTCATCGATAAATCTTTTTGACTATCAGTTCACGAGTGCCCACACAGATTGCATGGTCAAATTGTTAAAGAACTTTTCTTTCACGTCGCTGGCTTATTTCGCCGCGCTCCGTGTCAGTGAGGCGGCATTATAGAGACTTCGCGCACACTGACAAGTGTTTTTTTGAAAAAAAATATCGAGCGGTCATTATTTCAACTAATGTGAAATATACGCCTCTAAAATCAACATTAGAGGATCGTCACATTGACTTGCTAGTAATTCCAAGTCAATGAAAGTAATATCAATGTGACCTTGTTGTTAAAATAACCAATAACGCCTTCTTATAATTCTTATGACGATGTAGTTCTATTATGAAATTATCCAATCAAACTCTCATGCCGATTCTCGCAATCGCAGTTGTCGGGGGCATTATTTTTAGTTTCCTGCCTTTTTCCTCCGGTATTGCTTTTGCGTTAGGTTCTATCTGTACTGCTTTTATCCTTTCAGTCATTCCAACTTCAACCTCATCTCCTGACGATATCAACCAGGCCAGTAAAACGCTCTATGTCGGAAACCTGCCTTATCGAGCTAACGAAAGTGATGTGAAAGACTTGTTTGCTGAGTATGGGGAAGTGTTTGCCGTCCGCCTGATGAAAGACAAGCGAACGGGTAAACGTCGGGGATTTGGCTTTGTGGTCATGAATATCCGGGATGCCGATCAGGCCGTTGCGGCACTGAATAACAAAGAATACGGCCAGCGGACACTCAAAGTGCGTGAAGCGAACGAACCTAAGAACGAGGATAATCCAGACTTTTAATCGTCTGGAGATGCATAGCCTGCAAACTCGTATTCAGTGCCGCCGGTAAAACGGCGGCACTGTTGTATGTAAGGTTAGGCTCTTTCCGCTCGCAAGGCATCTCCCCTAATAGGGCTTTTACCCGATTGGCTATCGCCTTCCCGGAATCTACAATCTGGACCGGTTGTTCAAATGCCTGCTGGATTTCAGCTTTGATCAGCGGAAAGTGGGTACAGCCTAACACGATGCAGTCTACTCTCTGACGCCACGGGGATAGAATCTCCCGTAACTCCTCAAGGTCAACAGCCTCTCCTCGCAGTTTCTGTTCTGCCATTTCCACTAAACGGGTTGAGCCAATTCGCAACACTTCACAGTCGCGGGCAAACTGGCGGATCAGGCTGTCGGTATACGCGCGTTGAACTGTCGCGGGGGTGGCCAGTAAACCAATCACTTTCTGCTGACTTAGCAACGCCGCGGGCTTAATCGCAGGTACCACACCGACTACCGGGATAGTCAGCTGACCCCGTAAGGTGGGCAACACGATAGTACTGGCGGTATTACAAGCCACAACCACCAAATCGATCTGATGCCGTGCCACCAGCAGGTTCACTATATATGAGGTACGTTCAATCAACTCTGATTCCGGCAGTTCACCATATGGGAACGCTGCATCATCAAATGCGTAGATATATTGAACGTCCGGCAGCTGCGCATAGATCTCCTGATAAACAGAAAGGCCTCCGACGCCAGAATCAAAAATCAGTACCCGCTTCACGATTAACCTAGCTTTGTATTCTCTGAGAACGCTAATAATACTGCGAAACCCTGCCGGCGCACAAAAGCCTTCCTCATTTTACTCTCATCATGCATCCGGTAAATAACGCTGGTAATGGAACCGATGTTGACGCTCAATATGGCAGAGCGTCAGCTTGAGTACGCCTTGAAAGCACGGGGCTTCCGTTACCAGGGTATGAAACTCTCCGTTTTCGCCGCAGGGATCAACGCCAGCTGGCAGACGATGAATCAGCTCCCGACTATACCACTGCCCACAGAACTCGCCAGGTAACTGGTGGGTATCCACGGTAGTCAGTAGTGTCCGGATTCCGCGCGCCAGAATCTCATCGGCCAGCTTAGCGCTGTCTTCGCCCATCAACGGGAACACACACTGCCAACCGGCAGGCTCTATATAACTGCGCCGGTATTCGGCAATACCATTACAGAACATATCGCCAAACGCGACAGCGTCTATCTCCAGCCCACTGCTCCGCAGCCCATCGACCACACATGCCTGGTATACCTCATTCGGCGGAAAAATCTCAGGCAACGGAATCATCACCAGAGGTAACCCGGTCAATGCCGCCTGACGACGAACGACATCAATGGGCGTGGCCTGAAACGGGACTTCATCTTCCAGATAGGTGGTGTACAGACCGACCACGTCAAAAGCCGGGTCTTCAAGCAAACGCATCAGTGTCAATGTCGAGTCTTTGCCGGAAGACCAGCTGACCATAGTTTTGATAGGTTTCATAATGTAAAAAGCCACCCGAAGGTGGCTCCATGGCAGATTAAAACTGATAGGTTACAGTAGCAAAGTAACTGCGTTCCTGAACATTGTACGACTCTTTGGCCACATAATCGTGATCAAACAGATTGGCGACCCGGCCACGCAAAATCAGGTTATCACTGACGTTATAGCTGGCAGCCACATCCACTAGCGTATAAGCATCCAGCTTATTGGTATTAGCTGCGTCTTCATAGCTGGTGCCTTTGTAAATCGCACTGACATCAAACTGCCACTGTTCCAGCAGGTAAGAGACATTCCACTTCGCACTATGACGAGAACGGCGTACTAACTGATTCTTAGTTGCCTTGTCTTCTGCATCCAGATAGTCGTAGCTGACATCATGATATAAAGGCCCAGTCGCAAAGCCTGCCGTCAGCTCTACCCCTTGCAGCGTCGCTTCATTGACATTCATCGGTTTCCAGATGCTCGGGTTAGTCGCATCAGGAGCCCAGGCAATCAGATCATCAATCTCAGAGCGATACGCAGCAACCCGCCAGTCGAGTAGAGAGTAAGATCCTGCCAGAGCCAGCTCATAGTTGGTTGACTCTTCCGGTGTCAGGTTCGGGTTTCCTGAGTTTGGCCAGTACAGGTCATTAAAGGTCGGTGCCTTAAACGCCGTCCCGACATTGGCAGACAACTGAATGGCAGACACGACATCATAGGCTGCGGCAACCTGCCAGGTAGTGTGGTCACCGTAACTTTCGTTATCGTCATACCGCACACTGCCTTCCAGTTGCAGACTGCTCGGATCCCGCAGCACCGAGGTCAGATACACCGCAGTATTATCACGCTCGTCCTTGCTGTAATTGGTCGTCGTGTTGGACACTTTGTCACGGTACCACTCAACACCCCCACCAAACTCCAGCGACTCATTGTGCTGGTAGTGGTTTTGCCAGTTCACGACATTGCGTTTGGTTTTGATGGTACTGCCGCTGCTCACCGCGCTGAAGTCACGGGCTTCATCCTGGTTCTGAGCAATGGTCAGCTCACTCTGCCACTGATCACGCTGATACGCTGCCTTAGCGGCCACGTTATACAGTTTGCTTTCATTCTGGGCATCCGGTGTGGAAATAAGGTTACCGGACGAATCGAAGAAACCACCGTCGTACTCGGTCTCACCTTCATGGTAATAACCTTGCAGGCTGACTTTCAGGTTGTCATTCAGGTGGGTACCAATCTCCGCCACGACGTTACGGCTCTCATAACCGTCTTTGTCCTGCTCATAAGGCGCTTTACGTGCCGAAAACCCGCTGGTTTCCTCACCTTTGACCGCCAGCTTACCCCAGCTTTGCTGACCCAGACTACCGGCAACAGAACCGCCCAGCTGATAGTAGTCATCACTCCCCGCGCTAGCGGTAACTTCGGCCAGTGTTTCACCCGGCTGATAAGTGGTAATGATATTCAGCACCCCACCGACCGCATCAGAGCCATACAGCGCCGCACGTGCGCCACGGATAAACTCGATCCGCTCAATGCCGGTCAGTGGAATCTGGCTGAAATCCGCCGAGCCCAGCGTGGCACTGCCAATGCGGACACCGTTGATCATCACCAGCAAATGACGGGATGAAGTACCCCGCACATACACTTCCGTTGTCTGGCCATATCCTGCGGAAACAACCTGCACACCCGGCAGACGACGCAGCACTTCAGACAACGATTTCGCCTGGATGGCATCAATCTCTTCCTTGGTGACAATAGATACAGGAGCAATCACATTTTTGACAGGTTGCTCAAAACGGTTGGCAGTCACCACCATGACTTCATCGGCTTGCTGGGTGGCCATGACACCAGACGACAGACACACTTGTGCCAACGCCACTGCTAAAAGCGTTTTTTTCATTATTTGGATACCTTAAGTCGCGTTAATTACTGAGTAGCGGGGCTACTCGGTACACTGGTCGGTCTTCGGACTTAAGAGCATGGTTGAACAACCACCTAGGCAACAACTTCCCACTTCAATCGACAGCATTGCACCGTCTGCAGAAGCAGTGTTCGGAACTAACGTCCTTGTGCTTTCGTTCTCTATCACCGCTGCGCGTCAGTCACGGATTCTCACCGCATTCCCCTGCCTGTTATCAGGCAAACCAGCGCACTGCGAATGCTAGTTATCCCTTCCCTTAATGTCTAGTTCCGTTTGCTATTGATTATGAATAATCGCTCGTAACACCATTTTTATCCGGCTCAACACTGGACATCGGTCAACAATGCAATAAAATCTTGCGCTCTTATTTTGAGCAGTTTGAGGCAACCACTATGGCAACCACCGCAATCAATCCGGCTGAGTACCAGACTCAGCTTGATGAGAAAGCAGCGCGTATCCAGAATATCTTCGCAGATTTCGATACCCCGGAACTGGAGGTTTTTGCCTCACCTGCTGAGCACTACCGCATGCGTGCCGAGTTTCGGGTCTGGCATGAAGGCGAAGACCTGTACTACATCATGTTCAATCAGGAAACCCGCGAGAAATACCGCGTGGATCAGTTTCCGGCGGCCAGCCGCCTGATTAATGATCTGATGCCTCTGCTGGTTGACGCCCTTAAGCCGGTCAAAGCCCTGCGCCACAAGCTGTTCCAGGTTGATTTTCTCTCTACCCTGAGCGGTGAGATTCTGGTTTCCCTGCTGTATCACCGTCAACTGGATGACGAATGGGTTCGTGAAGCCAAAGCACTGAAACAGCGCCTGAACGATGAAGGCTTCAAGCTGAATTTCATTGGCCGCGCACGCAAACAGAAAATCGTGCTGGATCAGGAATTCGTGATCGAAAAACTGAACGTTCACGATCAGGTTCTGACGTACAAACAAGTTGAAAACAGCTTCACTCAGCCAAACGGCGAAGTTGCGCAGAAAATGCTGGAATGGGCCGTTGACTGCACCCAAGACAGCGATGGTGACCTGCTGGAGCTGTACTGCGGCAACGGCAACTTCTCGCTGGCACTGGCCAAGAACTTTGACCGCGTGCTGGCTACCGAACTAGCAAAGCCGTCCGTTGACTCTGCACAGTACAACATTGCGGTAAACCAGATTGAGAACGTGCAAATCATCCGTATGTCAGCGGAAGAGTTCACCGAAGCGATGGAAGGCCGTCGAGAGTTTCGCCGCCTGAAAGATCAGGGCATTGATCTGCAGAGCTACAACTGCAACACCATCTTTGTCGATCCGCCGCGTTCGGGCATGGATGAAGGCACATGCCGTATGGTTCAGGGCTATGAGCGTATCATGTACATTTCCTGTAACCCGGACACCCTGAAAGAGAACCTGGAGATCCTTGGCGAGACGCACCGCATTACGCGCTTTGCCCTGTTTGACCAGTTCCCTTACACCCATCACATGGAAGCCGGTGTACTGCTAGAGCGCAAATAACCGCCGAGCAAACCACCATTTGGGTAAAGGCATAAACCCCAAATAGCAAAAAGGCACCGATAGGTGCCTTTTGAGTTTTTACAGAACCGTGTCTGAAAGAAGGGGCTTACGCTTCCGCTTCTGCCTGAACTTCTGCTTTTGTTTTCATGATACCCAGCTTGTAGGCTACCCAGAACAGCAGGCCCAGCGCGATCATCAGCGGCAAGAAGTTTGAGCCCATTTCCGGCGTCTGCGCACGCAAGAACGCAGAGTAACCGAACGCACCTACCAGGAAGCAGGCAAAAGCAATCGCCGGCGTACCTTCTGCCATTGGTTTGCTCAGGTACTCCTGATACAGGCAGTACACAGCCAGCGCAAACGCAATCACAGGGAAGACAGAGAAAGACACAGCGCTTGAAGTCAGTACAGCCAGGGTCGCATTACCACACAGACCAGCCAGCAACGACAGCACCAGTGTTTTGCGTTCAGCTTTAATTTGATCCTTGTTCATATCCTTTCACCAAGATAATAAAGTTAGAGTTTCTGCCTGAGCTCTCGACGCTCACGCTCTTTGCGATACCAATAGGCACCCTTCGCAATCATTCGCAATTGCATAATCAATCTTTCAGCATGCTCAGCGCGAGCATGGCTGTCTAAGTCCAGTGCTTCTGCACCGGAACTGAACACCAGCGTGACCGATGCTTCCGCCTGGGTATAGGCTTCATCATGCGTCACCCCGGTTTTTGCTTCCAGGTACTCCGTCAGTTCAGCCACAAAATGCTGAATTTCCCGAGCAACGGCGGCCCGAAACGCCGGCGACGTTCCGGAGCGCTCGCGAAGCAGTAACCTGAATACGTTCGGGCTGCTCTCGATAAACTCCATGAAGGTTTCTACCGAGGTGCGGATTACACTGCCTTCTTTGGCAATACGCTGGCGAGCCTGACGCATCAACTGGCGCAGGATCAACCCCCCTTCGTCCACCATGGTTAAACCCAGTTCATCCATGTCTTTGAAATGACGATAAAACGATGTTGGGGCAATCCCGGCCTCTCTGGCCACTTCCCGCAGGCTAAGGTTCGAAAAACTGCGTTCAGCGCTTAACTGGTTAAATGCAGCGTCAATCAGTGAGCGGCGGGTTTTTTCTTTTTGCTGAGCCCTGATACCCATGGATTTGTTGCTTCTCTTATGATTGTCTTGCGTCAAGTTTGATGCCCACTATACGCGCTTTCCTACAGCCATCAAAACATAGTAATTCCTGACAGAACCTTTATCAAAGCACGATTTGCCAGTTTTTCTACTGGCTCACACTCTCCATCGCAAGCCCCGCAACAAACCCCGCCGTCAAAATCCGTCACTTTTCACGGCTTATTGACGTCACAACGTGATCATTCCCTATCTATCACTGCCCGCTGATTTTACCTGCTTTTATAAAAAGTTAAAATGACCACACAGCAATGTTGCAAGGATGATAAGAAAGGCTCAGCAATGATAAACAGCAAACAACCCCATACCCAACACTTTGACGCCATTATCATCGGAAGCGGTCCGGGCGGCGAAGGAGCCGCGATGGGGCTGACCAAAGCCGGTTTCAATGTCGCCATTATTGAACGGGAAGATCGCGTCGGCGGAGGCTGTACCCACTGGGGCACCATTCCTTCCAAAGCCCTGCGCCATGCCGTCAGCCGGATCATCGAGTTCAACCAAAATCCGCTGTACTGCAAGAATAACTCCAGTCTGCACAGCACATTCAGCCAGATTCTGGGGCATGCCGAAGATGTGATCAGCAAGCAGACCCGAATGCGCCAGGGGTTCTACGACCGTAATCAGTGCACCATCATTTTTGGCGAAGCCAGCTTCACCGGCAGCCACACCATCAGCGTGCGCAAACCGGACGGTACCCACGAGCAGTACAGCGCCGACAAATTTGTCATCGCCACCGGTTCACGTCCGTATCACCCGTCTGATGTGGATTTCAGCCACAGCCGGGTTTACGACAGCGACTCCATTCTGAAGCTCAAGCATGACCCACGCCATATCATCATCTACGGAGCCGGGGTTATTGGTAGCGAATATGCCTCGATTTTCCGCGGCCTTGGGGTCAAGGTCGATCTGATCAACACCCGTGACCGGTTGCTGGAATTCCTCGACAATGAAATTTCTGACTCGCTGTCGTATCACTTCTGGAACAACGGAGTGATGATCCGCAACGGGGAAACTTACGAGAAGATTGAAGATACCGGTGACGGCGTGATTCTGCATCTGCAGTCAGGCAAAAAAATGCGGGCTGATTGCCTGCTCTATGCCAACGGCCGAACCGGTAACACCGATCGCCTCAACCTGAGCAAGGTAGGCCTGACCCCGGACTCCCGCGGCCAGCTGAAAGTGAACCAGAATTACCGCACCGATGCCGAGCACGTCTACGCGGTCGGTGATGTCATTGGCTACCCAAGCCTGGCCAGTGCCGCCTACGATCAGGGGCGCTTCGTGGCTCAGGCCATCGCCAACGGTGAGGCCGAAGGCAAGCTTATCGATCATATCCCGACCGGTATCTACACCATCCCGGAGATCAGCTCCGTCGGCAAAACCGAGCAGGAGCTGACCGCCGAGAAAGTACCGTATGAGATTGGCCGTTCCCAGTTTAAACACCTGGCCCGGGCCCAGATCGCCGGAACCGACGTCGGCAGCCTGAAGATCCTGTTCCATCGCGAAACCAAAGAGATCCTCGGGATCCACTGCTTTGGTGAGCGTGCCGCCGAGATCATCCATATCGGTCAGGCGATCATGGAGCAAAAAGGCGAAGGCAATAACATTGAATATTTCGTCAATACCACCTTCAACTACCCGACCATGGCAGAAGCCTATCGGGTGGCGGCGCTTAATGGCCTGAACCGGCTGTTCTGAAAGCAGCATGGGTCCGCTGAGGTCAGCGAAGATCATCGTTAACCTCGCTGTCCTCAATGCTCTGCCCCCTGTCACTGTCCCATAAAAAAACGGAGCCAAAAGGCTCCGTTTTTTTATTCAATCGCTGTCTGGGGCGAGTTGCGCACAGGCTTACTTCAGTTCCATCATCCGGTTGTCCGGCGTCAGAATGGATGCCCATGGCAAGCTCTCGTCACCCAGGGTAATAAAGTTCGGGTTTTCCAGCGTATCCCGCTCGTTATAGGAAAGCGGCGTCAGGTGAGTATTGAGGATACGTCCGCCAGCTTCCTCGACAATGCACTGGGTGGCTGCCGTATCCCACTCACCGGTTGGCCCCAACCGCAAATAGCAGTCAACAGCACCCTCGGCCACCAGACAGGCTTTCAGCGCGGCTGAACCCAGTGGGACCAGATCGTAATTTAGCGCCGGATCCAGCCGGCTGGTAATGGCGCGAATGTTCTGGCGGCGACTGATCGCCACCGCGATGGACTGTGTCGGCAACTCATGTTTGTGGGTTGAAATCCGCACGGTTTCCCCTTCCGGGGTGGTCTTCCAGGCGCCCTTGCCCTGATAAGCGTAATACACCACGCCGGATACCGGAGCATACACGACTCCCATCACCGGCCTGTGGTTATCAACCAGCGCGATGATCGTGGCGAAGTCACCGCTGCGAGCGATAAACTCCTGCGTCCCGTCCAGCGGGTCCACCAGCCAGTAACGCTGCCATTGGCTGCGCTCTGCCAGCGGAATGTCGGCGGCTTCCTCTGACAGCACCGGAATATCCGGAGTCAGTTCGCTCAGGCGGGACACCACCAGTTTATGCGCGGCTAAGTCCGCACTGGTCACTGGCGTATTGTCCTGTTTGATTTGTTTTTCAAACTGGCCACGCTGGTAAATATCAAGAATGACCTGCCCGGACGAACGGGCAATATCAATTACTTGAGGTAATAGGTTCGATAAGTCCATTGTCGCTCCTATTTCGCGAGATGTTTCAACGCCAGGAACAGGGCGGTGATGCTCCGCGCTTCGGCAAAATCCAAATGGCTGATCAATTCTTCTGCCTGATTGACCGGCCAGCGTACCACTTCCAGTGGCTCAGGCTCGTCCCCTTCCAGTTGTTCCGGGTACAGTTCCTGCGCCAGAAACAGGGTCATTTTGCTGGAGAAATACGACGGGGCCAACACGACCTCTTTCATCGGCTGAAGCTGACGGGCACCAAAGCCAATCTCTTCTTTCAGCTCACGGTTTGCGGCCTCGGAAGGCAGTTCGCCATGATCCACCAAGCCTTTCGGAAAGCCGAGTTCGTATCGCTCCGTCCCGGCTGAATATTCGCGGATCAGCAACAGATCACCTTCCGCGGTCACCGGGACCACCAGCACGGCATGACGACCTGACGGTTTCATCCGCTCATAGGTTCGCTCAACGCCATTTGAAAAGCGCAGATCCAGCGACTCGATTTTAAACAGCCGCGACTGAGCGACTACTTCCGTAGCCAGAATTTCTGGTTTGTTTTTGTCTGCTGCCATGACCTGTCCTGTCTACTTGCTGCTGCCAACCGCCGCAGCCAGGGGAAAACCGTATTTAATGGCAACGGAGAGGGGAAATAAAGCATTTTATGAAGAAAACGTTAACCCAAACCCGACTGTGCGAGTCGGGTATTGGTTAAAAGCGTCCGCTGTAGGTGATTTTATACTGCCCTTTGGGATCCGGATTACCGAGCCATTTCAGCTGCTGGCCTAATTGCGGGGAAAACTCAGCGCCCGGCTTAAACCAGCCATTGAGGGTATAGCGGTTGCCCGGCTCCAACGACAGGGCAAATTCACTCGACACCTCCGTGGAAGACTGGCGGATATCGGCCAGCACTTTCCCCTGATCACAGCGAAGATCAGCCAGTACCGGTCCCGGATTCACGCCGCCCATCGGCGAGCCCACATTGGCCGCGCTCCAGGCCAGTGCACCGTTCAGCTCCGCACAATATGGCGCGGCAAACTGGTAATCACGCACCGTCAGTTCCAGGTTACCCGCCACAGTCAGCGGCAGGGCCATTGGGACATTGCGCATCACTTCACGGGCCGGCAAAGACACCAGCAGGTTCTCAGCGAACGCTCCCTGACTACTGTAGCCCACCAACCCGCGGCCGGTCAGGTTCATGTCACTGCCCTGCCCGAATCGCACATCAAACTGCAGGCGGGCCGTCAGCAACGACAGCACATGCATGTCCCATTGCAGACGCCCGAAATTCTTTCCTTGCCAGCGAATCTGACTGGCGCGGCCCTGCCATAACGTACCGGAGATGCCGCCGACATCCAGCCCCTGTACGGCCGGTATCTGCTGCCAGACCCAGCTGGCCGGAATATGCGCCACAGCACTGCCCAGCAGTACCACCCCAAATGAAACGCCAGTTAAGACTTTAAACTTCACACTTACCCCCGCCCTAACTGCAAGCGGTTAACTTCGACCATACCCGTCCTGTCGGTTTTGGTCACATCGAGAAACTGCGTATCAATGCCATGTTCATCACGCAAAAACGCCAGCCAGTTGACCAGGGTGTTGAACGGCACGGGTTTCACCCACACCTGCACCGCTTCACTGCGGGGCTGCATCCGAATCACTTCAATCTGGAACCGGCGGGTTGTTTCATTGATCACCTGATTCAGCCCTTTATCACTGACCGAACCGGTTGAGCCGGATGTCCCGCGCAGGGCGACGATCTCATCCGCTTTCTGGCTGACCCAACTTAATAGCTGGCGTTCCCGCTGCAGATGCGTTTCGGCATTGGCAGCCGAGTTAGCCATCGGCTGCCAGATCCCCCAGTACAATATCGCGATGAACAGGGCGATTCCGCCCCCCAGAACCAGTCGCTGTTCTCTCAGGCTGAGCCCGTTCCACCAGGCTTTCATGATTTTCTCCTTACCACGACGGCGCCGGTAACCTGATTACCTTCCCGGTTCAACTGCCCCTGCTCAACCTCAAACTGCTCGGTAAGCAAGGTGCGTAATTGCTCAAAATGCTGGAACTCGGCGGCAACCGCCTGGAACCGGATTTCGCCCCGGTTCTGATCGTATTTCAGGCTCTGCACCGTCAGCTGCGGAACTTTCGCCAGCGATGGCTGCAGCTGGGCCAGCCACGGCAGCAGACCACTGTCATTGGCGCCCCCCCCCAACCGGGTCAATTCACTGCTCATCTGACGCTTCAGGTAACTCTCCGACGGAATACGCTGAAACTGCGGCAGAACCTGACGGAAAATACGCTCGCTCTCAGCCCGGTATACGTCAGCCTGCGCGTCTTTGGCCTGAACCGACACCACATGTTCGGTGCCCACCACCGCCAGCAAGACAGCGGCTGCAATCGCCACTTTCCGCCACGGTTTTAGGTACTTGCGCCAGGCCGGTTGCAGCTTGTACGGGCCAGACAATAAGTTAGCCTTATGGCCGATGACGCCCTGTGCCAGCAACTGCATCACCAGCTCTGGTGTTTCCGCTTTCCACAGCCCCGGCATCCCGGCCGGTGCCGGTGTGTAGTGGTGAATCCGGTGCTCCGGATCGCGCGACAGCTCCGTCCCGGATGCCACGGTGGCGTCATCTGACGCAGTATCCGCTGGCTCGTTAAGCGCTTCCTCATCCGCGTCATCCGCCCGCGGTACTATCGGGGTTTGCTGCGCAGACAACCAGGCCGGTAGCCACGCGGCTTCGGCACCAATGCCCAGCATCTCAGACTGACGGATCAACCAGAGACCATCCAGTTCAGCCGCGGTGTACCCCTGATCAAACAGCGGCAGACACAAACAATCCGGCACCACAGCCTTGATTTCAATCCCGGCATCACTCAATGCAGCCAGCCAGTGCTCCATCTTACGATGTTCCAGCACCGCGACCTGAGCACTGTCACCGCTTTTTTTCAGCAAATGCACATGCAGATGGTCAACGTCCTGTGCCAGCTCTTCCTCCAGCAGGAACGGTAATACCGCTCCAAGCTGACGGCTGCTGCCGGCCGGGATCGTCACCTGCGTCAGCAGCACGTCACAGGCCGGGGCCAGTGCATATACCGTACGCTGGGTAGCATACTCCGCGATCTCGCCCAACTGGCTGATATCCGCCAGTTGGCCCGAAGCAATCACTTCATGTTGTTGTGGCGACCAGACAAGCCATTGCACCGGCTGTTCAGCACGGCTACTGAGCCTGATTGTCAGAATTTCGCTCACTGATTCCTCCATAACGACGACGCACAACCGTCACCTTGTTATCACTATCTCGTTTGAGCAAGGCCACCAACCGGACCCTGGCACGATCCACCAGGATCTCTGTGTCTAACTGAAAATAATCGCTTTTGACGCTGATAAATGCCTTTACCTGTTTCTTCACCTCGGCATCCATGCTGGACAGCACCGGATCAGCCAGAAAATCATCTTCACTGTTCCAGCCGTCATAAGGACGTTCCGCAATCAGCTTCTGCGCATCACTGAGCGCCAGCCGGGGAGAGAACAGACCCACCAGAATGGCGGCTTGTTTCTCATCCAGGGTATTCACATTCACCCGCAACTCCTTGCTGGGAATGGCACACAGCAACGGCCGGGCTAACTGGTAAATCTCGGCGCTAACGCCATTGACCGCCCGCAGTTCGGAAATATCTGCCATCCAGTCACGTGGCGGCAGGTAAGGCGGACGAAACCCTTCGTAGGTACTGTCACCGGCCCCGAAAGCCGCATTCACCGCTTCATCTGGATCGACATATTCCCATACCGAGTCGGCCACCACTTCTGCGTCGTAGCTGTCGACCCCGGCTTCTTCCAGAATCATCTGCAACGCACGCACTTCAAAAGGTTTGGCGGAGCTGCCCGTCACCGGACGGATGCCGGACAATGCATTGACGTTGAAACACGCCTGACGATCGACAATATCACCAATGGCCTCGCCGCCTTCCAGCGGATAACGCTGCCCACGGGTTGCCCATGCCTGACTGAGGTTCACCGTCTCGCTGTCCGCCAGACTTTTCTCGATGGCGACTTTGCCTAACGCTTCCATCCCCTGGGCATACCAGAACGCCTGCTGATTCTGGATCTGGTTTTCCACCCGATAAAAATTCAGGTGCAGCCGTTCACTCATCTGTACCGCCAACAGCGTCATCAGCGCCATTAACATCAGCACGACGATCAGGGCGACACCTTTTTGCTGTTTCATCTCTGCCCCTTACGTCTCACTGGCTTCCAGCACCGAGTGCGGCAACATATACACCCGCTCGATTTCACCGTAGTCTTTCAGGGTCAGCCTGACCATCACGCCTTCCGGCAGGGCGGCGGGGGTAGTCCATTCATCAGACCAGGTTTTGTCACTGTAAAAACGGAAAGTGACCGATTCGACCCCGGTCAGGATCGGCCGCACCAGCGGCTCTGCACCGACCACCGTATCGGGATAGCGCAGCCACACCCGCTCCAGAGTCCCCTCGACCACCCGGTAGCCGACTTTCAGTACTTCGCCGCGCGGAAACATCTGCTGCGGGTTCTGCCAGCCGAGACGGGTAAACAGAATACCCTGACTGGACGAATCCAGCAGGTACTCCCCACTGCGCAGCAGGGTATCGCTGACCAGCTCCCCCTGATCCCGCACCTTACGCGGCACCACCTGCCGAAAATCGTTGTCGAGCATCACCATCGCCCGCTGGATTTCCTGCAGCCGTTCGTTGTGATCCCGAGACTGGGCATCACTGCGCTGCACCCCGTTCATCACCTGATAAGCGGACAGGCTGAGCATGGCAAACACTGCGATGGCAACCAGCACTTCCAGCAGGGTAAACCCCGCCGCTTGTTTCACTCGCGAGCGAGCTGATGGGTTAATTCTCAACATAAGTTCTCAGGGTCACGATAGACTGCTTACGCTCAGCGTCGGTCGCGACGGTAACATCCAGCGCCCGCAGAAAACCGTCAGCGGTTTTGGTGCTTTTAATGGACCAGTACCACTCCCGGCCGGCCAGTTCGGATTTCCCGCGCTTAACGGCAGTCGGGATCTCCCCGGACAGCCTGACCTTAGCCAGTTCGTTGTCCGCGACCATAGCGGCAAATGTCTTTTCTTCCAGATACCCCAGCGTATTGAGGTGCTGACTGACCGCTTTCATCACGCTCAAGGCCGCGGTCGCAAACACAGCCAGTGCCACCAGCACTTCAAGCAGAGTCATGCCGCGCGCGCGCGACGGGTGCTTACGTGTCATAAGCCCTCCTGCTCGGTCTGGCTCTTGATGGATTCGCCCGGCGGCAATAAAAAAACCCGCCCGACTTCATCCGCCTGAACCCGCCAGAACTGGTTTTCCCCTTCCACTTCAAAGTTCAGGGTAAAGGGGGTGTATTCCCCACTGGCCATCACGACCACCTGAGGCGGTTTCACTTTGTCTTTATCAGTTTGTTCAGCAAACAAGTCTTCGTTGAACAGCGATCCGGGTTTGAACAGCCTGTCCTGATCCTGCCAGGAGAAACTGCCGACCTCGAGATCCAACCGCACCGACTCATCCACGTCCACTTTGGTGAAAAAACGGGATTCCGTCAGCGGCTGCCAGTCACGACCGGTTAGCTGAAGAAACTGGTACCCATGGCGCTCAATACGGACCCCGTAATCGGTGCCGTTGAGCAGGGCATCCTCACCCAGCAACTGGATGAGGTGATGAAAACGCGCTGCCTCCTCGCGAACGGTGTCTTCCCGGCTTTCCGGCAGGGAAATCATGACCGCGACGGCACTGGTTGCCAGCAGCACCAGCACCAACAGAATTTCAATCAGGGTAAACCCGGCAGCGCGTTGATTGGTCATCGGGATCAGTAGTCCAGCATGTTCCAGTTGCCGATGTCGGTGTTCACCCCGTCACCGCCTTCCTGACCATCCGCCCCCAGGCTGAAGATATCCACAGCACCGTGCTCACCCGGCATCACGTAGTGGTAATCGTTCCCCCATGGATCCTGCGGCAGACGCTTGATGTAGCCACCGTTGCGGTAATTGCGCGGTTCAGGGCTTGAAGCCGGCTTGGTCACCAGCGCTTCCAGACCCTGATCGGTCGTCGGGTACACACTGTTATCCAGCTTATACATGTCCAGTGCCTGCTCCAGCGCACTGATGTCGGTCACGACTTTCTGCTGATCGGCTTTTTCCTTGTTGCCCAGCAGGTTTGGAACCACCAGACTGGCGAGAACGCCCAGAATGACGATCACAACCATCACTTCCAGCAGGGTAAAGCCGCGTTGTTTGCGTTGCATTGAAAAGACCTCCAAAAATTACATTCCGACCATATTGTTCAAAGCAATGATCGGCATTAGGGTAGCAATAACAATAAACATCACGATGCCAGCCATCGCGACGATCAATAAGGGTTCAAAAATGCCCAGCGCCATGTTCACCAGCGATTCGAAATCCCGATCCTGGTTATCGGCGGCGCGGGTCAGCATCTGTTCCAGTTCCCCACTGCGCTCACCGCTGGCAATCATGTGCAGCATCATCGGCGGGAACAGGCGGGTCTGCTCCAGGGAGACCCGCAGACTCGAGCCTTCACGCACCTTGTCGGCCGCTTCGCGAACCTGCTGATTGACCCAGGTGTTGGTCATGACATCAGAGGCCACTTTCATCCCTTCCAGCAGCGGGATAGCACTGGAGGTACAGATCGACAAAGTACGGGCAAACCGTGAGGTATTGAGGCCCCGCGCAACTTTGCCGATCACCGGCAGGTGCATGACCCAGCGATCCCACTTGAGCCGGAAATCCGGCCGCCGCAGTGCCGCTTTGAGCAGCGCAAACAGACTCACCAGCCCGATCACGACAGCCAGCCCCCAGTTCTGGACAAAATCACTGGCTGCCAGCAGCACTTCAGTGACGGTCGGCAGCTCCTGTCCCATCTGAACGAACTGATCGACGATTTTCGGAACCACAGTCGCCAGCAGGAACGACACCACCGCAACCGCCACTAGGGTCAGCATGGTCGGATAAATCATCGCCTGTTGCAGTTTGCTGCGCATATGCTGGCGGTTCTCGGTGTAATCTGCCAGCCGGTTTAGCACGGTATCCAAGTGGCCGGATTTTTCCCCAGCCGCCACCATCGCCCGAAACAGCTGGTCGAAGATATGCGGATACTCTGCCATTGAGTCTGACAGGGTGTAGCCTTCCACCACCCGCGAACGCACAGCCAGCAGCATGTTCTTGAGACGGGGCTTTTCGCTCTGCTCGGCAACGGCTTTCAGGCACTCTTCAAGCGGCATCGCCGCCTGCACCAGCGTCGCCAGCTGGCGGGTGATCAGCGACAGCTCAGTCGTGCTGATCCCGCGCCGGAGATGAAAACCGCCACTGGCTTTTTTCTTCTCCCGCTCATGCGATTGCGCCACTTCCAGCGGGATCAGCCCCTGCTCACGCAGTTGCTGGCGAACCTGGCGGGCAGTATCACCCTCCAGCACGCCTTTCTTCTGTCGGCCACGGGCATCCAGAGCCTTGTATTCAAATGCCGCCATCCGTTAGCCCTCCCTGGTGACGCGCATCACTTCTTCGAGGGTCGTGATCCCGGCTTTGACTTTCGCCAGCCCGTCATCACGAATACTCGGGGTATGGGCCCGAATGGATTTTTCGATTGCCATTTCACCGGCATCGGCGTGAATCAGCTCCTGCACTTTTTCATCCACCAGCAACAGCTCGTGGATCCCGGTCCGACCGCGATAACCTTTGGCATTACAGGCTTCACAGCCACCGGCATGGTACAGGGTTAAAGGGTCAGTCGGTGCCAGGCCAAACAGTTTCTTCTGCTCGGCATCCGCTTCGTACGGCTGGCGGCATTTCGGACACAGGGTCCGAACCAGACGCTGGGCCAGTACCCCCAGCAGCGACGACGACACCAGAAACGGCTCAATCCCCATATCGCGCAGACGGGTGATCGCACCGACCGCGGTATTGGTGTGCAGGGTCGACATCACCATGTGACCGGTGAGGGATGCCTGCACCGCAATGGAAGCGGTTTCCAGGTCACGGATTTCCCCGACCATCACCACATCCGGGTCCTGACGCAAAATGGCACGCAGGCCCCGGGCAAACGTCATGTCAACTTTCGGGTTAACCTGGGTCTGGCCGATGCCGTCGATATCAAATTCAATCGGGTCTTCAACCGTCAGGATATTGCGCTCGTGCCCGTTAAGTTCCTGCAGGCCGGCATACAAGGTGGTCGATTTACCCGAACCGGTCGGGCCGGTGACCAGAATAATACCGTGCGGACGCTCAATCAGGCGGCGGAAACTGGCATGGTTGGCAGGGGTCATCCCAAGGCTGTGCAGATCCAGACGGGTGGCATTTTTGTCCAGCAGACGCAGTACCACACGTTCACCGTGCGATGACGGCATGGTCGATACCCGCACATCCACCGCCCGGCCACCGATCCGCAGAGAAATCCGGCCATCTTGCGGCACCCGTTTTTCCGCGATATCAAGGCGCGCCATTACCTTAATCCGCGACACCAGCAGAGGAGCCAGCTTGCGGCTTGGCTGCAGCACCTCACGCAGCACACCGTCCACCCGGAAACGGATGGACAGCGCTTTCTCGAACGTTTCAATATGGATATCCGACGCCGCTTCCTTGATGGCTTCTGCCAGCATGGCATTGATCAGTTTGATGATCGGCGCGTCGTCTTCGGACTCGAGTAAGTCCTCGGTTTCCGGCAGCTCTTCTGCCAGCGCAAAGAAATCATCGCTGTCGGAGCCGAGATCTTCCATCAACTGGCGGGCTTCTGATGAATCCCGCTGGTACGCTTCAGTCAGCTTGAGCTCAAACGCTTTGTCGTCCAGCGGCTGGGGTGAGAAGCTTCGGCCTGTCACCCGGCGGATTTCCGCCAGCACCACCGCAGACAGAGTGCCGCCGTGATACAGGGTGATGCCCTGCTCACCCGCTTCCAGCACAACCCGGTGGCGCTTGGCAAAGGAGAACGGCAACCGCACCAGCGGTTGCATTTCACCTGACAGACTTGCCTCAGCCATTACTGAACCTCCTCCAGCTGCGCCACGAAGGCACGGACTTCCGGCGGCAGCGAAATATCACTGCCGTACTTCGGCAATACCGGCACCTTGGCGTCCGGCATCAGCTTCAGCCCTTTGTCCGCCCGGTACAGCTGCTCAGCACGGATATAGTTGTATTTCCGCTGGGTCAGGCCATCGGCAGTCACGCCATCACGGATAATGGTCGGCTTGATGAACACCATCAGGTTGGTTTTCCCCTTGGTGGTGTTGGTGGACTTGAACAGGTGGCCCAGAATCGGAATATCACCCAGCAGCGGTATTTTCTGCTCGTTCTCATTGACCTGATCCTGAATCAGGCCGCCCAGCACAATCATCTGGCCGTCTTTCACCAGCACGGACGTGGTCAGCTGACGCTTGGAGAAGCGCACGTCCACGGCCCCGTTGGCCCCGAGCACGTTGGACACTTCCTGCTCAATTTTCAGCTGCACCGAGTCCCCTTCGTTGATCTGCGGTGTCACATTCAGCTTGATCCCCACTTCCTTACGCTCGACGGTCTGGAACGGGTTATCGTTGTTGGCGCTGGAGGTCGAACCGGTCACCACCGGCACTTCCTCACCGACAATAAAGGATGCTTCGCCGTTGTCCATCACCGTGATACTTGGCGATGACAGGATGTTGGAATGGCGATCAGAGGCCACGGCATTGATCAGCATGGTCCAGTCGCCCATCACGATCCCCAGCGCGGCGCCGTTGACACCACCCAGCACGCTGGCCAGGGTACTGAAGTCACCGTCTTCTCTGATGGTACGGGTCTGCTCGATACCGTTGGCATCAATGTAGGTTTCGGTACGGGTCGTTTCCTTGGCTTCTTCCAGGCCGACCGCATACTGGGAAATCGGCACGCCGGAGTTACCGAACTGAATCACGCCGCCGTCCGTCGACCCCCATTGCACCCCGAAGTTCAGGCCGTCACCTTCCGACAGCTCCACAATCATCGCTTCAATCAGCACCTGCGCACGACGGATATCCAACTGGGCAATGATGTTTTCCAGCGCCCGCATAATATCCGGCGGCGCCGTCAGAATCAGGGCGTTGGTTTCAACGTGGGCGGAAATCATGACATCGGCTTTACCGGCCGGCGGGGTCTTGGCATTGCCCTGTTTTTCCGCCTGCAGGTTATCCGACACGCCCTTGAGCACATCCACCATGTCTTCTGCATTGGCGTACTTGAGGTAGACCACCCGGTTGTTTCCGGACGAGGCCATTTCTTTATCCAGCTGGCGAATCAGGCGTTTCAGGCGGTTACGCACCTGCGGGTCACCAGACAGCAGCACCGCGTTGGTGCGATCGTCAGCCACCAGCTTCGGCTGGAGGAATTCCGGGGTAGACTTGGCATCGGCGGTCTTGTTCAGCGCTTCCACGACCCGCACCATTTCGGCGGCCGAAGCATTACGCAGCTCGACAACATCGATCTCTTTATCACCGGCACGGTCCACCCGCTCGATGATTTCAGCCAGGCGATTAACGGTCGCAGCGCGGCCGGTGATCATGATGATGTTCGCCGGGTCGTAGTGCACCACGTTACCGGCCCCGGCGTTGTCGTTCAGCTGGCGCAGCAGCGGCGACAGTTCACGTACCGAGACATTGCGCACGGCAATCACCCGGGTCACGACTTCATCACCTTTAACCCGACTGTCACCGACCACCGGAATGGCGGAGATTTTGGCATCTTTGTCGCGCACAACCTTGAGCACGCCGTTGTCCATTTCAACCACGGCAAAGCCGTACACTTCCAGAACATTCAAGAAGAACTGGTAGTACTGTTCATCGTTGAGCAAATCGTAACTGCGAACATTCACCTGGCCGCGCACAGCCGGGTCGACGATAATCGTTTTCTGTAGATTCCGGCCGACAATATTGATGAATTCCTGTATATCGGTCCCTTTAAAACTGGCGCTAAACTCGCTGGCCATTGCCGAGCTGCACAACAAGCTGCCCGCCAGCCAGAGGGCACTTTTACCCATCCATTTTTTCACACAAAACTCCTGCGCTATCGCATGTTCGCCTTGAGCCGCTATTGCAGCTCAATATAAATATCATGTAGCTGACCGTCCCGCTCGACAGTCAGAGTAAAATCTGTGGCATTGGACAGCTCAGTCCACAGTTTGGCCATCACGGCCGGATCGGTCAGGTCGTTGCCGTTCAGGCTCACCGCCAGATCGTCGGCTTTCAGCCCCACCGCATCAAACAAGGCACGGTCTTTGCCCGGATTCACCCGGTAACCAATCAGGTTGCCGTCACGCTGTACCTGAGACAGCCGGATATAGCTGAACAGGTTCTGCGGCTTTTCGAGAATCTCCTGCTTAATGCGACTCAAATCCGAGGCTGGTTCAGCGCCGGGGTCTGAGGCAGCAGGCTGAGCCGGCTCCGGAGCCGGACGTTGACGCGCCACAGGAGCCGGAGTGGCGACTGAGGCGGACTTGCCGAAATCGACACCGTCCAGCATCAGGGTTTCATCCCGGCCGCTGTTACGGATAATCACCCTGTCAGCAAACACGGCCTGCAACGTGGCCCGCGTACCGTCGATGACCTCGCCGATACCGTAGGTGTTCTGTTTCCCCTGATTGGTGATTACCGCCAGCGCGGTATGCGGGTTGGAGCTGGCCACCAGCCCCACCAGCGTCAGCCGCAGCTTGGTCTGCGGAGCATCCTTCTGCACCGGTTGCTTCGGCGCTACTACCGGCGCATCCGCCTGATAGCGCCCAAACAAGTTCATGGCCAGCACATCGGAAACATTGCCTTTTTCTTGTCCCGGCGACGCGGGGGCGACTGGCGTCGCTTGCCAGCGCACAGGCTGCGGTGCCGGCTGCACAGCGGCCCAGATCAGGCGACCCAGCACCCAGGCCAGAATCACGACCAAAAACCAGGTCAGGAAACGGGTCAGTGATGTTACGGAGAACCAGCGTTTAGACTGCAATGTCCCCATCCAATTTGCTGCTACCATGAAACGTCCATCGTCCTGCGGAAATAAAGTAAAGGCCAGTTACCGGGCCGGACTACACAGGATACCGTTAGAAGCTAAAAACGGCACCGTTAAATACTAAAATGATCACATAATACCAAAAGAGATCACGGAAAATTTATATCTACTATCAATACACTAGCCATTAAGTGTCATTTATTCCCCAGATTATCGTTGAAATCTGAGTACCTTATCACCATCTATTTACTCTCAACGCCTGCTGACGCCGTGTCGGCATTGTGGTACTTTTAGCGCCCTTTGGGGTAAGGAGCAGACAGTGGGCCAACATCAGTCCAATTCTGACAACCTACAGGTCCGTCTGGATAAATGGTTATGGGCGGCACGCTTTTACAAAACCCGTTCACTTGCCCGCAACATGGTTGACGGCGGCAAAGTGCAATACAACGGACAACGCTCCAAGCCCAGCAAGCTGGTCGAAGTCGGTGCCGAAATCCGGTTGCGTCAGGGCAATGAGGAAAAAACCGTCATTGTTGAGCAGCTATCGGATACACGCCGCGGTGCGCCAGAAGCACAAACCCTGTATCGGGAGACAGCCGACAGCATCAAGAAGCGTGAAGAACACACTCAGATGCGCAAGCTCCATGCCTTTGGCAGCCCGAGTCCGGACAAGCGTCCGGATAAAAAACAGCGACGCGATATAATTAAGTTTAAAAGTAATTCCAATTAATGGCATTAGGTCATCATAACGGCCGATAGTTTCGTTACGATGGCGAAAGTGATGCAAATGTTGGCGATTGACCTTCTGCTGGAGAAAACAAGCTAATGACAAAAGACAGTCTATACCGTTACCTGTTTGACGGTGTATCCGTACGTGGTGAACTGGTTCAGCTGAGCGAAACTTATCAGCAAATCATTTCCAGCAAGGAATACCCGGCACCGGTGAAAACCCTGCTGGGCGAACTGCTGGTGACCACCAGCCTGCTGACCGCGACCCTGAAGTTTGAAGGCTCGATCACGGTGCAACTGCAAGGTGACGGCCCGGTGAAACTGGCAGTGATCAACGGCGACCACGACCAGAAACTGCGTGGCGTTGCACGTTGGGAAGGTAATGTGCCGGAAAGCGGCAACATCCACGACCTGATGGGTAAAGGTCACCTGGTGATCACTATTACCCCAACAAAAGGCGAGCGCTACCAAGGCGTCGTTGGCCTGGAAGGCGACTCACTGGCAACCTGTCTGGAAGGGTACTTCGCAAACTCCGAACAGCTGCAAACCCGTATCTGGCTGCGCTCCGGCGAACTGAACGGTGAAGCGAAAGCGGCCGGTATGCTGCTGCAGATCCTGCCGGACGGTAAAGGCCATGAAGGGGACTTTGAGCACCTGGAGCAGCTGACAGAGACCGTCAAAGACGAAGAGCTGTTCGGCCTGGACGCGCAGGATGTGCTGTACCGCCTGTACCACCAGGAAGAAGTGAAGCTGTTCGAACCGCAGGACGTGAGCTTCCATTGTGGCTGCTCCCGTGAGCGCAGCGCATCAGCTATCGTTTCTATCGAGCGCAGCGAAATCGATCGCATCGTGGCAGAAGAGGGGAAAGTTTCCCTGCACTGTGACTACTGTGGCACAACGTATGACTTTGACAGCATTGATGTTGCTGCCCTGTTCGAACACGCCGCGAACGACACCAGTAAGCAGGTTCATTAATTATCCCCTCTTATTAAGCCTGAAACATTCTTACAAAAGCCGGATGACATCCGGCTTTTTTTCTACCTGAAGCACACTTTTCCCCGCCAGCTCGTAAGTCAATAACGCGCTAAATTACGCTTTTTTCAAGGAAAATATTAATTTTTAGGCCTAGCGCAAACGTTTTACATCAGGATAAAATAAAGGCCTACAATTACTCTAACTATTTTACTTAACCCTAACTTTTAAATGGTTAATTTTTGATAAACCTCCCTGAATTACCCCTTTAGGGTTGCTAGCATGGTCAACAGTTAAACAACATCTTACCCAAGGAGCACCTATGACCGTCATGAACGTCGATAAAAAGGTTGCAAAAAATATCGACCTATCTCAATACGGTATCAGCAATGTTACAGAGGTGGTTCGTAACCCAAGTTATGAACTGCTATTTGAAGAAGAGACCAAGCCGGGCCTGGAGGGATACGAAAAAGGTATCGTTACTGAGCTGGGTGCCGTCGCCGTTGATACCGGTATTTTTACAGGTCGTTCACCAAAAGATAAGTTCATCGTCCAAGATGACACCACCAAAGATACCCTATGGTGGGCTGACCAGGGCGCCAACGACAACAAAGCGATCTCTCAGGAAGTCTGGCAGGATCTGAAACACCTGGTAACGAATCAACTATCTGGCAAGCGCCTGTTTGTGGTTGATGGTTACTGTGGTGCGAACCCGGACACCCGCCTGTGCATTCGTGTGATCACTGAAGTGGCCTGGCAGGCACACTTTGTGAAAAACATGTTCATCCGTCCAAGTGAAGAAGAGCTGGAAAACTTCGAGCCTGATTTCGTGGTCATGAACGGTGCCAAATGCACCAACGATAAGTGGCAGGAGCAAGGTCTGAACTCTGAAAACTTCACCGTGTTCAACCTGACCGAGAAAATGCAGCTGATTGGCGGTACCTGGTACGGCGGCGAAATGAAGAAAGGTATGTTCGCAATGATGAACTACTTCCTGCCGCTGAAAGGCATTGCCTCAATGCACTGTTCCGCGAACTTGGGTAAAGACGGTGACGTAGCGGTGTTCTTCGGCCTGTCCGGTACCGGTAAAACAACCCTGTCTACCGATCCGAAACGTGCCCTGATCGGTGATGACGAGCACGGCTGGGATGACAACGGTGTATTCAACTTCGAAGGCGGTTGCTACGCGAAAACCATCAACCTGTCGAAAGAAGCAGAACCAGACATCTACAACGCGATCCGTCGCGATGCACTGCTGGAAAACGTAACGGTACGCAGCGACGGCTCTATCGACTTCGACGACAACTCGAAGACCGAAAATACCCGTGTGTCTTACCCTATCTACCACATTGAAAACATCGTTAAGCCGGTCTCTAAAGGCGGTCACGCTAACAAAGTGATCTTCCTGTCTGCTGACGCATTCGGTGTGCTGCCTCCGGTGTCTAAACTGACGCCAGAGCAAACCAAATACCACTTCCTGTCAGGCTTCACTGCGAAACTGGCCGGTACTGAGCGCGGCATCACTGAGCCGACGCCAACCTTCTCAGCATGTTTCGGTAACGCGTTCCTGACGCTGCACCCAACACAATACGCCGAAGTACTGGTTAAACGTATGGAAGCGGCAGGCGCTGAAGCCTACCTGGTCAACACCGGCTGGAACGGCACCGGCAAACGTATCTCAATTCAGGATACCCGCGGCATTATTGACGCAATTCTGGACGGCTCTATCGAGCATGCCGAAACGAAGCACGTGCCGATCTTCAACCTGGAAGTACCGACGTCTCTGCCTGGCGTTGACCCAAGCATTCTGGACCCACGTGACACCTATGTGGATCCACTGCAGTGGGAAAGCAAAGCCAAAGATCTGGCAGAGCGCTTCATCAATAACTTCGAGAAGTACACGGATACTGCCGAAGGTTCGACGCTGGTTGCTGCAGGTCCTCAGCTGGACTAATCTGCAACGCGCCACAACCAATGCCAAGCCCCTCACACGAGGGGCTTTTTCGTTGCCCGCTCGCCATTTCCGGCTGCCATACTTGCAGCACAGGGCAATTTGCGCCCTAATATTAACCAACCCACTCTTTTACTGCCTCAGGAGCCCACATGCGCCTCATCGGGAAACTCGTTGCTACTCTGCTCGTCCTCATCCTGCTGGGCGCGACGGTCTTCCTGACCATGATGCATACCCGCTTTGCCACCCCGATGATGGTATGGCTAATCAATACCGTCAGCCCGTATCAGCTGGAGGCTGAGCAGGTGGTCTACGACATCGAGGAACCGTGGCGCCTGTCCCTGAACCAGTTACGTCTGCAGCCTCGTGCGGCAGAGACGCCCTCTGAGCCGCAGACTCCATTTACCGCAAACCAGCTGACCCTGTGGCTGAGCCCGTCCAGCCTGCTGGCCGGGCGCTGGCATTTTGACACCATCCTGTTAGACGGCCTGAACCTGAGCGCAGACAGCGCGTCGCTGCCGGTTCCTGCCGAGCTATCGAGCCAGCGACTGGCCCTGAGCAATCTGACCTGGCACAGCGCCGATATCACGCTGTCAGAAGGTGAAATCCAGCTTGATAACTGGCATTTCCGCGCCTCAGATCCCCGCCCGTTCTGGCAGCAGTTTGCTGGCAACTTCCAAATTGCGGCCCATACTCTGCGCTGGCACCAGTTCCCGGTGGAAAAGCTGCTGCTCGACGGCAACTACACCGCACCAGCCCTGACCCTGTACGGGTTTTCCTTTGATTGGCAGCACGCCGGTGTGAATGGCCAGCTGGAACTGGATACCCGCGTAAAGGTACTTCAGCTGCACCAGTTAACCGTGAGCGATCTACAGCTCCAGCACGGCGATGAACTCGCCGCCTTGCAGACATGGCTGCACCACTGGACGCAGGCTGGCGGGACAGCAACACTTGGCCGTCTCGACATGCTCGACATTAGCCTCGAATTACCCTCATTGGCCCTTAACCATGCCAGCCTGTCGCTGGAAAACTGGCATTGGCCGCAAAGTGCCTACCAACAGCCGGAGGCCTGGCTGTCATTCAGTGCAGAAAGCGGCAGCTGGCAGGCGCTCACCTTTACTGACCCGTTGCTGGAGCTGGCTTTTACTCCGGCCCAAGTCACCATCAAAGGCGCCTCGGTCAACGCGCTGGAAGGCTATGGCCGAGCCGCTGGCATCCTGACCCCTGAGAGCCTTCAGCTTGACAGCTTAGTCCTGAAGGGACTCAAAGTGTTCCTGCCGCCGCACTGGCAGCAAACTGCCCGCTCCGCCTTTGCCCACTGGCCGACCATTCGTATCGATAGCCTGGATATCGGCTATAGCCAGCTCGTGGATACGGCACCTGCTTCCCCCTGGCACCTGACCGGGCTTAACCTCAAAGGACAGGATCTGCTGCTGCGCCGGGAGAACCAACCGGGTCTGTGGCAAGGTAGCCTGACCGCCGGTGCTGGCGCGGCCAGTTTCAACACGATCAACCTGACCGGGCCTTATCTGGCAATGGCAGCTGAACAGGGCCAATGGCAACTGAGCGAAGCCACCCTGCCATTCGCCGATGGCCTGCTTAACGCAAAGGGAACAATCGACCTGAATACCGCCGGGCGCCCGTGGTCGCTGCAGTGGCAGGGTGACAGCCTGCCCGCCGCCCTGCTGGCGCAATGGCTTCAGTTGCCGCTGCCGGTAAAAGGAAAACTCGATACACAAGGACAACTGAAAGGGCTGGCCGCCAATCGCCTCAGTTTGGCCCATAGCCTCGACGGCAACCTCACGGCGAGCCTGCGTGAAGGCACCCTGAGCCAGCCTGCCGCTCAACTGTGGCAGCACTGGCAACAAACCGGGCAGCCAATAGTAACCGAACCGACGGATCTCAGCGCCGCACCGGCTCAGGCGATCACGACCACTGAAACAGCCACCGACAAGCCTGCTGTTACCACGATAGCGACCAACACGACTCCCGCAAAAGCACCAGCCGCCAGCGTGACCATTACTCCGCTGGCTATCACCAGCGATCGGGGACGCATCACCGTCGCACCGATGTCATTGCACAGTGGGCCGTTACAGGCAGGACTGGAAGGGAAATGGGATATGGCGGATCCGGCAGCGCAGCAGCTGGAATGGCAGGCCAGCTACCCGTGTCGGCAGCCAGACAGTGAAAACCGGTCGGCCAGTACCGGCTCACGTCAACAATTAGTACAACGGTGGCAGGGGGATCAGCACACGGTGTTGTTGTCGCCTTGCGAAGGAAACAACATATAAGTGCCGGTGAAGGTGGCGGCTAACGTCTCACCGCTGTAGACCTGCACCTGCACCACTGCCCGGCCTTTCCGGCGTTTGGCCAGTCGGTCCACGTCGCCCTTGAGATCTTCAACCGTGACCACGGCTTTAGGCCGCTCGGTCACCGGATGCTGATAACGGATGTGGCTGTCAGCCAGAATAATGTCGGCGGGCAGCTTGCGCTCTTTCAGCAGCATCCAGACAAATCCCCACCCGGCCAGCGTCGCCATGGTAAAGATACTGCCGGCGAACATGCTGGCTTTGGGATTGAGGTTGGCATTGATGCGGGCACTGACCTCGAAGCGATACCCCGTGTACTGGCTGATCCGCACCCCCATTTTTTCACTGATGGGAATTTGGGACTGCCACAGCTCCTGCAGCTCCTGACACCAGTCCGGATGGCGCACGAATTCCGTCAGCGGATCCAGGTGCTTAAGCATCTGCTGGTGCCGAACCGGGCCGCGCTCTTCACTCAGCTCGCCCTGGCTGGTAAAACCGTTGCGCAGGTAAAAAGGGATCGCGTCCTCGCGCGAGTTACAGACCAGGCGCTTGGCCCCTTCCTGCCGGGCCAGCGATTCCAGCGCCATCAGCACTATCGCCCCCATACCCTGATGGCGGTAATCGGGATGCACCGCCATATAACGGATCTGACCTTCATTGTCAGGTGTCATGTACAAACGGCCAATCGCAATCGCTTCGCCATCGTCACTGACAATCATCCGATGAATACTCAGTTCATCATAAGCATCACGCTCCGAGCCAACCGGCATATGCCAGGGCTCACGCAGCATCCGCCAACGGAAGTCATAGTATTGCGCCAGTTCTGCGTCTGTTGCCGGGGTGATCAATCGAAACATGAAATCCTTCTCCACTGTTCAGGGGGCCTGCAGCCCCCATCCATAATTATACCTGCAACCAGAAAGTGACCGGTCCGTCATTGAGCAGCGCGACTTTCATGTCCGCAGCAAAAATACCGGTTTCTGTCTGAATATCCTTATCCTTACAGCAGGTGACAAAGTAATCATACAGCCGTTCGGCTTCCGATGGTGTCGCACCAGCAGAAAAACTTGGCCGCATCCCACTTTTGGTATCGGCTGCCAGCGTAAATTGCGAAACCACCAAGACACTACCACCGGCTTGTTGCACATTGAGGTTCATTTTTCCGGCATCGTCTTCAAAGACACGATACCCCAGCACTTTGTCGCGCAGGCGCTGGGCTTTGGCTTCGTCATCGCCTTTCTCGACACCCAGCAATACCAGCAGTCCCTTACCAATCGCGCCGGTTACCTTACCATCCACCGTTACGCTGGCTTCGCTGACTCGTTGAATAAGTGCAATCATTACTCTTTCCTTTCTACCTCTTTGTGTTCACTTTCTGTGGCCTGTCCGCTTTCCTGCACGGCCATTTCTTCGGCGGTCGGCACCGTTTCATCACGGGATTTGTCGATCGGGTGCCAGTACTGCCGCTCGCCAAGGCTGGCGGTGATCTCCGCGCCAAACAACACAATACACCAGCACAGATACACCCACACAAACAAAATCGGCACCACAGCCAGTGCACCGTAAATCACCTGGTACGACGGGAAGTTGGTGATGTACAGGGCAAACCCTTTCTTGCTCAGTTCAAACAGCACACTGGCCGTCACGGCACCAATCACGGCATGGCTGAGACGCACCTTGGTATTGGGTACCAGCAGGTACAGGCCAAGGAAGGCGGCACTGGACATCAGCACGGGCAGGCCGCGCAGGCTGCGCTGCAACAGGCCATTGACGGCATCACTGTTTAGCAGGTTCAGCGATCCCAGATAAGAGCTGACCGCAATACTGGACCCGACCAGAATCGGCCCCAGCGTCAGGACCATCCAGTAGATCGAGAACGAAATTACTGGACGGCGCTTTTCCGTCACCCGCCAGATATAGTTAAGCGACTTATCGATGGTGGAAATCAGCATCATCGCCACCACAAACAGTGCCCCGATACCTACGGCCGTCATCTTACCGGCATTGGCCACAAACTCGTTGAGGTACTCTTTAAGGATTTCCCCGGCAGCCGGAACGAAGTTTTCAATTACGAAATTCTGCAGCATGTCGCCCAACCCGGCAAACACCGGAAAGGATGACAATGCGGACAGCACCACAGTGATCAGTGGCACTAATGACAGCAGGGTTACATACGCCATAGAGCCTGCGGTCACCGTCAGGCGATCGTGCCCGACACGTTGATGAAGATAACGGATATAGGCCCACGTCGTGCGCAGTTGCTGCTGCCAATCGTGCTTGCCAGTTGTCTTTTTGTCAGCCATAGTCATGTCACTAATTTTCTTGTTTGTTTTTAAAATATTCGAAGATTCAATAGATTCTAGGACAACCGGAGACCAATATGCCCTATTTGCTTGCCATCCTGCTAGCGCTGACCACCCTGACAGGGTGTCAAAGCGCTTATTATTCAGCCATGGAAAAAGTCGGGATCCACAAACGCGACATCATGGTAGACCGGGTGGAAGAGGCCAATGAAGCACAAGCCGATGCCCAGGAAAAATTCACCGATGCCCTGACCGCCCTTAAAGCCCTGAACCAGTTTGATGGCGGTGAGTTGGAGCGCGTGTACAATTCCATTAATGATGAGTATCTGGCCAGCCAGAAAGCGGCAGAGAAAGTCAGCGATCGCATCGCGGCCATTGAAGACGTCGCCGATGCGCTGTTCGACGAATGGGAAGACGAACTGACGCTCTATACCAGCGCAACCCTGCGCCGGGACAGCGAACGCAAGCTGCGCAGCACCCAGGCTTCCTACAAACGCATGCTTGGTGCAATGCACCGCGCAGAGCAGAAAATGACGCCGGTACTCAACACGTTGCGTGATAATACCCTATATCTTAAGCATAATCTTAATGCCGCGGCGATTGGTTCACTACAGGGCGAATTTAATTCCCTGCAGCGCGATATTCAGCGGGCCATTACCGACATGGAAGCCGCCATCAGCGAGTCCGAGCGTTTTATCGCACAGCTGAAAAAAGCCTAACCGACTACTCGCCGATTTGCCCATTCCGCAGCCGGGCCAATACCCAGTTGGCCCGCGCTTCCACGGTCCCCCAAGGCACCTCTGCCACTGCGTAACCCAACGCCTGATAGGTCGTCACCAGCTCGCGGTGAATCGCCTGAGCTTCAGCGAAGTTATGGGGACGCTCATCATCCTGCACATAAATCGACGCTTCCGGCGCGCAGAAAAACACAGTGGAATGATAGCCTTGGGCCGCCGCCAGATAATTCGCCGTCACCGGCAAACCGCCGACTTTCAGGTAAGCACAAATATCCCCAATCGCCCGATCCACAAACGCCGGCATCGTACTGCACGCCGCCTGCTCACGCTGGCTGCTCATGCGATCCAGGCACAGCGCAGCAAAACCCGGTAAATCGGTCCAGGGCAGAATGCCGTCGTCACGGGCTGATTCTTCCCGGATCAGGGCGCGGGACACTTCCGGGTACGTCAGGTAGCCCCGTTGGGCCAGCGCCTGCAGCAGTGTGGTTTTGCCGGCACCCGGGCCGCCGGTGATGATTATCGGTTGCATAGGTCAGTTTTCCATTTACCTGGCCAGATAAAACAATCCCCCCATGCTTGCGCGATGGAGGGATTGATTCAGTACATGCGGTTAGCGATTATTTCGCTGAACGGCTTGCACGCTTACGATCGGTTTCCGTCAGCAGTTTCTTACGGATACGGATGCTTTCTGGCGTTACTTCTACCAGCTCGTCATCATCGATGAACTCAAGCGCCTGCTCCAGAGTGAACTTGATCGCCGGAGTCAGAACCTGTGCTTCATCCGTACCAGAAGCACGAACGTTAGTCAGCTGCTTACCTTTCAGACAGTTTACTGTCAGGTCGTTTGAACGGTTGTGAATACCGATGATCTGACCTTCGTACACTTCATCTGCGTGCTCAGCAAACAGACGGCCACGCTCCTGCAGGTTGAACAGTGCGTAAGTCAGGGCTTTACCGGTTGCGTTAGAAATCAGTACGCCGTTCACACGCTGGCCGATTTCGCCACCTTTGTGCGGACCGTAGTGATCAAACGTGTGGTACAGCAGGCCAGAACCTGAAGTCAGGGTCATGAACTCTGTCTGGAAGCCAATCAGGCCACGAGAAGGCATCATGAAGTCCATACGTACACGGCCTTTGCCGTCCGGTGCCATATCAGTCAGCTCACCTTTACGCAGACCGATGTTTTCCATGATGCCGCCCTGGTGCTCTTCCATCACGTCGATAGTCACCGTTTCATACGGTTCCATCAGCTGACCATCTTCTTCTTTCAGGATTACTTCCGGACGAGATACTGCCAGCTCAAAGCCTTCACGACGCATGTTTTCGATCAGGATAGACAGGTGCAGCTCACCACGGCCTGATACGCGGAACTTGTCCGGGTCATCCGTTTCTTCTACACGCAGAGCAACGTTGTGAACCAGTTCTTTCTGCAGACGCTCAAGAATGTTACGTGACGTTACGAACTTACCTTCTTTACCCGCAAACGGAGAGGTGTTTACCTGGAAGGTCATAGTAACTGTTGGCTCGTCAACAGACAGAGCTGGCAGCGCTTCAACAGCATTCACGTCACAGATAGTGTCAGAGATTTTCAGCTCGCCCAGACCTGTGATTGCGATGATGTCACCCGCTGTCGCCTGCGCAACATCGTGACGCTCCAGACCCAGGTAACCCAGTACTGTACCAACTTTACCGTTACGCTTAGTGCCGTCAGCACCCACAACGGTAACTTGCTGGTTTGGCTTCACCGAACCACGTGTAACACGGCCAACACCGATAACACCCACGTATGAGCTGTAATCCAGCTGAGAAATTTGCATCTGCAGCGAACCATCAACGTCAACGTTTGGCGCAGCAACGTTATCTACGATAGCCTGGAACAGAGGTTCCATGTTCTCGCCAGTTTCGCCTTCTTCCAATGTTGCCCAGCCGTTCAGAGCCGATGCGTACACTACACGGAAATCCAGCTGCTCGTCAGTCGCACCCAGGTTGTCGAACAGGTCAAATACCTGATCCATAACCCAATCAGGACGTGCACCCGGACGGTCAATTTTGTTGATTACCACGATTGGCTTCAGGCCGTGAGCAAACGCTTTTTGCGTTACGAAACGCGTCTGTGGCATCGGACCGTCAACGGCATCAACGATCAGCAGTACTGAGTCAACCATCGACATGATACGCTCAACTTCACCACCGAAGTCGGCGTGTCCCGGAGTATCAACGATGTTGATGCGGTAATCGTTCCAGTTGATCGCTGTGTTCTTAGCCAGAATGGTAATACCACGCTCTTTTTCGATGTCGTTGGAATCCATTACGCGTTCTTCTACTTCACCGCGAGACTCTAACGTGCCAGATTGCTGAAGCAATTTGTCAACCAGAGTCGTTTTACCGTGGTCAACGTGCGCAATGATTGCGATATTTCTTAATTTATCGATCTGTGGATTTGACATGTGTTTTACATTCACTCAGAACATGCAGCGACCGGACGGTTGCCACGTGGTTAAAAAAACGGCTCATAATCTAACAGATTTTACGTCAAAACCCACCTATTATGTGATTTATATCACCGGCTTTTTTGCGCTCAAGCGCACCATGCCCCCGTATCCCCCGCCGTTTGGGCGATTTAAGCTGAATAATGGCAGCGACTTCCGGCCGTTCCCCTCTTTATTTGACGTTTCCATGAAACCGACCACTTTTTCCTGAAACTCCCGCCAGCAGCAATTGACAATATGCGACCATGGACTAATAGTAATGGCGCGCACCAGGAAAGACGGGACTTGTCACCAATCGCACCACAATGGTGCACAGCATCACCAAGTTGGTGCATCAGAAGTGCGCATTTGCCCTTTTACTCACGCTAATGCGCTGTTTTGGGGCTTTTAAAAGTTGGCACGGTTCTCGCTTAATAGATTTTAGCTGAGCAATGCATGCTCATTACCTATTTTGTGGCCCGTTGCCCAATCTAACACCGGAGGTTACTCAAGATGTCAGTTGAAAACGTACTCGCGCTGATCCAGGAAAACGAAGTCAAGTTTGTTGACCTACGCTTTACCGATACCAAAGGTAAAGAGCAGCATATCTCTATCCCAGCTCACCAGATTGATGCCGACTTCTTTGAAGAAGGTAAAATGTTCGACGGTTCTTCTGTTGCTGGCTGGAAAGGCATCAACGAATCAGACATGGTAATGATGCCAGACGCATCATCAGCAGTACTGGACCCGTTCACAGAAGATGCCACTCTGAACATTCGTTGTGACATCCTGGAACCTGCGACTATGCAGGGCTACGATCGCGACCCACGTTCTATCGCTAAACGCGCAGAAGACTACATGCGCTCAACTGGCATCGCTGACACTGTATTGGTTGGTCCAGAACCAGAATTCTTCCTGTTCGATGACGTGAAATTCTCGACCGATATGTCTGGTTCTTTCTTCAAGATTGACGACATCGAAGCGGCATGGAACACAGGTTCTGACATCGAAGGCGGTAACAAAGGTCACCGTCCAGGCGTGAAAGGCGGTTACTTCCCAGTGGCGCCGGTTGATTCTTCTCAGGATATCCGTTCAGCCATGTGTCTGATCATGGAAGAGATGGGCCTGGTTGTTGAAGCACACCACCACGAAGTCGCGACTGCAGGTCAGAACGAGATCGCCACGCGCTTCAACACGCTGACAACCAAAGCGGACGAAATCCAGATCTACAAATACGTTGTACACAACGTCGCACACGCTTTCGGCAAAACCGCGACCTTCATGCCTAAACCACTGGTGGGCGACAACGGTTCTGGTATGCACGTACACCAATCTCTGGCGAAAGACGGTCAGAACCTGTTTGCGGGCGACAAATACGGCGGCCTGTCTGAAATGGCTCTGTACTACATCGGCGGTATCATCAAGCACGCACGTGCACTGAACGCACTGACTAACCCGTCGACCAACTCGTACAAGCGTCTGGTTCCTCACTACGAAGCACCAGTAATGCTGGCTTACTCAGCGCGTAACCGTTCTGCTTCTATCCGTATCCCTGTGGTACCAAGCCCGAAAGCGCGTCGTATCGAAGTGCGCTTCCCAGATCCAGCAGCAAACCCATACCTGGCGTTTGCAGCCATGCTGATGGCGGGTCTTGACGGTATCCGGAACAAGATCCACCCAGGGGAAGCGATGGATAAAGACCTGTACGATCTGCCAGCTGAAGAAGCAGCAGAGATTCCAAAGGTTGCAGAATCACTACAACAAGCGCTTCAGTGCCTAGACGAAGATCGTGAGTTCCTGACCGCTGGCGGCGTGTTCTCTGATGACTTCATTGATTCTTACATCGCTCTGAAAACTCAGGACGTGCAGAAGATCAACATGGCGACGCACCCACTGGAATTCGAACTGTACTACTCTGTATAAGAAATTCGCAGTGTAATCACAGCGTTACTTTTAGGCCGGCTTCACAAGCCGGCCTTTTTACACTTGCCGTTGGTCAGACCGGGTCCAACAATGGAGATATGTCCACGACGACCTTCACCGGTGCTGCTATGAAACCCACGACCCTGCTGCTTTTCAGCCTGCTTGCCGCCCCAGCATGGGCTCAGTCGACACTGTATACCTGGGAAGATGCCGATGGCGTCGTCCATTTCAGCGATCAACCCCGTCCCGGAGCCAAACCGCTGGCACTCAAAGCCCCGGAAGTCGAGCCCCCGGCCGCTGAGCCCGACACCATACTGGATACCACGTCTGAGGTGAGTCCGTCCGACAGCGCCTCTGACCCCAGCGTAACCGACGCGGATCCGGCCAGCCCCAGCGATGATGCCCTGGCCCAGCCTATCATCAGCATGCTGACACCGGCCCACCAGCAGACGATCCGTGACAACAGTGGCACCATTACAGTGACCGCCACCAGTAATCGCAAACTCAATAAAGGTCATACTGCTCACCTGCGGCTGGATGGCAAGGTCATCGGTCGCGCTCAGACAGATCTGGACTGGCAGCTCACCAATATTGATCGCGGCGAGCACACGCTTCAGGTCGAACTCTTAAAATACGGCAAGGTTATTGCATCTTCAGAGACAGTCACTGTCTTTCTGCACCGTGCCAGCGTCCTGCAGCGAACCCAGCCCCAGCCAGTGCCCAAGTAACAGGTAAGGCTGAATTTTTCGTTCACGTTACCAGACAGACAGGCTACACTTGATTGCACCAAGTTGGTGCATCGCCAGTTCCATGCACCATGATGAGAATATGGACAAGGATGGTAATTGTGACGGACGAGTTTTCTCCCCTGATTCTGGACAATCTGGTTACCGCAGTCGTACTGCTTGATGAAACCCTGACGATTCGTTACGTCAATCCGGCGGCGGAGCAGCTGCTGTCGTTCAGTAAACGGCGGCTCGATAACACCCGCTTTCCGGATTTGCTGCAACATACCTCGCTCGACCTGAGTCTGGTTCAAGCCACCCTGCAAAGCGGTCAGGGGCTGGCAGACAGTGAAGTCACCTTTGTGATCGACAGCCGCCACCATACCCTGGAGCTGAGTGCCAGCCCGCTATCCTGGCAGCGGGAGCTGCTGATCCTGCTCGAGCTCAAACCGATTGACCAGCAACGCCGGATCAGTCAGGAGCTGAGCCAGCATGCCCAGCAACAGGCAGCCAAAGAGCTGGTACGCGGCCTTGCCCACGAGATCAAAAACCCGCTGGGCGGCCTGCGCGGCGCGGCGCAGCTGCTGGAAAAAACCCTCCCGGACCCGAGCTACACCGAGTACACCCAGATGATTATCGAGCAGGCCGACCGCCTGCGGAATCTGGTCGACCGCCTGCTTGGCCCGCAGCGGCCCGGTGTCCGCCACGAAGACAATATCCACGTTGTGCTGGAAAAAGTCCGCCAGCTGGTCAGCGTCGACTGCGGTGACAATATCTACCTGCACCGGGACTACGATCCCAGCCTGCCACCGTTTGACATGGACCCCGAACAGCTGGAGCAGGCCATTCTCAATATTGTCAGCAATGCCGCCCAGGTGCTGCAGCAGCACGGCGGCGGCAACATCACCCTGAAAACCCGGACCGCCCACCAGACGCTGATCCATGGCCGCCGCTACCGGGTTGCCGCCAAGATAGACATCATTGATGACGGCCCGGGGATCCCGAGTGATATTCAGGACACCCTGTTCTACCCCATGGTGACCGGCCGTGAAGGCGGCACAGGATTAGGACTGTCGATCGCCCAGAATCTGATCGACCAGCATCACGGCAAGATTGAAGTGGTGAGCTGGCCCGGCCATACCAAGTTCACCCTGTATTTACCGATTAAGTCATAAAGCGGGCAACCGACCCGCCGAACAACAAGAGGATTCACTATGAGCAAAGGACTAATCTGGGTCGTCGATGACGACAGTTCGATCCGCTGGGTACTGGAACGCACCCTGAATGCCGCCGGACTGAAGTGTGAAACCTTTGCCGATGCCGACAGTGTCATGGACGCCCTGGAACGCAGCGTCCCGGATGTTCTGGTCTCGGATATCCGGATGCCGGGCACTGACGGCCTGACCCTGCTGCGCAACTTGCAGGTAGATTATCCGACCTTGCCAGTCATCATCATGACCGCCCACTCGGACCTGGATGCCGCCGTCAATGCCTATCAGGAAGGCGCCTTTGAGTACCTGCCCAAGCCGTTTGATATTGACGAGGCAGTCAGCCTGGTTGAGCGTGCCGTCACCCACAGCCAAGAGCAAAAACGCCAGCAAGCGCCGGTGTCTCTGGAAAAAAATGCCCCGGAGATCATTGGCGAAGCACCGGCCATGCAGGAAGTGTTTCGCGCCATTGGCCGGCTGTCACGCTCTTCCATTTCCGTCCTGATCAACGGTGAATCGGGGACCGGTAAAGAGCTGGTTGCCCATGCCCTGCACCGCCACAGCCCACGCAGCCACAAAGAGTTTATCGCCCTGAACATGGCGGCCATCCCAAAAGATCTGATTGAATCGGAGCTGTTCGGTCATGAAAAAGGAGCCTTCACCGGCGCCAACAACATTCGCCAAGGGCGCTTCGAACAGGCCAATGGCGGTACCCTGTTTCTGGATGAAATCGGGGACATGCCGCTGGATATTCAGACCCGGCTGCTGCGGGTGCTGGCCGATGGCCAGTTTTACCGGGTGGGCGGGCATTCGCCCATCAATGTGGATGTCCGCATCATTGCCGCGACCCACCAGAACCTTGAACGGCTGGTTGCCAAGGGTGATTTCCGGGAAGATCTGTTTCACCGCCTCAATGTGATTCGGGTGCACCTGCCGGCACTCAAAGACCGCCGCCAGGACATCCCTCAGCTGGCCCGCCATTTCCTGAAACGGGCATCTGACGAGCTCGGGGTCGAAGTCAAAACTCTGCATCCGAAAACCGAGGACGCGCTCACCACTCTCGACTGGCCGGGTAATGTTCGCCAGCTGGAAAATACCTGCCGCTGGCTCACCGTAATGGCAAGCGGGTCGGAAATCCTACCGGCCGATTTACCCCCGGAGCTGACCACCTCCACCCGTAGTCAAGACGAAGACAGTACCGATCCACACTGGCACCAGGCGCTGGAAAAATGGGCTACCGAGAACCTGCGTCTGGGCAACCAGAACCTGCTCGGCGAAGCTCTGCCGGAGTTTGAGAAAATTCTGCTGGAAGCCGCGCTGGAGCATACCCACGGGCACAAGCAGGAAGCCGCCCGGCTGCTGGGTTGGGGGCGCAATACCCTGACCCGCAAACTCAAGGAGCTCAACATTGCCAGCGACTGAGTGACCTGTGCCCAGCCCCGGTTGCTCCGGGGCCGGGCACAGATCACAAGGCACAAGGCACAAGGCACAAGGCACCGCAACCCATCACAACCACTGGCTTGCCCACAAGCAGCCAACTCCCATACCGATCAACAGCCCGGGTAAGCGTGCCCACCCATTCTTCCCGGCCCGGTGGATTCCAGGGCTAACTATAATGAATGTCATAGTCGACTTGCGTATACTGACGCTTTTCTTGGGATACCGATAACTATGATTAGCAAGCACCTGCCGTTAACTGACCTTCACCGCCATCTCGATGGCAACATCCGCATTCAGACCATTCTGGAGCTGGGCCAGAAATTCAACATGGCTCTGCCGGCTACAGATATCGAATCCCTGCGTCCCCACGTCCAGATCGTGGAAGCCGAGCCGTCACTGGTCGCGTTCCTGTCCAAGCTGGACTGGGGCGTTGCCGTGCTGGGCGATTTGGATGCCTGCCGCCGCGTGGCTTACGAAAACGTTGAAGATGCGCTGAACGCCCAGATTGACTACGCGGAACTGCGTTTTTCGCCGTATTACATGGCGATGAAACACAACCTGCCGGTTGCTGGTGTGGTGGAAGCCGTGGTGGACGGGGTACAGGCCGGATGCCGGGACTTCGGTATTCAAGCGAACCTGATCGGTATCATGAGCCGCACTTTCGGGACGGCTGCCTGCCAGAAGGAGCTGGATGCACTGCTGACCCAGAAAAATCATCTGGTCGCGATTGACCTGGCCGGTGACGAGCTGGGCCAGCCGGGCGTACAGTTCGTCAACCACTTCAAGCAAGTGCGTGATGCCGGACTGCGAGTCACCGTTCATGCTGGTGAAGCCGCGGGGCCGGAAAGCATGTGGCAGGCCATTCAGGAACTGGGCGCAGTGCGTATCGGCCACGGTGTAAAAGCGATTGAAGATCCTGCCCTGATGGACTATCTGGCAGAGCACCGCATCGGTATCGAGTCGTGCCTGACGTCGAACATTCAGACCAGCACCGTTGCTTCGCTGGCTTCTCACCCGGTTAAGCAGTTCCTGGATCACGGTATTCTGGCGTGTCTGAATACCGATGACCCGGCGGTCGAAGGCATTGAACTGCCTTACGAATACGAAGTCGCCGCGCCTCAGGCGGGTCTGACCGAAGCACAAATTCGCCAGGCACAGATCAACGGCCTGGAGCTAGCATTCCTGTCAGACAGTGACAAGCAGGCACTGCGAGACAAAGCAGCACAGCGCTAAGTCGCCAGCTTCATCCTCACCTCATCCCCTGCTCCCGCTCAGGCGGGAGCAGGATTTCATCCGGCCCGTAAATTATCAATTATTTTACCAATAGTGTTCACTTTTTGAACTAACCCCATTCCATCACCGGGGTTTTTGCGTAAAATACCCCCAACTTCAGGCTGGCCCTGCCAGCAGGCACTGAAGGTACAAACCTGAATCGGGTCATGGGTTGGAATTACCCTGCACTCAACAACCAACAAGAAACAACAGTGGGAACCCCACCATGCTGGAAAGTCTGTTTTCAATCAGCGTGGCAATGCCTGCCGTCAGCGAACTTGTGGCCGCCGGCCCGGGTCACTTTGCTGCCGGTGTACTGGCACTGATTGCCGCGGTGAACATGCTAAATGGTTAACCGTGATGGCCAGCCATAAAAAAGCCCCGCGCCGTTAAGGACGCGGGGCTTTTGCCTTTCTAGGGATTAGATAACCCGGGAAAACTGTTGCTGACGGGCCCGATCGCGCAGGTATTTGTCGAAACACATGCAAATGTTGCGGATCAGCAGACGACCTTTGGGAGCCACCCGGATACTGCCGGCATCCACGGTGACCAGTTCATCATTAATAAACGTTTTGAGCAACGCCAGATCTTCGGCGAAGTACGTGTCGAATGCCACACCGTACTGCGCCTCAATCGCGGCCTTATCCAGCTGGAAGTTACAGATCAGGGACTTAATCACTTCCCGGCGCACCAGGTCATCACTGTCGAGCGACACCCCTTTCCACAACGCTTCACGCTGTTCGCCCACGCTGGCATAGTATTTTTTCAGCTCTTTCTGGTTCTGGGCATAACAGTCGCCAATCATAGATATAGCGGATACCCCGAGGCCCAGCAGGTCACAATCCCCCTGAGTGGTGTAACCCTGAAAGTTGCGGTGCAGCACGCCCTGGCGCTGGGCCACGGCCAGCTCATCGTCCGGCAGAGCAAAATGATCCATCCCGATAAACTGGTAACCGGCACCGGTCAGCGTAGCAATAGTGTCCTGCAAAATGGCCAACTTCTCGTTGGCCTGCGGCAGATCCTCATCTTTGATTTTCCGCTGCGCCGCAAACAAGGTCGGCATATGGGCGTAGTTAAAGACTGACAGACGGCCAGGACGCATGGTCAGCACCTGCGCCAAAGTGTCCGCAAAGCCACTACGGGTCTGCTTCGGCAAACCGTAAATCAGATCCAGGTTGGTGGAACGGAATCCCAGTTCACGGGCCCGCTCAACCAGTGCAAAGATGAAAGTTTCATCCTGCTCGCGGTTCACCAGTTTCTGAACTTCTTTGTTGAAATCCTGCACCCCGATACTCAGACGGTTGAACCCTTCTGCCCGGAGGTGATCCAGCATATCCAGCTCAATTTCCCGCGGATCGATTTCGATGCTGATCTCGGCATCCGGGGCAAACCGGAATTGCTCACGCAGCAAGCCCATCAGTCGGCTGATCTGTGGTTTGGTCAGGAACGTTGGCGTGCCGCCTCCCCAGTGCAGCTGACTGACATCGCGATCGCCCAACAGGCTGGCACGCTGGCGGATTTCCTGCTCCAACGCATCCAGGTACTGATCCGCTTTATGCTGGTGACGGGTAATGATCTTATTACAGCCGCAGTAGTAACAAAGTTTGTGACAAAAAGGGATGTGCACATACAGCGACAGCTTGCGATCCGGATAGCGAGCGCAGGCCATATCAAATTCAGCCGACGTAAAGGCTTCGTGAAACTCCAGGGCGGTTGGGTATGAGGTATAGCGCGGGCCCGAGTAGTTGTACTTTTCGATAAGGGCCTGATCCCAGATTATCTGTTCATTTGACATGACATACTTCCACTAAGATTGGGGATATTGCGATGGCCCAAGTGTGCCACAACTTGATTAAAGATGTAGTTAAAAGAGAACTAAAGTGCCACCCAGATCAGAAATCCCCTGGCTGCGGGACAACCAGGGGAAGATTCTGCGGGTTATTATGCCGTGACGTTGGCTACTAAGATTCGATCCAGCTCAACTTTAATGTCATCAACCAGACGGGCTTCGGCTTTCATCCGGATCATATCGAGCTTCATGCGCTCTTTCTTCTCCAGAGTCCGGCGCGAATCACCGCGCGGCATGTCTTTCACCACCTGATACAGCTCATACATCGCTGGGTACTGAGCGGCAAAATCAACCTGCAATTCGCCCTGCAGCACTTCCATCAGCTTGTAGAGACGAATCGAGATTTCCGACATATCGCACTCGTCCTGCTTGCCGGCCTGAGCAATAATCAGCACGCTTTCCATAATATTGGCATTGCGCTGTTTAATGCCCTCTTCCTGCAGACGCTCTGCGCGGGCAATGAACGCCTTGTGGCGCTGGGTTTGCTGATACAGTTTAAACAATAAATAACCGGCATAGCTGGCCAGCCCGGCAATGATCAAACCGGCCAGCCCTAGCCATAGCGTCATATCCTGCAAGGGTTACTCCTTGTCGAAGTCGTCAAAATCCATATTTTCAAACTGATCCAGCAGGTCATCGTCACTGCGGCGCGAAGCTTTTGGCTGCGCTTCCAGCTCAGGCTCATCGTCCTCCAGCAGACCCAACTGGCTCATCAGTTGCTCGATGCGATCCAGCTTCTGGTCAACCTGCTTCTGCAGACCGGCACCCAGTTTTTCACCGGCTTCAATGCGGTCCAGCAGTACCATCAGTTGCGCATCATTTTCCAGCATCGCCAGTTCTTGCTCAGCCGACATGCGACGTTGCTGTTTCGTTTGCGGCTTGGTGTCCACAATCAATGGCACCGGCTTTTTGCTGCCGTGACGAGGATCTTTGCGCTGCCCGGCAGCACGTCCTGTCGCCGCCTGCTCTGCAGAATGGCGGCTGCCGGATTTCCGGCCTTTACGCTTGCGCTCTTTCTTGCGCTTGATGCCTTCGATATCCAGCTGGTTACGGGATTTATCGGTATAAACAGCAGGGCCTTCCGAACCTGGTTTACGGGTCTTTTTCTTACGGGTCATTACTGGGTTTTCCTCAGCAAAATTACATCATTTCCGACAAACTCGACATTCAGGCCATCCCGTTGCGCCAGATAGCGAAACGTCTCACGGCTGAAAAAGCTGACGTGGGTCGGGTCGTTCTTGTAATGCCATCGCGAAAAGGCATCTGCATCCGTTGCCAACTTGGTCATCAGGCCCAGCCAACCGCCGGGTTTCACCAGTCCAAGCAGCAGCCCCCACTCCCTGGCAGGCGTGTAAAAATGTTCAATCGCTTCAGTGCAAGTCACGAAATCGTAGGATTCGGCCAGCACCGCCGGATCCGCGGCAAAATACGGGTCGTAAATCGCCATCTCATGACCGGCTTCGGTCAGCATCAATGACAACGTCGGCCCCGGGCCACTGCCAAAGTCCAGTCCGTGCAATGCCGGCTGGCCCAAGCGCTCGGTCAGCGGCTCAGCCAGACGGTTGAGAAATCGTCGGTAACCGTCGTCATTCGGATTGTTCTCATGCAGATCATAGTGCGCTTTTTCTTCTTCCGGGCTCAGTCGAGCTGCCGGATCAGCAAAAATCAGAGCACACTCACCACAACGAAAATACTGACGGCGCTTGTCCTGATGGAATGCGCTCGCGCCTTCCGTCTGGCACAGCGGACATGTTTGCATTACAGCTCTCCGATATTGGCGCCCCATGTCGGGTCTCGCCACTGAACTCGATCAAGCCGGGTATCATAGCATGAATTGCGAACGAAATGTGCACACCCTATCGAGCCTGCCGGATAAGAAATAGCGGGAAGGTGATGGAAAGAAAAAAGGCGACAAGGTTTGCCACCCTGTCGCCTGTTGGTGCCGCCATTGCTGGCGTTAACCTGTCTGGTTGATCCTCACCTGAGTGTCACCCTGGTCAGCACTGTTCTTTTATTGTTGTTGCTGCCCTGCCAACCTTTTGTTGTTGTTCATCTTCCTGATGACTTGTGGTCGTCCGTGGGAAAAGCGGTTTGTGTTCTTGGCGTGTCTGTCCTGACACAGACTGCGGTGACCTCCTGCCGCTGCAGTCCTGGCTTCCTGTCTGTCGAACCGGTATGCCGTCCGGTCGTAAGCACTCCGGCCTACGGTCTTCCTCCTGAAGACGGAGCCTACTTTACGTGAAATGTGCAGAGGAACAATGACAGGGAGCCCACGGCTACGCTGAAACTTTATTTCAGCTCACCTAACCGGTTGTGATGTAAAGAGAAGAAGTCAGGCATCACATAAAGATTCAGTGACAACCCGAAGCAGAAATCGGCGATCTCTTACAATCCTGTCAGCCATTGCCGATAGAGGGACAGGGAGCAAGCGGAAAGTGTTGTTTTCTTGCAGGATCTGCCGCAATAAATCGCAGCCAAGAAAAAAGGTAGCCGAAGCTACCTTCTTACTCACCGCCGACTGGAAGCCTGTGGCGTTAGTGAATTAGTGCAGACCACCAACATAATGAGACAAGGCAGCAATTTCATCATCAGTCAGCTTCGCGGCTACTGATTGCATCATGCTGTTCATGTCGTTAGTGCGCTGACCTGAGCGGAATTTCTCCAGCTGCAGCTTCACGTATTCTGCGTTCTGGCCCGAAATTTTCGGGAATCCTGACAGACTGGTACCATTACCACGTGGACCATGACAGGCCGTACAGGCTGTAATGCCACGCTCCGGATCACCGGCACGGTACAGAGACTGGGCGATACCAACAGAGGCTTCAGTCGATGTGTTGTCTGAGATAGGCAGTGAGGAGTAGTAGGCTGCCAAGTCCGCCATGTCCTGCTCTGACAGCGGCATTGCCATGCCACCCATCACAGGATCGTTACGGCCTTGCTTGCCGCCAGTGCTCATCGCCAGCTTGAATTCCTTCAGCTGTTTTTCCAGGTAACCCGCGTGCTGACCAGCAATTTTCGGGTATTGGGCCATAATACTGTTACCATCTGCACCGTGGCAGGCGGCACAAGTTGCAGCTTTTGCTTTTCCGGCTTCCGCATCTCCCTGGGCCAAGGCTGAGCAACTGGCCAGAAGAGTCAATATCAGTGCTAATTTCTTCATGACATTCCGTTTATAATTATTGAGCTTCCAGTACCACAAGTAATGCTCGGTGACATGGTATACAATGCGACCACACACCAAGCACGGTTTTGGTCCATTTTACACAATTTCACATAAAAGTAATCAGTCGACTACATCAAGACTTGACGGAGTTAACAGTGAATCAACCTCTCAACTATAGAAATACAGGATTTATCACAAGTGCACCTACTATCCGACACTTGCCGAACGATACAGGCGTTGAGATTGCATTTGCTGGCCGCTCCAATGCGGGGAAGTCCAGTGCGCTAAACCGCATTACGGACCAAAAGAGTCTGGCGCGTACCTCTAAAACCCCGGGCCGTACCCAGCTGATTAACATGTTTGAAGTGGTACCGGGCTGCAACCTGATCGACCTGCCGGGCTATGGCTATGCTCAGGTTCCGCTGGAAATGAAACTGAAATGGCAGCAGTCACTGGGTGAATACCTACAAAAACGTGAGTGCCTGGAAGGTCTGGTTGTCCTGATGGATATCCGCCATCCGCTGAAAGATCTCGACCAGCAAATGATCATGTGGGCCGTGGAAAGTCGCCTGCCGGTACTGGTTCTGCTGACCAAGGCCGACAAACTGAAAAGCGGTGCCCGTAAACAACAGCTGCTGAAAGTCCGCGAAACCGTTACCACGTTTGGCGGCGACATTGACGTTGAAGCCTTCTCCTCACTGAAAGGCATTGGGGTGGATCAGGTGCGCCGTAAACTGGACAGCTGGTTTGCGCCCGAGCTGGCCCGTCAGCTGGCACTGCTGGAAGAAGATGAGGGTATCGACGACCAGGAGTGATCCTGAATGGCTCGAATCATCCCAAGACAAAGCTCCCGCCCGGGAGCTTTTTTATTTGGTGTGCGATGTTGAAAAATATCCCCACCGCTGGGGTGGGGCAACGGGAGAGAAATAGGAGGTTTTTTTTATTGTCCGAAAAGCATCTGTGATTTCCCCCGGTAACGCAAGCCTTTTCCCGGTCGGTTCCTGCTCGGGGCTGGTTACCTCTCCGCCTCAGCTCCCGTCCACTCCTCATTTTCACTCTTTACCATCCCTTTCCTTCACCTTCGCGTCGGCTACAGCCACATGCGGCCAGCAACCCGGCATAAGGCTCCGGAAAAGTTCTTTGTTGAGAAGAATTAAGCGGTCCAGACAATCTCATTAAAGACCAATACTGGAATAAAATTACATAAACGAGCAGTGACAGATAAAAAAAAGCCACCTCAAATGTGAGGTGGCTAATTCATGGATTTGTTGGCTAGCCGGCCACAGACCCGCTACCAGAAACAAATATGAACAAGAAGCAGACTGCATTATACCGAGCCCCTCGCCCTTTTTAAAGTAAATACTCTAAAAACAGATAAAATGATGCTTACTCAGACATTTTGTCTGATAAACCATCGGATTGGTGGTATGGCATTCAGTGTCTAAGAATATTGACCGGAAAAAGGGGGTGTCAAAGCAGCCGGTACGCGGTATCGGGGAGAAACTAAACGTCAGCGAACAGGAAAAACAGCGCAGAAAGGAGACGATGCGGGTTATTTGGCCCAATAAAAAACGCCCTGACCAAATGGTCAGGGCGGCTGAATCAGCCAAATCCAATAACGTGAAACAAAAGGTCTGAAAGATAGAACATCTTACCTCTGTACCCTACGTCGCTAACTGTATATCAATTGCTCAGCATTGAAAAGACCTTTCTGTAGTTTTTTTTCATATAACCGTAATTAATTTATACATAACACTATTAATTACGGGTGTAATTTTGCCTAAAAAAATAGCCAGCAACGCTGGCTATTCTTATGACGCATGTTGTATCCGTCAGACGGTATTAATGGGCCTGATCCCAGTTATCCCCCATGCCGGCATCTGCAATCAATGGCACATCCAACTCTGCCGCTGATTCCATCAGACGGCGAACATCTGCAGACACCTGCTCCACATCCGACGCTTTCACTTCGAACACCAGTTCATCGTGCACCTGCATCAGCAAACGGACCCGATCTTGCGGCTGCTGACCAATCCATTCATCGACCAGCACCATGGCCCGTTTGATGATGTCTGCCGCAGTGCCCTGCATCGGGGCGTTGATCGCGGCCCGTTCTGCGGCTTTGCGGCGCATCCCGTTACGCGACTTAATATCCGGCAAATGCAGGCGACGGCCAAACAAGGTTTCTACATACCCTTGCTCGCTGGCCTGAGTACGGGTGCTTTCCATGTACTCCAGCACGCCCGGGTAGCGCTCGAAGTAAACATTCATGTAGTCCTGCGCCTCATTTCGGCCCATTCCCAGTTGCTTAGCCAGGCCAAACGCGCTCATGCCGTAAATCAGGCCAAAGTTGATGGCCTTAGCACGGCGACGCTGCTCGCTGCTGACTTCGTCCAGTGCAATCCCCAGAATTTCAGCCGCCGTCGCAGCGTGGATATCCTTGCCGTGACGGAAAGCGTCAAGCAGTGCCTGATCCCCAGACAGATGCGCCATGATGCGCAGCTCAATCTGGGAATAGTCGACGGCCAGAATTTTGTAACCTTCCGGTGCCACAAAGGCCTGGCGGATACGGCGTCCTTCCTCATTTCGAACCGGGATATTCTGCAGGTTCGGATCGCTGGAAGACAAACGACCAGTTGCTGTCACAGCCTGATGGTAAGACGTATGTACACGCCCCGTCGCCGGATTCACCATCTTCGGCAGTTTGTCAGTGTAGGTGGATTTCAGTTTGGCCAGGCCGCGGTATTCCAGGATCAGTTTCGGCAGCGGGTAATCCAGTGCCAGCTCCTGCAGTACCTCTTCGTTCGTTGACGGCGTGCCGGACGGAGTTTTCTTCAGGACCGGCAGTCCCATTTTCTCGAACAGGATCGCCTGCAGCTGTTTCGGCGAGCTCAGGTTGAACTCCTGTTCAGCCACTTCGTAGGCGTCTTTTTCCAGCTCGTCGAGACGTTTGGCAATTTCAGCCGACTGGGTGCCCAGTTTCTTGGTATCAATCAGAACCCCGGTACGCTCCATGCGAGACAGGACCGGGACCAGCGGCATTTCAATATCTTCAAACACCGACTTGAGCTTGTCATCTGCGTGTACTTTGGCGATCAGCAGATTATGCAGACGCAGAGTAATATCCGCATCTTCGGCCGCGTACGGGCCCGCTTCTGCCAGATCGATCTGGTTGAAGGTCAGCTGTTTCTTGCCCTTGCCGGCAATTTCCTCGAAGCTGATGGTCTTGTGCTCCAGGTAACGCAACGACAGGCTGTCCATATCATGACGGCCAATCACGCTGTTATAAACGTAAGACTCCAGCATGGTATCGAACCGAATCCCCTGCATCTCGATATCGTAGCGGGCCAGCACACTGGCATCGTACTTCAGGTTCTGGCCGACCTTGGCTTTGGTCGGATCTTCCAGCAGCGGTTTCAGTTTGGCGATCACCCAGTCACGGTCCAGCTGCTGCGGTGCATCCAGATAATCGTGCGCGACCGGCACATACGCCGCTTTGCCTTCTTCAACCGCGAACGACACGCCGACCAGGTTCGCGGCCATGTAATCCAGGCTGTCGGTTTCGGTATCAAACGCCACCACCTCGGCGTTGTTCAGAGTGGTCAACCAGGCTTCAAACGTCGCTTCATCCAGCACAATCTCGTAACCACTGCGGTCAATCACCGGGGCCACGTCTTTTTTCGGTGCTGCGGCCTGCGCTGCAGATTCATCAGCAACAATGCGGCCATCGCTGCCATCGAGCATTTCGGCCAGCCAGCGACGGAACTGCAATTTGCCGAACAGACGGGTCAGCTCATCAGTATCCGGCTCGCCCTTCACCAACTCATGCGGGGCAAAGTCCAGCTCTACATCCAGTTTGATGGTTGCCAGCTCATACGACAGGTACGCCGCGTCTTTATTATCCAGCAGCTTCTGCGCCATGGTTTTCGAGCCGCGGAAACCCAGCGCCGGAATGGCATCCAGGTTCTGGTACAACGCATCCAGACCACCAATGCCGGTCAGCAGGGCTTTCGCCGTCTTTTCACCCACTCCAGGTACACCCGGAATATTGTCGACCTTGTCCCCCATCAGCGCCAGGTAGTCGATGATCAGTTCCGGGCCAATGCCGAACTTTTCCACGACGCCTTCCGGATCCATCACCACATTGGTCATGGTGTTGATCAGAGTGACGTTTTCATCCACCAGCTGCGCCATATCTTTATCGCCGGTACTGATCAGCACAGGCATACCGGCTTTCGACGCCTGAGTGGCCAGCGTGCCGATCACGTCATCGGCTTCCACCCCGGTTACCGCGATCAGCGGCAGTCCCATCGCTTTGATCACCGCATGCAGTGGCTCAACCTGCGCACGCAGATCATCCGGCATTGGCGGACGGTTAGCTTTGTACTCGGCATACAAGTCATCACGGAACGTCTTGCCTTTGGCGTCAAACACCACCGCGATATGCTCGGTCGAGAACTGACGAAGCAGGCTGCGCAGCATATTCACCACGCCAAACACCGCGCCGGTCGGCTCACCGTCTGAGTTCGTCAGATTCGGCGCCGCATGGTAGGCACGGTACAGATACGAGGATCCGTCAATCAGGATTAGTGGATTTTCTGGGATAGTTGCCATAAAGATATTCTTATATCCGGGGGATGAAAGAGTTAGGTCGAGGTCTGGGTGACTGATTCACGCCCGCCACCGGGACACGCCGTTACTGCTCTTGCAGCAACAGCACGGTTAAAATCAACAGGCTCTAGGATGCCATGACAGCCTGCAACTGTTAACCGCTGTTTTTGCACAATTTGCCCCAACCTGTGGATAACTTTGTTAGTAGTTCAAACGGGGCCGTTGATCAAGTTTTTGAAAAAACTTGAATAATCAAAAATATCCAATTAAAAACATAAGCTTACAAAATTAACCAAAAAAAGATCTTTGATCCTAAAATGATCATTAATTGTGGAAAACGTTAACAGACCGATATGAAATAAGCCGGATAGCGTGTAAAACAGACATCTCTGACCATAAAGGAAACCATTATGAAGAAAATCGCGGTCATTTTAAGCGGCGCCGGGGTCTTTGACGGCGCGGAGATCCACGAGGCGGTGCTGGCCTTGCATGCCATTGAAAAAGCGGGCGCCAGTTGGCACTGCTTTGCGCCAAATATGAATCAGCATCATGTGATCAACCACCTCACCGGGGAAGAAATGCCGGAAACCCGGAATGTTCTGGTGGAGGCGGCACGTATTGCCCGCGGCAACATTGAGGATATCGCCACCCTCAATGCGACCGACTACGACGGATTGCTGCTGCCGGGCGGTTTTGGCGCTGCCAAAAACCTGTCTGACTTCGCCTTTGCCGGCCCGAACTGTACGATTTACCCGGACGTGAAACGGGTCTGCCAGCAGTTTGCCGAGGAAGAAAAACCCGCCGGCTACCTGTGTATTTCTCCGGCGCTGATCCCGCTGATCTACGGGGAAGGGGCAAAAGGTACGATCGGCAATGATCCGGAAACCGCCAAAGCGTTCAACCAGATGGGTGGCGAGCATATCGAATGCCCGGTCGATGATTTTGTGTTCGATCAGGAACGCTGTTTGCTGTCGACACCGGCCTATATGCTGGCGGGCAGTATTTCGGAAGCCGCTGCGGGGATTGATAAGCTGGTCCAGCAGCTGGTGAAGCTGGCCTGATTTACCGGGCCCGGAAAAGAAAAAAGCGGCGCTACAAGTCCTCTCAGGGGTTGTAGCTGCCGCTCAGCAGAAGAGGTTTTCGTTTTCAGCCCTACACTAAAAACTCACCTTAGCTGAAGTACACTGGAAGCAATGTGAGCAATGTCGTGCCTTCATACGAGTCAGAGTTGTTCGACTTCCTCGCTGAGTGCAAGTTAATAATAACCATTCTCATTTAACTTGCAAGCTTTTTATTGCGAATTATTGTCATTTGCTTGTCAGGGTCTTCACAAAATGCAGGCGATAATCTTCAATGCCGTCTTTTTTTTCCATATGTTCAATGAGATAGCCATTGCGAAGCAATAACCGCAACATTGCCGGAAACCGGTTACGCGATTTTACCCGCAACGCCTGATACCCCTGCTGCTCGACCCACTGCTCCTGCGCTTCCAGCAGCGCCTGGGCAACACCGTGACAACGGCCTGCCGGTGCCACGCCCCCCAGCCAGCTGTAAAAGCAGGTCTCGGACAAGCGATAACCAATCTTGACACCAATCAGGGCATCGTCCCGCTCGGCCACCAGAATCAGAGGCTGTCGTCCCCGCAGCCGCGCCGACAGCGCGGTTTTGTCAGCCGGTGCCGCAAACTCCGCAATCTGAGCCAGTACCGCCACCGCTTCATCAATGCTTGCTTCGCGTATCTTCATGATGCCCTCTGACATGATTGCCTCCGATTGAGTCAGGCTGCGCCGTTACGCAGAGAAAGAAAATAATAAAGAAAAGGCCGGCTGATGCCGACCTAAACCTGTTCCCATTATTGCGGGAAATCCCCCGCTGTCCACCTGGCGATTACGCGGCTTGCGAACGCCCGGCCTGATTGTCCGGCGCCAGCGTGGTTAGGCGGCGGATCAGGTAGTTCAGCAACACGCCATACATTGGGACAAACAGCCCCAGACTGATCACCAGTTTAAAGCCGTAATCCACCAGTGCGATTTCCACCCAGTGCTCGGCCATAAACGGATCCGGGCTCTGGTAAAACGCAATGGCGAAAAATGCGATGGTATCCAGCGCATTACCAAACAAGGTGGAACAACTCGGCGCAACCCACCACTGGCGGGTCTGGCGCAGGCGGTTGAACACCGAGATATCCATGATCTGTCCCAGCAAATAGGCCATAAAGCTGGCGATCGCGATCCGGGCCACAAACAGATTAAACTCACCCACCTGAGACAGTCCCTGGAATTCCCCCTGGAAAAACAGTACCGACAGCAGATAAGAAATCGCCAGCGCCGGGACCATCACCCAGAAAATGATTTTCCGGGCCATCGCAGCCCCGTAGATCCGAACGGTCAGGTCGGTCGCCAAGAAGATAAACGGAAACGTAAACGCACCCCAGGTCGTGTGCAGGCCCATCACGGTGAAAGGAAGCTGCACCAGATAGTTACTGGATGCGATAATCAGCAGGTGGAAAGCCACCAGGTAAAACAGAGCGTTGCGCTGTTGCGCGGGAGTAAATTGCGAAGTCGTCATTGTGAGACCTTTTTGTCATTGGGGGAGAGGGAACCCAAAACGCTGCCACCGATCCGGAGCAGCAACCGAAGGCGGCGATTATACAGCAATCAGTTCGGTTAGCCAGCCGCCTGCCATTTCCACCCCTGACCTGTTATTTCAGCGCCGGCTGCTGTAAAGCATAGCGGCGCTTAACCCATCAGCCCTGCAGCATCGTCGCCAGATAGGCCAGCGTCGGACGGGCTTCACTGTCGAGTCCTTCCAGCCAGAGCTGGCCGCTGTAATGCTCGCCTTTAAGCATCAGGCGGCAGCCCTCAAAATCCACCAGCCAGACATGCAAGTCGGCATTAAGCTCCCGCTCCAGCACCTGCAGTTCCAGCTGCGTCAGCAGCGGCGCGACGACATCGGCAAAGCTGTCAAAATCAAACTCAGGGCCATCGATTTCCAGCAAGTTATGCTCCATATCGAGGCGACGGCAGGTGAAACGGGCAGTCAAAGCCATAGGGGAATTCCTTCTTGTAGTGCTTTCAGCGCATACTTTCCTGTAACTAAGTGTTGCTATGCGTATCAAGGGGTATCCGGGCGCTGTTCTTGGATGGCAATCCATGGTCTTATTGCCGTGCTGCCGCCACGCCCTGTCGAGCGTGACCTGGCCAGCATCGGTGAAAATTCACATTCTCACCAAATACGCAAGCTGTTTTGTAGCGAAAGATGCACTCCGGCGGCCTGCCGGCGTTGCTCTATAACGCATTTTGACCGGGCGCGGAAATGCCCGGTTTTTTTTCGCCCGATTTTTTCGCCCGGTTTTTTCGCATAGTAGTGCTGCATACCGTGCCTTGCCGCTCCCTCGCAGCAGCCAGAGTAACGCTCCGACTCCGTCACAAGAACCTATTACGATGACACGGCATACGGCATGTCGTGACCCACGGTCAGGTGATCTTCAATCACGTTCATGAAGGCGGTGCCGTATTTCTCCAGCTTGCGCTGGCCCACCCCATTGATCGTCAACAACGCCCCCGCTGAAGTCGGCAGACGTTCAGCCATTTCCATCAGGGTCGCATCGTTGAACACCACGTACGGCGGCAACTCTTCTTCATCGGCAATCGCTTTACGCAGTTTCCGCAGCTTAGCAAACAGCTTTTTATCGTACTGACGGTTAGCCAGTTTGCTGCTTTTGGCACTGCGCACCGCGGTATCCAACCGCGGGACGGCCAGTTCCAGCGCGATATCTCCCCGTAACACGCTGCGCGCCTTTTCGGTCAGCTGCAACGTCGAGCTGCGCAGAATACTCTGGGTGAGAAAGCCCCGGTGGATCAGCTGGCGCAAAATGCTGACCCAGAATTCATGGCTGTGCTCGCGGCCGATACCATAGGTCGACAGCTTGTCATGGCCGTGTTCACGGATACGCTGGTTTTGCATCCCGCGCAGCACTTCCACCACATGGGTGATACCGAAACTCTGGTTAACCCGATACACGCAGGACAGGGCTTTCTGGGCCGCTTCCAGGGCATCAAAATGCTTGGGCGGGTCAAGGCAGATATCACAGTTACCGCACGGGGCTTCCCGAGCTTCACCAAAATAGTTGAGCAGAACCAGGCGACGACAGGTCTGCGCTTCAGCAAACGCCCCCATCGCATTGAGTTTGTGCCCCTCGACCTGCTTCTGCGGGCCATCTTCTTTTTCGTCGAGACAGCGGCGCAGCCAGCTCAGATCCGCCGGGTCATAGAACATGACCGCTTCCGCCGGCAGTCCGTCACGGCCGGCCCGGCCGGTCTCCTGGTAGTACGACTCGATATTGCGCGGAATATCAAAATGCACCACAAACCGGACGTTGGGCTTGTTGATGCCCATCCCGAACGCTACGGTCGCCACCACGATCTGGATATCATCACGCTGGAACGCCTCCTGCACCCAGGCCCGCTCATCATGCTCCATCCCGGCATGATAGGCCGCCGCGCGCATCCCGCTTTCATTGAGCTTTTCGCTGATCTGCTCCACCCGCTTGCGACTGTTGCAATACACAATCCCCGACTGGCCGCGTACATCCTTGAGATACTGGATCAGCTGCGCCATCGGCTTGTACTTTTCCTGCAGGGTGTAGCGGATGTTCGGGCGGTCGAAGCTGCCCAAGTAAGAGTGTGGCTCGGTCAGCGCCAGGCGCGTCACGATATCCTGACGGGTAGTGTCATCGGCGGTCGCAGTCAGAGCGATCACCGGTACCGTCGGCAGGTGCTGGCGAATCGAGCCCAGCGCCGCATACTCCGGCCGGAAATCGTGTCCCCACTGGGAAATACAGTGCGCTTCATCCACCGCCAGCAGGCTCAGCGGCAGCTGGCTCAACCGTTCGGTGAATTCCCGTCCCAGCAGGCGCTCTGGCGACACGTACACCAACTTGATCTCCCCACTGGCCATCGCGTCCAGGGTCGCCTGCATCTCTTCCCGTGACTGGGTCGAGTTCAGGCAGGCAGCGGCGACCCCGTTGGCCCGAAGCTGGTCCACCTGATCTTTCATCAGCGAGATCAGGGGCGACACCACCAGCGTCAGGCCCTCGCGCAACAGCGCCGGAATTTGATAGCAAAGCGATTTCCCGCCGCCGGTCGGCATGATCACCAGGCAATCCTGCCCTGCTGTTGCCGCTTCTATCACCGACTGCTGACCACAGCGAAATGTCTGGTAGCCGAATACCGCCTGCAACACCTCTAACGGTGAGCGGGATGATTCGGACTGACTGGCTGGGCTGGCTGACATAGATAGACTCGACTGAAGATGGCTTTCCGCCGTGGCGGCGGGGGTCATAAGGCTGGCTATTCTATACCAATCCGCCACCCATTGGGAGCACAGCTACCGGCTGAGACCCGGTCGGATCGCGCCCCGAGCTTAGCAAGACGTGCAGAGAAAAAAGACAATAGTATTGATTTCGATCACGATTTATACTGCCCTGACATATACGGGTGAAGCATTCTGTTACCCGTCCTTACCTTCTGCACAATTTTCTCAGGTTCTCAGGAATACATGGACGAACAAAGCAAACAAACCCAGCGGGGGGTGATCCTCGCGCTTTCGGCTTACACCATGTGGGGCATCGCACCGATTTATTTCAAGGCGCTCCAGCAAGTCAGCGCGCTGGAAATTCTCAGCCACCGCATTATCTGGTCGTTTTTTTTCCTGGCCGGGTTAGTGATGCTGAATAAAGGCTGGGGCAAGGTGCGGGCCGTGCTGAGCCAGAAAAAAATCCTGCTGATGCTGGTCGCGACCTCAACCCTGGTCGGTGGTAACTGGCTGATGTTTATCTGGGCGGTCAACAACAACTACATGCTGGATGCCAGCCTGGGCTACTACATTAACCCGCTGCTGAACGTGCTGCTCGGCATGGTGTTTCTCGGCGAGCGGTTACGCCCGATGCAATGGCTGGCCGTCGCACTGGCCGGGATTGGCGTTGCGGTTCAGCTGATCCAGTTTGGCTCGCTGCCGTGGATTGCTCTGGCCCTGGCCGCTAGCTTCGGTCTGTACGGCCTGCTGCGCAAGAAAATCAGCCTGGATGCCCAGACCGGCCTGTTTATGGAAACCAGCCTGCTGCTGCCGCTGGCAGCCATTTATGTCCTGTTCATCGCTCAGAGCGCGACCTCAGACTGGACGGCCAACGCCCCGTCCACCAACCTGTTGCTGATGGCGGCGGGGATTGTCACTACCCTGCCGTTGCTGTGCTTTACCGGTGCCGCGACCAAGCTGAAACTGTCGACCCTGGGCTTTTTCCAGTACATCGGCCCGAGCCTGATGTTCCTGCTGGCCATCACCCTGTACGGTGAGCAGTTCACCGCCGACAAGGTGTATACCTTCGGCTTCATCTGGGCAGCCTTGGTGCTGTTCAGCGTGGACGGCATTAAAGGCCACCGCCACCAGCGACGCCTGAAAGCCGCTGCCAAGGCCGCTGCCGACTCGGCTGCCAAAGCCTGACCCTCCCGCCATGGCCGGTTGTGAATTTTTTACAAGTCAGCACCGGCCAATTATGCTCTACTGATGATGTTCGACTGAAGGACAGCGGTAGGCTGTGCGACGAAGGGGGAATCACTCCATCGGCACAGGGCAGAGAATGAAGGAAAGGGTATGGACAAGATCAGCCATCAGAAAAGTAACATTGCGGCGATCAACCTGATTGACGGGCACTACCAGAGCTTCGCCTTCAAACGCCATTACCACCTGGATTACCACATCGGCCTGATTACCCATGGCCAGCAGGCATTTTACAGCCACGGCACCCGTCACTATGCCGGTCCCGGTGCCACCATTCTGATGCCGCCGGATGTGATGCATGATGGGGCTCCTATCGGCAGCGACGGCTATCAGGTGAAAGTGTTCAGTATCGACCCGGACTGGCTGGCCGATCAGGCCGAAGCCGTTTCCGGTCACCGCGACTTTGGCTTTAACCGCCACCACCTTGACGACCCGGCGCTGTTTGGCCGCCTGACATCCCTGCACCAGTGCCTGAGCGATCCGCACACCTCCCAGCTAGCCAAAGACAGTATGCCGCTGGAAACCTTTTCGCTGCTGCTGACCCGTTACGGCCAGACCAGCCCCCAACCGGTTTATCGGCTCGGGCGTTACAGCCTGCAACAACTGCGCGACTACGTGATGGCGCACCTGGATGAAAAAATCAGCCTGGCCGATTTAGCGTCACTGTGTGACCTCAGCCCGTCCCAACTGCTGCGCCAGTTTAAAGCCGCGACCGGGTTTACCCCTTATGCCTGGCTCGCCCGGCTGCGTCTGGAACATGCCATGGCGCTGCTCAAGGCCGGTTACCGCAGCACCGACGTCGCGTTTCATGTCGGCTTTTACGATCAGGCGCACTTCACCCGTACCTTCAAACAGACTTTCGGCATTGCGCCCTCCCAAGTCCGCTAGCCCCACATCCTCCCGGCCCACTTTTTCTCTCTGGTGTGAATTTTCTACAAGCGCCGTTCGGCCAAACCCGGCAAGATAACCCTATCTTCCGCTAACCGTAGTAATCACCATGAATGAAGCGACCACGTTACTGACCCTGCTCACTGTTCACTTTATCGCGTTGATGAGCCCGGGCCCCGACTTTGCCCTGGTCGTCCAGAATGCCGGGCGATACGGCCGCCAGACCGGCGTAATGATCGCGCTGGGCCTGTCACTGGGAATCTTGCTCCACTCGATTCTCAGCCTGACCGGAGCCAGCCTGCTGATCCACCAGCACCCGACCCTGTTTGCCCTGCTGCAGGCCGCTGGCAGCGGCTACTTACTGTGGCTCGGTATTGGCGCCCTGAAAGGCACCTGGCACTACTGGCAACAGCGTCATAACGCCAGTGGCGCTGCCGCATCAACCTCGCCCGGCCTGACTATCGCCAGCAAGCGACAGGCGCTGGCGCGCGGATTTACCACTAATATCCTGAACCCGAAAGCGCTGGTGTTTTTCCTCAGCCTGCTGTCGACCCTGGTACCGGCGGGCATGTCACTGAGCGGTAAGGTCTCAGCCATCGGCATGCTGTGGCTGCTGTCGTTTCTGTGGTTTGCCATGCTGGCGTGGCTGCTGACCGGCGAGCGCCTGCAACAGAAACTGCGCGCCTGGACGCCCATCATCGACGGTCTGTGCGGCCTGCTGTTCACCGCCATCGGCGGGACCATTCTACTCAACCTGTTGCTTGCTTGACTTGCTGCACAAACATACACGCGAACAGTGGACGGCAACCCGCAGCGCTTTTAGGCTAAATGCAGCCTAAACATGGAAAAGGATAGAGATATGTCATGGAAGCACCCTGCCACCCGACTGACCCTGTTAGCCTGCCTGATCGCGAGCGCCCCTTATGCGGCCGCCAAAGACACGCAGCAGAGTACCGACCAGCTCGCGCCTGAGGCCGCAACCGGCCTGACCCAGCAGCAGCTGGTTCAGGGCAAAGACTGGATGGTGGCCTCGGCCAACCCGTATGCCAGCGAAGCCGGTGCCGCTATTCTGAAACAGGGCGGCAATGCGATTGATGCCATGGTCGCGACCCAGCTGGTGCTCGGCCTGACCGAGCCGCAATCGTCCGGGATCGGCGGCGGCGCGTTTCTGGTGTATTGGGACAGCAGCCAAAAAGCGCTGACTACTTTTGACGGCCGCGAAACCGCGCCGTTCGGCGTCACCCCGGTGCTGTTCCAGAATGACCAAGGGGAGCCGCTGGAATTTTATGATGCCGTGGTCGGCGGCCGCTCCGTCGGAACGCCGGGCACCGTCAAGCTGATGTGGTACACCCACCAGCGCATGGGCAAGCTGGCCTGGAACAAGCTGTTTGAACCGGCGATCAAACTGGCGAAAGACGGCTTTACCGTCAGCCCACGCCTGGCGGCACTGGTCGCCAGCGAGCAGGACTCCCTCAAACGCTTTGACGCCACCCGCGCCTATTTTTTCCATGACGACGGGACACCGATTCAGGCCGGAGAAACCCTGACAAACCCGGCTTACGCCGATACCCTGCGCCAGATTGCCGAGCGCGGCGCGAGTGCTTTCTACACCGGCGACATCGCCCGTGACATCGTCCAGACCGTGCGTACCGCGCCGGGCAATCCCGGCGTGCTGAGCACCATGGATCTGGCCACCTATCAGGTCAAAGAGCGTGAGCCGGTGTGCGCCCCGTACCGCCAATACGACATCTGCGGCATGGGGCCACCGAGTTCCGGCGCCCTGACTCTGGGCCAGATCCTCGGCATGCTCAGCCATTACAATCTGGCAGAACTGGGGCCGGATAACCCGACCAGCTGGCGCCTGCTGGGCGACGCCTCCCGCCTCGCCTTCGCTGACCGCGGCCGCTACATGGCCGACAGCGATTACGTGCCGATGCCGACCAAAGGCCTGCTGGCCGACGATTACCTCAGCTCCCGGGCTACCCTGCTGAAAGGGGAACAGGCGCTGGCCAGCGTGAATGCCGGCCAACCGGCCTGGGATCATGCCATGCGCTATGCACCGGATGAGTCGATTGAACTGCCGTCCACCAGCCATTTCGCGATTGTCGACAAAGACCGCAACATGGTGTCAATTACCACCACGATTGAAAACGGCTTCGGCTCCCGCCTGATGGTACGCGGCTTCCTGCTCAACAACGAACTGACTGACTTTTCATTCCGCAGCCATAACGATGGCCAGCCGATTGCCAACCGTATCGAGCCGGGCAAACGGCCACGCTCATCGATGGCACCCACCATTGTGATGGAAAACGGCAAACCGGTGATGGCGATCGGCTCACCGGGCGGCAGCCAGATCATCGGCTATGTGGCGAAAACGCTGGTCGGCCATCTCGACTGGGGCCTAGATCTGCAACAGGCGATCAGCCTGCCGAACATGAACAACCGCTTCGGCCCGTTTGAACTGGAAGCCGGTACCGCCGCAGCGGAGTGGGCACCGAAGCTGGAGCAGCTCGGCTTTACGACCCAGGTCAAAGAGCTGAATTCCGGTGTGCAGGCCATTAAGCTGGACGGCAAAAACCTGGTAGGGGCCGCCGACCCGCGGCGCGAAGGCAAGGTTATCGCCCAGTAACCGGACAGCCGGTCTGATGCCATGAAAAAGCCCGCTGACAACAACTGTCAGCGGGCTTGATTGATCGCCAGCGGGGAGTGTCAGCTTACATCGGCTCCAGCTTGGCAAACTGGGTTACCAGCCATTTGATCCCTTCGCCATTAAAGGCCACCTGCACCCGACTCTGGGCACCACTGCCTTCAAAGTTGATGATGGTGCCTTCGCCGAATTTCGGGTGCAGCACCCGCTGGCCAAGGCTGAAACCAGTCTGGTTAAAGTTCTCGTTGACCTGGGTCTGACTGAAGCGACCGCTGCTCGCCGGCCGCGAGACCTTGGCCTTCATCCGAACCTCTTCGATGTGCTCTTCCGGGATTTCGCGGATAAAACGCGACGGCTTGTGGTAGTTGTCCTTGCCGTACAGGCGGCGCATCTCTGCATAGGTGATATACAGCTTCTGCATTGCCCGGGTCATCCCCACGTAACACAGACGGCGCTCTTCCTCGAGACGGCCGACTTCCTCCGTCGTCCGACTGCTCGGGAACATGCCTTCTTCCACCCCGACCATAAAGACCATCGGGAATTCCAATCCCTTGGCGCTGTGCATGGTCATCAGCTGAACCGCGTCTTCAAAATCATCCGCCTGTCCTTCACCGGCTTCCAACGCCGCATGCGACAGGAAGGCCGACAACGGGCTCATGTCTTCCGCTTCTTCCGGGACTTCGAACTGTCGGGTCGCGGTTACCAGCTCTTCCAGGTTTTCAATCCGGGCTTGCGCCTTCTCGCCTTTTTCCTGCTCGTACATCGCCCGCAGGCCGGAGTTGCGGATCACCTCATCGGTTTGCTGGAACAACGGCAGCTCGCGGGTGTCATCTTCCAGCGCATTGACCAGCTCGATGAAACGGCGCAGCGAATTGGCCGCACGCCCCGCCAGCACCTGCTCTTCCAGCAGCGCGACACTGGCCTGCCACATCGTGGCTCCCCGGTCACGCGCTGCCAGACGAATGGTTTCCAGCGTCCGCTCACCCAGCCCCCGAGCCGGGGTGTTCACCACCCGCTCAAACGAGGCATCGTCGTGGCGGTTGGCAATCAGACGTAAATACGACAGGGCATCTTTGATTTCCTGACGCTCGAAGAACCTCATCCCGCCGTAAATGCGGTACGGCATACCGGCCTGAATCAGTGCCTCTTCCAGCACCCGCGACTGGGCGTTGCTGCGGTACAGCATTGCAGTGTCAGCCAGCGCGCCGCCCTGATCCTGCCACTCGCGAATTTTCCCGACCACAAAGCGGGCTTCGTCCAGCTCGTTGTACGCCGAGTAAACCGAGATCAGCTCCCCTTCGGTACCTTCGGTCCACAGGTTTTTACCCATGCGCTCGTTGTTGTTGGCAATCAGGCCGTTCGCCGCCTTCAGGATATTGCCTGTCGAGCGGTAGTTCTGCTCCAGGAAAATCGATTTGGCGTCTTTGAAGTCGTTGAGGAAACGCTGGATATTTTCCACCTTAGCGCCCCGCCAGCCGTAGATGGACTGGTCATCGTCGCCCACGATCATCACGTGACAGTCCGGCCCCGCCATCAGGCGCAGCCAGGCAAACTGAATGTTGTTGGTATCCTGAAACTCGTCCACCAGAATGTGCTTGAAGCGCGCCTGGTAGTGCTCGCGGATATGCTTGCTGCGTTGCAGCAGCTCAAACGAGCGCAGCAGCAGCTCGGCAAAATCGACCATCCCGGCCCGATCACAGGCTTCCTGATAGGCATGGTAGACCCGCAACCAGGTCTGCTCGATCGGATCGTTGAACGTATCGATGTGCTGCGGACGCAACCCTTCGTCTTTCTTGCCGTTGATGTACCACGCCGCCTGACGGGCCGGCCACTGTTTCTCGTCCAGGTTCTGAGCCTTGATCAAACGGCGCAACAGGCGCATCTGATCGTCCGAGTCCAGAATGTTGAAATCTTCCGGTAACCCGGCGTCAAGATAGTGGGCACGCAGCATCCGGTGACACAGGCCGTGGAACGTGCCGTTCCACATGCCCGACAGCGAGCCGTGCATCAGGTCGTTAATCCGGCCACGCATTTCTGCCGCCGCTTTGTTGGTGAAGGTCACCGACATGATGGAGTACGGCGACGCCTGCTCAATCCCCATCAACCAGGCGATACGATGGACCAGTACCCGGGTTTTGCCACTACCGGCCCCGGCCAGCACCAGATAATTGCCCTGCGGGGCCGCCACAGCCTCGCGTTGTTTGTCATTCAGGCCATCTAACAGAAGTGAAACGTCCATCGCTCTCTACTGGTTATTTATACAATGGTGGTGATTATAACCACAAAGCCGCCTCTGATGCGAGGAGCCCACGGAATCAAAGGCGGGAAAATCACGGCCCGCGGCGGCCCGAGGGCGCCAAACCCATCTCTGATATCAACCGCTTGGCAGCCCGAATTGATCTATGCTTGGAAAGAAAAACGTTAATAAGTCGTTAAAAAACTCGCCCCGGCATGAAATTTATCCCGGGCTCCCCCTTTCTACTGTTTCGAACGCACCGCAACGGTGCCCGCCCAACCCGCTGCCGACCGGGCAACGGTGCAGGCATCAGCCCGCAAAAAGAAGAGGAATGACCATGAAAAAGACCAACATTGCACTCGCCACTGCGGTGACAGGTTTGATCGCCCTTGCCGGAACAGCCCTGACCACCACCTCCGCCGTGGCAGCCGATGCGAAAGAGAAATGCTACGGTGTCGCCAAAGCCGGGAAAAATGACTGCGCGACCAAAACCGGGTCATGCGCCGGGACCGCCAAAACCGACGGGCAGAAAGATGCGTTTGTGCTAGTGCCTAAAGGCCTGTGTGACAAACTGGCTGGCGGCTCCACCGAGGCGAAGTAAATGACGAGCCCTGCCCCTGACCGCCTGCCAGCCGACCGGATGGTCGGGGTGGGGCTTCGCGCTCCTCACCTCCACACCTTCCAGCACGAGCAACCAGCCACCGGCTGGCTGGAAATTCACAGTGAAAACTACTTCAACCCGCACACGGCTGCCCGTCAGCAGTTACGGGCCATCGCGGCACACTACCCGATCAGCTGCCATGGGATCGGGCTGTCGCTTGGCTCTGCGGATGCGCTTGACCCGGCCCATCTCAGCCAGCTCAAAACACTGGTTGACGAACTCGACCCGATTGCCGTTTCCGATCACCTGAGCTGGAGTTCGGTCAACGGCCAGTACTTCAATGATCTGCTGCCCCTGCCTTACACCGAAGAAGCACTGACCCTGTTCTGCCACAAGGTCGAGCAGGTACAGGATGCGTTGGGGCGCGAGTTTCTGGTGGAAAATCCGTCCAGCTACCTCAGATTCAGCCATTCCACCATGCCGGAATGGGAATTTCTGCGGGAAGTTCAACAGCGCACCGGGTGCGGGCTGCTGCTTGATCTCAACAATATATATGTCAGTGCCTTTAACCATGGCTTTGACTGCGCCCGATACCTGGCCGCCATTGACCCTGCCAGTGTGAAAGAAATCCACCTCGCCGGGTTTACGGTAAAAGCACTGGCGGAGGGCGAGATTTGGATCGACACCCACAGCTGCCCGGTCAGCGAACCGGTGTGGCAACTCTACCGCCAGTGGATCCGTCAGCACGGCGCGGTGCCCACCCTGATTGAATGGGACCTCGATATTCCGGCCCTGCCCGTGTTATTGGAGGAAGCGGCCAAAGCCCGTGCCATCCTGACAGAGGAGACCATCAATGGCTCTGTCACCGTCTGATGCCCTGCACCAACTGCAACAGGACTTTGCCCGTGCGCTGCACTATCAGCCCAGCGAGGTCACTGAGACGATGGTACCGGGGATATTCCCTACCGAACAGCTACTGCAGATTTACCGCAACAATTTCATTATCGGCTTGTCCGAGGTACTGAGCGCAACCTATCCATGCTGTCAGGCAGTGGTGGGCGAGGAATGTTTTACGCAGTTGGCACGCCAGCATGTGCTGCATCAGCCACTCGAACAGGGTGATGTCAGCCATTACGGCGCCGGTTTTGCTGACACGATTGAGTGCCAGCCGAGCCTGGTCGCAGCCGTACCGTATCTGGCGGATCTGGCCCGGCTCGAATGGCAGGCAGACCGAGCCAGCCAGCTCCCGCTTGCACCCCCACTGGATCTGGGCCAGTTGGCCGCCATTCGCGAGGACAATCTCGGTTCACTGCGACTGACGGTTGCACCTTCTGTCCGCACGCTGGATACCGCGACTCCGGCTGCCAGCCTGTGGCAGATGATTCGCCGCGACAACCTGATACCGCTCGATTTGACCCAACCGGAGTCAGCCCTGATCCTGCGCCGCCCTGACGGCATCGAGGTGCTGGCCACCACACCAGCCGCCACCGCGCTAGTGCGTTTATGTCAGGCCGGTCAGCCGCTGGGTCAGGCCAGCGACCCGATGCTGGAGTGCCTGCCCGGATTGATCCAACAGCAAATCTTTACCACCCTTCACGGCCTACCACAGGGAGACTGCACATGCTGAAATTCATCAAGCAGGTGGATTACACCGCCCAACGGCTCGTCGAACCTCTGGTTCCCCTGCTGCTACTGTTTACCCGCCTGTGGGTGGCCTGGGTGTTCTTCAAATCCGGCATGGTGAAATACACCAGTTGGGACAGCACCCTCTATCTGTTTGAGTTTGAGTATCAGGTTCCCCTGTTACCGTTTGAAACCGCGGCCTACCTGGGGACCGCCGCCGAGCTTATCCTCCCGGTTTTCCTGGCGCTGGGATTGTTTACCCGCCCTATGGCGCTACTCCTGTTCGGGTTCAATATGGTGGCCGTACTGTCTTACCCCCAACTTTGGGAGCAAGGTTTCTATGACCACCAATTGTGGGGCATGATGCTGCTGGTGAATGTGTTCTGGGGAGGCGGCATGATCTCGCTCGACCACCTGATCAAGCCTGAGCCAAGGCGGAGCCTGCTGGAGTAACGCCCAACCCGGTTGCCGGAGTCCCGGAGGGCATCCCCACCAAACGCCGATCAAGGAAAGCAAAAAACAAACAGGACAGCCCGTGGGCTGTCCTGTTTTCTGTATCCGTGTGCAAGGCCGATTTACGGCTCTGGGTGGCAACTGGTTGACGGCAGGGCTAACGCCAGCAGCTGAGACAGCTGGCAGATTTCCACATCCGGCAGCCACTTGGCGCGCGGCTCCTGACCCAGCACGCGCTGCTGATCATTGAACCAGCAGGCCATCATGCCGTGTCGCTTGGCCCCGCCCACGTCCGTGACCAGATGATCCCCGACATGCAGGATCTCTCCCGGGGCCAGTCCCAGATGACGGGTCGCCTTGGCGAACAAGTCTGGTTCCGGCTTGGCCAAGCCATCTGGCCCAGCCCGCAACACGACATCGAAATACCCTGCCAGACCAATTTTTTCGACATCGACATTGCCGTTGGTGATCGCCACCAGCGGCAAATGTGCCGCCAGCAGGCCGAGTACCCGATGGGTTTCCGCCGGAATATCGACCTGATTACGCACCGTCAGCACAACGTCTAGCCCTTCCGCCGCCGCCTGCTCGGCACGGCGCTGGGCATAGCCGAGCTGCATGAACCCAATCTTCAGCAATTCAAACCGCCAGCGGGTCACATCGTGATGCAGCAAGGGATCCGCATCAGCCAGCGCCAGCTTCAAGCTTTTCCAGCGCGCTAGCCCCACTCCCCGGCTGGCCGGATGTTCGGCCGCCAGCCAGTCATGCATTGCCTGCTCGGCCCGCCGGATCACCGGACGGTTATCGTACAGGGTGTCATCGAGATCGAAGGTCAGCGCCTTCGGCAGAGAAATACTGCGGTAAAATTGCATGGTTGCGTTGTCCGGTTAGCGCTTTTGGCGTTTAGCCCGAGGGTGGGCTTCATCATACACCTGAGCCAGATGCTGGAAGTCCAGGTGGGTATAGATTTGGGTCGTGGATAAGTTGGCGTGACCGAGCAGCTCCTGCACCGCGCGCAGGTCGCCCGATGACTCCAGCATGTGAGTCGCAAAACTGTGGCGCAGTTTGTGCGGGTTAATGTGGCTCGACACCGCCTGTTTCTGGCCCCACTCTGCCATCCGCTTCTGCACGTTCCGGTTCGAGATGCGCTGGCCCAGCTTGGACACAAACAGACCGGGCTCACCGGGTGCCGCCAGCTGATCGCGCACCCGCAACCAGTGACCAACCCATTCCCGCGCCAGACCGGCAAATGGGACGATACGTTCTTTGTCGCCCTTACCGATCACCCGGAGATCCCCTCTGCTCAGGCTAACATCCTTTACATTGAGAGACACCAGCTCAGACAGACGCAAACCGGCACCGTACATCAGCTCCATGATGGCCCGATCCCGCACCGACAGCGGATCGTTCTCATCCACGCTGAGCAGCTGATCCATCTCGTCCACATCCAGGTTTTTCGGCAGCGGCCGCGCCTTGCGCGGTGCCGATACCCCTTTGGCCGGATTGGCCTTGAGCTCACCCTGACCGACCAGAAAATCCAGGAAGCTGCGCAGGGCCGACAGGCGCATCGCCAGACTGCTGGCTTTCAGGCCGTCGCGCATCCCTTTTGACGCCAGCTGGCGAACCCAACCGGCGTCCACGGCTTGCCAGTTGTCGACGCCCAGATTCACCAGCTGCTCCGCCATGGTCGTCAGCTGACGTTTGTAATTCTGCTGGGTATGCAGACTCAGTTCCCGCTCGCTGCGCAGGTATTCGTAAAAACGCAGCAGCGGTTTTTCCAGTCCGGATGGCAAACTCACTCGATAACCTCGCGGGTATAGTCCCAATGGTGGATCAGGCGGTTCAGAACCAGCCCCAGTTGCTCAACAAACAGCGAGTCCATCTCCGGCTGGAAATGGCCGCCATCCTGGCTAGCAAAACTGAGCACCCCGATCGGGCGCTCATTGCCAAACGGCAGCACCAGGTACGACCCCAGGTGCGGCGGCTGCACAAACAGCAGCTCACTTTCCGCTTTACGCAACCGTCCCAGATACACCGTCCGGCTCGCCAGACGGGCCCGGCGAAACGGCTCGAACGCCCGGCGATCGAGGTAAAGCTGCTCGTCAAGGCTGTCAAACAGCCGTAGGCTGACATCCAGCCCCAACTGGTCGGCCAGCGTTTCCAGCACGCTCAGCGCCTGATAAATATTGTGGGTCTGGAACAGTTTACGTTGGGCAAAGGCAAATGTTTCATACAGCTGACTGTTGGCCGCGGCCACCTGCACCAGCCCGGCGATGTTTTCTTCCAGCTCACCGATCCGCTGGCGCAGTCGGTCCAGCTGCATATCCACCAGCGAAATAACGCCGCGCTGGGGATGGTGCACCTGCAACCGGGCCAGCAGATCCGGCTGACGAATAAAAAAGTCCGGGTTGGCACTGAGAAAATCCGCGACCTCCTGCTCCGTCAGCGACAGCTCATCGACCTCAGGCAGTGCATCGAACTGAGTGAACTCGGTCATAACGCAATTTGCCCGTCGTACACATGGGTGGCCGGGCCGGACATATACAGCGGTTTGCCTTCACCAGCCCAACGGATTTGCAATTCCCCGCCCGGTAGTGAGACAGTCACCCGCTCGTCCAGTAATCCCTGCATTCGGCCCACGGCAACCGCCGCACAGGCACCGCTGCCACAGGCCTGAGTTTCACCAGCGCCTCGTTCGTAGACCCGCAACCGTACTTCATTGCGGTTGAGGATCTGCATAAAGCCGGCATTTACCCGCTCCGGGAAGCGTTCGTGGGATTCCAGCAGCGGCCCGAGGGTTTCGACATCAAAGGTATCCACATCATCCACCACCGTGACGCAGTGTGGGTTACCCATGCTGACCGCGCCACAGAACAGGGTCTGGGTGCCAGCCCGCAGCAGGTAGGTTTTCTCGCTCTGCTTGGCACGGAACGGGATTTTCCCCGGCTCAAATTCCGGCACGCCCATGTTCACGGTCACCTGGTTGTCGTTTTCCAGTTTCAGAACCATTTTGCCCGCCTTGGTACTGACCGAAATATGGTATTTGTTGGTCAGTCCTTTGAGCCAGACAAAACGGGCGAAACAGCGGGCACCGTTGCCGCACTGCTCCACTTCGCTGCCGTCAGCATTGAAAATCCGGTAATGGAAATCCGTTTCCGGATCATAAGGCGGCTCCACCACCAGCAACTGATCAAAACCGACCCCGCGATGGCGGTCGGCCAGACGCCGGATAGCATCCGGCGAGAAGAACACGTTCTGGGTCACACAGTCGACGACCATGAAGTCGTTCCCCAGGCCATGCATTTTGGAAAAATTAAACTGCATGTTGTTCCTTCTTGATTACGCCGGCAGCAGGTGTTCGGACTGCCACAACTGGGTCAGCTCTTCACGTTCGCGTACCACGTGCGCGTCTTTGCCGTCGACCATGATTTCGGCGGCACGCGTACGGGTATTGTAGTTCGACGCCATCACAAAACCGTAGGCACCGGCCGAACGTACCGCCAGCAGATCGCCGGTTTCCAGACACAGTCGGCGGTCTTTGCCGATGAAATCACCGGTTTCACAGATTGGGCCCACCAGATCGTAGGCCACAGCTTCGCCGTCACGCGGGATCACCGGAATAATCTCCTGCCACGCCTGATACAGGGTCGGGCGGATCAGGTCATTCATCGCCGCATCCACGATGGCAAAGTTTTTATGTTCGGTATGTTTGAGGTATTCCACCCGGGTCAGCATCACCCCGGCATTGGCAGCAATGGCACGGCCCGGCTCAAAAATCAGCTCCAGCTCAGGATGGTCGGTCAGACGATCCATCAGGGCACGGGCATATTCCGACGGCTGCGGCGGTTGTTCGTCACTGTAAGTCACGCCCAGGCCGCCACCGACATCAAGGTGGGCAATGGTAATGCCTTCTGCTTTGAGGGTCGCGATCAGCGCCAGCAGGCGATCGGTGGCATCAATAAACGGTGCCAGTGCGGTCAGCTGCGAGCCGATGTGGCAGTCCATCCCGGTTACAGCAATATTAGGCAGGCTCTGCGCCAGGCGATACACCTCCGGCGCACGCTCAAACGCGATACCGAATTTGTTGTCACGCAGCCCGGTCGAAATGTACGGGTGAGTCTGTGCATCAACGTCCGGGTTAATCCGCAGGGAAATCGGGGCCACTTTGCCCAGCTCCGCTGCCACCTGGTTCAGGCGATCCAGCTCCGGCTCCGACTCGACATTGAAACACTTAATTCCCAGCTCCAGGGCGCGCTTCATTTCTGCGGCGGTTTTCCCTACACCGGAAAACACCACTTTCGCCGGGTCGCCGCCTGCGGCAATCACACGCTCCAGTTCACCACCGGACACGATATCAAACCCGGAACCCAGGCGGGCCAGTACATTCAGCACGCCAAGGTTGGAGTTGGCCTTCACGGCATAGCAGATCAGGTGCGGATGATCAGCCACGGCCCGATCAAACGCATGCCAGTGACGCTCCAGCGTAGCGCGCGAATACACGTACAGCGGAGTGCCAAAACGCTCAGCCAGTTCGGAAAGCTGAATCTCTTCGGCCCACAGTTGGCCGTCTTGCTGGTAGTTAAAATAATCCAATGTCGTCTCTTCCCTGTCTGTCTGCTTACTGTTCTTGCTGTTCGTTCTGTTGCTGGCTGTCGTCAGGCATGTATAAAGGACCGCTTTGACCGCATCCGGCCAAGGTCAGGGTGCCAAGCACCAAAATCGCGATTAAACGTTTACTCATTTTTCAAAGCCAGTGATTATCATCTCATTGCCCTCTATAATCGCACCCATACTAGGAAAAGCAATAGGACGAACCGGGATGAATGATACTGAATTCCACAAACTGGCCGATGACGTGCTGATGAGCATCGAAGAAGGCATTGATGCCTCAGGTGCCGACATTGAATACGAGACCACAGGCAATGTCCTGACCCTGGAATTTGAAAACCGCAGCCAAATCGTGATCAACCGTCAGGAGCCCCTGCATGAGATCTGGCTGGCATCCAAATCCGGTGGTTACCACTTCAAGTACCAGAACGGCGAATGGCGCTGCACCCGCAGTGGCGAAGAGCTGATCAACCTGGTCAAACGCGAGTGCACCGTACACGCCGAAGAAGCGGTGAACTGGTAACGCCCGCTCTCCGGTTGCTCAGCTTGAGCAGATACAAAAAAAGCGAGAGCCCGGCTCTCGCTTTTTTTATTTGATAAGGCTGATCAGACTTAGCGTGACGACAGGTTCAAGACCGCGGCACCGCCACCCATCACTGGGGCCGGACGACGGGTCGGTTGCTGCCCGCTCTTAAACGGCAGGACCTGGGTTTCGCCATTATCTCCGCGCACAATGTCGTAGAACTGCGGCAGGTTGAAGTTAATAAAATTGGCGCTATAGCTGAAACGTTCATGGGCCGAGGTGTAAAAGCGGTTGACCCCATGAACCATCTCGTCTTTGTCACCGCTGCACTGGCGGTACACTTCAATCCGGTTGGTTTCATCCAGAATGTAGATGTTGAACCCGTCGGCACAGTCTTCAAAGAAGAACTGGATCAACCCTTCGCTGGCATAGGCATCGACGATTTCCGGCGGGTGCGGCTCGTCGGTTTTACCCATCACCAGACTGGCCGAGCCAATCAGCTTGTTCGACGAAATACAGCTGTAGAAATCGACTGAGTTTTCCAGCTTCTGCACCGACACCCCGCGGCGTTCGAAGAACAGGCCGTGGGTCTGACTGCCAATCCGGATCGCCTTGAAGCGGCGGCGCTTTTCCTGCTCAACCGGCTTCAAGCGCATCTCGATACACTCGGCCACCAATTGGTACACCAGGTTACGGATCAGACCACGCATGTGCTTGCTGTAACAGAACACGTCCACCGACTCCGGCGGCAACGCGTCCTGGTGCATTTTACCCAGCACGGTTTTCAGCGCGTCGAGCATGGCATTTTCGCCGGTGAAGTTCAGGGTACGCACCTCGTTCCACGAGTTGCGGTACACCAGATCGACACTCCCGACCAGACACAGTTGCTCCGGACCATAGCTGAAAATATCGGTGTTTTTGAAATCAAACCGGACCGCACGGCTCTTGAGCTCGGTGGTCGGGTCATTTTCCAGGTTGATGAACAGCCCCAGCTGGCGAATTTCACACGGGCTGGACAGCGCCTGCAGACTTGGCTGCGGGCGGCGGATCGGGAAGGTGTTGCGAATGTCGCTCACCAGCTGGTACAGCTTGTCGATATCCATCGCCGCCGTGCGCACCACCGAATGCAGGCAGGTCGACTCCGTCAGCAGGCCGTTGAAATACGCCCAGGCCACCAGCTTGCTCAGGTAACGGTTATGCTCCAGCGACGCCCGGCCGAGAATGGCAACCGGGTCCAGCGACTGTTTGTACAGATACCAACCCGCCGCGTTGGTACGCCCGGCCGGCACCTGAATAAAGGTCAGATCCTGCTCATGCAGGTCCGGTGACAACTGCGGGTTGAGCAGTGTGACCTTACCCGGCAGCACCTCAAACGCCGCGTACAGCTTACGCGCCAGAATACTGATGTCTTCCGGGCTGATCGCCGAGGTAATGTTGTTACGGCGGGCAAACCGGATCAGGTTGCGGTAACTGAGCATCAGCGCATCCAGCAGCTCGTTGTGCGCCCGCTTCACCTGCTCCACTTTCCAGTCACGACGACTGTCGAGCTCCAGCAACACCTCTTCTGACCATTGCCAGTTGGCGGTCAGCTCTTCCAGAATTTTACGCCGCCACGGCACCGAACCGGATGCCGGCTGACGGGTCAGCTTTTCATGGGTTTTGAGGTAGAAACAACGACGTACCAGATCCAACCGACGGTGATCGTTAATCCGCTGCAGATAGCGGGTCACCTTTTCCAGCATCAGGTAGTAGGCATCCATACAGAATTCGGTACGGTCAATCGCAAAGAAGCGACGTTTGCCGTCTACACTGAGCAGTTGGGTGTGCGGGTATTCCCAGGAATAGGCTTCCAGCAGGATCGCCTTCAGTACTGACTTGTACGGCGAGTCGATACTTTTATACAGCTGCCACAAACTGGAGCCGAAATACTCTTCGGCCGGAATGCGGGACAAACCGCCAAAATCGATCCACTCATCACGACGAATAAACCCGCCCTGTTCCAGGTAGCGGATGTAGTCGTCGTAACACTCTTCCATTTCCGGTGGCACCATAAACCACAGCAGCGACAGGCCCGCCAGGCGCACCGCCGAACGGTAGAACTCATCCAATAGCAGCAGATGCTGACTGGAACCACAGTTCTCACCGGTCATTTCTTCGGAAAAGTTATCCAGGAATCGGTTTTCGTCGATCAGGAAAAAGTTGGCTTCCACGCCCTGTACCAGTGCCCATTCCGATACCAGCGCACACTTGGCTTCCAGCGCCGAACGGGCGTCAGACGGCAAATCGGTGCGGATAACGACCCAGATGTCTAGATCGCTGGTCAGGCTTTGTCCCAGAGAGGCGGTACTGCCCATGGAATACAAACCCAGAATTGGGAGACGAGTAGAAGCATCAGGGGGGGTCACAGTGGCAGCGCACGCGAGGGCACAATCATCGATCAGCTGTTGCTGCATCGGCGAGGCAGTAAATGACGCGATCCCCACCGGCACGGTCTGATCCAGATAACCCGGTACCGCAGGGTGATTGTAGTGCAGCAACACTGGCAACAGGTTAAAGACCTGCTCTGACTGCGCCGTCATCGCGCCACAGGCACGCTCAAGGCGAATCTTGTTGAGCTGTTCCAGTCTGCTGTTAAGCGTGGTGATAAAATTTTGCAAATTACTCTTCCAAGAGCTGCCAGCTTGAGAGCGGCCCAAATCTTGTCACTAAAGTGTAGAGAAGGCTCTACCAGGGAGCAAAAACGTGATCAATTTAACAGTTTTTATATTAACCGTAAAGATAGTGACGTTTTATGACAAGTTATAAATGGACTGAAATCTTGCCAGTGACCTTTCCATAGCCCTGATTTCCTCAAGCTAGTACAAACTGACTAAAGCGCCAGTTTCCCGATTGTCGCCAATCGGTCACTTAAGGGTTATGTGAGAAATATCACATTAATCGTAGTCCATATCAAGACAATACTGCGTCACCGCACTCTCAGCAACACATAAATTACCTTCCCAGCTCAGTAGTGGTAGGATTACTCCCAGTAATCACCCCTTTATCAAAAATGGTGGATCCAACACGATGTCAACAACCCCAATCCGAATTGCGACCCGCAAAAGTCCGCTCGCCATGTGGCAGGCCGAATATGTAAAAGCTGCGCTCGAACAAGCCCACCCGGGCATCGAGGTAGAACTGGTACCTATGGTCACCAAGGGCGACGTTATTCTGGACACCCCACTGGCCAAAGTGGGTGGTAAAGGGCTGTTTGTGAAAGAGCTGGAAGTCGCCATGCTCGAAGGGCGTGCCGACATCGCGGTGCACTCCATGAAAGATGTGCCAGTCGAATTCCCGGAAGGTCTGGGCCTGGTCACCATCTGTGAGCGCGAAGACCCGCGCGATGCGTTTGTCTCCAACCATTACAACAACATCGATGAACTGCCGACCGGTGCGATCGTGGGAACCTCCAGCCTGCGCCGTCAGTGCCAGCTGCGTGCCCGCCGTCCGGATCTGATTGTCAAAGACCTGCGCGGCAACGTAAATACCCGCCTGCGCAAACTCGATGACGGCGAGTACGATGCCATTATCCTGGCCTGTGCCGGCCTGATGCGCCTAAAACTGCACGACCGCATCCGCAGCACGATTACCCCGGAAGAAAGCCTGCCGGCAGTCGGCCAGGGCGCGGTAGGTATTGAGTGTCGCCTGGATGACGAGCGCGTGCTGGGTCTGCTGGCAGCCCTGAACCATCAGGAAACCGCGACCCGGGTGCGATGCGAACGCGCCATGAACAACCATCTGCAGGGCGGCTGTCAGGTTCCTATCGGCAGCTATGCCGAGCTGGACGGCGATCAAATCTGGCTACGTGCCCTGGTGGGCGAGCCGGACGGCAGCCACATCGTGCGTGGTGAAATCCGCGGCCCGGCTGCCGACGCCGAGCAACTGGGCACCACGCTGGCCGAGCAGCTACTGAATGACGGCGCCCGTACTATTCTTGATGCTCTGTACGGCAACGCCTGATGACCATACTGATCACCCGCCCGGCGCCGGATGGCGAGCAACTGGCTCAGCAGCTTAATGCCGCGGGGATCGCTGCACTCTCTCAGCCCTTGCTGGATATCCAGCCGGGGCCAACCCTGTCTTGTTTACCTGCACAACTGCAGCAACTGGAAAATGGAGATTTTCTGATTGCTGTCAGTGTCCACGCTGCCAACCTAGCGCACAATTACTTAATGTCGGTGGGTGTCAGCTGGCCAAAAAACGTGCATTATATAGCAGTCGGCCATAAAACCGCCGCTGCGTTGAAAACCTATACAGGACAGGCGGTACACACACCGTCAGCGCGCTGCGACAGCGAGGGACTGCTGGCCCTGCCCATTCTTACCCAGGTAAGCGGAAGGCGGGTACTTATCCTGCGTGGCAACGGCGGCCGTGAACTGATTTACCAACACCTGCAGCAACACGGGGCGGCGGTAAACTACAGTGAAACCTATCAGCGCAACTGGTTATCGCTTGATGGCCATGCGCTGTGCCAACAGTGGCAAAATGCCGGGGTTGATTCCCTGGTTGTCACCAGCGGCGAACAACTGGCCTTTCTGGCCAGCCTTGTACCCGACAACGCCAAGGCTTGGTTTTATCAATGCCAGCTATTCGTACCAAGCCAGCGAATTGCCGACCAAGCACACCAGCTTGGTTTTCGTTTAATTTCCAATGTGGGCAGCGCGGCCAACGGCCCGTTATTCACGACCCTAAGCAAAATAGGCACAATGGGAAAATCGGATGACTGATAAAAAAACCAATAATCAGAGCTCTGCAGATCAATCACAATCCGCAGCATCAACCAAGGCTGAAACGACTGCCAGCACTAAGCCGCAAAGCGACAAAGCGGCCACGGCCAAAAACACCGACAAAGCCGATCAAACTGCTAAAGCGGCTCCGGCCCAACCGGCAGAAAAGAAAAGCGGCAACAAAACCGGTGTCATTGCTATTGCCCTGGTGATTGCACTGGGTGCCGGCCTGTACTACCACGGCCACCAGCAAACGCTGGAGCAAAACGGTAAGATGGCGGCGCTGCAACAAGAGATTTCCCGCCTGCAATCTTCCCTGCAAGAAACTCAACAAGCCACCAAATCCCAAGTCAGTGCCATTGAACAGCGTACCGAAGTGTCGTTGGATCAACAGGGCAAATCGATCACCGGCCTGCAAATGGCGCTGGCTGAGATCAAAGGCCGCCGTCCTAACGACTGGCTGCTGGCTGAAGCGGATTACCTGGTCAAAATGGCTGGTCGCAAACTGTGGCTGGAGCATGACACCGTCAGCGCCACCGTCCTGCTGGAGTCTGCCGATCACCGTATCGCCGAGCTGAACGACCCAAGCCTAACCCCAATCCGTAAAGCTATGCACAGCGACATCACGGCGCTGAAAGCCGTCGCCCGTATTGACCGCGATGGCCTGGTCATGCGTCTGACCAGCTTGCAGCAGCAGGTTGCTGCACTGCCGCTGGCCAATGCCGTTCTGCCGGAGTCAATCGAAGCGGAAGAGAAAACCGAAGTGTCCGGCTCAGTGGACGACTGGAAACAGAATCTGATGACCTCGCTGAAAAACTTCAGCAATCACTTCGTGACATACCGCAAGCGTGACGGCAACGTGGTTCCGCTGCTGTCACCGAAGCAGGATTTCTACCTGCAGGAAAACGTCAAGTCTAAGCTGGAAACGGCAATTAAAGCGGTTTACCGCGAGCAGGGCGAGCTGTACACCGCCTCCCTGACCATGGCCAAAGAATGGGCCGAAGCTTACTACAACACCGAAGATCCGGCCGTACAGAGCTTCATTGCTACGCTCGACAAACTGGCCAAGGAAACGGTTGAAGCCAGCTACCCAAGCCAGCTGAAGTCTCAGCCACTGATCAATGATGCCATCAGTGAGCGTCTGCGCCAGCAGGTGAAGCCGATTAGCACAGAGGAGACGCCTGCATGATCAAACTATTACTGCTGGTCGCAGCACTGATCGCAGGGATTGTTGCAGGCCCAATGCTGGCCGGAAATCAGGGCTATGTCCTGATCTCGGTTGCAAACCAGACCCTGGAGATGAGCCTCACCACCCTGATTCTGCTGGTGATTATTCTGTTTGGCACCTTCTTCCTGCTGGAAACCATTATCAAGCGCCTGTTTTCCCTAGGCAGCTCAACCCGTGGCTGGCTGTTCGGCCGTAAAGCCCGCAAGGCCCGCCGTCAGACCAACGATGGCCTGATCAAAGTGATTGAAGGCGACTGGAAGCAAGCTGAAAAGCTGATGGTCAAATCGGCCAAACACAGCGATGCTCCGGTACTGAACTACCTGGCAGCGGCCGAAGCCGCCCAAGGTCAGGGCGATGCCAGCCAGCGTGACGAGTACCTGAAACTGGCTGCGGATGTCGATGGCCAGAGCCTGGCCGTGGCCCTGACCCGTGCCAAGCTGCAATACCGTCAGCAGCAGTACGAGCAGGCCATTGCAACCCTGCAAGGCATCAAGCAGGATCACAGCCGCAACCCGGTTCTGCTGAGCTTGCTGAAAGACTGCTACCTGAAACTGGAAGACTGGAAACCCCTGCTGGCTATCCTGCCACAGCTGGAGAAAGCCGGTGTGGTCAACACCGAAGAAGCCGAAGCACTGGAAGTTCAGGCAGAGTGCGGCATCATGCGCCACATCGCCAAACAGAACGGCAGTGAAGGCCTGATGGGCCACTGGAACAGCCTGAGCCGCAAGGCCAAGCAGCGTCCTGAGTTGATCGCCTGTTTCGTCAACCTGATGAGCGAGCACAACGCTGACAGCGAAGCCTACACCGTCCTGAAAGAAGCCCTGAAAAAGAGCAGCGACGAGCGCCTGATCGCGCTGGTGCCGAGCCTGAACCTGCCGGACAACCACCCGGCCATCATTCGCCTGCAGGATTTGCTGCGCTACGACAGCAGCAACCCGAGCACTCACAGCGCCCTGGGGCAGCTGCTGATGCGCGAGCAGAAGTGGGATGAAGCCAAAACACACTTCGAGAAAGCCATTGCGCTGCGTCCTAACGTGACAGATTACGGCTACCTGATCGAAGTGATGGAAAAACTGGACGATGAACAGGCAGCAGCCAACCTGTCCCGCGAAGCACTGACATTAGCTCTGCCAGCCAAAAACTAACAATATTGCAACATAATATATTGAGACAAAAAGCACCCGAATGGGTGCTTTTTTATTCTCTAAAACAATACATTATGTGTCTAATACCAGATACTTGTTTCCATTTGTTAACAGCCGTTTCAGCTTATATCCGACCCATTGCTAGCATAATGTAAACAGTATTGAATAGGGCCTCCCGTTGCTCAACAGATGGATAACTACCTATGGATATGCTTCCTTGGTTAATCGTATCCGGTATTATTGTTTCTGTGATCACTTGCCTGATGACGGCAGTCCTGATCAAAGGTTCAAATTAATCCGGCACAAAAAAACCTCCGTAAGGAGGTTTTTTTTGGCTTGCCTCGGGGCTTAAGCGATCAGCAGGCCTCTCGCCTTCTTCAGCGCTTTCTCATAACGCTTGACTGCCTTCGCCGCTTTTTTCAACCGCTTGTGTTTTTTCTTCGCCAGTTTGCGCAGCTTCTTCAGTTGTTTGCTCTGCTTTTTCCCGGACTTGCCCATCGGCAACACCGTTTCCGCCGTCATACTGCCCAGCTCCGGCAGCTCAGTATATGCCACCGGCAGCGATGGTGCCGGAGCCATGACCGGCTCCGCCGCAACAACCGCAGGCTGAGCTACGGCAGGCAACGCCGAGGTGATGACGGCCGCACGCTTGCCACCCGGCAGTTGCAGGGTACTTGGCTTACACAAGTAGCTTTTCTCACTCGCCGAACGGGCGCAGCTGCGGCAGACGTATTTCGGCAGGCTGACAATCTGGCTGATGGTCGTGAATTTATCCGCAATCTCAGCCCGGCGGTATTTACATAATGTTCTGGCCATTCCCTCTCCTCGGTTCCGGGCCACCTCCTTGCAGAGGGTCGCTCCCGTATGTACCGGCTGACTATACCGCTATCCCGTCGCAATCACCAGCGACCGACAGGGCTACTTCATGGCCGCTTTGACATAAACGTCAAACCGGTTTTTCTTGGTCTCAATCGACGTCGACGGTTGTTGCCCGGCCAGAAACTCCGCGTAGTCAGGGCGCTTCACTACCACCCGTTTGGTCGCCAGACTCAACGCCGGGGTCAGCAGGGCATCCGCATCGTTGTCGGCCCCGACCAGACTCTGGAAAACCCGCATCTCTTTTTTCACCAGCGCGGACTTCTTCTTATGAGGATACATCGGATCCAGATACACCACATCCGGTGCGGCAAAGGCCGGATCCGCGGCCAGCTTCTCCAGCGCATCATGGCTGGACGCATGCAGCAGGGTCATGCGCTCCGTCACCCACTCACCAATTTCACTATCCGCCTGGGCCCGGCGCAGCCCGTCATCCAGCAACGCCGCTACCACCGGATGGCGCTCGACCATCTGCACCTTGCAGCCCAGCGAGGCCAGTACGAATGCATCACGGCCAAGTCCGGCAGTGGCATCCACCACCGTCGGCATCACCCCACCCTTGAGGCCGACCGCCTTGGCAATGGCCTGTCCACGGCCCCCCCCGAACTTGCGTCGGTGGGCCGCCGCTCCGCCAGCCAGATCCACATATACCGCGCCCAGCTTAGGTTCATCGCGCTTGAGCAGTTCCAGCCGCTCCGCGGTCAGCACCAGCGCAAACGGGCTGTCAGGGTCATGCTCCAGTCCCCAGCGCTGGGCAAGCTGATCAAGTTCTGGTTGGCGGTCAGGGTGTTCACAAATCAGGGCTAGTTGCACGCGGCTCTCCGGGATACCTGGATAAAATCGGTGGTGACCGCCCGCCTCACCGACAATTGCGGTGGTTTAACGCAGCGGCACACCATAAAAGAGGGGAATTATACCACCTCCGTCTGCCTGCTCAATTGGCGCACCAGCGCTTCCAGCGGTTGGGGACGGCCAAACAGGTAACCTTGGGCATAATCGACGCCCAACGCTTTGAGGCGCGTCAGAATGGCCTCACTTTCGACGAACTCGGCAACGGTCTGTTTACCCATCTTCTTTGCCAGTTCATTGATGGCTTTGACCATCGCCAGATCCATATCATCGTCGGCGATATCGCGGACAAACATGCCGTCAATCTTAATAATATCCACCGGCAGGCGTTTCAGGTAACCGAACGACGACAGCCCGGAGCCAAAATCGTCCAGCGATATGCGACATCCCAGATTTTTCAGCCGGGTAAACAGCAGGATCGCCTCACTCATGTTGCCGATGGCGGCGGTTTCCGTGATTTCCAGACAGAGCTTATGAGTCGGCAGGCCGGAGCGGCTGATCTTATCGACCAGGAACTGGACGAACTCACTGTCTCCCATCGACTGACCGGACAGGTTGATGGCGCACATTTCCAGCTGCGCAACTGCATCCGGGTGTGCCACCAGCCAGTCCACCACCTGTTCAACCACGTAGCGGTCAATCCGGTGGGCCAGGTTGTAGCGTTCTGCGGCCGGCATGAACAGCGCAGGCGACACCATTTCGCCATCATCATTGCGCAGCCGGATCAGAATTTCATAGTGGTGGCCATCGCCGCCCGATGCCAGCGGGGCGATCTGCTGGGCATACAGTTCAAACTGGCGATCTGCCAGGGCCCGGCGGATCTGGCTGACGCACTCCATTTCGAGCTCCCGCCGCCGCAGCTCCTCATCATCGGGATGGTACAAATGTAGCCGGTTGCGCCCTTCATCCTTAGCCGCATAACACGCGGTATCGGCCTGGGCGTGAACCTGCTGCGACGACCCGGCGGTTTCATCAATCAGGCGCAAGCCGATAGAGCCGCTGAAACTGAAGCGGGTGTTCTTCCAGTAAAACTCCAGTTCTTCCAGCGTCCGCAGAATATGGCGGCCAAATTCCACCGCTGGCTCCGCCTCACAATGATGGAGGATGATGGCAAATTCGTCGCCACCGAGACGCGCCAGCAATGCGTGGGATGGCATCAATGCCCGTAACTGGAGCGCGACCTGCTTGAGCGCCTCATCCCCAGCCTCGTGCCCAGCGGTGTCATTGATGATTTTGAACTGGTCGAGATCCAGGTAATACATGGCATGGCGCGCCCCTTCCTCGCGGGCTTCGGTCAGCGCCTCTTCCAGTACTTGTTCAAAATGGCTGCGGTTATACAAATCGGTCAGGAAGTCATGGCTCGCCTGATGAGCCAGCTTGGCTTCCAGCTCGCGGGTCGAGGTAATGTCTTCCCCGACCACCAGCAGCTGCTGGCAGTTCTGGGTCTGACGAATAGTCTCCCGGATCCAGACCTGACGGCCGTCGGCGCAGCAATAGCGCAACTGGCGCCGCCACACCCGCTGATTTCCCTGCTCACGGGAGGCGGCAATAAACTGCTGCGGCATCAGTGTGGTGCCGTGATAGAAATCGACAATTTTATGGCCCAGCAGCTCCCGTTTGCTGTAGCCGAGCAAGTCGGCGGCAAACTGGTTCACTGACTGGACACGGGCATGGCGGTCAACCGTCATCAGCATCACCGGCTGCTGCTCGTACAGCAGGCGGTAGCTGACCTCACGCTCACGGAGTTTCTCTTCCATCTGGTGACGGGTGGTGACATCACGCGCCTCAAACAGCAGCTGATACTGCCCGCTTTCTTCACCGGGCAGACGCTTGACGGCCACATCCAGCATCCGGCCACCGTTGTCGTGGCTCTGGATTTCCACTTCCAGCCGGATCGACTGGTCAAACCCGGCGCCCTCAAACCCCTGCCGCAGTTTGTCCATCGCTTTGGATGACCAGCAGCTCCAGCGCCATAGCGGACGGTCATACTTTACCACTGAGCGCCCGACCAGCTCGTGCAGTGCGAGGTTACCGGAAATCAGCCGGCCCGTGTCATCGAGAATCCCGATGTACTGAAAACTCTGATCGAACACTCCCTCGAACAGCGCCCGGCTCTGGCGCAGCCGCTGTTCGCCTTTGCGCAGCCGGCGGATCACGATCGCCAGCAGCACAATCACCCCGCCCATGACACTGAGCGCGACGGTCAGCACCCGAATCTCACCCCGGTAACGGTTGAACCAGCTTTCCGGCTGATTGAGGATCAGCATTTCACTGTTGTCGACACTCAGCCCCCAGTGCTGCAGCACCGGGTAGTTGAAGATGGCTTTGCCGGTACTGCGGATAAAGTACGGGTACTCCAGCGCCTCGTCGTTCAGTACCTTGATCAGCAACTGGCCGACCTGTCGCCCCTTGTCAAACCCACTGGTCATCACGCCGCCAATCACCCCGTTGTCGAGCGAATAACGGTACGGGGAGTAAACCGGCACTGAGGCCCGCTCAGTCAGCTGGGTGAGCAAATCGGTGCTGGTCATGTAGCGCCCCTGCCCGTCACGGTAGTAGCTGAGATACAGAATGGCCGATTGCGCGGGCAGCAGCGCAGACTGGGCCAGAGTATCGGCAAAAGTGCTGGTGTCCATCCGGACAATGTCCAGGTTCATAAAATTGGTCTGCTGGAAATTGACCACTTTCTTCCACATGGCTTCCCCGGTCACCGTGTGGTCGGCAATCACGTACAGGTGCGCCAGATCCGGCTGCACTGAGAGCGCCAGAGTAATGTTGTCTGACGGGTCACTCTGATCCAGCACCCCGAGTACCCGTTTAAGGTTGCGGTGCTTATCGGGATGGTAGTCGTTGACCCCGACCAGGATCACCGGGGTCTCGCCGATTTCCCCGGCCAGCTCGTTAACCAGCCACAACGCGTTGTCATCGGAGGCGACAACAGCGCGGTAGTGTTTTTCCGCCAGCTTGGTCCGGTACAAATCCAGCAGTTCCTGCATGTAACCTTTGGACTGGTAGCGCTTGCTGTCCATGTAATTCACATGCAGGGAGATCCCCTTCACCCGCGTCACTGACTCGATGCCCGACTGCAGCGAGTCGGTCCAGCGCATGCCCTGATGGTAGGAATGGATCACCAGCGTATCTTTGTCGTCATCCATCGCCTGCGCCGGTAGCCACCAGACCAGTAAAAGTACCGCGAGAAACCGCATAAATTCGAATGTCCCGTATTGTTATTCCTGACGTGGCAACCCACCCGTGGCGACGTGTTACCTGCAAAGCCGCTGCCCAGCTGGCAGCAAATGTCTGATATAATTGAAGAGCTTAACTGATAGCAGTATAAATTACGACCAGACCGGATGAAACCGGCCGGTCCAACAAAGGATTGCCTCACCATGACCACGTCTGTCCGAATCGATGACCTCGACCGTGAAATCCTCAACACCCTGATGCATGACGCCCGTACGCCTTACGCGGAGATGGCCAAGAAATTCAATGTCAGCCCAGCCACCGTCCATGTCCGGGTCGAAAAAATGCGGGCGGCGAACATCATCACCGGGACCGAAGTCGTGATCAATCCCAAGCTACTGGGCTACGATGTGTGCTGCTTTATCGGGATTAACCTCAATGCCGCCCGGGACTACCACTCCGCACTGGCCAAACTCAACGAGCTGGATGAAGTGGTGGAAGCCTATTACACCACCGGGGCGTACAACATTTTCGTCAAACTGATGTGTAAGTCGATTGAGGAGCTGCAGTATGTCCTGATTGACAAACTTCAGGCCATCGATGAAGTGCAGTCGACCGAAACCCTGATCTCGCTGCAAAACCCGATTAACCGCAACGTCAAGCCTTAACCCTAGCTCTGGCTCTGGCTCTGGCTCTGGCTTTAGCTCTGGCTCTGGCTCTGGCTTTAGCTCTGGCTCTGGCTTTAGCTCCGGCCATCGCCGGGCTCCGTCTTGCCGGACTCAGTGTGAGCAGGAGCCTGACCCTTACACCTTATAAACAAAAAAGGCTGGTGTCGCACCAGCCTTCTCGTTTTGGTATCAATGCCTGATTCCGGTCAGCCCGGCATTATTCCGGCTTCTCTGCCAGCGCCTGAGTACGGGCCGCGGCCTCTTCGGCCAGCCACTCCGCTACCGGCTTGGCAAAGTAGGTCAGGATACCGTCGGCACCCGCCCGCTTGAAGCACAGCAGCGATTCCATGATAGTCTCGCGCTCTTTCAGCCAGCCGTTCTGAATGGCCGCCATGTGCATCGCGTACTCGCCCGACACCTGATAAGCAAACGTCGGGACCTGCAACTCACTTTTCACCCGGCGCACCACATCCAGGTACGGCATCCCCGGCTTGACCATTACCATGTCCGCCCCTTCGTTGACGTCCATTGCCACTTCATGCAGCGCTTCGTCTGAGTTCGCCGGATCCATCTGGTAAGTTTTTTTGTCGCCGCCCTTCAGGTTACCGGCCGAGCCGACTGCATCACGGAACGGACCGTAATAGTGGGAGGCATACTTGGCCGAATACGCCATGATCTGGGTATTGACGTGACCGGCTTCTTCCAGCGCCTGACGGATCGCGCCAATGCGGCCGTCCATCATATCGGAAGGTGCCACCACGTCCGCCCCTGCTTCCGCGTGAGACAGCGCCTGCTTCACCAGTACCTCAGTGGTGACATCGTTCAGCACGTAACCATTGTCGTCGATGATGCCGTCCTGACCGTGAGTGGTGAACGGGTCAAGCGCAACGTCGGTGATCACCCCCATCTGCGGCACATGCTCTTTGAGCAGGCGAACCGCACGCTGCACCAGCCCTTCCGGATTGTGCGCTTCCGCGGCACACAGCGACTTGGCGTCCTGCGACACCACCGGGAACAGAGCGATCGCCGGAACGCCCAGCTTGGCCAGATATTCAGCCTCCAGCAACATCAGATCAATCGACAGACGTTCAATCCCCGGCATGGACTCGACGGCTTCACGGCGGTTTTTGCCCATCAGGATGAACATCGGGTAAATCAGATCATTGACCGACACTTGCGCCTCAGACACCAGACGGCGGCTGAAATCCTGTTTGCGGATGCGACGCATACGGCGTGCCGGAAACGCGCCCTGAATAGATACAGACACGGCATACTCCTTTATCTTTGGTTCTCTGCATGAGGTGTCTCACGGCAAGAGATCGTTTGCTGCATATTGGGGTTCACCGGATGGCGACCATGCCGCCATCCTGGCAGATAAATCAATCAGTTCCCTAAACCTGGCAGTGCAGCGGGATGGGCCTGATCATATCACTCTCCGTCAACCTGGTGAGCAGGAATTGCAAAAAATGCCCGGGCGGTCTCAGTCGTCTGGCACATTAGTGCCCCGGCATCCTGCTCCCGGCATGCCGCAATCACCTGTGTGATGTGCGGCAGGTACTGCGGCTCGTTGCGGCTCGACTTGGGTTTCGGCCGCAAATCGCGCGGCAGCAGGTACGGGCAGTCGGTTTCCACCATCAAACGGTTATCCGGGATCAGCCGGACCAGCTCCCGCAGCTCAGTACCGCGCCGCTCGTCGCACACCCAACCGGTAATCCCGATGTGCAAGTCCAGCGCCAGGCAATCCTTCAGCTCTGCTTCCGTCCCGGTAAAACAATGCAGCACAGCAGCCGGCAGCTTGTCACGCCACGGGGCCAGAATCGCCATAAAACGCTCGTGAGCATCCCGGCAGTGCATAAACACCGGCATCTGCAGTTCAGCTGCCAGCGCGAGTTGCGCTTCAAACACAGCTTCCTGTTGCGGACGGGGAGAAAAATCACGGTTGAAATCCAGGCCACACTCGCCAATCGCGACGACTTCCGGCGCGACGGCCAGCTCACGGAGGGCCGGCAGGGTGAGATCCTGAACCGATTTGGCATCATGGGGGTGAACACCGGCGGTGCTGAAGCAGTAACCCGGCCACTGGCGGGCCATGGCCAGCGCCTGCTGGCTTTCTTCAACGCTAGTGCCGGTCAGAATAAGGCCGTGGACGCCGGCGGCTTGTGCCCGGCTTACCACGGCCTCGCGGTCTTTATCAAACCGGCTGTTGGTCAGGTTGACCCCGATATCTATCATGCTTGTGCCTCATCATTGTCATGCTCAGGCAACAAGGTAATGAACTCGGGGCCATTTGGCTATTCCCGGCGGGAAACTTTCTAGCCTTTGTACACTTTCGGGTTGAACACATCCCGCAGCCAGTCACCCAGCAGGTTAATCACCAGTACCAGAGCAACCAAGATGATGCCCGGGAAGGCGGTGATCCACCAGGAGCCGGAGAAGATGTAGTTAAAACCAATGCTGATCAGCGAGCCCAGTGACGGCTGGTCAACCGGCATCCCCAAGCCCAGGAACGACAGGGCCGCTTCCGACATGATGGCGTTGGCCACCTGTACCGTGGAGATCACCAGGATAGGCGACAGGCAGTTCGGCAGAATGTGACGGAACATGATACGCAGTGACTTCAGGCCCATGACCCGTGAGGCTTCCACGTACTCTTTCTTCTTCTCTGCCAAAACCGATGCCCGCACAGTCCGGGCGTACTGCGGCCATTCCGCGATACCGATAATGACCACCAGCATCACAATGGCGTACTGACTGTAAAAATCGCTGCCGAAGCTGGCCTTGAAAATCGCCGACACAATGATGGCGACCATCATGGTAGAGAACGACAGCTGCACGTCAGCAATACGCATCAGGAAGCTGTCGATCCGGCCGCCGAAGTAACCGGCACACAGGCCGACCACGATACCGATCACCAGCTGCAGGGCGACCGCAAACAGGCCGATCGCCAGAGAAATCCGCAGGCCATACATGATGGTCGACAGGATATCGCGGCCCTGGTTGTCCGTACCCAGCAGGAAGCGCTCGTCACCGAACTCCATCCAGGAAGGAGGCAACTCGGACTCCATGATGTCGATGCTGGTCAGATCGTACGGGTTGGTCGGCGCCAGCATCGGTGCCAGCAGCGCCATGACCACAAACACCATGAAGGCCGCAAAGCTGGCCATTGCCACTTTGTCTTTCTTGAAGAAATAAATGAAATCTGAATTCAGGAAACGCTGCCAGCGGCTCGGCACGTTTGTCGATTGCGTTGTCATGATTACGCTCCTTTGCCGGTCAGGTTAACAGTCGGGTTGATCAGGCCGTACAGCAGGTCCACCAGGGTATTGGTGACCACGAAGATCAGGCCCACGAAGATCACATAAGCGGTGATCAGCGGGGTGTCGACCCGGTTAATAGCCTCAAGGAACAGGAAGCCGGTACCCGGCCACTGGAACACGGTTTCGGTCAGGATGGTATACGCCACCATGGTGCCGATTTGTACCCCGCCGACCGTGATCACCGGCAGCATGGTGTTTTTCAGCGCGTGCTGGTAGTACACCTTGTTCTGCGGCAGACCCTTGGCGCGGGCAAATTTCACGTACTCGGTGCCCAGCGCTTCCAGCATTTCAGAACGCACCAGACGGATAAAGAGCGGCAGCATGATGGACGCCAGCGAGATACTCGGCAGCACCAGGTGCGCCAACCCGTCAAGGGTAAAGAACCCGGACTCCCAGCCCAGGATATTGGCCGTCTCCCCTCGTCCGAACGACGGCAGCCAGCCCAATTCAATAGAAAAGACGTACATCAGCATAATGGCGGTCAGGAAGACCGGCACGGAAATACCGACGATACTGAAGCCCATGATCGCTTTAGTCAGAGCGCTGTTGGGGTGAATGGCCGAATAGACCCCCAACGGTATAGAGACCACCACAATGATGATGGTTGCCGCCGCCACCAGTTCCAGGGTGGCTACCAGCTTGTCGAGAATGACATCGACAACCGGGCGTTTAAAGAAATAGGAGTCGCCCAGATCTCCGTGTAATGCTTTCGAGATAAAACGGCCGTACTTGACCATGAACGGATCGTTAAGACCCATCTCAGTACGCAGCGCGTCACGCTCCGCTTCCGAGACCGATTGCCCCACCAGCTCACGCAGGGGATCCCCTAAGTTGTCCTGGATAGCAAACGCCACCAGACTGATCACAAACATCACTACCAGTGCCTGTACCAGGCGCTTGACCAAAAACGTAAACATTCCTTGCCTCTTGAGACTTCCTTAATCGGGCTCCGGCCATTGCCGGAGCCCTGCTTCGCGGACGGGGGTATTAGTTGATCACCAGATCGCCCAGGTATGGGAAGTCCATACCGTTCACGATAGGTTTGATGTCCACGTTCTTCTTCGCGGCCCAGGACGGATCCTGCCAGTACAGCGGAACGAAAGCCGCATCGTTATACAGCAGCTCTTCCACTTTCTTCAGCATCGCGCTGCGTTTCTCCAGGTCGGTTTCCGAGTTCGCGGCTTCCACCAGCTTGTCGACTTCCGCGTTGGAGTAGTGGCCACAGTTGTACTGCCCTTTGCCGGTTTCGGCGTTACGGGTCATGGTCAGGAACTCCGTAAAGTTCGCTGAATCCTCTGTATCCGGGTGCCAGCCAATCATCAGCATGCCCGCTTCACACTTGTCGAACTCCGGCCAGTACTGGGCTTTCGGCATGGTTTGCAGGTCAACCTTGATCTTGATTTTCGCCAGCATCGCGGCCACGGCCTGCGCCACTTTTTCGTCGTTCACGTAGCGGTTGTTCGGCGCGATCATGCTGATAGAGAAACCATTCTCGTAACCGGCTTCTTTCATCAGCTCCTGAGCTTTCTTCAGGTCATAGCGCGGAGTCAGGTTCTCGTTGTAACCGGCATAGCCGACCGGGCTCTGCTGACCCGCCGGAGTAGCGGCACCTTTCATAATTTTCTGGGCAATACCCTCGTTGTTCACGGCGTACACGATCGCCTGACGAACACGGGCATCACGCAGTGGCTCTGCCACTTTCTGGTTCATCTGGAAAGTGATCACTCGAGTACCCGGCATCGTCACCAGATCCAGCTTGTCGTTGCTCTTGATGCGCTGGTAGTCGTTTGGCGATACCGGTGCAATCATGTCCACGTCGCCAGACAACAGGGCCGCGACACGGGTCGCATCTTCTTTGATTGGACGCAGGGTAATGTGGTCAACGTTCCCTTTGCTGTCTTTGTCCCAGTAATCCGCAAAGCGTTCAAATTCTACCGCCACGCCCTGCTCACGCTTGCTCACCTTGAACGGGCCAGTGCCTGAGATGTGGGTAGAGGCATACGTTGAGCCATTTTTCTTCAGCTCGGCCTTGTCTTTGCCGCCTTCGGTTTTACCGGTGTAGAACTTGCTGTCCATCGGGAACAGGTACGTCATGACGTTTTCGATCAGCGGGTACGTCCCGTCTGTCACCACATCCACGGTGTAGTCGTCGACTTTTTTCACATCCAGGATCGGGGTAAAGATACCTTTGAAGTCAGCCGAGGTTTTCAGGCGCTGGAAGGTCCACACCACATCGTCAGCGCTGAACGCGTTACCAGAGTGGAATTTCACCCCTTCACGCAGCTTGAAACGCATTGTTGCGTTATCCTCACGCTCCCAGGAAGTCGCCAGACGCGGCTCAAATTCCATGTCCTGGGTAAAACGAATCAGCGGGTCGAAACTCATGTGAGAAAGTTGCAGCGTACCGCCTGACAGCTGCTCATGCGGGTCCAGAGAAACCGGATCGGCGTCATAAGCCAGGTTCAGGTTCGCGGCGGCAGCACCAAAACTCAGGCCGGCTGCCATTAGCGCCACGGCTAACTTGCTCTTAATGGTTTTCATTGCATAGCTCCTTTATGCAGGGAGAGAACTCCCAGATGGTTATGTTTGCTTATTATCGGTATGGGTAAGCAACATGTGCCGGGATCGCTGTCGCGCAGCTTCCCGCGCGACAAAAAATCAGGCCAACTGCAAGCCTTCCAGGCTCATTCCCTTAAATTCAGGCATCAGGGAAATCAGTTGCTTGCTGTACTCATGCTGAGGGGCAGTGAACAGTTGCTCTGTCGGGGCCACTTCCAGCAGGGTACCCTTTTGCATGACGCCGATACGGTCACACATCTGGCGAATCACCGGCAGGTCGTGGCTGATGAACAGCATTGTCAGGTTCAGCTCATCCTGCAGATCTTTCAGCAGGTTCAGGATTTGCGCCTGGACAGACACATCCAGGGCCGAGGTCGGCTCGTCACAAATCAGCAGACGCGGCCGGGTTGCCAGCGCCCGGGCAATCGAGATCCGCTGCCGCTGGCCGCCGGAGAACTCGTGCGGGTATTTCACCCCAGCACTGCGTCCCAGCCCGACATGGTCCAACAGGTCACCCACGATCTGGCGCACCTGCGCTTCGCTGTCGGCCAGTTTATGGAAACGGATCGGCTCCGCGATGATGTCGAAAATCTTCATTCGCGGGTTCATGGAGGAATACGGGTTCTGGAACACCATCTGCATCTGGCGACGCAGTGGACGGCGTTCATTTTCGGTTTTCAGTGCGGTCAGATCGATGCCTTCGAAAATCACCTGGCCGGAGTTCGGCGGATACAGGCCGGCGATCACCCGCGCAATGGTGGACTTACCGGAGCCGGATTCGCCCACCAGACCAAAAGTTTCCCCTTCGAACACTTCAAAGCTGACATCGTTCGAAGCCTGCACGTACTCGCGGCGGCTTTCAAAAAACGAATCTTTGGTCACAAAGCGCAGGTTGACGTTCTTGACCTGCAACAGCGCACCGGTGTACTTCCGCTGATCCTGGCTCTGCCCCAGCCAGTGATTTTTCACATCCAGCTGGGTCAGCTCTTCCGCTTCTTCAATGTAGTTCACCAGCGGGAAGCGGTTCAGTTTGATATCGGAACGGGGCACCGCCGAAATCAGACTCTGGGTGTAAGGGTGAGTCGGGTTGCCCAGCACTTGCTCGGTAGGACCGATTTCCACCAGATCCCCGCGATACATGACTGCCACCCGGTCAGTGATGTTAGACACCACGCCCATGTCGTGAGTCACCAGCATACAGCCGACATTTTTCTTCACACACAGCTCGCGGATCAGGCTCAGAATCTGATCCTGAATCGACACGTCCAGCGCCGTCGTAGGCTCATCCGCAATGATCAGATCCGGCTCCCCGGCCAGAGCAATCGCAATCACCACCCGCTGGCGCATCCCGCCGGAAAACTGGTGCGGGTACTGTTTAATCCGCACTTGCGGATCAGGGATCCCGACCTGCTCCATCAGAGTCAGCGCCCGCTTCAGCGCTTCGTCTCTGCTGACCTTCAGGTTGGTCAGGATGGTTTCCGTCAGCTGACGCTCAACGGTAAACAGCGGGTTAAGCGATGTCATCGGATCCTGAAAGATGAAGCCGATTTTCGCGCCGCGCACCCGGCGCATGGCTTCCGGGCTTAAGCCGGAGATTTTCTCGCCATCCAGGTAAACATCGCCGCTGGCAATCTTTCCTGGCGGGCTCAGCAAGTCAATCACGGCATTCCCGACCGTTGACTTACCGGCCCCGGACTCACCGACGACACCTACGATTTCCCCTCGCTCAATCGTGAACGAGAGCGATTTCACTGCGGCATGTACCCCATGACGTGAGGGATACTCGATCCGCAAGTTTTTCACTTCCAATAAAGCCATTACCAGACCCCAACTGCGCGGCAGTGTTCTGCCCTGTCTGCAAAAAATGAATCCCTTCTCTTCAGCAGATTTTGCTGAATATGTGTTCAGCACATAATCTGTCAAAGATTTTACAATAAATCAACAAATCATCAGTAAAAACTGGCGAAATGCATAAAAAAAGCATAATCAGTCATTATGCGCATTGTTCATTGCCATAATGCACATGTCTGACGTTGCTCATGATTTACTCACAATACCGAAAGATAATAGTAAAAGACTCTGCATCTGTCACAGTGCGATCTGGTTCACCAAATTCACATTTGCATAAATATACTGAGATTCACTTTCCCCAGTTAACATGACAGCAACAAGCACTGACAAACCTGCGCTAATGCAGTGACTTTATGGTTAATTATAGGAAGTAATCAGCAGAAGGTACTGAATTATCGCCACAAGACAGATGACAGAAAAATCAATAACGGGTGTCCGACGCAGGAGAAACAATGGGGATTTTGTGTGGTAGGCCAGTCAACAGACGCCAGAAACGAAAAAACCCCAGTCTTTCGACTGGGGTTTGAAGAGTGGTCGGTGAAGAGGGATTCGAACCCCCGACCCTCTGGTCCCAAACCAGATGCGCTACCAAACTGCGCTATTCACCGACTGGTTGCTCCGGCGTACCGAAGTCTTGAATAATGGGGTGGCTAACGAGATTCGAACTCGCGACAACCGGAATCACAATCCGGGACTCTACCAACTGAGCTATAGCCACCAATGTTAGTGGTCGGTGAAGAGGGATTCGAACCCCCGACCCTCTGGTCCCAAACCAGATGCGCTACCAAACTGCGCTATTCACCGACAATGTTCTGTGTGGGGTATTCACCCCGGATACTGATATTATAAATCAATACCCTAAAAGATGGGGTGGCTAACGAGATTCGAACTCGCGACAACCGGAATCACAATCCGGGACTCTACCAACTGAGCTATAGCCACCAATGTTTCTGCCGTTTTCCTAGGTCCGGAATGGCGCGCCCGAAAGGATTCGAACCTTCGACCTTTGGCTCCGGAGGCCAACGCTCTATCCAGCTGAGCTACGGGCGCGTGCCCTATCGGCGGAGGTGAATATTACGGATCCAGGTGTACTTCGTAAAGTGTTTTTTTTAGTTTTTTTCTCGTTCGCTGCAAATATAGGCAATTAACTCTTGATTCGTATCATACAAAAGCAGACCTCTTGTTTATCAGCGCCTCATTAGCAGATATAATCACGGCGTTTTTACATTTTAAACATTCTGTAAATAATCACTGCCTTGTCTCAACAGTTCGACTAACAACAAGCACGAAAGAAGACTGTGGCAATCGCACATAATGATCTGGAAGTGTAAGGTGAGCTCAATGGAATTAACTCTTCGACAAATCATGGTAGCTGCAGTGGCGGCAATGACACTGGCCGGCACAGCTGTAGCAGCAGATATGTCTGACGAAGCTATCGCAGAACGCATTAAACCCGTGGGCTCTGTCTACCTGGAAGGTGACGCGCCAGCAACAGAAGTCGCAACCGGTCCTCGTAGTGGCGATGCGGTCTACGGCACCTTCTGTGTGGCCTGCCACGGCAGCGGCGTAATGGGCGCACCGAAAAAAGGCAATGCCGATGACTGGGGTCCACGTATTGCAAAAGGGAAAGATGTGCTGACTGACCACGCACTGAACGGCTTTAACGCCATGCCAGCGAAAGGCTCATGTATGGACTGTAGCGATGAGGAAATCGTGGCAGCCATCAACCACATGATCGACGGCCTGTAATCATATCAGTCGCACCATAAAGCGCGCCATGAATAGGGCACGCGAGACATACTGAATAAAAGAAGGGTTGATGCCGCCATCAACCCTTCTTTATTTTCCACCCGTTATGTACCCCGCAGGCTACAGCACGCTTTATTCACCATCATTTCTTAAACATCGCCCGAATATTGGCGATGTGCGCCTGTCCGCGCTGCATCCGCTCTTCCTGAGTAACCGGCTTTTTGTCCGCCTCCCACTCCAGATCATCCTGCGGCAGCTCATACAGGAACCGGCTTGGCTCTGGCTTCAGCAGCTCGCCGAACTGGCGCCGTTCCTTACACAAGGTAAAGGTCAGCTCTTTCTGAGCCCGGGTGATCCCGACGTAGGCCAGACGGCGCTCCTCTTCCACATTGTCTTCATCAATGCTGGTCTGGTGCGGCAAAATTCCCTCTTCAGTCCCAATCAGGTACACATACGGAAACTCCAGCCCTTTGGAGGCGTGCAGCGTCATCAGCTGTACCTGATCCGCGTCGTCATCGTCCTCGCCGCGCTCCATCATGTCACGCAGGGTTAGGCGCTGGACCACTTCTTTAAGGGTCTTGGCTTCCTGGTCATAGTTATCGCCTTCCAGGTCCGCGGTGATCCAGCTGTACAAATCGGAGACGTTCTTCATCCGCATCTCCGCCGCTTTCGGGCTGGCAGAACTTTCATACAGCCAGTCTTCGTAATTAATGTCGCGAATCAACTGACGCACCGCCGCCACGGTATCACCGCGCTCAGCGTTATCCGACAACTCCACCACCCAGCGGGTAAAACGCTGCAGGGATTCCAGGCCGCGACCGCCCAGATGCTGCTCCAGCCCCAGCTCGAAGCTGGCCGCAAACAGGCTTTTGCCGCGCATGTTGGCGTAGGTGCCCAGCTTTTCCAGCGTCGCCGGACCAATCTCACGACGCGGGGTATTCACGATGCGCAGAAACGCATTGTCATCATCCAGGTTGGTCAGCAGGCGCAGGTAAGCCATGATGTCCTTGATTTCGGCCCGTGAGAAGAACGAGGTGCCGCCGGAAATTTTGTACGGAATCCGGTTTTGCATCAGGGCTTTCTCAAACAACCGCGACTGGTGATTCCCCCGGTACAGAATGGCGTAGTCTTTATAGGCCGTATTGTTGAGGAAGCGATGGGCGATCAGTTCGCCGACGACTTTCTCGGCCTCGTGCTCTTCGTTCTTGGCGGTGATCACCTTGAGCATCTCGCCATCGGGGATTTCCGAGAACAGCGTTTTCTCGAACACGTGCGGGTTATTGGCGATCAGGATATTGGCAGTCCGCAAAATCCGGCTGGTTGAGCGGTAGTTCTGCTCCAGCTTGATCACTTTCAGGCTCGGAAAATCTTTGTTCAGCAGAGCCAGGTTTTCCGGCTGGGCGCCACGCCAGGAATAAATGGACTGGTCGTCATCGCCGACCACGGTAAAGCGGCTGCGCTCGCCCACCAGCAACTTCACGAAGAGGTACTGGCTGGTGTTGGTATCCTGATATTCGTCCACCAGCAGGTAGCGGATTTTATTCTGCCAGCGCTGACGCACTTCTTCATTGTCACGCAGCAGCAGCACCGGCATCAGGATCAGGTCATCAAAGTCGAGCGCGTTGTATGCCTTCATTTGGCGCTGGTACATGTCGTAGCAGTAGGCGAACAGCTGGTCACGCTCGCTGCGCGCCTGCGCCTGGGCGTCTGCTGGGGACAACATGTCATTCTTCCAATTGGAGATGGTCGACAGCAACAGCTTGAGCAGGTCTTTATCACCGTCGATCTCTTTTTCCGTCAGCTCTTTGAGCAGCGCCATCTGATCCTGATCGTCAAACAGGGAAAAGCTCGCTTTCAGACCCAGCGCTTTGTACTCGCGGCGGATGATATTCAGCCCCAGGGTGTGGAAGGTCGACACCATCAGCCCCTTGGCTTCCTGACGACCCAGCGTCTGGCCCACCCGCTCTTTCATTTCACGGGCGGCTTTGTTGGTAAAAGTCAGCGCCGCAATATTGCGGGCCTTGTAGCCGCAGTGCTGAACCAGGTAAGCAATCTTATTGGTAATGACCCGGGTTTTGCCCGAGCCGGCGCCAGCCAGGACCAGACAGGGTCCAGCGACATATTTTACCGCTTCGTTTTGCCTTGGGTTCAGTTTCATTGGCGTATCCTGTGTTGTTGGTGTCGGCAGGCGCATTGTAACGGGTTATCTCCCGTTGTCTATTCGCGCGCCACCGACGGCCATGAATCCTGACACAACAAAAAATTCTTGCACAAATAAGCAGGCACCCTAAAATAATGAATGAACATTCATTCATTATTTTAATTCACAAAAGCCCTCTTATGATGGACAAGAAAACACGCATCTTGCAGGCAACGGAAAAACTGCTCGCGATGTACGGATTTCATGGTCTTTCCATGCAGATGGTTGCCAGGGAAGCAGGCGTAGCCGCAGGCACGATTTATCGCTATTTCGAGGATAAAGACGACCTGCTGCATCAGTTACATGACCATATCCTCGCCTGTGTGGCGAACAAAATTAGTCAAAATGTGTCTGATAACATGCCATTGCAACAACGGTTTCGCACCATGTGGCTGAACATCTGGGACATGGCAATTCAGGATGATGCACCGCTCATCAACCGTGGCCAGTTCGATAGCCTGCCCAAACGCGAAAACCAGGAACAACGATTACTCGAGAAGAAATTGTTTGCCAAGGTGGATCAGATGTTTTCCGACGGTAAAGCCGCCGGTCTGTTCAAGCCTCTGGACAACGAAATCTTGGGCACTTTAAGCCTTGAGCCATGCATCTGCCTGGCTCGAAAACATGTCAATGGCGTGTACAAGGTCAGCGATGAGGTGTTAGACGCCGCCATCGAAGCCTCCTGGGATGCCATCGTTCAGCATTAACAAGAAAAACTTCGGAGCTCAACCAACCATGAAAAAATGGCTCGTGATGCTACTTATCGCGCTCCTGCTATTCGGGAGCGTGATTGGTTTCAATCTCTTTAAACAACAAAAAATTGCCGAGTACATGGCAAGCATGCCGGAACCTGACTTCCCGGTCACCGTCACGACGGCGGAGTCCAGTAACTGGGTACCGGCTATTGAAGCTATCGGCTTTATCGAACCGAATCAAGGGGTCACGATCACAACCGAAGTGGCGGGTGTGATTAAGTCTATTGATTTTGCATCCGGTTCCACCGTGAAAGCCAATCAGCAGCTGCTGATGCTGGACTCTGACGTGGAACTGGCCAACCTGAAGAGTGCGCAGGCACGTCTGCCGGCAGCCCGTGCGAAGTACGAACGCTACCGCGGCCTGTTCAAGAAAGGGTCAATCTCCAAGGAAGCGTACGATGATGCAGAAGCATCGTACTTCTCCCTGTCCGCGGATATTGAAAGCCTGAAAGCCACCATTGATCGCCGCACCATCAAAGCACCATTCGACGGCGTGGTCGGTCTGCGTAACGTGTTCCTGGGTCAGTACATCCAGCCGGGCACTGACGTAGTGCGTCTGGAAGATACCACGCTGATGAAGCTGCGCTTCACAGTGCCACAGACGGATATCTCGGATATCCACCTGGGTCAGGACGTGGAAATCTTCGTCGATGCTTACCCGGATACGCCGTTCAACGGCAAGATCAGCGCGATTGAGCCGGCCGTAAACTACCAGAGCGGTCTGGTGCAGGTTCAGGCTGATATTCCGAACAACGAAGGTCAGCTGCGCAGCGGTATGTTTGCCCGTGCTCACATTATCCTGCCGACGCTGGAAAACCAGATTATCCTGCCGCAAACCGCGATTACTTACACCCTGTACGGTGACAACGTGTACATCGCCAGCCAGGACGAAAACGGTGATCTGCGCGTGAAGCAGGAAGTGGTGAAAGTCGGTGAACGTAAAGGCGACAAAGTCCACATTCTGAGTGGTGTGAAAGCCGGCGAAACCGTGGTGACCTCGGGGCAAGTCCGCCTGAGTAACCATGTGAAGGTGCGAGTGGTTGAGAGTGACTCGCTGGAAGCGCCTGCTGAAACCCCAATGCTCTAATCCGGAGGAGCCATGCGCTTTACAGATGTTTTTATTAAACGTCCTGTCTTAGCGGTATCGATCAGCTTTCTGATTGCTCTTCTCGGCCTGCAGGCAATCTTCAAAATGCAGGTCCGGGAATACCCAGACATGACAAACACCGTGGTCACCGTGACCACCAGCTACTACGGGGCCAGTGCTGACCTGATCCAGGGCTTTATTACCCAGCCACTGGAACAGGCCATTGCCCAGGCTGACAATATTGACTACATGACCTCGTCTTCGGTACTGGGTTCATCCACCATTACGGTGACGATGAAGCTGAACACCGACCCGAACGCGGCGCTGGCCGATATTCTGGCCAAAACCAACTCGGTGCGCTCCCAGCTGCCTCGTGAAGCGGAAGACCCGACGGTTACTATGTCGACCGGTTCAACCACGGCAGTCATGTACATCGGCTTTACCAGTGATGAGCTGGCTTCCAGCCAGATCACCGACTACCTGGAACGAGTCATCAACCCGCAGCTGTTCACCGTGAACGGCGTGTCGAAGGTTGATCTGTACGGCGGGATGAAATACGCCCTGCGCGTCTGGCTGGATCCAGCCAAGATGGCAGCGTATAACCTGTCAGCCAGCGACATCATGAACGTCCTCAATGCCAACAACTACCAGTCCGCGACTGGTCAAGCGACCGGTGAGTTCGTGCTGTACAATGGTACGGCCGATACTCAGGTATCTAACACCGGTGAGCTGGAAAAACTGGTGGTATCGACCAAGCAGGGTCAGGTGATTCGCCTGGGTGACATTGCGAAAGTTACCCTGGAAAAGAGCCACGATATTTATCGCGCCTCAGCGAACGGTCAGGAAGCCGTGGTCGCGGCCATTAACGCCGCGCCAAGTGCCAACCCGATCAACATCGCGGCGGATGTCTACAAGCTGTTGCCGGAACTTGAACGCAACATGCCTAGTAACATCAAGATGAACGTGCTGTACGACTCCACCATCGCGATCAACGAATCTATCCACGAGGTTATCAAAACCATCGCGGAAGCAGCGCTGATCGTACTGGTGGTGATCACGCTGTTCCTGGGTTCATTGCGTGCCGTTATCATTCCTATCGTGACCATTCCACTGTCGCTGATCGGGGTGGCCATGGTGATGCAGGCATTCGGCTTCTCATGGAACCTGATGACCCTGCTAGCGATGGTACTGGCTATCGGTCTGGTGGTCGATGACGCCATCGTGGTCCTGGAAAACGTCGACCGTCATATCAAAGAAGGCGAGTCACCGTTCCGTGCGGCAATTATCGGAACCCGTGAAATTGCGGTACCGGTTATCGCCATGACCCTAACGCTGGGTGCAGTATACGCGCCGATTGCGATGATGGGCGGGATCACCGGCTCCCTGTTCAAGGAATTTGCCCTGACGCTGGCCGGTTCTGTCTTCGTCTCCGGTATCATCGCCCTGACGCTGTCGCCGATGATGTGTTCAAAAATGCTCAAGGCCAACGAACAGCCGAACAAGTTTGAGCAGACCGTGCACGGCTTCCTGGATCGCATGACCAACCGCTACGAGAAAATGCTCGGCGGGATCATGAAGATGCGCCCGGTTGTGATCGTCTTCGCCCTGATCGTGTTCGGCATACTGCCAATGCTGTTCAAGTTCATCCCAAGTGAACTGGCTCCGGCGGAAGATAAAGGGGTACTGGTGATGATGGGTACTGCCCCGTCAAACTCGAACCTCGATTTCATCCAGAACAGCATGGACAAAGTGAACGCCATTCTGGCTGAACAACCGGAAGTGGCCTACGCCCAGGTGTTCTCCGGGGTGCCAAACTCCAACCAGGCGTTTGGTATTGCGTCGATGGTGCCTTGGAGTGAGCGTGAAGCCAGCCAGGCCGATGTGGTAAAACGCGTCACCGGACTGGTGAAAGACGTGCCGGAAATGGCGGTTACAGCATTCCAGATGCCAGAGCTGCCGGGTGCCGGTTCGGGTCTGCCAATCCAATTTGTGATCACCACGCCGAACAGCTTTGAGAGCCTGTTCCAAATCAGTAGTGACATCCTGACCAAAGTGAAGAACAACGCCATGTTCGTATACTCGGATCTGGATCTGAACTACGACTCGGCCACGATGAAAATCAAGATCGACAAGGACAAGGCCGGCGCCTACGGTGTGACCATGCAGGACATCGGGATTACCCTGAGTACCATGATGGCTGACGGCTACGTCAACCGGATTGACCTGAACGGCCGCTCTTATGAGGTGATCCCGCAGGTAGAACGTAAGTACCGCCTGAATCCGGAGTCGCTGAAGGGCTACTACGTGCGTGCGGCAGACGGTCAGTCTATCCCGCTGGGCAGCCTGGTCAGCATTGAAGTAGTATCAGAGCCGCGTTCTCTGCCACACTTCAACCAGCTGAACTCTGCCACCGTAGGTGCCGTACCAGCCCCTGGTGTTGCCATGGGTGATGCGATCAGCTGGTTCCAAAGCGAAGCGGCAACGACCCTGCCGGCTGGTTACCAGTACGACTTCATGGGTGAGGCACGTCAGTTCGTTACCGAAGGGAATGCCCTGTACATGACCTTTGGCCTGGCACTGGCCATCATCTTCCTGGTTCTGGCGATCCAGTTCGAGTCCCTGCGCGACCCGCTGGTGATCATGGTCTCTGTACCGCTGGCTATCTGTGGCGCTCTGATCGCCCTGGCCTGGGGCGCAGCGTCGATGAACATCTACTCCCAGGTCGGTCTGATCACCCTAATTGGTCTGATCACCAAGCACGGTATCCTGATCTGTGAAGTCGCAAAAGAAGAGCAGCTGCATCATCAGAAAGACCGCATGGCCGCCGTGATGGAAGCCGCCAAGGTGCGTCTGCGTCCGATCCTGATGACCACCGCCGCGATGATCGCCGGTCTGGTACCCCTGCTGTATGCCAGTGGTGCTGGTGCCGCACAGCGCTTCAGTATCGGTATCGTGATCGTTGCCGGTCTGGCAATCGGTACGGTCTTCACGCTGTTCGTACTGCCAGTGATCTACACCTACCTGGCCAGTGTGCATAAGCCGCTGCCGGTCTTCGTCGAGGACAAAGACCTGGAAAAGCTTAAGCGTGCGGATGAAGCACGCAACGCCCTGAAAGATGTACGTGATTGCTAATCACCCCACAAATTAAGAGGCCGCATTGAGCGGCCTCTTTTCTTTTCGCCTTTCTTCCACGACAATCGCTAAGTAATTACATAAAATGACGACAGTATTGCCGTTACGGAGTTAACCCAGCTATGTTTGATCCAAAGAAACTTGAGCAAATAGCCAAGCAGATTCAAGATGCCATGCCTCAGCCAGTCAAAGAGCTGGGCAACGATGTAGAACAAAAAGTCCGCCAGGTGATCCAGGCTCAGCTTGGGAAACTGGATGTCGTCAGCCGTGAAGAGTTTGATGTGCAGACTCAGGTTCTGCTGCGTACCCGCCAGAAGCTGACTGCGCTGGAGCAGAAGCTGGAAGAGCTGGAAAGCCGCCTGAACAACAACGCCGACAGCAAGCAAGACTGATTTCCCGTCGCTGAGCAAGGCCCGCCTGTTGCTCAGCGCAGACAAACAAAAAGCCCGGATGTCACCATCCGGGCTTTTCATTTAGTGAGATTGAGAGGCAATTAACCGCCAACAGCAATGCGCTTCATGTCTGTCATGTAGCCGCGCAGCTCTTGACCAATCCACTCAACCGGATGGTTGCGGATCGCTTCATTCACTTCAATCAGGCGCTGGTTATCAACAAAGTTCGAGGTTTCACCCAGACCTTGACCAATCACATCTGTCCCCACCTTCGGCATGAAGTGTTCACGCAGCAGTGGTGTTGCGACATTCGCGAACAGGTAGTTACCGTACTCAGCCGTGTCAGAGATGACCACGTTCATTTCATACAAACGCTTACGGGCGATCGTGTTCGCAATCAGCGGCAGTTCGTGCAGTGACTCGTAGTACGCCGACTCATCGATAATGCCGGATGCCGTCATGGCTTCAAACGCCAGCTCAACCCCGGCACGTACCATGGCGATCATCAGAATACCGTTGTCGAAGTATTCCTGCTCCGGAATCTGAATATCAGACTCAGGGTAATTCTCAAAGGCTGTTTCTGCAGTTTCTGCACGCCAACCCAGCAGGTTCGCATCGTCATTGGCCCAGTCAGCCATCATAGTGCTGGAAAACTCACCGACAATGATGTCATCCATGTGCTTGTTGTACAGCGGACGCATCAGCTCTTTCAGCTCTTCAGACAGCTCAAACGCTTTCACTTTCGCTGGGTTAGACAGGCGATCCATCATATGAGTAATGCCACCAAACTTCAGCGCTTCCGTGATGGTTTCCCAGCCGTATTGCAGCAGTTTTCCGGCATACGCAGGTTCAACCCCTTCCTCAATCATTTTCTCGTAGCAAACAATCGAGCCGGCCTGCAGCATGCCACACAGAATAGTCTGCTCGCCCATCAGGTCAGATTTCACTTCCGCCACAAAAGAAGATTCCAGTACCCCCGCACGGTGACCACCGGTAGCCGCCGCCCAGGCTTTGGCGATTTCCAGGCCATCACCCTGAGGGTCATTTTCCGGGTGAACCGCAATCAGGGTTGGAACCCCAAAGCCGCGCTTGTACTCTTCACGCACTTCCGTACCCGGACATTTTGGTGCCACCATCACGACCGTGATATCAGGACGGATCTGCATGCCTTCTTCAACAATGTTGAAACCGTGCGAGTAACCCAGAGCCGCCCCTTGCTTCATCAGTGGCATCACTGTTGCTACCACATTGCTGTGCTGTTTGTCAGGGGTCAGGTTTACCACCAGATCCGCCTGCGGGATCAGCTTCTCGTAGCTGCCTACTTCAAACCCGTTTTCTTTCGCATTTTTGTACGACTGGCGCTGCTCGTCGATCGCAGCCTGGCGTAGTGCATATGACACATCCAGACCTGAGTCGCGCATGTTCAGTCCTTGGTTAAGGCCCTGAGCACCACACCCCACAATGACGACCTTCTTCCCTTTAAGGTAATCGGCTTCATTTGCAAATTCCGCACGATCCATAAAGCGGCAGCGACCCAGCTGATCCAACTGCTGACGAAGATTTAAGGTATTGAAATAATTAGCCATAGTAAACTCCGTGAATACTGTTCCATGTGCGACATCATCCTGTCGATTAATTCGATGGTAGACCACGCACTTCATTGCGCAAAGTGATATATTCACAATAACTTATTGCAAAAAGTGCAACATGGACGATGAACATAAAGACCTTGCAATTGTTTTTGCATCTGTGCGAGTCACGCAGCTTCAGCCAGACTGCGCAAGCCATGCATATCAGCCCATCGGCCCTGAGCCGGATTATCCAGCGACTGGAAGAAGATACCGGCCAGATTCTGTTTATCCGGGATAATCGCAGTGTCGAGCTGACCTCGGCCGCCAAGACACTGTTGCCAACAGCGGCCCAAATTGTCACCAGCTGGCAGGAAGTCAAAGCAGAGCTGGGTCAGCAAGAGCAGGCCCTGCAGGGTAAGCTGAGGTTGTTTTGCTCCGTCACCGCCAGTTACAGTCACCTCCCCGACATTCTCAGCCGGTTTCGTCAGTTACATCCCCAGGTAGAAATTCAGTTGCTGACCGGCGATCCGGCACAAGCCATTGACCGCATTCAGTCTGATGACGCGGATATCGCCATTGCCGCGAAACCGGACAGCCTGCCGGGTAAGCTGATATACCTGCCTCTCGACAGCATTTCGATGTCGGTGATTGCGCCGCTGGTCCCACCTCCGGCATTGCAGCCGGCCTTCAGAGAGCCCCCCGCCTGGAATACCCTGCCCTTTATTCTGCCCGAGTCAGGAATGGCACGCGAAAAAGCGGATAAGTGGATAAAATCGAAGAAAATAAAGCCAAATGTTTATGCCCAGGTAAGCGGGCATGAAGCCATTGTCAGTATGGTCGCCTTAGGATGTGGTATTGGCATCGCGCCGGATGTGGTGATCAACAACAGCCCGGTAGGCACAAAAGTAAAACGTCTTGAAAAAGAATATGTTCAGCCCCTGCAACTTGGCCTGTGCTGTAAACAAAGCCGCGAAAATGAACCTTTACTCCATGCATTACTAGCACTGTTTCGCCATAATAATTAGTCGTTACAAGGAATAATAATAATGACGCAACCCATTTTAACCCACACTTACTATTCGGACTTTTTTGCGACCAAAGGTTATGCTTTTTTAAAGCACATTGCTGAACAGTACCCAACACCTAAGAAATTCACAATTTTTTCTGTCATGCACTGTTATGAAGGCTCCCTGCCTTATATCAATGTTCTGGCAGAGCTGGCTGAAAACCTGGTCTTTATCCCCAAAAGCGCTACAGCTACCGGTAATCAATCCTTTAAAACCACGATTGAGGCTCTGCCAACCTGCTCAGTTGTCAGTGAAGCCTACAACAAACAGCAACTGCGCGATCCACTCGTTGCTGAAGCCCTGATCCGCGAACACATCGACGCCGATAGCCAATTCCTGCTCCTCGATCACGGCGGGTATTTTTCTCATGCCATAGAACACTTATGTGACGTTTTCCGGGAGCAACTTATCGGTGTGACGGAGTTGACCGCCAATGGTCTGTATAAATATCTAAACAGTAACCTCAACAAGCCGTTAGTAACCGTTTCGCACCTGAGTATCAAAGCACCGGCAGACTACGAAGCCTCGGAATGTATTGTCCATTATTCCGATCAGATCCTGCGTGAAGAATTTGGCCTCAAATTAAACAATGACAACTTTCTGAAAGTGGGCGTAATCGGTGCCGGCAACCTCGGACGCGGAGTCATCCAATACCTGAAAGGGAAGGCGATCAGCAATATCCTGGTGGCCGACATTGATCCGCGTAAACTGACGCAGTTTCCCCGCAATGGCGTACAAGTCAGCTCCATCGAGCGCTTGGTCAGCGAATGTAATATGATTTTCTGTTGCACCGGAAACGGTGCGATTCCGGAAGCACTGTTAGATTCCATCCCGGATAACCGCTTTATCGCCACGGTCACTTCAGCCGATGATGAACTGAAACTGCCTCAGCTCATCACTAACGGCGCTCTCGCCGAGGTGGGGGGTAACCGTCTGGTACGTGAATACCAAACCCGAAATGGCCGAAGCCTCTATTTACTGGCGGGCGGTGAGTCAGCCAACACCCCCTTTAAAACCGGCATGGGCGACCCGACCCTCTACCTGTTTGAAGCCGCCCACATGCTGGCAGGCTTGCAACTCCTGAATCAGCCAGAGCGGTTTAAATCAGGCATTCAGCCTCTAAGTGACAGTGATGAACGCGCCATTGCCAAACAGTGGCTCCAGCATTTTTACAGTTACTGCTAATCTGTCTATTTCGCCAGCCTATCATTACCGCAACAGAGATATTCTGAGCCGCGCATAGCCTCGTCATCTGACGGGGCTTTTTCATATCCAATTTGGCATCTAGGACTAAGACGCTCAGTCATAACCAAAGGTAAAAGTGTCAACAAAAGACACCAACATCGTCGGCGTTGGGTTTTAGGGCGTACCACCTGAAGCGGTTTATAAGAAGGAGAGCAACAGAGAACCTCTTGTCTTAGCCGCTTAACATTACCTGAGCAAGTAGGCCTCCATAGTCAGGCAACTGGCCTTAGGGGAAATACAAAGTCTTTAGGAGACAGTTAAATACTGGCCAGCCAAACTTTGTTATGAAGCAACGATTCTGAACAAACCTAAGCGTGGGGTATTACTGGGAATGTGCTGGGGATGAACTCGGTTTAAGTGTGAACACGTTTCCCAAAACGCAAAAAAGCCCGAATCTTTCGCCTCAGGCTTCGTATTAGTGGCAGAAAGGCCGGGCTGTCGATCTTGCGGGACTCATTCGACCGAATGGCGAACATTATCTTTAAACGTAAAAAAGCCCAAGCATTTCTGCTTGGGCTTCGTATAAGTGGCGGAGCGGACGGGACTCGAACCCGCGACCCCCGGCGTGACAGGCCGGTATTCTAACCAACTGAACTACCGCTCCACTCAGGATTAACGTTCGTTCATAACGCCACCCTAAATTGGGTGCCTGGCGATGTCCTACTCTCACATGGGGAGGCCCCACACTACCATCGGCGCTGCTGCGTTTCACGTCTGAGTTCGGCATGGGATCAGGTGGGTCCACAGCGCTATGGTCGCCAGGCAAATTCTTTGATTCACCGCCCGCAGGCCGTAAATCACAATCTTGGAAAAAACTGACTAAAGTTCAAGCACATCATTCAAGTGCTCATGGAGTCCGTAAAACCCCTTGGGTGTTGTATGGTTAAGCCGCACGGGCAATTAGTACAGGTTAGCTCAACGCCTCACAGCGCTTACACACCCTGCCTATCAACGTTCTAGTCTCGAACAACCCTTCAGAGAGCTTAAAGCTCTGGGGATGACTCATCTTGAGGCTCGCTTCCCGCTTAGATGCTTTCAGCGGTTATCGATTCCGAACTTAGCTACCGGGCAATGCGTCTGGCGACACAACCCGAACACCAGAGGTTCGTCCACTCCGGTCCTCTCGTACTAGGAGCAGCCCCTCTCAATCATCCAACGCCCACGGCAGATAGGGACCGAACTGTCTCACGACGTTCTAAACCCAGCTCGCGTACCACTTTAAATGGCGAACAGCCATACCCTTGGGACCGACTTCAGCCCCAGGATGTGATGAGCCGACATCGAGGTGCCAAACACCGCCGTCGATATGAACTCTTGGGCGGTATCAGCCTGTTATCCCCGGAGTACCTTTTATCCGTTGAGCGATGGCCCTTCCATTCAGAACCACCGGATCACTATGACCTGCTTTCGCACCTGCTCGAACCGTCATTCTCGCAGTCAAGCGGGCTTATGCCATTGCACTAACCTCACGATGTCCGACCGTGATTAGCCCACCTTCGTGCTCCTCCGTTACGCTTTGGGAGGAGACCGCCCCAGTCAAACTACCCACCAGGCACTGTCCGCACCCCCGATAAGGGGGCGACGTTAGAACATCAACACTACAAGGGTGGTATTTCAAGGACGGCTCCACAGATACTGGCGTACCTGCTTCGAAGCCTCCCACCTATCCTACACATGTAGGGTCAATGTTCAGTGCCAAGCTGTAGTAAAGGTTCACGGGGTCTTTCCGTCTAGCCGCGGGTACGCAGCATCTTCACTGCGATTTCAATTTCACTGAGTCTCGGGTGGAGACAGCGTGGCCATCATTACGCCATTCGTGCAGGTCGGAACTTACCCGACAAGGAATTTCGCTACCTTAGGACCGTTATAGTTACGGCCGCCGTTTACCGGGGCTTCGATCAAGAGCTTCTCCCTAAGGATAACCCCATCAATTAACCTTCCGGCACCGGGCAGGCGTCACACCGTATACGTCATCTTTCGATTTTGCACAGTGCTGTGTTTTTAATAAACAGTTGCAGCCACCTGGTATCTGCGACTGCCAGCAGCTCCAAGAGCAAGTCTCTTCACCGCCGGCAGCGTACCTTCTCCCGAAGTTACGGTACCATTTTGCCTAGTTCCTTCACCCGAGTTCTCTCAAGCGCCTTGGTATTCTCTACCCGACCACCTGTGTCGGTTTGGGGTACGATTTCTTGCTATCTGAAGCTTAGAGGCTTTTCCCGGAAGCATGGCATCAATGACTTCAGCACCGTGGTGCCTCGACATCGGGTCTCAGCCTTGAGATGGTCCGGATTTGCCTAAACCATCAGCCTACACCCTTGAACCTGGACAACCGTCGCCAGGCCCACCTAGCCTTCTCCGTCCCCCCATCGCAATAGCAAGAAGTACGGGAATATTAACCCGTTTCCCATCGACTACGCCTTTCGGCCTCGCCTTAGGGGTCGACTCACCCTGCCCCGATTAACGTTGGACAGGAACCCTTGGTCTTCCGGCGAGGAGGTTTTTCACCCCCTTTATCGTTACTCATGTCAGCATTCGCACTTCTGATACCTCCAGCGCCCCTTACAGGACACCTTCAGCGGCTTACAGAACGCTCCCCTACCCAATACGCTAATGCGCATTGCCGCAGCTTCGGTGTATCGCTTAGCCCCGTTAAATCTTCCGCGCAGGCCGACTCGACCAGTGAGCTATTACGCTTTCTTTAAATGATGGCTGCTTCTAAGCCAACATCCTGGCTGTCTGAGCCTTCCCACATCGTTTCCCACTTAGCGATAACTTTGGGACCTTAGCTGGCGGTCTGGGTTGTTTCCCTCTCCACGACGGACGTTAGCACCCGCCGTGTGTCTCCCGGATAGTACTTACTGGTATTCGGAGTTTGCAAAGGGTTGGTAAGTCGGGATGACCCCCTAGCCTTAACAGTGCTCTACCCCCAGTAGTATTCGTCCGAGGCGCTACCTAAATAGCTTTCGGGGAGAACCAGCTATCTCCGAGTTTGATTGGCCTTTCACCCCTAGCCACAAGTCATCCGCTAATTTTTCAACATTAGTCGGTTCGGTCCTCCAGTGCGTGTTACCGCACCTTCAACCTGCCCATGGCTAGATCACTCGGTTTCGGGTCTAATCCCAGCAACTGCACGCCCAGTTAAGACTCGGTTTCCCTACGGCTCCCCTATACGGTTAACCTTGCTACTGAAATTAAGTCGCTGACCCATTATACAAAAGGTACGCAGTCACAGGACAAAGCCTGCTCCTACTGCTTGTACGTACACGGTTTCAGGTTCTATTTCACTCCCCTCACAGGGGTTCTTTTCGCCTTTCCCTCACGGTACTGGTTCACTATCGGTCAGTCAGGAGTATTTAGCCTTGGAGGATGGTCCCCCCATCTTCAGACAAGATAACACGTGTCCCGTCCTACTCGTTTTCACGCCAAATGTGTTGTCGGCTACGGGGCTGTCACCCTGTATCGCTGAGCTTTCCAGCTCATTCGCCTGACACCTAAAGCGCTTAAGGGCTAATCCGGTTTCGCTCGCCGCTACTGCCGGAATCTCGGTTGATTTCTCTTCCTCGGGGTACTTAGATGTTTCAGTTCCCCCGGTTCGCCTCATCAAGCTATGTATTCACTTGATGATAACTGCTTATGCAGCTGGGTTTCCCCATTCGGAAATCGTAGACTCAAGTGGCTCTTACTGCCTCATCTACGCTTATCGCAAGTTAGTACGTCCTTCATCGCCTCTGACTGCCCAGGCATCCACCGTGTACGCTTAGTCACTTAACCATACAACCCCAAGAGGTTTCGTATGTTCAAACAACCAAGGTTTTTCCATCTGAGTTAAGATGGTTAGTTTGTTTTGCCGGACTCTTCTTACACAAGACACTTGAATGTGTATTGCTTGAGAACTCGTTTCTCTTTCGAGAAACAATAATTTCGATTCGTATGAATCGAATTACTAGTCAGCTTTCCAGATTGTTAAAGAGCATGTGTCGTTATCTCCAACGAGATAACACCACTGTTTAAAGATTCTCAGGGAAAACCCTTAAAGAGTGGTGGAGCTAAGCAGGATCGAACTGCTGACCTCCTGCGTGCAAGGCAGGCGCTCTCCCAGCTGAGCTATAGCCCCAACGTTTCCGATGCCTCACCAGCTTCCTTTGGGCAGGAAGTGGTGGGTCTGAGTGGACTTGAACCACCGACCTCACCCTTATCAGGGGTGCGCTCTAACCACCTGAGCTACAGACCCAGCATCGTTTCGCTCTTCACATTTTAACCAAGCAATCTGTGTGGACACTACGCAAAGCGCAGTCTTTAGGTAAGGAGGTGATCCAGCCCCAGGTTCCCCTAGGGCTACCTTGTTACGACTTCACCCCAGTCATGAACCACACCGTGGTAAACGCCCTCCCGAAGGTTAAGCTATCTACTTCTGGTGCAGCCCACTCCCATGGTGTGACGGGCGGTGTGTACAAGGCCCGGGAACGTATTCACCGTGGCATTCTGATCCACGATTACTAGCGATTCCGACTTCATGGAGTCGAGTTGCAGACTCCAATCCGGACTACGACATACTTTGTGGGATTCGCTCCACCTCGCGGTCTTGCTGCCCTCTGTATATGCCATTGTAGCACGTGTGTAGCCCTACTCGTAAGGGCCATGATGACTTGACGTCGTCCCCACCTTCCTCCGGTTTATCACCGGCAGTCTCCCTGGAGTTCCCACCCGAAGTGCTGGCAAACAAGGATAAGGGTTGCGCTCGTTGCGGGACTTAACCCAACATTTCACAACACGAGCTGACGACAGCCATGCAGCACCTGTCTCAGAGTTCCCGAAGGCACCAAAGCATCTCTGCTAAGTTCTCTGGATGTCAAGAGTAGGTAAGGTTCTTCGCGTTGCATCGAATTAAACCACATGCTCCACCGCTTGTGCGGGCCCCCGTCAATTCATTTGAGTTTTAATCTTGCGACCGTACTCCCCAGGCGGTCTACTTAACGCGTTAGCTCCGAAAGCCAGTGTTCAAGACACCAACCTCCAAGTAGACATCGTTTACGGCGTGGACTACCAGGGTATCTAATCCTGTTTGCTCCCCACGCTTTCGCATCTGAGCGTCAGTCTTTGTCCAGGGGGCCGCCTTCGCCACCGGTATTCCTTCAGATCTCTACGCATTTCACCGCTACACCTGAAATTCTACCCCCCTCTACAAGACTCTAGCCTGCCAGTTCCAAATGCGATTCCGAGGTTGAGCCCCGGGCTTTCACATCTGGCTTAACAAGCCGCCTGCATGCGCTTTACGCCCAGTAATTCCGATTAACGCTCGCACCCTCCGTATTACCGCGGCTGCTGGCACGGAGTTAGCCGGTGCTTCTTCTGCAGCTAACGTCAAACAATACCGCTATTAACGATACCGCCTTCCTCACTGCTGAAAGTGCTTTACAACCCGAAGGCCTTCTTCACACACGCGGCATGGCTGCATCAGGGTTTCCCCCATTGTGCAATATTCCCCACTGCTGCCTCCCGTAGGAGTCTGGACCGTGTCTCAGTTCCAGTGTGGCTGATCATCCTCTCAGACCAGCTAGGGATCGTCGCCTAGGTGAGCCGTTACCCCACCTACTAGCTAATCCCACCTGGGCCAATCTTAGCGCGAGAGGCCCGAAGGTCCCCCTCTTTGCTCCGTAGAGATTATGCGGTATTAGCCATCGTTTCCAATGGTTATCCCCCACACTAAGGCATGTTCCCAGGCATTACTCACCCGTCCGCCGCTCGCCGCCCAACAAATCCCCCGAAGGGTCAATGTTGTCGCTGCCGCTCGACTTGCATGTGTTAGGCCTGCCGCCAGCGTTCAATCTGAGCCATGATCAAACTCTTCAATTAAAGTTTTGGCTCGATGAATACTGAATTAAATTGACTGTGCCAAAATAACCGAAGCTATTTTGAATTGGTCACTCAGTTCATCGATAAATCTTTTTGACTATCAGTTCACGAGTGCCCACACAGATTGCATGGTCAAATTGTTAAAGAACGTTGACTTTCAATGCGTTAGCGCGGAGCGCTTCAGCAAGTCAGGAGGCGTATAATACGCTTCCCAGCGTTTAAGTCAAGGTAAAATTCTCTACTTTTTCAGTCAGTAAAAAACCTTAGCGTGACTCCGCTCACTGATTCACCAGTTGGAGCGAAAGAAAAGCCCGTTGTGACCCAACGGGCTTTCTGGAATAGGTGCCTGGCGATGTCCTACTCTCACATGGGGAGGCCCCACACTACCATCGGCGCTGCTGCGTTTCACGTCTGAGTTCGGCATGGGATCAGGTGGGTCCACAGCGCTATGGTCGCCAGGCAAATTCTTTGATTCACCGCCCGCAGGCCGTAAATCACAATCTTGGAAAAAACTGACTAAAGTTCAAGCACATCATTCAAGTGCTCATGGAGTCCGTAAAACCCCTTGGGTGTTGTATGGTTAAGCCGCACGGGCAATTAGTACAGGTTAGCTCAACGCCTCACAGCGCTTACACACCCTGCCTATCAACGTTCTAGTCTCGAACAACCCTTCAGAGAGCTTAAAGCTCTGGGGATGACTCATCTTGAGGCTCGCTTCCCGCTTAGATGCTTTCAGCGGTTATCGATTCCGAACTTAGCTACCGGGCAATGCGTCTGGCGACACAACCCGAACACCAGAGGTTCGTCCACTCCGGTCCTCTCGTACTAGGAGCAGCCCCTCTCAATCATCCAACGCCCACGGCAGATAGGGACCGAACTGTCTCACGACGTTCTAAACCCAGCTCGCGTACCACTTTAAATGGCGAACAGCCATACCCTTGGGACCGACTTCAGCCCCAGGATGTGATGAGCCGACATCGAGGTGCCAAACACCGCCGTCGATATGAACTCTTGGGCGGTATCAGCCTGTTATCCCCGGAGTACCTTTTATCCGTTGAGCGATGGCCCTTCCATTCAGAACCACCGGATCACTATGACCTGCTTTCGCACCTGCTCGAACCGTCATTCTCGCAGTCAAGCGGGCTTATGCCATTGCACTAACCTCACGATGTCCGACCGTGATTAGCCCACCTTCGTGCTCCTCCGTTACGCTTTGGGAGGAGACCGCCCCAGTCAAACTACCCACCAGGCACTGTCCGCACCCCCGATAAGGGGGCGACGTTAGAACATCAACACTACAAGGGTGGTATTTCAAGGACGGCTCCACAGATACTGGCGTACCTGCTTCGAAGCCTCCCACCTATCCTACACATGTAGGGTCAATGTTCAGTGCCAAGCTGTAGTAAAGGTTCACGGGGTCTTTCCGTCTAGCCGCGGGTACGCAGCATCTTCACTGCGATTTCAATTTCACTGAGTCTCGGGTGGAGACAGCGTGGCCATCATTACGCCATTCGTGCAGGTCGGAACTTACCCGACAAGGAATTTCGCTACCTTAGGACCGTTATAGTTACGGCCGCCGTTTACCGGGGCTTCGATCAAGAGCTTCTCCCTAAGGATAACCCCATCAATTAACCTTCCGGCACCGGGCAGGCGTCACACCGTATACGTCATCTTTCGATTTTGCACAGTGCTGTGTTTTTAATAAACAGTTGCAGCCACCTGGTATCTGCGACTGCCAGCAGCTCCAAGAGCAAGTCTCTTCACCGCCGGCAGCGTACCTTCTCCCGAAGTTACGGTACCATTTTGCCTAGTTCCTTCACCCGAGTTCTCTCAAGCGCCTTGGTATTCTCTACCCGACCACCTGTGTCGGTTTGGGGTACGATTTCTTGCTATCTGAAGCTTAGAGGCTTTTCCCGGAAGCATGGCATCAATGACTTCAGCACCGTGGTGCCTCGACATCGGGTCTCAGCCTTGAGATGGTCCGGATTTGCCTAAACCATCAGCCTACACCCTTGAACCTGGACAACCGTCGCCAGGCCCACCTAGCCTTCTCCGTCCCCCCATCGCAATAGCAAGAAGTACGGGAATATTAACCCGTTTCCCATCGACTACGCCTTTCGGCCTCGCCTTAGGGGTCGACTCACCCTGCCCCGATTAACGTTGGACAGGAACCCTTGGTCTTCCGGCGAGGAGGTTTTTCACCCCCTTTATCGTTACTCATGTCAGCATTCGCACTTCTGATACCTCCAGCGCCCCTTACAGGACACCTTCAGCGGCTTACAGAACGCTCCCCTACCCAATACGCTAATGCGCATTGCCGCAGCTTCGGTGTATCGCTTAGCCCCGTTAAATCTTCCGCGCAGGCCGACTCGACCAGTGAGCTATTACGCTTTCTTTAAATGATGGCTGCTTCTAAGCCAACATCCTGGCTGTCTGAGCCTTCCCACATCGTTTCCCACTTAGCGATAACTTTGGGACCTTAGCTGGCGGTCTGGGTTGTTTCCCTCTCCACGACGGACGTTAGCACCCGCCGTGTGTCTCCCGGATAGTACTTACTGGTATTCGGAGTTTGCAAAGGGTTGGTAAGTCGGGATGACCCCCTAGCCTTAACAGTGCTCTACCCCCAGTAGTATTCGTCCGAGGCGCTACCTAAATAGCTTTCGGGGAGAACCAGCTATCTCCGAGTTTGATTGGCCTTTCACCCCTAGCCACAAGTCATCCGCTAATTTTTCAACATTAGTCGGTTCGGTCCTCCAGTGCGTGTTACCGCACCTTCAACCTGCCCATGGCTAGATCACTCGGTTTCGGGTCTAATCCCAGCAACTGCACGCCCAGTTAAGACTCGGTTTCCCTACGGCTCCCCTATACGGTTAACCTTGCTACTGAAATTAAGTCGCTGACCCATTATACAAAAGGTACGCAGTCACAGGACAAAGCCTGCTCCTACTGCTTGTACGTACACGGTTTCAGGTTCTATTTCACTCCCCTCACAGGGGTTCTTTTCGCCTTTCCCTCACGGTACTGGTTCACTATCGGTCAGTCAGGAGTATTTAGCCTTGGAGGATGGTCCCCCCATCTTCAGACAAGATAACACGTGTCCCGTCCTACTCGTTTTCACGCCAAATGTGTTGTCGGCTACGGGGCTGTCACCCTGTATCGCTGAGCTTTCCAGCTCATTCGCCTGACACCTAAAGCGCTTAAGGGCTAATCCGGTTTCGCTCGCCGCTACTGCCGGAATCTCGGTTGATTTCTCTTCCTCGGGGTACTTAGATGTTTCAGTTCCCCCGGTTCGCCTCATCAAGCTATGTATTCACTTGATGATAACTGCTTATGCAGCTGGGTTTCCCCATTCGGAAATCGTAGACTCAAGTGGCTCTTACTGCCTCATCTACGCTTATCGCAAGTTAGTACGTCCTTCATCGCCTCTGACTGCCCAGGCATCCACCGTGTACGCTTAGTCACTTAACCATACAACCCCAAGAGGTTTTGTATGTTCAAACAACCAAGGTTTTTCCATCTGAGTTAAGATGGTTAGTTTGTTTTGCCGGACTCTTCTTACACAAGACACTTGAATGTGTATTGCTTGAGAACTCGTTTCTCTTTCGAGAAACAATAATTTCGATTCGTATGAATCGAATTACTAGTCAGCTTTCCAGATTGTTAAAGAGCATGTGTTGTTATCCCGAAGGAATAGACACTTTCTAACAACACTCGTAAGTGTGTTTAGAGAGTGGTGGAGCTAGGCGGGATCGAACCGCCGACCTCTTGCATGCCATGCAAGCGCTCTCCCAGCTGAGCTATAGCCCCTCTATATTTCAGTCTTTCTAAACTTTCTAAAGAAAGAATGGTGGGCGATACCGGGCTCGAACCAGTGACCCCCTCCTTGTAAGGGAGGTGCTCTCCCAACTGAGCTAATCGCCCTCCGATGTTTTACATCTTCCGAGGAGAAGATGGTGGGTCGTGCAGGATTCGAACCTGCGACCAATTGATTAAAAGTCAACTGCTCTACCAACTGAGCTAACGACCCGTGGCGTCCCATAGGGGAGTCGAACCCCTGTTACCGCCGTGAAAGGGCGGTGTCCTAGGCCTCTAGACGAATGGGACCTTTTGTTTCGGGTTTGGGTACCCGAACACATGTTCTCTACATTTCGACCAAGCAATCTGTGTGGACACTACGCAAAGCGCAGTCTTTAGGTAAGGAGGTGATCCAGCCCCAGGTTCCCCTAGGGCTACCTTGTTACGACTTCACCCCAGTCATGAACCACACCGTGGTAAACGCCCTCCCGAAGGTTAAGCTATCTACTTCTGGTGCAGCCCACTCCCATGGTGTGACGGGCGGTGTGTACAAGGCCCGGGAACGTATTCACCGTGGCATTCTGATCCACGATTACTAGCGATTCCGACTTCATGGAGTCGAGTTGCAGACTCCAATCCGGACTACGACATACTTTGTGGGATTCGCTCCACCTCGCGGTCTTGCTGCCCTCTGTATATGCCATTGTAGCACGTGTGTAGCCCTACTCGTAAGGGCCATGATGACTTGACGTCGTCCCCACCTTCCTCCGGTTTATCACCGGCAGTCTCCCTGGAGTTCCCACCCGAAGTGCTGGCAAACAAGGATAAGGGTTGCGCTCGTTGCGGGACTTAACCCAACATTTCACAACACGAGCTGACGACAGCCATGCAGCACCTGTCTCAGAGTTCCCGAAGGCACCAAAGCATCTCTGCTAAGTTCTCTGGATGTCAAGAGTAGGTAAGGTTCTTCGCGTTGCATCGAATTAAACCACATGCTCCACCGCTTGTGCGGGCCCCCGTCAATTCATTTGAGTTTTAATCTTGCGACCGTACTCCCCAGGCGGTCTACTTAACGCGTTAGCTCCGAAAGCCAGTGTTCAAGACACCAACCTCCAAGTAGACATCGTTTACGGCGTGGACTACCAGGGTATCTAATCCTGTTTGCTCCCCACGCTTTCGCATCTGAGCGTCAGTCTTTGTCCAGGGGGCCGCCTTCGCCACCGGTATTCCTTCAGATCTCTACGCATTTCACCGCTACACCTGAAATTCTACCCCCCTCTACAAGACTCTAGCCTGCCAGTTCCAAATGCGATTCCGAGGTTGAGCCCCGGGCTTTCACATCTGGCTTAACAAGCCGCCTGCATGCGCTTTACGCCCAGTAATTCCGATTAACGCTCGCACCCTCCGTATTACCGCGGCTGCTGGCACGGAGTTAGCCGGTGCTTCTTCTGCAGCTAACGTCAAACAATACCGCTATTAACGATACCGCCTTCCTCACTGCTGAAAGTGCTTTACAACCCGAAGGCCTTCTTCACACACGCGGCATGGCTGCATCAGGGTTTCCCCCATTGTGCAATATTCCCCACTGCTGCCTCCCGTAGGAGTCTGGACCGTGTCTCAGTTCCAGTGTGGCTGATCATCCTCTCAGACCAGCTAGGGATCGTCGCCTAGGTGAGCCGTTACCCCACCTACTAGCTAATCCCACCTGGGCCAATCTTAGCGCGAGAGGCCCGAAGGTCCCCCTCTTTGCTCCGTAGAGATTATGCGGTATTAGCCATCGTTTCCAATGGTTATCCCCCACACTAAGGCATGTTCCCAGGCATTACTCACCCGTCCGCCGCTCGCCGCCCAACAAATCCCCCGAAGGGTCAATGTTGTCGCTGCCGCTCGACTTGCATGTGTTAGGCCTGCCGCCAGCGTTCAATCTGAGCCATGATCAAACTCTTCAATTAAAGTTTTGGCTCGATGAATACTGAATTAAATTGACTGTGCCAAAATAACCGAAGTCATTTTGAATTGGTCACTCAGTTCATCGATAAATCTTTTTGACTATCAGTTCACGAGTGCCCACACAGATTGCATGGTCAAATTGTTAAAGAACTTTTCTTTCACGTCGCTGGCTTATCTCGCCGCGCTCCGTGTCAGTGAGGTCGCATTATAGAGAGTTCGATCGGCTTGGCAAGGGCTTTTTTTGAAAAAAAATGCCCTACCGAAGCGTTCGCACAAAAAACACGCAAAACCACTAGGAGAGCGTATTACAGCGCCTTGAACTGACCTGCAAAAGCCGCGACTTTTTGCCAATCAGTATATTCAACCTCTTTCGAGGTATCGGTCTCTCCCCCCGTCAGACGCATGATGAACTGAATCATGACCCGATCGAACCACTTGTAGCGCGGATAACGCAAAGCACCGGCAAACACGCCCATCAGTTCAGGCCGCCAGGCGGATTTTTGTAGGAACTTCTTTATATAGACGCTGGTTTCCGGCGTATTCTTGCCTTCTTTACGTGCCGTCAGGTTCACGCAGAAAAAGCCGACTTTGTGTTGCACCAGTGCTGACTGATGCTTGGCAATAAACTGATACAGCGCTTTATTAAGATGACCATAGCGGATCGAGGCGCCAATCAGCGCTCGGTCATACCGGGAAAATTCAACGTCAGGTAGCTGGTTTAAATCCACCAGCTCACACTGATACCCCTCGCCCAGCGAAGCTTCAATGTGACGCATGATTTTGATGGTTTGCCCATCACTGCTGGAATGAAGCAGTAATACTTTTTCCACCTTTCCTCCTTACTACCCCTGCTATCAGTGATTAGTTACGCCAAAACGTCGGCGTAAACAGCACCAGTAACGTAAAGACTTCAAGACGACCAAACAACATGGCCACAATCAACACCCACTTTGCGGTGTCGTTCACTTCCCCGAAATGCACCGCGACTTCGCCCAGCCCCGGCCCGAGATTATTCAGCGTTGCTGCCACAGCCGAGAATGCCGTTAGCTCATCCATGCCAGTCGCAATCAGGGCCAGCATACAAATGACAAAGACCAGCGCATAAGCCGAGAAAAATCCCCATACCGCATCGACAACTCGCTGTGGCAATGCCTTGTTCCCGACTTTGATGGTGTATACCGCGCGTGGGTGCACCAGGCGCTTCAGCTCTCGAATCCCCTGCAGCAATAACAGCAGCATACGAATCACTTTAATGCCCCCTCCGGTCGAACCGGCACAGCCTCCGACGAAGGAGGAAAACAAGAGCAACACCGGCAGGAACAGTGGCCACTCGGAGAAACCGGTTGTGGTAAAACCGGCTGTCGTTGAGATGGACACGGTCTGGAATAGCGCCTGATCAAAAGCATCAAAGTACGACTCATACGAATGATGCTTTAACAGCATGGAATAACAGATCGCCAGCAGGATCAGCTGCGAAACCAGAAAGGCCCGAAACTCCGGATCCCGCACGTAGGCACGCAGATTTATCCCGCCATGAGCAAATGCGGCAAAGTGCAGCGAGAAGTTACAGGCCGATATCAACAGAAACACCACGGTGATCATATTGATGGTGGAACTGTTAAAGTAGCCCATGCTGGCATCGTGAGTGGAAAATCCACCAATCGCAATGGTCGAGAAGCTATGAGAGATTGCATCAAAGACTGACATTCCCGCCAGCCAGAATGCCACGGCACAGGTGACCGTTAACGTCAGGTAGATATACCAGAGCGTTTTGGCGGTTTCAGCGATTCGAGGAGTCATCTTGCTGTCTTTGACCGGCCCCGGAATTTCCGCCCGGTAAAGCTGCATGCCCCCGATCCCCAGTACCGGCAAGATGGCCACTGCCAGGACGATGATCCCCATACCACCGAACCATTGCAGCAGCTGACGGTAAAACAGGATGGCTTTAGGCAGATGGTCTAACCCGACAATTACCGTTGCCCCGGTCGTGGTCAGGGCCGAAAAAGATTCAAAAAAAGAATCGGTCACGGATAGGTCCGGGGTTTTGGACAAGATAAAAGGCACCGCCCCGGCGCTGCCGATAACGGTCCAGAACAACACGACGATCAGGAAACCATCCCGGGCTTTTAATTCCCGGCGATAACGGCGGTTAGGCAGCCACAGCAGAGCCCCACCAGCCAGCAGTAAGAAGAAAGTGACGACAAAGGGAAAACCGGCCCCATCGCGGTAAATAAGGGCAACAATGGCCGGTGCCAGCATGGTGACACTGAATAATGCGAGCAGCAGCCCGACAATCCTAATAATAGAGCGAAATTGCATGGCCTGGTTCGGCTCTCATCTATGCTATTGATAAACAGGGTTTACGGGGCTTCAGCCGAGCGCGGGCTGGCTTCAACCTGACCGCCACTGCGGTTGGTCAGCTTGGCACAAAAGGTGTCAACCTGACGCCGATCCAGCACTATAGTGAGGGTCACCCCATCGGCATAGACCGCATCAATTTGCTGCGCATCGTACTCTGCCATCAGGGTTTCCACCAATGACAACTGATTATACGCGCAGCTTACTGTTAATTCTGAAGTTATTATCTTTTCTTTGGTTTGCAGCACAGTTAGCGCTTGCTGCACACCGCCGCCATACGCTTTGACCAGACCACCGGTCCCCAACCGAATCCCCCCGTAGTAACGGGTGACCACAGCCGTGATCTCTCCCACACCGGAACCGGTCAGCTGGGCCAGAATCGGTTTACCGGCAGTCCCTGAGGGCTCGCCATCATCACTGAAGCCCCACTTCATGGAATCTTCCGGCCGACCAGCGACAAACGCCCAGCAGTTATGACGGGCATCATGGTGCTTTTCCTTTATCTGCTGGACAAAGGCTTTAGCCGCTTCAACCGTAGGCGTGTGCGCCAGATAGGTAATAAAGCGGCTTTTTTTGATTTCTTCCTCAAACACTACCCCCTGGGCCGGAATGAGATAGGGCTGTGATGCTGTCATGCTTCTGCCATGCTGCTCATCAAATTACGTGAACCACACAGAATAACACATCCTGCCCACGGCCTCGCCAACCAGATTACGGCTCCCTGCTCACAACTTGTGACTTTTTCCCCTGACGCGACCTACACTGAGAGCACAAACGGCAATGCCAGCAACAACCCAGATAACAAAAGGGAGGCTTACGCCTCCCTTTGCTGCTTTGGCCCAGTTAAACTTCGACCGATTATTGCGGGCGATTACGCTGCCCTACCAGCTCCAGTTTTGCCTGGCTGACACGGGGATCGCGCTCCAGCTCCGCCAGCAGAGGGAGCAAATCCCCCCCCGCCGCGGCTTTAAACAACACAATGTCTGTCCCGGCGAACACCACTTCCAGCTGATTATCCGCCGCAAATTGCTGCGCGCTGACACCCGGCGCGAGACGGACAAAAATTCCCCCGCTGACCTCTACCGGCCCCAGGGTTGACCCATCCGCCAGCAATCGATCCCCGACAAACAGACCCTCGCTCACTGTCGGAGCGGCACGAAGCATGCCAGGAGCCGCAGCCGTCGGCGCCAGTTTGGTGTAGCGCTTACCGTTCATTTCCACTTCGCCCGCAGCATGCAAACTCGCCTGCGCGTCAGCCGGTAACGGGGGAAGCTGTTCAGCCATTACAGAACCGGCACCCATCACCAGTGCCGCCAGCAGTCCGAACTGCCAATGCAATTTCTTCATTGTTTTTTCCCCTTATTGCCCTTGTGACCGAAGAAACGAATATCCCATGCCTTCAGCACCCCATCGGCACTGTTATTCGGGAAACTGATTGGGAAGGCGTTCGACGGATCAAAATACGCCACCCAGCTACTGCTGTCCTGGCTGGTATCCCGTACCACCAGCTGCCAGTTGCCTTTCGCTTTCTCACCGTAGAAATGGTGGGTCAGCAGCAGCTGCTGCTCAAACCCGGTAATTGATTTGTCCAGCGACTGGCTTACCAGACCGGTACGTGGTGACAATAGGACACTGCGGGTACCGGACGGCGAGACCAGCTCGATCGCCAGATCATTCAGGCGCTCATGATCAAGATCCAGTTTGACCTGGACGCTCTCGACCACAAAGTTCTTGCGCTGATTAAACGTACTGGTCACCCCGTCAATCTTCGCATCCGGAATGACGGCATCTGCCTGAGTCGTTGCCCAGTCAGTAATCTGCAATGGCGGTAAATGCTTGCGGTAGTGCATCGCCATCATTACAGCCGCATCAATGTTGACCCGGCCAAAGCCATAAAAATTATGGAAATCGTATCCGGCCGCATTGGTTTGCCAGCCCGGTATCGCGTCATAGGTGGCTACATCTCCCGATGTCTGGGTAAAACTGAGCGAAACCCCCGAGTTGGCCGGATCGGTTTTGGTCGCTGTCGACGCCAGGATATGGCGGATGTCCCGCCAGCTCAGCGCCGGATTGGCCGACATGATCAACGCGACCGCACCCGATGTATTCGGTGCCGCAGATGACGTCCCGTTCATGGTGCCCATAAAGTCACAGTTCGGGTCAAGCTCATGGCCACCGTGCAAGCCGTTACTGGTATCACCAGTGACATTGCTGCCGGCTTCACAGCCCGACAAGTCGGTGGTAATCATGGCTGGTTTTTCATCACCGTATTCCCCACCCGGGGCAGAAACGAAGACGTTGGCTCCCACACTGCTGTAGGAAGACAAACCGCCGTCGGCATTGAGGGCCGAAACGACCAGGTTCCAGTAGTTGGCATTGGTCGGCGTCAGGTTACTGTCCTGCATCGGCAGCCCGGCATTAGCCGGACCGACCCGGGATTTATCGAAAAAGTCACCCGGTAGAACATAAGCACCGCCCAGCCCCTCGCCAATCCAGCCATAGAAATAACGGTAGCTGTTACCGGCCGACTTCACGAATATACTGCCGCGCCCCTGATGGGCATCGCGGGTCACCTGCTCATACACTTGCTCTTCGAGGGCAAACTCAGGGTCCGTCAAATCATAAGCAATGGGGAAAATGGTGGAATAGCCGTAACTCTGGTTGAATACCCGGGTGTCTTGGGTATTGGCGGCCGCCCCGTGTGACATCAGCCATCCTTCCTGAGACTGGTTTTTCAGCCAGTTAAACCCTTTCAGTCCGGCCCGGGGAGCCACTCCTCGGCCCCCGATCGCATTCCAGCCCACCGCTGCCGTCAAACCGGCTACTGCAGTACCGTGATTGTCGGACGGATCTTCCGGGCTGGGATCGTTGTCATTGTTCACCACATCCCAGGAGCCGGGACGAATATTGGCAGCCAGATCCGGATGGTGGATCTCCAAGCCGTCATCAATAACAGCGACATTCACCCCGACACCATGAATCCCCAGCAGATGAGTCAGCCACAGGTTCATGTCCTGACCGGGTGTCCCGGCGGTCTTAGCAAAAGCATTCTGGCCGGTATTGCGTAAATGCCACTGCTGACTGAACAACGGGTCACCGGGCGGTAAATCGGGTACCCAGCTGAAATCCATATCCGGCACCCATACCGGTTCAGGCTTCTTCATCATGGCTGCTTGCCCTGTCACCGGCAATAATGCCGCCGCCAGCGCCACAGACAAAAATGTCCGCTTATTCTTCATATCTATCGATCCTTCGATGGAATAAATCCGCAGCCCCGTGCTACGAATATCTCATTTACGATCGATACTTTTCAGCCTGCCAGTCTTCATCTTTCAGCTTTAGAGCTTTCTCCCAAAACCATCTAATTGACTGAAAAACAGAATAAATAACCTTCCAAAAAAGCAATATTTTGCATTTACATACCCTATCCCCCTTGGGTATAGATCAAGAAAGTTAAACAAATGTTTAAATTGAGTGTTGTAATTGTTGAGCAAGGGGTTCAGACTATTCTTTAACCTACTGGCAGGTCTAACTAGTTAAATCAATTCGGCTCAGACCGAACTTCACGGAGATAGAACATGATTTACCAAGGTGAAACCCTATCCGTTAGCTATCTGGAAGATGGCATCGCGGAACTCAACTTCAATGCCCCTGGCAGTGTCAATAAATTCGACCTGAAAACCCTGGAGAGCCTGAACGAAGCACTGAATGTCCTGTATCACCAAACCGAGCTGAAAGGACTACTACTGACATCGGCTAAATCCGCTTTCATTGTCGGCGCTGACATTACCGAGTTCCTCGGCCTGTTTGCCAAACCGGCTGAAGAATTGTCTCAATGGGTGACCCATGCCAATGATATCTTCAACAAATTAGAAGACCTGCCGGTGCCGACACTGTCGGCGATCAATGGTCATGCTTTGGGTGGTGGCTGCGAATGCGTGCTGTCCACCGACTTCCGCCTGGCAGACAGCACGGCCCGCGTTGGCCTGCCGGAAATCAAGCTGGGCATCATGCCTGGATTTGGCGGCACTGTCCGACTACCTCGTCTGTTGGGGGCGGACTCCGCCATGGAAATCATTACTGCCGGTAAAGACAAAAAAGCCCTGGATGCCCTGAAATTGGGCCTGGTGGACGGTGTGGTCGAACCGGCGCAGCTGCGTGATGCAGCACTGGCCATGCTGAAAGAGGCCATTGCCGGTAAGCTGGACTGGCAACACCGCCGTGCCCAGAAAAAAGCCCCGCTGGCACTGAACAAGATCGAAGCCACCATGAGCTTTACCATGGCCAAAGGCATGGTGGCGCAAATTGCCGGCCCACACTATCCGGCCCCCATGACAGCCGTCAAAACCATCGAAGAAGCTGCCCGCTGCAGCCGTGATGAAGCGCTGGCTATCGAAAACAAACACTTTGTAACCCTGGCGAAAACCGACGTAGCCAAAGCATTGGTCGGCATCTTCCTGAACGACCAGTACATCAAAGGCCAGGCCAAACAAGCAGCCAAAGCCGGTAAACCAGCGGCTAAAGGCATGGTACTGGGTGCCGGCATCATGGGCGGCGGTATTGCCTACCAGTCAGCACTGAAAGGTGTGCCGGTAATCATGAAAGATATTGCTGACCCGTCACTGGAGCTAGGGATGGGAGAAGCGGCCAAACTGCTCAACAAGCAGATGGAACGCGGCTACCTTGACGGCCTGGGCATGGCCCGCGTCCTGAGCAGCATCACACCAACCCTCCACTACGCCGGTGCCGAAGACGTAGATGTGGTTGTGGAAGCGGTCGTGGAAAACCCGAAAATCAAAGCTGCTGTACTGAGCGAAGTGGAAGCGCTGGTCGGTGACGATGCCGTGATTACCTCGAATACCTCTACCATCCCGATCAACCAACTGGCGAAAAGCCTGAAGCGCCCGGAAAAATTCTGCGGAATGCATTTCTTCAACCCGGTTCACCGCATGCCGCTGGTTGAAATTATCCGTGGCGAGCACACATCGGAAGAGACCATTAACCGCGTCGTCGCGTATGCCGCGAAGATGGGTAAATCCCCGATTGTGGTCAACGACTGCCCGGGGTTCTTCGTCAACCGTGTGCTGTTCCCTTACTTTGCGGGTTTCAGCCTGCTGCTGCGTGACGGTGCCGACTTCACACAAATCGACAAAGTGATGGAGAAACAATTCGGCTGGCCGATGGGCCCGGCTTACCTGCTGGATGTGGTGGGTATCGACACCGCGCACCATGCGCAAGCCGTCATGGCAGAAGGGTTCCCGGATCGTATGGGCAAAGACTTCAAAGACGCTGTGGATGTAATGTACGAAACCCAGCGCTTCGGCCAGAAAAATGGCAAAGGCTTCTACGCCTACACGGTTGACCGTAAAGGCAAGCCGAAGAAAACAGTGGATGCCGACGTGGCCGGGCTACTGGCACCGGTGGTCAGTGGTAATGTGGAGCTGGATGCCGAGGCTATCATCGCCCGCATGATGGTGCCGATGATCAACGAAGTCGTTCGCTGTCTGGAAGAAGACATTATTGCCAGCCCGGCAGAAGCCGATATGGCGCTGGTATATGGTCTTGGCTTCCCTCCGTTCCGTGGCGGTGTGTTCCGTTACCTGGATACTGTGGGTCTGGCGAACTACGTGGCGATGGCAGATCGTTTTGCTCATCTGGGTGCCCTGTATGAGGTACCGGCTGGCCTGCGCGAAAAAGCGGGCAAAGGTGAAACTTACTACCCAGTACCAACCAACGCGTGATCACGGCTTAAGGATGAGGATTAATAAATGAATAACGTTGTAATTGTCGACTGTCTCCGTACCCCAATGGGCCGTTCAAAAGGCGGTGCGTTCCGCCATGTCCGCGCCGAAGATCTATCTGCGCACCTGATGAAAGGCCTGCTGGCCCGTAACCCGCAGGTGGATCCAACGGCCATCGAAGACATTTACTGGGGCTGTGTTCAACAAACGCTGGAGCAAGGTTTCAACATTGGCCGTAATGCCGCGCTGCTGGCCGGTATCCCGCACACCGTGGGCGCCACCACAGTCAACCGCCTGTGTGGCTCGTCCATGCAGGCACTGCATGATGCGGCACGCGCCATCATGGTCGGCGATGCGGACATTTGCCTGATTGGTGGTGTGGAACATATGGGTCACGTCCCAATGAACCACGGCGTCGATTTTCACCCGGGTCTGTCAAAGTCGGTGGCCAAAGCTGCCGGTATGATGGGGCTGACCGCGGAAATGCTTGGCCGCATGCACGGCATCAGCCGCGAAATGCAGGATGCGTTCGCTGCCCGCTCCCACCAGCGTGCCCATGCTGCAACGCTGGAAGGCCGTTTTACCAACGAAATCCTGCCAACGGAAGGCCATGATGCCGATGGCCGCCTGACGCTGCTGGCTCACGACGAAGTGATCCGCCCCGAAACAACCATTGAGTCGCTGGCTGCCCTGCGTCCGGTGTTTGATCCGGTTAACGGCACCGTGACCGCCGGGACATCTTCCGCCCTGTCTGACGGTGCCTCGGCCATGCTGGTCATGAGCGAGAGCAAAGCCCGCGCGCTGGGTCTGACCATTCGTGCCCGCATCAAGTCCATGGCGATTGCCGGCTGCGATCCGTCGATCATGGGTTACGGCCCGGTTCCGGCGACGCAGAAAGCCCTGCAGCGCGCAGGCCTGACAATCGACGATATCGATCTGGTTGAACTGAATGAAGCCTTTGCGGCGCAGTCACTGCCTTGCGCCAAAGATCTGGGTCTGCTGGAGAAGGTCGATGAGAAAGTGAACCTGAACGGTGGTGCGATCGCGCTAGGTCACCCGCTTGGCTGTTCCGGCTCGCGTATCTCGACTACGCTGATCAACCTGATGGAACATCAGGATGCGAAATTCGGCCTGGCGACCATGTGTATCGGGCTCGGTCAGGGGATCGCCACGGTCTTTGAACGAGTGGAATAAGCCTTTTCGCCTGATGAAGCCCGCTTTTGCGGGCTTTTTTTGATCTCTGTTAACTATGCAGTCACCGCATATATCAGATGATTAAGTTTCATTTTATTCATGGTTATTTGGCGTCTACACTCAAAACCAATTAAAGACGCCTGACGAATTCGGAGCTTCCCTATGTTTAAGGCCTTGGTACTCAACCAACACGACAAGCAGACCCTTGCAACGATTGAACAACTGGATGACAGCCAGCTGCCGGAAGGCAATGTGCTCATTGATGTCGATTACTCATCCCTGAACTACAAAGATGGCCTGGCCATTACCGGGAAAGGCAAAATTGTCCGCCAGTTTCCTATGGTGCCGGGTATCGATCTTACCGGTACAGTGTGTGAATCCAGCAATGAGCGTTACCAGCCTGGAGATAAAGTCGTGCTGACCGGCTGGGGCGTAGGTGAAGGCCACTGGGGCGGCATGGCCCAGAAAGCGCGCCTCAACGCCGATTGGCTGGTACCACTGCCTGCGGCGCTGGACGGCAAGCAATCAATGATGATCGGCACCGCCGGTCTGACAGCGATGTTGTGTGTCCAGGCACTGGTCGATGCCGGGGTCAAACCGCAAGCCGGTGAAGTGCTGGTAACGGGAGCCAGCGGCGGTGTGGGCTCAGTCGCTGTCACGCTACTGGCTCAACTTGGCTATCAGGTGGCAGCCGTGACCGGTCGTGCAGCAGAAAACGGGGATTGGCTGAAATCACTGGGTGCCAGCCGGATCATTGAACGCCATGAGCTGGAAGAACCGGCGCGTCCACTGGAAAAACAACTCTGGGTCGGCGCGGTCGATACCGTCGGCAGTAAAGTGCTGGCTAAAGTCCTGGCACAGGTTGACTACGATGGTGCCGTGGCTGCGTGTGGGCTGGCGGGCGGATTTGACCTACCGACCACGGTCATGCCGTTTATTCTGCGTAACGTCAAACTGCTGGGCATTGATTCCGTGATGTGTCCGTATGAAAAGCGCATGGCGGCGTGGCAGCGTTTGAGCGAACTGCTGCCAGCAAGTTTCTACGCCCAGGCCTGCCGCGAAGTGAACCTGGAAGAGGTGCCAGAGTGCGCCGAGGCGATCACCCGCGGACAAATCACCGGTCGGGTGGTGATCAAACTGTAGCGGTAGCCATCATCAGTGTAAGCACTCACAGTGTAAACACTAACAGGCTGACTCGATCCGATCACAAACGACAAGAACCGAATGACTACCTTGGCCAGCCATCATGCTGGCCTTTTTTATAGCACGACTATGGCGATGAAGATGAAGATGAAGATGAAGATGAAGAGATAATAACCGGCAATCACCTCCATCCCTCACGACCACAGGTCACCGTCTCACCGCTAACGTCACGTCAAGCGCTCACTTTCACCCAGTAAACCCATGTCGTGAATCCGTTTATCAATCAACCTGCCGCACTCTTCGCGGATCAGCTGGCGCAGCCAGATCTGCGACGCTGAATATTCACAGCGCGGATGCCAGATCAGTGAATAGTCAAACGGCTTAAACGTAAATGGCAACGGCTTGACCACCAGATCATGCTGCGCTGCCACCAGGTACGCCAAATCAGCCGGGACGGTAATGATCAGTGGCATGGTATCCACAATCGCCAGAGCTGCTTCAAGATGATAGGCCCGCAACACCAATTTTCTTTCCGGCTGTCCCAGCAAAGCATCATCGATCAGCGCTTTCACCCCGTCGCTGATCGCTATCATGGCATGCGGATACGCCAGGTAATCCGCCAGCGTGAGTGGGTGTGCCGCCAACGGATGCTGACGGGACATCATGCAAAACACACTGACCCGGCCAAGGTGCTCCGCTTGCAGTGGAGCAACCGGCCCGGTCGGGCGACAGATCGCCATGTCACACCCATCGGTGGTCAGCTGGGTCAACAAGTGATCATGCTGCAGCGGGGCAAACTCTAGGGAAATGTGGGGGGCTTCCTGATAAATGCGCGGCAGGGCAAACGGCAGAATGGTTTGCATCGCATAGTCAGTGGTGGCAATCACAAACCGCTGCTCACACGCCTGCGGCCGGAAATCACTTGGACTAAGCAGGTTACGCATGGCTTCCAGTGGTGCATTCAGCGCTTCATTGATTTCCAGCGCCCGCTGAGTCGGCAACAGATGCTGTCCCTGACGGGTGAATAAGGGGTCATTCAGTAGATCGCGCAAGCGTCCCAGTACCCGGCTCATGGCTGACTGGCTCAGATTGAGCCGAACAGCAGCTTTACTGACGCTGCCTTCTTCCAGCAGCACCCGCAGCGCTACCAGCAGATTCAGATCGCGGCGATAGATGTCTTCGAGTTCCATGCCTTACCTGTGTCTATGCCCAAGGAAAGCATATTATCCCGCGCCCAATAAAAAAAATCCCGCTATAAAAGCGGGGAAGCCCAAGAAAACTGGGGGAGTGTAGTAGATGTGCAAAGTTAGCTGTCAGCTTTCCTCTTCTTCGAGCTCAGGAGAATGAATAAGCTCGAACCAAAGGCCCAGCGCGGCGGCAATCAAACCAGCCAGCGCAAAAAAACTGGAGTCGTTCGGTGTACGCAATATCAGGGTACAAAAAGTGATAAAGCACAACACACTGTAAATGGTGAGGCGATCCATCGACGTAAGCATAGTCATCCCTCCTAATCCATTAGAAGATAAAACGTTAACGACTTGTTAAATAAGTTACACGTTTTATTTCGATTTGCCAACCCTTATTGATTAATTCTTGCCCGTAAGTATGATCGAAGGCTTCGCAACAAGATGTCGACACTATGACTACGATTTTTGATAACCCGACACATTGCCTGGAAGCAGAAGGACTCCGCTGTCCGGAACCCGTAATGATGGTGCGGAAAACGGTAAGAAAAATGGCGGATGGCGATACCCTGCTGGTGATCGCTGATGACCCGTCAACGACGCGCGATATTCCGAGCTTCTGCCGGTTTATGGATCACACTCTGATCGCCGCCGAGACAGATACGGTTCCCTACCGGTATCTGATTAAGAAAGGGACTAACTAAAAAAGGCAGCTCAATGAGCTGCCTTTTGCTTATTCGTCCGTTAGGGATACACAACACGGTACTGCATTACGGCTCCTGCCACTCACGCTCCGTGTCATTCTCGCGCAATTGACGGCGGGCTTTCTCTAACTCATGGCGCAGCTCGCGAATTTCCTTTTTCATCGGCAGGACGTAACGTAACCGCACCAGCGCATCCACCGACAGATAAGTCGTGATGATGGCACCCACCACCATCGGTAACCACATATCAGTCAGCACCATCCCAAGGATATTCAGTGCCAGCGCGACATTAAACAGCCAAAACTGGCTGCGTGGTGAGATTGCGAGAAAACGTTCCATATCTCCTCCTTAGAGCACGCTTTCCGGTACTGGTATCACCTTAGCACGAGCAATTTTCCTGCACTACACTCAGGCTCACAAATCCTGCCAACGTCATCGCACTTTCATTAAATATTTATATTTCAAAGTGTTAATTGCAAAGCTGCAGTAATATGCGAGCCCTCTTGGGGCGATCCGCAACCGTGCTGCAGAAAGGTTTCACGTGAAACCTTTCTGGCCTCTGCGCGCCCCGCCACTACCCGCTTACAGCCCGATGCCAGCCACCACCGCCAAGCCGAGGAACAACACAGCGGTAATGATACGGATAGTTTTCAGCGGCATACGATCCGCCGAGAGTTTACCAATCAGGACAACCGGTACATTAGCAAGCAACATCCCGATGGTAGTACCCAGGACAACCAACAGCAAACCGTCGGAGTACTTCGCGCCCAGCATCGTGGTCGCCACCTGAGTTTTGTCACCGATTTCCGCTACAAAGAAGGCAATAAAGCTGGCAATAAACGGACCGCGGCCGGAAATTTTCTCGTCATCGTCGAGCTTGTCGGGGATCAGAATCCACCCTGCCATCGCGACAAAACTGACCACCAGTACCCACTTCAATACGTCAGGGCTGAGGTAATCAGCGACGACCACACCCAGCCACGCCGCCAGGGCATGATTGGCAATGGTGGCAAAGAAAATCGCCAGAATAATCGGCACCGGTTTGCGATAACGACTGGCCAGCAGCAAGGACAACAGCTGGGTTTTATCCCCAATTTCGGCCAAGGCAACGGTAGTAATGGAAACAGCTAAAATGCTCACGACATGCTCTTTGGGGCGAGGGTAATTATTTTAAACCATAGGTAAACAAGCACGCCCCACCCCGGTTCATGCCGATTTACCAATGGTCTCGCCAAACCCACAAGTAGGATTGCGTGGGTCACAAACGCCATGAAGATTTTGCTTCAATTATGTTGACGTTTGTCTTGTACAGAACAAGAGGCTACTCCCCAAAGGAGCGTGAATTCTAGCCAGCTTTACGCTCTGGATCAAGCACAAAACCGACACTGCCCCCTGGCCCAATGGCCGGTTCGCAGCCAAGAAAAAGGAGCCATGATGGCTCCTTTTGGGAATTAACTGATAAGTTAACAATTAGATGGTGAACAATCTCACCATACTATTAAGACCATGCCATTAAGACATTGGAGACAGAACGATCTCAACACGGCGGTTTTCCGCGCGGCCCTGCTCAGTCGAGTTTGACGCGATTGGATGCGCTTCACCCATACCTTTGGTGATAATACGGCTGCTCGCCACACCTTCACGCATCAGCTGGTTGCTCACTTCGCTCGCACGAACCTGAGACAAACGCAGGTTGTACGAATCCGTACCCTTGCTATCAGTAAAGCCGTAAACGTTCAGGCGAGTTTTCTCATACTCTTTCACCACAACCGCTACGCTCGACAGTGCTTGTTTTGCCTGAGAGCTCAGATCGGTCTGATCAAAACCAAAAGTAATGGCGTTTGGCATGTTCAGCACAATGTTGTCACCGTCACGAGTCACGCTCACGCCTGACGCACGCAGTTTCTTACGCAGTTCCGCTTCCTGAACATCCATGTAGTAACCGATACCACCGCCCAGGGCAGCACCAGAAGCAGCACCAATCAGGGCCCCCTTACCACGGTCGCTCTTACTGGAAGAAGCAACACCGATCGCAGCACCAGCCACCGCACCGATCAGCGAACCGGTTGTTGCTTTCGCTGTTTGCTCTTCACCCGTATATGGATTCACGGTCGAACAGCCCGTCGCTACCAGCGCAGCGGCCGTCGCCATCACCAGATTGCGAACCCATTTATTTTTATTGGTCATTTTCAGTTCCATAGTAAAAATCTCATTCACTCTCGGCTCCGCCGATCTCACTGTCTTGGCAGAACGATGTAGCCAATTTCCCTCTCAGGTAATTTTATACTGTCATTAAGACAAAATATTCAGAACATTGTCAAAATAGTGCTATTTCTTTAACGCCACACCCGGTACCCACACAAATTTTGGCAATTAGCCATAAACATGCCCAAAAAACATGCACGAACCCTACTAGCAAGCGGGCTGGCGAGGTATACTGGATTGTTACTTAACATCTATTAATCCATCAATCACGCGAAGCTGACAATGCAGAAATATGATATTAAAACCTTTCAGGGCATGATCCTCGCGCTGCAGGATTACTGGGGCCAGCAAGGCTGTACTATCGTACAACCGCTGGACATGGAAGTCGGTGCCGGTACCTCGCACCCGATGACATGTCTACGTGCTCTGGGTCCGGAACCTATTGCAGCAGCGTATGTGCAACCTTCCCGTCGCCCGACTGACGGCCGTTACGGTGAAAACCCGAACCGCCTGCAGCACTACTACCAGTTCCAGGTGATCATCAAGCCATCACCGGACAACATTCAGGAACTGTACCTGGGTTCACTGGAAGCGCTGGGCATCGATACTCAAATCCACGATATCCGCTTTGTGGAAGACAACTGGGAAAACCCGACGCTGGGTGCTTGGGGTCTGGGTTGGGAAGTCTGGCTGAACGGCATGGAAGTGACCCAGTTCACTTACTTCCAGCAGGTTGGTGGACTTGAATGCAAACCGGTGACGGGTGAAATCACTTACGGTATTGAGCGTCTGGCAATGTACATTCAGGGCGTTGACTCTGTGTATGACCTGGTCTGGACCGACGGCCCGCTAGGTAAAGTGACGTACGGTGACATCTTCCACCAGAACGAAGTGGAACAATCCACGTACAACTTCGAGCACGCGGACGTTGACTTCCTGTTCACTTTCTTCGACCAATGCGAAAAAGAATGTCAATCGCTGCTGGAGCTGGAGAAGCCCCTGCCGCTGCCTGCTTACGAGCGTATTCTGAAAGCCGGCCATGCCTTTAACCTGCTGGATGCCCGCAAAGCGATCTCTGTTACTGAGCGCCAGCGTTACATCCTGCGTATTCGCAACCTGACTAAACAAGTTGCTGAAGCTTATTACGCTTCCCGTGAAGCTCTGGGCTTCCCGATGTGCAAAACCAATCTATAAGGGAACGGCATGAGCGAAAAGAATTTTCTGATTGAACTGGGTACCGAAGAGCTGCCACCAAAAGCGCTGCGTACTCTGGCCGAAGCTTTTGCTGAAAACTTTGCCGCAGAGCTGAACACCGCCGATCTGACCCATCAGGGTATCGAGTGGTTTGCAGCTCCACGTCGTCTGGCACTGAAAGTGCAGGCGATGGCACCGGCACAGCCTGACAAAGTGGTAGAAAAACGTGGCCCAGCTGTCGCGGCCGCATTCGATGCTGACGGTAACCCAACCAAAGCAGCAATGGGCTGGGCTCGCGGTAACGGTATCACCGTTGACCAGGCTGAGCGTCTGGCCACAGACAAAGGCGAATGGCTGCTGTACAAAGAAGCCGTTAAAGGCCAACCGGCACAAAACCTGCTCCCTGAACTGGTGGCAAATGCCCTGGCTAAACTGCCTATCCCTAAGCCAATGCGCTGGGGTGACAAAGAAACACAATTCATCCGTCCGGTGAAAACCCTGACGATGCTACTGGGTGACGAGCTGATATCCGGCACAGTACTGGGCGTTACCGCCGATCGCGTGATTCGCGGTCACCGCTTCATGGGTGAAGCTGAGTTCACTATCGACCACGCTGATCAGTACCCTGCCATTTTGCAGGAACGCGGTATGGTTATGGCCGACTACGAAACCCGTAAAGCCCTGATTCTGGCCGATGCGCAAAAAGCCGCAGCCGAAGTGGGCGGCATTGCCGATCTGGAAGATGACCTGCTGGAAGAAGTAACGTCACTGGTTGAATGGCCAGTCGTAATGACAGCATCATTCGAAGAAGAATTCCTGAAAGTGCCGGCTGAAGCACTGGTTTACACCATGAAAGGTGACCAGAAATACTTCCCGATTTACGATCAGAACGGCAACCTACTGCCTAAGTTCATCTTCGTATCGAACATCATTTCCAAAGATCCACGTCAAATCGTTGAAGGTAATGAGAAAGTGGTTCGTCCGCGCTTGGCAGATGCCGAGTTCTTCTTCAACACTGACCGCAAACGTCCGCTGGTTGAACGTCTGTCAGAACTGGACAATGTCCTGTTCCAGAAACAACTGGGTACCCTGCGCGACAAAACCGATCGCATCACAGCCCTGGCAGGTTACATTGCGGCGCAAATTGGTGCCGATGTGGAGCACGCTGAACGTGCCGGTCTGCTGTCTAAATGTGACCTGATGACCTCCATGGTCTTTGAGTTTACCGACACCCAAGGTGTTATGGGCATGCACTACGCACGCCACGACGGTGAACTGGAAGACGTCGCACTGGCACTGAACGAGCAGTACATGCCACGCTTTGCCGGTGACAGCCTGCCAAGCACTGACGTCTCTGCAGCTGTTGCGATGGCCGACAAACTGGATACGCTGGTAGGTATCTTTGGTATCGGTCAGGCGCCAAAAGGCAGTGACCCATTTGCCCTGCGTCGTGCAGCACTGGGTGTGCTACGCATCATTGTTGAGCGTGGTTACAACCTGGATCTGGTTGACCTGATCGCCAAAGCGCACGAATTGCTGGACGGCAAAGTCAGCAACCGTGAGGTTGAAGCTGAAGTACTGGAATTCATGCTGGGCCGTTTCCGCGCCTGGTATCAGGATGAAGGCCACAGCGTTGACGTGATCCAAGCGGTTCTGACCCGTCGCCCAACCCAGCCTGCTGATTTCGACAAACGCGTGAAAGCCGTGAGCCACTTCCGATCACTGGATGCCGCGGAGTCGCTGGCTGCCGCGAACAAGCGTGTGGGTAATATCCTGGCGAAATTTGACGGAGCGCTGTCTGACGCGATTGATACCGGTCTGCTGGTTGAAGATGCCGAGAAAGCTCTGGCCGAAAAAGTGGAAGCGAAAATCGCGGCTCTGGCGCCAATCTTTGCGGAAGGCGATTACCAGTTGGCACTGTCTGAACTGGCCACCCTGCGAGAAGCGGTTGATGCGTTCTTCGACAACGTCATGGTCATGGCTGATGACGAGAAGCTAAAAGTGAACCGTCTGACCATGCTGAACCTGCTGCGTAACGAATTCCTGAAAGTGGCTGATATTTCACTGCTTCAGAAATAAGTTAGTCCAAACCCCGGCAGTGCCGGGGTTTTTCTTCTGCTCCACTATTCCACTATTCCACTATTCCACTATTCCACTATTCCACTATTCCACTATTCCACTATTCCACTATTCCACTATATAGCCTGAGTAACTCTTGGCAATTCCGCTACTTACTTCCCCCCTGAACTCCCCCTGATGCCGACGCTACTGATTCCGCCCCTCGGGCATGACTGAGTCTGACGGTAAGTGGTTTCACGTGGAACCTGCATCTGCCGTCTCTGGTGAACCTGCATCTACAGCCAATTGCCAGTGATAAATGAGCCATTGCAGCCAACAGTACATACCTCCACCCGCCAGCCCAACCGACCTTACTCACCCCTCCCAAGCAGAGAAATGTTTCATGTGAAACACACAGAGGCAGAGGCATGGCAACAGAACCAGAATGCCAAAAATCACGACCACAGATTCTCCGCCACACCGGATTAAACCGCGGAATTCTTCACTGGGTGTAAAGGGAAAAGAACGCCGCAATTCAGACTTTCCCTACCTCCAGCATTCAGGTATGTTGACGGAGTACACAACATAATCCATAACCATATCGAATAAATAAAAGTCAACCTTAGATAGACTGAGAATCGGAAGTAATAAGATGGAGTTTTCAACATTCGGTGACAAGTTCGCCCGCTACTCTGGGATCACCCAACTAATGGATGATTTGAACGACGGATTACGCAATCCCGATGCCATCATGCTGGGTGGCGGGAATCCGGCTCAGATTCCCGAAATGCTCACCTACTTCAATCAGCTTTGCCAGCAAATGGCCGCCAGTGGCGAACTGACCCAGGCCATGACGAACTACGATGGTCCACAAGGCAAAAACACGTTCATCAATGCCCTGGCTGATCTGTTGCGTGAGCGATTCGGCTGGCCGATAACCGCACGCAATATCGCCCTGACCAACGGCAGCCAGAGCGCCTTCTTCAATTTGTTCAACCTTCTGGCAGGCACATTCAGCGATGGGACCCGCAAAAAAATTCTGCTGCCGCTGGCACCGGAATACATTGGCTATGGGGATGCGGGGTTAACTGAAGAGATGTTTATCTCCTACCGCCCAGAAATCACCCTACTGGAAGATGGCCTGTTTAAGTACCATGTCGACTTCAAAAACCTGGTGGTGGATGACAGCATTGGGGCGATCTGTGCGTCGCGCCCGACCAACCCAACCGGTAATGTGTTGACCGACGAAGAAATTGCCCACCTGGATGCACTGGCGCGTGAACACGGTATCCCACTGATTATTGATAACGCCTACGGCATGCCGTTCCCGGATATCATTTTTGAAGATGTCACCCCTTTCTGGAACGACAACACGGTGCTGTGCATGAGCCTGTCCAAGCTCGGTCTGCCGGGTGTACGTTGTGGGATTGTCGTTGCCCGCGAAGAAATCGCGACAGCCATTACCAACATGAACGGCGTGCTCAGCCTGGCCCCTGGCAGTGTCGGGCCCGCCCTGGCTTATCGGATGATTGAACAGAACGACTTGCTGACGCTGAGCGAAACTGTGATTAAACCGTTTTACCAGCGAAAATCTCAGCACGCGGTCGCACTGCTGCAACAAGCCATTACCGATCCACGTTTTCGAATTCACAAGCCTGAAGGGGCCATGTTCCTGTGGTTGTGGTTTAACGATCTCCCTATCAGCACCATGGAACTGTACCAGCGCCTCAAGGATCGCGGAGTGTTGATTGTCCCGGGCGAATACTTCTTTATCGGATTGGAAGAAGACTGGCAGCATGGTCATGAATGCCTGCGCATGAACTATGTGCAGGAAGACGACGTGATGCAACGCGGCATTGCTATCATTGCCGAAGAAGTTGCTCGCGCCTACCGGGAAGGCTAACCCGCTGATTGATGGCCTACAAGCTATGACTCCTGGAGTGCACTCCCCGTTTCAGAGCATTCCCCGTGTAGGGACGTAGCAGCATCGCATCTAGATGGGTAACCGGTCTTTACCAAGTCACCAACCTGGGTCCGCCGCGAGCATTGTTATTATCGCTCTCCCTCAGAAAGCTGCCATTAGGCAGCTTTCTTGGTTTCACGTGAAACCAAAACGGGAACCGCTTCCCCTACTGCAATCACTAGAATCCAGCCAAACAAAAAGGCCAGCCGATGGCTGACCTTCTCTCTTATCGTTGCTGCGTTTAGCTAGCGGCGTTACTCACTTTCCAGTAGCGGCGTGCTATTGATGGTGATCTTACGTGGCTTCTGCTCTTCCGGGATCTCACGTTCAAGATCGATATGCAGTAGCCCGTTCTCCATATTAGCCCCAATCACTTTGACATAGTCTGCCAACTGGAACTTGCGCTCAAAGTCGCGTTCTGCGATCCCCTGATACAGGTACTGGCGCTCGTCGTGCTCCGACTCAGAGCGGGTACCGCGCACAATCAGTTTGTTCTCGTGCTGAGTGATATCCAGCTGCGACTCAGCAAACCCCGCGACCGCCATCGTAATGCGGTACTGGTTATCGCCACGCTGCTCAATGTTGTATGGCGGGTAGCCACCATTGCTGTTGTTCAGGTTCTGCTCCATCTGATTAAACAGACGATCAAAACCAATGGCAGAACGATATAGAGGAGTAAAATCAAGTGTACGCATAATACCTATCCTTCTTTGAAGCAATATGATTACGGTTAAGGTCAGTGAAGCTGCTTTCCTACCGGACAAGCGTATGCAGGCCCAAACTCTGGCACCTTACTCTGCTTCACTACTAGATATAAGGTCGGCCAAATCCGATTCAAGACCCCGATAGCAATTTTTTTGCTCAGCGGTTTATTCTCAGTCAGCCGTTTTTGTCCTAACCAGGCAACTAGCCGTCTGGTTCCCCCAAAACTGCAGCACCCAGCAAGTAAAAGTCTCCCATCCCCGACAACAAATTTGCCCAAAATCAGACATTACCTACTAAGGTTTAGCAAGGAGAGCCCGCATCTTGACTCAAACGTGATCTGGGAGCAGCGAGCCTGCCCGGTTCATACTCCAGACTAACCACGATCCAAAAGAAAAGCCTCCGCCAGGATAACGGCTACGGCAGCCTATAATCGAGGTCATAAAAAAACGCCGCTCTTTCGAGCGGCGTTTTCCAACACCCTATCTGACATTCTGCCACTTGGGCAGGTGCTATCTCGGCGTAATTACACGTCCAGGTTGGCGTTCAGGGCGTTCGCTTCGATAAAGTTACGACGCGGCTCAACCTGATCACCCATCAGCGTGGTAAACAGTTCGTCAGCAGCAACTGCATCCTGAACAGTTACCTGCATCATACGGCGCGATTCTGGATCCATGGTGGTTTCCCACAGCTGATCCGGGTTCATTTCACCCAGACCTTTATAGCGCTGAATGCTCAGGCCACGGCGAGATTCTTTGATCATCCAGTCCAGTGCTTCACTGAAACTGTCAACCGGCTGTTTACGCTCGCCACGTTGAACGTAGGCAGAATCATCCAGCAGGCCGTCCAATGCTTCCGACAGATCCGCCAGTTTCGCGTACTCTTTCGAGTTCAGCAGATCAACACTCAGCAGGTAGTCGTATTCCACACCGTGAGTACGCACGATCACTTTCGGCAACCATACGTTGTGCTCGTCGTCCTTCACCACCTCAAACGAGAAGTGACTTTCACCGGTTTGTTTTTGCTGCAGCGCGGCCACCAGCGTGTTCGTCCAGCCTTCTACCTGAGACTGTTCCGCCAGCATGTCCGCAGTCAGACGCGGCTGATACAGGAACTCATTCAGCATCAGTTTCGGATAGCGACGGCTCATGCGGTCAATCATCTTACCGGCACTATTGTATTGCTGCACCAGCGTTTCCAACGCCTGACCCATGATCGCCGGCGCCCCTTCTGCGGTAAACAGCTGCGCGTTATCCAGTGCCAGAGTGATCTGGTACTGCGTCATGTTGTCATCATCCTGGATGTACTGCTCTTGTTTGCCTTTCTTCACTTTGTACAGTGGTGGCTGAGCAATGTAGATATGACCACGCTCGATCAGTTCTGGCATCTGACGGTAGAAGAAGGTCAACAGCAGCGTACGGATGTGCGAGCCGTCGACGTCGGCATCGGTCATGATGATGATGCTGTGGTAACGCAGTTTATCCGGGTTGTATTCGTCGCGGCCGATACCACAGCCCATGGCCGTGATCAGCGTAGCCACTTCCTGCGAAGACAGCATCTTGTCAAAACGGGCTTTTTCCACGTTCAGGATTTTACCTTTCAGTGGCAGAATCGCCTGATTCTTACGGTTACGCCCCTGCTTGGCAGAACCGCCCGCCGAGTCACCCTCCACTATGTAGAGTTCAGACAGCGCAGGATCTTTTTCCTGACAGTCAGCCAATTTACCCGGCAGACCCGCCAGATCCAGGGCGCCTTTACGACGCGTCATTTCGCGCGCTTTACGAGCCGCTTCACGGGCTCGGGACGCTTCGATAATCTTGCTACAAACCGTTTTGGCATCACTTGGGTTTTCCAGCAGGAATTCACTCAGCTTTTCACCCATCGCCGACTCAACGGCCGGTTTCACTTCACTCGATACCAGCTTGTCTTTGGTCTGGCTGGAGAACTTAGGATCCGGCACTTTCACCGAGACCACGGCCGTCAGGCCTTCACGGGCATCGTCACCCGAGGTCGCGGTTTTCGCTTTCTTCGAATACCCTTCTTTTTCCATGAAAAGGTTCAGGGTACGGGTCAGCGCGCCACGGAAACCCGCCAGGTGCGTACCGCCGTCACGCTGCGGAATGTTGTTGGTAAAGCAGTAGATGTTTTCCTGGAAACCATCGTTCCACTGCATCGCCACTTCAACCCCGATACCGTCTTCACGAGTGAACTCAAAGTGGAACACTTTCGGGTGAATTGGAGTCTTGTTACGGTTCAGGTGCTCAACGAACGCTTTAATCCCGCCTTCATACATGAAGTGGTCTTGCTTATTTTCTTCGCGCTCATCAATCAGTCGGATAGAAACCCCGGAGTTCAGGAACGACAGTTCGCGCAGACGCTTCGCCAGGATCTCGTAATGGAATTCGATGTTGCTAAACGTGGCCGCACTCGGCCAGAAACGAATACGGGTACCGGTGCGGTCAGAATCACCAATCACAGCCAGAGGTGCCTGAGGTTCACCATGGTGGTAAATCTGCTGATGGATATGGCCGCCGCGGTGAATGGTCAGTTCCACTTTTTCAGACAGGGCGTTCACTACCGACACACCCACCCCGTGCAGACCGCCGGAAACTTTGTAGGAGTTGTCGTCGAACTTACCGCCGGCGTGCAGAACCGTCATGATGACTTCTGCCGCAGAAACCCCTTCTTCAGGGTGCAGTTCTGTCGGAATACCACGACCATCATCGCTTACAGACACCGAGCCGTCTTCATGGATAGTTACGATGATATCTTCACAATGGCCAGCAAGAGCTTCATCGATAGAGTTATCGACCACCTCAAAGACCATGTGGTGCAAGCCCGTGCCGTCATCGGTATCACCAATGTACATCCCTGGGCGCTTACGTACCGCATCAAGGCCCTTCAGTACCTTGATACTTGATGAATCGTAGTTGTTGGACATTGAGTTACTCTCGCTTTGATTATCCTGCGGTTATTTTACCGTGTTCCACATGAAACATCTTGCCATTTTCATCATGCATTTCCGCGATTTGGTCACCGCTGATCGCACTGATGAACACCTGGGCACCGGTTTCCTTTAACCGTTGTGCCAGCAGCGTGCGCCGCTGGCTGTCCAGTTCGGAAGCAAAATCGTCAATTAAATAAATGCACTGCTTCCCGGTAGCTTCAGTCAGGTGTAATCCCTGGGCAAGGCGCAGGGCACAGACCATTAATTTCAGTTGGCCGCGGGACAGTACATCTTCGACCGGCGTACCGGCCACTTTGATCCGCAAGTCCGCTTTGTGCGGTCCACTTGCGGTATACCCCAACTGTCCGTCACGCTCAAAATTGCGGCGCAGCAGCTCAGCATACGGGGTGTCTTTTTCCCAGCCGCGGTAGTACCCGAGCTGGATATCAAATTCCGGCAAGAAGCCCTGACAAATTTCGGCCGCTTTGGCTTTGACTGCTTGTAAATACGCATCGCGCCAGCGGTCGATGTCTTCCGCCAGCTGAGCCAGTTCCTGATCCCAGTAGCTGAGCTCGCGGTAACTGGCGGCCGTTTTCAACAAGGCATTGCGCTGCTTGGTCAATCGGCGCACCCGGCTCCAGGCGTGATAAAACTGAGGTTCCACGTGAAACACGCCCCAGTCGATAAACGATCGCCGAAACTTAGGCCCACCAATCAGCAGCTCAAACCCTTCCGGGGTAATGAGCTGCAACGGCAGGATTTGCGCCAGCTGAGCCAGCTTTTGCCCGCTCTCTCCACCGATTTTCAGCTCAGTGGTACCGTCGCGTTTTTTATTGATGCCGACCGGCAGTTCCATTTTGAGAGAAGCCGACTGCAGCCTACCATGGACAAACAACTCGGCCTGCTCATGGCGGATCACACGCCCGGTCAGATGGCTACGAAAAGAACGGCCATGGCCAAGAAAATGGATGGCCTCCAGCACGCTGGTTTTCCCACTGCCGTTAGCACCGACCAGAAAATTAAAGCCTGGCGACAACGACAGGTCGCAGGCTTCAATATTACGGAAGTCTTTTACGATAAGACGTGTTAATGGCATACCTTACAGCCTGATTGGCATCACCACATACATGGCATCGCCATTGGCGCAGTCTTCCAGCAAAGCACTGGCATTGGCATCGGTCAGCGACCAGCGCACCTGTTCACACTTCAGGGTATTTAAAACGTCCAGCACATAACTGACGTTAAAGCCGATTTCCAGTGGCTCTCCCTGGTAGTCGACATCCAGAAATTCTTCCGCTTCTTCCTGTTCTGGGTTATTTGCGGTGATCCGCATTTCACCGTTGGCCAGGTTCAGGCGCACACCACGGAATTTTTCGTTCGACAGAATCGCCGCTCGCGAGAACGCCTTACGCAGTTCATCACAATTGGCTTCCAGGGTTTTGGTGGTATTTTGCGGCAGCACCCGGCGATAGTCAGGGAAGCGACCATCCACCAGCTTCGAGGTGAAGATAAAGTTATTCACTTCCGCCCGGATGTTGGAATGGCCGATCTGAATGCGGACGTCCGCATCAGGAGTATCAAGCAGACGCATCAGCTCCATCACGCCTTTGCGCGGCACAATGATTTGTTTAGCTGGCAGCGTATCCGCCAGGTCGATCGCACACACCGCCATCCGGTGACCGTCGGTCGCCACGGAACGCAGGTGCGAGCCATCGGTCTCAAACAGCATCCCGTTCAGGTAGTAACGGACATCCTGGTGGGCCATGGAAAACTGGGTGCTGTCGATCAGGTGGCGCATTTGCCCCTGTGGCAGTGCCAATTCCACTTCACTTTGCCAGTCTTCAATGTTCGGGAAGTCCGCCGCCGGCAGAATGGACAGGGTGTAGCGGCTGCGACCGGACCGAATGATCACCCGATCACCTTCCAGGGTCACACTGATGCTGGCCTGATCCGGCAGACCGCGGCAGATATCCAGGAACTTACGAGACGGCACAGTCACCGCTCCCGGTTCGAAGTCACCTTCCAGCGGCAGGCGGGCGATCATTTCCACTTCCAGATCGGTCCCGGTCATAGACAGGCAACCCTGCTCCACCACCAGCAGAATATTGCCGAGAATCGGCAGTGACGGACGGCTTCCCAGCGCCCCAGACACCTGCTGGAGCGGCTTCAGTAATTGTTCGCGTGCAACGGTAAACTTCATATTAAGATGACAATGTTCTAATTAGGTTGGAATAATCTTCTTTGATGTCATGGCTTTCTTCACGCAGCTGCTCAATCTTGCGGCACGCGTGTAGCACCGTCGTGTGGTCACGACCGCCAAAGGCATCGCCGATTTCCGGCAGGCTGTGGTTGGTCAGCTCCTTAGCCAGCGCCATCGCCATCTGGCGCGGGCGAGCCACCGAGCGTGACCGGCGCTTGGACAGCATATCAGCCATCTTAATCTTATAGTATTCAGCCACGGTCTTCTGAATGTTATCGATCGTGACCAGTTTTTCCTGCAGCGCCAGCAAATCGCGCAGCGCTTCACGGACAAAATCAATGGTAATCGCACGGCCGGTAAAGTTGGCGTTGGCAATTACCCGGTTCAGCGCCCCTTCCAGCTCACGCACGTTTGAGCGCAGGCGCTTGGCAATAAAGAAGGCCACTTCGTCGGCCAGACGGATATTGTGGTCTTCCGCTTTTTTCATCAGGATCGCGACCCGGGTTTCCAGCTCCGGCGGCTCAATCGCCACCGTCAGTCCCCAGCCAAAACGGGACTTGAGGCGATCCTCTACCCCGTTAATTTCTCGCGGGTAGCGGTCCGAAGTCAGAATGATTTGCTGGTTGCCTTCCAGCAAAGCGTTAAAGGTGTGGAAAAATTCTTCCTGCGAACGCTCTTTGTTGGCGAAGAACTGAATGTCATCGATCAGCAGCGCATCGACGCTGCGGTAGTAACGTTTGAATTCTTCGATGGCATTGTTCTGCAGCGCTTTTACCATGTCCTGCACGAAACGTTCCGAGTGCATGTACACCACTTTGGCGTTCGGCTTGCGATCCGCGATCGCGTTACCCACCGCATGCAACAAGTGGGTTTTACCCAGGCCGGTTCCGCCGTACAGGAACAACGGGTTGTACGCCGCGCCCGGATTGTCCGCCAC